>NZ_CP022548.1:325000-2725000 GCF_002776575.1 Sphingorhabdus sp. YGSMI21 | reverse complement strand
ATCGGTTTCGGCAGTGTTTTCTGGTTCATGATCCCAATCACCATGAGCGACGGTTCCGAACTGGCCGCGGCAAAAACGAAGGCACTTGTTACCCACAAGTTCAGGATCGACGGCCGGGCGCCCAGACTGCTGGTAGCCGAGGATGTAGAGGCCAATCAGATCGTGATCACGGCGATGCTAGAGAATATGGGCTGCGAAACGGTGGTGGTAGATGACGGCTCAAAGGTCATGGACGCGCTGGCCGATGACGATTTTGACGGTATATTGATGGACGTCTGGATGCCGATGAACGGGATGGACGCGTCGCGTCTGGTCAGGGCAAGCCGGAAATATGCGAAAATCCCGATCTTCGGGGTCACCGCATTTGCTGCGGAAAGCGAACGCACCGCGATCCTCGCCTCGGGCATGGACGGGGTGATATCAAAGCCGATCAACCTGTCCGGCCTGCATTATGTGATCGGGCAGATTTGTGGGCAGGATGTCCCGCAAGGCGGTGGCGAACCGGACCATCAGAAGCGCGTTCCCGAATTCGGCGCGGTCGAATTTCTCGACCAGAGCAAATTTGCCGAACAGTTATTGGCGATACCGGAAAGCCGCCGCGCGGCGCTGGTCGATGCCGTTGGCAGCGATATCGAAAAATGGTGCGAAAGATTCAGCCAGGCCTGGACAGACAGAGATGAACGCGCTGTCAACGCGGCTCATCACGCGCTGCGAGGAATTTGCACCGGCTTCGGAGCCTATGCCCTGCTCGAGAAAATAGACTCTATCCGCCAGAACGGAAAGTTGGGAGCAGCTGAGGAATTACTGCCGGTTCAGGATATGCTGGACTATACAATCGCGGCCCTCCACCGGTCCCGGGAAAATGGGACCGGCGAAGGAGATGAATAAGCCGGCGGCTCAATAGGCTCCCCTTCCGGTGATCACCGCCGGGACCGTGCGGGTGATCAGGACCAGATCGCGCAGCAAAGACCGTTTCGAGAGATATTCCAAATCCATGTCGACCTGTTGTTCGAACGGGATATCCGCGCGCCCGGAGACTTGCCAGGTACAGGTCAGACCCGGCTTCCCGGTCAGCCGGCCCCGTTCCTTGTCCTTATAGGCCAGCACCTCGTCCGGAAGCGCCGGTCGTGGTCCGACCACCGACATCTGACCTGCCAGAATGTTCAGGATCTGCGGTAATTCGTCCAGGGAGGTGCGGCGGATCAACTTGCCTATCCGGGTGATGCGCGGGTCGCTTTTCATCTTGAAACAGACGGAATCGCGCTCGTTCTGTTCCGCGAGCTGAGCCTTTCGCGCCTCGGCATCCTTGTACATCGAGCGGAATTTCCAAATTCGGAAAGGCTTGCCGTCGGTTCCGATCCGGGTCTGGCGGAAAAATGGAGAACCCCGGTCTTCGAGAGTGATCAGCAGGCAGATTGCCGCCGCAAGCGGCCCGAGCACCAGCAAGGCGAGCAGCGCGATCGCCAGATCCAACGTGCGTTTTGACGCCGCAGCATAGCGGGCGGCGTGGCCCCTGACGACAAAAGCGTGGGCGATAGCATGACCGATAAAGCGCAGATTGCCGACGAGATAGCGACCAGCCAGCCGCCGTGGCTCCATGGCCAGCCGCCAGCACCATTCCAGACCCGATTGACGCAGCAGCGCCGGTGCACGGGGTATGCTGTGCGAATAATAGTCGAACAGGCCCCCTACCCCCATGATCACCGGCACCGTGATCCGGTCGCGATATCGGGCAATCCATTTCTCCTGCGCAGGAACGCCCATGCCGACCATCAAGATAGATGCACCAGAACGGTTGATCTGTTCGATAATCTGTTCGTCGGTACCACGATCAAAATAGCCTTGCTGCGTCCCGGCAAAACAAAGCCCCGGATATCTGTTGCGCATATTCTTGGCAGCAGCAGCAGCGATCCCGGGCTTTCCCCCCAGCAGATAGATGCTCTGGCCGGCCTGCGCTGCCTTTTCGCAGATATGCGGGAAGAGATCGGTCCCGTTGAGATTGTCGACCGGCTTCGAGCCCGCCAGCTTGCCAGCGAGCCGGAGGCCGCTGCCATCGGGCAGCAAGATATCGGCGGACCGCAGATCGGTTGCATATTTTGGGTCCTGTCTGGCGATATTGATGCAATGGGCATTGACGAAATAAATTGCGTTGCGATCCCCTTGCGAAGCGGCGCGGACGATCTTCCCGGCTACCGCAGGCAGACTGCCATTGGCGAGAACCAGACCGAATAGCGAAAAGGCGGTCTCATCATAAGTCGAGATGGCCAGTTCGGTCATGCTGCTGCGACCTATGATAAGCGGCGAGACACGCCGGCTGTTGCTGGCAGAAAAAGTGGCAGCGGATTGATATATGCTCATTGTGGGACTCCATTTGCTAGGCTGTCACCACCGCACTTCGCGTGCCAGAATCTGAATCTCCATATTTATCAGTTAGATATGAGGTTAATGCATCGTTAGCCGCAGCCCCGGATTGCTCAAAACGCGAAATTTTTCGCAAAATGCAAACATAGCCACCCACTCTGCAACAGTCTGCAAAGGGTTAAATTCCCGCTAGCCAGTGTTTCGCTTGGAAAACCGCTATTTTCCGAAACTGGCATGGCAATTGAAATGACTGTCCCGAACCAGTTTGGGAACCGCAACATGAACGCCGCAACGTCACATAGCCATCAACACAGCAAGCGCTCCATCGTGCAAGGCCTGATGGCTTATGGATCGGCCGAGTTGGTTAACCGCATTGTCCGGATCCTGGTTGTCGTTGTTATCGCACGCCAGCTGGTTCCGGAACTTGTCGGCGTTGCAGCGCTGACCCTCAGCCTTTTCGAACTGATCCGCGTCATCGCCAATATCGGAGTCGGGCAAAAGATCATCGCAGCACCGGCCGAGATGCTGGAGGCTGTCTGCAATACGGCCAAGGCCATATTCTGGTTCTGGTGCTCATTGGTGGCGGTCATCCAGCTGGCTGTCGCCGCGGTTCTGTTCACCGTCTTTCACCAGAGTCTTGCCGCCCAGATGCTGGCCATTTTGTGCGGTGTCTATTTCTTCATGCCAGGCGGTCTCGTCCAGTGCTTTCGGCTGATGCGCGCCCGAAAAATGGCGACCGTGGCAAGAATCGGTGCGGTGCAGACCATAGCCGACCATCTGATCACCGGCGCGCTGATCCTCGCATGGGCAAATCCCTGGGCCATCATATTGCCGAAACTGATCACCGCTCCCCTGTGGCTGATCATGATGCGGCGGGCGGAGCATTGGACCGCAAACCCGGCTCACGGCTATGCAGACCGGTCGGAAATGATAAATTTCGGCGCCGCTGTGCTGGCGACCGACATATTGCTCGCCTTGCGCAACAATCTGGACAAGCTGATCATCAGCGCGCTGCTCGGCGTTTCCGCCCTCGGCAGCTATTATTTCGCCTTCAACGCCGGCATTGGCATCATCGGCACGCTGGCCACGGCCTTTGGCACGGTGATCTATCCCTATTTGTGCAACCCGCATTCGCTGGCCGATTCCAGAGGCACGCTGCGCTTCATTCTCGGCGCCGGCCTGGTCATTTTCAGCGGCCTGTCACTCGTACAATATACGCTTGCCCCCATTTACGTGCCGCTGATTTTCGGGGAAAAATGGATTCAGGCCATTCCGCTAATCCAGATCCTGTCACTCGCCGGCATTCCCCTGCTGCTCGGTGCTATTGCCTCCGCCTATCTGCGAGCATCCGGGCGAGCGGCTCTCGATGCTTGGCTCGGACTTATTGTCTGTGTCGCGGCTCTCTCTGCCATGTTTGTCGGCGCGCATATCGGGCTGGAGCAAGCCGCTGCAGGCTGGGTGATCGGGACCGCCTCGATCATCTCCACATATTCCTTCTTCATCATGACCAAATTTTTTCAAAGCAAACAGGAAATTTCCCTATGAACCCTCCTCATTTTTCAGTGATCATGCCCGTTTACAACGCCGCTCCGTATCTTTTCGCGACGATCAAGTCGGTGCTGACCCAAACGGACGGGGACCTCGAACTCATCCTGGTCGACGACGGTTCGACGGACGAAAGCCTGGGGATCATGCTGTCGCTGGCCAGCGAAGACGCCCGGATCAAGCTGGTTTCGCAGTCCAACCAAGGCGTATCGGCGGCGCGCAACCTCGGCCTTTCGCAGGCTCGGGGCAAGCTCGTGGCCTTCATGGATGCCGACGATCTTTGGAAAGCCGAGAAACTGGAGATGCACGGCTTTTTCCATGCCAGACATCCGCACGTTGCGGCAAGCTATGCCCAGATCGCCTTCATTGACCATGACGCAAAGCCCGGCGACAAGGCGAAGACATATTCGACGGTCACGCCCGGTCCCCTAACGGTCGAACAGGTCATCGCGGAAAATCCGACCTGTACCATGTCCAACCTCGTGGTGGTGAAGGAGACGATCGACGCCGTCGGCGGTTTCCGGAGCGACATGTCTTATGCCGAGGATCAGGAATGGATCGCGCGGCTCGTCTCCTTTGATCATGATATTTGCGGAATGGATCATCATCTCGTGGATTATCGCATGAGCCCTAACGGCTTGTCGGTCGATCTGTCGGCCATGCATGCCGGCTGGCGTTCGCTGGCGAGCCTATATGCAGACCACGATACAGTGCCATCTGCCGAAGCCATCTACTGCCGCTATCTGTCCCGCCGTGCCTTGCGGGCCGGCGCGCCGGCCAAGGTCGCTCTCTCTTATGCGATGCGGGGGATCCGGTCCGACCGTCTGGCTTTTCTGAAAGATGCCCGGCGCGGCTGGCTGACCCTGATTTCAGCCGTCGCCGCCCTGCTGATCCCCCGCTCCGCCAGAATCCAGTTTTTCGCCTGATCATCAGTTTTTCAGAAGGACAATATAATGACCAAACCAGCGATCTCAATCGTCATGCCCGTTTACAATGTCGAGCATTATGTCACCGAGGCCATTGAATCCGTGCTCGCCCAGACGTTCGGCAATTTCGAGCTTATCATAGTGGACGATGGCGGCTCCGACAGCAGCGTCGACATTTGCGCCTCCTACGCCGACCCCCGCATCCGGATAATCGCACAGCCCAACCGCGGCCTTGCAGGCGCCCGCAACAGCGGCATATCGGCAGCGCGCGGGGAATATATCGCCCTGCTCGATGCCGACGACAGCTGGGACCCGGAAAAGCTCGCGCTGCACAAAATCCACCTCGACAATAACCCGCAGGTCGGCGTCAGCTACAGCGGTTCGCGATTCATGGATTCACAAGGAAGTCTGCTCCGTCAGGCGCAGCGACCGAAACTTGAGAATATCTCCGCTCAGGATATCCTGACCCGCAATCCCGTCGGCAACGGGTCGGCACCCGTGATCCGCAAAACGGCGCTGGACAGCATCGCATTTGACCATCCCGATGAGCCTGGCCGCGCGTGCTTTTTTGACGAAAGCTTTCGCCAGTCCGAAGATATCGAATTGTGGATACGCATGGCGTTGACCGGCGGATTCCGTTTCGAAGGGATCGTCGGCCTGCTAACCAACTATCGCATCGTCTCCGGCGGATTGTCGGCCAATATCGCCGCACAATATGACAGCTGGAACCGGGTGATGATCAAAACCATGGCCTATGCGCCGGAATTCATCGCGCGGTACGGCGATGAAGCACGATCATATCAGCTTCGCTATCTTGCCCGGCGCGCCGTCCAGATGGGCGATGGCGCCTTTGCGCTCATATTACTGAAAGAGGCCTTCGCCATCTCGGCCAAACCGCTCGTCAGAGAGCCGGTGAAATCGGCATTCACCTTTCTTGCCGCTGCCGCCGCGCGATATCTGCCGACGCCGTTTGTCAACCGGCTGGCCGACGGCTGGACCGGCGGGAGGGCGCTGAGATGAGCGCATTGCCAAAAGTCGTCCACCTGATTGACGACCTTTCGATCGGGGGTGTCACACGCAATCTCGCGCTGTTCCGGCACCCTGCCCTGCGCCGCCATTTCGATATTACATGCCAGGAAGTCCATCCCGACTGGAGCATCGCACCGAAAATGGATGCGGCGGTGATCATCGTTCATTTCTCGATGAGCTGGAAAACCCTGCCCTTTCTCTATTCGCTTGCAGCGCGCAACGCGCAGGCCAGTCTGGTGTTGGTCGAGCACAGCTACTCCCGGGAATGGGAAACGCTGCACGTAACCGACCAGACCCGTTTCCGCTCCATGCTGAAACTGGCGTATCGGATGTTCGACCGCGTGATATGCGTCTCGAACGCGCAAGCAATCTGGCTCGAAGAAGCGACCGGTCTCCGGGCGCCCAGGCGCCAGATCATATATCCCTGTAGCGACATGCAGGGACTGGCGCAGTTGTCGCGTCCCCATTTTTCCCTGAAGGCACCGATCACCGTCGGCGCTTATGGCCGGTTTGTCGGGGACAAGGGCTTTGACCGCCTTATCGGGGCAATGAATGCGCTGGGCGATCAGCGGGAGGTCAGGCTGTTGCTCGGCGGTTTCGGGCCGGATGAACAGAAGCTCAAACGCCTGGCCGGATCCCGTCGCAACATATCATTTTACGGACAGATTGACCGGGTGGACGACTTTCTCGGCAGATGCGACCTTGTCGCGATCCCGTCGAAATACGAGGCCTATGGGCTGGTCGCCACGGAAGCCCGTTTGGCCGCCCGACCGGTCATCGTGTCAGGCGTCGGCGGACTACCGGAACAGGTGGGTGACGCTGGCCTGATTGTCGATTTTGAGGACGAAGCCTCGACGGTCAAATTGCTGAAAAATATCCGACATCTGCCACTTGTGCAGATGTCGGTGGCAGGCCGGGGAGCCTGTCTGGATATCACGGAAAAGCGCATCGAGAGATGGCTGCGGCTGCTGGTAGACATTTCCTCAAGCCGGACCCTGCCCCAGGCAGCATGAGCCGCCGCTCTATCAACAGTCCACCAGAGTGGACCAAGGGAGCTCCCGCGAAGGCGGGGGCTCTTTTTTTGACCATCGGAAAGGCGGGCACCATCCGGATGGCGCGCGGGAGGCATCATGTCGATTTTATCATGCCCTGTGGGCAAGATGGCACTGCAGCAAACCGGATGCGCTAGCTGGCGGCTTGCCGCCGGCTCCTATGCTGCAACGCCATGCCGATGAGCAACAGCGCCGGCCAATAGAGATAGGCAAGAGATTCCAGATTCTCGCCAAAGCTGTACATCAGCAGCAGCATGGCCATGGCCAGCCCCGTCTGTCCCAGCCGGGAAGTCAGGGCCGATTGCAGCAACAGTG
Organism: Sphingorhabdus sp. YGSMI21; assembly: GCF_002776575.1. Lineage (GTDB taxonomy): Bacteria > Pseudomonadota > Alphaproteobacteria > Sphingomonadales > Sphingomonadaceae > Parasphingorhabdus. The sequence goes on along the minus strand of NZ_CP022548.1, from coordinate 2,717,772 downwards.
CAAGCGTGATCATCAGCGGGGTCGCCAGCGCAAGCAGACCCAGCAGCCCCTTGACGAACAACAGCCCATACCAGCTGTGATGGCTGCCGATCGGCATATATTCGACCAGATGCGGGCCGCGCTCGACTACGCCATGACCGAACCAGAATGCCTCGGCCTGCCAGCGTTCCACAGCGATCCGGCCCAGCGTCTCCCTGACCCGGGTTGAGTCGGCTCTGGCGCCGGAAAACTCGGACTTCGCAAGATTCAGTGCTTCAAGGATATCGACCGCAAACCAGCCGGAAAGCAGAACGATTGGCAATATCAGGAACCAGAGAAAAGAACGCGTCACCTGGCCGAACAGCAGCGGAATAGGCGCGATCATGATCAGGCCGACAAGCGCCAGCCGTGACTGGGATAACAGGATCATGGCAAGAGCTGCGGCAATTCCCCAATTTCTCCAGCGGCGGTCTTTCTCCTGGCAGGCGCAAATCAGATAGACCAGCCCGACCATCCCGGCCGCCGGCGACCAGGGTGCGAAAAACTGCCATCGGGGCGCACCCGACCCGGGCTCCAGAGTATAGAGGATGGTGGCAAAATATTCCGGACCGGAGCCGCCAATTATCTGAAGCGGGGAAACCCACAGGGTTGCTGGCAATCCGACAAAAGGCGCGACAAGAAACAGGGGCAGCAACAATATCGTATATTTGCCAGTTCGGCAGATTGCCCGATAGACAATCTCTCGCCGGATCGGCAGCACCGCACCGGCGAATATGAACAGTGCGATGAGCAACCATCCCTTGGCCCAGCCTATCGCCGATTTGATGGTGGCACCCGTACCGAGGCTGAAATTGAGATGCCCGGCGATCAATATCACCAGCATGATTGTCATCGCGATGAGCCAGGCAGATATCGACCAGTGCGGCGCTGGCAGCCGCTTGGACTCCGGCAAGTTTGGACCGATATAATAGAAATACAGGGCCTGTAGGCCCAGCAGGCAACCGAGCACCGGCCCCGCGATATAGAGCCCGCCCACCAACCATAAGAGCCAAGTGGCCAATATGGTGTGATGGACTAAATATTCGGAGCTATTCTGCGGATGATCGGCTGTCTGAACCATAGCAATGCCAGTCCTATGAGGATGATGATGGTCGCGCCCGTTGCGCCCGCCAAAGCGAGCAGAACCGAGGGGCTCGATGGGGATTGCGGCAACGAGGGCTGCTCGAGCGTCTGAACCAGAGGATAGGAAGCAAACGGATCCTGCTTGTTGGTATCAACGCGGGCCAGCGCCGAGGAGAATACAGCCTCGGCCACTCGGTGGTCCCGCACAAGATCCGCCAGCTGCGAAGCCTGTTTGACGAGTTCGCTGCTCTTCATCGACTGGTTGGAAATATCTCTTCGGATTTCGGCCAGACCGGCCCGCGCACCGGCGCTCTGGGAATTGGCAACGATCATGCCCTGCATCATATTGGTTCTGCCGTCCGCAACCGCGATATCGACATTTTTCAGGATGGCATCGGAACCCAGCCCGGTCAGCGCGCGTCCGCGGTCAAGCAGCGCATTTTGCAGCTGGTCCCGTTCGGATCTGGCCTGAACCATATCGCCGTGATTATCGCCAAGAGTAGCTTCCTTTTCCCGGGTTTCGACTTCCAGCTTGGCATAGCGGTCTGCCAGTTGCTGGAACACCGGATCGGACCGCAGCCGCAGCGCGGTATTGGCCCCGCTAACGCTCTTGCCAAGAATGGAAGAAAACCGGCCTGATTCCGCTGCTTTCTGTCGTAACATTATGCGGGCCTCCCGCTCCTGCTGGCGCAGCGCGTCCATATTGGCGATGCGGGTGTTGAATTGATCCAGTGAGACCAATCCTGTTTTTGCCTGGAAATCGAGCAATGCCTGTTGCGTCGTTCTGACTTTCTTTTCCAGCATGATCAAATTCTTGTTGTCCGAGTTTTCGCGCATTTCCGCTTCGTTCTTGCGCAGCTCATCCAGCTGGTTGAGGAATGTGTCCTTCAGGGCTATGGCGCGTTTGTTCGCCTGTTCGCCGCTCGCACCAACCACTTCCACCTGAATCAGATTTGTCTGGTCGATCAGCTTCACATTGGGCGCGGGGAAGCGGTGCATTCTATCACCGGATTTCTCTGCGCTCTGGCGCAGGGTTCTGTCTGTCATCAGCAAGCGCTTGTAATTTTCTGTAGGGCTCAAAGTCGCGCTGGAAAAAGCGGAGGCAACCGATGACTGGGCCTGTCCGATGCTTTCGACATTGAGCGAGCCGCCGGCACCGGAGCCTGGCAGGATAAGGGTGAATTTGCTGCGATACTGGTCGGGCGCCAGTGCCAGAAAGAGGCCTGTCAGCGCCCAGATCACGATGATCCAGACCGCCGCCGTTTTCAGATAGCGCTTGTGCCGCATACGCATTGGCCTGCGGTTTTTCACCGCGTGCCAGAGTCTCATATGCAGACCCGGCTGTTCGATGATTTCCTGTTTCATGATCAGTCCAGATTCTTCAGCAGAAAATAAGGAGAAGCGGTTTCGCCAACCAGACTGATCACATCGCGCATATTCATCGCGAAACTGTCGTAGCAGGCCAGACTGTCTCCCGGCATCAGATAGGGGTCCCTGCCATCGCGATCATTCTGGCGGACCAGTTTTTCAACCGAACGCTGGATGACCACCGACTGCCCGCTGATCGGGTTGCGGGACATCAGCACCACTTTTCGCGCTGCGTTCATCGCCGATCCGCCGACACAATTGGCTGCCACCATGGCTTGCGAGAGACGGGTGCCGTAAGGCAGGTTGGTTGCATCACGATTGATCGCGGACGAGGCGTTGTTGCTGGCCGGACGCGAAAGGTTCGACATATAGACCCGAATGCCTGGTGCCGTGATCTGTGACGGCTTGACGAGATCATCCTGGAAGCAGGCGCGGGACCCGACGATGATCCGATCATTCGCCGTCAGTGCGATATCATCGATTGCGCTCCCGTAGATCGCGCCGTTCAGATCAATTCTGGTCCAGCGAGCGCCGCGGACCAGATAAACGGCTGACAGATCGGCGTCGGGCCGGACACCGCCGGCCGCGCGCAATGTTGTCGTCAGGGACCGGCTCGCGTTGCGGTCTCCGGAATCACCGTTGCTGAGATTGACACCCCGGGTTTCCGGATTGCGCTCGCCTACCCGGATCATACCCGGCTCGAACACCGCGCCGCTGACGGCGATGCTGACACCCCCGAGCTCCAGCAGTTGCAATCTGACACTGTTCCTCAATCCGCGAATAAGGCCCGCATCCGCCAGTTCCTTGGCAATCACCCTCTCGGCCTCAACAATCGACTTTCCGGCGAGGCCTATCGTCAGCCTCCCGTCCAGTGTGATCGTGCCATTCGCCGCCAATACATAGGTCCGTGAGATACTGTCTTCATCCCCGGCGACTTTCAGGCGGACCCGGTCGCCGGATGCCAGAAGATCAGGCGTGCCGGCGAACACATGCGAAGCCACCTGCCTGGCGGGCAAGTCTGCTATCGGCGTCATGGCCGCCTGGCACGAACGGTAGCCGCCTGCTGCGGCCTCGACTTGCTGCGGCGCATATTGGCTACCAATGGCATTTGCCGGTCGTTCCATGGTCGCGCAGCCGCCTAAAAGCGAGGCCGTAATCAGTGTTGCGATGGTCTTGTGGGTCATATTTTCACCTGAAATTTGGATTCAGGCCAGTCTTTGCAACGGCCGTGCCAGTCTCTGATTTGCACGGCTCGCGACGGTTAACGTTCCGATAATGCAAAATATTTGGGCCGGCGTTTGCATTTTGCAAAGCTTTTGTCGCATATTGCAAATGTCGCTTGTTGCAAAATGCAGGTATCCGCCACGGCCTCTCGGAATTCAGCCATTCGCGTTTTGGCATGGAAGATGCTTAGAACCGGGGAACAACCGGCACGAAAAGGAATGGAGCAAGATGAAGGGTATAATATTTACGGAACTGGTGCGGTTCATGGAGAAAGTCCAGTCACCGGAATTCGCCGACCAGGTGATATCGGGAGCGGCGCTTCCCAATGACGGTGCATTTACGTCGATCGGCAATTATCCATCGGAATATGCCCTTGCAATGGTTGGCCAGGCATCCGAACAATCCGGCATCGAAGCCACTGAACTTTGCCGTCTGTTCGGCAAATATCTCTATGACCGGTTCAATATATTATATCCGCATATCATGGAAAGCTACAATTCGGCAGAAGCCCTGTTAACACACGTCGGCAGCCATATTCATACTGAAGTCTGTGTGCTCTATCCCGATGCGCGCCCTCCCCAGGTCACTGCAGATGTCCGGGACGGCCAAACGGTCATTCACTATCATTCTCACCGTCCCATGGCTGCCATCGCCCATGGTCTGGTTCAGGGCTGCATGGACCATTATGGTGACCAGCGTTCACTGGAGTGGGAATGTGCCGTTGACGGAAAGTCGGCCATCTTCACGATAAAGGGATAAGCCTGTGTCCAGTCACAAGATATTGATCATCGAAGACATTGCCTCATTGTCCATTGCCTATGCGGGGCATCTGGAGACGGCAGGCTTCCGCTGTGTCATCGTCGACAATCTCGCCGATGCCAATATCGAACTGGAGCGCGAGAATTCCGGATTCTCGGCGGTATTGCTGGATTTACAATTGCCGGATGGCAACGGGCTGGACTGGCTTGAAAATAATGCCTCCATTCTCTCCGAAATTTCGGTCATCGTCGCCACGGCAGACGGCTCGATCAACCGGGCCATCGACGCGATGCGTCTGGGTGCTTATGATTTCATGGTCAAGCCGCTTTCACCGACCCGTCTGGTAACAGCGATGAAGGGGGCTGTGGAGGTTACGAAATCGGTCCAGGCCGACGTGATACAAGATCCGCAGGCCGGTTCCGGCACCAGCGACTTTGCCGGCTTTATCGGCTCCAGCCCGCCGATGCAGGAAGTCTATCACCAGATACGGAATGTCGCCAATTCCAAGGCCACGGTCTTCATCACCGGCGAAAGCGGGACCGGCAAAGAAGTGTGTGCGGATGCCATCCACAAGTCGGGTCCCAGAGGCAAGAAACCGTTTGTCGCGATCAATTGCGGAGCGATTCCCGAGGACCTGCTGGAATCAGAGCTTTTCGGCCATTTGAAAGGCTCTTTTACGGGCGCGATCACGGACCGGGTCGGCGCGGTGCAGGCGGCCCATGGCGGCACCCTGTTTCTCGACGAAATCTGCGAGATGCAGCTGAAGCTGCAGGTCAAGCTGTTGCGTTTCCTGCAAACGGGGACTGTCCAGAGGGTGGGCGCAACCAAGGCCGAGGATGTCGATGTCCGCATCATCTGCGCGACCAACCGCAATCCGGCAGAGGAAGTCGAACAGGGGCGCTTCCGGGAAGATCTTTTCTATCGGCTCGCCGTCGTACCCATCGACCTGCCGCCTCTCAGGGAAAGGGGCGGAGACATTACCTTGCTCGCCAACTCTTTCCTGATGAAATTCGCTGAAGAGGAGGGCAAGAAATTCCTCCCGCTGAACGCCCGTCTGGCGGAAAGTTTCGAGCGCCACAACTGGCCGGGCAATGTCCGCGAGCTGCAGAATCTGATGCGGCGGGCGGCGGTGATGTTTGCCGGCCCCGATCTGGATTCGAGCATATTGCCAGAGTTTGTCGACCCGGCCACGCCGGTAACCGCCCGCCCAGTTCCAGCCTCCGAACCGGTTGGCGAGCGAGCGCAACCTATCGCTCCGGAGCAGCGGGATGGTCTGAGCAGTTTTGACGACATGACCCTGGAGCAGATCGAACAATTTTTTGTGGAGCGAGCGGTTCGCCGGTGTAACGGCAGCCTGACCAAAGCCGCGAGACAACTGGGCGTCAGCCCGTCGACGCTGTACCGGAAACGCGAAAAATGGAACGTCGCATCGCCGGACATCTAACCCGGGCGCACGCCACCCCACTATTGCCCGGGATTTCCCGCTGCTAATGACCTAGTTCGATACCAGATAATAGCTTACGGGCCGGCTCTCGCTGGTCCGGATATTGATCTGATATCTTTCGGTAAAGAGCGGCAACCACTCGCAATTTGCAGGCCTGGAGGACGTGTGACGGCTGCAGACCCGCTTTCCCTGGCCATCGCTGATCTCGATGGTCAGCGGCTTCGGAGAACCAGGCACCAGCGCCACCGAGGCCTTTTTTCCCGCCAGAAAAATCTGCTCGATACTGACCCGCGACGTCGCCGAGACCATCCCCTTTTTATAAGATGGTCCGAGCGCCCGGCCACGATAGACCGGTGGCGCGACGGACGGATCGATCAGGCTGGCGCGCTGGTTCCAGCTTCTCGAAAGATTTTCCTGCTGATCGCCGGCAGGTCTGGCTCCGAGATTCTCCAACATCTGCGCGGCGATGCGCAGCGCACCGGCATCGGCAGCGTGCGCCGCCGCCTGCCCCGCCGCAATAGCATCGGCTGCCCGCATAACCGCGCTGGCGTCGACCGGAGCAATGGCGATATCGGCACGTTCGGGAGATGTTCGCGCAGCCGTGCCGGGAGCCGTGCTGGTGCAGGCGGACAGAAGCGACACCGACGCCGCCAGTGCAATCGTCGGCCAATATCGGTTCCTCATATCAACCACTCCTTTCCGGTCTGATTTCGAACAGCGCTCCGGGCTCGGCGTCCCGGCATGTGATGACCAGTCCGTTGCGCTCGGCCAGCGCCTGTGAAAGAGCCAGACCGAGGCCATGCCCCTTCGCCCCGCTGGCATCCACGCGAACGAAGCGCTCGAAAATCTTCTCCCGCATATTTTCGGGGATGCCCGGACCATTGTCCCGCACCACGATTACTGGACCTGGCCGTAGCGCGAGCTCCGCCGTACCACCCTTCGGCGTATATTTCAGCGCATTGTCGAGCAGATTGGACAATATGCGCTGGATATGGGCGGGATTGGCCATCATCTGGACACCCGGGGCAATGTCGGTCCCGAAGCTTATTCCGAGATCCTCCGCGCTTTCGGCGAACAATTCGGCCATTTCGGTTGCGATTTCCGAGACATCGCAGGGTGACAATCCGCTGCGATCACCCTTCTGGGCGCGGCTCGAAGCTATGTCGAGCAGCGAGTCCAGCATCTGGATGATATCGCGAATATCCTGCCGCGCCCAGCCGAGTGTCTCGCTGTGCAGCGGGTCCTTGCTTTGGCCGATAGCCGTTATCAGACGGTTATCCAGATGCATCAGCGGCGTGCGCAGCTCATGCGCAGTATGGTCTGAAATGTCGCGATGCGCAGAAACCAGCGAAGCGAGCCGCCCTATCATGGCGTTGCTGTGGCGCGATAGCTGGTCAAGCTCGTCACCTCGCTGGTCAACCGGAATGGTGGCCGCGAGATTCCCGGTGCCAATTTCCCGAAAGGCATCGTTCATGCTGCCGAGCCGGCCTTTCAGGCGGCGGGTGGAATAATAGCCGATCATGCTGAATATCATGACCATCAAAATCCCGGCACCAAGGAAAGCGATCCGGATCCGCGCGAGCAAGGCCGACCGGGCCTGAGTGTCGCGTCCGACAAGCAGCTTCAGGTCCGGGTTCAGCTGGGTGGCCCGAGCAAATATCTGCGTTCCGTCTGCCAGACGGAAAAAGCCTGCTTCGGAATTTTCCGAAGACAGTTCGGGCCAGGAATCGACATTGCCGATGATGGCCCGGCCGCTGGGCGATGCGAGCAGATAGTAGCGCTTGTCATCGGGCGACTGCAATTCCAGCCGGTCCGATATCCGCCGGCGCAATTCGGTCGCGCCGCCGCTGATATAAATATCGGCCAGACCGGCGATATCCGTATCGACGCTGCGCGCCATCTGCTCCCGGAACTCGGTTCGTACGATCCATTCGGTCATCGCGAACAAGGCGGTAGAAGACGCTATCGAGACGAGAATGACGATCAGACTCAATCGACCGAACAAGGAAGAAAAAATGCTCATGATCAGACGGCGTGGAGCCGGTATCCTGCCCCCCAGATCGTCTCCAGTACCGGCTTGTCAAAACCTTCTTCCAGCTTGCGCCGCAACCGTCCGACATTGACGTCGATGACATTGGTCTGCGGATCGAATTTCAGGTTCCAGACGTTCAGCAACAGCATCTCGCGGGTAACGATCTCCCCGGCATTTTGCATGAAATACCGGAACAGGTCGAACTCCTTTGGGCTGAGCGGAACATGCCGCCCCTGCCGGTGCGCGGTGCGCGCCTTGATATGGCATTCCATGTCGCCGAATATGATCACGGCGCTATGCGATTGCCCGCTCGCGCGCCGGTGCAGGGCGCGAACCCGAGCAATCAGCTCTTCCTGTTCGAACGGCTTGGCGAGATAGTCGTCGACCCCGGCGTCCAGCCCTTCGATCCGGTTTTCCGTCCGGCCCAGAGCAGACAGCATCAGCACCGGCACATCGACTCCCGCCTCGCGCAATTTGCCGATAATTTCTATGCCGCTCATATCCGGCAGCATCCGGTCGAGGATCACGAGATCGAATTGCGAACCGGCGGCAAGGCGCAGGCCCTCGTTTCCGTCGGCTGCCCATATAGTTTTGGCACCGGTCCGCGCCATCGCGGCGGAAACCATGTCCGCGGTCTGCGCGTCATCCTCGATATGCAGAATGTTAAGACCGGGCATGGCTTTGGCTCATTCTCAGATAGGGTTGAATCATGGCTAGACCCATAGCATCGCCATCTCAAGATAATGCAGTGACAAATGCTGTTAGAAAAGCGCCATCAACAGTTTGCAAACATGCAATTTCTTTCATAGAATTGATCCGGGCGCAAACCGGTTTCGACTTTGCCAGCAATGGCCGGGCGATAATCAGCATTGTTGGAAGAGGTTGCACATCATGGCATTCAGATATTGGAAACTGGCTCTATTGCTCTCCGCCGGGTTTTTGCCCGGGATTGCGCATGCGGAAAATGACGAGACGCTCAACGACAGAATGATCGCGCTGGTAGATCGCGACGTCTCGCGCCAACCGAAAGTCGCGATCGAAGAAATCCGGGCGATGATCGCGCAAGCGGAAGCCGACAAGGAAGTCGGCACGCTGGCCCGTGCGGCTGCATTGGGTGCTTTGGGCGGCGCCCATTTCTATATTCAGGATTTCGATCAAAGTCTCGCCAGTTTCCGGGCGGCGGAAGAGCTGCTGGCAGCAGACAATCTGAACACCCACAAGCAGATGATCTCGATATTGAACAATATCAGCGTCGTCCTAAGCATGACCGGAAAGGCAGAAGAAGCGCTCGCGATCCAGCAGAAAGTTCTGGATATCCGCCGGGAAACGGACGGGACAGACAGCTCCAGCTACGCGGCGGCCCTGTTCAATATCGGCAGCACCAAATTCCGGCTGGGCGACTATGAATCGGCGGTGACCGAAATCCGGCAGGCGGTTGACATCGCGCGGGCCATCGAGAAGCCCACCGACGCCGACAATACGCTGGCCGTGACCTACTGGATGTCTCTTGCCGCGGTGGTCAATGCCACCGGCAACACCGAACTGTCGCTCAAGGAAAACCGTCTGGCCACCCAATATGCCGAAAGTCGGCTGGGCGACCGCCATTCGGTCTATGCCGGCGCTTTGAACAATCTGGGCTCGGCCCTGAGCAGCGCGGGCCGTTGTGGCGAGGCGATACCTTTGCTCCGCCGTGCGCTCGAACTGCGCACCGAGATTCTCGGTCGCGACAAGCGGGATACGGCGATCACGCTGACCAATCTTGCCGACTGCCTGGCGAAAGCGGAACCCAGCCTGGACCAGGTTGCCATGTTCGACGAGGCCGCACGGATTTTCGAAAGCAGTCCCGGCAACAGCCAGAGCCGCTATACCGGCAACAGCCTTGCCAAGGCAGGCTTGCTCAGCACCCGACTGGGACAATTGAAGGAGGGCCAGGCCTATCTTGAAAGGGCGCTGTCACTAACCGAGAGCGCGCTCCCCGACACTCATCCTGCGGTTGCCGAATTGCGTCTGGAACTGCTGAACAATTATCTGCTGAACCGGAACTACGAATCTGCCAATATCATCATGTCCGCGATCGAAAAACAGGACGATGCGGTTGCCAGATTTCCGGCGGTCGAGAAATTCAAGTTCGCGGTGATGCGAACCGAACTGGCGAATGCGTTGGGGCGTCCGGAGAACAAATCATCGGAGGCAATTGCGGCATATCGGGAAGTCCGGGGGAAAATACTGGATCGCGCGGTCTCGATCGAAGAATATTTCGCGGATGACACGGGCCTGACCGACCAGTTTGCCAGATTTGCCGGAATCATGGCCGGCGAGGGAAATATGGCCGAAAGTTTTGACGCCATGCAACTCGCCCAGTTTGCCGATCTGAGCAGCGTGTCGGGCAATCTGACGGCCAGATCCATCGCCGAAAAAGCCGGCTTTGGTGACGAAGTCCGAAGGCTGCAGGACCTGGTGCAGAACGGCAAGAAAATCGATGCCGGTTTCACCAAGGCTACGACAGAAGGCGACAAGCCACGGCAGGCCGCCCTGCTTGCCGAACGGGAAGACAATAGCAAAGCCATTGCCGATTTGTCCGCAAGGATCGAAACCGCCCTCCCCGACTATTGGGCATTGGCGAAGCCCGAACCGGTCGCCCTCGGGAAACTGCAGTCCGCGCTGGGATCCGCCCCGTTGGTGATGGTGACGCCCGCGCTGGATGGCGTCTATGTCACAGCTGTGACCCGGGACGATTATCTGTGGCAGAAGACACCGGCCACTCCCGGACAAATCAACCAGTGGGTACTGGATATCCGCAACAGCGTTTCGCAGGATGGCGGTTCAACGACACCCTTCGCGATGGATAGCGCGCATGCCCTCTATCGCTATTATTTTCCGCCCGAAGTCGAAACTCTTTTGCAGGACAAGCAGGAAATCCATCTGGTCAGCGCCGGTATTCTGGCGGCCCTTCCTGCCTCATTGCTGATCATGGAGCCGGTCCGCGGACAAACGGCCGACGCGGATATAGCATGGCTGATAAAGCGCTTCGCGGTCAGCAATCCGATGAGCGTAAGTGACCTTGTCCAGCCTCCGGTCTCACGAAAACGGGACATCCGCTTTGCCGGCTTTGGCGCGCCTTCGCTTTCCGGAACCAGAGACGGTCCCGTCGTCTTCGCCAGCCTGTTGCGAAGCGGGAATGTCGATGTCGCCGAAGTGCGCGACCTTCCCAGCCTGCCCTCAGCCACGCTGGAGTTGACAAATATCGGCGAAGCGCTCGGCCGGGATCTGTCCAGCGTGATCACCGGCGATGCGGCAACCGAAGCGCGGATCAAATCCATGGACCTGCGGCCCTATTCCGTTCTGGCTTTTGCGACGCACGGGCTGGTCAACGGTGAATTGCGGGGACTGGGTGAACCTGCCCTTGTGTTCACGCCACCGCAGACCGACGACGGTGCTGATGACGGCCTGCTGACCGCTTCGGAAATCGGGCAATTGCGCCTGGATGCCGACTGGGTGATCCTGTCCGCCTGCAACTCGGCTTCCGGTGCAGGCGTCGGAACGCCCACCTATTCGGGCCTGGCCAAATCCTTTGCCTATGCCGGCGCCCGATCGCTGCTTCTCTCGCACTGGCGGGTTCGCGATGATGCCGCTGCCCGGCTGACCGTGGACACCGTAAAAAATGCTGCTGGCGGTATGGATCGCGCCCAGGCCCTGCGGCGGGCGCAGCTTGATCTGATGGCTGACCCCGGCGTCCCGGGGGCCTCCCATCCGGCGGTCTGGGCCCCGTTCATTCTGATCGGCGACTAAGGACAAAGCGAAAGGGCGCCCTCCGGGGTGGAGGACGCCCTTCCCAATCAGCGAGGTCCCTGCGTTCGGGTCGCATTAACGCAGATCTTCGACTGAAACCCACCCCTTCGTGCCGTAATTGTCGGTCACTTCGACAAACAGGCCGGCCTTGTTGCCGGTTGGAAGCAATTCGGTATCCGCACGCAGGGCCCGGACCTCCGGAGCAGTGGCTGATGCACTGGCCAGCATCTTGGTCTCCACGGCAACCGTGTAACTGGCGGTCGCTGGTGCAGTGATAGCCGCAGCCTGCTGCACCGTCGCCAGCGCACCGGCCTGCGAAGCCAGTCCGTTAAAGGCCTCGATGAAAGCGCTGGTGACCATCTTGCCGTCTTTCGAACTGCCATATTGCCCGAACTGCCCCTGGCTGGCCGCTACCCAGTCGCTTCTGCCGAGTATCTTGATGGTCGATTTCCGGCTTTGTCCACTGCCGGCGATCAGCGTCTGGCCATTGGCCGGATTCATCAGTCGCAGGCCGGCGGTGATCGTCTTCTTTTTGCCGCCGAGGCCGCCGAACATTCCCACCAGCGCGCCGCCCATCGGAACCTTGCTCAGCACCGTGGTGGCTGCACCGGACCGGACCAGCCCTTCGGTCAGCGCCGTCTTCGCGACGTTCATCGTCTGGTCCACCTCTTCCTGGGAACCGGCGATGGCGGATAGAAGATAGTCGGTCGGCTGGCCGTCGGCTCCCGTATGGAGTGTAAAACATCCCGATTCCTGAACGATCGCGCCCAGCATGCCGCGCGGGCTCGACAGGCCGAATTTGTTCCAGCCTTGGGTGTCGCCGTCGGTGATTGCGATGGTTCCATGGGATGCGTCGCATTTAACCACTTCGACGCTATTGTCTTTCGCGGCGGCTGGCGCCGTGGAAGCGACAATCGATATAATCGCGGTGGCCGTCATCATCGCTGAAACTGGTTTGAACTTTGTCATGATTTCCATTCCCCTTGCTCTAGTTGCCAACAGAAGCTGGCGGGAATCCGGCCCGTTTGCCAGTTACAGATAGTGTTAGAGACGTGACAGACGCTGTTAGATTCAGGCGCTGCAGGAAGAACCGGGTCAGGCCTTCTCTCCGGAGGAGGTGAGAGGGTGGGCCGGACCCGGTGTCGCCGGCAACTAGTGGAAGGAAAAATTCGGACCAAGCCGTTCCCTGATAGCGGCGATGCCATCGCCGGGGTTAAGCGCACTGCCCGGCCGTCCTTGGCTGCGCGGAGCGATCCCGATGCGGGAGGCGTTACCAAGATCAGCAGGGATCCGGCTGTTGGCGCCGGTCCAGGTGGACCAATCACTGCCCGCTATATTGCTGGCCGTGGCGGCTGATCCGGATTTGCCGAACGCAGCAGCCCCCTCGACGATCAGGCCCGAAGCGGAACTTCCGAACGTGTAATTGACCCCGACGTGACTGGCTGTCTCGCCGGCGAGAAAGCCATCGATCGTCGCACTGCATCCACTGGCGCAAACCGGTCCGTCGCCAGTGACCGGGACATTGAAACTGGCAAAGCTATGATAAGTAAAGCCCGTGCTGGTATCGGTGTAAATGACCAGACCATCGGTTGCAGCGCCGGCAACGCCACCCGTCGTGGCTATGCCATATGATGACCCGCCGATGCCCACATCAAATTCCAGTCCGACCTTCGGTGTGGCACCGAACGCGATGGCGAGTTGCCCGTCAAATGTGCCCGGCGATTGCGACCCGTCCCGCAAGGTCGGAGAGGTAGAACCTACCAGATCATAGATGATCGTTCCGCCTGTTGGCAGATTGGTTGCAGCGCTGCCATAAACGAAATGCACGCCGCCATTTTCCGGATAGTCGAAATCGCGAGCACCGTTGATCGTCGACAATGTCGCGGTTCCACCTGCCCATCGTGACCAGTTTATCACCCCGTCGGCTGCCGTACCAAAGTCGACGATAGCGGCTGTACCGCGCTTGCCCGATGTGTTGGCCAGCCCCCTATATTCGCTCAGTCTGCCATCGCTGAAACCGACGGTCTGCATGCGATTGCCAAGCCCGTTGATGATCTGCTCATTCCGGGTAACTTCCACCGGCTCGCCTGCCTGATCGGCCCGTGCAAAACCCGCCACGCCGTGAATGGCACCATAGTCAGCCGTACCAATTTCGTAGGAGAAACCGACATAGCGGCCATCCTTGCCGCTGAGAAAGCCGCTGGCCGATCCGGTGCAGCCTTCACAACGTCCGAGTTCGGACAGGACCGTGCCCTCACCCCTGAAATTATAGACACCGTTACCGGCATTGATCACACTGATCGACAGATCGTCCAGTCCACCCGCGGAAAGAAAGTTGAACCGGTCATTGCCCATGCCGATGATCGTGTCCCAGCCCATTTTCAGCGTCGCGAAATCTATCGCAATTTCACCCTCAAATGTTCCCGGCTCACCCATTCCGTCAAACCGTGTCGGCCTGGTACCCCCGCCAACGGCATATTCCGCTCTTCCAGTCGGCAGCGTACCGGTTACATTCTCGCCAAAGATATAATTGATGGATTCGTTTCCTTCCAATATCCGCTTGCCGCCCTTGATGTTGCTGAATTCACCGTCGGCCCAGCGCGTCCAGCCCAGCACATCCCCGAGCGCACCATTATCCACATTTTTCGCGGTGCCGATGCTGCGGAAAGCATCACCGACACCTGCCTTGACCCTGACTTCCGACAGGGCTGACTTGTTGGACGGGTCGCCATCCGTATATCCGGTAATCCGGAAAGCCCGTCCTTCATCCGCCGGCTGCTCACCACGCGTCAGGAAATTGGTCGACACGTCGATTGCCGAGGCGAAATTTCCGGCCACCGGCTGAGCGAAACCGTCGTCAATCTTCTCACCGCGGAATGTCTTGGTGATCGGATTGGGCGTGCCGCCGCTATTCCCGCCCTTGGCAAAGGCGGCGCTGCCATCGATCCATTTGGTGACATTCAGGGCATCATCACGGATCGTATAGGCGAAGCCGGCATGGCTGGCCCCGTCTCCCGCGAGGAAACCATTGTAGATGAATCGGCAGTCGCCAACAGAACAGGCGATGCCAAGACCGTCTTCCAGATCGATTGTCCCATTGAACCGGCCATCGCTCAGCACCGAAATACTTGGTGCAAGCACGCCGCCTGCCGACGATATTTCATAGAGCGAGCCTGCGATGGAAACGCTGGCTTCAAGGCCTGCCAGAATCTGCGCGGTCCCGAAATTGACGGAAAATTTTCCATTGAACACACCCGGAGCGACGCTGTCATCGCGCAGCGTCGGACTGGTGTAACCGATCAGATCATAGTTCAGCAGGCCGCCACTGGGCGCATTGACCAAGGGAAGACCGAATATGAAATGGTCCCCGCTGTTCGGGCCTCGGAGAGCGCCGAGGATTTTCGTACCACCGGCCAGACGAGACCAGCCTATGATGCCCTGATCGCCACCTTTTTCTACCTCGTCACGCTCGTTGAACCTAATCTCGAGCCCGCTACTCAACCGGTAGCCGACAAATTCGCCCGCGTCGAACATCAGTGTGACCGGGCTGGCCTGACCCGTTTCGGTGATTTTGGCAAAGGCAAGATTGATATTCGCCTGACTGTCATCCGGTCGCACTCCATCGGAAGCGGCGAGCACTGGAGGAGGGGTATGTGTAGGCGTCGGGGTCGGAGTGCCGCCGCCCGTATTCCCGCCAAACTGGGGTGGAACCGTGTAGCCGGCTAGCCGGAACAGGCGCGCGAGTTCGTCCGGATCGATACCCGGAGGAAAGGCATTGGCGAACAGCAGATCGATCAGCGCCTGGACCGTCGGATCGCCCGGCGGGATCGTGCCCCCGGATGAAACCAGCGCCAGCAAATCCGCCAGCGAACCGAAGCTCGGTCCACTGCCGGAAATGCCGCCGACCGTATAGCCGGCAGCGCCCAGCGCACGCAGAAATTCCTCCAGCTGGAACTGGGAAATCGAAGAAGGCACTCCATAGGTCTGTAAGTTAAAGAGAAAGGCCTGGATCTGGGTGGGCGTCAGACCGCTATAAGTTCCCAGATTACCATTCGCGCTGGCCGCCAGAATATCGAGCATGATTTGTACAGCGAGCGCCGGATCAATGGCTCCGGTCTGGGCCTGAACAAGCGCCTGCAACTGCGGGATCGTGGTCGCGGACTGCAAGGTACCAGGCGTAAAATTCTGGGTTTGCGACACGCCGGCAAAACCGAGCGATGACGGACTGGTCTGGCTGGCATTTGCAAGATATTGCGCGGCTGTCCTCTGGGCTTGCTGCACCTGCTGGAATGCCGTCTGGCCGCCGCTGCGATTGGGTTGCACACCGACGCTCACGGTCGCGGAAGGCCCCGATCCTGCGCTGGCACGAAAAGCGCTGCCGGCACTGAAAATGCGGCTGCGTCCGTTGCTGCTGACCTGCATCGAGCCGGAGAGCGCAAAGCCGGAGAAGCTGCCGTCGGCAGCGATTTGGCCACTGGCACTGCTGCCGGAGCGCAAGGAAATCTGGCTGCCATTGCCCGCCAGAATCGGCACGGGATTCCCGCCCTTGGGAACAGAAGCGGTAAAGCTGCCACTGGTCATGCTGAGTTGGCCGTTGGAACCGATAGAATAGCTGGCAGGCCCGACAATGCTGACCATTGTCCCGTCATCAAGCTTCAGTTGCACCGTTCCCGAAGCAACCTGCTGCTCACCCCCGCCATTTTGCGCCGACGGACCACCGGCACCGGCGGACGCAAAAACCAGTTCAGCGCCCCAGACCGGAGAACAGGGTATGAGCAAGGCCGCGAGCGTTGTTACCAATGCGCTGGCACCGGCCAGCTTCACATCGGTCAGCAAGTTGGTATTTCTCTGATTGTCACGGGTCATGATGTTTCTCCCAGAAAATTCTTTTGAAGTTAGAAGCTCAGCCGAACGCCGACGGAGGCGGTCCAGCGGTCATAGTCGTACAGGCCGATATTGCTGTCGTTGCGCGTGTAGGTGACGCGGGGCCGGACGCTCAGACTGTCGGTAAATTTGTAGCGGACACCCAGCGATGCATCATATTGCATATCCTGGCGGCCCTTCAGAAAGAGCGGATCGCTGGCGTCATAATCCCGATGCTCGACACTTGCTCCGACAATAATCGCAGCCTTTTCGCCGAGATCAAACTCTCCGCCGAGCTGTGCGTTGACGAAGCCATAGCTGAGCTGGTCCGCTCCGGCGCGACGGGTTTCTTCCTTGCCGCCACCAATACCGCCGTAGAGACTGTCATCGGCATAGGTGATGCTGCCGGAAAAACGCTCGGCGTCCTGCAGCGGATTGCCGTCGTAGTTGAGCCGGAAATATTGCCCGCTGACCGACAGAGCACGATCGTTCGACAGGCGCTTGGTATAGCGCAGGTCGCCGCCGACGCTGGTGCGGTAACCGCGATGGCCGAGCCAGAATCTCTGCCCCTGCCCGGACAGGGACACCACATCACCATTGGCAAGGCTGTGGGCAATACCGACCGTGCCGACGGCCGACGCCTGGTCGACAAACCGCGTGTCGACATTGTCACGCCAGTTGCCGAGTATCGAACCGAACAGCCGCGTCTGCCGGCTCAACGGAGTGGAACCGGACAGCCCCCCCTGAATCTGGTAAAATCCGGCATCCTGTTCGCGCGCAGCGCCGTTCAGCGTCGCGGGACCGAGAAAGGCGAACAGCGGCAAAGTAATTGAAATCGCGTCGGTCGCGGTGTTGATATTGCTGTCATAGCCGCCTTCCACATCGAGATAGCCGGTAATTTCCGAAGGGCCGCCGGCGATCTGCTGATCCAGTGTCCGGACCAGGCCATCGATGCGGTTGCGGACCGGGTCGGGAATGGAAGGATCGCCGCGGACGGTTGCGAATTCCGCGCGCGCGGTATCGATATCGCCGGCCACAGCATAAGCACGGGCAAGCTCGGCTTGAGCACGTGCATGGTCCGGCTGCTGCGCCAATATCCGCTGAAAAGCGATGATCGCTTCACCTGGGCGCCCGCTTTCCAGCGCCGCCAGACCGAGCGCAAGATCATAATCCGGCTCTCCGGCGCGATCGCCTTCCTGAACTTTCAGTGCAGAATAGGCCGCTTCGGCCTGCCCTGCGCCCAGTTGCTGCATGGCATTGTGAACAAGCGGATCGCTTTGCGCCGCAGCCGGCGCAGAAGCGAGCGCGATCAAGCAGCTGTGCAAGGCGATGGTGGATATCGCGACGGTTTTGGAAAAGCGCATTCAGGCCCCCTGTCAATTCATTGGATATGAACATCGGATAGGACAGCGGCGCGCCATAGGCTTGTTACAAGCGCAGATAGAAAGATGACAAAGACGGTTATCCAGAGGAGAACGGGATGCGGTTTTGCCGTCCCGCTCCCGGCAATAGACGGGTTGCCTCCGGCGCCTTGCGTCGGTCTGATCAACTCAATGGCCTCGGACCCTGCCCGGAGTGCGGCGGCGGGGTCCCGATCAGGCCATCGTCATTCGGGCCGGGAGATCTTTTGCCAAATTATAACGGAGGGAAGATTTTCAACGTCACGCTCCATATCGCTATGCAGCGCAATCCATGCGGGGTTCGCTCTGTGCCAGCTTCAAATCATCCCGTTTATAAACATCGGGAAAATAGCGGATACTGCCGTCGTCCGCTCCTTCCGCGGTAAAATAGGCAATGTAGATCGGGATCGCCTTGGCAAGTGACAATCGTGTCGTTTCCCGGCTCGCCAATATTTCGTCAATCTGCTCTGGCGTCACGACTCCCTCGAGCAGGGTCTTGTCCAGATCGATAGCACCCCCCACCCGGATACAGCCGTGGCTGAAGGTACGCACCGGTTCCGAAAACAGATTCTTGTTCGGAGTGTCATGCAGATAGACGCTGTAGGGATTGGGCATCACCAGCTTCATCTGCCCGAGCGCATTGCCCGGTCCGGGGCGCTGGCGATAGCGGCCATTCTGGACGACATAGCCTTTGCGCCGCGCTGCAGCCGGATTGTTGCGCACCAGAGACCCGATACCCTCAGCAACAATCGATGTCGGAATTTCCCACCAGGGATTGAGGATCACGCCGCTGACCGTGGCTTCAAAAACCGGCGTCGGGGATTTGGTCTTACCCACAATGACCGGCCAGCTCTTGAGCTTCCGGTTATTTTCCCAAAGGGTGACTTCGAAACTGGCGGCATTTACCAGCAGATATTTCTCGCCCATAACCAGCCGCATCCAGCGCCAGCGCTCCATATTCACCGCCAATGCCGCACGCTTTTCCGCGTCAATTTCGGTCACATAGGCTGCGCGCAGCGCCTTGTAATGCGGGCTGCGAGGGCGAAGGGCGTCGAAATAGCTGGTCAGATCGTCGCGAAGCAGCGCTTTCATCAGCAGTTGCTGCGTGTCGATGAGACGGTCATCGCTACGGATGTGCCACTTTACCCGGGCCGAAGCGGGAGCACATCCTTCAAGATAGGCCCGCATCAGCTCATTGGCCGCGATCGTAGCAAGCCGCGATCGCCGATAGGGATCAGTGGCGGAATTTGGCTGACTGAAATCGCTAATGGTACAGTTTTCCAGCCCGTCAGAAGCACGCGCATCAACCAGCTGCTGCAGTTGGGCGATTTGCGGTTCGGTCCAGATCAGGTGATCACTCCCGCCCTCCGTTTGCTGGCCGACGGTCTGCGCCATGACCGTGGCAGAAAGCAGAAATCCGCCCAGAATTGCTGTAAATATTCTCATGATGTTCCCTCTCCAGCCTATTGGCGAGTATAACAATAAGTATTGATACTTAATCCTGGGTACAGGAAAAATATGCTATGCACAGAGGATGAACAGACGACATTTTATTACCGCCAGTCTGGTTGGCATTACCGGCGCCGCATATGGGCTGAGTACCCGGTCGCAGGCCGCCAGCAAGATTGAGACGCCACTACCGGCCGCTCCAGAAATCTCTCCCCGTGCCGGCCCTCTGACGCTGATCGAACGCGCCAAGGCGGCAATGGTCGCGCATCAATCATCATTATTGCAGACCGACAGGATCGGAATTGCCGACTATTCTCTGCACTCCGCCAAGGAACGTTTCCACATTGTCGACATGGCAAGCGGTAATATCCAGTCCTTTCTGGTGGCCCATGGCAAGGGTTCCGACCCGAGGCATACGGGCTGGCTGCAGGAATTTTCCAATATTCCGGGATCCGAAGCCTCTTCCGGCGGCAGCTATATGACCAGTGAAAGCTATGTTGGCAAACATGGCACATCCCGTCGGCTGAAGGGTCTCGACCCGACCAACAATATGGCCGAACCGCGCGCTATCGTGATCCACGGTGCCTGGTATGCGGAACCGGAAATGGTAGAGTCCCACGGCAAGCTGGGCCGCAGTCAGGGGTGCTTTGCCTTTTCCGAAAGCGATCTCCCGGTCATATTGGAGCGTCTGGGACCCGGCCGGTTGCTTTATGCCGACAAGGTCTAACGACCACCTAGCAAGCCCCACCGTCTAGCCCGGCAGCAGAAAATTCTCTGACGCTAGCGGTACAGGCCCGGCAAAATTACAGCCGACCCATTCGCGTTTATCGTCTGCACGTCGTTCTCGCGCGATCAGCGGCTCGCGGTTTTTTTATTTCTCTTCAGGCCATTTGATCGAAGGTCCGAGGTCGGCCATAACCTTGCGGGCATCAAAAGCGCGCGCTGCGTTGGCGGGCATCGGCCCCCGGCGCATCACGATGTCCGCTTCGGCTTCGAACCGCTCTACTGTCCGCACATCCGTGTCAAAGGACCAGAATGGATCGCGGCCATAGGGATGCCAGGTCGACCAGACGCCGCTGCGATAATAGCGCCAGTGCGGACGCCAGTTCAGATAGAGAGACCCGTAATAGGGCTCGTAGCGGGGGAAATGCTCGACATAGGTGTGCCGGTCGGTTTCGGTTGTATGGTCGGTTATCCGGAACCAGTCATAGCCACTCTGGACCGTGAGCTCCGCGGCCCGGTACAGGAGATAGCCCTCCACCGTATCGCGCGAAGTCAGCGTATTGCCGGCAAATCTGACACGATAATGGTTGTCGTCGATACGATCTTCTGAATAACCGCCGGAGACCCGCTGTCCCGCGATTTGAGGCTGATAAGGGGTCGCGGTCGCACAGGCGAGCAGCAACAGGGTCAAGAGCAACGCGCCTGTATTCGCCACAGCTTTGATGATATTCGGGTGATCCCTCATGGTCGGTCCTCCTGATGGCGCCGCAAATGCGGCCGAATCCATGCGATTTTCGGAGACTATGGCCGGATTGTCTTTACGTAATTGTTCGTAAGACCGGTCCGTAACAATACCTATCGCCGCCAGCAAGAGCGCCTCCTAGACAGTCTTCAGTCAATAAGCTGACGGGAGAATGAAATGCTGGTGCGCAAGGATAGCAGGGTGATCGCCGTGGACGGGTCCCGGATGACAATGTTCAAGAATATCGGGGAAGCCTTCGAACCGGTGCTGGAACTGATCGAGGAACATAAAAATCCTTCGTTGCGCACTTCGGAACTTGGTACCGACAGACCGGGGCGCAGTTTTCAGAGCAAGTCTCCCAACCGCGGAGCCCATGAACAGACCGATCTGCAACAGCAGGAAGAAGACCGGTTCGTGACCGATATAACGCAAAGAATCGAACAGATCATGTCGGGATCGAAAGAAGGCGTCATACTGGTCGCCGCGCCGCGCGCCCTGGGCGTCATCCGGAAACATCTGGGGCCGGAAACCAGCGCGCGATTGCTCGCAGAAATCCCGAAGGACTTTGGACCGGATGCAGCCGAACCGCTCGCTAAAATGCTCGCCAAGCATGAAGTTTGAGGGCAGCGGCTCCCCAGTCCGCGCCTTGTTTTCCCCGGCAGGACGCGCCGGTTCTTCTGGCGTCGATTTTTCGCACCCGGAACTCCAGCCATGACCCATGCTGACGAATATCGTTCCCGGCTCATGAGCGCCGGCGATGCTGTACGGGGATTGCAGCCCGGTGCCCTTATGGCGATGGGCATGGCGACCGCAGAACCGCCGGCCCTGCTGGGTGCGCTTGCCGATCTCGCGGAAAAGGGAGATATCGACGATATCAAATTGTGGTATTTTCATTCGATGGACCACGCCGCCGAGACGGTGCTGCGACCGGATCTGCTCGGCCGCATTCGTCCGCGCTGCATGTTTCTGAGCGCGATCGAACGCAAATTGCTGGGCGCGCAGAAACCCGGCACCAAAAGCCCCGTCGAATTTGTTCCGGTCGCCTTCAGCGATTCCCCGCGGCTTTTCGAAAAAGAAGTCTCGCTAGACCTGTTTGTGACCACCGTATCGCCGATGGACAAACATGGCTGGTTTACCTTCGGAACGAGCAACGATTATTCCACCGCCGCTGCGCGTAACGCGAAAAAGCTGGTGGTCGAGGTCAATCCCTACATGCCGCGCGTGTTCGGCGCCTCGCTGCTTCATGTTTCCGAAGTCGATGCGATCGTCGAAAACACAATGCCGATAGTCGAGGTTCAAGCGCCCGAAACATCTCTGGAGGAAGCACAGGTCGCCGCGATCATCGCCGACATGATCGACGATCGGGCCTGTCTGCAAATGGGCATTGGCGCGCTGCCGGGCGCGGTTTGTGCCTTGCTGCGAGACCGGCGGGATATGGGTATCCATACAGAGTTGATGACCCCCGCCCTCGCCGGCCTGATCCAGTGCGGTGCGGTTAGCAATCAAGCCAAGACCACCTATCGAGGCCGCAGCGTGTTCACCTTCGCCATGGGCGACAGGCCATTTTATGACTTTCTCGACGACAATCCTGCCATGCACAGCGCGCCGGTCAATATCGTCAACGATCCCCGCCATATCGCAAAAAACAGAAATGTCGTTTCGGTCAACGCTACGCTTCAGATCGATCTTGGCGGCGCGTGCAATTCGGAACATCTGATGGGACGACAATATAGCGGTTCCGGCGGGCAGCTCGACTTTGTCCGCGGGGCGACCGCGTCGAAAGGCGGCAAGTCGATCATTGCCTGCCAGTCGACAGCCCGGAACGGCACAGTTTCCCGCATCGTTCCCCGACTGGATGGGCCGGTGACCACCCCGCGCAACGACACCCATATCGTGGTAACCGAATATGGGTCGGTAGACCTGAAGGGCAAATCGCTGAACCAGCGGGCCGAAGCGCTGATCGGCCTAGCCCATCCGAAATTCAGGGACGAGTTGGCCAACGGTCTCTAAGATCCGGAAGGATATGCAGGCCATCATCCATTTCTCCAGTTGCGTGTCAGTCAGCACGGGAAAAGATACGTACACTCCCTGATATGGCCGCCATCCTTCGGCAATTACCATAGCGGCTTTCCAACCGGGGCAATGCGAGCCATTGAAGCATATCATCCTACCCACTTTGCCACATTCCGCCGAAACACCCTCGCTTGAGAGTGGCGGACTTTCGGTCGTCTCGATCAGCAAGAAATTTGGCAGAAAACAGGTGCTGACCGACGTTTCGATCGAGGTCAGGCCTTCCGAGGTGGTCGGTTTGCTCGGTCGGGACGGGGCTGGCAAGACCGTGACTTTCTATTCGATCCTCGGGCTGTTGCGGGTAAATTCCGGTCATATATTTCTCCATGGTGAAGATGTAACCCGGCTGTCACTCGACCGGCGTGCGCTTCGTGGCCTGGGTTATCTGCCACAGGAAGCCTCGATTTTCCGCGGACTGACAGTCGAACAGAATATCATGACCGTGCTCGAACTGTTCGTGCAGGATCCGGAGGCAAGAGCGCGGAAGCTGAATGAACTGCTTGATGAATTCCATATAGCCTATGTCCGTCATGTCCCCGCACGAGCGCTTTCGGGTGGCGAAAGACGCCGCTGCGAGATCGCCCGGGCGATGGCGGCCAGTCCGGCAATCATGCTGTTTGACGAGCCCTTCGCGGGCATTGATCCAATGTCTGTCCGGGACATCAAGGCAATGATTGCCAATCTGGAAAGCCATGATGTCGGCATATTGATCACCGACCAGAATGTGCGCGAGATGGTCGACATTCTGGACCGCGTCTATGTTCTGCATGAAGGACGGATCGTCTTTGACGGGACCCCGGAAGCCATGCTGGAGAACCGCCTCGTGCGCAGATTATATCTCGGTGAGGAATTTCATGCCGCCGCTAGGTAACACTACGGATGGCTTGGCCAATATGTTTCCTGCATTCGCAGCGAGACCGGTTTCAGGAGAGCAAGGGCTCCTCCAAGCCACTACCGGCAAAATGTTCAACGAAGGAGAGACAAGATGAAATCCGTGCTTCTTTATATCAACGACGATTCCGGGCTCGACGCCCGCTATCAGGCGGCACTGGATCTCACGCGCGCGCTGGAGGGACATCTTCATTGTCTGCGCCCTGATCCTTACCGGCCGCAAATGGCATTTGATGGCGTTACCGGGATGTCGGTCATGTACGATATCAGCAAATATACCAGCGAAGCCGATTTGCTGCTGAAAACGGAAATGGAGAAACGTCTGACGGGCGAAGACGTGCCTTGGGATTATCAGGAAGCCAATGCGGAACCGGCCCGCGGCCTTGCACGCAATTCCGCATTGACCGACCTGATCGTGCTCAGTTCGTGCAGCGGAATAAAGGACAATACACTGCCCCTCGGCTTGCTGGGTGACGTGATTTTCAACACCAGTGTTCCGGTCGTCGTCCAGCCGGACAGCGTCAAAAAATTCGACGCAGCCGGCCCGGCGATCGTCGCCTGGAACGGCAGCTTCGAAGCGGGCAATGCGCTGCGGGCCGCCGTGCCGCTGCTCAAGCTGGCCAGCGATGTGCACATCGTTGTGGTCGAGGAAGAAAAGCATCACGACCTGCCCCCGCTGGAGGCGTCGGAATATCTCTCCAGACATGGTATCAAGTCGCAAATCCACGAACTTGCCGCCGACAAATCCTCGGTTCATGCCATATTGCTGTCCACCATCGATACGCTGAACGCCAGCTATATGGTGATGGGGGCTTATGGTCATAGCCGGGCCCGCGAATTCCTGTTCGGCGGCGTTACCCGCAACCTGTTCTGGGATTGCCCGGTTCCGCTGGTCGTGACGCATTGATCCGGGAAGTTTAGTTTCCAGAAGGATGTCATTATGAGCGGTGTCACGATCAGATTTCACGGTGCCGCGGGGACTGTCACCGGTTCCTGTTTCGAAGTCAGAGGTGCGGGCAAGACCCTGTTGGTCGATTGCGGCATGTTTCAGGGCACCCGTTCGCTCGAGGCGCTGAACCATGAACCGCTCCCTTTTGATCCGGCAGAAATCGATGCGGTGCTGCTGACGCATGCCCATCTCGATCATAGTGGCAGGCTTGCCTATCTCTATGCCAGCGGCTGCAAGGCGAGAACATATTGCACCGCGCCCAGCGCCGACATCATCAAGCCGTTGTTACAGGACGCGGCCAAGTTGCAGGCCGCCGACGCCGAGCGCCGCAACCGCCGGGCCGACAGGGCGGGTCTACCGCCATTTGTGCCCCTTTATGATGGCAAGGACATCGCGAAACTGCACAGGAATGTCCGTGCGGTTTCCTACTGCGAAGAAAACAACCTCGGCAACGGTGTCTCCTTTCGGTTCTGGGATGCCCGCCATATCGTCGGATCGGCGTCGATAGAAATCAACATTGCAGGCCAGCGCCTGCTATTCTCCGGCGATATCGGCCCGGGGCGATCGATCAATTGCACCACCTCGGAAATCGGCGGCTATGATCATGTCATCTGTGAATCGACTTATGGTGATCGGGATCGCGAGCTCATATTGGTCAGCGAACGGCGTGAAACTCTGGCACGTCATGTCGAGGAAGTAATTGCAGCGGGTGGCAATGTTCTGATCCCGGCATTCGCGCTGGAACGGACACAGGCGATACTGGAGGATTTCGATGCCCTTTTTGAATCCGGGCGGCTTTCCCCGATAAATGTCTTCCTGGATTCTCCCCTGGCCCAGAAAGTCACGATGGCGGTAATGCGCTACCGCGACAGCGGCACCGGCATGCTGGACAGGACCAACATTCGCTTCATCGAGAATGTGGCGGAATCGAAAAAGCTGAACCGGATGACGGGTGTGGTCATCATCGCCGGATCAGGCATGTGTACGGGCGGCCGGATCAGACATCATTTGATCCGCAACCTGCCGCGAAGACAGTCCCGGCTGTTGCTGCCTGGCTTTCAGGTTGCAGGAACACTGGGGGCGGTGTTGCGGGATGGCGCCAAGCGCGTCCGGATTTCCGGCAATGATGTCATCGTGAAGGCGCAGGTCGCGACGCTTGAAGGCTATTCCAACCATGCCGACCGCAGCGGCCTGGTAGAATGGATAAAGGATCGCACACCGGTCACAGGATCGCTTTTCCTGGTACACGGAGAACAGAGCGCCCTCGCCGGTTTCGCCGACGCCCTGAGCGCCATCCCGGATCTGCCGGCCACGATCGTTCCGAAGCTCGGCGAGACTTGGCAATTGCAGCCCGGCGAGGCTGCGGTCCGGCTGACTTCCGGCCGGCCCGACGCGGCAGATTTGACCGCTTCGCGCGACTGGATTTCCAAGCTTGCCGCTCTGCGTGAAGAGGTTGAAGAAAAGCTGTCGAAACAGCCGACCAATCAGGGCCGTGAAAAGATGCTGGCGGCACTCAAGCGGGCGCTGGAAAGCGTCTGACAGCCCCAACGCCCTGCCAGCTGTCCCGTCTGGGTAGAGGCGACACATAATGTCATTCTCTGTCCGCTAGTATAGTGCGGCGATTTTGAAATCGGCTTCGAGTTTGCGAAGAAGATCCGGATCCGCGATCCATTTGCCCAGAACGGCGCCCGGCTCGGCGGTTTCGGAAAATCCGGAACGTTCCGCTAATTGTCGCCACACTTGCCGTGCATTTTCCTTTTCGCCCAGCATAGCGGACGACAATATATAGCTGATTTCCAGTCCGAGAGCGGCGCCGGGTATCGAATCGAGATATTTCGTCGACAATTCCTGTGCAGCCTTGGCATCGCCCCGCCGCAGTTTTTGCATCGCCACCGTCGCTGCGATGGCCAGCTCCGCGTTGGAATCCATCTGCAAGGCCTTGATGGCATAGGCTTCCCCTTCGGGCATATCACAGGCGAGCATATACATGCCCAGATAGCCCATGATCCGGGAATTCAGAGGATTGAGGCCGACAGCCCGCTCTCCCCACAATTGCCCCCTGCGGCAATCGCCCTCGTAAAATGCGCTCTGCGCCACTGCAAATGTGGCTGAGGCACTGTTATTGTCGATTTTCGCGGCCCGCGTTGCGAATTCCTCGCGCGACCCTTCGATCGCATCGGGAAGATCGAATTTCTCCGATACGTTTTTGGCCGTCGCCACCACGCTCATCAAATAGGAATCGTTAGGAAATTTTTTGGCCGAGGCGTTCATGCATTTCAACACCCGTGTCAGCAGCGTTTCGTCGCGATAGCGCATATATTGATGAAATTGCAGCACGCACGGATAGCCTGGCGAAAAATCGACGCGATATTTGGACAGTTCGTGCTGGGCGATCTTGCCATAGGGACCGGCAATATTGATCACCGCCTGGTCAAGACCGGTTTCCCGTTCCTCACTGCTGGCGGTCTCGATTCTGCTCGACCAGATCACTTCTCTGGTGACGCTGTCCACAAGCCGCAGCTGAACGCGCTGGGCCGAGTCGTTCAGGCTGGAGGATTCGAGCAGATATTGGGACGCGTGTTCCGGATCGGCATTCTCGTCAAAAACCCGCACCTGATCGAATTTTTCCAGTGCTCCGACCAGATGACTGTGGACAATTTCCAATGTGGCGCGAGAGGAAGAATTTACGATCCCTTCCGTCGCCTTCACTATGATGGCAGGATAGGCAATCGCGACTTCCGGCTCTTCCTCGCTCTTCTGGAAATAGAATAATGCCCCGCCGGCCAGCAGCAGTAAGGCCGCAAGGATCGCAACGATATATAAGCGGCTGGTCGCCACGCGCTCGGAGAAAGATCCAGTAGCAGTTTCCTGTTCCGTATCTGGCGTGGCAGAAGGCTGGTCGGGCTCTCTGCGTCCGATCGGCGGCTTGGCTACCGGTCGGTCCTCGGGTCCCGCGGAGTCTGGGCCATTGTCCGAGGCCTCGTTGGATCCCAGGATGATCTCGTAATGGTGATAGGGGATATGGAGCCGGTTGGCACTTTTTTCGCGCAGATAAAAATGGTCGAGCATCCGCCGCAACCGGCCGATCTGGACCCGCGGATAGCTGTCAATCTGGGTATCGAAACTGTCGTCGCGGCCCAGCGCATCGACGGCGACGGCATAAGCTGTCAGCGGTTTCCCGTCTTCCTGCAACTTGTGATCGACGAGAAATCGGAGCAGCTTGCTCATGGTCGGGGAGCGTGCAAATTCGGAACTGCACAGCAGCCGATCGCGCTCCAAACAAAGTTGAAGCTTCTCCGCTTCGGTCAAAATTCGCAAGGTTCCTCCATTTGATACGGTAACTTACTCCTGTTACCTATTCAGCTGCAAGCGGTGTGGTGTGGGCCTATATACCCGTATCTCATAGGATAGTTGCGAGTAGTTCGCAATTAAATGACCGAAATCATTTAAGTTTTCGTTCTTCCGGCGTGCTCAGGTCGACAAAGCAGCCGAAAATCCCCAGCACTGCCCCGTCACCGCCAATCTGGCATGTGCCCCGTGCGAGCACCGGAAGGTCATTGCCATTCTCGGTCAATATGCGCGCGCGAAATTCGAAATCAACACCTTCGTCCAGCGCCCGCGAGACGGCTTCCTGCACCATCGGACGATCATCCGGATGATAATAATGGATGGCATTCTCGAGCAACGGATGGCCCAGCGAATGGCGACGCTCGTGCATGTCGAAAACATAATCCGACCATTTCACAGTATTTGATCTTGCATCCAGATGCCAGGATCCAAAGCGACCGACATCCTCGGATATTTCCAGTGTCAGCTGGCATCGTTCAAGGTCTAGCCGGGCGGCCTGCAAGTCCACGCGGAGACTTCGCAGTCGAACGGCCATATAGGCAATCACCAGAACAAGGAATAATGCCAGAAAATAAGAAAAATACTCCAATAACACCCCCAGCATTACGTCCCCTCCTGTCGACGGGAACTATTCCCCTGAACGATTGCCAAATATTCCGAATTTGGCGTGCTGGGGGTAGTAACAAATCGATCACGAAATTTCGATATCTTTCTGCAAAGAGATAATTGACAAATTCGGTTGGCCAAAATTGATGATAATGGTTGATGACAAATCAATGGCGAACCATCGCTTCCGAACGTCAGCAATTGTCGTCTTTCGAGCCGCGCGGCCTTCCAGCCAACATCAGATATTCGCGGGTGGACCGGTCGCTGCTATTTCTTGAACATTCCCGAGCGGTCAAAGACCGTCAGGATTTCAGTGACCAGCGTGGGATTGTCAATCCATTGATCGAGCACTTCGCGCGGCGAACTATTCTCGGTCAGTCCATAGCCCGTGGCCATCGTTTTCCAGATGCGGCGCGCCTCGTCCTTTTCACCGAGCATCGCCGAAGCCAGCATATAGGTCAGTTCGAGCGCCGGATCCTTTCTCGGCGAGGAAGCCATATATTCCGAAGTCAGTTCGCGGGCGGCGAGCGCGTCACCTCTTTTCAGCATTTGCAGGGCGACGGCCGCGGCAATCGAGAGATCGGCATTGGGATCCAGTTCCAGCGCCCGGGCAGCATATTGTTCACCTTCCGGATAATCACAGCCGATCATATAGAGGCCCAGATATCCGATTATCCGCGAGTTCAGCGGGTTCAGCGCGACGGCTTTTTTGCCCCAGGCGACACCAGTCGCGCAATCACCGGCAAAAAAAGCCGACTGCGCCACGGCGAAATTCGCGCCTGCGCTATTCTGGTTAAGCGCTTCGGCTTTTCTGGCAAGCAGCATTCCCGCACCCCTGGCGGCGCTGCCCTCGGTAAACCGTTCCGACATGTTGCGAGCAAAGGCGGACACGCTCAAGAGATGGGCGTCATTGGGGAACTGCTCCACCGATTCTTGCAGACATTTTTGCAGCGGTCTCCGCTTCATCTGTTCGCGGTAGCGAATGAAAAGATCGAACTGGAGCAGACAGGGATATCCGGCGGAATAGTCATTCTCCAGTCTGGAAATCTCTGTCTGGGCAATTTCGCCATAGGGGCCCGCCAAGGCGATGATAGCTTTGTCCAGTTCCAGCCGGAAGCTTTCATCATTCCCCGTATTCAATTCCCTCGACCATAATATCTCGCCACTCTGCCCGTCCAGCAGACGCAATTCTATTCTGTCTGCCGTCGCCTCCAGGAAGCGCAGCCGTAGTATATAGTCGGAATTTTCCGGCTGGCCGGACTGGGCATCGAATATCCGAATGCCGCCAAATCCGTTCAGCCCACGAACCAGTTGGTTGCCGACGGATTCGGATAGTTGCGATGCGCGCACGCCCGAAGCGCCGTCGGGCAGATCGAGAGCAATTCTCGGATAGGCGATCTCGTCCTCGTTCTGGGCTGGCCAGAGAAAATATATTCCTGCGCCGATTGCGACCAGCAAAAAGCAGACGGCGAGTGCGACAGATACCCCCTTGTACCAGGGTCGCTGGCTGTCGTTCCGCCTTGGAGCTGGCGGGCGCAGTTCCGCTTCGGAGTGCCATGACGGCCCGCTGTTTCCGGTAGCTGGATCTGTGCCCCGACCGATCAGATCTTCTTGATCGCCGGCGGGCGTAACATTGGGCTCCAGGATGATTTCATATTTATTGGGAGCGATAGAAAGGCGGTTTTCCCCTCCCTTGCGCAAATAGAAATTGTCGAGCATCCGGCGCAGGCGTCCCATCTGGACGCGCGGATAGCTGTCTGTCTGCGTATCGAAATCCGCGTCGCGGCCGAGCGCATCGGTTGCGATCGTATAGCTTTTCAGCGGGACGCTGTTGCCTGACAATTTATAGTCGACCAGAAACCGCAACAATTTGCACATGCTCGGCGAGCGAGCAAAATCGGGATCGCTCAACAGTCGGTCGCGTTCCAGACATAATTGCAATGCGGAGGCATCGTCCATAGGTTGATTAATGTCCTTCCCTGGATCATTCTAAGGGCGACGACATTCTATGGATGCAGAACTGCCCCCACAAAATGGGTGTAACCTATTGTAACATAGCTTGGGACTGAAAATTATTCAAACCATCAAATCTGGATAGAATCTGGATTCGAACGGGGAACAGAAATTTGACGCAATGACATGAAATATCGTTTCCTACATTTTGAACTTGATACCGAGCGGTTCGAACTGCTCCGTAAGGGCAAGATGGTTGTCATACAACCTCAGGCGTTCGCCATATTGACGATGCTTGTCGAGAATCGCGACAAGTTGATGCTCAAGGAGGAACTGGTCCGGCAATTGTGGAGCGGCCGAACCATCTCTGACAGCGCGTTGTCCAGCCAGATCAAGATGTTGCGTCGCATTCTAGGCGATGATGGCCAGGAGCAACATATCATCCAGACTGTCTACGGCCGCGGATTCCGTTTCGCCGCTCGCGTCGAAATCCTTTCGTCCCCGGCAAGTGCAGATGGCGTGCGGGTTCGTCCGGAAGTATCGGACGCACTGGTCGATCAGGCGGGAAAGCCGCCGGTTATTGCTGTGCTGCCGCTTTGCAAGATCGGTGACATGGGGGTCCATGGCGGATTGCCCGAAGCCCTGCCCGCAGATATCACCACGGCGCTGTCCCAGTTGCGCTGGCTGTTCGTCATTGCCCGCGCATCCAGTTTCCGTTTCGACGCCAATCTTCCCGACCTTGCGAAAATGCGCGAGGAACTTGGTGTCGACTATGTGCTGACCGGCTGGGTTGAGCTGGTTGGCGACCAGATGCTGGTCGGAGTGGAACTGACCGAAACCCGTCAACATCGGGTCGTCTGGGCCGAGCGCTACGATGCGCCGCTTGCCAATATCCACGTTCTGCGGGCGCAGATGGTGCGCGATATCATTGCCGCAATCGATCTGTCGATCAGCGACACCGAAGCCTCCTATGCGAAGCTGAGAGCGCCCGACCAACTCACCGGCTGGGAAGCCTATCATCTGGGGATGTCCACCATAAACGGCGCAAAGATGGACCTGAAGCTAGCGCTCGATCATTTCGAATTTGCCCGGTCGAAAGCCCCGACATTCGCGCGCGCACATGCCGGCACGGCTTATATCCACGGACTCGGCCTATACCATCTCGCGCGGGGCGGGAACGAGGATGTGGCGATCCATCGCATGCTTTCACTGGGAGAACAGGCGTTGCGCTGTGATCCGCTCGATCCCTTTGCCCATCTCGTCAGCGGCCGCGCAGAACGAATGACCGGCAATATCGACAGCGCGCTGGACCATTATGCAAAGGCGATCGCATTCTGCCCCAATTATGCCGAAGCCTATAATTCGCAGGCCGTTATTCTATTGCTGCGGGGTGATTTTGCCGCCGCCTATGAAGCGGCCAGACTGGCGACGAAACTAAGCCCCAATTGTCCGATGCGCTTCGAGGCGGAGACCACCCAGACCTACGCCGCATTCAATCTCGGACAGGAGGAAGAGGCCCTGACACTGTCGCGCAGGCTGGCCCGGTTATCGCACCATAGTCCGCTGGCTCTGCTTGCGGCCATGACGGTGTTCCATCATCTGGGGAGCGAGGAAGAGGCGAAGCTTGTTCGATCCCGCATGCTGTCAAGCGGCATGGAGCCGAGAACCAACATGGTTCGCACATTTCCGGAAAGCGCCGCGGAAATTTCCGACCAGATCACGCAGGCCGTCGCGCATTATTTCAACTAGGCGCCTGTTCGGCCAGGTTCAGGGCAAATATCGCCCTCCCCCATTGCCGATACAAAATGCGGCTATGTCTTGGCAGCCGCCCGCTCTTCGTCAAACGCGCGCAGGACAATGGTGCCGATCGACAATTCTTCATTGTCCGCATTCCGGATGCTTACCCGGTAGAAAAATTTCGATGTGGCCTTGAACTGTGTCAGCGCTTCGGTTGCCGAATGCAGCGTATCGATCAGGATCTCTTTGCCAAGATCGTCATGGCCGATCACCTGGAAGGGAAGACGATCAACCGCAGAATCGCCCGAACCGGAGCTGTCCTTGTTAAGCGCCGCCAGCTCGCCGGTATCGATGCGCGCCGCCCGGTAGAAGGTGGACAGCCAGACCATCAGGTCATCAAGAGGCAGTCGCCGGGAAAAGACAATCCCGACACGCGCCCCTGATTGCCAGCGAACGGTGCCACTGATGTCCAGCAATTCGGGAACCGACAGACGAATATTCTTGCCGATCTCGAACACATGTTCGGTTCTGACGCAAATGCCGGCCGGTGAAATATCGCAAATATCACCGTGGATCAGGCGCGATCCCTGGTAGATATTGATCGGATGCTTCATCTCGATACGCGGCAGGCGCGCAACACGGCCCTGCTTTGAATCATTCGGCTTGGTCAGCACCTTGGCAATATCGATCGGTGTTGAAAACTCGATGCCGGCCAGCGCTTTTTTGCGCCACCGCACGGTGCCCGTCAGTTCCTGTTCTTCGGTCAGAAGGGCGGATACCGTGTCGCCCAGTTCGAAATTGGGATGGACTTCGACCATCATGCCGGTGGCCGAAAGATTCTTGATGAAACCCCAGCCTTCGCCTGCCTCGGCCTTGATCTTGGCAAGCCGCAGCATGGCAATATGCCGGTCCTGTTTTCTGCGGTCCTCGTCAACCACGATATTATCCGTTGGGGGAGCGGAGGAGGTACCAGATTCGATCATATTTGTCATTTACTTGACCTTCATTCGGTATCGTAGGGAAAACCGTTCATATTTGCCGGTCGTCGGCAGCAAGGCACCACTCGGCCGGAGTTTGATATGCGTAACGTTTGCATCAAATCCGTCGGTATCGGCGACGGGGATATAGTCGAACGTTTTGCCCCCGTCGTTTGAAAACTCGACGGAATCGTCCGCGCTGGAAAGGCCGTCAAAGCTGAATTGGAGGCCACTGTCATTGTCCTTAAACATTGCAGGGCCGGTTCCACTGTGATCGAGATCACCAACAAACAGGGTAAGATGTTCGGGAACCTTATCGGTAACCGCAAAGGATGCGGCAGGAGAACCGTTTGTGCTCGGTCCGCTGACCGAAACCAGAAAGTCCACAACGGCTCCTGGAACAGTAGCGAATGCCCCGCCATTTCCGGCAGGACTTCCGACGATATTGCTGGAGAGTGCGATGGCGACATTCTCGCCCGGGTCAGCTTCCGCGAACGCCGGAA
Source organism: Sphingorhabdus sp. YGSMI21 (assembly GCF_002776575.1). GTDB lineage: Bacteria > Pseudomonadota > Alphaproteobacteria > Sphingomonadales > Sphingomonadaceae > Parasphingorhabdus. Next base: position 2,683,844 of record NZ_CP022548.1, on the reverse strand, counting down.
GCGGGATTGCGACAAGTGCAAGCGCCAGCGCGCACGACAAGGCATCCGGCCTTGCGGCAGCGCGCGTGGCCCTGCGGTCGCTTCGAACCGCTACAGCCTGGTATTTCGCACTGGATGTCTGCATCATCTTTTCCCGTTATAACCTATATACTGCAACTCGACGTCTAAATTAAGGATATCGTTTCCGATATTTTTGCTCCCTGATATCAATTCCCTTCATCCGACGACTCAATGCAATTCGACCAGATGGAGTTCGCACGATTGAGCGGGGCTGCTGATATCATCGGCCCCCAATAGAATTTCACAACTGTGATAGGTCGTGCTGCGCGATACGGCGATCTCTGAATTTCTCGCTTCAGTCCCGCCTTGCGCACCGGAAGTCATTGTGAATGGTTTGACTATCCGGGCAGTGGCAACAGCGGTAGCGTTAGCATTTTGCGGTTCGGCTGCCGGGTCGGTGGCAAATGCTTCGGAAGCCAGCGCCGGTAATATGATGACTATCATGACCGCAAGGATCGACAGTGGCACAAGGCTGGAATAGCGGAACAACCGAGAATATTCGGTCTTCACTCTCCACATTATCGAACCACCTAACTGCATGACGCATCCCAACTACTGGTTTGCAAGAGGGAAACCGCCAGGCGCTTGTCCGATGATGGAGCGGATAGAATGTCTACCCGCTCCATCAGGAACAATCGGTACGATATTGACCAGAATATCGTACCAATGCCGGGGCAACTGTGGCGCTTAATTGGGTTACCACAGGCAAAAGCCGTATTGCCCCACTTGCCTATCCTTTGTGACGGAGCTGGCCGTGAAAAGGCAGTTAGACACGGCTAATGTTACAGCATGTTACGGTTGCAAATTTTCAAGTGGTTGTAATAATTGGATTTTCTAAAATGCCTCGCGACGGAGCGACGGAAAGATTAACTCTTTCTACATGTTAGTTAACAAAATCCTTGCCAATATTCGCGGCGTGACACGGCGATCGGGGGCCAGGGAGAGCGGGTTTCAGGAATTTGCGACCCTGTGACTCGCGATATTGCCGAATATACAACATCGACGGCATCTGTAAAAGGCTCATAGCCTTTTGATAACGATCCGCACCTGTACACCGGGCTAACAATGAACATCCGGCCGCGGTTATCAGCCATATGGCAGCCGGCAAAAAAATCTAAAACAATGCGCAATGCACCGGATCGATTCACCTTTCGGATCACTGATCCATCCGGGAGGCGATCAGTTTCCCGCGATTTGGCTCAGAATCGACTCCGCAAAGCCGTGCAATGTGTCGTCGCGCGCGCCCATGATGACGATTCGGTCGCCCGATTCGGCGAGATTCACGATTCTGTTTCCGCAATCCGGACGGGCCGGGATATATTCTGCCCTGCCCCCGGCAGCATTTATTGCATCGACAAGCGACTGGCTGCCCAGTGATCGGTCGACGGTACCGCCGAAATAGACTGGATCACACAATATGACGCGGTCATCGCCGTCGAGATATTCGGCAAATACCGTCGCCAGTTCTGCGCCCATTTTTTGTATCGGGCCGAAACCGTGTGGCTGGAAAAAGGCAATGACCCGGCCGGGGAAGGCCTTCAACGTCCTGAGCGTGGCAGCGATCTTGTCGGGATTGTGACCGAAATCGTCGATCACGGTGATGTCGCCGGTGCTTCCCACGATATCGAATCGACGAGCCAGCCCCCGAAAGGTCCCGATCGCCGATATCGCGGTTGCGACCGGCACACCGATGGCGGTGCTTGCCGCAATCGCCGCCAGCGCGTTGGCAATATTGTGCCTGCCGGGCACCTGCAAGGATACCGGATGCTCGCCCCCGTCGCTGCGCATCACAAAATTGCTGCCGAGCGATTGTTCCTCGACTTGCACGGCCTGATAGTCCGCACCGTCGAGAAATCCGAAGCTGCTGCCATTCGTCAGCCTCCGCGTGCCGACCAGTGCGCGCGATTCAGCGTCATCATGGTTCCAGATCGCATGGCGCGCTTTTGCGACAAAATCACCAAATAATATTCGCAGCTCTTCCAGGCTCTTGTGATCCAGGCTGACATTGTTGAGTACCGCGATTTCCGGATCGAACAGGGCGATGGAACCGTCGCTCTCGTCCACTTCACTCACCATCAAAGCACCGGCCCCGACGCGGGAGCTGGCAAATGGGGCGTCGGCATGGACGAAATTTTTCATTACCGCCCCGTTCATGATCGTCGGATCACGACCGGCTTCGGTCAATATCCAGCCAATCATCCCGGTCACGGTCGATTTTCCGCTGGTACCGCCAACGGCAATGCTGCTCGGGACTGCGTTGAAATGTGCGGCCAGCAGTTCCGCCCGGGTCATGCGCTTGCAACCCAGAGCGGTGGCCCGCGCGACGTCGGGCACGGTCTCTTCAATGGCCGCGGACGCGATCAGGATCTGGCAACCGTCACCGAGGCCGCTGCCATCCTGCTTGAACAGCTTGATCCCCCTGTCCTGCAGCCACTGGAACTTGTCCGCCAATCGGCCCTGGTCCAATGCCCGGTCCGATCCGGCAACCTGTGCACCAGCAGCTTTGACGATCATGGCCAAAGGCAGCATGCCGGAGCCGCCGATACCGCAAAAATAATAGGATTTGTCTTCGATCATTTTTTCGCGCTATTGCTTCTCCAACTATTTGGCAATGGCGCAAGGAACAAATTCGATCTCCCCATCTGTCCGCATTGGCATTTGTGCGCCGTCGACCCCTTTCACGCGGGACGCCGCCCGTCGCGTCATGGCGCTTGCGGCCCGCACCCATCCGCAGGCCGAGCTGGTCTTCGCCGAGCAATGTTTTTCAGAGCAAGGCCATTTCGCCGGAAGCGATACCCAGCGCACCGACAGTTTCGTCTCGCTGGCCAATGATCCTGACATCGACGCCATATGGTTTGCCCGCGGGGGCTATGGTGCTGCCCGCATAGCGGAAGCTGCCGTCCAGCGGTTGAACGATGTCGCCCACCGCAAAATCTATCTGGGTTACAGCGACGCCGGAAACCTGCTCGGCGCGCTCTATCGCGCCGGCATCGGCCAAGTCGCGCACGGCCCGATGCCCTCCGACATCGGTAGAACCGGTGGTGAGGAAGCCGTGGTCCGATCACTAGACTGGATCGTCCACAGACTGGCGGATGCCCTGGAACCCGGCCTCGTCAGCGGCCAGAAATACGCCGCTTTCAATCTGATGACGCTCGCGATGATGACAGGGACCAAGCTGATCCCGGATCTGCACGACCATATTCTGATCATCGAGGAAATTTCGGAATATCTCTACGCCTTCGACCGTGCCATGTTTCATCTGTGCAGCAATCTCGCCGGTCAGGGGCTGGCCGGCATTCGATTGGGTGGCGTCGATGATATTCCCGAAAACGACCGGCCATTTGGCGAAAGTGCGGAAGCTATTGTCCAACGATGGGCCGGAGAGAATGCAATCGCCTATCTGGGTCGGGCAGAAATCGGCCATCATGCGCAAAACAGGATTGTGCCGTTCGGATTGTTGCCTATCTGAAATTTCGATCGCAGAAGCAGCGGTTTTCCTGGATTAGCCGGACTGCGTTCAGGACGCCTTTTCGAGATTGTCGTCATTATCCCGGCCATGATCAAATTCCGGCACCAGTGACTTAAGGGTTCTGATCGCATCGATGCCGCCAGTTGCTGGCCAGCGCTGCCCGCACCATAGATAAGGACATTCCTTACCTCACCGGCGAAACGGTTGCGGCCGAGAATATCAACCATCAAATAGCGCCCGGCGACCCTGGAAAAACCGACAAGAATGAAAAACACCACCGGCTGGATAAGGCCAATTGTCCGGGGAACGCCATCCATCCCTGCGAAAGCGAATGCAAATGCGGTCAACACGGAATAGCTCGCGAATGCACGCACCAGCGTTTTCATCATTCCGGTACCGGCATAACGGAAAATGGCGTTATAGACGCCGCTCAGGATGAAGATCGGGATCATCAACAACAGGCAGACGAGCACGATCTTCTGAATGGCGACGTCCAACCCGAAACGCGCGATAGGCGAAGAACGAATGTTGTCAAAGGATGTATCGGCTATATCGACTGCAAAAGCAGGTGGATAGGGTGCAGTTGAACCAAACCGGGCAGCCACGCCCGACTGACCAGAAACCGCGGAATCCCGTCGGTCATGAAATCCGTTGGCCGGAGGATTTGCGTGAACCAGGCTGCTATCCTGAAAGGAAATCAGACGTTTGCCTTACGGAACATTTACAATCCGCCCGAACTTGCGCAAACAGGCCCGGCATATTCGAGTGTCGGGGCCAAACAGTGAGCGCTAATTTCAGACCATGAAGCTGAAGAGAAAATTCGTCGAAAAGCCCTGGGGACAGGAGGCTCTGCCTGAGATATTCCATGGCGCGAACGGCAAAAAGGTCGGGGAAATCTGGTTCGAAGCCCCGAAAGGCATCAGCCCCCTGCTGATGGTCAAATATCTGTTCACCAGCGAAAAGCTGTCTATCCAGGTCCATCCCAATGATCGGCAGGCGCGCCGGGTCGGCTTTCCCCACGGCAAGGACGAATCCTGGTATATTCTGGATGCAGAACCCGATGCGGTTCTGGGGCTCGGCCTGAAAAAAGCGGTCAGCGCTACCAAGCTGAAGACGGCGGCCATTTTGGGCGAGATCGAACAGCTTCTGGACTGGAAACCCGTCAAGAAAGGCGATTTTTTCCATGTGCCTGCGGGGACGATCCATGCGATTGGCCCCGGCATCTCGCTCATCGAAGTCCAGCGCAACGTGGACATAACCTATCGCCTGTATGACTATGGTCGCCCGCGTGAGCTCCATCTGGACGAAGCGATCGCGGTGGCCAAGCTGGCGCCCTATGACATGAAATATGCGAGCGAGATTGCACTGGATGAAACAACCAGTCTTTCCGGCAGTTTTTCCGGCAGCCTGCCCATCGGCTTGTTCCAGATCATCGGTACCGACGACGAGATCGTGCCAAAGACCGCGAGCAAGGAATGGCAGGTTATCCCCCTGGAGGGTTCGGTCACCGTCCGCGGCAAGTTGATCCGGGCGGGAGAATGCGGAATCTGTCAGCATTATGCGGACATTGATCTCGCCAAAAACGGAAGGTCGCTCATTGCCTGCGCGGTGAGTTGATATATTGACCATGCAGCAACATCCGCTGATCACGCCTGTCATTCTCTCCGGCGGCTCCGGAACGCGACTTTGGCCGCTTTCCACCCCGGAAAAACCGAAGCAGTTCCTCAACCTGTTCGGCCCGCTCAGCATGTTCCAGCTGACGCTGCAGCGCTGCGCGGACAAGAGCCGTTACCGTAATCCGATCATCGTCGGCTCCGCCAGGCATCTCGAAACGATAGACGACCAGATGCAGGAAGTCGGCGCGACAGCCGGGGAGATCATTCTAGAACCCTGCCCCCGCAATACGGCTCCAGCCATTACCCTTGCCGCTCTGGCTGCCGAAAATCCCACGGATTTGCTGCTGGTGATGCCGAGCGACCATATGATCGAAAATCTTGCAGCCTTCCAGAAATCGGTACTGGCCTCAATACCGGTCGCACAATCCCGCTGGCTGGTGACATTCGGGATCGAAGCCAGGGGACCGGCGACGGGATATGGATATATACAGCAGGGCGACAGGATCGTCGGCAGTTCCAGAAGCCTTTCAGCCAAAAAATTTGTCGAAAAGCCGAACCGTGAACGTGCGGAGAAAATGCTCGCGGAAGGCGGCTATCACTGGAATGCCGGCATATTCCTGTTCCGGGCCGACACCTATCTCGCCGCGATGGAACAATATTCTCCGGAGATCCTCCTCGCCTGCCGGGCTGCCATGGGAAACCGGCACATGGAGAAGGAAATCTGCCATCCCGATCCGGACGCTTTTGCGGCGGCGCCATCCGACTCGATCGACTATGCGATCATGGAAAGATCGGACAAGGTCGCGGTGACGCCCGTCAATCCGGGCTGGTCTGACGTGGGGAGCTGGGACGCCCTGTTTGAAATCGCGAACAAGGACGCTCAGTCGAACGCGATGATCGGCCAGGCCGTCACGATCGACTCCAGCAACAATCTGATCCACAGTGAGGATATGGAAGTTGCGGTTCACGGCGTTGAGAATATGATCATTGTCACCCACGGCAACAAGGTCATGATCCTGCCGCGTGGAACATCGCAACATGTCAAAAAAATCGCGCAGAAGCTGGAAGGTGAAGACTAGCGGGGCGGATTATCGCCGTTCAGACTTACGGCGCGCTAATTTTTGCGTTTTTTCGGCTTTGCGGTCAACCAGTTGGGCCAGAACCTGGCAATAACCAGAAACAAGGTCGGCAGCAGCAGGGTGTTCCAGATATCGCTGATAGATTCAGCAAAATAGGTCGCCTCGCGGTTCTGCGGTGCCTGCACTACGCTATAGTCATAAAATTCGTTGGCAAATGCAGCAAAGACAACAAACAACCACGGCACTGTGCTGGCCAGGGACCGGCGGGAAACAAGCGCGACAAACAGCTGCACTCCGATCCCCGCATAAATATGCAGCGAATCGCGTGGCAGTCCGGTTGACAGTTCCAGCCAGTTTTTGATTTCATACCAATCCATCACCCTGCGATTGGGCTAGCCGAACGCAAGGGTCAACGCTTTTTGCACGGGATATCATTATGAAAATTTTAGCCAAAAATGATTAGGCAGCCGGAATGACAAAAAACAGCGCGAACAAACCTAAAGTCCTGACCGTTTTTGGCACGAGGCCGGAAGCGATCAAACTGTTCCCGGTGATTCAGGCGCTGTCGGAACGCGGCCGCTTGGAAACGGTGAACTGTGTGACCGCCCAGCACCGGGAAATGCTCGACCAGGTCATGGCTATCGCCGATATCCGGCCGGATTTCGATCTGGACCTGATGAAGGCCAACCAGAGCCTCGACGATCTTACCGGCAGGCTGCTGGCGGGAATCGGCAGGACACTCGACGAGACGAAGCCGCAACGTGTCGTTGTCCAGGGAGATACGGCGACCGCGATGTGCGGCGCGCTGGCCGCTTATTACCGGCAGATTCCTGTCAGCCATGTCGAAGCCGGCCTGCGCAGCTACAATATCTATCATCCCTGGCCGGAAGAGGTGAACCGCAAGATCATCGGCACCATTGCCGACCAGCATTTTGCCCCGACGCAGACGTCGTCGGACGCGCTCAAGAAGGAAAATATTCCGGCGGAGCAGATATATATCACCGGTAATACGGTGATCGATGCTCTTTTGACCACCGTAGATAAATTCAATGATCCAAGCCGTTTGGATGCCAAGCTTGCCGGACTATATGAAAGGTTTGCTGATCGCAGGATCATCGGCGTCACCAGCCATCGGCGCGAAAACCTGGGTGACGGATTGACCAATATTGCCAGCGCGCTCCGGACAATCGCCGAGCGTGATGACGTGGCCCTGATTTTCCCCGTTCATCTCAATCCGAAGGTCCGGGCTATCATGCAGGACGCCCTGGGCGGCCTCGACAATGTCGCGATGATTGAGCCGCTGGATTATCCCAATTTCGTCAGCCTGCTCAACCATTGCCACTTCATGATGACCGATAGCGGCGGCGTGCAGGAAGAAGCACCGGCGCTGGGCAAGCCGGTGCTGGTGATGCGCGACACCACGGAGCGGCCCGAAGGGGTCGAGGCCGGCACTGCCAAGCTGGTTGGAACAGACAAGGATGTGATTGTGACGGCAGCACGCAGGCTTCTGGACGACGAAACCCACTATCTGGCCATGGCGCGCGCCCACAATCCCTTTGGCGACGGCACCGCCAGCCGGCAAATTGCCGACATTATCGAGAGCAGCCTCACCGCCTGAATATTTCCGGCTGGGTCGTCATATTACCTAAATATTTACAATGATTGGCTAGTGAACCTGCAGGAAAACGCGCCGGATCGGCGCACTGCGGAGTGGCTTCTCACATGTTATCGGAAGAAAAACCAAGCGTCTGCGTCATGGGTCTCGGCTATATCGGCCTGCCGACTGCGGCCGTCATTGCCCGTTCCGGATGCCCGGTGCTCGGTATCGACGTCAACCAGCAGGTCGTGGAAACGATCAATTCGGGTCGCATCCATATCGAGGAAGTGGATCTGGACGGGCTGGTGCAAGGGGTCGTGTCACGCGGAATGCTGCGCGCTTCGCTGATGGTGGAACAATCCGACGTTTTCGTGATCGCGGTGCCGACGCCCTTTGGTGCCGATCATATTCCAGACACCAGCTATGTCATGGAAGCGGCGACCAATATCGCGGCGGCCCTAAAAGCCGGCGACACGGTCATCCTCGAATCCACCTGCCCTGTCGGTACCACCGAAAAAATGCGGGACCTGATCGCGAAATTGCGCCCGGACCTGACGATCCCGGGACTGGCCAGTGATATTCCCGATATTGCCATCGCTTATTGCCCGGAACGGGTGCTGCCGGGGAAAATTCTCGAGGAACTGATCCAGAATGACCGCAGCATCGGGGGCATCACGCCGCGGTGCGCACGCAAGGCGCTCGGCTTTTACCGCCGCTTCGTTCGCGGCGAACTGGTAACCACCTCGGCGCGCGCCGCCGAAATGACAAAATTGGTCGAGAACAGCTATCGCGACGTCAATATCGCCTTTGCCAACGAGCTGTCGATCATCGCCGACCATATGGACCTCGACGTTTGGGAGGTCATCCGCCTCGCCAACCGCCATCCGCGCGTCAATATCCTGCAACCCGGCCCCGGCGTTGGCGGTCATTGTATCGCCGTCGATCCCTGGTTCATCATCCACAGCGCGCCTGAACAATCGCCGCTGATCCGCATCGCCCGCGATGTGAATGACGGCAAGACCGGCCATGTGCTGGAACAGGCCTCGCTGTTGATCGACGAATTGCCGGGCGTCTCGATCGCCTGCTTCGGTCTGGCGTTCAAGGCCAATATCGATGATTTTCGCGAGAGCCCTGCCCTGAAAATCGCCGCCAAACTGGCGCGACGCTATGGTGGACGAGTGAAAATCGTCGAACCTTATGCCAGCGAGTTGCCGGCAGCATTCGAAGGCACGGGCGCCGAACTGATCGATATCGACCAGGCGCTGGAAACGTGCCCCGTCATGATCACCCTGACCGATCACGACATGTTCAAGTCGATCCCGCTCGACGAACGCGCGGGCAAGGTCGTCTATGATACGCGCGGAATCTGGCCGGATCAGCCGGACAATCGGGATGCGGTCAGCGGGTTGAGACTGGCGAGCTGAACTTTACCCGCCAGCCTTTAAAAACCACGGTAGAGCGTACGATCCAGCGGTTCAAAATCCGGTCGATAGACAGCCTTGCTCCAGCGCAGGACAACATCCTGGGCAGATTTCGCTTCCGAAACATGCGTCCCGCGGTCAAGCACCACAGCCTGTCCGGGCGAGAGGAGCCTACCGTCGATCGAGACAGATGATCCGGCCTCCAGCTTATATCGTCCCGGTATAGCGATTTCGAATTCTGCCGGTGCATCACCGACCGAAAGAGTTTTTCCCGCAACCCAGATTTTACCCCAATGGCGGACATAATTCGTGCGCAATGTCCGTCGGTCTGTGTCAAGCAGCTGTGCCCTTAGCGGTCCCGAAACCGGCACTCCCATGGCATTTTCGAGTGTTGGACTGTTCAAGATCAACAGCGGCACCGTTTCGTGGCTCAAAATGGTTCCATAAACCGGCTGTCCTGCCTGCCGATAAGCTTGCAGCCCCCAGCTGGACATGAAAATGCCGCGTTTCGGAAAGCTGGCAATCATGCTGTTCCGATCGATGACGGCCACCGGCTCGGGGAAGATTTTGTGGACGGTCTCTACCGTTTCTTCCTGGGCATCCTGATCTCGGTCGTGCAGCGAAAACACCGTGCCGGCCGCCGAAGCGACCATGATGGCAGCCGCCACAATCATATGCCGCCCGGTCATTCCCAGTCGATCCACCGCATAAGCGACCAGAACCATAGCCGGAGGAAAGATGAAGCTGAAGAAATAGGGATAGGCATTGCGGTAGAAGAGAAAACTCAGCAACGGCACCGCCAGCCCCAGGATGGTCGCCGGCACTGCCCAGTCCGCACGGCGTTTCCGCATCGAAACGATCGCCAGACCCAATCCTGCTACCAGCAAAATGGTGGGAACCAGCGCCTTGCTGGCTCCGATCAGAAGGTCGTTCCACGTGGGTAGAAGTTCGAGACCGAAGATGGTTGTTTTGGCTGCTGACGCCATCATCGTCTGTGACCCATCGAGGTCCGCGGCCGGCAATAGCGCTTCATGCCAGAGGTAGAGGCCCAGAAATATGAGAGCCGATGCTCCAGCGGTCAGGATGAAAAAACCAAGCTTTTGCCAGGGCCTGTCCGATCTATTAATCTGCCAGAGGCCGAGCGCCACCAGTGCAGGCGCATAAAATATGACCTTTACCGTTATCATGGCGGCAAGCGCCATCATCAGCGCCGAGACACAATAATGGCCCAGCTTGAGCTGCGGCCGCGCAAGGATCGCAAGGCTGCCCATCATGAAGAAAGCTGCAAGCGGATCGGCGCGAAAGCTGGCCCCGTGGATCATGGTGAATCCGGCGCTGATATAGGCGAGCGCAGCGATCAGGGCAGCGTTGCGGGAGGTAAAGCTGCGCGCCAGCAAATAGATGAAACCGGTCGTCGCGGCCTCCAGCACAAGCATCACGATCCGGCCGGCTTCGACCTGGCGGATTTCGTCCCCCCCGACCCACGGCAGCCAGTTGAAGAAATAGACATGAAACGTCTGCAACGCGCGGTTTAGCGTCTGGTTCTGATAATCATATATTCTGCTGAGATAGAGAAATTCGTCCCAATTTATCTCGAGGAAAAACAGCTGGTAGAATTGAAGGGCCAGACAGGCCAGAATGGCCGGCAACAGCCATCGTTCAACGCCGGCTTCCGCGTGATGAGCCAATGATTTTCTCGAGGGCAGGCTTGCTCCACCGGGCGCAACGATCTGGCTGGGCATCCCGCGCATCACCTGGAAACGGGCAAGGCGTGGCGGTCGGCAGCGTCGACCACAAATTGCGCCAGATTGGGTCTGACTGACAGATAGGCTTTACGTCTTGCATCGACGGTCTGCTTCACATCTATTTTCAGCAACTCGTCGACTTCCGCCAGCAAGGGCTCCGGCCCCGGCTGCCTGAGCGCGGTCAGCAGGCCTTCGGACGCAAGTTCCCGCGTCGTTCCCGGATGATCGGTCCCGTCATATATGGATGGCACGCCCAGCAGACAGGCTTCGTGCGCCATGGTCGCGCTCTCGCCGACGTAAAGTTCGCATTTTGCCATCACATGATGCAGCTGGTTTTTCGCACCCTTATATCGATATACTTCCATCTCTGCCGGCAAGGGCCGTTCGCTCGATATATGGACTTTACCTCTCGCCGCTAATTTTGATACGAGCTGCCGCAGCGTTTCATCGCTCCAGCCGCTTTTCCCGAGATCGTGATTGGCGCGCCAGCTTACTGTCCGGACAAAATAGTTCGGTACCTGCTTATCCCAGCCATTGGCGCAGGCCACATCATCATCGACGGCAAAATTCTCGGGATGGAAATAGGACAGTTCCTTGATACCGGGAAAGCGCGACGTCCGCCCTTCGGGCACATCCCCGGCATAGGCTTGCGGCACGTACAGATGGTCGATAAACGGCCACGTGATGCGGGTCTGCAGCGACGCCGTGTCTGCCGCGTAAAAACTCACCGAAGGAACTGCGAGCAATTTGCCGACATGGGATATGGCGACACCGCCAAAGCCAAGCATCACATCCGGCCGGAATGTCCTGACCGCCTTCAGCATTTGCCAGTCCCGCACAATCAATTCTCTGGCCAGCCCGAATCTGCCATTGCCGGCAATAGATATCGATTCATGTTCCAGACCAAACTGATCCAGCAGATCGCCCGCGACATCCTTCTGTCGCGAAACGATCTTGATCGTGTCCCCGCGCGCTTTCATCAGTCGCATCGGATTGAGAAAAAACAGCACATCCGCCGGATGCACGATATCAAATAATATTCTCATGACGATATACTCATTGAAACATCCGGCTGTTCGACCCTGAACCAGAAAAAGCCAGCCACCAGACCACTGCCCAACAGCCCGAGAATGCGGTTCAATCCAAGTGCCAGAAACGCCGCTGCGGGGTCGGCACCAGCCGCTTCGGCGATCAAGGCACCGAATCCTTCGGCGATCCCGAGACCCGCCGGAACAATGGCCACTGCCGTTCCGGCGATGCCCGCTACCGAATAGATGGCGGCTTCCTCAAGCGCGACGGCTGCGTTGATTGCGATAAAACAAAAATAGAGGCGCGTGATCAGCAGCAGCAGCATGATGGCGCGGACAGCGATGAAGGACAGTGCCGTGGCGACGCTGCTTCTTTGCCCAATCCAGAATGCGATGCCGATCACCATAATGGCCGACAATATCGTGATACCTCCGGCGATCCAGCCCGCCGTCAGGAAATAGCCGGAAATGCCGACAGCCATGGCCAGCCACATCGCAGCCGCCGCCGCAAGAATCCGTCCGGCCTGGGCAATTTTTGCCCCGCTGCTCACAAGCGCGCCGCCGCGGATCAGAATACTGGCGGGAATCGGCAGCAGGTTCGCAATGGTCGCCATAGACGCATATCCCAGCGCTTTTCCGAAACCGATATGCTGATTAGCCACACGAGCGCACAGCTGCAGCTCGGTACCGTTGAAAAGGATGGACGCCGGGACCAGGCAGGCAACCGCCAGCAAGGCTATCGCGTCAAGTTCCGTAAGCTTGAGATCGAGGGCCGCAAAGGAATAGCCAATCCCGCAAATGAAAAAAATGGCAAATATGCAGACGATCGATTTCCGACGCGCCCGGGACCATCCTTTCAAATCATGATAAGCCGATATGAATGTATCGATCATGGATCAGCCCAGGGTTCCGGTGGCCTTCGGACTGTCATCTGACGAGCGATCCTCGGCAAGCTGGTCTTCCAGCAGCCGCAATCTCTCCAGCGTCTGTTCTAGCAACTGCCTATTGCGCCCGACGAGGTCGGCAACAGCGCCAAACATGATCGCGACTACGCCAAGAACGATGAGCGAACCACCAATTACCAGCGACTGGATATGGCCGCCGCCCTCGCCTATCGCATAGAAATACAGGAAACGGATGATGGGGGTCGCGCCGATCAGTGCGGAAACGGTCCCCGCCAGCACAAAAACCTTCAACGGATTGTACATCGCATAGGACCGGATCATGGTGGCGCCGGTATTGGCGATGAATTGCGGCACCGACTTGAACAGCCGCGATGGCCGGATAGCCCCGTTGGTCCGGATCGGTACCGACACGATGGCCATCCGCTTCCGTCCCGCCTGGATCAGCATCTCCGTGGTGTAGGAGAAGCTGGACGTGATATTGATTTTCTGCGCCGCAGCCCGGCTGATCGCACGAAATCCGCTGACCGCATCTGTGATCTGGGTGTTGGACAGACGTTTGACCGTCGCGCTGCCGAACATCTGCAGCAGCCGTTTGAACGGTCCGAAATGCGCATTGTCGCGTACGCCGCGGTCTCCCACGACGATATCCGCTTCGCCGGCCAGGACCGGCGCGACCAGCTTGCAAATGTCGCGACCCTCATATTGATTGTCGGCATCGGTGTTGACGATGATATCCGCGCCTTCGGCCAGCGCCTTGTTGAGTCCCGACTGGAAAGCCGCCGCAAGCCCGCGGTTGGTGCGGTGCCGGACGATATGATGAACACCGAACCGGCGTGCGACATCGCTGGTATTGTCCTTGCTGCCGTCATCGATGACGAGGATCTCGATAGTATCGATCCCGTCGATCTGGCGCGGCAGGGCGACCAGCGTTTCGGGCAGGCTTTCCGCTTCATTATAGCAGGGGATCTGAATAATCAGCTTCATACGACGCCCGTTCCTCTGGTTTTCGTCCGCCTTCGCGGGTCGGAATTTTCGGTTAAAAATGTCCTAAAAGCCTATGGTTAACAAAGCGTATATAGCTCTGCATTAACTGGCCTTGCGTCAGGCTGGCGAAATGATACGGATGGATCATGACTCAAATCAAATTTCGTCCCCGCCGCTCCTGTCTCTATATGCCTGCGTCCAACAAGCGGGCTCTGGAAAAGGCGAAGAGCCTGTCGGCAGATACAATTATCTTCGATCTGGAGGATGCAGTGGCGCCGGACGCCAAGGAAGAGGCGCGAGCGAATGCCTGTGCGGCGCTGCAATCCGGCGACTATGGCAAGCGGGAGCTGGTCGTGCGGATCAATGCCATGGATACACCTTGGTTTGCACAGGACCTGAAACAGGCTTGCCAGAGCGGGGCCGATGCAGTGCTGGTGCCGAAAATATTGAGCGCGGACGATATTGTCCGGATCAGCGCGCTGATGGACGATTGCGACGCCGGTCGCGACAGCAAATTAGACAGCAAATTATGGGCCATGATCGAGATGCCGCTGGCCATTCTCAATCTGAAGGAAATCGCGGCGCTCGGCGCAGAACACCGGCTGACCGGCTTTGTCATGGGTTTCAACGATCTGGCGAAAGAGATGCACGCCGAGCATGATCGCGGCGTCTTTGGCTCCGTCATGACCCAGACGGTGATCGCCGCCCGGGCTTATGGTCTCACTGTCATCGATAGCGTCTATAATGATTTCAATGACCCGGACGGTCTGGAAACAGAATGTCTGGAGGCCCGAAAACTGGGCTTCGACGGCAAGTCGCTGATCCATCCGGCGCAGATTGACACCGCCAACCAGAGCTTTGCCCCGCAAGCCGGCGCCATTGCCGAAGCGGAGGCGATCATCGCGGCGTTCAGGGACCCGGTCAACGCCGGCAAGGGCGTCATCGTAGTCAATGGCAAGATGACCGAGCTGTTGCATCTCAAGCAGGCCAACCAGCTGGTCGCGACCGCCAAAGCGATAGACGCTTTGGCCCGATAGGCTTTCACCCTCGACAAGCTGCCAAAAATCCGTTTAAGTGCTCAATTGAAACGGACGTTGACGGGGCGTTGAAGCCCTGCCCTTTGGAGAGCAGATATGGAAGCATTGGAAGCAGCAGCTGGCGAAGTCAGCAAAGACGAGATGATGAAGCTTTTTCAGGCGCAGCGCGATGCGTTCCACGCCGAATTACCGGTAAGCTATGACGCCCGGATGGACCGGATCAACCGCACCGCCAAGATGATCATCGAAAATCAGGATGCGCTCTGCCAGGCCGTATCGAATGACTTTGGCCATCGCAGCAGCGTCCAGACCGTGATGACCGATCTGATGTCGGTTGTCGGCCATGCCAAGGATCACAAGAAAAATCTGAAGAAATGGATGCGCCCCGAGAAGCGCAAGATGGATTTCCCGCTCGGTCTGCTGGGTGCCAGCGGTCAGGTGGAATATCAGCCCAAGGGCGTTGTCGGTGTTATCGCACCGTGGAATTTCCCGATCAACCTCGCCTTTGATCCGGCGATCGGTGCCTTTGGTGCAGGCAACCGGGTAATCATCAAATTTTCCGAATTCTGTCCGGAAACCGGCGAACTGGTCAAGAAACTGGTCGCCGAATATTTCGCGCCCGAGGAAATGACCGTGGTCACCGGCGGCCCGGAAACCGGCAAGGCCTTCTCGGAAATTCCGTGGGATCATCTGATCTTCACCGGCGGTGGCGGGATTGCCAAACATGTGATGGCAGCAGCAGCGCAGAACCTCACCCCGGTGACGCTGGAACTCGGTGGCAAGTCGCCGACGATCATCGGACCCGACGCCGATATCCAGAAATCAACCCAGCGTATCGCCATGGGCAAGATGATGAACGCGGGCCAGATCTGTCTGGCGCCCGACTATCTGCTGGTGCCGCAGGACAAGGAAGATGCGGTTGTCGAGGGCATTGCGTCGAATGTCGCGGAACAATATCCGACGCTGATTGCCAATGACGACTATACATCGGTGATCAACGGCCGGCACAAGGAACGCCTGCAGGGCCTGATCGACGACGCGCTCGAGAAGGGTGCGAAGCAGACCATCGTCAATCCCGGTGACGAGGATTTCTCCAACACCAACAGCAACAAGATGCCGCTGACCGTGCTGCAGAATGTCAATGATGACATGCGCGTGATGCAGGAAGAGATTTTCGGCCCGGTTCTGCCGGTGAAGACCTATCGCAATCTCGACGAGGTGATCGACTATGTGAACGATCACGACCGGCCGCTCGGCCTCTACTATTTCGGCGAGACGGAAAGCGACAAGCGCAAGGTGCTCGACCGCACGATTTCCGGCGGTGTCACGGTCAATGACGTGATCTTCCATATCGCCCAGCACGACCTGCCCTTCGGCGGCGTGGGTCCTTCCGGCATGGGCGCCTATACCGGTCCCGACGGCTTCAAGGAATTCAGCCACGCCAAGGCTGTCTATCGCCAGCCGAAGATCAACATTGCCAAAATTGCCGGTTTCCTCCCGCCTTATGGTGCGGGTACGGAAAAGACCATGAAACAGCAGATGAAACTCTAGCGCCGCGCACGGATGGCAGATTTTCCGCTAGCGGGGCTCAAGGTCCTGGATTTTTCGCGCGTCGTGGCCGGCCCTTATGCCACGCGGATGCTCTCGGACCTGGGCGCGGAGGTGCTGAAGGTCGAACCGCCGGAAGGTGATGTGACCCGCAAGCTCGCCAAACGCGACAGCGGGGTGAGCGGCAATTATCTGCAGCTCAATATCGGCAAGAAGAATATCTGCGTCGATCTGAAAGCCGAAGGCGCGCGCGAGCTCATTCACAAGCTGGCGGCACAGGCCGATATTGTCGTCGAAAATTTCCGGCCGGGCGTGATGGATAAGTTCGGCATCGGCTGGGAGGCCCTATCAAAGGTCAATCCCCGGCTGGTGATGCTCTCGATATCCGGTTACGGGCAAAATGGTCCGGAGCGGGGACGGGCCGCCTATGCGCCGGTGCTGCACGCGGAAAGCGGCCTGATTGCCCGGCAGGCGGAGATGAGCGGCGGCAAACCGACGGATATCCAGTTCGCCATGGCGGACAGCTACAGTTCACTGCACGGCATCATCGCGATATTGTCGGCCCTGCGCACGCTCGACCAGAGTGGCGAAGGCCAGCATATTGATCTGGCGATGGTCAATGTCCTGCATTCCGCCGACGACTATGCCCATTTCGCGCTTGACGATATTTGGCCGAAAGCGCCGGAGACCCTAGTTTGGGAAGCCCCGGAGGGACGTCAGATCCTGATCACCGGCGATATGAAATGGCTTTGGATCATGTTCTATACGAAAGACGGCTTGCAGGATCCGACCCCGGAAGGCGCTGACATTCCTACAAAAGTGCGGCTGCGCCACGAGGCGATGGAAAAGCATATCCTGTCGCACGAGAGTTTCGATGCGCTGACAGCCACGCTGGACCGGCTTAATCTCGCCTGGGGGGAAGTCTTTCCCTTCGGCCCCGCCGTCTATGACCAGCCCAGCGTCAAGGCGCTCGGCACGATCGTCGATGTGACCGACGATGAAGGCAATGCCCGCCGCACCGTCCAGTCACCCTATCGCTTCTCGAAAGCGAAAAGCGGCATCGACAGCAGCGCCAGAACCGCAAAACGCGGCGAACATAATGTCGCCGCGCTTCGGGATTGGTTGAATATGGAGGAAGACGAAATCAGCGCGCTTGCCGATAGCAAGGCGCTAATCTCGGACTAGCCTAAGCGTCCGCGTTGCGCGCCTGACGGCGTTTGAACGACTTCGCACCATTGTTCCAGTGCTTCGGTCCGTCGCTCTTGGCGGCCGAACCCGGTCCGCCACGACCCGAACCACCGCCGCCGGGACGGCCTTTGCGGGAACTGTGCTTGGCTTTCGGCGGTCCGCTTCGCGTCGGCTTCGCACCATATTTCTTGGGCTTCTGGCCATAGATACGCGGTGCGACTTCTTCGCGCGGCGGCTCGTCATAACCTTCCGGCAAAGCGATCACTTCCGGTTTCACGCCGGTCAGCTTGACCACATCGCGCAGGAACTGGCGCTCGTCGGGAGCGACCAGCGAGTAGGAAATACCGCTCGCCCCTGCCCGCGCTGTCCGGCCGATCCGGTGAACATATTGTTCGGACACGTTCGGCATGTCGAAGTTGATGACATGGGTAATGCCGTCGACATCGATGCCGCGCGCCGCGATATCCGTGGCGACAAGAATGTTGATCTTGCCCTTTTTGAAGTCACCCAAAGCACGTTCGCGCTGCGGCTGGCTCTTGTTGCCGTGGATCGCGGCGGAGTGGATACCGACGGCCATCAGATTTTTCACAACCTTGTCGGCGCCATGTTTGGTCTGGGTGAACACCAGCATATGATCCGGATTTTCCTTGTTGATGAAATCCTTCAGCAGACGCTGCTTGTCGTCCTGGTTGATATAGGTGACCTTCTGGTCGACCCGCTCGGCCGTCGTCGACTGCGGCGCAACCGAAACCTGGACCGGATTGGTCAGGAACTGGTCGGCCAGCTGCGAGATGGTCTTCGGCATGGTTGCCGAGAAGAACAGGCTCTGGCGCTGCTTTGGCAGCATCGGAACGATTTTCTTCAGCGGAACAATGAAGCCGAGATCGAGCATCTGGTCGGCTTCGTCGAGCACCAGAATTTCGACCTTGGAGAGTGTCAGATAGCGCTGGTCGATCAGATCGAGCAGACGACCGGGCGTTGCGACCAATACGTCGACACCGCGTTCCAGGATGCGCTTCTGCCGGTTGATCGGCACGCCGCCAAAAGCGGAGGTGACATAAAGACCGAGACCTTTGGAATAACCGGTCATGCTGTCGGCAATCTGACGCGCGAGTTCGCGGGTCGGAGCCAGTACCAGCATCCGGCACTCGAAGCGGCCGGCGCGCCGTTTGTCGTTCAGAAGGTGATGGATAGACGGCAGCGAGAACGCAGCGGTCTTGCCGGTTCCGGTTTGCGCGATACCGAGAATGTCCTTGCCTTCAAGCGCTGGGGGGATCGCCTGCTGCTGGATCGGGGATGGAGTGGTGTAGCCGCCTTCGGCCACGCGTTTTTGAATAGGTTCCGCCAGTGCGAAATCAGAAAATTTAGTCAATTTTTTATACCTTGTAATAGCAGCAAGTTTCCAGCGCACAGCATGGAAGCTATACGCGTGTTCGCCGTCTGTTAAGACGACCCGCGTGATCAGGCTGCCGGAAAGAAAGAAGCAATGAAGGCGATAGGTTCGAGATGATCTTGTCACCTCTCACGCAGAACTTCCGCCAGACGGTCAATCGATATTGCCGCCCTTGCTGCAATGCAACATAGGGGTTTCCGTAACGAAGTCAAGCGTTGTGATGGTGCGACGGTGTGCCAGGGAGGATCTCCGGTTGGACATTGGTCTGCGTGCCAGATTTCCCGGCTATGCTTATCTGCCTCTTCCTGAAAACGGAAATTCCAAAGCTACGGCTTGCAATAGTGTATTATTTATACAATACACTATCTCACTGCCTGACGACGATGTTGCAGTTCGGTTTCATAGGCAGCGAACGAATTCTTCATGGCCGCACCCGTTTCCATGCATTGCACAAATTTTGAGGAGAAAATGAAAATGGCTCGGCGTGAAAGTCTTTTAAGTCCGGCCCTTTTGTTCGCGCTTGCGGCTTGCAGTACCGGAACTGAAGTTGGTGAGATTCGTCCAGCATCGGATTTGAATGTGGCCCCATCTTACAAGCTGAAATCACTTCCTATTCCGATCGAGATTCTGGAAGCGCGCACCGGGTTCTTGCCACCGCTGGTCAGAGTAGAGGGTCAGCATCGACTCCGCTATGAACTCGTCCTGGCAAATGCGTTTCATTATCCATTGAAACTGAAGCGGATTGACATCGTCGATCCGAAGCAGACCGACAGAATATTATATAGTTTTGACTCCAGCTACCTTGAAAAACACCTCCTGCGCCCGGGACTCAGGGGTGAAGACGGAATTTTAAACCTCGGGGCAAACCAATATGGTATTGCCTATTTACAGCTGGATTTCGCTGACGGGCATATCCCTGGGGAATTTTTTCACCGGCTTGCAGTGGACGTTTTGATACCGGAGAAAAAGCCGCGTTCCTTGACCCTGGAATTGGCACGAACCAGTGTTCCCGACAAGTCCCAACTGGTCATCGCCCCACCAGTTCAGGCCGGTATTTGGCTCTACGAGTCTGAATCACATTGGGTCGACCGCGAACTGACAGAAGGTCGTCCAAGTTCGGCGCAGCGCTTTGCGATTGATTTTGTGAAGATCGGCGATTCAGGTGCGCTATTTAATGACGAGCAGGGACCAAATTTAAACTATGTCACATATGGCGAGCCGCTTCTGGCGGTTTCAGATGGACAGGTCATAGCCGTGACGGACGGGATCATCGAAAATGATCCCGCGAAAGACGAATTGGCCGTGCCGGGGTCACGGAAAACAATAACCGGAAATTACATCATGCTCGATATCGGCAATGATGTCGTTGCGGTTTACGCCCATCTCAAACCAGGCAGCCTGACTGTAAAGGTCGGTGAGCAGGTGAGCCGGGGTGACGTGATCGGACTGCTAGGTAATAGCGGTAATTCCGACTTGCCGCACCTGCATTTCCACCTTGAAACCCGAACGGATATAAACCTGTCTCTGTCCGGAGAGGGCATTCCTTACCAGTTTCACAGATTTAATCAGGCTGCCATCTATACGGCTGAGGAAGTGGAAAAAGCTTATGCAACAGGCCGAGTTGAGATTGATAGCTTCCGCGAAAACCGGCGGGCGAATGAATTTCCAGCCAAAAACGGGGTGTTGGTGTTCGAGTGATCGATGACCTCCGCACCCGAACAGACATCAGACAATAGCCGCTCCGAGCCTGCGAACATCTATTCCCAAGTCCAGTCGCCCACCAAAAGACTATCAATCACGGCAGATTTATTTATGGCCTAGCCCATGACGGACACCAAACCCCACAACCGCGACAAGAACTATTTGATCAAAAGCGACAGCCTGTTTCTGAAAGCTCTGGGCGTTTCGAACGACGCCGGTGAGATCAAACCCAATAAATATGCAAAATACCGGCAAATCTGCCGCTTTGTCGAGATTTTCATCGAGCGGATCGAGCGGACCCAGGCGGTCAAACAGAAGCGGGTCAAGGTTCTGGATATCGGATCGGGCAAGGGTTATCTGACCTTCGCGATGTATGACCAGCTCGCCAAAGCCGGGCTCAATCCCAAGATTGACGGCGTTGATACGCGCTCCGATATGATCAATCTCTGCAATGAAGCGGCGCAGAAATCCGGCTTTGAAAATCTGGCATTTCACAACGTGAAGGCCGAAGATTTCGTTCAGGGCTATTATGACGCAATCGTCGCCCTGCACGCCTGCGACACGGCGACGGATGACGCCCTCTTCTATGGCATCCGATCGAAATCCAAACTGATCGTCTGCGCGCCCTGCTGCCAGCACGAGGTTCTGGTCGACCTGCAGAAGAGCGAGACCGCAAACCGCAAATTCATCTCGCACGGTCTGTTCCTGCAAAAACAGGCCGACCTGATCACCGACAACAGCCGCGTGATGCTGCTCCGGTCACAGGGTTACCAGGTCGATGTCATCGATTTCGTCTCCACCGAGCACACGCAAAAGAACACGCTGATCACAGCGATCAAGAAGAACAAGCCGTCGCCCAAATATCTCGAGCAATATGAGGCCTATAAGAAAGCTTATGGTTTTAGCGGGATAAAGCTGGAGACGCTGATGCGCGAGGCGGGATTGATCCGTTTGGAGTAAAATCGAGCCGTTGTTTTCATGCCGCTTTGGCTAACCACCGTGGCAATCCATCTCGCCGGTCGAGGTCGCCCTCGAGAGCGGGCATTAGAACTTCCCATCAGTTTCAAGTCAATTCGTACATTCTGGATCTCCAGCTAACCAACTCGGCTCGGTGGGAGAAAGCGTTAGCAAATTCCGGAGTGGCTCCAGAAAAGCCTGTGGTTCTGATACCGCAGATCGCAGAGTCAGCGACGCTTGTGTCTGAAACATCTCTTATTCTAACATGAGGTAGAACCAGATATTTCCAATAGAAAAAAGAAAAAATGCCACCATCAGCCAGTGGAAAATCATGCGCTTTGTTTTTGTAAGGAACAGAGCAAGCGCAAAGGCAGTGATATCTCCTCCTGTGTTCAACATATATTTGGAAAATGACCACTTTTCAACGATTGCTGTGATGGTCGCACTGAAAACCATCAGGAACAGGAAAAGAGAAAACAGGCCCCAAATCTGACCTCTACTCTCGATATAGAAGTCTTGGAGGTCCAGACCCTCCTGCGGGATTTCATCCGGGAAAACCGATGCAGAAATCAAAAAGAACGTCACTAGTATGAAAACTTGTGGGAGAAATTCCAGAAAGGAGATGGACTCCAAACCGGAGTATTTCAAATAAATCGACCACCACAGATTCAAGATGGAACACAATACGACGAAGCCCAAAGTCGGGACAATCAGATTCCAACGGATTTGTTTTCTGGCGCGCAACATCCTGTGCAGGCTCAAAGAAAGGTCGGCGACTGCCAGCCCGATCAGGATCGAGGAAAACAGGATGATATATTCACTGACTGACATAGGCTGCTCTTTGCTCAATACGGCATTTTTCATTGTAAATATAGTAATTTGAGATTTGGCAACTTCAAAATGACTTAGCTATCCGACGATGGACCTAAAGGATTGATCGTCACCATCAGATTGCCACTATCGAAAAACTAAACTCCGTACGACATCCTAATATCCACTTTTGCGCCCTTAGTGGACATTAGCCGCGACCAAGGTGAACGTCCGCAACTGGGGCGTTAACTTACTGACTGCGTCGACATTTCCAACGTCCCCTTTTGCACGACAATTCAAATTCAATCTGTATCCACCGTTCCCACTTGATGCGGGAGCCAGACTAGTTAGAGTGGGCATTTCACGCACCACCCCATACACTCGCCCCTTCAAGACGGATGATTTTATGCGCAACCTGCTTCTTTCCACTATTGCCCTCGCCGCTTTCACACTCAGCCCTGCCGTCGCGCAGGAAATAGCGGCTCCGGAAAAGCCTGTGCTTGATATCGGTGCTGGCGGACGTCCGGTTGGCGAGGCATGGTCGCGCAGTCCGGTTCACGCCCAGCATGGCATGGCGGCGACGGCCCATCCGCTGGCCAGCCAGATCGCTATCGACATTCTCAAAAAAGGCGGGTCTGCGGTCGATGCGGCGATTGCCGCCAACGCGGCTTTGGGCCTGATGGAGCCGACCGGCAACGGCATCGGCGGCGACCTGTTCGCCATCATCTGGGACCCGAAGACGCAGAAATTATATGGCCTGAACGGATCGGGCAAAAGCCCGATGGGCACCAGCTACAAGCAGTTCATCAAGCAGCTCAAGGGCAGCAAGACCATCCCGCCCTTCGGCCCGATGCCGATCACGGTGCCCGGAACGGTCGACGCCTGGTTCGAAATGCACGGAAAATTCGGCAAGCTGAGCATGGCCGACATTCTCGCGCCGACCATTTCCTACGCCAACGAAGGCCATCCGGTCGCGCCGGTAATCGGCCGTTATCTCGAAATGAATCTCGAGCGGTTTGAACAGGGTCTGGATATGATCGGTGATTTCGACAATGCGCGGAACACCTATTTCCAAAATGGCGCACCGAAAGCGGGCGAGATTTTCAAAAATCCTGATCTTGGGAATACACTTAGCAAAATCGCCAACGGTGGCCGTGATGCTTTCTACAAGGGCGACATTGCCAAGACGATCGATAGCTATTTCAAGCGGGTCGGCGGAAATTTGCGCTACGAGGATTTCGCCGCGCACAGCAGCCTTTGGGTAGAGCCGGGATGTGTAGACTATCGCAAAGGCTATGAACTGTGTGAACTGCCGCCAAATTCACAGGGCTTCGCGGCGCTGCAAATGGCGAATATCCTGAAAAATGTCGATCTCGTCCAATGGCCGCGCGGCAGCGCCGAGGTGCTGCATTATATCACCGAGGCCAAACGCCTGGCGTTCGAGGATGTCGCGCGCTTTTACGCCGATCCGGAGGCCTCCCCTGCCCCGCTGGAATGGCTGCTGTCGGATGAATATGGCAAGGAGCGTTTTGCGCTGATCGACCCGGCAAAAGCCACGCCGGCATTCGGGCCGGGCGAGCCCAAGCTGGAAGGCGAAGGCGACACGACCTATCTTACCGTTGCCGACAAGGACGGCATGATGGTCTCGCTGATCCAGTCCAATTATCGCGGCATGGGCAGCGGGCTTGTCGCCGACGGCCTCGGCTTCATGTTTCAGGATCGCGGCGAGCTCTATTCGCTCGATGCCGATCATCCCAACGCCTATGCGCCCGGCAAGCGCCCGTTCCAGACGATCATTCCGGCCTTCATGAAGAAGGACGGCAAACCGTATATGTCCTTTGGCCTGATGGGCGGCGGCATGCAGCCGCAGGGCCATGTCCAGGTGATGATCAATCTGGTCGATTATGAGATGAATCTGCAGGAAGCCGGCGACGCCGCACGCCTCAACCATGACGGCGGACGTCAGCCGACCGACGATCTGGCGGGAACCGGCGCCGATCTTCTGGGTATACTCCATGTCGAGCCGGGCATTTCGGCAGAAACCGTCGAGCGGCTCAAAGCCATGGGCCATGTCGTCAAAATCATCGACAACGGCATCATGTTTGGCGGCTATCAGGCGATCACCCGTGACGCGGAGAGCGGCGTCTACACCGGCGCGACCGAGATGCGGAAAGACGGCCAGGCGATTGGCTACTGATCCGGCGGCGAAACAATCGCCAAACGGAAATGAAACGGGAATGACTATGCAAAAAAACCGCCTTCTGATCATGCTGCCCTTATTGGCGCTGACCCAGCCCGCTGCCGCGCAGATGGAGAATTTCAAGACCGGACCGGTTTTCGAAACGTTCGGGCCGTCGGCACCGGTCGAGCAAAGCGAGCCCCTGGCGCAAGATGCGCAATTCGCCATCGCCTTTGACGTCTCGGCCGCAGCCGAGCCGGGCAAGATCAACCGCACGATCGAAAGCGCGGCCCGCTTCATCAACATGCACGTCGCCGCCGGCGTGCCGCAAGAGAATATCCGTCTCGCCATCGTCGTCCACGGCGGTGCATCGATCGACCTGACCAGTCAGGCGTTTTTCGCAGCCCGCAAGGACGGCGCGGAGAATGCCAGCGCCGCCGCGATTGCCGCATTGCAGGATCATGGCGTGATATTCTATCTCTGCGGCCAGAGCGCGGCGGCCCATGGCATCACCAATGCCGACCTGCTGCCGGGCGTAAAAATGTCCCTTTCCGCGATGACCGCCCACGCCCTGCTGCAACAGCAGGGCTTCACCATCAATCCCTTCTGATCGGACAAGCCAGCCGAAATGTTGAAGGTCGCGAGTTACAATATCCACAAGGGCATCGGGACCGATCGCCGGCGCAATCCGGGCCGTATCATCGATGTGCTGAACGAGATCGACGCCGATATCATCGCGCTACAGGAGGCGGATCGCCGCTTTGGCGCGCGGGCCGCCGCAATTCCGCAAAAACTGCTGGAGATGCACAGCGACTATAGCGCGATCCCGCTCGACGTGCAGACCGATTCCATGGGCTGGCACGGCAATGCGATACTGGTGCGCAATTCCGCAACGGTAATCGCCCATGATATCATGCATATTCCCTGCCTCGAGCCGCGCGGCGCGATCATGGCGCATTTCGAGTTGGCCGGGCGTGAACTGGCGGTATTCGGCATGCATCTCGACCTCTCGGGTCTGTGGCGCAGGCGGCAGGCTGCTGCCATCATTAAGCTGGCGCAGGAAAAGCAGAAAGACGTGCCGGTGGTGCTGATGGGCGACCTGAACGAATGGAGCGCAGCCGGCGGCTGCCTGAAGGATTTCGCCAAGGCATTTGACATGGTCGATTGCGGACGCAGCTTCCATTCGCGCAGCCCGATCGCCACCCTGGACCGGATCATGCATTCCGAAAGTATCCGGCATATCGAAGCCGGGGTCCACGACAGCCCGTCGGCGCGCAAGGCGTCCGACCATCTGCCGGTATGGGCGACCATCGCGGTGAACTGAGGGCCTCTGCCCGTCGCCTGACCGCACTACGTAACTCTACCTATATTGCCGGCACCAGCAGACTGGTAGCGCCCTTTCCATAGAACGGGGAAGGACGTTATGGACAATTTACTGGTGAAGACCGGCGGCTGGTTGCTGCTCGTATTTTTGGCATTTGTGGCGATGGTACTCGCCGCGGATGGAGGATTTGCCGTGCATATGGGCATCATCATGACCGCCTGCCTGATCGCGCTTTGGGTGACGATCAGCAAGGCAGACTATGCGGCTATCGGGCGCGGGATATTGCGAGCCCCCGCCGATCCGGGAAAATATGACGACGATCCCGTCCGCTGGGGCGTTATCGCGACTCTGTTCTGGGGCATGGCCGGTTTCGCGGTCGGTCTGTACATCGCGCTGCAACTGGCTTTTCCCGTACTCAATCTGGGGCTGGAATATACCACTTTCGGACGTTTGCGTCCGCTCCACACTTCTGCCGTTATTTTTGCTTTCGGAGGCAATGCGCTGATTGCGACGAGCTTTTACGTCGTCCAGCGCACCTGCAGGGCGAGGCTGGCCTTCCCCCGCCTCGCCCGTTTCGTTTTCTGGGGCTACCAGCTGTTCATCGTGCTGGCCGCCACCGGCTATCTGATGGGTGTTACCCAGTCGAAAGAATATGCCGAGCCGGAATGGTATGTCGATCTCTGGCTGACCATCGTCTGGGTCAGCTACGCGGTTGTCTATATCGGCACCATCGTCAAACGGTCCGAGCCGCATATCTACGTCGCCAACTGGTTTTTCCTCAGCTTCATCCTGACCGTTGCCATGCTGCACGTGGTCAATGGCCTGACCATGCCGGTCAGCCTGCTCGGCGCGAAAAGCTATAGCGCTTTCTCCGGTGTCCAGGATGCGCTCACCCAATGGTGGTACGGCCATAATGCGGTCGGATTTTTCCTGACTGCCGGTTTCCTCGGCATGATGTATTATTTTGTGCCGAAACAGGCGGAACGGCCGGTCTACAGCTACCGCTTGTCGATCATCCACTTCTGGTCGCTGATCTTCCTCTATATCTGGGCCGGTCCGCACCATCTCCATTATACCGCTCTGCCCGACTGGGCGCAGACGCTGGGCATGGTCTTCTCGATCGTTCTGTGGATGCCGAGCTGGGGTGGCATGATCAACGGCCTGATGACGCTGAACGGCGCCTGGGACAAGATCCGCACCGATCCGATCATCCGGATGATGGTCCTCGCCCTCGCCTTTTACGGCATGAGCACCTTCGAGGGCCCGATGATGTCGATCAAGGCCGTCAACAGCCTGTCGCACTATACCGACTGGACGATTGGCCATGTGCACAGCGGTGCGCTCGGCTGGAACGGCATGATCACCTTTGCCGCGCTTTATTACATGGTGCCGCGCCTCTGGGGCCATCCGCGCCTCTACAGCCTGCGCATGGTGAACTGGCATTTCTGGCTCGCGACCATCGGTATCGTTCTCTACGCCGCCTCGATGTGGGTTGCCGGCATCATGCAGGGCCTGATGTGGCGCGAATATGGTGACGACGGCTATCTCGTCTACGCCTTCAGCGAAGTCGTTTCGGCGATGTTCCCGATGTATATGATCCGCGCAACCGGCGGCCTGCTCTATCTCGCTGGCGCGGTGGTGATGGTCTACAATGTCTGGATGACGCTTGCTGGCCGGGTCCGGGATGAAAAGCCGATGACCGAAACGCCCTATGACGAAGCCGCCGACAAGCCGCTGGTCGCGGCACCGGCAGAGTGAGGGAGACAGGAACATGACCACGCTCACGCAAAAACACAAAAAGATCGAACGCAACATCACGCTGCTCGCGGTGCTTGCCCTCGTAACGGTCATGATCGGCGGCATCGTCGAGATCGCGCCGCTGTTCTGGATCGACAACACTGTCGAGGAAGTCGAAGGCATGCGACCCTACACGCCGCTCGAACAGGCCGGCCGCAACATCTACGTCCGCGAGGGTTGCTATACCTGCCACAGCCAGATGATCCGGCCGTTCCGGGACGAAGTCGAACGCTATGGCCATTACTCGCTGGCAGCGGAATCGATGTATGATCACCCTTTCCAGTGGGGTTCCAAACGCACCGGGCCGGATCTGGCGCGGGTGGGCGGACGCTATTCGGACGAATGGCATGTCCAGCATCTGAAAGATCCGCGCGCCGTCGTGCCGGAATCGATCATGCCGCCTTATGCCTTTCTCGCCGAGAAGGAACTGGCTCCCGGTGACATGAGCGCCCATTTGCGCGCCCTGACCCGGGTCGGTGTTCCCTATAGCGAGGAGGCCATCGAAAAGGCCAACGAGGATCTGGCCACCCAGGCCGACCCGATGGCCAGCTCGACCGATCTCGAAAGACGCTATCCCAAGGTCCAGGTCCGCGACTTTGACGGCAATCCTGACAAGCTGACCGAAATGGACGCGCTCGTCGCCTATCTGCAGATGATCGGCACATTGGTCGATTTCGAGGCGGGAGAAGCACAGGAGCAGCCCCGATGAACTATGAAGCGCTGCGCCATTTCGCTGACAGCTGGGGCCTGCTGTTCATGACACTGGTTTTCCTGACTTTGGTTGGCTGGACCTTCCGCCCCGGTGCCGGACGCAACCATAATGAAGCCGCCCATATGATTTTTGACGAGGACAAGAATGATGTCTGAGAAGAAACGCGTTGATCAGCCAACCGGCACTGAAACCGTCGGCCACGAATGGGACGGTATCGAGGAACTCGACACGCCGATGCCGCGCTGGTGGCTCTGGACCCTGTACGCCACCATCATCTGGGCGATCGGCTATGTCATCCTCTATCCCGCCATACCGATGCTCAATTCGGCCAGCGAAGGCCTGCTCGGCTGGACCAGTCGCGGCGAATATGCGCAGGCGGTGTCGGCCCGCGAAACGGAACTGGAGCCGATCCGGCAGGCGCTGGTATCGACCGATATCCGCAAGTTGCACGGTAGTCCGGAACTGATGCAACAGGCCGTCGAAGGCGGTCGATCTGCCTTCAAGGTCCACTGCGTGCAATGCCACGGCTCCGGTGCTGCGGGATCGAAGGGCTATCCCAATCTCAACGATGACGACTGGCTGTGGGGCGGCGATCTGGAAGCCATAGAATATACGCTGATCCACGGCATCCGTAACCCGGACCACGACCAGACGCGCTTCTCGCAAATGCCGGCCTTCGGACGTGACGGCATATTGCAGCCGGGCGAAATCCAGGATCTGGTTTCCCATGTCCGCGTCCTCGCGGGCCGGGAGAAGCAGAGCGCTGCGGCCACCCGCGGAGCGGTGCTGTTCGAAGCCAATTGCGCGATCTGCCACGGGCCCGATGGTACCGGCGACCGGACTCAGGGCGCGCCCAATCTGACCGATGCCATCAGCCTTTATGGCCTCGACCGGGCCTCGCTGACCGACACGATCACCAACAGCCGTTACGGCGTGATGCCGCGCTGGGGACAGCGACTGGACAGCGCGACCATCCGGATGCTGGCGGCCTATGTCCACTCGCTTGGCGGCGGTGAAAAGCTGCCGGCGCTGGAAAAAACGGCTGCAACGCCGGTTGAAAGCGATGGCGATGAGCAGTCCTGACGAAATTTTCGATCCGGAGCTGAAACTCTATGAATCGCGCAAGAGCGTCTTTCCCAAGGCGGTAAACGGCAAATTCCGGCGGCTGAAATGGGTGATCATGGCGATCACTCTCGCCATCTATTATGTCACGCCGTGGATCCGCTGGGACCGCGGGCCCTATGCTCCCGATCAGGCGGTGCTGGTCGATCTGGCCAACCGGCGCTTCTACATGTTCGGCATCGAGATCTGGCCGCATGAATTTTATTATGTGGCCGGCATGCTGGTCATGGCGGGTATCGGGCTCTTCCTGGTCACCTCGGCTGTCGGCCGCGCCTGGTGCGGCTATTCCTGCCCGCAAACCGTCTGGACCGACCTGTTCCAGCATGTCGAGCGCGCCATCGACGGCGACCGCAACGCCCAGTTCAAGCTGCAGGACGCGCCCTGGGGGCCGAAGAAAATCGGCAAGCGCCTCGCAAAATGGTCGGTGTGGCTGTTCATCGCCTTCTGGACCGGCGGCGCGTGGATCATGTATTTTGCCGATGCGCCGACGCTGGTCGTGGATTTCTGGACCGGTCAGGCCCCGTTTGTCGCTTATGCAACGGTCGGCGTGCTCACGCTCACCACTTTCATCTTCGGTGGCTTCATGCGCGAGCAGGTGTGCATCTACATGTGCCCCTGGCCGCGCATCCAGACCGCGATGATGGACGAAAAATCGCTGACCGTCACCTATAAGGACTGGCGCGGCGAACCGCGCGGCAGCGTGAAAAAGGCCGAGGCCCAGCCCGGCAGCTTTGGCGACTGCATCGACTGCAACCAGTGCGTCGCGGTCTGCCCGACCGGTATCGACATTCGCGAGGGGCCGCAAATCGGCTGCATCACCTGCGCCTTGTGCATCGACGCCTGTGATTCCGTGATGGAGAAGGTCAACCGCCCGCGCGGCCTGATCGACTATGCCACGCTGGAAGACGCCGAACTGGAAAAAGCCGGCAAGGCCCATAATCCGGTGCTCAAGACCTTGTTCCGGCCGCGCACCATCCTCTATTTCTCGATCTGGGGTGCTATCGGGCTGGCGATGCTGTTCGCGGTCGGCAACCGGACGCGCATCGATATCAGCGCCAACCATGACCGCAATCCGGTCTATGTCCAGCTGGCAGACGGCCATGTCCGCAACAGCTATACGATCAATCTGCGCAATATGGAGAACCGCCCGCGCGACATGATCATCGGTATGACCGAGCTCAAGGGCGCGGTGATGTGGTCCAACGCCGGATCGCGGGAAGGCGCCGGCCAGACGCTGGTCACCAAGGTTCCGGCCGACAGCGTCGCGAGACTGCGGCTCTATGTCGCCGCTCCGGGTGACGGACCGGTGCGGGAGGATTTCGCGCTGACGGTAACCGCTGCGGACGACCCGGAAGCGAACGATATTGACGAAGTGTTTTTCGAAAGACCGGAGACAGGCGAATGACCAAGCAAGGCCATGTGGTGAAGAAGTTCACCGGCTATCATGCCGCAGCGATAATCATTGCCTTTTTCGCGGTGGTCGTGGGTGTAAACCTGTTCATGGCGCGTTTCGCCCTGTCGACGTTCAGCGGCACGGTTGTCGACAACAGCTATGTCGCCAGCCAGAAATATAACGACTGGCTGGAACAGGCGCGCAATCAGAAGGAGCATGGCTGGACCGTGTCTCCTGCCCTGCGCGAGGCCGACAAGGCGAGCATTACGATCACGACAGCTGACGGCATGCCCCTGCTGGGAGCGGCGATGGAGGCTATCGCGGAACATCCTGTTGGTCGGGCCGATCCGTTCGAGATTAGCTTCACCCAGACCGCCACTGGCGAATATCGCAGCGTCCAGCCGCTGCCCGAGGGCCGCTGGAAGCTGAAGATCATCATCTCTCTTGATGACCAGAATATGCGCGTGGTTCGGGATATCTGGTGAACGCGATCACGCCCCTCGGCGATGCACAATCGCAATCGGTTGTCTCGCGCTTTGCCGTACCGGCGATCCGCTGCGCCGGCTGCATCGCCAAGATCGAGAACGGCCTGAGCGGCGTGCCGGGCATCCTGTCGTCTCGCGTCAATTTCTCGACCAAGCAGGTGGCCATTTCGCATCTGCCCGAGCTGGATGACGACCAGCTGAAAAAACAAATCGAGGCGCTCGGGTTCGAAGCCCAGATTCTCGCGGACAATCCCCTCTCCGAGGAGAAGGGCAGCACCGACAAATTGATCCGCGCACTCGCCGTCGCCGGTTTCGGTATGATGAATATCATGCTGCTGTCGGTCAGTGTCTGGTCCGGCGCAACCGGCGTGACCCGCGATCTGTTCCACTGGCTCTCCGCCCTTATCGCCATTCCGGTGATCGCTTATTCTGGACGCCCGTTTTTTGCCTCCGCAACCATGGCGCTGCGCTACGGCCGGACCAATATGGATGTGCCGATTTCAATCGGCATATTGCTGGCCACCGGCCTGAGCCTATACGAGACCGCCACCGGCGGGGCCCATGCTTATTTCGACGGCGCGGTGATGCTGCTGTTTTTCCTGCTCGCCGGGCGGGTTCTGGACGGCATGATGCGCGACCGCGCGCGCGAAGGCATTGGCGCATTGCTGAAACAGGCCGCCCCGGGCGCCATGGTGGTGACGGACGATGGCACAACGAACTGGGTCGCCACCAGGGACCTGCGTCCGGATATGCGGATGATGGTGGCCGCGGGCGGCAATCTCGCGGCCGACGGTGTGATCGAAAAGGGATCGAGCAGCTTCGACTGTTCGCTGATGACCGGCGAGAGCGAACCGCAGCCGAAAGGCGAAGGCGACATCGTGCTCGCCGGAACGCTGAACCTTTCGTCGCCCGTTGTCGTGCGGGTCACGGCAACCGGAGAAGACACGAGCGTTGCGGATATCGCCCGGCTGATGGACGAAGCCGGCCAGCACCGTTCCTTCTATGTGCGTGTCGCCGACCGGGCGGCGCGCTATTATGCGCCCGCTGTCCATAGCCTGGCGCTGCTCGCCTTTGCCTACTGGATGATTGTCGGAGCGGGCTGGCACCAGTCGCTGCTGATCGCGGTCGCCGTGCTGATCATCACTTGCCCATGCGCGCTCGGCCTCGCGGTCCCGGCGGCGCAGGTCGTGGCTTCGGGGGCGTTGCTACGCAAGGGCGTGATGGTCAAGGACGGCAGCGCGCTGGAACGGCTGGCAGAGGTCGATTACGCGCTGTTTGACAAGACCGGGACGCTGACCCTCGGTCATCCGGTACCGGTCAATCTCGATGATCTGAACCTCACCCAGAAACAGATTGCGCTTGCCCTGTCCCAGGCCAGCCATC
Organism: Sphingorhabdus sp. YGSMI21; assembly: GCF_002776575.1. GTDB lineage: Bacteria > Pseudomonadota > Alphaproteobacteria > Sphingomonadales > Sphingomonadaceae > Parasphingorhabdus. Next base: position 2,650,911 of record NZ_CP022548.1, on the reverse strand, counting down.
ATCCGATCAGCAAGGCCATCCGCGCGGCCTTGCTGGCACAGGATATTACGCCGGCCATGCTGGATCGCGTAGAAGAACTGCCGGGCGAAGGCATGAGCGCTTGCTGGCATGGCATGCCCGTCATGCTCGGAAAACCGGAACAGTCGGAAGATCATCTGGCCAGCCAGCTGAGCGTCGGCAGCGATAAAATCGTGCTCCAGCTGAAGGACGAAATCCGGCCGGAGGCCCCGGAAGCGCTGGCAAGATTACAGGCGATGGGACTGCCCGCGTCGATCATATCCGGCGACAATATCCGTTCCGTATCGCTCGTTGCAACCGCTCTGGACATTCCGGCACAGGCCGGGGCGTCCCCCCAGGACAAGGTCGAGGCCATTACCGGGCTGGCCGCCAGCGGCCACAAGGTGCTGATGGTGGGTGATGGCCTGAACGACGGCCCTGCCCTCGCCGCAGCCCATGTCTCGATCGCGCCCGGCTCGGCCAGCGATGTCGGCCAGCAGGCCGCCGACGCCGTCTTTACCAGCGAATCGCTGATGCCGGTGGCGCTGTCGGTCAAGGTCGCGCGCCGCACGATGCAGATCGTCCACCAGAATTTTGCCCTGGCCATCGGCTATAATATCATTGCCGTGCCGCTGGCCCTGACCGGCATGGTGACGCCGCTGATCGCCGCCATCGCGATGTCACTTTCGTCATTGATCGTCGTCGGCAACGCGCTGCGCCTGAACGGGGCGGCGAAATGAGCGGTCTCGCCATCCTGATCCCGGTTGCCCTGCTGATGGGACTGTGCGGTCTGGCTTTCTTCTTCTGGGCGATGCGCAACGATCAGTTCGAGGATCTCGACGGCGCGGCCCAGCGCGTATTGATCGACGAGGAAGAGGAACCGTCATGATCGATCGTGTCAGAAGGTCCAGGCTCAGTCGGCTGCTGATTGCGGTCATCGCGCTGCCGATGGCCGCCATGCCCCTCGCGGCCAATACGGACGTGATGACAATCCAGCTATGTTCGGCCGACGGCGCGGTACGCGATATTTCCATCCCGGTCGAGAGGGACGACAGCCGGACAGATTGCGCCAAGCCATGCCATGCCTGCCTTTCGCGCAAGAAAGCTCCGAAAAGCTGAGCTCAGCTTTCCTTGTCTATATTGGGATCCTCGGCGCGTTCAGCGGCAAAACCGATCCGCAAAGCCTCGGCCAGACTGCGCACCCGCAATTTTTCCATCATATTGGCGCGGTAGATTTCGACCGTTCGCGGTGAGATACCCAGATCATAGGCGATGGTCTTGTTGGGGAGGCCGGCCAGCAGGCCATCGAGCACATCCTGTTCCCTTCCGGTGAGACAGGCCAGCCGGACTTTCGCTTCGGAAGCAGCCATTTCCTTCAGATTGCTGTCTTCCAGTCGCACGAATGCCTCTTCCATGGCCGCGATCAGGGCTTCCTTTTCATAGGGTTTCTCGAGGAAATTGACCGCTCCGGCGCGCATCGCCTGGACCGCGATTTCGATATCGCCATGGCCGGTCAGGATCACCACCGGCATGTCGATGCCGTCCTTGATCATCTGCTGCTGCACCTGCAGACCGTCCATTTCCGGCATCCGCACGTCAAGCAACACACAGCCCCGCTCGGCGCCCTTGGCGATCTTCAGAAAGGCAACGCCGGACTCGACCGGCTCGACCTTGAACCCCGCGTGTCGCAACATGAACGCCGCCGATCGCCGCACGGAATCATCATCATCGACAATATAGACCAGCCGCTCAATGCTCATCATTCTGCTCCTGCTCCGCTTTTTCCAATGTGATCCGGAAAATCGTGCCGCCTTCGGGATTGGGCTCGACACCGATTGTTCCGCCATGCGCCTCGATGATCGTCCGGCATATCGAGAGGCCCAGTCCCATGCCCGTGCCCTTGGTGCTGGCGAAGGGATCGAAAATCCGCTCCCCCAGTTCCTGGTCGATACCGGAGCCGCTATCCGACACGGCAATTTCCAGCCTCTCGTCATCGATCGATTTGACGCCGATGTGCAGCTTCTTCTCGGCGCTGTCGGCCATGGCCTCGATGCCGTTGCGCATCAGATTGACCATTACCTGCTGGATCTGCACGCGATCGACAAAGACATTATGGGCATCGGGCGCGATGTCGATCGAGAATTTAACGCCCCGCTCCTGCGCACCGATCATGCCGAGCACGGTGGCGTCCTGCACCACCTGAGAGATCGACAGGACCCGCCGGTTGATCTCGCCCCGCGAAACAAATTCCCGCAGTCGCCGGACAATCGTCCCGGCCCGCAGGCTCTCGGACACGCTTTCCTGCAACGCCTCCTGGAAAAATTCCCGGTTCTCGGCCAAGTCACCATCCATCATGTCGCGCGCTGCCGACAGATAGTTGGCTATCGCCGTCAGCGGCTGGTTGATTTCATGCGCCAGCGCTGACGCCAAAGTCCCGACCGCGCTAAGGCGCGAGGCATGGGCCAGATCCTGCTGCAGCGACTGCAGTTCCGCCTCGGTCTGTTTCTTTTCGGTCAGGTCGATGATGAAACCGGTAAAATAGCGTTCGTCGCCAATCTTCGCCTCGCCCACTTCCAGTTGCAGCGGGAAAGTCGTGCCGTCTTTCCGGCAACCGACCACCGTCCGGCCGATGCCGATGATCCGCTTCTCGTCGGTCCGGATATAGCGCTCGATATAGCCGTCATGCGCCGCCCGATAGGGCTCCGGCATCAGAATCTTGACATTGCGCCCGATGATTTCTTCCTGCTCATAGCCGAACATTTTTTCCGCCGTGGAGCTAAACGAACTGATCAGCCCGTCCTCATCGATCACCACCATCGCGTCGGGGATGGTGGTCAGGATCGACCGCAGGATCGAATTGGCCTGGTCCAGCTTGCTCTCGGTGCTCCGCAGCGCGGTTACGTCTTGGAAAGAGACCATGACCGCGTCGATATCGCCCTTCGGAGTGGCCAGCGCCGCGATATTGCATTCCGCAAATATCAGCCGGCCGTCCGGAAGCTGCAGATGCACATCAAACGGGTCAATCGCGCTGGATTCAAAGGCACGATCCATCCTGCTCTCGAACAGCGGGCGATGGTCCGGTGCCACGCAGGTGGCCGGCGCTCCGTCCGGCAGATCGGCAAGACTGCTCACGCCGAATATCTTCAGCCCGACCGCGCTGCAATTGATGGGCTGCATATTCCGATCGACGATCATGACGCAATTCGGAAGGGCGGACAGAAGGGAATCCGGATGCAATGCCCGGCCCGTGCCATGAACGATCGTTTCGCGCACCTGTATTGTCTATCCCTCGACTGCTCATTCGCTGCTTGCGAACCGGGGGACCCTACACAAAATACAGGATTTGCCATAAGAAAATTTGCTCTGGCCGGGGCTGGACTTCTATCCATTCAGTGCGAAACGACCAGAGGAATATCGCAATCCTTGAGCAGATTGCGTGTTACCCCACCGAACAGGAATTCTCTCGCGCGGCTATGGCCATAGGCACCCATGACAATATATTCCGCCTTCACCTTTTTTGCTTCGGTCACCAGCGTGACATCAACCCGCTCGCTGCCGGGTGGTGGCGCGTGAATTTCGGACTTGATGCCATGATAGGCAAGATATTCCGACGCTGCGAGCTGCGGCAGATCATGGTCCTTGTCTTCCTCAACTGTCAGAATATGGACATCGCTCGCCATTTTCAGCAGTGGCACCGCGGCACGCAGCGCGTTACCGGCCTCGAAACTGCCGTTCCAGGCGACCAGCGCCGGGCCGCAGGCGTCAAACTTCTTCACATTGTCGGGCTGGACCACGACAGGTGCCGTCGCGTTGAACAACACGTCGCCCAATATGCCGAGCGGCAGCGCATTTTCCTTATCCCCACCGGCTGAGCTCAGGACGATGATATCGACCAGCGCGGAATTTTTCGACAGACCGCGCGAAGGATCGATATTCTCTTCCCGATAATCCCAGGAGACATCTTCGCCAGCCAGTCTTTTTTCAATCTCGGCGCGGAGCTTCTTGTCCAGTTCCCGGGTCATTTCGCTCACATCATACATCACCGACATGCCGGTAACGCCGTCGAAGGCGACCTGCGAACTATAAGGGTTGGCGCGCAGACAGTGGAGATGGCCACCAAGCGAGCGGGTCAGATCGAGCGCCGCCTGAAGCCGGGCCTCAAGGCCCACGTCATCGGCAATATATAGCAGAACGGATTTCATAAACTGTCTCCTGTTTCCCAGTCATTCGTTTTAGTGGAATGTCTTGGTGAGGAGCGTAGCGGTAGCCGGTCGGAGCCTGTATACGGGTTTATACGGATGGAAGCCCTCGGCTCAGTCCCCGGCCGCACCATGGGCGGCGATTTTCTTCAGCCAGCGGGAGCGGTGCCGGTCGCTGCTGTCCACATTGCCGATCAGCGAAGTGGTGACCGGGGAGATGCCGGTCAGCTTCAGGATGTTGCGTTCGAAACTGCGAACGCTGTGCGCAGCAAAATAGGCGCGGTAGAACAATGCCGGCATGCCCATGCTGACGATCAGCCGCGCCGAGCGGCCACGCAGCAGTTTCCGGGGCAATTGCTTGCTGCCTTCCTCGCCATAGTCGAGCGCGAAATTGGGGCGGAAAGCCTGTTCGATAAATGCCTTGAGCAAGGCGGGCATGTCCCCCATCCAAAGCGGATAGTAAAAGACGATATGCTCTGCCCATTTGATCGCGTCCTGACCCGGCCGGACCGCGTCGGGCACATCCTCTTCGAGCCATTGCTTGCGGCTTTCGAGAATTGGAATATTCTGGCCGGCCAGCCGGATCACTCGCACATCATGACCGGCTTCGCTGGCGGCATCGGCATAAGCGGACACAATAGCATGGCCAAAACGGCCGGGGCTAGGGTCCGGGTGGCCGTCGATGACCGCGATGCGGGTCATGGCACCGCCACTTCGGTTGCCAAGTCGACAGGGGTTTGCCACTGGAATGCGGCGATCAGTTCCATTATCGCCTCCTGCGCGGCGGTATCAATCTCCTGGGGATAGGAAGCTGTCAACCGCGCGTCCCAATAGCCATAGTCCAGCGCAGTTACGCTGAAATGCCAAGGCACGGTGTCCTTGTCGCCGTCGAAAATTCCCTGATAGGCCGTGATGTCGGGACGTCCGGAAACGAAATAGTCGCCTTCGGAAACCACAGCAGCGCTTGAATATTGCGACAGCAGATCCGGCTTGACGATCTGATAATGGTCCTGCGCGTTCAGCTCTTCAAGATGGATGATCGCGATCCTGATTTCGATTTCATGGCCTTCGAAGTCGCGCAAATAACCGATCTCGAAATTATTGCCTGAAAAATCGGTTGTCATCTCACACTGGCGGCGAAATCCGGCGATAGCAGCCGGAAATATAAAGCCGCTTTCCTTGTGGATGATCGAGCCCGGTTCCTTATAGGGTGCGAACGGGTCAAACAGCGGCGCAGATCCGATCACACATTCCGCTGCCGCAGGACTGCTCGCAAGGATCAGCGCCAGCGCCGCCGCCGGAATTAATCCGGCCATCTTCAATTTTGTCAGCATTTCATTTCCCCTGCCTTCGGATTGCCTGTCTATTCGTGACAGCTGACGACGCGGAACGGCAGTTCGCTGCCATCGGTTTCCGTAATCGTCAGATATTCGCCGACTTTCAGCGGATGGTCCTTGAGCCGGAAAATGCTCTCATCATCCTCGTCGCCAAGCTTGTAGGAAAAGACCCATCCTTTGGGTGAAGCAATCACGACACCGTTCTGATCAGCCTCACCGGGCCAGAACCGGCGCACGACAGGGCGTTTTTCAGCCTTCTTTAGCGCTTCCGGTTCGATAAAACCCTCGTCGTCCAGGGGGACGCGAAAGACATATGCATGGGCTGACGAGCCATCGGGATGGTCAGCGGTTCTTGCCAGTTCAAGGCGGATTGTTTTCCAGGTCATGCAGCCTGTCTGAACCGGTTATACTGTCCGCGCGATACGCAATATTGCGTAGTTCGAGGGGTGATTTACGCCGGCAGCGCGTGGACGTGAACATCGTGGGCAGAATGGACGGACAACAGTTCGACCGCCTTTATCTCATCCTTCTCGTCCCGCGTTCGCACCCAGAGCAACAGGCCACCCTTTTCCAGCTGGCCGGCGATATAGTCGGCATGGTGCTTCTGGATGAAGCGCGCCAGTGCAATACCAATAGCGGTTCCCGATCCGCCAAGCGCGAGCGCTGCCAGTGCTGCAGCCAGAGCGCCGCCCGAAGCCACGAGCACGATCCCGGCAAAGGCGCCGACATAGAGCAGGCTGCCGATCACCGCCCCCTCGGCATCGCCGATGGTTTCGACCGGTATATAGGCTTTTGACATCACCTCCGGGTCATCTTCGATGTCAGCGACCGATCGCAAGCGGTGGCCAAGCTTTTCCTCGACCGCTGAAACCGGTGCGAGCACGCTAATCTCCGCGCGATCAAAACCGTGGGTCAGCAGATCATCGATCGCTGCCTGCAAATGCTCTTCGCTGTCGAATATGCCGACCGCTTCCCTGATTTGGGATGCGTCCGATCCACCCATAGACATGTTGCTCAGGCCACGTCGGTCAAACGCAGATAGGGCCGCAATTCGTCCCAACCCTGAGGAAAGAGCTTTTCGGCCTCGTCATTGGCGATTGATGGCGGGATGATGACCTTGTCGCCGCGACGCCAGTCTGCCGGCGTGGCAATGCGTTTCGCATCCGATAGTTGCAGCGCGTCAATCACGCGCAATATCTCGTCAAAATTGCGACCGACGCTCATCGGATAGGTCATCGTCAGGCGGATTTTCTTGTCCGGATCGATGATGAACACCGAACGCACCGCTGCGGTATCGCTTTCTTCGGGATGGATCATGTCATAGAGTCTCGCGATCCTGTGATCCGGATCGGCGACGATCGGAAATTCGAGATTGGTATGCTGTGTCGCGTTGACATCGGCGATCCATTTCAGATGTTCGGCCGCCGTGTCCGTCGACAGACCGAGCGGCTTCGTGTTGCGCGCTGCGAACTTGTCCGCCAGCTGGGCCGTCCGGCCCATCTCGGTCGTACATACCGGGGTGAAATCGGCCGGATGGCTGAAGAAGAAAACCCAGCTGTCCCCTGCCCATTCATGGAAATTGATCGTGCCTGCCGTGCTGTCCGTCGTGAAGTCGGGAGCGGTGTCGCCAATATGTAATGCCATCTGTCGTTCCTTCGCAATCATTCTAGAAATTGCGTCTTCATAAGACCTCTCTTCTGGTGAAAAACTCCGTAAAGCTACGTAAATCAGGCAATTTCCGGCTTTTCAGCCCGTTCGCACGCTGCAGATTGGTCGGCGATTGCGCTCTTTCCTACACCTAACCAAATAGGTTATATTTTCTACTTTGCAACCGAAAGGAGAGTTTCTCATGACTGACAGTCCCGACATTGACCGGCTGATCGACAAGGTCATCATGCTGGAAGGTGATTTTTCCGATCATCCCGCCGACCGCGGCGGTCCCACGCGATGGGGCGTTACTGAGGCGGTGGCGCGAGCGCATGGCTATGCTGGTGACATGCGACATTTCCCGCGCGCGCAGGCGACGGTGATCTACAAGCGCAAATACTGGCTTCGGCCGGGATTTGACCGGATCGCCCGACGCGCGCCGCTGATCGCGGCCGAACTGTTCGATACCGGGATCAACATGGGTAGCGGTACCGCAACCGGGTTTTTGCAGCGCGCGCTGAACGCGCTGAACCGCAACGAGGGCGATTTTCAAGATATATCGGTCGACCACGTGATCGGCGCGCAAACGGTAGCCGCGCTCGACGCCTTTCTCCGCAAGCGCGGAAGCCAGGGCGAAATTGTGCTGCTCAAGGCGCTCGACGCCCTGCAGGGCGCCCGCTATATCCAGCTCGCCGAAAAGCGACCGGTCAACGAGGCCTTTCTGTACGGCTGGCTAGCCAACAGGATCGGCTGAATTCCGCCAAATATATCTTGCCCATAACAGTGTCAATTTTGTCAAGATCGACCGCTTTCTTCAGATTATTTCTTAACTGCATTGCCGCCGGACAGACCGTTCGTGGCCCGACTTTTGACAAAGCTTGACGCTTAACCCCCGAAAGGAAAACCTGAAAATGTCCATTCTCTCTACTCTCATCGGCCCTGTTTCGAATATCATCGACAAGATCATTCCCGACAAGGCGGCCCGTGATCGCGCCAAGCTGGAACTGCTGAAACTGGAAGGCAGCCAGGAACTGGAAGAGGTCCGCGTGCAAATGTCCGCCATTTTGGCAGAGGCGCAATCTTCCGATCCATGGACCAGTCGGGCCCGCCCCAGCTTTCTCTATGTCATGTATCTGCTGCTACTCTGGTCCATCCCTATGGGGCTGATCGCCGCATTTCGTCCGGAGGCGGCGCGGGACATTGCCGCCGGGATGAACGCCTACCTCTCCGGTATTCCCGAGCCGCTCTACGCGCTCTTCGGTACGGGTTATCTGGGCTATACCGTAGCCAGACAGTGGGGAAAGATTCGCGGCGTGGAACGCTGAGGACCGGAAAATATCCTGCGGAAACAACCGATTTGCTCTAATTAGCGTGCCGAAACGGGATAATTGACGCCCGATATACCGGATTAATGCAATATTTACGAAATAGGCTTGCCATGCCCGTATCTTTCCAGATAAAGGGGCAAGTCTAGTTCATCCAAAGGGGATATTTTAAATGACTACCGAAACAAACTTCCGCAAAATGCTCGCTGTAGCCGGCGGCCTGGCTCTCGCTGTTCCTGCTCTTTCTGCATGTGCAGAACAGGCTGACGACGCGGTTGCTGTAGCTGAAGATGCAGCTGAAGAAGCAACATGTGCAGCTGAAGAAGCTACCTGTGCAGCTGAAGAAGCTACCGATGCGGTTGCTGATGCGACTGAAGAAGCTGCTGGCGATGCCGAAGCTGCTGCTGAAGAAGTTACCGAGTAAGCTTAGCTTATTCAGCATTGGAAAATGCTTTAGAAAGGCTGTTTGAGCTTACCGGCCAGATAGCTAAAGAGGGCGTCTCGCTAGTACCCAGAGTGGTACCGGCAGACGCCCCTTTCGTTCAATATCAGCATTACCCCAAGGGGGACTGCGTCGCGCCCGGCAACAAGTCGCGCTGGTTCTACCATGCGCACAAGCCGGAAGAGCGCGAAGAAGGCGAACATGGCCATTTTCACATGTTCCTGCCGCTCGACATGTTTGATGATGTCGACGCCTATTATCAACCGCCGGCAAAGCTGCCCAATGGCAAGAAAACGCAGGGCGTTGTCCACTTCGGGGCGCTGAGCTTTGGTCTCGACGGCATGCCGCTAAGCTGGTTCACGACCAACTATTGGGTCACCTATGAATATCTGATGCCGGCCGAGGCCATTGCGTCCCGATTGCGCCACTTCGACATGACGGGCGCGCCGGGCGACCCGCTGGTCAACAACTGGCTGACCGCTGCCGTCCAGCATTTCCACGATCCGATCATCGAAATGCTAAGCGAGCGTGATCGCTTTCTGAAAGAGAAGAAACAGGAACTGGGCTCCGCCGTTTACGCTGACAAGACGGTCGAAATACTCTCCCGCCTGCCCTTCGATCTGTAAATCTGGAGACGCGACCTAGTGGTCATGCCCCGGGTTGGTCCGCTTCAGCTTGCGCATCAGGCTCGGCCAGACCAGATTGTCGCCTAACCCCCGCTGGAAAGCAGGAGCGGCCTGCTGGAACACGCGATGCCCCATGTCTTCGCTGTCCTCGTGCAAATGCTCCGCTCCGCCGACCGATTGCGCCAATATTTGCGTCTTGCAGGCATTTTCGAGGATATACATGCGGAGAAAGGCAATCGCGCAATTCTCGCCCACGGTCAGGGTACCGTGGTTGCGCAAGATCAGCAGGTTCTTCTCGCCGAGATCATTGATCAGCCGGTCCCGCTCGTCGAGATCGAGCGCGATGCCTTCATAGTCATGATAGGCCAGATCATCATGAACCTGCATCGCAAATTGCGTGTAGCGGCGCAGGCCGGCCTTCTGAACAGACACGGCGATGCCATAAGGTGTGTGGACATGAATCACGCATCCCGCATCTTCGCGGGCACTGTGAACCGCGCTGTGGATTGTGAAACCGGCGGGATTGATGAAATAAGGCGTGTCCTGCTTGATATTGCCTTCCAGGTCGATCTTGACCAGAGCCGATGCAGTCATCTCGTCAAACAAGACGCCATAAGGGTTGATCAGGAACCGCTCTTCGCCATTCTCATCGGGTAGGCGCGCGGAAATATGCGTGAATACCAGATCCGTCCACGCATGCATTGCACATAGCCGGTAAGTCGCAGCCAGATCGCAACGGAGCTGCCATTCGGTTTCAGACACCTTGCCTTTCAGACTGGGTATATCGTGCGGATCCGGAATCGAAAATCCGGGTCCAACGCCCATTGCGCTTTCTTGTTTCGGGATCGCGGTCGCCATGGTCGGTTCCTTTATCAGCCATTTCCTCTTCGGAACAAATTGGCATGCATTGCGGGGATTGGCAACCAAACTGTGGTTCGGGGACCGGATAGTTATGGCCGCGCGATCGCCTACGCCCCTACAGCAAAGCAGACGGCGGCAAGCCGGACCGCCCTGCCCGACCGCTCTTTCTCAGCCGGCACCGCCCGCCATATCGTACTGCCGGTCCGCTGCTTCGCACATTTCCGCGCGTGCCGCCTTTTTTCCGGCGATCAGGTCGATGCTGGCCTGTTCGAGCCAGTCATCACAGACACCCATAGCCGGCGAAATCTCGCTGAAACCCAGATCGAAAAATATCTCGCTATTGGTCTGCTTCAACTCTTTCCGGATTTTCCCTGCCGCCAGACGAGCCTTCTCTTCGACCGTACATGTGAGCAGCACTGCAAATTGTGTTCCGCCCAAACGGCCGATATAGTCCGACCGCCGCAGCCGCTTGACCAGTGGCTGGATGATCGACCTGAGCAATGCGTTACCGGATGGCCGCCCGAAACGCTTGCTGACCATTTTGTACAGGTCCACATCAAAGACGACGAGCGTGCTCTTTATTCCCTGCCGTTCGTAGAGCGACATCGCGTTCTGCACTTCAACGGCAAAGCCGCTACGTGACAGCGCGCCGGTCAGACGATCCTTTTTGGACTGCTGGCGAAATTCGAGTTCGTGAATGACCAGTTCGGCCAGCTGCTTCATCCGGTCGATCTTTTCCTCGCTATATTGTCGGGGAATGAGATCAGCAGCACAAAGGGTTCCGATCTTGAACCCGTCCGGGGTGATAAGGGGCACGCCCAAATAGCTGCGGAAAAAGGGTCTGTCGATAACGACAGGATTCTCCCGGAACCTTTCGTCCCGGAGCGTATCCTCGACGATCAACGGTTCTTGCTGGGCAATGGCAAAATCGCAAAAGGAAATATCGCGCGGTATCTCGGTTGGTGACAGGCCGGACTTGGATTTGAACCATAGCCGGTCTCCGTCCATGAACGATATGCCAGCAAAGGGAACATCGAGCGCCAGTTTCATCGCCATCGTGATATGATCAAAGCTGGCTTCTGCAGGGGTGTCCAGGACGTCATAGCGCTCCAAGGCAAATTGACGCGCAGCCTCGGCCTCGAACTGCAAGCGCTTTTCATTCCGCGCGTTTTCATCCGATTTTGGCACCATAGGTTGAGAGACGGTTAATTCCGCAAAAAAATAAGGGCTGTTCTGCAGAAATTAGGCGGTGGGAATTCCACTGGTTAAAAAGCAGTCGTCAAGACTCCATCCGAAGGGCTGATCCCGACTCAATATTTCAAAGGCGTCGGCCGGAATCCTGCCTCCGGTTCCGCACCGGGGCCGCCACCCTTCACGATCATTATTGCAATATTAGGCTGCGGTCGATTCATCGCAAGAACGGCGATACAGTCCGGGACGCAAGTAAATGTAAATTAACGGGGTCGGCCAAGCTGACGACGTTGACAATTTGACTGTGCGGTGGATAAGCTGCAAGGATACACCACCTCCCCCGGTGAATTCGCTGAGTTGCGCAACTGTAAATGTGTAACGGCGAGCAAGGAAAGAGACGAGTAAGCATATTCTTTCTTATGATAGTCAAGACTGGAGGCCTCTAAAATTGCAGCGCAATAGCAATGGATAGTGTTGAAGCCGAATTGGCCGAGCTTCGCTTGACGATGAAACAGGCGAACGAGCGATTTGAAAATCTGGACAAAAGGATTTCTGAATCTCGCGACCTGTCCGGCAAGGCAAAATGCGCCGAACGCGAGGATCTGGACAGCGGCGACCTGATCGACCGGGCCGAGAAGTTTCTGCAATGGGGCCGCTTGAAGTCAGGGACGCTGGACACCGGAAACGGGCTATTCACCGATTCCTGCTGGAACATGTGTCTCGATATATATCTCTGCGGCCTCAAGGACCAGCAGGTAACGGTGTCGGCGATCGCGCACAGTTCCGGCATCCCGATGACGACGGCAATGCGTTATATCAATGTCATGGTCGAGCAGGGCTTGCTTCAGAAATCCTCCAATCCGGCCGATCATCGCATGGTCTTTGTTGCCGTCTCGCAGAAATGTCAGGCGAAGATCGAGAAGCTACTGTTCAGCGCGCCCATCTGAGAAGGGATTATACTATCTCGATGAAGTCCCGGGCCGACCCCAGTACCGCGTTATGATAGCTGCTCTTGAACGCGGGCCAACTGCGACAGCTAAAGACAAGATGGCTGTTCATCCCGCCAGGCGCCTTTAACCTTTATTTAACGTTCCTTGTCCATTTCGGACCTTACCAGGTGACGGTTCGACGATTGCGGGATCTTCGAACCATCCTTCTCCGGATATCCGGAGGATTATGCGTATTGTTATCTGGGTAGTTCAATGACCGATTCAAAAATAGAGAATTTGCTTGCTGCAAAGCTGATCGGCGACAGTCCGAAAATGCAACAGTTGCGTGCAATCGTCAGCTTTGCCGGACGCTGCAACAGCTCGATCATGATTAGCGGGCCTTCCGGTAGCGGCAAGGAAGTCGTCGCCGAGGCCATCCACGCCATTTCAAATCGCAAAAATGCCCCCAGTATCGCCGTTAATTGCGGCGCACTGCCCGAGCAGCTTATTGAATCAGAATTGTTCGGCCATGAAAAGGGCAGCTTCACCGGTGCAGTAAGCCGTCATGTCGGCCTTTTTGAACAGGCCAGTGGCGGAACCATTTTCCTTGACGAGATCGGCGACATGCCGCTCGATATGCAGGTCAAATTGCTGCGCGTGCTGGAAACCCGTATCGTAAACCGGGTGGGTGGCAACCGCGACATAGCGGTCGACATCAGGGTGATTACGGCAACCCACAAAAATCTCGCGGACTGCATCAAGAGCAAAGCCTTCCGCGAAGATCTCTATTATCGCCTCTGCGTTGTTCCGATCGAGGTGCCGGCGCTCAACGAACGCTCAGAAGACATTCCCGCGCTGATCGCGCATTTCCTGAAAAACCAGGAAGATGGCCGCCCCCTCCCCATTTTTACCGCCGAAGCATTTGCGGCGATGGAGCAATATGACTGGCCGGGCAATGTCCGTGAACTTCGCAATGTCGTCGAACGGGCCTGCGTATTCTTTCCGGGAGAGCAAGTTGCCGCCCATGACGTGGCCAAGCTGATACAGTCCGATATCAAACCGGCTCTGCCCGACGTTGATGACAAGCCGCCCGTTCACCACAGCAGCCGTGAGGAAAAGCAGTTCTCCGCCTATCACGGAGCAGCGCCCGCTCCGAATTTTGAACCCCGGGGAAAAATTGTTCGGGACCTGAATGTCTATCTTCAGCATGAGGAACGCCGGATCATCATGGCAGCCCTGGACGGATCACACGGCGTGGTTTCGCGCGCCGCACGCTCAATCAATATCAAACGCACCACGCTTATCGACAAGATGCGCAAGCACAATATCCACCAGCATCCGGAAAGTACGGTTGACTGTACGATTACGGTTTAGGCGGGAAAATTTTCTATCAGTTGAACGAAACGATCTCGGTCCAGGCTTTCTCGATTTCCAGGATCATTTCCCGCGCTGACTCGATACGCTCGACATAGGCCTCATTACCATCCAGCTGGATGCGTTTGGCCGCTTCGTTGTACATCACGCGCAAGGTCTGCGACAGATCGCCAGCCAGTTCGAAATTCAGTTCCCTGTCCAGTCCGACGAGAATATCACGGGCGCTCGCCTTATACTGGAATATGTGCAAGTCCTCTCCGCGCCGGGCGCTTTCGATAATCAGCCCCAGCGTTTCACTAAGCTCTTCCAGAAGGCCCGCAACCCTGCCATGGGGACCAGTCTTCGTTGCTTGGCTTGCCTTCACGAAATTTCTTCGGCGCGTGGTTCGGTGATTGCGGCATGGAAACGTCATATTCGCTTGCTTTCCAGATCAGTTTTCATCGCTGTTAAAAATTGAAAAGTGCTGGTCCACAATTGAAGTCATTGTGCGCGAAGTCTCGAAAGTCCGCTCGCAGTCCGCTATAAAAACCGCACAGTCAACTTCCGAACCCGACGAAAGATCATCTGCAATTTTTCCGAACATCATGAACGTCCTCAAGATATTTTACGGCAGCTGTGGTGGTGAATTAAGGATATTAATCATCTGAATTTTCCGCCGGGCGCTCGCCACCGGGGGCCCATTGGGTCCCGCTAGACATCAGAAACAGGGTACAAGTCCTCGATGGTCATCGACTGGAGCCGCTCGAGATCGTGCCGGGCAGCAATTGAGATCGGGAGACCGACATAATCATCGGTAAAGGGTGGACCTGAACCACCGCGACGCAGATCCGGAGAGATAAGGACAGACCAAATTTTCTGCCCGCTTCAGAAAAGCGCTATGCGGTGGTCCGGTCTGGGAAGCCGGAAGGTGGTGAAACGGACCATCGTGGTAGACGGCGAGAAACCGCAACACCGTAAAACTCGTCTTCTGCTTCGCCAGCATCGGGGGATAATGGCTTGGCAGAAGACGAGCGTTGGTGGCGCGACTGAATCATATCATCAGACGCCAGCAGATCGGCAAGTTTCCGAAATCCAGTGACCAGACCAGATTTCGATTGCTTGGCGATCATTGCTATTCCTTTTCATTGTCGGCTGAACAACCGAACCGAAGTCCGGAGTTCAGCCTTTACGTAGCAAGGGTCGTGCCAGTTTCAGGAATGGGGAAATTCGCCGGACGCTGCCGAGAGGATTGTCGGAAATCCATCACATCCGTCGGAAAACCGACATTTCCCGTGCTGGCCGTCGGAAATCCGACATGATGCAATAGCGGCAAGAAAGCCGGGCTTTTCGGCGAGGGTTACGAGTGACGCTCATTCCGCCGTCATTGAGGCTTGGAGCTTCTCCAGCGCGCGCTTCTTGATCTGGCAGATGCGCACAGCAGAAACATCAAGAATCTCTCCGATCTCGTCGAGCTGCAATTCCTCGACAAAATAGCAGTTGAGAACCAGTTGCTCGCGCTCGTTCAGCTGTTTCAGCTTCGAAGACAACAGTTCGGCCATTTGCAACTTTTCCAGCTTCTCGTGCTGGTCATCCTCTTCGTCGGTAAACCAACTGCTTGAATCGCAATAGATTTCGTCCAGGGAGCCTACGTGAACGGCGATCGACCGGTCGGTGTTCTTGCGAAATTCAGCGGGATCCATGTTCATGGCCAGCGCCAGTTCAGCATCGCTCGGCTCATGGCCCAGCTCCTGCAGCAACTTCGCGCGGCAATGCCGGACTTTCTTGTGCCAGTCGACCGATGTCCGACGCAGATTGCAGGTGGACCGAAGGTCGTCAATCATGGCACCGCGGACCCGGACATAGAGATAGGTGCTGAAGCTATGTCCTTGATCTACATATTTTTTTGCTGCCTCAACCATCGCAACGAGTCCGACCTGAATCAGGTCCTCGATCTCCATCTGGTCGGGTGCAAATGATTTTACCTGCCACGCGATCTTCGTGACAAGGGACTGATTTTCCTCAATCAGTTTCCTCTCGTCTATCTGCATCGCCCCATAAGCTTGCAATGCGCGGCTTTCTGTTTTCAACATATCATGTTCCCGACTGGTCATTAGATTTGAGTTGCATCCGTGGCAGCCATGCTCTGACTGGATGGCGGACCGCCGATCATGGCAAGTATTTCGAACGGCTTGTCTTCCGGCAGCTCCGCTTCGGACAATATCGACAGGTCCGGGAACCGCTGCTTCAGCAATGCGCTGAGCGGCTTGCGCACCATCGGCGAGCAAATCAGCGCGATATTGCGGATTTCCGGCGGCAAGGAGCGCAAGGCGTTGTCCACCGCGTTGATGATTTTCCGGGCCAGTCGCGGGTCGATCGGATAGCTGCCGCCCTCCCCGGCCTTCAGCGCCTTGACAAGCGTGCTGTCGAGCGAAGCGTCCATGGTCATGACGGGCAGTGGCAGACCGGCCGGCACCAGGCTCTGGACGATCAGATCGCCGATATGCTGACGGACGGCTTCGGCTATGTTACTGGCCTCACTGTGCAGCCCGCACGCCTGCGCCATGGCAATAGAAATTCTGCCGAAGTCCTTGACCGGTATATTTTCAGCCAAAAGGTCACGGCAAATTGCGGTAATATCGCTGAGGGACAACCGATCGGGCGTAAGGCTGTCGACCAGTTGCGGCGAGGATTGCCCGAGGAAATCGAGCAATTGTTGCGCATCATTGGTACCGAACAGCTTTGCGGCGTTGCGACGCGCCACATCATTCAGATGGGTGGCGATCACAGTGGGCGCATCGGCCACGATATAACCCTTGGCAACCGCCAAAGTCCGCTGCCTCGCAGGCACCCAGGAAGCATTCATTCCGAATGTCGGGTCCTTGCAGGGCCGGCCTGCGATCAGCGAATCCACGTCGCCATCATCGATCGCGAGAATTTCATCCGGCCAGGCCACAGCTTCGCCCAGCACCATGCCACCGATCACAATCCGGTAGCTATTGGGTTCCAGAGACAGGTCGACCTTTATCGGAATATGGGGGACCACAAAGCCCAGTTTCCGGCAGATTTGGTGCCGTACTTCGGCGACCCGGGCGATCAGCGGCGCACCCTTCCGGTCTTCGACCAGAGGAAAAAGCCCGTATCCGATCTTGACCGCCAGAGCCGGCGTCCGGGACGCATCGTTCCGGTCAACCGGCTCGGCTTGCATTGATTCTGCCAGCTTCGATGTCGCGTCTGCGGCTCGTGCAGCGCGCAACCGGTGAAAAGCAAACCCCCCGGCAAAAGCCATGGCGGCAAACACGGCTGCGTGCGGTATTGCGGGGGCCGCCATGAGAAGGAGGAGAAAAAGCGACACCAACGGCAGAAAAGCGGGCTTTGCCTTGGTCAGGAAATTGGTCACCGCGGGAATGCTGGAAATGGGTCCCATTCTAGGAATCCTTCCGTGCCGGCCAGCCGGAAACCAAAGAGACCAGATGCTCGCGCGCGGAACATTTCTGCGGATGACCCTGGCGACTGGTGCGGACAATCTGGCAGGTAAGGCTTCCGGTCGACCCATGGCGCGGGCGCCGCGTCTGTAACCGGCGCGCCTTTCTACCGGCCCCTATCGCTCTCGATGGGGCATTCCGCCGCGACTGCACCCGAGAGAGAAAGAAATCCGTCGGTCGGCCCTGTGCAGAAGCCAGGGTACTCGACGACAAAGCGCACCGCCCCTGTATTTGTGTGTTCGATAAATGTGACATAGGTTGCTTAAAATCTCCTGCTGGAGAGACAAGCAAGGTTCGTGCCAACTATTGGGCGCGCTGGAATTTAGGCAATCACTCTGCCAGTGCGCTATGGCGCAGCGGTGGCGGTCGTCGGGAACCGAATGCAGAACGGGAACTCCAACCGACTGTTGCCTAGGTTCCGAAAGCGGGATTTCCAGATTGCAGCCTTCGCGACAAGGCCGAACACACTGCAAACTTTCTCAGAAAAGATCCGTATCGAGCAACTGGGCCGCAAGCCTGTCTGTATCGACCTGATAAATACCGAATGCGATTTGCAATTTTATCCTGGCGATCTTTTCCGCGGTCGGCGCCTGCCGCGCGTTCAAACGGCCCTGTGCAGGCGACGGTCTCGCTGTTGCGCTCATTGTCTCTTCCAGACCACCGATGCAGGCTTCGTCTCTGGACGCATCCATTTTCAAACCCGAACGTTCCAGTCGTTTGATCATGACCGAATAGCTTTCATTAGGTTTCATATCATTCCATCGTTGCTGCGCCAAAGAAATGGCGAATTGCGTCCGGCTGCACCGGGGCCGGCGGCGCGCTCAACTTCTTACAAAGACATTTACGGTGCGTTAGGACAAAATTAAGCTGTCGCGACCGGTTTTTTTGCCGCCGCTCACCCTCCCAGATCCAAGAAAACGCGCCTTTTGTCGATATAGTCGCCGCGCGGCTCACACACTGGTTATTCATTGCAAAGGTCGTCGCCCGGTAATTTGCATGTGGCGGGCCATAGCGCGGCTCCCTTATGGCCCCGGTGAGCTAGCGGCTGCCCCTGCTGTCCGTAACCAATGGGGCAGACTCGCCCTGCGGAACAGCGGTCAATATTGCCTTATTGATAGGCAACTTCGACTGTAGACAAATATTATGGTTAACAAAAAGAAACACTATAGTCTGCCCAATTTGGTTCTAAAAGAACAGTATACCGCCAAATCGGGAGGGATATAGATTGATCTGCAGCGATCAAATGCTGATAGATAACATCAGGAAAGCATGAATACTTTCCGCCCAGATTGACAAGCCCCCGCAGGCCTCAATTCTGGTGAACGTAGTGCACCTGGTATGCGCTCTCATTTTGGGTAGGACGTTTGATCGTCCTACCCAATTGACTTTTTGGGGTTGCAGTTGGCGGTCCATATCGCCCTCCACTACCTCGCCCCTTTCAGCAGAATTTGGGCAAAAATATAATAATACTTTTAAATGGATCGATACGATAAATTACTTGCGTCATTTTGAAACAATATAATATTTTGCCGCAACCACGCCCACTATCCTATAGTTTATATTGAATTTTCCGGCATCTGCATTTAATGATCCACTTGAATTTGCCAGCCAGCCAAATCCTGAACCAACGACCGAGACTGGAAATATCATGTCGCATAACAGCTTTCCTATCGATCAATGTCGCGCGGCATAACAAATAGGAATATTGATGTGCACAGGCTTATCGAAAAGCTTCACGACGTATTGAATTTTCTCGACGAGAACAATCTGGCCATTCCAGCGATAAAGGTTGAAGAGGCGATCAACGCATTGGAAATGATCGAATCGGAAAATCCGAACTCTCCGAAACCGGATTGAGCGTCGGAAAAAGTCTTTGACTACGGCTTGATCGCCACGCGCCCGGTCCAGACTTCCTCGACTTCACTGCATTTCGTAAATCAACAATCTACAAGCCGGTTCTTGCCACCCCGCTTCGATATCGCATTGTTGTTCGTTGATCTGCACCCAATCGGACCCTTGGATAATATCCGATGTGATCGTGCCGTCACGACCAAGCTCAATGCGACTATGGATCACAGCTCTGGCTTCCGACACGGCAGCTGAATCCGTGTCACCTCTGTCATTGGCCTTCCCTCGCCCATATTGGCCAGGGACGCCCGCGATCATCGAGAGGCCGATGACCAATGCCATCCGCAAGACCGGGAATATCACATGAGAACCTGAATATTTGGCGATGGGGAATGTCTCCTCCGGTCCCCGCTAAATGTCGGAACCTGGAGAAGGTGACGGTAAAAGCCGCGTGTCTTTAACCCGGTAACGCGCGCTTTGGCGATGTTTTCCGAAACAGAAAAACCGGACGAGGGACCACAGAACGGCGCTGAGCTGGCACAGTGCCCCTGAATTTCATTTGCAGACCTATCCGCTGACGTGCGTCACGCTTTGAAAAGAACGGAATTGGTTTCGGTGCCCCCCCCCATATCAGTCCAGTTCGCCGTGACGTTTGCCGTGCTTGAATTCCAGACACTGTTCGCACCAGGCGATCGCATTGCTGGTTAATTTTACCGCACCAATATGCTGGACCTTGTGAGACCGACAACGTTCCAGATAGCCCTCGGCCTCCAGAATTGCTGCCAATCTGGCGACAACCGAAGCCGGCCGGCACAATTCGCTCTCCAGATCAGACAAATCAACACAACGGTTTTCGGTGGTCGCGATATAGGCTTCCAGCATGAGTTGCCAGGCCGGGTCACCGAATATCTGCGAATTCGAGAAATATATATTTCGCTGCTGGTTCGCCTGAAGTTCGATCGCTGCAAGCGCGGCATAATCCGCTTCCGCTTCAAGGCTCATATTAATTTCAACTTTCGAAAACTGGTCCAGCGGTTGCTCGTTATGATAATATGATCGTGCAGGAATATGTCGAGTTCCAGGCATAATGCCTTGATGGACTTGGTGAATTCTATATCCGAGCTGCTCGGTGTCAGGCTTCCGCCCGGGTGGTTGTGAACCAGTATGAGCCCACTCGCATCGAGTTCGAGAGCCCGTTTCAAAATGGTTCGCGGCTGGATATATATCCGGTGTGGAGAGCCTTCGCCAAATTCCTGATCGCTCAGAAGGTGGTGCGAACTGTCCAGAAACAATATCCGCATCAACTCGGTGGTCCGGGAACCCATACGGGCCTGCAGATATTTCACCAATCTCCGATCGGTGGCCGAAATGAGCTTGCGTGGAAGCTCGTTGCGCAATTTGGCCAGCATGAATTGCTCGCTCGCCTTGAGCAGTTTCACCACGTCCCGGTTGTCGGCCAGGACCCGGTGCAATGCCGCCTCGGATTCTGCCAGCATACGTCCGATCGATCCGAATTCTTCCAGCAGCTCGCCGGAGAGCCGGACGGCATCATCCGGCTCGATAATCCCGATCAGTTGCGCCAGGACCTGTCGATCCCGATGGCCTTCAACCTCTTCTGGTGACAAATCGTGCCGAGCAGCAACAGAGCCAACAAGGGATAGGAAGACGCTATTTGCATGATCATATAGGCTTTTGGATGAATCGTTACATCCAGCATCCTCGTGGCGTGAGCCACCAGGGCGATCGTCTGGAGTGAGACTACCCATAATGGCCAGAACCGGTTTGCACGAAGTGCGACAGCGAGCAGGCCGAGCCACCCGGCCAAATCAATGACCAAGTGACCGGGATCCAGCGTGGCATATCCGAGCGGCGTGAACATATGAACGGCCGGATCCAGTACCACCATGGCGATAACGATACAGGCGACCCAGCGTTCGGGGCCCCCTCCCCGGTACAATGCGTAAATGCAGATTGCACCGAGGAAGAGTAAAAAAACGAGTGTTCGCATACTCCTGATGGACCATTCTCACACATTCCAGTCAACCTTTGTTCGCTCAGGCGGCGACAGAATGCAAATTGGCGGGCACCAGCGAGCCCTGAACAGCCGGGCAGGTCTCGTGTACATCCATGCCCGCGAATTCTCTTCCGACCTTCTGCAATTCTCCATGAACGCGCAGGACGTCGCTACTGGCCTCGACCAGCGCCATCTGTGCCTTGGCCAGCCTGCGAACTGCGACCTGTCCGGTTGCAGCCGGCACACCGGTATCGACGCGCGCCTGCACCAAAGTAGCCATCAGGCTGGACACCGAAATCAGGGCCTGATCAATGGAGGCCTCGGTGTGCGGCATATCTTGCTTGATTTGATCGGATGCGATTCTGATTTGATAAGACATAGTTGTTCCTTTCCGTAAAACACGGATTCTTGCTGTTTAAAAAAATGAGAGCCCAGTCGGTGGCTAGGCTGTCAACAGACTAGAAAGAGACTGGGAAACCGAAAGACCGATCAGGACAATCGCCAAAATACCGATAGTCAGAATGACTATAATGGCTATTCTCTGAGCGGTTCCCCAATTACCCTCCGACTCTTTCAAGATTTGCGGCCAGACGTTCGGATCATGCTCGGTATCAAACTCGTAAGGGATCGATACTTCTTCGAGCATGGATGCGCCTGGTCGCTCGTCTTGAGATCCTTCTGGACCGATATTGCCGTCGAAGGGAACACCTGCCGGATCATATAGTATCCGATCATAGGTGCCGGAAGCCCTTGCATATATCAATGCAGCCTCGTCTCGCGTCGCTGCACCCAGCACCCGGCGTGCGCTCACCAGCCGCTGATCGACGGCAGGCTTGGAGATTTCAAGAATTCTGGCGATTTCCTTGGAGGATTTCCGAAGCACGACCAGGTGCAAGCATTCTCTCTGCTTTGCAGTCAAATTTGCCACGCGCGATGACTCTGGCTCGATATCGTTCAAGGTTAAGTCCTATTAATTCCGTTTCTTCATACTGATTTGATCTTTGTAACGCAACTGGCTCAGGAGGTTCGAGTGTCGCCGAATCATCCGGTCGAAAGCTTGATCCCTGGCGGCAAAAAGACATTCGTAAATGGTGATCTCGCCCGCTGCGAACGACCAAACTTTCGGCAATTAGTTCAGTTCGAACAGGCACCTGGCTGCATCCAGTTACCGATGGTCGCGAGAAATTGAGCCACGTCAATCGGCTTGGCCAAATGTGCTTGCATGCCCGCGCTCAGGGCTTCGTCTATATCTTCCGCAAAGGCATTGGCCGTCAGGGCGATGATCGGCAGCGAACTGGAAGAGAAACCGCTCGCCCGTATCCGCTTCGCCGATTCGATACCGTCAAGCTGCGGCATCTCGATATCCATCAGCACCAATGCGAAGGGATGATCCGTGTTTCGCGCACTTTCCAGAGCATTGATTGCGTCCTGCCCGTCCTGTGCCAATACATATTCATGACCATGTTTTTTCAGAACGGAGATTATCAGCTGCTGATTTATCATATTGTCTTCGACCAGCAGGATTTTCCCCGTCTTCAACGGCGCCGCTTTCTCGACTGGATGGCCGGGCTGATATTCCGATTGCTCATCCTCTCCTTTTTCCACCGATCGCACCGGCAGCGTCACGAAGAATGTCGTGCCTTTGCCGATTTCGCTCTGCAGGCTGATCGTACCACCCATCAATTCGGCAAGCTGCCGACTGATCGCCAGTCCCAGTCCGGTGCCTCCGAATTTTCGGGCTGTGGACTCATCTGCCTGGCTGAATTCCTCGAAGATTGCGGATTGGCGCTCCTGTGCAATTCCGACCCCGGTGTCCGAGATTGCAAGTTCTATCAACTCGTGATTCCCGAGCCCGATCTTTCTCGCATGAACCGATATGCCGCCATCCTGGGTGAATTTAATCGCATTACCGATCAGATTGGAGAGGATCTGGCGAATACGCAGTTGATCGCCGAGGATCGTCTCAGGCAAGGAGTCATCATATCGCGACTCCATCTTGAGATCTTTTTGGGCCGCTGCGGCCCTCATTAGGCGAACAGACCCTTCGATGACATGCCGGATATCAATGGGGTCGCTGGCCAGAGTCATCTGCCCGGCGTCTATTTTTGATATATCCAGAATATCGTTGATCAACGCGACCATCGAATGGCCGGATTCCGAAATTAGCTCGGCATATTGTCGTTGTTCGCCATCAAGGTCGCTATCGAGCAGCAACTGGGTAAATCCCATGACGCCGTTCATCGGGGTGCGTATCTCGTGGCTCATATTGGCGAGAAAATTGGATTTGGCCTTTATCGCCGCTTTCGATGCCGCCAGTCGCATACTCGTATCTATCTGCAGCCGTTCCGCGTGATTGTCGACGCGCGCATCACGGATCGAAACCGCGGCGAGAAGTAGCATCGTTACAACCGCGAGCAGGCTCAGCTGAAAATTGGCATCGAAAAGCTGGAGCTTGAGCCCCCAGTTCACCAACAGGCTGAGCAAAAACGGCACCCCCAGCAGAAACGGCATCATCCGCCGGGCACTGGCGCTTCCGCGACCATCGGCCAGCAATATGGCGACCCAGCCACGATCCGGGCGGGCCAGCAAGACCATGGCGAAAAGTATCGCAAACGCGATTGTCGTGTGAATGGCCATAGTCGTGAACAGCGCTACTGCGTACAGGGAAGACGCACCAAAGGCATAGGCAATCAGGGCCAGCAGAGCGATCCCTGCTCCCAGGGTGGTCGCGAAATTGAAGAGATGGTCCCTGCCGCTTTCTTTTGGCAATCTGATCAGCGCGATTCCCAGCAGGATAAAACAGAGGGACGTCGAAACTGACATATGCTCGACGACAAAAGACAAGTCGTCGGGCCAGATCATAGCATCGATGCCGGACGCCGTGGACCCGAGATTGATACCGATATTTATTGCGGCAACCGTTATCGACACCAGCGCAATTAGTGGCACCAGCAGCATGGCAAAACGCCGTCCCGGACAAATCGACCAGAGTATCAGGCAAATCGATGACAATGCGAACAATAGCGCGGTGCTCGGGACCATGGCTGCAAATGAAGGATGAAGGCTCGTCAAGGCGGTGATGCCAGCGCCCCATCCGAGTAGCAGAACCGAAAGCGCGGTCAACAATACCAGAAAGGGCGGTATAAGTTTCCAGGTAGTATCGGCTTTAGGGGCACCGCGGGAACTGGTGCGCCGACTGGTACCGGCATCGTTTCGGGAATGGATCCCCATTGCTTCAACCGCACTGTCGAAAATATGGGGCACTTGTTCATCCTTCTTCGGGTGGGATCAAAAGGTATGCAACCCAGGTTGATCTGGCATGATTTTTCTGTTGCAGGATTTCGCTATCGCTTTCACCTTGCATGACGCCATTTTGGCTCATTCACAGGCGCGATGTTATCAGGCGGCCCAGTCGAGTACGGTCTTGCGCAGCGCCTCGATCGCCAGTGGTTTTGCGAGATGGGCCTGCATTCCCGCTGCGATACATTGTTCGATATCCTGCTCGAACGCATTGGCGGTCAGCGCGATGATCGGAAGCGTTTTCGCATCAATCCCCTGCTCGCGAACCATTCTTGTCGCCTTGATCCCGTCCACATAGGGCATCTGCAAATCCATCAGGGCAAGATCATATTGATTTTCCGAAAATTCGGCTTTTCTGATCATGGCAACCGCTTCTGCGCCATCGACGGCCAGCTCATATTGATAGCCAAGCCTGGTCAGCATTTCCCCGATCAGCACCTGGTTAACATCGTGGTCCTCCGCCACCAGAATGCGCAGCGCGTTTGCGCCATTTTTGTCCGGGCACTCCGGTTGGTTTGGGAATGTAATAAGATTCTTGGTCCCGCCCTGCTCCAGCCGGTCAACCGGTATTTGAACAGTGAATTTCGAACCGCGACCGACATAGCTTTCCAGAAGAATTGCACCGCCCATGAGCTCGATCAGCTGCTTGCTGATTGTCAGACCCAGGCCGCTGCCACCATGCTTTCTGGCGGTGGAATCATCCTCCTGGATGAACGGTTCAAAAATTGCTTCCTGTCGATCCGGTGCAATACCCACGCCGGTATCGGCCACCGCGATAGACAGTTCCGGCTTGTCTGCCTCGCTGAACGAAGCCGAAATTGTAATATATCCGGTTTCCGTGAATTTGATGGCATTGGCGAGAAGATTCATCACGATCTGCCGCAAACGGAAACCGTCCACCTGAATCCATTGCGGTACATTCTTGTCCACCTCCACGAGGATAGTCAGATGCTTTTCCTCCGCATTGGGGGAAAAAATCTTGACGCAACTGTTCAGCAAGTGCCGAATGTCGAACGGTTCGGGCGAAATTGTCATCGCTCCGGAATCGACCTTCGAAATATCCAGAATATCGTTGAGCAACGTCATCATCGCCGAACCGGAATCGGCGATCAGCCCGACATATTTCTTTTGCGTCTCGTTCAGTGTTCCATCATCCAACAATTGCGTAAAACCGATCACACCGTTCATCGGGGTACGGATTTCATGACTCATATTGGCCAGAAATTTGGACTTTGCGCCAGTCGCAGCCTTGGCAACCTCGAGCGCGCTGACGATCTCTCTCTCCTTGTCGACGAGTATCTGTGTCTTGTTCTTGACCTCCTGTCGCACATAGGCTTCGCGGCGGGCATAGAACATCACCAGAGTGGCGAAGGCGAGAACAAGAGCCAGCCCGCCGATGAGAACGAACTTGGGCTCCTGCGTTCCGACATTGGCCTCGAACTCCGGTGTGCTGTCCCAGGAAACAGTCCATTCCTGCCCCATCATCGGCAAGACTTTGGTGACCGAATAGCGCGCTTTACGAGATTTCTCAGCGTCTGATTTACTCTCGAAAATCAGCTCTGAATCATTCGTGGATTTGCCATCATAAACGGTGATCCGGAAATTCGTGCCCTGACTTGCAGTGAGCCCCTTCATGAACCGGGAAGCGATGAACGGAGCGTAGACCCAGCCGCGGAAGGCGGCGCGGCGCTGCGATACGGAATTCAGCGGACGCCCGGACTCATAAATGGGCCGAAGCAACAGGAACCCTGCACTTTTCTCTTTGTCCTGTACCAGAAATATGCGCTTCGTGATGGTCGCCTTGCCACTGTCCCTTGCCTGATAGGCCGCAGAGCGACGGTTTGCCTCGAAGCCGATATCCAGGCCCACGGCTTCCTTGTTGAACGACATGGGCTCGATATAGGTTATTGGCAATATCTCGGACCATTGCGTCCGCGGATAGACCTCCAAATCGGTGACCCCGCGGGAAGAAAGATCGGCCAGAAAGGCGCTTTCCCTGGAGCGCAAGACCTGTTCGATATAGCCAATCCCGTTGATACCGGGCAGTGTTTCCTCGATCTTGAGAATATCGACGAAAGTCTTCCAGTCGCTTATCGCGACGCGATCGGATGAAGCGAACAGGGCTGCACCGCTATCCAGCGCTTGCCGATAAGATTCTATCCTGTGGGTAAGTGCCAGTTCACTGTCTTTGGACAAGGTTTCAAAGGCGGCAAAATTACGTTCATATGTGGTTGTCTTGGTCAGATTCCACGCAAAGATAGTCACCCCCAGCAACACGATCGTACCAAACAGCAATGTGGCGCCGGTGGTGACGTTCATGGGAAAAATTTCATTTTCTCGCAACTTGCGAGCAAATCGTTTCAACGCCACGTTCATAAATGTTGCCCAACTTGTTGCAGGGATTCCTGCGGACCCAGCAGGGATGATATTCGATCGGCCAGATCCTGAGGCAGAAACGGTTTTGCCATATAATCTGCGGCGCCGGCCCGAAAGGCTTCGGCCATGGCGTTTTTACCTGTCTGGCTGGTCAGAACCAGAACCGGGATGGCAGAGGTTCTTGCCTGCCTTTTGAGAACCGGCAAGACTTCCGGTCCCCTTAGTCCGGGCATACGGTTATCCAGAATGATAAGATCGGGTAGAGCCCGAAGTGCGGCGGACAGGACGCTATAGCCATTGTCAACCACAACAACCTTGTGACCGCAAGACTCGAGCTTGTGATAAACCAGATCGCCCAGAAGGGCGTCATCATCTGCAAACAGGATAGTGGCCAATTTCAGTTCCTTTGTCTTTGCCTTTCCCGCCCAACCCGGTGCGGAAAATTGAAACAGATAGATTTAAATCAAATCGATCCTGATCACGTCTCGATGTAATTACGGACCGAACGGCCGAGAATTAACCATTCTGGGTCGAACTATTAGGTGAGCAACGCCAATATCCGGCAGAATAGCTGGCGATTTTGCCTGTCCAGTTCTGACAATTCGGACCAGAAAATCAGTGTCCTTCCGCTGGATCGGTAGGCAGGGAGATAGCGGTGGAGAGCTGTTCGTCGGCCGTTGGCGGCAGGCCCGCTGGCGAGCAACGCGAATATCGATACTTAATCGAAGCCCAGAATCACCGTCTTTCATCATGGCCCAAATACAATCCTGACCGACATCGGAGCCTGATTGGCACAGGCCCGAAAAAAAAGGACAAAGCATGAAGCATGATCAGGACATAGGCAGGGCGGTCGTAGACGCGCCCCTGGCTCGGAAATCTGCAGCTGACAAATCCCTGTCCGCAGAGGCCCGGCTGCTGTTGGTCGAAGATCATGATGTGAACCAAATTCTCATTCAGGCGATGACCAAGCGACTGGGCTATAAAACCGAACTGGCTTCGGATGGAACCGAGGCCGTTGCCCAAATTAGCCAGTCGGTAGCCGAAGACAATCCGTTTGATCTCGTGCTGATGGATATCCAGATGCCCTTCATGGACGGATATGAGGCCACCCGCATAATCCGGACCAGCGGAATATCGGCAGAACAGCTGCCGATTATCGCAGTCACGGCAAACGCATTTGGCGATGATATTCGAAACTGCCTGGAGGCAGGGATGCAGGCGCATATATCAAAACCCGTCGATATTTCCGATCTCAAGACCGTTCTGCAACACTGGCTCAAGCCCCGGCAGCGGGAACCACAAAAATCCCCCGCAACTGAACTGACCAGCGATATTTCCGATGATCTGTTCGAGCGCTACCGGTTGCGCAGGGAGGCAGCGATCGACAGCGTGATCCGCTTCGTAAAACAAGGCACTTTCTCCGATGCCGAAACTCGTCAAATTCGCGAGCAATTACACAAGCTTGCCGGGACCGCTGCCATGTTCGGCGAACAGGAACTGGGCAATCATGCAAAGCTGATCGAAGATGGGCTGAAACAGTGGGAAATGGCGGAACGACCCCATAAGATGCGCAGCGCACTGGAAAATCTGCTCGAAGCGGCGTGAGACTTTCATCGCGGCCCCGATTGAGCCCCATCGCCAGCGCAACAGATCAGCCTCATCAAAGCCTATGGGTGCATAGCCCGCGGCAACGGCGCAGATTTCGCTGATGCAACAGTTCAGCCATAAGGCCGAAAATCCTGCCCGGTCAGGCGTTCAGTGCGTCGAACACCGCTTCCGCCCATTCCTTTTTGCAGATCAGAAGATCGGGCATATAGGTGTCTTTCTGATTGTAGACCAGCGGCGAGCCGTCAATCCGCGAGCAGTGGAGACCATAAGCCGAAGCGACCGCTGCCGGCGCGCAACTATCCCATTCATATTGCCCGCCCGAATGGAGATAGATTTCCGCTTCCCCCTGCACCACAGCCATGGCTTTTGCGCCCGCAGAACCCATTGGCAATAATTCACCGCCCAATCGCTCTGCTACTGCAACCGCTTCTGCTGCCGGCCGCGTACGGCTGACGACAAGCCGGGGCGGGCCGTCATGAGCGCGCAGGTCACCGACTTTGTCGCTGCGCAGGACAGTGCCACCATCCTGCCCCGGCAGCGCGACGGCCCCGACCGAGGCCACCCCGTCTATCGCCAGTGCGACATGCACGGCCCAGTCCGAGCGCGCTTCGCCATATTCCCGCGTGCCATCGACCGGATCGATGATCCAGACACGGGATTTGTCGAGCCGTTCATCGGTATCCTTGCTTTCTTCCGACAGCAGTCCGTCTTCCGGCCGTTGCTGACGCAAGGCATGGACAAGAAACTCGTTGGCGGTCTGGTCTCCGGCTTTGCCGAGAGCTTTGCCCTCGAACATTCCACTTTCCCGAACTTCGAGCAGAATTCGTCCGGCAACATGAGCAAGATGGGCGGCAAGATCGGCATCGGTCATAATTCTACTCATTTCAGCGGCATGATCTGGCGAACGATATATTCGGCAGCTTCTGTGGGAGTCATTTCTACGGTATTCACCCGAATTTCCGCGTTTTCAGGAGATTCATACGGGCTATCGATACCGGTGAAATTCTTGAGCTTGCCACTTCGGGCTTTCTTGTAGAGCCCCTTGACGTCGCGCTGTTCGGCAACCTCGAGCGGTGTGTCGACAAATATCTCGATAAACTCTCCATCGGACAGCATTTCACGCACCATTTGCCGTTCCGCGCGAAACGGGCTGATAAAGGCTGTCAGCACGATCAATCCGGCATCGGTCATCAATTTGGCGACTTCTCCCACGCGCCGGATATTCTCGATCCGGTCCGCTTCGGTAAAGCCGAGATCCTTGTTCAATCCGTGCCGCACATTGTCCCCGTCGAGAAGGAATGTATGGCGATTCATCAAATTGAGACTTTTCTCGACCTCGTTGGCAATCGTCGATTTGCCGGAGCCGGAAAGACCGGTGAACCACAGGACCCGCGGGGTCTGGTTCTTCAGCGCCGCATGTTCTTCCCGCGTAATCGTGGTGGGTTGCCAGTGGACATTATCGGCACGTCGCAGGCTGAAATGCAGCATCCCGGCGGCAACGGTCGCATTGGTAATTTTGTCGACCAGAATGAACCCGCCAAGTTGCCGGCTGTCGGCATAAGCCTCGAACACGATCGGTTTGTCGGTATGGATTTCGGTCACGCCGATGCCGTTCAGTTCCAGCGTCTTGGCTGCGAGATGCTCCATCGTGTTGATGTTGATCTCATATTTGGGCTCCTGGACCGACGCGCTGACCGTCTGCGTCGCCAGCTTGAGCCAGTAGCCGCGACCGGGCTTCAACGCTTCGTCGCTCATCCACACGATCGTGGATTCAAACTGGTCCGAAACTTCCGGCGGATCCCCTGCCGCCGCGATTACATCGCCACGCGAACAGTCCACTTCGTCTTCCAGCGTGATCGTGACCGACTGGCCAGCGACCGCTTCGTCGAGTTCGCCATCCAGAGTCACGATGCTCTTCACCCGGCTGTTCTTGCCCGACGGCACAACGCGCACAGGATCACCCGGCTTCACAGTGCCCCCGGAAACAAGCCCGGAGAAACCGCGGAAGTCAAGATTGGGACGGTTGACCCACTGGACCGGCATCCGGAACGGCTTTTCCTGCGCAACCGTGGCCGTGATCTCGATATTTTCGAGATGGGCGATAAGCGCGGGACCCTCGTACCAAGGCGTATGGGCCGACGGCGCTTCGGTGATATTGTCACCCTTGAAGCCGGAAATCGGGATCGCCGTGAAGCTTTCGATGCCGATTTCAGCAGCAAATTCGCGATAATCCTCGACGATTGAATCGAATATGTCCTGACTGAAGTCGACAAGGTCCATCTTGTTCACCGCCAGAATCAGATTCTTGATCCCAAGCAGATGGGCCAAATAGGAATGGCGCCGCGTCTGAACCAAGATCCCTTTGCGGGCATCCACCAGTATGACGGCAGCATCCGCAGTCGATGCACCCGTCACCATGTTTCGCGTATATTGTTCGTGGCCCGGCGTATCGGCGACAATGAACTTGCGCTTTTCGGTCGAGAAGAAACGATAGGCAACATCGATGGTGATACCCTGTTCGCGCTCGGCGGCGAGACCGTCGACCAGCAGGGCAAAATCAATCTCCTGCCCCTGGGTGCCGGACTTCTTGCTGTCGGCTTCCAGCGCAGTCAGCTGGTCTTCAAAGATCATCTTGCTGTCGTACAGCAAACGGCCGATCAGCGTGCTCTTGCCGTCGTCGACGCTGCCGCAGGTGATGAAACGCAGCAGTTCCTTGTTCTGGTGCTGCGCGAGATAGGCGTCGATATCCTCGGCGATCAGCGCATCGGTTTTGTAAATCGGATCATTTCCGGTCTGTTCGGTCATCAGAAATAGCCCTCCTGCTTCTTCTTCTCCATGCCGGCACCGCCTTCATCCTTGTCGATGATCCGCCCCTGGCGTTCGCTGGTAGTTGTCAGCAGCATTTCCTGAATGACTTCGGACAGCGTCGATGCCGAACTCTCGACGGCACCGGTCAACGGGAAACAGCCCAGGGTGCGAAAACGGACCGAACGGGTGGTGATTTCGGGCTTCCTGCCCATGACCTTCTCGAGCCGATCGAGATCATCGGCCATGAACAGTCCACCCTCGTGGATATAGGTTGGCCGCGGCGCGGCAAAATAAAGCGGTACGATTTCGATATTTTCGGCCATGATATATTGCCAGATGTCGAGTTCGGTCCAGTTGCTGATCGGAAATACACGAATGCTTTCCCCTTTGGCCTTCCTGGCATTGTAGAGATTCCACAATTCCGGCCGCTGGTTTTTGGGGTCCCAGCCATGGCTCGCAGTCCGGAACGAGAAAATTCTTTCTTTCGCACGACTTTTTTCCTCGTCGCGACGCGCCCCCCCGAAGGCCACGTCAAATCCGTGCAGGTCGAGGGCCTGTTTCAGCCCTTCGGTCTTCCACATATCGGTGTGCAGCGGGCCATGGTCGAACGGATTGATTCCCCGTTCCTGAGCTTCGGCATTGTGATGCACGATCAACTCCATCCCGGCATCCTGCGCCGCCTTTTCACGCAGCGCGTACATGTCCTTGAATTTCCATGTCGTATCGACATGGAGCAGGGGAAACGGCGGTGGCGAAGGGTAAAATGCCTTTTTGGCCAGATGCAGCAGGACCGCGCTGTCCTTGCCGACGCTGTACATCATCACCGGCTTCTGCGCATCGGCCATCACTTCTCGCATGATGTGAATGGCTTCAGCCTCAAGTCGCTCCAAATGGGTTAAGATACGGGTCACTTGTCATTCCATCCTTGATCGTTCCCGGACACAATAGCCGCTTTCGACTGGCATGTAGTTCCCAAATGGGATATACACGGGAAATGGCCGTAATCTACAGCGAAGAACATGACTTGGTCGCCGCGTTGCATCGCGGCACCCTAGGGGCGCCCCCGTGGGAGGAATTTCTGGAGCAGTTGCGTCGCAGAACCGCCGCCGATTATGCAAGGCTGCTGTTTCAGGGCGATCATGACTGGTTGCAATCGGTCCGGATTCCCGCTGTCGACGACGACCTGGCAGATATCAACGAAATCTACCGGCAGGAATTCGGCAATTCACAAGCGCTCCCGCACAAGGCCATGCGGCCAAACCGGGTCTATTCGCTGGATGAATTCATAGACTCGAGCGACCCCCTGCAAAACCGCTTCAAGACGCTGTTCATGCAGGATCCCGATATCCGTTTTGCCCGCAACATGCGTGTGACTGAACCCAATGGCGGACAGATCTGGATTTCGCTCGGGCGCAAGAAGAGCGATTTTTCGGCGAGTGACGGCGCGCTGCTGGGATCGCTTGCCAATCATCTGGCGATTGCCGCCGGCACCCATGCCGAACTGGAAAGACAACGGCTGAAAGCGGGGATTTCTGCCGATGCGATCATGCGATTGAATTTCGGCTGGTTCATGCTTGATGGGTCCGGCCGGATCATTGACATGAGCGAACAGGCAGAAGCCCTGGTGCAGGAAGCGCAAACCCTGCGCAAATCGCCGGACGGACGTCTCGTGGCCGAGCAGGCCGACGCGCAGGGTGTATTGCGCAAATTTCTGAAATTGCGACAGGCCGGTGAAAGCGTTGTCCGCTCGGTCCATCTCTCTGACGAGCCATGGCTGGACATGCTGCTCACCAACCCGCCGGCCGATCTGCCCGGTGCGCTCCAGCCGGTTGCCATTGCCTTCGTTCACGGCGAGCGAACCAGCAGCGCCGAGCGCAGCCAGCATCTCGCCAATCTTTTCGGCCTGACCCTGCAGGAAGCCCGCCTGGCCCTGCATATCAGTCATGGCGTGACAATCCGGGAAGCAGCAACCCTGCTGGGCCTTACCCACGAGACCACGCGACTCTATTCAAAACGGATTTACGCCAAAACCGGAACCCGCGGACAGGCCGATCTTGTGCGGCTCATTCTGGCGAGCATCGTTGCACTGGCCTGACGCAGTGGCGGGACTGATAGCCGGAGGGCCACGCAGAATGATGAGCACGCCCGGGAGCAGAGCTGTCGAATATCGTTCCGACTTTCGGGCTTCTCTACATAGCGCCTGAACCCTGATTGAGGTCCGGCTTTCGCCGGCAGAATATTTCTTGCGTAGCTATGCTCTCGCCGCTCGGCTCCTCAAATGGGATAATGCCCGGGCTGGGTCTCCATAGTGATCCAGCGCAATTGGGTGAAGCTGTCGATACCGGCCTTGCCGCCAAAGCGGCCATAGCCGGACGCGCCGACGCCGCCGAAGGGCATCTGCGCCTCGTCGTGCACGGTCGGACCATTTACATGGCAGATCCCCGACCGGATCTGACGGGCAACGCCCAACCCCCGGGCGGTATCGCGCGTGAACACCGCTGCGCTCAGTCCATATTCGCTGTCATTGGCGATGCGGATGGCATCAGCTTCGTCCTCTGCGCGGATCAGAGCGACCACTGGACCGAAGCTTTCCTCACGGTAAATATCCATATTGTCGGTGACATCGCCTAGGACGGTAGCAGGCATCACCACGCTTTCGCCCCTGCCGCCCGACAGCAGCTTTGCGCCCTTCCCTATCGCATCATCAATCAGGCCATTGACATGATCCACCGTCTTCTGGTCCACGACCGCACCAAGTGGTGTATTGCCATCGCGCGGGTCGCCTGCTGCCATGCTAGCGGCCTTTGCCGCGAATTTCCCGGCAAATTGATCGGCGATGGCATCGACCATGATGATACGCTCGGTCGACATGCAAATCTGCCCCTGGTTCATGAATGCGCCAAAGGCGGCAGCCTTCACCGCTTCATCGAGATCAGCATCCTCCAGCACAATCAACGGAGCCTTGCCGCCCAGCTCCAGCAGACAGGGCTTGAGATGTTCGGCAGCGCGCCTGGCGATGATTTTGCCTACGCTGGTCGATCCGGTAAAATTGATGTGCCTGACTTGCGGCGCGTCGATCAGCGCGCCAACGACTGACGCCGCATCTTCGGGCGCATTGGTCACCACATTGACAACGCCGTCGGGAAAGCCTGCCGCTGCAAATGACTCGATAATCAGCTCATGTGTCCGCGGACTGGCTTCGGATGCTTTCAATATGACGCTGTTCCCGCAGCCCAGCGGTACGGCAATCGCGCGCACGCCGAGAATGATCGGTGCATTCCAGGGGGCGATGCCCAGGACGACCCCCAAAGGCTCCCGCAAGGCCATCGACATGCAGCCGGGTTTGTCGGATGGAATGATTTCTCCGCCGATCTGCGTGGTTATCGCCGCCGCTTCCCGGACTATCCCGACGGCCAGTCCGAGGTTGAACATCGCCCAGCCAGCTGTGGCTCCTATTTCAGATTGCATCGCTGCGACAAATTCATCCCGTCGTGCCTCAAGCGCGTCCGCCGCTTTCATAAGAATCGTCCGCCGCGCATTCGGCCCCATCGCCGCCCATTCCGGAAAAGCTGCAGCGGCCGTCTCTGCAATTGCAGGCACGTCGGAAGCCTGCATAGCGACCGCAGTCGAGGCTGTTTCACCCGTCAGGGGATTTTTTCGCTCAAAATGCATAGATTCTCTCCTATTGCTATGGATCATAACAATCACCATTGCTATATTCAATAGCATTTTATAGCGATTGGATGATCGATATTTTCAGCAGTCACCTCGCCGCCGCTGCGCGCCAGCCATTTGCTGCCTGCGGATCAATCGATCGGCTCATCCGCGGCCATTTGGCACCAGGATCAAGCGACGGTTAGGCGCTCGCTTCACGATATCCATCCTGTGATGATTGCGGGCTCTTTTGGGCAAGCACCCGGGTTGACTGTTGGATTGGCGACGCGTCGAACGCCGCTTCGGGACTTCCCGCCTTACAATTCACGTGGCAATTGCCGGTCCTGTACCATGACGATGGGAAACGCGCTGATATCGGGTCGAAATGTCCCGGAAACCGGACTAATTCATTGTCCCATCAAGCAGGTCCATCACGCATCGAACATCCAGGCATCGGCAATCCGGCTCTTGTCCCTGCTTCACACCTTGTCTGCTAGGCGGATTTGCGAGGCCGCCCCCGCCGCCGAGGTCCGCGCTCTTCGACTACATCCGCATTGAGATTGCCCACAGCGGCAGACTGGCTGAGAATGATCCTGACATCCTCCGACGTATCCTGAATATGTTTGGCGATGAGCGCCGTGGCCTGCTCTGCATCCCGGCTCAAAGTCGCGTTCATAAGAGCTTTATGCTCGTCCATGGCACGGTGAATCATTTTTTCCCGGTTCGACATGGCCAGCGCCTGATAGCGCAGAGCCTGCGACTGCAGCGCCGATCGGAAGAATAATAGCCAGGGAGAACCGCAACTCGCCACCAAGGCTTCGTGGAACCGGACATGCTTGTCACCATAGGCCGACCATTCTTCCGGTGGAGCTTCAGGATCTGGGACCGTGACCTTGCTCAAAAGGTGATAGGAAGTCACCACTTCCGCTTCCCAGTCATCGTCACCATTGCGGATCGATGCCGCTAGCGCCCGTGTTTCGAATTCCACCCTCCAGGCCGTGACATCTTCCAGATCTTCCACGGACACGGGAGCCACCCGGAAACCGCGCCCGGCATCGATACGCACCATTCCGTCAGAAACGAGGTGCGACAGCGCTTCCCGCAGCGTGCCGACACCTACGCCATAAGATTTGCGCAATGCATCAAAGCGAAGTTTCTGATTGGGTTTCAGATGGCAGGAAATGATGTCGAGACGCAACTGGCGATAAACATCAAAACTCGCTGCATCCTCGGTTGTGATATCCTGAGGTGCCGAAGTCATCCCATTTCCATTAATATTCAACATTCGCAGACTTTCCATTTCAAACTATCGACATAAACGGCTCCGGCGTCCGACAAAGATGCGTCCCTCATCTCAGATCATTGCCCTGCCTTATACCTATACGTTTATACGAAGCTTGGCAAATTTTCGAAAATTATCGAAGGGCAGCGCAGGCGCACCGGGAACCCCTCTCAACACTGTTGCCGGGGCCAATGACATATCGATCACGGCGCCCTTCACAATATAAACTATTTCCCGCGTCCTCGCGCGTTAGAAAATCTGCAGATCTTTACCAGCGACGACCTTCCCGTCGAACACCTCGCTAACTTCCCGAAGGAAACGCTCGACATCCTCGGTACCGGCTCCAGCCGACGCAAAATGGGTCAGGATCACTGTTTTCACGCCTGATGCTTGAGCGAGCTCACCTACATCTCTCGCTGTGAGATGCTTGGCCCGCATTTGCGCTTCGATCACAGGGAATTGTGCGGCCGGGATATCTGTTCGCTGCCGGAATGCGGACATGACTCCATCGACATCCATGATTTCCGCAACCAGAATATCAGCGCCGGAGGCCATTCGCTGCAGAGATTGTGAAGGTCCCGTATCGCCCGTAAAAACTATTGAACGGTCGGCGCTGTCGAACCGGTAGCTGTAAGATCGCAATGCTCCAAACCCGATGTCGACCCCGGACAAATGATCGAAATGCGAGTTTTCAACGGCTCGCACACGGATTTTCTCATCGGAAAATAGTTCGAATGCTTCCGGGCCGCCGTGCTTGATATCCTCCCCGTGAACCAGCATGTCCATCGAACCCATGTTCGGAACTTCGCGGGAATGGACCGATCCCGGCACCGACAGATACCGCATAGCAGCATCCACAAACTTGCTCGTCCCGGGCGGCCCGAAGACTGTCAATTGGCTGGTGACGCTACCTGTCCAGCGGAAGGCTGCCAGCGGACCGACGCCGGCACTATGATCGAGGTGCATATGGGTTAGGAAAAGCTGCTCGACATCACCGGGCTCGAAACCCGCCTTGCGCAGCTGGGTTACGCAGCCCTCCCCGCAATCGACCAGATAGGGCTTGCCCTCGACGACAAGCAGATTGGCCGGCTGCGAGCGATCGGATCGCAAGCGAGGCCCCCCTGCTGTACCCAACAAGACAAGTCTGTCTGATTCCCCTGTAGCAGAATTCGAGGCTGGCATATCCGGCCCGGAAAAAGCCATCAGCGCAAAGAGCCCGAAGGCCTGGCTGCAGGCAGCCACACAAGACCTGACCCCTCCCATCTAGCGCACCATAGCCATCGGATTACAAGCGACAAGACGGGCATGGCCATTTGCGGCAACCGATCGGCCAGTCCAAGCCCCCTTGCTGTTGTCATGCCCGGCCACGGGCTCGCGGGCCTCGGCCCGTTGTCCATGCCGTTCCGCGAGTGCCGGTAATTTCATTCTATTCTCCTCGTGCTTGCAGGCTTTTGGTTCAGCCCTTCAAGAACTCGATTGACGCTGCATTTACCTGATCGGCAGTCTCCCATTGCGGCCAGTGGGACGCGCCGAAAACTTCGCACCATTCAACGTCCGGAATGAGACTCCTATATTGGTGAGCCATGACCAGAAATTCGTCCTCGCTATCCGGACAGGCGATGATCATCGTCGGACGACTGATACTTTTCAGTTCCTCGTCCGTCAGGACATTCTCTTCCCAGAGCGGGGGCATGATACCGGCAAAGACATTCTCCATTGTACGCACCATATTGGGCTGCGAATAGACCCGCATCCGCAAGGTCAGCAGGTCAAGCATGCGCTGCTCCGGATCCGCGATCAGCTGCGAAAACACCTTGTCCATTTTCTCGAGTGACGGGTTCTCGACCGACTTGGCCCGCTGCGCCAGAAATTGCATCCCGTTCTGGCGTTCTTCTTCGGTCTCGTTGAGCCGCAGACGCCCCCAGGCCGACATGACGATCAGCTTTTCCACAAGACCGGGATTGCGAACTGTGAACTTGGTCGAAATCCAGCCGCCAATCGACAGGCCGAAGAGGTGGATCTTGGTCAGGCCCAGAGCCTTGACGAAACCTTCCAGCTGCTCGACATAGCCGGATACCGCATAAGGCTCGTCGGGCTTGTCCGAATAGCCATGGCCCTTCAGGTCGAATGCGTAAGTGTTGAAGCTTTTTGAAAATTCCGCAAAATTGGCGATGAAATTTTCCCAGGTACCGCCCATGCCGTGGACCATGACGACGACGGGAGCATCCTTCGGACCTGCGTTGACATAACGGGTTTTTGTGCCGGCCGCGTCGACATATCCGTGCGTGAACGCCAGCCTGTCGAGGAAGGCCCAGATACTGCGCAAGTCGCGCTCTGCATTACTCATCTTCATTCTCCTTGATAGTCCTGATCAATCTTTGTCTGCATTGGCCGACTCTGGCTTTGACTCACCTTTCCAGGCCTTTGGATCGACCTGCATCTTCCTCGCCGTCTCGACGATCGATTTGGTATATGGCTTGCGCACCGCTTCATAAGCCTTGAGCGCTGATGGCTGATGCCAAGTTCGGCGAAGGCCTCGGCAATCGCGCCTGCATCATGGATCGACTGGCAGGCGCCCTGCACCGGTTAAATCAACCAATTCGTCGGCCACCCGCAGGCCGAGAGATATGCCGCCTTTATGCCGAAATTGCGCCAGTTGCATGAATCCCCCTCAATCCTCCCGGACTCGCCCGACGCACGCATCGCGTCGATCTACCTCGCTCGGTTCAAAACTAGATGGAAGCGATCCAACATGGCCGCTGCCCGTCAACTTGATAATACACATCGATTTCGGAAATTAAACAATTATATTCTCGATTTTCTATATTTTCGAAAATATGGCTGGTGCGCGCCGGCTGCTGGACAACCGGTTCAGATCACTATTGTCCGCCCGTCCCCTGAGAGGGCGTAGAGCGCTTCTAGCTCATTGAATCTATGCTCGATCACGGCCCGTTGGTTGATGCTGCCCTTGTCGGTTATTTCCCCATGATCCAGCTGAGGCGGAAGCGAAAGCAGGCGGACGGCTCGCACAGACTGCGAGGCGCCCGGATTGGCCCGGTTGTAGGCCGTCAGTTTGCGGCGGATCTCGCCGGTCACCACTGCGGAGTTGCTCAATAGTTCCAGATCGCTGCCCGCACTGCCATCCAGTGCTTTTGCAGCTTCCACGTTGAGCCAGGCAAGAATACGCACATCTGCGCGATTTTCTCCACAGACCACGACATCCTTGACCAGCGGCGCCAGACTGTCGACCAGTTTGGAGCGGACCTCCCCTACCCGTACAAATGTTCCGTTCAGAAGCTTGAATTCCTCGTTCAGGCGACCGGCAAAAATCAGTCCCGATAGCGGATCTTCCGGGTTGGCGAAGTGGACGCAGTCGCCGGTTCTGTAGAAACCATCCGCATCGAATATTTCGGCATTGAGGTCCGGGCGGTTGCAATAGCCCTTCGTGACAGCCTTGCCGGCTACTCTCACATCATAACGCTGCCCGTCGAGAGGAACGAGTTTCATGGCAAAGCCGGGATGGGGAAGTCCCAGCGTGCCTGTTTCGTCTGTCGGCCAGTAGACGAAGCCGCCCCCAGGTCCGGTTTCTGTCGTGCCATAGCCGCACACGATCGCGATCCGGTGGCCGGTATATTTGACCGCCAGAGACTCGAAGCGCTGGACAATATCGGCCGGAAGAGCGGCCCCGCCATAACCCAGAGACGTCATTTTATCGAGGATCCGCCTGGCAAGTTGCTCATCCGCTTCCATGGCTTCGACCAGCATTGAAATCGCCGATGGCACATTCATGAAAAAGTCCGGTTGTACATCTGCCAGATTGCGTAATGTCTGGTCGAAAAGGCCCGGAACCGGTTTGCCTTCGTCAATATAAAAGGTGCCGCCGTCGATGATTGACAGGCTTAGAGTGGTCCCGCCGAAGACATGGCTCCAAGGCGCCCAGTCGAGCCGCACCGTCTCGCCGACAGCCAGCCGTCCCATCGTGGTCAGGTTCGATTCCGCAGCCGTCACGAGCCCGCCGTGGGTCAGCGGAACCCCCTTTGGGGCGCCGGTCGATCCGGAAGTGAACATGATCTTGGCGATCGAATCGGGATCGATTGCCGCAAAAGCGTCCGGCACCTTGCCACTCGGCTCGATCGCCGCCAGGGCGCAGAAATCAAGCTGCCCCGCCTGAACATTCTGTACGGCAATCACCGGAAGATGCCCAAGACCAACCCGTTCAATCGCCTCACTAAACCGGGCGCCGTCCTGGACAAAGACAATGGACGGCTCGACCACCTCGGCAACATGCCGCAGACGTCCGAAATCCTCACTCATCAAAGAATAGGCTTCTGATACCGGAACCGTGACCAGCCCGGCCTGTAGCGCCGCCATCATCATGACCGCGTGCTCAATGGAATTGCCACTCAATATAGCTAGCGATGCACCACTCTCCAATCCGAGCAACAACAGCGCTTCGGTCAGACCATCAATCTGCTGTTTTGCATCGGCGAAGGATAATGTGCGCCAGCCCTTCCCGTCCCCGGTTCGTTGGGCCAGCCAGGCACGATCCGGCCGCTCTTCAGCATGTTTCAGCAGATAGGCGGCCAAATGGGCCTCGCGCAACAGTAGCGGAACCAGAGACTGCATGATGATGGAACCGTCGGGTCGGCGCTCGACATCAATATCTAGCTTGGCAAATGGAACATCCCGAAATGGTGCTTGAACATATTCTGGCGCTGGCATCCGACGCATCCCTCCGACTTCACAAATTGACTGACTCGCGGCCTGATGGCCCCAAGGCTGGCGAACACCTGGCTGCCACCGACAGGTGCCGAGCCGCGGGAGCCGAGTCAAATATTTATTCGAACATTTTCTATTTTTCAATTTTTATCAATATTATCGGCAATCTTCAGCATTAGGTCATTACAGATCGTGCAGCGCCGAAGAGTATGCCCCCTTGAATCTCCAAGCCGCGGTTTTGGCGATGCGAAAGAAGCCGGTCCGGGGATTCCCGGACCTTCGATGATCTTTGATGTCCCGGGAAGATTGGGGCAAAGACAAAAAGGCGCCGGCCGAGAGAGCTGCCAGCGCCTTTTACAGGTCGAAGTCGCCGAGGGGCTCTATCTAGAAATCCAGCCCCAGTTCGATGCCAACCTGCCTCGGTGCCCCCCAGGTACCGAAGCGGGTACCGGTTGCCGACGACTGTGACAGCGCCTGAATATAATCTGTTCCGGTCAGATTGCGGCCAAAGAGACGGGCCGAGAAACGCTCGTCTGCACTTCGCCATGTAATGGAGCCATCAAGCAGGGCATAGCCTTCCTGCGAATCCGCCAGATTATCGAATTCCCGATAATAGATACGCGACTTGTAGGACAGATCGGCGCGAAAGGTTAGTGATCCGCCCGCAATAACGGGCTCGGTCTCATAGGACGCCCCAATATTTGCCGAAAAATCAGGCGCATTGGAAAGCGGATTGCCATCCGTGTCCTGAAGTCCTGCAGCGGGGTCCAGAAGATCAAGGTTCAGGAAGCCGGCACCATAGCGGGCGTTCATCAGCGCCGCATTGGCGGTGATGGAAAAAGGCCCTGTTGTATAGGCAAGCTCGGCCTCAGCCCCGTAAATCCTGGCTTTCGGCGCGTTGTCGAGCGCAAAAGTGAGACCCACAAGCTGCTCGACCTGCAAGTCCTTATAATCATAATAGAAAGCCGCAAGATTGAGCGTCATTGCTCCAAACTGGTTCTTTGATCCTATTTCATATGCTGTCAGCTTCTCGGAACCATAAGAAGCACCGCAACCGCCGCGGTAGTTGAAACCGCCGATCTTGAACCCCTGAGAATAGGTCGCGTAAAGGTTGCTGTCATCAGTCACATTATACTGCAGCCCTAACCGTGGCGTGGTCGACTTGAAAGTCATGCTGGACTCACCCGTCGGATTGGTCGGACTGGGACAAGCCGCAGGGGGAATCTGCACCGGCCCGCCGGGGGTCTGTACGAAAATGCCGTTGACCTCCGATATCCGCTGCGAATCATTGGAATGGCGAATGCCGCCGAGAATTCTCAGATTATTGGTGACCTCCACCGTTATGTCAGCGAAAATTGCCTTGGTTTTTGTCACATAGGGGTTCCCGGAAAAACTCAGGCTGGTGCCTGGCGGCAAGCCGGCCGGGTTGCCCAATTGCCACAAGCCTAGCGGGAACTGGAAATCGAGTTTGTTGGAAAACTTGTCATGCATATAGAAACCGCCAAGCACCGCGTTGACCGGGCCGGAATTAACTGTGAAGTTTAGTTCCTGCGTGAAGGTTTTTGCTTTCTGCTGATCCTGACGCGGGGACAGGGACAGGTCTAGCGCATCGAAATCTGCTTCGAACTGGTCTTCATAATGCTGATAAGCGGTGATCGACTTGATGCCAAAATCACCCGAGCTCCAGTCCAGCACGCCCGTCACACCCTTATAGGATCGATCCTGGCTAACAGGATCATTCTGCGCCGTGGTGCGCGGTTCCAGCGGTATATTCGCAGTAGCCAGCAGCGGGTTTTGCGCGATTGCTTCCGGGATTGGCAGGTCAAGATTGGTAAAATAGATGAATTCACCTTTCCGCTTCGCATAGGTGCCTGTGACGCTTAAAGTAAGATCGGGAGTGATATCCGCATCGAGGCGCGCGCGGGCAAACCAGCTGTGCCCCTTGTCGATATCACCGCTCCCGTTGGGATTGATATTCTTTACAAAGCCATCCTCACGTCCCCAATGCTTCCCGGTAACGCGAAAACGAATATCCTCGCTAACGGGGAGATCAATCGCACCCTCAATCCGATATTCGTCAAAAGTGGCGTAACTTGCACGAACATAGCCACCGATTTCATCGCCAGGTGCTGTCGTCATGAAATTGACGACACCGCCGTTTGCGTTTCGGCCGTAAAGCGTACCCTGAGGACCACGAAGCACCTCCACCTGGGCAATGTCGACTTGCGCGATATCGGCCAT
Source organism: Sphingorhabdus sp. YGSMI21 (assembly GCF_002776575.1). Classification (GTDB taxonomy): domain Bacteria; phylum Pseudomonadota; class Alphaproteobacteria; order Sphingomonadales; family Sphingomonadaceae; genus Parasphingorhabdus. The sequence continues at coordinate 2,607,672 of NZ_CP022548.1, read as the reverse complement.
TTGAGGCCGAGGCTGGTAAACCCCGTCAACATGCACCGCGACACCCGGTGAGCTCCCGACCACCGTGAGGCCGACGCCGCGAATCGCAAGCGCTGTGTCACCGCGCATCGTCCCGCCACTGAGGTTGGGAACCACCGAAACAAGATCGGAGGGGTCCGTGAAGCCACGATCTTGTAGCGTCTCTGCTGTTACGGCGGTTACCGCCGACGGTACGTCCTGAACATTCTGCGCACGTTTCTGTGCGGTCACGACAATGATTTTGTCGCTCGCATTTTCGGCAACGTCTTCGCGTTGGGCCAGCGCCTGATTCGACGCGGTGGCCATGACCATCAAAGCGCAACCGTGAAATAGCGATAATTTCATTTTTTCTCTCCCAATCCCTCAGCTTTCACCTCGCCGTCGCAACGCTGCGGGCAAATGCCGAATCACTCCAATGCCGTTTTCCGGCTGTTTTGCCGGGCCAATATGACGCGGACCGTCAACAATGCAACCTATTATTGAATTTATCCTTTTTTTCGAATATTTCCTTGCATTTTATAACTGATAAATCGATGATGTAATCCTGAGCACCACCGGGACCGGCGCAGCTGCCCTGCCCCCGGCGCTTCAAATATGCCATATGATCTGTAAGTGGGATGAGGAGAGAGAGAACATGAGCACCTATAACGTCGAGGGCATAGAATTTCCCCGACCATTCCGGATACGCAGGCTGGGGCATTTTGGCTTCAATCTAAATTCGATTGATGACGGCATTGATTTCTACGGCCGGCTTCTCGGTTTCGATATGACCGACATGGTCGAATTGAAAAAGCTGGCGCCGCCCGATGTATCTACCGACTTCATGGTTGATGACAGGGTGCCGTTCATGACCTTCAATACCGATCATCACGCAATGATCATCGCCCATCCTTCGGTCGGCCCGATCATCGGTGACCCGGAAAGCCATCCCGAGATCACCATGTCCCACTTCACCTGGCAAGTCGGTTCTCTCGAGGAAGTGGTTGAAGCGCAGAAATATCTGGCAGGCAAGACCCGCATCCACCGGACCGGTCGCGATATGCCGGGCAGCAACTGGCACTGTTATTTCAGCACGCCTGAAGGGCAGACCTGCGAACTCTATTACGGCATGGAACAGGTCGGCATCAACGGCCGCAGCAAACCCCTGCCCTATTACGACCGGCGCTTCGACGGCGAATTTCCGATGCCGCAAATCTCTGACTTCACCGAGCGCGACGCAAAGATCGCGCAGGGCGTGTCGATGGAAGACGGGTTCCAGCGCACCGAGTTCGGCGACGATCGCCGCTATGATGTCGGCGGCGTAATGCTCCGGCGGCCCTTCAAGATAACCGCATTGGGTCCGGTCGCCGTCTTCGTAGAGAATATGGCGGATTCGATTGCCTTCTACACAGACGCGCTCGGTTTCAAGGTGACCGAAACGGTTTCCTATCAAGGCCATGACTTTGTCTTTTTGCGGCATGGCAACGAACATCACAGCCTGAAACTCTATCCGCTTGAGGCACGCGCGATGCTGGGCCTGTCCGAACATTCCCGGACGGCCAGCATGGGCATGCGAGTGGGCAGCTACAAACAGCTTAGAAATGCGGTCGAATGGCTGAAGGCGGAAGGCGTGTCTTTCATCGAGCAGCCGCCGGAACTCAACCCGGGCATTGATTACACCGCCTTCGGCCTGGACCCGGATGGTCACGCGATTCAGCTCTATTATTATATGGAGCAGGTGGACTGGGACGGAAAACGTCGCCCGGCTGAGCATCGCCGGAAGCTGAAAACGCCGTGGCCCGAAACCCTCGATGCACTGGAGGACACCTATGCCGATCAGACCTTCATGGGTCCGTTAGGATAAGGCTGTAAGATGACCAATACCAAAGCAATTTCCGACGAAGCCCTGAACCAGCTTTTCCTCGATGCCCGCAGTCAGAACGGATATCGTGACGTACCCGTCTCCGATGACATTCTCGAGCGCCTGTACAATGTGCTCCGGACGGGGCCGACATCGATGAACTGCCTGCCCGGACGTTTCATTTTCGTGCGCACGACGGACCAGAAGAACAAAATGGCGGAATGCGCCGCTCCGCCCAATCAGGACAAGATCCGCAACGCGCCCGTGGTGGTGGTAATCGGCATGGATATGGATTTCGTAGAGACCCTGCCGCGCCTGTTCCCGCACGCTGACATGCGGGGCTTCTACAGCGGCAACGACAAGCTGGTTGAAGAAACCGCGTTTCGCAATTCGAGCCTGCAGGGCGCTTATCTCATCATGGCGGCCCGCGCACTCGGTCTCGATTGCGGGCCGATGAGCGGTTTCAATCCGCAGGCCATGGACGCGCTGTTCTGGTCCGGCACAAATGTGCAGACTAATTTTATCTGTTCGCTGGGATATGGCGACCCGTCAAAAGTCTTCCCTCGCCTGCCACGCCACGAATTTGACGACGTCTGCAAGCTGGTCTGAAGCGTAAATCCGGGACGCCTGCGCCAGCGGGACATACCGACCGGACAAGCGGCGGCGGCATATCTCTCCCGAACGTCGCAAGGCGCTGCGGTCGACCGGCGGCCAGCCTGGCCAATCGCCAACAGGTCAAGGTGCAGACCGCTGCCGCATGAGGGTCATGGCGTCTTTGCCTCGGGCGTATCCATGGCGGTGACCGGCTTGTCCAGCAACCCGGAAACCAGCGCAGACAAAGCTGTCTGGAACGCTTCGTCAAGATCGAAAAACCTCTCGAGATAGGCGCTGGTCCCCTCGTGCGAATGGTCGAGCGCCATGCCAATCGCCAGAGCAATCACCGCGGCCTGCATTTCCACGGCCCTATTGACGCTCCAGCCCGAAGCGGTCAGCGCCGACGAAGCGTTTTCCGCCGTCACCTCATGAGAATGTACGGGCGGCTGGGACTGGGCAAACAGGCGAGCTGCATCGCGCCTTTCCCGCAACACGCTGTACAGCGCCGATCCAAATTTCATCAACCAGTCGCCCGGCGAGCTCCAGTCATAAACCGCATCGCATGCCTCGAGGAAATAGCGCGCCGCCAGATCGGACATCAATTCCGATTTGTCGCGGTAATGCGCGTAAAGGGACGCGGCCTGGATTTCGAGCTTGCGCGCCAGCGAGCGCATGGTCAGCCGGTCGAGCCCGGATTCCCCGATAATCTCCAACGCCGCAACGCAGATCATGTCCTGGGAAAGAACGATATCGGTCCTTCTAGCCATCATTTCACCTTTACAATCTAACGCAGTTAGATTAAATATGCCGCCATTGGCAATCGTTTAAATCCATTGCCGCGCCGCAGCAAATGCGGCGGTCTAAAATAGAGGAGAGGACAAAGCAAATGGCGTTTCTGAAGAATGTTTGGTATTGTGCGGGCTTCTCGCATGAGCTTGATGACGCGAAGCTTCTCGGCAGAAAATTGGTCGGTGAGCATGTATTGATATATCGCACGGAATCGGGCGAGGCGGTGGCGATGTCCAACGTCTGTCCGCACCGATTTGCTCCGCTCAGCGAAGGGCATCGCTACGGCGACAATGTGTCCTGCCCCTATCACGGCCTGGAATTCAACGCCGAGGGCCAGTGCGTCCGCAATCCCAATGGTGACAAGGGCACGCTCACGGACCTGAAGGCCCCGAGAGTGGCCCGTCTCAAATCCTATCCGCTGGAGGAACTCTGGGGCATCCTGTTCATCTGGATGGGCAAGCCGGAAAAGGCGGATACATCCCTGATTCCCGACTTCTCGATGACGGAAGAGCGACCCGGCCACCGGACCGTGTTCGGTTTCCACAAGCTGGACGCGCATTACGAACTCGCCGTCGACAATCTGATGGATCGCACCCATGTCCAGTTCCTGCATCCGCGCCTGAATCTGGGAACCGATTTCCGGGACGACTTCGAGCGACGGTACAGTACCGAACAAATTGGCGACGAAATCTGGGATTATCATTGCGAACTCAATGCCCCACGCATGCCGCTGACCGCCATATTGTGGCCCGAAGCGCCGGAACTGATGGAATATTATTTCGATGTACGCTGGAATGCACCCGGCCATATGCTGCTCGATGCAGGTTCCGTTGCGGCGAACACCGACCGCAAAATTGGTTCGCACACGCCCGGTGCCAATATGGTCACACCCATCGACGAACATTCCTGTTATTATTTCTGGAACAACTGCCGCGACAGCAATCTCGATTCGGCGGAAGCGGACAAGGGCCTGCAACACGGGATCACCGACACATTCGCCAATGAAGACGGACGGATGGTCGCCATGTGCCAGGAGATGATGGATGGAGAAACCGACCTTCTGTCCATGAAGCCGCTGCTCCTTCCCAGTGACGAAGCTGCAGTCCGGGCGCGCCGCGTCATTGCTCGAAAATTGCGTGAGGAGGCCGAGGAAGAGGCGCGGGAAGCCGCAGACAATGGCGCGCTGGAAGCGGCAGAATGAACGAGAATATTTGCACCGGTATCCGGCCGGTGCAAATATTCCTCAACGCGGAAAGTTCAGGATTTCGGCAAACGGCAATAATATCGAAACTCGGCCGGCAGGCCCAAGACAACAATTGATATCGAACCTGGGGCCAAGCCTCTCGCAAACAAAAAATCGGAACTAGCCTGCGCCGCCAGCCTGGAGATATGGTGCGCCCGACAGGATTCGAACCTGTGGCCCCCAGATTAGGAATCTGATGCTCTATCCGACTGAGCTACGGGCGCTGTGGCGGCATGTTTAGCCAGATCGGCGGGCGCATGCCACAGTCAATTTTTCGATTCAGGCGGCAAGACCGGCAGCGGCAGCGGAAGCGCCGCAATGCCTTCTTCTGCCAGATCGGCCACTTCTTCCTGCGAGGCCGTACCGTGGATCGGTTTCTCCTCCGCGTCGCCATAATGAATGTCGCGCGCCCGATCGGCAAATTTGTCACCGACCCATTCGGAACTGGCCAGCATCTTTTCTTGCGCCTCGGCCAGTTTGCCGATGATCTCCCGATATTCGGCCGGCACCGCCACGTCATTGGAAACCGGCTTGGCAGCGACCGGCATTTCGGTACGCTCTTCCGCAGGTCTGGCCGACGCGGCTTGCTGATTGCCTTTGCGGCCCAGATTTGGGGCCATCACCGCCTTGGCAATATTGCCGCTGCCGCACACGGGACAGTCCAGCAGGCCGCGAGCCTGTTGATCGGCATAATCGTCCGAGGATCCGAACCAGCCCTCGAATCGATGCTCGCCATCGGCGCAGATCAGGTCAAAAATAATCATCTTGTTGGTACCGGCTTGGCAAAGCTTTTGCGATTGGCGACGGCAGGAATGCGTGAACGCACCGTCTTTACCTGCCCGATATCCAGGTCGCAGAAACCGATCCCTGTCCCCTCCCCCATGTCGAGGAGGATGTCGCCCCAGGGATCGACGACCATCGAATGGCCGTAAGTTGACCGGCCATCTTCGTGCTGGCCATATTGCGCGGCTGCGACGACAAAGGCCCCTGCCTCGATCGCGCGGGCCCGCAGCAAGATTTGCCAATGGGCCTTCCCGGTGGGCACGGTAAAGGCAGCGGGTACCGACAATATGTCCGCGCCCGCATTGGTCAGGGCCTCGTACAGGGCCGGAAAGCGGAGATCATAGCAAATCGACAGGCCAAGTGTCGTTTCGCCAACCGGCGCAACCACTGCGTTGCGTCCGCCGGCATAGGCCGAGGACTCCCGCTGCGATTCATCAGGACCAAGATCAACGTCGAACAGGTGGATCTTGTCATAGCGCGCGGTAATATCGCCCCGAGGGTTGATCAGATAGGAGCGGTTGTTCCATTTCGCACCGGGATCATCCGGGTTCTTGATCGCCAGCGAGCCCAGTTGCACCCATATCCCCGCCTTCTGCGCCGCAGACCGGACGGCGGACAGGACCGCATCCTCCGGTTCGCTGCGGATCGCCGATGCCGCGCGTGACCGGTCCCGGTCCAGCAGTCCGCTCATTTCGGGGGTGAAGATCATGGCAGCGCCACCCGCAGCGGCTTCCGCAATGGACGAACAGAGTTGGTCGGCATTGTCCTCCGGAACAATACCGCTGTTCATCTGGGCCAGCGCGATTTTCAACCCGGTTCAGCCCGCCAGAAGCGCGTCGAGCTCGCCCGACCGGTCCAGGGCAGCCAGATCGTCCGATCCGCCGATATGACGGTCATCGATGAATATCTGCGGCACCGTCATTCTGCCGCCGGACCGCTGGATCATCTCCTCGCGTTTCTCGCCACCCATGCTGATGTCCGTTTCCTCGAAACTGACATTCTTGCCTTCCAGCAAGGCTTTCGCACGAAAGCAGAAGCCACAGGTAAATTTGGTATATATTTCAACTTTAGCCATAATTTGCTCTTTCTACCTTGAATCTGCAAATGGGCTGTCCGCGCGGCAAATTCAAGCAATCACTGCTGGGCCAGCATTTCAGATATTTTCGCTGTTGCCTATAACCCGTGCCCAGCAGAAGACGAGCACCTGATTGGCACCCGCTTTTTTCAGCAACCGCGCACAGGCATTGCTGGTCGAACCGCTTGTATAGACATCGTCGACCAGCAGAACCGACTTGCCGGCAAGGATTTGCTGCGCCTCCGGGCGCAGTGCAAATGCCCTGTCGACGGTCTTCCGCCGTTGCTGGCCGCTCATCCCCCTCAGCGGAGGCGTCACCTTGCTGCGAATGATCACGTCATGGTCCAGTGCGATACCGGAACTGCGGGCGATTTCCCGGCCGATCAGAACCGACTGGTTGAACCCGCGACGCCACAACCGTGACCGGTGCAACGGGACCGGAACGAGGATGGCATTGTCCGCGTGGTCCGCGACATGTTTCTGCAGTTGTTCGGCGATCAGTTTGGCGAGCCCCAGGCGCGTGCCATATTTCAGCCGCATCGCGATCAACGAACTCAGGTCGTCATAGCGTACCACCGCCCGCACGCCGTCGTGGGCGGGCCGGTCCACCAGGCATTTTGCGCATAGATTTTCCCCGGGATGGTCGAAGACCAGCGGCAGGCCGCATGCGGCGCACCACGGTTTTGCAACAAAGTCGAGCTGCTGCCAGCAGGACAGGCAGAAGTGATTGTCCGTCTCCACGGTGACGCCGCATATCGGGCATCGGGGCGGCAAGGCGAAATCGAGGATCGGTCTGAACATGGCTCGTAACGGCATTTGATCTTTTTGGCGGGCGCTCCTAAAGCCGCAAGACCCTATGACCGATACAGTCAACCATAGCGAAATTTTTGATCGCAAACGGCGCCGTATCGTCCGCGATCGCGCCTATGCGCGGGCAAAGGGTGACGATTTCTTTTCGCGGATCATGGCCGAGGAAATTCTGGAACGACTTGATGTCGTGAAGCGCGACTTTCGGCGAGCACTGGTAATCGGCCTGCCCGCGCGACAGCTCGAAGACGAGCTGCGAGCGCGGGGCATGACGGTATTATCCGCGGATTCCAGTTCCCTGCTGGCGCGCGCGCAGGGCGGCGTGATCTGCGATGATGATCGCCTGCCCTTTGCCGATCACAGTTTTGACCTGATCATCAACATCGGTTCGCTCGATACCGTCAATGACCTGCCAGGTGCGCTTGTTCTGAGCCGCAGGATTTTGGTCCCAGATGGTCTGATGCTGGCGGCCCTTGTCTGTGCAGAGAGCTTCACATCGCTGAAATCGATATTGATGGCGGCCGAGGAAGACCGGGTTTCGTCCCATATCCACCCGCAGATCGACGTACGAACGGCTGGTGATCTCATGGCCCGTGCGGGCCTGACAATGCCGGTTGCCGACAGCGACCAATTGCGTCTGAACTATTCGGAACTCGGGCGTCTCATCTCGGACATAAGGGATGTCGGGGGGAGCAATATACTCTCCGGCGGGCTCTCCTCGATCGGACGTAAAGTTTATAAAAAAGTGTTGTCGCTGTTCCGGGCACAGGCCGCAGCCGACGGGAAGTTCGCGGAAAGCGTCACTCTACTCTATCTTTGCGCCTGGGCACCCCATCCCGACCAGCCAAAACCGGCACGCCGGGGAAGCGGCCAGGTATCGCTTAGCACGACCCTTGCGGGGAAAGGCAAGCGCCAGCCAGACGGCTAGGCCGGATTGCCGAGACTTTCCGATAATTTCTGAACCAGCGGGCCATCGGCTGGCGGCATCGGTAATTCGCGAATGACATCTATCTCCAGCCATTGCACATCCTGCGACTCCGCATTGCGAACATCCCCGGCCCAGGTTCGGCTCTTATAAAGGAGGAGGATCAGATGCCGGTCTCCCAGGGCTTCGCTGGCGAACGCTACGGGTTCCAGATCCGCTTCGTCGACATCTATGCCCAGCTCTTCTTTCAGCTCGCGCACCAAGGCCGTCTCCGGAGTCTCGCCTCTTTCAACCTTGCCGCCGGGAAACTCCCAGAGCCCCGCCATCGGCTTGCCTTCGGGGCGCTTCTGCACCAGAATTCTGCCATTCCGGTCGACCAGTGCAGCGGCGACGACAAACAGCAATGTCGGGATTTTTTCCATTATTTTATGCGATGTAAGGATTTTGTTAATCCATTTCTGTGAAACGGGGGATGTTCACGACTTAGCAGAACTTTATCCGCGTTGAGAGAGACATGTTTGATTTTTTGAAAAAAATATATCTTTCCGACAAGGGCGCAACGGCTGTTGAATATGGATTGATACTGGCTCTCATAGCACTGACCGTGCTTGTTTCGATTGCCGGTGTCGCCAACAGGACGGTCGGTATGTGGGATGACGTTGCCAACGAGGTAACCGACGTTTCGTAATTGTGTTTTCGGACTTAAAATCTTGGTAAGGTTTTTGGTTTAAGTTGTTGAACATTGGATGTGAATTGGATCCAATAGGGTAAGTGAAGTTTGTCAAATCTAGGAGACCAGACATGAAATTCGTACGTAAAATGTTCAAGAATGAAGAAGGCGCAACGGCTATTGAATATGGCCTGATTGCTGCTCTGATCGCTGTTGCAGCCATCGTTGCAATGGGTCAGCTGGGTAACACCCTCAGCAACACCTTCAAAGAAGTCGATAACTCGATGGCTGGCTAATCTTCGGATTAACCAAGCAAAGAGGACGGCAGCCTTGCGGCTGCCGTCTTTTTTTGTGCCCGAAGAAACCAGCTTGACGCAATAAGTCGGCATCAGCCGGCACGTGGCGATCAATAAGTGATGATCTTCACCTTCTGACCGACGCGCAACCCGTCATTCGCGTTTAGCCGATTCAGCACCAGGAACCGGTCCTGCTGATAATTGCTATAGGCCATGCGCGACGAAAGGCTCGAGATCGTGTCGCCGCTTTTCACCGTGACGACATCAACCTTGCGGGACCGGATTGCGGCAGCCTCATTGGCGGAAAGCCGGTTGATACTCTGATACATGGGCGAGAAGACCGCGGCGCTTCCGGCCGGGGCGATCGTGGCAAAATGAAACGCGCTGCTTTTTGAAAATTCATAAGCAAATACGGTCACATCGACCTGGCCATTGCTGCTGTCCACCCGCGCCATTGCATAAGCTGCAGGCAGCCCGTTGACCGTGGTTCTCTCGATATTGCCATAGGCTATGGTTTTTCCTTCGCCCGCAAGGCTCTTGAACGCCGTATCGATATAGCTGGTCATATTCCCGTTATAGGCGCCGGTGGTAAACTGGCCTTGCCCGCCGGAGCCCGAGATCGAGACCGCGCGCGCGCCATTTTGCATCGAGAAGCCGTTCGGGACGGTGAATTTCAGCTTGAGATCGCGGTGGAGGAAGCTGTTCCCCTCGATCACCCCCTGCTTCGGATCATCGCCGTAGAGAATACCATCGAGATTTTGCAGAAACTGGTCGCGGTTGCGGACCCCGCCGCTGCGGGTCAGCTTGCTTGCATTGGTCGCCGCACGCGTCACCCGGCGTGCCGGGTCGGGATGGGTGCTGGCCCATTCGGGGGCGCTCCGGGCATCGCGGCCGGCCGCGCGCGCGTCGATCGCGGATTGTGCTGCCAGCGAATATAGCATGGATGACAGGGCCTGCGGATCATATCCGGCCGATGCCAGATAGCGGATACCCAGATCGTCCGCCTCATATTCCTGCTTGCGGGAATATTTCAGCGTCAGAAGCTGGCTGCCGGTCCCGAAAATTTCCTGGCCAATGCGGCCGAGCGAGGAATCCCCCAACAATATCTGCGAGCCGATTTGGCCCAAAACCCCCAAAATGCTGTTCCGCGTCGCTGCTTTCTGGCGTTTTTCACTATGCCGCGCGGCAACATGACCAACTTCATGTCCGAGAACGCCAGCCATTTCTGCTTCATCGTTCATCAACGCCATCAACTGCCGGGTAAGATAGACATAACCTCCCGGAATCGCGAATGCGTTGTTTACTGGACTGTTCAACAGCGTAACGGTGAAATCGCTTCGCGCGTTGCCGAGCCCTGACTGGACGGCTATATTTTGTCCCACGCCGACAACATAGCCGACCTGTGGTCCTGTATATGCGCCGCCGAATTCCTCCAGCAATTGCGGATGGGCTTCCGCGCCTTTCTGTTTTTCCGCCGCCGAAATCGACCGCGCCTCGCCAGCCTGGCTGCCCGCCGAGTTGACAGCACCGGCGTCCGCACCGCTACCTGTGCAAGCGACGAGCGCAATAACGCCAGCAGCACTCATTAGTTTTGTCGAAAATTGTCTCATATCCAGCTCCTCATGGTCGCAGTGTATAAGAACTGATCAACTGGTAAAGAGTTCCTCTTGTAAAATGACGTTTCGTACGCCGTGAACGACGCAGAACCTACATTCTCTTGCTCAAAGCGCCCCGATTTCCAGGAATTTCTCGCGCCGCAGCCGCCTCAGCTCTTCGCGATCAAGCTTTCCGAGCTGCTCAAACTCTTCCTCAATCGCCCGACCAAGCGATGCGATAGCCAGGGTCCGGTTGCGGTGCGCGCCACCTACCGGCTCGTCGACGATCCGGTCGACAACGCCCAGTTTCTTGAGATTCTGCGCCGTGATCTGCATGGCATCTGCGGCGACATCGGCCTTGTCTCCCGTGCGCCAGAGAATTGAGGCGCAGCCTTCCGGAGAAATGACGGAATAAACAGCATGCTCGAACATCAGCACTCTTTCCGCCGCAGCCAAAGCAACAGCACCACCAGAGCCGCCTTCACCGACGATGATGGCCACCATGGGAACGCCGAGCGAAAGGCATTTTTCTGTTGAACGAGCGATAGCTTCGGCCTGCCCCCGTTCTTCGGCCGACACGCCTGGGAAAGCCCCGGATGTATCAACCAGCGTCAGGACGGGAAGCGAGAAACGATCCGCCATATCCATCAGGCGGATCGCCTTGCGATATCCCTCCGGTTTGCCCATCCCGAAATTATGCCGCAAGCGGCTTTCGGTATTATCACCCTTTTCATGGCCAATCACTACCAGTCGGCGGTCTCCCAATCGGGCGAAGCCGCCAATGATGGCTTGATCGTCACCAAAATTCCGGTCACCGCCGAGCGGAATGAACTCGTCGAACAGACCCGCGGTAAAATCCTTGAAATGCGGACGCTCCGGATGACGCGCGACCTGCGTCTTTTGCCAAGGCGACAATTTCGCATAAGTGTCGCTCAACATTTTGGCAGATTTGACCTGCAGCTTCTCGATTTCCGTTTCGATATCAAGAGAGCCTTCGTCAGCCGTATCCCTGAGTTCCAGAATTCGGGCTTCCAGGGCGGCGATCGGTTTTTCAAAATCGAGATAAGATGTCATGAAAACGAGTTAGAACCGGACAGGCAAAACGTCAACGCGCGAGATCCAGCTGGTTCAATGGATGACGATTATTCACCAATTCAACCAGACGGGCACTGTCGATATGCGTATAGATTTGCGTGGTGCTTATGTCACTGTGCCCGAGCAGCGTCTGCAAGGCCCGCAAGTCTGCACCACCCTCCAACAAATGAGTAGCAAAAGCATGGCGCAATACATGCGGACTGATCTTCGTGGGGTTTATCCCGGACCGGGCAGCGTGATCCTTGATGATCTGGAACAGCCTGACCCGACTGATATGGCCCGTTCGCGAAGGAAAAAGCCATTTCTCCCGGGAATCAACAAGTTCAGCCCACCGTCGGACGGCGCTCCGGGCCTGATGGGAAATCGGCACCAGCCGTTCCTTGTCGCCTTTGCCCCTAATGATCAGAAAGGGCTTGTCGCCGACAATCGCTGATCGCTGCAAACCGACAAGTTCGCTTGCCCTGAGCCCAGAGCCATAAAGCAGTTCCATAATCGCGGAAAGCCTGACCACCGACGGTTTGACTGGTTCGCTCTTCAACCCATCCGCAATCAGCTGGAACAATGCCGCGACCTCGGCGTGCGACAGGGTCTTCGGCAAGGACCGGACAAGTCCCGGCGTCGGAAGAGCATCGGAAGGATCATCGACGCGAAAGCCTTCCTCCACGAGAAAGCCGAAGAAGCGCCGCAGGCTGGAAGATTTCCGGGCCACCGTGCTATTCTGCAGCTTGCGCCAGTGGGACGGCAATCTCGTGATCATTTCGCGATTCGCGCTGGACAATCGTCCGCCGGTCAATTCCGATGCTTGCTGCAGATCTGTGCGATAAGCCGATAAAGTGTGTTGCGATGCACCGGCTTCCGCCACAAGCATCTCCAGAAATCGTTCGATCAGATTGGCATCATCGCTCATAACATGCCCGAATAGACCTGATCGTGGTCAAAGCAAAGCCTAGGTCCGCGTCAGGGCTTCGGCTGCAATCATCCGCGCTTCTGGCTCCAAGCCGACCTGCTTCAGGCTTTGCGTGATGTGAAACAGATGCAACGGCGACATGGCGCTCCAGTCGCGGCCTTGCATGCCAACCGCGGCAAGCAATGCCACCGTTCCCGACTGGCCGCGCCGCGCGGCAGACTGGATCGCCCTCGTCCACTTCGTGGTGCGCCCCAGGTTCAAATCCAGGTCAGCCGCAAATTCGTCAATGGTCTGTTGGTCCGCTTTGCCCAGTCCAGCGACCGCAGCCAGCAGGAATTTGCTGCGTAATTGCCCGTCACTCTCATCATTGCCGCCAAAATCATCCAGCGCATCATAGGTGACGGGTGCCGCTCTCGTCGGGGTTGCAACAACCAAAAGCGCCCAGCCGTCGCTCCCTTGATCGACGATATCGGCCCATCGTGCGGCGCTACGGTCAAGACCCGCAGAAAGCATCGAAGCGATTAGATCGGCACTCTCGTCGCCCAGCGCGGCTGAGGGAGGGATTTTTGCTGCAGCACGGGCGGTCAATATCTTTGCGGAATATCGGGTAAGCGAGCCGTTGGAGCGTCCCCAAAGATCGCGCATTGCATCGAGCCGAGATTGTGCGGTGTCGTTGGTATAAGCTTGACGCAATGTCGAAGCCAGCGCCTTCCGGTCATCACCGGTCTCCGGATCATCATAGGCAGCGGCGTACAGATCAATCATCGCCTGGTTCGAGAATACTCCGATCGCGGCGGCGATATCAGCTGCTTTCATCCGGGAATCGATCGAAAGCATTGGTGCTCGCGCGCGCCAGCCCTGCACATGGCGTCCGGCCTGTGCATATAGACGATCCGGCGGTTCAACACCGGTCGCAGCGCCCAGGCCGAAGCGCCAGTTGTTGAAATATTCTATATCATCCCAAAGAATGGTCACAGCGCGCCGACCTTCGAACCCGGCACCAATTGTCTTTTCAGCAAGCAGATAATCAATGCCTGTCGCAATCTTGTCGCGCCTTGCCTGTTGCAAAAGGCTGGTCGCACGGCTCTGCTCCCCGGTGAGAGAAGCGCATATCGGCCGGAACATGATCCAAGTCGGCGCATCGCTGACCCGAGCCCCCCCGTCTACCAGCGGGCAGATGCCAGCAGGGTCGGCCGTCGCCAGATGCGCCTGCATCGCCACCTCGTAAAGGCGTGGTGTATAGTTGCCACCATCCACCTTCAAAACCAGCGAACGGGCAGCATCGGCTTCACCCATGAGCAACAGCCGCCAGGCACGTTCGGCGGCCCAGTCCGCCGGATTTACATTTTCAGGACTGACAACCTTGCTGAGCAGCGTGCGGCGAAGCAATATGGAACCCCAACGGGAAATGATTGGACCATGAAGGTTTCTGATCAAATTGGTCAGATATTGCCCGCCCTCTTGTCCGAAAGCGTCTTTTGGCAGACCGTTATATTTAGGAGTCAGAACGCCGATTTCCGTCATCGACCGCCGCTCGCCTGCGGACAGGGTATATTGGGGCTGGAGCGCGTCATCCAACGCGTTCAGATCGAGTTCCCCATTCTCGTCCAGCGCCAGTAAGGACCGATCCAGATCGGTTTCCTCTACATTCCGGTCCTCGGCGGCGTCGCCGGAGGGCTGACTTGCGGGAGGAGAGACCGGCCGCGCCGGAATCGGTGCAGGGGCGGGTGTCGGAAGACTTGGAGGCGTGGGCCTTGGGGCCGGGGTGGGAGCAGGAGCGGGCTCGCCAAATCCAGGAGGCAGGAGCGATTCCGGAGAATTCTGTCCCAAGACCGGAATCGCCGCAAAGAGCGCGCCGAGACTGACAGCGGCCAAAGAAATATGCTTGATCCGCATATTCATCTTATTGCAGATCGTCACCAATTACCGGCTTTTCAACCGGTTGCAGTGGTTGTTCGACATCCATCGAAGCAAGGGCCAGTGCCGCACCGATCAGGATTGCAACAAACAAAATTAGAAAAACCAACTGACGCGGCATCGATGTAACTCAATCTTTCAAACAGTTAAAAAACTAGCATAGCCAGCATTGGAATTTGCACCCGTAGCCAACCCTTGTATAGCCTTTGCCCCAATGGACAAAAACATAAAAGCCTCTTTCGACAAATCAGACGGAAATTCCGGTGAAACACCGGATTTTGTGCCGGATCAGCCGATTGTGCTGGTCGGGTTGATGGGAGTGGGCAAAACGACGGTCGGCCGCCGTCTGGCCAAACGGCTGGGCCTCGGTTTTGTTGATGCCGACGAGGAGATCGAACAGGCCGCCGGACTGACGGTTGAAGAAATCTTCAGCCGCTTCGGCGAGGACTATTTCCGCGACGGCGAACGGCGCGTCATCGCGCGGCTGATGGAGGGCGAACGGCAGATTATCGCCACTGGCGGCGGCGCCTTCATGAATGATGAAACGCGCGCGTTGATCCTCGAGAAGGCTATCTCCATCTGGCTGGATGCCGATCTGGAGACTTTGGTGAAGCGCGTCGCCCGCCGCAACACCAGACCGTTGCTGAAAACCGGCGATCCGGCAAAGATATTGGCCGAACTGGCAGCGGTCCGGAATCCCGTTTATGCCACCGCGCATATCCATGTCACGGGCAATGATTCGCCCCATGAGATAACCGTTGAAAAGATAATCGAGGCATTACAGCGTTGACCCAGATCACCGTCGAACTTGGCGAACATAGCTATCCCATATTGGTCGAGCCGGGGGCTCTGGATCAGGCCGCCACGCATTTGCAGCAATTTGCCAGCAATCGGCGGCTGTTCATCCTGACGGACGCAAATGTCGAGGCGCATCTGCTGCCGCGATTGCAGCAAGCCTTTGCCGGAAGCGGGATCGCGCTTGTCGTCAAAAGCCTGTTTGCCGGAGAATCGAGCAAGAGCTGGCGGCAGCTTGAACTGGTTACCGACTGGCTTTTGGCCGAAGGCGCTGAACGTTCCGATACGCTGGTGGCACTCGGTGGCGGCGTTATCGGTGATCTCACCGGCTTTGCCGCGGCAATCGTCAAGCGCGGCTGCGGCTTCGTCCAGATCCCCACCAGCCTGCTCGCGCAGGTCGACAGCAGTGTTGGCGGCAAGACCGCGATCAACAGTTCAGCCGGCAAGAACCTGATCGGCAGTTTCAACCAGCCACGCTTCGTGCTGATTGACCCGCTCGTGCTGAACAGCCTGCCGGACCGGGAATTGCGCGCCGGCTATGCCGAAGTGGTCAAATATGGCCTGATCAGCGACGCCACTTTCTTCGCCTGGTGCGAAGCCAATGGCGGCAAGGTCCTGAACCGCGATCCGGAAGCTCTCAGCAAGGCGATCATCCACAGCGTAGGGGCCAAGGCCCAGATCGTCGGCGAAGACGAGAAGGAACTCAGCGGGCGTCGCGCCCTGCTCAATCTCGGGCACACTTTCGGTCACGCGCTGGAAGCCGAGACGGGCTTTTCCGACAAGCTGGTCCATGGCGAAGCCGTGGCTGCCGGCATGGCGCTGGCCTTTGCATATTCGGTCCGCCGCGGTCATTGCGATCCGGCGGATGCGGAGCGCGTCAAAGCCCATTTGCAGGCGGTCAATCTGCCACACGACCTGTCCACCGCTTCGGTGCGGGCTTCCGGCCAGCGGCTCGTCGCCCATATGATGCACGACAAGAAAATGAGCGGCGGTACCCTGCCCTTCCTGCTTGCCAACGGTATCGGTCAGTCCTTCCTCGCCAAGGACGTCGATCTGGATGACGTTGCTGCCTTCCTGGACGAATCGACCTGAGTAGCGCCGCCAGGCCGATCGTCAGGATTTTTGTCCCGGATTATTTTCGAACCTGAGTTCCGCACCGGCGAGCATGTCACCGCCCGATTTCATCTGCGCTTCCAGACGGTCGCAATCGCGCTGACGGAATTCCTCCTCCACCTCTTCGATCAGGCTGCTGTCCAGATCGATTGCGAACATGGCCTGGCGTGCGAGATGGATCGCCGATTCAAACATCTCCCGCTTCATCCCGACGATGCCAAGCCCCTTGAGTGCGATCAGCTGGCGGCGGTCATAGACTCGAACGAACATCTTGGTTTCCGGGAAAGACTGCACAATGGCCCGCGCCTGTTCCGGGCCGAAATTCTGGTCGTCCATGCAGAAGACGATGGCGTCCGCGTCATCGGCACCGGCCCGTCGCAAGAGGTCAATACGGGTCCCGTCTCCGTAAAAGACCTTGGCACCGAACCGTTCGTGAAGATCGATCTGTTCCGGTTTGATGTCGATCAGCGTCAGCGGAATTTTGGCAGCCATCAACATTTGTGACACCGTCTGTCCGAACCGTCCCTGTCCGACCACGATCACCGGCGCCCGGTCGGCATTGGCCGGATCTTCGAGATTGGTGGACGAGTTGGTACCACCATTGCTGAACCGGCGCGCGAGCAGCATCAGGAAGGGTGTCGTGGCCATGGAAATCGTGATGATCGCACCGAACAGGCTGCTGGCCTCGGGTTCGATCAGCAGCGCCTTTTCGGCTTCGGAGAACAGTACAAAGCCGAATTCTCCGCCCTGGCTGAGCAACATGCCCATCGCCAGCGCCGGATTGGTTTCCATGCCGAACAGCTTGCCCAGCCCGAATATGATCGCGATCTTGACGGCAACCAGCACAATCGCCGCGCCAAGCACGAAGCCGGGGTTTTCGAGTACGACATTGACGTCCAGCATCATGCCGACAGCGAGGAAGAAGAAGCCGAGCAGCAGCGAGCGGAACGGATCGATATCGGCTTCCAGCTCGTGCCGATAAGGCGAATTGGCGAGCATCACCCCGGCGATAAACGCGCCAAGGGCCGGCGAAAGCCCGATAAATTCCATCAGCGTTGCGCCACCGAGGACGGCCACCAGACCGGCGACGATGAACAGTTCCCGCTCGGCAATCCGGCCGATCACCTTGAGCAGCGGCTGCAACAGATATTTGCCGGCCAGGATCAGTCCGCCGATAGCCAGTATCGCGTAGAATGCGGTCATCCATCCGGACGGGCCGCCTTCGTCCTGAGGCGCGCGCGAAAGCGCCGCGATGATGGTCAGAAGCGGAATGATCGAGAGATCCTGAAACAGCAGGATCGAGAAGGCTTTCTCCCCGGTCGGCGTGTTCAGCCTGCCGGAGGATTGCAGCATCGGCAGCACCTGCGCGGTGGAGGAGAGCGCCAGCGGCAGGCCAATGGCAATCGATGCCGCCAGCGTGAAATTGGTTGTCGCCATGATCAGCAGGAATAGCGCGATACCGCACAACACCACCTGGCTCATGCCCAGGCCAAAGATTGCCTGCCGTAGGCGCATGAGGCGCGCCGGTGCCAGTTCCAGCCCGACGATGAAGAGCAGGAGTATGATGCCGATCTCGGAAAATTCCAGGATCGTCCGGGCGTTGCTGATCAGCTGGAAGCCATGCGGCCCGATCAGGACCCCTGCAATCAGATAGCCGAGAACCGCACCGATGCCGAACCGCCGGAAGATCAGCACCATCACCAGAGCCGCGCCGAGCATGACGAAGCCGCCCAGCAACAGATCGGCCATATGGGTTTCGCTTTCCATCGATCAGGCCGCCTTTCGTTTGGCAGCGGCATTGGCGCAAGCCGCGATCACCGCATCATAGGGAAGCAATATCGCGGCATGACGGCCCTTGTGATCCCGGGCCGCCGCCAGTTTATCCATATCCGGCCACTCGCCGGGAGAGGTGCCTGATCCCTCCAGAAACGCTGCCAGATTGTCTCGCACAGCGCTGATATCCGCGGCCGTCCTGCCGATGGCTTGCGCCCCCAAAATGGCGGCAGAGGCCTGTCCCAGCGCGCAGGCGCTTATTTCGAGACCGATATCCTGCAGCGCGCCGTCATCGCCGAGCATCACGTCCGCCGTGACTTTGCTGCCGCAGGTCCGCGATCGAAGTTCTGCCGTGCCATCGGGTTTATCCAGTCTTTGCTGATTCGGAATCGACACGGCCAGACGCAGAATCTCGCGGGTGTAAAGCACGCCGCTCATTGATCCGTTACCGCTTGCTCGTCGTCCGCTTTCCGCTGTTCCTCGACAAAGTCTATCATCGCCTTTCCGCTCGCATGGAGCAGTGGATAGGTGCGGGATGCCTCGAGCCATTCCGGTCGAGGCTCATCCGCACTATAGATTGTGTCATAGACCAGTACCACCAGCAGATAGATCAGCGTGGCGCCTATCAGGCCCTTGATCATGCCGAAACCGAAACCCAGCACGCGATCGATGGGACCCAGTACGGATTTCCGAGAGCGCGCGCCAATCGAGCGAGCCAGCCAGCGGCCCAGCGCATAGATGACAATCACGATCGACGCGAACGCCAGCACCGAGGCTCCGCTCTCGCTGCCCACCGGGCTGATCAGCCGCTCGTAGATCGGCATATGCAGCATCCGCACCCCGATCACGACCAATATCCAGACGATCAGCGAAAGCGCTTCCTGGACGAATCCCCTGAGGAATCCGAGAACCGCGGCGCCGCCCATCAGAACCAGTACAAATATATCAAGACCCGTCATGGGCTCTAGCTAGTCACGGTCGAGCATATGGTCAACGAGATTGGCGAGTTTGGCGAATTGCAGCTTCTTCATGCTGTCGCTGCTTTTTTCGCCGGACGCCGGGATCAGAGCGCGGTCGAAACCGAGCTTGGAGGCTTCCTTCAACCGCAACGGCGTGCGCGAGACCGGGCGTATCTCGCCGGACAGCGCGATTTCGCCGAAGATCACGGCATCGCTGGGCATCGGACGCTCGGCATGGGCCGAGATCAACGCCGCCGCCACCGCCAGATCGGCAGCGGGATCGGTGAGCCGATAGCCCCCCGCAACATTGAGATAGACTTCCGCCCCGGAGAAGCTCAGCCCGCAGCGCGCTTCCAGCACCGCCAGGATCATCGCCAGCCGCGAACTGTCCCATCCGACCACCGAGCGCCGCGGGGTTGCGCCACTCGCCAGCCGGACCGTCAGCGCCTGTATTTCCACCAGCACCGGCCTTGTGCCTTCCATTGCCGGGAACACGGTAGCGCCGGTCACTTCCTCGCTGCGGTCGGTGAGGAACAGGGCGGAGGGATTGGCCACTTCGGTGAGGCCTTTTTCTTCCATCGCGAACACACCGATTTCATCGGTGCCGCCAAAGCGGTTCTTGATCGAGCGAAGGATACGATATTGGTGACTGCGCTCGCCCTCAAAGCTCATCACCGTATCGACCATATGTTCGAGCACACGCGGACCGGCGATATTGCCATCCTTGGTGACATGGCCGACGAGCATCACCATCGTGCCATGTTCCTTGGCAAATTTGATGATTTCTTGTGCCGACGCGCGTACCTGGCTGACCGTCCCCGGCGCGCCTTCGATCAGATCGCTGTGCATGGTCTGGATCGAATCGATCACGACGAAATCCGGCGCGTCGCGGCCCAGGGTCGTCAATATGTCACGGACAGAAGTCGCCGAGGCAAGCTTCACCGGTGCCTTGCCCAGCCCCAGACGTTTTGCCCGCAACCGCACCTGATCCGCCGCTTCCTCGCCGGAAATATAGGCCACGGATAGCCCGGCCTCGGCCAATCGCGCAGATACCTGCAGCAAGAGTGTCGATTTTCCGATCCCCGGATCACCGCCCATCAGGGTCGCCGATCCAGCCACCAGACCACCACCGACGGCGCGGTCAAATTCGGCGATACCGGTCTTTTTCCGGTCCGGCAGCGCGATTTCGCTATCCAGCCCGACCAGCCGCACCTCGCGCCCGCCGGTCTGCAGATTATGCTTGGATGCGAACACCGTTTCGCCCGCTTCCTCGACCAGCGTATTCCACTCGCCGCAATCACTACACTGTCCTTCCCAGCGGTGCGCGATCGAGCCGCAATTCTGACAGACATATTTTTTCTTCGCTTTGGCCATGGGATTTACCTAGCAGAACAAATAAGGAACGCCAGTGCTTTTGCCTCAAAAATTAAAACAGGGTCACACGGGTCACACCCCCTAAAGGCGAAAATGATTTCAGCTCGTGAAGATGCGCGAAAAGCCAAGGACCAGATTGCTCTCGCCCGCATGACTATCCTGTTTCCGGTTCATGGATCGACCATAGCAAAGAGTTTCGGGTGTAGGAAAGCCCTGCTTGTTAGGTAGAAGCGGGGCCCACATCCGGCGGCTTCTTGCGACAAAGGCCATGCGGTGCATTACGGGTTGCGCCCTCCCCGCCATCCTGTAGTTAAAAGCCATGCGGCAGAAAGAACTCAGACTGGCCTTGATCTGCTATGGCGGCGTGAGTCTGGCCATCTATATGCACGGCATCACCAAGGAAATCTGGAAGCTGGCGCAGGCCAGCCGGGATTTCCACGACGGCGCGCGGATCGACCAGTGCAGCCGCGGAATCTATTATGACATCCTCGAATGGCTGGAGCAGGAGACGGGCACGCGGCTGCGCATTCTGCCGGACATTATTTCCGGCGCCAGCGCCGGCGGGATCAACGGGATATTCCTGTCTCAGGCGATCCTGTCGGGCCAGTCGCTCGATCCGCTGACCGACTTGTGGCTCGACACCGCCGATGTCGACAAGCTGCTCGATCCGGATGCGCGGCCGCTGTCGCGTTTCTCGAAATTCTGGGCCGAACCGATTGCCTGGATGGCGCTGGGCCGCAAGGGCGGCGCGGTCGAACAGACCGTCTCGAAAGAGGCGCAGGAAGAGGTCAAGATGAAGCTGTCGCGCTTTGTCCGCGCGCGCTGGTTCGCTCCGCCCTTTGGCGGCAAGGTGTTCAGCGGCCTGATCTGGGACGCGCTGGCCGCGGTCCGGGCAACCGAGCGCGGGCCACGCCTGCTGCCGCCGGGCCAGCCGCTCGACCTGTTCGTCACGGTCACCGATTTCGTCGGCCATCCGGAAAAGCTGCAGCTGCACAGCCCGCCCGAAGCGCTCGAGATGGAGCATCGGATCACCATCGGCTTTTCGACCAGAGGCAAGAGGGACGACGCAATTGCCGATCCGGCGGCGCTGACCTTTGCCGGTCGCGCCACCGCCAGCTTCCCAGGCGCCTTTCCGCCGTTCACGGTGCGGGAGCTGGACGGGCTGCTCGAAGACCATGATTATGTCTGGGAGGGACGTTCCGCCTTTCTCAAACGGATATTGCCCAACCAGTTTCGCGCCGGAACAGCGGAGGATACGGTGCTGATCGACGGTTCGGTCCTCGCCAACGCGCCCTTTGCCCAGGCGATCGAGGCGTTGAAGAACCGGCCCGCGAAACGCGAGGTCGACCGGCGTTTCGTCTATATCGACCCGCGCCCGGATCTCGATGTCGCCAAGAGTGACAAGGCGACACAGCGGTTGCAGGCGGCGCAGGAGGCCGAGAATGAGGCGCTGCCCGGTTTCTTCTCGACGATCTTCGGGGCGATTTCGAACATCCCCCGTGAGCAGCCGATCCGCGACAATCTCAACGCCATTGCCGGACGATCGAACCGGATCATCCAGATGCGGCTGATCACCGAGAATCTGCGCGGCGAGGTCGAGCAGCATGTCGAGAGCCTGTTCGGACGCACCTTTTTCCTCGACCGGCCGACGCCGGCACGAGTCGCCGCCTGGCGTCGCAAGTCGCGGGACAAGGCGGCCAAGCTTTCCGGCTTTTCCTACAGCGCCTATGGCCATCTCAAGCTGGCGACGGTGATCGAGGATATCGCCCATACCATCCGGCGGGCCAAATCCGATCCCAACGGGCACAACCACCCCGGCCTGCGCAGCGCTTTATGGGCCGAGATACGCCGCCTCGGCCTCGACAATGTCGGGCAGAAGAGCGGCGGACCGACCAAGCCGGCGGCCGAGTTTTTCCGGCAGCATGATCTCGGCTTCCGGGTGCGGCGGCTGCGCTTCATGGCGCGGCAGCTTGCCGAAGATCTCGACCGCGCCGATCCGGCCGCTGCCGAGGTGATGGAAGGCATGCACGATGTCATCTATGACTGTCTTTCACTCTATATCGAGCGCGAGACGATCGACTATCTCGGCGATGATTTCGTCAGTCTCGCCGAGGAGGCGGAGGAACATCCCGGAACCATGCTGGATGCGCTGGCCAAGGCCCGCGACCTGACCTCGGCCGACGCGATTGTCGACGCGAGGCTGGCCGAAGCGCTGGCGGTGGTCCCGAAGGCGGAGAAGCGCTCGATGCTGCTCGCCTTCCTCGGCTTCCCCTTCTACGACATCGCCACGCTGCCGCTGCTGCAGGGTGAAGGGCTGGACGAATTCGATCCGATCAAGGTCGACCGCATCTCTCCCGAAGATGCCAAGACGATCCGCAAGGGCGGCGTGGCGGCGACATTAAAAGGCATAGAATTCAACAATTTCGGCGCCTTTTTCAGCCGCAGTTACCGCGAGAATGACTATCTCTGGGGCCGACTGCACGGGGCCGAGCGGATGATCGACATCATCTTCTCCACCCTGCCCGTCTCCAAACGCCCCGCTGAAGATACGATCCTCGACTTCAAGAAGACCATCTTCCGCAAGATCGTCGACGAGGAAGAGCCGCGGCTGACCAGGGTCAAACCGCTGATCGCCGCCCTGCGCGAAGAAATCGAGGCCGCGACTCTCTGACTAGTGGGCGTGGTCTTCCACATGATCCGGCTGCTGCAAGCTCTTGTAGACCGCTTCGACAAAGGCATCGCCCTTGATGAAGGCATCAGGGTTGATATCCCACCGCGCCGCCGGTTTCATCGCCTGCACCGCTTCCAGTGATTTGCCCTCGGCCTGCGCCTTTGCGACCGCGCCGATCACCGTTTTGAGCATGTCCCGATAGGCGATCAGGTCGGCCTTGGTCGCCATCGGTCCATGGCCCGGGATGATCTTGCTATCGTCATCCACCATGGCCAGCACCTTCTCTGCCGCCGCCAGCACGCCGCGCACATTGCCGCCGCTGTTGAGGTCGATAAAGGGCAGACTCACCTCGTTGAAGAACAGATCACCCATGTGCAGCACATTGGCTTTCTTCCAGAAGATGACGCTGTCGCCGTCGGTATGGCCGTGTTTCATATGCATGACCTGCACTTCGTCGCCGTTGAGATGCAGCTTCAGACCGTCATGATAGGTGACGGTGGGCAAGGCCTCGACCGGGGACGCCGGATCATTGCCGCGTCCCGACTTCTGGATACCCAGCATCCGCTCGCGAACATGGTCATGCGCCATGATCAGCGCGCCGGCCTTGCCGAAATTCTCGTTCCCTCCGCTATGGTCGCCGTGCCAGTGGGTGTTGATCAGATAGGTCACCGGTTCCGCGCCAAGGTCAGCGATCGCCGCCTGGATCTTCGGCGTCAGCGGTGCGAACTGGTCATCGATCAATACGGTACCATCGGGCCCGTAGGACACGCCGATATTGCCGCCGGCACCGAAAAGAACAGCGACCCCTTCGGCCAGAGGTTCGGCCTTGATCTCGACCGAAGCAAAGCGGTCCGCTTCCTGCGCGTTGCTCTGGCTGCAGGCGGACAGCGCGAGCGGAGAAGCGGCGAGCAGCAAGGCGGCGAAAGTTCTGGATATCGGTTGTGACATGGGAAGGGTCTCCTGTTTTTTTCGTCGGGTCGGTGGTTTTTGGTGGCTATCGGTTACCCCACCTTCATTGGTTTGGGCCCCAGCCTTCGCTGGGGTGCCATTCATTGTAGCGACTTACCATTGATAGGCAGCCACCGCTATCCCTTGGCAAAGAACATAAGGTTGACCAGCCGCCCGTCCTGCGGCGTCTTGCCAAAGGCCATGCCACTATTGTGAAACATCCACGGGCTGAACAGGATCAGCCGGTTGAAGCGCATCGGCACGGTCATCACCTTCGTCCATTTCGCCGGATGGTTGGTATCCCTGTTCACCACATCCTCGATCAGCATATTTATATCGGAATAGCCGGCTTTCATGATCCCCGGCATATCGGTCGGCAGCCGTTCCAGCCCGGTACGCTTGTGGCGGAAAAACTCGGTCCCGCCCTTGCAATGTTCGGGCAGCGACAAATAGAGAATGCCGGAATAGAAAGCAGGGTCGATATGCACGCCGCTGCGGCCCTTGTCGCCCTTCAGCGTCACCCGGCAATGCAGATGGCTGGTATTGGGAGCGGCCTTGACCGGCGCGTTGATGATCCCGGAAATCCGTTCATTGAGTCCTTGTATTTCCAATGGTCTGGTCGAGATATGGCCCGGATAATTGCCCTGCTTGTTTTCAGGATCATAGTCGAGCGCCAATGCAGCATCGCGCGCCGCCAGCGGATCGGCGATGAAATCGTCCAGCACAATCAGCGAAGGCAGCATCAGAAAAAACTCCGGTAAGTTCGAAGGACAATCATTGCGGCGCACCCGCGAATATGGATTGGCCACCACTGTTCATATTGGGCGGGGCCAGTCTGATGAACTTTACAAAGTTTACAGTGTCAAAGAAAAGGAAAAACACTTTGGCACCCGCATCAAAAAACCCGACCAACCTGTTGGCAAACGAAGGGAAATATCGGCAAGGCTGACGTTCAGACATAATGCCCCCCTATCATGATCGCCCTGCTGTAGGACATCAATTTATCGCGCGCCATGCCGGCCGCTACGAGGGCCAGACCTATCGAAATCAGGGTTTCCGGCCGGCCAGCCCGCTTTCCACGATAGCGCCAACCCGGCTCATGAATTCCATTCCAATGGCGATCTCGTCATCGGTCAGTTCGTCCGAGATCAACCCGATGAAAGCCTCTGTCCGGTTGATCATTTCATTCACGGTTGCCTGTCCCTTTTTCGTCAGGCGAATGATCTTTTCCCGGGCCGATGCTTTGCTTTCCTTGATCGAAATCAGATTGAGATCCTTGTCCGCCATTGCGCGCAGGACCTTTGAAATAGCCGGACTCCCCAGTTCGTACCACTCGCCGATCAGTCGCTCGATGGTCTTGCGATGGATCGTGTGTCCGCCCTCGCCCTTGGAATGGATGATCCACAGGATCACGGTCTGGTGACGGGTCAGGTCCGGCCCGCTCAGATGTTTTTCGACGGCCATGCCGACCGAATAATGAAACGGGTAGAATAGCTTGAGAAAGTTTTTCGGGGCAGTTTCCCGCTTGATCGGATAGTCTATGCCGAAATCAGACTGCTGCTTCACTCGATGCTCCATCGTTGGGATATTCGTCAGGTTTTCCTGATGACGAATCAAGTAGAGGGATGAACCAATATCCAGCCAAAGTCTAATCTTCCAGCATTATTGGCAATATCGCACCTGCCCGACGATTGATCGACATACCGGACACCAAGGCAATAATCTGATATTCCTTGTTATATATCAGTATTTTACCCTTAAACCCACCCCGCAATCCTGAGACCGGTTGACAAAATCCTTTTCCGATTCATATTATGTCTCACGGACACTATGTCCTATAGACATAATAAATTTCAGGGATTGAGGATAGATGAAAACCGCATTTGGCGTCGACCAGTTGAGCCGTCCGGACGTGATCCGGAATCCCTATCCATATTATGATCTGCTGCGCGACCAATCGCCGCTCTTCGGTTATCGCGATTTTCCTCCCGGCACGATGCCAGGAGTGGACGAACCCAAACCATCCTGGGTGGTGCTGAACTTTGATGATGTCGCCGCCGTTGCCTGGGACCATGACAGCTTTTCCTCGCGCGACAGCTTGCAGGAGGAATCTTCCGCGCCTTCCCTGATGCTGGTCAATCACGACCGGCCGGAACATACGCGGTTGCGCAAGATTGCCAGCAAGGTTTTCCAGCCTGCATCCATCAAATCGCTGGCACCGGCGGTAGACGCGCTGGTCAGCAAAAGCATGGATGATTTCTTCGTCACCGATCAGCCCGTGGACGTTATGAGCGACTATTGTGCCATGCTGCCGAGCAGAGTGATGGCCTTTCTGTTCGGTATGCCGGATGAAATGGACCGGGATGTGCGCAACTGGGCGACCGCCTTCATGCTGTCGGCCAACATCAGCCCGCAGGAACGGCAGGCCTATAATGAAGAAGCCATGGCCTTTTTCGCGCAGCATGTCCGGGACCATATGGACCGGATTGCGAAAGGCGAGGAGACGCCTGGCCCCCTGCTCAACGCCTTCATTCGCACCGAGGTGGACGGCGACCGCCTGTCCTTCGACGAAATCGTCCGTTTCTGCATGACGGCCACTGTGGCCGGGGCAGAGACGACCTCTTTCTACCTCGGCAATCTGATCGCCGTATTCGCCGACTTCGACGAGATCTGGCAGGGCTTCGTCGAGGACGCGTCCCAGTTCGACGCGATCTACAAGGAGACCCTGCGTTTTCACGGCCCGCCACAGCGCCTTTTCCGGGTCGCCACCCGCGACATCACCATAGGCAAGGCCGACATCAAGCGCGGCGACTGGGTCGCCTGTTTTTTCGGTGCCGCCAATTATGACCCCGAGGCTTTTCCGGAGCCCTATGAGTTCCGGCTGAACCGCAAGAATGCCAATCGCCATATGAGCTTCGGCTACGGCATCCACCGCTGTCTCGGCGCGCCACTGGCGCAGCTGGAAGCAGAGTCCACCGCACGGATGCTGAGAGAACGTTACAGCCAGGTCGAACGCGCGGGCGAAGCGGTCTGGCAGGATGTCAGCCTGCTCAACCACGGCCTGCACAGCAACCCGGTAATATTTCGCGCACGGGAATAGAGGCACAGAATTTTCAAAAACAAAGGTGAACAGAAACACCGCATGAGGGAGGAAAATATGAACATTCGAAACAACAGGAAAGCGGTGCTCGCAACAGCCAGCCTGCTCGCCATGACGACCGTATCAACGCCGCTTTACGCCCAGCAGGATGCGAGCGATGAAGCGCGGGACGGAGGTGGTGATGTCATCATCGTGACCGCCAATCGCCGCGACCAGTCGCTTCAGGATGTGCCCTTGTCGATTACGGCTTTCGGGGGCGATGAACTGGAAAACCGGTCGATCACCTCCATTGAGCAAGTCGGCGCGATCGCGCCCGGCGTCCAGATTTCGACCTATCAGGGGGATACGTCGATCTTCATCCGGGGTATCGGGACACCGTCGATCATCGCCGGTACCGACAGTTCGACTGCGACCTATGTCGACGGCGTCTATATCAGCCGGCCCGCCGCCATCGGCCCGCAATTTTTCGATATCGAACGTATCGAGGTTCTGCGCGGACCGCAGGGCACGCTTTACGGTCGCAACGCCACCGGCGGGGCCGTCAATATTGTCACCAACCGGCCGACCGACGTCCTGGAAGGTAATCTCCAGCTGACGGCCGGAAATTATGACCGCTTCCGCCTGGCCGGCGCACTGAGCGGGCCGCTGGGCGACAGCGTCCGCGCCCGTCTTGCGTTTCAATGGGAAGATCGCGGTGGCTATGCGACGGTCACCCGGCCCGACGACAGCACCGAAAGGGTCGAGGACAAGGAAGATTATGCGATCCGGCTGACGGTGGAGGCGGACCTCTCCCCCGACGCGACCCTGACCCTGAATGGCGACTATTATCGCGCAAATGACAAGGCCAACGCCTATTTCTACGCCAGCGCGGGCTATGGCGACGAGATACCGGACTGGTACAACAGCCGGGAAGGCGCGCAGACCCTGGCCTATTTCGCCATGAAAAATGCGGGCCGTGTCTCCGAAGCCGGATCCCGGGATATTTTTGCCGACACGGACTATTTCAACAAGGTCGAAAACTGGGGTCTCGGCGCGACGCTGGACTGGGATATCGCCGACTATAATCTGAAGGTCATCGGCAGCTACCGGGACACCAACCCGATTTCCCAAAACGAGTTCGATTTGTCGGATGCTTATGTCAATTATGTCGGGCGCGAAGAGGATCACTGGCAATGGAGCGGCGAAGTGCAGCTGAGCTCGCCCGTCGACGAGCCTTTCTCCTGGATCGCGGGCGCCTATTATTTCGAAGAATCCAATGTGATCGACAATGACATATTCGGCAATTTCTGGGAGCCCATTCTCATCCAGGGGCTGACCGATCTGCAGAACGCCGGGGTCATTCCCACCTTCCCCATTGTTTTCCCGGATTCCGACCTGTGCTGCGAATTGCATCTGAGCGGAGAGCAGGACACCAAGGCCTGGGCGGCCTATCTCGACACGCAATGGAATGTCTCGGACCAGCTCACCGTCCGGCTCGGCGGGCGCTATAGCGAGGAGACGCGCAACGGCCGGCAGAATTTCGATCTCGTGATGCTCCCCGATATGCGCGTCGGCCCCAATGTGGCCCTGTTCCCGAACGCGGTGTCGGAAGATCCGGACACGCTGCAACCCGATCCGTTCGGCTTCAATATCGGCCCGGTGAACGGACCATCGACCTTCCGCGCCTTCACCCCCAAGCTGGGTATCGACTTCAAGCCGAATGACGATGTGCTGCTTTATGCGTCGATCCAGCGCGGCTTCAAAAGCGGCGGCTATAATATCGGCAGCAGCCAGCGCGATCCGTTCGAGCCGGAAAAAATCTGGTCCTATGAAATCGGCGCGCGAACCGAATTGCTCGACCGGGCGCTGATGCTCAATACCTCGGCATTCTGGTATGACTACACCAATTTGCAGGCGCAGGACAGCGTCGGTAACCAGCCGCTGATCCGCAATGTCGGCAAGGCCCGCGTGCGCGGTTTCGAAGTCGAGACCGTGGCCCGCCCGACCGATTTCTTCCGGCTGGAAGGCGCGCTGACCTATGTCGATGCGCAGTTTACCGAAGGCACGCTGACCGAAAGCCTGCGGCCGGCCCCGCTATCGCAGCCGGCCGGTTCGTTGCAGACCGATCTCGACGGCCTGCGGTTGCCGCGCGCGCCGCGCTGGAAGTTCAGCCTTGCCGGCCAGATCGAGCAGCCGGTGGGCGACAGCGGCACCGTCACCGCGCGCGCCGAATATCACTGGCAGAGCAAGATCTACTTCACCGTCTTCAATATCGAAGCGGCATCGCAGGACAGCTATGGCCTGCTCCGCGCCAGCCTGGGCTTCACCAGTGCGGACGACAAATGGGGCATCCGGCTGTTCGGAGACAATCTGACGGGCAAGACCTATTTCACCAACCAGATCCTGACCGGCGGCTTTTACGGCGCGGAATTTGTCGGGCCGCTTGGAGCCCCGCGCACCTATGGCGTCGACATGCGGTTCAACTTCTGAGCCGCACCGGCATCCCCTTATCCAGTGGAGAATTTCTATGATCGCCCCGATTGATGTAACCAAGAATGTCTTTGCCGCCTTTGGCGCGGCCGATGTCGACAGCATCGTCAAATGGCTGCACCCCGATGTCCGGATCGAATTTTACGGCCCGGAAGTCATTCCCTATGCCGGCAATTATGACGGGCTCGGGGAGGCGCGCGGCTTTTTCGAAACGGTGCTGTCCTCCGTCGACATCCACCAGTTCGATCCGGAAGAATTTATCTGCGAGGGCGACAAGGTCGTCGTCACCGGCCATTTGCGCCTGACCGCCCGGTCCACCGGCAGGGATATCGAGTCCGACTTCGTCCATGTCATCACCGTGGCAGACGAAAAATGGCTGCTGTTCCGCGATTTCATGAATACTGTGGAAGCGGCAACCGCTTTTTCCTCCTGACGGAAACCGGGCTGCAAGACAACGGAGAGCCGCTCCGGATTGCGGCCCGGCAATTAATTTTGGTGCCTGGGGTTAATCCTCCCTGGCTCTCGCCGTTCTTAGGTCAGATTGATGATTGAGCTGAATATTCCCAATCGGTTGGCCCATTTCCCACCCAGGCCAATCTAGAGCGGTGAAGATGCCGGCCAGTGTACATCAATTCAGCGGGTCAGGTTGGCTGGTCCCTTCCTGACCCGCTTACTCTCCCTCACAACATGCAAAGCCCACGGGCGCCCCCGTCCCGGATGGACGTGGCTCCCGCATCGACGGCCTCCGGAGCCCCGCTTCCGGATGCAAGCGGTCGCAGCCGGAGATTACATCAATTTGATAAGGGAATTACTCAGTCCGACGATCACGGCGGATATGCGGTCGTTGACCTGCAGCTTTTTGAACAGGCGCCGGATATAGGAGTCCACCGTCGCCTGCGAGATATCCAGGATGATCGCCATGTCCGAATTGGATTTGCCACGGGATATCCAGTATAATACCTGGCTTTCCCGTTCGGACAGCGGCGGTTCGTCCTCGCCGCTCTGGTTGATGATGGCACATATCCGCCGATGGCAGGATTGGGCGATACCGACCAGCGGCGCGATGATCGCCTCGTCATCCACCGTCATGTGCCGGCCGAAATTCATCGAGAAATAGGAATTCCTGCTGTTTGGCCCGAACAGTGGCGCGGAAATGCCGTCCTTGAATCCCAGTTCCCTCGCTCTATCCAGAAACCCCTGATGCTTGTCATTGAGCTTCTGGTCGGCGACGGCCTGCTGCCAGGTCATCGCGTGACCAATGGCCATGACATGATCCGGAATAGGATCGGTTTCCATGAACGCCGGGTCCAGATAAGTGGAGACGATCTCTTCGGGATAACCGAAATGATATACGGATGCGCGTTTCGACACCTGCGAGTAAAATGGCGGAGTGATGTGATAGGACAAGGCCTTCACGCCTTTGGCCATCAACTGATGAGACAATTCATTCAGTTGCGAGGAGACTGAAAATCCCTCCCTGAGCGGGCTGTAATTATAAACCATAGGCTTACCACATATTTCCAGCCGGATTGATTTCCAGAGATAGCCACCAGACCGGACGACGGGTCCGGAAAAACAATTCGGCCATGCATTTATAAATGCTGCGTCATGATTGCATAGGACAAAAAAGCCATAGCTCCGGAAATCTCGCAAAAGCCCCGGAACTACTGGCTTTCAGGCGCCTTTTATATGCGTCACGCAGCAACGTGACGTGCGTGGATGATGAAGAACCGGTAAGAAGATATTCAAATGCCATATTTAATGAAAAAGAACACAAAACATGCTTTCTGAAATCGAACGGATTTTTCCGACTAATTGTAACAACGTGAAAATCGATATTGCGGCAATAGTGCTGGCTAGAAAAAATCGTAGCGCTTTGTTCAACGAACAATATTTCACCAACAAGTTCTGGGATATAATATTGTTGTTATACAGCCACGAGATCAACGATCTTCCCATAGATTCCAGCGCGATCGCCAAGCAGCTCGAGATGAGCCGGACGTCGGTTTTGCGCTATCTGACAGCGTTGGTGAATGACGACATCGTCTGCGCCTATGACCTGAAAGAAGAAGATTGTTTCGATCTCGCGCGCGATAATCTGTCGCTTACCCGGCGCGGATTTGAAAATGCGGGAATCATCGTCGAGCAGACCCGCAAGATTTTCTCCACAATACCCGCGATATAGGCGGCGTCCCGTTCGGGCGAAGCATTTCGCCAAGATGGGGGCGGAAGCCTGGCCGGGACGATTTCCCGGCCGGCTCACTGAACGCGCGCATGGTCGGCCGCCCGGAGCCGCGCCTCTGGCCAACGCTATTCGGTCAAATCTTCCCAGGCATCTTTCAATTTACCGAAAAATCCGGTTGAATTCGGCGTTTCGTCGCCGGTTTCGGTCGCCTGGAACTCGCGCAATATCTGCCGCTGTTGCTTGGACAATCTGGTCGGCGTCTCGACTTCGATCTGGACAACCATATCGCCATGGCCACGCCCGCGCAGCACCGGCATTCCGGCTCCGCGCTGGTGGATCTGCTTGCCGCTCTGGATACCGGCCGGGATC
This sequence comes from Sphingorhabdus sp. YGSMI21, assembly GCF_002776575.1. Classification (GTDB taxonomy): domain Bacteria; phylum Pseudomonadota; class Alphaproteobacteria; order Sphingomonadales; family Sphingomonadaceae; genus Parasphingorhabdus. The sequence goes on along the minus strand of NZ_CP022548.1, from coordinate 2,575,362 downwards.
CGGATGGCATGTTTTTCGCCGTCCAGGCCGGGAATGGTGATTTCGCCGCCCAAAGCCGCCAGCGTGAAACTGATCGGCGCGCGGGTAAAAAGGGTCGTGCCTTCCCGCTCGAAAATATTGTGCCGGATCAAATGGATGAAAATATAGAGATCACCCGGAGGCGCGCCACGGGCGCCCGCTTCGCCCTTGCCGGAGAGCCGGATTCGCGTGCCGGTATCGACACCGGCGGGAATATCCACTTCAAGCGTCTGCGGCTTGTCGACCCTGCCCTCGCCATAGCAGATGTGACACGGACTTTCGATAACCTCGCCGCGCCCCTGGCAACTGGCGCAGGTCCGTTCAACGACAAAAAATCCCTGCTGGGCCCGGACCTTGCCGTGACCGTGACAGGTTCCGCACCGCTGGACGCCGGTACCCGGCTCCGCTCCGGAACCGTCGCATTCGTCGCAGCTTACCGAGACATCAATCTCTATTTCGGTATGCTTGCCATGATAGGCGTCTTCCAGCGTGATTTCCATATCATAGCGCAGGTCGGCACCGCGCGCCGGGCCGCGCTGCTGTTGCTGGCCGCCGAAACCGCCGCCGCCACCGCCACCGAAAATCGTCTCGAAAATATCGCCGATATCGTTGAAGGCCGCTCCGCCAAAGCCGCCACCACCGCCGGCATTATTGCCGCCGCCGTTGGTAAAGGCTTCATGCCCGTACCGGTCATAGGCCGCCCGCTTTTGCGGATCTTTCAGAACATCATAAGCTTCGCTGATCGACTTGAACTTGGCTTCCGCTGCCGCGTCGCCGGGATTCTTGTCGGGATGCCATTGCATCGCCAGCTTGCGATAGGATGACTTAAGCGTCGCGCCATCGCAATCACGCGAAACGTTTAGCTGCTGATAATAATCGATTTCGGATGCCATACTCATGCTTCCCCCAAAGCGGAAGGACCGTCGCACCCCGGCAAGCCGAAACCGCCGGACCTAGATCCGGCGGTTCCATCTTGCACGGGAACGACGTCCCGGTCTTTACTCAGCCGCCTTGGCGTCATCTTTCTTGTCGTCGTCAGAGTCGTCGACTTCCGAGAATTCGGCATCGACCACATCATCATCGGCCTTGGCCGCCGCATCTGCGGCAGCAGCATCACCGGCGTCACCGCCAGCAGCCTGCTCGGCTTCATAGATTTTCTGACCCATTTGCATGGAAACCTGTGCCAGCGCTTCGGATTTCGCCGTCATCGCGTCGGGATCGCCACCTTCGATGGCTTCCTTGGTTTCCTTCAGTGCAGCTTCGATCTGGCCTTTCAGATCGGCATCGATCTTGTCGCCATGCTCTTCGAGCTGCTTCTCTGTGGTGTGGACAAGGCTTTCGGCATTATTCTTGGCTTCCGCCTCGGCACGCCGTTTCTTGTCTTCTTCCGCAAATTTCTCGGCATCCTGAACCATCTGGTCGATATCGCTATCGCTCAGACCACCGGAAGCCTGGATCTTGATCTGCTGTTCCTTGCCCGTGCCCTTGTCTTTCGCAGACACGTTGACGATGCCGTTGGCATCGATGTCGAAAGTCACGTCGATCTGCGGCACACCGCGCGGTGCTGGCGGAATGCCGACCAGGTCAAACTGGCCGAGCATCTTGTTGTCCGCCGCCATTTCACGCTCGCCCTGGAACACGCGGATCGTCACGGCCTGCTGATTGTCATCAGCGGTCGAGTAGACCTGCGATTTTTTCGTCGGGATCGTCGTGTTGCGGTCGATCATGCGGGTAAAGACACCGCCGAGGGTTTCGATACCCAGCGACAGAGGCGTCACGTCGAGCAGAAGGACGTCTTTGACGTCGCCCTGCAGAACGCCAGCCTGAATGGCCGCGCCCATGGCGACAACTTCATCCGGGTTGACGCCGACATGGGGTTCCTTGCCAAAGAATTTCTGCACGGTTTCGCGCACCAGCGGCATGCGGGTCATCCCACCAACCATCACGACATCGTCGATCTCGCTGGCTTCGACGCCGGCATCTTTCAGAGCCTTCTTGCATGGTTCAAGCGTGCGCTTGACCAGATCGCCAACCAGCTTTTCGAGATCGGAGCGGCTGATCGACTTGACCAGATGCTTCGGTCCGTTCTGGTCCGCGGTGATGAACGGCAGGTTGACTTCGGTCGTCTGCGCGCTGGAAAGCTCGATCTTCGCTTTTTCGGCAGCTTCCTTGAGGCGCTGCAGCGCGAGCTTGTCCTTGGTCAGGTCAATGCTTTCGGCTTTCTTGAAGTCAGCGGCGAGAAACTCGACCAGCTTGGCATCAAAATCTTCACCGCCGAGGAACGTGTCGCCGTTGGTGGATTTCACTTCAAATACGCCGTCGCCGATTTCGAGGATCGAAATATCGAACGTACCGCCACCCAAGTCATACACAGCAATGGTCTTGCCGTCATTCTTGTCGAGGCCATAAGCCAGCGCCGCAGCGGTCGGCTCGTTGATGATACGCAGCACTTCAAGGCCCGCAATCTTGCCGGCGTCCTTGGTTGCCTGACGCTGGGCGTCGTTGAAATAGGCCGGAACGGTAATGACCGCCTGGGTCACCGTTTCACCGAGATAGCCTTCGGCTGTCTCTTTCATCTTCTGCAGCGTGTAGGCAGAAATCTGCGACGGGCTGTAATCTTCGCCGCCCGCTTTCACCCATGCGTCACCGTTGCTGCCCTTGACGATTTCGTAAGGGACCAGTTCCATGTCTTTCTTCGTCATCGGATCATCGAACCGGCGGCCGATCAGGCGCTTCACCGCAAAGATCGTGCTTTCCGGATTGGTGACAGCCTGACGCTTTGCCGGCTGGCCGATCAGGCGCTCGCCATCCTTGGTGAATGCAACGACGGACGGTGTGGTCCGCGCGCCTTCCGAATTTTCGATAACCTTCGGCTTGCCGCCGTCCATAACGGCAACACAGCTATTGGTGGTGCCCAGATCAATTCCGATAACTTTACCCATAAATCCCTCAATCAATTTTCTAACATTAGCAAAATTGCCGCCCGGCCCTGTTCAAGTGGCACCGCGTACGGCTTCGTCAAGCGATATAGGTGGCATTTTCCTTGGCACAAGACATGAGTCCTCCTACATTTGAAAAATCAACGGAAAACACCCATATCGGGACAGAATTACAACGGTTTAACGAGGTGTCACAATGAACAAGCTCTCTATCATGCTCGCAGCATCCGCATCATTATTACTCGCTTCCTGCGGCCAGGGAGATATTCTTTATGCCGACAAGGCGGTGGTCAACCTGTCCCCTGTGGAAGGCAATCCGTCAGCTGGCTATATGGATCTGCACGGGGGCCGTGTCGATGTGGAACTGGTCGGCGTGACCTCCGATGATGTGCTGCGCCTGGAGATGCACGAGACGACCGAGGAAAATGGCATGATGAGCATGGAAAAGCTCACATCCATTCCCGTCCCGGCGGGCAAAACGGTCAAGCTGGAACCCGGCGGCAAGCATCTGATGATCTGGGGCGTGGGTGAAGGCTCGAAAAAGCGCGGCCTGCTGACCATGACCCTGATCTACTCCAACGATGACCGCATCGAGATCGATGCCGTGGTCAGGAAAGTCGGTGATCCCGCTCCGGTGACCGAAGAATAAGTCGTCGCGGTGACAGGCCGTGCGCTGACCCGATCCGAAGTCAATTTGTGCCTGTCGGTGTTCGGACAAGCGATCAACTATGACAGGGTAAGGGTCTTCAACCGCAAATGGTGGCTGTTCCAGAACCCAAGGGTAACGATGGCGCCGGACGGCAATCTCTGGTTTCATCCGAAAAGCAATCTGTTCTGCGATGATTTCTGCGGGTCATCGCAGAATATCCAGGCCTTGTTCATCCACGAAATGGTGCATGTCTGGCAACATCAGCAGGGCGTATTCCTGCCCTTGGCGCGACATCCGTTCTGCCGCTATGATTATGAACTGCGGCCAGGCAAGCCCTTCGCTGACTATGGCATCGAGCAGCAGGCTGAAATCGTCAGCCACTTTTTTCTGCTCAAGTCTGGAGCGCGTTTGAAAAACGGCTATCGCCTGGCCGATTATCAGGGGCTGCTGCCCTTTTAGCCCATCATGCACCTGATAATGCAGATGGCCGGAAAGCAGAGCTTCCCGGCCATCCCCGTCCCGATTGACCTGACCGACATTCAGAAACGATAGGCCAGGCCGGCGCTGATCACCCACGGGTCAATCCGGTGGCGGGTCCTCAGAACTTCGGTGTCGCCGGCATACCAGCGCGCCGTTGTATTGACGAAATAGCGTTTGGCATCGACGCTGAGGCCCAGCCCCCTGTCGTTGAGCGGCAGATCAAAGCCGGCCTGCAGGGCAAAACCGATCTTGTCATTCATCTTCTGACGCGTTGCGCCCAGCGCTTTGGCGGTGTCGCCGGCTTTTTCATCAATGAAGATGAAATAGGTCGGACCGGCGCCGACATAGGGTTTGAACCCGCTACCGTCGCCGAAATGATATTTCGCGGTCAGCGTCGCCGGGATTATATTGGCGTTCGACACCAGTCCCGCGCCATCGACAGGTCCGGTCCCGGTCACATCATGCTGGGTGACGCAGCAGATGGTTTCCAATGAAATATTGGGCGTGAAGAAATATTCGGCGGCGATCGTGGGAACGAAATTGTCATCGGCCTTGGTCTGTGTGCCGGCGGGCAGCCCGATATCGTCCAGTTCGACCGAGGTTATCTTTCCGTCCGGGGCAACCAGCGTGGCCAAGGCCTTGATCTGGATTTTGCCGTCGCTTGATCCCGCCATTGCCGTTCCGCTCAGGCCGAAGGCAAGTACCGTGGCGGCCACCGCCCGTTTCAGTAAATTTTTCATGTCATTCCGTTCCTGTCTGGTTTCTGACCGAGGCCATTAACGGGGCGGAAAAACGGCCGACATACGCAATTGTCCTGATGCGGAAAGGAGCACTCGGTTCCGACCTGATTTCGCTGGAACAGCGCGGGCAGCAGGACTCCGGCTCTCCTTTGTTTTCCTGACTGAGCCAGCGCTACCGGCTACTACTCGCGCGCGTACTCGAAAGAAGAAATTCGGTATCATCGGAAAATATGATAGGTTCCGGACGGGACGCTATTACTGGCTATAGGGGGAATCAAATAATGAGAGTGAAAAATCGCAGCAATTCTTTAGTTATTTTGCTTGTTTCGTTAAGTATCACCGGATGCACCACAGTAGGCGAAACACTGGGTAGCAAGGCGCGAATCAATCCCAATATGGTTGCTTCCTATGACCGGGACGATGACGGAACATGGAAAGACGCGTGCGGACTTGTCTATGGCGATACCACGAGCTGGAAAGGCGCGATAAACCTCTCCTGTTTCAAATTCCCGATGGATAAGGAGCCGGCATATCAAGTCGCGGCGGGTTATATATTGCCCCAAAAAATGCCTGTCATGTTCCAGAGCAACGGCCTGTATGCGCCTGCCCCCAAGCCGGTGGCAAAACCGGCCCCGCCTCCTGCCAAGCCCCCGAAGGTGGCTGTACCAGCCGCTCCTGTCGCGGCCACGACGGTGCAAGCGAAGGACGTCCATACCTATTACAGAAACCGCCTGGAGGATGTGCTCATCAAGCGTTCCCAGGATATCTGCACGATAGAGAAAGGACGAATTTTTGCCAATGAGGCGACCACCAACGCCGGCCTGGGCATCATGACCACCGGACTTTCCACGATATCGTCGATCGTCACGGGCGATCTGGCGAAATCGATCCTGTCGGGAGGCGCTGCCTTTACCAGCAGTAGCCGCGACCATCTCAACGCCAATATCTGGAAAAACCAGCTGACGACGGCGATAACCAATGCGATCGACGTGAAGAGAGCCGAAATTCTGGGAAAAATGTCCGGGAACAGGGCCAAAAGCATCTACGAATATAATGTGGACGAGATGATACGCACGGTGAATGAATATCATCAGGCCTGCTCGTTCGGCACCGGGCTGCAATCGCTCATGACAGCTTCTGCCAATCAGGAGCGCTTCACGATGATGAACGAGAATTATCAGCTGCAGGCAAAGATCAACAGCCTGTCGACCAGCATCGAAATCTTGCGAGCAGCAAAGGCGGATGCGACAACGATCGCGCCTTTGGAGGCGAGATTGGGAGAATTGATCCTGCAGGCTGCGGAAACACCGGAGTCCACGGCTCCTGCCAGCTAGGTTCGACCGCTTATTCCTTCGCATTGAGGAACGGCAGCAATCCCAGTCTTTCGCGCATTATCCAGCGGGCCAGCATCAGTAGCGCGACCACGCTCAGTCCGCCGGCGAGACCGGTCCAGATGCCGACCCCCTGCCAGCCCTGCCAAAAGGCCAGGCCGGCACCGAGACCGATGCCGATGAACCAGTAACCCATCAGGGCGAACAGCATCGGCATCGTCGTGTCGTGCAGGCCGCGCAGCATGCCCGCTCCGACGACCTGGGCACCGTCGACGATCTGGAAAATCGCGGCAATCGCCAGGAAGCTCACGGCGAGCGCCGCAACCTCGGCATTGCCCGGAGCGCTCACGTCGATGAATATCGAGATCAGGAAATCGGGGGCCAGAACGAATATCAGGGCCATAGCCGCCATGAAGGAAGTGCCGAGGACAAAACTGACCCAGCCCGCGCGCGTGACCCCGGCACGGTTTTTCCGGCCATATTGGATCCCGACACGCACCGTCGCGGCCTGCCCCAGCCCCATGGGGACCATGAAGGTCAAGCCGGCGAGTTGCAGAGCGATGGCGTGGGCGGCTACGGATTCTGCGCTGATTAGCCCCATCAGCAGCGCGGCGACGCCGAAGACCGAGCCTTCCAGCCCCATGGTAATGGCGATTGGCAAACCGAGCTTCCACATAGCGCGAAAGCGCGGCCAGTCGCTGCGCCAGAAACGGCCAAACAGGTGATAGCGGCGGAAACGCTTGTGCAGCAGGACGACCAGCACCATGCCGCCGAACATCAACATATTGGTCAGCACGCTGCCGATCCCGGCACCGACGACGCCGAATTCGGGAAGCCCGAACTTGCCGAAAATCAGCGCATAGTTGAACAGGGCATTGGACAATACACCGACAACGCTGATGACAAGCGCCCAGACCGGCTGTTCCAGTGCTGAAATGAAATTGCGCAATATGATGAAGAAGAGAAATGGCAGGATCGACCACATATAGGCGCTGATATAGGTGCCGGCGATGGCGGCAAGATCAGGCTGCTGGCCGAACAGAAGCAGCAGGCTTTCGGTGTTCCAGAGCAGGATCCAGAAGGGAATGAGCACCGCCACTGCAGCCCACAGGGCCTGGCGGAAGGTCCGGCGCACATCGCGGACGCTGTGCTGCATACGGCCGATTTCGGTCGCCATCATCGGCGCCGAGGCGGTGATCAGACCCATGCAGAAGATCGCAGCAGTCATCGCGAGGTTGAAGCCGAGCGTTGCCGCAGCCAGTTCGCGGGCCCCGAGCCAGCCGAGCATCAGCACATCGGTGGCGCCAATCAGGGCCATGGTCAGGTTCGAAAGGATCAGCGGCCATGCAAGCGCCAGCGTGACGCGCAGTTCATGCCGCCAGGGGTGTTGCTCTCGCAGGCCAGGAAACGCGCCGGTCATAGGCGCGCGTTAGCCCAAGGCGCGGTAGCAGGCCAGTGAAACCGCGCCCCGGCTCAAAAGTTGGTGATTCTATCTCGGATCCCGCGGATAGCCACGCTTGCCATAGCAGTCATCGTCCAGACGGCCGTTGCGGTCATAACCGTCGCAGCCATCATCCTTGTCGATGAAATAGCCGCCGGCTGCACCGGCAGCAGCGCCGATAGCAGCGCCTTCCAGCACGTCACCACCGGTAAGAGCACCAATCGCGGCGCCCGCTGCGGCACCGGCTCCGGCTCCTTCAGCCGCATAATTCTGCGCGCATGCGGTCAGGCTGAACGCCGCAGTCGCAGCGATCGCCAATTGTCTTGCCCATATCATCATTTTGACACTCCTCGAAAATTGTTCGGTCAGCCAATGAACACGCTGGCCCGGCAATGGTTCCTGAACGGGGGAAATTTGCAGGCCAGAACGCTTTCCACATGCGACCGGTTGCGTCTCCCGATGGTCGTGAAAATCGGTTTGCCCCGTTTGATTTCATTTGATACCATCACGCTCATTGAGCAAGCGGCCCAACCCGCGCTTGCGCCAATGGTGACCTTATGAAATTGTCCGATTATGATATGTCCGCTTCCCGCGGATTTCTCTCGCATTTCGAAATTGTCGATATTGACCTTCCCGATATTTTTGTCCCGATCGTGCAGGCGGCGAAGAATCTCTCCGGCCTGATGACCACCGGCAGGGTGCGACACTGGCTGGAACAATTACCGGTGCTGGACCTCGACGACTGGGCGGCCAACGCGCCCGAAGAACAGGTCCGGGTCGCGATGGTCCGCTATTCTTTCCTCGTGCAGGCTTATGTCTGGGGCGAGAGCGACCCGCCGACCGCCCTGCCCGCCAATCTCGCCCGGCCGATGGTGGCCGTTGCCGACCGGCTCGATCAGGCGCCGTTGCTGCCCTATAGCGGCTATGTGCTCGACAATTGGGCGCGGCTGGACCGGCAAGGCTCGATCACGCTCGACAATGTCTATATGGTGCAGAATTTCTGCGGCGGAGCGGATGAAAACTGGTTCGTCCTGATCCATGTCGCGATCGAGGCAGCGGCCGGTCCGCTTCTCGGCCTCGCCTGCGATCTGGTCGAAGCCGCCCGTGCAGAAGACACCGCTAGAGCGACGGCATTGCTTGAGGAAATGGACAGCCACTGGGACGCGGTAAACGCGATCTTCGACCGGATGCCGGACCGCTGTGATCCCTATATCTATTATCAGCGTGTGCGGCCCTATATCCACGGCTGGGCGAACAATCCGGCGCTGCCCGACGGCCTGATCTACGAAGGGGTCGAGAAATATCAGAGCAAGGGCCAGTCGTTTCGCGGCCAGACCGGATCACAAAGCTCGATCGTGCCCAGCATGGACGCCTTGTTCCAGGTGCAGCACGGCAATGACCCTCTGCGCAGTTTTCTCGACGAACTGCACGCCTATCGGCCTGTCCAGCACCGCCGCTTCATCGAGGACTTGCGTGAACACTCCAGATTACGGGATTTTGCCATCGCCAGCGGCGATGCGGCGCTCAGAAAGGCTTTCAACGCCAGCGTCGAGCAGGTTGCGCGGTTCCGCACACGCCATCTGGAATATGCGGCCAGCTATATCAACAAGCAGGCGTCAAACGGCAAAGGCAATGATACCGAGGTCGGCACAGGCGGCACGCCGTTTATGAAATATCTGAAGAAACACCGCGACGAGAACCGGGCGCAATTGATCTGATAAGGGCGGCGCCCGTCCATTAAAGATGGTGGTTTTAGCAGTTGCACCCGGAGCTTGCCCTCTGCCATGAGGCAGCGGTCAAGTTTCGGGGGACAATATGCTATCGACAATCGGTCTAATCGGCGGACTGGCGCTGCTCATCTGGATGACGGTGCGGGGAGTGAATATCCTGATCGCCGGGCCGGTTGCCGCCGCACTTGTCGCGCTCACCAGCGGCATTGCCTGGCTGCCACCGCTGGCCGCTGCAGGCGCTCCTGATTTCGCGACGGCCTATATGGACGGCTTCGTCGGCTTCTTTAAAAGCTGGTTCTTCATGTTCCTGCTCGGCGCGATATTCGGCGAGATCATGGGGGCCAGCGGCGCGGCCGCCAGCGTCGCCCATTGGGTGATCGAGAAGATCGGGATCAGACATGCCGTGCTCGCGGTGGTCGCCGCCTGCGCGATCCTCACCTATGGCGGGGTCAGCGTGTTCATCGTGTCGTTCAGCGTCTATTCGCTCGCTGTGCATCTGTTTCGCGAGGCGGATTTGCCCCGGCGCTTCATCCCGGCAGCGCTGGCCTTCGGGTCGGTCACCTTCACCATGACCAGCGCCGGCAGCCCGGAAATCCAGAATCTGATCCCGATGGAATATCTCGGCACCACCGCTTATGCCGGCTGGCAGGTCAGTCTGGTGATCGCGCTGTTCATGGCGGTTACCGGGCAATATTGGCTCAACCATATGGTCAAGCGTGCCGTCGCCAGGGGCGAGCATTTTGTCGGCCGCGAAACGGATGACCAGAACAGCGACTATAGCAATCTGCCTGCGCCCCTGCTCTGCATCCTGCCGCTGGTCGCGGTTCTCGCGATCTTTCTGATCTTCCAATATCCGCAGGACATGGGCCCGCTGTCGGCGATCCTGCCGCAGGAATCACTTGATAAATGGGCGCTGGTGGCGGCGCTGGGATCGGGCGCGGTCGTCGCCCTGATCGTCGGTTATCAGAAGCTGAAATCCATGCCGGACGCCTTTTCGCGCGGCGCGACCAGCGCGGTTGTCGCGATCACCAATACCTGCGCCGTGGTTGGATTTGGCTCCGTAGCGAAATTGTCCCCAGCTTTTCAGGAAGCGCTCATTTTGGTGCAAAATATTCCGGGTAGCCCGCTGATCGGCGCGGCCATTGCGGTTACCGTTATCGCCGGTCTCACCGGCTCGGCATCGGGCGGCCAGTCGATCGCCCTACCCCTGATCGCGCCTCATTATATGGATGTCGGTGCGCAGCCGGACGAGCTGCACCGTGTGGTCGCCATTTCCTCCGGCGCGCTCGATAGCCTGCCGCATAATGGCTATGTCGTGACCACGATCCGCGCGGTTTGCGGGGAAACCCACAAGGATGCTTATGGCGCGGTGGGCGCGCTGACTGTTGTGATACCGGTGATCGGGACGATCATGGCGGTGATATTGTTCGGGATATTCTGATGCCCGTAACAACCCGTCGCTACCGCCAGGAAGACCGTCAGGCCTTCATTGATCTCAACCGCGACTGGATCGAGGAATATTTTGTTCTCGAGGACAGCGACCGTCAACAATTGGAAGAATTGGAAGCATCTATTCTCGGCAAGGGCGGGCAGATCATCGTTGCCCTTCTCGACGATATGGTAGTCGGCGCGGGAGCGATCCTACCCCCGCATCATGACCCGCAGGATGGCCGGCAATGGCTGGAAGTCATCAAAATGGCGGCGCAAAAAGATATGCGTGGTCAGGGCATTGGCCGGGCCGTGCTGGACGCGCTGATTGCGGAAGGGACGGCTATGGGGGCGGACGCCATCTGGCTCGAGACCAATGCAGAACTGAAAGCCGCAATCCGTCTTTACGAACGGCGCGGCTTTCAACATTTGTCTGCTGATCATCTGTGGCCCACGCCTTATGCGCGGTGCAATGTCCAGATGGTTCTCGAGCTTTGATCCGTCACCCCAGCGAAGGCTGGGGCCTAAACCGAAGGCTGCGAGACTCACATAGGCGGGTTGGATCCCAGCCTGCGCTGGGATGACAGTAACCTATTTCAACCGCTCGATCTTGCTCGCAGCCTCGTCGATGATCGCGGTGACGTCCAGGATCTTGTCTGATCCCTTTTCTTCTTCGGCGAGCCGGATGCGGATCGCGCTTTTCAGATTGTGCATCGCGCGGCGGACGGACGCGCCATCGCTGGCCTCGCCCATTTTGGATACGCCTTCCAGCCGTTCGAGAATCTCGGCGATCTGCGCCTCGTCCTCGGCCAGACGGGCAGAACCCGCTTCGGTGATCGAGTAGATCTTCTTGCCGTCGCCATCGACCTTTTCGTCGATCAGGTCCATTTCCGCCATCAGGGTCAGCGTCGGATAGACGATCCCCGGACTGGGCGCATAATGGCCGCCGGTCAGCTCCTCGATCTGACGGATCAGATCATAACCGTGCCGCGGTTCTTCGGCGATCAGGTGCAAGGTCAGCAGCTTCAGTTCGCCGCGCCGGAACATCCGGGCGCGCCTTTTGCCCTTGCCGCCTTCGAAGGCGGCCTGGGCGAAAGCCCGGGCGAATTTCTCGCCGGGCGGCCCGCCTCTTCCGCGGCCCCGGCCCCGGCCAGACCCCCGGCCAGATCCACGTCCAGACCCATCGGGGCCTCCGGTTCCAAATTTCATTCCATGTCTCATTTATTAATCTTTCTTTATATCTAAGATGTTCTTAAGATATATCTTATAATGTTCTTTGCAACAGGAAATTGCCGAAAAATGCACAAGCGTCTGAAAATTAGACAGAAAATCCGGGTGATTTCGTGCTCTGCGCTGCGCTGCACCGGCTTTAAAGATACTGGACTCGCGCGCACAAGCTGTTAACCAAGCAGTTAAAATCAGGATGGAGAGAGCAATGACAACCCCGATACATGGCACCTGCGACCCCCGCTTTGCAGCAGTGAAAGCGGCCTTCGCCAATAATTTTAGCGAGCATGACGATCTCGGCGCGTCCGTTGCGATCACCCTGAACGGAGAATTTGTCGTCGACCTGTGGGGCGGCCATCTCGACGAGGCGCGCACCCAGCCATGGCAGGAAGACACGCTGGTCAACGTCTGGTCGAGCACCAAGACGATGGCGGCCATGTCGCTGCTCCTGCTCGCCGACCGCGGCGATGTCGATTTATATGCAAAAGCTGGCAAATATTGGCCGGAATTTGCCCAAAATGGCAAAGAAGACGTCGAAGTCCGGCATTTTCTCTCCCATAGTGCCGGTCTCTCCGGCATGGACGAGAAGATCGAGGGCGACGCATTTTACGACTGGGAGTGGATGACCACCGCTCTCGCCAAACAGAAGCCGTGGTGGGAACCGGGCACGCAGTCGGGCTATCACGCCCTCACCCAGGGCCATCTGATCGGCGAAATCGTCCGCCGCGTAACCGGGCAGACGATCGGCAATTTCTTCCGTCAGGAAATCGCCGAGCCAACCGGCGCGGATTTCCATATTGGCGCGGATGCATCGCTCGACGGCCGCATCACCAATCTGGTGCCGCCGAAGAGCGGCCCTGCCCCCAACCCGGATTCGATCGCCGGGCGAACCTTTGCCAATCCCGGCGTCGACGCCACCGAGCCGAGAAAACGGGCCTGGCGCGAAGCGGAAATTCCGGCGGCCAATGGTCAGGGCAATGCCCGCAGCATCGTCCGCGCCCAGACCGCCATGGCCAATGGCGGCCAGGCCTTCGGCAAGACGATCCTGTCGGAAGCCGGAACGAAGCGGATATTCGACAAACAGACCGAAGGCACCGATCTGGTGCTCGGCCTGCCGCTGACCTTTGGCATGGGCTATGGCCTGAACAACCCGGCCACGCCGATCAGCCCCAATGCCAATACTGCTTTCTGGGGCGGCTATGGCGGATCGTCGGTGATCATCGACCAGGACGCGGGCCTGTGCTTCTCCTATGTCATGAACAAAATGGAATCCGGCCTGCTCGGCGATCCGAGAGGCTTCGGGCTGGCGGCGGCCATGTATATGTCGATGGCCTAGACTGAGGCTGGGCGTTGCCCATAATGGCTAGTCGGCACGGCGCGACGATCCCGCTAGAACAGCCGCTCAAGTTTTCACAATAGAGGCCGATATGGATCTGGGAATTGCGGGCAAAATTGCGCTGGTCAATGGCGGGAGCGCCGGACTGGGGCGCGGGGCGGCTCTGGCACTGGCGAGAGAAAAGACCGAATTATACGTCACCGCGCGCGGCGAGGAGCGGCTGCTGCAAACGTGCGACGAGCTGGCCCGCGAAACCGGCGCCAATATCACGCCGATTGTCGCCGATCACAGCAGCGACGAGGGCCGCGAGGCGATCCTGTCCATCTGCCCCAGTCCGGATATCTTGGTCGCCACCTGCTCGCCTCCCCCCTTCTCCGGCGATTTCCGCACGGTCGGCCGCGCGGAATGGGAGGAGGCCCTGTCGCTGACCCTGCTCAGCCCGGTGGAATTCATCAAGGCAACCATAGACGGCATGGTCGAGCGCAAATGGGGCCGGATCGTCAATATCGCGACCGGCGCGGCCAAATATCCCGCCGCGATGCGCGTGTTGTCGGGGCCACCGCGTGCGGCTCTGGTCAATTATACGGTTGCAGTAGCGAAACAGGTCGCCAAACATGGCGTGACGATCAACAATATCCTCCCCGGCATGCATCACACGGACGGGATCAGGGATATGTTCGACAGCCAGGCCGAGACCAATGGCACCAGCTATGACGAGGAAGTTGCCAAATTCGTCAAACAGGTCCGGATCCCGGTCGGACGCTTCGGCGACGCGGAAGATATGGGCATGTTCGTCGCGATGTTCTGCAGCGAAATGGCGGGTTACGCCACCGGACAGAGTCTGGTGGTCGACGGCGGCATGGGCAATTCTATTTTCTAGCTGAGATGCGCGCCTATTTCGGCCGGACCCGCAAAATCTTGCTGGTCGGCCCGCTCTCGTCTTCGGTCAGCAGATAAAGAAACCCGTCCGGGCCGGCTCTGACATCGCGAAAACGCGTGCCCAGCTCGCCGAACAGTTCCGCCTGTTTTCCGAGTGATCCGTCGGCGTTCATGTCTACATGGCGCACATGTTTGAGCGCCAGCGCCGAAAGGAACAGATCACCCTGCCACTCCGGAAAGGCCGCTCCCGCATATTGCGCAAAGCCGGATGGCGCGATCGATGGCGTGAAATGAACCAGCGACTGTTCGGTGCCGCCGAACGCTTCATAAGGCGAAATCCGGCCACCGGAATAATCCAGCCCGTAAGAGGCCGTCGGCCAGCCATAATTGGCGCCGCGCTTGATCTCGTTGATTTCATCGCCGCCCGCCGGGCCATGTTCATTTTCCAGCACGCGACCGTCCGCCGCGAGAATGACCCCCTGCGGATTGCGGTGACCGTAACTCCAGATTTCCGGCAGCGCGCCCTCTTTCCCGACAAAGGGATTGTCCTGCGGCACCGAACCATCGTCATTCAGCCGGACGATCTTGCCGAAATGATTGTCCAGTTTCTGCGCTTCCTCGCGAAAATGGAAAGCATCACCGACCGGCATCATCAAGGTCCCGCCGGGCAGGAAGATGATCCGCGCGCCATAGTGATTGCCCTGAATCCGGCTCGGCGCGGCAGCGAAAATCTGCTCGCCGTTGCTGATCCGTGGCTGGCCATCGGTCTCGCCATATGCAAATCGCATCAGCGACAGCGTGTTGGTGCCGTCACCCTGATCGGCCGCATAGGAAATATAGAGCAGACCATTTTCGGCAAAAGCGGGGTGCAGTGCCACGTCGAACAGGCCTGCCTGCGCGCCGGCGGCGGTGTGAACCTTGGGATATTCCTCGCCGCTGGCAAAATCATGGACCAGCGTTGCGGTCCCGTCCGGGGCAATATGCTTCAGCTTGCCGGTGCGCTCAGTGACCAGCATGGCCCCGTCGGGCAGAAAGGCGAGCGACCAGGGATGGTCGAGACCCTCAGCCACCGTCTCGATCGTGTAATTGACCGGCCCGGCCTCGACACGGCCAGCGGCTTCGCTGGTCTTCGTGCCGCTCGACGAGGCCCCCTGGTTCGAACAGGCCGCCAGCGCGCCCAATGCGACAACGGAAAGGATGATCTTGAAGTTTCGCATATAAGCCCCCTGTTTGATCGCCCAGTCTATCAAGTTTATCCGGTCTGGCCAGCCTCTCTAATTCAGCTCTTGCCAGTCCCGGCAAAGCCTTTAGGCTGGGCCGCTGACAGGAGAATTTCATGGCGCGCTTTGTTCGTTGGATTTTGGGGCTGATTGCGGCGGCGCTGGCGACCTATGTCGTCGGGACCGCGCTGAATTCTCAAGCGGTCATCGCCATGCACGATATTTCGGTGAGCCTTGGCGACCGCCTGAACATGACGCTGTTCGACCTGTCCAACATGGTCGCCTACCTGGCAATCATCGCCATTGCCTTGCTGCTCGGCTTTCTGATCGCCACCCTGTTGAAACGTTTTCTGCCCAATCTGGCGCGCGTCGCCTACCCGATTGCCGGAGCCGCCGCGATCGCCGTCACGCTGGGCGCCATGTATATGGTGTTCCAGACCATCCCGATCAGCGGCGCACGGTCGACCATGGGTTTCCTGTCGCAAGTGCTCGCAGGTGCTATCGGTGGCTGGGTCTTTGCGCGGATTGCGGTCCAACCCGTCACCCCGGCGAAGGCCGGGGCCTAAACCAAGGGTAGCGAGACTCCCATAAGCGGGCTGGATGCCAGACTTCGCTGGCCTGACGGAGGCCTAAGTGCCTGCCGTCGTTTAGGATATATTCAATGATTTGCGCTAGAGATGCGCGATGAATGATATGTCTCTCGATATCAAAGCGGTCCAAGCCGTGAGCGAGCTTTCAACCACATTCAATATGGATGAGGCACATATTCTGCATAGCAAGATTATCGCTGAATGCGCATCTGTGGAGCGATGGCTGTTCAATCAGATTTCACTGTTCCAGAAACCGGCAATGATGCTTTCTCAGAAAATCGATCAGATGGAAAAACTGCTCGATCAAGACGAAAATCCATCGAAGCTTGCTAAAAAGATGAAGATGCGCTTGACCGCATTCAGGCCGTTCGCTCAGTTTAGATCCGACATTGCGCACTCTGAGATGAGTTGGGCAACGCGGGGATCTGAAATCATTATCTTATTCGAAAATGCCGCTCAAATCTGCCAGCCTCCAGTCCGAAAAATAACGGCTATGTCGATGGATGACTTGAGAAATGTTCGGATCGGTATCGCAAAAGCGGAGAACGAACTGACGATGCTGGACATCAGCCCCAAAACATCTTGCACATCTCAGCCGGCGAAGACCTCCGTCACCCCAGCGAAGGCCGGGGTCTGATCCAAGGTTGGTGAGATCCCCATAAGCGGACTGGGTGCCTGCCTGCGCCGGCCTGACGGAATAATTTCATCCTCTCCCAGAGGGAGAGGCAAGCAAGACTTGAGAGCGAAGCGAACTAGTCGCGCTCGGTGAGGGGTTGATCTTCTTTGCCCTCCAGTATTGCCAGCCGAATTTCCTCAAGGACGCCCTCCAGGTTCTCAAACACCTCGCTGTTCCAGAATCGGATCACCCGATAGCCCGCGATCTCCATGACAGCATCGCGATTCTTGTCTTCAGGGCTGTCGACATGCTGACCCCCGTCCAGTTCAATTATGAGGCTGGCCGAATGACATAGAAAGTCAGCTATATAGTCATCAAAGGGGGCCTGAAACCGAAATTTCGTATTTTCGAGCTGGCGATTGCGAAGGCGCGACCAGAGCAAAGCTTCTGCATCGGTTCTGTTTCTTCGGAGTTTTCTTGCGACTGGAGTCAGGCGCTTCTTCATGGCCTGTCTAAACCCCTCACCCACTGCGACTAGGTTGTGTACTCATAAAGGGGATTCCCATAGCGCAATAGATGTGATTCACTGTCTTTAGAGGAGGTGTATCATGGCACGATTTGATTTGAGTGATGCGGAGTGGTCGATTATCGCTCCGCTATTGCCCAACAAGCCGCGCGGCGTGGCGCGGGTGGATGACCGGCGGGTACTAAACGGTATTTTTTACATTTTGCGCACGGGCTCGCCCTGGCGGGACCTTCCGGCACGCTATGGCCCGTACACGACGGTCTACAATCGCTTCAACCGATGGGCGAAGGCTGGTGTTTGGATTAATATATTCAATGCCTTGGCAGCAGGTTCGCCAGAATCCATGGCATTTATCGACAGTTCCATCATTCGCGCTCACCAGCATTCCAGCGGTGGTAAAAAGGGGGCCCGGATCACGCCATTGGTCTCTCTCGTGGGGGACTGAGTACCAAGCTGCATGCCGTGGTCGATGCCGAGGGCTTGCCAATCCGTCTCGCCCTGTCGCAAGGCCAGATATCCGATCATGCGGCCGCCGCCGGTCTGGTCGCCAGCCTGAAACGCCTACGCCATCTCGTCGCCGACCGGGGTTATGATGCCCGCGCCCTGGTCGAACAGGTCGAGGCCATGGGTGCCACAGCCCATATCCCAACCCAGCGCAATCGCAAGATACAACGCTCAGTCGCCGCGAACATATATCGTCAGCGCAATCTGGTCGAAAGATACTTCTGTAAACTCAAGCACTTCCGAAGATGTGCCACCCGCTTCGACAAGCTCGCCAGAAACTTCCTCGCCACCGTCGCACTCGCGTCAACCAGACTCTGGCTAAGATTTTATGAGTCCACGACCTAGGCAATGAATTGCCAAGTCTCGTTGCCCTCTCCCTCCGGGAGAGGAAAATCACGCTGGCGGCAGCCAACGGAACGAAATGGAAATATAGCATGTTCAGCCGAAAAAGTCATTCCGCCTGCTTTATCAGAGTCTAAATAGGTGCGTTAAATCGACCGTCACCCCAGCGAAGGCTGGGGCCTCAACCGAGGGTGGCGAGACTTGCATAGGCGGGCTGGATGCCAGCCTGCGCTGGCATGACGGGATATGGTCAGGTCTTCTGCGAAGGCTCGACCCATCCGGACGAAAGAGCCTATTCCTCCGGCTTCTTCGCCACACCCACAAACGCAGGCCGCAACAGCCGATCCTTGATCATATAACCGGCCTGCATTTCCTGTACGATCGTGCCGGGTTCTTTGTCAGCGGTGGGAATTTCGACCATTGCCTGATGCTGGTTGGGATCGAGCGGCAGGCCGACCGAGGCGACGCGCTTGATGCCGTTTTTCTCGAACACGGATTGCAGCTCGCGGCCGGTGGCTTCGATGCCGTTGATCAGGCCCTTCCACTTTTCCTCGTCCTTGACCTCGGCGGGAATGGCTTCGAGGGCGCGGTTCATATTGTCCATGACCGAGAGCATGTCGCGGGCAAAGCCGGTAGCGGCATAAGCGCGGGCGTCCTGCGCGTCCTTTTCGAGGCGGCGGCGGACATTCTGGGTCTCGGCCTGGGCATAGAGAACCGCCTGCTGGGCTTCGGCCAGTTCATTCTCCAGCGCCTCGATCCGATTGTCGGAATTTTCCGGCTGGGAAGATTCACCTTCTCCGCCGCTTTTCATCGACTCCGGCACGCCATCCAGCTCGGCTGCGGCCGCGGCGTCGCCATTGTCTTGTCCGGGATTCTGCTTGGTATCGCTCATGTTCTAAATCACTCTAATTTCTATCATTTGGTCAACAAACGCGACAGGCTCTGCGCGGTAAAGTCTACCATGGGTACGACGCGCGCGTAATTCAACCTTGTCGGGCCGATTACGCCAACCACGCCGACCACCTGTCCGTCACTGTCTTTGTAGGGCGCCGCTATCACAGATGAACCAGAAAGGGAGAATAATTTATTTTCCGCGCCGATAAAAATTTTCGCCGCCTCGGCGTCGCGGGCATTGTCAAGCAGGCGGGCGATTTCCTGCTTGCCCTCCAGCTCGTCGAGCAGCCGCCGTACGCGGTCGAGATCCTGCAGATTGCTTTCCTCCAGCAGGTTCGCCTGACCGCGCACGATCAGCACCGGCCGGTCCGCCGGATCGCGGCTCCAGGTGACCATGCCGGCCTTGACCAGATCTTCCGAAGCCTTGTCGATCGCCAGCTCGCCGGCGCTGATCTCGCGGTCGACGGTGGAGAGAGCCTGGCTGAGCGTCATGCCGCCATAGCGCGCGGTGAGATAGTTGCCGGCCTCGACCAAGGCGGAATCCGACACGCCCGGCGGCAGATCGAGCACGCGGTTTTCGACAGCGCCATCCTGCGACACGAGGATCGCCAGCCCCTGCCCCTCGGACAGTTTGACGAAACTGAACTGTTTGAGCCTTGGCTCGCGCTTGGGCACCAGCACCAGACCGGCGCAGGAGGACAGGCCCGACAGAATCGAGGTCGTCGCGCGCAGCGCATCCTCGACCGGCCCCTTTTCGGTAATCTGGCTCTCGATCGCGTCGCGTTCCTGCTGCGTCGGGGCCGCCGCCTGCATCATACCGTCGACAAACAGCCGCAGGCCGAGTTCGGTCGGCATCCGCCCGGCGCTGGTATGCGGCGCGGCGAGCAGGCCCAGTTCTTCGAGATCCTGCATCACATTGCGGATCGAGGCGGGCGAGAGTTCCAGACCCGGCGCCTTGGAAATGGTCCGCGACCCGACAGGCGCGCCGCTGTCGAGATAGGATTCGACTATGACGCGGAAAATGTCCTGGGCGCGAGTGGTCATTTCGGTGATCGGGGTGTTGGGCATGGGTGATAGATAGGTGAACCAAAGCGATGTTTCCAGCGTGCAGTTGAGTGTCGTGTGCTCCGCACTTGATGCGGAGCTGGTCCGGCGAATAGCGCTCCCAGCCGCCAGAGCTCCGCATCAAGTGCGGAGCACATAAATCACGCAATCCTCACCCTCTCCCATAGGGAGAGGCAACCGCAGCTTGGCATCTTTAATGACTAGCGCAGGTCGGTGAGGGGTTTGGATTGCCGAGAGGGCATAACCCCTCACCGAGCGCGACCAACCCCGGATTGCATCCGGGGAAGTCTTGCTTGCCTCTCCCTATGGGAGAGGATGACAATTTCACTCGTCATTGCGAGCGGAGCGAAGCAATCCAGAGCGGCACGCGCAAACGCCCTGGATTGCCGCGTCGCTTCGCTCCTCGCAATGACGGCTGGATGATGACCATTTTCCGGGAAAGGAATAGGGTGGCAACCGCTTGCGTCTTTCTCTAAGCAACCCTCAACCAAGCCACAGGAGAATCAATCATGCGACCATCGGGCCGTGCGCCGGACGAAATGCGCGCCATTTCCATCGAAACCGGATTTACCAAACATGCCGAAGGAAGCTGCCTGATCAGCTTTGGCGATACGCGGGTATTGTGCACCGCCAGCATCGAGACGAGCCTGCCACCATGGATGCGCGGCAAGGGTACCGGCTGGGTTACCGGCGAATATTCGATGCTGCCCCGCGCCACCCACACAAGAGGATCGCGCGAAGCGGCGCGCGGCAAACAGTCGGGCAGAACGCAGGAAATCCAGCGGCTTATCGGACGCTCTTTACGCAGCGTCGTCGATCTGAAGAAGCTCGGCGAGCGGCAGATCACGCTCGATTGTGACGTGATCCAGGCCGATGGCGGCACGCGGACCGCTTCGATCAGCGGCGCCTGGGTGGCGCTGCGGCTGGCGGTCAACGGATTGCTCGACCAGAAAGTGCTCAAGGAAGACCCGATCCAGCAGAAGATCGCGGCGATCAGCTGCGGTATCTTTGACGGCACGCCGGTTCTCGACCTCGACTATGACGAGGACAGCAACGCCGGCGCCGACGCCAATTTCGTGCTGACCGGCGACGGCAATATCGCCGAGGCGCAGGCGACTGCCGAGGGTCAGACCTTTGACGACGAAGGCCTTATGCGGCTGATGCGGCTGGCGAAAATCGGCTGCGGCCAGATTTTCGAGGCGCAGGACAAGGCGGTCGGTTAGGATTTGACTACAAGAACCACCGTTCGCCCTGAGCCTGTCGAAGGGCACTTCTCCTCGAGAGGTGCTTCGACAAGCTCAGCACGAACGGAATATGATCCTCTCCCATGGGGAGAGGCAACAAGCCTTGGCAATTCATTGCCTTAGGCGCAGTCGGTGAGGGGTTAATCCCTTCGAGGTTTCCAGCCCCTCACCGAGTTCCACTAGCGAGCAAGCTCGCAAGTTTCACTTGCCTCTCCCTATGGGAGAGGATGACTGGAAAGCGAATGCCCATGACCCACCGCAAACTCACCCCCGGACGCCTCGTGATCGCCAGCCATAATCAGGGCAAGGTCCGCGAAATTCGGGCGTTGCTGGAACCTTTCGGGATCGAACCGGTGTCGGCGGGTGACCTCGATCTGCCCGAGCCGGAGGAAACCGGGACGACCTTCGCCGAAAACGCGCTGCTCAAGGCACGCGCGAGTGCAGAGGGTTCGGGTTGCGTGGCGCTGGCCGATGACAGCGGATTGTGCGTGGCGGCGCTGGACGGCAAGCCGGGGGTCTACACCGCCGACTGGGCCGAACGGCAATGGTTTGAAGGCGAGCCCGGCCGCGACTGGTATATGGCGATGGGCAAGGTCGAGGGAAAACTGGCCGAGCAAGGCCCCGACGTCGACCGCAGCGCCTATTTTGCCTGCACATTGGCGCTGGCATGGCCGGATGGCCATTCGGAAGTGTTCGAGGGCCGTGTTCAGGGCAATCTCGTCTGGCCACCGCGCGGGACTTTGGGTTTCGGCTATGATCCGGTGTTCCAGCCGATTGGTTTTACCGAGACATTTGCAGAACTCGATCCGGCGCAGAAACAGGCGATGAGCCACCGGGCCGATGCGTTCCGGAAACTGGTCGAGAGCTGTTTTTGACTTGTCACCCCAGCGAAGGCTGGGGCCTAAACCAGGGGTTGTGAGACTCACATAGGCGGGTTGGGTGCCAGCCTTCGCTGGCATGACGGGTTAACCTACCCCCGCAACGGATCCCTGCCCATGACATTACCCGCCGGGCTATAGCGACAGACCAGATAGTCCCAATGCGCGCTGCTCGCCATGGCGCAGCCGACGCGCCGGGTCGTCGGCCAGATGATCTGGGTATAATGGCCGATGTCGCTCCAGTTGCCGGTGGTGCTGTTCTCGGGGAAGCGGCCGGGCTTGAAATAGCGGTCTTCCTCGACCCACGAGCTGATCATGGCCCTGTGGTCATAGGCGTTGCGCGTGCCCATCCAGAGATTTTCCCCCTGTCGCTCACTGCGCCCCGACTGGCTGTCATGTCCGAATCTGCCGGTCCGGGCCATGGATCGCGCATATAGGGCGGCATCCATGGCCAGCTGGTCGCTCCACTGCAGGTCCGGCGCGCCGACCCGGGCACGGGTCTGGTTATGCGCGCGCATCATCACCTGCTGCAGGGGGCTGGCGGTTTGCGGCGCAGGAACGGGCACGGCGCGGGGCGCGCGGTTTTCCGCGACGCGCGGTGCGGGCGGCGGCGGGACGGACCGTTCGACCGCCGTGTCCTGATAGGGAATCTGCGGCGGCATGACGGAACAGGCCGCTAATAGTGGCGCGATCGCGAAGATAGGGCTAAGGGCGCGGAACTTATGCATGATCCCGACCATAGAAAGCCAGAGGTTAACAAGTCCGTTACGGGACCGCTGGCGCTCTACATCCACTGGCCGTTCTGCGTCTCCAAATGCCCCTATTGCGACTTCAACAGCCATGTCCGCGAGCGGGTGGATATAGCCGTCTGGCAGGCCGCGCTGCTCGCCGATATGGCGCATGAAGCGGCGCTGACGCCCGGACGCATGCTGTCGAGCATCTTCTTTGGTGGCGGCACGCCTTCGCTGATGCCGACCGCGCTGGTCGAGACGCTGATCGCCGCGGCGGAACGCCATTGGGGCTTTGCCGACGATATCGAGATCACACTGGAAGCCAATCCGTCCTCGGTCGAGGCGGCAAATTTCCACGATCTGGCCAAGGCCGGCGTCAACCGGGTATCGCTCGGTCTGCAGTCGCTCGACGACCAGACGCTTGAGTTTCTCGGCCGCGCGCATGATGTCGACGAGGGTCTCGCCGCACTGGATACCGCGCAAAAGGCTTTTGACCGGGTCAGTTTTGATCTGATCTATGCCCGTCCCGGTCAGTCCCTGGACGACTGGCAGACAGAACTGGAGCGCGCGCTAAGCTTCGGCACCGGCCATCTCTCGCTTTATCAGCTGACCATCGAGCCGGGCACGCGGTTCGAGACGCTGGTGCGGACCGGCAAGCTGGTCCCGGCCGACGATGACCATTGCGCCGATCTGTTCGAACTCAACCGCAGCATTATGACGGCAGCCGGCCTGCCCGCCTACGAGATCAGCAATCACGCCAAGACCGGTCAGGAAAGCCGTCACAATCTGACCTACTGGCGCTATGAAGACTATGTCGGCATCGGCCCCGGCGCGCACGGTCGGCGGCTTGAACAAGTGACCGAGCGGCACAAGAAGCCGGAGAATTTTCTCTCGGCGGTAGAGCGCAACGGCAACGGGCTGAAGGTCGAGCAGCCCCTGTCGCCCGAGACGCGGGCGATGGAAGCGCTGATGATGGGGCTTCGGCTGGCGGAGGGCGTGGATTTGGACGCGCTGGCAGGGAAGACCGGACTGGCGGCGGCGCAGATGGTTGACCAGAAAGCCGTAGATCACCTCGGTCAATTGGGTCTGCTCGACGCGGACCAGGGACGGCTGACAATCTCGCCCAGGGGCATGCCGCTGCTCGATGCGCTGCTGCCAAAGATCATCGCAGATATCTGACATCATCCGCGATTTTCTATCGCTCAAGGGGCGTTGAAATCTATCGGCTTAGCTGTCACACTCGCTTCAGGTCTGAGGAGAGAGAAGCCATGGGAATATTCAGCGTCATCAAGCGCGAGGTCCATTTCACGCGGTCGCTCAAAAATGTGATGGCGCAGGTCAAGGATATTGACGCCGACGCCCCCCTATTGATCACGGACGATATCGAGGCCACGATCGACCGCTATCCGGACAATATCGCCTTTCATTTCGAAGGCGACACGGTGACCTATGCGGAGTTTGAGGCACGCGCCAACCGGATCGCGCACTGGGCGCTGGCGCAGGGTTATAAGGCGGGTGACACGGTCGCCCTGTTCATGGAAAACGCGCCCGATTTTGTCGCCACCTGGTTCGGCCTGTCGAAGGTGGGGATCGTCACCGCGCTGATCAACAGCAATCTGGAGGGCGCCGGCCTCGCCCACTGCCTGAACATCGTCGACACGAAAGCAGTGATCACCACCGCCGATCTGGCGCCGCGGGTGTCGTATATTGCGGACCAACTGGAAGGCGCACCGGCGCTGTGGGACTGGGACGGCGAGGTTGGTGAGGACCTCAACAGCGCGTTGGCCGCCCTGCCCGATAATCGCCCGGACCAGAGCCACCGCGCCGATATGACCGGCAGGGACCTGTTCCTCTATGTCTATACATCGGGCACCACCGGCCTGCCCAAGGCAGCGCGCATTTCCCATGCCCGCGCCCGGCGCAGCTTCCGCATTGCCATCTCGACCTGCCCGCTGACGCCCGAGGACCGCATCTATATCACCCTGCCGCTCTATCATGTGACCGGCGGCTTTATCGGCATGGGCGGTGCCTTGCTGAGCGGCGCGTCGGCGATCTTGCGGCGCAAATTCTCCGCCTCGCAATATTGGGACGACGCCGCCGATTATGGCGCGACGGTGGTCGTCTATATTGGCGAGCTGTGCCGCTATCTGCTGAACCAGCCCGACCATCCCAAGCAAAGCGCGCACAAGGTCCGGGTCGGCATCGGCAATGGCCTGCGCGCCGATATCTGGCAGCAATTTGTCGACCGTTTCCAGGTGCCCAAGCTGCTCGAAATCTATGGTTCGACCGAGGGCAATATCTTCCTGATGAACTTTGACGGCAAGATCGGCGCGGTCGGCCGGATACCGAAATATCTGGAGAAACAGTTCGGCGACACCAGGATCGTGAAATTCGATATCGCCGAAGAACAGCCGATACGTGGCGAGGACGGCTTCTGCATCAAGGCGGACTGGGATGAGGCGGGCGAGCTGATCGGGCGCATTTTCAAGGACAGCCCGTCCGATTTTTCCGGCTATCAGGACAAGGAAGCGACCGAGAAGAAAATCCTGCGCGACGTGTTCGAAAAGGGCGACGCTTGGTTCCGCTCCGGCGACCTGATGAGCCGCGACCGCTCCGGCTATATCTATTTCAAGGACCGGATCGGCGACACGTTCCGCTGGAAAGGCGAAAATGTCGCGACCAATGAAGTCTCCGAAATCCTCTCGCAATATCCCGGGATCAGAACCGCAAATGTCTATGGTGTCGAAGTCCCCGGCACCGACGGCCGCGCCGGCATGGCCTCGCTGACCGTGGCGGATGATTTCGACATATCCGGACTGCGCGCCTTTCTGGCCGCGGAAATGCCGCCTTATGCGGTACCCCTGTTCATCCGGATCGAGCCGGAGGCGCAGACCACCGGCACGTTCAAATATCGCAAGGTCGAGCTGGTCAAGGAAGGTTTTGACGTCAACGCGATCACCGACCCGATCTGGTTCTGCAAGCCGGATGTGGAGGGCTATGCCGCGCTGACCAAGGCGGAACATGCGAAGATCCTGTCGGGTGAATATCGGTTGTAAAGCGCGTGCTCCGCACTTGATGCGGAGTATTTCGGCGGTGCAAATTCTTGCCGTCAGAGCTCCGCATCGAGTGCGGAGCACATTGCGTTCATTCTCTCCCATAGGGAGAGGATGTCTGGTGCCCCTGCGCAGGCAGGGGTCCATCTCCAGCTCGCGCCAAGATCATCATCCGGGAGATGGATCCCTGCCTGCGCAGGGATACGAATCAGGACAATCATTTGAAAATGTCTGCCTCCGACCTCGCCGTCATTGCGAGGAGCGGATGCGACGAAGCAATCCAGAGCGGCGCGCACCGCTCTGGATTGCTTCGCTGCGCTCGCAATGACGGAAACTGAATTGGGCGTGCCAAAATTCTCCCTATGGGAGAGGATGTTTGGAGATTGATTCCGGGTCTGCTAGATTCCCCCCATGGATAGCGCCACCAACATAATCAACGCCTTCTCCGCCCATCTTCGCGATGACCGGCGGCGGTCGCCGCATACGGTGCGCGCTTATGTGATCACCGCGGAGCGCTTTTGTGCGTTCCTGATGGAGCATATTGGCGGCGGTGTCGCAGCGGACGAAATCAAGGCGGTGACACAGGCCGATATCCGCGCCTATCTCGCCTATCGCAGAGGAGACGGCCTGACCAACAACAGCGCGGCGCGGGAATTGTCGGCCTTGCGCGCGTTCCTGAAACATGTTGGCGGCGACGAGGCACAGATCCCGAAGATCAAAGGCCCCAAGGTCAGGCGCGGCGTCCCGCGTCCGGCTTCGCCCGATGATATATTGGCCCTGGCCGGCGACGCGCAGGACAGTGCCAGCGAGGACTGGATCGGCGCGCGCGACTGGGCGGTGTTGCTGCTGCTTTACGGTTCGGGCCTGCGGATTAGCGAGGCACTCGGTCTGACCGGCGACACGCTGCCCCTGTCCGACACGCTCAGGGTCACCGGCAAGCGCGGCAAGACCAGGATCGTGCCGCTGCTCCCCAAGGTGCGCGAAGCGATCGAACATTATGTCGACCTGTGCCCCTATCCGATTGCTGCCGATATAGCGCGCTGCAAACATGATGATATCAGTGGATCACCTCTATTCCGCGGCAAGCGCGGCGGGCCACTATCGCCCAATATGATCCGCCGCGTCGTGCAGCAGGCGCGGACCCGGCTCGGCATAGCCGACACCACCACGCCGCACGCCCTGCGCCACAGTTTCGCCACCCATCTTCTGGCAGGCGGCGCAGACCTGCGCAGCCTGCAGGAATTGCTGGGTCACGCGAGCCTCAGCTCGACGCAAGTCTATACCGCGGTCGATGCCGCGCATTTGCTCGATGTCTATCAGAATGCCCATCCCCGGGCGGGGTGATTTCCCGATCCGGTGACGGTGTCCCGGGAGCGGGAACAGGAAGCCCGTCAGCCTGCGTCGTCGGACATATTCTGCTGGCTGGAATGAGTCAGAATATCGATGGCCTCGGCAACCTTTACCGCGGGAACGCTCAACTGAAGCTCGTCCAGTTGCACCAGCAGATCGCGAAGCACCTGGATGAACCCGGACAATTGATCTTCGTTTTTCATCCTGAACACTTTTGCAATTGATACAAATATCAATGGTGACGACTTTCAATATCACGTCATCGAAAACCCGGAGCATAGTGAGCCTTCGGGAGCAAAAAGTCAAAATTTACTTGTGATATACTGGAAAACTAAAGACAAATTCCGGGAACGCGATTTCAGGCTCTCTTGCCGCTGGCCTCATATTCGGCGGTCGCGCCGGCCGGTTCAGCCGCGACATCCAGCACCATTTCGATGGTCGACACGGCCTTGCCGGTTATCTTGAAGCTGCGGTCCACCCCGGTCTCGGAGATATTTCCGGTTACCAGATCCTGCCGCGCCAGTACCGAAAGAATGCGGTCGAGATTGGTCGGAAAGCGCATCACTTCCACCAGCGAGGATTCCCGGACAAGGGGAACCGCATCCCGACAGGCATATAATTTCAGCAGCACCAGCCAGGTATCTTCACCGAGATCGGAGATTTCGTCGCCAAATATCTGGTTCCGCTTTGCGGCGATTGCCAGAAGATTGTTCGCTATATCGGTAAAGTGCATATGCCCCCCATTCCGTGATGGAACGATTCCGGGCTTTTCAGCCAACCGGGACGTTCCGCTAGCCTGTTTCACTAAAACGGACCGGCAAGGAGAACAATCTGTACCAAGGGACAGGGTGGCCCTGCGGTGATGCCATGGAGTCGGCGGGCCTTGCGAGGCCGATCGTCGCTCTTTTCCAGGTGCGGAGCCGACCGGACAAGCCGGTAATTGCCCCTCTCTCCTGTCCGGTTTATCGACGCAAAATCACCGCTGAATGCCACTTCGCGCGAAGGCCTAATTCTTTAGCCAGTAGCCTATTCCGTAGCGTCACCCATTATCGAAGGGCAGAAGAGGTCCCACAATTCCAAATTAAAAGAGAATATGCGAACGGCAACGAGGACTATTTTATCTGCACCAGGTGAGGAGTCTGAAAATGAAGAAGGAATCAAGGTACAACAGATTATTTTTTACACGCAAATCCATCATGACCGCGCTGATGAGTTCGGCGGTTGCCATCGGTACGGCCGGCTATGGTGCACCAGCGCTGGCACAGGATCTGACCGCGGAAGAAAGCGGCAGCAACATCATTATCGTTACCGCGCGCAAGCAGAATGAAACGCTGCAGGAAACACCGGTCACGGTAACGTCCATCGGCGGCGAAACCCTCGACAAATTCCAGGTCAACGAAGTCGCCGATGTGGTCAGTCGCATCCCGGCGCTGAACGTCCAGGTCGGCGGTTCCGGTGCCGGCGGCCAGATCAGTCTGCGCGGCGTCGGCACGACCAATATTTCTGCCGCTTTCGATTCTGCTGTCGCCTTTGATTTCGATGGCGTGTCGATCAGCACCATGCGGCTGGTCCAGGCATCCTTTTTCGATGTTGAACAAATCGATGTTCTGAAAGGCCCGCAATCCCTCTTCTTCGGCAAAAGCGCCTCGGCGGGTGTATTCTCGGTCCGCTCGGCCAATCCGACCACCGACTGGGAGATTGGTGGCAAGGCTTCCTATGAATTCGAGGAGCAAGGCTATACGGTGGGCGGCTATATTTCCGGTCCGGTCAGCAACACACTGGGTATTCGCGTCGCCGCGCAATATCAGGATATCGACAAATATGTCGAACTGGAAGCCGGGACGCCTTCGGTTTTCGCAGACTCCGGCAAGGGCCTGAAGAATTTCGTCGGCCGGGTCACCCTGCAATGGGATCCCAGCGACAATTTTTCCGCCAATCTGAAGGTCAATTACAACCGCAATGAGGGCGACAGCCTGCTCGGCCATTCCGATATCAGTTGCGGCGCCAATGGCGTGGCCGATGATGTGTTCCTCGCGCTGCCGGGCGTATCGATCGCCTCGAATGCGACTTGTGACATCCAGGACGGTCTCTATCCCCATCCCGACGGTCATCCCGCGCTGCAGGTGATAGCGCCCGGCACTACCGGGGCCGATCGCTACACCGGGCAATCCTATAACGAAACGGATACCATCTTCGTGCGCCTGGCGATGGATCTGGAGCTGAGCGACACGCTCACCCTGTCCACGGTGAGTGGTTTTCTCGACCTGGAAAATGAACATCTCGATCATTTCAGCTATGTCGGCATTCTGCCGAACGGCGACCCCGCCGGCTTGCCCGCTCCCTTTTCCGACGCGCTGACACAGCATACCCAGGAAATCCGGCTGACCAGCGATTTTGACGGCATGTTCAACTTCATGGTCGGTGGTTTCTGGGAAAGCCGCAGCCAGCCTTTGCAGACATCGCAAAATGCCTTCATCGGTTCGTTCATATTCCCGGATTCCAGAGGGATTACCTATGACTGGGTGGCGGACCGCACGACCAAGAGCGAAGCCCTGTCCTTTTTCGGCAGCGTCAATCTGGACCTCACTGACCAGCTGGAACTGTCCGGCGGCGTTCGCTGGACCGACGAGCAAAAGACTCACAGAACCTCCTTTCCGGTTCTGCACAACGCCCTGTCCTTTCTGAACGGTATCGTCGGCGGGATCGGCTTTGTCGTCCCGGAAGGCTTCCAGACCGGCGCAATCAAATTTTCCGACAGCAATGTCTCGCCGGAAGTGACGCTGAAATATCAGGCAACCCCTGATCTCAACCTCTATGCCTCCTACAAGACGGGCTTCAAGTCGGGCGGGGTCGACAACAGCAGCCTGCCGACGGCATCGATCCAGCTGGTGGTGCCCGGCTTTGCCGAGATGTTCCCCGCCCTCTATCCGGATCCCGAGGCTGCGCGGCAAGCGGCGCTGGATTCGCTCATCTACGATTCCGAAACAGCCAAGGGCGGCGAGGTCGGGGTGAAGGCCCTGCTGGCAGGCGGTGCGTTCCGGATCAATACAGCAGCCTTCTATTTCGTCTTCGACGATCTGCAGGTGCAGAATTTCGACGGTGCTGCGGTGCGTTTCCTGACCATCAACGCCGGTGAGCTGACCACAAAGGGCTTCGATATCGACTGGTCCTGGCGCACCCCGGTCGAGGGACTGAACCTCTCCGGCGCAATCGGCTATACCGATGCCAAGTTCACCGACACGTTCATCTCGCAGGATCCGGATGGTATCCCAGGCAATGCCGATGACGTTGACATAAACGGCCGGACCGCCGCGCGCGCACCGAAATGGTCGGGCAATATCGCTTTTGACTGGACCGTGCCGATGGGCGATGCGATCGAGCTCGGGCTGAACGGCAATGCCGCCTACAGTTCGTCCTATTTCGCCGGCAACAATAATTTCACCGATTATGTCCAGGACAGCTATGTAACGCTGGATGCTGCGGTCTCGATCGGTGCTCCGGATGACAAATGGAAATTGTCGCTGATCGGCGTCAATCTGACCGATGAAATCTGGGCCAACACCGCCGGCGACCGCCCTTTCTTGCCACCGGGTGGCGATGACCGGGTGATCACCCAGAACCGCGGCCGGCAATTGTTCGTGGAAGCCGCTTTCAAATTTTGATCAACACTCTCCCGTTGATCGCGTCAGGCCGGTCCAGAAACTGCTGTCCGGCCTGATGCTGATACCCGCAGTGAGTCGGTTATCCGCGACTTAAAGCCCGAGCCGCTCTTGATCGCTGCGCTGCACTCGCAATGAAGAGATTGGAAACGTGGGAATTCGTCCTCTTCCTATGGGAGAGGGAATTCCTGGATTTTCAGGATATGTATCGGCATGCACATCCTCGACCTTAAGGATCTAATCGCTTCATTGTATTAAATCCTGCTCGAGCGCCGCACCAGTAATAATCTAGCGCGGGTTCCGGCGTTTGGGCGACATTGCCCGAATATGGGAAGATCATAGAGTTTCCGACAATTCCCAGAACCGGAACAGAATAATCCTGATCAGTGTTAATTTCCGGGTTATAGGGTGGACCAGAAAACCAACCCGAGCCGGGATCAAATTTCAGACTATGGGCGATAAGGCCGCACAGGTGACCGTTCCCGCCGACAGCGTTACCTCTGACTCTGTACGTGCCGTCTTCATTCTTGGTTATTTTAGCATTTTGAAACGCCGCTGATTTGAGTACAGGAAGAATGCGACGGTAGACATCCGAATGTCGAAATTTGCCAGACAAGGGCAGCACCTCCTCATAGAATTCCATGCTTTCACCTGCTTGCAATTTTAACGGATCGCCTGATGAGCCAGTCACTTCGCTTGCTCGTGTTCGATATCCGTCGATCACGCAATTAGCAGCCTCGCTGCAGTCTGAGCCGGGAACGGCACTTGCTTCGGAATCCATCCGGGCTTCGACAGATTCGACGATTAGCTGCCGAAATTCGCTTGCTGTTAACCGCGCTTGCACCTCTGCTCTGGGATGCACATTCTCAAGAATCACTGGACCGTTGGTCCGAGCCTTTTCGAAATATGGAATGTCCCTGGGCGAGAGTTTGGTCCGGTTGACCAAAGCACCATCATATTTGACCGCACCGAAGCTCGGGAATGATGACAAGTTGCTATCGGTCAGGTTGGTACCACTCATATTCACCACTCCACCTGTGCTGCTGCATCTGGAGTTCATTGTCAGGCCACAATAGAATGTGAAGCCAGAGAGATCGGCATTGCGGAAGCTCGTATCACCGAGCCTATTGCGCCAACCACCGACAAAGATTCCATTCTTCAGTTTTGATGATCCGAAGCTAGCCTCGGTGAGGTTCACATTGTGAAAATAAATGTCCGGGAGCACCGCTTCATAGAACGACGCCGAGCTGAGGTTGACATCAATAAACCGCAACTTTGTTAGATTCACCTTATCCCATTTGGTATTTTGTAGGTCCGTTCCTACGAAACAAATTGCTGCAGGCCCATCACTTAAAGCGCTAAAATCCTCACCGACAAACGAACCATGTACAATGATAGGATCTGCTTCGCCTATCGTTTCAATTTTGGCAACAAGTGCGGATGCACCTCGCAGCTGACTCGCATCAATAATTTCTGACGGGATATCGTCATCTTTGGAACAGCTGTTGCGCGCCCATTGGAGGGATTTAGCTGTTTCCGGCATTTCGATATCAGCTTGAGCGAAAGTGGCTTCGTCATTATCCTGAATTTTCACGCACCCCTGCAAAGAGAGCGAGAAAGCCAAGACGCTGATTAATGCTGGTTTTTCGAAGGCAATGTCCAATTTTTTCATATTGACATCTCACCCCGCTCTCGCCCCGACCGCATCCCGGATCATCCTCGGAATATAAACGCTATTATGTGCCTCACCCCTCCTTCGGCCGCCAGAAAATAATTCGCCAGACATAGATGACGACAAGCAACCCGATCACGCCGAGCGACACCGGTCCGAGATATTGCCCGATATTCTCGACATTCTGCTGCAACGTATAGCCAGCATAGACCAGAGCGCTGTTCCAGACGGCGGCGCCGGCGCTGGTCGCGAGGATGAAGCGTTTGTGCGACATGCCGAACAGGCCGGCGGGCACGGAAATCATCGTCCTTATATTGGGGATGAAGCGGGCGACAAAGACCACCCACTGGCCATGATTGTCGAAAATCCGGTCGATCCGGTTGACCGTCTCGACGTCGAGTGTCAGCCAGCGGCCGTGTTTGCGGACGAAAGCGCGCAGATCATCCTCGTTCCAATGGCGCCCGATCATGAACCAGACATAATTGCCGGCCAGCGACCCGATAGTGCCAACCAGCACCAGCCAGGCCGGGTGGAATGTCCCCTGCCCCACGCCGACGCCGCCGAGCCCCATGATCAGCTCGGACGGGATTGGCGGGAAGATATTTTCCAGTGCCATGAGCAGCGCAATGGCCCAATAGCCACCCTGTTCGATCAGGTCGGTTACCCAGTTGCTCATCGCGCGCGGTCTGCTGCCTTACTATTGTTCGGCAATTCGCCGCTCGATTGCGTCCCAGATCATGCCCGCCGTATCGGTGCCGTTGAAATTGTCGATTGCGACAATGCCGGTCGGCGAGGTCACGTTGATCTCGGTCAGCCACTTGCCGCCGATGACATCGATGCCGACGAAGATCAGCCCGAGCCGTTTCAGATCCGGTCCCATGGCCGCGCAGATTTCTTTCTCGCGGTCGGTCAGCTCCGCCGCTTCGGCATAGCCGCCCTGCGCGAGGTTGCTGCGGAATTCGCCTTCGCCCGGCTTGCGGTTGATCGCACCGGCAACTTCGCCGTCGACCAGCACAATGCGCTTGTCGCCCTGATGCACTTCGGGAAGGAAGGGCTGGACCATATGCGGTTCTGGCCAGGTCTGGTTAAACACCTCGAACAATGCGCTGAGATTGCTGCCGTCTTCCGGCACCAGGAAGATCGCCTTGCCACCATTGCCGTGCAGCGGCTTGACCACCACGCCGCCATGTTCCTTCTGGAAGGCGCGCACTTCGTCGAGGTCGCGGGTGATCAGGGTCGGCGGCATGAACTGGGCATAGTCAAGCACATAGACTTTCTCCGGCGCGTTGCGGACGGAGACGGGGTTGTTGACCACCAGTGTCTCGCCCTCGATCCGCTCGAGCAAATGCGTCGCGGTGATATAGCCGACGTGAAACGGCGGGTCCTGACGCATCAGCACGACGTCGACATCGCTGCCGAGGTCGAGTTTTACGGACTCGCCGAAGGTGAAATGGTCGCCCTTCACTGGCCGCACGGTCACCGGATGAGCCGGTGTGGTCAGGCGGCCATTGGCCTGCAGGGTCAGGCCCTTGACGTCATAATGGAAAATCTGATGCCCGCGCTTCTGGGCGCAGAGCATCAGCGCGAAGCTGCTGTCGCCCGCGATGTTTACGCTTTCCATCGGATCCATCTGTACGGCGATTTTCAGGGTCATTTGCATTCCTTAGTCATTTTCGAACCCGCTTACCGTTCGTGTTGAGCCTAGTCGAGACACATCGGCATAGCGGCAGTCGTCTCTCGACTTCGCTCGAGACGAACGGGGGATAGGCGGTTCTAACCGTTCGTCCTGAGCTTGTCGAAGGGCCTTTTTGTTTAGCGCTGGAAAGGAAAAGTTCGATCCGTTCTCCGTTATTCCTGAGGCCGACGAACTACGCTCATCGACGGCAGGCGTCCTTCGACAGGCTCAGGACGAACGGCACAATGCCCGGATTCTAGAATCCATGCCATACATTAGTCAAATGGACCGGTAGACGTCTTGGCGCGACCAGTATTACATCGATCCGCGCATCTTCACCCTTGGTGCAATATTGCGGATAGAGTATTTCTACGGCATCGGCGACGCGCTGCAACCGTTTCAGGTCGATCGCCTGTTCCAGATCCTCCAGCTTCGTGCGCGCCTTCACCTCGACAAAGGCAACCAGTCCGCCGCGTTTGGCCACCAGATCGACCTCGCCGCGGGGCGTCCGCACCCGTTCGTCCAATATCCGCCAGCCTTTCAGGCGCAGGAAGCGGGCTGCGGTCTTTTCGGCCTGGCGGCCGCGTTTCTCCGCAGCCTCGCGCTTCAACTTCTGGATACCATAGGTGATTTTAGCACTGCCGTTCGTGCTGAGCCTGTCGAAGCATCTGGATCGCCAAGGCACCGCAGGACCGATAGAGGCCCTTCGACAGGCTCAGGGCGAACGGTGCGAGGCGGACAAGCGCTCATTTTCCCGATTTCCATCGGTTGGCCAGTTCGTAAAGCGCCTTGCGGTCAGTGTTGAAGGCCTTGGCCACCTCGCCAGCCGCTTTCGATGCCGGCAAGCGCTCCAGCGCTTCGCGTAACGCCGCCTCGATATCTGCTTCGCTGGCCGCTTCTGGTGCGACGGGCGGGCCGATAATTACGACAATCTCGCCCTTCGGTTTTTCCGAACCGTAGCGCTCGGCCAGTTCGCTCAGGGAACCGGCCACAGCTTCCTCGAAACGCTTGGTAATCTCGCGAATAACCGCCGCCTTGCGGTCCCCCAGCACAGCCAGCGAGTCGGCCAGCATCGCCCCCAGCCGCGAGCCATTTTCGTAAAAGATCAGACTGGCGTTGAGTGTCTTTAAAGCCGCGAGCGATTCGCTCCGCGCCTTGGTCTTGCTCGGCAGAAATCCTTCGAAAAGAAAGCGGTCGCTGGGCAGTCCGGACAGGGTCAGCGCGGCGATCGCTGCGCTTGGGCCGGGGATCGTGGTAACATAGAGGCCCGCCGCCTGCGCATCGCGAACCAGCTTGTAGCCGGGATCGGAAATCAGGGGCGTTCCCGCATCGCTGACCAGTGCGACAATTTTACATCGCACCGCGTCCAAAATCGCATCCCGGTCGGCCGCAGACTTATGGTCGTTATAGACCATCATCTTTGACTTTTTGCCGATATGATTCAATAGCTTGCCCGTCACTCTTGTATCTTCGACCAGGATGATATCGGCGGCAGCGAGCGTTGCTTCGGCGCGGCGCGACAAATCTCCGAGGTTGCCGATCGGGGTGGCGACGATATAGAGACCGGATTGGGCAGGAGCAGACATATGACGGTCATGGCAGACAAGGTACATCTAGGACAAGATCAAAGCAGACGACGCGGCATTTTGAAGTGGGCGGGCCTCTCCGCCATTGCGATGCTGGCCGGCTGTTCGACCGTAGTCCCGCGTGGCGCAGAGCCGGTGCGGACCGACGCGCCAGCACCGCCGCCAGTGACCGCAGGTCTGCCCGACGACCAGAAACATCACCGCATAGCCTTGCTGGTGCCGCTGTCCGGCAAGAATGCCGGTATCGGCCAGTCGCTGGCCAATGCCACAACCATGGCGCTGCTTGACACTCAGGCGGACAATATCCGCATGACCAGCTATGACACGGCCAAGGGCGCTGCATTGGCGGCGCAGAGCGCCATTCGCGACGGTAACAAGCTGATCATCGGCCCGCTGCTCAGCGACAATGTCGTAGCGACCGCCAATATCGCACGGCCAGCCGGCGTACCGATCCTGAGTTTCTCCAACGACAGCGGCGCCGCCGGCAATAATGTCTTCATATTGGGTCATATCCCCTCGCAATCGATCAACCGGGTCGTCACCTATGCCAGATCGAAAGGCATGAACCGCTTTGCCGCGCTGGTCCCCAACGGCGTCTATGGCCAGCGGGCATCCTCGACCCTGCTGCGCAGCGTGAAAGACGCCGGCGGCACCGTGGTTTCGATCCAGACGTTCAACCGCGATTCCCAGTCGATCGAGGCGGCGACCAAGAAACTTGCCGAAAATGGTGATTTCGAAGCGGTGCTGCTTGCCGACAATGGCGACATGGCGATCAAGGCCGCGCCCTATATTCGCAAAAATGCCAGCGGCACGGCGAAAATCCTCGGCACCGACCTCTGGAATACCAGCAGCAATCTGGCCGGCGCACCATCCATGCGCGGCGCCTGGTTCGCCAGCGTGTCCGACGGCCTCTACAAGCAATATGCCGACAAATATCGCGCCCGCTATGGCAAGGCCCCGTTTCGCCTGTCGAGCCTCGGCTATGATTCAGTGCTGCTGACCGTCAAGGTTGCCCGCAACTGGAAAGTCGGGGAGCCCTTCCCGATCAATCAGCTGACCGACAAGGGCGGCTTCATCGGACTGGACGGTGTTTTCCGGTTCAAGGCCGACGGGGTTTCGGAACGGGCCCTGGAAGTCCAGGAAATCGGCAACGGCAGCTTCACCGTGGTCGATCCGGCGCCCAGAGGGTTTTGATCGCTGTCATTACGGTAGCTGCCAGCGCACCGTGTTGGTGTAGGACGAGCTGACCGCCTGACCGCTGGCATTTCTGGCAGGGCTGAACCGGGCGCGGCGCATTAATGCGCGGCAGGATGCCGTATCGAGATCCGCATGGCCGCTTGATGCCAATATATCGCAGGCGGTAACTTCGCCACTCTCGCTGATCCGCAGTTGAAATTCGACAGCACCGCTTCGCTCCTCTCGCAAAGCGGCGACCGGATAATCGCCGGACGAGATCCAGCCTCCCGGATTTCCGGCAGGCACCGAGGGAATGACCGCCCCGCTGCGAAGTGCAGAACCGCTGCCATCCAGAGACCGAAGGGGTGAAGTCGCAGGCGCATCATATTGCGCTGGGGGGTCCTGTTCGGGCGGTTGATCCGTCCAGAACCAAACGACCAGGCAAATGCCAATAAATGCGGCTAAATTGACAAGCGTCTTTCGAAGCGGGCGAGGAAGGTCTCCGGAAGGATCAGGCAGAAAGGTCGACAGTTCTCCGGCCCGTTGCTCATCTTCCCTGATCTCGTCGTCCGTGTGATATCCATTGCCCGGTTCATAGAGCGCATCGGGATCGTTGCTCTGCACCGCGTCGTCTCGATAAAAATTGTCCTCCGCATCCGCATGATAGCCGGCATCGGGTTCATGGTTTTCCGCCGAGATTGCCCCGGGTGGCGCTTCGGCCGGATCGTCCCGTTCGCCGGTTGAAAGACTGTCGCGTCCGGGCGACACGCTGACTCTCGAATAGTCCGGCTGATAATCATAGCGCGCGTCGATCGAGGACGCACATTTCTGACAAATCACGCTATAGTCACCGCGCGACAGTTTCGAATTTTTCAAGAGATCGTCCGCACCGGCCTCTCCGGTGTGGACGAGCGGGCGA
Source organism: Sphingorhabdus sp. YGSMI21 (assembly GCF_002776575.1). Lineage (GTDB taxonomy): Bacteria > Pseudomonadota > Alphaproteobacteria > Sphingomonadales > Sphingomonadaceae > Parasphingorhabdus. The sequence goes on along the minus strand of NZ_CP022548.1, from coordinate 2,537,464 downwards.
GGTTCACCGCAATTTCCGCATACCGGCGATTTCAGCGATTTACGTTTGAAAAATCCAAACACCCCCGTCCCCCATCAGACTCAACCGATATTCTGGCCAGTCTCTTTCCAGTCCTTCAGAAAGCCTTCGAGGCCCTTGTCGGTCAGCACATGTTTGAACAGGCCACGGATGACATTGGGCGGCATGGTGCCGACATCGGCACCGATGCGGGCGGATTCCAGCACGTGGATCGGGTGGCGGATCGAGGCGACGAGAATTTCGGTCTCGAACGCGTAATTGTCGTAGATCAGCCGGATATCCTCGATCAGCGTCATGCCGTCGAGACCATTGTCGTCATGCCGTCCGACGAAGGGCGAGATGAAGCTGGCGCCAGCCTTGGCCGCGAGCAGCGCCTGATTGGCGGAGAAGCAGAGAGTCACATTGACCATCGTGCCCTCGCTGGTCAGCGCCTTGCAGGTTTTCAGTCCGTCCACGGTCAGTGGCACCTTGATGCAGACATTGTCGGCGATCTTGCGCAGCACTTCGGCTTCTTTCATCATCGCATCATGATCGAGCGCGACGACCTCGGCGGACACCGGACCATCGGTCAGGCCGCAGATTTCCTTGGTCACTTCCATGATATCGCGACCGGATTTCTTGATCAGCGACGGGTTGGTGGTGACGCCATCGACCATGCCGGTCGCTGCGAGGTCGGCAATTTCCGCGGTATCGGCGGTATCTACGAAAAATTTCATGGGTCTGGCTCCAGAATACAGGAAAAAGGCACTATTGCCGTTTGCCTATCCGCTTTCCACAGGTCGGGGAACTGTTGCCCCCTTCCGTCCGGCAAAAAGCTGTGGATAGATTGGGGGAAGATTACGGGATAAATCAGCTCTAAAAGGCTTTCCCGACACCCAGGACCGCCATCAGCAGCGGATCGTTGGTGGCCCGCGGATTGGCGCGTATGGCCTCCTCCTGCGCGCCAATCGAACGGTAGATGGCGTCGCCGACCTTGTCGGTCACATCGCGGCTGATGCTGGAAAAATCGACATTGGTGGCTTGCGAGAGCACCAGATTGATAATCTCGTTGTCGAACAGTCTCAGCCCGCCCGCGATGCCGGGCAGCATCCGCTCGACGAGCGTGTTTCCCAATTGCCCCTGCAGCAGGCTGGTGGCCGCGCGCGGCCCGCCGTTGATGATCGCGGCCGCGTCGGCGATACTCATATTGCGGATGGTTTCCGCGACGATCGGAGCGGCCAGTTCGGCGCCCTTTTCGGCCGCGCGATTGACCTGCATCAGCAAGCGATCCTGGATCGGCTTGGACCGCAGCAGAGCCGTGGCGATGCTTGTTGCCCGCGAACCACCCAGGGAATCGGGTACCGAAATCCGCGCCACCTGGCTGTCGAAGAAACCGTTCGGCTCCATCAGTTCGGCAAAGGCATTCTGCGACGACAGGGTCAGCAGCCGCTTGACGGCTTCGGTCAGGCTCAGGCCCGGCAGGCTGGAACAGCCGGGAAGCGCCAGCAATCCGGCGGCAGCGCCAAAGCCCAGAACCGATCTGCGATGATAGTGCATGATAGTCTCCTATATTCGTCCCAGCATTCGTCAAAGCGGGAATGACGGATGATGATAAGCTGCCTATAGCATGAATATGAATCGCGTTCGTGTACTCCTGCTTAATGCCGCCCTCGGTCCGCTCGATTATCGTGTGCCCGACGGCATGCGGGTAGAGCCGGGTTCGATCGTGATGGCGCCGCTGGGTCCGCGCAAACTGCCCGGCGTGGTATGGGAAGCGGACAGCTTTCCGGTCGAGGAAATCGATCCGAAAAAATTGCGCCCGCTGCTCGAGGTCCGCGATGTACCGCCGCTGCCCGCGCCGCTGCGGCGGCTGATCGAATGGACCGCCGCTTATTATTTCGCCTCGCCGGCATCGGTGCTGCGCATGGTCCTGTCGAGCGGCGCTGCCTTTGCCGACAATCGCCCGATCAGCGAATATCGCCTGAACGGCAATGTGCCCGACCGGATCACCCCGCAACGGCAGCAGGCGCTGGAAAAACTTGAAGGCGTTCAGGGTACGATCAGCGAACTGGCCAACAAGGCCGGCGTATCGATCGCGGTGATCCGAGGGCTGGAAAAGCTGGGCGTGTTCGATCGGGAGGAAGTCTCTCCCTTCGCCACCAGCGCCAAGCCTTTGCCCGATTTCGACACGGTGGATCTCAGCGAGGACCAAAAGGACGTCAGCAACATATTGATCGAGGCTGTGCGCGCCTCACAGTTCAAACCCTTTCTGCTCGACGGTGTGACCGGTTCGGGCAAGACCGAAGTCTATTTCGAGGCGGTCGCCGAAGCCTTGCGGCAGGACCGGCAAGTGCTGGTGCTGCTGCCCGAAATCGCGCTGACCGAGCCGTTTCTCAACCGTTTCGAAGCGCGTTTCGGGGCCGAGCCGCTGGCCTGGCACAGCGGCATGAAACAGTCGGAACGCAAGCGGAACTGGCGGGCCTTGGCCGAAGGCAATGCCAAGGTCATCGTCGGCGCGCGCTCCGCCCTGTTCCTGCCTTATGCCAATCTCGGCCTGATCATTGTCGACGAAGCGCACGAGACCAGCTTCAAGCAGGAAGACGGCGTCCGCTATCATGCGCGCGACGTCGCGGTGATGCGCGGGCTTTACGAGCAGATCCCGGTGATATTGGCCTCGGCCACGCCGGCGATCGAGACCCGCCATCAGGTCGAACAGGGCAATTATGAACTGCTCGATCTGCCGGCGCGTTTTGGCGGCGCGACGATGCCCGACATCGAGGCGCTGGATCTGACCCAAGACGTGCCGCCGCGCGGCAACTGGCTGGCCCCGACGCTGGTCCACGCGCTGGAGGAAAATCTCGAGCGCGGCGAGCAATCGCTGCTGTTTCTCAATCGTCGCGGCTTTGCGCCGCTGACCCTGTGCCGCACCTGTGGCCACCGGATCGCCTGCCCCAATTGCACCGCCTGGATGGTCGAACATCGCCTGACCCGCCGCCTCGCCTGCCACCATTGCGGCCATGTCATGCCGATTCCGGAAAAATGTCCCGAATGCGGCGACGAAGACAGTCTGGTCGCCTGCGGACCCGGCGTCGAACGGATTTGCGACGAGGTCAAAATGCTGTTCCCGCAGGCGCGGACTGCAATTGTCACCTCGGACACGATCTGGTCGCCACAGAAAGCCGCCGATTTCGTCCAGCAGATGGAGGCGGGCGCAATCGATATCGTCGTCGGCACTCAGCTGGTGACCAAGGGCTATCATTTTCCCAATCTGACTTTGGTCGGTGTGGTCGATGCGGATATCGGGCTGGAAGGCGGCGATCTGCGCGCCGCCGAGCGCAGTTTTCAGCAGATTGCCCAGGTCGCGGGACGGGCCGGACGGGCGGAAAAGCCGGGCCGGGTCTATGTCCAGACCCGCATGCCGAATGCGCCCGTGATCCAGGCGCTGATCGAGAATGACCGGGAGGGCTTTTATGCTGCCGAGATCGAATCCCGGCGTCAGGCGCTGGCCCCGCCCTTTGCCCGCTGGGCCGCAATCATAGTGTCGTCCGAAGATAATAAAGAAGCGATGGAGACCGCCCGCCTGATTGGCCAGACCGCGCCCAAGCTGGACGGATTTTCTGTCTTCGGCCCTGCCCCCGCTCCGCTGGCGATGCTGCGCGGCCGGCACCGGCACAGGTTGCTGGTTCATGCGCTGCGGTCGGTCGACCTGCAGAATATCATGCGCGAATGGCTGGAACAGCTGGAGTGGCCGCGCGCGGTGCGGGTTGGGGTGGATGTTGATCCCTATAGCTTTGTTTGATCCTTGATGTCGCGCAGGCTCGCTTACGCTCGCAACCACCCCAACCCCTCCTTTGAAAAGGAGGGGCGACAGAAGTGCAAAAGTCCTTTGAATGTTGCACCTATTTGAAGCATGAACCAATCCATGATTAAAAAACTGACACTCCTGCTCTCCATCCTTACCGCCACGCTGCTCACCGGCCCGGCCCAGGCCGATCCGGCCGATATCAGCGCCGCCAGCCGATCGGTGGTCCGCGTGGTGCTGGCGGCGAAAGACGGCAGCAAAGTTGCCTTTGTCGGCCATGGCAGCGGTTTCGCGGTGGCACCGGACAAAATTGTAACCAACGCCCATGTCGTCGAGATTGCGCGGCAGGAAAGCTCGGTCGTCATCGGCATCATTCCCTCGCAGGGGGGGACCAGCTATGGCGGAAAAATCATCGCTTATTCGCCCGGCAATGATCTGGCCCTGATCCAGGTCCTGGATGGCGGGCGCTTGCCGCCGATGACCATTTTCGGCGGACCGGTTGCCGACGGCGCGGATGTGGTGGCGATCGGCTATCCTGGCTCGGTCGACCGCGCCCAGGGGCTTGACCTGGACGATCTGATCAACCCGATGTCGCCGGTCAAGACCACGGGCACCGTATCCGGCGGCCGGACAACAAAGCAATTCGACACGATCCTGCATACCGCGCCGATTGCATCCGGCAACAGTGGCGGGCCGCTGATCGACAATTGCGGAAGGGTGCTAGGGGTCAACAGCTTCGGATCGATCAGCGAGGGCAATGACGCGGAATTCGGCTTTGCCGTTTCGGCGCGCGAAATCCTGAACTTCCTGCGCCAGACCAATCTCAAGGCTGGCTCCACCGCAACGCCCTGCCGCTCTGCCGCCGAGATCAGCGAGCGGGAACGCCAGCGCGAGGCGGCCGCCCGCGCGCAGGTGGCTGCGGCCAAGGCGGCAGAGGCCGAAAAGCGCGAACGGGAAGAGGCCCAATTGCGCACCGGCATCACGCAGGACATTATCGCCGAACGGGAAAACAGGATCGCGCTAGCGGCACTGATGCTGGCGCTTTCGCTGCTTGCTGCCGGCGGTGCGGGGATCCTGCTATTACAGGGCAAGCGCAACCCGGGCATCGCCACAGCGGGAGGAGCGGCGGTCCTGTTGCTTGGTGCCGTCATCATATTCCTGGCGCGCCCGGACTTCAGCGAAATCGATGATCGCGTCGCCGCAGCGATGCAGGAGAATGCTGCCGAGAAGGAGCCGCAGCAGCCCGGCATCGCGACAGCAGGCAAATATCAATGCACGATCAATCCGCAGCGCAGCCGGATCACCGTATCTCAGGAGAATGAGCTGCTCTTCGACTGGGCAGACGGAGGCTGCGTCAACAGTCGCACACAATATGGCCGCGACGGCGCCAAATGGTCCCGTATCTTCGTTCCCAATGAAGAGCAGACGGTAACGATCAGCAGCTTCCAGCCAGATCGCAGCGAATTTACCGAGGAACGCTATCTGATGGGACTGGACGCAATGACCAAAGCGCGGGCGATCAGGGCAGAATATGGCAACAGGGCCTGCACCACCGACGTCAAGGCCTTGGCCGATATCGAGGATATGGTGAAGGCGATCAGGGCCGAATTGCCGATGCAGGCGAACGAGCGGCTGGTGTACGAGTGCAGGAAAGCCGACTAGCGCGAGAGGGATTAGCCATGAGCAGCGATAGCGACAACATCAAAAAACCCAATTATTCGGGCATGAAGGCCGTTTTCATCAATTGCACTTTGACACCGTCACCGGCGTTCAGCCACACGGAATGCCTGATGGATGTCGTCCGCAAGATCATGAAAGATGCAGGCGTATCGGTTCAGACTTTCCGCAGTGTTGATCATGATATTGCTCCGGGCGTCTACCCGGACATGACGGAGCACGGTTTCGCGACGGATGAATGGCCCACAATCTCGAAAAAAGTGATGGAAGCCGAGATTCTGGTCATCGGCACGCCGATCTGGCTGGGGGACGTATCCTCGGAATGTCGCAAGATCATCGAGCGGCTCTACGCCCATTCCGGCGAAACCAACGACAAGGGGCAATATATCTTTTACGGAAAGGCTGGCGGCGTTGTGGTCACCGGCAATGAAGACGGTGTCAAACATTGCGCCATGAGCACGCTCTATTCGCTCGGCCATATCGGCTATATGATACCGCCCCAGGCCGATGCCGGCTGGATCGGTCCGATCGGTCCCGGCCCTTCTTATGGCGACGAGAAAGAGGATGGCTCCCGCGTCGGTTTCGACAGCGATTTCACCCAGCGCAACGCGACATTTCTGGCCTGGAACCTGATGCACACGGCCCATATGCTAAAACAGGCCGGCGGCATTCCGGATTATGGCAATTCGCGCGAAGCCTGGGATGACGGTACGCGCTATAACCATCCCAATCCCGAATATCGCTGAGCGCGGCTCGGGCGCAACCTGGTCCCGGGCTTCGGGGACGCGCAGGACAAGCCGCCCCGAAGCATTTAAAACCGTTATGACGTTCAGGCCTGCTTGGCCCGTGGTTCGTTGTGCTGATACCGATAGGCCAGCAGATCCTCGGCTATCGACATCAGCACTTCGACCGGTTTTTCCTGCTTGATGGCGTCTTCCAGCTGCTTTGCCACGCTTGCCATTTCTTTCTCGCCGAACGATCCCGCGGATCCGGCAAGCTTGTGCAACATGATGGCGATGTCATCGCTTTGCGCCTGCGGCCAGTCGCCGATCGTGGCCATGCCGACCGTGAGCCTATCCAGAGTCTCGGTCCGGAATTTTGCATATTTCGGGCGCAGCAGGGCAATGGTCGGGTCTTCCGCCACCACTTCGATCACCGGATCCGGTTCTTTCGAACTTGGATCAAAATACCAGTCACACACGGCTTTGTAGAGATCGTTGAACTGGATCGGTTTGGAGACATGGTCCTGCATGCCGGCTGCCTTGCAGGCATCGCGGTCTTCGGTAAAGGCATTGGCGGTCAGCGCAACGATCGGAAGCTGTTCTGCGGTGATACCGGCCTGGCGGATCCTCCGGGTACTTTCGATCCCGTCCATGATCGGCATCTGCATATCCATCAGGACAAGGCCGAAATCCGATGCGGCCCCTTCGTTTTTCGTGAGGATTTCTACTGCTTGCGAACCGTTTTCGGCCGATATGACGGTGCAGCCCATGCGCTCGAGCATCGCGGTTGCGAGCATCCGGTTGATCTCATGATCCTCGACCAGCAATATGGTGCGGTTGATAGCGGGCAATGTCGTCAGCCCGTTGTCTTCATTGGCGCGTTTGGTTTCATCTCCGCGGGGATCGACGCACTCGTTCAGGGGTATCTCGATACAGAAGGTCGAGCCCGAGCCGAACTTGCTCTCCAGACTGATATTGCCCCCCATCATCTGGACCAGCTTGCGGGAAATGGCGAGGCCAAGACCCGTGCCGCCGTAGGAACGGTCCGTATCATGCTCGGCCTGCACGAACTCATCGAATATCGATTGCTGCCGCTCTTCGGCGATGCCTATGCCGGTGTCGATCACGCTAATTCTGAACGTGCCATTGTCATCACCCGACAATTCGGCCTTGACGGTTACCGATCCTGAATCGGTAAATTTGATGGCGTTGCCGATCAAATTGGTCAGAATCTGGCGGAGCCGCAGCTTGTCATGCTCGATGAATTTCGGCAGATCGTCGGCATAGTCCAGTTTTAGAGCAAGCCGGTGATTACCCGCCGCCGTCAGCATCATGTTGCACGTACTCTTGAGCAAATGCGCCAGTTCGAAGGGTTCCGGCGACAATATCAGCAGTCCGGCGTCGATCTTGGAAATATCCAGAATATCGTTCAGCAATGCCATCATGATCTTGCCGGATTCCTCGATCAGAGCGACATATCCGGCCTGCTGTTCGTCCAGATCCGATTGGCTGAGCATTTCTGCAAAACCGAGAACCCCGTTCATTGGCGTGCGGATTTCATGGCTCATATTGGCTAGAAACGATGCCTTGGCTTCGGTGGCCGCTTCGGCAATATCGCGCGCTTCCCGCAATTCGCTCTGCCGCTGGCGCAACTCTGCAATCGCCTTGCGCTGTTCGGTTATCTCCACGATGACACCGACATAGCCGATGATATTATTATCCATGTCGAATTCCGCCTGGTTGACGGTGCGGACCCAGATTTCCTCGCCATCCTTGGTCGTGTGACAGGCTTCCCGCTCGCATCTATCGCCCGGCTTTTCGAAGCCGGTGAAGGCCTCGTCCATCTCGTGGGATGTCTTGTCGGTCAGCGCCCGCATCCATCCGTCGCCCTTGACCTCTTCCTCGGTCAGACCAACCCGTTCGCGCCAGGCCTTGCTTACATAATAAACCTTGCCCTCGGCGTCGGCCTGAAAAAAGCCGACCGGAGCGGACTCGGCGAGCCTGCGGAACCGCTCTTCACTCTTTTTCAGCGCGTGGGAAGCCGCACGGGCATCGGTTATATCGCGAATATTGCCGGTCGCTCCGTCAAAATGCCCTTTCTCGTCGCGGACCGCTTCGAGAAACACCTCAACCTGCCGTTCCTTGCCGTCAGCACGAATGAAGGTCTGGTTCAACGTGAGCGTGTTCAATTCCCCGCTGGCGAGCCTGAGATATTCGATTTCGGCCTTTTGCAGGGAATCCTTGGTCAATAATTTCGTTACAGGCCAGCCGAGCGTTTCCTTGACAGAATAACCGGTGATCGTCTCCCATGCCGGGTTCAGCAACAGCCAGCAGCCCAGCTTGTCAGTCCGGAAGACAATGTCCCGCATATTGTCGAAAATCGACTGGGTCTGGTCACGACTGAGCCGCAATTCGCGCTGCAACATGATTTGCGCTTCCAATATGCTGGCGACCGGCAGCGAACTTGCCAGCGTGAACAAAAGGAAGACCTGCACGACGAATATATTGTCGTGAAGATTGCCATCAATCAGCTGGGCCGGGCCGGAACCGTTGTAGGTCCCTATGATCGCAACGATCGCGACAACCACGACGGACAGCGAAGCGCCGACAATGCCCTTGCGGACGGCCGCAACCAGCACAAACAGGGTTACCATGAACAGAAACGGGTAGGATGACTGGCTGAAAACCAGAACCGTCAGCAGGCTGCCTGTCCCGAAAATGGCGAGATATTCGAGGTCCATCTTTCTGTTCCATTGATGGATGCCGTTGTGATTGCCGAGTATGATCGAGAAAATCGGGGCGAATATCCACATGCCGAGGCTGTGCGCTGTCATCCAGTCAAGCCATCCTAGCAGCGAGACATTTTCTCCGGACAGGGAGAACAGGAGCATAACAATCCCGCCGGCGATCAGCGGTGCGACAAGCCCGCCAAGAACCGCAAACCAGATCAGGCTGCCGAAATTGACGAAATTGGGATTGGTCCCGCATTTTCGGCGGACGAGATAGATCGCAATGGCGACTTCAATCCCGTTGACAACAGCCATCGACGACGCCTTCGGCCAGCTATCACCGGTGGCGATCGATACCGCGCATCCCATGGCCACGCATGAAAGAATATGCGGGACGGAAATACCGCCCTTATAGCGCAAAAGGGCGGCAACCAGAAAACCGTTGGAGATCCACAATGCCGAAAAGTCGGATTCTCCGCGGCTCAACATGATCCCGGCGACGGAAAGGAGGCCATAGGCCGCCGTAATCCCAGCGAAGATGGACATGCGCCTGGCAAAAGAAGCTGGCAAAGTGTCTTGATTATTCATCTGGTCACCGATCTATTCTTAGTAGAAACAGGCTTTGCAAAGCAAAAGCCGCTCCACTCCCAATTCTCAGAACGATAATGACCTGAATAACGGTCCAACGTCTTGAATGCTGCAATTGCCCATTAAACTGCCATTCCTTCGTCATTTTTCGGTTGACTGGCTCAAACCGTTGGTCCGCTGATATTAGGTCATCTGGATTTGGTTACGGCAAATGCGATAATAATTAAGGCCAATTGGCCAGAACTGATTTACCCATATAGATTCATTCGCCGCGCTCCGGAAACGCTTCGGACTGAGATATGCGTTCATCAGTTGTTGCAGAAAATCCGCCGCCGGCAGGTCATGCCGCTCGCAGATGCACGCCGAAAAACCGAAGTCTGCCGCACCAGATCATATCGGATTTTGATACAGTCCGGTGCCGGAATCCTCAGTCGCGCTCTTTTTCCAGCAGCATTTGCTTGATCTCCAGCCCGTAGGCATAGCCGCCCATCGTGCCGTCGCTACGCACCACCCGGTGGCAGGGGATCAGGACGGCGACATGGTTTGCGCCATTGGCGCTGCCCACAGCGCGCACCGCTTTCGGCTTGCCGATGGCAGCCGCGATATCGGCGTAGCTGCGGGTTTCGCCTTCGGGTATCTTGCGCAATTCCTGCCAGACCGCTTCCTGAAAGGCGGTCCCCTGAACGTCGAGCGGAATATTATGCGGGCGACCGGGCGTTTCGACCTGCGCCACCACCTGCTCGAACAAGGCTGCGAACGCGGCACCGCCTTGCTGCAAGTCCGCTTTCGGAAAACGTTTGCGCAATGCATCCTCGTCCTCGTTGAAGGACAGGCAGCAGACGCCCTTGTCGGTCGCGGCCACCATCATCGCGCCGAGCGAGGTGTCGATGACGGACCAGTGCACCGTCACCCCTGCCCCGCCATTTTTCCAGACGCCCGGTTTCATGCCCATTTTGCGTTCCTCGTAAAATCGTGAAGCCGAGCCGTAACCGGCATCGTAAATCGCATCGGTTACCGTCGCGCCGCTGTCCAGCGCATGTTTGACTCGCTCGGACCGCAAGGCCCGTGCGTAAGCGGCGGGCGACAATCCGGTTTCGCGTTTGAAAATCCGCTGGAGATGGGTCGGCGAATAGCCCGTCAGGTCCGCCAGGTCGTCCAGCCTGGGCGCGGTTTCCGCAGCGCGAATGGCATCGATCACCAGCTTGACCGCGGCTTCGTCCCTGGCAATATCATTGGGACGGCATCTCAGGCAGGCCCTGAGCCCCGCCGCCTCTGCCTGCTCCGCTCTGGCAAAGAAGCGCACATTTTCCCGTTTGGGATGGCGCGCGGCGCAGGAGGGGCGGCAATAGATGCCGGTGCTCAGCACGCCGGTGACGAATTTTCCGTCGAAGCTGCGATCACGGGCCTGCATCGCCGCCCACGCCCGGGCATCATCCACAATCTTCTGGTTCACGATTCAAACCTCTCCACCCGCGCGACGAAACATCCATAGGTTGCGTTATGCACGTCTATATAGGCAAGCTCGTCCAGTTCAAACAGCTGACGGATCGCGCGATCCGCCTCGCCGGGCAAGGATCTGGCAATATGCAGGTTCAATCCGGTCATCTTACAGGTCATGGAAATACTCCCGTTCTTGCTATCGGTCCGAATTTAAATCACCCTGCCCCATGCGGCTTCCCGTATCTTGCGTTCAAAGCCAAATATTATGCGCGCAACAATGAAAGTCGCAAAAAACTGCCGGTTCGGCTTTCCGCGAAAATGATTCCCAAAGCCGTCTTGCCTCGCAGCAAAATGGTTGCTAGACGCCGCGCATCCGTGGGCGGAATCGCAGGATTTCCGGCCAGAAAGCGGACCATTTCATGAACGGTTTTCAGACCATATAAACGGTCAGGGAGTAGCAAACGCGTGGATCAATCCAGCGGCATCAGAGCGAGTTTAGCGGGGCGTTACGCCACTGCTCTGTTCGCTCTCGCACAAGAAACGAATAGCATCGACGCGGTGCAGGCCAGCCTCAACACGTTGAGCGAAGCCCTCGCCGAATCGGACGACCTGAAGGAACTGACGAAAAGTCCGGTCCTGTCGCGTGACGACGCCAGCAAGGCAATCGCTGCAATCGCGAAGAGCCTCGGCCTCGACAAGCTGACGACCAATGTACTTGGCGTGCTGGCTGCCAATCGCCGGCTGGACCAGATCCCCGCAGTCATTCGCGCCTTTTCGACGCTGGCTTCTGGCTATCGCGGCGAAATTACCGCCGAAGTGACCTCGGCCCATCCGCTGGATGACAAACAGATTGATGCGCTCAAGGCGCAGCTCAAGAAACGTGTGGGAAGCGATGTTAGCGTTTCCACCGCCGTCGATCCGTCCATTTTGGGCGGGCTGGTCGTGAAGATCGGCAGCCAGATGATCGACAGCTCGATTAAAACCCGTTTGAACACCCTATCGCAGGCCATGAAGGGCTAAAGGAAGATACACATGGATATTCGCGCCGCAGAAATTTCAAAGGTCATCAAGGACCAGATCGCCAATTTTGGCAATGAAGCCCAGGTCTCCGAAGTCGGAACCGTGCTTGCCGTCGGTGACGGTATTGCCCGTATTCACGGCCTCGACCAGGTGCAAGCCGGTGAGATGGTTGAATTCTCGAACGGTATTCAGGGCATGGCCCTGAACCTCGAAGCGGACAATGTCGGCGTCGTGATCTTCGGCTCTGACGCTGAAATCAAAGAAGGCGACGTGGTCAAGCGGACCGGCACCATTGTGGACGTTCCGATCGGCAAGGAATTGCTGGGTCGCGTCGTTGACGGCCTCGGCAACCCGATTGACGGCAAGGGCCCGATCAAAACCACCCAGCGTAGCCGTGTGGAAGTCAAGGCGCCGGGCATCATCCCGCGTAAATCGGTTCACGAACCCGTTCAGACCGGCCTGAAAGCGCTCGACGCTCTCGTTCCTGTTGGCCGTGGCCAGCGCGAATTGATCATCGGTGACCGTCAGACCGGCAAGACCGCTGTCGCCATCGACACGTTCATCAACCAGAAGACGGTCAATGCTGGCGACGACGAAAGCAAGAAGCTCTACTGCATCTACGTAGCTGTCGGCCAGAAGCGCTCGACCGTTGCACAGATCGTCAAGAGCCTCGAAGAAAATGGCGCGATGGAATATTCGATCGTGGTTGCTGCAACCGCGTCCGAGCCTGCACCGCTGCAGTATCTCGCACCTTATACCGGTGTGACGATGGGCGAATATTTCCGCGATAACGGTATGCACGCCTGTATCGTTTATGACGATCTCTCCAAGCAGGCTGTGGCTTATCGCCAGATGTCCCTGCTGCTGCGTCGTCCTCCAGGACGTGAAGCCTATCCTGGTGACGTTTTCTATCTGCACAGCCGTTTGCTCGAACGCGCCGCGAAGATGAACGAAGCCAATGGTTCGGGTTCTTTGACCGCATTGCCGATCATCGAAACCCAGGCTGGTGACGTTTCGGCCTATATTCCGACCAACGTGATTTCGATCACCGACGGCCAGATCTTCCTCGAAACCGACCTGTTCAACCAGGGCATCCGTCCTGCCATTAACGTGGGTCTGTCGGTTTCCCGTGTGGGTTCTGCTGCACAGACGAAGGCGATGAAAAAGGTTTCGGGTTCGATCAAGCTCGATCTCGCACAATATCGCGAAATGGCGGCCTTTGCGCAGTTCGGTTCGGACCTCGACGCATCGACGCAGAAATTGCTCGCTCGTGGTGAACGCCTGACCCAGCTTCTGAAACAGGCGCAATTCTCGCCGCTTCCTTTCGAAGAGCAGACCGCGTCGATCTATGCCGGTACCAACGGGCATCTTGATACCGTCGCAGTTGACGATGTTGTGCGCTACGAAGAAGCCATGCTGGCCCATTTGCGCAGCGAACATGCCGACATTTTGAAAACCATCCGTGAAAGCGGTGACTTGGCGGATGACACCAAGGCTGCGCTTGAAGCGGCTCTGGCGGCATTCGGCAAGACATTTGCCTGATCGCTCCTGTTGCCAAAACAGAAGTGATGGGATGCCGGAGCTGTCCGGCAGGACGAATTAAGGAGCCAATATGGCTAGTTTGAAAGAACTGAAAGATCGTATCGCGTCGGTGAAATCGACGCAGAAGATCACCAAGGCCAAGAAGATGGTGGCTGCTGCCAAATTGCGCCGTGCGCAAATGGCAGCCGAAGCCGCGCGTCCCTATGCCGAGCAGATGGAAAAGGTGATGGGAGGTCTCGCCTCCAAGGTTTCGATTGACGAGAATTCGTCGAAACTGCTGGCAGGCACCGGCAAGCTGGACACCCATTTGCTGGTGGTCGCGACCTCGGATCGTGGTCTTTGCGGTGCCTTCAACGCCAATATCGTCAAGGAAGCGCGCCTGACGGCGGAGCGTCTGATCGGCGAAGGCCGTACAGTGCTTTTCTACATGGTCGGCCGCAAGGGCATTCCGATCATCAAGCGTTTCTATCCCGGCCAGATTCTGAAGCATTTCGATACGTCCGATGTCAAAGCGCCCGGTTTTGAAGAAGCCAAGGCTATCGCCGAAGACCTGACCGCGCTGGTTGAAGAAGGCAAATTTGACGTGGCCCACCTGTTCTACGGCAAGTTCAGGTCCGCACTGGTACAGGAACCGACGGTGCAGCAGATCATTCCGATCGCGGTCACCGAAGGCACCGTGGCCGAAGCCAGCGGCGCGGTCGAATATGAACCGGACGAGGAAGAAATTCTCGCCGAATTGCTGCCACGCAATCTGACCACCCAGATTTTCGGCGCTTTGCTGGAAAATAACGCGTCGGAACAGGGTGCGTCGATGACCGCCATGGACAATGCGACCCGCAACGCCGGCGACCTGATCGACAACCTCACGATTATTTACAACCGTAGCCGTCAGGCCGCGATTACCACCGAATTGATTGAAATCATCGCTGGCGCTGAAGCGCTCTAAAGCACGTACGCAAGGAAACGGAAAAATGGCAAAAACCACAAATGTAGGCCGCATTTCACAGGTTATCGGCGCTGTCGTCGACGTAACCTTTGACGGCGAGATCCCGGCAATTCTCTCGGCTCTGGAAACCGACAATAACGGCAACCGGCTGGTGCTCGAGGTTGCACAGCATCTCGGCGAGAACACCGTTCGTACCATCGCCATGGATGCGACCGAAGGTCTGACCCGCGGTCAGGAAGTAACAGCCACCGGTTCGCAGATCCAGATGCCTGTTGGCCCTGAAACGCTCGGCCGGATCATGAACGTGATCGGCGAGCCAATCGACGAACGCGGTCCGATCGGCAACAAGACCACTGCTCCTATTCACGCAGAAGCCCCTGCTTTTGTCGACCAGTCGACCGAGAATGAAATTCTGGTCACCGGCATCAAGGTTGTCGATCTGCTCGCACCTTATGCAAAGGGCGGCAAGATCGGCCTGTTCGGCGGCGCCGGCGTGGGCAAGACCGTTCTTATTCAGGAACTGATCAACAACATCGCAAAAGGCCATGGCGGTACATCCGTTTTCGCCGGTGTTGGTGAGCGTACCCGTGAAGGTAACGATCTCTATCACGAGTTTCTCGACGCTGGCGTTATCGCCAAGGATGCCGACGGTAATCCGCAGTCGGAAGGCTCCAAAGTGGCTCTCGTATTCGGCCAGATGAACGAGCCTCCAGGAGCGCGTGCCCGTGTGGCTCTCTCCGGTCTGACCCAGGCGGAATATTTCCGCGACGTCGAGGGCCAGGACGTTCTGTTCTTCATCGATAACATTTTCCGCTTCACCCAGGCCGGTTCGGAAGTGTCCGCGCTTCTCGGCCGTATTCCTTCGGCTGTGGGCTATCAGCCTACCCTGTCGACCGACATGGGCGCGCTGCAGGAACGCATTACCTCGACCAACAAGGGTTCGATTACATCGGTTCAGGCCATTTATGTTCCTGCCGATGACTTGACCGACCCTGCACCGGCAACATCCTTTGCCCACCTCGACGCTACCACCGTTTTGAACCGTGCGATTTCGGAGCTGGGCATCTACCCTGCTGTTGATCCGCTCGACTCCACCTCGCGTGTTCTCGAACCCCGCGTCGTTGGCCAGGAACATTATGATACGGCCCGTGCTGTCCAGGAAACCCTGCAGAAATATAAGTCCCTGCAGGACATCATCGCCATTCTCGGCATGGACGAGCTGTCTGAAGAAGATAAGCTGGTCGTTCAACGCGCCCGCAAGATCCAGAAGTTCCTGTCGCAGCCGTTCCACGTTGCGGAAGTCTTCACCGGCATCCCGGGCAAGTTCGTTGATCTCGAAGACACGATCAAATCGTTCAAGGCAGTGGTCGACGGCGAATATGATCACCTTCCGGAAAACGCCTTCTACATGGTCGGCGGCATCGAAGAAGCGATCGAAAAAGGCAAGAAAATGGCTGCTGAAGCGGCCTGATCCATTATATCCCTCTCCCTCACGGGAGAGGGCTTAGGAATTGAAAAGACATGGCAAACCTGCATTTCGAACTCGTAACCCCAGAGAAACTCGTCCGGTCGGAAGATGTATTCATGGTGGTTGTGCCCGGTACCGAGGGTGATTTTGGCGTATTGGCCGATCATGCCCCCGTCATGTCGACGGTCCGTGATGCCGACCTGCTCGTCTACGCCAGCGAAGGCGCTACGCCGGAAACGATTTCCGTGCAGGGCGGCTTTGCCCAGGTTGACGAGAAGGGCCTGACGGTTCTGGCCGAAGCGGTCAGCTAAACCAATATCCAGTCACCCGCTATCAGTCGGAATAGCGGGTGAACATCCACAATGCCAGATTGGCCAATAGGCTATATGCCAATATCGCATAGGCCGCGCCGAGACCGCCCTGCCCCGGTATCAGAACTGCCATCAGGCCCAGCAAAACCGTCACAGCACCTGTACGGATCCAGAGAATGGCCTTTGGGCGGCCAGATGCCATCAGATTGGGTTCGAAGTTGACGCCCCACAGTTCGACCGCGGCGGCCAAAGACAATACCAGCAATATCGGATAGGCCGGCAGGAACGCTTCTCCGGCAATCAGTTGCAAGGCCGGTTTTCCGAGCAGCAGCGCAATCACTACCAGCAACAGCGAACCAATGGCGGATATGCGGCTGGTCTGCGCGAACAGCGTTTTGCGGGCATCACCGCCCTCGTGCGAGTCCACCGCGCTCAGTTCGGCATAAACCGCCCGACCGAGCATATCGGCGAGCCGCGCAACCGCGTCTTTCAGCTGATAGGCCAACCGGAACAGGCCGGCAGCGGCAGGCCCGACAAAGAAGCCGACGACCAGCAAGGGCACCTGCTGCGCGATGGATCTGACGGTCGTGCCGAGATTGGTGATCCAGAGAAAGCTGAAAAATTGCGAGAAGCTTTTCGGTATCGCAACGATTTCGGAAAGGCGGAGACCGGTAAAACGGACGGGCGTGACCAGCCGGACCGTAACCCAATAAGCCACACAGGTAAGAATTTCCGCCGCTGCCCAGGCAATCAGGAAGCCCTTGATATCGGGCGAGAAAGTCCAGGCCAGCAGGGCGCCGCCAAATCGCGCCAGTGGCGTCATGGCAGCGGCCAGTGCGCCGTCCCGGAAACGGTCGAACAGGCGCAATATGCCGATTGCCGAGGACCGTACGCTGAGCAGGCTGACTATCGCGAACAGAATCGCCATGCCGATCATGTCATCCTGCCAGCCGAACTGATCCGCGAATATCAATATCAAACCCGTAACCAGCAATATGCCGAGCAGCGCGGAACCGATATCCAGCAACAGGCAGAATGCGGCAAGCCGGTTGACGTCGCCATCCGCCTTCCCGGCCTGAAGCTGGCTTCCGAAGCGGATGACCAGTTGCCAGCTTTCAAAGGAAACAAAGGCTGAAGCCACCTGCGCCGTCACCAGGATCAGCGTGAAATATCCGAACCCGGCCGGTTCGAGCAGCCGCGTGGCCAATGCCAGATAGAACAGGCTGAGAACTGCACCGAAGCCCTTTCCGGCCAGCAACCAGCCAAGATTCCTGACAACGCGGCTAAGCGAACTGTTGGACTCGAAAAAAGATCGAACCCCGATAATAATCTTGTTATTCAACAGTACACCTGCAATCCGACCAACAGAAAATCTTGTCCGGCGAAACCCGCCGGACATAATGGACCCATTTCTATGAAAATTGCCTTCCTGTTCATTGCAGAAGCGTATCAAACTTATCACGGCTACACCATAGCTCTGGCGCTTGCCAAGCGAGAGGGATGCGATGTCGTCGCCTATTATAATGACCCGACTGTGCCGGAGCATCTGGAGCGGATAGCCGCTGCAAATGGCGTTACCCCGGTGCCGGCGAAGCGCCTGAAACGGGGTTTCCTGGGCTGGCTTATCCAGTCGATCCGGATTCTCGGCATGGCAAAAAACCAGGTGATGCGCGCGAATATGCGGGAGCTCCTGTCCTATGACGTCATCGTCTCGGTTGAAAATACGGTCGCCTGGCTTGCCAAGAGGCGCAAATCGGACCGTCCGCTTTTCGTATTCAAGAGCCATGGCGCGGGCGACCGGGACGTCGCCTGGCATCCCCGCATCGCGGAGTTCGACCTGCTGCTACCGCACGGTACCAAAACGGCGGAGAGATATGTCGAACAGGGACTGGGCCAGCCCGCCGCGATCAGGACGACCGGCTATCTGAAAACCGACGTCACGGAACGGCTGCGCGAGGGCCAACAGGCCCTGTTCGATACCGCCCGGCCGACCGTCATCTACAATCCGCACAAGGACCGGAAACAGTCTTCCTGGCGGCAGGCGATCGAACCCATGCTGGACCAGTTCGCCGGTCAGGATATCTTCAATCTGATTGTGGCGCCGCACGTGAAAATGTTCCGCAGGCGGTCTGCCAGTGCCCGGCAGCGATGGGAAAACCGCAGCACAGATTCAATACTCATCGACACCTGCTCCGACCGGCTGCTTGATAACAGCTATACGGTCGCGGCTGATATATATATCGGGGATGTCAGCAGTCAGGTCTATGAATTTACCGCCCGGCCCAGACCATGTGTATTCCTCAATTTCAACAAGATCGACTGGCGCGACAACCCCAATTACCTGTTCTGGCAAATGGGAGAGGTCATCGAGGACCCGGCCGAGATATTCGCCGCCGTGGCGCGCGCGCGCGATCTTCACCCGCAATATATCGAGATCCAGAAGAAACTGACCAGCGACGCACTGGGCGATGATATCCGGGACGGAGCCGAATATGCGGCAGACGCAATTGTGGACTATTATCGACACGGCAGGACTCTGCGCGACTAGAGAAACACGGTCACGAACCGCAGACTGCCCCGGCTAAGCCGAAAACTGACCGGCGCGATTTCTCGCCGGATCATGCCATTCGCCTAGGCTTCCAGCACCGTCGTCGCCTTCCGGGAACTGCGCCAGAGCAGCAAGCCGCTGAATATTATCAGCAAGCCCCCGAACATCGCGGTCCGGTCAATCGGATCATCAAAGACAAAGACACTGATGGCTGTCGCGATCAGCAGCTGGATATAGACGATCGGGGCAATGGCTGCGGCCGTCGTACGCATCGTTGCCATGAACAGCAGAAAATGGCAGCCCGTCGCCGTCAGGGCGACCAACAGGCAGCGCAGGACCACATCCCAGTCCGGTGGACCCGGGACGGCCATGACGGGAACCAGCCAGTGGCCAAGCAGCGAAGCGAGAATCAGGAAAACCGCTGCCCAGAAAGCGATATAAAATTGCGCCGCGAATATCGACCGCTGGGTAGATACCATGCGGTTGAGGATCAGCATCGTCGACATGGCGAAGGCGGAAATCAGCGGCAATATGGCCACCCAGCCGAAGGCGGCCACATTGGGACGGAGCATGATCAGCACCCCGGCAAAAGCGACGATCGTTGCAACCCAAGTCCGGGGCGGCATTTTCTCTTTAAGGAACCAGCCGGAGAATAATGCGGTAAGGATCGGATTGACGAAGGATATCGCCACCGCATCAGCCAGCGGCATGATATAGATGGCGGAAAAAAAGCTGATCGTTCCGACAAATAGCGCAAATCCGCGCGCCACATGGAGCCACGGCCGGTTGACCTGAAAGCCGCGTCGGCCTTCGCGCAGGAACAATATCACCGCCAGTGCCATCGCACCAATTGAGAAGCGAAGCGCCGCTACGGCGGGCGCGGGCCAATCACCGGCCATCGACTTGATCAGCGCATCGCCGATCGGGAAACCGGCAAAGGCCACCAGCGCGAGCGTGATGCCCCCTGCTGCTGCCGTCCGTTCGCGAGAATGGTCAGCAGTCAAAATTTCGTTCCTTGCCCATATGGACGGCTTAGCCGCTGCTCTGCGTGGCACAAGTCACAAAATTGCAGGAGCAATCATCACGCTGCAATCATACTGATTTACCAGTTTATTAACCATTTTCGGGGAAAGAGGGCCTTGATCGTGTGACATTAGACATATCGGACAGAACAGAATGAGCGCATTTGGCAAGAAAAATGGACTGGGTGGCGGGAAACCGTCCTTTGGCGTAGCGAAGCCAATGACCGGCGGCGGCAAGAAAACCGCCGATTCTGAAAATCGCGATGACAATCTGGGTGGCAACCAGTTTCCGCCGCTCGAATCTGTACCCCTGATCGACGAAGAAACGCCATCCTCGCCTCCTTCTTCACAAAGCGAAGCGATGGCCCGACTGTCCGAACGGTCCCAACCTCTGGCTGAAGATACAGACAAGGAAGAGGGCTTCGGCGCCTCGGTCCACAAGATCAAGGAACAGGTGCTCCCGCGCCTGCTCGAGCGCGTCGACCCGGAAGCCGCCGCGACCCTGAACAAGGAAGAACTGACCGAAGAATTCCGCCCGATCATCATGGAAGTGCTGACCGAGCTCAAGCTGACACTGAATCGGCGCGAACAATTTGCGCTGGAAAAAGTTCTGGTCGACGAGCTGCTCGGCTTTGGACCGCTCGAAGAGCTGCTGAGCAATCCGGATATTTCCGATATCATGGTCAATGGTCCGGAACAGACCTATATCGAAATCAAGGGCAAGCTGGAAATCGCACCGATCCAGTTCCGTGACGAGGAACATCTGTTCCAGATCGCCCAGCGGATCGTCAACCAGGTCGGCCGCCGCGTCGACCAGACCACACCACTTGCCGATGCCCGTCTGAAGGACGGTTCACGTGTGAACGTGATCGTACCGCCGCTGAGCCTCAAGGGCACCGCGATCTCGATTCGTAAATTCTCCGAAAAACCGATCACCCTCGACATGATGAAAGGCTTCGGATCCATGTCCGACGACATGTGTACGGCGCTGAAGATTGCCGGCGCCTGTCGCTTCAACGTCGTTATCTCGGGCGGTACCGGTTCGGGTAAGACGACCATGCTCAACGCCATGTCGAAGATGATCGATCCCGGCGAGCGCGTGCTGACGATCGAGGATGCCGCCGAACTTCGTCTGCAACAGCCACACTGGCTGCCGCTGGAAACCCGTCCGCCGAACCTCGAGGGCGAAGGCGCTATCACGATTGGCGATCTGGTGAAGAACGCCCTGCGTATGCGTCCCGACCGGATCATTCTTGGTGAGATTCGTGGTGCGGAATGTTTCGATTTGCTCGCCGCCATGAACACCGGCCATGACGGCTCCATGTGTACGCTTCACGCCAACAGCCCGAGAGAATGTCTCGGTCGTATGGAGAATATGATCCTGATGGGCGACATCAAGATTCCGAAGGAAGCCATTTCCCGCCAGATCGCCGAATCGGTCGATCTGATCGTGCAGGTAAAGCGTCTGCGTGACGGTTCACGCCGCACCACCAATATCACCGAGGTGATCGGGATGGAGGGCGACGTCATCGTCACCCAGGAATTGTTCAAATATCAATATATCGACGAGGATGCCGACGGAAAGATCATCGGTGAATATCAGTCTGCCGGTCTGCGCCCCTATACGCTCGATAAAGCACGGCAATATGGCTTTGATCAACCGCTGCTGGAAGCCTGCCTCTAGTCAGCCGCTCACTCGGTCGAGAGTATTCCCAGTCCGAAGGCAATCGAGATGCCGAAGGTCAGCAACGCCAGAGCGGTGATGGTTGACCACGGCATGAAGCCGACATCTTCAATATCACGACGATTGCTGCGCCGCCGGTTGCCGATCTCCGAGATCAGGGCAACCGTACCCGACAGCCCGCAGATCATCATCCACAGCGGCGGCATATATGCTTAGCCTTTGTCTATCATATTGATGATGCCCGAGAAATCCTTACCACCCTGCCCCTGTTCCTCGGCATATTTCTCGTAGAGTTTCGCGGCTTCTGCGCCCATTGGCACATCCGCGCCGGCGCTTTGTGCCGCTTCCATCGCCAGACGCAAATCCTTGAGCATCAGCGCAGCCGCGAAGCCACCTTCATAGCCATTGTCGGCCGGGCTCTGCGGTCCAACGCCAGGTACCGGGCAATAGCTGGTCATCGACCAGTTTTGACCTGAAGCCTTGGAAGAAATATCATAGAAATTCTGCAGATCGAGGCCGAGCTTCTCAGCCATCTTGAACGTCTCGCAAGTCGCGATCATCGACGCGCCGAGCAACATATTGTTGCAGATTTTCGCCGCCTGTCCGGCACCATTGCCGCCGGCGTGGATCACCGCCTTGCCCATATCGGACAGGATCGGTTCGGCCCGCTTGAAACCTTCGTCGCTGCCGCCGACCATGAAGGTGAGCGTGCCGCCATTGGCCGCTGCGATCCCGCCGGACACCGGAGCGTCCACGGGCACAAGGCCTTTGGCTTCCGCCATCGTGGCAACGTCCCGCGCGCTGTCGACGTCGATGGTGGAGCAATCGATCACCAAAGTGCCGGGATTGGCGTTGATGATGATTTCATATTCATAGACCTTGCGGACATGGGTGCCGGCCGGGAGCATGGTCACGACGGCTTCCATATTCTGGACCGCCTGAGCAGCATCGCTGACCGGATGACAACCGGACTCGCCCGCCTTTGCCAGCGCTTCCCCGGACAGATCAAAGGCGTGGACCTCATGCCCCGCTTTTGCGAGATTGGCAGCCATGCCGCCGCCCATATTGCCAAGGCCGATAAATCCGATTTTCATAAAACACCTGCTTCTTCCAAAAGTCCGTAAATACTGACGCTCACCAAAAGCGTCGCGAAAATAAAAGCCATCACCATTTGAAAATAGTGAAGCCAATGGTCCAGTTTCGTCCGGGGCTGCGGCTCCTCGCCAGTCGTTTTCAGTAACGCCGCTTCAAGGATGCTAATTGAGCCTTCATCGCGATAGCGCCATAACCGCAACGCTAACCAGCCGAAAAAGAGGCCCAACGCAAATAATCCAAAGCCAAAGACTACCGCCCCTTCCACTGGCCTTCACGCTTTTCGATAAAGGCAGCCATGCCCTCTTTCTTGTCTTCGGTGGCGGTCAGGATCTGGAAGAGGCGGCGCTCGTGGACCAGGCCCTGTTCGAGATTATTCTCGAACGCCGCATTGACCATTTCCTTGTTCACCTGAATCGCCATTGGCGGCATCGATGCAATGATCGCAGCGGACTTGAGCGCCTCGTCGAGCAATTCGTCATGCGGCACAACGCGGGCCACCAGACCGGAGCGCTCGGCTTCCTCGGCGTCCATCATCCGGCCGGTCAGGCACATGTCCATCGATTTGGCTTTGCCGACCGCGCGGGTCAGACGCTGGGAGCCACCCATTCCGGGAGCCACGCCGAGCTTGATTTCCGGCTGGCCGAATTTCGCCTTGTCGCTGGCAATGATGATATCCGCCATCATCGCCAGTTCACAGCCACCACCCAGAGCGAAACCGTTGACCGCGGCGATCCACGGCTTGCGGGTCGCTTTTACGATATGGCTGGTCCATTTGGCGAAGAAATCCTCCAGATAGAAATCGGCCGCGGACTTGTCGTACATTTCCTTGATGTCGGCACCGGCGGCAAAAGCCTTGTCGCCCGAACCGGTCAGGACGGCGCAATTTTGCGTCTCGTCGGCCTGAAACGCGGCAAAAGCGTCGATCAGTTCGTCCAGCACCTGGCTGTTCAGCGCATTCAGCGACTTGGGACGATTGAGCGTGATCAGGGTGACGGCACCCTTTTTCTCGGTAAGAATTGTTTCGTAAGTCATAGGGGCTTCCATTCTTCATTGGCAGGCAGGGGCGCGAAAATCGCATCAATCCACTCGTCGGTCACTTCCTCTGGCGTCGCCGGATTCCATTTCGGATCATTGTCCTTGTCGACAATCAATGCGCGGACGCCTTCAAGGAAATCATGCATCACCAGCACATGATAGCCGATGCGATATTCGTTGCGCATTTCGTCGGCAAAGCTGTCCATCGCCGCGCCTTCCTTGAGTTGGCGCAGGGCCACCTTGCAGGTCTGCGGGCTTTTGGTGCCGAGCGTATCGCGCTCCTTGGCGGCCCATTCGCTGTCATCGGCTTCGAGCGCCGCCAAAATGTCCTCAAATCTATCGGAGGCGAAAAACTTGTCGATCTTGTCGAGGTTTTTGGCGATCCGGGCTTCGGGAATATTGCCCGACAGCTGCCCCAATATACCCTCGATCCGGTCCGGCTTTTCGGAAATCCGCTGCTTGGCCTCTTCCAGCACGTCCGATTCCAGATAATGGGTCGCGAGGCCGATTTCCTTGCACTCGGCGCCGTCGAGCCGCGCGCCGGTGAGCGCAAGAAACTGGCCCAGCCGTCCGACGAGCCGCGACAGATACCAGCCGCCACCGACATCGGGGAACAGTCCGATACCCGTTTCCGGCATGGCAAAACGCGTATATTCGGTCGCAACGCGATATTTCGCCGGTTGCGAGATGCCGACACCGCCACCCATGGTGATGCCGTTCATGAAGGCGACGATCGGCTTGGGATATTCGAACATCAGATGGTTGAGCTGATATTCCTTGTAGAAAAATTCCCGCCCTTCCTTGCCGTCCTTCATACCGGACGCGCGCAGCATGGCGATGTCGCCGCCGGCGCAGAAGCCCCGGCCCTCGCTATGGTCGATGATCACCGCTTCGACTTCATCATCGTCGCGCCATGCCTGCAGCGCGTCGATCATTCCCAGACACATGTCGAGGTTAAGCGAGTGGATGACTTTGGGCCGGTTCAGGCTGATATGGCCAACCCGCCCGGTTTTCTTGATAATCAGATCTTCTGTCATATTATTCCTATTGCCGCAGCAGTTCACGCGAAACGATCATCCGCATAACCTGGTTGGTACCTTCCAAAATACTGTGTACCCGCAGATCGCGCCAGAAGCGTTCGATCGGATAGTCCTGCAAATAGCCATAGCCGCCAAAAAGTTGCAGCGCATCATTAACAATCTTGCTGCCATTGTCCGTCGCCAGCCGTTTGGCCATGGCCGCGAATTTCGTCTTGTCCGGCGCGCCTTCGGTCACCTTCGCCGCAGCGAGATAAAGCAGCGCCCGCGACGCTTCCAGATCGGTTGCCATATCGGCGAGGGTGAACTGGGTGTTCTGGAAATCGCTGATCGCCTTGCCGAATTGCTTGCGCTCCTTGGTATAGGCGACAGCTTCATCAAGACAGCGCTGGGCGCCACCGAGCGAACAGGCGCCGATGTTCAGCCGTCCGCCATCCAGGCCCGCCATCGCGATGCGAAAGCCCTCGCCCTCATCACCGACGCGGTTTTCGACGGGAACCCGGACATTGTCAAAATTGACCTGGGCGGTGGGTTGCGAGTGCCAGCCAAGCTTCTTCTCCTGCGCGCCAAAGCTGACGCCCTCCATGTCCTTTTCGATGACGAGGCAAGTCACGCCTTTTGCGCCGTCATCGGAGGTGCGCGTCATCGTGACATAGATCTCGTTCTCGCCGCCGCCGGAGATAAACTGTTTCGAGCCGTTGACGATATAATCATCGCCATCGCGCACCGCCTTGGTCTTCAGCGAGGCCGCGTCGGATCCCGCCCCTGCTTCGGTCAGGCAGTAGCTGGCGATTTTTTCCATCGGCACCAGATAAGGCAGATATTTGTCCTTCACCGCCTGAGCACCGAATGTATCGATCATCCAGGCTGCCATATTGTGGATCGAGATGAAAGCGCTGGTCGAGGGGCAGCCATAGGCCATGGCTTCCATGATGATCGCCGATTCCAGCCGCCCAAGCCCGATGCCGCCGGATTCCTCGGAGACATAGATCCCGCCAAAGCCCAGTTCGGCCGCCTGCTTGATCGTGTCGCGCGGGAAGACATGCTTTTCATCCCACTCAGCCGCGTGCGGCGTTATCGCATCAGCGGTGAATTTCTGCGCCATTTCCTGAATGGCAAGCTGGTCTTCGGTCAGGGAAAATTGGGTCATATCTGTTTCTTGTTCGTTGCCACGTCGGCGGCGGTTGATTCTGTGTCCCGCTATACCAGCAATATGTTGCTGTAGGCGATATTTGCAAGGTCGGGACGTCGTGCCACAGGCGATACTGTTGTCGACAGGACGGTAGACCCGAGGATATCACATGGGGAACGGGTTGCTTTCATGCACCGGGGTCTAGTCGCGCAAGACCCGCTCGGCAAATAGCTTTTTTGCTACTTTTTGTTCATTGCGCTCATACCAGCGGTTGCCGATATTGCGCTCGGCGGCCAGCATCTGGGTGCGGGTGCCGTCGGCAAAATCGACATCCGGCTCCATATAGGCGATCGGATCGCGATAGGCCTCGTCGGCGGTGACAATCGTCCAGCCGTCCGCCTTGAGCGCTGCCGCCAGATCATCGACGAACATCGCGGACAGATCGGTTTCGTGCAGCAATATCATCTGCACCGGCGCCCGATCCAGCGTTCGGCGTGCCAGATCATCAGAGAGATTGGCCGATTGCGTATAGGATTCGACGAAGAGGTCTCGCAGAGCGTTCCAGTCCATGATCTTTCCTGCTCTGGCCGCCGAGATCGCCATATTCTCCAGATACCAGTCCGAGGCGTCGACCGTCACATAGCCGTTCATCAACCCGCGCTTTTTCAGACCGGTGCGCACCGCGTCGCGCTTGGCCCGGTTTGTCCTCCCTTCGTCGAGAAACGGGAAGCGGAACCAGGGGCGGTAATTGGGCTTGTCTTTCAGCCAGACTTCCGCCGCATCAATATCAGCGAGAAATGTTTCGACCGAAACCGACGACAGTTTGCTGTGATTGGCCGTGTGGTTCGCGAGAACATGGCCGGCCGCCGCATAAGCCGCGATATCGGCGGCGTCATTGTCATGGGGGGTAATCCGACCGGTGTTGATGAAGAAGGCGGCTTGTTCGATGCCCGCTGTTTTCAGAGCCTCGATCAAAAGCTTCGGGCGCTCGTCCGGTTCCAAGAAAGCGCCCTTGCCGCGCGGCGCATCGTCGAAACTGAAGGCGATGCGCTTGTCGGACATGGCAACCGGCGCGGGCAGCGCCATAGTCTCGCTTGCACCATGGTCCGGACGCCAGAAGGCGAACAGAGCGATCGCCAGCAAGACCGATGGCAATGCCAGCCGAGGCGACAGCGCTAGCAACGCGGCACCGGGATCAATTTCGAGTGGGTAGCCATGATGACCATTTCCGCCCGAAAGACCGGAATTTCCAGCATTTCGGGCGGCTTGTCCTGATTTGGAACTCTGCGGCTTGCAAGCCTTACCGAGCGTTTACCCCATGGTCGGAATGACAAAGGCATCCTTGTTGCCGCCGTCGGCTGTGCCGTCGGGCCAGCGCTGGGTGATGGTCTTGACCTTGGTCCAGAATTTCACGCCTTCCATGCCGTGCTGGTTGGTGTCGCCGAAGGCGCTACGCTTCCAGCCGCCAAAGCTGTGATAGGCGACCGGTACAGGAATCGGTACGTTGATGCCGACCATGCCGACATTGACGCGGCTGGCAAATTCGCGGGCCGCATGGCCGTTGCGGGTGAAGATCGCGACGCCATTGCCATATTGATGGTGGCTCGGCAGCGCGAGCGCTTCCTCGAAATTCTTGGCGCGGACGATCTGCAGCACGGGGCCGAAAATCTCTTCCTTGTAGCTTTCCATCTCCGGTTTGACATGGTCAAACAGGGATGGCCCGATGAAGCAGCCGTCCTCATGGCCCTGCAGCGAGAAGCCGCGGCCGTCGACAACCAGTTCCGCACCTTCGTCGACCCCGGTCTGGATCCAGTTTTCGACCCGCTGCTTGTGCGCCGGATTGACGACGGGACCATAATGGGCTTCCTCGTCGGTCGAAATGCCGACCCGAAGCGCTTCCATCGCCGGAATCATTTTCTCGCGCAGACGGTCTGCGGTGTCTTCGCCCACCGGTACAACCACAGGCAGCGCCATGCAGCGTTCGCCGGCCGATCCGAAAGCCGCGCCCGACAGATCGTTGACGACCTGGTCAAGATCGGCATCGGGAAGAACAATACCATGGTTTTTCGCGCCACCCATGGCCTGCACCCGCTTGCCGGCAGCGACACCGCGCTGATAGACGTAATGGGCGATATCGGAGGAACCGACGAAGCTGATGCCGCCAATGGCAGGATGATCAAGAATGGCATCGACCATTTCCTTGTCACCATGCAGACATTGCAAAATGCCTTCGGGGAGACCCGCTTCGAGCATCAGTTCGGTCAGCCGCACCGGCACCGAAGGATCGCGTTCGGATGGTTTCAGGATGAAGGCATTGCCGGTCGCGATCGCCGGGCCGAACATCCACATCGGGATCATCGCCGGGAAGTTGAACGGGGTGATGCCGGCGCCGATGCCAATCGGCTGGCGCATCGAGTAGACGTCAATGCCGGGGCCTGCACCCTGGGTATATTCGCCCTTCAAAACGTGCGGAATACCGCAGCAGAATTCGATCACTTCCAGGCCGCGCTGGATATCGCCCTTGGAATCCGCGATTACCTTGCCATGTTCGATCGATAGCATATGGGCGAGCTCGTCCATATTGGCCTCGACCAGTTCCTTGAACTTGAACATCACCCGTGCGCGCCGCTGCGGGTTGGTGGCCGCCCAGGCCGGTTGAGCCGCGAGCGCCGCCTCCACCGCCTTGTCGAGCACCGCCGCATCGCCGAGATCGACCTTGCCCTGGATACCGCCATTATTGGGATCGAAAATATCGCTCTGGCGGGCCGCTGCTGCGGTTCCTCCGGAAGCCAAGACATGGGTAACAGTGCGCATTGAAAGACTCCTGATTGCTTTTGCGGGCTATATGCTATTTACCGGACCAATGCACAACCGCTCTTTCCCTATCTTTTGTGGCAATATTGCATGAGCAATGACGGTGCCGCCGGACAGAACCGGCCGATGGCAGGAATTCTCACGCGTCTGGCCGCGATGCTCTCGCTTGCGGTCATGTTCGCCTTCGTCAAACTGGCCGGCGAACAGGGCGTGCATGTCACCGAAAGCCTGTTTTACCGCCAGCTGATCGCCATGCCGCTGATCTGCTTTCTGATCATGCGGAGCCGGGAGGGCTGGCCGTCGATCGTCTCGAACAAGCACAAGCTCCATATCCTGCGCTCGGCTCTCGGCATTTTCGCAATGGGTCTAAACTTCTGGGCGATGACCCTGCTGCCCCTCGCCGACGCCACGACGATCAGCTTCACCGTGCCCATTTTCGCGACCCTGTTCGCCGCGATGTTCCTGCGGGAAAAGGTGGGCATCAGGCGCTGGTCGGCGATCCTGATCGGCTTTGTCGGTGTGCTGATCGTGGTCCAGCCGGGCGGATCGCTGATCCCCGCCTTCGGCGCAGCGGTGGCGCTTGGCGGCGCGCTGGTCACGGCGGCGGTCACCATGGTCATCCGCATGCTCGGCCGCACAGAGACCAGCGTCGTCACAATCTTCTGGTTCTCGGTCTACACCCTGCCCGCGCTCACCGTCTGCGCCTTCATCTACGGCGGCGGCCATGACGCCAAGACCTGGGGCTATTTGCTCGGCATCGGCATATTCGGCGCACTGGGGCAGCTGTGCATCACCCAGTCGCTGCGCTACGCGCCGGTCTCGACGATTGTGCCGATGGACTATAGCGCGCTGATCTGGGCAAGCTTCTTCGGCATCGTCATCTTCGACCAATATCCCGGCCTGTCGATCTGGCTCGGCGCACCGGTTATCATCGGCTCGGGCCTGTTCATCGCCTGGCGCGAACATGTCAAGGCGAGCAAGCTGACGGTTGCCAAGGCAGCGCCGAGCGCATAATCACTCCCGCAACAGGGAGAGAGACATGCTGAAATTCATATCGTCCATCGGGGCCGCGCTGGCGCTGCTGTTGGCCAGTGGCGCGCAGGCCGAAGAGGCCCCCGCTACCCTCCCCTATCCCGAAGTGACGGTGTTCGAAGCCGCCAAGATCATCACCATGGAGCCGGGCTATCCCGAGGCCCGCTATGTCGCCACCGCTGACGGCATCATCCTCGGGCTTGGCCAGACATTGGAAGATCTGGAAGCATGGACGAGGGACCGGGAGGTCACCGTCGACCGGCAGTTTGCCAGGCAGATCCTGATGCCCGGCTTCATCGAGCCGCATGTCCATCCGATGCAGACGATCATGATGCTGCCGATGCCGTTCATCAGTCCCGAGGAGTGGAAGCTCCCCGGCAAGACCTATCCGGCGGCCCGCGGCAAGGCGCAATATGAAGAGCGGCTGCGCGCGGAATTGGCCAAGAGCGACGACGCCCTGTTCATCACCTGGGGCCATCACAAGCTGTTCCACGGCGACATGGACCGCGCCGAACTCGACCGCATCGCGCCCGACCGGCCGGTGGTGATCTGGCAGCGCAGCTTCCACGAGATCATCGCCAACAGCAAGGCGCTGACCCTGCTCGGCATCGGCGACGAAGCGGCGTTCACCGCCGCGTTCAGCAAGCCCAATATTGACCCCGGCCATGCCGACTATGCCAGCGGCATCATCCACGAAACCGCCTTGTTCAACGGCATCGAAATGCTCCGCCCCTATCTCTTCTCGCCCGCCAAGGTGCAGCAGGGTCTGGCCGACATGCGCCAGATGATGCTGGAAAATGGCGTCACCACGAGCGCCGATCTGGCATTTGGTGGCTTTGGCGGACCGGCGATGGAGTCGGCTCTGTTCAAGAGCCTCTACGATCAGCCGACCACGCCTTCGCGAATTCTCGCCATCCCCGTTGCGCCGCTGGTGACCGGCGATCCCAATGTCTGGCTCAAGGATATGAAAGCCAGATATGACAGCCCCAAATTCTTCTTCTCCAACCGGGTGAAGCTGTTCGCCGACGGCGCCTTTTTCGCCCAATATATGCAGATGAACCCGCCCGGCTACAGCGACGGCCACGAGGGCAAGTGGCTGACCGAACCGGAAGAGTTGCTCAAGCAGACCGAGCGTTTCTGGGACGCCGGCTGGAACCTGCACACCCATGTCAACGGCGATCGTGGCCTCGATGTGGTGCTCGACATCACCGAAAAGCTCGCCCTGCGCAACGGCCAGCATATCATCATGGAGCATCTCGGCTATTCGACCGAGGCGCAGAACCGGAGGATCGGCGAGATGGGCCTCTATGTCTCCGCCCAGCCCAATTATATCCGCATCCTCGGCGATGCCTATGCGAAGACCGGCATGGGCCCCGACCGTGCCGCGCAGATGAGCCGGCTCGGTTCACTCGAGCGCAAGGGCGTGCCGCTCGGCCTGCACAGCGACTTCAACATGGCGCCGATCGACCCGCTCTATCTCGCCTGGGTGGCGAGCAACCGGATCACCCTCGACGGCAATGTGAAAGCACCGAAGGAGCGGCTCTCGCTCGACAAGGCGCTGCGCGCAATCACCGTCGAGGCGGCGCAGGTGATTGGCCTCGATGCGATGGTCGGCAGTATCGCCACCGGCAAGAAAGCCGATTTCACTGTGCTCGACCGCGATCCCTATGCCGGCGGCGCGGCGAAGCTGCAGGAGGTCGGGATCAAGGGCGTGATATTCGAGGGGCGCTGGTTCCCGGCGGAATAGTCCGTCTGCAAACACCATTCGCACTGAGCCTGTCGAAGGGCTTTTTGCGAGCAAGCTGGACAGCATCGTCATCCTGAACTTGTTTCAGGATGACGGGTGCCCCCCTGATCCGTTCGTGTCGAGCGTAGTCGAGACACATCGCGCAAGGCTTCTCGACTACGCTCGAAGCGAACGGATTTTTGCCCTCAGCGATCCCAAAGTTTGTCAAACTTGGGGCCAGGAACGGTTTCTCACCACCGGCATCGCGAGCCATCATTCTCGCACAAAGCCACAAAGTCACAAAGACTTGGTACGCATTTCTAACCCCCTTTGTGGCTTCGTGTCTTCGTGCGAGCCCATCAAGGAAACCCCGTTCGCCCTGAGCCTGTCGAAGGATGCGATGGCCACGCGAACCCACTAGCGCGCCACAATTAAACTTTACACAAACACACCCATTTGTTTTCCGCGACCTTTACCCTGAAGTCGCAGTTTTCCGGTCTTTTCTCTCTGCCACCATAGCGGCGAGTGTGACCTTTCAAACGCGGCGGACAATCGAGTGCGATCGTTTCAGTTGGGCGAGCGCTATCGCCGACATCTTTTCCAGATTTTCAAAGAGCCAAAGTGAAGATAAGCGATGGGGCCCGGTGTAGGAAAGACCATAAAAAATTGGCAAGCCCTATCCTGGGCAGCGTCGCTCGAAAGCAGTTCTCCCCAGCCCTGCCCTATCTCCACTGCGATCTTCGATCTACCAACCGCTGAAAGCCCGCAGCCATCGAACTGGCTCTTGCGCGCAAAAGAAGCTTTCGACCTTGCATTTGCCGGGTGAAGACTTTCTTCACCGGCCCAATCTGCCTGTTCCAGCACTCGGTAAAATATTCTGCGTCGTCTTTGTGAGTCCCCAATATCGTCGGCACAGCATGATAGTCGGTACGATTAATCCAGCCCAGCAGAGTTTTCCTGACAAGAATGTAGCGAGGATTCCCTATCGGACCCAATATTTCGGACAAAGCATCGAGGAATATTCGTTCCTCCGCACGCGAAGCGCCGTGAAGAATGATATTGTGGTGGCCGCGAATGCTGGGTTCGATCTCAACGGTATAGATGCTCGGATGACTTCTGAGTGCGGATACATGATGCAAAGCCTGCAGCAACACATCACAGACCTGTTGCAGGCTTTTTTCGAGTGTTCCATTTTTGACGAATAGACGGATGGATACAAATAGTTTGGGCATGGAATAAACCAGAGTCAGGCCGCTCAGGACAAGGAGCAATGTAGCAATTTCCCGGACTGACTGAAACTGCCGCAATGCGGCGGCAGCAGCAATGAACCCGCCTGTTACAGCGTTTATTGAGAGGAATTGAAGTGTTTGATCATAGGAACCGCCGCGGGGTGCATAATTGACTTCGGCAATCTTGTGCACATGCGACCTTTGCTGTGAATCGCCTAAAGAAGCTGTCCATTTTCTTGCAATTTGCTGGCGCCGACTGGCGACCTGGAACATATATTCGTTGTTGCTCGAGATTTTATCTCCCCGACCATGATTTGCAGATATACCAAGCCGATCGATACCGTTGCTGATATGGTCTGACGTCCCGTTAGAAATGCCTTCGAACATTTGAAATCGCTGGGATAGCAAGCGCATGTCACTACCCAGTGTCGGCAGATCAACTGCATTGAACCCAACGGCAGCATTCCAGATAAAACGTGATGTCGAGGTCGGCCATAGTCCGCCAACCTGCGGTTCTACCGTCGCCAGATGCCATATATTGGCAACCTTTTCCCGGTCGGCTCGATCAATGCGAATAGCGCGCCCCCGCATCTGGTTGGAGAGCATATAGGAACCGACATTGCTTGCCAGAACGAGCGTGTTGATGGTGGGCGCATCCCAGCCCTCTCCTAGCAATGCCTGCGTGCCGACAAGAATACGGATTTCGCCCAGATTGAATAGATGCGTGATCAATCGGACAGTTTTTTGATTACCACTGCCTGCTAGTTGCAGCTGACTATAGCCGGGGCACCCATCAAGCGTTCTGATCTTAATCTCTTTTCCAGGGATATGCGCCGCTTTCGCAGCTTCGGACAAGCTGGATCGCGCCGTGTCCGGAATGATCACAAGCGTTCCGGTGAGAACAGCAATCCGGGATTCCTGGAGTTTCGCTCGACGCAATGTCTCGAATATCGGGACAACGCCCAGCTTTGCGGGCGTGAATGGCTGATCCTCTTTCCGTGGCAAATCTGATGCTCTGACGTGATCAGTCAAAACCACCATTCGCAGCTTGTCAGCAAGGTTTTGCTGCTCTGCTTTGGCAATTTCAATGATAGAATCCAACTTGGCCAAGCTGCCTGCAACCGCCTTGATGACGGCTCGACTCTCGAGCAGCTTAACCCGATTGCCTTCAACAAGCCCCAGTTTGCGCAACCGTCTTTCAATCAGCTTTCTTGCTTCTCCGACTTTGCCCAACAGATCACTTTGGTCAAACAGAAGGCCATTCAAGAAAATCTGTAGCCAGAATGGCGTAAGAAGCGGAATATTCTCCTTCTTTATGCCCAGCAGTTCCAGCGGCTTTCTCGGTAGTTCAAACTCGGCCGCCGCCATCATTATCAACATAGATGATAGAAACTCGGGATGATCCAATATCTCTTCTTCATGAAATTCAGGATCGGTCATCCATGAGTGTGAGGCGAGTGCCGGAACGACTTCCCCATCGGAAAGCAGGTCAGATATCAAATCGGCTATACCTCGCCGTCGTTCCTGCAAAAGATCCATTTCGCTTTGTTGCGGCAGCGAGAAATGTACAAAATCCTGATGCGGACAGAGGTCGCCGTTGCGGACCAGTTCCGGAACTGAAATTTCGGCATCGACAACGCCACACAGATTGTCGTATCGCGACCACTCGGCGTAGCTCGCATCATAGGGAGGTGTGGCGGTCAATGCTACCAACGTCGCATTGGGAAGGGCTGCAACCAAGGCATCAAGCGCTCGCCACCACTCGCGGCGAAGATGATGTGCCTCATCGACGATGATGGTTATCCCTGCATTGGCTTTTAACAATGTTATCAACCGCTCGAATTCCGGGCGACTGCGTTTTTCGCCTTCGCCCTGGCTTTCTATTTTCCAGAGCGCATGCAGTGCCTGATAGGTAACACTGGTTATAATCCGCGGATTTTTAAGATCATATGACAGGTTATCATGATCGGTCTCTAGTTGAGGTAGGAACAGCTCGAGCAGCCGTTCGGACCATTGATTCCGTATCGTCAAAGTTGGTGAAAGGATAAGTCCCGGCTGTGCCAGTTCACGCATGACCTCCAACCCGAGCACGGTTTTCCCCGAACCCGGGGCAGCGATGATGTGCAGCTTTCTGTCTTCCAAATGCTCCTGAAGCTCATCCAGAACGCGTTTTTGATAGTCACGCCATTGGCCCTGAAACTGCATGAGAGTTAGCATGTCGTTACTGATCTTTGATACGGGTACCAGGGTCAATCAATTTCCCTTCTCCGAGCCCCGTTTGTCAGCCCCCCGCCACAACAATTCATCCAAAAAAACCTCTAGTTAATAGTCGCACCCTACAACCCTGTGATAGAAGGGCCGGATTACAGCATTCGCGCCGCACGGTTTTCCGGCCAGCGACCGTTTCATCCGGGGGGATATATAATGGCATTTATCAATCATTTTGCCGAGGCCGATGACGAGCGGGCATATGTGCAGGACGAGCGCGCGTCGCGGCTCAAGGCGACGCGGGCGATCATCATTCTCGGGCCGCTGATCTTCCTCGGCTTCTTCATGCTGACCCCGGTTTTCTCGTCGAACGAGGCCTTTGCGACCTTCAATATCACCACGGTGGCGATCGTCGGCTTTTTTGCGCTGGCGATTTTTGCAACGACCAACCGCCATTATATCGAATGGCGCTGGCTCGACATGTTGCCCTTCATTGCCATGACCATCGCCGCGGCTGTGCTGATGGCGGTATTGTTGCGCACCACCGCCGCCAATGATCTGGATATCACCAAGATTTCCGTGGTCTTCTTCGGCCTGATCTATTTCATCGCCAGCGTCGCCTTTGTCGCCAATGTGAAGCTGTTCCTGGTCTGGGCGATCGCTACGCTGGGCGTGTTCGTCGTCTATATGGACATCCACGGTATCGACGTCGACGAAATGTATCACACCATCGTCAACATCAGCTTCTTCCTGCTGTTTGCGATCTTCACCAACTGGGAAGCCGATCGCCGGGCGCGGGCGATGTATGTGGCGCGGCTGGAGCTCAACCGGGAGCGCAAGAAGACCGAGAAGCTGCTCTACAATGTCCTGCCGCAAGCGGTCGCCAAGCGGCTGCGCGCCGGCGAAGTGGTGGCCGATTCCTTTTCCGATATCTCGGTGGTTTTCATCGATATTGTCGGTTTCTCGAAACTCTCCAAACAGCTGTCGCCGGGCCATCTGGTCGAGCAGCTGAACGGCTTTTTCCTGATCGCCGACCAATGCGCCAGCCGCTATGGTATCGAGAAAGTGAAAACCATTGGCGATTGCTATCTCGCGGTATCGGGCGGCACCGCGTCGACCGGACCCGGCGCGAAAGATGCAGTCAGCTTTGCCAAGGACGTGATCGCAGAAATGCAGAGCCGCGCGACAGCAAGCGGGATCGATATCCAGCTGCGGGTCGGCATCCATAGCGGCCCTGTGGTCGGCGGCGTCGTCGGCACCAGCCGGCTGGCCTATGATTATTGGGGCGACACGATGAATATCGCCAGCCGGATCGAGGGTGCGGCGGAGCCGAACGGGATTGCCGTGTCCGCCGCCACTTATTATCAATGTACCGGCGCGCATGAATTTGATCCGCCCGAGACCATCGCGCTGAAAGGCGTCGGGGATACCGTAATCTACCGGACCAAGCCGGCTCTAGCGGATTGATCCGACAAGCCGGCGTGGCGCGTCCTGGCCCGGCTGCTAGCGCTTCATCTTCTCGAACAGGTCGACCAGCTCGTCGAATTTCTCGCGCTGTTCTTCGGGGTCGCCGGTGGCAATCGCCTCGCTGACGCAGCAGGCGGCGTGATCCTTGAGGATCTGGCTC
Source organism: Sphingorhabdus sp. YGSMI21 (assembly GCF_002776575.1). Classification (GTDB taxonomy): domain Bacteria; phylum Pseudomonadota; class Alphaproteobacteria; order Sphingomonadales; family Sphingomonadaceae; genus Parasphingorhabdus. Next base: position 2,501,033 of record NZ_CP022548.1, on the reverse strand, counting down.
TCGACCTTGGCTAGCGCCGATTTCACCGCCTGCATCTGGTGGAGGATATCCATGCAATAGCGGTCTTCCTCGACCATTTTCGCGATGCCGCGCACCTGCCCCTCGATGCGCTTCAGCCGGTTGAGTTTCGCGCTGATATTGTCTTTTGTCATGATCCCGTCCTTATCACGCGGCCAACAGCTTGTAACTCATCCACAGCGCCATGCCGATCATGAAAATATTCTCGGTCAGCGAGATGAAGCCGAGCGGCACATTGCTGTCGCCGCCGACGCAGGCACATTTAAGCTCGCGCTTCTGGATATAGACGGCGTAGAAGACCGAGACCGCGCCGATCGTACCGATGAACAAGGCCACCGGAATAGCCAGCCACATCGCGACGCCGGCAATCATCAGCACACCGGCCAGCCCCTCGCCGAACGGGTAGAGATAGGAATAGCGGACCCAGCGCTTGGCGAGCAGATCATAGTTGAGGAACATGGTCGAGAAACTCTCGATATCGCGCAGCTTCAGATAGGCGAGACCGCACATCGAAAAAGCGACGAACCATTCGGCGGTCAATATCGAGAACCAGGCACCGGTGGCGACAAAGGCCGCGGCCAGCGCCATCAGGAAAGTCATCGTGAACAGGGCGATGACCGGCTGGTAGCTGGTATCGCTGCGCTCGTCCTTCGGCTTGTCCTTGCCAAGAGCGACCCGCAGTTCGTCATAGCCGCCGATCCGCTTCCCATCGATGAAGGTCTGCGGCGTCGTTTCCACATCATGCTCCGCCTTGAACGCATCGGTCTCCGCCCGCGTGGTCAGATGATGATCCTCGACCGTGAAGCCCTGCCGCTCCAGCAGGTCTTTCGATTTCAGCCCATAGGGACAGACATGCTGCTCCATCACCATGCGGTAGAGTTTTGCGGTTTTGATATTGCTCATAATTCACCCTCGAAATCCGGCACCGGCCGTGCGGTGGCATCGGCTTCGGTCACGGCCTTGCCGTTGGCCCGGATATCCTCGATCAGCCATTGCATCTCCCTGATCTCGCGGCGCTGGGCCTTGATGATATTGTCGGCCAGATCCCGCACGCGCCGGTCCTCGATATGGGCGCGCTCGCTGGTCAGGATGGCGATGCTGTGATGGGGGATCATGGCTTTCTGCCAGGCCAGATCGGAGATCGTGTCCTGCGACCGGACCAGATAGAGCGAGCCGGCGAACAGCAGGGCAGCCCCGCCGAGGATCAGCGCGTTCTTCCGTCTGTCATCGTACATGCCGAGCATGAACAGCAGCATGACGATGGCCATGGCCCCGCCCATATAGAGCGCCATCCAGGTCCGCGTTTCACTGAACTGGACATGGTCGAGCGCGTAGGTGTTGAGATACATCAGGCCGAACATCACCAGCGTCGAGGTGGCGATCATCACGATAAATCTTGTATATTTTGACATCGTCAGCGCGTTCCTTTCCTTCCTGCATAAGCGGTTGTTACAATGACGCACGAGCCGAAGGGGTGTTCCGGGCAACCTGTCACCCTGCTCGTCGCGCGGGCTGCCCCTGCCCGGCATCAAGCCGCGGCATCGACGCTTGTAATATACCTATGGGGGGTATATAGTTTCGAGCATGACAAAAAGCAATCTTCTCCTTTCCCGCCGCCGGATGATCGGCTCTCTGGCCGCCTTGAGTAGTGCCGTAGCCCTGCCCATGCCCGCCTGGTCGATGGGCCAGATGGGCGGCCCGGTGCGCAAGGGTATTCATGAGCTTTCCGGTGCGAAGATCGATCTGCATATTGCCGATGGCCGCTTTGCCACCGGCGGCCGGTCCGGCCATGCGATTGCAGTCAACGGCACGGTGCCGGGGCCGCTGATCCGGCTGAAGGAGGGCGAGCAGACGATCCTGTCGGTGCACAATATGCTCGATGTCGACAGTTCGGTGCACTGGCATGGCCTGCTGCTGCCATTCCAGTTTGACGGCGTGCCGGGGATCAGCTTTCCGGGGATCAGGCCCGGTGCGCGCTTTGATGTGCCGCTGACCCCGCGCCAGTCGGGCACCTACTGGTGGCACAGCCATAGCGGGCTGCAGGAACAGGTCGGTCATTATGGCCCGATCATCATCGATCCCGCCGGCCCCGATCCGGTGCAATATGACCGCGAGCATATCATCCTGCTGAGCGAATTCACGCCGATGCACCCGCATGCCATCATGAAAAAGCTCAAGGTATCGGAAGGCTATTTCAGCCGCCAGAAAACCACCGCGACCGATGATTATGATTTTTCCGGCGCACAAAGAAGGATGTGGGGGCGGATGCGGATGATGCCGACCGATATCGCCGATGTCTCGGCGCCAACTTACAGTTATCTGATCAACGGCCACGGACCGGAGGACGGGCTGGAGCTTGCCTATAGTCCCGGCGAACGGGTGCGGCTGCGGATCATCAATGGCAGCGCGATGACCTTCTTCAACATGCGTCTGCCGGGGCTGCCGATGACCATCGTGCAGGCGGACGGCCAGAATGTGCAACCGGTCGAAGTCGACGAGCTGCAGATTGGAGTGGCCGAGACTTATGATGTGATTGTCACGCCGAGCGCAGCCGGTGCTTTTGCGATTGCCGCCGAGAGCATGGACCGGAGCGGCATGGCGCAGGCGGTGCTGACCTCCCAGCCCGGACGCAAGGCCGCCTTCCCTGCCCTGCGCGAACCGCCTCTGCTGTCGATGGTCGACATGGGGCATGGGGGTATGGGCCATGGGAGCATGGATCACGGCAGCGATGGTGCTGGGCCAGCCGCGCCGATGGACCACAGCAAGATGGATCATGCGGCCATGGGACACGCAATGCCCGTAGCCGCGCCTGTCGACGCGCATAGCGGCCATGACATGGCAGCGATGGATATGAGCGGCGGCATGGATATGCGGGACACGGCGCTGCTGCCCGATACGGTCAAGACCGGCCCCGGCATCGACATGGTGGCAATGAACCCGCAGGACCGCACCGGCTATCCCGGCCTCGGCCTTGATACCGTGCCGCACCGCGTGCTCAACTATCGCCTGCTGAAGTCGCTCGCGATGGATCATCACAAGCGTGCGCCGGACCGCGAGATGGAATTGCATCTCACCGGCAATATGGAACGCTATATGTGGAGCTTCGACGGCAGGAAGTTCAGCGCGGTCGGCGATGATCCGATCCGCTTCGGCTTTGACGAGCGGGTTCGGGTGAAGCTGGTCAACGACACGATGATGGCCCATCCGATCCACCTGCACGGGATGTTTTTCGAACTGGTCAACGGCCAGGGCCATCACCAGCCGAAAAAGCACACTGTGATTGTCCAGCCGGGCAGCAGCGCGACGTTCGACGTAACCACCGACGAACCGGGCGACTGGGCCTTCCACTGCCATCTGCTCTACCATATGCACGCCGGGATGATGCAGACGGTCAGTGTCGCCTTTCCGGAAGGAGCCTCGTGATGCGGTTGTTTGCCGCAAGCCTGGCGGCCCTCATAGCGGCCACGCCGGCGCTGGCGCAGGATCACAGCCAGATGGATCACAGCGCGCATCCGATGCCCGCTGCCCCGGAAACCGGACCCGAAGTGGATCATTCAATGATGGACCATGGCGCGATGGGGCATGGCAAGCCGGCCTCCCCGCCTAACAGCCCGACCGGTCCGCCCAATGCGGCGGACGCGATCTGGGGCGCGGAGGCCATGCGTCCGGCACGCGAAGCGCTCTATAACGACCATGGCAATATGCAGATATTCTGGTTCCAGGGCGACCGGCTGGAATATCGCGCGCGCCAAGGCGAGGACGGTTTTCTCTGGGATCTGCAGGGCTATTATGGCGGTGACCTCGACAAATTCTGGTTCAAGAGCGAAGGCGAAGGCAGTTTCGGGGAACCGCTGGAAAGCGCCGAAGTGCAGGCTTTGTACAGCCGCGCCATCGCGCCCTTCTTTGATCTGCAGGCCGGCGTCCGGCAGGACCTGACCGGTTCCGGACGCAGCCACGCGGTGATTGGTGTTCAGGGCCTGATGCCCTATATGTTCGAGGTCGATGCCGCCGCCTTCCTCTCCGACAAGGGCGACCTTACCGCGCGGATCGAGGCGGAATATGACCAGCGGATCAGCCAGCGCCTGATCCTGCAACCGCGCGCAGAAATAAATCTCTCGGCTCAGGAGATTCCCCGACTGGGAATCGGTTCCGGTATCGACAATATCGAGCTTGGTCTCCGGCTCCGTTACGAGATTGTGCCGGAATTCGCGCCCTATGTCGGGGTCGAGCAGGAATGGAAACTGGGTGGCAGTCGAGACTTTGCCCGACTGGCCGGTGAGGATCCGGAGGTCACCAGCTATGTGATCGGGCTGCGGTTCTGGTTCTGATCGAAGAGCGGGAGCGGCAATCCGGTAGCGAAGCCATTGCTATCGGCCGTAATCGAGCGGAACCCGAGCCGGGTTCGTGCGTAATCTGGTCAACATGAGGAGGAAATATGCTGCTCAGGAAAATCAAGACACCAGGTCTCTCCCATCTTTCCTATCTGGTCGGTTCCGGCGGCAAGGCCGCCGTGATCGATCCGCGACGGGACTGCGATATCTATCTCGAGACCGCGCGGGCCGAAGGCCTTGAAATCACCCATATCTTCGAGACCCATCGCAACGAGGATCTGGTCTCCGGCGCGCCGATCTTGGCAAGCATGACAGGCGCCACAGTATATCATGGTCCCAATCCGGCGGGTGACGTTGTTTATGCGAAGACCGCCCGTGAAGGCGATCGCTTCGATATCGGACAACTCACTGTCGAGATCATCGAAACCCCGGGCCATACCGATGATCATATCGCCTTTGCGCTTTATGACTCGGAATATCCGGACGGCGCTGTCGGTGTATTCACGGGTGATGCCCTCTTTGTCGGTGACGTCGGCCGGACCGATTTCTACCCGGATCGCAAACGGGAAGTTGCCGGGCTTTTGTTCGATTCCCTGCAGAAAATTCTGGCGCTCGGCGATCAGGCGATGATCTATCCCGCCCATGGGGCCGGATCGGTTTGCGGATCGGGCATGGCGGAACGGGAATTTTCGACGGTCGGCCATGAACGCAAGAACAATCCCCGGCTGCAAATCGGGAGCCGGGATGCGTTTATCGAGGCCAAGATCAGCGAGAATCATTATCAACCACCCTATTTCCGGTTGATGGAACGGCTCAATCTGAAAGGCGGCGATCCGGCTCCGCGGGTGCCAAGGCCGAAAAACCTGATGCTGTCGGAACTGGACAATTGCAACGCCACCCATTGGGTAGATGTGCGCGATCCGATGGCTTATGCCTCGGGTCATTTTCCTGGATCTATGAGCCTGCCGGTTGGCATGATATCGGCATTTGCCGGTTGGTATATCGGCGAGGAAGACAGCATTTTGCTGATCGGTTCGGACGAAAGCCAGCTTGCCAGTGCAACAGAGCATCTCGTGCGGATCGCGCTCGACAATATCGTTGGCGGCTATAGTGGCGTGGTCCCGGCGGCGGCGTCAGGGAAGAGCATGGAGCAAATCCCGATGATCGAGACCGAGGAAGTCAGGAAGCGGCTGCAAGAGCATCGCAGCGACTGGACCTTGCTCGACGTGCGCGATGCGGATGAACGGAGCGAAGTCGCGATCGACGGCTCGCAGCATATCTATGTCGGCGAACTGAACGAACGGTGGAAGGAACTCGACAAGGCGCATCACTATACGTTGATGTGCGCCAGCGGCATGCGCGCAACCGTGGCCGCGGGCTGGCTGGCCAGTCGGGGATTTCAGAAGCTCGATATCTATCTTGGCTCGATGGGCGCCTGGAAAGCCGCCGAGGAAGAGAATTAGAAAATCTTGTCAGCGGTCAGGCGGGATAGCGGCCGTATCCCGCCCGCCGATTATTGCGCTGGCGTCCCGAAAGACTGGAAACTTTCGAAATGCTTCCTCGTCTCCGGTGCAATCTCCGCAGCGGACAGAATTTCATCGAGCTGGGCCTTGCCATGCTGACGGTCCTGGCCGACCATGATTCCCGCCATGCGCCAATCGGGAAATTCCCGGTGCTTGATCTCACGGCGATCGAAGAAGACCAGGCCATCATGCCGCCGGTCGGCCTCGATCAGCCTGATGCACTCGCCGACGCTTTTCTTGGACCCTTCGAGAGTTTGCATGAAATTCAGTCCGTTGAAAGTAAGCAGCCCGGTCAGACCCAAGGTCTCGTTCCGTTTGCTCGCTTCTTCCAAAATGGCCTGGAAATCGGCGTCGGTGAGGCCGGCGCGCGCGGTGCTGATATAGCTGATCGATGAAATCATCTCATTTGACATAGCACCACTCGACCCCCCTGCTTTTACGAATCTGGCAAATGTAAATGCACGCTATCGGCATTCGAGTCCGGTGGCTATATGCAAAATCGAGACAGTATCAAGGACTATATCGGCCCGAAAATGATTGTATGGCTGGCCCCCACCACCTTTGGATGCAATGCAGACGCCTGCAGGAAAGTGGCATTTATCGGAGCGGACGAGGAAGCCGTCGGAAATGATCATGGTCTTCGCCCGGCCCCTGTTGGCGGGACAAGTTGAAACCGTCAGCACCATTCAGGCCCTCCCCGCCAGAAGCGGAAAGGGCCTGTTTGACTATATATCGGTGCGCCAGGACGATATGTCAGGCGCGTCGTAGATATCAGGGACGGGCGTCAGCCAGTTCCGTGCCTGCATGTGCGCTGACACCGCTCATCTCAACGCTGTCGATGGCCGTCATCCACTGTGTTTTGATGGCATCGCTGCACTTGCTCAGACTGTGACGGGGGATCAAAACCGAGTAGTTTCCGCTGCGGCAATAAGAGCGCGCTTCTCTTTCCAGGCGCATCATCATCCGTTCGCGGCTGCTTTCGCTCTGCAGTTCTTGCGCAACAAATTGGAACGATGCTTTTTCCTCTGCTGCTACCGCAGGAGTGGTAGTGATCGCCGATACGGCGAGGGCAAATAAGGCTGTGCTTTTGACGGTGTTCATAATGTAATTCCCTTCTGAATTTGTGCGTTGCAACATTCTCGATTCGGACAAAAAGCACCATCGCAGCTTGCGCACGACCCGTTGCAATCTTTGCAAAACCGTATTTTTTCTTTTATTTTCAGACCACTACTACAGTGTCGCCAGATCAAGAAAAAGCGCAGAAAAAGCTTTTCTCAAAAAATGGTGCATTGCAGCATAAAATCAGCTAGTGTCACGACACAGCGCGTATCTGATCCTGACTCACCCTTTGCAGGGACAAGGTTCCTGATGACGGATCATGCTGTCGTAATGAGTATCAGGAGTAAAAATGCGCAGGCTTCCCCCAACCGGTGCCCTTGAAGCTTTTCTGGCCACAGCACGAAGCGGCACGCTACGCGCAGCCGCAGCTGATCTGAATCTGTCCCCATCGGCGTTGAGCCGGCGCATCCAGAATTTGGAAACCTATGTCGGCCAGCCTCTTTTCGAGCGGCGACACCATGAATTCCAGCTCACCCCGACCGGGAAGCGCCTGCTGATCGGTACCGAGCCTGTGTTCGAGAAGCTCGGGCTGCTTCTGGAAGAATTGCGTGAGGAAAAACAATATAAGATCACCGTGGGCGTTCCCCCGTCCTTTGCAACAGCCTGGCTGATGCCGCGTATACAGCAATTCAGGGAAAAACATCCCGAAGTCGAACTGACCCTGGACAGTTCCGGTTCGCCGATGGCGAAACTGGGCATGAGTCTTGATGCCATCATCCTGTTCGCCAACAAGAATGACCATCAGATCGAAATGCACGAACTGCGTCCGCAGCGCGCCTTTGCGATCACCGCACCAAGTCTGGTTGACACGCGCACCGGGCTGAAGCGTGCCTTGAAAGAGCAGCCGCTTCTGATCCACCGCGCCTTACCGGAAATATTGCCCAACTGGCTGAAGGCTGTCGGTTTGGACGCGCTGCCTTCCAGCAAGATCGAATATTATGACAATGGTCCATTACTGGTTTCGGCAGCACAACACGGCTTGGGAATGGCGCTGGTGCTCGAAGATATGGTCAATTTCAAATCCGGAACATCCGGACTGGTTCGCCCCTTTGGCGAAAGCGCCGAGACTCCTTACAGCTATTTTCTTGCGGTCAAAAATGCGTCCGGCAGCAGACGTGCGATCCGCTGGTTCAGCCAGTGGCTTCTCAACGAGGTCGCGAGCGATCCGCGAAACCTGATGCAGTCGTCAGAATTCGCCTGATCCACGGCGACTCCCTCAATACCGAGATTGCCCTGCCGTCAATGGGATATCTCCAATATGGCTCAGCCGGCGGGCGCGCGGGATATTTTGCTGACCGTGCTGGCTGTTGCGGTCAAAACATCATCCTCGTTGTAAACATGGCCTTCCATGAAAATGATCTTATAGCCTTGCTTGATCGCCCAGCCTTCAACGCGCAATTTTCCGGCTCGCGTGGGTTCCAGATAAGTGGTTTTAATCTCCAGCGATGAAAGACCGACAACATTCTGATCATGGAGAAAAATCGCATGGCTCATGGCCGCATCGAGCATCGCGGTGACAAAGCCGCCCTGTACGATATCGACAGAATGGCAATAGTCTTTCCCGATATCAAATTCGAAAGTGCAGGCGCATTTATCGCTGTTGAAATCTACCAGCTTCCCGCCGAGCAGGCGAATAAATTCCGGGCTCGTCCGGTTCCGCTCTTCAATCATTTTTTCTTTATCGATCATTAAAATATCTCGCGTCCGTCGCTCTTCGCGACGCTCCAATTCTCGTTTCAAATTTCAACATGGCGTCGCACAGCCGGCCACGATCACTTCTGCTGCGGACGCAGTCGGATCGGCTGATTGCGCGTTGCGGTTCAGTTCACGCCGCGATCATTGCCTTCCCAGTAAGGCGCGCGCAATTCACGGCGCAGGATCTTGCCGCTGGCGTTTCTCGGCAGTTCCGGGATCACGTCGACCGTTTTCGGCACCTTGAACCCGGCAATCCGCTCCCGCGCCCAGGCGATGACGCTGTCGGTATCGACTTCGCCGGCATCGGGCTTGGGCGAGACCACGGCTTTCACCGCCTCGCCCCATTTCGCGTCGGGAATGCCGATGACAGCGACTTCGTTGACCTGCGGATGGCCGAAGATCGCATTCTCCACTTCCGCCGGATAGACATTCTCGCCGCCGGAAATGATCATGTCCTTGACCCGGTCCTTGATATAGAAATAGCCGTCCTCGTCCATCACCGCCGCGTCGCCGGTGTAGAGCCAGCCGTCGGCGTCGACCGTCTCCGCGGTCTTCTCCGGATTGTTGAAATAATGCAGCATGTTGAGGCCGGAACGTGTGGCGATTTCTCCAATCGTGCCGGGCGGGACTTCCTGCCTTTTTTCGTCGACGATTTTCATCTCGACGCTGGGCAGTGGGACCCCGATGCCGCGCATCCGCTCATTGCCGTCGGGATCATGGTCGCCGGGTGGCAGGATGCAGACGGTGCCGGTGGTCTCGGTCATTCCATATTGCTGGCAGAACAAAGCCTGCGGCATGGTCTGGATACACTGGCGCAGCAATTCCAGCGGGATCGGCGCGGCGCCATAGGTGACCGAGCGGACGCAGGAGAAATCCGTATCTTTCGCGCGCGGCCAGTTGACCAGCATCTGCAGTGCGGTCGGCACGAGGAAAAACTGGTTCAGCCCCTTGTCGATACAATCGAGGACATGGTCGGGATGGAATTCGGGAATCACCATCATCGTCGCGCCATTGTAAAAGGCAATCGGGCCGATGCCGGACCCGGCGATATGCGCGCAGGGCATGACCGCCAGCGTGCTGTCACCGGGCTTCAGGTCGATCCAGGCATGGTCGGGATGATCCTCGACCAAAGGCCGCAACTTGAACAGATTGTCGCTGGTCAGCACCGCGCCCTTGGGATTGCCGGTGGTACCGGATGTGTAGAGCTGCAGCACGCCTTCCGCCGGATCGCACTCGGGCAATTCGCCGGGCGTCGTGCCGGCGACTAAGTCTGCGAGGTTCGGCAGGTCTGTGCCGGACTTGGTGCAGAGGATGGTCTTCGTATCGGGCGCTTCTTTCGCGGCATTTTTCGCGACCCCGGCAAATTCCGGCTCGCAGATCAGCAGCGGTGCGCCGGTGTCTTTCAACACATAGGCGACTTCCGGTGCCGCGAGACGCCAGCCGATTGGCGCGATGACCATGCCGGCGCGGCTGGCGGCGGCGAACAGGGTGAAATAGAGACCGCTATTCTTGCCCAACCAGCATATCCGGTCGCCTCTGGAAAGACCCGCACCGGTAAAGGCCTGCGCATATTCGGTGACACGCCGGTCGAGTTCGGCATAGCTGACTTGGCCGTCCGGATCGTCAATCGCGATATTGTCCGGAGTTTTCGCAGCCCAATGGGCGATGGAAGACCCCATGCAGCGTCGTGTCTCAGTCATTTGCCCGCTCCTTGTTACTTTACGCCTCTGTTAATCGCGCGATTAAGCCATGGCAAGGGGAACGGCGATAAGCCCCTCCTTTTCAAAGGAGGGGTTGGGGTGGTTTCTCTCGTCGAAGATCGCTCGAAATTGCAATCCTATCTTCTTCGTTGCATTTCGCTAGCGCGAGCGATGCTGATGCATCGCCACCACCCCAACCCCTCCTCTAAAGAGGAGGGGCTAACCCTGCTTCCTGTACACCAAAGATATATTATTAGCCGGCATCTCGATCAGGCTCTCACGAACGAAGCCGTTGCGCGCCGCCAGCGCGTCCATGTCGGCGACATCGCGCAGGCCCCAGCGCAGATTGCGGCTCTTGAGGCTGCGTTCGAAGGCGAGATTGCCGGGTGCGGTTTCGACATCGTCGCGGAGATAGGGGCCGTAGAGATAGAAAGGCGCGCCAGGAGCGAGCAGCTTGCCGGCCTTTTCAAACAGGCCGATGCTCGATTCCCACGGGCTGATATGGACCATGTTGATGCACAGGATCGCCGCTATGTCCTGAACATCCCAGCCTGCGGCCTGCGCGTCGAGCTGGAGCGGCGGCAGGATATTGGTCACGCCTTCCCGCTTCGTCCAGGCGGCGATGGAATCGCAACAGGCCGGATCGGGATCGCTCGGCTGGAAGGTCAAGCCGGGAAAGGTTCGCCCGAAATAGACGGCATGTTCGCCGGTGCCGCTGGCGATTTCCAATATCGTGCCCTGACCGGGCAGGATATCGCGCAAGACTTCGACGATCGCATCGCGGTTGCGCAGCGTCGCCGGGGCGTGGCGCTGTTCGCCCGCCCCCGCTTCATCGATGGTCCAGGGTTTGGAATCGGTCATATCTTGCCTCCTGCATCAATCGGCTGCCGCCGCCAGATGGCCGCCAGAAAACTGCCGATCACGACATGATAGACGGCCGAAATCGCGGCCGGGACCGGCGCGAGCGCCGCCTGCATCGGGCTGGCAAATTGCGCCGCGAAGCTTGGCGTGGAGGCTAGGCTGGAGCCGAGACCGCTATTCTGCATGCCGACCTCGATGCTGATCGTTCGGCGTTCTGCCACGCCGAGCCCCATCGCCCTGGTTATCAGATAGCCGAGCCCGAAGCCAAAGACGTGGAGCAGGAATATCGCCAGCATCAGCACCCCGAAATGCGCCTCGATCAGCGCCTTGCTGTTGGCGATAATCCCGCCGATGATCAACACGACGACAATCACCGAGACAAGCGGCGAGATCACGGCGATCTTCTCCGTCGCCCTGGGCAGATAGCGGTTGAACAGCACGCCCGCGATCACCGGCAGCAATACGATCGAGACCATGTTGATAAACAGGCTCCACTGGTCGATCTCGACATATTTGCCGGCGAGCCAGCCGGTGAGCAAAGGCGTGGCAATGACCGCGATCAGGGTCGAGGCCATGGTCATCGTCACCGACAGCGCCAGATTGGCATTGGCCAGATAGGCAACGACATTGGACGCGGTCCCGCCAGGGCAGCAGGCGACGAGGATCAGGCCGACCGCGAGACCGGTTTCCAGCCCGAATATCGTGGCGAGGAAAATCCCGGCCAGCGGCATTACGGTAAATTGCAATATGACGCCGGTGGTGACGCATCGCGGGATTCTGGTGATCCGCTTGAAATCGTCGAACGACAGAGTGAGGCCCATGCCGAGCATCACCAGCCCGAGCATGACGCTGACCAAAGGCTGGCCAAGCGGACGGAAGCGGCCATCGACGACCCAGAGGAAATGGTCGGGCACAAACCATGCCCAGGCTGTCCCCAAAACTGTCCACAGGGCAAAGAGGTTGGTCAGACGGTGGATCACCGCCCTTTCCTCCCTGCGGCGGAGCCGTGGGGAGGGGGACCATCCGAAGGATGGTGGAGGGGCCCCTCCGTCAGCCGTTCCGGCTGCCACCTCCCCATTGCTTTGCAACGGGGAGGAAATTGCATAACGAGCACCCTATTTCCCCCTCACTCCGCAGCCTGAGCAAAATCCTCGTCTTCCGTCCACACCAATATCGGTTTGCGCGCCGCCTGCGTTTCATCCAGCCGGCGTCGGGGAGCGAAATAGGGCGCGCTTTTAAGGCTTTCGTCACCCGCTTTCGCCCGCTCGGCCACCGAACGGAAGGCACCAATGAACTGGTCGATCGCCGCCTTGCTCTCGGTCTCGGTCGGCTCGACCAGCATCGCGCCGTGGACGACCAGCGGGAAATACATGGTCATCGGGTGATAGCCCTCGTCGATCATGCCCTTGGCCAGATCGAGCGTCGTCAGCTCGTTGGTGAAGCCCTTGTCCGAGAACAGCGCCTCATGCATGCACGGTCCGCTGTGGGCAAAAGGTGCGTCGAGCACGTCCTCGAGGCTGCGCAGAATATAATTCGCGTTGAGCACAGCGTCTTCCGCCACCTGTTTCAGACCGTCTGCGCCGTGGCTGAGGATATAGGTCAGCGCGCGGGTGAACATGCCCATCTGGCCATGAAAGGCGCTCATCCGGCCGAATGTGTGCGGATGCCGGTCCTCGACCGTCTCTTCCTCGACCAGGGTGATATGCCCGTCCGAATGGCGCTCGGTAAAGGGCAGTGGCCCGTAAGGAGAAAGCGCTTCGGACAATACGACAGGCCCGGAGCCCGGTCCGCCACCGCCATGCGGGGTGGAGAAGGTCTTGTGCAGATTGATATGCATCGCGTCGATGCCAAGATCGCCCGGACGGACCTTGCCGACGATCGCGTTAAAATTCGCGCCGTCGCAATAGACATAACCGCCAGCGGCATGGACCGCATCGGAAATCGCCTTCATATCCGGCTCGAACAGGCCGCAGGTGTTCGGGTTGGTGATCATCACCCCTGCAACATCAGGTCCCAGACGCGCCTTGAGCGCCTCCAGATCGACCCGGCCAGCGGCATTGGCGGGAATATCCTCGACCTTGTAGCCGGCAAAAGCGGCGGTCGCCGGATTGGTGCCATGGGCGCTTTCGGGAACGAGGATCACTTCGCGGGCATCGCCGCGCGCTTCCAGGGCGGCGCGGATACAGAGGATGCCGCAAAGCTCGCCATGGGCGCCGGCCTTGGGGGTCATCGCCACGCCGTGCATGCCGGTCAGCTTGATCAGCCAGACAGCCAGTTCGTTGATCACGCCGAGCGCGCCCTGCACGCTGTCGACCGGCTGCAGCGGGTGAATATCGGCAAAGCCCTTGAGCCGCGCGATTTTCTCGTTCAGCCGCGGATTATGTTTCATCGTGCAACTGCCAAGCGGGAACAGGCCGACGTCAATGGCGTAATTCTGACGGCTGAGGCGGGTATAGTGACGCACCATCTCACCCTCGGACAGGCCGGGAATGGCAATCGGCGCTTCGCGTTCGAAACCGCCGAGACGGCTTTCGACCTGCGGTGCCTCGGGCAAGTCAACGCCACTGCGATCCGGTGAACCGATTTCGAAAATCAGCGGTTCGTCAACCATCAGCGCGCGGTTGCCGGTGTGGGTGGTGATCGAGCCAGTGTCGGTCATCTGCAGATTGTCTTCCTGTCTGGTCGGACGGCCTTCGGATAGCATGCTCATGACAGGGCTCCTTCGAGAGCGGTCGCGAATTGCTCGAGCTCCTCCTCGGTCGATGTTTCGGTCACCGCGACAAGCAATCCGTGCGCGAGTGGTGTGACCTCCGGATAAAGGCGTCCGAGAGACACGCCGGCCAATATTCTCTGGTCGGCAAGCTTACGCACCAACGGCCGAGAATCGGCATCAAGAACCAGCGTGAATTCGTTGAAAAAACTGTCATTCAACAGCTTCACGCCATCGATCTGCGACAGCCGGTCCGCTGCCTGCACCGCCTTTTTATGGTTGAGCATCGCCAGTTCGCGCAGCCCTTTCTCGCCGAGCAAGGTCATGTGCGCCGAGAAAGCCAAGGCGCACAGGCCGCTGTTGGTGCAGATATTGGACGTCGCTTTCTCGCGGCGGATATGCTGCTCGCGGGTCGACAAGGTCAATACGAAGCCGCGCTTGCCTTCGGCATCGACGGTCTCGCCGCACAGCCGGCCGGGCATCTGCCGGACATATTTCTGCTTGCAGCCGAACAGGCCGACATAAGGACCGCCGAATTGCAGGCCGACGCCGAGCGACTGGCCTTCGCCGACCACGATATCGGCATCCATTTCGCCAGGTGACTTGATCGCTCCGAGAGCGACCGGCTCCGTGACCACAGCAATTAGCAATGCTTTGTGCTTATGCGCTTTTTCCGCGATGGCGGAAAGGTCACCGATGCGGCCCAATATATCGGGATATTGCACGACAACGCAGCTGGTCTGGTCATCGATCTGATCGAGCATGGCTTGACCATCGGTGGCGGCCTCGAGGGTCGGCGCCTGATAGGACAGATCGTCCTTGGTAAAGCGTGCCATCGTCTTGGCAACCGAAACATAATGCGGATGCAGACCGGAAGACAGAATCGCCTTGCCGCGCTTGGTAATCCGGCGGGCCATGACGATCGCTTCCCAGCAAGCGGTCGAGCCATCGTACATTGACGCATTGGCGACATCGACACCGAACAGGCGCGCGACCTGGGTCTGGAATTCGAACAGGGTCTGCAGCGTGCCCTGCGCGATCTCCGGCTGATAGGGCGTGTAGGCGGTCAGAAACTCCCCGCGCTGGATGATATGGTCGACGCTGGCCGGGACATGGTGGCGATAGGCTCCCGCCCCGAGGAAGAAGGGCATGTCACCAGCCGCATGGTTCTTGCGGGCCAGCGCCTTCATATGCGCTTCCACCGCCATCTCGCCGGCGTGCATCGGCAGGCCCTCGATCGGACCATCCAGCCGGGCTTCTTCCGGTACATCGACGAACAGGTCATCAATCGATTGTGCGCCAATCTTGGACAGCATCGATTGCCGGTCGTCGGGGGTCAGCGGGAGATAACGCATAGGGTCTTCCTTCACTTTAGCCCCCTCCTTTTCAAAGGAGGGAATGGGGTGGTTGCGTGCCGCAGATCGCTAACACGAGCGACGCTGGAGCATCGCCACCACCCCTTGATCCCCTCCTCTGAAGAGGAGGGGGAAATCATCACAGATTGTCGACGAAGGCCTTATAGGCTTTTTCGTCCATCAGATCGTCGAGTTCGCTCTTGTCCGAGAGGGTCAGCCGGAAAAACCAGCCGTCTTCCTCGGCCGAGCTATTGACCAGTCCCGGCTCGTCTTCCAGCGCGTCATTCACTTCGATCACCTCGCCGGAGACCGCCGCATAAACGTCGGACGCCGCCTTGACCGATTCGACCACGGCAGCATCATCGCCCTGCTCCAGTTCCGTGCCGACTTCCGGCACTTCGACAAACACGATGTCGCCCAGCTGTTCCTGCGCATAGTCGGTAATACCGACGGTCGCCGTGTCGCCTTCGACCTCGACCCATTCATGTTCATCGGTAAAATATCGGCTCATTCTCGTTTCCTCTTCCTGTCAATCTATGGCTTGGGTTTGCGGTGATAGTTATGCGGCACAAAGGGCATGTCGGCGACGGTGCAGGCAATTTTCTTGCCGCGCTGCTCGACCGTGATGGCGGTGCCGGTTGCGGACATGTCCGTCGGGACATAGGCCATGGCGATCGGGCGCTGGAGCGTGGGCGAGAAGCCGCCGCTGGTCACCGTGCCGATGGTCTCGCCGGCGGCATCGACAACCGTTGCGCCTTCGCGAACCGGCTGCCGGCCATCGACGAACAGGCCGATGCGTTTCTTTGCCGCCTTGTCCGGATATTGTGCCAGTACGCGCTCCGCTCCGGCAAAATTGCCTTCCTCGCGACGCGCCTTGGACAAGGCAAAATTCAGATTGGCCTCGACCGGCAATATGTCGGCATTCATGTCGTGGCCGTAAAGCGGCAGGCCTGCTTCAAGCCGGAGGCTGTCGCGGGCACCGAGGCCGATCGGGCGAACCTCTTCCAATTCCGTCAGCGCGGCTGCCAGCGTCACCGCATGTTCGGCCGGCACGCTGATTTCAAAGCCGTCTTCGCCGGTATAGCCCGAGCGGCTGATGCCCAGCGGGATACCGTTCCAGAGAAATGGCCCAGCTTCCATGAAGTGAAGATCGGTCGGGACAGGCCAGTCCGGCTCGAACGGATCGATGCCAAGCTTGGCCAGCGCTTCCGCCGCCTTGGGGCCCTGCAGCGCGAGAAGCGCCGCATCTTCGAGATGGTTCAGCGTCAGGCTGTCAGGCAATTGTTCGCGCAAATAGGCGATATCATCATGCTTGGTCGCGCCATTGACCACCAGATAGAGATTGTGACCGGTGTTGGTGACCATCAGATCATCCAATATCCCGCCATCCTGAGCGAGCAGCAATGTGTAGCGGATCTTGCCCGGCGCCAGTGCCGAGAGATTGCCCGGCGTGATCCGCTCGAGCGCGTCGGCAGCGCCCTCGCCGATTAGCTGCAGCTGCCCCATGTGCGACACGTCGAACAGACCCGCTTCGGTCCGGGTCCAGATATGTTCGGCCATCACGCCTTCATATTGCACCGGCATTTCATAGCCCGCGAACGGCACCATCCGCGCACCGAGGCCGCGATGCCAGTCGCCGAGCGGCAGTTGTTTCAGATTTTTGCTATTTTCACTCATCATTTTTCCGCATCAAGAAGACAGCCCGCAGCAAAGCCCTGCAAAACTGCCCCCTCTGTCACGGAACCTGAGAGTTTCATGGCTTTACACTTCCGCTCGCGCTGAGCTTGTCGAAGCACGCTTTCCAGTCATCCTTCGACAAGCTCAGGACGAACGGCGAGCGTTCATGCCGGATAAATTCCAGCGCCATTTACCCCTTCGGTGGAGCGCCGGTCGTTATAACCATCCGCTCTCTTTCCAGAGTGCTTGTGAGACGATTGCGGTCCAGGGGCCTGAGAGTTTCCGGGGCGGTTGCTCCTTCGGCGGCTTTTTGTCTGGTGGGACAGAAAACGCTCTCCCGCAACGCCTCCTGAACCTTGCCCGAGAGCGCCGATCAAAAAGCAGATTCGAGAGTGGATCAGCGGCCGGGTGGAGTCAATGATTCTGTTGTGCGGTGCAGTATTTTTCGATCGCCATTCAAACGAGTGCCCAGACATCATCATTTTCATGAATGAATGCACCCGGCGCCTTGTCTCCCGTCAGCACCAGGATGGCTTCGGCGACATCGCTGGCGAGGATCGAACGGAAGCGGCGGAACTTGCCGTGCAATAACATGTCCATTACCGGACTGGCGGCTATGGCGAGCCGCTCGCCGAGGCGGTTGTCATTGGCCCGTTCGCCGCGCAGCAAGCCGGGGCGGATGATGTCGAGGCGGTCGAAATTCTGCGCGCGCATGAGGTCTTCTGCCTCGCCCTTGGTCTTCAGGTAGAAGCTCGACGCGCTGCTGTCCGCCATGGTCGAGGATATGGCAATGAACTGACGCGCCCCCGTTGCCTTGGCCGCTGCTGCCACAGCACCCACCAGATCGCGGTCGACCGCGGCAAATTCTTCTTTCGACCCGGCCTTTTTCCTCGTCGATCCCAAACAGGATATCACGATATCGGGCTTGATCTTCGCGATAGTAGCGGGCCAGTTTTCCTGCAGCTGGACATGGATTTTCGCCTTGCCGACATCCTCGCGATAGGGCCTGCGCAGCAGCAGATGGAGAGTCTTGTCCCTGCCCTGTTCGACCAGCTTGCGGGTCAGCAGTCCGCCGATCAGGCCGGTGGCGCCGACGATCAGGATTTTTTCGGCCATGGACTGGGTCTCCGCAAATTATCTGTTGATAAGTTGTCATAGCAGCGAAGGCTGCTATCCAAACCCATTTTTGCGAGACTTACCCGATTGGATTGGGCCCCAGCCTTCGCCGGGGTGACGATATTACGACCGACTGTTCAGATCGCCGAAAATCTCCTGGTGCCGGTTGCGGGCATAGCGGTCGGTCATCCCGGCGAGGAAATCGGCGATATGGCGGATCCGGTCGGGTTCCGCTTCGGGCAGCGCCGAGGCCCAGTCGTGTGGCATCAGCTCCGGCTGCGCGCGATAGGCTTTCACCAGATCGCCAACCATCATCTTGCCTTCTTCCGCTGCCGCCATCTGCTTGGGGTGGTGATAGAGATTTTCGTACATGAAACGCTTTAGCGTGCGTTCCTTATCCGCCATCGCATCGGAGAAACCGCCGATCATACGGCCCGCTTGCCGAACATCTTCTGGTGTTTCGATGCCCAGCTCGGCGATGCGGGCCTGCGTCGTCTCCAATACATCATTGGCCATCAGCCCGATCTGGTCGCGGATCAATTCCGGCAACAGCCGTTCCTGCGACACATCGGCAAAGCGGCTGCGAAGCGCGGTCCAGCGCTCTGCAATGAACGGCAATTCGAGCAACTGGTCGAGCGTCAGCAGGCCAGCCCGCATCCCGTCGTCAATATCATGATTGTCATAGGCGATATCGTCCGCAATCGCGGCAATCTGCGCTTCCAGCGACGGCCAGCTGTCGAGGTCGAGATCCATCGCCGCATTGGCCTCGGCCAGCGCCCAGGTCGGTTCGGCCACCGGCCCGTTGTGCTTGGCTAGCCCCTCGAGCATTTCCCAGGTCAGGTTGAGCCCGTTCCAGCGCGGATAAGGCGTTTCCAGCTTGGTCAGTGTGCGGATGGTCTGGGCATTATGGTCGAAACCGCCGAAGTCTGCCAAGGCTTCTTCCAGCGCGTCTTCCCCGGCATGGCCGAAGGGCGGATGGCCGATAT
The DNA here is from genome assembly GCF_002776575.1 of Sphingorhabdus sp. YGSMI21. Classification (GTDB taxonomy): domain Bacteria; phylum Pseudomonadota; class Alphaproteobacteria; order Sphingomonadales; family Sphingomonadaceae; genus Parasphingorhabdus. The sequence goes on along the minus strand of NZ_CP022548.1, from coordinate 2,481,942 downwards.
CATGGGCGAGGCAGAGCGCTTCGGTGAGATCCTCGTTGAGACCAAGCGCCCGCGCCATCGTGCGGCCGATTTGAGCCACTTCCAGACTGTGGGTAAGGCGGACGCGATAATGGTCGCCATCGGGCGCGACAAAGACCTGCGTCTTGTGGCGCAGGCGGCGGAAGGAAATGCTGTGGATGATCCGGTCACGGTCGCGCTGGAAATCGTCGCGCGGACCGCGTGTCACTTCGCGTTTCTCGTCGTGCAGCCGGCCCCGGCTGTGCGCGGGATCGCTGGCATAGCTTTTCAACAGGGTCATTTGCCGAGCTCGTTAACCTCGACACCGTCGGCGCTGGCCCAGGCAAAGCCGTCACCGCCATCCTTGCGGTAATCCGCTTCAAAGGCCTTGGCCGCCTTGAAATCGGCAAAGGGCCCGACCACCAGCCTCCGGGTCCGTCCCCAGGGCGATGTCCATGCCTTTTGCCCCTTGAACACATCAGGCTGCTTCTTCGTCATGCGGCGATAGTCGAATTTCAGGGCGTCAAGATTGGAGCCCGTGGCGATCTGCACCCAGTAGCGTTTCGGATGTTCCGGCTCTTTCGGCTTTGCCGGGGTCTTGTCTACCGCTTTGGCCACGACTTTCGGCTGCGGCTTGGCCGGCTCGATTTCATCCAGATCGACCGGCACCACTTCGCTTCTGATCTCGCGCTCGGGAATGCGGATGCCGCTGATGATATCGGCGAGCGGCCGGGACGCCGGTTCGGCCGCTGCCATCCCGGTCGGGGTGGCGGACTGTTTCGCAAGGTCGAAACTGATCAGGTTCACCGGCCCACCGGTTCTATCCGGCTCGGCAGCGGGGCTTTGGACCGGCTGCGCGACGGCCGCAGCGGATTCCGGCTGACGCCCGGCAATTTCAACCTTGCGTTCAACGGTCTGCGACACCAGCACCGGCGGCTGACTGACGCCCAGCGTCGTGGCAAAGCCGGGCGAAGTGCCGTTGCGCTCGGGCGGCATTGTGGCGGCGACGACCGCATCCGGCTCTTTCACCTGAGATGTTGCCAGCAGCGGCGCGGGATCCGGCTGGCTGCGCGTCAGAGTAGGTGAGCTGGCTGTGCTGGCGGGCAATGGCGTTGTCGCTGCCATCCGGGCCGACGATTCGGCTTCCTTTTTCTTCGCGGCACGCCGCAACTCGCGCTCGGAGGGCTTGCGCTCCGTAGTACCGGGACGACGACGGGGCGATTTGTCAGGCATGGCCAGTACGCGGGGACGCTTGCTATCCGTGCCCAGAGCTTCACCGACGGGGATCAGGCCCGCATCCACGCCGCTGCCATTTTCGGCCGCCTGACTGGACGCCAGCTGCACCGCCGCGACATCAACGCCGATATTCTCGCTGGCGGGAAAATGGCCGAAATGGACCGCAGCCGCCTTCTGCGCCGCGGTCAGCTTGGGCATACGGTCGAGAAACGGCTTGATGGCCTTTGCCATTCTCCGCTCCATCGTCTGTTCGACTATATTTTCCGCATCCTTTTTCTTGCCATTCATCGCGTAGATGAAAGCACGATTACGCCAGGCATCGCGGTCGCTTTTCTGCAACAGGGGATTGAGCTGGGCATCGGCCCGCTCGACGTCGCCGCTGATGCCCAGGGACACTGCATAGCGCGCGATCAGCTGATTGTCGGCGCCATTGCGCATCGCCAGTTCATAATCTTTCTGCGCGTCCCGGTTCCGCCCGATCAGGTCATAGGCGAGACCGCGATCCGCCGCGATTTCGCTTACCGCTATGCCATTGGCCACGGCTTGGTCGAAATAGCGGATCGCGCCAAACGGATTTTCCTCTGCCAGCAGCGCCCGGCCAAGACCGGCTTTCACTCGCCCGCTGGTCGAATAAATCTGGTCCGCCTTGGCCAGAAACCCGATTGCAGCGCGCATGTCGCCCAGTTCCAGAGCCGCGAGTCCGGCGTCCGCAAGCGCCGAGGAATCATTGGAATTGATCGCAATCCGGCGCAATGCATCCTGCAAGTCGTCGCTGTTGGACTGGGCGCTGGATTGGGCGATAGCAGGCAACTGTGGCACGGCAACAGTTGCAACGGCCGCCGCAACGGCCAGTAGAATTTTCAATTTGTGAGTCACAAGATCTATAAAGGAACGATTGCACATGAAATCAATCGTTCCCGCATTCCGGCAAGGCCAATGGTGGCACGCGAAAGACAAACTCCCTCGCGCTGCCCCATCAGTCGGTCAGACAGTCCGGCCGGAACCTGCAATCACTGATTATTCTGGCGATTCAGGAAGCGCGGGATGTCGAGAGGATCGCGGGATTTGTCTTCCTCGCCATCTTCGGCGTCATCGCCCTTCGACCCGCCACGGGTCAGATTGGACATCCGTTCGAACAATGTCCCGCCACCGGTGGCCACGCGAGGTGCCGGCGGTGCCTGGCTGGCGGGCGGAGCGGTGTCTTCCTCAGCCGGTTGAATGGCATCGTCACCCAGAATCAGCTCATCCTCTTCGGGCGCCGAGCTTGTCGAGGCAATCCCGGGAGTCAGCGACGCAAAGGACGGCGTGACGCTCAGATCATCGTCGTCGCCATAGGTAGCAACAGGTGCAGGCGAGCTTTCCGGCTCGGCTGGCGCTTCGACTTCCGGCTCTTCGTCGGGAACCGGCGCAGAGGCGATTTCAGCTTCCTGCGCGGCTTCTTCGACGCTTTCGTCGCTGGCAATGGACGAAGCGAAGCTGGTTGGCGCAGGAGTCTCTTCCGGTTTTGCAACCGGGCTGCCCATGGCAAATGACGCCGAAGGCGCGGATGCGGGCCGGCTGCCGTCATTGTCGATACCGGTGGCGACTACCGATACGCGGATACGCCCGTCGAGATTCGGGTTAAACGCGCTGCCCCAGATGATATTGGCATCCGGATCGACCAGTTCGCGAATATGGTTGGCGGCCTCGTCGACTTCCATCAGGCGCATATCCTCGCCACCGGTGATCGAGACGATAACGCCCTTGGCGCCCTGCATCGACACGCCGTCGAGCAAGGGGTTGGCAATGGCTTTCTCGGCAGCTTCCAGCGCACGTCCGTCGCCTTCCGCTTCGCCGGTGCCCATCATCGCCTGCCCCATTTCGTGCATCACGCTGCGCACGTCGGCAAAGTCGAGGTTGATCAGGCCCGGCATGACCATCAGGTCGGTAATGCCGCGGACGCCCTGCTGCAGCACTTCATCAGCCAGCAGAAAGGCTTCCTTGAAAGTGGTGTTCGGATTGGCCACGAGGAACAGATTCTGGTTCGGAATGACGATCAATGTATCGACATTTTTCTGCAGCTCTTCGATGCCCGCTTCGGCCGCTTTCATCCGGCGTGTGCCTTCGAAAGTGAATGGCTTGGTCACCACGCCAACGGTCAATATGCCGCGGTCGCGTGCTGCCTTGGCAATGACCGGAGCAGCACCGGTACCGGTACCGCCGCCCATGCCGGCAGCGATAAAGCACATATGCGTGCCGTCCAGCGCCTGCTCGACCAGATCGATCGTTTCTTCGGCAGCGGCACGACCGACTTCGGGACGCGACCCGGCACCCAGACCCTGCGTGATATCGGGGCCAAGCTGGATACGCCGTTCGGCGGTAGAACTGTTCAGCGATTGCGCATCGGTGTTGGTGACGATGAAATCCACGCCCTCGACCTGTGCGGCAATCATGTTGGCAATCGCGTTGCCCCCGGCACCGCCGACACCGATAACCGCGATTTTCGGTTTCAGTTCCTCGACTTCCGGTGGGCCAATATTGATACTCATCTCACTGTCTCCCGAGACATTTTATCGTGCTGTAATATTTGTTTAACGCTTTGCACAAATTTCCCGCAGGAATCACCCGAAAAGTTAATTTATTTTCGGCATTTTACTAAAAATTTCCGCGGATCGCCGACATCAGCCGTCCGATTACTGCCGATCCGCCATATTTGTGAACATTCTGGTGGCTTCTCGACATGAAGCGCAGATCGACCGGCTCCTGCGACGCATAGAGCGCCAGCCCCGCAAGGCCGGCAAAGGCCGGACCGCTATGCGCTTCGGGAAGCGCGCTCAGCCCTGTCGGACGGCCAATGCGCACCGTACGGCCGAGCGCCGACTGCGCATAATCGGCAATCCCCTTGAGTTCCGCGCCACCGCCGGTCAGCACAACCTGCCGGCCAACCGGACCGGTAAAGCCCAGTTCCTTGAGCGAACGGCCGATTTCACCGATCAGATGGTCAAGCCGCTGACGGATAACCGCAATCAGCTGCGCCCGCGTGATCCGGCTGTCTTCCTCGCTGACTTCGGGATTGTCGTCGAGCCCCTGATTGATCACGTCATGATTGTCGCGCGGACTGGTGGTGGCGGACCCATAGAAACATTTGATCCGCTCGGCCTGCGCCCGCCGCAAACCGAAGGACGAGGCAATATCGTCGGTAATGTCGGCGGCGCCGTATGGCAGCGTCTTCAAGCCGACCAGCATGCCACCGGCGAACAGCGAGACATTGGTTACTTCCGCGCCCATTTCGACCAGCGCCACGCCAAGCTCGCGCTCTTCCCGCGACAGACAGGCATTGCCGACGGCGATAGGCGATGCGACGATCGACCGGACGTTGAGATGGGCGCCGCGCACGCTCATCTCGATATTGCGGACCGGCGAGGCTTCGGCGAGGATGACATGGATATCCACGCCGAGACGATCGGCGTGCAGCCCCTTGGGTTTCTTCACGCCGGTCAGACCGTCAAGCGTATAGAGTGCCGGCTGGGCGTGCAGCACCATCTTGCCTTTGGGATCGATGCTGTTGCGACCGGCGTCGAGCAGCAGATCGATATCATCCTGTTCGATCCGGTGACCGCCCAGTTCGGTCTCGACCGAGGTCAGCATGCTCTGCAAGCCGCCTGCGGAAAAGCTGACCCAGACATCGTCGATATTGGTGCCGGCAATGCGCTCGGCCTGCTCCACCGCTGCGCGGACGTCGGTCTCGGTGGTCTCGGTATCGGCGATATAACCGCGTTTCACGCCTTTGCTGGCGTGATGACCAGTGCCCAATACGGTCAGTTCGCCATTGTCCATCCGCCCGGCTATCATCGCCGAAATTTTCGACGAACCGATATCCAGCGATGTGAAGATTTTTTCTACCCGTGCTGCCATGAGCCTATTCCTTCACCTCGTTCATCATCATGCATTGCGCGATCCGGACCATCAACTGTCCGGTTCGACCGCTTCTTCTTTCGGCGGCATCCGCAAATAAGCGCGCTCGGCGTCGCGCAAGTCGAAATGGACGACCCCGCGTCCGAGCAGCCGGTTGATCCCGTCCATCCGCGCGAAATTCAGCAAGGCCGCCGACGCTGTTTCCTCCCCTTCGGGCAGGGCCAGCGTCTCGCCGCTGTCAAATTCCAGATCCCAGCGCCGGTTGCCGATCCAGGTCGCGCCGGTCACCATCGGGCGCAACGCCGGCGCCACATCGAGCAACGTATCCAGCTGGGAGAATTTCAGATTGGCCTTCTTGCCGACAATCACCGGCAGGTCAGGGATTTCTTCCTTAACGATTTCTTCCAGCGGATAGCCGGTCTTGTCGATCAGCGAGAGCTTGCCCTGGTTCTGCCAGACGGCAACGGGCTCGCGTTCGACAATATCGACGATCAGCGTGTCGGGCAGCCGCCGCGAAATCCGCGCGTCCTTGATCCAGCCGTTCGACAGCAGATCCTCGCGGACCTCGTCAATATCCACCAGCAGCATCGAACGGTCTTTCTGCGCCAGCGTGATTTCATAGACTTTCAGCTCGTCAATGCGGTTGACGCCGGTCACCTCGACCCGCTTCACTTCGAAGCCGGCATTGCCGACCGCTTCCGCGACCTCGGTCTTGATCCGTTCATTGATGCCGGAATAATGGGCAACGCTATAGGCGCCCAGGATGAACACCGCCACCAGGCCCCAGGTCAGGCCCTTTTGCACCTGCTCCTCGGTCACCGGCATGGCGCGCAAAATCTTGTCGAAAACCGAAACCTGCCGGACTTTGCGTTTCGCCTGTTTGCGGGGCTTGCCCCTGGCCTGGCGATTGGTGCGTTTGCGGGTAGCTGTCATAGCGCTTCTCTCACGATTATCTCGACCAGCTCTTCATAGCTGATCCCCATCTGCTTTGCCTGTTCGGGGACCAGACTGAGCGGGGTCATGCCCGGCTGGGTATTGGTTTCCAGTACGAACAGACCGGCCGCACCCTGTTCGTCATCCCAGCGGAAATCGGTGCGCGACGTGCCCTTGCAGCCGAGAACTTGATGGGCGCGCAAGGCATAGTCGAGACATAATTTCTCGATATCGGCGGGGATTTCGGCGGGACAGACATGCTGGGTCAGGCCCTCGGTATATTTGGCAGCATAGTCATAGAAACCCTGCGCGGTTCTCAGTTCTGTCACGCAAAGCGCCTTGTCGCCCAGAACGGCGGTGGTCAGTTCGCGGCCCTTGATGAAAGGCTCGGCGAGCAGTTCGTCAAATTCCTGCCACGGCCCGTCAACGTCGCGGCCAATCGGATTGCCGTAATTGCTGTCATCGGTCACGATTGCGACGCCGACCGACGAGCCTTCGTTGACCGGTTTCAGGACATAGGGCCGCGGCAAGGGATCGGCTTCATACAGGCTGGCACTGGAAACAATCCGGCCCTTGGGCATCGGGATACCGGCGGGAACCAGCTGCTGCTTGGTCAATTCCTTGTCGATCGCGATCACCGATGTGACCATGCCGCTGTGGGTATAGGGAATCTGCATCAGGTCGAGCATGCCCTGGACGCTGCCGTCTTCACCCGGCACGCCGTGCAGCGCATTGAACACCACATCAGGCCGAAGAGCGGCCAGCACCTGTGCAACATTGCGATCCATGTCGACACGGCTCACCTGATGGCCGTTTTTCTCCAGCGCATCGGCCACACCATTGCCGCTGCTCAGCGATACTTCGCGTTCAGCAGACCAGCCGCCCATAAGCACAGCGACGTGGAGACTTTTTTCATTATTAGCAGTCATGCTTCATCCCCACCCGCTGGATTTCCCAATGCAGTTCGATGCCCGAATGGGCCTTGACCCGCCTGCGCACTTCGTCGCCGAGTGCTTCGATGTCGGCAGATGTCGCGCCACCGAGGTTCAGCAGGAAATTGCAGTGTTTTTCAGACACTTGTGCCTGCCCGATTTGCAGACCACGGCAACCGGCTTCATCGACCAGCTGCCAAGCCTTTTTGCCTTCGGGATTTTTGAAGGTGGAGCCGCCGGTCTTGGAGCGCAGTGGCTGTGAGGCTTCGCGTTCATCGCCAATACGCTTCATTTCGGCGCCGATAATCGCCGGATCGCCGACTTCACCGACCATGGTCGCGCTGACCACAATCGCGCCGTCGGGTAGCGCCGAATGGCGATAGGTATAGCCCATGTCGGCCAGCGGGATCGTCACCAGATCGCCGTTGCGCAGGATCACATCGGCGCTCTGCAATATGTCGCAGACTTCGCGGCCATAAGCGCCGGCGTTCATGCGGACAGCGCCGCCGATGGTGCCTGGTATGCCGCGCAAAAATTCCATCCCTGCAATGCCATGGTCGCGCGCCTTGCTCGCTGCGGAAATGCCGGGTGCTCCTGCGCCACAACGCAAGGTCATGCCGTCCGCTTCAATACCCGCAAAGGCCTTGCCCAGCCGGATCACCACACCGTGGATTCCGCCATCGCGAATGATCAGATTGGACCCCAGGCCAAGCGGCCAGACCGCTATCGCCGGATCGAGATTTCGCAGAAATTGCTGCAGATCGTCAATATCTTTCGGTTCGAACAGCCATTGCGCAGAGCCGCCGCTCTTGAACCAGACGAGCGGGGCCAGTGGCGCGTTTTCGGTCAGCTTGCCGCGGGTTTGGGGCATGGTGGCAATCGCGCTCATTTGCGGGCCTCGGCAATATTATCTGCGAGCGCAGCGGCCCATTTGGTGATGTCCCCTGCCCCGAGGCAGATGATCATGTCTTCAGGCTGCGCTTCCTGCGCCAGTCGCTCGGCGAGAGCCTTCTGGTCCGCAACGGTCTCGGCGAGACGATGGCCGCGTGTTTTCAGGCCGGTGACCAGTGCCTCGCTGTCAATGCCTTCGATCGGATCTTCGCCGGCGATATAGACCGGGGTCACGAACACCATATCGGCGTCGTTGAAGGCGCCCCGGAATTCTTCCATATGGTCGCGTAGCCGGGTGAAGCGGTGCGGCTGGACCACGGCGATGACGCGGCCTTGCGCGCCTTCGCGGGCTGCCGACAGCACGGCCTGTATCTCGACCGGATGATGGCCATAATCATCTATGATCGTCACGCCGTCGACTTCGCCAACCTTGGTGAAGCGCCGTTTGACGCCGCCGAATTGATCGAAGCCCTTGGCAATCTGTTCGTCGCTGATTCCCATTTCCAGCCCGACCGCCACGGCAGCAATCGCGTTCTGGACATTGTGACGGCCCGGCATCGGCAGTTCGATACCGGTGATCCGCCGGGTCTCGCCATCGCGGTCGCGGACATCGACATCGAAACGGTTGCCGCCCGGAACCGGCGTGACATTGATCCCCTTGACGTCAGCCTGGGCGGAGAAACCATAAGTGATGATCCGCCGGTCGCGGATGCGCGGCAACAGGGCCTGGACCTCGGGATGGTCGATGCACAGGATCGCTGCGCCGTAAAAGGGCACATTTTCGACAAATTCGAGAAAACTGTCTTTGATCTTGTCGAAGCTGCCATAATGGTCGAGATGCTCGGCATCAATATTGGTGACAACCGCAATCGTGCCGTCGAGCCGCAGGAAGCTGCCGTCGCTTTCGTCAGCCTCGATCACCATCCACTCGCCGGCGCCGAGCCTCGCGTTCGAGCCATATTGGTTGATGATCCCGCCATTGATGACGGTCGGGTCGATACCGCCGGCGTCGAGCATGGCGGCAACCATCGAGGTGGTGGTCGTCTTGCCATGGGTCCCGGCTATCGCAATGGTCGATTTCAGCCGCATCAGTTCGGCGAGCATTTCCGCCCGGCGCACCAACGGTATCCGGCTGGCCAGCGCCGCTTCCACTTCCGGATTGCCGCGCTTGACCGCGGTCGAGGTCACGACCACCGCAGTGCCTTCGACATTCTCCGCGCTATGGCCGATCTTTACATCAATGCCCTTGGCGCGCAGGCCTTCGACGACATAGCTCTCGGCAATATCGCTGCCCTGCACCTGATAGCCGAGATTGTGCATCACCTCGGCAATGCCCGACATGCCGATGCCGCCGATGCCGACGAAATGGATTGTTCCGATATCGGTGCCGACACCCTTCACTGCGCACTATCCTTTGCCAGCGCCTCGTTGCGCGCGGTCAGCCGCTGCGGCGTCTCTTTTTCGGTTTTCATCGTCTTGCCCAGCGGCGAAGTGCCGAAACTTTCGACCAGGTCGGCCAAGTCATTGACCGCTTCGGGACGCCCGCAGGCCTTTGCACAACGCGCCGCATTTTCGAGCGCGCCGGTGCTCAAGGCGATCTTCTGGATCTGTTTGACCATCGCCCCGCGCATCTTGTCGAGCGCCGCAGATTGCTGCAGGCGCAGCTTGTTGGTCCTGTCGTCGCTGCCGGAGTCGAAATTCCGCGTGGTAATGGCCGGCTGCCGGATCACGCGGGCACCGCCTGCGGCCACCATTTCCTTCACATTATAGGTCTGGTGATCATCCATAGCGCCGGGCAGCGGGATGAGGATCGCCGGCCGGCCGGCAGTGGTCAGTTCGGCAATGGTCGAAGCCCCTGCCCGGCCGATAACCAGATGCGCCCAGCCCAGCCGGTCCGGCAGATCGGGCAGATAGGTCGCCAGCTCTGCCGGGATATCATGTTCGGCATATTTCGCTCGCACCCGTTCGATATCGTCTTCCCGGCATTGCTGGGTGATCTGCAGACGGCGGCGCAAATGCACGGGCAGCATGGCCATGGCATCGGGCACGACATCGGAAAGAATGGAGGCACCCTGGCTGCCGCCAGTTACCAATACGCGGAAAATGCCGTCGTCGGACAGGATCGGATAGAGTTCGTCGCGCAGTGCCACCACTTCCTCACGCACCGGATTCCCGACGAGATGGACCTTTTCCTGATATTTCGGCTTGATCCGCAGGACGTCGGGATAGGCCGTGGCAATGGCATTGACCGAACGTGACGCGAGCCGGTTGACCCGGCCGAGAACCGCATTCTGTTCGTGCACGATGGTCGGAATATCCTTGCTGTTCGCGGCGAGCAGCGCGGGATAGGCGGGATAGCCGCCAAAGCCGACGACCGCGGCAGGCTGGAACGTATCGTACAGCTGCATCGCCATCCGGCGCCCTTTCAGGATGGCGCGGGTACCGCCGATCCAGCTGCGCGGGTCCTTGGTAATCCGGCCGGCGGGCAGCACATGCACCTGCGCCTCTTCGATCATGCCGGGTATTTTCGCGCCGCGTTCATCGGTTATCATCGCGACCCGGTGACCGCGCAGAACCAGCTCCTTGGCCAGCGCATAGGCCGGGATCATGTGACCGCCGGTACCGCCGGCCGCCAGAACATAATGTTTCGAAAAACTCATACCGCTATCCGTCCTTGCTCGGGCCAGGCCGAGACATATTGTGAACGGTCAAGATACGGGTTTCGGCGGGTAAATGCGAGCAAAAGTCCGATCCCGATGCACAGCGCTATTATCGATGATCCGCCATAGCTGATGAACGGCAGAGTCATGCCCTTCGACGGGAATAGCTGCAGGTTTACCGCCATGTTCACCAGCGCCTGTCCGCCAAACTGGGCGGTCAGGCCGGTTACCGCGAGAATGATGAAATTATCCTCTTCATCCAGCAACCGCAGGAACACCCGCACGATGATCGCGAGATAGACGAGCGCGATCGCCATGCAGGCGAGCAGACCGAATTCCTCGCCGATCACGGAGAAAATATAGTCGGTATGCGCTTCCGGCAGCTTGAATTTGGCGCTGCCCAGACCGGGTCCGGTGCCGAGCAAACCACCGCCGGTGAGCGCCTTGTGGGCAAACATCACCTGGTCAAATTCGCCGCCGCCGAACAGCCAGGCGTTGATCCGCTGGGTTGCGACAGGATAGAGAAAATAAGCCCCGACCAGCCCGCCGACACCGGCGACACCAATGCCGGCGATCAGGCGGGCAGACAGGCCGGACACGGTCATCACCGCGAACCAGATGCCGCAGATCAGGATGGTCTCGCCCAGATTGGGCTGCATCATCATCAGGATGGCGATGATAGCCGTCAGGATCACGGACAGCGAAATCACCGGCAGGGCCGGATCCTTGATCCGCAGAGACAGCAGCCAGGCCAGCGAAACCGCATAAAGCGGCTTGAGAAATTCGCCGGGCTGGATAGTCGCGAAACCGTAGCCGATCCAGCGCTGGGCACCGTTGACCGATTTCCCGAACACCGGAACCAGAAACAGCAAGATGAAGGCAGCGAGCGCCGCGAGAATGGCAAAGCGCCGCGCCTGCTCCTTCGGCAGCATCGAAACGACCAGCATCACCGGAACACCGACCACCACCCAGCCGAGCTGCCGGTAGAAATAATAGAGCGGCTCGATCGTGACCGCTGCAGTGCTCTGCTTCAGCGCGGTAACCGGAGAGGCAGCGGCAACCGCGATCAGGCCAATGGCGATCAGGGTGAGGATCAGGCCGAGCAGCACCCGGTCGAGTTCCCAGAACCAGATCGCGAGCGGCGAACGATCGCTGCGCCCGAACCGCGATTGCAGCTGGAAGCGCTTCTTCTTGAGTGCCCCGGAAATTTCGGGAAGCGGTTGAACAGGTCCTGTCGCTGGTTCCGATGCGCTCATTTCCTTATCTCCCCGCTCGCGGATCCGATCAGATTTTTCTCGATCACCGAATTGACGGCGCTGCGGAAACAATTGCCGCGCGCTTCAAAATCCCGGAACTGGTCGAACGAGGCACAGGCTGGCGACAGCAGCACCACTTCACCAGGCTGTGCATTGGCAGCGGCGCGTTGCACGGCGGTGAGGATCATTTCACAGGATTCAACCGGCATATGTCCGGTCAGCAATTTTTCAAACAGGGGGCCGGCTTCGCCTATCGTATAGGCCCTGACGACATTTCCGTAGAAAGGCTCGCATTCGGTCAGCCTGTCGCTTTTCGGCAGACCGCCGAGAATCCAGTGGATTTTCGGATAAGCACCCAGCGCCGGGCCGGTTGAAGCGGGATTGGTTGCCTTGCTGTCGTTGACGAACAGCACACCATTGGCTTCGACAATGCGTTCCATCCGGTGCGGCAGTCCGTTGAAGGCGGCGAGCGCCGGACGCCATTGCTCTTCGTCAATGCCGAGAGCCTCGACCGTGGCGATCGCTGCAATCGCGTTCTGGAGATTGTGCGGACCTTGCAGCGAAGGCCAGTCCGGCTGTCCGGCCAGTTCGATGCCGCTGGTGTCGAAGATATTCTTCACCCGGCCAAGATCGCGCAGACCGTGCAAGGCCAGCTGCGTCTTTTCGTCATCGCTGGCAAAGATCGCGGCGTGATCGGATCCCAGCATGTCGAACAGCCGCGCTTTGGCAGCGGCATAAGCATCAAATCCGTCATAACGGTCAAGATGGTCCGGACTGATGTTGAGCAGCAGCGCGACATCGCAGTCGAGACTGTTGGTCAGGTCGATCTGGTAGCTCGACAGCTCCAATACATAGACACCGCCTTCGGGCAGCGGATCCTGCGACAGGATCGGAGCCCCGATATTGCCGCCCATTACCGACGGCAGGCCGGCATATTGCAGTATATGGTGGACCAGAGCGGTGGTTGTCGACTTGCCGTTGGTGCCGGTGATGCCGACGACGCGATGGGCGGGCAGCGCCGCCCGGGCCTGGGCGAACAATTCGATATCGCCGATAATCGGAACACCGTCAGCTTTTGCCTTTTGCGCGATCGGATGGCTGTTGAGCGGGACGCCCGGCGACACGACGATCGCATCATAGCCGGTCAGGTCGCTTTCCAGCGGATCGGCGATCAGCGCCTTGTCGGCAACGCTGTCGCGCAATTCTTCACGATTGTCCCAGGCGAGCAGTTCGGCGCCGCTCGCGTGCAGGCTTTCCAGCACCGCCATGCCGGACCGGGCCAGTCCGAGGATGGCATAGCGCTTTCCGGCAAAGACGGGAGAGATTATCATCTGAGTTTCAACGTCGCCAATCCGGCAAGCGCGAGCACCAGGCTGATGATCCAGAAGCGGATCACGATGGTGGATTCGGACCAGCCAAGCTGTTCGAAATGGTGATGGATTGGCGCCATGCGAAACACGCGGCGACCGGTGCGCTTGAAGAAGAAGACCTGGACGATCACCGACACGGCTTCGAGCACGAACAGACCGCCGACCAGCGCCAGCACGATTTCATGGTGGATGGAAACAGCAATCGCGCCGAGCGCCCCCCCGAGCGCGAGGCTACCGGTATCGCCCATGAAAACAGCGGCCGGCGGCGCGTTGAACCACAGAAACGCAAGGCAGGCGCCAATCACGCAGGCACAGAAAATCGCCAACTCGCCGGCTCCGCGGACGAAGGGAATGCCAAGATATTCGGAGAAAACCGCATTGCCGGACAGATAGACGAGCACCAGGAAAGTGGCGCTGGCGATGACCACCGGCATGGTGGCAAGACCGTCGAGACCGTCGGTCAGATTGACCGCGTTACCGGCGCCGACAATCACGAACATCGCGAAGGGGATATAGAAATAGCCTAGGTCTATCTGCACATCGTTGAAGAAGGGCACGTAGAGGCTGGTACCGATCTGCTGGACGATCAGCCAGGTTGCAAAACCGGCGACCGCGAATTCCAGCAGCAGCCGGACCCGGCCCGGAACGCCCTTGTGGCTGGCTTTGCGGACCTTGTCATAATCGTCCATGAAGCCGATAGCGCCAAAACCCAAGGTCACGAAAATACAGGCCCAGACGAACATGTTGCTGAGGTCCATCCACAGCAGCAGCGAGGTCACCACCGAAATCAGGATCATCAGGCCGCCCATGGTCGGCGTTCCCGCCTTCTTGAGATGGGTGATCGGCCCGTCTTCGCGGATCGGCTGGCCCTTGCCCTGCCGCATGCGCAGCATGTTGATGAACTTTGGCCCGATCAGGAGGCCGATGAACAGCGATGTCGATATGGCCGCACCCGAGCGAAAGCTCAGATAGCGGAAGACGTTGAAAATACCTTCGAACTCAAGCCATTGGGCCAGCAAATAAAACATCAATACTCCCCGCTCACCAGCGCGGAAACCGCGGAGGAAAGTCCCAGATAATTTGAACCCTTGACCAGAAGGATATCCCCGTCGCTGAGCAATTTTGCGACCTCGGCCAGCGCGTCCGAAGCACTTGCCGCATGTGACATTTTCACGTCCCGATCAAGGCCCTGTTCGAGTTTCGCGGCAGTATGTGCCATATCCTCGCCGACCAATATGATGGCTTTGGCTCCGGTCAGCAGAATATCGTCGGCCAGAGCCGTGTGATAGCGGGCCGATTGCTCGCCCAGCTCGCCCATCGCGCCCAATATGAGGATTTTCTGGCCGGTGCAGGGCTCGCCGGTAAAATGTTGTAAGGTCGCTTTCATCGATGCCGGATTGGCATTGTAGCTCTCGTCGATAACTGTCGCTGTGCCACCGGACTTGAGCGAGACGAGATGCCGCCGGCCACGACCGTCGATGCCGCTCATTTCGGCGAGCGCCAGACCGGCGGTGGCGAGATCGCCGCCGACCGCGCGCACCGCTGCGAGAATGGCCAGGGAATTGGATACCCAGTGCCGCCCCGCTTCGGCGATGGTGAAGCAGAGACTTTGCTCGCCCAGTTTCGCCGTGACCAGCGAGCCGCCACGGGGGGCGGGCACCATATCGATCGCGCGGACGTCGGCGCCGGCCTCAAAGCCGAAGGAAATCACATGTTCCGCGTGACGTTCCGCCTTTTTCCGCAGCCGCGCACAATGCGGGCTGTCATGCGGGATGATCGCAGTGCCGCCGGGCATCAGGCCCTCGAATATCTCGGCCTTGGCATCAACGATGCCGGCTTCACCATTGGAAAAATTGCCGATATGGGCCGGCGCGATGGCGGTAATGATTGCAGCATGCGGCCGTACCAGACGGGTGAGCGCAGACAGTTCGTGGGCGTGGTTCATACCCATTTCGAAAATGCCATATTTGGTATCTTCCGGCATCCGCGACAGGCTGAGCGGGACGCCGACATGATTATTGTAGCTTTTGACCGATCGGTGCGCCTTTCCGAAGGAACAGCGGTCAAGCGCGGCAAATAGAGCCTCCTTGGTGCCGGTCTTTCCGACCGATCCGGTCACCCCGATGATTTTTGCGGAGGTACGGGCTCGTGACGCAATGGCCAGCGCATCGAGCGCTTTAACGGTGTCGGATACCAAAACATGCGGACCGTCGACCGGCTCGCTGACAATGGCGCCGGCCGCTCCAGAGGCGAAAGCCTGGTCGACGTGCAGATGACCGTCGCTATGCTCTCCCTTGAGCGCCACGAACAGATCGCCCGGCCCGATTTCACGTGAATCAAAAGCAACGCCGCTCACCGAAAAATCGGTGCTTGGCTTGCCGCCCGTGGCCTCCGCTATCGCGGCGGATGTCCATAATACAGTCATAATGGCTGCGCTCCGGCACATTCTCTCGCAACTTCGACATCGTCAAAGGGAATGACCCGGTCGCCGACAATCTGGCCCTGTTCATGACCTTTTCCGGCGAGCAATATGATGTCCTGCGGGCCGGCCAGCTCGATCGCCCTGGCAATGGCCGCGCGCCGGTCGGCCACTTGCTCGGCACCGGATGCTCCGGCCATGATTTCGGCACGGATGGTGGCGGGATCTTCGCTGCGCGGATTGTCGTCGGTGACAATGACATGATCGGAATTGTCAACGGCTATCTTCCCCATTTCCGGACGCTTGCCCTTGTCGCGGTCGCCACCAGCGCCAAAAATCGTGATCAGCTTTCCCGTTACATGCGGCCGTAGCGCTTCGATCGCAGCTCGCAGGGCATCGGGGGTATGAGCATAATCGACATAGACCGGTGCACCGGCCCGGGTGATGACCGCGCGCTCCATCCGGCCGCGTACCGGCTGGACCCGCTGCATATGATCGAAGATATTTTCAAGCTTGCCGCCGGTGGCCAGCACAATGGCCGCGGCGCACAGAATATTGGCCGCCTGATAGGCGCCGATCAGCGGCAGCGAGATTCGGTGGGTGTTGCCCTGCGCCTTGACCATCAGCACCTGACCCAGATGGGTTGGCGTCTGCGAGACCAGCCTCAGCGTTTCGCCCTTTTCTCCAACGGTGAACAATTCAAGCCCGCGATCCTTCGCGCGCTCGATCGCCTTGCCCGACCAGGGCTCGTCATCGGCCCAGATGACAGCGGTCCCGTCGCTTTCCACGACTTCGTCGAACAGCCGCATCTTGGCTTCGAAATAGCTGTCCATATCGCCGTGATAGTCGAGATGGTCGCGGCTCAGATTGGTGAAGGCGGCGACATTGACCGGCAATCCCTCGGTGCGATATTGCGACAGGCCGTGGCTCGACGCTTCAAAAATCGCATGACTAACCCCTTCGCGCGCCAGACCGGACATGTTGGAAAGAAAGGTGACAATGTCCGGAGTGGTCAGTCCGGTCTTGACCTGGTCATCGGCGGTGGTGACGCCGAGCGTCCCGATCGAGGCGCTGTTGAAACCGTCCATCCGCCACAATTGCCGCGTCAGTTCCGCGGTCGATGTCTTGCCGTTGGTCCCGGTTACTGCCGCCACATGGGCAGGCGTCGGCGTGTAATAACGCGCCGCCAGCCGGGCGAACAATCGCCGCGGCTCTTCGTCAGCGACATGAACCGCGCCCTCGACCATGGCTTCGGGAAGCGCGACCACGGCGATGGCGCCGGCGGCAATCGCAGCGTCGACAAATTCCTCGCCGTTGAACCTGGCGCCCCTGAACGCACCGAATATATTGCCGGGCGCAATCTTGCGATGATCGATGGCAAAGCCTGTGACCGCCTGCTCGCCGGCCTCGCCTTCCACTCCGGGTACCAGATTATTCAATCGCATCATTTGGCTCTTTGGCTGTGGTTTTGGGCTTCCAGAGGAGCGGCGTCAATTCGGATACGTCGACATCGCGATGCTCGTCGGGGATCACGCCGAGCATCGGTCCGACCCGCGACACGACTTTCTGGACGATCGGTGCCGCCGTCCAGCCGGCGGTGCGCTGGAAAGAGGTCTCGGCGGTGCCCTTCGGTTCGTCGAGCATGGCGATGACGACGTAGCGCGGGTTGTCCATCGGAAAAGCAGCGGCAAATGTCGAGACCAGCGAGGTCTTGTTATAGCCGCCTTCGGAAGGCTTCTCCGCCGATCCGGTCTTTCCGCCAATCCGGTAACCCGGCGCATCGGCCTTGCGGCCCGTGCCGTCGGAGACAATCATCCGCAGCAATTGCCGCATACGGGCGCTGGTCGCGGCCTTGAACACACGGCGGCCCTTCGCTTCCTCGCCCGGTTCCACTTTCAGCAAAGTCGCCGGACGCCAGATGCCGCCGTTGACCATCGCCGCATAGGCGCTGGCGAGATGCAGCGGAGTGACGGCGATGCCATGACCATAAGCGACGGTCATGTTGGTGACCCGGCCCCAGTTGCGCGGCCACAGCGGGTGGCCCCTTTCGAACAGCTCGATATGCGGCCGTTCGTCGAAACCGAGCCGGCGGAACATATTTTCCATCGCCTCCTGCCCCAGATTATCGGCGATCCGTGCAGTGACGATATTGGAACTGTGCACCAGCGTTTCAGGCACGTTCAGATAGCGTCCCTGGCTATGGTCGTCCTTGATCGTGAAGCCGCCGACCTTGATCGGCTCCATCGCATTATAGCGCACCGCCAGGTCCGTCACCGTGCCCGCGTCGAGCGCGGCGGCGATCGTCAGCGGCTTGAAGGTTGAACCGAGTTCAAAAACGCTCTGGGTCACTTCATTGTTCTGATGCTTCATCGACGCCCGGCGGATCTTGTTCGGATCGAACAATGGCAGCGAAGCCAGCGCCATGACTTCACCGGTCTGGACATCGAGAATAATCCCTGCAGCGCCGCGCGCCTCGGTCATGATCATGGCGTCCTGAAGTTCGCTTTCAAGCGCCGCCTGGGCCCGGCTGTCAATCGACAGGGTCGATGGTGTGCCGCGCAGTTTCTCGTCGAGAAGACGGTCGTTGAGCGCTCGCTCCATGCCCATCACGCCCTTGCCGTCGGCGTCGACATAACCCAGCACATGCGCCGCCAGCTCCCGCTGCGGATAGAGCCGTTCGTCCTCGCGGGGAAATTCGATACCGATTTCACCGAGCGCATGGATCTGCTTGACCTCTTCGGGCAGCGCCCGGCGGCGAAGATAGGTCGGATGGGGACCGTTCAGCTTGTCGAGAAAATAGGCGGCGCTGGTGTCAGGGAAAATTGTTGCCAGCTGCCGTGCCAGCACCTCCTTGTCGCCCAGCACCCGTGCCGGAACAACGCGCACGGCATAGCCCAGAATTGTCCGGGCCAGCGGCACGCCGTTGCGATCGACAATATCGCCGCGCGGCGGTACGA
This sequence comes from Sphingorhabdus sp. YGSMI21, assembly GCF_002776575.1. GTDB lineage: Bacteria > Pseudomonadota > Alphaproteobacteria > Sphingomonadales > Sphingomonadaceae > Parasphingorhabdus. The sequence continues at coordinate 2,463,397 of NZ_CP022548.1, read as the reverse complement.
ACGCACTGCTCGATGCGCGATTGGGAATAGCGTCTTCCAGGATCGTGAGGCTGATCAGCCGCCCGATGATGATCGTGAAGGCCGCGAGGAATACCAGCAACAGGACCATCAGCCGGAAATGCGCATTCGCGGTTATTTCCTTGGCCTTTCCCGAAAACTGCACCTTCTTGCTGTTGGCCAGAAGTGTAGTCATTCGGCCATGCTTTCGATTTTCTCGGCAATGGCCTTGCGCCCGAGATCGCGTACCAGTCCGTCATCGAGCAGTTTTTCCTCGATATGCGCCACGCGGGTGGTGCGGGCCTGCGCGCCGCCTGCAGCCTTGCCCTGGGCGGCATCCGAAACATTCCGCACGAGATTTGCCTGGCTGCCGATCGCGCTGCCGTCGGCATTCCGGTCCTGGGCCCGGGCGGTGCCGAAGACCGAGCCGATTATGCCGGCCGGCCGGACGCCTTCCATGGAACTGATCACGGCAACCTGCACCGGCTTGCGCAGATCCTTGCCGCCGAGATTGGCCAGCGCTCTCTCGCCATCAAGATATTGCGAGGCCTGCGGCGAGGCATAGCCGAACTCAAGCTTGTTCCAGTCCTCCAGCTGGCGCAGATTGGCGCGCGCGCTGAATTCCGTTTCCAGATAGCGAATGTCTTTCTTGATCTCGACGATCTTTTGATCGGTGCGCGCGAGATCGCTGCGCAGGGTCGCGACGCTGAGCGAGAGCGGATAAAGCAGAATCGCCACCAGAAAAACCAGGGCGAGCCATCCCATGCCTTCGAGGCGCTTGATCGCCAGCTTCACAGTCCGCCACCATCGCCGGCGGGCGCATCTGTTCGCACCGCAGATCTCAGGGTGGCGGAGCGGGCCCGGGGATTAAGAGCCTGCTCCGCCCCGGCCGGACGCACCGCTTTGGCTGGTTTATGAAAGGTGGGTGCCGGCCGTGTCTCGTTAACCTGGGGTAGATGGCGGGAACCGGCGGACTTCTGTCCGCTGCGATCCCGCAGGAAATTCTTGACGATGCGATCTTCCAGGCTGTGAAATGTTACAACCGCCAGACGGCCACCGGGCTGCAGCAATTTTTCCGCTGCGGCCAGACCGTCTTCGAGCTCGCCCAGTTCGCGATTGATGTGGATGCGGATCGCCTGAAAGGTCCGGGTCGCCGGGTCCTTCTTGTCCCCGGCGCGATAGCCCAGAGCCTTGCGGACGACTTTCGCGAGTTCGGACGTGCGGGTCAGCGGCCGCGCTTCAACAATCGCCTTGGCGATCCGCCGCGACCGGCGTTCCTCGCCATAACGGTAAATAACGTCGGCAATCATTTCCTCATCGGCTTCGTTGAGGAAATCGGCCGCGCTCTCGCCGTCGCGGGCCATGCGCATATCGAGCGGGCCGTCCTTCTGAAAGGAAAAGCCGCGCTCGGCCTGGTCGAGCTGCATCGAGGAAACGCCGATATCCAGCGTGACACCGTCAATCTCGTCACCGACCAGTATTTCGGCCATTTCTGAATAGCGGGCGTGGTGAAGAGTCAGCTTGCCCTTGGCATCGTCGACCATTTTCTGACCGGTGGCTATCGCATCGGGATCCTGGTCAAAGGCATGCACATGCGCGCCAGCTTCCAGCATCGCGGTGCTGTAGCCGCCCGCACCGAAAGTGCCGTCGACATGCGTTTCACCCGGGGTGATGGCGAGCGCGTCGATCACTTCATCGATCAGGACAGGGACGTGGCGAGCAGCGGTAGCGGGGGTCATTTCTGCTTCCCTCCGCTTTTCTCGCCGGCTTCCTTCAGATGATATTCGACCAGACGGCGATCGACCGGCACATCGTCGGTGGTGTCGAGCAGGGTCTGCGGGTTCCACAGACAGAAAGTCGTGCCAATGCCGTGGAACAGGACATTACCATCAAGATTGCCGATATCGCGCAATTGCGGTGGCAAGATGAAGCGGCCGCTGGCGTCAAAGCTCAGGTCCTGCAGCGAGGAGAATTTCCGGGCACCGGCCGCGTCCTTGTCAAAGCTTTCGCCGCGCGCGATCGCCGCTTCCCACTGCTTGTCGATTTCGGCGAGCATGTCGGCCTTGCGGCTGAGGCCGAAGCCGACGAGGCAATCCCATTTCTCGTGGGTGCCGAGGCAGAGGGTCCGGCCGTCGCTGCTTTCCACCAGATTTTTGCGCAGAAATGCGGGGACCGAAAGACGACCCTTGTCGTCTATCGCCGATATTGCAGAGCCTGAATATGCATATGCAACTGACACCGTGGAAATCCCTTATCCGAACCGGGGCCAATGCTCTTCCCGCTCCAGAAGTGCGTTTTCCAGCGCCTTTCCGAAAAGTAGAATCCGGACAGGAAGAATACCCCGATAACAAATAATTGCTAACAGGGGTGAGGCTGGGATAAAAGGGTTTTTTACGGGAATTTATGGGATGCGTCTGTTAACTCACTGTATTTACTTGATTTAAAATTACGCCAATATGACCACCAATCTGGACATCCCTGCCCGCTGTTCCGAAACGCTCTTCCTGTGATTATTTCCGGCGGCCATTGGCAGCGCCATGTTCCTGCACCAGTGCATCTACGAAGCGTACGGCACCGCTTTGCTGCGGCGACTCGCGGGCCGCTTCCGGCCAGAGCCCTGCATCGAGAAAGTCTGCGTCCGCAACGATGGTTGCCCGCCCCTGCCCGACCGAACATCGGATGATGAATGCGGCTGTGCCACCGTCGCAGACGACACCGACCGGCCGGGCTGCCTTTATCGGCTCGATCTTTCCGGCCCCGCGGCTGGCGAAGCGATGGCCGCCGGCGCGGAGATCGACGATTTCGGTACTGTTTCCGGTCGTACCGACAAGCTCCAGACCCCAGTGGCCAAGCAGCGGCGACAACAGGCCGCTCACCAGCGGTCGCTGCGGATCGCCGAGCGGCAGGTGCGATGGCCAGACGAGATCGGGGTCGGTAAAAATAATGACATCGCCCCCTTGCCGGACCCAGGCATCAAGGTCTGTGAGATCCGCCGGATCCATCGCCCGCGGCTGGGCCAGAATGACAATGTCCGGATCTTCCGCCGCCAGATTTTCCAGACTGTCGACTGGCGCTATTTCATATTGCGCCTGCCAATGGCGGTAGATCGGCGCCGGTTCAGAACCGCCGGAGAGGATCGACTCCATAGACGCCCCCTCGCCCCAAATCAGAGGCAGGCTGGTCATGATCTGGATGCTCGGCTTGAACTCTGGCGGATCAGCCGGGGATTCACCGGCGCTGCATTGGGCGAAAAGCAGGAGAGCCAGCAGGGCCGACGGGACCGTCTGCCACGAGCGGGCCAACTAGCGCCGCTCCCGATCCATCGGCGCGTCCAGATTGGGATCGGGCTTCAAGTCCGGTACGGTCTGTCCCGGCAGATTGGCCTGAGGTTTCTGCGCTTCCGGCTTGCCGGTTGCCGGCGCCGGGGTGAGGCCTAGCTCCGCCAGCGGTTCGGCAGGCTTTTCTTCGGACTTGGTGGCGACCGGTGGCGCGATGCCGGTCGCTTCCGCCTGCATTTCCTCGATCACCGTCTGCTCATCACTGGCCCGCTGGATGATGAAATTGGCCACGCTGACCAACAGCAGTACAGCCGCCAGCCCGACGACCCCGACCTGGATGCGCTGCATCGTGTCCTGTCGGCCGGAATTGGGTGGCCTCTTATCCATCACTGTCCAGCCACGGGAATATCGGCAGTCCCTTTTCTTTCAGCCAGGCGGCGTTGTAGAGCGAGGACAGATAGCGGAATCCGGTATCGCACAGGATTGTCGCAACCCGGCTGCCCGGCCCCAGTTCCTTGCCCAGCGCAATCGCGCCGGCCACATTCACGCCCGATGACAGGCCAAGGCACAGTCCCTCTTCCATCAGCAGCCGCTCGACCCAGACCAGCGCTTCCTCGTCGGAAATGCGATATTGCCTGTCCACCGGCGCATCTTCCAGATTGCCGGTGATCCGCCCCTGCCCGATGCCTTCGGCGACACTGCTGCCTTCGGACTTCAGCTCGCCATGGGCATAATATTCGTAGAGCGCCGCACCATGCGGATCGGACAGGGCGATGGTTATATTTTCATCCTTCGCCTTCAGTCCCATGCCGACACCGGCCAACGTGCCGCCGGTTCCAACCGCGCAGGTAAAGCCGTCGACCTTGCCGTCCATCTGTTCCCAAATTTCCTCGGCGGTGGTTTCGATATGGGCGCGGCGATTGGCGACATTGTCAAACTGGTTGGCCCAGACGGCGCCTTCGGTTTCCTCGGCCAGACGACGCGAGGTGTGAACGAAATGGCCGGGGTTCGAATAAGGCGCAGCCGGCACCGTGATAAGCTCGGCGCCCAGGGCGCGCAGCGTATCCATTTTTTCCCGGCTCTGGGTTTCCGGCATCACAATGGTCGATTTATAGCCCTTGGCATTGGCGACGAGCGCGATGCCGATACCGGTATTGCCCGCCGTCCCTTCGACGATGCGTCCACCCGGCTTGAGCAGGCCGCGTTCTTCCGCATCCTGAATGATGAACAGCGCGGCGCGGTCTTTCACCGAGGCGCCGGGATTGGCAAATTCGCACTTGCCGTAAATGTCGCAACCGGCAGCCTCGCTGGGTCCGGAGAGGCGCACGAGCGGCGTATTGCCGATCAGTTCGAGTGTGTTTGGAATGATGCTCATGGATGATACATAGTGCGCGCGATTTCGCGCCGCAAGCTTGAAGCCTTTTCAGGGCCGATAGCATGGCTTTAGTCGGACGCGCGGCTTCTATCCTCCCCCGCAAATTGTTGGTGCGCAGCGGAAGTTTATCATGCTAGGCGAATTGCAACTTCTGACAAAGCATAAGGATAAGAGGATCATGGTCGAGAAAAAATATGAATGTTTCGATGTCGAGATAGCCGACGGCATCGCCCATATCCGGATGAACCGTCCGGAAAAGCTCAACAGCATGAACCGTGCATTCTGGAATGATCTGCCAGAAATTGTCGAGGATATCGATATCAACGCCCGCGCGCGGGTGATCGTCATCAGCTCTACCGGCAAGCATTTTTCTGCCGGCATGGACCTCTCCGTTTTCGCGCCTCAGCCCGACAGCAAGATTGACGGTGCCGACAAGCATGTGCTTGCCGAAATGTTCCGCTCCAACGTCAAGCGCATCCAGCATAGTTTCAACGCTCTGGAAGAAGCCCGCATCCCCGTATTGTTCGCGCTCCACGGCGGCGTGATCGGCGGCGCGATCGACATGATCAGCGCGGGCGATATCCGCTGGTGCAGCAAGGACGCAATTTTCTGCATTCAGGAAACCAATATCGGCATGACCGCCGATGTCGGCACTTTCCCGCGCCTGCAACGCTATATCCCAGAAGGCTGGGTCAAGGAAATGGCCTATACCGGCCGCCGGATTGATGCGGCAAAAGCCAAGGAAATCGGGCTGGTCAACGACGTATTCGAAACCCAGGAAGAATGCCTCGCTTATGTCATGGCAACCGCGAAAGAAATTGCGTCGAAATCGCCGCTGGCGGTGACTGGCTGCAAGGTTCTGATCAACTATGGCCGCGACCACAATACCGCCGACACGCTCGACTATATCGGCGTCTGGAACGCCGGCATGTTCCCGCCATCTCATATCCAGGAAGCTGTCGCTGCGATGGGCGAAAAACGCGAACCGGATTTCCCCGATCTGTTGCCGCTCCGAACCACAGCATTATAGTATCGCGCGCGCTATCCAGCGATGATAAACTTTATCTATGCCCTGATCCCGGTGGTCCTGATCACCGCATTGGGATGGTTGCTGGCGCACAGGAATTTCCTGCCCGCCGAGGGCTGGCGCGCGATCGAGAGACTGGTCTATTTCATCTTTTTCCCGGCGCTGATCATCAATGTGCTGGCCAGCGCCTCTTTCGAAACCGTGCCCTGGGCGATGGTGCTGGCGCTGATCGGTTCGCAAGTGGCGCTTGCTGTGCTGGGGCTGTTCGCCAAGCGGGCCGATGACGGCCCGCGCAAAGGATCGATCATCCAGTCCAATGTCCGCTGGAACACCTTTGTCGGACTGTCCATTGCCAGCGCGCTGTTTGGCGAGCCGGGCCTTGCCCTGATGGCCATCGCGGTCGCCGCCCTGACGCCGACCGCCAATGTCATTTCGGTACTGGCGCTGACCCATTTCGCCCGCGACGACGGAAAGAAAAAACCGCATGTTGTGATGGATATGGTACGCAATCCGCTGATCATCGGCTGCGTGATCGGCATCGCGCTCAACCTGCTGGGTATCGCGCCCTCCGGCATAGCCGAGAAGACGCTCGACATATTGGGTCAGGCGACGCTGGCGCTCGGTCTTCTCGTGGTCGGCGCGGCGGTTGATCTGCGGGCCTTTAGACGGGCGGGACACACGACATTGACATGGTCGGCGGTGCGCCTGCTCGGCTTCCCGCTGGTGGCTCTGGCCGCCGGACTGTTGCTCGATCTCGCGCCGGACAGCCTGGCGATCATCATGATCGCGGCCGCCACGCCGACCGCAAGCAGCGGCTATATATTGGCACGGCAACTCGGCGGCGACGCCACCTTGTCGGCCAATCTGGTCGCCGTGCAAACGGTCTTCTCGGTGCTGTCCATGCCGGCGATCTACGCGCTCTATCTGCTGACCCAGTCCTGAAAAACCCACCTTACCGCGTTAGCTCAGGTCGAATTTCTCCGGCACCAGCTTCGCGATGATTTTGTCGCAGCCCGCGTTGTTGCGCTGGAAACAGTCATGCGCGCGCATCGCCTGATAATGCGCCACCAAAGCCGGCCAGCGGGAATTGTCGGGCAGACCGGCGAGCATATCGGTCTGGGCGATCTGTGCGGCGACCGCGATATCGGCGATCGTGATACTATCGCCGATAAAATGGGAGCGGCCGTCGAGCTGCGCTTCGAGATAGTCATAAAGCGGCGGCAATTTTTCATTCCAGGTCTTGCGCGCGGTTTCGATATCCGGCTCCTTGCGCTGGAACAGATTGAAAATGATCGGCCGGAACACACCCATGCCACCAGCCATCGCCATGCCGGTATCGGCATATTCCTCGAGCCACAGCGCCCTACCATAGTCGAAGGCGTCGGCAGGATAGACCGAAGGATCGGGCTGCCGTTTCTCCAGATAGCCACAAATCGCCGAACTGTCGGTGATCGTCCCGGCGGGCCCGTCTTCGGCAATATCCCGGTCGCGCAATGACGGAATGCGGCCAAGCGGGCTGATTGCCTTGTACCAGTCCGGCATGCCCATGACATTGACGTCCTCGCAATCATAGTCGAGCCCCTTGAGCGCCATCACCGCCTCCACCTTGCGCTGGAACGGGGAAAGCGGCGAGCCGTAGAGGACGAGGGATGCGGTCATGGGTGTGTGTCTCCTGATGTTTGGAAGTTCTTTGCCGGATTGATCGGAGAATGGAAAGTCCTGATCTTTCTCCCGTGAGGGAGAAGGATGCGGAGACTTGGCAGCTTGCTGCCTAGACGTAGCTGGATGAGGGTGTTCTGTAATCCGAAGCGCAGTACGCCCTCATCCAACGCCGCCTAGCTTCGTTCCTCAGCAAGGCTTTGTATCCTTCTCCCGCACGGGAGAAGGCGAATAGCGGCGCACGTCGTTGTTGATTCAGGAATAATCGATTTCCACCGCATCCGCCGCGCGCTTCGCCAGCGCCCTCGCCGCGTCCGTATCCGCTCCAGTGGCCAAGGCCACGCCCATCCGCCGATAGGGCCGCGTAACCGGCTTGCCGAATATCCTGACGTCCGTCTCCGCGCCTTCGCTGCCCAGCGCCAGAGCTTCCGCCACACCGGTAAATTCAAACTGTTCGCTATCACGATCCGCAAGGATAACCGCGCTGGCGCTGGCGGGTGCAGTCAGCGCGATATGCGGGACCGGGAGCCCCATGATGGCGCGGGCGTGGAGGTCGAACTCGCTGAGATTCTGGCCGATCGAGGTGACCATACCGGTATCGTGCGGCCGCGGGCTGAGTTCGGAGAAGATGACTTCGCCCTGTTTGGTGACGAAAAACTCAACCCCGAACAGACCCCAACCCTTGCCGTCGCCGCCGAGATTCTCGACGACCTTGCGCGCCATCTCCTGAGCCGAAGCGAGCGCCGCGTCGGTCATAGCCGCCGGCTGCCAGCTTTCCTGATAATCGCCGCGCTCCTGCCTATGGCCGATCGGCGGGCAGAACAGCACGCCGTCGCGGGTGCGGACGGTCAGCAGGGTGATCTCGTAATCGAAGTCAATGAATTGCTCGACAATCACCCGCGCCCGGTCGCCCCGCATATTGGCGACGGCATAGTCCCACGCTGCTTCCAGCTTGTCGGCGCTGTCGACCTTGCTCTGCCCCTTGCCGGAGGAGGACATCACCGGCTTGATCACCAGCGGCAGGCCGATATCCTCCGCCGCGCTGGCGACTTCGGCGAAGCATTCGGCATAATGGTAGCGCGAGGTGGTCAGGCCCAGTTCCTTGGCCGCAACATCGCGAATGGCATCGCGGTTCATTGTCAGTTGGGTGGCGCGGGCGGATGGCACGACATGAAAACCCTCGGCCTCCATATCGGCAAGGATTTCGGTGCGAATGGCTTCTACCTCGGGCACGATCAGATCCGGATGGTGCTTTTCAATCGCTGCGCGCAGCTTCTCGCCGTCGAGCATCGAGAATATCTCGCGGGCGTCTGCCACCTGCATGGCGGGAGCATCATCATAGGCATCGCAGGCAATGACATAGGCGCCAAGCCGCTTGGCCGAGATGGTAAATTCGCGGCCGAGTTCGCCCGAGCCGAGGAGGAGGATTTTTTTGCTGTAAGTCATCGGGTGACTATGTTGGGATAGGCTGAAGGGTGCAAGCCACAATATTTCCTCCCCGAAGCGAAGCTTTGGGGAGAGGGACCGCGCGCAGCGTGGTGGAGGGGCCCCTCCGTCAGCCGTTCCGGCTGCCACCTCCCCATTGCTGCGCAACGGGGAGAAAATATGATTGCTTATCCCCCCTCGCCCGCCATCATCTTTTCCATCCGGTGGCCCATTTCCTCTTCCGAGACATCCTCGACATGAGTCGACAAGGTCCATTCATGCCCGAACGGATCTTTCACCCAGCCAGACCGGTCCCCGTAAAATTGGTCCTCCACCGGACGGACGATCTCCGCTCCGGCAGCGACCGCTTTGGCAAAAGCAGCATCAACATCCGGCACATAGATCATCAGGCTGGCCGTCGCGCCGCCGCGCTTGGTCGGGCCGAGCTTGTCCATTTCGGGAAATTCGTCCGACAGCATCACATGGCTGTCGCCGATCAGCAGATCAGCATGGCCGATCTTGTCGCCCATCGGCAGGCGCATATGCTCCGTCGCACCAAAGGCCTTGGCGTAAAATTCGATCGCCGCCTCGGCATCATCCACCGTGATATAGGGGGTCACACTGTGATAGCCCTCTTCCTTCCACTGCGCCATGTTCGCTCTCCTCTCCTGTGAAGCGCCGCTTATAGCAAATTTCGCTCGCCTTGCCGACTCCCTCAAAATAGTATTTGATATATTATATCATATCACCTATCTAATCGCCGACCCCAACCCCCGTCATAAAAGAGATGAATGTGTCACACAGAAAATTCCTGATTTCCGCTGCAATTCTGGCCCTGCCCGCGACCCCCGCCCTCGCCCAGCAAGAAAATGGCGCACAGCAGCGCACCAGCGGCCTGTCCGACGACTTTCACGATGACGATATGATCATTGTCACCGCCCCCTATGTCGACCAGCTCGACCTGCTGGCCGGAACATCGGCCCTGTCCGGCGACGAACTGGCGGAAGATCTGCGCGGCCAGATTGGCGACAGCCTGACCAGCCTGCCCGGCGTGTCTTCCACATCCTTCTCCCCCGGTTCATCGCGCCCTGTCCTGCGCGGCTTTCAGGGGCCACGGGTCCGGGTATTGACCGACGGCATCGGCTCGCTCGATGCTTCCAACACCTCGGTGGATCACGCGGTGACGATTGATCCCCTGACCGCGCAGCGAGTCGAGATATTGCGCGGCCCAGCGGTCCTGCTGTTCGGTGGCGACGCGATCGGCGGGGCGGTGAATGTCATCGACAAGCGCATCCCCCGCGATATTCCCGATGATGCCATTCATCTCGACGCGATTGGCGGCTATGGCAGCGCGGCTGACGACTGGAGCCTCGCCGGATCGGTGGACGTCCCGCTGACCCCCAAATTGGTGATCCATGCAGACGGCAGCTACCGCGATACGGGTGATGTCCGGGTGCCGGGCTATGTCCTGTCACCGGATCTGCGCGCCGATTTGCTGGCAGATGCGGCAGAGGAAACCGAGGAAGGTCATCTTGACGAGGCAGAAGAACTGACCGAGGCCGCCAACCAGTCCGGCCGCGTGGCCAATACCGCAAGCCGCACCCAGACGGCCGGCGCGGGCATTGCCTTCATCGACGACGGCGGCAATCTGGGTTTTTCGGTCAGCTATTATGACACGGATTATGGTGTCCCCTCGCGGCCCGGCACCGGCCATGCGCATGGCGAGGAAGAGGAAGGCGAGGATCACGAGGAGGAAGAAGGCCATGAGGAAGAAGGTCCGGTCACCATCGGCCTTGAACAGATTCGCGTTGATTTGCGCGGCGGCGTGAATATCGGCGGCTTTTTCGAGGCGTTGAACTTCCGCGCCGGCTATTCGGACTATGAACATACCGAATTTGAAGGCGACGAAGTCGGCACGGTCTTCTCCGTCTCCGGCATCGAGGCGCGCGCCGAGCTGGTTCAGGCCGACCATGACGGCTGGCGCGGGGTGATCGGCACCCAGGTTCTGGCGCGCGATTTCAACGCGATCGGTGCCGAAGCCTTTGTCCCCAAGAACAGCATCGAAAGCTGGGCCTTTTTCACCGTCCAGGAAGCCGATCTCGGCGATATCGAGCTGGAAGGGGCGTTGCGCTTCGACCAGACCACGGTGACCGCCAACAGCATCAATTTCGACCTCAGTTTCAACACGGTTTCCGGTGCGGTGGGCCTGGCCTATGCGCCGGACGATGCAGCGTTCAAGATAGGCGCGAATATTTCCCGCTCCGAACGGGCGCCATCGGCGGAAGAGCTGCTTTCCGACGGCCCCCATATTGCCACACAAGCCTATGAAATCGGCAACCCCGATTTCACGACGGAGAAAAGCTGGGGCGGCGAGCTCTACGCCCGCTGGGACAGTGACAATGTCCAGCTCAGCGCCACCGTCTACACCAATTTCTTCAAGGACTATATTTTCGAGGCGGAAACCGCTGCGGAAGAAGACGGATTGCCGGTGTTCCAATATTTCCAGCGTGACGCGACCTATTATGGCTTCGAGGCCTCGGCATCGGCCGTCATTGCCCATGTCGGCGGTTTCGACCTGATCGCCGACGGCGTGGCAGACTATGTCCGCGCCAAGATCGACAATGGCGGCGGCGCGGTACCGCGTATCCCGCCGCTGCGTCTGCTCGGCGGGATCAAGGCGCATAGCGACAATCTCGACCTGCGCGCCGAAGTCGAATGGTCCGACAGCCAGAAAAAAGTCACCGCTTTCGAGACGCCGACCGACGGCTTTACCATGGTCAACGCCACCGCGGCCTGGCGGCCGTTCGGCAAGGATGGCGGCGTAACGCTGCTCGCATCGGCCAACAATATCTTCGACGTCCAAGCCCGTCGTCATGCCTCGTTCACTAAAGACTATGTACCTCTGTCCGGTCGTGATATTCGCGTCAGTGCAAAGTTCAGTTTTTAGGATGTTTAGACATGCAGAAAATTACCGCAGCAATCTTGATCTCTACCATGGTTCTTCTCAGCGCCTGCGCCACCGTTAAAGGTGTCGGCAGGGATATCGAGTCGGTTGGCGAAGCCGGTCAGGACGCGATTGACTGATTAATTTTAGCCCAGGGCTTGTCGAACGGCGCCTCTCGAACGGGAGGCGTGGTTTGGCAAGCCTATCACTAGCGGCACAGACCAGCACCGTACCAATATTGCCGGTTCAGCTTTACGCTGCGGGCGTGATCTCTTTCTTCTTCCGCTCGGTGATCCACATGATGAGCAGCGAGATCTCGTAGAGCAGGATCAGCGGGATGCCGAGCATCAGCTGCGAGACCACATCCGGTGGCGTCAGGATGGCCGCCAGGGCGAATGCTCCGACGATCATATAGCGCCTTATGCCCTGCAGCTGCTGACGGCTGACAATACCGGCCCGGTTAAGCAGTAAAAGCAGCACCGGCAGCTGGAAACAGACGCCGAAGGCCAATATGAACTGCATCACCAGCGACAGATAGTCGCCCATCGCCGGCAGGGCCTCCTGCTGCAGGCCGCCAACCGATCCCTCGAACCCGAGAAAGAAGCGGAAGGCCGTTGGCATGACAATGAAATAGGCCAGCGATGCGCCGGCGATGAACAATAGCGGCGTGGCGACAAGAAAGGGCAGGAACGCTTTTTTCTCGTTGGCGTAAAGGCCGGGCGCTACAAAGGCCCAGAGCTGGTTGGAGATGATCGGAAAGGCCAGAAAGAATGCCGCGAACATCGCCACCTTGATCTCGACGAAAAAGGCTTCGTAGAGCTTGGTGTAAATGATCTTGCCTTCACCAGCGGGAAAGGCATCGGTCAGTGGCTGCACCAATATCCCGAAAATCTCGTCGGCGAAAAATATGCTCACCAGAAAAGCGACGGTCAGCGCCGCCACCGACCAGAGCAGCCGCTGGCGCAGCTCGATCAAATGCTCGATCAGCGGCGCCTTGCTTTCGTCGAGATCCGGCTGGCTGTGATCGTTCACGGCTTGGGATCGCCTGCGGGCGGAAAGTCCGTCCGGTTATCTGAGGGATCGGACGGGTCAGACGCGTCCGCCGGCGGTGTGTCCAGCGGCTCCATTTTCGCCTCGCTTGCCCCGCTGTCGTCGGGAAGCGCCGGATGCTCGCGCATGATCCGCTCGTTCTCGGTCGCCCATTTCTTTTCCATTTCCTGCAACTCGGCCTCGCGGACCATGGCGTCGAGGCCGGCCCGGAAATTGGCCATTATGCCGCGGCCCTTGGCCATCCATTTGCCCGCCGTCGCCAGTGCGCGCGGCAGTTCCTTGGGACCGATGACAACAACGGCAATGATCGCGATGATCGCGATCTCGGATATGGAAAGGTCAAACATATATCATGCGGCCCTCGATCCAGAGGCCGGCAATTCAACCAGCCGTCTTGTCGGCGGTTTTGCTGGTCTCGGCCGATGTATCGGCGCTCTTGTTGTCAATCTTGGGGGCAGGATTCGCGGCATTGGCCTCTTCCTCGGTAATGCCCTTCTTGAACGAGCGAATGCCCTTGCCGACATCACCCATCATCTCAGAAATCCGGCCACGGCCGAACAATATCAGAACCAGCGCCGCTACAATTAAAATCTGCCAAACACTCGGTTGCATGCGATTTTCTCCTTATGCGCCCTATTTAAGCGCTTTCGGTTTCGTTTTCCAGCAAAACACCATCATCATCTTCATTCTCTCGCTCAGCGGATTCTGCCTGCTCCCGCTCGGCTTCGACCTCGGCTTCCGCTTCCAGCTCCATCTGCTCCAGCGCCATATCGACAGGGTCCAGCAAACCGGCGGCCTTGAGGTCTTCGATACCGGGCAGATCGCGGCGACTTTGCAGACCGAAATGAGTCAGAAATTCGGCGGTGGTCGCATAGATCAGCGGCCGGCCCGGCACTTCGCGGCGCCCCGCCGGACGCACCCATCCCGCTTCCATCAGCACATCGAGCGTTCCCTTGGCGACCTGCACGCCCCTGATGGCTTCAATTTCTGCCCGGCTGACCGGCTCGTGATAGGCAATGATGGCCAGCGTTTCCATGCCGGCGCGGCTGAGCTTGCGCATTTCCGCCCGTTCCCGCCGCAGAAGATGCGAGAGATCCTGCGCGGTCTGGAAATGCCAGCGGTCGCCGGTCCTGACCAGCACGATGCCGCGATCCCGGAAATCCTCCTGCAGATCGGCCAATATCCGGCGTATATCGAGCTCTTCGCCGACATAGGCCCTGATATCGGCGATTGTCATCGGCTTTTCCGACGCAAATAGCGTCGCCTCGACCGCACGCTTGCCGATATCCAGGGAGTCGGGCATCGGGTCGATCAGGCTGGTATCTTCGATGTCATGTTCACCCATGGGTCGTCGCCTTTATCCTGAGCGGTGAAAAACTTTCTTCCTGCTGCAATTCCAGCTTTCCCTGCCGGGCCAGTTCGAGCGTTGCCAGAAAACTGGACGCCAGCGCAGATTTGCGCAGCTCGGGCGGCGCGCCGGGCGGCAGGAAATGCCTTATATCCATCCAGTCGATCGCTTCGCCGAGCATCATCGAAACCCGGGCCAGCGCATCCTCCAGCGTCATCACCATCCGCTGACGCACGATATGGATGGCCGGTGCGCTGCGGACCTTCACGCGGGAATAAGCGGAAATAAGGTCATAATATTCCGCCTGCCATTGCCGTTCCTTCACGACGCGCAGCCCCTCCGGCGCGCCGCGCATGAAGACGTCGCGGCCGATCCGGTCCCGTGCCAGCAAGCGAGCGCCCGATTCCCGCATTGCGTTCAGCCGTTCCAGCCGCATTTGCAGACGCAGGGCCAGTTCTTCCGGCGACGGTTCGATCTCCGGATCGCGCGGCAGCAGCAGACCCGACTTCAAATAGGTCAGCCAGGCGGCCATCACCAGATAGTCGGCCGCCAGTTCCAGCCGCAGCGTCTGCGCGCTGGCGATATATTTCAGATATTCCTGCACAAGCTCGAGAATCGAGATCTCCCGCAGATCGACCTTCTGGTTACGGGCCAAAGCGAGCAGCAGATCGAGGGGCCCTTCCCAGCCGTCGATGTTGAGGGTCAGCGCACCCTCTTCGGATGCCGCCGGATCGGCCGGGAAGAAGAAACCCTCGTTTTCGGCTTCCTCGCTCATGCGACCGCCGCCATCAGCCCGTCGCGGCGGGCGAGCAGGCTGGCCAGTTCCTCTTCCGCCTCCGCAACACTCACGCCTGCAATCGTCGCCATGGCATCATCCAACCGTTGCTGTGTCTTTTCCGACATCGGTGCCAGACGTTCGGCGATACCGGTCATATCGTCCATCTTCGCCCAGCAATTGAGCGCAATATCGCAACCGGCAGCCTGCGCCCGCTCGGCCCGCTCCGGAACGGTACCCGACAAGGCCTCCATATCCAGATCATCGGTGAACAGCAGGCCGTCGAAGCCGATGCGGTCACGAATGATGTCCTGAACGACGGTTTTGGACAGGGTTGACGGCGTCTCCGCATCCCAGGCGGTGAACAGCAAATGGCCGGTCATGCCCATCGGCGCCTTGCTGAGCGTCCGGAACGGGGCGATATCCAGCTCCAGTTCCGCATCGCTGGCGGTCACCGTCGGCAAGGCCTTGTGCGTGTCGACGCTGGTCCGGCCATGGCCCGGCAGATGCTTGACCACGCCAACCACGCCGCCGCGCTGCAGCCCGTCGAGGATCGCGCGCCCCAGAGCGGCTACGCGCAGCGGTTCGCTACCCAGCGCACGATCGCCGATGACATTGTCGGCGTCGGGCTGGCGGACATCGAGCAACGGATGGCAATCGACGGTGATCCCGACCTCGTTCAGCGTGACGGCAATTGCCTGCGCATTGAGCCGCGCCGCCTCGATCGCGGTGGCGGGGGCGATGTCATAGAGTTTGTCGAATATTTCCCCGGCCGGGAATTTGGGCCATAGCGGGGGCTGCATTCGCGCAACGCGGCCACCTTCCTGATCGATCAGGATCGCTACATCGTCGCGGCCATGAAGAGCGCGCAATTCGTCGGTCAGCGTCCTGAGCTGCGCCTTGCTGTCGATATTGCGACCAAAAATGATATAACCGGCGGGATCGCTGTCGCGAAAAAAAGCCTTCTCGTCGGCAGTCAGGCGCAGGCCTGCAATTCCAAAAACCGCCGGTGTCATAGCCATGATGAACTCTTTTCACGCAACATGTCTTATACTCGCGCCGTTTTGCAGCCGGGTAAAGGCGAAAGCGCCGTTATCCACAGCGCTTCAACCATCAATTGCCTGAAAACTAGCGAACGACGAGGCAGCTTTCACCTGCGGCTTTCAGATTGTTGCAGATTTCCTGCGCCGCGTCGCCGCTGGGTGCGACCGCGTTCAACCGGTAAATCGTACCGCCATCCAGCTTGCCGGGGATGATCTTCTTCGGCAGCGAACCGATCGATTCAAACCGGCGGGCATAGCCGGACCAGCTGCTGTCGGCGAGGCTGGCCGAACTGAAGGCACCCAGCTGGATCAGAGCGCTTCCCGCGGCATCGGCTGCCGGTTCGGCGTCGGATTTGCGGATCGGCGCTTCCTTGGCGACCGGATCACCCAGCTGCGCGGGTGTTTCCTGGCCTTCGCTGGCGGCGAAGCTGGCATCGCCCTCACCTTCGAATTTCCGGGCCTGCGGATCGTCGGGACGGACCTTGTAATCGCCTTCCTGCGCCGCGATCAGTTCGCCGCTGCCGTCGAGCCCACCGCCATCACGGTTCTGCAACCAGTAGATGCCGCCGACAATCGCGGCCAGCAAAAGCAGGCCGAATCCGACGAACAAGGCCACCCGGACCGGGGAATATTCCCCGTCGTCATCATAATCTTCGGCCGATTCCAGCCAGGGCAGACGATCATCATCGTCGAGATCAAGATTGTCGCGGGTGGTATCTGACATGTTATGCTCCGTTAGCCATGCGGCCGATTACATCGATTCTGCGGCCTCTACACCCATCAATGCAAGACCGTTCTTCACAGTCTGCCCTATATTCTTGGCTAAGAAAAGCCTCGCCGATGTCGTTTCCGGGTCGTTAACCATTATGATCCGCTTGTCAGGCCGGTCATTGCCGAGATTATAATAGCCGTGAAAAGCCGCTGCCAGATCATTCAGATAGAATGCGACTCGATGGGGCTCCCGCGATGCCGCGGCCGATTCGATGATCCGGGGGAATTGCGCCGCCATTTTGATGAGGTCCATTTCCTCCTCGCCTAGACGATCCAGATGATCGGCCGAAGGGGTTACGCCGTCTTCCGCCGCCTTGCGCAGCATCGACTGGATCCGGGCATGGGCATATTGCACATAGAAGACCGGATTGTCGCGAGAGGCTTCCATCACCTTGGCAAAATCGAAGTCCATCTGCGCGTCGGCCTTGCGGGTCAGCATGGTGAAACGCACGGCGTCCTTGCCGACTTCCTCGACCATGTCGGCGATGGTGACAAAATTGCCCGAGCGTTTGGACATTTTCTCAGGCTCGCCGTTGCGCAGCAGGCGCACCATTTGCACCAGCTTCACGTCGAATTTGGTCTTGCCACCGGTCAGCGCCGCGACCGCGGCCTTGATCCGCTTGACCGTACCGCTGTGATCGGCGCCCCAGATATCGATCAGTTCGTCGGCCGATTGCGCTTTCTGGAAATGATAGGCGAGATCGCCGCCAAAATAGGTCCAGCGGCCGTTGGATTTCTTGATCGGGCGGTCCTGGTCATCGCCAAATTGCGTTGAACGGAACAGCGGCAGCTCGACCGCTTCCCAGTCCTCGATCACCTTGCCCTTGGGCTGTTCCAGCTCCCCGTCGTAGACGAGATCGCGGGAGCGCAGCTCGGCCTCGGCGGCGTCCGCCTTGCCCGCTTCGTGCAATTCTGCCTCGGAGGAGAAAACATCGTGGCGGATGCCGAGCATGGCCAGATCGGAACGGATCATGTCCATCATCTTGGCGACCGCGGCCTTGCGGAAGGTCAGCAGCCAGTCGGCTTCCGCCGCATCCTTGTATTTGTCGCCAAATTCTGCGGCCAGGGCTTCGCCAACCGGTTTCAGATAGTCGCCCGGGTAGAGGCCTTCGGGTATCGTGCCGATATCCTCGCCCAGCGCCTCGAGATAACGCAGATGCGCCGAGCGGGCGAGCGTGTCGACCTGCGATCCGGCATCATTGACATAATATTCGCGGATCACCTTGTTACCGACCGCCTCGAGCAGATCAGCCAGCGCGTCGCCGACCACCGCACCACGGCAATGGCCCATGTGCATCGGTCCGGTCGGGTTGGCCGAGACATATTCGATATTGACGGTCACACCCTTGCCCTTGTCGGAGCGGCCATATTCTGCGCCCAGCTGCTCGATTTCGAGCAATTCGCCGAGCAATACGGGCGCTGCAACCCGCAGGTTGATAAATCCGGGACCGGCGATATCGACTGACTGCACGTCATCAAGCCCACCCAGCTTTTCCGCAATTTTTTCCGCCAGATCGCGCGGCTTCATGCCCGCCGCCTTGGACAGGACCATCGCCGCGTTGGTCGACAGGTCACCGTGCGACGGATCGCGCGGCGGCTCCAGCGTGACATTCGACCGGTCGACCCCGGCCGGAAGCACGCCCGCTTCGGTCAGTTTATCCAATATCGCATCAATATGCTTTTGAAAAATGTGGAACAGCATGATTGGTTCAGTTCGTCATAGGAAAAGGGGCCCGACAGAATCAGGCGCGGTTGCTTGTCATTTCAGGCGACCCTTATCGGGTTGCGTTATATTGTAGCTGGGCCTGGCTCAGTTGAAAACCGACAAGCAGCTCGAACGAGGACCGCGCAACCGCAGCCTTGATCGTCGGATCGGCGAGCGGATCGAGCGCTGCATCGGGATCACCGGCCTTGCGGCGGCGGGTCAGGCGTTCGATCACCTCGTCCGGCAAGCGTGCGGCGGAAGCATCGACATAGGAACCGGCCTTGGCCGAGGCTGTCGCCCGATAGGCGCCATCGGCAAATTGCAGGGTCACATTGCCGATCCGTTTGGCGACCACGGCGGTGCCGCCCTGGACGACCGTCGAGAAATAGGGAATGGTAACCGTACGGGCGCCGGCCGGATTGGTCCGCGACGCGTGGACATCAAAGGCCGCCTCGCTGTAAATCCGGGCGCTTTCGCTGTTACAGGTCGAGCGGACATTGGTGATATAGGCGACCACGTCGATGGCGCTGGCATCGGTGCTGCTGGCCGGGTTGAAGATGGTGATATCGCCGGTGTGATCGGGCACCGCAACCGCCGGACAACCGCTGCGGATGACCGAAATACCGACGCCGGAACTCAGGTCGATGGCGCCTTCCCGCGCACATCCGGTGACGGCGAGAACCGCGATCCCTGCCAAAACCATTTTTTTCAACCGGCCATTCGCCATCATTTTCAATCCTTGCCTTTGATCACGGGCTACACACATAGGTTCCATGCGCGCCGATAAAAATTTCGCAACCCTTATCTGGGCCTTTAATGCGGTGCAACCGTCCATAAGATGAACAGACGGGCTTTTCGCCGGTGAACTTATTCCCTAAGAGCTGAAACCATGATTCATTCCGATAAGCAGAAACGGCAGATAGACTTGCTTGTGGCCGCGCCTCGCGGCTTTTGTGCAGGCGTCGACAGGGCGATTAAAATCGTCGAGCTGGCGATAAAAAAATATGGCTCGCCAGTCTATGTCCGGCACGAAATCGTGCACAACCGCTATGTCGTCGATGAATTGAAGAAACTGGGCGCGATATTTGTCGAGGAACTGGACGAGGTTCCGGACGGGGTTCCGGTGGTCTTTTCCGCCCACGGCGTGCCGAAGGCAGTGCCGCACAAGGCCGAAGAGCGTGGCCTGGAATATCTCGACGCGACCTGCCCGCTGGTGTCGAAAGTGCATCGGCAGGCGGAACGGCAGACCGAGGCGGGGCGCCATATCATCTTTGTCGGCCACGCCAATCATCCCGAGGTCATCGGCACTTTCGGCCAGGTTGATGAAGGCCGGATGACGCTGGTCGAAACGCTGGCCGATGTAGAAGCGCTGAACCCCGAAGACCCAGACGCCCTGGCCTTCCTGACCCAGACCACCTTGTCGGTCGATGACACACACGCGATCGTCGAGGCGCTGCAGACTCGGTTCCCAAATATCGTTGGCCCGAAAGGCGAGGATATCTGCTATGCCACCTCCAATCGTCAGGATGCGGTGAAAAAGATTTCCGAAACCTGCCAGCTGGTTCTCGTGATTGGCGCACCCAACAGTTCGAACAGCCTGCGGCTGGTCGAAGTCGCCGAACGCGGTGGCGCGATGGCGAAGCTGATCCAGCGGGCCGATGAAATCGATCTTGCATGGCTGGACGGTGTCAGCACGCTGGGCCTGACAGCCGGGGCATCCGCTCCGGAAATACTGGTCCGCGAAGTGGTTACTTTGCTGGAGCAACATTTCGATATCAGGGAAGAAAAAGTCCGGACGGCGGACGAGAATATGGTCTTCAAGCTGCCGCGCGGCCTTGAAGCGGCCTGATGGCGGTCTATACCAAGGTTAGCGCAGAGGAAATCGACCGCTTCCTCACCCGCTTCGATGTGGGAACACTGGTCTCCGCCAAGGGCATTGCCGAAGGCGTCGAGAACAGCAATTATCTGCTGGAAACTACGCAGGACAAGTTCATCCTGACCCTGTATGAAAAGCGCGTCGACCCCGCCGACCTGCCTTTTTTCATTGCGCTGCTCGATCATCTTGCCGAAGCAGGCTGTCTGGTACCGCCGATGATCGCGGATCGCGATGGCACGAAGATCCAGCAATTGTGCGGACGCAGCGCCTGTCTCATAACCTTCCTGCCCGGCGTATCGGTCAGCCACCCGACCCCGGACCAGGCCAGGGCCACCGGTCGGGCGCTGGGAGACATGCACCGCGCACTGGCGGATTTTACGCCGGAACGCCGCAACAGCATGGATCACGAAGGCTGGCGGGCGCTGGCCGACCAATGCGGTCCTGCGCAGCTCGACGATATCGCCCTCGGTCTGGCCGAGGCGATCGCGCAGGAACTCGACCATCTCGACAAATATTGGCCGGATGATCTGCCGCGCTCGGCCATTCATGCCGACCTGTTCCCCGACAATGTGCTGATGCTGGATGACCGGGTAACCGGACTGATCGACTTCTATTTCTCCTGCACCGACATCCGCGCCTATGACCTCGCGGTAACCCATGCAGCCTGGTGCTTTTCCGAAGACGGTACGGAATTTCACGCGCCGATATCCCGCGCCCTGCTGGAGGGCTATGGTTCGGCCTTCCCGCTCAGCGAAGCCGAACGCCGGGCGCTGCCGCTGCTGGCACGTGGTGCGGCACTGCGCTTCCTGCTGACCCGGGCCTATGACTGGATCAACACGCCCGCCGGTGCGCTGGTGACGCGCAAGGACCCGCAGGCCTTTCTCAACAGGCTGCAATATTACCGGACCCACAAGGATATTTTCACCGCATGACCGAACCGAAAATTGTCGAAATCGCCACCGATGGCGCGTGCAAGGGCAATCCCGGGCCGGGTGGCTGGGGCGCCCTGATCCGGCATGGCGACAAGGAAAAGGAAATCTCCGGCGGCGAGCCGGACACGACCAACAACCGCATGGAATTGCGCGCCGCAATCGAAGCGCTCAACGCGCTGAAGCGTCCGTGCAAGGTCAAGCTCTCGATCGACAGCACCTATGTAAAGGACGGCATTACCAAATGGATTTTCGGCTGGCAGAAAAACGGCTGGCGGACGGCGGCTCGCAAGCCGGTCAAGAATGCCGATCTCTGGCAGGATCTGCTAAAGGCGGTCGAGCCGCACCAGATCGAATGGCACTGGGTCAAGGGCCATGCCGGCGACGCCGACAACGAGCGCGCCGATCAACTGGCGAGCGACGCTGCCATGAACGTCGCCGCCAATCGTCGTAGTTTTTAGGATCAGACCTTAGCTATTGTCTTCAATCTCGGCATTCGGTCCGTTTTTCAGAATCGAACTGATCGCATTTTTAGCGCTGGTCTTGCTGGAATAGCCCTCGGTCGAGAAAATGACTTCGCTATTATATTTGAAGCGAACGCGAAACTCGCCCTTCTTGTCTTTCCAGATTTCAAACTTGTGCGCCATTGCTATCTTCTCCTTCGGTTGGATGGAGGAACTATTGCGCAAACCGGCTGCCCGTGCAACCGGCCCGTTGTAAAACGATGTTTCCTAGGAAAAGCGCGCTGCCGCATAAAGGCTGGCATCGACGGCATGCAGGCTTTCATCCGGCG
Source organism: Sphingorhabdus sp. YGSMI21 (assembly GCF_002776575.1). GTDB lineage: Bacteria > Pseudomonadota > Alphaproteobacteria > Sphingomonadales > Sphingomonadaceae > Parasphingorhabdus. Next base: position 2,441,402 of record NZ_CP022548.1, on the reverse strand, counting down.
CCTCTCCCAACAGGAGTGAACGAGCCAGCTTTGCCGCGGCGGGCGCGGTCTGAATACCAAAGCCCCCCTGCCCCGCGAACCAGAAAAACCCACCGTCAGCGGAGTCAAAGCCGATCACCGGCAGCCTGTCCGGTGCGAAACTGCGCAGCCCCGCCCATTTCCGGCTGACTCGCTTGACTTCGACATCCATCACCTTTTCAAACCGGTCGATAGCGATGGCAATGCTCAGTTCATCAGGCGCCACATCGCCAGGCTCGGAAGGAACTTCATCATGCGGACTGAGCCAGTAGCCACCACCCGCTTCGGGTTTGAAATAAAAGCTGCCGTCGATCCCGACGACCAGCGGCATCGCCTGCGACGACGGCGGATTAGTCTCGATCTGAACCATATTGCGGATTAGCGGCTGTATACCCACAGGCTTCACATCGGCCATGCCGGCCACGGCATCGGCCCAGGCGCCGGCCGCGTTAACCAGCACGGTCGCGCGAAATTCCCTTTCGCCGGCAGTCAGTTCCCAAATGCCGTCCTTTTTCAGGATCTGGCGGACCGGCGCCCGGCATAGAAGCTCCACCCCCTGACGCTTGGCGTTTCTCAGATAGGCAGCATGCAGCGCCGCGACATCGATATCCCGGCAATCCGGTTCGTAAACGGCATGTTGCCACGCCGGCTTGAGATCGGGGACCAGGGACAGAAGCTGTTCCCGGGACCAGCGATCCATATTCAGCCCGCTGTCGGCAAAATCGGCCAGGAATTGATCGGCGAGATGCAGATCCTCGTCCCGTCCGATATTGACCGCACCGCGCGGACCGAGAAACGGCATGTCCGAAAAATCTGCCGGCGGCTTTTCCAGAAAGGCGCGCGAGGCCGACGTCAGGGGCTGCACCATCGGCCCTCCGTAGCTTTCCGTCCAGAAAGCAGCCGAGCGGCCGGTCGAATGATAGCCGGGATGCTCCTCCGCCTCGAGCAGCAGCACCGAACGATCCGCACCAATTTCTGAGGCGATGCTGGCACCGGCAATACCGGCTCCGATGATGATGACGTCATATTGCTTCATTTTTTGGGGGCCACTCGGTCGAGAAAGGAAAAACAGCTGGCGAGCGCGTCGTTGCGCACTTCATCAACTTCACGAAATATTTCATGGGCGGATTCCGCGCCGTAGAGCTTTAGCTCGGCCCGGGGCATCAGATGCACGGCCCGCTCGATGGTCGGATGATCAACCAATTCATCGGTCGATGTCGCCAGCACCAGCAGCGGTATGTCCATCTGCATCAGCCGCTTGCGGTTGCGCAATAGCCGGGTCGAGGAATAGGCGCGTTCGACCCAGCGCCAGCTGGCCGGCCCCAGCCGGACGAAGGGGCGCTCGCGAAACCAGAAAAACTCGTCTGCATAGCGGTCCGCATCATGGGTCAGCAAAGCCTGCCGCGGGACATAGGGTTCCAGCGGATTTTCGATCGGTTTCCAGGCACGCCGCTTGCCGCGACCAATCAGGCACATGATCTTCGCGGCCAGCTGAGCGGTCCATTCCGGCATGCCGCCGCCGGCTGGAGCAAGCATCGGCGCGCTCAGGATCACGGCATCGGGCCGGATGCGCTGCTCGGTCATCGCCCGCAGCACGATATGCCCGCCCATGCTGTGGCCCAACAAGACATGCGGACCGGGATGACTGGCACGCCATTCGTTAAACAGCGTCTCCAGATCGGACACCCATGTCGCGAAATCGTCGATATGGCCGACATGCGGGTGCGGCCCGCAACGGCCCGAGCCGCCCTGTCCGCGCCAGTCCACCGAAGTGACGTTCCAGCCATGCTCGTGGAAATCGTGAAAGGTTTCGAGATATTTTTCGTAGAAATCCGCGCGCCCGGTCATGAACAGAACCGACCCTCTCGAACCCGGCTGCCGGTCATCCTGCTGCCACTCCAGCCTGCGGAACTCCCAGCCGTCAGGCCCGGTCCATGACTCTTCTTTTGCATCTGCGGGGACGGACCGGCGATCGAAGCGCACATCTTTCAAGTCTGTCATATCACGCTTTATCGTTGTCACAGGGTCGAAGAGAAGCCGTTCCGGAAATCATGGTTACTATTTGGTAAGGCAAATTAACTAGACGGTCTGTCCATGGATAGTGAAACCTTCATCTACTTGCTCTGGGGCGGATTGGCAATTGCGCTGATTGCAGCCGCGATTACCGATCTCAAAAGCCGCCATATCTCGAACTGGCTGAACCTGGGCATCGCCCTGGGGGCACCGGTTCTGTGGATAGCGAGCGGCATGAGCCTCTGGCCGGAAATGATCGGGCAATTGGGACTGGCCACGATCATATTCACCATATTTGCCGCGATGTTCGCTGCCGGAGCGATGGGCGGGGGCGACGTCAAACTACTGACCGCCCTGTCCCTGTGGATGCACTGGCTGACATTTCTGGAACTGCTGGTGATCATGTCGATCGCCGGTGGACTGCTGACGTTGTTAATGATGATCAGCAAGACAATCCAAAAGACCGAAGACCCAATAAAGGTTCCTTACGGGGTCGCCATCGCATTTTCCGGGCTCTGGATGATCTGGGGCATCACGGGACATAATTCACAAACGATATTTTAACCATTTTACTCGAAAGAGGCAAAGACCGCCAATGGAACCAATCGGGCGGGGGCATTCAGGAGGCGTTAGACGTCATGGACAAGAAGAAAATCATTTTGCTGGTCGGCGCACTGATCGTGGCTGCGGTTACGGCGTTGCTCGCAAAAAACATGTTTGATGGTGCCTCCGCGCCACAAGTTGCTGCAAAGAAAGCTGAAGTGGTAGGGGAAGAAGTCCTCGTCGCAACCCGCGCGCTTCCCGTTGGCACAATCATCACGCCCGACAGTTTCCGCTTCCAGCCATGGCCGAAGGATCTGGTCGAGGAAGCCTATTTCATGAAGGAAAGCACCGACGTGGAATCGCTTGCCGGTACCGTTGTCCGCAATCCGGTCACCGCCGGCCAGCCGCTTACCAAGGGCTCTCTCGTGGCACCGGGTGATCGCGGTTTCCTCGCTGCAGCGCTCGGCCCCGGCATGCGCGCCGTTACCATTCCCGTATCCGGACTGACCGGCGTCGCCGGCTTTGTATTTCCTGGCGACCGGGTCGACCTGATGCTGACCCAGTCGGTGCAGGGCGAAGGCCCCGAGCTCAAGGTTTCCGAAACCGTGATCCGCAACCTGCGCGTGCTCGCCACCGACAACCGCGTGACGGCGACGAAAAACGAAGCGGGTCAGCAAGTCGCCAAGAAGGCCAAGCTGGTCACGCTCGAAGCCACCCCGAAAATTGCCGAACAGATTTCGGTCGCCCAGACACTGGGAACATTGAGCCTGTCGCTGCGTTCGCTCGCCGACAGCGCCGCCGAACTGGAAGAAGCCATCGCCTCTGGCGCAATCAAGCTTCCGAAAACCGATGACCCGGTTGTCGAAGCCGACATGATCCGTTCGCTGGCTGCGCGTCCGACCAGCACGAAATCAAGCTTTTCAACTGGCGGAGACGTATCCCGTTTTGAAACGCGCTCGCCGCCACCACTGGCCGAGAAAGAAAAACCAAGAGGTCCGGTCGTCCGCGTCGCGCGTGGCAACACGGTCAATGACATCGAGTTTGGAGACAAATAATGGCCGTAGTATATGCACAGCATAGCCGCCTCGCGAAGAAGGCAATCGGCTTGACCGCCGTAGCCGCTCTCGCTCTGGCTCTGGCTGCCAACAGTAGCACTGCGCTTAACGCCCAGTCGGTCAATGTATCCCAGCCGGATTCGCGGATCACATTGTCGGTCGGCCGTGGCAAGCTGATCACCCTGCCCGCTTCGATCGAGGATATTTTCATCGCTGAAAATGCGATTGCCGATGTCCAGGTCCGCTCGCCGCGCCAGATCTATATTTTCGGCAAAAAGGGTGGCCAGACGAGCTTCTACGCAACCAGCGCGTCCGGCAAGGTCATCTACTCGGCGGAAGTCTCGGTCGGTGCGGAAATTTCCTCGATCGACCAGATGCTGAACCTGGCGATGCCGAATGCGAATATCGCGGTTAGCACGACCAATAATTTCGTGCTGCTTACCGGTACCATCGCCGATCCGGATGATGCGGAAGAAGCGGAAAATCTCGTCCAGGCATTTGTCGGCGACACCACACGTGTGGTCAGCCGGCTGAAAACCGCGACGCCGATGCAGGTCAACCTGAAGGTCCGTTTTGCCGAGGTCAGCCGTTCGCTGGCGAAGGAAATCAACGGCAATCTGCTGACCCGTGACACCACTGGCGGCTTCCAGTTCGGAGTGTCCCGTGGCCGCGACTTCGGTTCGATTACCAATTTCGACACCTCGTCCTTCCCAAGCCTGGACGCATCCAGCCTGTTTGGTTTGCCCGCAGGTTCTGTCTCGCTGCCGTTCAACACGGCGACCGGCCAGTTCGTGACGGCCGGCGGAACCGCTTTCAACTATAATACCGGTTCGGAGCTCAACACCATTCAGGCGGCGGGCCGCCTGTTCGGCATCGACATTGCCACCGCGCTCGACGTCTCCGAACGCGTGGGTCTTGTCAGCACCCTGGCATCGCCCAATCTGACGGCCATTTCCGGTGAAACGGCGACATTTCTGGCCGGCGGCGAGTTTCCCATTCCGATTTCAACCGGTCTGGGCGAGGTTTCCGTCCAGTATAAGAATTACGGTGTCAGCCTGTCCTACACGCCAACCGTGCTTTCCAACGGCCGGATCTCGATCCGCGTCGCACCGGAAGTATCGGAAATCACCACCAATGGCGCCGTCATCATCAACGGTTTCAGCATTCCTGCGGTTTCGACCCGCCGGGCAGAGACCACCGTCGAGCTGGGATCGGGCGAAAGCTTCATGATCGCCGGCCTGATGCAGAACAGCTATAATTCCGCCATCGCAAAGACCCCGGGTCTGGCCGACGTGCCGGTATTGGGCGCCTTGTTCAAGTCCGATGGCTACAGCCGCAACGAAACCGAGCTGATGATCGTGGTCACGCCTTATCTGGTCAAGCCGGTCAGCGACAGCGAGATCGTATTGCCAACCGACGGCTTCAAGGCTGCCAATGATGCAGAGCGGTTCCTGATGAACCGCAACCACAGCGGCACCGGTGAGGATCGGCCCAAGCCGAGCGTAGCTCCGGCCACTCCCGACGGCCAGGGCTTTGGCGCCCTGCAGGCTCCGGCTCCCGTCCAGTCGGCCAAAAAATCCAAGAAGTCCGGCGGCAGCGCTCCGGGTTTCAGTTTCGACAAATAAGCCCGATCAGGAGAACAGATCATGCGCATCGTTTCAATGGCACTCATCACCGCTCTCGGGCTCTCGGTAACCGCCTGTGGAAGCAACACTGCCAACCGCAGCGTTTATAGCGAACGCCAGCCGGTCGTTTCCAAATCGAATTTCGTGCTCGACCTGAGCGCCGGTCATGGCGGATTGTCCGCCGCAGAGCAGAACCGCCTGTCCGGCTGGTTCGACGCGCTCGAGCTGGGCTATGGCGATCGGGTGTCGATCGATGACCCGAGCTATTCGGCCAGCCCCGTTGCCAAGGCAGCGGTCGAAAATATCGTGGCCGGCTATGGCTTGCTGATCAGCGAAAACGCTCCGGTAACCGAAGGCCATGTTCCTGCGGGCCTGATGCGGGTCGTCGTGACGCGCACCGAGGCTTCGGTGCCGGGATGCCCCGATTTCAGCTATCGCAGCCATACCGATTTTCAGGTGCGGACAAGCGCCAACTACGGGTGCGGAACGAACAGCACGCTTTCTGCCATGATTGCCAATCCGGAAGATCTCGTCCGCGGCCAGGCTGCCGAAGGCGAGGATCAGTCGCAGGCTTCGAAGGCCATCCGCGCCTATCGTGACAAGAAAGTTGGAGGACAATAATGAACGCTCCCTGGAAACCAGGTTCGGTCAACGGACGTGAACCCTTTGCCGCTTTTGTCTGCGACGATGACACGCTGGAAATGCTCCGCCCCGTGGCCGAGGAAATGGGCTGGTCGATCGACAAATGCAGCAAGGGCGGACTGCGCAACGCGGTCCAGACCCTCTCCGTTTCTGCCAGCCCCAACATCCTGCTGGTGGATCTGTCGGAATCCGGCGATCCGCTCAATGATATCAATTCGCTGGCCGAAGTCTGCGAACCGGGCACTGTCGTGGTGGCCATGGGCCAGGTCAACGACGTCCGCCTCTACCGCGACCTGATCGTCAGCGGTCTGCAGGACTATTTGCTGAAACCGTTCAGCCCGGACCAGCTCCGCGACGTACTGGCACAGGCGCAAGCGGTCATCAACGCCCCGAAAATTGACGATCCGCAGGCCGAAAAGCCGCATATTTCGACCGCCGTTATCGGCACCCGTGGCGGCGTCGGCGCGTCGACCATCGCCACTTCCCTGGCCTGGCTGCTCAGCCATGACCGGGAGCGGCTGACCGCCCTGCTGGATCTGGACGTCCATTTCGGCACCGGCGCGCTGTCGCTGGATCTCGAGCCCGGTCGCGGCCTTACCGATGCAATCGACAATCCGAGCCGGATCGACGGGCTGTTCATCGAACGCGCGATGATCAAGGCCAATGAGAAACTGTCGCTGCTGTCCGCTGAGGCACCGATCAATTCGCCGATCCTGACCGATGGCACCGCCTTCTTCCAGCTACAGGAAGAATTCCGCGCCGCTTTCGACTGCACGGTGATCGATCTGCCGCGCGACATGCTGATCAACTATCCCCATCTTCTGGGCGACGTGAACGCAACCGTCATCGTGACGGAACTGACGCTCGCTTCGGCGCGCGACTGCATTCGCTTGCTGTCCTGGCTGAAGTCCCACGCCGCGCAGAGCAAGGTCTATGTTGTCGCCAACAAGGTGCAGGCCACCAATCTGGAAATCGGCCGTCAGGATTTCGAAAGCTCCATCGAGCGCAAGATCGATATCATGATCCCGCATGACGCCAAGACCGCTGCGCAGGCGGCGAAACTGGGCCAGGCGATGGTCGAGGCCGGCAAGTCCAGCAAGGCTTCGGCAAAAATCGTCGAACTGACCAGCCTGGTACTCGGCTCGGTCAGTGGCGGACTGGACCCCGAAGAGGAAGGCGGCAAGAAATCCTTCATGGACAAGTTCGGGGATTTCAAATCACTGCTGCCGTCAAAGAAAGCCAAAGAGGATGCGCCTGAAGCCTGAACCGGGCGGCAGGATTTCTTCGGCTTCATAGGGATTAGACAATGGGATTAATGCAAACTGCAATATTGGGTGCCGGCGTTCTGGCGGTTCTGCTGCTGCTCATCTTTGCCTATGCCGGCCCGTCGCAATCCAAGGCCACTGCTCGGCGACTGGACAAGGTCAAATATCGCCATTCCGACAGCGCCAATGTGCGGGTGGAAGCGCAGATGAAAAAGGCGCTCTCGGCGCGGCGCAAGACCACGCGTCCGCGCGGCGAGAATATGACCAAGCTGGAAATTCTTGCGATCCGCCTGGAAAAGACCGGCAAACAATGGCCGCTGTCCTATTTTTTCTATGCGGCGGGCGGCCTGTTCGTCGTCGTCTCCGGTTTGCTGCTGCTCAAGGGCGCGCCGCTCCTGCTATGCCTGTTCGTCGGACTGCTGGTCGGTGCCGGAATACCGCATTTCATCGTCAGCTTCCTGATCAACCGGCGCGTTGCCAGATTTACCGCGACCTTTCCCGACGCTATCGAACTGCTTGTTCGCGGCCTTCGTTCGGGTCTTCCGGTCACCGAGACAATCGGCGTGGTGGCCAAGGAAATCGACGGTCCCGTCGGCGAGGAATTCCAGAAAGTGGTCGATCGCATCAAGATCGGCCAGACCATGGAAGACGCGCTGCAGGAAAGCGCCAAACGCATGGAAACACCCGAGTTCCAGTTTTTCTGCATCACGCTGGCGATCCAGCGTGAAACCGGCGGCAACCTGGCGGAAACATTGTTCAATCTTGCCGACGTTTTGCGCAAGCGTGGACAGATGAAGCTCAAGATCAAGGCGATGTCGTCGGAATCCAAGGCTTCGGCCTATATCGTCGGTTCGCTGCCGTTCATTGTGTTCGCGCTGGTTTACACCGTGAACCCGACCTATCTGGCCGGCTTTTTCTATGAAGAACGTCTTATCATCGCGGGCCTCGGTGGCCTCTGCTGGATGAGCATCGGCGTCTTCATCATGGCCAAGATGGTCAACTTCGAGATTTAGAATGAAGGTACAAGGCAAATGACAAGCGGCGGCGGACCAACATTATTCGGCATAGACGTGCTCTGGGTTGCGACCATCCTGGCGGCCGTTGCCGCTGCGGCTGTATTCTTCGCGATCTATGCTGCCGTAACGGTCCGGGACCCGATGGCAAAACGGGTCAAGGCGCTCAACGAACGCCGCGAACAGCTGAAAGCCGGCATCACCGCGTCGACCACCAAGAAGCGCGCCAAGCTGGTCCAGCAGAACGACACGACCGACCGCATGCGCAACATGCTGGCGTCGATGCAGGTTTTGCAGGATACGCAGGTCAAGGAAGCGCAGCAGAAGCTGGCGCAGGCCGGCATCCGGTCCAAGGACATGGCCTTTGTCATCATTTTCAGCCGTCTCGTTATGCCGATCATATTGGGTGGCGGTGCGGCGCTGGCCATATACGGCTTCGACTATCTGTCCGACTGGTCCGATCTCAAGCGGTTCGGCGTCTTCGCCGGTGCAGCCATTTTCGGCTATAAAGGGGCGGATATCTACGTAAACAACCTGATCGCCAAGCGGACCGACCTTATCCGCAAGGGTCTGCCCGACGCCATCGATCTTCTTGTCATCTGTGCGGAAGCCGGTCTGACGGTCGATTCTGCCTTTGCCCGTGTGTCGAAGGAACTGGGCACCGCCTATCCGGAACTGGCCGATGAATTTTCGCTGACTTCGATCGAGCTGGGCTTCCTGACCGAACGGCGGCAGGCTTTCGAAAATCTCGCCTATCGGGTCGCGCTGGACCATATCAAGGGCGTGGTGACGACGATGATCCAGACCGAGAAATATGGTACGCCGCTCGCCTCGTCGCTGCGGGTCCTGTCGGCGGAATTCCGCAATGACCGGATGATGCGCGCCGAAGAAAAAGCCGCGCGGCTGCCTGCCATCATGACGATCCCGCTGATCCTGTTCATTCTGCCGACTCTATTCATCGTGATCTTGGGCCCTGCGGCCTGCTCGATCTCCGATGCGATGCTCTAGCGGGTAAGCAGAAGCGTAAAATCAAGAGAGCGGCAGTTCCCTGCCGCTCTTTTTCATTCTGCCGCGATCGTATCCGCCGATTTCTTGATCCGCGCCAGCATTGCGGACAATTCGGCTTTCTCCTCGGTGCTGAGCACCGACATGATCTTCTTGTCCATTGCCTGGGCGGCCGGCAGGATCTTGCCATAGAGATCGCGGCCGGTGCTGCTCAGCAACAGATGGTGCGAGCGGCCGTCGGCAGTGTTGGGACTGCGGTCGAGCAAGGCACGGTCGACGAGATTCTTCACCGCCCGATTGACCGTTACCTTGTCCATCAGCGTGGCCTCCACCAACTGCCGCTGGGTAGACGCACCGCGCGTGCCCAGCACCGACATCACCCGCCATTCCGGAATTTTCAGGCCGAAGAGGCTTTTATATTCACCCGCGATCACGTCACTGACGGCGTTGGACGTCGTCGAGAGCTGGTAGGGCAGATAATCATCAAGCTTAAAGGTCATAAATAATATTTATTCAATTTTGACGCGAAGTCCAACCCAAAATGTCCGGGGGAAGGCGCGCTCTATTATTCCATTGCTACTGACAGCAGCCTCTACCCGGGCGTCGAGAAGATTTTCAACCCGGGTTTCGACCAGCAGGCGATCAGTCACGGCCAGCGCCATCCGCCCGTCGATGGTCAAGGCATCGGCCAGACTGAGAATATTGACATCATCTTCAAACTGCTGGCCGGCATAGCGGGCCGAGAGGCTGGCGCCTGTGCCATCCTCCTTTTCCCAGACGAGCGAGCCGGAGGCATTGTGCCGGGGCACCTGGGCCGGGCGAAAACCGTCGACCGCAGCCGCGTCACCGGAACCGTCCACTTCGGCATCGACATAGGCATAGGCAGCGCGCAAGGTCAGGCCGTCGACCAGCCCGCCGAGATTGAACGCGGCGTCGATTTCAATGCCTGTTGATTTGATCGCGTCGAGATTTTGGCGCTGGCTGTAGGTACCGTCTGAGGCGACGAAACCGACGCCGGGAAAGACACCCGGACCGTTGGCCAGCGTCACATTGGCAACCGCATTGTCCAACTGGTTATAGAACGCCGTGATGCCGATTGTGGCAATGCCGCTTTCCCAGTCCAGTCCCAGTTCGGCGCCCTTGACCCGCTCGGGCTCGAGCAGTTCGTTGGCGGCGGTCGCATCGGAACCGACCCGGAAAGGCCGGAACAATTCGTTCAGCGTTGGCAGGCGCCAACCGAGATAGGCCGCTCCCCGGAACGTGAGCTGATCACTCAGATCATAGGCAAAGCCGCCGCGGCCGGTAAATTCGGTGTCGCTGCGATTGGCGAACATCTCGTCGGTTCGGACCGATCCGGGAAAGGGATTGATCAGCTCTATCTCTTTGCGAAAGCCGTCATCGATCGACCAGAAATCGACGCGGCCACCGCCGGTCAGAACCAGCGTATCGCTGGCCTGCAGACTGGCTTCGACAAAACCGCCATAGGTGGCTGTACTGCCTCCGGCTCTGCGGCTGCGCTGCGGCGTGTCATCGTCGAGGAAGAAGAAATTCTCGTTGGTTGTCCCCTCGGTCCGCCGCCAGTCTCCACCGATGCGCAGCTCGACATTGTCACCGACCGGCGGCCGCACCTCAAAACGGGCGCCAAGACCGGTGGATGGCACGCTATATTGTTCGAACACCCTGCTGACCGAATTGCGGTCATCCGCGACCCCGCCGAAGCTGACATCGAAATTGCGGATCTGGACATAGGCCAGCGCCGACCATTGCCAGTCGGACGTACGATCGACCAGCCGGATGCTGGCGTCCGCTCCGTCATTGTGGTTTTCACTGAAAGCAAAACCGCGTTCGCGATCATCGGTGAAAGCGCGGACATTGCTCTGCAGCTCGACATTGTCGGTCAAGGGCGCAACAAAGCGGACGGCGAGACCGGCCTGCTCATATTCCGCCGGGCGATCCACGGTTCCGCGCTGGCCTTCTATGATCGGAATGAACCCGTCACCGCGGGCATAATTGGCAGAAATGGTCAGCTGCCCCTGCCCCAGTTCGCGACCGAACAGCAGATCAGTGTCGACGCTGTTGCGGCTGCCATAAGCCGCGCCCAGTTCGATCCGGTCACCGACAGTGTCGCTGAACAGTTCGATCGTCCCGGAGATAGCGCCCTGCCCGTCGGTTACGCTGCCGCCGCCGCGGGTAATTTTCGCGCTTTTCAGAGCCAGCGCATCATAGCCCGGCCAAGCCACCCAGCCGCCGAAAGGGTCGGCCTGTGGCACGCCGTCGAGGATCAGCAAAGCGCGGGACGAGGCATTGCCGCCCAGTCCGCGCAGCGTGACACCCTGACTGGTCGGGTTGGCCGAACGGGCGTCCGAGCGTCGGAATTGCTGCAGTCCCGGCACATCGCGCAATGCGTTCTCGACCGTCCGGGACGGATCAATCGCCATTTCGGTGGCGCTATAGACGTCGTCGCCACGGGTGACGGGCAGCCCCGAAACGATGATTGCCGCGACCGGCGCTTCGTCTCCATCGACCTGCTCCTGCCCCCAGGCGGGCACAGAAATGGCGGCCATTGATGCCAATAGCGGGTAGGCTAAAACTGATTTTTTCATGACCTAATTGTCTGTCCACTTCTGATGGACCGGCATGTCGTCCGGCAGCCGGTGATAGTCCTGCGCATCGCAGGCAAAATGGGCGCTGTCCGCCTTGCCAAAGACACTCGGATCATCGAGCGTTCCGACCTTCACGATCACCGCCACTTCAAAGCCCGGCGCGCGGGTGGCCAGATGGGTGCCGCAGTCCGAACAAAATTCGCGCGTCACACCCTTTTCCAGATCGTCCCGTTTAAAGCCTTTCACGGCCCCTTTGGTAATTTCGTATCCATCCGCCGGCATTGCCATCAGCAACAGGCTGTTGCCGCCGGTCGTATATTGGCATTCGCGGCAGAAACATTCCGCCTTCAGCATCGGTTCGCCCTCGGCCTTGTAACGCACTGCGCCGCAATAGCATCCGCCTTCGATTGTCATGTCATTGATCCTTCACTGCTTCGGGAGCGGCTTTCTGGAAAGCCTCCAATTGATTGCATGCGGCATCGATCCGCGCGAGTTTGGGGAACGCGTTCAAATCGGTCTTGAACCGCCGGGCGTTGGACATTTGCGGCACCAGGCAAACATCGGCGAGATTGGGCTTGTCACCGCCGAACAGACCCGTTTCCGGCGCCATGGCTTCGAGCGCGACAAAGCCCTCTTCGATCCAGTGGCGATACCATGTGTCGACGACGTCCTGATCCTGCCCCAGCTCATCCTTGAGATATTTCAATATCCGCAGATTGTTTACCGGATGAATATCCGCCGCGATGACCAAGGCCTGCGCAAGCGTCTTCGCCCGCTCGGCCGGATCGCTGGAAACCATCGGCGGGTCATCATAATTTGCATCCAGATAATCAATGATCGCCAGCGACTGGGTCAGGTCATGGCCGTCAATCGACAGCATCGGCACGAAGCCCTGCGGATTGCGCGCGACATAGGCCGGAGCCTTCTGGTCGCCGTCGAGCAGGCTGGTGCTGATCGCGGTGTAGGAGACACCCTTCAGATTGAGCGCAATACGCACCCGGTAGCTCGCCGAGCTGCGCCAATAGTCGTAGAGAATGATATCGGTCATGCACAGGCTTTGCAGTCGGGACGGCGCGATTGCAAGTCTGCGGGCAATTATCCTGCCGAACCGCCGTCGATGGAAATGTCGCCGCGCGGTTCCACTGACACTGAACGCCCCGTCCGCCTCGCCAGTTCGTCCAGCAACGGGTCACGCAATTTATTTGTGACAGCCGGATGCGCCGCCAGCCGAAGCGCGCCCGTACCGCGATCCCGCTCTGCCTGCCGCAGCAGTTTCAGTGCCGCGTTGACCGCGCGATTGGCCTGCAGGATTTCCAGCACCGAGGGCCGGACCTTGCGGCTGACAATCTGCATGAAACCGAAGCCGTTGATAGCGGTGCGCTCGCATTTCATGGTCATATGAGCATCAAAAACAGACATGACCGCAACACGATCAGCCTTCGCCTCCAGGGTCGGGAAATCCACCCCGATATTGCCGGAAATGTCGAAGCGTACGAGCGCGAGGGCAATTTCCTTGGCCGCCCGTTTTGCCAGTTCCAACGGCGCCAGCGGTCCGTCCACATCGAACAATGTCATCGCCGGGGTCAGCGATACCAGCAGGCTCCCGCCTTCAAAATCGATCCGCCCGCTTTCGGCCTGTTCGGCAGCTTCGTGCCAGCCGTGTCCGGACAGGACATCCTCTTCATGAGCGTGAACCTGTTTGACGGGAAGTCCGGTTGCTGTGATCTCTGCCAGCAGATCGGGACCATCGCTCAAGGGACGGTCCACCTCGGCCGGGCGCGCCTTGGCCCGCTTCGCCTGCCCGCCGCGCTCGGTCATCGCGCCCCGGACAATTTCCACCCGGACCGTCGATCCTTCGGTCAGTTCTTTGGGAAGCGGCTGCAGCAGAGCTTCCTGTCCGTTTGCCAAGGTCACAATCCCGGATTTTCCGGCAACCCATTGCCGGGTGAATTTCGCATCGACAACCGCGCAAGCCCTGGCACTGCCATCGGCCCGCTCGACGCGTATCTGTACGAGTTGATTATTTTCCAGCCGCAACGCCCGGTTTTCACCGATCCCGGCCTCGTAAAGCCAGCCTTGGGCGAAATCAGCCAAGGAGATAGCCCGCGCTGATCAGCAGATTGCGGGTCTCGTAGAGCGGCAGCCCCATGATGCCGCTATAGCTGCCCGACATCCAGGTGACAAAAGCCTCCGCCGTGCCCTGTATGGCATAGCCGCCCGCCTTGCCCTGCCCTTCGCCGGTCGCGATATAGGCTTCGATCTCGTGAGCCTCGAAGCGCTTGAACTTGACGATGCTGTCGGACAATTTGGTCCGCGCCGTTCCGTCGGCTGCGATCACGCAGACCGCCGACATCACATGATGCCGCCGCCCGCTGACCAGTTCCAGAAATTTGCGCTGTTCCGCCGCATCACCGGCCTGCCCCAATATCCGGCGCCCGACCGCGACCGTGGTATCACCGGCGACCAGGATTTCCTGATCTTCGCGTTCGACAGCCGCAGCCTTTTCCTGCGCCATACGCAGGACATAGTCGCGCGGCAGCTCGCCCTTGCGGGGGGTTTCGTCGATATCGGGAGAGATGATCCGGTCCGGCGTGACGCCGAGACGGCCAAGCAGTTCCAGACGGCGCGGGCTGGAGGAGGCGAGGACCAGTTTCATATGTTCACTTTCGTCATGCTGAACTTGTTTCAGCATCCAGAGCGTCCAAATCGCAAGCGCAGTTTTACGTTAGCCCTGGATCCCGGATCAAGTCCGGGATGACGAGCCATGGCTCGTCACTTGAAACGATAGGTGATACGCCCCTTGGTCAGGTCATAAGGGGTGAGCTCGACGAGCACTTCGTCGCCGACCAGCACACGAATACGATTCTTGCGCATCTTGCCGGCGGTGTGGCCCAAGATTTCGTGGCCGTTTTCCAGCTCGACCCGGAACATGGCGTTGGGGAGCAGTTCGCGAACCATTCCCTTCATTTCTAGCAGTTCTTCTTTTGCCATATGGCGGTACATTTTCCCTGATATTGCGGCAGATCCGCGTGTTGCAGTGCGCCATAACGGCAAATGTGCAAAAAGGGAAGGATTAGCTGCATCAACCGGCAGGATAATGATTGTCGCACCGGGGCTGTTTCTCTTGCGACAATTTAATACAAAGAAATTATACCATTAGCGCCAGACCCATGGCACTTCGGACATATTCTTTCCCCCTATGTAAGAGCTATGAACAACAAAATGATCTCCTCCCCCAAATCCCTCCTCGCCGCCTCTCCCCTTGTTCTCGCCGGCCTGTTGATGCCCGCCGGTGCCAGCGCACAGATCACCGACACGGATTCCTCTTATGCCGATGAAGAAATTGTCGTCACCGCAGAACTGCCGCGCGGCGCGGTGATTACCGAGATACCGCCGGTGGTCGAACTGAGCGAAGCGGATATCGCCAGCTATGGCGTATCCTCGGTGCAGGACCTGCTCGAGGCGATTTCCTCGCAGACAACCTCCAGCCGGGGCCGCGGCAGCGGGCGCCCGGTGGTGCTGATCAACGGCCAGCGCACATCCGGCTTCCGCGAGATCCGCGATCTGCCGCCCGAGGCGATCCGCACCGTCCAGGTCTTCCCCGAGGAACTGGCCCTGCAATATGGCTATCGCCCCGACCAGCGGGTGATCAATTTCGTGCTCAAGGACAATTATACCGGGCTCAGCGCCTCGGCAGAATATGGCGTTCCCACCCAGGGCGGACAGGGACGGTCTGAAGTCGAAACCACGATTACCCGCATCGGCAAGAACAGCCGGCTCAACGTGAATGTGGAATGGCAGAACAATACGGCGATTACCGAGAGCGAGCGGGATATCGTCCAGGATGCGGCCGGCGAACTGGTCAATCTCGGTGACTATCGCACTCTGGCCGCCCCCTCCGACAATGTGGAACTCAACGCCAATTACAGCCGGTCGTTCGACAATGGCATGTCGCTGTCGCTGAACGGCGGCTATGTCTATGACAAGTCCCGCGGCCTGCAGGGTCTGCCGGGCGGAACGCTGGACGTGGCAGGCGATACTCTGTTCCGCTATTTCACCGAATATGGTCCGCTACGCCGGGTGCAGGAAACCAATACCGCGCAGGCCGGGCTGACCCTGAACGGCATGCTCAGCGACTGGCGCTGGTCGCTGACCAGCGATTACACCCGCACGCAGGTCGACACCGACACCGACCGGTCCGGTGACACCAGCGCGCTGCAGGCGGCGATTGACGCCGGCACGGTCGATCCGCTGGCGGTCAGCTTCGGCCCCTTGCTGGGCGCGCCCGTCACCGACCGTGCGAAAGTTGTCGACCAGACGATCAACAATCTCGCCACGCTTTCGGGCACCCTGCTGGTCCTGCCATCCGGCGCGGTGACCACTACTGTGCGTGCGGGCTATAATCGCGAAGATCTGGACAGCCGCGAGACCAGCGGCGCCATTCTCACGACCACCAATCTCAGCCGGGACGAAATCAGCGCCGGGATCAATATCGACATACCGCTGGCCGACGAGAATATCGATGTTGTGGAGGCGATCGGCAAATTGTCGGTCAACGGCAATTTCGGCTATTCCGACCTGTCGGATTTCGGCGGACTGGTCGAATTCGGTTTCGGGGTGAATTGGGAACCGCTGGACGGGCTGGTCTTTTCCGCCTCGGCGATCGGCGAGGATGCCGCGCCGACAATTGCCCAGCTCGGCAATCCGCTGATCATCACCCCTAATGTCAATATATTCGACTTTACCAATGGCGAAACCGTGCTGGCCTCGATCACCACCGGCGGCAATCTGGCGCTGCCGGCGGAGAAACAGCGGGATATCAAGCTGGCCGTCAACTATCGCCCCGAATGGCTCGACGGATTCACCTTCCTCGGCGAATATTTCCGCAACAACAGCGACAATGTCGCCTCCAGCTTCCCGCTGCTGACGCCGGAAATCGAGGCGGCCTTCCCCGACCGCGTCACCCGCGACACCAATGGCCGCCTGATCGCGATTGACCAGCGGCCGGTCACCTATGCCAATGTCTACAGCGAGCGCATCCGCTACGGCATCGACTTTTCCAAACGCTTCGGCCAGGAAAGCGGCGGCGGGCGCGGACGACCCGAGCGCGCCGCACCGCCACCGCAGCCGTCCGGAGAAGGCGCAGCAGAAGGCAGGCCCGAAGGCGGACCGCCACCAGAGGGCGGTGCGAACACAGAACGTCAGAACGCCCGGTCGGGCGGCGGACCTGGCGGCCGTGCAGGTGGAAGGCCAAGCGGCGGACGCTGGCAGCTCTCCGCCTTTCACACCATCCGTCTGGAGGACAGGATCAAGATCCGCGACGGCGTCGAGGAACTGGACCTGCTGAACGGTTCCGCCACCGGTTCGACCGGCGGCAGCCCGCGGCACGAATTCGAGATCAATGGCGGCTGGTTCAACAATGGCATCGGCTTCCGCCTCAGCGGCGAGCACCAGACCGCGACCCGCGTTAACGGTGGGCTGACGGGTTCTGATCTGCGCTTTTCCGATCTGACCACGTTTAATCTGCGGATGTTCATCAACCTCGACGATCGCGGCAATCTGACCGAGAATATCCCCTTCCTGAAAGGCAGCCGCATCGCTTTCAAGGTCGACAATATCTTCAACGATATCCAGACCGTCCGCGACGACAGCGGCCTGATCCCGCTCAGCTATCAGCAGGGCTATCTCGATCCGGTCGGGCGCTATGTCGAGATCGATTTCCGCAAGCGGTTTTAGTGTGGCGTCACCCCAGCGAAGGCTGGGGCCTAAACCAAGAGTGGGTATCCCAGGACCTGTGGTATGGGTCCCAGCCTTCGCTGGGGCGACAATGTGGGACTAACCCAGCTCCGCCATCGACACCGGATCGGCCCGGTATATCTGTATCTCCGGTCGTTCCCCGACCAGCGCGGTCAGGCGCTTCACGAACTCGCGCGATTCCGGAAGGGCGAAATGCGCGGCGACGGCGGCTTCGTCCTGCCACTGTTCATGAAAGAACAGGCGCGACGGGTCTTCGCAATCGGCGTGGATATGGTGCGAGATACAGCCCGGTTCGGCGCGGGACCGGGCGCTATGCTCGCTGCACAGCGCGATAATCTCGTCCGGGCTGGCGGCGAAGGCGGTGGAGAGGCTGGCGGTGATGATGATCATAGGTTCAGCGTCGCCCGCGTGGTGCTTTTCGACATGAAATAGGCCAGCACCGCCGCGATAACCGCGACGATCACCGCGAAGGCCATCGGGGTGAAGCGCAGTTCCGGCCCCGCACCCTGCAGGACCATCACGATCAGAAAGGCGGGGATCAATGTCATCGCCAGATGCTTGAACGCCAGAACAAATGGCGCAAAACCGACCCGCGTGTCGGCGGCCAGCCCGGGCGTGATCTTGCCCGATTTCCGCTGCGCCACCGTGATTGGATAGACAATCAGCGTCAGCAGAAGGCTCATCAGCACGGCGATAGCAATCAGGGTCCCACCCAGATTGGGCGCGGAATCGCCAAAGGGCAAAGTAGCGGGCACATAAGCCAGGTCACGGGTCAGCCAGTAATTGATCCCGCCCGCCAGCACGATATTGACCACCGCGTCGGCGCGGGCCTGTTTCTCGATAAAGGCATCCATGGTGGTTGGTGCTGCGGTTACAACGGTGGCCATATTCTCTCTCCCTGTTTTTTGGGGAGAGAGTGACGGTGGTGGGGGGAATGTCAAGGGTGGGTTGGTTTTTGGGGCGATGGGAGAGGAGAATTCTTGCACCTGCCAGCAACGCTCCCAGAAGTTCAAATCAACCGGATTTTTGAGACGAATTTCGTGCGAGCCTTGGCTGTCTTAAGCCCCTCCTTTTCAAAGGAGAGGTTGGGGTGGTTTCGTGCCGCCTGCCGCTACGCGAGCGATGCAAGGGCATCGTCACCACCCCAACCCCTCCTCTAAAGAGGATGGGCTATGACTGCTCCTATTGCCCGGATATCTTCCGCAAAACCCGCCAGGCCAGCGCCTTCACCCTGCTCCGCGCCGGAAAGCGTCCCGGCGCCTTGGGCGTGATCCCACGCTTCCGCAGCCAGCCGTTAAAAGCCCGTGCGTCTGCTTCTTCAAAACTCCAGTCGCTGCGCCAGGTGATCGACAGGGAGATGCTCGGTTCGGGCCCGTTCTGCACAAAATGCGGGGCCATGACGGGGACGAAAATCGCCTTGCCCGGCGTCAGATGGTGGCGCGTGCCTTCGGCTGCGAATTCATCCCGCCAGACCAGATTGCGGTGGCCGCCCGTGTGATAGCCCTCGTGGATTTCGTCAGCGGCAAAGCGGGCGTCGCCGGCGGGGAAAGTGGTCATCCATTTTTCGCCGCGCAGCTGCAGCAGGATATTATGTTCCGGATCGAAATGATAAGGCGTCACCGCGCCGGGCGAGGACACGAAGATGAAGCCCTGGGGTTTCAGCATCTGGCCGGTCTTGGCCTCCAGTATCGGCCGGATCTCCGCCAGCAGCGATAGCAGCAATTCTTCATATTCCGGCATCTGCTCGATATTCTTGAGTACCGCCCAGCTCGCGGACTGGTCGATCATCCGGATCGTATCGCCGATGGTGAGACCATTGTCGGGCACATCTTCCGGCCTGATCCCGACCGGCAGATCGCCGGCGTTATATTCGACGCTGGCTTCCGGCAGCGCCGTTCCCAGCTGTGCCAGCGCATCGAGCGTCAGCAGTTCGTGCGACAGCATCGCATGGTCGAGCAGATGCGCCTGCTCCGGGTAGCAGGCGTCAAATTGCCGCCGCGTATCTTCGCCGAAAACCTGGTGCCGGAAGCTGTCCTTGTGGGATATCTGGTTCATGACTGTCCCTCTGCCGGATCGAAAATTCTGCGCTTTCTGACCTTGCCCATCAGCCTTTCGCCCAGCCGGACGCCGCGGAACAGGGCACGGTTTTGCAGGCCGTGCAATTCGATCGAGAAGCGACCGATGTGGCGGCGGTCGGACCATAGATGGTCGATCATCGGATGGTCCTGCGCGGCGCAACTGTCGATCCATTCCAGCCGCCGCAAGTCGAGGAATTTCAGATTTTCTATCTGCAGCAGGACCCCGGGAGAATAACGGGAATAATCCTCGTCAAATGCGGTCTTGAAACCGAAGGCGCCGGGCGCGGAGAGAAAATTGACCAGCATCGCCAGCGGTTTGCCGTCGAGCCGGAGGTCACGGCGTTCCAGCTGACCGGATGCGGCAGCAGCGGTGACCGATTGCCGGAAAAATGCGCTGGTGTCCGGTGAGCAATCGAGCGCCGAGCCGCTTTTGCCTTTCCAGCCCGCTTTTTCCAGAGCGAGAAATTCGTCGATCCACTGGTCCAGATCCCGGTCGTCGAGCAGATGGCCGTAGCTTATATCGCCTTTTTCACCCAGTCTGTTGCCCAGCCGTCGCCATTCCTTGCGCTTTTTCCCGCGCAAGGTCGCGCGCTGATAGGCATCGGCACTGAGGTCGCTCTGCAGCAGCGCTCGTGCCTCGCTGTGCACAAGATCGCAACGCCGCTTCTGTCCGTCGCAGACCATGCGCAAGGCCTGATCCAGCGGACCGTTTATGGTCATGCCGTTGATGTGGAGAAATCCCGGCCATTCGCTGCTGTCGAGCGCGGAGAGCAGATTTTCCCAGAAGACCTGTTCAAAGCCGATGCAGACCAAAGGCGTGCCGAGAAAACAATTGTGATGCATCCAGTTCTGGACATGCGGCACCGGCCAGCGACCATAATGACCGACCGGCCCAAGCGGCAGCAGGCCGAGCAGTTGCGACTGACCGGCCTCTCCCGACCAGAGCAGGAACAGCCGGATATCATCCTGATGGTCCAGATGGTCCAGATGGTCCAGCGCCGAACGCAGAAACCATTGTTCATAGAAAATATTCGGTTCGCTCACCTGTCTGGCAAGATCGCTCCATGCGGCGATCAGACCGGAATCCAGATCGGATACGGCGCGGAATTCTGTCTGGCATTGCGGTGTCGACAGGCCGGCGCGGGACCGGTCAGCCCGGATAGCCACCCCTCCCATTTTCTGAAGTCCGCTCAAATCCATCAATATCGCCCCACCAGCATCATTTCGATTTCGCCACTCTGGCTAGCGGAAAAGGGGTAAAATCTTATTAACGCTGTCGGCATCGAAAAGGGCGGGTTCCGGCCACGCAAAACCCCGCCGGAATCGCTTCCGGCGGGGTCCTTTTTTCAGCCCAATATGGCCAGCCTCCTAGTGGATACCGCCCTGCGCCGCATAGAGCGCTGCGAGCAGCAGCAATGCGACGATATTGGTGATCTTGATCATCGGATTGACGGCCGGACCCGCGGTATCCTTGTAAGGATCGCCCACGGTATCGCCGGTCACCGCAGCATGATGGGCATCGGAGCCCTTGCCGCCGTGATTGCCGTCCTCGATATATTTCTTGGCATTGTCCCAGGCACCGCCACCCGCTGTCATCGACAGGGCAACGAACAGGCCGGAGACGATCACGCCAAGCAACAATGCGCCGAGAGCGGCAAAGCCGTTCGCCTGACCTGCAACCGCAGTGATCACGAAATAGACCACGATTGGCGCGAGAACCGGTAGCAAGGACGGCAGGATCATTTCCTTGATCGCCGCCTTGGTCACCAGATCGACGGTTCGCGCATAGTTGGGACGCGAGGTACCCGCCATGATGCCGGGATCGCTGGCAAATTGCTCACGAACATCCTTGACAACGTCGCCAGCAGCGCGACCAACGGCGGTCATGCCCATCGAACCGAACAGATAGGGCAGCAAGGCACCCAGCAACAGACCAACGATCACATAGGGATTTTCTAGGCTGAAACTGACTTCAAGGTTCGGGAAGAATTCCTTGAGGTCGGCTGTGTAAGCCGAGAAAAGCACCAGAGCCGCAAGACCGGCAGAACCAATGGCATAGCCCTTGGTTACAGCCTTGGTGGTGTTGCCCACCGCGTCGAGCGCATCGGTCTTGTTGCGGACGCTCTCGTCGAGCCCCGCCATTTCGGCGATACCGCCTGCGTTATCGGTAACCGGACCATAAGCATCGAGCGCCACGACCATGCCGGCGAGCGCCAGCATCGAGGTTGCGGCAAAGGCGATGCCGATGAGGCCGGCCAGTTGATAGGCAATCACGATGCCGACCACGATGACCAAAGTCGGCAGGGCCGTTGCTTCCATCGAAATCGCCAGTCCCTGGATCACGTTCGTGCCGTGGCCGGTTTCCGACGATTTGGCGATCGACCGCACCGGACGATAGTCTGTACCGGTATAATATTCGGTGATCCAGATGATCAGGCCGGTAACCGCCAGACCAACCATCATCGACCAGAACAGGGCCATGCCGGTGAAACCACCGGAACCATCAAGTGCGACACCGATTGGCGTATCCATGTCACCCAGCGTGCGCATGGTGACGTAATAGATCGCCGGGATCGACAATAGCGCTGTGGTAATGAAACCTTTGTACAGCGCGCCCATGATGTTCGTGCCGCTACCCAGTCGCACCATATAGGTGCCGATGATCGAGGTCAGGATGCAGACACCACCGACGATCAGAGGCAAAGACATAACGTCATAGAGCATCGCGCTGCCGACGAGATCGCCAAACAGCAGCGCCAGAAGCACCATCGTCGCACCCACGGTCACAACATAGGTCTCGAACAGATCGGCGGCCATGCCGGCGCAGTCACCGACATTGTCGCCGACATTATCCGCAATCGTTGCAGGGTTGCGTGGGTCATCCTCGGGGATGCCCGCTTCAACCTTGCCGACCAGATCGGCGCCGACGTCCGCAGCCTTGGTGAAGATACCGCCGCCCAAACGCGCGAAGATCGAAATCAGCGAAGCGCCGAAGGCCAGAGCAACCAGAGCGTCAATAACCGTCCGGTCATTGGCCGCCATGCCCATCTGGGTGGTCAGCACGTAGAAGAAGATCGAGATTGCCAGCAGTGCAAGTCCAGCCACCAGCATGCCCGTCACCGCACCGGCGCGAAACGCGACGGTGAGCCCGGTCTGCAGGCTTTCGCTGGCACCCTGTGCCGTGCGGACATTGGCGCGAACCGAAATGTTCATGCCGATATAGCCCGCGACGCCCGAAAGAATGGCACCTAGCAAAAAGCCGACGGTCGAAATCGGACCGAGGAAGATGAAGACCAGAACCGCGACGACGATGCCGACGAGACCGATCGCGCGATATTGGCGGTTCAGATAGGCTTGTGCGCCTTCCTGGATAGCACCGGCAATGGATTGCATTTTTTCGTTGCCTGCCGGTGCATTGAGCACCTGGCGGCTGGTGATAAAGCCGTATAATATGGCTATGAAACCACATAAAATTGAAATGGTGACTACAGTCATTACTGAGCATCCCCCCCTATTTTTTTCACGAGCGCCCCATTGATCAGGGTGCTTTCGCGACAGGTATAGTGCGGGAATCGCAAAGGGTGCAAGCCCTGATTTAACGGCCTGATTGTATGGCATTTCACGCTATCGAAAGTGATAGAATCCGCCCGGATCAGGCGTGCACAAATCCCAGTTGCTCTGGCAATTCCAGCCGCTCGCCATGGCTGTGCAGCGCGACACCTGATCCCGGCCGGCATATGCCGACACAGGTTAGTGGAACCGACAGGACGGTTTCCGGGCTCGCGGTCAGCAGCAGCTGGTAATCGTCGCCACCGGTGGCCGCCTTGAGACGTGCTGCGCTGTCTTCGCCAACGAGCGTGCGGAACGGTTCGGAGAGCGGCAGTTCTGCCAGATCGATTTCAATTTTCAGGCCGCTTGCTTCGGCGATCCGCGATGCGTCGAGCAACAGTCCGTCGGACACATCCATCATGCTGCTGACCAGATTGGACAAAATCCGCCCCTCTTCCAGCCGCGGCGTCGGTCGCCGGTGCGCTTGCAACAGCGCCGCGCTGCCGTCGGCATCCGGCGATTCCAGCGCCCCCGATGCGATCTGCAGCCCGGCCCAGGCATCGCCGATATTTCCGGTGACATAGACGGCATGGCCCGGCCTGGCATTGCTGCGCGAGGGTACGATATGGCCCTTTGCCTCGCCAATCGCGGTCAGCCCGAAGGTGCGCGGCGCATTGTCGCCCATCGCCACGGTGTCGCCGCCGAGCAGCGGCACGGAAAATCGGTCGATTGCCTGCTTCAGTCCGTCGACAAAGGCGGTATCCCACGCGTCGCCGCCGGTCCGGCCATAGCCGAGCAACAGGCCGAGCGGCTTTGCGCCCTTGGCCGCGAGATCGGAGAGATTCACCGCAACCAGCTTCCACGCGACATCGGCGGGATCGGCGTCGCGAAGAAAATGCACGCCTTCAACCATCATGTCATGGGTCATGACCAGCTTGTGCCGGCCGAAGGGCATCATCGCGACATCGTCGGCCAGCCCGCGGGCTGCCGGGTGGGTGGTAATGGCCTTCAACCGGTCAATAAATTGTAATTCGTTCAAGAGAGAGCGTGCTCCAGTGCCATTCTGATGGAAGCGTTGGCGCGCTTGCTGACCGCTGCCTGAGGGGCAAATCCGTTGAATCCGTGCGGCGCGCCGGGGTAGATAGCAAGCTCAACCGGAACAGCCGATGAACGAAGGCGATTTGCATAATCAATATCTTCGTCGAGAAACAGATCGAGGTCGCCGCACATGATATAGGCGGGCGGCAAGCCGGCGAGATCCGTTGCCCGCGCCGCCGCAGCATAAGGGCTGGCACCGCCTTCCTCGGCGTAGAGCGACCAGGCATGCAGCGAGGTTTCCCGCGTCCAGGTCGATGGCGGAATATCCATATGACCGGAGTCCGTATCATGCTGGTCATCCAGCATCGGGTAGATCAGCAACTGGAACGCGATGTCCGGTCCACCCCGGTCGCGGTTCATCAGTGCCGCGCTCGCCGCGAGCCCGCCGCCGGCACTCGGTCCGGCCAGAACGATCTTGCGCGGGTTGCGGTTTGTCGCGACCCGCTCGATCACTGCGCAGACGTCCCGGGCCGCGGCCGGCGCGCGATGTTCCGGCGCCATCCGGTAGTCGACCGAGATCACTGGGGCGAGAGAGGAATAGCCTTGCGCCGACAGATCATCGGCGCTGCCCATCACATAGCCGCCGCCGTGCAGCCAGATGATCGGGCAGTCCGGATAGAGAAGATCCCGCGCGCGATATTCGATCACCGCGACATCGGGATCGCCTTCCAGGCCCGGCATGTGATATTCATCTTTCTGGCCCTCATATTCAGGCAGATCAGCCGCGATCTGGGCAAACAGAGCGTCGAGGCCCGCACGAGCGGCGGCCACATCGCTCTTCAATATCTCGAAAAGATAGGGCCCGTCCGCCTCGATCATGTCGCGGAAGGCCGGGTCCAGCCGGTCTAGAAAGTAGGACATATTCTCCCCCGTGGCAGCCGGGGGGATCTAGGTCAGCCCCGAACCTGCTTCGCGATGCTATCCAGAAGCCCGTTCACAAAACCGGCGTCCTTTTTGTTGAAGAAGGCATGGGCCACGTCCAGATATTCGTCAATTACCGTTGCGATCGGTACGTCTTCCTGTGCGACCAGTTCAAATGTGCCGCAGCGCAGGATCTGGACCATCGTCTTGTCGAGACGCCCGAGCGTCCAGCCAGCGGCCAGTTTCGAGGCGACCAGCTGGTCGATTTCTTCCATCCGCGACGTTACGCCGATAACAAGATCGTCAAAAAAATCGCGTTCGGCCGGATGATATTGATCATCCTCGATTTCCTTGCCGAGCCGGTGGTCGTGAAATTCCTTGAGCAGCTTGGGTACCGGCGTCTTTTCCATCTGATGCTGGAACAGCGCCTGGACCGCAGCGAGCCGGGCAGCAGATCGCGATGTCGATTTTGCGGTCATGCTCTTTTCATCCGCGGCATGCCGAGAAAGTCACCCTTGCCAATCTTGAAACCGCGCTGGCGCAGCACGTCATAGGCGGTTGTGGCGTGAAAATAGAAATTCGGCTGGGCGAAGCTCAGCAGGAAATTTTCGGCGGTGAAAGGCATCACCGTTTCGTTGAAGCGGAATTCCATATGCTGGCCGATGAAGCCTTCCATCTCGGCCTCGCTGATCGCTTCCAGCCCCGCCTTGGCTTCGTCGAGCTTCTCGTACAGGCCCGCCCAGTCTTCGGGTGGCGGGGCGAGGCTCGGTGTGAACACGCCTTCCCGTACCGCTTCGATCGCGCCCAGTGAATGTTCGCGGCAGCATTTCACCTGATAGGAAAAGGGAAGCATATCCTCGATCAACCGCGCGCCGATAAGCTCTGCCGGCGCCGTGCCCTGCTCCTCGCAATGGGCCTTGGCCTTGTCGACCAGCTTGCGGACCGCGGCGATGATCTGCAGCTGACTCGGGATTACGGCATCATATAGGGAAATGGTCATGGGCTTTTCTTTCTCTTGAATGTCGGCGCGGATCAAGCCGCTTCTGTACGCTGGCGGCATGGGCTGGCAAGCCCTCTGCCTCGGCCAGCGCGACCGCCGCGGGGCCGATATTGCGCAAAGCCTGTTCATCGCAGTGGATGAAGCTGGTGCGTTTCATGAAGTCGGTCACCGACAGACCGGACGAGAAACGCGCCCGGCGGCCTGTTGGCAAGACATGATTGGGGCCGGCAACATAGTCACCGACGGCTTCGGGTGTGTGGCGTCCGAGGAACACCGAACCGGCGTGGCGGATCTTTTTAAACATGGCATCCGGCTCATCGATCGCCAGCTCCAGATGTTCGGCAGCCAGCCGGTCGACCAGCGGCACTGCCTGCTCCAGCCGGTCGAGGACGATGATAGCGCCATTGTCGTTCCAGCTGGTCGTCGCGGTTCCGGATGTTGCGAGGACGCCCAGTTGTTCGACTATCTTCTCAGAAACTTGATCAGCGAACTTCTCATCATCTGTGAACAATATCGACTGGCTGGTCGGATCATGTTCGGCCTGGCTGAGCAGGTCGGCAGCGATCCAGTCGGGATCATTCTTGCCATCGGCCACCACGACAATCTCCGAGGGACCGGCAACCATATCGATACCGACGACACCGAACACCTGCCGCTTGGCTTCTGCGACCCAGGCATTGCCGGGACCGGTTATGACATCGACAGATTTGATCTTTTCCGTACCATAAGCGAGCGCTGCCACCGCCTGAGCGCCACCAATGCGCCAGATTTCGTCAACGCCGGCCAGTTCTGCCGCCGCCAGCACCAGCGGATTGATATAGCCGCCGGGCGCAGGGGTCACCATGATGATATGCTCGACACCGGCAACCTTGGCCGGAATCGCGTTCATCAATACCGAAGAGGGATAGGCCGCACGGCCACCGGGAATATAGATACCCGCCCGCTCGACCGCGCCCCAGCGCGCGCCGATGCGCACGCCAGCATCGTCCATATAATCCCTGTTTTCAGGGAGTTGGCCGTCATGATAATCACGAATTCTTAAGGCCGCCAGCTCCAGCGCCACGCGCAAAGATGCTTCCAAACCTTCCAATGCCGCTTCGGATTCGGCCTTGTCCACCCGCCAGCCGGTCTGCTCCAGATCATGTTGGTCAAACTTGCTGGTCAGCCGCGCAACAGCGTCATCGCCGTGATCCCGAACATCCTGAATAATAGCCCGAACATCCGCCGAAACATCAGCATCCGCCTCGCGCCGCGCATTGACCAGCGCGTCGAAGTCTGCATCGAAGCCAGTATCCGAAATCGAAAGTCTAAGAGCCATCTTAGCCCCTCCTTTTCAAAGGAGGGGTTGGGGTGGTTCCGTGCCGCTTGTCGCTGAAGCGAGCGATGCTAACGCATCGCCACCACCCCTTGATCCCCGCCTCCGAAGAGAAGGAATAAGATATTGTAACCGGCCCCATCAGACCTGTCCCGCCAGTTCGCGGAATTTCTGGACCAGCGGCGTCAGCTCCGCGCTGCGCATCTTGAAGGCCGCGCGGTTGACGACCAGCCGCCCGGAAATATCCAATATCCGGTCGGTTTCGACCAGATTGTTCGCTTTAAGCGTGCTGCCGGATTCGACCAGATCGACGATATGCCGCGACAGACCGAGCGAAGGCGCCAGTTCCATCGCGCCGTTGAGCTTCACGCATTCGGCCTGGATGCCCTTGCCCTCGAAATAGCGGCTGGTGAGATTGGGATATTTGGTCGCGACCCGGAGATGCGAGATATTGCCCAGTTGCTCCGCATCGTCCTTCGGCTGCGCCACCGACAGGCGGCAGCGTCCGATTCCCAGATCGACCGGGGCGTAAAGTTCGCTATAGCCGAATTCCTCGATCACATCGGAACCGACGATGCCGATCTGCGCCGCGCCATGGGCGACAAAGGTAGCAACATCAAAGGCCCGCACGCGGATGATCGACATATGCGGCAGATTCGTCGCGAATTGCAGACTGCGGTTGGACTTGTCAAAAAAGGCGTCTTCTGGCACAATTCCCGCCTGCTCCAGGAGCGGCAAGGCATCGTCGAGAATCCTCCCTTTCGGAATTGCAAAGATTAGTGGTTTGGCCATGATGGCCGCGGCTTTACGGCTTCGCAGATGAAAGGGCAACGAGTTATGGACATTTTGGACCTCGAAGATATCGCACAGGGAATGCGCGGCCAGGCGGAACATTGCCGGCGCAACGATGCACCGGTCACCGCCTCAATCATCATCGCCCAGTTGCCGCTGATGGACGGCCCGACAGCCTGCGGGCAAAAGATCGCGCAGTGGCCGGGAAAACCGCTGGAAGACGCAATGCCGCTGCGCCTCACCGGCGGCCTGCATCATCTCTATCTCAGCGGCAAGGAACCGCGACTGGCAGATATTTACGAGCGCCGGATCACCGATCAAGACGCCATCGACCGCCTCGTCGAACAGGTTGTCGCCGACCATGATGCCGATCTCCTGCCCTGGTTCGACAATCCGCCACAGACCAATGAATCCGGCCGCTCGGCCAGTTTCATGGCCGGATTGCTCTGGCTGTCCGGACGTGTCGGCCCGCGATTCGAACTGCTCGAACTGGGTGCCAGCGCCGGGGTGAATACGATGATGGGCCGCTATCATTATGATCTCAACGGCGTTCAGGTCGGGCCGGAGGATTCGCCGATGCGGATCAGGCCTGAATGGCGCGGCCCGCCGCCCCCGCAGGCCCCGGTCGAGATTGTCAGCGCCCGCGGCTGCGACCAGAATCCGATCGATCTCACCGACGATGAAACCGCCGCCCGGCTCAAAGGCTATATCTGGCCGGAAATGCCCGCCCGCTTCGAGCGGATGGAGGCCTCCATCGCGCTGGCCAAACAGGATCCGCCCGATGTTGCCAGGGCCGATGCTGCGGACTGGACCGAACAGCAGCTGACCCAGCCCCAGCAAAGCGGCGTCACCCGGGTGCTGATGCATTCGATCGTCTGGCAATATCTGCCGCAGGTCACCAAGGACCGGATCACGATCGCGATGAAAAAAGCTGGAGAATCGGCAACTCCGGACAAACCGCTGGCGTGGATGTCACTGGAGACCAACCGCAAGACCTTCAGCCACGAACTGATCATCCGCTACTGGCCAGGCGGCGAGGAACCGGCGCTGCTGGGCCGGGCGCACGCCCATGGCGCGTGGGTCGAGTGGTTTGAGGAATAACGGGAAAGCGTAAACTGCCCTCTCCCATAGGGAGAGGCAAGTGTAGCTTGTCAGCTTGCTGACTAGCGAAACTCGGTGAGGGGTTCGACTGTCGAGAAGGCGAAACCCCTCACTGACTGCGCCTAAGGCAATAAATTGCCAAGGCTTGTTGCCTCTCCCTATGGGAGAGGGCTTCTCAATTCGTAACCGTATTCGGCTTGCCCTCGGGCAGCGGAATAAATTCGTCCGGATCACCCGGAACGAGCGGAAAGCGCCCTTCAAACCAGTCGGCCTTGGCCTGCTCGATCCGCTCCTTGCTCGACGAGACAAAATTCCACCAGACATGCCGTTCCGTATCAAAAGCCTCGCCACCAAGCAGCATCGCCCGCCCGCCTGAGAGGGACGAAAGCGAGACGTTCGCTCCCGGCGCAATCACATAGAGCATATATTTCTCCAGCGGTACGCCATCCAGCGCGCCGTCGCCATCGACCAGCATCACCGCCCGTTCGTCGGCCTCCGCATCAATCGGGATCGCGCCTCCGGCGTAGAGCAGAATATCGGCATAAATCGTCTCGGCGTGACAGGTGGTCGGCGCCGTCTGCCCCCAAAGGCTCCCCATGATGACCCGCGCCTTGGCGCCACCATCCTCGACCAGCGGCAAATCATCCACGCCGACATTCTCGAACGCCGGATCGATCTCTTCCTTGCCATCGGGGAGTGCCAGCCAGGTCTGCATGCCGAACATTGGTTTCTTCTCGTCCTGCGTTTCCACCGGCGAGCGCTCCGAATGGACAATCCCCCTGCCCGCGGTCATCAGATTGACTTCGCCCGGCCGGATTGTCTGATGCGTGCCCAGACTGTCGCGATGATCGATTGCGCCTTCAAACAAATAGGTTACCGTTGCCAGATTGATATGCGGATGCGGACGGACGCCCATGCCCGGTCCTTCCGGCAATACCGCCGGACCGAATTCATCGACAAAGATAAACGGCCCCACCATCCGGCGGTGCCTAGACGGTAAGACCCGGCGGACCTGAAACTCGCCAAGATCATGGGTCGTTGGCATGATTGTTTGTGCAATGATGGTCATAGCCGCTCCAGATCGTCGACGGTTCTCTCTGTTATCACATTGCCGGTGTTGAGAATAGATTTCGGCTCGAGCAGCAGCACATGGCATTCTCCACCCAACGCTTCCGGAGAATGTTCGACGCCCTTGGGGATGATGATAAGCTCCCCTTCCCCGACATCAATATCGCCAGTGCGCAAACCCATGCGCATAGTGCCCTTGACCACCAGAAACAGTTCGTCTTCCTCGTCATGATGATGCCAGTCAAACTTCCCCTCGAATTTGGCGAGTTTCACCTGCGCGTCGTTGATATCGCCCGCGATTTTCGGGGACCAGTGGTCGGAGAAGCTGGCAAAGGCGTCGGCCAGATTGACTTTGCGGATCATGTTCGACCTCTCCCCTATCACTGCAATGTTCTTACCTTCTCCCGTGAGGGAGAAGGATACGAAGCCTTATCCGAAGGATTAGGCGCAGTTGGATGAGGGTGTACAAAATTCGAGATGGTACACCCTCATCCAGTTACGACTAGGCAGCCAGCTGCCAAGTCTCCACATCCTTCTCCCTCACGGGAGAAGGCTCCATTCACTCCCCCGGCGCCCTCGCCTTGATCACCATCGCGTGGACCTTGTCGCGCATCATGTCGCCCAGCGCCTTGTTCACCCTCCGCTGGCGGTTGAGCCGGGACTGGCCGGCAAAGGCCGCGCATTCGATATCGACGGAAAAATGCGATTCGCCGCTGCCGTCATCACCGGCATGGCCTTGATGGCTGGCACTGTCGTTCGTTACTACGAGCGATATCGGCGCGAGTTCGGCGGTGAGCCTTTTTTCTATCTCGCTGTGGACTGGACCTTTGGGCATCGAATCTCCATATTGCTTTTTCACTCACCATATTAGCCGTTTGCACCGCCCTTGTCGAAGCGCGTTTGCGGCTTTCAGACCGTCCCGCGAACAGCGCGGGACCAACGGAGCAATATTGACTGTTTCCCCCAAGAGAAAAGCCAACCGCTTTCACGGACGCGTGGAAACCGAAGGCCAGACCTGCGCGATTGACGGCTGCGAGGAAAGCGGCGAATTTCGCGCGCCCCCCATCTATGGCCGTGGCCGCAGCTACGATGGGCCCGGTGAATATCGCTGGCTCTGCCTCGACCATGTCCGCGAGTTCAACCAGGGCTATGACTATTTCGCCGGCATGGATTCCGAGGAGATTTTCGAAGCCCAGCATCCGGTCCGGGGATGGGATTCGTCCCGCCGAATCTACGACGGCGGCGCGGGCGCGCAACCGGCATGGGCCGATTTCACCGATCCGCTCGATGCGATCGGCGCGCGCTTTGCCAGCCTCAAGACGGCCGCCAACAGTCAGGGCCGACCGTTTTCCAAAGCGGACCAGAATGCCCTCAAGACGCTAGGGCTTGGCGACAGTGAAGCAAAATCCATTGTCCGCAGCGATATCCGCCGCGCCTATTCCGCGCTGGTCCGCAAATATCATCCCGACCGCAACGGCGGCGACCGCAGCCACGAGAAACAGTTGGCAAAAGTGATCGAGGCCTATACGCAGCTTAAGGAATCACCAGATTTTAGATAGTGGCTCGCCCCTTGTGCATTTCCTAGGGCGGCAGAGATTTTTCGAAGGACTATGATGACCGAGATACCCGATATCAACCCCGACGCCAGCGACGAAACCATTTTGGATGCACCCGACATTACCGTCGATGCGCGCGAAGTTTTCGGTGTCGATGTGGATATGCAAATCCCTGCGTTCAGCTTGAAGGACGAAAGGGTTCCCGACCTCGATCCATCCTATGTTTTCGATCCGGAAACCACGATCGCGATCCTCGCCGGCTTTGCGTTCAACCGCCGGGTCATGGTGCAGGGCTATCACGGCACCGGGAAATCGACCCATATCGAACAGGTTGCAGCGCGCCTCAACTGGCCCTGTATCCGGATCAACCTCGACGCGCATATCAGCCGGATCGACCTGGTCGGACGTGACGCGATTGTCCTGAAGGACGGCCAGCAGGTCACCGAATTCCGTGAAGGTCTGCTGCCATGGGCGCTGCAGACGCCGACCGCCTTGGTGTTCGACGAATATGACGCCGGTCGCCCCGACGTGATGTTCGTGATCCAGCGGATCCTGGAAGCCGAAGGCAAACTGACCCTGCTCGACCAGAACCGGGTGATCCGCCCCAATCCCTATTTCCGCCTGTTCGCCACCGCCAACACGGTCGGCCTCGGCGACACCAGTGGCCTGTATCACGGCACCCAGCAGATCAACCAGGGCCAGATGGACCGCTGGAATATCGTCGTGACGCTGAACTATCTGCCGGCCGAGACTGAATCGAAGGTCATCCTGTCGAAGGTGCCCGAAGCCGGCGACAAGACGGTGGAAAATATGATCAAGGTTGCCGACCTGACCCGCCAGGGCTTTATCAACGGTGACATTTCCACGGTGATGAGCCCGCGGACCGTAATCAGCTGGGCGCAGAATGCCGCGATCTTCAAGAATATCGGCTTCGCCTTCCGCCTCTCCTTCCTCAACAAATGCGACGAAGCGGAACGGATGCTGGTAGCGGAATATTATCAGCGGGTATTCGGCGAAGATCTGCCGGAAAGCGTGATGGGGAGTTAGACTTACGGCCAGGCATTCCTGATTGCGTATCCACTATTTTGGCTGAGAACTAACTCACCCGGTGCTGCCAAGCTACCGGCTATTGGATGCCGATTGCGTTCATTCCGTGTTTTCGTTATAACGCCTGTATGAACAAGATGACCTCACTTCCCGCTGGCCATGCGCTCAAACTGGTCAAAATCGGCAACTCCACCGGCGTAATCCTGCCCAAGGATTTGCTCGAGAAGCTTCGCGTTTCTCAGGGCGACACCGTCTTTTTGAGCGAGTCACCTGATGGTGTCAGGCTGACCGCGATCAACCCGGACTTCCAGAAGAAAATGGCTGCCGCCGAAGGTGTGATGCGCGAAGATCGCGATATCCTTCGTGTCTTGGCAAAATGACCGGCGACCGAATTGAGCCAATCTGGCTCGGTGCCGACATTGCCCTTGCCATTCACGATCGACAGCTTGCCGAACATGGCGGCCCATCGGGTGTTCGTGATCAAGGCCTGCTCGAGTCCGCTCTCGCAAAGCCGGTCAACAAATGGGGTTACGGCGAAAATGATTTGTGCGCCTTGGCGGCGGCTTATGCATTTGGCGTTGCACGCAACCACCCTTTTACCGATGGCAACAAGCGCACCACCTGGGTGCTGGCGCGAACATTTCTGGTGTTGAATAACTGCCAGCTTCTTTTTGACCGGGAGGAAGCGATCGCGACGGTCCAGTCCCTCGCAGCGGGCGAACTCACCGAAGAACAATTGGCCAAATGGTTCCGTGACCATATCGCGGATGACTAACGTTCATCGGTTCGCGCAAAGCGAATGATTTTATCCGAACGCCAACAACATATCCTTGTCTCAGCATAGTGATTGACGGGGAGCCAATCAGATTTCAGTCTTGGTCGGCTCTGGGATCCTCGGCCCGATCCGAAAATTCGGTCATCACAGCCAATGCCGCCCACACGGTGAGCGTCGGTAACACGCGCTCGGGGAAATCGATGACAGCGCCGCTGCTATCGCTTTCAGCATACCAGGCTGCCAGCAACACGCCCGTCAGCATGACGCTGTTCCAGATTCTTCTATGGGTATAGGTCACAAGCAGGATGCTGCTCACTATCGCCGAGATAATGACCAGCAATATAACATAGTCATCCATCGGGATTTCGGCAATATTGCCCAGGCTGACACCGATGATCGCACCGAAGAATATGTTCAGCGCGTTGATCGTCGCTTCATATTCGCGCTGGGTCAGTCTAAACGGATTCCCGATTTTCAACAATTTGCCCACCATGATAATTTCCCGAAAGTGCCCCGTTGACTAGCAAATCATTGATGCTTTCCAAACTTCTTTCTCGCCAAAGGCGTATTATTATGGCAACACAGTAGTCACATGCTTGAGCATAGCCCTGATTCTTCCGTAAAACGTCGCTGGTTTTGGCCCTTTCGCAGCAGGCCGAAAACCGAAACCCCATTTTACGAACCCTATGGCGATGCCATCCCGCCGCGCATTGACGAGCCGGTTGCGCCGCTCAAAAAGCCGCGCGGCAAATGGTGGTGGTTCAGCCGTGCTGTGGCCGCCGGGCTTTTGCTGTTCATCCTGTTGATCGCCTATCTCGCGATCACCGCGCCTCTGTCCAAATCGCTGCAACCGATTGCGCCACCACAGATCACGCTGCTGACATCGGACGGACAGCCGTTCGCCCGCAATGGGGCGGTGGTCGATGACCCGGTCGAGGTGGCGAAACTGCCCGACCATGTGCGCGAAGCCTTCATGGCGATCGAGGATCGGCGTTTCTATTCGCACTGGGGCGTCGATCCGCGCGGACTGGCCCGCGCGCTGTGGAGTAATATCTCGGGCAGCGGCATGACCCAGGGCGGCAGCACGATCACCCAGCAGCTTGCCAAGACGACCTTCCTGACGCCGGAACGCAGCCTGACCCGCAAGGCGCGGGAAATGCTGATCGCTTTCTGGTTGGAAGCCTGGCTGACCAAGGACGAGATACTCGAACGCTATCTGTCCAACGTCTATTTCGGCGACAATGTCTATGGATTGCGCGCCGCATCGCTCCATTATTATTATCGCCAGCCGGAAAATCTCAAGCTGGAGCAGGCGATCATGCTCGCCGGTCTGGTGCAGGCCCCTTCCCGCCTCGCCCCAACGCGCAACCCCGATCTGGCCGCCAAGCGGGCCAATCTGGTCAAATCCGCGATGGTCGCCGCCGGCTATCTGAGCCAGCAAGAAGCCGACCGGCTGGGCATCGCGAGACTGGATGTCCGCGCAAAAAACACCCTGCCCACCGGCACCTATTTTGCCGACTGGGCGATGCCGCAGGCCCGCGCCCTGACCGACCTGAGCTACGAGCGACTGGCCTTGACCACGACGCTTGATGCCAGAATGCAGGAAATCGCCCGCCGCGCGATCGCCCGCGCTCCGCTGGGACAGGCGCAGGTCGCTCTGGTCGCGATGCGGCCGGACGGGGAAGTCGTGGCGATGATCGGCGGCAAGGATTATGCAAAATCCGCCTTCAACCGCGTCACCCAGGCCCAGCGCCAGCCGGGCTCCACCTTCAAGCTGTTCGTCTGGCTGGCGGCGCTGCGGTCGGGCATGAGCCCCGACGACATGGTCGATGACAGCCCAATCACCAAAGGCGGCTATCTGCCCAAGAATGCCGGCGAAAAATATCGCGGCTCGCTGAGCTTGAAAGACGCTTTCGCCAAGTCGAGCAATGTCGCCGCGGTCCGTCTGTTCGGTCAGATCGGGGACAAGGCGGTGATCCGCGAGGCCCGCAATCTGGGGGTCAAGTCGCCGCTGGCAGAGGATGATCCCAGTCTCGCGCTCGGCACATCAACGATGAACCTGATGGAGCTGACTGCAGCCTATGCCGGGGTTGCCGGCAACCGCTGGCCGGTCGTCCCCTATGCCTTCAAGAAGGACGAGCAGAGCTGGACCGAGTGGCTGTTTGACTGGCCCGGCCGCTATAATGCCAGCACCCACGCCGATATGGAGACATTGCTGCGCGCTGCGGTCAACGAGGGTACCGGCCGCCGCGCCATGCTGACCATTCCCAATTATGGCAAGACCGGCACCAGCCAGAATAATCGCGACGCGCTCTTTGTCGGCTATGCCGGGGATGGCGAGGACCGGCTGGTGGTCGGCGTGTGGATCGGCAATGACGATAACACCCCGCTGAAGGGTGTCAGCGGCGGCAGCCTCCCCGCGCGTATCTGGAAGGATTTCATGCAGCAGGCCGTGCAGTCCAAAAAACCCGCCGGCAGCACCAAACCGCAGAACAAGCCGGATCCCGAAGGGCCGGTCACGCCGCTCGACCTGCCGGAGATCCCCGAAATACCGGTAGAAATCGGCGATACGGAGGTGCGGATAAACGGCGACAGTGGTGTCCGCGTGGGCACGGAAATAGGTGGTGTGCCGGTGGATTTGCGGATTGATGGCGAGGGTGTGGCGATCGAACGGCGCCAGGCGGAAACCCCGCCGGGACAATAAACCCGCGCGGGGGATCCCGCCTAACAAAAAAGCAGGAAATTAGGTCTATGATTCCCCCCGCCTTTCCGCTTAAAGCTGTTCGCTTCTATGGCTGACCGTTCCAAACTTGATGATTTGAAAGACGTGCTGGGCGGCGCCGCGCGCGCGATCGCCCGCGAACCCGATCTGGAACTGGCCTATACCGCCGAAGCCCCGTCGCAGTCGGGGCAGCATCTCAAAGTGCCAATGCCCGCGCGCGATCTGCCACCGGCGCAAGTCGCCGAAGCGCGGGGCTTTGCCGACAGTTTCTCGCTCAAATTGCGCCATCATGACGAAGCCACGCATCGCAGAAACGCGCCGCAGGAAGCCGTGGCGCGCGCCTGTTTCGACGCGCTCGAACAGGTCCGCACCGATGCGCTGGGATCGCGCAACATGTCGGGCGCCAAGGATAATCTGAACGCGGCGCTGGAAATGCGCATGCGGTCCGACCCGATCGCGCGCGCACAGAATCGCGACGAGGTTCCGATTTCCACGGCCCTTGCCCTGCTGGCACGGGAAAAATTGACCGGACAGGCTCCGCCGCAGGGGACGGTCAAGGGTCTCGACATGCTGCGCGAGTGGATCGAGGAAAGCGCCGGCGCCGATCTCGACGGCCTCAACCTGACGCTCGATGACCAGAGCAATTTTGCCAAATTGACGACGCAATTGCTGCAGCATCTCGATCTGATCAAAAGCGATGACCAGTCCGAAGCCGACGACAGCGACGATGATGACAGCGACGAGGATAGCGACGACAGCCAGGATGACGGCGCCGACGAGGAAGCGACCGGCGATCAGGGCGAGTCCGAAATGCGCTCCGAACCGTCGGACGACGATAGCCAGGACGGCGAAAGCGACCAGAACGCCGAGGAGCTGGAAGAAGGCGCCGAAGAGGAAATGGGGGATGCCGGCGACGACGGCATGATGCCGGTGCGTCCCAACCGGGCGATGTCCGACCTGCCCCCCGGTTTCAACTATGCGCCGTGGACCGAAAAATATGACGAGGTCGTCAGCGCCACCGAGCTGTGCGACGAAGAGGAGTTGACGCGCCTGCGCGCTTTCCTCGACCAGCAGCTGACCAATTTGCAGGGCGCGGTGACGAAACTCGCCAACCGCCTGCAGCGCCGCCTGATGGCGCAGCAGAATCGCAGCTGGGATTTTGATCAGGAAGAAGGCATGCTTGACGCCGCCCGCCTCGCCCGCGTGGTCAGCAATCCTTCGCACAGCCTGTCCTACAAGATCGAGCGCGAGACCGATTTCCGCGACACGGTGGTGACCCTGCTGA
Organism: Sphingorhabdus sp. YGSMI21; assembly: GCF_002776575.1. GTDB lineage: Bacteria > Pseudomonadota > Alphaproteobacteria > Sphingomonadales > Sphingomonadaceae > Parasphingorhabdus. The sequence continues at coordinate 2,403,616 of NZ_CP022548.1, read as the reverse complement.
TCGACAACAGCGGTTCTATGCGCGGACGGCCGATTTCGATCGCCGCCATTTCCGCGGACATCATGGCGCGCACGCTGGAACGCTGCGGCGTCAAGACCGAGATTCTCGGCTTCACCACCCGCGCATGGAAAGGCGGCCAGACCCGCGAAGACTGGCTGGCGGCGGATCGCCCGGCCAATCCCGGACGGCTCAACGACCTGCGCCATATCGTCTACAAGAAAGCCGACGAACCGTGGCGCCACGCCAAGAAAAATCTCGGCCTCATGATGCGCGAAGGCCTGCTCAAGGAAAATATCGACGGCGAGGCCCTGCTCTGGGCGCACAGCCGGCTGATCGCCCGCCCCGAAGAACGTCGCATCCTGATGGTGATCTCGGACGGTGCGCCGGTCGACGACAGCACCTTGTCGGTCAACCATGGTGCCTATCTGGAAAACCATCTCCGCAAGGTGATCGAATGGATCGAAAGCCGTTCGCCGGTGCAGCTCGTCGCCATCGGCATCGGCCATGACGTGACCCGCTATTACAAGAAAGCCGTGACAATCATGGACGCCGAGCAACTGGGCGGAACCATGGTCGAGCAGTTGGCCGGTCTCTTTGACGAGGATTGATTGAATGAACGTAACCGAAGCCGTCACCTCCCGCCGGTCCGTCCGCCAGTTTCTCGACAAGCCGGTCGACCAGTCGACGCTCGAACGCGTTCTCGAGACCGCCCAGCGCGCCCCTTCCGGCGGCAATACCCAGCCGTGGAGCGCGGTTGTCGTTGGCGGCGATGCGCTCAAGGACATCACCGCCAAGATCAAGGCCAAGGCCGCGACCGCGCCGATGGGCGAAGGCATGGAATATGCCATCTACCCCAAGGATCTCGACGGCCGCTATGAAGAACAGCGTCGCGCGGTCGGCAAGGGGATGTTCGACGCCGTCGGTCTGGAACGGGGCGACGCCGCCGGACGGGTCGCACAGATGGCGAAAAACTGGGACAGTTTCGGCGCGCCGGTGCAATTGTTCACCTATACCAGAAAATATATGGGCCCGCCGCAATGGTCGGACATGGGTATGTGGCTCCAGACCGTGATGCTGCTGCTCCGTGAAGAGGGACTCGACAGCTGCGCTCAGGAAATCTGGGCGATGTACGGCACCTATATGCGGGAATTGCTCGGCATCAGCGACGATTATATTTTCTTCTGCGGCATGGCCATCGGCCACCGCGACCCCGACGCGCCGATCAACAATTTCGATGTGCCCCGCGTATCGATCGCAGACGCAATAGAGTTTCGCGGTTTTTAACCACTTCTGTCAGCGGTTTTCAGCGATTTCTGGGTACGGAAACGTCCCGCTATGTGACAATAGTCACTTAATCCTGCAGTGATGTCGATATTCTCCAATCGTAGACTCGGTTTTTCCAGCTAACTAGTGTAGTTATAAGAATATTCTGGGTCGCGATCGATATTGTCCAAGTCTGAGGGGGCTTGGCAATACACAAAAATTGTGGGGAGAATATCGTGCACCGGACGAGGATCGGCACATTATTATTGACGATGGGTTTGCTATCAGGCCCAGCGACGGCGCTCGCTCGTGACACGCCGGTGTCAATGCGCGACAGCTTCCCGATCGGCAGCAGCGAAGGCATTTTGTGCCAGGTGCAGGACCGCAGCATCGAGAACAAGGCAAAAGCCGATATGTTTGACCGCAGCTGGGCCGTGGTCTGCCGCGACTCGGCCAGACCGGTCGGCTTCGTCTATTCGTCCCGTTCGACAGAGCAGGACATGCTCGCCCGAATCGCGCCGCATCGCAGCGAACCGGTGACCTGCACTGACAATCCGTCGCCGGCAACGCTTGGCGGCTTTCGTCACCAGGCCTGCCGCCTTGCCGCGGAACCGGTCGCCTATTCTCTGGTTCTCGGACGGCAGGATGGCACTTCCTATGTCGCCGAAGGCCTGGCGGCCTATGACAGCGCAACCCTGCTCGCGCTCAAATCGATTTTAAGCGATACCATCGCCGAAGGCAAAATAGACGTCGCCTCGACCTCGATCGAGGATCCATTTGCCTTTGCCCGGGTGCAGGCGGCCACACTCAAGCCCTATCAGGCCCTCTCGGAAGGCTATCGCAGGAACCTCAGCGGCGATTATGCCGAGGCCGCCGCCTTTTTCGAAACCTTGCAACAGCGCACATCCGGCATGGAGGGGGAAGATATCAACCCCCGCGAATATCTGATTAACCGGGCTTTGCAGAAATCCAACCTCGGTGAATTTGCCGAAGCCGACGACCTGTTCGAACAGGCCGGCGCTATCGACGACAGCGATCCGATAGCCGAGCGGCTGCAGCGCAATTTCGAAACCATGCATCAGCTTAACCAGGGCCAGCTTGGGGCGGCGATCGCACGGATAAATGCTCCCCTCAAAACCGCCGTTGAGGGTGAGGCAGCGCTGACAGAACGCCTCGAAATTACCGCACCGCTCTCGTCGCGGATCAACGGCAGCGCCCAGACTCGCAACCTGCTCGCTTTTGTCGATGAAACGAAGCTCAGCCCGGCGGAGCGCGCCGAGATCATCGATGCACAGGCTCTGCAACTTCTGGGCACGGCGCAGCGGTTGAATGGCGAGAGCGAAGCCGCCCGCAATTCCTTCGTCTCCGCCTATAATCGGGCGATCGCCGTGCGCGACGGCCGGGTCACATCGATCACTCGCCTGAGAGCCCAGACGCTCGCCGAATTGTCGCTGCTGGCGGAAGCCGACGGCAATATCGGGGAGGCGCGGCAATATTTGCGCGACGGGCTCGACTTGCTGAGTATTCAATATCCCGAAACAAGGGCGGTCAATGCCGCCAAGGCGCGCCTCGCCGCCTTTCTGTTGCGCAACGGTGAGGAAGCCGACGCCCGCGCTTTATATGCGGAAGTGGTCGACAGTTCGCTCGGTAAACAAAGCGCGATTACCGGCATGACGAACCAGCTTGCGCCCTATTTCGCGCTGCTGGCAGAAGACCCGACGGCAACCGGACAGTTTTTCAAAGCCTCCCAGATACTGGTTCGTCCCGGTGTGGCCGAGACCCAGGCCGTTCTTGCGCGCGAGCTGAGTGGAGGCACCGATGAAGCGGCCCGCATGTTCCGGCAATCGATCAACCTGACGCGCAATATCGAAAAATTGCGCATTCGTTTCTCCGCGCTGGGCAGAGTGGACCAGACGGCGCAGATCCGCGCGCAAAGAGACAGTCTGGCGGCCGAAATCGAGGCGCTGGAGCGAAGCCAGCAGCTGACCCAGGTCCGGCTGGCCGAGTTTCCGCAATATCGCGCTGTTTCAGACCGTTTTCTCAGCCTCGACAATTTGCGCGCCACCATGCAGCCTTCCGAGGCCTATATGCGCATGTCGATAATCGGCGGCGATATATTCATGTTCTACACCGATCAGTCGGTCGCCAAAATCTACCGGGTGCCGCTCGACGAAGCAGCGCTCGATGCCAGGGTCGATACGATCCGCGCCTCGATTTCGGTGCTGGAAAACGGCCAATATGTCACCTATCCCTTTGATATCGAAGCGGCGCGAAGCCTGTATTCGGACCTGTTCGGACCGGTTTCGGACCAGCTTGCCGGCAAGAGCCATCTGATTTTCGAACCCGATGGCGCCATGCTTCGCCTGCCGATCAATCTGCTGGTCGCCGATCAAGCTTCGGTTTCGACATATCTTGCCAGAAGCGAGGCGATTGATGGCGATCCCTTTGATTTTTCCGGTGTCCAGTGGCTCGGCAAGACTCTCGATATCAGCACCGCCGTATCCGCTCGCGCGTTCGCCGACGCCCGCAAGGCGCCGCAATCCGATGCTTCGCGGCAATATCTCGGCATGGGCCGGAACGAGCCGGTACTCGCCAGCACCAAAGCGGCAGCCGTACGAGGCGCCCAGCAGAATAGCGACGGTCAGTGCCAATGGCCGCTGGGCCAGTGGAACAACCCGATTTCCGATCGCGAGCTGCAGGAAGCCCGGAGCCTGATCGGCGCGGAGAATTCCGAATTGCTGACCGGCGCGGCCTTTACCGACAGCGCCATATTGTCGAACGACAAAATCAGCGACTACCGGATCCTGCATTTTGCCACCCATGGTTTGGTCACCGCGCCGAGCCCGTCCTGCCCGGCCAAACCGGCGCTACTGACCTCTTTCGGCGGACAGGGATCGGACGGTCTTCTGGCCTTTGACGAGATTTTCGATCTCAAGCTCGACGCGGATGTGATCATTCTCTCGGCATGCGACACCGCGGGCAAGGCCAGCATAACCGCAACCCGCGAAGCCGGCGTTAGCAGCGGCGGCGGCACGGCTCTGGATGGCCTGGTCCGGTCCTTCATCGGGGCCGGTGGCCGTTCGGTTCTCGCCAGTCACTGGCCTGCTCCGGATGATTTCCAGGCGACGGAACGGTTGATAAACGGCCTGTTCAGCGACGGTCGCGGCCGCTCGATCACCGAAGCGCTCCGCCTGTCCCAGCTGGACCTGATGAACGATCCGGTCACATCCCACCCCTTCTACTGGGCGGGTTTTGCCCTGATCGGCGATGGCGCCCGGCTGTTCCTGCCCGGCGCGAAAAATGCTGCTGCCAGTCTTGATACGGCTCCGGCCGGCACGGAAACGGCTCTCAAATAATGGCATCAGAAGCCAGGCCAACGGACCCGGTTGCCAATAACCGCGACGTCAAGGAGGGGGCGAAAGGCGTACTGCAATCCTTGCGCCGGCTCTTCGACCAGCTTGGACCGATCCGCCTGGCCTCGACGATATTGTTCATGATCCTCGCGCTGCTGGTCGCCCGCTACAGCTGGACAACGCCATTGATCCAGGAAGCCGAACGGGCGCTCTATGATCTGCGCGCATCGGTGTTCGCTCCGGAAATCGAAAAAGACGAGAATATCGTGATGGTCGTCTATAACGAGGACACGCTGAAGCTGACCGGCCAGCGGTCCCCGGTTGACCGGACCATATTGGCGCAAGCGCTCGAAACGATCGATGCGGCCAATCCCGCATCGATCGGTATCGATATTCTCTTCACCATGCCGCAGGATGACGACGAGCTGCTGATATCGACCTTCAAGAATATGAAGACGCCGACCTTCCTCGCCTATGCCGACCCGAAGGAAAATCCGGAAATCGCATTTGCCGAGCATGAATTTCTGCAGCAGTTTTTCGACGAGGCCCGCACCGAGAAGGTCCGGCCGACCGATATCAAGCTGGAAACCGACAGCGACGGTGTCCAGCGCCGCTGGACCCCGCACCGGCCGGGCGCTCCGCCGTTCATGGCCATTGCCCTGACCGGACCCAATCCGAAATTCGCCAATAATGATGGCGCCATCCGCTATCATGTACCAACTTCCACCGATGTTCCGGTGTTCGACAAATTTCCGATCGAAAACTTTGCAGATCCGGCAATCGCCGAGATGCTGGAATCATTCATCGCCGGCAAACATGTGCTGATCGGCGGCGACTTTGTCGACCGCGACCGGTTCGAGACTCCGGTCGGCGGACTGGCCGACGTTCAGGGCGATGACGGCAAGATGATCGGGCTGGAAGTACATGCCCATATGCTTGCCCAGCTGCTCAACGATGATCTGCCCACGCCGATTCCGACCTGGACCTTGTGGCTGGGCGCGCTGATCGTCGCGATTTGCGGTGGCCTTTCCGCCCTGATCATCGGAAATGCATTGAAAGTCGGGCTGATGCTGCTCGGCCAATTCGCCTTTTTCCTGATCTTCCCCTTTTTATTGCAAAATGTCGGAGTGGATACGCTGACGTTGCCGGCCTTCGGCTGGGGGGTCGGCTGGCTGCTCGGCTATGCCTCCGTCGGTTCGGCTGCGCGCACCATCAATTCCAAGCAGCGGGCCTTTGCGCAAAGCGCGCTGGGCAAATATCTGCCCAAGTCGATCGCCAACGAGATATTGAAGGATCCGGAGAAGCTGGCATTGCACGGAGAGAAACGGAAGATATTCGCGGTCTTTACCGATCTTGAGGGTTTCACCAAGCTGACCCATGCGATCGAGCCGGAAATGGTTGCCTATCTGCTCAACGACTATCTCGACCGGCTGAGCGAAGTAGCGCTGGAATATGGCGGCACGATCGACAAGTTCGTCGGCGATGCGCTGGTCACCTTCTGGGGCGCTCCAATCACCTATCCCGATGACGGAGAACGTGCGGCCAAGGCCGCCTATGCCCTCTATCTGGCCGGCGAGGAATTTCGCAAGAACGTCCCCGAAGGCGTGCCGCCGATCGGCAGAACCCGGGTCGGCATGCATTATGGCGACGCGATTGTCGGCAATTTCGGCGGCGAGGGCCGGATCCAATATACCGCATTGGGCGACGCGATGAACACGGCGGCGCGGCTCGAAGCGGCCAACAAGACGCTGGAAACCAAGGTTTTGCTGAGCAGGGAAGCGATGGAACGGACCGGTCTCGACTGGTACCGGCCGATGGGCCGGATCACCCTCCGCGGCCGGTCCACACCGGTCGAAGTGTTCGAACCGGTTCCCGACTGGGATGAAAAAGATCGTGCGGCAGTGACCGCCATCATAGCCGCCCATGAAAAGGGTGATAGTGATTCGATCCAGGCACTGGGTGCCGTGATCAAGCGATATGGCGAGGATCTGGGCCTCGTCAATCTGCTCAAACGATTGAAAAAGACCAAAAATGGAGAAAGCTATGCACTTGGATAAAAATGCTCCGGTACCGTCCGGACGAATTCTTCCCGGCTTTGCGAAAGCGGCTCTGGCTACATTCCTGCTATTCGGCGCCGGTAGCGTCGCGCTGGCGCAAAATATGGTCGTGCGCTCGACCGGCCCTTCGGCGAGCAGCTACCCGGCGGGCAAGAAAATGGGCAATGATGCGAAAATCACGCTGAAGGCCCAGGACAAGGTCACCATATTGACCCAGTCGGGCACGCGTGTCCTGTCGGGACCGGGAACCTATTCACTGGCCCAGGGAAGCAGTTCCACGTCGACCGCTTCAACCCGGCTGTCCAGCTTCATCAACAATCGCGGCAGCCGCCGGGCCAGAACCGGAGCGGTGCGTGGCGATAGCAGCGCGGCGGTGGTTACGCCGAACAATCCCAATCTCTGGTTCCTTGATGTGACCAAGGGCGGAAAATTCTGCGTGACCAATCCGAAGGGGCTGGTGGTCTGGCGGCCGGACTATACCGGCTCGGCAACCGCCTCGATCGTCGAACCGACGAGCGGCAATGTAACCGAAATCGCCTGGCGGAAGGGCAATCCGCTGAAGGCCTGGCCGAAGGATGTCCTGCCGGTGGCCGACGGTGCAAGCTATCGACTGCTCGGATCGAACGTGCCGCAGTCGGTCGAGGTGAGCTTTGTGGTTCTGGAAAAGGAACCGGCCGATCTTGACGAAACGGCCGCTATGCTGATCGAGAAGGGCTGCAGCGGCCAGCTGGATCTGCTGGTCGAGACACTGAATGCCAATAATGAAGACGCGGCCGACCAGGGCTAGGCTCTGGATGATTTCTGTCGCCCCGGCTGTTCCCGGGGCGGCAGAGCCGCTGTGGCAGACCCGGATATCGCGCCGGAATTGCCAAGAAAACGGGGATATATATGACGCGCTCGCGCACTACGCTTAAAACGACTGCCCTGACGGCAGTTTTTGCCATTTTCCTGTCCGGCATGCCGGCCTGGGGTCAGTCGGCCGCTGCACCGACCAGAGAGGAAATCCAGCGGGGAGTGATAGACGAAGCGCTCAAGGGTCAGGCCCAGCCCCTGTCCTTCGACGGCGAAGTCGAGCGGTCCGCCTGCCCGCTCGCTGGACCGGAATTTTCCGACGTCCGGTTCACACTGAAGGCCGTGGATTTTTCCGGTCTGATATCAGTCGATCCGGTATCGCTGAGCCCGGCCTATGCCGATTATATCGGCCAGGACGTTCCGGTATCGGTGGTCTGCGATATCCGCGACCGGGCGGCCACCATCCTGCGCAGCAACGGCTATCTTGCGGCCGTTCAGGTCCCGCCGCAGACCATCGACGACGGCAGCGTCCGCTTTGATGTGCTGATGGCCCGGATGACCGCGGTGCAGGTTCGCGGCGATGCCGGCCCCTCCGAAGCGCTGCTGCAGAAATATATCGAGAAACTGGCCGCGCAGCCGGTTTTCAACATCGACACGGCGGACCGTTATCTGCTGCTCGCACGCGATATACCCGGGCTCGACGTGCGCCTGTCGCTGCGGCCGATTTCGGCCGAATCGGGCGGCCAGCCCGGCGAGGTCGTCGGTGAGTTCAACGTGATCCGCACGCCGGTCTATGCCGATATCAATATCCAGAATTTCGGTTCCAAGGCGGTCGGCCGTTTTGGCGGTCTCGCCCGGGTCCGGTTCAACGGATTGACCGGTCTGGGCGACGAAACCGTGATCAGCGGCTATTCGACAGCCGACTTCAAGGAACAGCAGGTTTTGCAGGTCGGCCACGAATTTACCGTCGGTGGCGAAGGCCTCAAGTTCGGCGGCAATTTCACCTATGCCTGGACCAGGCCCGATCTGACGGGCGGTATTGATATCGATTCACAGACACTGGTGGCAAGCGCCTATGCAAGCTATCCTTTTCTCCGGAAACAATCGCGCAATATCTTCGGCACGATCGGGCTCGACTATATCGACCAGCGCACCGATCTTCTGGGGGTTCGCACCAATGAAGACCGGCTGAGCGTTGCCTTTGCCCGGATCGACTTCAACCAGATCGATGCCGCCAGTATTTCCGGGCGCGGCGGCTATTCCGCTTACGAACCGAAATGGGGCATCGGCGGCTCGCTGGAAATCCGGCAGGGCCTGGACATATTGGGCGCGAGCGAAGGCTGCGGCCCGGCCTTCGTCAACTGCATTGGCCAGACCGTACTGCCAACCCGGGCCGATGGCGACCCGACCGCTTTTGTCATCCGGGGCCAGGCCAAAATCGATTTCCGGCCGACGCCGCTGCTGGCACTGACGCTGAAGCCACGCCTGCAATATTCGCCCGATGCGCTCTTCTCCTACGAAGAAGTGTCCGGCGGTAATTATACCACCGGTCGCGGCTATGATCCCGGAACGATCATCGGCGACAGCGGCTATGGCCTGCAGACGGAAGTCAGCTACGGATCGCTGGTTCCCGAGACCCCGGAAAGCGTCGCGCTCCAGCCCTATCTGTTTTTCGACATGATGAGCGTCTGGAACAAGAATATTCCGGATGACCCGCAGAAACTCTATTCCGTCGGTGGCGGGCTGCGCATGACCATTGGCCAGCAAGCCAGCCTCGATCTGACCGGCGTCGTGCCGCTGAAACGCGCACCATTCCAGACCCGCCGCCAGGACGCGCGGGCCCTGCTGACGCTGACCGTGCAGCTGGCCCCGTGGAAGCGCAGATGACATCGAATTCCGACCATAGACCAGCCGCAGAGCAACCGAGGACAGGATCATGAGCAAGCGTTCACAGAGCAGCAGCCACAAAGGCGAAACGCGCACCGACCGGAAGCTGCGCTGGCTGTCGGGAAGTTCGATGGCGGCAGCGGCAGTTCTGCTGGCATCCGCTCCACAATCTTCGCAGGCGCAATTGATTTTGCGAGCTCCCGAACTGAATATGCCAAACCCCGGAATTTCGGCACCCGTATCTTCACGACCGGCCCATGATATCAGGATCAGTGCGCCTCAGGCACAACTACCGAGTAACGATCTCCGGATTTCTTCACCGGTTCTGCAGCCCCATGTTACAGATATCCGTCTGGACGGTCGGATTTCGCTGCAACCTCATGATGCAAGTCAGCAATTCAATCGCAGCACCATAAGCCTCGCCCCCCATGCGCCGATCGACGCCGACCCGATCAATATCGATGTCCCGATGACCGGGCTGATCGCCCCGCAGGCTTTCACACCTGTCAGCGGCCAGGCGTTTCAGGCCAATGGTACGAGCCCGACAGGAGGGGTTTCCTTCACGAGCGCCCGCACTACGAATCTGGATGAACTCCAGATATCGGTGAGCGAGGCCATAATAAACTGGACGCCGCTGGACACGGACGCAGCCACCTTTGGTAGCGATGGCCTGGTCAACAATCCAATCGACATCCTCCCGGTCGGCAGGACACTCCGCTTTGTATCCAATGGTCTGGACTATACGGTTCTGAACCGCATATTGCCGGTGGCGACGGCAGACGGCAGGCCGGTGCAGTTCAACGGCCTTGTGGAGAGTTTTGTCGACCTTGCCGGAACCACCTCCGGCGGGAATATCTGGTTCTACAGCCCCGGCGGCATCATCGCCGGTGCCACCAGCCGGTTCGATGTCGGCAGTCTGGTGCTGACGACCAACGATATCGACACCACAGGCGGCCTGTTTGGCTCCAGCGGAGAAATGCGCTTTGCCGGCGTAGCCGACAGCAGCTCGCGCGTGGAAATCGTCGCAGGGGCACAGATCAATGCGCTGAATGACCGCAGCAGCTACGTTGCCATGGTCGCCCCGCGTATCGTGCAGGACGGTAGCGTGAATGTCGACGGGTCGGTTGCCTATGTGGCGGCTGAGCAAGCGAACCTGACGATCAACAACGGACTGTTCGACATATCGATCGGCGTGGGAACGACCGACGCCAATGGCATTGTCCATAGCGGAACCACCACGGGGCTTTCATCGACCCCCACGATCAGTTCCGTTTCAGGCAATGTCACCGATGCCGATGCGCAGGCGATCTACATGGTTGCCGTGCCTAAAAATGATGCGCTGACCATGCTGGTCGGCGGCAATATTGGTTATCAGCCGGCCGCCTCAGCCTCGATCGTCAATGGCAATATTGTGCTCAGTGCAGGTGCCAATGTCGCGACAACCGGCAACCAGACCGATGCCGGTTTTGCCTTTGACAAGAAGGCGGCCGATTCCAATTCCAATATCGAGTTTCAGAATGCGGCCTTCGGATCGTCGGTTTCGACCTTTGCGACAAATGGCATAGTCGCAACAACCTCGTCCGTGTCCGATAGCATCGTCGCCAATGGCCCGACGGGCACGCAAAATCTGCTGCTGGAAGCGAGAAACCAGATCGATATCAACGCCCGCGGTGGCGGCATCATCGGCGCCAACGGCAATGTAACATTGCGGGCGGGAAGCGACGGTGTCGGCGGAACGATCAATATCAACGCCGACCAGATCGGATTCGGCGATTTGATCATCAGCGGCCTGATTGCAAACGGCAATCTGATCGTGGACGCCAGCGCCTCAGGACGCGACGATTTTTTCACCGTTCGCAACAATGGCGGCACCGGAATCGGGCAGGATGCCGTCGGCGGCAATATCAATATCGATATCAATGGTGGTGGCGATCTGGTCGTGGGCGGCACGGCCCAGTTCAACGCCAGCGCCCAGGGCGGCAAGGGAGAAATCCAGAACGGAGCCGCCCAGGGCGGAAATATCATTCTGAACGTCTCCAGCGGCACATTCAATGTGACCGGAACGACATTTTTCGACAGCGAGGCTATCGACGCGCAGAATCTGAAAATCGGCGGCAACGGTCCCGGTCTGGTCGGAAGCGACAGTGTCGGCGGAGATATCAGTCTCAACCTGTCGGGCGGTGCGGTCACCACCGGCGAAATCGTATTTTCCCAGGGAGCCACGGCATCATCGGGCGCTGCCGCCGGTGGAGCGCAGAGCAATGACGCGACCGCGGGCGCACTCGACCTGACGGTCACGGGCGGCACGCATGTCATCGACAATATCGAGGTCTATGCCACCGCCGCCTCAGAAGGGTCGTTCGATGCAGCGGGAACCGCAATATCCGGAAATGCCAGTTCGGGAGGGGCACATTTCCTGATCGATGGCGGCAGCCTGACCATCAGTTCCGACCTGCAGGGCGAGTTGAACACTTTCGGGGTCACGCCAGCCGCATCGGAAGACCGGGTCACGATCACCGTGCAAAATGCGGGCAGCCTGCAGGTCAACGGCGAAATCAACATCAGCACACGGGCGTTTCACGGCTCGGACAGCGTGACCAGCACCGGCGGCGGGATTTCGATCCTCGCTGACAATGCGACACTCACTGCGGGCGGCATATTTCTGGACACGTCGGCACAACCGAATGACCAGTTCTTCTCCAACGATCCGAGCGAAGGCAAGGATTTCCAGGCAGGCGACATCAACATTGCGGCCCGGAACGGCGGCGCGATCACGGCCGGTTTTTCCTTTCTCGATGCAAACGCCACCGGCAATGACACGATTGCCGGCAATGCGACAGGCGGCGATATCCTGATCGAGGCCAATGACGGTTCGATAGAATTTACCGATTTTCTTGGCGTGAATGCCAGCGGTGTGGGCGGCGTCGGTGGCGATGATGATATTCCCGACAGCCTGGGAACCGGTCGTGGCGGCGCGGTCACCTTCCGCGTACAGGGGACGAGCGGAGCGATGACGCTGTCCGACCTTGATATCGCCTCCGACGGATCGATCTCGGTTGGCGGCGAAGGCGGCGCACCGCGCTTCGAGGGGGATGGTGGCCTCGGTTTCGGTGGCGATGTCACATTCGATTTGCTCGGCGGAACCTTCGTGGCGGACGATATCACCGTCGGTTCGAACGGTTCGGGCGGCGGCGGGGGCGATTTATTCACTGTGCCCGGCCCGGTCACCAACAACGAAGCGGCAGTGCTGGCTGCTCCCGAAGACCTGACGCTTGCCGTCACACCCTTTGCCGGCGGCGTATCGGCGGGTGACGGTGGAGACGGGCAAGGCGGAGACGTAACCTTCAATCTCAACGGCGGCAATGCGACCGTCACCAATCTCACGATTTCGGCCAATGGCTTTGGCGGCGATGGCGCGAATGGTGATATAAATTACGGCACCGCCGGCGGATCAGGCGGTCGCGGACTCGGCGGCAACACGACGTTCAACGCGATTGCCGGGAATTTGACCGTCACCAGTACCCTGACCGTAGCGGCCGAGGGCAATATTCAAAATGCAGCACCTTATGGATCGCGCGGCGCGGGTGGCTTCGGCTATGGTTCAGACGGCGGCAACGGCGGCGACGGTATTGGTGGCACCGCCACCTTCAATCTCGACGGCAGCGCAACGATCAATGCCAGCAACATTGTTGTCTCGACCAATGCCGAAGGGGGATATGGGGGCAGCAGTGTCAGCGCCGGCAGCGGGACCATCCAGGCCGGAACGGGCGGCAGTGGCGGCAATGCAACGGGCGGCGATGCAATCTTCAACAATAATGCCGGTACGCTTGGCTTTGGCCAGCTTTCGGTCACCTCGGTCGGCACTGGTGGAACGGGCGGCGACGTCTTCGGTTTCTCGACCGGTGAAGCGGATAATATCGCCGGTAACGGCGGCACCGGGAGCGGCGGCAATGCGACCATCAACATCAATCAGGATGATCTCGGCAGTCCGGTTTATATCGTCGACGCCAGCGGCTTCGGCGGCGATGGCGGTGATGGACTGGACGGCGGAAACGGCGGCGCAGCTATTGGCGGGGTTGCAGCGATCAATGTCAATAATGCGTCGCTTGATCCGGATGATCCGACGATCATCGCCAGCGCAACTGGCGGAAACGGCGGCGACGGGCTGCGGGATGCGACCAACGATATCACGGGCAATAGTGGCGATGGCGGAAGCGCGACCGGTGGAACGGCGCGTCTGGAAGTCACTGGTGCCGGCGGGAATATCGCCCTCGGCTTCGTCATTCTGGAAGCCAATGCCACCGGTGGCAACGGGGCGGATGGTTTCTATCAGTTCGGCGGCGGTGTGGACGGCGGTGACGGCGGATCGGGCGGTGACGCGACGGGCGGCACAGTCGAACTGATCGCGCGCACCGGCGGAACGATCAGCCTCACATCCGGCGATTTCACCATGACCAGCACCGGTACCGGTGGAACTGGCGCAAATGGTGGAAACTCTTATGACAGTGCTGCCGGTGACGCCGGCAACGGTGGCGCCGGAACCGGCGGCAACGGTCGGCTGCTCGCGCAAGGCGGCACGATATCAGGCAATGATCTCAACATAACCACGACCGGTCAGGGCGGTGATGGCGGAACCCGGGGCTATTATGGCGCCTTCGGGACGAACGGTGCCCAGGGCACGGGTGGCGCGGGTACCGGCGGCACCGGCATTGCCGAAATCCAGGAAGGCAGTCCAGGCATCCTGGCCTTCGCCAATGTCACCATGGATTCCAGCGGCACCGGCGGCGGGGGACCGATTGGCGGTATCGGCGCGGGCGGCCGCATCGAAATTGCCGACAGTTCGACCGATCCTGCGGGACTGATCAGTTTCGACAGCCTGACCGCGACAGCCTTTGATACCGCAATCGGCACCGGAACCGGTTCGGCTTCGGCCCTTTCCGGCGGCTTCTTCGTGACCGGTGACAGCGGAGCTATATCGATCCTCGGCGATCTGACCGTCAATGTTGCGGGCAATATCCAATATGATTTCGACGCCGACGGCCAGATGACGGTCGGCGGCAATGCGACCCTGACCAGCGGCCAGAATATCTTCATCGATCACAGCAATAATGGCACTCCGGTCAACAGTATCGATGTGTCCGGAAACTTCGCGGCCACCGCGCAGGGCGATTTCATCAGCACCGCCGGTTCGCGGATCAATGCCGCAGGCACCGCTTCGGTCCGCACCGGACAAAATGCCACCGTCGCCGATATAGCCGGTGTCGGACTGGTCGATATTTCCGCGATGTGGGATGCCAATGTCACCAATGCGGCTGTCACCGGGACCGTGACGACCGTGACACTGGGCGCAGGAACCTTCGTCCTGGGACCGCAACTGCTCATCCAGGCCGGGCATGATCCGATGGGGACGCCCAGCGCGGTCTTTGATCCAAGCTATAACGCGACGATAGACGGCGACGTCACGTCCGCCGGCTTTATCACCGTGAATGCGGGCGGAAGCGCCCTGTTCGCGACCGGCAGCAGCACGATCTCGGACAATGGACTGACCGTGCAGACCGGCGATGACATCATCATCCAGACCGGTGCAAGCCTGGTGGCAGGGAATAATGCCGCAACCTCGCCCAACACGGCCAATCCCTTCCCTGACACCAACAATCTGATCCTGCAGGCCGGGGCTCTCACCCCCCTGAGCAGCACGCCGGTTACGCCGATCGCCTCGATCGTCGCCGCCGGCGATATCGATGCCAATGATTTTGCCGTCGTCATGTCTGCCAACGCGATCGACGGACTGGGCGGCACGATCACCGCGAGTTCTATCAGCGTCGACATCAACGACGCGCCATCCAATGCGGTAATCGCCGGGAGCGGACAATCCGATGACAATGGCCTGTTGAGCGCGCAATGCGTCGAAGGCAATGTCTGTCTCGGCACGCTCAACGCCGACAATCTCGTCTATATCGGTCAGGCGAGCAACAATGATGTGGTTCAGGGCATTATAGAATCCGGCACGGTTTCCGCCAACGACATATTGGTCACCACCCGCCGCGACATCATCATGGGCACCGACGGCATCGCCACGGTCCTAGATGCGTCAAACCAGTTCCTGGTCGAGAGCACCGAAGGCGACGTCGACCTGCGCGATGCTTCGGTCGCGAGTGCGAGCGTGCTAGTCAGCGCAGTGAACGGAAGTCTGCTTGGTTCGGGCAATCTGGACAGCAGCAATGACGTCGGCATCACGGTCGGGGCGGACATCAGCGCTGCATCGATCACAGCCGGCGGACAACTGACCACCGTTGCACTGGTCGGCGGCGCGTCGGAAAGCCTCTACACCGTCCCCGGCAGTATCGATGTCAATAGCTATACACAGGGCACCGCGCAGCGCTTCCGCGTCGAAGCGGGCAATGACATCTCGTTCGGCCAGATTACCATCCCCGACAATGCCATCGAACTGGTTGCCGCGCAAAGCGGACCGGGCGACGTGTTCCTCGGCAATACCAACGGCGCCAGCAGCATCGTGCTGCAAGGCGAAAATGTCGGCTTCCTCAGTCTTGACGCGACGGTATCCGGAGCGAGCGGTATCACCCTGACGGCGACCAGCGGCAATATCAGCGGCGGCGATGCCGTGGCCAGTTCCGCGATTGATCTCGACGCCACGGACGATATTTCGATCGGCTCGCTCAGCACGCTTCAGGCCATCACGCTGGATGCCGGCGGTAATATTGCTTTCGCCGACGCCAGCGGCGCCGGGATCACGATCAACAGCGGCCAGGACATTCTGTTTGACACGATCAACGCCACCGGCACGGCCACGTTGACCGCGACGGGCGGAACCATCGGCGTCAACAACGCCGGCGCGGACATCACCGCGACGGGTGCCGGACAGGGCATCAATCTTTTCGCGGACAATGTCGACGTCGGTGCCCTGACCACCAATAGCGGTGACATTCTGATATCCGCGGCGCAGGATATCGCCCTCGGCTCTGCGGCCACCGGTACCGGCACCCCGACGGCAGCGAGTATCGGCCTGCTGGCGGGCGACAATATCGCTGCCACCGGCGCGCTACGCGCTGGCGAGGATATATCGATCCGCTCGCTCGGTGACGTGGCCTTGGCCAGCGTTTCGGCCGGCGATGATATTCTCGTCCAAGCGGACGGCGCAATCGCGCTGGACAGTGCAACGACCAGCGGCGCCGGCATTGACCTGTTCGCGCTGTCGTTCAACACCGCCAATGCCGGTCTGGCCGGATCCATAGCCTTTGGATCGGAAACTTCACCGGGCTCAAATATCCAGCTGACCAGCGGCGGTAATGTGACCGCAACGGCCGCACTGGACGCTCATGACGATATTGTCGTCACCGCAACCGGCACACCGACTCTGGCCAATGCGATCAGCGGCGGCGATACCAGCATCTCCGGTGCAGCGGTATCGCTGAACAACGGCACCATCGGCGGGAACCTGACGATCGATGCCAGCGCCGGCGATATCGACGGAACCGGCACGGTCACCGTTGGCGGCGGCATCGATCTAGACGCCACCGGAAATGTCGGCTTTGGCGATCTCGACGCGCAGGGCGGCACCTTCACCGTCGATGCCGGCAATGCCATAAACTTCACGAGCGCAACCAGCGCCGACGCGATCAGCATGACCGCAGGCGGCAGCATCAGCGGCGGTGACCTCACCGCCGTCAATGCGCTAAATCTGGACGGCGGCAATATCGCCATCGGCGACGCAAGCGCGATCAATATCAGTTTCAACAGCGGTTCGAATATCCTTTTCGACTCCCTCGCCTCGACCAATGGCATCGCGTTGACCGCATCGGGCGGAACCATCGGCGTCAACAGCACCGGTGGTGACATCACTGTCTCGGGCCTGGGTGCAAGTCTCAACCTGGTCGCCGACAATGTCGACGTCGGCGCGCTGACGACCAACGGCGGCGACATCCTGATTTCCGCGGTCCAGGATATCGCCCTCGGCTCTGCGGCCACCGGCACCGGCACCCCGACGGCAGCGAGTATCGGCCTGCTCGCAGGCGGCAATATCGCTGCCACCGGAGCGCTGCGCGCTGGCGAGGATATATCGATCCGCTCGCTCGGGGATGTGGCCTTGGCCAGCGTTTCGGCCGGCGATGATTTTCTCGTCCAGGCGGACGGCGCAATCACGCTGGACGATGCGACGACCAGCGGCGCCGGCATTGACCTGTTCGCGCTGGTATTTGACACCGCCAATGCCGGCCAGGCCGGATCCATAGCATTTGGATCGGAAACTTCCCCGGGTTCGAATATCCGGCTGACCAGCGGCGGCAATGTCACCGCAACGGGCGCACTGGATGCCAGTGATGATATCATCGTGTCCGCAACCGGCACACCAACACTGGTCAATGCGATCAGCGGCGGCAACACCAGCATCACCGGCGCATCAGTAGCCCTGAACAACGGCACCATCGGCGGCGATTTGACGCTCAACGCGACGGCCGGCGATGTCGACGGCAGCGGATCGGTCACCGTCGGCGGCGGCATTGATCTCGACGCGACCGGCGATGTCGGCTTTGGCGATCTCGAGGCGCAAGGCGGCAGCTTCACCGTCGATGCCGGCGGCAATATAAGCTTCACCAGCGCGACCAGCAGCGACACGATCGCCATGGCCGCGGGCGGCGGCATAAACGGCGGTGACCTGACCGCAACCAATGGTCTTGATCTCGACGGCGGCAATATTGCGATCGGCGATGCGAGCGCCGGCACTATCAGCTTCTCCAGCGCCGCGAACATCCTCTTCGACTCCCTCTCCTCGCCCAACGCGATTGCGCTCACTGCGGCCAGCGGCAGCATCGGCATGAACAGCGGTCCGGGCGACATCGACAGCGATGGCGATGTGGATCTGGTGGCCCGGTCGATCGACATTGGCGATGTGACGTCCGGCGGATCGGTAACCGCGGATGCGACCGCAGGAGATGCCGGCTTTGGCACGGTCAATGCGAACGACGACATCACGATTACGGCAACCGGCACCCCCATTTTGGCCAATGCAATCAGCGGCGGCAATACCAGCATCACCGGCGCAGCGGTGGCCCTGAACAACGGGACCATCGGCGGCGATCTGACGCTCAACGCGACGGCCGGCGATGTCGACGCGACTGGCGCGGTCACCGTCGGCGGCGGCATTGATCTCGATGCCACCGGCAATGTCGGATTTGGCGATCTTGATGCGCAAGGCGGCAGCTTCACCGTCGATGCCGGCGGCAATATCAGCTTCACCAGCGCGGCCAGCAGCGGCGACATGGCGCTCAACGCCGGCGGTGGTATCACCGGTAGCGATATCGATTCCGCCGGCGCTGTGGCGATCGAATCGGGCGACGCGATCACGCTCGACACCATCACCGGTGGCGGGAATGTCGGCATTGTAGCCAATAATGCCAGCGACGTGACCGTGGGATCGGTGAACAGCGGCGCCAGCATCGACGTGTCGACGCAAGGCAGCTTTGTGGCCGACGAGGTCAATGCGGACCAGAGCGGTACCGGCCAGGTGGCCATATCCGCCGACAATGGCATCACCATGGACAATGTCTCCGGCAATGATATCGGCCTCACCGCCCTTGATGGTCTGGTCAATGTCACCAACAATGTCGATGTGACCAACCTGCTGACCGCATCGGGTACCGCTGTTTCGATCATCACCCAGCAGGACATGAGCGTTGCCGCCGAAGCAACCGACGGCGACATCGGCCTGTCCTCGGCCGCCAATATCGATGTCCAGCAGGCCGCGGCCACCGGCGATATCGTGATTGCCGCAGGCGGATCGGCGACGATCAGCGATCTGGCAGGCATGAGTGGCGGCTCCGTCGCGACGCCGGGCGTAATATCAACCGGTGGCGACATCACGATTGCCGCCGTCGAGGATATCCTGATCAACAGCCAGGTGAGCGCGGCCAATGACCTGCAACTGACCGCGGGCGGGCTGATCGACATTCAGGCAAGCGCCGTCGGCAGCAACATCCGGACGGTCAGCGCCGACATGGAGATCGGTTCAACCGGCAATCTCGGGCAGACCGACCTGACCGGCGACATCCAGATTTTCAGCGACGGCACGACGCAGATGGTGCTGGGCGACGGAACCGATCTCACCGGCAGCTTCTCGCTCAAGAATGATGAATTCAGCCGCATCCATTCCGGTGGCGACCTCACCCTCACCGTCGTGCCGACCTCGATAGGCGGTTTCGATATGGTGATCCAGAACCTGAACGTGGTAGTCGGCGACAATGTCAGCGGGCCGCAATCGGCCAATATCGGCCTGGCGAACAGCCTAAATCTGGTCTCCGGACAGTCCATCACGGTTGTCGGTCTTCTCGACTTCACCAACGGCAATGCCGACTCAGCGCTCAATCTGGTTGCCGATCAGGACCTGTTTGTCGACGCCGCCGGCGGCACCATCCAGATAACCAATGCCAACGGCGAATTTGCCGGTAGCGGCAACCTTTCGGTCACCGCGCTCAATGTCTATGCGATGACCAGCCAGGCGCTGGCCGATATCGCCGGTCTCGGGGCCGCCGATATCGAACTGCGGCTGGCCGATAACGACGGCATCGATCTCGCCGATGGCCTGATCCGGGCGGACAATATCCTGATGACCGTTACCGACAATCTGCTGATCCAGAACACCGGCACCGGCACTGATTACGCAGAACGTCGCGGCTTCACCGCGGGGACCCTGTCCATAGCGGGACCGTCTACAGGCACTGCCAATATCGTCATCAACGGCATTGTTGGCGGGATCACCGGGGTGGATACGATCCCGGCGACCGATATCGTGATCGGCTTTGATGCCGGATCGACGATCAACGGCTGTGTGATCATTGATCCGTCGAGCTGCGTGCCTCTGCCCGGCGCCGATGGCCTGCCTGCCTTCGATCCGGTCCAGGATATTATCGAGCAGGAAGTAACTCCGAAGAAATATGTCGCCGATCCTTTCGCGTCCACACCGATCGAGATAAAGGAAAATCCCGAACCGGTTGAAGAGCCACTGATCGACGAACCGGTGACCGGTGCCGGCAACGAAGATCTGTGGGTCGGGGGTACCGGACAGCAGGACGATGAGCAGGAAGAAGAACTCGAACCGGCAGAATGACTATAGCCGTCAATTGATCTGTTGACCTTTTGCGCGGAAAGCCATTAGGCGATGGGTGATGAATGACACTGCCGCACATCCGCTGAAACTGTTCAACAGCCTGACTCGCCAGATGGAAGAGTTCGTGCCCGTCCACCCCGGCGAAGCACGCGTCTATACCTGCGGTCCGACGGTCTATAATTACCAGCATATCGGCAATATGCGCGCCTATATTTTTGCCGACCTGCTCGGTCGCACGCTGAGCTGGAAGGGTTACAGGCTCACCCATATCATCAACATCACCGATGTCGGCCATCTGACCTCGGACGCCGATGCCGGCGATGACAAGATGGAAAAGGCCGCCGCGCAATCCGGCAAGTCGGCCTGGGATATCGCCAAATATTATACCGATGCCTATTGGCTGGATATCGACCGGCTCAACATCCGCCAGCCGGCGAAATGGGCGATCGCCACCGACCATGTCGAAGAGATGATCGCCTTTGCCGAAAGCATCGCCGACAAACATTGCTACGAGCTGGAAAGCGGACTTTATTTCGATGTCAGCACCGTGCCCGACTATGGCCGGCTTTCCGGCGCGCAAAGCGATGATATCGAGGGCCGGATCGAGGCGGTGGAGGGCAAGCGCCATCCGCAGGATTTCGCGATCTGGCGCAAGACGCCTGCCGGCGAGACACGGCAGATGGAATGGGACAGTCCATGGGGCAAGGGCGCGCCGGGCTGGCATCTCGAATGTTCGCAGATGAGCCATAAATATCTCGGCGAACAATTTGATATCCACACTGGCGGTATAGACCACCGCGAGATCCACCACCCGAACGAGATCGCCCAGAACCAGGCGCATAACTGCTCCGAGCATAGCGGCGCCAATATCTGGATGCACAATAATTTCCTGATCGACCGGGCCGGCAAAATGTCGAAATCGAGCGGTGATTTCCTGCGGCTGCAGGTGCTGGTCGACCGGGGCATCCATCCCCTCGCCTATCGTCTGATGTGCCTGCAGGCTCATTATCGCAGCGAGTTGGAATTTACCTGGGAAAATCTGGTCGCGGCGCTGACCCGGCTGAAGCGCATTGTCATGGGCGTAGAACGGCTGCTGGAAAAAGCGGACGGGCAGACCGCACCAATAGACCATCCTGCCCTTCTGCAATTGCGGGACAGGTTCGATGCCGCTCTCAGCGAGGATCTGAACAGTTCGAAAGGCCTGCCGCTGCTGGAAGAATTGCTCGGTCTGAAGAAACTTCCTGCTGGTCAAAGGCGCGCGCTGCTTTCTGAAATGGATTCGGTTCTGGGCCTTCAGCTTGCCAGCCTGACGCGCAAGCAACTGCGGGTGCGTCCTGCGGGTGCAGAAATTGATGAAGCGGCAATCGAGGCAAAGCTCGACCAGCGGCAGCAAGCGAAGGCAGAAAAGGATTTCGCAACCGCCGATGCGATCCGAGACGAACTGACCGCGAAAAACGTGGAGCTGATGGACGGTGATCCGCTGCGCTGGGACTGGACCATAGAAATTTAGATTTTACCTCGGGGAACCTCCGCGCAGACGGAGGCCCCGCACAGGCACGGATGCATCGGAACACGAGATTCCGGCCCTTGCGACAACAGATTTTAGGAGGCCGAAAAATATGACCGTCAAGCCCAAAGCCGCCATGGCATCGCTCGTCCGGCCGCTGGTCGAACCGCATTGCGGCGATCTCGATGTCACCTGGTTCACCAGCACGGAGGAAGCGCTTGCAATCGCACCCCACGCCGAAATCGGCTGGTTCGACATGTATGACAAGGAAAAGATGGCGCAGATCATCGGCGCGGCAACCAACCTGAAATGGCTCAACAGCATCTATGCCGGCGTCGAACATTTTCCGCTCGAGCAGCTCAAGGCGCAGGGCACGATCCTGACCAATGGCGCCGGTCTCAACAGCGCTCCAATCGCTGAATTCGCCGTCATGATGATGCTCGCCGCCGCCAAGCGCATGGATCAGATCGTCGACAACCAGCGCCAGCATAACTGGCTCGAAACCCCGCCGGGCACCACCGAGATCGACGACAGCAAGGCGCTGATCATCGGCTATGGCGGTATCGGCCAGCAGATCGCGAAAAAGCTTTCCGGCTTTGATGTCGATGTCACCGCCGTCCGCCGCACCGCGACCGGCGAGCCCAATGTCATCGGTCTCGACGACTGGCGCGACCGGCTCGGCGAATTTGACTGGGTCTTCGTATCGGCCCCCGCCACCAGCGACACGAAACATATGTTCGGCGCGGACGAATTTGCCGCGATGAAATCCTCCGCCTGGCTGGTCAATGTCGCGCGCGGCTCGCTGGTCGACCAGGATGCCCTGCTGGCAGCGCTCAACGACAAGGCCATCGGTGGCGCAGCGCTCGACGTTGCCGACCCGGAACCGCTGCCCGCCGACCACCCGCTGTGGGATGCGCCCAATTGCATCATCACCATGCATTTGTCGGGCGTTGCGCAAACCCGGATGTTCCAGCGCGCCGCGGCACGCTTCGTCGAAAACCTCAAACGCTATCGCAACGGCGAGGAGATGATCGCCGTCGCCGACTTCGACCGCGGATATTGAGGGGGGTGACTCTCCGGCAATTTTAACTTACCATCCAATTAGATAGGGGTAGAGTGAGTCTCGTTTCTGAGGGGGATCGAGGGTCATTGGGGTCGTTGCCATTTACTCGCACCAGTACTGGTCATCGCGGCCAGGGAAGGACCCACATGACCAAAGCATCCGATCTGTTCGTAGAATGTCTCGAGAATGAAGGCGTTGAATATCTGTTCGGCGTTCCCGGCGAAGAAAATCTCGACATGCTCGACAGCCTGTCACGCTCGAAGAAAATCAAGCTCATTCTCACCCGGCACGAACAGGGTGCCGGCTTCATGGCCGCGACCTATGGCCGCCACACCGGCAAGACCGGCGTGTGCATGGCAACGCTCGGCCCCGGTGCCACCAATCTGGTTACTGCCGCGGCTTATGCGCAACTCGGCGGCATGCCGATCCTGATGGTCACCGGCCAGAAGCCGATCAAGAAATCCAAACAGGGCCGTTTCCAGATTCTCGACGTCGTCGACATGATGGGCCCGATCACCAAATTCACCCACCAGCTCGCCTCGGCCGACAATATTCCGAGCCGCGTGCGCGAGGCCATCCGTCTTGCCGAGGAAGAAAAGCCCGGTGCCACCCATATCGAATTCCCGGAAGATATTGCCGACGAGGAAACCGACTCAACGCCGATCACGCCGAGCCTCGCCCGACGTCCGGTTGCCGAAGCAAAAGCGGTGCGCGCCGCGACCAAGAAGATCGAGAATGCCAAATCCCCGATCATCGTCATCGGCGGCGGCGCCAACCGCACAACCACCGGCCGCATGCTCACCCAATTTATCGAGAAGACCGGCATTCCCTTTGTCACCACCCAGCTCGGCAAGGGCGTGGTCGACGAAACCCACAAGGAATTCATGGGTTGCGCGGCGCTGTCGGCCAATGACTTCGTCCACCGCGCGATCGAATCCGCCGACCTGATCATCAACGTCGGCCATGACGTGATCGAAAAACCGCCCTTTTTCATGGCGACCGGCAGCACCGAGGTCATCCACGTATCGATGAACAGCGCCGAGGTCGATCCGGTCTATTTCCCGCAGATCGAAGTGATCGGCGATATCGGCAATGCGATCTGGCAGATGAAGGAAGATATTGTTCCCTCCGGCAGCTGGAATTTCGACGCGATGTACAAGGCGCGCCGGGCCGAGGAAGAGCATACGGATTCGATGGATGACGACGTCCGTTGCCCGATCTATCCGCCGCATCTCGTCAAGGTCGTCCGCCAAGCGATGCCGGCCGACGGAATCATCTGCCTCGACAATGGCGTCTATAAAATCTGGTTCGCCCGCAATTACAAGGCGCGTAAGGCCAATACCGTATTGCTCGACAATGCGCTGGCGACAATGGGCGCCGGCCTGCCCTCTGCCATGGCCTCGGCGATGGTCTATCCCGACCGCAAGGTGATGGCAATTTGCGGCGATGGCGGCTTCATGATGAACAGCCAGGAAATGGAAACCGCTGTTCGGTTAAAGCTCAACATCACCGTGCTCGTTCTCAACGACAACAGCTACGGCATGATCCGTTGGAAGCAGGCCAATATGGGCTTCAAGGACTGGGGACTGACCTATGGCAATCCGGATTTCGTCAAATATGCCGAATCTTATGGTGCCAATGGTTACCGGATCACGAGCGCCAAGGACCTGCAGGAAACCATCGACAAATGCCTCAACAGCGAAGGCGTGCATCTGATCGAGGTTCCGGTCGATTATTCCGACAATGATCGCATCCTGAATCACGAGATCAAGGAACTCAGCGCAAAGGTTTAAACGAGACACCTATGACCAAATTGAAAGACGTCTATCCGCTTTATCTCAACAATGAAGCGGTGCAGCCCAATAGCGACCTGGAAGTCACCGACAAATATACCAATGAAGTGGCTTTCCGGACGGCGCTGGCAACACCCGATGTCATCGAGGAAGCAATTGCCGGCGCGGTATCGGCTACCGAGCCGATGGCAAAAATGGCCAGCTACGAGCGGCAGAATGTGCTGCAACATTGCGTCGACCGGTTCAAGGAACGCTATGACGAACTGGCCTATTCGCTGTGCGTCGAGGCGGGCAAGCCGATCAAGGATGCCGAAGGCGAAGTCGGGCGCCTGATCGATACATTCCGCATTGCCGCCGAGGAATCCGTCCGCAATTATGGCGAGGTCCAGCCGCTCGACATCTCGGCTCGCGCCAAGGGCTATATGGGCATGTGGAAACGCGTTCCGATCGGTCCGTGCAGCTTTATTTCCCCGTTCAATTTCCCGCTCAATCTCGCCGCGCACAAGATTGCGCCAGCCATTGCCGCAGGCTGCCCGTTCGTGATGAAACCGGCCAGCAAGACGCCGCTGGGCGCAATCATCATGGGCGAGGTGCTCGCCGAAACCGATCTGCCCAAAGGCGCCTTCTCGATTCTGCCCGCTAGTCGGGACGGCGCCGACCTGTTCACCACCGACGAGCGCCTGAAGCTGCTTTCCTTCACCGGTTCCCCCGGTGTCGGCTGGGACCTGAAGGCCAAGGCCGGCAAGAAACCGGTGATTCTCGAACTGGGCGGCAACGCCGCCGTGGTGGTCGACCATGACGCCGATCTCGACGATGCGCTCGAACGGATTGTCTTCGGCGCCTTCTACCAGTCGGGCCAGAGCTGCATCGGGGTGCAGCGGATCATCATTCATGAAAGCATCTACGACCGTTTCAAGGACATGCTGGTTGCCAAGACCAAGACGCTGGTTTCCGGTGATCCGAAAGACCGCGACACATTCATTGGCCCGATGATTTCCGAAGGCGAAGCCAGCCGCCTGCACGGCTGGATCGAAAGCGCCGTGGCCGGCGGCGCGACATTGCTGTGCGGCGGCAAGCGCGAGGGCAATATGCTCGAGGCGACGCTGCTGGAGAATGTCGACACCAGCGCCGATGCCTATCGCGAAGAGGCTTTTGGCCCGCTCGCCCTGCTTTCGAAATTCAGCGATTTCGGCGCGGCCATGGACGAGGTCAACGACAGCAAATTCGGCCTACAGGCCGGTATCTTCACCCGCGATATTTTCAAGTCGCTGGATGCCTGGGATCGCCTTGATGTCGGCGGAGTCGTAATCAACGACGTGCCGTCCTACCGGGTCGACAATATGCCCTATGGCGGGGTCAAGGACAGCGGCCTCGGCCGCGAGGGCATCCGCTTCGCGATGGAGGACATGACCGAAATCCGCAATCTGGTTATCCGCCGCAAGCCGGGCTAGACGGCAGGCAGGCAAGCGTTGCCAATGTGCCACACCCTGCTTCGGCAACAGCGCGAGTCTCTTGTCAAGGCCTTAGAAAATAGAAGAAATCGGTCGTTTTTCCTTTGCATTAGGGGGCAGTTGGCGGATAGGTAATCTGGTCGTTATTATAAACGGCACGGGTCGCGTCGCGCTGAACGAGGGGCCGGTTTGAAAACCGGATTGGCCAACGATGCACATGGGGGACAAAATTTCGTGGAAGCCCGGCTGGTCGGCACTGGCCGCTGGCCTGTTCTGTTCGGCACTCGTCGCAACGGCATTATTCATCTCGACCATGGCAAGCCCCGAACCGGTGGAAGCCGCCAGCGATCTCGCCAGCGGCACCTATCTTGGCGTGGCAACCTGCGGCGGATCAACCTGCCACGGGCGTCAGGAAGCCGATGGCGAAATCGTCCGGCAGGACGAAATCATGCGCTGGCAGGAAGAATCCACCCCCGGCGGCGCGCATAGCCGCGCTTTCCGTGTCCTGCGCGAACCCCGCAGCATCGCAATCGCCAAACGGCTCGGCATCAAGGACGCGGCCTCATCTTCCGAATGCCTTGGTTGTCACAGCACAGCGGCAACCAGCAAGGGGCCGCGCTTCCAGCTGAACGATGGTGTCGGCTGCGAATCCTGCCACGGTGCCTCCTCCGGCTGGCTTTCCAGCCATTATGCCGTCGGTGCCAGCCATGCCCGCAATGTCGCGCAGGGCCTGATCCCGCTCGACAATCCCAAGGCCCGCGCCAGCGTCTGCCTCGACTGTCATTTCGGCAGCGCCAAGAAGGGCCAGTTTGTCGATCACCGGATCATGGCCGCCGGTCATCCGCGCATTTCCTTCGAGATGGACCTGTTTTCGACCCTGCAGCAGCATCATGACGAGGATGTCGACTATATCCGCCGCAAGGGCCGGACCAACAGCGTCCAGTTCTGGGCTGTCGGCCAGGCGATGGCGCTGGAGCGTTCGCTCAACCTGTTCACCAAGCCGGCCATTGCGACCGAAGGCATTTTTCCGGAATTCTATTTCTACGACTGCCACAGCTGTCACCGCCGGATCTATGACGACGCGTCCGCCCGGCCGACCTCGGTCGACAATCCCGGACGCCCGATCCCCGAAGGCATGCCGCCTTATAATGACGAAAATATGATCATGCTCAGCGCCGCGATCAAAGTGGCCGCACCGGAGATCGCGGGTGAATTCGACAGCCGTTCGAAAGCCTTCCACGCCGCCATGGCGCAAGGCCGCGGTCCCGCCGTCGAGGAAGCCGCCCGCCTGCGGCAATATGCGAGCCAGCTCGCCGACCGTTTCTCGCGCGCCAGCTTTGGCCGCGAGCAGACCTTCCGGATCATGGAAAGCATCGCCGGTCAGGCAATCTCGCCACGCTTCACCGATTATGAAGGCAGTGTGCAGGCCGTCATGGCCATCGACACCTTGCTCAACGGTCTGGTCAACAGCGGCCAGGTCAGCGAATCCGCCGCGTCGAGCCTGCGCGGACAGATCAATATCGCTTATGCTGCGGTTGCCGAACCCAATAGTTACGAGCCGCTGAAATTCCGGCGCGCGCTGGGCAGCGCGGTCCGCACGATCCGGTCGCTGAGATAGGAAGTCCGGTGATGCGCAAACCCTTTTTCACCTCTGCCCTTTCGGCCGCAGCACTGGTTCTGACCTCCTGTGGCGGTGGCGGCGACAGCAATGATTTTGGTGGCACCCCGTCACCCTCGCCTGCTCCGACACCCGCGCCCACACCGCCCCCGACGGGAACCGGCGGCCTGTTCGCGGCACCGGCACAGCGGTCGCTGACCGTTACCGATGTGCAGACTATCATCGCCCAGGCCGTTGGCGAAGCGCAGGCCCGCAACCTGCCTTCGGTGATCGCCGTGGTCGACCGGGTCGGCAATGTGCTGGCTGTGTTTGACATGCAGGGTTCGAACGGCGGATCATCGGAGATCACGATCAGCAACCGGCAGATCGGCGGCCTTGCCGGTCCGGCCGATCTGGTAGGGCTGCAGGGCCAGCAGGTCCCGGCGGCCGCTGCAGCAATCGCCAAGGCGGTAACCGGAGCCTATCTGTCGAGCAGCGGCAATGCCTTCTCCTCGCGGACCGCCAGCCAGATCGCCCAGGAACATTTTCCGCCTGCACCGACCACCGTCGGGCTGGAAAGCGGGCCTTTGTTCGGTGTCCAGTTCAGCCAGCTGCCCTGCTCCGACCTCTCCCAGCGTTTCAACGCAATGGGCGGCACGGGTGCGCTGATCGGTCCGAAACGGTCGCCGCTCGGCCTCGCCGCCGACCCCGGCGGGATGCCGCTCTACAAGGACGGCGTCGTGGTGGGTGGAATCGGCGTCATGGGCGACGGTGACTATGGATTCGATCCCAATATTCTCGATGTCGACGTCGATGACGAGGAGGCAATCGCCCTGGCCGGCATGCAGGGATTTGCGCCATCTGCGTCGATTACCGCCAACCGGATATCGGTCGACGGCACATCCCTGCGGTTCAGCGATATGGTGGTCTCCGACCTGTCGCCGCTGCAGAATAATTTTGCCGCCATAAACAATATCGCCATCGGCCAGCTGATCGCCGTCAAAGGCTATAGCAATGGCCCGATCATCGCCGGCACCGCTTATGGAACCGAAGCATCCGGCATCCGGGCCTCGAAGACGACCGAATTCAAGAACAGCGATGCCTTCGTTCTGACCGACGGCAGTGGCGTCAATCGCTATCCGATCCGCAGCGGCACGGATGCGGCGGCGGTGACCGCTCCGCTAACGGCAAGCGAAGTGCGTGCGATATTGGAAGAAGCCTTCCTCGTTGTTAGTCGTGCCAGAGCGCAGATTCGCCAGCCGCTGGACAGCCGGATGCAGGCCACCGTCAGCGTCGTCGATACCCACGGCCAGATATTGGGCATCGTCCGGACACCCGACGGCCCGATTTTCGGCACCGACGTGTCGCTACAAAAAGCGCGAACGGCGGCCTTTTTCTCGAATAGCGTCGCGGGTCAGCAGCTGCTCGCAACACCGGTCTTCGCGCCTTTCGCCAATGTGCCAGCCCATGTGCAGCGGGTGCGCAATTTCCTTGGCGACCCCAACGCCCTGACCGGAACGGTCGCCTTCGCTGACCGGTCCGGCGGCAATCTGTCCCGCCCCTATTTTCCCGATGGCGAAATAGGGCGCCCGCCAGGACCGCTGTCGATCGATCAGTCATCCCGGTTCAGCCCGTTCGCGGTCGGCCTGCAGCTTGATCTGGTCTTTCCCAATATCGTCCAGCATGTCGGCTTTGTCCGCTCCAACGGTGCCAGTGCCGACACCGACCAGCGCTGCACCCAATTGCCGGCCATCGCCGGAACCGGCGGACAGAACCGTCTCTCCAACGGCATCCAGATTTTCCCGGGCAGCGTGCCGATCTATCGCGGCGACAAGCTGATCGGCGGTATCGGGGTTTCAGGCGACGGCATCGATCAGGACGACATGGCGAGCTTTCTCGGTCTCAACAACGCTGCTGTCCGGCTGGGCACCATCAGCAATGCGCCCAAAGCAATCCGCGCCGACAATGTCGTGGTCGATCTCGGCAATGCCAATGTCCGCCTGCGCTATGTGAACTGCCCCTTCGCGCCGTTCCTCGACAGCAATGAACAAAATGTCTGTGAGGGGCTGTAGGACTGATGGCCGGACTCTCAGCCTCCTTCGTACCGATCCTGGCGGTGATGTCGGGCCAGGCCGAGCAGTTGGAAGCGCAGCGGGCATCGGTCGAGGATATGGAAGCCTCTCTTTCGGCGTTGCTGGCGGGGGAAGAATTTGCATGGATTCGGACAAAATCTGCCGATTTTGGCCAGGAAACGGGCATGGGGGGACCGGATTCCGACGAAGAAGAGGCCGAAAAGGACGACAAAACCGCGGCGGCCCCTTTGCCGCCGAAAGATGCTTCCAAGTCTTCCAATTTGCCGCAATCCGAAGCGCCGGTTCCGCTCGAAACGGACATGGAAAGCCTGACCGCCGATGACGCCCTGATCGACGGTCGCCGCCGTCCTGGCGTCCAGCAGCGCCTGCCAGACCGGGTAACCCAGAACAATCCCGGCGCAGTCAATGCCCCGCCACCGGAAGCCTTTCCGACCGACGAATTCCCGGTTCCCGACCGCTGGCGGATCATGCAAAGCCTCTGCCCTGCCAAGGGCGGCGACGACGCAATCTACACTTTGTTCGGGGCACTGCGGAACAACTGCCACAGCACGCTCAATCCCTATCACCAGAATGTGTTGAAGGGCGACAAGCCGATCCCGGCCGACAAAAAGCCGGGCTTTCTCAAGGGTGATGACTGGTTCTTCGTCGCCAATCTGATTTCCGATACGGTTGTCGAACCCCGCAGCTTCCCTATCCCCGTCGGCGTCCAGACCACCGAACGCCCGAACAGCATCGACGTTTTCGGACGGTCCGGTTCGGAAGTCTATGCCCAGACCTTCATCACCGGCTTTGCCCTGATCAAGGGCTCCACCGCCTACAAACCGCCTGACGTGGAATATCGCCTCACACTGGCGACCCAGGTCAATCATGTGAATGTCCCGGAACGCCGGGTCCTGTTCGTCGAACCGTCGAAATCCTCGCACCGCACCGACTGGTTTGTCGGCGTACAGGAGGCATTTTTCGACTATCATATCCGCAACACCTCGGCCCGCTATGACTTCGACAGCTTCCGCATCGGTATCCAGCCGATGCAGGCTGATTTCCGCGGTTTCCTGTTCCAGGACAACCAGCTCGGTTTCCGCCTGTTCGGGACCCGCGACAACAACCGGATCCAGTATAATCTCGGAGCCTTCGTCCAGCTGGAAAAAGACACCAATTCCGGTCTCAACGACATCACCCAGACCCCGCGCGAAAGCTATATTTTCTTCGCCAATTTGTACCGGCAGGATTTGCCCTTTGTCGGCCTGACCAGCCAGTTCAGCGTGACCTACAACATGAACCGCGAAAAGTCCGATATCGAGATTGACGACAATGGCTTTCCGGTCCGCCCCGCCCTATTAGGCGACCTCAGGGGCCGCGCCTATGATGTCGTCTATCCCGGCTATGCCTTTGACGGGCGGATCGGACGGATCAATCTGACGGGTCAGGTTTACGGCGCCTTTGGCGAGGACCGGAACAGCTTCTTCACCAGCGAACCGGCGAAAATCGAAGCCTATTTCGGTGCGCTGGAAGCCAGCTATGACGTTGACTTCCTGCGCTTCCGCGCCTCCGGCCTGTTCGCCAGCGGCGATGGCAATCCCTATAATAATACCGAAGCCGGCTTTGATGCAATCTTCGAAAATCCCATCTTTGCCGGAGCCGACACCAGCTACTGGATCCGCCAGACCATCCCTTTCGCCGGCGGTGGCAGGGTGATCTCGATTAACGGCCGCAACGGTATCCTAAACTCGCTTCGTTCCTCCAAGGAACAGGGGCAGAGTAATTTCAACAATCCCGGCACGATATTGGCCGGCGTTGGCGTCGACGCTGATCTGACCCCCGATTTCCGCCTTTCCGGCAATGCCAATCATCTCTGGTTCCACAAGACCGAGAGCCTCGAAGCTCTGCGCGTCGAAGGGTCGATTCCACGGGATATTGGCTGGGACCTGTCTCTCGCTGCAATCTACCGCCCGAAAGCCACGCAAAATATGGTATTCCGCTTGTCCGGCGCTGCTTTGCTACCCGGAAAAGGATTCAAGGATTTGTTCGATCAGACCGACAAACGCGACTTCCACTATTCGATTCTACTCAACGCGATATTGGCTTTCTGATGGGCATACGGAACCTTCTGACCGGCAATAGCAAATCGATCCTCGCGGGGCTGGGTGCCCTAGCGCTAACAGTCACTCCCGCCTCGCTGCTGCTTGCAGCAGGCAAGGAAAAACCGCAAAAGGTCGACTATAGCTTCACGCCCCCTGCCCCGCAGAACCAGACCTGGGACGAGGCGCAAGCCAAGAGCAGCGGCTGCCAGAGCTGTCACACCGATAGCGATCAGAAGACGATGCACGAGACCCCCGCTGTGGTACTCGGCTGCGTCGACTGTCATGGCGGCGATGCTTCGGTCATTGGCAACAATGAATGGGGCAAAAACAGCCTCGCCTATATGGATGCGCTGACCAAGGCGCACGTCCTGCCCAAATATCCCGAAAGCTGGCATTGGCCGTCTTCCGCCAATCCCAAACGCAGCTATGGCCTGCTCAACAAGGAATCGCCAGAATTTGTGCGTTTCGTCAACCCGTCGGACTATCGCGTGGCCCGCGAATCCTGTGGCGCCTGCCATATGGAAATCATCGAGGCCTCGGAGCGGTCGCTGATGGCCACCGGTGCCATGCTGTGGGGCGGAGCCGCTTATAACAACGGCATTGTACCATTCAAAAATTACGTCTTCGGCGAGGCCTATACCCGCAAGGGCGAGCCGGCGACGATCAAGTCACCCGGCAATCCGCACGGCACCGTGACCGAAGCCGAGAAGAAACGCGGTGCGCTGCCGATTCTCTATCCGCTCCCGACCTGGCACACGGTACCGCCGGGCGATATCTTCCGTGTGTTCGAGCGCGGCGGCCGCAATATCAACACACAGTTCCCGGAAATCGGACTGCCCAATATCGGCGGCATCATCCAGCGGCTGGAAGAGCCCGGCCGTCCCGATCTCAAGCAATCCAATCGCGGCCCGGGAACCGGCCTGCGCGTTGCCATTCCCGTCCTCAATATCCACAAGACCCGGCTCAACGACCCGTTCATGTGGTTCATGGGCACCAAT
The DNA here is from genome assembly GCF_002776575.1 of Sphingorhabdus sp. YGSMI21. GTDB lineage: Bacteria > Pseudomonadota > Alphaproteobacteria > Sphingomonadales > Sphingomonadaceae > Parasphingorhabdus. Next base: position 2,370,562 of record NZ_CP022548.1, on the reverse strand, counting down.
GATCAGCCCGGCGACTATCGCCAGTCTGGCTGCGCCGGCTGCCACGTCGTCTACGCCAATGACCGCGAACCGCGGCACAGCTCGATTTGGGCCAAGTTCGGGCGCGACGGCCAGACCCAGACGGTTGATCCGACCATCAGAAACCTGAAAGAGGGTGAGCATCGGTTCGGCAGTTTTGGTACTTATGATGCTGCCCATGGTGCAAAAGGCGCGCACGAGGAAGACAAGAAGCCGGCTGCAGTAGCGCATGGCGGCGACACAGGTCATGGCGACGATCACGCCAGCGAGATCGATCCAGCCAAGCGCGAAAAAGGCCATCCGATACAACATGCTTTCACCCGGGCGATCCCAACCGCGCAATGCATGAACTGTCATATGCACCAGCCGAATATCTTCCTGAACAGCTATCTCGGCTACACGATGTGGGATTATGAGTCCGACGCCCCCTATATGTGGCCGGGTCCGGATAACAAGACGCCCAAGCCGGAAGGCATGAGCGACGCGGAATATCAGGAAAAATACAAGCAGCAGAAATATCCCGATGCCGAGGAAGTCCGCAAGGTTCTTGACCGCAATCCCGAAGGCGCAGCGCCCAAGGGGCTTTGGGCGGATATCGATTTCCTGCGCAATGTCTACGACGTCAATGACGACGCCAAGGACACGCAATTTGCCGATTATCACGGCCATGGCTGGAATTTCCGGGCGATCCTCAAACGCGACCGCGACGGCAATCTGCTCGATGCAGAGGGCAACCAGGCAAGCTACAGTACCGATACCGACAATATCGTCGCCCATGACGATCCGGAGAAATTCCGCAGGGACGGCGAAGGGAAATTTGTCGAACCCGGTATAAATCCTGGCAAATCGGTCCACATGATGAGCATCCATGCCGAAGTCGGCATGCAATGCGCCGATTGCCATTTTGGCCAGGACAGCCATGGCAACGGCCTGATCTACGGTGAGGTAGCCAATGCGGTCGAAATCAGCTGCAAGGATTGTCACGGCACCGCTGACGCCTATCCGACCCTGTTGACCAGTAATCTGGCGGCGCGGCCAAAAGGCAGCAATCTTGGCCTTCTGCGCAACGCCAATGGCGAGCGGCGCTTCGAATGGTTCGAGAACCCCGAAGGCAAGCGCGTGCTGATCCAGCGGTCCATCGTCGATCCAGAACTTCGCTGGCAGGTCAGTCTGGTCAAAGACAGCGTCGATCGTTCGCACCCCGACTTCAATCTCAAAGCCGCGCGGGCGAAGCTGATGTCGAAAAGCGGCGCCGAAACGGGCAAATATACATTTGGAAGCGGCGTTCCGAAAGAAGAACGGGCGCATAAAGACGAAAATATGGTCTGTTTCACCTGCCATCTCAGCTGGACTACAAGCTGCGGCGGCTGCCATCTGCCGATCGAAGCCAACTGGCAGGCCGACAGTCACAAATATGAGGGTGGCACGACCCGTAACTATGCGACGTACAACCCGCAGGTTGCCCGTGACCAAATGTTCCAGCTGGGTCGCCACCAGACCAGCAAAGGCAATGTCATCGCTCCGGTCCGTTCAACGTCAGCCCTGATCCTGTCCTCGACCAACATCAACCGCGAACGCATTTACGTCCAGCAGCCCCCGATTTCCGGGATCGGTTTCTCCTCGCAAGCTTTTGCCCCACATTTCCCCCATACGGTGCGCAAGACCGAGACAAAGCAATGTTCGGATTGTCACGTCAGCGAAGCCAATGACAATAACGCGATCATGGCGCAGACGCTGTTGCAAGGTACGAATTTCGTCAATTTCATCGGCCTCCACGCCTGGGTTGGGTTGGAAAAAGGATTTGAAGCGGTCCGGGTAACCGAATGGGATGAACCCCAAGCCGTTATTGGATCTTATCTGCAAAAATATGCCTATCCAGATTACTGGCGGATGCATGTCGAGGACAATGATAGGGAACTGATCAACTGGGTCCGCGGGGAGCGGCTCGACAAAAATCTGTCCGGCGAAACAAAGGCGCTCGAAGAGTTCAAAAATGTCATTCAGGGCACGAGCGATGCCGTTCGCTGTCTGCAATTGCGCGGAGAATATATGTTTGTCGCCGAAGGCAAAGGCGGTTTCCGCGCCTATGACGTAGCCTCGATCGGCAACAAGGGATTCTCCGAGCGCATCGTCAAGGCGCCCTTCTCTTCGCTTGGCCACGATACCCATGTTGATACCAAAAACGCGACCTGTATGGCGCTCGCCACCAACCAGCCGATTGCGCCCACCCGCAACACCAAGGAATTGCGCGAAATTAACGAGGAACAAGCGTTCCACCCGGTCTACAATTATGCGGTGGTCACTGATAGTGAGGAAGGCCTCATTCTGGTCGACGTCAATACGCTGGCCGATGGCGAGTTCCGCAACAATTTCTTCAAGCGCAGCCTGACCTGGAACAAAGGCGGAGTGCTTGACGGAGCCCAGCATATCACGCTGGCTGGCCATTATGCTTACATCACTACGGCTGCCGGATTGACGGTGATCGATCTCGATGATCCTCTGAAACCCCGCCATATCATCACCATTCCGATGACCGATGCGCGGGCATCGGCGCTGCAATTCCGCTATCTCTGGGTCACCGATGCCGACGGCGTGAAGCTGTTCAATGTCACTGATATGGAGAGGCCCGTTGCGGTGCCGTCCGGGACGATCCCGCTGCGCAACGCCAGACGCCTCTACCTCGCCCGCACCTACGCCTATATCGCCGCGAAAGACGATGGTCTGGTGATTGCCAATATCACTCAGCCGGAAGCGCCTACCATCTATCTGAAAGAGACTTTCGGCGGCACGATGAATGATGCAGAGGATGTTATAATCGGGTCGACCAATGCGACCCTGTTTGCCTATGTCGCCGATGGTCGCAATGGCCTGAAGGTGATCCAGTTGACCACGCCCGACAGCCAGAAGAACTATTATGGGTTCTCGCCCGCGCCGAAGCCGGAGCTTATAGCCTTTGCCCGCACGCCGAAACCGGCACTGGCCTTGTCCAAGGGGCTGGACCGCGATCGCGCGGTGGACGAGACGGGCGGACAGATGGCGGTCTTCGGACGGTTCGGCTCCCGTCCCTTCACACGCAGTGAAATGCAACGCTTCTACCTCAACAGCAAGGGCAAGCCTTATTTCGTCACGGACGAGCCGGATATTGCCGACTGGATCGGACCGGTTCCACCCTTGCTTGCCAAGTGATAGAAAAAATCGGGGGCCGGGCTATAAAACAGCACCGACCCCCTGTCCCCCAATACGCAACCCGAGGGAATTTAAGCCCCTGCGCGTCATAGCGCAGGGTTTGGCTCAAAAAATTGGAACGCAAGGCCTTCAGCAGTTGCCGTCGATCGCACGTCCGGCCAAAGCGCCTACTGCACCGCCAATGATGGTGCCTTCGGTCTTGTCACCTCGTCCGGCGAGTTCGTTCCCGAGCAATCCACCCGCGATCGCTCCGATAATCGTGCCACCGGTGCCGCGGTCACAGCCGCGATAGCGCCGGTTGCTGGAATATCTGTTGTCCCAGTAGCGGCGCTGGTCACGGTAATCGCGACGGTCACGGTAGCGATTGTCCCGATAATAGTCTCCCCGCCGATATTCGCGATAGCCGTCGCTGCGGACCTGCTCGTAATAGCCACCGTTATAATAGCCACCCCGCGCTTCGGCTGGCGATGCAGCGGCCATAGTGGCAATGGCTGCGGTTGAAATTGCTAAGCTTCCGATAATCTTATTAATCATATTCTTCACTCCAAAAGGGCTCTTCCGGAACCCGAATCGATTGCTGCTGACAAAATTGCTTCTAGCGGCGTGCCGTTGACCGGTTGCTGAATGCTGACGTTATCGAAGGTTCATGTTCAGATCGCTTTATCTGAACAGAATGAACGGGAATGGTCGGACTAGCGTTTTAATCCATTGTCGATTGTCACACCGTCCGATAGCAATCGGCCGACATAGAAAAGAGGAAGAGCGATGAAATTGAAGGGCAAGACAGCAGCGATTACGGGCGGCACGGCGGGTATTGGTCGCGGGATTGCCGAGGCTTTTCTGGCGGAGGGAGCGAATGTTGCGCTGTTTGCGCGGAATTCGGAAAAAGGTGCTGAAGTTGTCGCGGAACTGGGTGTTGGGGATCGGGCGATTTTTGTTGCTGGGGATGTGATGGAGCAGAGTCAGGTTGAGGGCTTTATCGACCAGACAGCCGCCCATTTCGGTGCTATTGACATTCTTGTAAATAATGCGGGCGGCGCGGGGGATCTGGCGCCTTTGGTCGATCTGACCGACGAAGCCTTTGATATGGCTATGAAATGGAACATCTATTCCACATTCTGGGCCACCCGCCGGGCGCTCAAACCGATGATCGCGCAGAAATGGGGCCGGATCATCAACATCAGCTCCACCGAGGGCAAGATGGGCAAGCCGACCTTCGCGCCCTATACGATCGCCAAGCACGGCATCAACGGAATGACCAAGGCGGTGGCCCAGGAAGTTGGCACTTCGGGTGTCACGGTCAACGCGATCTGCCCCGGCCTGATCCTCACCGACCTGATCATGCAGGGTGGCCCGGAGACAGCGAAGGGCCTCGGCATGACCTTTGACGAGATGATCGACATGTTCTCCCAAGAGAGCGCCCTCAAACGCCCCGGCAAGGTCGAGGAGGTCGCGGCAATGGCGGTGCTGCTGGCGTCCGAGGCTGGCGGCGGGATCACCGGCGGGACGCTGAGCGTCGATGGCGGCACCGCGCAATATTGATCCACCTCCCCTGATCCCACCAGCCTGGACCTAAGAGCTGGCCCCACGGCCGGGGCCGGCGCAGCGAACCCGGCTCCCCCTTGCGACCGGCGGCACCGGCGCGCCACTGCGCGCCCGCCCGTTGCGCCCGATAACCGCAATGCCAAATATTGGGACTTTTCCCCATTATTCAGCTTCCGTTCATCTGGCGCCCAGGGCGATATTCCACCATCCCTTTGATTTATATAGATTTTCCAGAACTGGCACGGCCTGTGCAAAGCTATGGACATCTTCGTGAAACAATTTGCGAAGCCCCAGTTTAAACCAAAAGGAACTTCAAAATGATCAACGCAAACATCCAGAACCACATCGCCGCCGCTTTTGCCGCTCTTTTCTCCGCCGCAATCCTGGTCAGCGCAAGCATCGCCCCCGCCATGAACAACGCCGCCGCTCTGGTCGCATAACCCAATTATAAAGGAACCAAGACCATGTTGTCCTCCAAATTTCACAGCCGTCTCGCCGCTGCCTTTGCCTCTTTCCTCTCGGCCGCCATCCTGCTCAGCGCCTCCATCGGTCCGGCCGTGAACAACAGCGCATCTTTGGTGATCTGATCACCGAAGATGCCCTGACCGGCATCAACCGCCCACGCTTGTTTCTCCGCCATCCCCAACGCCAAGTTTAACCTCCCTTAACATCTCCCCGCTATTTTCCAGCCGGTGAACGACATCCGCTGGCCCACCTTCATCGCGATCACCGCCGCCCTGTGCACGGCGCTGTTTCTGGCGATTTTCCTCAGCGGCGGTCCGGCCGCCACCACCGCAGCCGTCAACATCGATCCGAACCGCGCCAGCTTCGGCATCTGCTTTGGCCCCGACCGCGTCACCTGCGTCGTTGACGGCGACACGATCTGGTTCGAGGGCCGCAAGATCCGCATCGCCGATATCAACACGCCGGAAATTTCCAACCCCGGCTGCGCCGCCGAAGAGCGGCTCGGCCAGCAGGCCAAGATCCGGCTGCAGGCTTTGCTCAACCAGGGCGCCTTCTCCCTGCAATCGATCGACCGCGATCAGGACCAATATGGCCGCGATCTGCGCATCATCACCCGCGACGGGCAGAGTCTGGGCGAAATACTAGTCACCGAGGGTCTCGCCGAACGCTGGCAGGGCACGCGCCGCAACTGGTGCTAGGCCGCCGGCCCCGCCTTGCGCGAAAGCCACCAGGCCAGCGCGAACAACAGCATGAACAGTCCGTCGACCATGGCGCCGACAAATACCGGCCCCGCCGCCACACGCCCCTGCGTATAGAGGATGGTCACCGGCAGGAAGAAGGACAGTTTTTCCAATATCGAGATCGGAATCAGCGCGCGATAGCGGGCCGGGTCCGTCGCGATCAGGATGAAGATCAGCTGGAACACCAGCGCGATGCCGATGAAACCGTAATAATATTCCGGTCGCGGACCGGCTTCCCCGAACAGTCCGGGGACCAGCGCGAGAAAGCCCCAGGCGGCGGCGAGAGCGAAAATGATTCGGATATATTTCATGGCGACTCCGGGTTGAACTTTACAAACTTTACAGTGTTAAGAGGAAAAATGGCTGCTGGCCCCAAAATCACGAATTTCCGCATTTTTTCAGAATGTTGAACGACTTTGGCGGCATGGTTTCTCATGTCCCGATCTATAGCACAAGGCGGGCTTGTAGGACAGACGCGATGCCCAAAGGTGCAGGCAGGATGGCATATTCCGCCCGCCATGATATGGACCGGGCATGGAACAATATCGTCATATCATCGGCTGGGGCGCGATCGCCGTTGCCGCGCTCAATTTTCTCCCGCTGCCCCTGCCCGCGCTCCCCCCGATGCTGACCGCCCCGATGATGATGCTCTTGCCCGGACTGGGTCCGGTGCTGATGATGCTGTCGCCAATGCTGCTTTTTGCCGCCGGTATCGGCCTGGTCAAAGGCTGGGACGGCGGGCGGAAGCTGTTTGTGGCCTGGGCGGTTGTTGGCGGATTGTCGGCGGTCGCGGGGCTGGACTATGCGCCGGTCGAGGCGATGGTGGATCTGGCGGTGATCGGGGTTTCGCTGGCGGTGGTGCTTTGGGGGGACTGGCGGCGGTTGTTGCCGCGGCGCTAGGGCTGTTCGCCCGAAATTGCCCTCTCCCATAGGGAGAGGCAACGAAGACTTCCCCGGATGAAATCCGGGGTTAGTCGAAGTCGGTGAGGGGTTGTGCGCTTCGGGAGGTTCCAACCCCTCACCGAGTTGCGCTAGTCAGACAAGCTGAGAAGCTCCACTTGCCTCTCCCTATGGGAGAGGGCAATGTTCCGGCCCGTTGTTCCTTTTCAAATATCAGCTCACCGCCCGCGATAGGGTTCGCAGGCTATGCCGTCATTGTCGCGGTCCAGCGGTCCCCGATAGCCGGGTTGGCCGCGATAGATCGGTGCGGCGCCGGCGGCGCGGGCGGCGGCGCAGTTGGGATAATAGGCCGGCGCTTGCGGTCGCTGGGCGAAGCTCTGCACCTGTACGGCCTCTGCCGGTGACGACAGGCCGCCCGGCTCGTAAAAATAGACGCCGCCAAAGGTCAGGCCGACCAGTTGCACCATCGCGATATTCTGCAATCGGCCATTGAACGGCTGCTTGCGCGTCTTGTGGCGGAACAGCGCGCGGCCGGCATAAGCGCCCAACGACCCGCCGAACAGCGCCATTTTTAACAGCGTTCCCTCCGACACCCGCCACCCGAATTTCTCCGCCTGAATCTTGTCCCAGCCGAACAGCAGGAATGTCCAGCCGTTGAGCAGGATGAAAGCCAGCAGGATGTTGGTCGCGGTCAACATGGTGCGAATATATCCGGACATGCTTAAAAACCGGTGAAAGGGTGGCGGGTTGCGGACGCCTGTCGATGCCCTCTCCCATAGGGAGAGGCAACGGAGACTTAGCCGATAGGCTTAGTCGCAGTCGGTGAGGGGTTTTAACCTTTCTGAGGTCCGTAACCCCTCACCGAGTTGCGCTAGTCAGCAAGCTGACAAGCTTCACTTGCCTCTCCCTGTGGGAGAGGAAAATCTGGCCGGCTCTCCGTCAAACGATCAGCCTATCGCACGGAACAATCCCGCGCCGCGCGCGTTGGTCAGGTAACAGAAAGAGGTACAGCATGACCGACAACCAGAACAGCAACCAGTCCCAGCGCGACGACGCGCAGGCGCAGAAATTTGCCGAGAAGGCGCAGCAGCACACCAAGGCCAAGCGCAAGGATATCGCGGACAGCACGCACGGCGGCCACACCGACCCGGCGCAGCTCATTCCCGACGACACCCAGGACACGGTCGATCATATGAAACAGATGGTCGAAAGCGGCCGCATCGAAGGCGGCGCCTTTGCCGGCGAGCGCAATGATGATGACGAGGAAAGCGATCTCGGCATTTTGGACAAGGCCGAGGATGACGCCCCGCTGAGTGAGAAGGGCGGCGCGGATTTTGGTAATAGTGGGTGATCAACTTCCTCTCCCTATGGGAGAGGCAAGCGGAACTTGCCAGCTCGCGGGCTAGTGGAACTCGGTGAGGGGGTGTGACCTCTGAAGGGCGAAACCCCTCACCGACTGCGACTAACCCCGGATTGCATCCGGGGAAGTCTTCGTTGCCTCTCCCTATGGGAGAGGGTGAAATTACACTCGTCATCCTGAACTCGTTTCAGGATCCCCCGAGAGTCCGCGCTCTGCCGATGGGGATCCTGAAACAAGTTCAGGATGACGATTTATGGCGTTAACCTTCGCTCATTTTCCCATCGACACTCCACATACCCGCACCGCGCGCCGCGATGAACAGGAAGATGAAGCAGTAGAGCGCGACAATTTCGCCGCCGTTGGTGATCGGGTAGAGCCCGGACGAGCCATGCGCCATCCAGTAGGCCGCGGCGCTCATGCCGCTGGCGATGAAGGCGGCGGGACGGGTGAACAAGCCCAGCGCAATCGCCGCGCCACCGATCAGCTCGATAGCAGCAGCGGCGTAGAGCACCGGGTTGAGCGGATAGTCAAAAGCGGCCGGAAAGTTGAAAAGCTTTTGCACGCCATGCGCCATGAACAACAGCCCCGCGACGATCCGCAGCAGCGCGTAAGTATGTTCTTTATATCCATCCAGAAATTTCATGATTGGTCCTCCCCGTTGATTGGTGGGGACAGACTAGGCCGGGCTTGCCCTAGCGTCAACGCGGGAGACGGTGGGCGCGGGGCAACAGTGTGTTGCCGAATTTGCTGTTGTGTGGTGGGAGCGGCGGTCGAGAGGAGAATTGGACCAAGCCAGTCGTCATCCTGAACTTGGTTCAGGACCTCCCGAGGGTGCGCGCTCTGTCGGTTAAGATCCTGAGCCGACGACCAGCGAAGCTAAACGGGTTCAGGATTATGACGGAGGGAATTATCACTTTAAAATTAGTGCATTTAGTGAACTGTAACCGTGAGTAATTCGATCAACCAAACAAGCTATCAATATCCCAATCTGGATCACTGTCCCTTCTTTGGTCTATTCTTCCTTCTTGAACCTTGATCCAAAGTGACTGTGTCTCTGAAATCATCTGCTCAAGTTCCTCATACGAATACAAAGACATATCACCTTCAGAGATAGGTCTGATCGCTCGATCTTTCGAATCTGACAATCGCAAAACTTCGAATTCCACCTCTGAGTAATCAGGGTTATTTTCACGCAAAGCGATATTCATTACACTGAACATAAACTTCGTCGCCCCCGGAGTAAGAAAATACTTTCTCCGCATATCAAAAAATGGAACGCTAATTCGGTCTGGATAGACAAACAACGCTGGCGACCAGCAAACAAGCTTTAGTCCTACATTAAACGAAAGTGGATAACCTTCCAATTCTCTTGCATGCACATCATTTTTTGCACAATAATTATAAATGGACTTACCTGCGAGTAAGTTCATTTTCTCTTCTCGGTCGGAATAAGAGAGTTTTTTCAAGTCTTCTTCAACAACTGACCAAGGAGCTCGTTCGGATTCAAACATTCCGGGTTTGCGATCCACAACATCAGCTAGCTTTTGACGTGTAGGCCTATAGCTTGGACCTCCTCCACCAGTGTTTACCTGTTGCAACGCAGGGAAACGGAGCTCGGAATCCATGACTGCGATCCTAGCCAAGTCCGTTATAGGTAAGTGGCGTATCTTCTTGCCCATCTATTGCTCCTGTATTGTCTAACATATGTGAAGGTAACTTGTGATTTCGAAACTCTGCTAAAATCAATTCGTTAGGAATTTTAAGTCCAATCAGTTTTTCAGATTTACTTTTGTTCTTAATGACATCCCATGGTCCACCGGCAGCATGCGACAAGTTTACAAGCTGGCTATCAGAGAGCCCCTCGTAGGCGGCCATTGTCAAATTAACGACCTTCCTGGCTTCTGGGTCAGATAAGCTTGGCAATTCTGAATGCGATCCTGTTCGTAGGTCCTTCTTCAAAGCTTTTTTCTTAATTGGGGCGGCCCCTTGTCCCTTGAAGGCAGAATACACTGCGGGATGGACTGGACCATACGTCCAAGCCTCGAAATAACCTTTGATCAGAGGCTTCTTAAATCTCATCAGGTATAGGCAGTGCGAAAAATATAAAAGTTTCTGAAGTGCGATGTGACGTATTGGCCCTTCCGCCCTATCTATAATATAATTCGCGACTATCCGCGGATCTAAGCCGGTCAAATCTCCATCCAAGTTTTCCATCCCCTACTCCGCAGCAACCCCCGCTTCCGCAAACATATCCGGCCCGTCATCTGCGGCCACTTCGTCCTCGTTCGCAACCTTGCCCTTGCGCTGGTCGAAGCTCGACCAGACGTCGTTCCACTCGCCCTTGGTCGCGCCTTTGGAATATTCGGTGGCGCGGGCTTCGAAGAAATTGGCGTGTTCGACCCCGTTCAGGAGGGGCGCCAGCCAGGGCAGCGGGTGGTCTTCGACCATGTAGATCGGCTGGAAGCCGAGCTGTCCCAGACGCCAGTCGGCGATATAGCGGATATATTTCTTGATTTCCTTGGCGGTCATGCCGGTGACCGGGCCGTCGCTGAACGCGAGGTCGATGAAGGCATCTTCCAGGCGGACGGTTTTCTGGCAGCAGTCGATAATATCTTCCTTGACCGACTTGGTCAGGCAGTCGCGTTCCTGCACGAAGGTGTGGAACATCTTGATGATGCCCTCGCAGTGCAGGCTTTCGTCGCGGACCGACCAGGAGACGATCTGGCCCATGCCCTTCATCTTGTTGAAGCGCGGGAAGTTCATCAGCATGGCGAAGCTGGCGAACAGCTGCAGCCCTTCGGTGAAGCCGCCGAACATCGCCAGCGTCTTGGCGATATCCTCGTCATTGTCGACGCCGAACGTGCCCATATAATCGTGCTTGTCCTTCATCGCTTCATATTCGAGGAACATCGAATATTCGCTTTCCGGCATGCCGATCGTGTCGAGCAGATGCGAGTAGGCGGCGATATGGACGGTTTCCATGTTGCTGAACGCGGTCAGCATCATCTTGATTTCGGTCGGCTTGAACACCCGGCCATATTTGTCGTGATAGCAATCCTGCACCTCGACATCGGCCTGGGTGAAGAAGCGGAAAATCTGGGTCAGCAGATTGCGTTCGTGATCGGTCAGCTTCTGCGCCCAGTCGCGGCAATCCTCGCCAAGCGGCACTTCTTCCGGCATCCAGTGGATCTGCTGCTGCCGCTTCCAGAATTCATAGGCCCAGGGATATTCGAAGGGCTTGTAGGTTTTGCGTGCTTCCAGAAGTGACATTTACTCGTTCTCCGCTTTACTCGTCACCCCAGCGGCGGCTGGGGCCTAATCCAATCTTGTTTCATACAGCATATTTTGGTCTGGATCCCAGCCTTCGCTGGGATGACAATTGATGTGCTGCGCGCGCCTTTACTTTCAAAAAACGGCCCCCTCCCGAAAGGAGCAAAAGGGAGGGGGCAGTGGGCAAAATCTACCGTGTCAATTTTCCATCACAGACCCGGCCTAATTCTCGCGGATTCCGTGATCGGCAAACCGCTTTCGGTTGGAACATAAATCAAGGACGCGCGGGACGATTCCAGTGCCTGAATCTGCAAATATCGCAAATAGCCATCCGGACCACCCAAACTGTCCTGCAAAATTGCATTGGCCTTGGCCGCCCCTTCCGCCCGCAGAATTTCAGCAGCGGCCAGTTCTTTCGCGCTTTCCCGTCTTGCACGCGCTTCGAGAACTGCAACTTGCCGAGATGATTGCGCTTCAGCCAGGGAAGCTTCGCCCGCCAATCGCTGCGAATAGACGCGATATTGCGGATAAAATGCCATGATCAGAACGATCAGGATCACCATGATCCCGAACATCACCAGATATGCTCCTGCTCCTGCTCTCATTCTATTCGCTCGATCCTGATCCGCTGTGCTTTGATGCTATTGGCACGCCAGACATTCGTCATAATCGGTGGTGCCGGCGGTGGTCATCAGTTCGACCTTTTTCGGGTCGAGCGTGTTGTCCGCCTCCACGCCGCCGCCGGTTGCCGGTTCGCTCATCATCGTCTCGCCACCGGCAAAACCGGCGCGCTGGATCGATTTCGAGCGCAGATAGTAAAGCGACTTGATGCCCAGCTCCCAGGCGCGGAAGTGGAGCATCAGCAGGTCCCACTTGTCGACATCGGCCGGGATGAACAGGTTGAGCGACTGCGCCTGGTCGATGAACGGCGTACGGTCGGCAGCCAGTTCGAGCAGCCAGCGCTGGTCGATCTCGAAGCTGGTCTTGTACGCGTCCTTTTCTTCCGGGCTGAGGAAATCGAGATGCTGGACGCTGCCGCCCTTCTCGAGGATCGAGTTCCAGACATTGTTGCTGTCCTTGCTCTTTTCCTGCAGCAATTTCAGCAGATGCGGGTTCTTCACGATGAAGCTGCCCGAGAGCGTCTTGTGGGTATAGATATTCGCCGGGATCGGTTCGATACAAGCCGAGGCGCCGCCGCAGATGATGCTGATCGACGCGGTCGGTGCGATCGCCATTTTGCAGGAGAAACGCTCCATCACGCCCTGGTCGGCTGCATCGGGGCAAGGGCCGCGTTCCTTGGCCAGCATCATGCTGGCTTCGGACGCCTTGGCTGAAACATGCTTGAAGATCTTGAAGTTCCAGGATTTTGCCAGCGCACTTTCGAAGCCGAGGCCGCGGGCCTGAAGGAAGCTGTGGAAGCCCATCACGCCAAGACCGACGCTGCGCTCGCGCATCGCGCTATATTTCGCCCGCGCCATTTCTTCCGGCGCGCGGTCGATATAGTCCTGCAGGACATTGTCGAGGAAACGCATGACATCTTCGATAAAGCCCTTCTCGACCGACCATTCATCCCATGTCTCGAGATTGAGCGATGACAGGCAGCAGACAGCCGTCCGGTCTTCGCCGAGATGATCGCGGCCCGTAGGCAAGGTGATTTCCGAGCACAGGTTGGAAGTCGATACTTTCAGGCCCAGGTCACGGTGATGCTTGGGCATCATCCGGTTCACCGTATCGCTGAAGATGATATAGGGCTCACCCGTGGCCAGCCGTGTTTCGACCAGCTTCTGGAACAGGCTGCGCGCGTCAACCGTGCCGCGGACAGATCCGTCTTTCGGTGACTTGAGCTCAAATTCCGTGCCGTCGCGGACCGCTTCCATGAATTCGTCGGTCAGCAACACACCGTGGTGCAGGTTCAGGGCTTTCCGGTTAAAATCGCCGGAAGGCTTTCTGATTTCCAGAAATTCTTCGATTTCCGGATGGTTGACGTCGAGATAGCAAGCCGCCGAACCACGGCGCAGCGACCCCTGCGAAATCGCCAAGGTCAGGCTGTCCATCACGCGGACGAACGGAATGATACCCGATGTCTTGCCGTTCAGGCCGACCGGTTCACCGATACCGCGGACGCTGCCCCAATAGGTGCCGATGCCGCCGCCGCGCGAGGCGAGCCAGACATTCTCGTTCCACGTATTGACGATGCCGCCAAGACTGTCGTCGACGCTGTTGAGATAGCAGCTGATCGGCAGACCGCGTCCGGTACCGCCGTTCGACAATACAGGCGTCGCCGGCATGAACCAGAGCTTGGAAATCGCGTCATAGAGCCGCTGGGCATGATCCTGGTCATCCGCATAGGCATCGGCCACACGGGCAAACAGGTCCTGATAGGATTCGCCGGGCAGCAGATAGCGGTCGTTGAGTGTTTCCTTGCCAAAGTCGGTGAGCAGATCATCGCGGCTTTCGTCCAGCTTGATCTTGAAGCGGCGCTTTTCGACGCTGTGGCTGTCGCGCTCGGCCTTCAGTTCCTTCTCGTCATTATCCTTGGTCGCGGCGGCTTCTGCAGCAGCCTTCTTGCTGACTTCCGGTTCGCTGGTCGGCTTCGTGCTTTCAGCCTGGCTTTCTGGCTTGTCCAATACTTCCGCGCCCATTTCACTCTCACTCACATCTGTTCCCGACACATTCTCGTTGTCGCGGTTGTCTCTAAAATCCATCAAAGCCCCCTCAAGTCACTCTACTAAATCAACGATCACAACGGCGTATCGACCGATCGACCACCGGGATTGTGTCCGGGCGTTTGTTCCTGTCTTGTTCGACTCATGCCGAAGCATTCACTCTAACATTATTCACGCCCCGGCGGGCATTTTTTTCTTACCCAAATCCGGTATTTCTCACTGTACATTTGGCACAAAGGGAGGTGTCCACCGAGTCGGCGTTAAATACGACTAACCACTATCAGTTGGTGTGCCCCCTAGGCCGAACCACAACCTATAGTGGCTGAATCAGAATTTTATGCAAGGGGGTAAATTACATTTTAACGACTCTGTTCGTCGTATAAATGAATCGCTTCGTCGCCCGGCGATTCCGGACAACATGCCGCGACGCGTGGACCTTCTAGGCCTCCGGCATTGTGCAAGAGCCGATGCCAATATTTACAAAAAAATCTTTCCACAGATCATCCACAGGTGGGAATGACGGAAATGTGACAACATATGTGGTGGATCAAATGAGCGGATCGCATTTTACCGGAAGACAATTTTCGCGCTTCGTCATTAACCATATTGGCGACAATGATGATCTGGGCCGAGTCAAATCGACCGCGAGGCCTCCGGCAGAATTTCCTCTTCAGCAAGAACAAACAAACCGGTCGCCTCCCGTGACGTGATTTACATTAGAATACATTAAAATACACTCAATTACATTACACAAGGGGACCAGTATTTGATTTTATTTACTAGATGATATAGTAGAGACTATAGTAGATCGATTCTTCAAGAGTCTAGGGTCAGGACTCATTAACTGAGCCAGAAGATGACGGTAGCTGCGATTGCGATGGCGGACATGAAGGTATGTGCGCATCGGTCATAGCGGGTGTGGATACGCCTCCAGTCCTTGATGCGTCCGAACATATTCTCGATTTTGTGACGTTGCCGGTAGAGGGTTTTGTCGAAGTCAGCGGGTAATATCCGTCCCTTTCGCGGCGGGATGCACGGCGTGATGCCTTTGGCCTGCAGGGCGGCGCGATACTCGTCGCTGTCATAGCCTTTGTCCCCGATCATGCAGAGGGCATGATCGGGTAGCGCGGAATATGTGAGCTTTGCACCGATATGATCGCTCATCTGCCCTTCGCTTAAACACAGGACCAACGGCCTGCCTGACCCGTCACACACGGCATGGAGCTTGGAGTTTAAGCCGCCCTTCGTTCTTCCGATATATCTGGAAACAGACCCTTTTTTAAAAGGCTGGCAGCGGTGCGATGCGCTTTCAAGTGCGTGGCATCAATCATCAGCACGTCATCGGCATCGCTGGTAGCTGCCAGAGCAGAGAATATCTTGTTGAACACACCCATACGGCTCCAGCGGATAAAGCGATTATAGATCGTCTTATGAGGGCCATAGGCTGCAGGGGCATCGCGCCAACGCAACCCATTACGGATCACGAAGACAATGCCACTCAATACACGCCGGTCATCAACTCTCGGAACTCCGTGCGATAACGGGAAATATGGCTCTATCCGGCGCATCTGCGCCTTGCTCAACATAAACAGATCACTCATCAGCGGCACCTCCTTTGATGCCACCATTGAATCAACCTTCTACCAATCATGCAAGCTATTTAATAGGTCCTGAACCTAGATGCGTAAATATCTAGTTATGCACAATCAGATTTGGACCAGAAATATGATTCATGAACAGAAAAAAGAAACAAAACCTGCCAGCAACAAGACCAGATATGAAAAGCCCATATTGATTGAACTGGATTTGGCAAAAGAATCAGACTCGAAGTCATTGCCCTCTCCTTTTGAATCCGGTTTCCGTTTCAATCCGAGCTAGTCGGGCAGAGCGCTGAAGCATGATCAGCCATCCCATCAGCGAATTTCCTGAGTCAATTATATCGGGACAAAGTCCCTTCGGATTCAAAACCCGGAACGAACAGATATCCCATCGAAGCAATATTCATATCGCCCCGGAACCGTAGGCCTGGACCAAAAGCCTTCCGGCAGGCTTGCGGCCCGCCCCGGACTCGCAATCGCGCACCATTTTGGCGGAGAACCGCCGACACAGAATTTGATTTTGCCGGTAATTGGCCCGGTAAAATTGATGTCCCGGAAAATCGAAACTGCGCACAGGCATGACGCCAAGAAGCTTTCCGAACGAGAATCCTGTTCCAAGGCGTTCGTAACGAAAACACCCTTACATCCCAGTATCGATCAGTAGCGATATGACGAGCGGCAGCGAAGCTGATCGATAGCCGAAAATCATCATCTCCTTAACGACAATTCACCGAGATCTTTCACGACCTCTACCGCTGCTCGCGATCCACCAGCAGCGCGGTGGCCGGTCTGGGCCTGAGCGCCACGATCAGCACGCCACCGATCGCCAGCGCCGCCCCCAGCGCCATCCGCAGATCAAAAGCATCATTGGTGATCCAGACGCCCAATCCGATGGTCGCCAGTGGCGTTATCAGGGTTAGCGGGGCAAGAAGATTGGCTTCATATCGACCGATCAGGGAATAATAAGCCGAATGCGCGCCAACCGATACAATCAACGCGGTGAACAGCACGGCGGCGGCAAGCGGCCATCCGGCAGTCTGAGCGGCGACCCATTGCCCTTGTTCGAACAAGGCTGAACATAGTGTCAGCGAGATCACCGATACCAGGCCAACCCAGGCCTGAAAGCGGAAGGGCGTGACATTGTCCACGCGCTTCATCAGCACGGCGCCAGCCGACCCCGCGAAGGCAGCGGCAGCGACGAACCAGAGGCCTGCGGTCAGGGTCAACCCTTCGGGACGCCAGATCACCAGCAACACCCCGAGCAGAGTCAGGGCAATACCGACTCCGCGCCGCCAATGCACCCGCTCGCCAAGCATGAGCATCGAGAGCATTATCGTAAAGGGAACCCCGAGCTGCAATATGATCGCCGCCGAAGAGGGCGAGGTCGTCTGCAGACCGATGAACAGCAGCGCGAAATTCCCGCCGCCCATCAAAAGCCCGATCAAGAGGATCCGCCAGGCCGGGCGGGGCATGGGCAACAGCCATGGCAGCATCACCAGCGCGACCACAGCAAAGCGCAGCGCGGCGTAGAAAACGGGCGGAACCGCCCAGTCGTCGACGATGATCTTGCTCAAGACATTGTTCGACGCCCAGATCAGGCAGACCAGTACAAGAAGCAGGAAATCACGCGCGCGCATAGCTTTGGGGTCCCTTATGTGCCTGTGGCGTTTCCCGTTCCATCGTCCGTATCGTTTCGCCGGCCCGTTCGCAATCGCAGCATGCAGCGAAAGCCGAATTATATCCTGCACGATATTGATAGCCGCTTGGCACCGACCAGCGATGGTATCGAGGTCAGACATTCATGGGGGAGCGAAGCGCGACAAAAACTTGCCCGGTCCGGTCATATCGGCCTAAAGGCAATCCAACCGCATATCGCCGATATTCTGGAGCATTCATGACCACGACCATCAAGACCGCCGACCTGATCGAAAGCGTTGCCGACGCATTGCAATTCATCTCTTACTATCATCCGATGGATTATATCCGGGCGCTCGGCAAAGCCTATGAGGCGGAGAAATCGCCTGCGGCCAAGGATGCGATCGCGCAGATTCTGACCAATTCGAAAATGTGCGCCGAGGGGCACCGGCCGATCTGCCAGGACACGGGTATCGTCAATGTCTTCGTCAAATGGGGCATGGATTGCCGGCTTGATGATACTTCGCAATCGATGCAGGAAATTGTCGATGAAGGCGTGCGCCGCGCCTATCTCCATCCGGAGAACAAGCTGCGCGCCTCGATCCTGACCGATCCCGCCTTCACCCGGCGCAATACCAAGGACAACACCCCTTCTGTTCTGCATGTCGAAATGGTGCCCGGTGACAAGGTCTCTGTTGATGTCGCGGCCAAGGGCGGCGGATCGGAGAATAAATCGAAATTCAAGATGATGAACCCGAGCGACAATATCGTCGACTGGGTGCTGGAAATGATCCCGCAGATGGGCGCCGGCTGGTGCCCGCCCGGCATGCTCGGCATCGGTATCGGCGGCACCGCCGAACGCGCCGTATTGCTCGCCAAGCAGAGCCTGATGGACCCGATTGACATGGGCCAGCTCAAGGAACGCGGGCCGCGCAACGATATCGAGGAAATGCGCATCGAGATTTTTGACAAGGTCAACGCGCTCGGCATCGGCGCGCAGGGACTGGGCGGGCTCTCCACCATCCTCGACGTCAAGATCAACGACTGGCCGTGCCACGCCGCTGGCAAACCGGTCGCGATGATCCCCAATTGCGCCGCCACCCGCCACGCGCATTTCACGCTCGACGGCAGCGGGCCCGCTTATCTAGAAGCGCCGAAGCTCGACGAATGGCCGGACGTCAACTGGACGCCTTCATCGGAAGCGAAGCGCGTGCAGCTCGACCAGCTGGATGCCGCCGAAGTCGCAACATGGAAACATGGCGACCGGCTGCTGCTCAATGGCAAGATGCTGACCGGCCGCGATGCCGCGCACAAGAAGATCAAGGATATGCTGGCAGCCGGCGAAGAATTGCCGGTCGAGTTCCGGGGTCGCGTCATCTATTACGTCGGCCCCGTCGACCCGGTAGGCGAGGAAGTGGTTGGCCCCGCTGGCCCGACCACCGCGACGCGGATGGACAAGTTCACCGACATGATGCTGGAACAGGGCCTGCTGGCGATGGTCGGCAAGGCCGAACGCGGGCTGGACACGGTCGGTTCGATCAAGAAGCACAAGAGCGCCTATCTGATGGCGGTCGGCGGCAGCGCCTATCTGGTATCCCGCGCGATCAAGGGATCGAAAGTGGTCGGCTTTGAAGAGCTCGGCATGGAAGCCATCTACGAATTCGAAGTACAGGACATGCCGGTCACCGTCGCGGTCGATGCCGAAGGACAGAGCGTGCACCATCTCGCACCGCTGGTCTGGCAGGAGAAGATAAAGAAAGAGAAGCTATTGGAAGGAGTGTGATGTTATGAACAAATCTGTGGTTCTGACAATTCTGATGCTTGGCACCGCGGGATCCGTCGCCACGTCGGCGATTGCGCGCGATCCGATTGCTGCGATGATGGCAGGTGAATCGATGGTCTCGGGGAAAAAGCTCGAGCAAGCGATCGAGCGGGCATCCGAACATCCCTTCGGGAGCGCTGAAAATCCGGTGCGGGCAGCCATGCCGCAGGGGCAGCGCGCCTATCTGAACCGGCTGCAATGTTCCGACGGCTCGGCTCCGGCTTATGCGCGGGGCGGAAGCGTCGGGGCCAGTCCTTATGGCAATATGATGGATGTCTATAATGTGGACTGTGGCGAAGCCGCACCGGGAAAGGTCAATGTCTATATGGACATGTACCACAAAGGACATGTCGAGACCGAAGCGGTGCCGGGCTTCACGATAACGGCGCCTTGATCGCCAGCCCGGACTGAAGCCGCCGCAAGGCCGTGCACAGGCGGAACCTGTGTCTGCCCGACCGGAGGCTTATTTATCTGAGCAAATGACAATGGCAGCAAACGGGCCTATATTGCAGCCATGTATATTTTCATCATCTTCCTCTGCGGCATCGGCAATTTCGCGATGCACAAGGCCATGCTCGAGAGCAATCATCCGCTGATGGCCGAAGCGCGTGGCAGTTTCCGGAAGATTCTCGGCCCCCACGGCAGCTATTTTCTGGAATTTTTCATGCTCGCCGCGGCGATGATCTTTGCCAATATGGGGATGCTCAGCGCGGTGATTTTCTATTTTGTCTACACGCTCGCCAATTGCGCGGCGGCCTGGGTGCTTTTCTTTCATAAACCATAAGATTCGAAGGATTTACCGCCCGGCACAGAGGAAGCTGTTTGTCCGACTACGAATGTAGTTTATCGAAAGCCGGTATCGGGTGCAACCAATCGGACATAGCAGCACCCCATCCACAACGGATGCCTGGGGAGGAATATTTTGCACAATCGAAACCGCGCTTTGAAACGCTTTGTCATGGGAGCAATGATCGGTTCCGCGCTCTTCCCCGTCGCAGCACAGGCGCAAAGCGACAGTCTCTCGTCGCTGCAGCCCCGCATCGAGGACGGACGGCAGGTCTACGAGTCCGAACAATTTGTCCGCTTCAATCCCCGCACCGCGCTGGACATGGTCCGCCAGGTACCCGGCTTCATTATCGACACGGGCGACGACGATGAACGCGGTCTGGGCCAGGCCGATGAAAATGTGCTGATCAATGGCGCTCGCATATCGGGCAAGAATAGCGACGCCTTCACCTTTCTCGGCCGGATTTCCGCGGCCAATGTCATGCGCATAGAAATCGTCGATGGCGCCACGCTGAGCATTTCCGGCCTGTCCGGCCAGGTGCTCAATCTTGTGACCAACACTAGCGAGACCAGCGGGCTGCGCGGCAGTTTCAAATGGGAACCGGTATGGCGCCGCGCGGGCAATGACTGGCTTTCCGGCGACGCCTCTGTCAGCGGCAAACTGGGCAAGGGCGATTTTACCCTGTCGGTCGAAAATGATGCGGCGCGCAACGGCGTCGAAGGACCGGAACAGGTCACCGACCGCTTCGGCAATCTATTGTTCGAGCGCGACGAGGTCGCCCGCTATCGCCAGGAGGCGCCGAAGCTGAGCGGAGCCTATAGCCGCACCAGCGACAGCGGTTCGACATTCAACGCCAATGCCGCCTATCAACTGTTCCGGCGCCGGGAAACGGTGGACACCGATCGCACCCAGGCCAGCCAGCCCGATATTTTCGAACATTATTCCAGCCGCGAGAATGAATGGAATGCCGAATTCAGCGCAGACTATGAATTCGGTCTCGGCAGTGGCCGTCTTAAGCTCATCGGCTTGCAGCGTTTCGAACATAGTCCGGTCAGCGATTTCTTTGGCCAGACATTTACCGACGGCGTCACGCCCGCCAACGGCAGCCGCTTTGACACGGTGACCGATGAGGGCGAGTCGATCCTGCGCGCCGAATATGGCTGGAAAACGACCGGCGGAACCGACTGGGGCGTCAGTGTCGAAGGCGCCTATAATTTTCTCGACAATGAAGGCATGCTGGCGGCGCTCGACGATCAGGGCATATTCCAGCCGGTCGCGCTGACCAACGCCAATAGCAAGGTCACCGAATATCGCGGCGAGATCATCGGCTCCTATGGGCGTCCGCTGACGGAGACGCTCACCCTGCAGGCGACATTGGGCGGTGAATATAGCAAGATCAGCCAGAGCGGCGCGGCGGGCCAGAGCCGGTCGTTCATTCGCCCGAAGGGATCCGTATCGCTGGCATGGCGACCGCAGCCGGCTCTCGACATCAGCCTGAAGATCGACCGGTCGGTCGGCCAGCTCAATTTCTTCGACTTCGTCCAGTCGGTCGATGTATCGCAAAATAACGGCAATGCCGGAAATCCCGAACTGGTCCCGCCGCAAAGCTGGCGCGCGGAGCTGGAGGCGACGCAGAAACTGGGGCCATGGGGATCGCTGACCGTCAATATTTACGGCGAGAAATTCAGCGATATTGTTGATTCCATCCCGATCACGGCCACCACCGAGGCGCGCGGCAATCTCGACAGCGCGACAAGCTATGGCGTGGAAATGGTGACCAGCATATTGTTCGATCCCATAGGCTGGAATGGCGCCAAGCTTGATGTCGAAGGCGAGCTTCGCAAAAGTTCGCTGCGCGATCCCCTGACAGGCATCCACCGGCGGATCAGCGATGACAAGATATTTACCTATGAAGCCACATTGCGTCACGATATTCCCGGCAGCAACTGGGCATGGGGCGCCGGTGTCGAGGATTTCCGCTATTCGGATTTTCTGCGGCTGGACCAGATCACCCGCTTTCGCACGGGCGCGCCCTATAGCTGGATATTTGTCGAGCATAAGAATGTGTTCGGACTGACCGTGCAGGCCAATCTCGGCAATCTGTTCGGTCGGTCCGAGAATTTCACCCGCACCGCCTTTGGTGATCTTCTGGGTCAGCCGGGGGATCTGGACCGCGGATTTATGAGAGGCAGGCGCAACGGACCGGTCGCCTTTGTCGAGGATCGCAGCCGCGAATTCGGCCTGATCTACCGGCTGACGGTCAGCGGCAGCTTCTGACGCACCCCGCTGGTGAATTTATAGCCGGATAGACTTTCGGCGCCGTCGGTCCTACATCCGGCCCATGCCACCTGATTATGCCACCGAGGGTCAGATCGACCCGCCGATGATCCCTACGCTCAAGCGGTTCCTGCCCTATCTCTGGCCCAAGGGCGAGCCGGGGCTGCGGTTGCGTATCATCATTGCCGGCCTGCTGGTGTTATGCGCCAAGGCCGCCGTTCTGACGATGCCGTTTCTGTACAAGGCGGTCATCGACGGCATGTCGGACGAGGATCTCGGCACCGAACTGACGGTCTTGCTCGCGCTTGTCGCGGCTTATGGCCTAGCCCGCTTCGGTCAGGTGATGTTCGACAATCTGCGCAATATCGTGTTCGAAAAGGTTGGCCAGCAGGCCGCGCGGCGCCTTGCCACCAATGTCTTCACGCACCTCCACAGCCTGTCGTTGCGCTTCCATCTGGGCCGCCGCACCGGCGAAGTCACCAAGATCATCGAACGCGGGACCAAGAGTATCGATATCATGCTCTATTTCCTGCTGTTCAACATCGCGCCGACGGTCGTCGAGCTGACCGCGGTGCTGGTCATTTTCCAGATCAAATTCGGCTTCGGGCTGGTCGCCGCAACGATGGCGATGGTCGTCATATACATCACCTTCACCCGCAAGGTCACCGACTGGCGCAATGCGCTGCGGGCGAAGATGAACGACATGGATACAAGGGTAATCGGCCGCTCGGTCGATGCTTTGCTCAACTACGAGACGGTCAAATATTTCACCGCCGAACAGCGCGAGGCCGAGCGCTATGACAAGGCGATGAAAGACTGGGCCGCCGCTGCGGTCAAATCGGAAAATTCGCTTGGCCTGCTCAATATCGGCCAGTCGATCATCACCAATCTGACAATGATCGGCGCGATGGCGTTCAGCGTCTACGGCTGGCAACAGGGCGATCTGACGGTCGGTGATCTGGTGCTGGTCAACGCGCTGCTGATGCAGCTGTTCCGGCCGCTCGACCTGCTCGGTATGGTCTATCGCACCATCCGTCAGGGCCTGGTCGACATGGACGCGATGTTCAAGCTAATCGATACCAAGCAGGAAGTCGTCGACAAGCCGGACGCAAAGGCGCTGCAGATTTCCGAGGGCACGGTGCGCTTTGAAAATGTCGTGTTCAACTATGATGACGATCGCCAGATATTGCACGGGCTCGATTTCGAGGTGCCGGCGGACGGAACGCTCGCCATTGTCGGGCCTTCCGGTGCCGGCAAATCGACAATCGCGCGATTGCTGTTCCGTTTCTATGATCCGCAGGCCGGACGGATATTGATCGATGGCCAGGATATAGCCGAAGTCACCCAGCACAGTCTGCGCGGCGCAATCGGCATTGTTCCGCAGGACAGCGTACTGTTCAACGACAGCATCGGCTATAATATCGGTTATGGCCGCGAAGGGGCAACCCAGATCGAGATCGAGGATGCCGCGCGCGGCGCCGCTCTGGATGACTTTATCGCCAAATTGCCGGACGGCTATGACACACAGGTCGGCGAGCGCGGGCTGAAACTGTCCGGCGGCGAGAAACAGCGCGTCGCAATCGCGCGGACATTGCTGAAAAACCCGCCGATCCTGATCCTCGACGAAGCCACGTCGGCGCTCGACAGCCGTACCGAGGACGAAATCCAGGCGACGCTTGCCAAGATATCGGAACGGCGGACCACCTTGATCATCGCCCACCGGCTATCGACCATCACCCATGCCGACGAAATTATCGTGCTCAACGAAGGGCGGATCGCCGAACGCGGCAGCCACCGGCAGTTGCTGGTCAAGCGCGGGCTCTATGCGGACATGTGGAAGCGGCAGGCGGAGGACCAGCGGGAACCCGCCTGACCGCCAGCCAAAATACCATTTTCGGTCATTTGCGATTTTGCGGTTTCGCATGGTGGCGTCTCTGGCTAGGGAATGATCCATGACCGAAGCGCTCCTTCCCCTGCTCAAATCGACATTCGGCTACAGCAGCTTTCGCGGCATGCAGGAACCAGTGATGGACCGGGTGATGGCGAAGCGAAACACGCTTGCCGTGATGCCGACCGGGTCGGGCAAGTCTCTCTGCTACCAGCTTCCCGCCATTGCCAACAAGGGCACCACCATTGTGATCTCCCCGCTGATCGCGCTGATGCACGACCAGTTGCGCAGCGCCGAGGCGGTCGGGATAAGGGCGGCCACCCTCACCTCCGCCGATGACAATCGCGCGGAGACGATTGCCCGGCTAAGGGCGGGCGAGCTGGACCTGCTCTACGCCGCGCCGGAACGTGCTTCCCAGCCCCATTTCCGGGAATTGCTGGAGCAGACCGATGTTTCGCTCTTCGCCATCGACGAAGCGCATTGCGTGTCCGAATGGGGTCATGATTTCCGCCCCGACTATCGCCTGCTGCGCCCGCTGCTCGACCATTTCGGGTCAGTGCCAAGGCTGGCGCTGACCGCTACCGCCGATGCGCATACCCGCGACGATATATTGGTGCAGCTGGGGATCGAGCAGGACGGGCTGATCCTCGCTGGTTTCGACCGGCCCAATATCCGCTACAGCATGAGTCCGCGCAGCGGCCTTGCACGGCAGGTCGGCGATCTGGTCGACCGCATCCCGGGACCGGGCATAATCTATGCGCAGACCCGCGCCGCGACCGAGAAAATGGCCAGCCAGATTGCTGCTACCGGACGCAGCGCGCGCGCCTATCACGCTGGCCTGCCACCGGAAGTGCGCCAGCAGAACCAGCATAATTTCGTTGCTTCGGAAGATATGGTGATGGTCGCCACGATCGCCTTTGGCATGGGCATCGACAAGCCGGATGTCCGCTTTGTTGCCCATGCCGGGCTGCCCAAATCGATTGAGGCTTATTATCAGGAAACCGGCCGCGCCGGCCGCGACGGCGACCCGGCCGAAGCGCATATGTTCTGGGGTGCGGAAGATTTCGCCAGAGCGCGGCAGCGGCTTGGCGAGATCGACGAGACCCGACTGGAGAGCGAGCGGACCAGGCTGGCGGCGCTCGGCGGTCTGGTCGAAACCCCGGGGTGCCGCCGCGCGGTGTTGCTCCGCCATTTTGGCGAAAATCCTCCCGAGCGATGCGGCAATTGCGACAATTGCCTGAACGCTCCGAAGACCCGCAATGTCACCGAACTGGCACGCAAATTCTTGTCCGCCGTTTACCGCACCGGCCAGAGTTTCGGGGTCACCCATCTCGAAGCCGTTCTCACCGGCAGGCAGGATGAAAAAATCCTCTCGCGCGGCCACGACCAGCTGTCGGTTTTCGATATTGTCGGAGAGGAGGAAGCTGCACTGATCAAGCCGGTGTCCCGCTCGCTGCTACTCCGCGATGCTTTGCGCAACACCGAACATGGCGGCCTGATGTTCGGCCCCGAGGCGCGCAAGATACTCAAGGGTGAACAGGAAGTCGCCATCGTCGAACCGCCCAAGCGTGCCTCACGCAAACGGCGCGGGGGCACGGCCTCGCCAAACCCCTTTGGCGATCCCCTGTTCGAAGCACTGCGGGCAAAGCGCATGGAACTGGCCAAGGAACTCGGCGTCCCGCCTTATGTCATCTTCCATGACAGCGTGCTGCGTGATATGACCGGCCTGAAACCGGGCAGCCTGTCGGCGCTCGGCGAGCTGCCGGGCATCGGCGCAGCCAAACTGGAGAAACATGGTGAAGCCTTTCTGGCCGTGATCCGTGAAATGACCGAAGCGGCATGAAACGATATTTCAACCTGGTCTCCGTTATATTACCTATTGTCCTGGCGGGCTGTAGCGCGGCAACGGCGACCGCCAACGACA
This sequence comes from Sphingorhabdus sp. YGSMI21, assembly GCF_002776575.1. Taxonomy (GTDB): domain Bacteria; phylum Pseudomonadota; class Alphaproteobacteria; order Sphingomonadales; family Sphingomonadaceae; genus Parasphingorhabdus. The sequence goes on along the minus strand of NZ_CP022548.1, from coordinate 2,344,481 downwards.
GCAATGTTCCGACAGAGGAGACCCAGAATATGTTCCGCAAGATCAATGACAATCTCAGCGTATCGCCGCAAATCTCGCTGGACGATGTCGCCGCTGCCAAGGCCGAGGGCGTCAGCCTGATCATCAACAACCGCCCCGACGGCGAGGATCCGGGTGCCCCGCAAAGCGCCGACATCGAAGCGGCCGCGCGGGACGCCGGCCTGAAATATATCGCGATTCCGATCACGCACAGTGGCTTTTCCGGCCCGCAAGTCGATGCGATGATTGCCGCGCTTGCCGAAGGGGACAAAGCCCTCGCCTATTGCCGCTCGGGCACCCGCTCGACTCTGTTATGGGCGCTGGCGCAGGCAAAACAGGGCATGGAACCCGACGAGATCGCACGGCTGGCTGGCAATGCCGGCTATGATATTACGCCGGTCCGCGCGATGATTGATGCGCTGGCCGCCGGAAGCTGACGCTAGAGGCTAGACAGTCACTAACATTGGTGTAAATAGTCGGTTATGGAGAACCTGCCATCACCGACGACCTGGGCGATTCCCTTTTTCGTCATCACCGTTGCACTGGAATGGTGGTGGAGCCGGAAAAACGCCCGGGTTCGCTATGAAACCAAAGATGCCTTCACGTCGCTGGCGCTGGGGACCGGCAGTCTCGTTGCCGGCATCCTGACCGGCGGCTTTGTTCTGGCGCTGAGCCTTTGGGTTTACGAGCACCGCATTTTCGATATCCAGCTCGGCTGGCCCAATGCGCTGTGGATCGTGCCACTGGCCTTCGTTCTCGACGATTTCACCTATTACTGGTTCCACCGCACCGCGCACCGCGTCCGCTGGTTCTGGGCGGCGCACGTGATCCACCACAGCAGCCAGCATTATAATCTGACCACGGCCTTGCGGCAGACCTGGACGGGCTTTTTTGCCCTCAGCTTTCTCTTCTCGATGCCACTCTTTTACCTGGGCTTTCCGCCGGCGCTGATATTCTTCCTGTCGGGACTGAACCTGATCTATCAATATTGGATCCACACCGAGGCGATCGACCGGATGCCACGCTGGTTTGAGGCGGTGATGAACACCCCTTCCCACCACCGCGTGCACCATGCGACCAATCCGCGCTATCTCGACCGCAATTATGCCGGCGTCTTCATCATCTGGGACAAGATGTTCGGGACCTACGAACCGGAAACCGATGCCGAGAATATCCGCTATGGCATCATCAAGAACCTCGACAGTTTCAACCTGTTCTGGGCCGCCTTCCATGAATGGATCGGCATCGCGAAGGATTTGTGGAGCGCCCCGTGGCGCTACAAGATCAACTATTTAATCAAACCGCCCGGGTGGAGCCATGACGGCTCCCGGGAAAGCAGCGAGACCATAAAGGCACGCTGGGCAGAGCAGGAGAGAAATACATGGCAGAATTTGACTTCATCGTCATCGGCGGCGGTTCCGCCGGCAGCGCAGTCGCAGGACGGCTGAGCGAAGACGGCAAGCACACGGTGTGCCTGGTCGAAGCGGGCGGACGCAATAATAATTTCCTCGTCGAGACGCCGGGGATGATGCCTTTCCTGCTGAAAAACGCCAACTGGAAGTTCGATACGGTCCCGCAAAAGGGGCTCAACGGCCGCACCGGCTATCAGCCGCGCGGGCGCGGTCTTGGCGGTTCCAGCGCGATCAACGCGATGGTCTATATCCGTGGCAATAAATGGGATTATGACAATTGGGCCGCGATGGGCTGTGACGGCTGGTCCTATGATGATGTCCTGCCCTATTTCAAAAAATCCGAAGGCAACGAACGCGGCGGCGACGATTATCATGGCGGTGATGGGCCGCTGTCCGTCTCCGACCAGAAATGGCCCAATCCGGGAAGCCTCGCCTTTGTCGAAGCGGCGCGCAATCTCCAGCTGCCTATTCTCGACGATTTCAATGGCGAGAAGCAGGAAGGCATGGGCATCTACCAGGTGACCCAGAAAGCCGGCGAACGCTGGTCCGCGGCCCGCGCCTATGTCGAACCGGCCCGTTCCCGCCCGAACCTGACGATCCGGACCAACGCGCTGGTCGAGAAGCTGGTGGTCAAGGACGGACGGGTGACTGGCGTGCAAGTCCGGCGCGGCTCCAAGAGCGAGACAATGAACGCGCGCGCTGCGGTGATATTGTCTGCCGGCGCCTTCGGATCGCCGCATATCCTGCAGCTCTCCGGCATCGGTCCGGCGGCGCATCTGAAAGACAAGGGCGTCGATGTCGTGCTGGACAAGGGAGAAGTCGGCAAAAATCTGAAGGACCATATCGACTTTGTTTCCGGCTACAAGACCGAGTCCAAGGAGCTGATCGGGGACTCGCTTGCCGGCACGGTGCGCATGGCCAAGGCGATCCTGCAGCACCGTTTCAAGCGGACCGGTATCATGACCACACCCTATGCCGAAGCGGGCGGCTTCTGGAGCAGCGGCCCCGACGTTCCTGCCCCGGATATCCAGTATCATTTCGTCCCGGCGATGCTCGAGGACCATGGCCGCGAATCGGTCAAGGGCCACGGTTTCAGCTGCCATGCCTGCGTCCTGCGCCCGCACAGCAAGGGCACGGTCCGGCTAAATGATACGAACCCGGCAGCCCCGCCGGCCATCGATCCGAATTTCCTCGACGATGACCGGGATATCGCGACCCTGCGCAAGGGCGTGCGGCATATGAAGCGGATATTGGAAAGCCCGCCGCTGACGCAATATGCCCCCACCGACCGCCACCCGATCAACATGACTGACGATGCCGAGCTGGACGCGCTGATCCGCGACCGCGCCGACACCGTCTATCACCCGGTCGGCACCTGCCGCATGGGTGTCGACGCGGATGCCGTCGTCGATGCGCGCCTGAAATTCCGCGGACTCGAAGGCCTCTATATTGCCGATGCCTCGATCATGCCGGAGATCATCAGCGGCAACACCAACGCGCCGAGCATCATGATCGGCGAGCGGGCGGCGGAATTCATCAAGGCCGATCTGGCCGGCTGACGGTTTCGCTGCCGACCGGTCGATGCGCCTAGAATCTCTCGATCGACAGGGAAATCAGGAAGATGAGGCAAACGAACAGGGTCAGACCTGTCGTCGCAAGGAAGATGTGTCTTGGCGAGACACGTTCCCTGGGCCAATTGGCTGGACCGCCGGCAAGCGGCATCTTTCCCGAGGCCAGCGACAGCAGGATTGCCACCGAGAGAGTCACCAGCAGTCCGATAAGATTCCACCACATCCAGAAAAGGCCGGGCTGGAACTGCCAGAAATAGAGGTTGAGGGCGACCCCGCACAGAAAGCCGATATTGCTGCTCAGGACGGTTCTGCGCCGCCACAGGATGGCGATCAGGAACACGCCGAGAACCGGGCCGTAGAGCGCCGATCCCACTTTGTTGATCGCTTCGATGACCGTGGCAGAAATATCGCCCGAATAGATCGAAAAATAGAGGATCAGCCCGCCCCAGAACAGCGCCAGCAGGCGCGCCAGCCTGATTTCCTGACGGGCATCGCCAAGCTGCAGCCCAAAGCCCTTCAAATCCGCGATCGTCACCGCCGACAGCGAATTCACCGCCGAGCTGAGCGTCGACATCGCCGCCGACATGATCGCGACCAGCAACAGGCCGATGATGCCATGGGGCAGAAATTCGAGAATGAAAAAGGGCATCAGATAGTCCGGACGATCATCCGGAATGAGCGAGAGAAAGGCGCTGTCGCCCGTTGCAATCACGCCCACCGCGAGGCCGGTGATGCAATAGAGAAGCGTCACGGGAAAGCGCAGCAAGGCGTTTGCCGTAAGCAATTTGCGAATATCCCCGAGGCTTTTGGCCGACAGCGACCGTTGGGCCTGGGTCTGGTCGCAGGCATAATAAGACACATAGAGCACGAAGCCGCCGAACAGCATCGGCAACAGGGCAAATTCGTCGGTCACAAGCCCCGCATAGGTCCAGTCGACAACCCGTAACCGTTCCGGATCTATGCTCGCCCAGAATATATCGAAGCCGCCGATGAACGTGATCGCATAGGCCAGACAGACCAGCAGGCCGAAGACGATCAGCACCATCTGGATCGCATCGGCGTAGACCACCGCCCGGATGCCGCCGAGAAAGGAATAGACGATGGTGATTATGCTGATCGCCAGGATCGACTGGAGGAATGGAACGCCCAGCACCGCCTCGATGATGATACCGGTCGTATAGACCATGATGCCGGTGCCGAAGGCGCGCACGATCTGGAAGGCGACACTGATCAGGAAGCGCGTCGACCGGCCGATCCGCTGCTCGAGAAAGTCGAATATGCTGATCACGCCGGAGCGATAGAGCGGCGGCATGATCACGAACATCACCAGCAGCATCGCCAGCGGCAGCGCGAATTCGAAGGTCAGCCATTTCAGCCCGCCGCCTTCCCGCAGGCCGACAAAAGCCGGCGCCGAGATAAAGCTGATGGCCGATAATTGGGTGGCCATGGCCGACAGACCGAGCGGGAACCAGCCTATAGCCTTGTTGCCGAGAAAATAGTCGCCTTCGTCATTCTGCTTGCTGAGGAACAATCCGAACATCAGCATCGCCGCGAGATAGGCGATGACCACGAGATAGTCGAAACTGTTCATTTATCCGGTCTGCAGCCCGTGGTTATCTGTTGATGACAAAAAAAGGCCGGGATGCTTTCACATCACCGGCCATAAAGTTATTTGTTCGCAGGAGGAACAATGTGAGGCGCCGACCCGAGTTTTGGGAGGAGAAGGCCGGCGCCAAACTGGTTAGCCTTTGGCAAATTCCGGATAGGCTTCGACACCCACTTCGGCGATGTCCATGCCGAGCATTTCCTGCTCTTCACTCGGACGCACACCGATGGTGTATTTAAGCGCAAACCAGACGATGGAGCTCGTGATCATCACGAACACGCCAGTGGCCACAACACCGGTAAGCTGTGCAACAAACGGCACTTCGGTGTTGGAGAAAGGAACGATCAGCGTACCCCAGATACCAGCCATAAGGTGGACAGGGATGGCACCGACGACATCATCGATCTTCAGCTTGTCGAGCATCGGAACGGCGAAGACAACGATTGCGCCACCGATACCACCGATCAGCAGAGCCTGCGGTACCGACGGAGCCAGTGGCTCTGCGGTGATCGAGACCAGACCGGCCAGTGCACCGTTGAGCGCCATCGTAACGTCGATCTTCTTGTACATGATCTGGGTCAGGATGATCGCGACAACGACGCCTGCTGCTGCAGCCATATTGGTGTTGACGAAGATCTTGGAGACATCGCTGACATCGCTGATCGTGCCCATGGCAAGCTGCGATGCACCGTTGAAGCCGAACCAGCCGAGCCACAGGATGAACGTACCCAGGGTCGCCAGTGGAATGCTCGAACCCGGCATGACCGTAACCTTGCCGTTGATATAGCGTCCCAGACGGGGGCCGACAATCAAGGCACCAGCCAAAGCCGCCCAGCCACCGGTCGAGTGGACCAGCGTGGAACCGGCGAAATCACTGAAGCCCATTGCGTCGAGCCAGCCTGCGCCCCATTCCCAGCTGACAATCACGGGATAAATGAACCCGGTCAGCACGAACACAAAGATGAAGAACGGAATGACTTTCACCCGTTCCGCAACGGTGCCGGATACAATCGACGCCGTGGTTGCACAGAAAACCATCTGGAAGAACCAGTCGGAAGCCACCGAATAGCCGGTGTCGACATCGGCTTCACCGACGCCCTGCATGGCATAAGGGAAGTCGGCGATACCGAAATAGCCACCTTCAAAGCCCGGATAGGCAATCGAATAGCCGATGACCCAGAACATGATACCGGCGATCGAATAAAGGCCGATATTCTTCAGGCACTGCATCGACACGTTTTTCGACCGGACAAGGCCGGCTTCCAGCATGGCGAAACCGGCTGCCATCCACATGACCAGAAAACCACCGATCAGGAAAAGCAGCGTGTTGAGGATATAGGCGGTATTGGCACTGGGGTCGGCTGCTTCAACCGCCTCCTGCGCAAGCGCAGGAGCGGCGGCACCTATGACCGCCAATCCTGCAGAAATCGTCAAAAATTTTCTCATTATCTGTTTCCCCGATTAGATTGCTGTGTCGCCGGTTTCACCGGTGCGAATGCGGACGGCGTCTTCGAGACCGAGCGTGAAGATCTTGCCGTCGCCAATCGATTCCGTCCCCGCGGCGGTCTGGATCGCCTCGACCGCCTGGGCCGCGACAGCGCTGCTGCAGGCGACCTCGATTTTCAGCTTCGGAACCATGTTGGTGGTATATTCCGCGCCGCGATAGACTTCCGTCTGGCCCTTTTGCCGACCGAAGCCTTTGACTTCGGTTACGGTCATGCCGGTCACACCGACACCGGTCAGCGCTTCACGAACATCGTCAAGCTTGAACGGTTTGATTATGGCTATGATAAATTTCATTACGCCCCCTATTGTTGTTACCGGGGAACGCCTCGCAAAGCCCGTGCCAGAATCGGAAGACTTTGGATTCAATGGATTTTCAGAAAATCCGGCCGCTTAAGAAAGAGTAAATTTTGTGCATTGCAGCACGAGTGCACAATTTTTAGGCAGACCGCTCCGCCAGTTTCGCCATTATCTGCGGGATGACCTTTTCGGTCTCGCGGCGGCCGATATCGATCAGTTCCTCGGCGCGGGTGAAGTTCTGGATGTCGATATGACCGACCGGCGGTGACATCGCAAAATCGGGAGGATCGAGCGCCAGCGAGTAGCGGCCGAGATTGCGCAGCGACAGGCCGACCGAGGCCTTGACGATGGCGAGACTGTTCGGTTCCTTGGTGCCCTGCTCGGCGATTCCCGCCGCTATCGAGCGGTTGAGAAAATCGTCCTGCAGATTGACCGACAGGCACAATGCCTCGGGTGCCAGGGCCCGCACCGGCGAAACCGGGACCGGCAGGGCTGCTCCTCCGTCGACCAGCAGGCGGCCTTCATGCTGCACCGGCTTGAAAATGCCGGGCAGCGACATGGAGGCGCGGATCGCCGGCACCAGCTTGCCCGATTTCATCACAATCGTGTCGCCGGTGCGCAGATCAGCCGCAATCGCCGCGACCGGAAAGGGCAGATCCTCAAATGTAAGCTGGCCGAATTCGGTCTCCAGCTCCTTCTCGATATTACGCGCGCCCATGACCGCGCCGCGCTTGAAATGCGGATCCATGAAACGCAGCATGTTCCGGAAGTTGACGTTGCGCGCCATGTCCTCGAGATAGTCGAGCTTGCCGACCGCATAGCTCGCTCCGGTGATCGCTCCGATGGACGTGCCCGCAATCGCCGCAATTTCCAGCGGACTATCGTCAATCGCCCGCAGCACCCCGATATGGGTCCAGCCGAGGCCCGCTCCACCGCCCAGCGCAAGGGAAATTTTTCCGGCGCCGGTCACAGCGCGACATCCTCTGCCAATATCGCCCTTGCTTCGGCCAAATCCTCGGCCAGCACCATCACCCGCGCGGGCAATGCGATGCCGGCGCCCTCGACGATATTGACATTGCTGTCAAAACAGACCGCGCCGATGCCGGCGGATTCCAGCCGCCCGCGAATGATCTCCGCTTCGACGCCGTGCATGTGACGGGACAGTTCGACCAGACTCATGGCCTATTTCCCGCCAAAATAGCGGTCCGATGCCCGCGTCGGCAGGCCGTCGATACTTTTGACCCGGCCGGCGGTTTTGGCCACCCAGGCTTCCGGATCGGCCTGACGGTGATATTTGACCAATGTTTCGCGCTCGGCTTTCATTTCCATCTGCGGTACGCCCCAGCCGCAACTGGTCTGGATATTGTCCACCTTGATGTCGAAAATCTGGCGGGTGCCGGGCAATATGTCGAAATGTGCGGCCAGTTCGTCCCAGCCGGTATCCTGCGGCAGCACCGGTTTGCCCGTACCATAGAGCCGCATGATCAGCGCCGGATTGGCAAAATTGTTGAACATGATCGTAATCCGGCCATCGGCGACCAGATGGGCGTGGGTTTCGTTGCCCGATCCGCCAAGGTCGAGATAGGCGACCCGGTCGGGGCCGAGCACGCGAAAGGCGTCATAGCCCTTGGGCGAAAGATTGATCCGGCCGTCCGCCGCCGCCGTGGCAACGAAGAACATCGGCTGCTTTGCGATGAACGCCACATGATCTTCATTCAGTGCATCGAAAAATTCCGCCATACCTCACCCTTCTCAGTAAAATGGGCCACCGAACAGCAGCTTCCAGACCAACACCAGCAACCAGTGGATCACGATCACAGGCCAAAGGGACTGCGATACAATCCGGATATGGGTCAATACTATGCCGAGGATGAACGTAGCAAATAGAAACGAAGGTTGCAGGAAAATCGCCGACCATGGGGGGCCGAAGGTCAGAGCCTGAAACGGATGCCAGAGCATGAACAGAAAGGCCGAGAGCCAGCTACCCCAGCGCTGTGAAAAGGTCGCGAGCCAGGACAGCAGCACGCCACGAAAGACCAGCTCTTCGGCTAAGGCGGGAATGAAGAACAGGATGACAGCGGCTGTCAATGCCGATGGAATATCTGTGGCAGGATCAAAGCGGAGCCAGCCGCCCAGAAAGCCCGTAAGAGCGATGATCGCCGCCGTCGGTAGAGCAACCGCAAAAGCGGCTTTCCAGCGACCGGCGTCGGGCCAAACCTTCAACGCCCGCAAGGTCTGTTTCACCGCCGCGACCACCGCGCCTACCAGCTCGCTCCGGCCTCGACCGCCTCTTGCTCTCCGGGACGAAACTGTCGGCCCAGAACTCTATTGCGATGCGGGAAGCGACCGAATTTCGCGATTATATCGCGATGTTCGTTGGCGAATTTCTCGTTGCTGCCGAGTTTCGTGAACAGCGTCACAGACCGGTTCTGCAATTGCAGGTCCTCGGCGTGCATGAACGGCATGTAGAGAAAGGCGCGTTGCTTTTCGGGCAATTGCTCGTCCAGTTCCAGATCGGCCGCTTTTCCGGCAATCTGCTGCGCCAGATGATCGGTGGAAAAAGCGTCGGCGCTGTCGCGGAACATATTGCGCGGGAACTGGTCGAACAGGATCACGGCGGCCAGCGCGGTTTCAGGAGAGTCCAGAAATGCACTGGCGGTTTTCGCCTTCTGCTCTTCCCATAGCTCGAGGAAACGCTCTTTTATCTGCTCGTCTGTGGCATCGCTCTTGGCCCACCAGTCCTTGGGGTCAAGATCCTCAAACCAGAAGGATAATATTTCGGCAGGCCAGTTCATTAGGAAAACCTCATAGTCTAAGTGGGCGTTGATGTTTAATTGACCTGCTTATACTGATTAAGTTAACTGAAGTAATTGATGATTGGGGGAATATCATGTCACAAGTTAGCTTCATATGGAGAGTCTTTTTCTCATTAACTTTTCTAACCATTGTAACTGCGATTTTAAGCGGAACTTTTGACAATGATGGTTTTTGGTCTTTGGCAAAGCTTTTTGGCGTTGGCGCGATAATCAGCTTTGTCGCGGCAGTTTTGATGTCAATCTGGAGCGACTGGCTTTAGGCCGTCCCCCCGACGGTCAGCCCTTCCACCAGCAGGGTCGGCTGGCCGACGCCAGCGGGCACGGACTGGCCACCCTTGCCGCACATGCCGATGCCTTCGTCGAGCGCCATGTCATTGCCGATCCCGGCGACCTTGGTCAGCACGGTCGGGCCGTCGCCGATCAGCGTCGCGCCCTTGATCGGCGCGCCAAGCTTGCCGTTCTCGATCTTGTACGCCTCGGTGCAGGAGAAAACGAATTTGCCCGAGACGATATCGACCTGCCCGCCGCCGAAGCTTTTCGCGTAAATGCCGTTCTTGACGCGGCTCATCAGCTCGTCCGGGTCATCCTTGCCGCCGCGCATGAAGGTGTTGGTCATCCGGGGCATCGGCGCGTGGGCATAGCTTTCGCGCCGTCCGTTGCCGGTAGCGGGGACGCCCATCAGACGGGCATTCAGCCGGTCCTGCATATAGCATTTCAATATGCCGTCCTCGATCAGGACATTTTCCTGCGTCGGCGTGCCCTCGTCATCGATGCTCAGCGATCCGCGCCGTTCCTTGATCGAACCATCGTCGACCACGGTGACGCCGGGCGCCGCGACGCGCTGACCGATCTTGCCGGAAAAGGCGCTGGTGCCCTTGCGGTTGAAATCGCCCTCGAGACCATGGCCGATCGCTTCGTGGAGAATGATGCCGGGCCAGCCCGGGCCGAGCAACACGGTCTGTTCACCGGCTGGCGCATCGACGCTCTCGAGATTGACCAGAGCCTGTGCCAATGCTTCGTCGACGGCGCGGTTCCAGCGCGCTTCCTCGAACAGATCGTCGTAAAGATAACGCCCGCCCATGCCGAAGCTGCCGCTTTCGCGCCGGCCATTTTGTTCGGCGACGATCGATACGTTGAGCCGGACCAAAGGCCGCACATCGGTGGCGACAAAACCATCGGGCCGGACGATTTCGACAACGCTCCAGCTGCCCGAGAGGCCCACGGAAACCTGGGAAACGCGAGGATCACGGGCGCGGGCGGCGGCGTCAATCTGCTGGCAGAGCGCGACTTTTTTCGCGAAGGGTATCGCCTCCAGCGGATTGGCTTCGCCATAAAGATGGCGGTTGTTGCCGCGTGGTGGCGGGGCTTTCTCGCCCTTCGCCGGATCGAGCAATTGCAGGGTCTGGGCGGCGCGACGGATCGCCGCCTCGCTGGTCTCGTTGCTGTAGGAAAAACCGGTCATCTCGCCCGACACGCCGCGCAGGCCAAAGCCGCTGTCGGTGCTATAGTCGGCGGTCTTCAGACGACCGTCATCAAAGCCGAAACTCTCCACCGCGCTATATTGCAGATAAAGTTCGCCATCGTCGCAAGCCGAAAGGCTGTCGGCAACGAGCGCTTTGGCGCGCTCCGGATCGAGGCCATCGGGACGATAGAGAAACGAGCGGGGATCAAGCTTTTGTGTCATCCCCCATATATAGAAATATATTGGGGAGCTTGCACCCCCTATGTCGGATTAATCTTCGGTCAGCGCCGGAGAAACATCGGCAGGACCGCCGGTGAGAACGAATCGGCGGTCGCAATAGCCGCACTCGACATAGCCTTTTTCGTCGATTTCCAGCCAGACACGGGGATGGCCGAGCGCAGCACCGCCCGGAATATCGGTTGATCCGTCACAGGACACGCGCTTCTTGGAAGTTTTGACGATTTCGGGAATTTCGATCATGCCGGTGAATTAGCAACAGATTTGCGGGGGCGCAATATTTTCTCACGCCCCGCGATGATGATCCGCCATCATTGATAGTCGACGGTCATGATGAAGGATCCGCGATAGGCCCCTGTCTGCTGGTTGGGATTCACGCGCAGTCGCCCCCCGACCGTCAGGTCATAGATGCCGAGCGTCCCTAGCAGGCCGCGCACGAAGGTGCTGAAATTGCGGTTTCCGTTGCCGATCGCCAGCCGGTCGATCCGCATCTGGTCCGTGCCATTTGCATGAGTCACGAGCATCGATCCGGGAATCGATATCTCTACGATCTGGTTCGGTCCGCCATAGATTATGAAATTGGCCGGGCTGGTCACGCCTCCGGCAAGCGTCACCCCGCCGGTTGTCGATATATCGCCGTTGCGGGTATCGATAGTGACCGTGCCGTTCCCGGTGCCGGAAATGATGTTGCCATATTGCAGGTCCCGGGTCTTGACCACGGACAATGGTCCAATGGTCACAGCCCGGGCATCATTTTCAGCTGCTTGGGCGAAGGCGGCCGGTGCACCTGTCAAAACGACAAGCACGATAAAAAGGCCGCCAATCAGGCGTGGTAAGATTTGTTCTCTGGTCATCACAAAATCTGTCCTATATCGGTTGTTAACTGTCTTAGATCGATAGTCGTAAATTTACCTTTACCCGCATGGTTAAAATCACGGTAACCCTTGAAGACAACCGAACAAGTTGTTGAATTTATTCGCCAACATCTGACATCTTGCCCCTCGACCGGTCGCTCGCGCCGCCCGTGCACCACCGTTTGCGACAGGCAGCCGGCCGGCAGGATGTTCCGTTTTTCCCGTTCCGGGCCGTCTAGTCGGCAGGCATGAAGCAAATGGGGCAGCAAGATGGTTAACACCGGATCAACCTATTGCCACCGGACTGCCGCCGGGCGAATGATGGCTGTCGCTCGCGACCTGCCTCGCCGCGGACGGGCGCAATTCCCCACAACACCACATCCCTGCCAAAGGCTTTGATTATGAGAATTAATATGGGTATGCCGCCCCAATGAATGATGCAGCGATTTCGATACAGAATCTTTCCAAAACCTACGCCGGCGGCAAGCAGGCGCTCGACGATGTCAGTTTCGACGTCCCGCGCGGTTCAATCTTCGGGCTTCTCGGCCCCAACGGCGCTGGCAAATCGACACTGATCAACATTCTTTCCGGAATGGTCCGCAAGACCGGTGGCAATGCCAGCATCTGGGGCTTCGATATCGACGACAGCCCGCGCAATGCGAAAGCGTCGATCGGCATCGTGCCGCAGGAAATCATCTTCGATCCCTTCTTCACACCTTCCGAAGCACTGGAAGTGCAGGCCGGCCTCTATGGTGTACCGAAAGCGAAACGCCGGACCATGGAATTGCTGCGCGCCGTCCATCTGGAAGACAAGGCCGACGCTTATGCCCGAACGCTGTCGGGCGGGATGAAGCGGCGGCTGCTGGTGGCCAAGGCCATGGTCCATTCACCACCAATTCTGGTGCTCGACGAGCCGACCGCGGGCGTCGATATCGACCTGCGCCAACAATTGTGGGAATATGTCGTCGAACTCAACAAGGCCGGCGTGACCATCGTTCTGACGACCCATTATCTCGAAGAAGCGGAGAATCTCTGCGACCGCATCGCGATTATCAATCACGGCAAGCTGATCGCCAACAAGCCGACGCCGGAACTGGTCGACATGGCGCGCGAAAAGCTGGTCGAGCTGACGCTGGACCGCGACATCAGCGAGGCGCAGGACGCGGTGTCCTTCGCCAACAAGCTGTTCGAGAAGGCCGAGATTATCGGTCCGCGCACGGTGGCGGTGACCTATAACAAGGACCGCACCAACGCCGGCGGGGTGATGGCGGCGGTTCAGGAGCGCGGCTTTGCCATCGTCGAGGTTACCACCAGAGAAGCGGATCTCGAGGATGTGTTTCTCAACCTGACCCGCGCCAAAGCGGCGTGAGAATTATGTACGCGCCGGGGGCCGCCAATGGTGAACCAGTCGAACCACGGCATTTAGCGGAGAGCGGTCCTTCGACAGGCTCGGGACGAACGGAATTTTAAATTGAATCATGACGTTATCATAGTCGGATCCGGTGCAGCTGGACTGAGCGCAGCCATCACGCTGGCCCGTACCCACAAGGTGCTGGTGCTGGCCAAGGGTGAACTGACCGGCGGCTCTACGGCCTGGGCGCAGGGCGGGATTGCCGCCGTGCTCGACGCGGGCGACACGTTTGAAAATCATATCAACGATACGATGGTTGCCGGTGCCGGGCTGAACCGCCGCGAAACCGTCGAATTTGTCGTGGAAAATGCACCAGCCGCGATTGAGCGACTGGAAGACATGGGCGTCCCCTTCAACAAGGAGGCGGAAGTCCTGCATCTCACCCGCGAAGGCGGGCACAGCCACCGGCGCATCGTCCATGTTGACGACGCAACCGGCTGGGCGGTGCAGGAAGCCTTGCAGAATACCGCTGCCGCGCACCCGAATATCACGCTACGCCCGCATATGGTGGCGATTGACCTGATCGTCGACCGCCATGCGGAAACCCCGACCGGCGCCAAAAATGTCTGGGGCGTCTATGCGCTGAACAACGAAACCGGCCATGTCGAAACGCTGACTTCGCGCGCGACAATCATGGCCAGCGGCGGGGCCGGACGAACCTATCTCTTCTCGACCGCACCGCGCGGCGCGACCGGCGACGGCATCGCCATGGCCTGGCGGGCGGGTGCGCGGGTTTCCAATATGGAGATGATGCAGTTCCATCCGACCTGCCTCTATAATCTCGAGGTCAAGAATTTCCTGATCACCGAAGCGGTGCGCGGCGAAGGCGGGCATCTCAAACTGCCCGCCGATGCCGGCGACGAAGCCGGTGACCGCTTCATGCAGCGTTTCGATCCGGAACGGATGGAACTGGCCCCGCGCGATATTGTCGCCCGCGCCAATGACCACGAGATCAAACGGCTCGGGCTGGACTATGTCCATCTCGACATTTCCCACCGCGATCCGGAATTTGTGAAGGGGCATTTCCCGAATATCTATGAAAAGCTGATCGGCTTGGGCATCGACATGACAACCGGTCCGATTCCGGTGGTTCCCGCACAACATTATACCTGCGGCGGGATATTGATCGATCTGGCCGGCCGCACCGACTTGCCCGGCCTTTATGCAGCGGGTGAAGCCAGCGAAAGCGGCCTGCACGGTGCCAACCGTCTGGCCTCCAATAGCCTGCTCGAATGTTTCGTCTTCGGCGACGCCGCGGCGCGGGATATCGCCGAACATTGGGATGACCTCCCTGCCCCGCCGGCAATCCGCCCGTGGGATGAAAGCCGCGTCACCGACAGCGACGAGGAAGTCGTGATCAAGCAGACCTGGACCGAAATCCGCCGTTTCATGTGGAATTATGTCGGCATCGTCCGCACCACCAAACGCCTCGAACGCGCCCAGAACCGCATCAATCTGCTGCGTGAAGAGGTCGAGGAATATTACAGCAATTTCCGCGTCACCCAGGATCTGATCGAACTGCGCAATCTGATCGAGGTGGCGGATCTGATCGTGAAGTCAGCGCTGGCTAGGAAGGAAAGCCGGGGGCTGCATTATATTACCGACTATCCGGAATTGTCGGATGAGGCGGTGGATACGGTGTTGGTGCCTTAGGCTTGATTTGAGCCTGAATCCCGGCAGTCCGCGTCCGCCTCAATTATCCAGCACGATACGATAGCGCGCCTCCCCACTCTCCAGATGCGCCAGCGCCTCGTTGATCTTCCCGAAGGGGAAATGCTCGGTAACAGCTTTGATGTTATGGCGCGCGCAAAACTCAAGCATGTCGGCAAGTGTCCGAGGGCTCCCGACGAGGGAGGAAGAAAGCGACAATTGCGAAAACATCAGCGGCATCAGCTGCAGCTCGGCAGGCACAGCCTGAACACCGAGAAAATGCAATCGGCCTTTTGGCTTCAGCATGGCAATGATGGCATTCCAGTCCAGTGCCACATCGACCGTGCTCAAAATCACGTCGAAACTGCCTGCTGCCGCGGCTATGGCTTCGGGGTCGCGGGAATTGATCACGTCATGGGCACCGAAAGCCACGGCTTCGTCATTTTTGGAAGCACTGGACGTCAGCGCCGTGACATGACAGCCCCAGGCCTTGCCGAATTGTAATGCCAGATGCCCCAGGCCACCAATACCCAGCACAGCGATGCGGTCGGTTGGCTTGATGTCAAATTTCACAAAGGGATTGAAAACGGTGATGCCTGCGCAGAACAATGGCCCTGCATCCCGGGAGTCCAGTCCGTCCGGCAGTTTTATCACGCTGACGCCCGACGCCCGGACGATGTCCGCAAACGCTCCGTGACGGCCGGGTGACACCGTAGACTGGACGGTTTCGCAGAGATTGTGATCGCCGTTCAGGCATTGTGAACAGGTCATGCAATAATGCGAATGGCCGCCCAGCCCGACGCGGTCGCCTTTCTTGACATGTGTCACTTCAGCGCCCGTCTCGATCACGGTGCCGGTGGCTTCATGCCCGCCGACGAAGGGAAATTCGGTGATGCCCCAGGCGTTGTTGCGCAAGCTGAGGTCGGTATGGCAGAGACCGCAATGCTCGACCCTGATATCGATATCGTTGGAACCCAAAGGCCCCAATTGATATTCGAACGGTTCCAGCTGGTTTCCGGCCTGAGGGGCTGCAAATGCCTTTACAGTGCGCATGGTGGCGATTCTCCTGTGCTCGCGATATGATTTTGAGCGAACCTGTCATATCCCGATGCTTTAAGACACTGTCATATCAGGTGATCCCGAAGGTCGTGACCATCATTGGCGTGATCATATCCTGCCGCTTTGCCAGTCGATCGCACCACTTTGGCGCTCGCCGTATTTTTCGCCGGATGTTCCGGTTCAAACGACAGAGGCCTCACCTCCTGTCGGCAGGCAGATGCAACTGGCCGGGGTCGGGTGAAAGTCTCCGCCGCGAGGTCTTTTGCACCGCATAGACCTGCCAAGTGAAGCAGGGAGCGGCCTTCGGGCGCCCCAGAGAAGTGTTTGCCTCCAAAGCTCCGCATCACGTGCGGAGCACAGCATTTGTTCCAGCGAGCGCCTGCAATAATGTGCTCCGCGCTTGACGCGGAGCACTGCGGGCTAGACGATATCGTGGTAGAGATCGCGCCATTCGGGGTTACCCTCCTCAATCAGCGCTATTTTCCATTCCCGGCGCCATTTCTTGAGTTTCCATTCACGCGCCCTTGCGTCCTGAATATCATCATGCGTTTCAAACCAGACCAGCAAGGAACAATCATGTTCCTTCGAATATCCCTCGATCAGCTTGTTGCGATGCTGATAGACGCGCTGCACCAGATTGCTGGTGACGCCGAGATAGGTTTTTCCGCGCCGGCGGTTGGCCATGAGATAGACGTAGCCGGATCTGGTCATGGAATTGCCATTTCGCTTGCCTCCAGAGCTCCGCATCAAGTGCGGAGCACAATTCTCTCCATGTGCTCCGCGCGTGACGCGGAGCCCTGCGGGCTAGGCGTGCCGGTCTGTCAGTTCCCCCGCACCACCTTATCACTCGTCTTGTGTTTCTCCAGCTCTGCCGGATCAAACCACACCGGCTTCAGCTTCTTGTCGACAAACAGCTGCATCTGGTCGGTATAATGCGGCGAGTCCGGGCGGGTGGTTGCGGCGCCGAAGGGCTGGATCGAGCGGGAGTGGACCTTGCCGTCCTTCGTCCATTCCATGAACATGATGAAACTGTCACCATGACGCACCGATAGCCGCCCATCTTCTTCGACATCCCACAGGGTCGAGGCGCGGATCGTGTCGTTGCCGCCGTCGACCGGCAGATCGACGTCGCCCTGGCGCATGCGCAGCACATCCATCATCGGCGGATCAATCCTGTCGAAATATTTCGTCAGATGGTCGACGGTTTCCTGCAATATTTCGCGCGGATCGGGCATCTCGCCGCGGTTATAATGCGACTTGTTGGCGGGGCGCAGCACCATAAGCGCCAGTGCATCCGCCGGCCCCTTGCCGTCGAGATTCCAGTCCCACTGGCCCAGCAATTGCTGGGCCTTGAGCAGTTTCGCGCTGCCTTTCAGATCGAGCGCGGCAATCCTGTCCAGCCAGTCCTTGGCATAGCCCGCTTTCTCGTAGCCGGTGTCATATTTGATGGCCCATAGTTCGGCGTCGGTGATCTTGCCGTCGGCATTGGCGCGCTCCAGCAAGGCAATCGACCGGCGCGAACGGTTGGTCTGGTCATTTTCAACACCAAGCAGCGGCGAGAAATTGTCGGGCTTGAGTTCGTCCCCCGGCCCCGCCGCGATATAGGGCGTGTTGTTGGCGTTCATGACGTAACCCGAAGCCGGATTGACCAGTGCGGGTACGCGAGTGAACGGCAGGGTTTTCTGCCACAGCGCCTTTGAACTGTCTCCGGGCAATATCCCGCGCCAGTCATAGCCCTCGGGCCGGTCGGGGAACATCGCGTTATAGTACATCCCGATATTGCCCTGCGCATCGGCATAGATGAAATTGGTCGCCGGGACGCCCTGCCCGGCCATCGCCGCCTGCCATTCGTCGAAATTGCGCGCCTTGTTGATCCGGTAATATTGGGTCAGCATGTCGAGCTCGTCGATACCGGCATAGCGCAGCGCATAGGCGCCGTTGTCGTTCATGATCACCGGCCCGTGGATCGAACGATAGGCGACCTGCGGATAGGGAATGACGAACGGCCCGAACTTGATCTTCAGCCAGACGCGCTTTTTCTCCAGCGGCTTCCATTCACCATTAAAGCGATAGGCGTCTTTCTTGTCATTCAGCGTCAGCTTGTAGATATCGACCAGATCGGGGCGGTTAACCGTATTGGTCCAGCCGAGATATTTGTTGTGCCCGAGAAACGGGAACGGCGAACCGGGGAAATTGGCGCCGGCAAAATCCCAGCCTTCTTCGCTGTGCACGACCAGTTCGTACCAAGCGACATTGCCGCGCAACGGCTGGTGCGAATTGGAGATCAGGCGCGTCTTGCCTTCGGGCGAGAGTTCCGGCGCAAGCGCATAGGCGTTGGAGCCATTCTCGTCGGGGTCGGGGCCGACCGGTGTAGCCGAGTCCTCCTCGATCAGCTTGTCGGGGCTGAGCGGATGGATCGAGGTCTTGACCGGCTCGTCGGAGAGACGCGGACCGCCCTCGCGCGGCAGCGGCTTGTTCTGAACCAGCGCTTCGATCGGGTTGTTGAGACCGAAGAAAAAGGGCGAACGCAGCACGAATCCGGCGGCAATATCCTGCCCGTTGACGGGGAATAGTTTCGCGAGCTTCACCTCTTCGGGATGCTCCGCCGCATAAGCGTTGAGTCCGGACGCGTAGCCGTCGAGCACCGCGCGGACATCGGCCGGCAGAGTGTCATATTTGCGGCTCACCGTCCCGCGCACGTCGAGGAGCGCTGCGATATAGTCGATCGGCGCGCTTTCGGATCCGTTGAGCGTCGCCATCCGGCCCCGCGTCATCGCGGTCACTTCCTGCAGCGTGGAGAAATCGTCTTCCGCATGGGCATAAGCCACGCCATAAGCGACATCGGCATCGGTCTTGCCGAAAATATGCGGCACGCCGAATTCATCGCGGACAATGCGGGCTTCATAGGCGCCTTCCGGCGGCGGCGCGGATTCCGCAACGCTGATCGGCTCCCAGACAGCAAGGCCAATAGCCAGCAGCACAATGATCGCGAGCAGCCCGATGCCCAGACGCTTAAGTGTTTTCACGTATTTTATCCTCTCCGCCAGCACCATAAACCAAGTGCACTTTTACACTCGAAAGCGCTTACCATATAAGTTTCAAGGAAAAAGTCATGAATATGGTTGTGTTGCACGACTGCAACACCATATTTATCACAAGACACCGAGACCAAACAGGATGAACCGATGAACCTTGAGAAATTCACCGACCGCGCCAAGGGCTTTTTGCAATCTGCCCAGACCGTCGCAATCCGGATGAACCACCAGCAGATCACCGCCGCGCATTTGGCGAAGGCACTGCTCGAAGACGATCAGGGCATGGCCGCAGGGCTGATTACCAAGGCGGGCGGCGATGCCAAAAAGGCGCAACAGGAAATTGATGCGGCGCTCGCGAAGATTCCCGCTGTCTCGGGTAGCGGCGCGCAGCAGACGCCGGGCCTCAACAATGATGCCGTCCGGGTGCTGGACCAGGCCGAACAGATCGCCGAAAAGGCCGGTGACAGCTATATCACCGTCGAACGGCTGCTGCTCGCGCTGCTGCTCTCCAAGGATACGGCGGCGGGCAAGGCGCTGCAATCCTCGGGCGTCACGGCCGAAGCGCTGAACAAGGCGATCAACGATTTGCGGGGCGGCCGTGCGGCCAATACCGCTTCCGCCGAGGACACCTATGAAGCGATGGAAAAATATACCCGCGACCTGACCCAGGCGGCGCGCGACGGCAAGCTCGACCCGGTCATTGGCCGCGACGAGGAAATCCGCCGCACGATCCAGATATTGGCGCGTCGCACCAAGAATAATCCCGTCCTGATCGGCGAACCCGGCGTCGGCAAGACCGCCATCGCCGAGGGCATGGCACTGCGCATAGCCAATGGCGATGTGCCGGACAGCCTGAAAGACCGCCGTCTGATGGCGCTCGACATGGGGTCGCTGATAGCCGGCGCGAAATATCGCGGCGAGTTTGAAGAACGGCTCAAGAGCGTGCTCGACGAAGTGCGCGGGGCCGAAGGCGAAATCATCCTGTTCATCGACGAGATGCACACTCTGGTCGGCGCCGGCGCGTCGGAAGGGTCGATGGACGCTTCCAACCTGCTCAAGCCGGCACTGGCCCGCGGCGAGCTGCATTGCATCGGCGCGACCACGCTCAACGAATATCAGAAATATGTCGAAAAGGACGCAGCGCTGCAGCGTCGCTTCCAGCCCGTATTCATTGGCGAGCCGACCGTCGAGGATACGGTTTCGATCCTCCGGGGCTTGAAAGAGAAATATGAGCTGCACCATGGCGTACGGATCACCGACGGCGCGATTGTCAGCGCCGCGTCTCTCTCCAACCGCTATATTCCCGACCGTTTTCTGCCCGACAAAGCCATCGACCTGATGGACGAAGCGGCATCGCGCATTCGTATGGAAGTCGAATCCAAGCCGGAAGAGATTGAAACGCTCGACCGCCGGATCATCCAGCTCAAGATCGAGCGCGAGGCGCTGTCCAAGGAAAGCGACGACGCGTCCAAGGGCCGTCTGGAAACGCTCGAGAAGGAACTGGCCGAGCTGGAACAGCAGAGCGCCGAACTGACCACGCGCTGGCAGGGCGAGAAGGACAAGATTCACGCCGAAGCCGAGCTCAAGGAAAAGCTCGACCACGCGCGGCTCGAACTGGAGCAAGCCGAACGCGCGGGCGACCTCGCCAAGGCCGGCGAGCTGAGCTACGGCACGATACCCAATCTGGAAAAGGCGCTCGAAGAGGCGGCTGGAGACACCGAAGGCGCGATGCTCCGCGAGGAAGTCACCTCCGAGGATATCGCTGCGGTCGTTTCCAAATGGACCGGCATTCCGGTCGACAAGATGCTCGAAGGCGAACGCGAGAAGCTGCTGGCGATGGAAGATATTATCGGCAAGCGCGTGATTGGACAGAAGGATGCGGTTGCTGCTGTATCTGCTGCCGTCCGCCGGAGCCGTGCCGGATTGCAAGACCCCAATCGTCCATTGGGCAGCTTCCTGTTTCTCGGCCCCACCGGCGTCGGCAAGACCGAATTGACCAAGGCGCTGGCCGGGTTTCTGTTTGACGATGACCAGGCGATGGTCCGGATCGACATGTCCGAATTCATGGAGAAGCACAGCGTATCACGGCTGATCGGTGCCCCTCCCGGCTATGTCGGCTATGACGAAGGCGGCGTGCTGACCGAAGCGGTTCGCCGGCGGCCCTATCAGGTGATCCTGTTCGACGAGGTCGAAAAGGCGCATGGCGATGTGTTCAACGTATTGCTGCAGGTGCTCGACGACGGTCGTCTGACCGATGGTCAGGGCCGTGTGGTGGATTTCTCCAACACGCTGATCATCCTGACCTCCAACCTCGGCAGCCAATATATGGCGAACATGAAGGATGGCGAGACGGTCAAGGATGTCGAACCACAGGTGATGGAAGTCGTCCGCGCGCATTTCCGCCCGGAATTCCTCAACCGTCTGGACGAGATCATCCTGTTTCACAGGCTTTCCGAAGAGCATATGGCACCGATCGTCGATATCCAGGTTTCACGGGTGCAGAAACTGCTCAAGGACCGGAAGATCGAACTGGACCTCACCGATGCTGCAAGGCGCTGGCTGGGACGGGTCGGCTATGATCCGGTTTACGGCGCACGGCCGCTGAAACGGGCGATCCAGAAATATCTTCAGGATCCGCTCGCTGACATGATCCTGCGCGGGAATGTGCCGGACGGCAGCACGGTCAAGATCGACGAAGGCGATGGTGCGCTGAAGATGGAAACTGCATGACAATTAGCCGCCGGACATCCATATTGCAGGTATGAAGAACCTGCGATCCATGTCCCGGCGGTCCTTTGTCGGCGCTTCGGCACTGTCCGCTTTGGCCGGAAGCGGCGCTGTGGCGCGGGGCCTGACCGGTTCCGTTCGCCCTGCCCCGATGATAGACGGATTGAGCTTTCTTCCCGAGAATCTGGAAGAAATCCGTCTGGCCGGCTTGACCGGGATGATTTGCGATGTCTCGAGGGTGGAGGAAGTCCGGGATGCGGACGGGACACCGCGGTACCAACGCAATTTTGGCGTGAATGACAAGGCGCTCGACGCCGCTGTCAGCCGCATAGACGCAAGCGATGAGGTCTTCCTCGCCACACGCGGCAGCGATATTGGAAACCAGCCCGGCTGCGCTGCCTTTCTGCAATTCCAGTCCTGCGAAACCATCGGTGAAGACCTTCGCCGTATTGCATATTTCCACGACAAAGGACTGCGCGTTCTCCAGCTGACCCATCATAATGACAATAAATTTGCCGGCGGCGCGATCGAGAGGGAGCAAAGCGGCCTGACCGAACTGGGGCGCGCCGGCATAGCCGAAATGAACCGGGTGGGCCTGCTGCCGGACGTTTCCCACGGCTCAGTGCCGACAATATTGCAAGCGGCGCAAGCAAGCCGGTCGGCTCTAGCCTACTCCCACGGAGCGTGCCGGGCGATTGTCGATCATCCGCGCTGCATAACTGACGAGGGTATAAGGGCCATCGCCGACAAGGGTGGCGTCATCGGAATTTTCATGATGAGTTTCTGGCTGACGACCGACAGTCGGCCCGAAGTCGATCATCTGATCGCGCACATCCGGCATGTGATAAATATCGGAGGCATTGACGCGGTCGGTATCTCCAACGATTTCCCGATGGCTGGACAGGAAAATCTGCGCCAATTGGGCAATGACAATGCAGAGGGCGTCAAGGAATATCTCGGCTGGTGGCGGGCCATGCGAAAGCTTGGCATTCCGGGATATGAGGATGATCCGGAACATGTTGTCATCCCCGAGCTCAACAATCTGTCCCGCATGATGACGATCCGCACCGCCTTGCTGGAGGAAGGCTTCAGCCAGGGAGAGGTTTCGAAGATCATGGGCGGCAACTGGCAGAGATTGCTCGTCGACGTTTTGGGATAGACCAAAACCCGCATTTGAATGATCCCCCTATTGTACGATCCGCCATTTCCCCGCATTATGAGCGACTATGACTTCAACCACGGAAATAACCCGCAACGCCGCGTTTCTCGCCCATCGATATGATGAAAACAGCGATGCGTTCCAGTTCGTCGAGTTGACGCGCGAACAGCATCGCCGCTGCACCTTCCTGACCGACGAATATATTCCGGAGCAATCCGGACGGACGATGGTCAGGTCGCAAGATGTCGATCTTGACAAGGGCGCGCTGGCGCCGGTGTATTTCATCTTCCATTCCGCCTTCGCCTGCTCGACGATGATGGCTCGCGCGCTCGATATCGAGGGCGTTTCGATGGGATTGAAGGAACCGATTGTGCTGAACGATCTGGTCGGCCTGAAACGGCGCGGCGCCGCCCCGGCCAGGCTCTCGGCCGCGCTGGAACAGTCAATCGCCCTTCTGTCGCGCCCCTTTTCCACCGACGAAAAGATCATCGTCAAACCGTCCAATATCGTCAATAGCCTGGCGCCGTCGATTCTGGAGATGCGACCGGCGGCAAAGGCCCTGTTCCTGCACGCTCCGCTCAAATCCTATTTGCGGTCACTCGCGGCAAAGAATATGTGGGGGAGAATCTGGGCCCGGGAAAATGCCATCGGCATACTGGAGGATGGCGATCTGATCGGTGGTTTTACATCCGCCGACCTGCTCCGTCTGACCGATATCCAGGTTGCAGCGGTCGCATGGCTCTCCGAACATGCGCGTTTTGCGAAGATGATCGAACGGTTTGGCGCCGATCGCATCAAAAGCCTCGATAGCGATAAATTTTTGAACAACAAGCACGATACAATTGCCAGGCTCTCGACCTTTTTCGGACTGGCGCTCGACAAGGACCAGATCGAGAATCTTTTAGCCGGCCCGGCCTTCACCCAACATTCCAAGGATTTTTCCAAGTTCGATAGCACGGCACGTCTGGACCGGCATTCGAACGTGGACGATTCCAATGGCGAAGAGATCGACATGGTCGTGCAATGGTCCGCTGCGGTGGCCGAAAGCCAGAATATTCCTCTCGAACTGTCGGCGCCCTTGCTTTGACCAGAAAATGAGGATCGAGACCGAAGATGAATTCTGATCAGAATATAGACTTTCGGCTGAATCCGGATCTGGATTTGCCGGCGCTGGCCCGCCAGTTCAGGGCAGCGGGTCGCATCCAGATACGCGATGCTCTGGATATCGGGACAGCCGAATTTCTTCGTTCGGTTCTCCAGAACCGCACGAATTGGGGACTGGCGTGGCAGATCGGGGCAGAAGGCCCCCGCGCCATACGTTATGCCGAGACCCAGGCGCTGTCCGACGCGGAAAAGCTGGCTTTGTGTCAGAAGGCCGGAGAAGCGGTCGGAAAGGGCGAATATGGATTTGTCTATGAGCAATATGCCATGCTTACCGCCTATCTCGAGCAATGGGATCCAACGCATCCGCTGAACCGGCTATTGGAGCATCTCAACGACCAGCCGTTTCTCGGTCTGGTCCGTCAGATCAGTGGCGTGCAGTCCGTGATAAAGGCGGAAGCTCAGGCAACCTGCTTCGCGCCTGGCCATTTCCTGACCGAACATGACGATCTGCACAGCAGGGACCCGCGGCGCGTAGCCTATGTCCTCAATCTGACAATTCCGGACTGGAAATCGGAATGGGGCGGCTATTTGAACTTTTTCGATGAGCACGGCAATATCGAGGCCGGATTCAGACCGATGTTCAACAGCCTGAACATGTTTCTTGTGCCGCAGCGCCATTCGGTTTCCCATGTTGTGCCCTTCGCGCCCGTCGGTCGCTATGCGATCACCGGCTGGGCGATGGACCCCTGACACGGCGCTTTTCTTTTAACTTCTTGTTCAGGCAATAAAAAAGGCGGGCTCGAAAGCCCGCCTTCTTTTTATCCGTTTGGATCGGCTGCGATTAGAAGCGCAGACGAACACCGGTGTAATAGCGCCGACCGAAGACGTCATAAACGTCAGCAGCGGTATCGGAACCGGTCACGTTGAACGGCGTACCGGTCAGAATGTTCGGAGCCGCTTTGTCGAGAAGGTTATCAACACCAAAGTAGAACTCGAACTTCTCGGTGACGTAGAACGAGGTGTTCATGTCCAGCAGGAAGTAAGCTGGTACCGAGTAAGCTTTTGGTCCGTCGAACTGGTCGTCTTCGTAGGACTTGCCGATGAACGTACCGGTAAATCCAACCTTGAAGTCATCGGTCGAGTAGGTCGCGTTCGCGGTGAAGCGATCTTTGGCCGTACCGATTTCACCAGCAGATGGATCAGCATCTGCAGTTGGCAAGGAGAAGAAATCGTTCTCGATCACGTGCGTGTAGGCACCGCGAAGAGAGAGACGATCGCCAGCGGTCAGACCAAGAGGCGTGCTCCAGGACGCGGTAACGTCAACACCCGAAGTCTTCAGAACAGCAGCGTTAACCTGCAGGGCGTTGATCAGATCGATCGAACCCACGCTGTTGACGGCTGTGCCTGCCTGACGACGAACGATCAGATCACAGAAGGTGGAGTTACCTTCATCATAGCACTGCTGAAGCGAGAACTGCCGTGGGAAGCCCGAAATCACGTCGGTGATTTCGATGTTGTAGTAGTCGGCAGTAATCGTCAGGTTACCCAGTGCAGGGATCGAACGAGGTGCAATGACCGCACCAACGGTCCAGGAATCTGCAGTTTCTTCGAACAGGTCGGGGTTGCCGCCGTTGAAGCCCGAGATACCCTGAATATCGGCCTGGTTAAGTGTGAACACACCATTTGCGGCAATGTTGGCTGCAACGCCAGCATCAGCCCGGCAATTGTCGCCGGTTGCACCGCCACCAGTTGCACCAATACCTTCGCAAGGATCGATCAGACCCGATGGGAAAGTCTGCGAGAGCCCCGCAAACAATTCGCCAATGTTCGGAGCACGAACGGCACGAGCATAGGTACCACGGATCCGGAGATCATCAATTGGCTGCCATGTAGCTGTACCGTTGTAGCTCACAACCGAACCAACCGTCGAGTAGTCGGAGACACGGATAGCACCACCAACTTCGAGAAGCTGGAAGAACGGCGTATCAGCCAAGATCGGAACCTTGATTTCAGCAAAGGCTTCTTTGACGTCGAACGAACCGCTGGTGTCCGGCAGAACGTTACCGGCATTCAGACCCTGGTTTGTCAGAGCATCGTTATCGGAGAAAGAAGATTCTTTCCGATATTCAACGCCGACAGCGATACCGAGCGGACCTGCTGGCAGGTCAAGCAGCGTACCGGAAAGGTTACCCTGAAGAACCTGCTGTTTCAGGCCAGTCTGGTAGGTGCCCTGTGCCTGGATGTAGTCAACAGCACCTTGCGAGATGGAGCCGGCACCGAAGATGTTCGCAGCGACACAACCGTTTGCACGAGCTTCCGCATCGATACAAATCGCATCGGTCGTCAAACCGTTGCCATTCAGATCGTTGACGTCGGTCATGACCGCAAGCGCGTCGCGGAAGTTGACGACATTGACCTGACCGGAAGAGGTCTGGTTTTCGTTAACCTGGCCGTAGTTATAGCTGACGTCCCAACGGAAACGATCATCAAACAGGCCACCGTCGAAACCGACTACGAAGCGATAGAAATCACGTTCGGTACGACCCGAGCGTGGACCGAATTCTGCAAGACGACGAACAAAGCCGATGTCGCGCAGACCGTCGCCATTGCTATCCGTTGCCGCATTCAGAATTTCTGTCGGAACAAACGGGTTCGCTACGATGGTGCTGGTGCCTGGCAGATAGTTTTCGACATTATAGCCACTATCCGATGGGAAGATGCCGTTGGAGCCACCGGATTCCAGCGGGAACGGTTCAATGATCCGCGACGAAGACGTTTTGTTGAACGTGCCTTCGAAGAAGAAGTTGATATCGTCGCTGAGCGCATATTCACCAGCTGCAGCGAAGAGATAACGCTGAACAGGCACGGCGAGCGTACGGAACTGCTGGCGATTGAAGCCGTTGGGGCCAAGGCCTGGTCCGACGGTTGCTGTACAGGTAGGTCCATTGGTAGTGAAGCAATCCTGCAACTGGCCGTTTGGAGCATAGGTGAAGGTTGCGCTTGGAGTAATGAAACGACCCTGTGGTGGGAAGCTGGAGAAAAACGGCTCAGTATCCGTACCCCAGTCACCGCCGAAGTAGATCGAGTCGAGAGCATCGATCTGCGTGTTCGAGCGCTGCTTGGACAGCAGACCTTCTTCGTTCGAATAGCCGAAGTGGACCATGATGTTGCCGTCGCCGTCAGCGAAGTTGGTGCCAGCGGTTACGTTCATCTGGTAACGGGCGTCGTCGCCTTGCTCGGTGATGCCGTATTGTGCGTTGGCTTCAATGCCTTCAAAGTTCGACTTGTAGACGAAGTTGACAACACCTGCGACAGCGTCCGAACCGTAGAGCGAAGATGCGCCACCGGTCAGAATGTCGATACGTTCAACAAACTGCGTCGGGATGATGTTAAGATCGACGGTTGCCGAACCAGCCAGCGACGCAACAACGCGGCGGCCGTTGATCAGAACCAGCGTACGGTCGGAACCGAGGTCACGAAGATCGACCGTTGCAACACCGGTACCTGAAGTCAGGAATGCAGAGTTGGTACGGCTAAGACCAGGCGTACCGAACACAGGATTTTCAAGGAGAAGCTCCTGAACGTTGGTAACACCGGCATCGTCGATCGATTCAGCCGAGACGACCTGCAGCGGAGCAGCAGATTCGACGGTAGCCGACGCAATGCGCGAACCGGTAACAACAATAAGTTCGCCGGGTTGTTCATCAGCAGCGCCTGCTTCCTGCGCGAAGGCAGGTACAGATACCATAGCGATTCCCAGCACCATCGGTGCTACGGTCGCCTTTAGCTTCGTAAATTTTGTCATTATATTCCAGTCCCTTATTCTGGAGAAACAGGCCACCATGGCCTGCCCCGGTTGTTGACCGGCGGTAATCTATGCGCCCCAAACGCAATGATTAATCCGCCGAATTGCCGCTGCGATGCAACATCGATGGCCGTGCTGTAAAGCTTCCGTTCAGCTTCACGAGCGGATTTTGTAGACAATGTAACTATTTTGCCACAGTTCCACGGGCAGCCCGAAATCCCTTTTCCGGCGATTATTCCGTTGTGCAATTTTACACCGCTGTTTAATTCATCACCGATATGCGGCATAGATCGCTATCCATGCAGCTCATCAGAAGAGGATGAAGATCATCATGAACAATTTTACCGGCAAAACAGCATTGGTATGCAGCGCGGCTTTGCTCGCTGTCTTGCCCGCATCGGCGCTGGCCAAGGATGATGACGAGAACACGTCACCACCGGCCATTTTCCAGGATGTTATCGATTGCCAGAAGGTGACCGACGCTACGGCCCGCCTGGCCTGTTATGACGCGAAGGTCTCGACACTGGCTGCGGCACAGGAAAGCCGGCAGGTCGTCGTCGCCGATCGCGAGCAGATCCAGGAAGCGCGCCGCGGTCTTTTCGGATTCTCGCTTCCCAAGATCCGGCTGTTCGGCGGTGGATCGGACGAGAAGGACAAGGAAGAGCGTATTGAGCAGCTCGAGACGACCATCACCTCCGCCCGGCAATTCGGCTACGGCAAATGGATGCTGACGCTGGAAGAAGGCGGCCGCTGGCAGCAGACCGATACCATCCGGCTGAATTCCGAACCACGGAACGGTGACAAGATATTGATCAAGACCGGTGCCATGGGCAGCTATCTTGCCAGTATCAACGGGCAGCGTTCGATCAGGGTGAAGCGAGTCGAATGATCCGCGCCTGACTTCGCCGGGAAGCCGGCAATGATCAGTCCATCGGCCCGGTCAGCAGGATCGGGTCGATCCGGGCGGCGTTCCATTTCATCGACCAGTGCAGATGCGGCCCTGTCGCGCTGCCGGTCGAGCCGATCCTGCCGATCGGTTCGCCGCGCCTGACAACCTGTCCTTCTTCGACCAGTATCTCTGAGCTGTGCAGAAAGGCGCTGTTCAGCCCCATGCCGTGATCGATCATCAGCAGATTGCCCTCCAGCGTGAACGGGCTGGACGCGGCCAGAGTCACGACGCCGTCAGCGGGCGCGACATAATAGGTACCGGTCGGCGCGGCAATATCGACACCGCTGTGATAGCTGCCGGGATCGCCATTATAGATTCGCTGCGATCCGAACTGGCCGGAAATGCGGCCCTTAGCAGGCCAGATGAAATTCTGCCGCCAGCCCTGGCTGTCGCTCGTAACCGAACGGGCCGCGTTGATCTGCTCCAGTTCCGGGCCACGACGCGCCAGAAAGGCCGCGCTGCGGGTAGTGGCGCGGCGGTTGATGCTGACATGCTCGACCTTCCAGTTACGGGGAGCAATGTTGATGAATTTGCGGACGGTCTCGCCACTGTCGAGAGTCGCGATAATATTGGCCGCCTGTCCCGCGTCACGGTTGAAGGCGATGATGAACTTGCCATCCTCGTCAAAGGGGACCGGCTCGCCGTCGAACGACAGGCTGCGGGTGCCGGCAGGCGCATCGCCGATCATCACCCCGCCCTGCATGGCTTCGCCGCTGAACCCGAACTGTATCGCGTCGCGAAAGGCCGACTGTTCGGTGTCGCCGGTTCCGGCATGGACGATAGCTACAGGCGCAGCCACGGTCGTGACGGCCAGCAGAGCCAGAGCGGTTCTAAACCGCCCGATCACTTTTCGCTTTCGGGCAGATGGGCGTGCGCCGAAATCTGGGCGGTGGCATAAGGCTCCTGCTTTTCCACGCTCCAGTAGCGCAGTTCCTCGAGCGGAATCGCTTCGCCGGTCACCGCGCACAGGACATGGTCCCCGGACGAAAGCGGCCGGAAGCCGTTCGGCATATAGTGCAGCTTTGCCACCTTGTTGCGATTGGACATTAACATAGGACGCTTATACTCCCTCGATCCTTTACCTGCGATTTACGGTCGTGATCGCCACAGCGGGCCGATCCTAACGCAAATCCCCCTAGAATAAATCCTGCTGCCTGTCATCCGGCGCTTTTTTGACTCGACTCGCCGATGGCGGAGCGGGTTTTGGCTTGGCCGGCGCCTTGTCCGTCACCGTCGCGCCAACAGTCCCGTCCTGGAAATGCAGATCGAGATCGCCGACCTTTATCGCCGCGGCGCGATTGGCGATCAGGCTGCCGTCCGGTCCGGACACCCGGGCATAGCCGCGTTTCAGTGGACCGTCGGGCGAGACCTGCTGGGCCAGCCGCCAAAGGGCGTCTAGCCGCCGCTTCGCATCATCAAGCGGGCGCTGAACCAGACTGACCGGCAGATCGAGCCGTTTCAATTGCTCCTGCGAACGGGCCAGCCGCTGCTGCAATATCGAGGGGCGCAAGGCCCCGGCGCTTGCCGAAAAACGGCTGCGGGCGTGGGCGATATTCTGGCTCATGCCATATTTCATCCGCTCGGACGTCTCGTCGACCCGCTGCTGGTGCGGGCGGAGCAGATCGGTCAGCGCCGGCATCAGACGGCGTTGCGCCTCCAGCCGTTCCTGCGCGGTGCTCAGGCTGCGCTGCACGCTGCGCGCCATCCGCGCCTTGCCCTCGGCAAGCGTGGCCAGCCATTCCGCCCGGACCGGCACCGCCATTTCGGCGGCCGCTGTCGGTGTCGGCGCGCGCAAATCGGCGGCGAAATCGCAAAGCGTCGTATCGGTCTCATGGCCCACGGCGGAGATGATCGGGATCGTGCAATCCGCGACCGCCCGGACCACGATTTCCTCGTTGAAGCTCCACAGATCCTCGATCGACCCGCCGCCGCGCGCGACGATCACCAGATCGGGCCGGGCGACCGGACCATCCGGCGCCATCTCGGAGAAGCCGCGAATGGCGTGGGATATCTGCTTTGCCGCGCCCTCGCCCTGCACCAGCACCGGCCAGACGATGACATGGCTGGGGCAGCGGTCGGCGAGCCGGTGCAAGATGTCACGGATCACAGAACCGGTCGGCGATGTGACCACGCCGATGGTCTTCGGCAGGAACGGTATCGCTTTCTTGCGGTCCTGGTCGAACAGGCCCTCGGCGAGCAGCTTGGCCTTGAGCTTCTCGAACAGGGCCATCAGTGCGCCCTCGCCCGCCAGCTCCATCTTGTCGATCACGACCTGATATTTGGAGCGGCCCGGATAGGTGGTCAGCTTGCCAGAGACAACAACCTCGATGCCATCCTCCGGCCGGAACGGCAGCCGTCCGGCATTGCCCTTCCACATCACCCCGTCGATCACCGCCTTGTCGTCCTTCAGCGCGAGATAGACATGGCCGGACGCGGCGCGTTTGAAGCCCGAGATTTCGCCGCGGATCCGGACATAGCCAAAGCGATCCTCGACCACTCGCTTGAGCGCTCCGGATATTTCCGAAACCGACAAAGGCGGGGCGTTGTCACCCTGCCCGCTCTCGGCTAGGAGCTTCGCGTCTAATGAGAGGGAATCGTCCATGAATATCCTGTTGATCGGTTCGGGTGGCCGCGAACATGCCTTGGCCTGGAAGCTGGCGCAATCCCCCATGCTCGGGAAATTTTACGCGACACCAGGGAATCCCGGCATCGCGCAGCACGCCGATCTGGTCGCGCTCGACATCAGCGACCATGGCGAAGTCATCCTGTTCTGCGGCGAGCATGACATCGATCTGGTCGTCGTCGGCCCGGAAGCGCCGCTGGTTGACGGCCTCGCCGAAAGCCTGCGCACAGCCGATATTTTCGTCTTCGGTCCGGACAAGGCAGCGGCCCAGCTGGAAGGCTCGAAAGGCTTTACCAAGGACCTGTGCGCCCGCGCCAATATTCCCACCGCCGGCTATGTCCGCGCCACCAGCGCGGCTGATGCGCTCAAGGCACTCGACGGCTTTTCCATTCCCGTCGTGATCAAGGCCGATGGCCTGGCCGCCGGCAAGGGTGTGATCATCGCCGAGACCCGCGAGCAGGCCGAAGCCGCGATCACCGACATGTTCGACGGCAGCTTCGGCACCGCCGGCGCCGAAGTGGTGATCGAGGAATTTCTGACCGGCGAGGAAGCCAGTTTCTTCGCAATCACCGACGGCGAGAATGTCGTCCCCTTCGGCAGCGCGCAGGACCACAAGCGCGTCGGCGAAGGCGATACGGGCCCGAACACCGGCGGCATGGGCGCCTATAGCCCCGCCCCTGTCCTCACCGCCGCCCTGCAACAGCAGGTGATGGAACAGATCATCCAGCCGACCGTCGACAGTTTGGCCGCCGAGGGCACGCCCTATAGCGGCGTCCTGTTCGCCGGGCTGATGCTGACCGAGACCGGCCCGCAGCTGATCGAATATAACGCCCGCTTTGGCGATCCGGAATGCCAGGTGCTGATGATGCGGCTGGAAAGCGATCTTGCCAAGCTGATGATGGCAACCGCCAAGGGCGATCTCGCCCAGACCAGCGCCCCGATCTTCGCCCCCGAAACCGCGCTGACCGTGGTAATGGCCGCGAAAGGCTATCCTTCGACACCGGAAAAAGGCGGCAAGATCCAGAATCTGGCGCGAGCCGAGCGCGAAGGCGCCAAGATATTCCATGCCGGTACGGCGGAAGTCGACGGCGCTTTGGTCGCCAGTGGCGGGCGCGTGCTCAATGTCACCGCATCGGGCGCCAACGCCACCGAGGCGCAGACCAGGGCTTATGCCGCGGTCGACCAGATCGATTTCGAGAGCGGCTTTTGCCGGCGCGATATCGGCTGGCGCGAGGTTGCTCGGGAAGCTGGGGAGTAGTTTGTCTCGTCGCGTTTGATCTCAAAAGTTAGTCAAACTTAGGGCCTATGAACGGTTCTCGCATGTCCGTTCGCGGAGAGCGGGTTTATGGGACTCGCACGAAGACACGAAGGCGCTAAGAGATTGCGCTTTGTGGCTTCGTGTCTTCGTGCGAGCCCAGCAATTTTGCGTCGCGCGGTGAACTTTACACAAACAAATTGTTTTATTTTCCGTGACCTTTGCCCCCAGACCGCAGAATTCCAGCATTTGCAGGAAAACAACCGGCCTTCGAGTGTGACCTTTGAAATAGCCGCCCGAACCGGTCCATCGGAAACAAGCCCCCAGCCGCCAGCGCCGCGATCCTATCCAGATTGTCAAAGAGCCCGTCCCGCGCACGGCGCGGAGCGGGTGCGATAATAGCGGATTGGACGGAGTGTAGGACAGCGCTTTTTTTACCTTCTCCCGTGAGGGAGAAGGATACGAAGCCTTATCCGCAGGATTAGGCGAAGTTGGATGAGGGTGTTCCGCTGGTGGGTTGCTGTGCAAATAAGGTCCGGTAAACCCTCACCCAGCTCCGACCAGGCAGCAAGCTGCCAAGTCTGCACAACCCTCTCCCTTGAGGGAGAGGGGATAGAGGAACCTGCTTTCTGAAACCGTGCCCCTTGAAATCGAGAATATTGTTTGTAGCAAGGAGTCACAAGGTTGCAGACTCACAAAAGCCAGGACGGCGGGTCACAGATTTTAATTATTCTCCCGAGGACGGGATGAAGGAAAATTGTGCGATTGAACGGTGAACAGGATGAGGACTTGCGACGCAACAGATGCTTGTCGGTTTTCTTTCGCGTCCTGACCCCTATCGCGCTCCTCACCGGACTTCTAGCTGGCTGTGCCGCTCCAACCAGCTATATGGGGATTGATCTTTCCACGCCGGTCGATCCGAATAGAATCATAGAATATGATATTCAACGTCGGGCCCAGCGGGCTAAATCCGGAAACAAATGGTCACAATTTGTTTTGGGTCTCCATTTCGAAGAAGGAGTTGGGGTTGAGAAAAATATTGCAACGGCGTTGAAGCTACACGCCGCCGCCGGAAGTGATGGTTCCGGCAAGTTGACGATTTTCATCCCCCAAGATGGTATCGTGCAGGCGCAAACGGTCAATACAGGAAAGCCGACAAAAGGACTGAGGCTTGCTGCATACAAATATGCATTACTCTCCACACGAACTGAGGATTCTGGTTCAGTAACACGCATGGACGCATTGATGCAGCTTGCTGCGACTGGCAATGATTACGCCAATATTGATCTGGCAAGACAAATTGTCCTGGATAAAGATGCCAAACAGGGCAACCAGAAAGCACGCGATTATTATCAAGCCGCTCTGGACACAGGTTTTAAATCCACTTTTCAGTGGCCCGAGGATTTTGCAGGGATCTCGAAAATTGAAGCTGTAAATCCCGTAGCAGTTATGGAATATTGTAAGCTTATCTTGCAGGCAGGGTCGCAGGACACAATGTGCAAGGACAGAAACAGCATCGAAATTCTGGAACGTTTGGTTCGATTGGATCAGCTGCACGTGCGGTGCGCAAAGAAAGTAAAAAACCCGACGAGTTTTATCGGCAATTATGTGTTTATCAGAGGTAAGAAAAGTTCTTATCGGTGCCTCGTCAAAACCAACGAGAATGAGATCGACTTTGCGATCAGCCCATTGACGAAAAAACTTATCTGGCATTTCTGGGTGCTGGTGAACAAATTTGAGAGCAATGAACGAGCAGTTTCATACGCTGACTTGGCGGTTATGCAGCTATTCTTTAAGGAGAATTACAAAGATCTGTTTTCAAGAAATACAGATTATTATCGTTTCTCTTTTGTAACAGATCAATCTCTTCTTACCGTTGCTCTAAAAGACATATTTTTACAGAGCTACCCATATGCAAAAGCAGGATTAAGCGAACATGATGATTATTGGGCGGGCTTAGCCTGTCCCCGGTTTCGGTTAAGGAAACGCCATCAATATGAATTTGTTGGCCCCGTTGAATTAGCGATTTGCGATGCGCAACGTGCCATGCGGGGCCACAAGATAGAACATCCGAGCGAATTATAAGTCGGGATCACTGCGACAGTCGACTTTATCTCCGTAATTCACCATCATTTACACCTTCTCCCGCAAGGGAGAATGATAGGAAATCTTGCCCCCGAAGCGTCGGGGCAGGCGGCTAAAAGCAGTTGGATGAGGGTGTTCCGACCGTTATGTCCGTTAGTGGTGAGCCTGTCGAACCACGCCTTACCAAGCTTGCTGCCGGCACTTTGGGCGTTGGATTGCCTGCGGCAAAGTTTCGCCTGGAACGCTTGAAGAGAGGAAATTAGAGCATGGTTTTTGTGTTTGATCGCGAAAGAAGAGCGCTTGTTGATGAAGATAGAAAACTGCTCTTTAAAGAAGCGGGCATGAGCGGTAGGCCGGAAGATGGTTTCGATCCCATGAACTACAGTCTTCAAATAGACGATACTGAATTTATTCGAGAAACCATAGTAGCAAGAAATGATGTCTTCATGGATTTTAGCGACGAGCGGGATAAGCATAACAAACGAAAATATACAGTCCGTTTAGGTGACGATCCTTGGATTAGAGTCCTCACTGCAGGTACCCGAAGAGTTTCTGGTTCCGCGCTATGGACTGGTGAAATAGAATCCTTATTCAGAGAGGCAATGTACGCCTTTTACACAAAAGAATATGGTGATCATATACATCGGATCCACGTTATATTTGGAATTATGGGAAACAAAGCTTCCTTGGAGACCTTCGCTCCCGATCATCCTGTTTATGAAGTGGAAAATTGAGCCATGGCTTTGACGCTCCAGCAAGCGTTCGATCGACGAGAATCACGATACCATTGCAATACATCGCACCCAACCCACCCTCAAAACCCCTGAACCAGAAAATCCAGCGCGTCGACCATCACCGCGCGATAGGGCCCCTCCACATTCACCACCGGCTTGCCCAGCGACGCGCGGCGCAGGGTGCCGATGTCGGTGGTCATCAGGCAGAGGTCTTGCCCCTTGATGGTAATTACCGGTTTCAGCTTGCGCATGGTTTCGGCGCGGACGGCCTTCGCGGGGACCAACGGGACAACGACGGTGCTGGCCAGATCGGACAAAAGGTCGGCCTGCGCCTCCAGCACATAAGGTCCTTCTACCCGGTTCAGCCTGTAGATATCGAGATGAAGATCGCGATCGGTACGCCTGCAATCTCAATCTATAGCGTTCGAGATACGGTCACAGCCACACCGATTGCCCACTCATTCCTATTGCTTGGGACCTTCCGTGAAAAACCCGATGCCTTCCGCGCGCGGAAACATATTGGTGCGTCGTCAGCGCAACGCAGCAACGGCCTTAGAACCTGTAAGTCCAGATATTATATATCCAGTCGGCTTTGGCGCTGGCATCTGCCCTTGCTCGTTCGTCCCCTTCACGGAATTTGTTGGCCAAGAAGCTTGCCAGTCTGGAGTCCCCTCTCGCGGCCTCCAGCTCGCCTTTTTCCAGAATCTCGAAAGCTTCACGATCGATTGAAATCTCAGCCATGCCTATCTCTCCTCTTCTTTCATATCTTCTATTAAATCATATAGACCACAACAATTACTACTAATACCGTGCCTTAAATTCAGGCGCGCGTCATGTGGACATCCTCCGCGACAATATTTATAGTTAGCGCATAAAGAGAATGAACTCAATAGAGCGTCCGATTCGGACCTAACTTGTTCCAGCGATGAATTATTCACCAATATTTCCTGCAGGGATTGGGTGGCGAGACTGCCGAATCTGAATGCCTCGTCGCCAACATATTTGTCACAGGCTGACACCACGCCGTCTGGTTCCACTGTCAAATATTGTCCCATACATCCGCCTTGATAAATGCAGAGGCGAGAGTCGGACCCGCCGACGATCCGGTATAGTGAATCAAGTTCGCGAATGGTGATCTTGTCGCGATATTCCGCTTTCCACAGCCGGAAGACATCGCGCAGGAACTCGACAAACCGGTCCCACGGAAGATAAGGCATGGGCGAGCTACTTTCGTCATTGGCCGGCAGAGCGTTGAGAAACCCCACCGTTGCCACATTTTGCTCCAGCAAGCCCTCCAGCAAACCGCGTGCGCCAAGCGCCATGACCTGCTCGTCCACCACCGCGAGCCAACCATGCGGGATCTCGAATTTTTCCAGCAGATCCACGCCCCGCCGCGCATCGGCATAGCTTCCGGAACCGTCTTTGAACCGGCGATGCCTGTCGTGGTTTTTCTCGTTGAAATCCAGACTGACCCCGACCGAAAATCCCGTCGCCTTGAAAAAGCGGCACCAATCCTCGTTCAACAGTGTTGCATTGGTCTGGATGGAATGTTCGACGCGGCGATCATCAACCCTGAAATGCTCTTGCAGCCAGATTGCCCGCTCGAAATAGCGGCGGGACAGAAGGGTTGTCTCACCGCCGTGCCAGACAATGTGCAGCCACCGGATACCGGGGAGAGACATTGCGTTTTGTATGGCTTTCGCCAGCAGCTCGAAGGAGATGACCTGGTTCGGGCCTTCCCGCCAGGCATTGCAATAGCTGCACCGAAGATTGCACAGCCTTGTCGCTTTCAAAATAATGTAGAGGCTTGCCGGATAGCGAATGTCTTCCGTCAGCAGTTTCGGTTTTTCCAGTGCGTCCAGACCATCTCTTTGATGGCGATTGAACATATCTTGCTCGCTCAGGCGGAGAAAGTCGAGTGCAGAGGGTGCATGAACAGCCAGTCCATCTGCCAGAGTTTCAGGGTCCATCCCTCCCATGCGAAAACCTTTTTATAAGTTGTTCGACACTAAACTATTATAAACAGACCATGGACCATATCACTTTTATTCGAAGAATACAAATATTGCGAAATATATGAACAACTATCCATGCAGATAATTGGCAATTACAGTAACGCTGTACGGCATCACTTTAACATAGCCGATTGATTTCCAATGTTTCTGAAACAGTAAATCCAGCGCGCCGGCCGGCGCTGCGCGATATGGCTCCTGCACATTCACCACCGGCTCGACCGGCGTTGATCCCCGACCGATATAGCGAAACGGCCAGGCTGCCTTGCGCGCGCTTGTGGGCGGGCGGACGGCGGCCTGGCCGGTTTTTCAGGCAGAGATTTTGAGCGAGGTCAGCGCTTCATGCTGTTGCGCGTTCATCTCTTCCAGCGCCTTGTCGAGATCGGCCAGCAGCTGCTGATAATCGCTAACCAGCTTGGACAATTCGCCTTCCAGGCGCGCCACTTCGTCAACCGCGTTGTTTTCCTTCAGGATCCGGATGGCCGATTTGGTCTTGCCGATGGCTTCGTCATAGGCGCTTTCGACATTGGTCCGCTCCTTCAGGATCGATTCCCTGAGATCATCGAACATCAGTTCGATTTCCTCGCCGATCTCGGACTGGAGGCTGGCTTTCAACTCGGTCTGGGCGGAGGCTATTTCGGCCGTCATGTCGGCAGCGACATCCTCGACCTTTTCCTTGTGGTCCTCGATCTGGGCGTCGAGCTTGCGGAGATAGAATTGCGGCAGATGGAGTTTTATCTCCACCCGATCCATTTTCACCACCGGCTTGTCGAACTTGATTTCCACTCGCTTGCTCGAGAATTGCGGAATATCGGTCTTGATCGTCACCCGCTTCATATAGGCTTCCGGCACATGGGCGTAAATGCAGGTCCATTTGACCTTGAAGCCGTGGAATTCTGGCTTTTTCGCGATGCACTTCCGTACCATGCGGGTGGCAGGAACATCGAATTTGAGTTCCTTGATTTTCATCGTCACCTCGGGAATGTCGAATTTGATCGTTTCCCTTTCCATGGAAAATTGCGGCACGTCGAATTTGATCGATGTCAGCTTCCACTTCACGTCAAAGGTGAGGTTGAGCATCGCTTCGGTATCGGACGGATCGGGAGCATCATCGTTGATATTCCCCAATTGTTCCGATCCCTTCTGTCTGATCGCCTGAACGCGGGCTTCGAATTTTTCCTTCAGTTCATCCACTTTTTTCTGGATCACTGCGTTAGAGTTTTCACCGGGCATTGATTCTGTCTCCTCTGAATAACGCGACCGCAAAACTGTAACCAATGGAGCGCCGGGCGTTGCGTGATGTCCGTCACGCCCTCGGCTGATCACGCCGGAACCGACGGAGAAAGAGCCCGTTCATCTCCCGTTCATCTTCATAATGATCATATATGTTACGTTATATCATTTTATTCACGAGGAGAGAATTAATGAGAACGCCCCCCGGAAGCATCGCTTTTCCCGCCGGCTTGACCGCCTGTGTTCACGCCGTTGCCCTGACGATGATCATCTCGTCCTGCTCTTCCGACAAGCAGTCCGCGTCAAAAGGCTATGCGCCGCCAATGCAACTAGACATGCCTGTCATGCCAGAGGAGGCCGAGGCGGATTATGCTGGCGCAGCGGCCTATGCGCCGGGCGTGGTTGCGGCTCCCTCGCCTTCCAATGCCATCATCATCGACCAGAACGGTGTGCAGATTTACGGCAAGCAGCCCGAGCAGCAGACCACGGTCTACCGCTACCAGCCATCCTTGCGCGATCCGGTTGCGATCCCGAAAGAAGACCGCGAACGCTATGATGGCGAGCCGGTGTCCGACGTCAAGCTGGCGCGGCTGGAACCGGTTTCCACCTTCTCCGTCGATGTCGATACCGGCAGCTATTCGAACACGCGCCGCTTTCTGACCGCAGGCCGTCTGCCGCCACAGGCAGCGGTCCGGACCGAGGAAATGGTCAATTATTTCCGCTACGACTATCCCAAACCCGCCAGTCGCGATGTCCCGTTCAGCGTATCCAGCGAAGTGGCGCGATCCCCCTGGAACGACCAGAGCCGGCTGCTGCGGATCGGCATACGCGGCTATGATCTCGACCACAGAACGCGCCCGGCGGCCAATCTGGTTTTCCTGCTCGATGTCTCGGGCAGTATGCATGCCGGCGACAAACTGCCGCTGGTCAAGACCGCGCTCGGGATGCTCGCCAACAAGCTGACCGCCCGCGACAAGGTTTCCATCGTCGTCTATGCAGGCGCCGCCGGACTGGTGCTGGAACCGACCAGCAGCACCCGCGATATCAAGGCAGCACTGGCCCGGCTCGATGCCGGTGGCTCGACCGCTGGCGGAGCGGGCATCCAGCTTGCCTACAAGACCGCCCGCGACCATTTTGTCAAAGGCGGCGTCAACCGGGTCATTCTGGCGACCGACGGCGATTTCAATGTCGGAATCACCAGTCAGGACGACTTGATCAAGCTGATCGAGAAGAACCGCGAAAGCGGCATCACGCTGACCACGCTGGGCTTTGGCCAGAATAATTATAACGAGGCGATGATGGAACAGATCGCCGATGTCGGGAACGGCAATTATGCCTATATCGACAATGCGATGGAGGCGCGCAAGGTGCTCGACGAGGAAATGACGTCGACCCTGTTCACCATCGCCAAGGATGTCAAAATCCAGATCGAGTTCAATCCCGCGGTGATCTCGCAATATCGTCTGATCGGCTATGAAAACCGGGCGCTGCGCGAGGAGGATTTCGACAATGACCGGATCGATGCCGGGGATATCGGTGCCGGCCATCAGGTTACCGCTCTCTACGAGGTGATACCGGTCGGCAAGACCGGCTGGATCGGCGACCGCCGCTATTCGAAAACCCAGGCCGGTGCTGCGGTGAAGGGCGAGGAAATGGCCTATCTGAAGTTGCGCTACAAATCCCCGGATGGGGACAAGTCGAAACTGATCGCCCAGACCATCAGCAGCGCGTCCCTGGACAACGCGCCGCAACCGAAAGGCGATCTGGCGTTCGCGGTTGCCGTCGCTGCCTTCGGGCAGAAATTGCGCGGCGACAGCAAGCTCGCCGATTATTCCTTCGATCAGGTTGCACGGCTGGCCGGATCGCCGGGTGGCTATTGGCGTCAGGAATTTGTCAAACTGACCCAGCTCGCCGCCGGGCATGACGACAGTTGAAGGGGCGATGAATATTACGGGTGAGGCACCGAATGGAGCCCTCACCCTCGCCGCCTTGATCGCCAGCGCAAGACACCAGTGACGAACAGCACCGCCGGCAGCAGTCCGCACAGCGCGGCCAATAGGCGCCCGGCCAGTCCGCCGGCCGATCCATCGTGCAGCGGGTGCAGCCAGTTGTTGATCGTGCTGCCGGTCCGGACCTGTCGCGCGTCGTGAATCGCCACGACCTTGCCGCTGCCGCCCTCGACCCAGACATAGCTGTGCGGGAAGCGGAAGCTGGGGTCGCCGGGGACCTGCATGCGCAAGCGGAAATGGCCGCCCTGCTCCGGTGGCGTTTCGATCCACGCGAGACGGGCCTCGGGCAGCGCCGAGCGACCTGCGCGCACGATATGGGCGACGCTGACCGGCTGTCCGGATGGGGTCGAGGCGGGATGAACATGGGGCATGGCGTCGACCGGCAGACCGGCTGCGCTCAGCGCCGTATCGCTCTCCTCCGGCAGCGCCAGCATGATCCCGGTCACCGTCAGGATGAGCAGAAACACCAGACCGGACAGCCCGGCAAGCTTGTGCCAGTCCCGCAGGCTCCGGTGCGGGTGGGCGCCGGGCTTGAGCCGCAGTGCCTTTCTCCAGGAACCTCTGGGCCACCAGGCCCATAGACCGCTGAGCAACAGCGCGAGCAGGACGAAGCCCAGCCAGCCGAGCACGGTACCGCCGGTCTCCCCGAGCAGCAGCCGGTAATGCAGATCATAGATGAAGGTCACCGCATATTCGCCCCAATAGTCGCGGCGCAGTAGCTGCGAGCCATCGGGGGAGAGCCAGACCATCATCGGCCGGAAATCATGGCCGGCCCGCTCCCGCGGATTATAATAGCGCGCGGGGATCGCGCCGGGCTGGCCAGTCACTTCAAATCGCCACGGCCCCTGTTTGTCCGGATAGGCCTGGCGCACGGTCGCCAAGGCCCGGTCCCAGTCGGGTATGCCCGCCTCCACCCGGATTTCCGGATGCAACAGAGCATCCAGCTCCGGATAGAAGGTGAGGACCGAACCGGTCAGGCCGAGCAAGACCAGCAGGCCGCCAATGCCCAGCCCCAGCCATAGATGGAGCGCGCGCACCGCGCGACGCAGCCGGTCTCCCCTGATCTGCATCAGAAGCGCAGACGGGCGCTGGCGGTGACATTGCGGCCATTGGCCGGGCTGTGCAGCGTCTGCGATCCGTCCCACCAGACATATTCATAATAGCTGTCGCCCAGATTCTTGACCGTCAGACCGAGTTCCAATGTGTCGTTCACGCGATAGAAGGCGCTCGCATCGAACACATTTAAATCGCCCCATTTGCCCTCCGCATTGGCGGTGGTGAGATGGTAGGAGGATTGCCCGCGCCCGGTCAGCGACAGGGTGAGCGGCTCCAGCGGAGAATATTCAATCCCGCCGGACCAGAGCCAGCGCGGCGTGTGGTTGATCTCATTGCCGGCCAGTTCCGGCGTCGCCGGCGATGGCACCGAAATGACGGCCTTCTGCCATGACAATGCGCCCCACAGCGACAGACCGGCCATCGGCTGGACGCTCAGTTGAACATCGACGCCTTTGCGGTCGGTGCCGCCGACATTCTCGAAATCACCCAGCGGATCGTTGAGCTTGCGCGCAATTTCTCCGGTCGCGCTCTGCTCCCAATAAGCGACACGCGCCTCGACCATGTCGCCAAGCTGATATTTTGCGCCCAGTTCCCAGCCGCTGTTGATCGACGGGGCCAGATCGACCTGGCGTGGCGGGATCAGATAGGCGCCCGATCCCAGACCGATCTGGAATGTCTTCCCCCAGTTGCCGTAAAGCGTGACGCCGTCGGTCAGGAAGACCGCGACCGACAGCTTGGGCTGGTCAATGCTGCCATAGTCGTTGATCGGCGCGGACGTGTCGCTCAGCAAATTATCGAAGTCGCCGCCGACCCAGTCGATCCGGTAGGCGGGCGTGATTCGCAGCCAGCTTGCCGGTTCGATGATGGCCTGGACATAGGCGCCGCCAACCGAAAGGTCGAACTGCTGGTCGCGGGTCTGGCTGGTCGGCACGCGTTCGACCGAGAGCCAGCGGGCGGAGCGATTGTCCTGCCATTCGATATTGCCGCCGGCCTCCAGCATCAGCGGGACGCCGGACAGATCGCCGTGCCAGTGGAGCGCTGTCGAGACACCATATTGATCTTCCTGCGTCAGGCGGCGCTGCTGCGAGGCTCCGGCGGAGAATTTGACAAAACGGTCGTCGCGAAAGCGGTTGTAATAGGCCATGCTCGACCAGTCGAGCCGGTCGGACAGAGCCGCGTCGAGCGTCAGCGCATATTGTTGCAGCCCGCGGGAATCGCCGTCGGATTCGTTATAGTCGTTGGTCATGCGGGGGTTAGCGCGGCTGTCATCGAAGGTCAGATAGCCGGGCTCTTCCGCGTCCGCGTCATAGTAACGCGCGATGGCGCCCAGCTTGACGTCTTCTCCCAGCGCAAGTCCCCATTTGCCGGCCAGGCTGAACCGCTGGCTGTCGCTGTGATCGCGATAGCCGTCGCTC
This sequence comes from Sphingorhabdus sp. YGSMI21, assembly GCF_002776575.1. Classification (GTDB taxonomy): domain Bacteria; phylum Pseudomonadota; class Alphaproteobacteria; order Sphingomonadales; family Sphingomonadaceae; genus Parasphingorhabdus. The sequence goes on along the minus strand of NZ_CP022548.1, from coordinate 2,301,381 downwards.
TCCCGATAGGCGATCTGGTAATTTTGCGTGACATTGCCGCTTTCCAGTCCGGCGACCAGCTGCCCCTCGAAACTGTTGTAACTGCCAACCAAGCCGCGCGCGTCGACATAGGTGCCGCCGGAGCGGGTGATGATATTGGCGCTGCCGGCAATGGCGTGCAGGCCATAGCGCGGGTCGGAGGTACCGCGGACCACTTCGATACCCGCAATGTTCAGCGGAAAGGCCATGTCGATATAGGGCATGTTTCCGTCGTTGCTGTTCGAGGGGATGCCGTCGATCAGCAGCCTGACCGCGTTGATATTGCCCTCGCCATTGAAGCCGCGCATCGAAAATTTACCGCTGGTCGTGCCCTGGTTGAAGTCGGTCACCAATATGCCCGGCATCCGGCCGATCAGTTCGTAGACATTGTCGACATCGGCTTTCTGCGCAATGTCACCGCCCAGCCGGTCGACCGAAGTCAGGACATTGTCGGTGCTGCCCGCCATGCCGCGCGCGGTGACGACGATTTCACCGACCGAGAAGCTGGTGTCGGGTTTGTTTGTGGCGGGTGTAGAGGCGTCGCTGCCCTCGCCTGAGACTACGGCCAGAGCGGGGACGGCGTTGACGGCAAACAGGAGACCGGCGGCCAGCGCAGGATAGGAAATCTTCATTATGGGTATCCGATATTGATGGGTTCAAACATGATATTGCGGTTTGAACGCAGCCGGATCGGGTTTGATATATGGCGCGTGGCGATGCGGACCTTGCCGGTCCGCCACCGTTTTTGCGCATTGAATTTTGCCGAGTAGCTGCGTCAGGCAGCCAGCGGTGGCCCCCTGGAGGGCGGGCGCAGGCGTGGCGTATCGCTTGCCCCGGACGATATCTGCGGCGCGAATGCGAGCGCCAGAACAAAAGCGATGGCCGAGGCCAGCAGCGCCAGGTCCACGCCAGCAACCGCGCTCTTCGCCAGTCCGGTATAGGGGCAATCATTCTTGCCCTTTTCATGCTCCGCGCCGCTAGTCCCTTTCATCGGGACCGATATCTCTCGGGTGAGCTGTTCGCCGGTGGAATCGGAGCAGATGACGACGGTCAGCACCATATTGTCGCTCGTTACCATATAGCCGGCCGGAACCAGCAGCTTGAACAGCAATGCGGCGCCGAGCAGACAGGCTGCCAGCGTACCGTTGTTGCGGATCAGGGTGCGGATCGAATCCATCGGCGCCTGTTAATTGGTTCACTCCGGCTTGTCATCAGCGAAGACATGCTGCGTCGCCAAGCTCAGCTACGTCGCCCGCAACCTTTCCTAACTTGCTGCGCGCCGGTGGGGATCGCTAGGGACGCGCTCCGGCAAACACCCTCTCCCGTTTCGCCGGTACACCAACAGAAAGTCGTATCGTCATGTCCCGTTTCTCAACACGTACCGCCAATCGCCCGGCCTCTTCGCTGGCCAGCCTCCTGCTCGCCGGTGCGGCGCTTTGCATGCCGGGCACGGCGCAGGCGACGGACGGTTATTTTGTCAATGGTGTCGGCGCCAAGTCCAAGGGCGCTGGCGGCGTATCTATCGCGATGCCGCAGGATGCGTTCGGGATCGCCACCAACCCGGCTTCCGCGACCGCCATCGAGCACCGGCTGGATGTCGGCTTCGAGATTTTCATCCCCGATCGCGGCTCCGAGATTATCGGCAATCAGGCGGGGCTCGACGGGGTCTATTCGGGCAATGATGCCAATCCCTTCATCCTGCCGGAATTTGCCTATGTCCGGCCGCTGTCGGACACGGTTTCGATCGGCATCGCGGTCAACGGCAATGGCGGCATGAACACCGACTACAAGAGCAATCCCTTCGCCAGCTTCGGCGCCACCGGATCGGCGGGCGTGAACCTGCGGCAGATTTCGATTGCGCCGACGATTGCGGTGGAGATTGCCGAGGGACAGAGCCTTGGCCTGTCGCCGCATTTCGTGGTGCAGAGCTTTGAGGCCAATGGCATCCAGCCGTTCGCCGCCAATTCGCAGGACCCGAACGCTTTCACCAACCGCGGCGAAGACTGGGCCTTTGGCGCTGGTTTCCGTGTGGGCTATCTCGGGTCCTTTGGCGACAATTTCCGCGTCGGTGCCTTCTATCAGTCAAAGGTCTGGACCACCGAGTTTGACCGTTATGCCGGACTGTTCGCCGAACAGGGCGGTTTCAACATGCCCGCATCCTGGGGCGTAGGCGTATCGGTCGACGCGACGCCGAAGCTGACGCTGGGCGCGGATTTCAAGCATATCGAATATTCGGACGTCAATTCGGTCGGTAACCCGATAGCCTCGCTGCTTCAGGGCGTTCCCTTTGGCGCCGATAACGGCCCCGGCTTTGGCTGGAACGATATCGATGTGTGGAAATTCGGCGCGGTCTATCAGGCCAGCGACAGGCTGGCCCTGCGCGCTGGTTATGGTCGCTCTGCCAACCCGGTCCCGCAGTCGGAGACCTTGCTCAATATATTGGCGCCGGGCGTGGTTCGCGATCACTACACATTGGGTGCGACGTACAAGCTATCGGAGAAATTCGAAATCACCGGCTATGCCATGCGCGCGCCGCGCCAGACCGTGAACGGATCCGGATCGATCCCCGCACCCTTTGGTGGCGGCGAAGCGAATATCCATCTGGCCGAGACGGCTATCGGCTTTTCGCTGGGCTTCGGTTTCTAGATTGGCGTCACCAGTGATTTTCTTCAGCGATCATCCTCAGCAATGAGGATGATCGCTGCAGTTTCTATGACAAACCAGATCAGCTTCTGACCCCGAGCCGGTCGGCGGCCCATTTGATCGTCGGTCCTTGGATGATGCTGGACAGCAGCACCACGAAGAAGACGACATTGAAGATCGCGAAAGCGCCCGGCACCCCGGCGACCATCGGGAATGTCGCAAGAACAATCGGCACTGCGCCGCGTAGACCGGCCCAGGACACGAACAGCTTCGATCGCCAGTCAAACTGGCGGAAGGGCGCAAGGCAGATGAAGACGCTCAGCGGCCGGGCGACAAACATCAGGATGAAGGTTATCGAAAGCCCCGGTATGATGACCGGAGCGAGATTGGACGGCGTAACCAGCAGCCCGAGGGTGAAGAACATCACCACCTGCGACAGCCAGGCCATGCCGTCCTGGAAGCCGGCGACGGTGGCCTTGGCGGCATAGGTCCGGTTGCCGGCGACGATACCCGCGAGATAGCTGGCGAGAAAGCCGTTGCCGGCAAGCACTTCGGCAAGACCGAAAGCGATCAGGGCGGCGGCGATCGAAATGACAAAGGCGAGGCCCCCTTGCTGATAGCCGCCGCGCTTCAGCACTTCGGGCATGCCAAAGCCGATGGCGACGCCGACAATCGCGCCCATCACCATCTGGATGACGAAATCGGGCGCGAGCTGGAGCGGTGAAGCGGACGGGCTTTCGATCAGGAACAGCGCCGCGCCGACCAGAAAAATCGCCATCGGATCATTGGAACCGGATTCGGTCTCGATCAGCGCCGGCACATCGCCGTGCAGATCGAGGCCGGAACTGCGCAGCACGGCAAAGACCGCCGCCGCGTCGGTCGAGGCGATGACCGCGCCGAGCAGGGCGCCCTGCAGCGGGCCGAAGCCTAATATGAAAATGGCGGAAAGCGCCACGATCCCCGCGCTGATCAGGACGCCGATGGTGGCCAGCAGCAAGGCCGGGGCCGCCATGCGCCGGACGTCGCGCCAGGCTGTGCCCATGCCGCCGGAGAACAGGATGAACAGCAGGCAGGCGATGCCGATGCCCTGCGTCAGCTCGAAATTCTCGAAATAGAAACCCCCGGGACCGTCGACACCGGCCAGCATGCCGAGGCCGAGAAAACCGATCAGCGCTGGAAAACCGAAGCGGCTGGACAAGGTTCCCGCGAGCACGGTCGTGAACAATATCACGCCGAGGACAAGCAAGGTCAGTTCGGTGTCGAAGAAAGTCATGAATCTCCTGACCATCGGGGGGTTATGGCTGCTAACAATAGCATCACCAGCGGGATCTCGAAAGACGAAACGGCCGGATTCGCTTCCGTTGACACGGTCGGTGCTGGCGGTCATAATTCGCGCTTCCCTCACACCCCCGAAAACGGAGACAGCGCCCCTCGACCCGCGGGCACGAAACCATGCAGCAGTTCCAGAACCAAAGCCTTTCCGTTATAGATAGCATTCCCTTCCTTCCCAACCTCGCGCCGTCGGGCCAAACGCTGGTCGGGATCGCTATACTCCTAGCCATTGCGTGGGTCGCCAATTTCATCATCAAGCATATCGTGCTGCGCATCGTCACGCGCTGGATGCCCTATGAAGACCTCACGCCCTTGCCGGTCGCGGCCCGGCTGGCCAATATCGTGCCGGCGCTTATCATCTCGAACGGAATCGGCGCGGTTCCCCATCTGCCGGCGCCGGTTATCACCCTGGTCAGCAATGTGGTGTCCGCCTCGATCATCCTGTTCATCGCAATGGCGCTGAGCAAGGCGCTTACCCTCGCCAACGATATTTACGAACATCGGCCGAGTTCCGCGACCCGGCCGATCAAGGGCTATATCCAGCTGCTCAAGATCATTCTCTATGTCGGCGCCACCATATTGATCATCGCCGCATTGATGGACCAGTCGCCCCTGCTCCTCCTGTCCGGTCTCGGCGCTATGGCGGCGGTTGTCCTGCTGGTATTCAAGGATACCTTGCTGTCGCTGGTCGCATCCGTCCAGCTGACCTCGAACGACATGCTGCGCGTCGGGGACTGGATCGAGATGCCGGCGCTCAATGCCGACGGCGATGTCATCGATATCGCGCTGCACACGGTCAAGGTGCAGAACTGGGACAAGACGATCACCACCATTCCCACCCATCGCCTGATCTCGGAGAGTTTCAAGAACTGGCGCGGCATGTCCGAAGCGGGCGGAAGGCGGATCAAGCGGTCGATCTTCATCGACCAGAACGGCATCCGCTTTCTCACGCCGGAGGAGAAGGACGGATTTCGCCGCTTCCAGCTGCTCGACGACTATCTTGGCCACAAGCAGACAGAGTTGAGCCAATGGAATGCGCCGATCGAGAAAGCCGGGCGCGACGAGGTCAACGCCCGCCGGGTCACCAATATCGGTACATTCCGTGCCTATGTCGTCGAATATCTGCGCGCCAACAGCCATATCGCCGACGGCATGACATTGCTCGTGCGCCAGCTCGACCCGTCGCCGCAGGGGCTGCCGATAGAGATTTACTGTTTCACCAACACCACCGACTGGAAGGACTATGAAGATATCCAGTCGGATATTTTCGACCATTTGCTGGCGATCCTTCCCGAATTCGGGCTGCGCCCCTTTCAGGAACCGAGCGGTCTGGATTTGCAACGCGGGCTGGCGGCGTAACAGCGGAAGTCACGACAAGTCCGGCTTGTCTCAGTGGACAAAATTGTCCGCCAGCTGCAGATCACGAACGAATTTCGCATATTCGACCTGCCGCCCCTGCTCGTCGGGAATGCGCAGCAGATAGGACGGGTGGACCGTGATCAGGATCGACCGGCCATCCGGCCCGGGCAATATTTCGCCGCGGTGGCGCGAGATTGTGACCGCCTTGCCGGTCAGGCTGCGGGCAGCGGTTGCGCCGAGCGCCACCACCAGCTTCGGATTGACCAGCCTTATCTCCTGTTCGACCCACCAGCGATAATAGTTGATCTCGCCGACATTGGGGGTTTCGTGAATGCGCCGCTTGCCGCGCGGGGTAAATTTGAAGCGTTTCACGGCGTTGGTGAGAAATGTCTGCTGCCGGTCGATATGGGCCTGCTCCAGCGCGCGGTCGAGCAATTGGCCTGCCGGTCCGACAAACGGCTTGCCCTCCCGGTCCTCCTGATCGCCGGGCTGCTCGCCGATGATCATGATATCGGCATGGTCCGGACCGATACCGTGGATCAATCGGTCGGAAAATTTGTCTCTGGGCGCGTCGGGTTGCTGTTCCAACAGCGCGTAGAGCTGATCCAGCGAGGTTGGCCGATCTGCGGCCGGTTCATCCGTCCTCGAGTCAAATAGCCTGTCATCGGGCGCGCCCGCCACCATCGCCTCGACCCGGGTCCCGGCTTGTTCCAGCAGCGAAGGAATCAGCTCCGCCTCGGGCAAATTTTTCCAGTATTTCATCGGCATTTCGGACTTCATCGCGTTGATCTTGACCCGGGCCGGGTTGAAGATATTGGCGTAATAGGTCCGCCATTCGGCCTCGACCACATCCTCCTGCGGCACGTCCTCCTTGCAGCCGCCGGGGCCGACCGAGAGCTTCTGGCCATCCCATGCAATGCTCGCGCCCGGGGTGACGATCAGCCAGTCCATGCCGGTGAAGCGGTTACGGAAAAACGGGGCCACCGCTTCGGTGATATGATGGTCCGGTTCGAACCAGGCGACAAATTGCTCGCGGCCTTCTGACGCGCCGATTTTGCGGAAGCGGACAAAGGCGTGCATCTTGTGGATATCGCGGCGGATCGCCTTGGCGTAGCGGTTCAGCTTCAGCACATCGGCATCGGCGGGATTGCGGTGCAGAGCGGGCACCGATTGCGCGCGATAGAGGAGACGGTAAGCGAGATCGAACCGATCTTCATTGCTGTGCAGCAGCGCGCTGTTGATCAGCGACAGCAGCGTCTTCGATATCCGGACAGGGCGCGCGATCTGGTCGCTGCTTTGCTCCGGAAAAGCGGCTGGTGGCGACAGATCCAGTTCGCCGCTATTGCCGCGCCCCTCGACTGTCCAGGTCACCTGATCCGGCGCGACACCCCCTTGCAAAAGCCGCCGCGCATGGTCGCGCCAACCCTCGAGATCGACTTCGCTCAAGAGTGATATCCGGTAAGTGCTTTTGGCGAGAGCATTGCCGCCTCTAAAATCTGCAACCATATTCACGACCGTCAGGCTGGAAACAGACTAAGCTGTTCGGGTGGCGGTTTCAGCCGGTCGTAGAGGTTCAGGGAATCCAGTTGTTTGCCCGGATGCCAGTCGACCGTGGTGATGAACGGCAAGATTTTCTTCACCGACTGGCAGATGCGTTCGAGGTCGGTCAGGCGCAAGGCGGTGAAGCGGCGGGCCTGGAGTATCTTGCCGACGCCCTTGCCGCCCAGTCCGGGGATGCGCAGCAGACTTTCCTGATCGGCCAGATTGATATTGACCGGAAAGCGCGCGCGATTTTGCAGCGCCCAGGCGAGCTTGGGATCGATGTTCAGGTCGAGCTGTCCCGCGCTGCCGCCCTGCATGATTTCCGCGACGGAAAAGCCGTAGAAGCGCAGCAGCCAGTCGGCTTGATAAAGCCTGTGTTCGCGCAACAAAGGCGGGGCCTGAGCCGGGAGATTGCTGCTCGCGTCGGGGATCGGGCTGAACGCGGAATAATAGACCCGCTTCAAGCCATAGCTGCCATAAAGGCCGTCGCTGGTGGTCAAAATCTTGGCGTCATCGGACGCGTCAGCGCCGATGATCATCTGGGTGCTGTGCCCGCCCGGCGCGAACAGCGGCGCCTTGCGCGAGCTCTTGCGCTCCGCTTTCGCTTCGCGGACCTTTTTGCCGAGATTGTCCATCGTCCGGCGGATCAGCTTGCCGTCCTTTTCTGGCGCCAGCCGCGCGATCGATTCATCGTCGGGCAATTCGATATTGATCGACAAGCGGTCGGCATATTGCCCCGCCTGCTTGAGCAGCTCCGGATCGGCCTCGGGGATGGTCTTCAAATGGATATAGCCGCCGAATTTGTGCACGACCCGCAGACGCCGCGCCACCTCGACCAGCTGCTCCATCGTATAGTCCGGACTGCGGATGATGCCGGAGGAGAGAAATAATCCCTCGATATAATTGCGCTTGTAGAAATCCAGCGTCAGATCGACAATTTCCTGCACCGTGAAGGCCGCGCGCCGCACGTTGCTCGACGAGCGGTTGATGCAATAGAGGCAGTCGAACATGCAATAGTTGGTCATCAGGATTTTCAGCAGCGAGATACAGCGTCCATCGGGCGCATAGCTGTGGCAGATGCCCGTGCCGCCGGTCGAGCCGATGCCACCCGATTTCGCCGAATTGCGCTTCACCGACCCGCTCGACGCGCAGGACGCATCATATTTCGCGGCATCGGCAAGAATCGCCAGTTTTTCGGAACGGTCAAGTTTGGACATGGCCTGACGTTAGCCCATGTTCTCGGTTTGTTCAATAACCTGGGTTAAGAGTTTCGGCGGAATCATGTGATTATCAATATTCGACAGCGCGGTCTCAAACCTGTCACACGCCGGTCATGCCGACGTCACTGCAGCGGCCTAGATTTGATTAAATGATCCAGATTTTCGGAGAGGCTCCATGAGCGCACAAATCGGTTCCGTTAAACAATCCACCATATTGAACGATGCGATCCTGCCCAATCGCGCCAGCAAGGCGGGGCTGCTGGAACGGACCTTCTCCTTGATGTTTCGCGGTCTGGTCTATCCGCAGATCTGGGAAGATCCGGTTGCCGATATGGAAGCGCTGGACATCCGGGCTGATCACCATATCGTCACTATTGCCAGCGGTGGCTGCAACGCCCTGTCCTATCTGCGCGCCAATCCTGCGAAAATCACCGCCGTCGATCTCAACGCCGCCCATATCGCGCTCAGCCGGCTGAAATCGGTGGCGGCGCAGCGGCTGGGCAGGCATGAAGATTTCTTCCGCTTTTTCGGTCAGGCCGATCACAAGCAGAATCTTGCTGTCTATCGCGACCGGCTGCGCCCCCATCTCGACGAAGCCAGCCGCCAATATTGGGACGGCCGCGACCATTTCGGGCGGCGCCGGATCAACGGCTTTGCCAAGGGCTTCTATCGCAAGGGTCTGCTCGGTAATTTCATCGGTCTGGTGCATTTGCTCGGACGGCTCGGAGGAGCGCAGCCATCACTGATGATGGCCGCGCGGACGCGCGACGAGCAGATCGAATTGTTCGAACGGCATATCAGGCCCCTGTTCCAGAAGAAACTGATGCGTTTTCTCTGCTCCAACCCGATGGCATTATTCGGTCTCGGTATTCCGCCGGCGCAATATCGAGCGCTTGCCGGTGACAAGCATATGGCCGATGTGCTGTGCGAACGGACCCGCAAACTGGCGTGCGATTTTGCGATGGCCGACAATTATTTTGCGCAGCAGGCCTTTGGCCGCGCCTATCAGAGCGCCGCGCCCGGATCGGTACCGCCCTATCTGGAAGAAGCGAGTTTCGACTGGCTTGGCGAACGCAGCCGGAAGCTGGAGATCAGGCATCAAAATTTCATCGAATTTCTGGCCAGCCAGGACGCCGGTTCGCTGGATCGCTATATATTGCTCGATGCGCAGGACTGGATGACCGACCAGCAGCTCAACCGGCTGTGGAGCGAAATCGACCGGACCGCAAAGCCCGGCGCCCGGGTGCTGTTCCGCACCGCGGCGGAAGAGACCTTGTTGCCAGGCCGGGTTGCCGACGGACTGCTCGCAGCATGGGACTATGATGCGGAACTTTCTCAGGCATTAACCCGCAAAGACCGTTCCGCAATCTATGGCGCGATGCATTTGTACCGGTTGAAATGAGCCTGATGGAGGATATTTTGCGCAAGCGGGCCAGCGACCGCCACGCCGATCTGATGGATCATGTCTATCGCAGCCAGAGCGGCATCTATGACCTGACCCGAAAATATTATCTGCTTGGCCGGGACCAGTTGATTGAAGCGCTGGATCCTCCGCCGGGCGGTCGGGTGCTGGAAATCGGCTGCGGCACCGCACGCAATCTCGTCCAGGCTGCGAAAGTCTGGCCGGACGCGGAGTTTTACGGCTTTGATATCAGCTCGGAAATGCTGAAAACGGCGCGCAAGAATCTGGCGCATGGCCGATTGACCGATCGCATCACGCTGTTTCAGGGCGATGCCGGAAATCCGGCGCTGGCCATGCCGCCAGCGCTCCGCAAATTCGACCGGATATTCCTGTCCTTCTGCCTGTCGATGATCCCCGACTGGCAGGGCGCGATCCGGCAGACCATCGCGCTACTTGCCCCGGGAGGCGAATTGCATATCGTCGATTTCGGCCAGTCGGAAAAGCTGCCACCTTCCTTTCGCAGGATATTGCAGCAATGGCTGGCGTTGTTCCACGTCGAGCCGCGCAAGCATTTGCGCCGCTTTCTGACAGAGCTGGATTGCGAAACCGGAACCCGCAGCGAATTTATCCCGCAATATCGCGGTTACAGCTGGCGATTTGTCGTCAGGCTTCCTGCAAAGGAAGCGCCCTGCTCCGGCGAAGCGTAACGTTCCTCATTCCGCCAGCTTCTTCAGAAACCAGTACCAGTGATCCAGTCCACCATAGAAAGACGCGACCGGCAAGCGTTCGTTCAGGCCATGGGCGAACATGTCGGAGGCTTTCATCGCGGCACCCGAGAGCGCTACCGTGTCATAGCCCAGCGCGCGGTAATGCATGCCGTCGGTGCCGCCCGACTCCATATAGGGTAGGATCGGAAGCCCCGGATAGCGCTTGTCGATACTGTAGCGGATCGCCGCCCTGACATCGTCGCGGAGTCTGGATTCGGGGCTTTCGGTGACATCGGTGATCAGCTTGAAGCCGACATTGTCATTGCCGATGATCTCTGTCAGCTTCGCCTCTGTCGCAGCAGCCCCCACTCCCGGAAAAATCCGGCAATTGACGGTTGCCGTCGCGGACTGCGGCAGGGCATTTTCCGCGTGACCGGCCTGCAACATCGTCGCGACACAGGTTGTGCCCAAAGTACCCACGGTTTCCGGATTGGCTTGCAGGGTTGCGATCGCCGAACTGTCAGTCGGGTCTTCGGCAAAGCGCAGCATCGCCTGCCCCATCTCGCCCGGCGTCAGTTTGCCGGCTGTGGCAAAATAGCTTCTGGTCAATTCCGTCGCCTGCACCGGAAAATTATAGGCCGCGATCTTGCCCAATGCCTCGGCCAGTTCGTAGATCGCATTGTCGGCGCGCGGGCGGGATGAATGACCACCGGGATTATTCACGGTCAGCTCGTAGGTGGCGTAGGTCTTCTCCGCAGACTGCACCCGAAAGGCGACGGGCGTTCCATCTTCCGCCAGCGCGATCCCGCCGGCGTCGCTGTTCAGGATGAAGGCCGGATCGATATGTTCCGCCACATATTTCGCCTGCGCCTCGGTCGAGACCATGCCGGTTTCCTCGTCGCCCGAAAAAACCAGAACCAGGTCGCGCGAAGGTTGCCAGCCCTCCGCCTTGAGCCACAGGAAAGTCGATGTCAGATTGGTGATGCCATATTTATTGTCCATCGTGGCGCGACCGAAAAAATAGCCGTCCTCTTCGGTCAGCGTGAAGGGCGGGCGCACCCAGTCCTTGGCCAGCGCATCGACCACGTCCATATGGCCGAGCAAAACAATCGGCTTGTCGGTGCTGCCGGCTTTTGCGCGATAGGTAACCATCAGCCCCTGGGTTTTTTCACCGTCGCTGTCATAATCCGTGACCTGGATGTCATCGTCGCTGAAGCCCGCCTTTTCGAACCGGTCGACAAGATAGGAAACCATCGCCGGGACCTGTTCCTGACCGCGCGCAGTCCTGAAGGCGATGACATCGCGGTAAATGTCGCGCGCCAGTTGCTGCTGCGGTGTCAGCGCGCTGGTGTCTTGCGCAAGAACAGGCTGGACAGAGAATATACCCGCCACCAGCAGGAGGGCCGCCCGGCCAGACAATTTTTGTATTTTTTGCTGAAGCTTATGTGCAGCCATCACCGGTTCCCCCCAAAAATCACATCCTATCCGCTGGACCGGAAATGTAAATCGTTCCGTCGAGTCGTCCGGGCTGGACAAGCCGTGCCGGATTTTCGCGAACAATCCGGGGCGCGCTCAACTCCCGGCGGACGGACCGAGCCAATCCATCGCTTGCAGTTTCTGATCGAGTGGCGCGGCCGCGAACAAGTGGAGCAAATTAACCATTTTTCTTTACCCTGTGTTCCATAGAGAGACAGTTTCGGCCCCTATGGCTTCGGGCATAACGGCTAGCAACTGGACTCGGGGGGCGATATCCGTCATTTTGCGCAATGCTTGCAGCTAGATGCAACAGGGCGGGAAAAGAACTGAGGTTAACGAATGGAAATCGGAAGCAAGATTTTGACCGGTGCAGCGGCAACCCTGGTTTTGGGACTGGTCGGCCATGCGGTAACGGGTGAAAATTTCATCGCCGGCCTGGAGCAGAAGGCACAGACCGAGCTGGCCGCGCGCGGTCTGGATGGCGCCAGCGTCAGCCTGGGCCGGGATCCGCTGTCCCGCGCGGCGCTTCTCGACGGCGATATCGGCGACGAGGCCAAGCAGGAGGCGATGGGCGTGGTCATGGCCATCCCCGGCATCTCCAGCACGAGCTGGAAAGGCGAACATGTGATCGTTGCCGCTGAGGATGACGGATCCGGCACGACCGCCCCGGTCGCTGCCGACCAGGACCGGATCGCAAAATGCCAGAGCGATGTCGACAAGATCATGGCAGAAAATGCCATCAGCTTCCGTTCCGGCAGCGCCTATGTCTCGCTCGACACAAAGAAAATTCTCGACCAGATTGCCGAATCCCTGAAGGCCTGCAACGGGCTCTCCGTTGCGGTCGAAGGCCATACCGACGATAATGGCAACAGCGCCGTCAATCGCGACATGTCGCAGGAACGGGCCAACCGGATCAAGGCCGGGCTGGTCGAACGCGGCATCGCCGAAACCCGGATCAGCGCTACAGGCTATGGTTCGACCCGGCCGCGCGCCACCGGTTCGGATGCAGCGGCGGATGCGCAGAATCGCCGGATCGAGTTCCGGATCGGCACCGCAAACGGCGCGCCGGCAAATGATGCCAAAGCGCAACAGGAGAGTTGAACGATGCCACTTTTACTTGAAAATCTGTTGCTCCTGCTGACGACTTTTGCAATTGGCCTCGCTATCGGCTGGTTTATCTGGGGCCGGAACACGGAAGAATTCTAGCCGGGACCGGCTGGGAACAGAATTCAAAACGGGGTTTTGAGAAAATGATTACGCTGATTACCGCCAATTGGCTGCTATATCTGATTGCACTGCTCATCGGTGTCGTCACGGCTTTCTGGGTCTGGGCTGCAACCGGGCGCGAGGCATCCGCCCTCGACAGTTTCAACGCCGATGACGGGCTTCTGGAAAAGGCCGGTGAACCGGTGCGAGCGGCGGAACCGGAAGAAAAACCGGTCACGGCTGCCGCGCCTGCGCCGGAGGCCGCTGCGCCGGCACCACCACCACCGGCACCCAAGCCGGTTGTCGCGCCCGTCGCCCCTGCTCCCGCGCCTCAGCCTGAGCCGGAAGCTGCGACCGAAGGTGCTCCCAAAATTCCACCCGCGGTGGGCGAACCCGACAATCTGCGCCTGATCAAGGGCGTCGGTCCGAAGCTGAACACATTGCTGATCAGCTTAGGCGTGACCCGTTTCGACCAGATCGCGGCCTGGAAAGAGGCGGAAATCAACGAAGTCGACAAGCATCTCGGTACGTTCAGCGGGCGGATCACGCGCGACGCGTGGATCGATCAGGCCAAGTTTCTTGCCAAGGACGATATTGCGGGATTCGAGAAGAAATACGGCAAGCTCTGAGAGCCGGCGCTTTTCCGTCAGTCGACCTCGGGATTGCTCGCCCGGACGATCAGCTTGTCGATCTTCCGGCCGTCCATGTCGATAATCTCGAAAACCCAGTCCTGGTCTTCAAAGCTTTCGCCTTCTTCCGGCAAATGGCGCAATTGCGCCAGCGCGTGGCCGGCGACCGTGGCATAGTCGCGATCTTCTGAGAGCCGGATCCCCAGCCGTTCGGCCAGCGCGTCAATCGCCATCGCGCCGGAGACAAGATAGCTGCCGTCGGCCCGCTCGATCAGGCTGCGCTGGGTCTTCTCGTCCTGGTCGGAGACAAATTCGCCAGCGATCGAGCTGAGCAGGTCATTGGGCGTGACGATCCCTTCGAAATGGCCATATTCGTCGTGCACCAGGATCATCGGAACTTCCGTCTCACGCAATATTTCCAGCACATCGAGCGCGTCGAGCTGGTCCGGCACCTTTTCCAGCGGGCGCATCAGCTTGCGCAAATCCAGCTTCTCGCCACCGAGTTGCGCGGCAACGATATCGCGGGCCTGGACCACGCCACGGATTTCATCGACCGAATGTTCGGCGACGGGGAAACGGCTGTGCTGGGATTCCATCAGCAACTTGTGAATATCCCCGCGCTTCGCATCGATGTCGAGCCAGTCAATCTCGGTACGGGGGGTCATAACCTCGCGAATGGGGCGGTCGGCGAGGCGTACGACCCCGGCCATCACGGCGCGTTCATGCTCCTCGATAACGCCGGACCGCGTTGCATCGGCGAAGACCATCTGCAATTCTTCCGCAGTGACATGATTAACCTGCTCGCGCTTGATCCTCATCAGGCGGAAAATCATGGCGCTGCTGTTATCGAGTAGCCAGACCAGCGGTGCGGAAATGCGGGCCAGCAATTCCATCGGCTGGGCCATGATCAGGGCGATGCGTTCTGCGGATCGCAGAGCTATCTGTTTCGGTACCAGCTCCCCGATCACCAGCGATGCGTAGGTGGTCAGGCCGATCACCAGAACAAAGCCGACGGTGCCAGCCAGCTCCTGCCCCATGCCCAGCAGCTGCAGCCGCTCCGCTACCGGGCCGCCAAGGCTGGCGCCGGAATAGGCGCCGGCAATAATGCCGATCAGCGTGATCCCAATTTGCACGGTGGAGAGAAACTTCCCCGGATCGCTGGCAAGACGCAGAGCCGCCTTGGCGCGCTTGCTGCCGCGGTCGGCAAGGCCGTGCAACTGCGCCTTGCGGGCAGAGACTATCGCCAGTTCCGACATGGCAAATATGCCATTGATCAGTACCAGTAAAATTATGATCGCTACATCAAACCAGGGAAAGGGTGTCATATTGTCCATTGAAAGGGCGAAATGCCATAAGCCCTTTAGCAGCAAGTTTTACAAAATCTCAAGTTTGCTGTCAGTCACCATTCATTTATCGCGCGTTAGACGGAACCTTCTCGGCGGCGGGGCGTAATGCTGACGAGACAAGAGGACCTAAAAGGGAAAAGAACATGCGGATGAACAAATCAATTATTTCAGCGGTTTCACTCGGCGCTCTGGCGCTGACCAGCGGCTGCGTGACCAATCCGGAAACCGGCAATCGCACCATTTCGAAAGCCGCCATCGGCGGCATCGGCGGCGTTGTCGGCGGCTATCTGCTCGGCGACGTGCTGGGCGGCAAGAATGACCGGACCGCCAAGATCGTCGGCGCCGGCCTGGGCGGCCTCGCCGGTGCAGGCATCGGCTACTATATGGACGAGCAGGAAAAGAAGCTGCGCCAGCAAACCGCGGGCACCGGCATCGATGTCACCCGCGAGGGCGACAATCTGATTCTCAACATGCCATCGAGCGTCACCTTCCCGGTCGACAGCAGCGCCATCAGCCCGGCATTTCAGACAACATTGGGCAATGTCGCCAATACGCTGGCACAATATGAGAAAAGCTATGTCGACGTGCTCGGCCATACCGACAGCACCGGCAGCGACGCCTATAACCAGGCGTTGTCCGAGCGGCGGGCCGATGCTGTGGCGAATTTCCTCGCCAACAGTGGTGTCCAGCGCGCGCGTCTGGCGACCCGTGGCTATGGCGAGAGCCAGCCGGTAGCCAGCAACAGCACCGAAGAGGGCCGCGCTGCCAACCGCCGGGTCGAAATCAAGATCGTTCCCATCGAACAGGACGACCTGAACAACTAAATTAGCGCTTGCGCTGATCCCATGATCACGGGCATCCCCTGCAAAAATTTGCAGAGGATGCCTTTTTCATGACCACAGTCAATTTTTCGACCGATCTTAGCGGACAGACTGCAATCGTAACCGGCGCGTCCGCCGGTCTTGGCCGCCGCTTCGCCAAGGTGCTGGCCGCTTGCGGCGCGAAAGTCGCCTGCACCGCCCGGCGCAAGGACAAGCTGGACGATCTGGTCGCAGAAATTACAGCCGACGGCGGCACCGCCAAGGCCTTTGCGCTTGACGTGCGCGACGCGGCGCAGCTTCAGGCGATCATTCCCGCTGTCACGGAATCTCTGGGTCAGCCCGAAATCCTCGTCAACAATGCCGGGATCGTCGATGCCGAACATGCCACCCGGATGTCGATCGACCTGATCGACGATGTTCTGGATACAAATCTGCGCAGCGTCTTCATCCTGTCCAACGAATTTGCCCGCCCGCTGATCGCCGAGAAAACACCCGGGCGGATCGTCAATGTCGCGTCGATCGCCGCCACCAGCTACAGCGGCGGCGGGGCTGCGCTCTATTCGACAACCAAGGCCGGGGTGGTCCGCATCACCGAAACCCTCGCCGTGGAATGGTCAAAATTCCATATCAATGTGAATGGTATTGCGCCGGGCCTGTTCGCCACCGATATGGCCGACGGCATGATCGAGCGCGCTGGCGATTTTTCGGTTCATTTCCCGCGCAAGCGGGTGGCGCAGCCGGAGCAGATGGACAGCACCCTGCTGTTTCTGGTGTCGCCCTCGTCGGATGCAGTGACCGGCACCGTGATCAAGATCGATGACGGTCAGGGTTCGCGCTAAAGCCCGGACCTAGACCAGCTCGCCCTTGAGCAGCTTGGGCAGGTCGCCTGTCTCGCCCTTTGCCTCGGCCATGAATTGCGCCTTGAGCGGCGCAATGCGCTGGACCAGCCCGATACCCATGCGGCGGATCTTCGACGAGGTTTCCCCCGGCAGGCCGAACAGACGGGTCAGGATATCGGTCGCCGCCGAGACCATCATATTGTCGAGGCTGCGCCAGCGGTCATAGCGCGCCAGAATTTGGGAGTCGCCCAGATCGAGACCGGTCCGCGCACCCTCAACCAAACATTCGGTCAGCGCGGCCACATCGCGCAGGCCGAGATTGAGCCCCTGCCCCGCGATCGGATGGATGCCATGGCCGGCATCGCCGATCAGCACCAGACGATCGGCGGTCAGATGGGAGCTGTGGTGGAAGCCCAGCGGATAGGTCGGGCGGTCGGTGAGCAGCTCGATCTCGCCGAGAAAGCCGCCGGTTTTCTTCATCATTTCGGCGATAAAAGCGCGCTCGTTGATCTTGGCGTAGGCGGGGCCATCCTTGCGCGAGACCGTCCATACGACCGCAGAGCGATGCTTGCCGTCGGCATCGTCAAGCATCGGCAGAATGGCGAAGGGTCCGGACGGGAAGAACAGTTCATAGGCGGTGTTGCCATGCGGCTTTTCATGCGCGATCTTGCAGACGATCGCGCTGTGATCATATTGCCAGTGCGCCATGATGATGCCGGCTTCCTCGCGCATCCGGCTGCCGCGCCCGTCGGCGGCGATCAGCAGCGGGGCAGAGAGCTGCTCGCCGTTCTCCAGCGCGATATCGACCCTGTGGCCGCCACGGTCGCAGGATGCGACCTGGGTCGAGAGATGCAGCGTGATATTGTCACTGGCCTGAACCGCCTCGAACAGGAGTCGCCGGAGCACCGCATTTTCGACCATGATGCCCATCGGGCCTTCGTCCTCGCCCGGAACAAAGTCCAGCGTGCCGGGCTTCAGCCCGTCGTTGACCAGAATCTTCTCGATATCGCAGCCATGCGGCCGCAGCTTGTCGGCCAGGCCGATGGCCTCGAACATGTTCCAGCTGGCGCTGTTGATCGCGGAGACCCGGGCATCGGCCTGCGGGTTGAGCAGCTCGGCCGGGTCGGCGCGGTCGATGATCGCGATGCGCAGGCCGTGGGCTGCCAGCGTCAGCGCCTGGGTCAGGCCGATCATGCCCGCGCCCAATATGATGATATCGCTTTGCCGAGAGTCAATTCCCATGGAGACGCCTTTCCGAGCCCGAATATGAGATATAGTTAGGCATCGATGGTCGGGAAAGAAAGGCAAATCCGGTAAAATAAAGCCAAGAAACTTGACGGCGAGTCCCCGATTCGCGCAAAGGAGCAGTTAGTTAACGCGCGCCTTCGGCTGGGGTGACGCACGGGAGTATATGATGGCGGACAAAGCCAATGAAGCGAACTGGCGCGAGATCATGCGCCTCAGCCTGTTGCGCAGTGGTGCCCTGATCGGGGCCATCGCGATTTTTCTGGCGACCATCTTCCTGTTTCTGGCGCTGGTCAGCTATTCCCCCAGCGATCCCGCCTTCAACACATCGGCGGCCGGCGTCGAGCATAATTGGATGGGTGTCTTCGGCTCCTATCTGGCCGACCTGCTGCTCTTCCTGATCGGCCTGCCCGTCCTGCTGTTTCTGCCGCTGTTTCTGGTGCTGGCCAACCGGCTGTGGCGCGACATCCCGCAACCCGGCTGGAAACAGCAATTGCTCTGGTGTTTTCTGGCGGCATTGCTGGTCGGCACTGCGCTCGCCCTGTGGTTTCCGGAACCGGAAATGGAATTGCCGTCCGGCCTCGGCGGCCTCGCCGGCATGCTGATCGCCGGCGGAACCAGCGCCGGCCTCAACGCCATATCCGCCAGCTGGAGCGGGCTGATCTCCGGCATATTGACCGCCCTGACCCTGACCGGCGGCCTGGTGCTCGGCTATTTCAGCCTGCGGCTCGACCGGCCGCTCTTCTCCGGCGCTTCGCTCCGGATGCCGACCATCAAAAGTCCGTTCGCCGCGAAAGACGATGGCCTGGTGATCGAACCGGACCGCTCGGGAACGGAAAAGCCGAAGGCGAAGAAGGAACCGGCTCCGCGCAAGGCGGTGAAACCCGACAACCGGCCCCCGCCGGAGATCAGCGAACGGGCCCTTCCGCCAAAGAAAGCAGGCGTCAACAAGGGCAAGCAGGGCGATTTCTTCGGACCCTATGTGCTGCCGTCGCTCGATCTGCTGACCCCGGCACCGGAGCAGAGCAACAATGTGATCGACAAGGCCGGGCTGGAACGCAACGCGCGGCTGCTCGAATCCGTACTCGACGATTTCCACGTGAAAGGTACGATCAACGCAGTCCGGCCAGGTCCGGTGGTTACCATGTACGAACTGGAACCGGCACCCGGCATCAAGGCAAGCCGCGTCATCCAGCTCGCCGAAGATATCGCCCGCAACATGTCCGCCCTTTCGGCGCGCGTCGCCGCCATTCCCGGACGCACGGTCATGGGCATCGAGCTTCCCAATGCCAATCGCGAAATGGTCGTGCTGCACGAGATGGTCGGCAGCGACAGTTTCGCCGAGCAGACCGGCAAGCTGCCGATCATTTTGGGCAAGAATATCTCAGGCGATCCGGTGATTGCCGATCTCGCGCCAATGCCGCATCTGCTCGTCGCCGGCACCACCGGTTCGGGTAAATCGGTCGGCCTGAACTGCATGATCCTGTCTTTGCTCTACCGGCTGACGCCCGAAGACTGCAAAATGATCATGATCGATCCGAAGATGCTGGAACTCAGCACCTATGACGATATCCCGCATCTGCTGTCGCCGGTCGTTACCGAACCGGCCAAGGCCATTCGGGCGCTGAAATGGGCGGTCGAGCAGATGGAAGAACGCTACCGGATGATGTCGTCGATTTCGGTTCGCAATCTCGCCAATTATAACGAGAAGGTGAAAGCCGCCAAGGCCAAGGGCCAGCCGCTCGGCCGCCGCGTCCAGACCGGCTATGACCCGGAAACCTCTCGCCCGATCTACGAGGAAGAGCAGCTCGACTTCGAAGTATTGCCGCAGATCGTGATCATCGTCGACGAGCTGGCCGATCTTATGATGACCGCCGGCAAGGAAGTAGAATTCCTGATCCAGCGGCTGGCGCAAAAGGCACGCGCGGCGGGTATTCACCTGATCATGGCCACCCAGCGCCCTTCGGTCGACGTCATCACCGGCGTGATCAAGGCCAACCTGCCGACCCGGATCAGCTTCCACGTCACCTCCAAGATCGACTCCCGCACCATTTTGGGCGAACAGGGCGCGGAGCAGCTGCTCGGCAAGGGCGACATGCTGTACATGCCCGGCGGCAAGCAGCTGACGCGTGTTCACGGACCGTTCGTCTCCGATGACGAAGTGCGGCGGGTTGCCGACCACTGGCGTTCACAGGGCACGCCGGATTACATCCAGGCGGTGACCGAGGAACCCGAAGACGGCAGCTTTGCCCTCGACGGCGCGGATCTGAGCGACAGCAAGGAAGACCGGCAATATACTCAGGCCTGCCAGATCGTCTTTGAGAGCCAGAAAGTCTCGACCAGCTGGCTTCAGCGGCAGTTGCGGATCGGTTATAATACCGCTGCGCGGATTATCGACCGGATGGAAGAGGATGAATTTATCAGTCCGCCCAACCATATCGGTCGCCGCGAAGTGCTGCGCGACCAGCACGGCGAGCCGCTCTAGCGCCGCGACCCTGCCCGCTTTGCTGACAAAGTGATTAAGCCATCGTTCAATCGCCATTCGCTAGGCGGCTTGCTTGATAATCTGGAGTTTTTGTAATGTTGAAATATGGTTTCGCCTTGATCGCTGCGCCGCTGGCCCTGACAGCAAGCCTGCCCGCCACTGCACAGCAAAGCCCCGCCGACGATTTGTCGAAAGTTCAGGCGCATCTGCGCGCCATGACCACGATGACCGCCAATTTCAGCCAGACCGACCGCGGCGGCCAGCTGCTGACCGGAAAGCTCCTATTGAAGCAGCCCGGAAAGATTCGCTTTCAATATCAGAAAGACGCCAATCTGCTGATCGTTGGCGACGGGAAAGCGCTGACGCTGATCGACTATGACGTGAACCAGGTCCAGCGCTGGCCGATCGGCAACAGCCCGCTTGCCGCGCTGCTCAATCCGGAGCGCGACCTGTCCAAATATGGCAAGGTCATTCCGACTCGCAATCCGGCCGTGCTGAGCGTCGAGGTCCGCGATCCGAAACGTCCGGAATATGGCGTGATCACGATGGTTTTCACGAAAAAGCCCGGCGCGCCCGCTGGCCTGAGCCTGGATGGCTGGGTATCACTCGATTCGAAAAACAACCGCACCTCGATCCGTCTCTCCAACCAGAAATTCGGGGTTCCCGTTGCCAACAGCAGCTTCAACTGGACCGATCCGCGGAGGAAAAGCCGGGCCAAGCGGTGAACCGAGACGGACTGCCGATCAGCAGAAAATGATCCTTCTCTCGTTCATACTCCCGACAGAAACACGGGACTATAACCAAAAACAGGATGAGAAGAGACAGTCAGGTTTTCCCCCTGTTACCTGACCAACAAAGTTTCGACCCATTCTATGCGTGACGAACGCGAGTTTGCCCCCACCTCCTTAATGCCCCCGGAGGTGGGGGTTTTCCTTTTCCGGGCCGTTAGAATAGCATGAATCTCTATCGCCTTTGGGCTTGGGTTTCTGCGCGAGCGTGGCTATCAGACTCGGCATGAGTGATAGTCTGAAAATCGTCAGCTGGAATATTAACAGCATCCGTGCCCGCCTCGACATCGTCGAGCGCTTCCTCACCGAAGAAGCCCCCGATGTCCTGTGCCTGCAGGAAACCAAGGTGCGCAACGAACAATTTCCCGAAGGGATGTTCCGCCGCCTCGGCTATAATCACATGATCTTGCACGGCCAGCCGATGCACCATGGCGTCGCGATCATCAGCCGCGTGCCGCTGCACAAGGACGAGCGGTTTGACTGGCAGAATAATGGCGAAGCCCGCCATGTCGGCGCGGTCCTGCAAAACGGCGTGCGTATCGAAAATGTCTATATTCCCGCGGGCGGCGAAATTCCGGACCGGGAGCTCAATCCGAAATTCGGTCAGAAGCTCGATTTCTTCGGGCGGATGACCGATTGGTCGGCCAATCTCAGGGAGCCGACGATCCTGATGGGCGACTTTAACGTCGCGCCGCTCGAGTCGGACGTCTGGAGCCACAAGGCCCTGCTCAAGGTCGTCAGCCACACCCAGGTCGAAATCGACCATCTTTATGCCATGCGCGATGCCCATGGCTGGGTCGATGTCGGCCGCAAGCTGATCCCCGATCCGGAGCGCCTGTTCACCTGGTGGAGCTATCGCGCTAAGGACTGGCGGGCTTCGGACAAGGGTCGGCGGCTCGACCATGTCTGGGTCAGCCCGGAACTGGCCGACAAGGCGGTCAGCCATTCGGTCCTCGAGGACGCGCGCAGCTGGGGCAAGCCTTCGGATCACGCGCCGCTGATCACGGAATTCGAATTTTGAACACAGCGCCTCACGACGAGGCCCGCAAGGCAGCGGCTCGCAGAGCGGCCCGCGCGATTGACGCGCTGCGCCGCGGCTGGCCGATTGGCGTCGAAGCCGACGGCACGCGGCTCAACCTGCTGCCGGTAGAGACCGCGAATCTGGACGAGGCCTTGCCCGCGTCGGGAACCATCTCGTTGATCCTTTCCGCCAGCCGGGCAGCGACGCTGAAACTGCTCAACCAGTTTGCCGCGGCTGACCCGAACCTGCCGATCCAGATCAGCCTGCCGGCGCCGGTAACCGCGGCAGAGATTATCGCCATCGTCGATCCCGTGCTCGACATGCAATATCCGATGAAGGGCCCGTTCCGCAGCGAGCCGCTGACCAATGCGGCGGCCGCCACCGCGGCGATGGAACTGGCGCGGCAGGGCGGCCTGCTCCCCGCCTTCGTGATCGTCGACGAGGCTGAAGACAAAGTCGAGGCGGAGGATGCGACGGCCTATGCCGATGCTTCTACGCTGATCATCAGCGCCCATGCCAGGCTGCCCGTTGCGGCCAATGCGGAAGCGCATATCTACGGCTTCCGCAGCGACGCCGATGCTACCGACCATGTCGCGCTGGTCGTCGGCAAGCGCGACGCCAGCACGCCGGTCGTCCGCCTGCACAGCGAATGCCTGACCGGCGATGTTCTCGGCAGCCTGAAATGCGACTGCGGCCCGCAACTGCACGCCGCGCTCGGCCAGATGACCGAGGCGAACTGGGGTGTCCTGCTCTATCTGCGGCAGGAAGGGCGCGGCATCGGCTTGATCAACAAGTTGCGGGCTTATGCGTTGCAGGACCAGGGCTTTGATACGGTGGACGCCAACCAGCGGCTGGGCTTTGCGATTGATGCCCGGGACTTTTCGATCGCGGCGCGGATGCTGGAACTGCTCAATATAAAGAAGGTCAAATTGCTGACCAACAATCCGGAAAAGGTGGAAGGTCTGGAAGCATGTGGCGTGACCGTGGAAGAGCGGCTGCCGGTCAAGATTGCTGCCAATCCGCACAATGCATTTTATCTCGACACCAAGCGCGACCGCACCGGGCATAAACTTTAACGCCCGCAGCCTGCCTGTTCCGGCAACAGAAAAGAGTTTCCATGACGCAGCTCAAGCACGACCATCTCATGACCATGACCCTGTCGGTCGATTTTGCCGGCATGAAGGTGATTGGCCGGACACCGGCGGGATTGCGCCGCATCGCGCCCGTGACCGGCGGCCGCTTTTCTGGCGAACGATTGAACGGCGCGGTCCTGCCCGGCGCCGACTGGGTGATCAACCGGCCTGATGGTGTCATGGAAATCGACGTCCGCCTGCCGCTCCAGACCGATGACGGCGCAATGATCTATCTGAACTATCAGGGCCGGTTTCTGGCCGCGCCGGAAACCATGGACCGCTTTTCCAAAGGCGCGCTGCTGAAACCGGAGGAATATTCGCTGGCTGTGACGGCAAAGTTCGAGGCCGGCGCGGCGCAATATCTCTGGCTGAACGATGTTGTTGCGGTCGGAACCGGCGAGCAGACAGCGGACGGCCCGGTTTATTCCTTTTTCGAGATCGGTTGAGCGACCACTAGCCGGTAGCCGACGTCCAGGTTCTTCAGCTCCATCAAATGCCCATAACGTTCTTCCCAGGCGCCAGAGGCCAAGTCCTGTTCCAATTTTGTGAGAGCATTCGTAATATTGTCGAGCTTCGCAAAGGTTGATATTGCGGCCCGGACCTCCGGGTCGAGATAGGCGTGCGGGCGCTGCCAATAAGCACCCAGAAACCCGTCCGTACAATCGTGCGGTACTGGCACAACTTCGACCTTGCATGGCCCCAATATCCGTTCGAATGCCTCCAGCTTTGGCATGATCGGCTGATCGAGTGCGATAATTTCCGGGATATAATCGGCCAGCCAGAAATAGTGCGATTCCGGATCGAAAGTCAGGATCACCAACGGACCTTTTGCGACGCGGCGCATCTCGCGGAGGCCCGCCTTGAAATCCGACCAGTGGTGAACCGTCAGCACCGCCATCGCGGCGTCAAACTGGTTGTCGGCAAAGGGGATGGCTTCCGCAGATCCCTGATAGGCTTTTGCCGCATCCGGTGGCCGCTGGCCTATCATCTCGGCGGAGGGTTCGAGCGCGGTCACCGTGCGGTTATCTGGTTCATAAGAACCGGTTCCGGCCCCGACATTCAGGATCGATTGTGCATCGCCCAGCGCATCGTGGATCGCTCTGGCAATTCTGTAGTCCGGTTTGCGTTTGCGAGCATAGCCGAGACCGATTTTGTCATAAATTGCACTCATCATCATAGCCTGGCAACTCAGGATCAAAAATTGCGACCCCAAAATGGAAAACCGGCGATATCCGCTTTCGGGACATCACCGGCTTTTCGCTGATCAGTAATAGGCGATGGACCTAGAACGGAACATCATCGTCCAGATCGCTGTCAAAGGCGCCGCCGCCCTGGCCACCGCCACCGGTCTGGCCCCAGCCACCGCCGGAACCGCCACCAGCGCCGCCACCGGACGGTGCGCCACCGCCCCAGCCGTCATTGGAACCGCCACCCTGGCCACCGCCGCCGCCCTGGCGGCTGTCGAGCATTTCCATTTTCGCGTCAAAGCCCTGCAGCACGACATCGGTCGAATAGCGGTCGTTGCCGGACTGGTCCTGCCATTTGCGGGTTTGGAGCTTGCCTTCGAGATAGACCTTGCTGCCCTTGCGCAGATATTTTTCGGCAACGCCGGCAAGGCCTTCATTATAGATCGAGATATTGTGCCACTCGGTCTTTTCCTTGCGCTCGCCGGTCTGCTTGTCTTTCCAGCTTTCCGATGTCGCGACGCTGAAATTGCAGACTTTACCGCCATTGGCGAAGGTACGCACTTCCGGATCCTTGCCCAGATTGCCTACGATGATGACTTTGTTGATGCCGCCGGCCATTTCAAATTCCCCAAAAAAATAACGTGATTAACGATTCTTGGGAGACTCTATAGACCGAGCGCGACGGCACTCCAATATGTAATACCGGCCGCGACATAGGCGAGCGCAAAAAGATAGACGAGCATGAAGGTCGGCCATTTCCAGCCGTTGGTTTCACGGCGTGTAACGGCAATCGTCGAAATACATTGCGGGGCAAAGACGAACCAGGCGAGAAAGGCCAGTGCGGTCGGCAGCGACCAGCGGCTTTGCAGCCTTTCGGTCAGCGACTTGGCTTCCGCCTCTTCGTCCGGCGCATCGATCGCATAGGTCGTCGCCAGCGCCGCGACAGCCACTTCGCGGGCGGCCATCGCCGGGATCAGGGCAAGCGCGATATCACGGTCGAAGCCGATCGGCTTGACGATCGGGGCGATGACATTGGTGATCCGTCCCGCAGCACTATAGTCGACCTGGCTCATGGCGCTGTCTTCGGGGACCTTCGGGAAGGTCAGCAGCAGCCACAATATGACGGTCGCGGCAAAGATGATCGTGCCGGCACGGCGCAGGAATATCCAGGCACGCTGCCACAGGCCGATCAATATGTCGCGCAGGCTTGGCAGCTGATATTTCGGCATTTCCATCAGGAAGCCGCTGTTCGGCCCCTTGGTCACCGTCGAGCGCAGCACCAGCGCGACGATCATCGCGCCGACAATGCCGAAGACATAGAGCCCGAAAAGGACCAGCCCCTGCAGACCGATACCCGGTCCGACGCTGGTCGGCGGAATGAAAGCACCAATGATGATCGCGTACACCGGCAGCCGCGCGGCACAGGTCATCAGCGGCGCGACCAATATCGTCGTCAGCCGGTCTCTCGGATCGGAGATGCTGCGCGTTGCCATGATGCCGGGAATGGCGCAGGCGAAGGACGACAGCAACGGTATGAAGCTGCGCCCGGACAGGCCGACACTGGCCATCAGCCGGTCCATGATGAAAGCGGCGCGTGTCATATAGCCGCTCGCTTCGAGCAGCAGGATGAACAGGAACAGGATCAGGATCTGTGGCAGGAACACGACGACCGAGCCAACACCGGCAATCGCGCCTTCGATGATGAAGTCGCGCAGGAAGCCCGGCGACAGGTTCGATTCGACGGCCGCCGCGACCCATTCGCTGGCACCTTCGATCCAGCCGATCGGCGCCTCTGACCAGGCGAACACCGCCTGGAACATGACAAACAGCACCGAGAGCAGAATCAACGGTCCGGCAATGGGGTGGAGGAACAGGCGGTCGGCCCGTTCCGACCAGCGCCGTCCTGCGGTTTCGGAAACGATCGCCTGGTTGGCAATCCGCTTGGCCTGCTGCCGCAAACCGTGATCGCGCTCCTGCGCGACAATCGGTCTGGCGCCATCCTGCTTCAGCTTGAGACGGGATTCGACGGTCGCGGACAGATCTTCCAGTCCGCGCCGGCGAACGGCAACCGTCGGTACCACGGGAACCCCGAGCGCCTGTTCGAGCTTAGCCGGATCGAGCGTCAAACCGTCCCGCTCCGCCAGATCCATCATGTTGAGCGCCACCACGACCGGCTGGCCGAGCGCGATGACCTCGAGCGCGAAACGGAGATGATTGTCGAGATTGGCCGCATCGAGCACCAGCACAATCATGTCGGGCCGGCGTTCGCCCTTTTGCAGCCCCATGATAACGCCGCGCGTCACCTCTTCATCTGGGCTGGTCGGGTCAAGGCTGTAGCTGCCCGGCAAGTCCACCAGTTCGGCAGGTCGGCCGTCGGCGAAAACAAAATGCCCGGATTTGCGCTCGACCGTGACACCGGGATAATTGGCAATTTTCTGCCGGGCGCCGGTCAAGGCGTTGAACAGGGCGCTTTTGCCCGAATTGGGGTTGCCCGCGAGGACAATCAGTGGTGCAGCTTCAGTCATCGATCAGGCGGCTATCGTAACCGCTACCGGCTGGACCGATATCGCCTGTGCATGGGATTTGCGAATAGCGATCATCATCCGTCCGACTTTCAATGCTATCGGATCATTCAGTCCGAACATGCCCTTGTGCAATTTCTCGATCGAGACGCCCTCATCGATGCCAAGCGCGCGCAGACGACGTCCCTCGTTATCGGAAATGGCTCCCCAGTCGATTGCCACGATTTCAGCATTCTGCCTGAGTGACAGCTGGTCAAGGGTTGTGGGTGTCTGCATATATCGCAACGAGGCCTTTCTAATTGCGATTGATTATCAATATTGATTGAGATTGGCGAGTCTTTTTCTGCGAATTTACAGCCGGGCGCAGCGCGCGCTGATCCGCCCCGCCACCGGAGCGATATCGCTTACGTGCCCCGATAGCGCAACCGCCCGACAAAGCGCGCCATGCTGAACCGGTCACCGCCGCGACCGGTGACCTTGGCCTTGGCCTTTTCAAACTGCATGACATTTTCGATCCGTCGATCCAGGAACGCCCTGCTGTCCGAATAGCCTTCGCTCTCATCGTCGAGAAAGACGCTGATCGTACTCCCGTAAACGCCGGACAACAGGGTCCGCTTGGTATAATGATTATAGTCGGTCGCGGTGTCTCCGGCCAGTCGCCACATTGCGTCGGCGGCCCGCCAGCCCATTTTCGCGGCCCGGCGCAAATGCGGCGGAGCAGCCAATATTGCCAGCGCCCGCCGCAGGCCTTCGCGGTCCGGCCCGAGCGCTTCCAGCCGCGCTTCGACCAGCGCCTTGATCCGCTCCCGGATTCTCATTCCAGCCAGTTCATCGGCGCTGTATTTCGCTGCCATTTTCTCGTCTATTGCCTGGAACCAGGCGTCGATCATATCGACCGGCCCCTCGTTAAAGGCCAATCTGGCAAGATCGGCATCGACGCCGGCAAGGCCTGCCGCAGCCAGCACCGCCTTTTCGTTCCAGCCGTCGAACGCCGCCTGCGCGGCCAGCGATGGCGCAAGAAAAGAGCGCACTTCGTCCAGGGTCGGATCTTCGGGAAGCGATGCAGACATGGAGGTTCCTTTGAAATCAGAGCTATCAACATAGACAGAAATTGCTCGGTTTCAAACCATTGCATTTGCGGGAGCGGCAACTTAACTGTCTGATTAACAATCCATGCCTCTGTTTAAGGGAATTCCATCTTGACCACATTGTTCGATCCGATCACCGTTGGCGCCATCGAGGCCGCAAACCGTATGTTCATGGCCCCGCTCACCCGCTGTCGTTCGACCGTGGAATTTGTTCCCACACCGATCATGGGCGAATATTATGCGCAGCGTTCCGGCGCCGGCGTGATCATTTCGGAAGCCACCGGGATCAGCCAGCAGGGCCTCGGCACGCCTTTCGCTCCGGGCATCTGGAATGACGCGCAGACCGAAGCGT
The DNA here is from genome assembly GCF_002776575.1 of Sphingorhabdus sp. YGSMI21. Taxonomy (GTDB): domain Bacteria; phylum Pseudomonadota; class Alphaproteobacteria; order Sphingomonadales; family Sphingomonadaceae; genus Parasphingorhabdus. The sequence continues at coordinate 2,273,020 of NZ_CP022548.1, read as the reverse complement.
GGAAACCGGTTGTGGAGCGTGTACACCAGGCCGGCGGCAAGATCATCTGCCAGCTCTGGCACATGGGCCGCATCGTGCATCCCGATTTCCTCGGCGGCGAAAAGCCGGTATCGGCGTCCGCGACCACCGCGCCGGGCAGCGTCCGCACCTATCAGGGCAAAAGAGACTATGAAGAAGCCCGTCCGCTGGAAATCTCGGAAATCCCGGGCCTGCTCGACGATTACCAGAATGCAGCCGAAAATGCCAAGAAAGCCGGCTTTGACGGCGTGCAGCTGCACGCAGCCAATGGCTATCTGATCGACCAGTTCATCCGGTCCGGCACCAATTTGCGGACCGACGAATATGGCGGACCGGTAGAGAATCGCATTCGGCTGCTCGGCGAAGTGACCCAGCAGCTGGTCGATGTCTGGGGCGGCGACCGGGTTGCCGTGCGCCTGTCCCCCAATGGCGACTCCCAGGGCGCGGATGACGCGACGCCGGTGGAAACCTTTACCGCGGCGGCAAAATTGCTCGACCAGATCGGCATCGCCTTTCTCGAACTGCGCGAGCCCCCTGCCCACGGTACCTACGGCAATACCGATGTGCCGCCGGTCAGCCCCGATATCCGGCCGGTTTTCAAGGGGCCGCTGGTTCTGAACAGCGACTATTTTTATGATAATGCGACCGCAGCGCTGGCCGAGAACAAGGCCGATGCGATCAGCTTTGGCCGGACCTTCATGACCAATCCCGATCTGCCGGCACGGTTCCGGGCGGGCGCGGAACTCAATCCGATCGATTTCACCCCGACCTGGTACAGCCAGGGACCGGAGGGATATATCGACTATCCGACTATGGACGAAGAAAAAGTCGCGACCGCCTGAACGGACCGCACTGGGCTAAAAGCTGCTCTGGAGTCGGCGGAACATATCCTGGACCGCTGACTCCGCTTCGATTTCCTGGTCCATGCGCGCCGCGAGGCGCTCCAGCCGCTCGAACAATTCCTCGCTGGCCATGACAATCTGGCGCGCTTCTGCCGGGAAACGGTTGACCAGCGCCCGATCGGTCACCGGGGCCTGACCGAGCGAGCGATAATGGTTCCACGCTTCGCCTTCGGACAATTCCCCGCTCTGCAGGGCCTTCTGGTTCAGCAGCCAGGCGATACAATGCATCAGCCGTGTCGTGACTTTCAGCGATTCACAGGAAAAAGAAACCGCAAGAAGGTCGTCGGGGTCTGCCTCTTCATGGAACCGGCCCGATTCAAAATAGGAGCGGGATTCGTCGGCCAGCAGCATTGCCTCGGCATATAGTGCATCCATCAGTCTAGGCGTCAAAAGGGATTCACGATTTGGCATATCCGCTCCGTAGCAATTTTTCGCCATCCGTTGACAGTTAATTTTACAAGTCAGAAAGCCCTGCGGGGCGGCTGTTTCAAACTGACACGCGGGAGATTTCGGGGTTAACTGGTGGACAATTCTGGTTAACGGACGGCAAGTCCGCAGACGACCGCGACCTCAGGCAATGATGTCGGGAATCAGCTGGTTCTCGATCACGATTATCCGGTCGCGCAACTGCAATTTTCTTTTCTTGAGTCGCGCGGTCCGCAATTGGTCGGCATTGCCCGCTGCGACCAGCGCGGCGATCGCTTCGTCGAGATCGCGATGCTCGATTTTCAGCATTTCAAGCCGCATTTGCAACTCTTCATCGCTCATCCCCATTCCGGATCAATCTCCCCCTTGCGCCGCTTTCACAATTTTGCAATCTTGATCCTATTCATGGTTCATGTCGAAACCAAGACATTTAAATCATGAAGCCAAAGGCGCGGCGGATTGCCCGTCACAGCAGGAAAGGAAGCTTCCACCCTCTTTCATTTTCAAAAACAACATTTTCTGAGGAGACTTTAATGATTCAGGATCACATGTCAGCATTGCGCAAAAAACATGAAGCGCTGGAACGCAAGATAAACGAAGAAGAAACCCGCCCGCTTCCCGACACGATTCGAATCCATAGCCTGAAGAAAGAAAAGCTCCGACTGAAGGAAGAATTGCTGGACTAGCCGGGCTCCGGCGACGGCGATCCGGCTCGACCGGAAAAAATAACATTTGCCTGGGCCGAAGGGCCGTTTTCTGCATCGCACTCAACCGGCCTTTCTGCTAGGCAAAGATCATGCCCGCATCCGATCCCTCAAGTACCAAGACTGCTCGCAATATCCTGACCGGCCTCCGGTCGATCATGGCGTCGCGCGGTAACGCGCAGGCGAAACTGAACCAGGTCGTCGAAACCATCGCCGAGGCGGTGAGCAGCGAGGTTTGCTCGATCTATTTGCGCCGCGACGGATTGCTGGAACTGTTCGCGACCCGCGGGCTGAACGCGGAAGCCGTCCACGTCACGAAGCTTGCAATGGGTGAAGGCCTGACCGGCTATATCGCCAAGAATGTCGAGACACTGAACCTCGACGAGGCAGCGAGCCATCCCGACTTCCAGTACCGGCCGGAAACCGGTGAGGAAAAATTCCACAGTTTTGCCGGCGTGCCGATCATCCGCAACCAGCAGTCGATCGGCGTATTGTGCGCCCAGCATGTCGAGCCGCGACGCTATTCCGAAGTCGAGATCGAAGCCTTCCAGACCGCGGCGATGGTCCTGTCCGAACTGATCATCAGCGCCGAGCTGGTCGATGACAATCTGGCCGAAGAAACGGTGACGCTCGACGTCGGGGCCAATCGTCTGAGCGGTTTGCAGCTGGTCAAGGGCAAGGCCCGCGGCCATGCTGTATTCCACCAGCCGCGCGTCAAGATAGAGCATACAGTGGCGGAGGATACCGAGGCCGAGCGGCACCGGGTCTATTCCGCCTTCGACAAGATGCGCGACCAGATCGACCAGATGACCAGCCAGGCCGAATTCGGCGTCGGTGGCGAGCATGAGGAGGTGCTCGAAACCTACAAGATGTTCGCCTATGACGAGGGCTGGAGCCGCCGCATCAACGAAGCCATCGACAGCGGCCTGACCGCAGAAGCGGCTATCGAACGCGTGCAGCAGCATACCAGGATGCGGATGCGGCAGATTGACGATCCGTTGCTGGCCGAGCGCATGCACGATCTGGAAGATCTCGCCAACCGGCTGCTGCGCACGGTGTCCGGGCAAATGGGCACGGCGGCCAAAATGGGCCTGCGGCAGGACACGATCCTGATTGCCCGCAATCTCGGGCCGGCAGAACTGCTCGAATATGACCGGCGCAAGCTGAAAGGCGTCATCCTCGAGGAAGGTTCGCTGACCGCCCATGTCACGATCATCGCGCGAGCGATGGGCATTCCGATACTCGGCCAGGTCAAGAATATCCGGCAGGTCGTGCGGGAAGATGACCCGCTTCTGCTCAACGTCGACGAGAAGACCGTGTTCGTCCGCCCCAGCCCGTCGATGGAGGAGGCGTTCGAGGCGCAGCTCGAGCTCAGCCAGAAAAAGCGCGCTGCCTATTCCGAACTGCGCGACAAGGAAGCCGTAACCAGGGACGGCGTCCGGATCACCCTCAATATCAACGCCGGCTTGCGGGACGATCTCGCCTTGCTCAACCTGACCGGAGCCGACGGTATCGGTCTGTTCCGGACCGAATTCCAGTTTCTGGTCGCCGCGACCATGCCGGGCCGCGCCGGGCAGACACGCTTCTATCGCGATGTCCTGGATGCCGCCGGCGAGAAGCCGGTCATTTTCCGCACCGTCGATATCGGCGGCGACAAGCCCCTGCCCTATTTCCAGGCCAGCGAAATCAAGGAAGACAATCCGGCGATGGGCTGGCGGGCGATCCGCATCGGTCTCGAACGGGATGCGCTGATGAAGGTCCAGGCCCGCGCCCTGATCGAGGCGGCCGCGGGACGGAAGCTGAATGTCATGTTCCCGATGGTCGCCGAGCCATGGGAATTTGACGAGGCGCGGGCGGTATTCGAGAACCAGCGCGCCTATTTGCAAAGCCAGAAAAAGCGCCTGCCGACGCAGATTCGTTATGGCGCCATGCTCGAGGTTCCGGCGTTGGCCGAATGTATGGACCTGATGGCAGACCGCCTCGATTTTCTCTCGATCGGCACCAATGATCTTACCCAGTTTCTGTTTGCAGCCGACCGGAGCAATCCGAAGCTGGCCGAACGTTTCGACTGGATGAGCCCGGCCATTCTCCGGTTCCTGCGGCGCGTCTCGGACAATGCCGCGCGCTTCAACATTCCGCTCGGCATTTGCGGAGAAATGGGAGGTCGTCCCCTCGATGCGCTGGCGCTGCTCGGTCTCGGCATTCGCAATCTGTCGATCACGCCCGCTTCGGTCGGTCCGATCAAGGCGATGGTCCGGTCGCTCGACCTCGGCCAGGCCAGACTGGAAATCGAGGCGATTTTGAAGGAAGCACCGGCCGAACCGAGATCGCGTCTCGAACAATGGGCCCTGCAGCAGAATGTCGATCTGGACTGACCGCGTTTCCGCTGATCGGCCGGCAAATATTCCAGCCAGCCAATCAAATTATAAAAATCCAGCGACTAAAGCATGATAGTCATTGACTTTTGCCGCCCGAACTGGCTTTTTTCGTCGCATATCCGGGAAGTGCGATAAGGGTCGCAAAATGATCCGGCCAAGGGAGTTTTTTGTGGCCGAAGAAACCAATGACGAAGAAAATGTCGAGCTGCATCTGCACAGCACCGGCGAATTATTGCGTCGGGCGAGAGAGCAGAAAAATCTCTCGCTGGAAGATATCGCCAAAAAAACCCGGATTCCGCAACGCCATCTGGAAGCGATAGAAAGCGGCGATTTCGACGCGTTGCCCGGCCGAACCTATGCGATCGGCTTCGCCAAATCCTACGCCAGAACCGTCGGCCTGGTCGATGCGGCCATTGGCAGCCAACTGCGCGCGGAAATGGACGAGCAGGGTCACGGAGCCTATCAGCCCGAAGTCAGCGGCTATGCGCCGGCCAACCCGTCCAGCATCCCGCCCCGCTATCTCGCCTGGACCGCCGCCGGCATCGGCGCGCTGGTGCTGATCGGCTATCTCGTCTGGCGCACCCTGATCCTCAATCCCGGTGACCTGGAACAGATCGCCGAAAGCGACAGCACGCCGCCGGCGGAAAGCGCAACGGCACCTTCCGGCGAACAGAATGTCCAGGGCAGCAGCCCGACGCCATCCAGCCAGGGAATAGTGGTGCTGACCGCAACCGAACCGGTCTGGATGAAAATATATGATGCGGAGGGCGAGCGCCTGTTCGAGGATGAAATGGCCGCCGGCGACACGTTCACGGTACCGGCTGATGCCAATGATCCGCAGATACTGACCGGGCGCCCCGCCGCCCTGACCGTCACGATCGATGGACAGGTCGTCCCGCAACTGGGCACCGCAGAGCGCACGATCAAGGATGTCGGGGTCAGCGCCGCCGCCTTGCTGGCACGGGAAACGGTCAGCAATCCGGACGCAGACCTGTCATCTGAATAAGCGACGCAGGGGCTGTCACGATAGCGGCCGGTCGCCGGAGTCCGCCCGTTTTCCGGCATAATATTCTTTACTTTTCAGCGCCATATATGGTTAATATAGGCGCAATCAGCGGAGGCCTCGATGAAGAAATTCGGTATCACAATATTGCTCGCCAGCTTGCTTGCCAGCACCCCTGCATCGGCTCAGAGCGCGGATGTTGACAAGCGCGTGGACCGGCTCGAACAGGAAATGCGCGCGGTTCAGCGCAAGATATTCCCGGGCGGTTCGACCCGCTATTTCGAGCCAGAGATCACCGCGGAAAATGGCCCGGCTTCGCCAGCGGCATCGGTTACAACCTCGGCTGTGAGCGACTTGATCGCCCGGGTGGACGCGCTGGAACGCAGTCTGGCCAACCTGACCGGTCAGGTCGAGGAAAACGGCTTTCGGCTGAAAAAGCTGGAGGACCGGATGGCGGCAGCCGCTGCCCCGGCCGCGACGCTGCCCGCGGCCGGTGTCAGCGGATCCACGCCGAAAAGCACCCCGGCGCCGGCGACAGAGGCTGCACCCGATCCCCAGAGGGTTGTCGGGGTCGCCGCGATCGTCATGCCGGAAACCGGTGATGCCGGGGAAGATGCCTATATTTACGGCTATCGGCTGTGGGACGCAAAATTCTATCCAGAGGCGCAGGCCCAGCTGAAAAAAATGGTCGAGGATCATCCGTCCCATCGTCGCGCGAGTTTCGCCCAGAATCTGCTTGGCCGCGCCTATCTGGACGATGGGAAGCCGGCGCTCGCCTCGGTTGCTCTCTATGAAAATTACCAGAAACGGCCACGCGGCGAACGTGCGCCGGACAGTCTCTATTTCCTGAGCACCGCGCTGGTGCAGCTGGGGAAAAAGGCCGATGCCTGCCGCGTATTGGCGGAGATGCAGGATGTCTATCCCGAGGTCGCCAGTGGCCGGCTGGCCGATCGCGTCACATCGGGCAAGGCTGCCGCCAACTGCAAATAGATCATGACCGGTACGGCCGCCTCGCTCGAATCCCGGTTTTCCGAGGCGCTGGACCGGCTGTTGCCGGCATTTGCATCCAGCGAGCAGAAGCTGGGCCTCGCGGTTTCCGGCGGACCCGACAGTCTTGCCCTGTTGCTGCTGGCGTTGCAGGCCTGTCCGGACAGGATCGCCGCTGCCACGGTTGATCATGGCCTGCGCCCTGCCGGTCGCGAGGAGGCGGAATTTGTCGCATCCATCTGTCGCGAACGCGGCATCCCGCACGACATATTGCGCCCCGTCATTCCGATTCGCGGCAGTATTCAGAGCGCGGCCCGGCACGCGCGCTACGGATTGCTCCACGACTGGATGAAAGACCGGAATATCGACTGGCTGGCAACCGCCCACCATGCCGATGACCAGCTGGAGACCATGATCATGCGCATCTTGCGCGGCAGCGGCATCGACGGCATGTCGGGGATCCGTGAAAAACGGACCCATATCATCCGCCCCCTGCTGCATTTTCAGAAATCGGAACTGGTTTCCCATGTTGCCGGCCATGGTCTCGACCCGGTCGACGATCCTTCCAATCGCGATCAGGGCTATGACCGTGTGCGGGTACGCAACGCGCTGCAGGATCTTGAAGGTTTTGACACCAGCCTCGCCAGCCAGAGCGCCAGCGCACTAGGGGACGCGCGCGAGGCTATCGAATGGATGGTCGAGCGTCTTGCCGAAGACCATCTCAAACTCACCGACTTGGGCTGCACCCTTTCCCGCACGCGCTTCCCGCACGAGATCCAGCGGCGGCTGCTGCTGCGATGTCTGCATAGCTGCGACCCTGCCCTGTCACCGCGCGGCAGCCAGATCGACCAGACAATCATCGCGCTGGAAAAGGGCGAAACCGTCACCCTGGGCGACATATTGTGCCGGGGCGGCGCCGTCTGGCGCTTTCAGCCCGCGCCGGAGCGGCGGACCAGCTGATTCACCGCTGCAGGCCGGACGGCGGGCCGCTCCGATCACACTGATCGGTAAAAACATTGGCCTTGTTATTGTCATCCGCAGCAAAAGGACTATCTTTAGACCATAGATAATTGCGGCGTGATGCCGTTCATCCGCTGCAACAATGATTACAGGACAAGATGCGCAATGAATGACGAACAGGATCCCAAAGACAATCCCTGGATGAAAAGCATGTTCATCTGGGCCGGCGTCATCATCGCGCTTCTGCTTACGGTTTCGATGTTTAGTGCCGGCGCTTCCAGCGAGAGCGCAACCGGCATCAGCTATTCTTCCTTCCGCAACAAGGTCGAGGAAGGCAGCGTCAAAAGCGTGTCCATCGCGCCGGACAAAATCACCGGTGAACTGACCAATGGCGACATGTTCTCCACCACGCCGGTTGGCAGCGATCCGTCGCTGGTCAATCTGCTGGATGAGAAAGGCGTCGAATATAGCGGCAAGGCACAGGAACAGGCCAGTATCTGGCAGATCATCCTGGTCCAGTCCCTGCCCTTCCTGCTGATCCTCGGCATCGCCTTCTTTGTGCTGCGCCAGATGCAGAAGGGCAGCGGCTCGGGCGCCATGGGCTTCGGCAAGTCCAAGGCCAAGCTGCTGACCGAAAAACAGGGCAAGGTCACCTTTGCCGATGTCGCCGGTATCGACGAAGCGCGCGAAGAGCTGGAAGAGATTGTCGAATTTCTGAAAAACCCCGGACGCTTTGCCAAGCTGGGCGGCCAGATTCCCAAGGGCGCATTGCTCGTCGGTTCGCCGGGTACCGGTAAAACGCTGCTGGCCCGCGCTATCGCAGGCGAAGCAGGCGTGCCCTTCTTCTCGATCTCCGGTTCCGATTTTGTCGAAATGTTTGTCGGCGTCGGCGCCAGCCGTGTCCGCGACATGTTCGAACAGGCGAAGAAAAACGCGCCCTGCATCGTCTTCATCGACGAAATCGACGCGGTCGGCCGTCATCGTGGTGCCGGTCTCGGCAATGGCAATGACGAACGCGAGCAGACGCTGAACCAGCTGCTGGTCGAGATGGACGGTTTCGAGGCCAATGAAGGCATCATCATCATTGCCGCAACCAACCGTCCCGACGTGCTGGATCCAGCGCTGCTGCGTCCAGGCCGCTTTGACCGCCAGGTTGTCGTACCGCGCCCCGATATCGAAGGCCGCGAGAAAATCCTTGCTGTCCACATGAAGAAAGTGCCGCTGGCGCCAGACGTCGACGCGCGCACCATTGCGCGCGGCACGCCCGGTTTCTCCGGTGCTGATCTGGCCAATCTGGTCAACGAGGCAGCGCTGATGGCGGCCCGCCGTGGCAAGCGGATGGTCGCGATGAGCGAGTTCGAGGACGCCAAGGACAAGGTCATGATGGGCACCGAGCGCAAGTCCATGGTGATGACCGACGACGAGAAAAAAATGACCGCCTATCACGAAGCCGGCCATGCCATTGTCTCGGTCCACGAGCCGGCCTCCGATCCGATCCACAAGGCGACGATCATCCCCCGTGGCCGTGCGCTCGGCATGGTGATGCGCCTGCCCGAACGGGACAATTACAGCTACCACCGCGACAAGATGCACGCCAATCTGGCGGTGTCGATGGGCGGACGCGTCGCCGAGGAAATCATCTTCGGCTATGACAAGGTTTCCTCCGGTGCTTCCGGCGACATCCAGTACGCGACCAAGCTGGCCCGCGACATGGTCACCCAGTGGGGCATGTCGGACCTGATGGGACCGTTACAATATGAAGAGGAACAGGGCGAGACCTTCCTCGGCTATTCGCAGTCCCAGCGCGTCCATATGTCCGACGAGACGGCCAAGAAGATCGATCTGGAAATCCGCAAGCTGATCGACGACAGCTATGACCGGGCGAAACATCTTCTGACCACCTATGAGGATCAGCTGCACGCGCTGGCCAATGCCCTGCTCGAATATGAGACGCTGTCCGGCGAGGAAATCGACGAGCTGGTCAAGACCGGCAAGTTCGAGCGTCCGGACGGCGGCGTGATCAAGCCGGCGGCCGTGCCGACGATCGGCACATCCATCCCGAAAGCGGGACGGAAGAAAAAAGGCCCGTTCGGCGATCCCGAACCGCAAGGCGCCTGATTCGCGATCCGGCAAGAAGCCAGGACAAAGAAAAGGCCGCTCGGGATATTCCCGGCGGCCTTTTCTTTTATCTCAATATATCTTGCGGCGGACCGCAGATCGCTTAGCGGCGGCCGTAATCTCCGGCGACGCCGGCGCTGCGTGGTGGCGCAGCGGCTGTCAGGCGAAGCGCTTCGGCCGACTGGCTGATCGAACCGATTTCATCCGGCGTATCGTCGTCGTCGATAAGAACCTTCTGCAGCGACTGAATCAGGCTTTCCTGCAGATCCTTTGGCTTGACGGTTTCTTCCGCGATTTCGCGCAGGGCGACAACCGGGTTTTTATCGCGATCGCGATCGACAGTCAGCTCTGCGCCGCCCGAAATCTCACGTGCGCGCTGGGCAGCAAACAACACCAGATCAAACCGGTTTGTGACTTTATCAACGCAATCTTCAACCGTAACGCGAGCCATAAGGCGCTCCTGATTCTGCAAACTATAGGAAAAGAGGCCTGCATGTAGGGCTATGGGCGGGATTTGTCAACAAATCCGGGCGGGCCAAAGCATGAGCCGGCAAAGCGATAGCCAATCTAATGGTTTGTCGGTGCGACGGGGATAATCTATGCCCCGACATCATGAAAAACACCCCCGCGAATAAACTGTTATGGCAAGCCGGACGAGCGCAATGGTTCGACGTCGGCGGGAACCGGCTGCGGCTGGTCCGTGCGCCGGACGAACGCCTTTCCGCGCTGGTGAACCTGCTCGAGCGGGCCGACGAAAGCCTCCGGCTTTTCTTCTACATGTTCGAGGATGATCTGATCGGCCGGAAAATTCTCGATATCCTGATAGCCGCCTGCGAACGGGGCGTTGCCGTGGAAATGATGGTCGACAGTTTTGGCTCCAATGGCGCGCCGCGCGCCTTTTTCGATCCGTTTGTCGCGGCGGGCGGGAAGTTCAGGGTCTTCAGCCCGCGTTTCTCGACCAGCTATTTTGTCCGCAATCATCAAAAGATGATCATCGCGGACGATTGCTGCGCCCTGATCGGCGGGTTCAACATCGCCGATGAATATTTTGCCGTGCATCAGCAGACCGGCGCGGACGACCAGAGCGACGATAGCTGGGAAGATCTGGGTCTGGAAATAAAGGGGCCCGAGGTTGCCAGTCTCGCCAGCTATTTTCGGCTATTGTCCAACTGGGTGTACCAGGACAATGGCAATATGCGTTCGCTGCGCAGGATGGTGCGCCACTGGGAGGCCGGCGCGGGCAAGTTCCAGTGGCTTCTCGGCGGACCGAGCAATCGCCTGAGCCGCTGGGCGCGGGCGATCAAGAATGATCTGGAGAGCGGCAGTCGGCTGGATCTCGTCTCCGCCTATTTTTCGCCGGGACAGGGCCTCTTGCGGCGGATTGGCGGACTGTCAAAGCGCGGCGGGCGAAGCCGGATCATATTACCCGGCAAGACCGACAATGGCGCGACCATGGGGGCGAGCCGGCTGCTTTACGGATATCTGCTGAAACGGCATGCGCGCCTGTTCGAATTCCAGCCCAGACGCCTCCACACGAAACTGGTGGTCGTCGACGATGCTGTCTATATCGGTTCGGCAAATTTCGATCTGCGCAGCCTGTTCATCAATGTGGAAATGATGCTGCGGATCGAGGATGGTGCCTTCGCCGATCATGCGCGCAGCGTGATCGACATCCTGCACGAGCAGAGCGAAGCCATCACGCCGGCGTTGCACAAATCCCGCCGCACCCTTCTCAACCGGCTGCGCTGGACCCTGTCCTATTTTCTGGTGAACACGCTGGACTATCGGGTTACCCGCCGATTCAATTTCGGCTTCCTGAAATAGCCGCCGGCTATCGGGTCCAACCGGTTTGCGCGCCGGCCGGGGCAATCTGTCGCAGCAGGAGAATCATTCACCGCAACCGGCGGTTTTGCCCCTGTTCAGACGGGGTCGGGTAGTTAGAAGGCTATATGAACATAACAACAGCAGACGATCGGCCGCTCATGAGACATTTTCGGCATTTCTTGACCTTGATGCTCACCGTCACACTGGCAGCCTGTGTTTCCGCCTCGAACCGCCCGACGGCAAAGCCGGGCAAGGCTCCGCCCCCCGTCTATCAGAACCCGGCCCCCTCGGCCCCGCCTGCCACAAATACATCCCGCGAGCGGCCCGACCCGGCGCTGGTCCGCGAGATAGACCAACTGTGGCGGACCTTTCCGGGAAAGACCGGCATTGCGATCAAACGAATCGATGGTGAATGGGAATTCGGCCACCGGATCGACGAATATTTCCCGCAGCAAAGCGTGTCCAAACTCTGGGTGGCCATGGCCATGCTCGACAAGATCGACCAGGGCCGGGCGTCCCTGTCCGACCCGATCCGGATCGGCAAGGAAGACCTCACCCTGTTCCACCAGCCGATGGCGGTTGAAGTCGAACGGGAAGGCGCCGTGGTGAAATCCGTCTATACGCTGCTGGAAAAGGCCCTGGCCAGCAGCGACAATACCGCGAATGACGCCCTGTTGCGGCACGCCGGCGGCCCCGAGGCCGTGCGCAAGTTCATCGACAAGAACGATCTGGGAAAAATCCGCTTCGGTCCCGGCGAGCGGCTGTTGCAGGCCGGCATTGCCGGAATGGAATGGAAGCAGGACCTGTCCTATCGCCGGTCCTTCTATGCAGCCCGTGCAAAAGTGCCGGTCGAACGGCGCCGCCAGTCGCTCGACGCCTATCTGGCAGATCCGGTTGACGGAGCCAGTCCGCGCGCAATCGTCCGCGCGCTCGACAAGCTGGCCCGCGGGGAACTGCTCTCGCCCAATTCAACCAAATTGCTGCAGTCGATATTGAAGCGCACGCGCAGCGGTCCCAACCGGCTGAAGGCCGGTGTACCCGCGGGCTGGGAATTCCTGCACAAGACCGGCACCGGCCAGGTGCTCGGTTCGGTGGCGACCGGCTATAATGATATCGGCATCATGACCGCGCCAGATGGTACGCGCTATGCAGTGGTGGTGATGCTGGGTGATACGACCGCCTCGATCCCCGAACGCATGCGTATGATGCAGGCGGTAACGCGGGCCGTGGGCCGCTATCACCCGGGCTGAAGCTATTCGCCTTCAACCTCACCGACAGTAATATTTTCCGTCAAGTCGGGCGGCTCGTTGCGCTCGTCCAGCATTTTCGCCGCCTCGTCCAGCGCCTTGGCCTCGCCGACGGTCACGCCACCGGGTCCGGGATCATTTTGCGCCGGACCGCAGGCGGCCAGTCCGGCCAATATCATGATGCTGACAATGGTTCTCATGAGATCTCCATAAAGACTGTTCGAGCCGGACCAAAGACAAAAAAAAGGGCCGTCCGCAGACAGCCCTTTTTCTTGTAGATTTTATAAAGCTTAGTTGACTGCGTCTTTTGCAGCAGCGGCAGCTTTGTCTACTGCATTGTTTGCAGCATCCTTGGCAGCAGCGCCAGCCGTTTTAGCAGCTTCGCCAGCGGCTACAGCAGCTTCACCAGCGGCATCAGCAGCTTCGGCAGTTGCTTCAGCGGCTGCTTCGCCCATGGCGTCAGCTTCGCCTTCGGCAGCATCCATGGCATCAGCAGCAGCTTCTTCAGCCGTTGCTTCTGTGCCTTCTACTGCTTCTTCAGCACCGGTTTCGGCATTGTCTGCGCCGGAGCATGCGGCCAGGCCAAGTGCAGCGGCGAGTACGATTGATGTTGTAACTTTTTTCATTGGGGTAACCCTCTATTTTAGTCCTCAAAAACCAAGCCGGCGGGGAGTTTTATCAGCTCCTCTGGCCTGCGGTGCCCATCTTTAGCGATATGGCCGAATGAACGCAATGAAGAACCTGATTTGGCCCTTTCTGCGGTGTAAAATCTCCTAGACCTGACAAGCGAATGATAAAGCCACGGGCGGAAGATCAAGCCGATTGACCAGATATAAAGATTTCTTTATATAGCCATTCAACATGGACCAAATTTTGAACATATTCAGGGCACTTGCCGACCCTACACGATTGCGAATCATGCTGTTGCTGCAGAAGATGGAACTGGCAGTCGGCGAACTGGCACAAATTCTGGACCAGAGCCAGCCGCGCATTTCCCGCCATATCAGAATATTGGACGAAGCCGGACTGGCAGAACGCCGCAAAGAAGGAAGCTGGGTCTTTCTCAAGCCCGGACCGGCTTCCGAACTGGAGACATTGGGACGCATTTTCCGTTCGGACAAGGTGGCAAAGTCCGAACAGGCGCTGCAGGACCAGGCGCAGCTGGCACTGGTTCGCAAGGCCCGCGCCGAAATGGCCGAGCGCTATTTCTCGGCCCATGCCGAAGAATGGGACGCCATCCGCTCGCTCCATCTGCCCGAAGAGGAAGTCGAGCGGGCGATGCTCGCCCTGCTGCGCGATGCGCCGCTGGGCCGGATGCTCGATATCGGAACCGGCACGGGCCGGATGGTCGAACTGTTCGGAGCCTCGGCACAATCGGTCGTCGCGATCGACAACAGCCCCGAAATGCTGCGGCTGGCACGGGCAAAACTGCTCGAGAGCGAAAGCGACGGCGAATCCGGTCTGGTACAGAAAACCGAGTTGAAGCAAGGCGACTTCAACAATCTGCCGCTGGAAAATGGTGCGGTGGACAGCGTCATTCTCCATCAGGTCCTGCATTATGCACAGCATCCCGAAGCCGTTCTGGTCGAAGTATCGCGGGTCTTGAGACCGGATGGCCTGGTCCTGATCGCCGATTTCGCTGCCCATGACCGGGAAGACCTGCGCACCGAACATGCCCACGCAAGGCTGGGTTTCAGCGATGACAGCATGAAACATTGGCTCGGCGCATCGCATCTGGACCTTGTACAGACCAGAACGCTCGATGGCGGCGAGCTGACAGTGAAAATCTGGGTTGCCAGAAAAACCACCGTGCCCAGCCTGCATCACGGTTCCGGCAAATTGTCTCCCCGAAGTAAAAATTTGAAAAGAGCATCAGCATGAATAATCCGAAGCGGCCGATGGGGCTGATCGAACTGGAAGAGGCCAAGCGGGCGCTGGATGCTCCGCTTTTTGCAGGATTGAGCGGCGATGCTGATGTGTCGTTCGAATTTTTTCCGCCGAAATCGGAAAAGATGGAAAAGACCCTCTGGGATAGCGTGCTCACGCTGCAACCGCTTAGTCCGCGCTTTGTCTCGGTGACTTATGGTGCGGGTGGCACCACGCGCGAACGCACCCATGCCACGGTCGCCAGAATAGCGCAGGAAACCGATATTCCGGCTGCGGCGCATCTGACCTGCGTCGGTGCCAGCAAGGCGGAAATCGCTGACGTCGCCCGCTCCTATTGGGATGCCGGCGTTCGCCATATTGTCGCCTTGCGCGGCGATCCGCCAACCGAAGGCCAGGCTTTCGAGCCCCATCCGCAAGGCTATGCCAGCGCTGCCGATCTGGTGAAGGGCCTGAGCGATATCGCGCCTTTCGAGATATCGGTGGCCGCCTATCCGGAGACCCATCCCGATGCCGACTGTCCGCAGAGCGACCTCGACAATCTCAAGCGCAAGCTCGACGCGGGAGCTACCCGCGCGATTACCCAGTTTTTCTTCACCGCCGAAGCCTTCTTCCGCTTCCGCGATGCCGCAGCGGCCGCCGGAATCGATGCGGAACTGGTACCCGGCATATTGCCGGTGTCGAACGTGGCCCAGACCCGCAAGTTCGCCGGCATGTGCGGCGCGGAAATCCCGGCATGGATGAACGACCTGTTCGAAGGGCTGGACGACCATCCTTCGGCGCGGCAACTGATCGCGGCCACGGTGGCCGCGGAACTGTGCCGCAAGCTTTATGCCGGCGGTGTGCGGCAATTCCATTTCTACACGCTCAACCGGGCGGAGCTCAGCTACGCGATCTGTCATTTGCTCGGCAAGCGTCCGGGCGGCACGCAACAGGAGAAAGCAGCATGACCAGCCCACGCGAACAACTGACGAAGCTGGCCGAAGAGCGCATATTGGTATTCGACGGCGGCTATGGTACGGCGATCCAGAACTATCGGCTGGGCGAAGATGATTATCGCGGCAGTCTCGACCTGACCGACGACCAGAAGGGCAATAATGATCTGCTCAGCCTGACCCGGCCGGACATCATTGAAGCCATTCATACGTCCTATCTAGAATCCGGCGCCGACATAATCGAAACCAACACCTTCAGTTCGACCGAGATCAGCCAGGCCGATTATGGCTGCGAACATCTGGTCCGCGATCTGAACGTCAAGTCGGCCGAGATCGCGCGCGCGGCTTGCGACAAGGCCGAGGCCAGGGACGGACGGCCGCGCTTTGTCGCCGGATCCATCGGCCCGACCAACAAGACGCTGTCCCTGTCCCCCGATGTCAACGACCCGGGCTTCCGCGAAATCGACTATGACTATCTGAAAGGCGTCTACCGGGCGCAGTGCGACGCGCTGATCGAGGGCGGGGTAGATTTTCTGCTGATCGAAACGATCTTTGACACGCTGAACGCTAAATGCGCCGGCATGGCGGCGATGGAAGCCGCCGAAGCGAGCGGCCGGGATATCCCACTGATGATCTCGATGACCCTGACCGACCTGTCCGGCCGCAATCTGTCGGGTCACACGGTCGAGGCTTTCTGGCACGCGGTCCGGCACCTGAAGCCGCTGACCATCGGCCTCAACTGTTCCTTTGGCGCCGACCAGCTGCGTCCCCATCTCGCCATGCTGGCGAAAGAGGCGGATACGCTGATCATGGCCTATCCCAATGCCGGCCTGCCCAATGATCTCGGCGAATATGACGAAATGCCGGACGAGACGGCGGAATTGATCGGTGACTGGCTGAAAGATGGCCTGGTCAATATCGTCGGCGGCTGCTGCGGCACCACACCGGAGCATATCGCAGCCATCGCAAAGGCGGTTGCCGATCAGGAGCCGCGCAGGATACCCGATGTGACGGTCCGGACGCGGCTTTCGGGTCTCGAGCCGTTTACGATGGCGGCCTGAACAAACGGATTTGTTTTTCGTATCGCGCGGGGGCGTGGCACGGATCGCGTAAAATGAATGTCGCTCGGCTCCGGTCGGGACCAACGGATAACAATAATATATTATGACACAGTCCTCTTCCACCAATTTCGTCAATATCGGCGAACGCACCAATGTTACCGGCTCTGCCCGCTTCAAGAAGCTCATCCTCAATGATGATTATGAGGCTGCGGTCGAAGTCGCTCGCCAGCAGGTCGAGAATGGCGCGCAGGTGATCGATATCAACATGGACGAAGGCCTGCTCGACGCGCATCATGCGATGACCACCTTTCTCAAGCTGATCTCCGCCGAGCCCGATATCGCGCGGGTCCCCGTGATGATCGACAGCAGCAAATGGTCGGTGATCGAGGCGGGCCTGAAATGCGTCTCCGGCAAGCCGATTGTCAACTCGATCTCGATGAAGGAAGGCGAGGAAGAATTCCTCAAACATGCGCGCAAGTGCATGGCTTATGGCGCTGCCGTCGTGGTCATGGCCTTTGATGAAACCGGACAGGCCGACACCAGGGACCGCAAGGTCGAGATTTGCGAACGCGCCTACAAGCTGCTGACCGGCATCGGCTTTCCGCCGGAAGATATCATCTTCGACCCCAATGTCTTTGCCATCGCCACCGGGATTGACGAGCATCGCCGCTACGGCGTCGACTTTATCGAGGCGACGCGGGAAATCCGCAAACGCTGCCCGCATGTCCATATTTCCGGCGGCCTTTCCAACCTCTCTTTCAGCTTCCGCGGCAACGAACCGGTGCGCAAGGCAATGCACAGCGTCTTTCTCTACCACGCGATCCCTGCCGGTATGGATATGGCGATCGTCAACGCCGGTCAGCTTGATATTTACGACGACATCGATCCCGAACTGCGCGAACTTTGCGAAGATGTGATATTCGACCGGCGCGAGGATGCGACCGACCGGCTGATCACGCTCGCCGAAAAATTTCGCGGCACCGACGAAGTGGCGGAAAAGGCAGCGGCAGAGTGGCGCGGCTATGAAGTGCACAAGCGGCTGGAACATGCGCTGGTCAAGGGTATCGACGCCCATATCATCGAAGATACCGAGGAAATGCGCCTCGCCGTCAAGGCGCGCGAAGGCCGCCCGATCGAAGTGATCGAAGGCCCGTTGATGGACGGCATGAATGTCGTCGGCGATCTGTTCGGTTCGGGCAAGATGTTCCTGCCGCAGGTGGTGAAATCCGCGCGCGTGATGAAGAAGGCCGTCGCCCATCTCTTCCCCTATATCGAAGCCGAGAAGGACGAGAATGCCAAGGGCAAGGGCAAGATCATCATGGCCACGGTCAAGGGCGATGTGCATGATATCGGCAAGAATATCGTCGGCGTCGTGTTGCAGTGTAACGGCTTTGAAGTCATCGATCTGGGCGTGATGGTCGCGTGGACCGATATATTGAAGGCCGCGAATGAAAATGACGCCGATATCATTGGGCTGTCGGGGTTGATTACGCCCTCGCTCGATGAAATGGTGACCGTTGCGGAAGAAATGGAACGGGCAAAAATGTCGGTGCCGCTGCTGATCGGCGGCGCGACCACGTCAAAAACGCACACGGCGCTGCGGATAGAACCTGCCTATTCCGGACCCACGATCTATGTGCTGGACGCCAGCCGCGCCGTCGGCGTGGCGTCGCAACTGGTCAGCGACACCCAGGCCGAACCCTTTATCGCGAAGACCCGCGAAGATTACGAGCAGGTGCGGATCGCACGCGCCGGCAAGACCGGGAAGAAACTGGCAACACTCGAAGAAGCCCGTGCCAATGCCGCTGTGGTCGACATGAGCCTCAAGGCCCCGGCACCAGCCAAGCCGGGATTGCACGTCTATGAGGACTGGGACCTTGCCGATTTACGCGACTATATCGACTGGACGCCGTTTTTCCGCGCCTGGGAACTGGCGGGCAATTATCCCGCGATCCTGACCGACAAGATCGTCGGCGAGAGCGCAACGGACCTGTTCCGCGACGCGCAGGTGATGCTTGACCAGATTATCGAGGAAAAATGGCTGACCGCTAAAGGCGTGGCCGGTATCTGGCGGGCGCGGCGCGAGAATGACGATATTCTCGTCTCGCCGGAAAATGCGGAATTCACGCTGCCGATGCTGCGGCAGCAGGTGGTCAAGCGCGGCGGCAAGCCGAACAATTGCCTCGCCGATTTCATCGATAGCCAGGACGACTGGATCGGCGGCTTTGCCGTCACCGCCGGTCACGGTATCGAAGAACATGTCCAGCGGTTCGAGATGGACAAGGATGACTATAACAGCATCCTGCTGAAGGCGCTGGCTGACCGGCTGGCCGAGGCCTTTGCCGAGCGCATGCACGAACATGTCCGGAAAGACCTGTGGGGCTATGCCGCGGACGAGCATTTGAACAACAAGGATCTGATCCGCGAGAAATATCAGGGCATTCGCCCTGCCCCCGGCTATCCCGCCTGCCCGGACCATAGTCTGAAACCGATATTGTTCGACATGCTGGATGCAACAGAGAATACCGGTATCGAGCTGACCAGCGGCTTTGCAATGACGCCGACCGCTGCGGTTTCCGGTTTCTATTTTGCCCATCCGCAGGCCGATTATTTCGGCGTGGCCCGGATCGGCGAGGACCAGGTCGAGGAATATGCGACGAGACGCGGTGTGTCGGTGGATCAGGCACGACAGTGGCTGCGCCCCAATCTCAACGAATAAGTCTGGCGGATTAACCCTTTAACCTTTGTCGCTCAGCCTGGATTCATCTGGGACGGCCCATGCTTTTATATTGTTTGCCATCGTGGCAAGCGATATTGAAAATGCCCTATTCCCCCGATTCAGGATGGCCGAAATGAATTTCAAGACCCCGCTGATCGCCGCAATCATCACGGCTTCTGTCGCCGGAACCGCGGTGCAGGCGCAGCGCGATGCGCCGTTCAAGGTTCAGGAAACCGGCGAAACCTTTGGTCGTCTGGCCGAGGCGGTTGCAGCCATCGGCGGCAATAACGCCACGATCGTAATCGCGCCCGGATCCTATGGCGATTGCGCCGTCCAGAAAGCCGGCCGTATCACCTACAAGGCAGCGGTCCCCGGCCAGACCATATTCGATGGCGGTGTTTGCGAGGGCAAGGCCAGTCTCGTGCTGCGCGGCAAGGCGGCCACGATCAACGGCATCATCTTCCAGAACCAGCGGGTTCCCGACGGCAATGGCGCCGGCATCCGGATCGAGCGCGGTGATCTCTATATCTACAACGCCATGTTCCGGAACGCCGAACAGGGCATATTGAGCGCCGATGACCCGAGCGCGGAAATCGTCATCGACCGGTCGACCTTCCAGCGGCTGGGACGCTGCGATCGCGGCCTGTCCTGCGCGCACAGCATCTATATCGGCGATTTCCGATCGCTGAAGGTGACCAACAGCCGGTTCGAAAAGGGCAGCGGCGGCCATTATGTCAAAAGCCGCGCACCCCGGGCGACGATCAACAACAACAGCTTTGATGACACGCAGGGGCGCGCGACCAATTACATGATCGACCTGCCGGCCGGTGCTACTGGTGTGATCAGCGGCAATGTTTTCGTGCAGGGGCAGAACAAGGAAAACTGGAGCGCCTTCATTGCCATCGCCGCCGAAGACCGCGACCATAGTTCAGAGGGGCTCAACATCCACTCCAACAGCGCCTCGCTCGCCAAAGGCGTGAACCGGAACACCTGGTTTGTTGCCGACTGGAGCGGTGACCAGCTGCGGATTGCCAACAATAGCCTCGGACGCGGCCTGACCCGATACCAGCGGCGCTAGAACGCCGCCGGCTTCACTCGCAGCTGTTTGCCGGTCCGCCGTCAATATCCAGACATTGTCCGTCGGTTTCGTCGGCGGGAATTTCCACACCGACAAGCGCGCCCAGCGTCGGGGCGATATCGACAGTCATCACCGACAGCGGCTGTTCAAATTGCCGGATGCCTTGGTGCCAGAATAATAGCGGAACCCGGCGGTCATAGTCCCAAGGGCTGCCATGGGTTGCGACATATCCGCGCGCGGTCGTGGCAATCGGGGTTATGCCCTTTTTCAGCAGAACGACGAAATCGCCGGACCGGTCGGGATGGAACGAGGCGCGGGCGCGCTGTTTGAGCGTCCATTCCTCGGGTGACCCGCGCGGCACGTCTGTCGCGGCAATCTCGTCGCGATCCAGCACCATTTCCACCTGCGCATGAGCGGCGATCAGGGCGATAGCGCTATCCTTGACCTGTTTGCGCTGCATTTCGGAAAGGTCGGTGCTGACATAATAATCACCAAAGGGTCCGTCGGCGAAGAGCACGGGCTTGTCGCCGGAAATCTGCAACCCTTCGGCTACCTTCTTGCCGATGGTCTTTGCATTGAGATTGGGATCGATCCGCGCTGCGGTCGGCACGCCCTGCAGGCTCATTCGCTCCGGCAGATCCAGGCCGCCGTGATCGGCGGTCAGCATGACGACATAATCAATGCCCTCGCCGTCCAAAATATCGAAAAATTCGCCCAGCGACCGGTCCAGCTCGCTCATCTGGATGCACATCTCCAGCCCTTCGGTGCCAAAGCCATGGCCGATATAATCGGTGGCCGACAGTCCGATCGACAAGATGTCGGTGGCTTCGCCCTGCCCCAGCTTGAGCTCGTTGAGCAAGACGGTGGCTGCATCGATCACCGATCCGTCGAAGTCCGGAGAACCGCGGTAAATGCTCGCCGCACCTTCGGGACGCTGGAAGGCATAGTCGCCGACCGACTTGCCCTCGCCATGCGCAATGCGGGCGTTGCGCGCAGCACAATGGGCCGGCACCGCATAAGCTGGGCGCGCCTTGTCGATAGTCGAAGCAATGGACTCGTTGAGCGCGGCGATTGCCGGCATTGTCGTGCGGCCCTGCAGCGTGGAAAAGCCCTTGCCTTTCCACCAGTAGATCTCGTCGACATCATGGCCGCCCATCATCAGAGCGGCCCGGTCCTTGCCCGCAACTGCAACATTGCGGGACTCGGGCGAGATTTTTTTAAGCCGGTCGCCCAAAGTCGGCACCAGCAGATGCCAGACCGAAGCGACATAATCGCCCTGCGTTGGAGCCGTAATATCGCCAAAGCTGGTGCCGTCGATCCGCTCGTCCTCGGCGCAATAGACGGTCTTGTCCTCGCGCGCGATCGACAGGTCGATCCAGTTATTGGCAATGATGCCCGCGCGGCCGGAATGGACGCCGGTCATGATCGTCGAATGACCCGGGCAGGTTTCGGTCGCGGCATGCGACTGGTAACCGGACGGAAAGACCGCGCCATTCGCCAGCCGGTCCAGCCCCCCGGTGAAGCTGCGGCGATATTCGCTGAACAGATCGGCGGAAAACTGGTCCACCGAAATGGCGACAACCAGCTTTGGCGGGGCTTTGTCGGTGCCGCTGTGATCTTCCGCATTTGCGCTGCCGGAAAATATGATAGACGCGGTCAGGGCTGTAACTAGGGTCAAATTTCGCACGAATGGTCCTCACTGATGAATGTCGCTATAGAAAGCGGCCCTCCAATAGCCTAAATGCGATTAAACAGGAAATAGTGAGTTTTTATGACATCTGATTTTCGCCTATTTTCGATCATGCTCATGTTCGCGGCGCTGTTTCTGGCCCCGGCTGCGCAAGCGCAGAACCGGCTGGGCAATGCAGAGCTGAATGTGCCGGCCACATTGGTGGCGGAATCGCAGCAGGTGAAGGCGGGAGAAAGCGTCACTCTCGCCTTTGTCATGGAACCGAAGCCGACCTGGCACGGCTATTGGGAAAATCCCGGCGATGCCGGCATCGGCATGAGCTTTGACTGGACCTTGCCCGCGGGCGTCACCGCCGGAACGGCAAAATTTCAGGTTCCCGACCGGCTGCTAATCTCGGGGATCATGAACTATATCTACAAGGGCGACTATGCCGTCCTTGTCACCCTCTCTCTGTCCGACGCCGTCCGTCCCGGACCGCTGCCGATATCGGTAAAATCCGAATGGCTGTCCTGCACCGACGAGATTTGCGTGCCCGAACAGGACGAACTGTCGATCACCCTGCAGGTTGTCGGCAAGGACGCATCGGTCGTACCGGACAAGAAATTTGACGGATTCCGCGCCGCTCTTCCCCGCCCTCTCGGCAGCGAAGGCAGTTTTGCCGTGGACGGAGACCTGTTTCGCCTGTCCATTCCGCTGCCCGCCGATATCGAGATCGACCAGCCCTATTTCTTCATTCTGGAAGACGGTGTGGTCGACTATGCCGCGCCCCAGACATTCAACCGCGATGGCGACCGTCTGATCCTCGAAACCGGCGCGCGCGGCGACGGCTTTGAATCCATAAGCGGCATATTGAAAATCGGCGATCACAACGGCTTTCTGGTCACCGCCAGCAAAGGCGAAGTCGCGATGACCGGCCTTCCTCTTACTGGCGAAAGCGCGACAAACAGCAGCGAGGCGGGCACCTCGCTGCTGTTTGTCGCGCTAGGCGGCGCGATATTGGGCGGCCTGCTGCTCAACCTGATGCCCTGCGTTTTCCCGATACTCAGCCTGAAAGCGATCAGCCTCGCCAAGGCCGGCGGCAATGAAGCGGTCGTCCGGCGCGATGCTCTGGCCTATACGGCGGGTGTCGTGCTGGTTGCCACAGCGCTCGGCGCGGTCCTGCTTGGCCTGAGGGCCAGCGGAGCCGCGGTCGGCTGGGCATTTCAGCTGCAGGACCCGCGGATCATCTTTGTGCTGCTTGCGCTGGTGACCGCCATCGGCCTCAACCTTGCGGGCCTGTTCGAACTGCCCAATATCAATTTCGGCAACAAGCTCACACGGAAGGACGGCGCCGCCGGATCCTTCTGGACCGGCGCGCTGGCCGCCTTTGTCGCCACTCCTTGCACCGGCCCGTTCATGGCCGCAGCTCTCGGCGCGACCATCGTCTTGCCACCGATCGCCGCGTTGGTGATTTTCGCAGGTCTGGGCGTCGGCCTCGCCCTGCCCTTTCTCCTGATCGCCTTCGTCCCGGCTATCCGCAGCCGGCTGCCCAAACCCGGGCCCTGGCTGGACAGTTTCCGCAAGATCATGGCGATCCCGATGTTCCTCACCGGCATCGGCCTGATCTGGCTCCTCGGTCGCCAGATCGGCACCGATGCGCTAGGGCTGTCGCTGGTCTTCCTGCTCACGGTCAGCCTGATCCTGTGGTGGTTCGGCGGGGGCCAGATGAAGGACCTGTCGCGCGGTGCGCTGACCAGCGCTGCCATGGTTGCCGCCATAGTAGGCGGCATCATCGCCCTGCCCGGCCAAGAGGCAATGAAGAACCAGAAGCTGGCCCATGCCTCCGGAGCGACGCTGCCAAGCGAGCCTTTCAGCGAGACACGCCTAAGCGAGCTCCGGGCATCCGGCCAGCCGGTCTTTGCCTATTTCACCGCCGACTGGTGTATCACCTGCAAGGCTAATGAAGCCGCCGCCATCCAGCGCAGCGAGACCGCCGAGGCTTTTAAAGCCGCCGACGTCGCCGTGCTGATGGGCGACTGGACTCGGCCTGATCCGGTGATCAGCAGATTTCTGGAAAAACACGGTCGCGCGGGCGTACCGCTCTATCTCTATTATGCGCCCGGTAAAGAACCGGTCATCCTGCCGCAGATTCTCACGGTGGCGACATTGACAGAACTCGTGGGCAAGGCAGTATAAAGGCGGTCATTTGATTCCATCCCCCACGAACGGAGACAGACAATGCGAAACTTTCCAGCCTTCACAGCAGCAACCATTGCAGCGATCGCATTGGCCAGCCCGCTGGCGGCGGCCCAGAGAAACGGTGCCATCGCCCAGGATTTCAAACTTACCGACGTGAACGGCAAGACGGTGCAGCTGTCGCAGTTCCGCGGCAAGACCGTGGTGCTGGAATGGCACAATCCTGGCTGCCCTTTCGTGGCCAAACATTATAACAGCGGCAATATGCAGGCGACCCAGACGGCAGCCCTTCAGCAGGGTGCGGTCTGGCTGACCATCAACAGCGGCGCCAAGGGCAAACAGGGTCATATGACCGGCGTCGAGGCGAAGGCGCTGATCGCAGAACAGAAGATCCGGTCCACCCATTATCTGTTCGATACCAGGGGCGTAGTGGGCAAGGCCTATGGTGCCAAGACCACGCCACATATGTATATCATCGATGGTTCGGGGACTTTGGTCTACCAGGGCGGAATAGACGACAAGCCCACGGCGAATGTCGCCGATATCAAAACTGCCCGCAATCATGTGCTGGCAGCGCTGAAAGAGATCAAGGCCGGCGACAGGGTAAGCGTTGCCCAGGCGCGGCCTTACGGTTGCTCGGTAAAATATGCATCCTGATTGACGGAAAATTGCAGAACTGGCACGCAAACATTACGCGCGCACCAGCCCTGCGCCCCAGGATCTGGGGATAGGACGACAGCCTGCGACCCCCCGAAGACCGTTCGTCAACAGGTCCCCGGACCCAATTGCGAAGCAGATTCTGCTCATGACTATTTCCGAGGGTTGGGAGACAGATCCAGTACACAACAAGGATCTGCCTCCCCCTCTGTTCCGACAGCGTGCGACCCTCGTTAAAGGCGCCGCCGGTCAAACTCTTCCAGTCCGCCAGCCAGCCTGCGCCGGCGGAAATGGGAAACCGTGTTTTTTGGTGCTGACCTCAATGCATTCCGACGCACCGGAATATCGCTATCGGGTCAGTTCTAATCTCTGCAATCTCTATGGCGGTCCTCTAGCTAACCTGACCTGAACGGTCATGTAAACTATGGTAACAACTGGTAAACCATTGAAATTATATTACATTTTTGCGTAATTTATGCATAACTCGGGGGCAGGCGTTCGGGTCCCCTTAGGCGGTCTTTGGCGGCATAGAAAAAATGCCTTATTTTCCATGTGGTTACATTTGCGACTGATTCGGTCGCAGAATTCCGCCGAAAAGAGCGTTTCAGATGCTATCCGGGCTTGCGAAATCGCATGACGAAGCGGCTGGTTTTACCGCGTACCGCCGGATCGAAGACATTCGTTTCCAGGTCATCATCGGCGTTGATGAACATCTCGCTTTCCCCGTCCAGCACGAACCCGGCCTTGAGGAAATCGGCGCGGGCGGTCGCCGGATCAATCCGGTGGGTTTTCTCGACCACCGCGCGGGTATCGCCCGGCACACCGACATGGTCGATCACGGCGACCACACCGCCGGGCTTCATGCCGGCATAGAGATTGGCCAGCACGGCAGCCGGATCCATCCTGTCGAACTTGAACTTTTCGCTCTGCCAGTAAAAATCATGGTAGATCAGATGGAGCATAGCAAAATCCACGCTGTTTTCCGCCGGCTTGTAATCGGGCAATTGCGAAGGCACCATTGTCACATTGGGCTGCCGCGCAGTGACGCTCGCCCATTTTTCCTTCGACTGCTCGCTGGAAACAAATTGCGGCGGATTGACCGCGATAACCGATCCGTCCGGACCGACCGCACGCGCCAGAATTTCGCTATAATAGCCACCGCCGGCAAAAATATCGAGCACGGCATCACCGGTCTCCAGCCCCATGAAAGCGAGCACTTCGGCCGGACTGCGACTCCCGTCGAGCGCGACATCCGCCGCGTCCCGCCCGGGAGCGGTCACAGCCGTCTCCAAATCGGCAGTCCTGTCCGCTGCGACATCCGCGGTTACCGGCGAGGTCTCTGTGGCATGGACCGCACCGGCAATCGCCAGGGCAGAAGCCGCCAATGTCAGGAATATCGAAGCACGCATGATGTCTCTCCCCAGATTATCGTTAGCAACATGCACCCGTCACGATCTTCACACAAGCAGTGGCGATGCGTTTAATCTATATCCGGCTGTCTTTCGTCGAAACGATTGCCGCCCTACATCACTTCCGTTGCACCTTGCCATAGCCCATTTTCCGCGTCCCCGGCCGTCCCTCGGTCGATCGGCCTTTCGGCTGGGCGACCTGCAAGTCGGCGGGCAGGCCCAGTTCTTCGGCTTCCAGTTTGCGGATTTCGTCGCGCAGGCGGCCTGCGGTTTCGAATTCCAGATCGGCCGCTGCATCGCGCATCTGTTTTTCGAGGCTTTCGATATGGGCGCGCAGATTGTGACCGACCAGAGGCTTGCTGTCGTCGTCGACCGCGCCGGTGACCATGTCCTTGGCCGTGGCGTGGGCGACGATATCACCGATATTCTTCTTGATCGACAGCGGCGTGATGCCGTGCTCGAGATTATATTCGACCTGCTTCTCGCGGCGGCGGTCGGTCTCGCTGATCGCGCGCTCCATCGAGCCGGTCATCCGGTCGGCGTAGAGAATGACCCGGCCGTCGACATTGCGCGCGGCGCGGCCGATGGTCTGGATCAGGGAGGTCTCGCTGCGCAGAAAACCTTCCTTGTCGGCGTCCAGTATCGCCACCAGCCCGCATTCCGGAATATCGAGACCTTCGCGCAGCAGGTTGATACCGACCAGCACGTCATAGACGCCCAGCCGCAGGTCGCGGATCAGCTCGATCCGCTCCAGTGTCTCGACATCGCTGTGCATATAGCGGACCTTGATCCCGGCCTCGTGCATGAACTCGGTCAGATCTTCGGCCATCCGCTTGGTCAGCGTGGTGATCAAAGTCCGATAGCCCTGTTCGGCAACCTTGCGGCATTCGTTGATTACGTCGTCGACCTGGTCTTCGACCGGTCTGATCTCGACCGGCGGGTCGATCAGCCCGGTGGGGCGAATGACCTGCTCGCTGAACACGCCGCCGGTCTGCTCCATTTCCCAGGGCCCGGGTGTCGCCGACACGCTGACCGTCTGCGGCCGCATCGCGTCCCACTCGTTGAAGCGCAACGGGCGGTTGTCGATACAGCTGGGCAAGCGGAAGCCATATTCCGCGAGGTTGATCTTGCGGCGATGATCGCCCTTCGACATGGCGCCGATTTGCGGCACGGTCTGGTGACTCTCGTCGACGAACAGAAGCGCATTGTCCGGAAGATATTCGAACAAAGTCGGCGGCGGCTCGCCGGGCAAGCGCCCGGTCAGGAAGCGCGAATAATTTTCGATACCGGCGCAGCTGCCGGTGGCCGCGATCATCTCGAGATCGAAATTGGTTCTTTGCTCCAGCCGCTGATGCTCGATCAATTTGCCTTCCGCCTCCAGTTCCTTGAGCCGCTCGGCGAGCTCGAACTTGATCGCTTCCATCGCCTGTTTCATCGTCGGCCCCGGCGTCACATGGTGCGAATTGGCATAGACCCGCACCTTGTTCAGGCTCGCGCCCTTCTTGCCGGTCAGCGGATCAAATTCGACAATCTCCTCGATCTCGTCACCGAAAAAGCTGATCCGCCAGGCCATATCTTCATAATGCGACGGGAAAATCTCGAGATTGTCGCCTCGCACCCGAAAACTGCCGCGGGCAAAGGCCATATCGTTGCGCTTATACTGCAGCGCCACCAGCTTGCGGATGATATCCCGCTGGTCGACCGACTGTTCCTTCTTGAGATCAAAGACCATCGCCGAATAGGTCTCGACCGAGCCGATGCCATAGAGACAGGACACCGAAGCGACGATGATCACGTCATCGCGCTCGAGCAGCGAACGGGTGGCGCTGTGCCGCATCCGGTCAATCGCCTCGTTTACCGAGCTTTCCTTCTCGATATAGGTATCCGACCGCGCGACATAGGCTTCGGGCTGGTAATAGTCATAATAAGAGACAAAATATTCGACGGCATTTTCCGGAAAGAAATTCTTGAACTCGCCGTACAGCTGCGCCGCCAATATCTTGTTCGGCGCCAGAATCAGCGCCGGCCGCTGCAATTGCTCGATCACCTTGGCCATGGTGAAGGTCTTGCCCGACCCGGTCACCCCGAGCAGCACCTGGTCGCGCTCCTCATCGCGCATGCCCTCTACCAGTTCCCGGATAGCCGTCGGCTGGTCGCCCGCCGGTTCAAAATCGCTGACCAGCTTGAAGCGCCTTCCGCCTTCCGATTTTGCCGGCCGATGGGGCTTGTGCGGAACGAAATCTGCTCCGGTTTCGGGTTCGGCAAGGCCTCTTCTTATCACCAATTCTGTCATGAGAGTGATATGGAACAAAAAGGGACCAATGTCATCCCCGTTGTGCAGTTTTTGGGCGAAAGCAGCGATAGAAAATTTACATCCGCAGAACATGAGCTTAAGACTATTTGCAGAGCATAATATTAGAGGGAAGTTCTCGTGAGAAAATTACTAGCATCTGTAGCAGTACTCAGCCTGATCGGGGGCTGTTCCGAACAGGGCGCCGATCAAGACGGTGATGGAAAGATCACCGCCGAGGAAGTCGCCGAGGAAATGAACCGCGTTACGCTTGAACCCGGCGAATGGGAAAATACCGTGGAAATCGTGGATGTGGAAATCGAGGGACTGCCGGAAGGCGTGCCGGCCGGCGCCATTGACAGCATGAAAGGCAAGGTCACGACCAAAAAATCCTGTATCACCAAGGAAGAAGCGGAAAATCCCGGCGCGCAATTTTTTGCCGCACAGGAAAAGACCAATTGCGAGGTCACGAAATTCGACATGAGCGGCGGCGCCGTGTCGTCCGAAATGTCCTGCAGCAATATGGGCGGTGGCCCCGGCGAAATGACCATGAAGATGGACGGCCAATATGGACCGAGCAGCTATGACATGACCATGAATATGGTTGGCGGGGCAGCCGGCATGAAAGTGAATATTTCGGCCAAGAGCAACGGCAAGCATATCGGCAAATGCCCGGCCGGTTGATCGCGACGACAAGATAAAAGAATGATCAGGGCAGGAGCACAGCGCTCCTGCCCTTTTTGTTGCACGCCGCCTCACCGCCCAGACGCGCTGCGGCATATCGATGACCGCGCGATCAGGCGCAGCGACATCAGGCTTTGCGCTTTTGCCAAGGGTGGGACATAAGCAGGCAAAATACAGGGAGACAAATATGAAGTATCTCTTGGCTCTGGCCGCTAGCAGCGCGCTGATCTGGACAACACCCGCGATCGCGAAAAATGGTTCGGCCTCACCCGATCTGGCTGCCGCGATTGCGGCGGACTATGACAATACGCTCGAAGCCCTGTTTGTCGATTTTCACCGCAACCCCGAACTGTCTTACAAGGAAACCCGCACAGCCGCGATCATTGCGGAAAAATGGCGCGATTCCGGCTTCGCCGTCACCGAGAAGGTCGGCGGCACCGGCGTTGTCGCGGTGATGGAAAATGGCGCAGGGCCCACCCTGATGCTGCGTGCCGACATGGACGGCCTGCCGCTCGTCGAGGACAGCGGGCTGGACTATATGTCGACCGCGAAGCAGGTCAGCATCGACGGCGAGGAAAAGCCGGTCATGCACGCCTGCGGCCATGATGTGCATATCACTTCCCTGATCGGCACTGCGCGGCAAATGGCCACGAGGAAGGACCAGTGGTCCGGCACGCTGGTGCTGATCGCGCAACCGGCCGAAGAACGGATCGGCGGCGCCCGGCTGATGATGGAAGACGGACTCTTTAGCCGGTTTCCCAAGCCCGATTATGCCATGGCCTTTCATGTCTCTGCGGACACGCCGACCGGCAAGCTGGCGCTGAGCGAGGGGATCACCTACAGTTCGTCCGACAGCGTCGACATCGTCATCCACGGCGTCGGCGCGCATGGCGCATCCCCGCATCGCGGCAAGGATCCGATCGTGATGGGCGCGGAAATCATCATGGCGCTGCAGACGATTGTCAGCCGGGAAATCGCCCCGCTCAAGCCCGCTGTGGTCACCGTCGGTTCCTTCCACAGCGGCTTCAAACATAATATCATATCCGACAAGGCGACGATGCAGCTGACGGTTCGCTCGGACGACGCCGACACAAGGGCGAAGCTGCTCGAAGGCATCAAGCGTATCGCGACCAATGTCGGCCGGATGAACGGCCTGCCCGAGGACAGGTTGCCCGAGGTTCTGGTGTCGCATGAATCGACGCCGGCGACCTATAATGACGCAGAGCTGACCAAAAGGGTGATCGGTGTATTTGCCAGCCGGTTCGGTAAAGACGTGTTCGACAACCAGCCGCGCGAAGGCATGGGCGCGGAGGATTTCGCCTATTTTGTTGCGCCCAACACCGATGTGCCGGGCGTCTATTTCTCTGTCGGCGGCACGCCGCAGGCCGATTTTGATCGCGAGGAAGCCGGCGGGGCACCGGTGCCCTCTCACCATTCCCCTTTCTTCAAGGTCGCGCCGAGAGAATCCGTCACGCTGGGTACCGAGGCGATGACCGCCGCGGCGCTGGATCTGCTGGCGCCGAAAGCGGAATAATCTTGGCCGAAGAGCTTTCCTCTTCGCAGCGCGAGAGCCTGAAAAATCTGCTGCTTGAGCGGCAAGCCGAACTGAAGGCCCGCGATCAGGAGGGCGCCAGCTGGCGGGGACCGGTCGAACTCGACCAGCAGAGCGTCGGCCGCCTGTCGCGCATGGACGCGATGCAGCAACAGCAAATGGCCCAGGCCGAAGCGCGGCGCCGGACCAGCGACCTGGCGAGAATTGAGATCGCCCTGAACCGGGTGGACGATGGGGAATATGGCTGGTGCGCGGAGTGCGGCGAAACCATTGCCTACCGGCGCCTCGAAATCGATCCCGCCGCCCATTTGTGCATCGCCTGCGCGCGCTGATCCGCTTGAAATTTTTTCATAGTTCGGGCCCGGCAGGCCTTTTGCAAGCTTGACATGCAACCATATAGTTGCATATAGAGAGCCATGTCCGATGTCTTTGCCGCCCTTGCCGATGAAACCCGCCGCACTCTGCTCGACCGGCTGTTTGTCAAAAACGGACAAAGCCTGACCGAGCTCCATCATGGTCTGGCCATGTCCCGCCAGGCGGTGGCCAAGCATCTGCATATTCTCGAAACCGCCAATCTCGTCTCGGTCCACTGGCAGGGCCGGGAGAAACTGCACTATCTCAACCCCGTTCCGCTGGGCGATATCGTCCACCGCTGGGTCGGCAAGTTCGAGGAGGCCCGGATCGAGGCGCTGAGTGATTTCAAACAGCAAATGGAAAGTGCTTCCAACCCTTCCAGAAACAGCAAGCCAGAGGAGAAACGTCATGCCCGCAAATGAAACCGCCGATATCCACACCCGCGCGTCAACCGGCCAGGCCTGCACGCCGGATTTTGTCTATACAATCTTCATCAAGGCCGACGTGGAAGCGGTCTGGAACGGTCTGATCGACCGCGATCTCACCAAGGCATATTGGGGCCATTATAATGAGTCGGACTGGAAACCGGGATCGCGATGGGCCCATGTCCGCAGCGATGGCAGTGGCGAGATCGACATCTGCGGGCGTCTGGTCGCGATCGAGCCTCCGCACACAATGATATGGACCTGGTCGCTCGAACAGGAAGCAGACAATCCGGCCTGCATCTCGCGCGTGACCTATGAGCTCACGCCACTGGGTCCGGACACGAAACTCACCGTGACCCATAGCGAGCTCGAGCCAGGATCCCGGATGGATAATGGAGTGCGGAAAGGATGGCCAGCCGTGCTCAGCAATCTCAAGTCGCTACTGGAAACCGGCTCCGTGCTGTCCGAGGAACTATGGCAAAAAACCTAGCGTCAGCTTGAAGACAGACTGCGGCGGTCCAATCGAGTCTTATTTGCGCCCAACAGGTCGCCGCGACGTTTTTCACCCTTCCCCGCGTGAAGACATCGCCCTAATGTGCGGGCCATGGAAATCCCCGCAGATATCAAACCGTTCGACGGCCGTTTTGTCGACGGCAAGCATTTCTTCGCCTGCCGCGTCTATTTCGAGGACACCGATTTTTCCGGCATAGTCTATCACGCCAATTATCTGCGCTATATGGAGCGGGCCCGCTCCGACATGCTGCGCCTGCTCGATATGGACCAGGGCGCGGCCTATGACAGCGGCGAAGGCGTCTATGCGGTCGTCGACCTGACGATGAAATATCTGTTGCCGGCGAAACTGAATGATGATCTGGTCGTTATCAGCACAGTCGAGACGCTGCGCGCCGCCAGCGTGATCATCGACCAGAAAATAATGCGCGGTCAGGACCCTATTGCGTCAGCTTCCGTTCACGCAGCGTTTCTTACGCCCGCCGGGCGTCCGAGACGACAACCCAAGGCGTGGACAAAGGCCTTTGCCGGCGTCATGGACCGGGCCGATACGAAATGAAGGATCATATATCTTGCTAGACCAACTTTCTCTGGGAGCGACTGCCGGAAATTTCTCTCCCTTCATGCTGTTCATGGAAGCCGATATCGTCGTCAAGGCGGTGATGATCGGCCTGCTGCTGGCCAGCGTCTGGACCTGGACGATCATCGTAAGCTTTGCCATGAACATCGGCCAAATCACCAGAAAGTCCGATAAATTCGAGCGGGCATTCGACAAGACGGAAAATCTCGACCGCTTCTATGACGAATATGGCCAGTCCTCCCTGCCCAGCGCCAGGGTGCTGGCTGCCGGGGTCAAGGAATGGCGCCGTTCGACTTCCAAGGCACCGATTGACCGCGAAGGCACGCGCCAGCGGCTTGCCAGCGCCATGAACACGACCATCGCCCGCGAAGTCGACCGGATCGCCGACCGGCTCAATTTTCTCGCGACCGTGGGTAGCGTCGCCCCCTTTGTCGGCCTGTTCGGTACGGTCTGGGGCATCATGCGCAGTTTCTCGGCGATCGCCGCAGAACAGAACAGCTCGCTCGCCGTGGTCGCCCCCGGCATTGCCGAGGCTTTGTTCGCGACGGCCATCGGCCTGTTCGCCGCGATCCCCGCGGTCATTGCCTATAACCGCTTCTCCCATCGCCTGAACAAGCTGGAGGCCCGGATGGGCCGCTTTGCCGAGGGTTTCCACGCCACGCTCAGCCGCGAACTGGAACTGGGAGACTGAGCATGGGCATGAATATGGGATCCGGCATCGGCAGGCGCGGCGGTGGCCGCGGCCGCGCTCCGATGGCCGAGATCAACGTCACCCCCTTTGTCGACGTGATGCTGGTGCTGCTGATCATCTTCATGGTGACGGCACCGTTGCTGGTCACCGGCGTGCCCGTCGACTTGCCGGAAAGCCGCGCCAACGCGCTGGAACAGGAGCAGGAACCGGTGCAGATATCGATCGACAACGAAGGCCGTATCTTCGTCGATGACGAGGAACTGAGCCGCGGTGCGCTGGAGATGCGGTTACGCGATATCGCCGCCGAACAGAATCCGGAGGACCCGCGCCAGATCATGCTGCGCGGCGACAGGACGCTCGACTATGGTCTGATCATGGGCGTGATGGGCGAACTGAACCGGGCGGGATTGAACCGGGTTTCGCTGGTCACTACAGGTTCATCGGAGACACCTTAAGAGTGGACCGCTGATATGGAAAAAGCTGAAAAAATTGGCTTGGGAATAGCGGCTGCGGGTCATGTGGCCCTGTTTGGCGCGCTCTCGCTGAGCATATTGAGCAGCACCAATGACGCGTTTCGCACCAAGCCGATCGAAGTGATGATCGCCGACGAGGTGGGCCTGGAAAGCGCCGCACCCAATCCTGCGATGGTCACCCCCGCGACCAGTGTTGCCCCGGAACTGGGCGCACCGGAAGAAAGCAGCATTGCCGCGCCGGAACCGCTGCCCGAGCCACCGAAAGCCGAAGCCAGACCGACCCCGGCGCCGAAACCGGCTCCCGTCTCCCGGGAGCCCCGGCGGCGTCCGGACAAACCGGCCAGCGCCGCCCCGAAGGCAGAGTCGAAACCGGTTGCCAAGCCGACCCCCCGCGGCTCGCGCCTCGGCGATGATTTCCTGAAAGGGGTCACCGATGCACCATCGGTCAGCCGCAACCAGAATATCGCGGCGGAGAAGGCCTCTCCCGCCGCTGTCGCTTCGCTGGAACGCGAGCTATACAGGCTGATCAAGCAAAAATGGCGGCCGCCGACAGGCGCGGACGCGGAACTGTTGCGCACCAAGGTCACCGCGCGCCTCGACAGTAGCGGCAATATCATTGGCCGTCCGACGGCCACGACAACCGGCATCACGCCGAGCAACCGCTCGCAGGTAGAGATACATCAGGAGCGGGCCATTGCTGCGATCCAGCTCGCGGCCCCTTTCACGACATTCCCCGAAAAATATTATGATGAATGGAAGGTTATCGAACCTGTCCTGTATCTTGGCGTCTAGGAGACCACCCATGCAATCACCCGCCTTCTATATCCGAACCGTCATGCTTGGCATTATCGCCAGCGTTGGCCTGACCGCGACCGCACATGCCCAGCTTACCGTGGATGTCGACAATAGCGCATCGGAAGAACTGGTCATTGCCGTTCCCGGCCTGCCCACGCCGCAGAGCGTGAACACGGGCGCCGGCAGCACCAGTGAACTGGGCGCTAAAATCAGTGATGTCATTGTCAGCGATCTGCGCTCGAGCGGACTGTTCAAGCCGGTTGGCCGCAACCAGGTCCGGTCGATCAGCTATGCCGAAGTTACCGCACCGCAATTTCCCTATTGGAGCGGCACCAGTGCCTCTGCCCTGATCCAGGGCTTCGTGCGGACCAATCCTGACGGCAAGCTGACGGTGGGCTGCTATCTCTATGATGTCGCGCTGGAAACCGAACTCACCCGCCAGGGCTTTGTGGTCGAGCCGCGCGACTGGCGCCGGGCCGCGCATAAATGCGCCGACAGCATCTATTCGCGGTTGAGCGGGGAATCGCCCTTTTTCGACAGCCGTATCGCCTATATCGCCGAGACCGGCCCCAAGGGGAACCGGGTCAAGCGGCTGGCGATCATGGACAGCGATGGTGCCAACCACCGGTTCATCACCAATGGCCAGGCCACCGCTCTCACCCCGCGTTTCTCGCCCGATTACAAGAGCATCGTCTATCTGAGCTTTCTCGACGGCAACCCGCGCATCTATGTCTATGACATCGGCACCGGTCGCCAGCGCCTGATCACCCAGAGCACCAATCCAACCTTCGCGCCGCGCTGGTCACCCGATGGCAAGTGGATCCTCTATTCCATGGCGATTGCCGGCAATACCGATATCTACAAGGTCTCGGCAGCCGGTGGCGGCAAGCCACAGCAGCTGACCTTCTCCCCCGGTATCGATATCGGCGGCAGCTTCTCTCCCGACGGCAGCCGGATCGTCTTCGAAAGTGATCGCTCGGGCAGCCAGCAGCTTTATGTGATGGACGCCGATGGCGGCAACGAGCGTCGGATCAGCTTTGGCGGTGGCCGCTTTGCAACGCCGGAATGGAGCCCGCGCGGCGATCTGATCGCCTTCACCAAGATGGCCGGCAATTTCCGGATCGGTGTGATGACGCCCCGCGGTGGCGGCGAGCGTCTGCTGACCAACAGCTGGCAGGACGAAGCCCCGACATGGGCGCCCAATGGTCGGGTGATCCAGTTTTTCCGGACCACCAAAGGTAATGGCAGCACCGGAATCTGGCAGGTGGACCTGACCGGTCGCAACGAACGACAATTGCCGACGCCGGTCAACGGGTCGGATCCGGCTTGGGGGCCATTGCTGCCTTGAATTCAAATCAAGACAAGTCCCTGAAAAAAGATTATATAAAGCCCAAGGGCAGATTCAAAAAAGGAGCAGAATTATGATAAAATATGCAACTCCCCTCCTGATTAGCGCGAGCCTGGTTCTGGCCGGCTGTGCGAAAAAGGCACCCGAGGAACTGCCGCCGCCACCGGTCGACACGACCACGCCTGCGCCCACACCGACCGGCCCCACCGGCCCTGGCTATGCGCCGGGTTCCCAGGGCGACTTCCTGGCCAACACGATGTCCGACCGGATCTTGTTCGACACCGATCGTTTCAATGTCGACTCGCAGGACCAGCTCATTCTGCAGAGCCAGGCACGTTGGCTGGCACAAAATCCCAACGCGCGGATCACCATCGAAGGCCATGCCGACGAACGCGGCACCCGCGACTATAACCTCGCGCTCGGCGAGCGTCGCGCCAATGCGACGAAAAACTATCTCGCCTCGCTGGGTGTCAGCCCGTCCCGGATGACGACGGTAAGCTATGGCAAGGAACGCCCCGAAGCGCTTGCGTCCAACGAGAGCGCCTGGGCGCAAAACCGCCGCGCCGTGAGCGTCGTCGTCCGCTAGACCAGCGGACCGCACACACAGACAAAAAAAGGGCCGCTACCCCAAAGGTAGCGGCCCTTTTTGTAACCTGTCGGTCGCTTATTTCTTGGTGCCGGTCATTGCCATTTCACCGAAAGCGCCCGCTTTCACCGAACCGGCCAGCTGGCCATCG
The DNA here is from genome assembly GCF_002776575.1 of Sphingorhabdus sp. YGSMI21. GTDB lineage: Bacteria > Pseudomonadota > Alphaproteobacteria > Sphingomonadales > Sphingomonadaceae > Parasphingorhabdus. Next base: position 2,236,406 of record NZ_CP022548.1, on the reverse strand, counting down.
GTGATTGTCGCGTCGCCTTCCAGCTTCATCGGCATGGGAACGGTCATGTTCATTTCCCAGGTGATGTGATTGCCGTCGACCTTGCCGTTTTCGACTTCCATCGATCCCATGGCACCGGCATTGGTGCCGGTGAACGTGTCACCGTCGGTGACGATGGTGAATTCCGACGTCTGGTCTCCCATCGGGGATTTGGTTACGCAAGTATAAGTTCCATCAATAGACATTCCATTCTCCTTTTCATGTCAAAGCCCTGACTCCGTCGGGGCTGACGATCACTCGCTGCTGCCCGCCGAATCGTTCGAACTGCTATCACTATTAACAGCAGTGTCACTAGCTTCATAGCCGCGATATTCGACCGGCATGTCGAGAGCGTCCAGTTGGGCCTGTATCTTGGAAACATCGCCGACGATCACCCAGGTGAACTTGTCCGGATCAACCGCCTCGGCCATCGCCTTGTTCAGATCGTCTTCGGTCAGCGCCTTGTAGCGGTCGGCAACGGTTTCGGCATAGTCCGAAGGCCGGCCGTACATCACGTCACCCTGCATCTGGCCCAAGATGCTGGCCGTGCGCTCGAACTGGCCGGGCAGCTGGCGGACATTGCCGTTCACCGTGCGCTCCAACTCGGCGGCGGTCACACCATTTTCACCCAGAAAATCGCGAACCTGGCCGTCCATCGCGGCCACCGCGGGGCCGGTCTGGTTGGTCTGGACCGGCGCACGCATCGTGTACATGACCCGGTCCTCGCCGCGCAGCACGCTATTGCGCGTGCCATAGCTCCAGCCCTTGGTCTCGCGCAGATCCATGTTGATCCGCGAGAGGAAATTGCCGCCCAATATCTCGTTGGCGGCGTTGAGCGTCAGCAGATCATCCGATCCCTTGTAGGGCAGGACCTGCCCCGCCAGGATCATCGATTGCGGAGAATTGGGACGGTGAATGGCAATGATCCGGCCCTGTCCTTCGGGAATGGCCGCATCGAAATTCTTTGCCGGCGCGGCCTTGCCCGAACCTTTCCACTTGCCGAATCGCAATTCCAGCTTGTCGACAAGTTCCTGCTTGTCGATCCGGCCTGCGGCAAAGATCGTCGCCTTGGCCGGGTGCATCCATTGCTGGTGGAAGGCAGCAAGATCATCACGGGTGATCGCCGATACCGTGTCCTTGGTGCCATTGCCCGACAGACCGCGGCCATAGGGATGCTCGGTTCCGAAGAGCAGCGGCGGCAGCGTGTTGCTGGCGATGCTCAGCGGATCGCTTTCCTCGCGGTCGATCGCGGTCAGCTGCCGGACCCGGATACGTTCGATATCGTCGCTATTGAACGCCGGATTTTTCACAATATCCGCCATCAGGTCGAGCGAGGCGTCCAGATTGGGATTGACCGTGCTCAGGTCGACATCGGTGCGGTCGCGTCCGCCGCCGATGCTAATATGGGCGCCCAGCCGTTCCTGCTGCTCGGCTATTTCGACCGAGGTCAGGCTGGTCGTGCCTTCTTCCATCACCGAAGTGACAAAATTCTGCAATCCGAGCTTGCCGGAGGAGTCCGCGCTGGTGCCCGCGTTAAAGGACAGCGTGACGCGCGTCATCGGCACCGCATCGCGGCGGGCGAAATAGACCTTGATGCCATTGGACAGGGTCGCGGTCTCGACATCCGGAAAATCGACGTTCGGGATTTCACCAACCGGCGGCAAGGCCGACCGGTCGGGAGCGGTTACAACACCGGCCTGCTCATCCTGCATATAGAAGGCAGGCGCGGTCAGAACGCCGGTGCGCACGCCCTTGCCGGCACCCACTTCCTGATATTCCTCCCGTTCGCCGGGCACCACCGTGATGCCGACAACCGGCCGCGTCAGCCATTTCTGCATTGCCGCCTTGACCGCTTCGGGAGTCGTGGCTGCCAGCCGGCCGAGTTCCTTCTTGTAAAATTCCGGATCATCGGAATAGAGTTCGCCCTGCGCCAGAGCGACCGCCTTGCCGCTGAACCCGCCAACCTGCTCCAGCCCGGCAATTCGGGCGGCGGCGTTGCGGGTGGCCACCCGCTGCACTTCATCCTCGGTCGGACCGTTGGCGATAAAGTCGGCGATGATTTTGTCAAGCCGCGCGGCAACGGCATCCGCATCTTCACCCGGTTTGACGTCGGCCTGGATGTTCACGAGGCTGCCGTGCACGAACGGGATGACATAAGCGGACACCGAAACGGCATTTTTCTCTTCACGCACCATGATATTGTCGAGCCGCGAGCTGGCCAGGCCGCCCAGCACCGTCATGCCGACATCGAGCGGCGTATAATCAGGATCATTGAGACCAGGCACCACCCAGTTGCGGTAGATACGCGTGGTCGCGACCTTGTCCTTCATCACTTCGTATACGGGGGCATCAAGCGTCGGCAATGCGGGGCTGAGTTCCGGAATGGGCTTGCCGGACGGAATCGCGCCGAACCATTTGTTGACCTTCGCCCGCGCGGTGGCGACGTCGATATCGCCGGCCAGTACCAGAATCGAATTATTCGGTCCGTAATGGTCGGTAAACCAGGATTTCATGTCGTCCAGCGACGCCGCTTCGAGATCTTCCAGCGATCCGATCGTATCATGACCATAAGGATGGTCCGCGGGGAATAGCAATTCGGTCTGGCGATAGCCGACCAGCCCGTAAGGCTGATTGTCACCCTGCCGCTTCTCGTTCGAGACAACGCCGATCTGGTTGTCGAGCTTCTCCTGCGTCACCGCGCCGAGCAGATAGCCCATCCGGTCGCTTTCGAGGAACAGGGCGACGTCCAGCGCAGAGGTCGGGACCGTCTGGAAATAGTTGGTCCGGTCGAGCCAGGTCGTGCCGTTGAGGTCCGTCGCGCCAATCTGCCGCAGCGGTTCGAAATAGTCGCCCGGGGCATTTTCCGACCCATTGAACATGATATGTTCGAACAAATGCGCATAGCCGGTCTTGCCTTCCGGCTCATGGGCCGAACCAACGCCATACCAGATGGAGACCGCGACGATCGGAGCCTTGCGATCGGTGTGGACAAGGACCTTCAAGCCGTTGTCGAGCGTGAATTCCTCATAGGGAATATCGACTGCCGCGACCAGTTCGCTGACCGGCGCCGGCTCGGCGGATTCATGATGCTTGGCCAGCGCGGGCGCAGTGACCGTCAACGCCGTGGTGGTCAGCGCCAGCAACAGGGAACGGGACAAACGGGACATCGGGATATTCCTCTCAATCAATATGACATATTTCGGTGTTGAACATGGCGCGAAACCGCCTCTGGCCTATTGCCGGCTTCGACCAACGCCATTCAGGCGTCGACCAACGGCTATTTTGCCTTCCACCCCCAGAACAGATGACAGGGCAGGATATTCCAGAGCGAATAACCGCTGTCGATATGGTCGAAATGCGGGGTCATGAAGTCGCGCGCCTTCTTGACGAACTGGTAGACCAGAAAGGCACCGCCCGGCCGGATCGCGTCATAGGTCTCCTTGGCAATTTTTGGGCCGAGCTGGTCGGGCAAGGTCGAAAAAGGCAGACCCGAGAGAATATAGTCGGCTTTTTCGTGGCCAAGCTCGCGGATGATCTTCTGCACATCGGCGGCGGAACCGTGGATCGGGTAGAAGCGGCTGTCGCGGATCGACTTGCCCAGATAGTCGATGAAATCCTCGTTGAGATCGATCACCACCAGAGCGGCACCCGGCTTCAGCCGCTCGAGCACCGGCCGGCAGAAGGTCCCCACGCCCGGACCATATTCGACAAACAGGTCGCATTCGTCCCATTTGACCGGTTCGAGCATCTTGCGGACCGTGACATCCGACGAGGGAATGATCGAGCCCACCATCACCGGATGTTTGAGAAACCCCTTGAAGAAAACACCCCAGGGGCCAAGACGGCGCTCCAGGCCCGACTTGATGCGGTCGGTTATTTTCGTTTTGGCGACACTGTTTGACAAACCATTCCTCCGGCGACAGATCAAACTGTCTTACTAAAGCGTTACAGCGCCGGTGACAAATATAATAGCGGTTGCCCGGTGCAATCCTCCGGTTAAAAGATCGTCATGACGCTTTATCCGAACGACTCCATCGCGGTGATTTTTTGCGCGCAACGCACCGGCACCGGTGAAGAGGACTATCAGGCCGCCGCAGCGGCAATGGGCGCGCTCGCCGCGCAGCAACCCGGCTATCTCGGCGAGGATCATGCCCGCTCCGCCGACGGCTTCGGGATTACGGTCAGCTACTGGCGCGACGACGCCAGCGCCAGAGCGTGGCGCGACAACCCGGAACATGCACGGATCCGCGATCAGGGCCGCGACAAATGGTACAGCGCCTACAGCCTCCACGTCGCCCGCATCGAACGAGCCTATGACTGGCAGAAATAGCATGGCATAGGAGCGCCCATGGCCGATTCTCCCGATTTCGAACCGCTGGACCGCAAGCTGTCGGCCCATCCCGATGCCAAGCCGATAGACAGCACCCGCATGGCGGTACTGTTCTCGGTGATGCTGGTGACCGCTTCGGGCAACACTGCCATGCAGTCGATTTTGCCGACCATCGGAACGCAGCTCGATATCCCCGATTTCTGGGTGAGCGCTGCGTTCAGCTGGTCCGCCCTGCTCTGGGTCTATACCGCGCCGAAATGGGCGCGCCAGTCCGACCATCGCGGCCGCAAGGCGCTGATGCGGCTGGGCATGATCGGCTTTACCACATCCTTCGCGTTGGCCGGTCTGGCGCTGTTTCTCGGACTGCTCGGATGGTATAGCGCGCTCTGGACCTTCATCCTGTTCGCCAGTTTTCGCAGCCTCTATGGCGGCCTAGGATCGGCAGCACCGCCAGCGGTGCAGGCCTATGTCGCGGCCCGCACCGCGCGCGCCGACCGGACCAAGGCACTGTCGCTGATTTCCTCCTCCTTCGGACTCGGCACGATTGTCGGCCCGGCGATTGCGCCGCTGCTGATGATACCGGTGCTCGGCCTGTCCAGCCCGATGTTCGCCTTTGCCGCTATCGGGATATTGGTGATGATCGCGCTTGCGGTAAAACTGCCGAATGACAATCCGGGCTATCAGGCGCGCGGCGTGGTGACGTCGGAGCCGTACAGCTCCGCCCCGTCCTCCAGCAGCCTGAAAGAAGAGGATGACAGCAGCGAAGAGGAAAGCAGCGCACCGCCCCGATTGCGCTGGGGGGATGAGCGGGTCAAGCCGTGGCTGATCACCGGCATATTGGGCGGCAACGCCCATGCCCTGATCCTCGGCGTCGTCGGTTTTCTCGTGCTCGACCGGCTCGGCCTGCGCGGCGACCCGGAAATGGGAATCCGGATGACTGGCCTGGTATTGATGTCCGGCGCGGCAGCGACCCTGCTGGCGCAATGGGGCCTGATTCCGCTGCTGCAGATGGGACCGCGCTCCTCGATTCTGTGGGGTATGGTGCTGGGTGCCTTCGGCTGCCTGATCATCGGCCTGTCGCACGACCTGTACGGCATCATCATCGGATTTGCCGTGGCATCGCTGGGTTTCGGCCTGTTCCGCCCCGGTTTCACTGCGGGTGCATCGCTCGCCGTCAAGCGGTCCGAACAGAATGGCGTGGCTGGTATTGTCGCATCGGTCAACGGCATGGCGTTCATCGCTTCGCCGGCCTTTGGCGTTTTGCTCTACACTTATGCCGGCCCCCTGCCCTTCTGGCTGGCGACCGGCATCTGCGTGTTTCTGTTCGCCTGGGGCTTCAAAACCCTCAAACTCGATGAACGGATAGACAGCGACCGTTAGTGTTTGCTGTCCTTCACCGGCGTCAGCATGCCCGGCGAGACAAAACCGATCGGCTCTGCCCGCATCGCATTCTGCTTCAGCTGTGATTCCATCTTGGAATATTCTTCCTCCATTTCCTGCGTGACCGAAGCCCGGCTGTCTTCCAGCGCCTTTTCGAAATGCTTCATCTGGACGGTCTCGACGAGCCCGCCAAATTCGCGCAAGGCGTAAAGCCCTGCCCGGCGGACCAGATCTTCCAGATCGGCGCCGGAATAGCGGTCCGTGCGTTCGGCCATATCGTCGAGATCGACATCCTTGCCGAGCGGCATTTTCGCAGTGTGGATCGCCAATATCCGGCGACGGCCGGCCTTACCCGGAACCGGGACATAGATCAGCTCGTCAAAGCGGCCCGGTCGCAACAGAGCCGGATCGACCAGACCGGGGCGGTTGGTCGCGCCGATCAATATTACCGACTGCATTTCTTCCAGACCGTCCATCTCGGCGAGGATCGTGTTGACCACCCGCTCGGTGACCTGGGGCTCGCCCATGCCGCCGCCGCGTGCTGGCACCAGACTGTCAATCTCGTCGATGAACAGGATGGTTGGCGCGACTTGCCTCGCCCGCGCGAACAAGCGTGCGATCTGTTGCTCGCTCTCGCCATACCATTTGGACAGCAGGTCGCTCGATTTGGTGGCGATGAAATTGGCCTCCGCCTCGCGCGCGACCGCCTTGGCCAGCAAGGTCTTGCCGGTGCCTGGCGGACCGTAGAGCAGAAAGCCCTTGGCCGGACGGATACCCAGCCGGATGAAGGCTTCCGGATTTTTCATCGGCAGTTCGATGCCTTCCTTGAGCCGCATCTGCGCCTCGTCGAGGCCGCCGATGTCTTCCCAGCGGACATCCGGAGCCTGAACCATGACTTCGCGCATCGCGGAAGGCTGGACCCGTTTCAGGGCTTCGATGAAATCCTGCCGGTAGACGACCAGTTCCTCGAGCACTTCCGGCGGTACATTTTCCGATTCCAGATCGAGCTTGGGCATGATCCGGCGCACCGCTTCAATTGCCGCCTCGCGGGTCAGGGCCGCAAGATCGGCTCCGACAAAACCATAGGTTGTCCGTGCAAGTTCCTTCAGATCAACCGTTTTGTCGAGCGGCATGCCACGCGTATGGATGCCGAGTATCTCGCGCCGTCCGGCGACATCAGGAACGCCGACGATGATTTCCCGGTCAAAGCGGCCGGGCCGGCGCAGCGCCTCGTCGATCGCCTCCGGCCGGTTGGTCGCCGCGATGACCACCAGGTTGAGCCGCGATTCGAGACCGTCCATCAGGGTCAGCAGCTGCGCCACCAGCCGCTTCTCGGTTTCGCCCTGTACCTGTCCGCGTTTTGGCGCGATCGAGTCGATCTCGTCGATGAACAGGATCGAAGGCGCAGCCTTGGTTGCTGCTTCAAAAATCTCGCGCAGTTTCTTTTCCGATTCGCCATAGGCCGAGCCCATGATTTCCGGACCGTTGATCAGGAAGAACTCGGCTTCGCTTTCATTGGCCACCGCCCGGGCAAGCCGGGTCTTGCCGGTCCCCGGAGGACCGTGCAGCAACACGCCGCGTGGCGGGTCGACACCGAGCCGAGTGAAGAGTTGCGGATAGCGCAACGGCAGTTCGACCATTTCGCGAAGCTGGTCAATCGTTTCGTGCAGGCCGCCGATATCGTCATAAGTTACATCGGCACGGCGATGCTCGGTCGATTCCTCATATTCCGGCCGCAGTTCCACTTCGGTTTCCTCGTCGATATGGACGATCCCCTTTGGCGTGGTCGCGATGACATTGAGCCGTATCTGGGTCAGGGAAAAAGCCGGCGCTGCCAGCATCTGCCGCAATTGCGGCGGCATGTCGCCGCGATCGACCTGCTGCTGGCCATGGGTTGCGACAAAATCCCCGGCCTTGAGCGGACGCCCCATGAAGCTGCGCTTCAGACCACCGCCATTGCCCTGCAATCGCAGGTCCTTTTGCGCCGGGCCGAAAACGACCTTCTTGGCCGGTTTCGATTCGACCTTGCGAATTTCGACAAAGTCGCCCGCACCTACCCCGGCATTGGCACGCTGCAGACCGTCTAGCCGGACAAAATCCAGCCCTTCGTCTTCCGGATAGGGAAGGACCGCCCGCGCCGGGGTTGCCTGTTTGCCGACAATCTCGACGACATCGCCCTCGATCAACCCGAGTTTCCCGAGATTGTCGCGCGACAGACGGGCCAGTCCGCGACCGCTGTCCTCCGGCCGGGCATTGGCAACCTGCAATTTCAGGCGCATATTATCGTCTTCGCTAATAGCTTTGTTTGGCTCTGGATCGGACACTGGGGCGTATCTCCTCGATATCGTTTCGGTTCTTTCCAACAAGATAGGGATCGCCACACCGATATGCGAATCAGATTTTCAGATGGCGCGACGCTTGACCGGAATCTGCCAAAAAAAAAGGCCAGTTCCGAAGAACTGGCCTGAAAAGTTTTTAGGAGAGGATGCCTGAAAGGCCCACTCTGAATGCATCGAAACCCATTATTGTGCAAGTGCGAAAAGAACATTGTAGGTTGCATATCTTGCAACTTATCAATATTGCTAGTGACAGTTTTCCGCCATTCCTCTCGATTCGGTTCGAATTTTGCGTTGCACAAAGCTGATTCAGCCTCAATATTGGTCCTTCTATGCGTCGTCTTCCTCCCCTTCGTGCCCTTGAGGCCTTCATCCGTGTAGCCCGGCTGGGCTCATCCAAAGCTGCGGCAGCGGAGCTTGCGCTGTCCGCGCCTGCGCTCAGCCGGCGAATCAAGTCGCTGGAAGACCATATCGGCAAGCCGCTGTTCGAGCGGCGCAACCAGTCAATGGTCCTGAACGGCGATGGTCATGCCTTGCTGAAAGCGGTCGCCCCGGCGCTGGAAGTGATCGGCGAAGCGGTTGACCAGATGACCGTCACCGGCGGAGACATGCGTTTGCGCCTTGGCGTACTGCCCCTGTTCGGCGCCACTCGCCTGTTGCCGCGCCTGCCGGAACTCAAGAAACTCTATCCCAAGCTGCATATCAATGTGGACACCTCGTCCCATGCCGAAAATATGCTGGGCGATGCCGTCGATGCGGCGATCATCATCAGCGATGATGTCGATCCCAATCTCTATGCAGTGAAGCTCGACAGCAACAAGGTTTACGCCATCGCATCGGTAGAGCTGACCAAAGGACCCAATGCGATCAGCCAGCCGGAAGATCTGCAACACCATAATATCCTGATCCACAGCAATATGATCCGCGCCTTCGACCAGTGGAAAGAAGCGGTGGGGCTTCCCGATTTGCAGCCGGCCGGTATCGACCATCTCGACAGCGGCCCGCTTATGCTCGAAGCCGCAGCACAGGGTCTCGGCATCGCGATCATGCACGGTGGCCATTTTTCCGATGCCAATGATTCCCGGCTGGTCCGCCTGTTCGACCATCAGGTGGACAGCCCGTACAGCTACTGGTTCGTATGCCGCAAACGCGACATGAAGAACCGCGCGGTGCGGATTTTCCATGACTGGGTGGTAAAAGCGGGTCTCTAGACCCGGGCCGTCAGGCCTTCAGATCGGGATCCAGTTCCAGATCATCGTCGAGCTGCACGCCGAAACTGTTCAGCAGCATCGATACCTGGCTATATTGGCCCACGGTCATCACCAGATCCATGCGCTGCTTTTCGGTCAGTTCCGAAAGGGCAGCCCAGGTGGTGTCCGACACATGGCCATCGCTGGTCAGTTCATCGGTGGCGCGGAGCATCGCGCTTTCAACCGGTGTCCAGCCCGGCGCATCCGGCCCGGCCTTGATCCGTTCGATTTCAGCATCGGTCAGACCGCAGTCCTTGCCGATGCGGACATGTTGTGCCCATTCATAGCCGGACTTCCAGTTGAAGCCTGTACGCAGGATGACAATCTCGCGCTCGCGGGCGGGCAACGCATTATGATCGGACAGGATATAGCCGCCCCACCACATGAAGGCCTTATAGGCTTTCGGCGCCTTGAGCAGCGTCCGGAAGATATTGAGAATCTTGCCGGTCTTGAAGCGCTCGCCCAGCATCGCCCGGTGCTCGGGACCGAGTTCTGACTCGGCGAGCGGGGCGATCCTGGGTTTATCGAGACGCATTTTTTTAAATCAGCCGAGGGTTACGGACTTGATCGCGCCCGGCTTCGCTGGCGGTTCGCCCTTGGGCAGCGCGTGCACCGCTTCCATGCCGGAGGTCACTTCGCCCCAGACCGTATATTGGCCGTCGAGGAAGCCGGCATCGTCGAGGCAGATGAAAAACTGGCTGTTGGCGCTGTTCGGGTCCATCGTCCGGGCCATCGAGCAGGTGCCTTCGACATGCGGCTCGCTGGAAAATTCCTGCGCGATATCGGGCTTGTCGCTGCCGGACATGCCGGTACCGGTCGGGTCGCCGCCCTGCGCCATGAAACCGTTGATCACGCGGTGGAAAACCACGCCGTCGTAAAAGCCTTCGGCGGCCAGCTCGGTGATCCGCGCGACATGGTTGGGCGCGAGATCCGGACGGAGCTTGATCTCAACATCGCCTGTATCCAGGTGGAAAGTCATTTTTTCATGGGACATCGGGTATTTTCCTTTGCGTTCATTGAATCGGTCTTGCGGGGCATATAGGCAAGGCCTCGGGAAAAATCACCCTGCCTTAGGATAATTGTCACAAAAGATTGCAATTGCAACGGTGCAACGCCTAATAAGCAGCCGAACACGCGCACAAAGGGGAGCACCGCGATGACCGACATCAACGACGCCCCCGACGCAGTCATCGACCGCGAAGAGGTTCTCGACGAGGACAACAGGCTGACCGACGAATTTGTCCGCTCGGTTTCCGAAGCGGTCGAGGACAATAACAGCGTTCTGGCGCAGGATCTGGTCAACCCGCTCCACAATGCCGACATTGCCGATCTGTTCGAGCTGGTCGACGCCGACGAACGTGCGCCGCTGGCCAGCGCCCTTGGCGATCTGGTCAGCGCCGATGTGCTCGCGGAGATGAACGAGCATGTCCGCGAAGGCCTGATCGACGTGCTCGATGCCGGCCAGATCGCCGACCTGACCGAACAGCTCGATACCGATGACGCGGTTGCGATTATCGAGGATCTCGACGAGGGCGAGCAGCAGGCGGTTCTTGCCGAGCTGGACGCCGAAGACCGCGCCGCGATCGAAAGCGCCCTCACCTATGAGGAAGAAACCGCCGGCCGGATCATGCAGCGCGAATTTGTCGCGGTGCCCGAACATATGAAAGTCGGCGACCTGATCGACTATCTCCGCAAGAATGACGATCTGACCACCGAATTCTGGGAAATCTACGTGGTCGATCCCGCTTTCCGGCCGATCGGCACCTGCCAGCTCAGCTGGATACTCAGAACGCCGCGCGACATTGCCATTGCCGACGTCATGAAGCGGGAACAGACGCTGATCCCGGTCGACATGGACCAGGAAGAAGTGGCGCTGCGCTTCCAGAAATATAATCTGATCTCCGCCGCGGTCATCAACGACGACGGGCGCCTGATCGGGATGATCACCGTCGATGACATTCTCCACATTGTCGAGGACGAGGCCAGCGAAGACGTGCTGCTGCTCTCCGGTGCCGGCGACGGCGACATCAACGAGCCGATCCGCGACAGCTACAAGGCGCGTGTCCGCTGGCTGATCACCAATCTGGCGACCGCACTGGTGGCGAGCTTCGTGATCTCGATATTCGGAGCAGCGATCGAACAGATGGTCGCGCTGGCCATATTGATGCCGATCGTGGCGTCGATCGGCGGCAATGCCGGCACCCAGACCATGGCGGTCTCGGTCCGCGCGCTGGCCATGAACGAGCTGACCCGTTCCAACACCCGCCGGATTATCGGGCGGGAATTCCGCATAGCCTTGCTCAACGGCGCGACCATTGCCGTGCTGGTCGGCATCGGCACCGGTCTGGTCTTTGCCAACCCGATGCTGGGCGGGGTTATCGGACTGGCCATGCTGATCAATATCGTGATCGCCGGTTTTGCCGGTATATTCGTTCCGGTCATGCTCGACCGGCTGGATCAGGATCCGGCGCTGGCCTCTTCGGTGTTCGTCACGATGATCACAGACACTATGGGCTTTCTCGCCTTCCTCAGCCTCGCCGTCGGCAGCGGGATGGTCAGCCTCTAGGCCTGGAATAAGCGGCAACAAAATTGCCGAGATCGTGATAGATTCGCTCCCGCTCGCAATCGCCCAGCATTTCGTGACTGAGCGAATCAAAGCCGGGGCGGTTGTCACCGGCCGCCAGCCGGATTGCCGCCACCAGCCAGATTTCATCCGGTGTGGTCAGCGAGGAGCAGGGCCTCCCGATCTGGAACGGTTCCTGCCAGGCCGCTCCGATGGTCTCTGCCAATATCAATATCCGCGTCGCCGCCCGCCGTCCCCCCAGGCGCTCCGACAGATGGTCCAGACAATCATAGCTGTTCTGGCTGGCGACCACGGCGAGCCGGAAAGCGATGATCAATTTCGCCTCGACCGACGGCAGCGACCGGATATCCGGTAGCGGTAGTAATAGTTTCTCCAGTATCTCGCTCAATCTGTCTCTCCTCGATGTCCGATTCCCCTCACAATATGATATTGATAATCATTTGCAATAATAATCTTGCGGGATTTTCCTGCCGTCCTTGACCTTTTCGGTCCTTCCCCGCCCCGAACCCGCTTGACTAAAGCGGTCGCCCCCCACAGATATCACCCATGCCACTCAATATGACCAAGATTGCCTATCGCAGCGAAAGCCCGGCGACGCTGCGCAAATGGCTGGAATCACACAAGGACAACAGAGCAACCGGCGGCGAAGCGCGGCTGACCACCCGCTATCTGCCGAAACGGCACGAGGAAATGGTCGGTGGCTCGCTCTACTGGATTCACGCCAAGAAAATCGTCGGTCGCTCGCCGATCATCGGCTTCATGGACAATGGCCAGGGTAAGCAGTGGATCAGACTGGAGCCGAAACTGGTCGCCGTCCAGCCGATGCCCAAGCGCGCTCATCAGGGCTGGCGCTATCTCGAGGAAAAGGACGCACCGGCCGATCTCGGCGACGGCGCGGAAGGCGCCGAGGAAATGCCCGCAGAGATGCTCGGCGAACTGGCGAGTCTCGGACTGGTCTAGGCGACCACAAACAGGGCTTCGCAACGCGTACCCGCCAACAATCTCTCGATCTGGTCCCGGGCTTCACCGGAAAGCCCTTGATAAGCTTCGCGCAGCGCCAGCAGACATTTCGCCTGATAGGGAAAAGGGGGCTGCTGCCATTTGCGTCCGTCAATCTCCGCTTCGACCGAATCCGCACCGGACTGGACGGCCTGCGCATTGGCGATCAGAAACGGCGCATAGGTGTGACCGATTTCCGACAGCAGGCCCGTTAGCGCGCTCAGTTGATCATCGGCCAGCCAATGCCCGCCCTCGTGTCCTGAGAGATCGTCCATCCGGTCCACCCATGCACGCACTCTTTGCGCATATCTGTTGGTCAGCGCCATGGATGTCGGCTCGACCTGGGTGAGCTGGGTCAGTTGGCCATGAAACGCAAAATCGCAGGAGGAGGGCCGGCTTCCCAATATGAAGTCTTGCTCGCGGATCAGACGGTCGAGCAGATCGAGCAGCCGGACATAGCTGTCCTCGATCGTCTTGGCGGTAACCGCGTTCGATCCGACAACATAGAGTCGGTCAATCTGGCGCTTTGAAAATTGCGCCGCCATCGCGGCGACCTGTTCATCCGGCAGATTGGGGTTGGCCCAGTGGATCAGCAGCGGCGCGACATGGTCGGCGTCCGCCTGAAAGGCCCAGCGGAAATGGAACATCGCCTTGGTCAGCCATTCGTCGGCATAATCCTCAATCAGCAGATCGAGAAAGCGCAGCGCTTCATTTTCGGGAATGACCGAACGACCGTCATGCTCTCTCTCAAGCCGCCGGATGATCGGCGTGCTGTCCACCACGGCCTCGAGATCGCCGTCGCTATCCGGAAAGTAGAATGTCGGCAGCAGTTGCACCTTGGGTTTCGGATAACCGTCCGGAGCACCCGTCGCGCCACCCCAGATGATATTATAGTCGATGTGCCGGTAACGCAGCAGCGCCAGCATCTTGCGCGTATAGGGCGATCCCGGCGCGCCCATCAGTTCGAGCCGGCGCGCCATATCAGCCCTTCTGCTCCACCCAGTGCTTCAGCAGATCATGCGCGATCGCGAAAGGCGGCGGCGCGACGAACAAGGCACCCGGCTCGCCATTCATTGCCGCTTTCACCTCGTCGAGCGAGAACCAGGCCGCTTCCTCGATTTCTTCTTCATCAAGCGTCAGAGTGGGATCGTCGGTGACACTGGTGCAGGCGATCATCAGCGATGACGGGAAAGGCCAGGGCTGGCTTGCGACATAGCGCACGTCCCGCACATGAATTCCGGCTTCTTCGAACAATTCGCGCTTCACGCAGCCCTCGATGCTTTCGCCGGGCTCCAGAAAACCGGCCAGCGCCGAAAAGCTTTTCGGCGGGAAGCGCGGCTGGCGGCCGAGCAAAACCTTGCCCTCGCACTCCGACAGCATGATCGCGACCGGATCGGTGCGCGGGAAATGTTCCGCGCCGCAGCCGTCATTCTCGCGGTCGCATACGCGCGCCCAGCCACCTTTGCGGGACTGGGTCGGTTTGCCGCATTGCGCGCAGAATTTGTGGCGTGCGTGCCAGTCGACCAGACTACGCGCTGTGGCGTAAATGGCGGCCTGATCGGCGGGCAAGCTGCCCAAAGTCTGCCACAGTGCCCGGTTGGCGGCGGGACCGGCATCCCCTGCCCCGTTCAGTTCGGCAAAATAAGGCGTGTCACCCTCGATACCGAGCAATAGCAGATCATTGTCCGGCGATGCTTCATAGGCGGCACCCCAAGCCAGATCTCCATAATCGTCGAAAACCGGGTTGAGACCATCCAGCTTGAGCAGCTTCGCCCGCGGGTTCATCATCGCGGCGCGCAACCGGTCCGGATTGACCCGCACCTGATCGGCACGATCGAGCGTCCCGCCGGCAAAGGTCGGCACTATATTATTTTCAACTGTCGGCATCTTGTCTCCCGGACATTTTCATATTTTTATATCGTTGCTCCCCGGAAAAGGGAGAGAATTTGCTGCCCTCAGGGACTGGTCTTGCCCGCTCCTGCCTGTTCCGCGCCGATCAGGTCTGCATAGACATATTTCGGGAAATCCGACTGGAAGGGATAGCTGTTCGACGGGATATATTGGGTATAGCCGCCAGCCCGCAGACCACGCACCGTGTCGACAAAAGCCGATGTGCCGGCTGCGCCGCCCCAGCCGAAACTGCCAGCCGGGCTGACGGCGGTGCCAAGGCCGGAGCGTCCGCCCGCGCCAAAGCCGTGATTGGCAACCCAGGTCCCCGCCGTGCTGGCGGTTTCGGGCAGCAGATTGGAAATGCCGAGCTTGACCGTTTCCGGTTTCATCACCTGCACGCCACCGGCGGTGCCGAAGCCCAGGATCATTTGCAGAAACTTGTCATAGTCGCCGGCGGTTCCGACCAGACCCGTGCTGCCAAAGGCAAAGGGCGGCTTGTCGAGGTAGATGCTGGTCGCGCCCGGATCGATGGGGATCAGCGCCCCTGCAAACGGCGCATAATTGTCGGCCAGATCGGCGGCGCGGTCGGCGGGGACCTGATAGAATATGCTGTTCATGCCCAGGGGTCCGAACATCCGTTCCTCAAGAAACTGGTCGAGCGGCTTGCCGGAAACTTTCTCGATCACCGCGCTCAGCACGTCATGGCTCAGCGAATAGCTCCATTTGGTGCCCGGCTGATAGACCAGCGGCATGGTGGCGAGGCGCTGCATGAAGGTCATGATATCGGGCGTCGGCGCGCTGCGGTCGAAGCCGGGAATCGGATTGCGGCTGACGCGACCGGGCGTCAGACCCGCATCGAGATAGGCTTTCTGGATCGGGCCCTTCGAAATGATCGTATAACCCAGACCGGCCGTATGGGTCAGCAGTTGCCGGATCGTGATCGGGCGCACCGCCGCCACCGTATTTTCAATCGGGCCTTCCGGTTCGGTCAGTACCTGCATATCGGCGAAATCGGGGAAGATGTCGGACAGCGGCTGGTCCAGCGTAAGCAGTCCATCCTCGATCAGCATCATCGTCGCCATGCCGGTCACCGGCTTGGTCTGCGAATACATCCGCCATAATGTGTCGGGACCGACCGGCCTGTCGCCGCCCAGTTTCAGCGACCCGGCGGCAATGACCTCCGGCGCCTGCTGACCAAAACCGATCATCGCCATCATGCCGGCGACTTTCTTTTCCGCAACATAGTGGTTGATGATCTTGGTCAGGCCCGGGAAATTGTTCGCCGCTTCGCGGGCAAGGGCAATGCTTGGCATGCCGGTAAGAAACGCGCCGGCACCGATTCCGCCGAGCACGGAGCGCCGGGAGAAAGATGGCCCAAGTGAAGATGTTGCGAGTCTGTCAGCGGTCATTTTTCTTCCTTCATTTTCCATTTTACGGCCTTGGCATAAAGGGTTGGCAATCCCGCCTCCGCTATATCATCCAGCGCCCACCAGATATTGTCATCCTTGTTAGTAACGATTTTCTCGTCCTGATAAACCGCCAAATCCACTTCGAGCGAAAAATGGGTGAAGCTGTGCTGAACGATATTATCGTGCACTTTCCATTCACCCGCCATCGGCGGTGTCGCATGACCGTCCTTGCCCGCAGCCCAGCCGTCGTCGGGCAGCGCCCGCATGCCGCCGAGCATCCCTTTCGGCGGACGAGTGGCGAGCAATATCCGGCCCCGCTGCTCGATCCAGAAAAAGCGGGCGCGGCGGACCGGCTTGGCTTTCTTCGGCGGTTTGACCGGAAAGGCCTCCACATTGCCGAGCGCAAAGGCGGCGCATTGATCCTGCACCGGACAGATTTCGCATTTCGGGTTTTTCGCGGTGCAGATCGTGGCGCCGATGTCCATACAGGCCTGGGCAAAATCACCGGCGCCATGGCGCGGCGTGATCGCATCCATCGCCGCGCGAATTTCCGCCTTGCCCTTCGGCAGTGGCGTGTCGATGGCGAACAGCCGCGCCACCAGCCGCTCGATATTCGCGTCCACCACCACCGCCCGTTCGCCAAAGGCAATCGCGGCGATTGCCGCCGCCGTATAGGCGCCGACACCGGGTAGCTCCAGAAGTTCAGACTCTTTCTGAGGAAAGAGTCCGTCTTTATTATCAGTGATATATACCGCACATTTGCGAAGATTTCGCGCCCTAGCATAATAGCCGAGGCCGGCCCAGGCGGCCATGACATCCGCTTCATCGGCCTTCGCCAGGTCCTGTACCGTCGGCCAGCGCGTGGTGAATTTCTCGAAATAGCTTTTGACCGCCGCGACCGTCGTCTGCTGCAGCATGACTTCGGACAGCCAGACATGATAGGGATCGGGCAAATTGCTCCCCGGCGGCGAACGCCAGGGCAGCTTTCGCGCCTTATCCACATAATGTGCACCGATATTGGCAGAAATTTTACGTGCTTTGGCGGGGAAGCTATCGACGGCCATGGCCGCGCCATGCCATAAAAGGACATAATGGCGAAGAAAATTGACAATATTGGATCTGAAAAGGCGAAAAGCGCCGAAAACGGTAAGCCCGTGTCCAAAAAATCGCCGAAAAAGGCCGCAAAAAAGCCGGCCGCCAAGGCATATCAGAAATACCAGCGCCCGCGCGGCGGTCCGGCGAAAAGCATATCTGACCTGGTGCCCGAAATCGGCCGCGCCGCCTTTCGCCGTTACGGCTTCATCCAGAGCTCGGTGGTCAGCCGCTGGGCCGAGATTGTCGGCGAACGCTATGCCGCCGTCTCGCTGCCCGAATCGATCCGCTTTCCGCGCGGCGAAAAGGAGGGCGGCACGCTGCATCTGCTGGTCGGCGGCGCCTATGCGACGATGATGCAGCATATCGCGCCGGACATTATCGAACGGGTAAACCGCTTCTTCGGCTATGGCGCTGTCAGTCAGATAAGATTCAGACAAGGCGTCGTAACACCCAAGAAAGACAAGGAAAAAAGGGTCCCCCTGCCCGCTTCGCTGAAGCCCGCACCCATCCAGCTGGGCGAAAATTTGCGCGATATCGGCGACGCGGAACTGAACCGGGTGCTGGAGTCCCTCGCATCGGCAGTTGCAAAGGCGGAAGCGAACCCTAAGAAAGAAGCGCAGCAAAGCATCAGGATCATCGGCAAGATCGGTGGCGGCGACAAGAAAAGGGACCCGACATGAAGTATAGAAGCGCGTATCTTGCTTCGGCATTGGCAGCATCGGTTGTGATGGTCGCGCCGGCTGCGGCGCAGCAGACCGACTGGACCAAGCGGGTGACCCAGTCGAGCATGGGCGGCCATGTCATGGGCAATCCTCTCGCCCGGCACAAGCTGACCGAATATATGAGCTATACCTGCAATCACTGCGCCGCCTTTGAGCAGGAATCGCACAGCCCCCTGACCACCAAATATATCAAAAAGGGCCATGTCAGCTTCGAGGTTCGCAACCTGATACTCAACCCCATTGACCTGACCGCGGCCATGCTGGCCCGTTGCGGCGGCCGCACGAAATTTTTCGGTAATCACCGGGCCTTGCTTCTCCAGCAATCGACCTGGCTGAAGAAATTCCAGTCGGCATCGCCCGAAGTGATGAAGACGATCAACGACGGTACCGTTCCACAGCGGCTGAAGAAAATTGCGGCCGCTGCCGGTCTTGACACGCTGATGAAAGGCCGGGGTTTCACCGCGCCGCAGATCGACGCCTGTCTTGCGGACAAGACCGAACAGGACAAGATATTGGCGATGACGGAATATGCCACGACAACGCTCAAGCTGACCGGTACCCCGAGCTTCACGCTAGCCGACCAGCCGCTTGCCAAAGTCCACAGCTGGACAGCATTGCAGCCGAAATTGGCGGGCCTTCCGCAATAGACATTCGATCAATTCAAAAAGAAGCAGGAACAGAATATGCGCACATTCAACTATATCGCTCCCGTGGCTCTCGCGCTGGCTCTGGCCGCATGCGGCGAAGCAAGTGAAGGCGAGGCAGGGGCAAGCACCTCCGGTTCGATCGAAGCCGTCGAGGCTCCGGCCGGACAAAAATGGTCTGAAACGGTATCGAAAACCGAAGCTGGCGGCATCGTCATGGGCAATCCCGATGCGCCGCTCAAGCTGGTCGAATATATGTCGATCACCTGCTCGCACTGCAAGGATTTCGGCGAACAGGCCTTTGCTCCCTTGCGCGACACTTATGTCGAGAGCGGCCGGGTCAGTTTCGAAATCCGCAATTTTGTCCGCGATCCGCTGGATCTGTCGGCGGCCATCCTGTCCCGCTGCGGTGGCGAGACCCCGTTTTTCCCGCTGACCGAACAGGCCCTGAGCAATCAGACCGCCATGTTCGAAAAAGCGCAGGCGATGGGAGACGCCACCTATAATGATATCCTGGCATCCGCTCCGGAAACGCGATTTGTCCGTCTCGCCGAACAGCTTGGCCTGATCGCCTTTTTCCAGCAGCGCGGCATTTCCGAAGATCAGGCGAAGGCCTGCCTTGCCAACACGGCGACGGCCGAAGCGCTGATGAATGACACGCAGAAAGCGGTCGAGGAATATGATATCCAGGGCACCCCGACATTCCTGCTCAACGGGCAGAAGATCGACGGCACCAACTGGGTCGCTGTGGAAAGCAAATTAAAGGAAGCGGGCGCCCGGTAGGCGCTGAACCAGTCGCAAGAGGGGGCGCGATTTGAAGAGGCTCACTGACAATGGCTGCACGGGTGTAATTCCGTGCAAATAAAGAAGCTCAGACTCTCGGGCTTCAAGAGCTTTGTCGACCCCACCGAGCTGCGCATTGAAAAAGGGCTGACCGGCGTGGTCGGCCCCAATGGTTGCGGCAAATCAAACCTTCTGGAAGCCATCCGCTGGGTGATGGGCGAGAATAGCGCCAAGTCGATGCGTGGCGGCGGCATGGAAGACGTCATTTTCGCCGGCACCCAGGACCGGCCCGAACGGCAATTTGCCGAAGTCGCGCTGACCGCCGAGCGGGAAGCCAATGACGTCTCTTCGCTCCACGCCGGAGATCATGACAGCGAGCTTGAGATTGTCCGCCGGATCGAGCGCGGTGCCGGCTCGGCCTATCGCGCCAACGGCACCGACGTCCGGGCCAAGGATATCGCGCTGATCTTCGCCGATGCCGCCACCGGCGCCCACAGCCCGGCGCTGGTCAGCCAGGGCAAGATTTCCAATATCATTTCCTCCAAGCCGGAGGCGCGGCGTGAAATGCTGGAGGAAGCGGCCGGCATTTCCGGCCTCCACGTCCGGCGGAAAGATGCCGAACAGAAATTGCGCGCAGCGGAAAAGAACCTGGCCCGTCTTGACGATATTCTCGGCGACATGGAGCAGCGTGCGGCCAATTTGCGGCGGCAGGCAAAGCAGGCGGAACGCTACAAGAAACTGAGCGCGGAAATCACGCTCGTCGAGGGCCGGCTGATCTACGCGCGCTGGAAAGAGGCCGCTGCCGCCTCCGACGCCGCCAAGGCGGAAGCCGAAGCCGCCGAAGCCAAGGTTGTCGCGGCACAGAATGAACAGCAGGCGGCCGTTTCCGCGCAAAATGAAAGCGCCAAGGCGCTCGGCCTGTTGCGCGCAGAGGTACAGCGGGTGCGCGAGGAAGCCAGCGAGTCCAGCCACCGGCTGCTGACCCTGACCAACGAACGCGACAATCTGAAATCGCGACTGCTCGACCTGCAGGCGCAGGCCGAGCGGATTCACGAGGACAATGCCCGGGAAGACCAACTGACCCGCGATGCGATGGAAGCGCTGGACCGGCTGGAACAGGACGAGAAACGCCTGTCGACCGAGCTCACCAGTCTCACCGGCGAGCGCCCCGATCTCGAACGCGCGGTCGAACGATCCGAACGCGCAGCCAGCGAGGCGGAGGTCGAATTGGCCAAGGCAGTGGCCGAGGAAGCGCGCATTCAGGCGGAAATAAAGGTCGCCAATGCCGCCGTCGATGCCGCGCAGGCGCGCCACGACCGGCTGGCAGTGGAACTCGAGCGGCTGAACGCCGAACGCGCCGAAATGGGCGACGAAGCGGAGCTCAAGGCAAGTCTTGCCGAGGCGGTTGCGACACGGGAAGCCGCTCAGTCTGCGGCAGACGGCAGCGGCGGCAAGATTGCCTCGCTGGAAGAGCAGCGGGTAGCAGCCACCGCGGCCCGCGATGCCGCGCAATCCGGTCTTGCCACGCTGAAGGCCGAATTGGCCGGGCTGCAATCCGAACATGACGCCCTGAACCGCGAACTGTCCAAGGCTGAAAGCACCAACAAGGCGATTGATCAGGTCAAGCCGGCACCGGGCTATGAACGCGCGCTGGCAGCGGCGCTGGGCGACGATCTGCTGGCGTCGGTGGGCGAAGATGGCGACCGCTTCTGGGGCGGCGCCGATATCGCCGCTTCCGCAGACACGCCCGCCGGAACCGAGAGACTGCTCGACCGGGTGCAGGCCCCGGCCGAATTGCACAATCGCCTGTCGCAGATATTTGTTGCGGACAGCGATGACGGCCAGCTGCTTTCGGTCGGCCAGCGGCTGGTCACCAGAGCGGGCGCGCTGCGCCGCTGGGACGGCTTTGTCGCGCGCGACGACGGTAATGCGAGCGCCGAGCGGCTGGTCCGCGCGAACCGGCTGCGCGAATTGCAGCAACTGCTGGGACCGGCAACCGACAAGGTGACCGCAGCGGAAACCGCTCTGGCCGCGCAACGCGAAGCAATATCGTCTATCGAAACACAACTGGCAGACGCACGGACCGCGCGACGCGAAGCGGAAGAAGCCCTGCGTCAGGCCCTGCGCGAAGCCGATCAGGCCGAAGAAGCGCTGGCCTGGTTACAGAAACGCACCGCCAGCCTCGCCGAACGCGACGCCGCGCTGAAAGCGGAAAATGCGACCGCTCTCGCCGAGCTGGAGGCCGCACAAAAAGAACGCGCCGGCCAGCCCGATGGCGCGGCACAGGAAAGCGCGCGGGCAGCCCTGCAGGACCAGCGCGACGCCGCACGGCAACAGGTCATGGCCTCGCAGGCAGCGCTGTCGGGGATCGACCAGAAACTGGCGCAGGTGAAGGAACAGAAAGCCGTCGCCAGCGCGCAGATCCGATCCTGGCAGGATCGCTCGGGAGAAGCCGAGGCGCGGATGAAGGAAATGGCCAAGCGCGGCGCAATGATCGAGGCGGAAGTAGAGAATCTCGCCGACCGCCCGCGGGTGATCGAGGTCGAAGTTACCAGGCTGTCGGAACAGCAGGATGCGCTCGACGTGAAGGTCGTCGAAAAGGATGCCGCGTTGCAGGCCGCCGAACTCGCGCAGCGCGATCACGAGGAGCGGCTCACCCAGGCCAGCGAAATGTTGAGTCAGGCCCGCGAATTGCGTGCCGGTGCAAAGGCGCGCGCCGAGAACCAGGATTTGCGCCGGATGGAAATGGGGCGGATCTCCTCCGAGAAATTCGAATGCCCCGCCGTCATGCTACCCAAAAAGCTGGAATTTGACGAGGACACCGTAGGCGATGCATCCGGGGAATCGACAGAACTCGAACGGCTGACCCTCAGCCGCGAACGGATCGGACCGGTCAATCTGGTGGCGGCCGACGAACTGGCGGAACTCGAGGGCGAGTGGGAAATTTCGACGAAGGAAAGCCAGGACCTGAACGAGGCGATCCACCAGTTGCGCGGCTCGATCGGCAGCCTCAACCGGGAGGGCCGCCAGCGCCTGCTCGCGGCCTTCGAGGAAGTCGACCGACATTTCCAGCGGCTGTTTGCGACATTGTTCAACGGCGGCAAGGCGCATCTGGAAATGATCAACAGCGACGATCCGCTGGAAGCCGGGCTGGAAATCATGGCGCAACCACCGGGCAAGAAGCTGACCTCGCTGACCTTGCTGTCTGGCGGCGAACAGGCCTTGACCGCTGTGGCACTCATTTTTGGCCTGTTCCTGACCAACCCCGCGCCAATCTGCGTGCTGGACGAGGTCGACGCGCCGCTGGATGACGCCAATATCGAGCGTTTCTGCGACCTGCTCGACAAGATGGTGGCCGAGACCAATACCCGCTATCTGATCGTTACCCATAATGCCGTAACCATGAGCCGCATGCACCGCCTGTTCGGCGTGACGATGATGGAGCGCGGGATCAGCCAGCTGGTCTCGGTCGACCTGAACGCGGCAGAAGAATTGCTGGCGGCGGAATGAATATTCAGTCGACTCGCTCCCCTACTTATGCCTGTGTAACAGGCATTGCGATCGCTGATGAGAAAGTTCTCCTCTCCGAGAACTGCCTAATCTCAAGCATTTTCGTTGACACCTTCAGTACTACTATGATGGCATTTGCACCGCCCGCACTACCCGCAAAACATCATCCCGCCCCATGGGTTGCTGTAGATGAATACAAATCATTCAACGCGCGAGCCCAAATAGAATTGAAAAACCTGACTGACTTCGAAGATTTTTCAGTGGAAGTCGCATTAACAATTATCGTGTCAATGATGAGGCTCAGAATTTCAGCTCCAATAAGAATTCCGATTTTGGGGAACATGCCATTCAATTTGATGAAGGATCATTCAGGAACAGCAAAAGCTAAGCCATTTGAAAGCTTTCCCAGTCACGTCGGCGTTTTCAAAGAACAATGTCATATGCTTTCTGCGAGTGATATTGATTGGATAAAACAAGCAATCTCCACGGTCGTAGGGCTGTGCCGAGTTAATAGATTTTTCCGAGCATTTACAACTTACGAGCAAGCTCAGTGGGTACCCACGACAGAAATAGCTATTCAACTGCTGTGGACTGCTATGGAAACTCTGCTCAATTTAAGCGCTGTTAGCAATAAAGCTAAATCACTTTCTGCCGCCTTAGCGGACTATGTTACAGATGATCGACCATCGCGAGACAAAGCCTATCAAGACATCAAAAAATTATATGAAAATCGCGGCAAAGTGGTGCATTCAGCCAGAAACGTGGAAAACAATGACGTCTTCAACACCGTAAATCTAGCGAAGGTCGCTTTCTATCGAACAGTGACTAGGTTGTGTACTCATAAAGGGGATTCCCATAGCGCAATAGATGTGATTCACTGTCTTTAGAGGAGGTGTATCATGGCACGATTTGATTTGAGTGATGCGGAGTGGTCGATTATCGCTCCGCTATTGCCCAACAAGCCGCGCGGCGTGGCGCGGGTGGATGACCGGCGGGTACTAAACGGTATTTTTTACATTTTGCGCACGGGCTCGCCCTGGCGGGACCTTCCGGCACGCTATGGCCCGTACACGACGGTCTACAATCGCTTCAACCGATGGGCGAAGGCTGGTGTTTGGATTAATATATTCAATGCCTTGGCAGCAGGTTCGCCAGAATCCATGGCATTTATCGACAGTTCCATCATTCGCGCTCACCAGCATTCCAGCGGTGGTAAAAAGGGGGCCCGGATCACGCCATTGGTCTCTCTCGTGGGGGACTGAGTACCAAGCTGCATGCCGTGGTCGATGCCGAGGGCTTGCCAATCCGTCTCGCCCTGTCGCAAGGCCAGATATCCGATCATGCGGCCGCCGCCGGTCTGGTCGCCAGCCTGAAACGCCTACGCCATCTCGTCGCCGACCGGGGTTATGATGCCCGCGCCCTGGTCGAACAGGTCGAGGCCATGGGTGCCACAGCCCATATCCCAACCCAGCGCAATCGCAAGATACAACGCTCAGTCGCCGCGAACATATATCGTCAGCGCAATCTGGTCGAAAGATACTTCTGTAAACTCAAGCACTTCCGAAGATGTGCCACCCGCTTCGACAAGCTCGCCAGAAACTTCCTCGCCACCGTCGCACTCGCGTCAACCAGACTCTGGCTAAGATTTTATGAGTCCACGACCTAGTCAAAAAGTTCCGGACTTTAGTTCCTGAGCCTTTCGGACTTACCATATCAACAATTCGAACGGTTTGGGCAGGCGCGACAGTAATTCCCAATTACAATCTGCCTGCTCATCCCCCCCACTGACGTTTTTCTATTAATGTAACTACAAATATGTCTATATTAAGCAAGCAAACCTCGAGCTATACGTTCGGCATCATTTTAATGAGATAGGCGAATGACGAAGAAATCAAAAGAAACAGTGGAACCCTGGCTTGAGCCTGAAGATCGGACGGAATGGACAGACGATCAGTTTGATCGGGCAGCCATTTGGGACGGCAGCAAACTGGTCCGCCCCGCCGACGGTACGCTCACCAAGCCGGGTCGACCGAAACTCGCAAATCCCAAGCAGCAGGTGACCCTGCGGCTGGATAAAATCGTTCTGGAGAAATTCAGGGCTACGGGTGCAGGCTGGCAAACGCGGATCAATGAGGAATTGCGCAAGGCGTTAAACCTCTACTTCCGCAAGACCGGCTACACCCCTTCCGCCACCACCCGATAGTCGATCGGCTTGAACGTCCCGCCATTGGACGCATAGGCCGAACAGGCCGTCAGTCCGATCACCAGATCCATCTCCGCCTGCAACCGCAGCCGGTCGCCCGGCTTGCTGGTCGGCGGCAGGACCGCGAGCTTTCCCGTTGCCTGTTCGACCGGAACATTCATGAACACGTTGAACGCGCAGGGAATGGCATCCCTTTCAACACCGAAAGGCGCCAGCGCCTCTGCCAGATTACCGAAACATCCACGATGCACCGGTTTGTCGGGATAGAAATGGCGGAAAGTATCCTCGCTGCACGGAGTCAGCAGGAAGTCATGCGATCCGACCGTGTCTTCAACGATGGTCAGCATGCGCCGCGACCGGTTGGACCAGAGGCAATTGCCTTGGGTCAGCTGGATGGTTTCTTCATAATCAAAGGTCCGGCCATTGGAAATGACCTCCCGGACATCTTCGCCGTTGAAGGCGAGCAAGTCGGAGACCTGCCCGCCCTCCGGATCGATCACATCAAGAAATTCGCCTTTCCGCAGACGGAATGCGACTCCGGAGCGCGGCGCTATGCGAAAGCTGCTCACAGGCTGCGCCGATCGTGAAAGGGGCATTGCCAGTCATCACCGACCAGCCGGCCGCTATATTGGCGGGCTTCGCTGGACTCGCCATATTTCGCCAGCATCGGGTTGATGTCCCCGGCCAGCTTCTTGTCCCGCGCCAAGATCGTTTTGCGCATCTTGTCATAGCGGCCCATTTCTCTCAGCTGCTCGAACTGGTCATGCAGGTTGAAGACAAGAACCGGATTGGAAAAGCGGCGGGCCGGGCGCGATGCGTTGGGATGCAGGCCGATCACGAAAAAGGCTTCGCCGCCAAAACTGAGGGAAAAATGCGGATCGTCGGGATCGGGGCTGACCCGCTCGTCATAGCTCTGGCCGCGCCATGCGTCCTTGTCCGCCATCGATTGTATCCGTTCCCACAATAATTTTTCGAATTCGGTTTCCGACAGGTCGGTTGGCCCGTCGAATATGACGGCCAGACTGCGCAGCCCTTCCGACGAATTGCGATATTCGCTCGCCCAGGCGAGCAGTTCCCGATGGATTTGCAAATCGTCCCAATTGCTGTCGAGACTATGCCCGGCAATCACCTTCAGATTGTCACGTGCCAGCGCTGACTTCGCCCCGACGCACGGAAATTGCGGTTGGGAGATCATCGACGCGATGGCGTCTTGCAATTCTTCCTGTCGTCTGGCGCGACAATTCTGGTCCAGAAGTTTTGAGTGTTTCATGCATCTAGTTACGCGTTGCAACGCGAAGCGTTCCCGTGCCTGATCGGGTGCTTTGCGAAAAAATTCTGCGCCGGGCAGCATGCGGCAATGCAGGCCGATTCAGTCGCCAAGCACCAGACGCGGCCCCGCCCCCTTCAGTCCTGCACGGTCCTCGGGATTATAGAGCGCACATTTCTTCAGGCTCAGGCAACCGCAGCCGATGCAGCCGTCGAGCCGGTCGCGGGTGCGCTCCAGTTCGGCGATACGCGCATCGATCACGCCGCGCATCGCCTTGCTGATCCGCGTCCAGTCGGCCTGGGTCGGGGTGCGGCCATGGGGTAGTCCGGCAAGCTGGCGCTGGATTTCCCCGATACTCAGGCCCAGTTGCTGGGCGATCAGCACGAAGCTCAGGCGGCGGATATCCGATCGCAGAAAGCGACGCTGGCCGCCGGCGGAGCGGAACGGCTCGACCAGCCCCTTTTCCTCATAGAACCGGATGGCCGACACCGACAGGCCAGTGCGAGCGGCGAGCGCGCCGATGGTCAGGGCTTTGGTTGCGGTCATTCTGTCTCCTTTCTTTCCTCCCTGTGCGCAGCATGGGGAGGGGGACCATCCGCAGGATGGTGGCGGGGTTGATTGCGGGACAGACCCCTCCGCCATCCACCTTCGCCAAGGCTTCGGCGAATGCTACCTCCCCATCGCTGCGCAATGGAGAGGAAAATAATATCTTGACCTCAACTTAGCTTGAGGTTGTACGAATCGCAAGCATGGAGATTTGGCGGGCTCAGAGGCCCGGTCGCAAGACGGCAAACATGCTTCCAAGTCTTCCAGTGAAGTGACGCCAATAATGCGAGGAAGACAGACAATGAAACTCAATCAGGTCACCGTGGGATGCGTCGATTATCACCAGTCGGTGGCATTTTACCGCCGCCTTGGCCTCACCCAGATCGTCGACAGCCCGCCGCGCTATGCCCGGTTCGAGACGCCTTCGGGAGAGACCTTCTCGATCCACGCGGTCGAGAAGATCGGTTCGCCGACAACCATGATCTACTTCGAATGCGACGATCTCGATGACACTGTCGCCCAGCTGCAATCCACAGGAATCGCCTTCGAAACACAGCCCACAGACCAGAGCTGGGGCTGGCGCGAAGCGCGGCTGCGCGATCCGGCGGGCAATCCCGTCTGCCTGTTTTACGGCGGCGACAACCGCCGCTTCCCGCCCTGGCGGGTCGACCATTCAACAACGGAGAAAGGAAATGAAAAATGACCAACGGAAAACTCGAACACGCCAATATCACGGTCAGCGACCCGCAACGGAGCGCCGCCCTGCTGCACGAACTTTTTGGCTGGCATATCCGGTGGGAGGGGCCATCAATGTTGGGTGGCCACACCATCCACGTCGGTACCGATGAGCAATATATCGCGCTCTATACCAATCCGGATGTGCGTGCGGCTGACCCCACGTTCAACAAGGGCGAACCGCTCAATCACATCGGTGTGACCGTCGATGATCTGGATGCGGTGGAGGCGAAAGTCGCTGCGGCCGGCCTCGAACCATTCAATCATGGCGATTACGAACCCGGCCGGCGTTTCTATTTCTTCGACTGGAACGGGATCGAGTGGGAAGTGGTGAGCTATAGCTAGCTTATTTCTTCACCCGCCAGTCCTTCGCATAAGCCGATTCCTCGGTATATTTGCGGTGGCGTGCCGCTTCCTGCTCGGCCAGCTCGGCCTCTGTGGAAGCGCGCGCCACACCCTGCTTGACCATCGTATCGCGGCGGATCGGCAGCAACTGGGCGATCGGGGTTCCGGCGGGCAGGAAATGGTCACCCGTCGGCCCCGTCCAGGCAAAGGGCAGGTTCACCAGTGCGTCGAACCGGTCGCAGTCGACGAAGCCGGAAAAGCAGGTGAACGGCAGGTCCGGCCGGCTCAGCGGCTGGGTGAACAGCACCGAATAGCCATCGGGCACGCTGATCCGCCAAGGATTGATGAATTTCAGCGGCATGACGCTTTCGAACGGCGGCTCCGGCGCCCCGATTTGCGCCGGGTGATGCTGTTCGATTGGCTGGAAGGGCACATCTTCGGCCCAGCCCATCTGGATCGACACCCGGTCTTCGGGAATGCGCAACTGCACATCGAACGGCAACGGCAGGATAAAGCCGAGCGAGAAGGCATCGGTCATCGGCAGGCAGGCCTTGGCGGTAAGCCCCGGCAAGCCATGCGCATCCGGCACGCCCATCTCGCGCTCCAGCCGCCTGAACCAGTCCGGCGCAAAACGGATCGCCCGTTCCGGCGGCGGGATGCGATCCTTGAGCGCCGGATCACAGAGAAATTCTATCACCGGGTTTTTCGTCAGCGAGCCTGTAGTCGCGGCTGGCGTACCGGTGGATTGCTGATAGTTGAAGCTGACTTTATAGTCGGTCAATTGCTCGCCCTCGCTCTGGTTCGCGATGATATTGGCACAATCAACCGTGCAATCCAAATATCGCAGAATAATCTTGCTGATCTGCTCAGGGGAGAGGCGCTCGTCATCCTGAACTCGTTTCAGGATCCAGAGCGGCAAGCACCACAATGGCGCATTGTCGCTCCGGCCCCGGGATCATGTCCGGGGTGACGGATTGCTGCTTTTTCGCTAATCTCTGCGATATGGCCAACGCGACCCTTTTCTCCACCTGCCAATGCGGCAAAGTCCGCTGTCAGGCTGTCGGCCGCCCGATCCTGAGCGGTGTCTGCTATTGCGATGACTGCCAGGCGGGAGCGGCGATGCTGGAGGCGCTGGACGGTGCAGCCAAGGTCACCGAAGAGGATGGCGGGACCCATTATCTGACCTATCGCGACGACCGGTTCTCCTGTGTCAAAGGCGTCGAGCTTCTGAAAGCCTATCAGAATGCACCCGACGCCCCGACCCGGCGCATGGTCGCTTCCTGCTGCAACAGCGCGATGTTCCTGAAATTTGCAAAGGGCCACTGGACCTCGGCTTATGCAAAGCGCTTCGCGGGCGATATCCCGCCGGTCGAAATGCGGACCCAGACGCAGTTCCGACAGTCCAACCTGCCCCTGCCCGACGATGCGCCAAGCTACCGGACGTTCGGGCCGAAGCTGTTCTGGCGGCTGATCACATCACGCATTGCGATGATATTCGGATGAGACCCTTCTCCCTTCAGGGAGAAGGATACGAAGGCTTGCCAGCTCCGCTGGTTAGCCGCAGTTGGATGAGGGTGCTCGGGCGGTGGTTGAACGCACAAACCAACCGGCATAGCACCCTCAAAAGCAAACGCCCCTCTTCTTGAAGGAAGAGGAGCCCTCATATTCTAAATTGTGCAATGACGCCCGAGGTCCTGAAACGAGTTCAGGATGACGAGAGCAATGCCGCTATGTCTTAAAGACTGGGATTAACCAGCACCTTCTCGCCGGTCGCCTTCTTGTCATAACCCTTGGCGATGTCCGGATCGATCATGTCCATCAGGCTGATCTCGCTGGAATAGTCGCTGTGGAAAATACCGTTGCGCTCTTCGACGGTATACATGCGCATTTCCATCATCCGTTCGCCGCCGACCTTTTCGAGATGCGGGGTGAGCAGCCAGCCGCCGACGCCCCAGTAGAGGCCGAGACCGCCGCCGAGGATGGTTTCGCCGGTGTCGAGACGGCCATAGATATAGACCTGCTTGTTGACGGTCGAACCATAGACGCTGAATTCGGCGCCACGCACGGCCGCAGCCTTTTCCATTGCGGTCAGGATATAGCTGGCCATCTTGCCGCCGCCGATGGCGTCAAAGCCGAGCGTCGCGCCGGTTTCGGCGAGAGCCGCAATCAGCTGCTCCATGAAATCGTCCTTGGTGCTGTCGATGACGTGGGTCAGGCCGATGTCGGTGAGGATCTTCTTCTGGACATCGCTGCGGACGATTGCCACCAGCGGCACGCCTTCCTTAAGGCAGAGCTTGGCCAGCATCTGGCCGAGGTTGGACGCCGCAGCGGTATGGACCAGCCCTTCATGGCCTTCGGCCCGCATCGTGTTGAGAAAGCCCTGCGCAGTCATCGGGTTGACGAACAGCGAAGCGCCTTCCTTGGCCGGTGCGCCTTCGGGCAGGGGCACGCACATCATGGCAGGCATCACGCGATGGGTGCGATACATTTCGCCGCCGACAATGGTCACGACCTTACCCATCAGAGCCTGTGCCGCGTCGGAAGAACCGGCGGCCACAACCGTGCCAGCGCCTTCGTTACCGGCGGCCAGTTTCTTGCCGGCGCGGCCCTTGAAGAAAGGCTGCATCGCCGGTTCCACATCGGCAACCAGCGCCGGATGACCGTCGACCGTTTCGCTGCGGACGCTGTCCATATTGGCAGCTGCGGTCAGCAGGCCGAGATCGGACGGGTTGATCGGGACCGCTTCCATCCGGACCACGACTTCATGCTCCCTGGGTTCGGGCACGTCATAGGGCTCGATCGACAGGATCGACTTGCCGTCTTCGGTGACGGTGGTGAACAATTGCTTGGCGTCGGGAAATTGACTCATGGGATATTCCTCTCTTCTATGTTTCTAGAAACTTCTGCTGGCCGCTAGCGCGCCCAATCTTGCGGTGATTGCGAAAAATTCGGTCACCGTTTCGTCGATAATCTGTTTGGCAGTTTTTACCTCGTCAATCAAACCGGAAGATTGCCCGGCCAGCCCGACGGAGGCCTCCATATCGCCACCGAAATAGACGTCCATGATGCCCTTGAACGTGTCCGCCGGCATCAGGCCCTCTTCATGGATTTTCGTCGTCCGCTCGGTCTTCAGCGCGCGGATGCAGGGCGAGGCCTTCTTGTTCAGCACATAAGTGCCGGTTTCCTTGGCGTCGAGTATCGCCTGCTTGTAATTCATATGCACCGGGCTTTCGGCACTGGACACAAAGCGCGTGCCCATCTGCACGCCTTCAGCGCCCAGAGCAAAAGCCGCCGCCATGCCCTTGCCGTCTGCAATGCCGCCAGCGGCGACCATCGGGATATCGGTCTGCCGGCGGATCGCCTGCAGCAGCACCAGGGTTGAGACTTCCTCCGGATTTTTGAAACCGCCGCCTTCTGCGCCTTCAACGATCAGGCCGTCGACGCCCGCTTCGACACAGCCCATGGCCGCGGCGACGGTCGGCACAGCGTGATAGACGATTATGCCCGCCTCCTGCAGCGGCCCCACAAATTTGCGCGGACTACCGGCAGAGGTCGTCACGAATTTTACGCCGGATTCGCATACGCGGGTCAGGATCGCCGGATCCTTGAGGAACATGATCGGCAGATTGACGCCAAAGGGGGCGTCGGTGAGATTTTTCATCTTCTCGATCTCGGCCATGCAATTTTCAGTCTCGCCCGAACTGGTCTCGATAATGCCCAGCCCGCCAGCGTTGCAGACAGCCGAAGCCAGCTGTGACCGGGCGATCCAGCCCATTGGTGCCTGCACGATCGGATATTTTGCGCCGCAATGTTCGAGGAAACGGTTCATAAGAAGTCTTTCTTCATTGGTGCCGGCCGGTCAGCCCATCGGATACATGATTTCCCGGCTGATCTTGTAGATGCGCTTCATCATTTCCGGGCTGAGTTCCAGATCGGCGGCGGCAAATACTTCCGGCAGCTGGTCCGTATGGGTGGCTCCGACAATAGTGGAAGCAACAAAATCATGCTGTTTCGACCAGGCTGTCGCTAATGTCACCGGAGCGACGCCCAGTTCTTCGGCTATGGCCATGAACCGCTTCGTCGATTCCTCGGACTTGGGATTGACGAACCGTTCCGCCATTTTCTTCTGTCGGCCGCCAAGCTTGAGATAGGCAGAGAAGCGCGCACCTTCCGGTGTCGCCCCGTCATTATATTTGCCCGAGAGGGCACCACCGGCGAGCGGCGAATAAGGGATTAGGCTCACCCCTTCTTCACGGCATACTTGCGCCAGTTCATCCTCGAACCGGCGATTGTTCATGCTGAAATTATTCTGGATCGTGCAATAGCGGGTGACGCCCAGCCGCTCGGACGCTTCCAGCGATTTCATCAGGCCCCAGCTCGTTTCGTTGGAACAGCCGATCGCGCGGATCTTGCCTTTGCGGATTTCCTCGTCGAGCACTTCCATCGTCTCGTCATAAGCGGTGCCATGATCGGGCCAGTGGGTCTGGTAGAGATCGATATAGTCGGTCTGCAGCCGCTTGAGGCTGTCGTCGAGCGCCTTGACGATATTGTGACGGTCGAGCGCGGTCATGCCAGCGCGTTGCGCCGAAGCGATCCAGCCGTGACTGGGACCGGAAACCTTGGTCGCGATAATCAGGCTGTCACGATCCTTGCCCTTCATCCAGCGGCCGACGATTTTTTCGGTTTCCCCGGCCCATTCCGGCTTGGGCGGCACCGGGTAATTTTCCGCCGTGTCGAAAAAGTTGATCCCCGCCTCGACCGATTCGTCCATGATCCGGTGCGACATCGCTTCGTCGGCGCCGCTGCCGAAGGTCATCGTGCCCATGCAGATTTCGGAAACATATATCGGGCTTCGGCCCAGGCGGCGTTTCTTCATGCAAATATCTCCGGGAAGCAGGGCGTTGAATTAACTGTGCGGTTAAGCGTCATAACCCGCAAGGGTTGCGAAACGCAATGCAATTTCTTTTGCGGCTAGCCCGCCTGACCGAGAACCAGACAGGCCAGAAATATCAGGAAACCGGCAAAGCGATTGGACCGGAACTTGTCCAGCGCATCGTCGCCGTCGCTGCTATTCAGGGTCGTAACCTGCCACAGAAGATGCAATCCGGCCGGCACCAAGGCCACCAAGGCCAGCCAATGCGGACGCAGCAGCCAGAATGCCGATGCCCAGCTGGCAAGCGCGATCAGGTAGAATGCGAGCACGCCGGAGCGGACATTATCGCCCAGCCGCAACGCACTGGACCGGATGCCGACCAGTGAATCGTCTTCCCGGTCCTGCAAGGCGTAGATCGTGTCATAGCCAATCACCCAGAATATCGCGCCAAGATAGAGCAAGAGCATCGCCCATTGGAATTGCGGCTGAATGGCCAGCCAGCCGACCAAGGCGCCCCAGCTGAACACCAGCCCCAGCCAGGCCTGCGGCCACCAGGTGATGCGCTTCATGAACGGATAGGCGGCGACCAGGGCGAGACTGCCCAGCGCGACCAGTTTGGCGGTCATGTTGAGCTGGAACCAGACGGTAAGCCCGATCAGGCATAATATGCCGAGCCAGATCCACGCTGCCCGCAGCGACGTGCCCCCGCTGGCCAATGGCCGCGAGCGGGTGCGCTCCACCTGACGGTCGAGATCGCGGTCGACAATATCATTATAGACACAGCCTGCCCCGCGCATGGCGATCGATCCGAGCAGCAGCCAGAGCAGCAAGTCCCATCGCTCGACCGCGCCACCGGCAAGCGCCACGCCCCAGGCGCAGGGCCAATAGAGCAACCACCAGCCGATCGGGCGGTCAAATCGGGCGAGCAGGGCGAATGGCCGCGCCGCAGCCGGCAGCAGGCCGACGATGCCCTTATGTTCGGAATCGGGGACGATATGATCTGACGGGCTGGACATGATGATCGCATATCGTCATTTCCCCGGCTCGTCATCCTGAACTTGTTTCAGGACCTCCCCCCCGGACAACAACTGTTTTCCGCAAGAGATGCTGAAATAAATTCAGCATGACGAGAATGAAAGCGGACGCTAAACACTGTCCCATGCCCGCCACGCCCGCCTATCCCCCGCACAGCGCCCCGCGCCTCTTTGTCGATCTCGCACTTTCCGAAGGCGCGGAAATCCGGCTCGACGGCAGCCATGCGCATTATCTGCTCAAGGTCATGCGAATCAAACAGGGTGACCCGGTGAAGCTGTTCGACGATCGGAGCGGCGAATATCTCGCCCATGTTTCGGCGCTGGGCAAGCGCGATCTCATCCTGCTGGTGAACGGCAAAACGCGTGAACGGGAAGCCGTTCCCGACCTCTGGCTGTGTACCGCGCCGATCAAGAAGGACCGGTTCAGCTGGATTGCGGAAAAGGCCACTGAACTGGGTGTGGCAAAGATGATCCCGGTGCAGACCGAACGCACTCAGAGCCACAATATCAAGCCGGAGAAGCTCCGCACCCATATGATCGAGGCAGCCGAACAATGCGAGCGCACCGCCCTGCCCGCGCTCGATCCGCTGATAAAATTGACCGATATGCTCGAACAATGGCCCGCCGACCGCCATCTCTTTTTCGCCGACGAACGCATCCATGAATCGGGAGAAGGTAGCTTCCGCAAGGCACTGGTTGCCCATGAAGGCCCTGCGGCAATCCTGATCGGTCCCGAAGGCGGCTTTACCGACGCGGAGAACGAGATGATCCGTGCCCTGCCTCAGTCGGTGCCGGTATCGCTCGGCCCGCGCATATTGCGCGCCGATACCGCCGCGCTGGCTGCGATCAGCCTGTGGATGGCCGGCCGCGGCGACTGGAATCCGGGCTAGCCAACGGCGCTGTTGCACCTGTCAGCGACGTAACCGTCCCGAAATGCTTGTAAAATCGAAGCGCCCATGCCCCGTGGTTAACCAATAATTAGCCCTATCCCGATAGGGGAAGCCCATGTTTTTGGGGAAATCTTTCGGGGGCCAGAGCCGATTGATCATCCACACATTGGTGTGGGGATTATTTTGCCTGTGCGCCACGGCTCTGTTCCCGGTTGCCAAGGCCGACGCGCAGACGGTTACGACTTATTCAAACACCAGCACGATCGCAATCCCGGACAACGCCTGTCCTGCCACAGTGAACCGCTATTTTACGGTCGGTACGAGCTATAGCATCGGGGATGTCGATATCGGCGTTCTGCTGGATCACACCTACCGGCGCGATCTGGAAATCAGCTTGACCTCGCCCGGCGGCACTGTCGTCACGCTGATGGACTATGTCGGTGGCAGCGCGAATAATCTCAATGTCAGGTTTGACGATGAAGGCAATGACGGTTCCATCACATCGCATACGTCCAACGATTCCCTGACACCCGTATATGCCAGCAGGAGAACGGCTCAGGACAGCCTCGCTGCCTTTGACGGCGAAAATGCTTTTGGTACGTGGACATTGAAGATTTGCGACCAGCAAGGCGTCGATACGGGATCCTTTCGCCGGGCCGATCTATATATCACCCAAGCGGCGCCATCCGCCGATCTGTCCCTGACCAAGAGTTTCGGTGCGACATCGACCAACACAGGCAAATATACATTGTCCGTGACCAATGCGGCGACTTCGGAACTGACGGCAACGGGAGTAACGGTTACCGACATTCTGCCTTCGGGAGTCTCGCTCACCGGCACGTCGGGCACCGGCGCCTATAGCGGCAGCATCTGGACTCTGGGGACAGCCATCGCGCCCGGACAGACATTTACAATCGAATTGAGCGTTACCGTAACCGCCTCGTCGGGGACCATCACCAACAACGCGCAAGTCCGCTCGTCTTCGGCTTATGATCCAGATTCGACGCCGAATAACGGGGTAACCAGCGAGGATGATTATGCCAGCGTCAGCTTTACCGCCGGTGGTCGCTTGCCGGGCTATGTACCGCCGCTGACATCCGTCTGCTCCATTGGCAATCAGATCCAGTTCAGCTGGGCGTCTCCGACGTCATGGTCACCTTCGGGGTCACTAAGCCAATCCTATAATGTCGCTGGTCTGGGCAATGTCCTGTTCGACGTCACCCGGCCGCCGAACGGCTTCACCAATGGCACCCCGGAAATAACCACCAGCAATAGCGGCGGCGGTGCCTCCGGCACCCGGGCGCTGTATTTCTACATGAACAACGGAAATGAAACGCACAGCTCCGCCACCACATTCACGCTGCCAGCCGCCGTTCCCGGCCTTCAGTTCAAGATCTTCGACATCGATTATGCGGCCAACCAGTTCACTGACAAGGTCACCGTGACCGGCACCTACAATGGCGCGACCGTGCTGCCGACCTTGTCGAACAACACGGCCAATTATGTCAGCGGCAATAGCGTGATTGGTGACGGCGCGTCAGGCGCAACCGATCCATTCGGCAATGTCGTTGTCACTTTCACCTCGCCGGTCGATTCGGTAACCGTCGTCTACGGCAACCATCTGCCGACCACTCCGACCTCGTCGGGCAATCAGGCGATGTCGATCCACGACATCACTTTCTGCCGGCCAACAACGACGCTCAGCGTCACCAAGATAAGTTCGATCATCAGCGATCCGGTAAACGGCTCGGACAATCCGAAACGCATCCCGCATGCCATCGTGCAATATTGCATCCTGATCAGCAACAGTGGCGCGACGACGGCGGATTCGATTGTCGCAACCGACAGTCTTTCCGGTCCGTTCACCTACAATCCGGGATCGATGCGAAGTGGCAGCAACTGCGGATCCGCGACAACGGTGGAGGATGACAATGCGACCGGTGGCGACGAAAGCGACCCTTATGGCGCATCCCTTGCCGGATCGACCATCACGGCGACCGCCGCGTCACTGGCGCCGGCCAGCAGCTTTGCGTTGACCTTCCAGGTTACGATCGACTAGCCGAGCCGCTTCAGGCGCACCAGTATTTCATCGAGCGACGACAGGAAGCGGGAACGATCCGCCTTGCTGAACGGTGGCGGTCCACCGATATTCTCGGTGCCCATGCCGGCGCGCAGATCGGCCATGATCGCCCGCGTTGCAACAGCGGCGCCGATAGAATCGGCAGTAAACGGCTTGCCGTTCGATGCAATGACCGCGGCCCCTTTCTTAACGCAGCGATCAGCCAGCAATATGTCGGATGTCACCACAATGGTGCGCGCGCCGGTGCGTTCCGCGATATAGTCATCTGCCGCATCGAAGGCATCGCTGACCACCACGCGGCTGACCAGCGGGTGCTTGGGCACCCGGAAGGGGCTATTGCTGACGATCACCACAGCCACATCATGGCGGTCCGCCACCCGGTAAATTTCGTCCTTTACCGGGCAGGCGTCCGCGTCGACCAATATCTGGATGGCACCGGTCACGAAACGGGTCAGTCGGCTTTGGGACCGCCCGGTTTTCCGCCTTCAAACGGCCGTTTCCCGCGATGCGGCTTTTTGCCGCCGCCAGGACCGGATTTGCGATCGCCCTTGAAATCGGATTTCTTCTTGAAGCCGCCACCAAATTCACGCTTGGGACCACCGCCGTCAGAGCCGCCTTCGCCGTCCGGCTTGCGCTTCTGGTAAGGCTTGCCGCCGCCGCTCGGCTTGTCACCGAATTTCTTGTCACCAAATTTATTCTTGCCGAATTTCTTGCCGCCAAATTTCTTGCTGGCGTTGCTATAGTCGCGCTTGCCTCCGGCATTGTCACCGCGCCCGCCCTTGCGGTTGCGCTTGGCTTCATCACGAGGTTTGCCTTCAAACTGGGTGATCACGATATCGTCGGTATCATCCCCGCCGGATTCTCTTTTCTCGGCAATCGCGGCAGTAAACTTGTCGACGACGCGGCGCGGGATTTCGAACAATGTGTCGTCACCGTTGATCCGGATCGCGCCGATTTCATTCTTGGTGATATGACCACGGCGGCACAATACCGGCAACAGCCAGCGAGCATCGGCGCGCTGGTTATGGCCAACGTTCATCTTGAACCAGACCGTATCTTCAAATCCCGGACGCGGACCGCCTGGCGCAGCTTGCGACTGGGCACCACGATCGAGCATCTGCTCTGGTGCCGGCATTTTCGCGCGGTGCGACTGCACCAGCATCGCGGCAATTTCTTCCGGCGTTTTCTCGGCCATCAGCCGCTTTGCCAATTCCCGGTCATCATCGTCGATTTCGACGGGCTGCAACAGGGTTTCGATCAGCCGCTCGGCGTCATTCTTGCGAATATCGGCACGGGTCGGTGCATCTTTCCACTCGGCGTTGATTTTCGCGCCGCGCAGCATGGATTCCACCCGCTTGCGCCGCTGGTAAGGCACGATGATAACCGCCGTACCCTTTTTGCCGGCACGTCCGGTACGACCGGATCGATGCTGCAATGTCTCGGCATCGCGTGGCATGTCGACATGCACAACGAGGCTCAATGTCGGGAGATCGAGGCCACGCGCGGCGACATCGGTTGCCACACAGACGCGGGCGCGCTTGCTGCGCAAAGCCTGCATCGCCTGGTTTCGTTCGCTCTGCGTATGCTCGCCGGACAAGGCCACGGCACTGAAACCGCGATCGACCAGACTGGCGTGCAGACGACGCACCGCCTCGCGCGTCGCGCAGAACAGCATCGCCGATTCCGCCTCATGGAAACGCAGCAGATTGACCACGGCATTTTCGGTGTCAGCCGGAGCAACGGTAATCGCCTGATAGGCAATATCACCGTGACCGCGATCTTCGCCGACAGTGGAAATGCGCAGCGCGTCGTTCTGATAGCGCTTGGCAAGATTGATGATCGGCTTTGGTATGGTGGCCGAAAACAGCAGTGTCCGACGCTGTTCGCCGGTCGCATCGAGAATTTCTTCGAGATCTTCTCGGAAACCCATGTCGAGCATTTCATCCGCCTCGTCGAGCACGGCGGCGCGAAGATTTTTCAAGTCGAGCGCACCGCGTTCGAGATGGTCACGCAACCGGCCCGGTGTACCGACAATGACGTGGGCGCCGCGACGCAGGGTCCGACGCTCTTTCGAAGCATCCATACCGCCGACGCAAGTCGCGATTTGCGCGCCTGCCGGCTGATAGAGCCAGGTCAGTTCACGGCTCACCTGCAGGGCAAGCTCGCGGGTCGGAGCGATCACCAACGCCAGCGGCTCGACCAGAAACGGGAAACGCCCGTTATCGTCGAGCAATTGCGGTGCCATCGCGAGACCAAAAGCTACGGTCTTGCCGGAGCCGGTCTGGGCGGAGACGATCAGGTCACGGCCATCCGCTTCCGGTTCAAGCACAGCGGCCTGCACCGGCGTCGGCTTGACATATTCGTGCGCTGCAAGCGCCTCTGCGAGAAGCGGGGATAATTTCGAGAAAGGCATAATATCTGTATTCCGTGGCAAAAGTGAAAGCCGCGCGGAAATGCCAGTCGCCTGCGGTTTATGAAGATTATGTTGTAATTAAAGGGTCTGCGCTGGGGATCATATTGCCTTGCCGGCAGCATGGCCACTCGCCCAAGCCCACTGAAAATTATAGCCACCGAGCCAGCCGGTGACATCAACGGCTTCGCCAATAGCATAAAAACCGGGCACTTGCCTAGCTTCCATATTTTTGGAGGAAAGTTCGACGGTGCTGATACCACCAGCGGTAACTTCGGCCTTGGCGAAACCCTCGGTTCCGTTGGGCATGAACCGCCAGTGGGAAAGGCGGCGCACGGCCTCGTCCAGCTTTTTGTCGGTCAGATTGCCCAGTTCCCCTTCGAGCGCGATCCGCTCGACGAGCGTCTCTGTTAGCCGCGCCGGCAGGTGGGCGTTGATCGCCTTTTTCAACGACAGCCGGGGCAATGATTTTTTCGCCTGAACCAGCCAGTCGCCCGCCAAATCGGGCAGAAAATCGATTTCGACCGATTCGCCATGCTGCCAATAAGAGGAAATCTGCAGAATGGCGGGGCCGGACAGGCCTTTATGGGTGAACAGGGCGGCCTCGCGGAACGCGGTTTTTCCACATCGCGCGATCACCGGAGCGGACACGCCGGAAAGCTCGCGGAACAATGTTTCTTCCCCGCCGAGAGTCAGCGGTACCAGCGCCGGTCGCGGCTCGACAATTTTCAGGCCAAATTGCCGCGCCAGATCATAAGCAAAACCCGTCGCGCCCATCTTCGGGATCGAGGGACCACCGGTCGCGACAACCAGCGAAGGCGCGAAAGCCGTTTCTCCGCCATATTCGACGCGATAGCGGCCATCGGCATGGCAGACACCGGTAATGGATCTCCCGAGCGAGAGGCTGACCATGTCAGCCGGACACTCGTCCATCAGCATCGCGACAATCTGCTTGGCCGAACCGTCACAGAATAGCTGTCCCAATGTCTTCTCGTGCCAGTCGATGCCATAGCGATCGACCAAGGCGATAAAATCAGCGGCAGAATAGCGGCTCAAAGCGGATTTCGCGAAATGCCTGTTCTGCGACAGATAGCGGTCGGGTGCGGTGCCGATATTGGTGAAATTGCAGCGTCCGCCGCCCGAGATCAGGATTTTCTTCCCCGGCTCGTCGGCATGGTCGATCAGCAATATCTTGCGCCCGCGCTGTCCGGCGACCGCCGCGCACATCAGCCCGGCGCCGCCTGCACCGAGGATGATTGCATCATAATGGGTCGGGACTTTGGGCATCGGTTGGTTGGAAACTTTCTAACATCGGCAATGGCTGCGATTGCCGTCCGGGTTGCGCCTTTGCCTGCCGCGTGCACCCATTCATTCCGGTTTGGGAGCGGGTCTTGCCGGCAAGCAACCGCTCCAGCGAAGCCGGGGCTGCGCGAGGGCGCGTTTAACAGCGATGCCGCCCATTGGCAACGGCTGTGAAGGGCGCATCTCCCTGCTATATTCATTGGAACGAAGCCGGGTTCCCCTCTCTGCCAAACAGATGATGGATCCGCTCCCGCGCAACCTTTTGCTGATGTCCGCGTTTTCAATCCAAGAG
Source organism: Sphingorhabdus sp. YGSMI21 (assembly GCF_002776575.1). Lineage (GTDB taxonomy): Bacteria > Pseudomonadota > Alphaproteobacteria > Sphingomonadales > Sphingomonadaceae > Parasphingorhabdus. Next base: position 2,195,479 of record NZ_CP022548.1, on the reverse strand, counting down.
CAATCGAAAGTCGATGGAGCCAGTTATGATCAGCAGCCTTGCCTACGCTATCGTCCTGATGGGATGTTCGGACGACATGAGCATGTGCCGGGAAATGGCCCGGGACGAACGCGTCTTTGCAACGCTGCGCGAATGCGAAAGAACCGAAGCCCAGGCGCTGCGGTCCGAAGTGGCGCTGAAGATCGACTATCCGGTCGTAGCCTCGAAATGCGCCAAGGGCGCAGACAAATTTGCACAGAAAGGCGCGGCGCATATTGGAGGATGACACGAACCATAGCAGCCGGGAGGCCAGTGCAACGCCTTCGACTGAACAGCAGCCGAGCCATATGACACCGACAAAAAGACAATTGTCGACAACCATTTTTCTGTTGTCGCTGGGCCTGTTTCTGGCGTTGCCCTTCGTATTGTCCGCGGGCGCTGTTTTCTTCAGGCCCCTGTTCGCCGCGATGGTCATCATGCTGATGCTGTTGCCCTTGACCAGCGGACTTACAAAGCTGGGGCTACCCAATCCGATTTCCGCCTTTTTGTCCGTCCTCACCTTCCTGTTCTTCCTCGCCTTCGCATTCCTGCTCATCCTGCAGCCGGCCCTCGAGCTTGCGGAGCGTTTTCCCGACATCACCAATATATTGCAGGAGCGACTGGTCGATATCCGCCAGTTCACCGCTTCGGTATCGCAAATGGGCACGGAATTTTCGTCCACCATCGGCGAAACCAGAGGCCGGGAAGTGGTCCTGGCGAGCCCGACCGTCATGGAAGAAGCCGCTTATGCAACACCCGCCGTGCTACTCGAACTGCTGCTGGTCCTGTTGCTCGTCTATTTCATGCTGGAATCCCGCCTGCGGCTGAAGCGGATCATATTATCGAAACGCTCGACCCTCGCGTCCAGTCTGAAAGCGGCACGCGCCGGGCGCAGCATCACCGGAGATCTTTCCCACTATATCGGGGCCGTAACCTCGATCAACATCGCGGTCGGCGTGATCGTCGCATTCGGCGCATGGGCGCTCGATATCGAATCGCCGCTGATGTGGGGTGGCCTGGCCGCCATATTGAACTTCATCCCCTATCTGGGGCCGATGCTGATGGCCGTGCTGCTGTTCGGCTTCGGGGCCGCCTCGACCGGCGATCTGGGCGGCGGCCTGGTTCCAACCTTGGCCTATATCGGCGTGCAGGCTGTCGAAGCCAATCTCGTCACGCCATCGATATTGGGCCGGCGCTTTTCCATGAACCCGGTCGTGATCCTGCTGGCGATCAGCTATTTCACCTGGATTTGGGGTCTGGCGGGCGCGTTGATCGCGGTTCCCCTTCTGATCGTGGGCAAAGCGCTTCTCACCCAGACCGGAAGTCCGAATATCATCGGTTTCATTCTGGGAGAGCCGCTGTTCGATTCTCCAGGAGACGAACATATGGAAGCGCACGGTCGCTAAAGCCACTCACACGGCGCCCTGCATGTATCGCCGGGCTACCACAGGAATTCTCCGCCTGAAGTATAGGAAAAACGATCAGTTATGGGAGATATAGGAAAATGGTGGAGCCTAGCGGGATCGAACCGCTGACCTCTTCGCTGCCAGCGAAGCGCTCTCCCAGCTGAGCTAAGGCCCCATGTGAAGAGCGCCTTTAATCCAGACACTCTCCAATATGCAAATCAAAAATTAGGTTTCGTCGGGTTCGTCGTCACCTTTGCCTTTGCTGACGCCCAAATCGTCGTCACCGCCAAGGTCAACTTCATTGTCCGGGGATGGCTCGTCATCGTCGATGTTGATGTCCAAATCATCATCGTCCACTGCATCCTCTTCCTTCTTCACGGCCTTCTTTGGCGCTTCGAAAGGCATAGGCTGTTTGGATTTCAGAACCGCTTCTGGCACGAAGCTTTCCCCGCATTCAACACAGGTTGCCGGGTCTTCCTTGCCCAGATCGTAAAAGCGCGTTCCACATTTCGGGCATGTGCGTTTTGTGCCCCATTCCGGTTTAACCATGGCTGGTGTCCAAATCCTGTCTAAATCAATTCGTTGATAGGTAAGTCTGCTATGCGCCGAGTCAAGTATTGCCTAAATCAGCCGCGAAATCCGGCGCGCCTTGCCATAGCTTTGCAGCGCTGTCAAAAGCCGTTTGATATTCCTGCACGAATCATTCGTGCGTTCCGCTAACAAAGCTCTGACATGACCAGCAACACTCCACAGCCAGTTACGTTCAAACCGTCTGGCCCGCTCAGCGGCGAGATTTCCGTCCCTGGTGACAAATCCATATCACATCGCGCGCTGATATTATCGGCGCTCGCCGTCGGCAAAAGCCGGATCTCCGGTCTGCTGGAAGGAGAGGATGTTCTCGCCACCGCAGCAGCCTTGCGAGCCATGGGTGCCAGAATCGAGAAAAAGGACGACATCTGGACGGTATATGGCGTCGGTGTCGGCGGATTGATGCAGCCCGGCAATGCGCTCGACATGGGCAATAGCGGCACCTCGACCCGTCTGCTGATGGGACTGATCGCTTCCCACGGAATTTCCGCGACCTTTGTCGGCGATGCCAGCCTCTCGAAACGGCCGATGGGTCGAGTGATCGATCCACTCTCCGAGATGGGCGCGGACATCCAGGCCCGCGAGACTTCCGATCACAAATCCTGCCTGCCGTTGACGGTGCGCGGTCTTTGCCCGGCCATTCCGATTGAATATCGCCTGCCGGTCGCCTCTGCACAGGTCAAGTCGGCGATTCTGCTGGCCGGCCTCAATACGCCGGGCATCACCCGGATCATCGAGCCTGTACTCACCCGAGATCATAGCGAGACAATGCTCAAGGGATTCGGCGCGGACATCAGCGTGGAGACAGACGCCGACGGGTGCCGGATCATTTCGCTCACCGGCGAGACGGAACTGCAGCCACAGAAGATCAAGGTGCCGGGAGACCCCTCCTCTGCCGCCTTCATGGTGGTTGCAGCCCTGATCGTCCCCGGCTCCGATATCATTATCGAAAATGTCGGCATCAACCCGACGCGCGCCGGTCTGTTTGGCATATTGCAGCAAATGGGCGGCGATATACGCTTCCTCAAAAAGCGCACCGTTGGCGGTGAGCCGGTCGCAGATATTCATGCAAAACACAGCTCTCTTTCGGGCATCGATGTGCCGGCCGATATAGCTCCCAGCATGATCGACGAGTTCCCGATATTGTTCGTCGCTGCCGCCTTGGCCAGTGGCGAAACCACCACTCGCGGCCTGCACGAATTGCGGGTCAAGGAGTCCGACCGCCTGTCGCAAATGGCAAAGGGACTTGAGGCGCTGGGCGTAAAATTGACGGAGAAGGATGATGGCCTGCTGATCGAAGGCAGCGGCGGCAAGCCGTTATCCGAAGGAAAAGCCAGGCCGGCGATCGAAACCGCACTGGATCACCGTATCGCCATGAGCTTCGCCGTCGCGGCTATGGTGACAAAATCCGGATTGACGATTGACGATGTTACGCCTGTGCAAACCAGCTTTCCGGGATTTCAAGACCTCATGATGACGCTTGCCTCCTGATGATCGACGGATTTACCGCCAATGTCATCGGAATTACGGGCAGCATTCTTGTCGTTTTTGCCTATGGTTATAATGTCTATGCGGACGCGGTGAACCCGTTTATCTATAACGGCACCAACCTGCTGGGCGCCCTTTTGCTCACCGTCTCTCTCATGGTATATTTCAATCTGGCATCATTTCTGCTGGAAATGGTCTGGATTTCCATTGCCGTGGGCGGTCTCTGGAAGGCGTACCGGAACCGTGCGGGTTCAGGCTCATGATCATCGCTGTCGATGGCCCCACCGCCTCGGGGAAAGGCACGATTTCAAAACGGCTGGCGAAACATTTCGCCCTGCCCTTTCTCGACACCGGGTTGCTTTATCGCGCGGTCGGCTGGACGCTCCGCGAACAGGGCGGGAACGCCGACAATCCCGGAGACGCGCTGGCCGCTTGCCAGTTTGACGGTGCCTTGCTCGACAATCCGGGATTGCGCAGCGAAACGGTCGGTGGACTGGCCAGCCGGGTGTCAATCCATCCGGAGGTTCGGCGCGCGCTGGACAAACGGCAACGGGATTTTGCCTATCAGCCTGCCGGGGCGGTACTGGATGGACGCGATATCGGCACGGTCATCGCGCCCGATGCCGACGTAAAATTGTTTGTGACCGCCTCTTCGGAAGCGCGCGCCGTGAGGCGTTTCGAGGAAATGAAGCGGCGCGGCGAGCCAGCCAATTTCGATGATATCCTGGCCGACATTCTAAAGCGCGACGATCGGGACAAAAACCGCAGTACGGCGCCGCTCAAGCCTGCGGAAGATGCAGACTTGCTTGATACCACCAATTTGACTATAGACGCCGCCGTTCAACAGGCAATTGCCTTGGTGAATGCGAGGACAAGCGGCCGGGATAAAGAAGAACCGGCCTAGCAGACAGTTGATGCGCAAGACGGGCTGGACAAGAACCGGCACGACTTTGGCGCAGCTTTTGGTATTTGCACTTGCCCACGTATAAGCCAGTATCGGCAGTTTTCTGATGGATGCAGCGGTCGCATGAGGTGGCCGCGGCAATTTTGGTCCAAGACCGGCGGAACCAACCGCCTGGCCAGAAAAATTGACTATCAAGGAATAAACCATATGGCCTCAACGGCATTCCCAACCCGCGACGATTTCGCGGCAATGTTAAACGAATCACTCGGTGGCGAAGATCAGGGCTTTGAAGGCCGCGTCGTCAAAGGCACCGTAACCGGCATCGAAAACGACATGGCTGTCATCGATGTAGGATTGAAATCAGAAGGCCGTGTAGCGCTGCGCGAATTCGCCGCTCCTGGTCAGAAAGCCGACATTTCCATTGGCGACGAAGTCGAAGTCTATGTCGACCGCATCGAGAATGTGAACGGCGAAGCCATGCTGTCCCGCGATCGCGCCCGCCGCGAAGCAAGCTGGGACAAGCTGGAAAAAGAATATGACGAAGGCAATCGCGTCGAAGGCATTATCTTCGGTCGCGTCAAAGGCGGCTTCACGGTTGACCTCGACGGCGCCGTAGCCTTCCTGCCCGGCAGCCAGGTCGACGTCCGCCCCGTGCGCGACGTTACTCCGCTTATGGACATCGCCCAGCCTTTCCAGATCCTCAAGATGGATCGCAAGCGCGGCAATATCGTTGTTTCGCGTCGTGCCATTCTCGAAGAAACCCGCGCAGAACAGCGCAGCGGTCTCATCGAGTCGCTGGCTGAAGGTCAGGTTACCGAAGGCGTCGTCAAGAATATCACCGATTATGGTGCGTTTGTTGACCTCGGCGGCATCGACGGCCTGCTCCATGTTACCGATCTTTCCTACAAGCGGGTCAACCACCCGAACGAGATGATCAACATCGGCGACACGCTGAAAGTCCAGATCATCAAGATCAACAAGGACACCCAGCGTATCTCGCTTGGCATGAAACAGCTCGAAAGCGATCCTTGGGATAGCGCAACCGAGAAATATGCTGTCGGCACCAAGCTTACCGGCTCGGTTACCAACATCACCGAATATGGTGCTTTCGTCGAACTGGAACCAGGCATCGAAGGCCTTGTCCATGTTTCCGAAATGAGCTGGACCAAGAAGAACGTCCACCCGGGCAAGATCGTTTCCACCTCGCAGGAAGTGGAAGTCATCGTTCTCGAAGTCGACACCGAAAAGCGTCGTATTTCGCTTGGCCTCAAACAGGCTCAGTCCAACCCGTGGACCGACTTTGCGGATACGCACCCGGTTGGCAGCACCGTTGAAGGCGAAGTCAAGAATGCGACCGAATTCGGTCTGTTCATCGGTCTCGAAGGCGACGTTGACGGCATGGTTCACATGTCCGACATCGCTTGGGGCATTTCCGGTGAAGACGCGCTCAACCTCCACCACAAGGGTGAGCAGGTCAAAGCGATCGTTCTCGACATCGATGTCGACAAGGAACGTATCTCGCTCGGCATGAAGCAGCTTGAAAAAGGTGCACCTGCCATGGGCGGAGCGGACACCGGCGGCCTCAAGAAAGGCGCTGTGGCAACCGTCACCGTATTGGAAGTCCGCGACGGCGGTCTCGAAGTCCAGATGGGCGACGATGGCGCAACCGGCTTCATCAAGCGCAACGATCTGGGTCGCGACCGCGACGAACAGCGTCCGGACCGCTTCCAGGTCGGCCAGAAGCTCGACGCCATGATCACCGGTTTCGACCGTTCGAAGAAGCCGAACTTCTCGATCAAGGCCCATCAGCTGGCAGAAGAGAAGCAGGCTGTGGAACAGTTCGGTTCGACCGATTCCGGTGCAAGCCTCGGCGACATCCTCGGTGCCGCGCTGAAGAAGAAAGAAGAATAGTTCTTCAAACACAGCATAGCTATTACGGAAAGGCCCGCCCCCTGATCGGGGCGGGCTTTTTCTTTTCCCTGTCCCATTTCACACCGATTTTCTGACAAGGTTGCCAAGACCATTGAAAATAGACATAATTTCTGGCATCAATAAGAGTCTCGAAACTGACAGACCGCCCGATTCCGAAAGTTTCCTTCGAGGAAGTTCACTGGATCGACCGGGAATCGGAAAGGCGCACCGATGATACGTTCTGAACTATTGGAAAAACTGGCTGAAGAAAATCCGGAACTGAAGCCGGATGAGATCGAAAAGATCGTCGACCTGTTTTTCAACCAGATCAGCCAGAAGCTGGCTGAAGGCGGGCGCGTGGAACTGCGCGGATTTGGCGCTTTTTCGACCCGTCAGCGCAAACCGCGCACCGGTCGCAACCCGCGCACCGGAGAGTCGGTGGAAGTTCCGGCCAAAAGAGTGCCCTATTTCAAGCCCGGCAAGGAAATCCGCGAGCGGCTGAACGAAAACTGATTTCCAAAAATAATGCGAGATATTGTGTCTGCGCACTTGACCGCGCGCGCGCAATAATGCTTGTCGCTAGGCTCCGGCAAGAGCTGGACCTACCGGTGCGGACGTGGCGAAATGGTAGACGCAGCAGACTTAAAATCTGCTATCCGAAATGGGTGTGCGGGTTCGAGTCCCGCCGTCCGCACCAGTTTTTGACAATCGATTGGCCTGGCCGGTCGCACCGTGCAGATATCCGGCTTTTGCCCCATCCCTATAACATTGCCATGTCAGCGGGCTGATCCAGCAATATCCGGCCCGCGAGTTCGAATACGGCAGGAGCCGTCGCTATATGCTGGGTCGCGACATGGGCATCGCGGAAGCGGCGTTGCAGACTGTTGTCCGAATAGACCGCAGATCCGCCGCCGAGCGTATAGGCGGTCTTGCAGACTTCAGCGGATATTTCCGTGGCATGGGCACAGGCAAGGCGCAAATTGGCCCGGCCCTTCACGGAAATTTCATCGCTGCCCCGCGCTTCGGCCCAGCATTCGGCAATGGCATTTTCCAGAAAGCCGAAAGCACCGGCCAGCAGCGCCGTCGCCCGCGCCAGTTCGACCTGAACGGTGGCCCGCTGCGCCATCGAACGCCCGCCACCGGGCGTCTTCTTGTTGATCGCGATAGTGCGGATTTCTTCCAGCGCGGCCCGGGCATTGCCGAGAGCGACCGAAGACACCCCGAGCGCCAGCAGGCCAAATAGCGGAAACTTGTACAGGGCACCGGGATTGCGAGGCTGGTCGCCCACGAAAGACACGCTGCGATCCTTTGGTACCTGCACCTTCTCTACCGAGAAATCGCCCGATCCCGTGCCTTTCAAACCGGCGACATGCCAGCTGTCGATGAAGGAGACATCACTGGCCGGAAAGAACAGCATCCGGTGATAGGGAGCATCATTATCGAATTTCTGCAGCTCCCCATCCTTGAAGATCATCGCCCCGCCGCCCAGCCAGGAGCAATTGGCGGAGCCGGAACCCCATTGCCACTGGCCGCTAAGCAGATAATGGTCGCCCATGTCCTCGGCCCGGCCCATCGGCGCGAAAACACCGCCGGTGATGACATCATCAGCCCCGAATATTTCCTGCGCCACCGGCTCAGCCATATAGGCCGCGCCAAGCGTCGAGGTCACCGCGATCATCACGCACCAGCCGGCGCTGGCATCTGCTTCGGCAACCGTGGCGACGATTTTCATGAAGTCGAGCGGCTCCAGCTCCAGCCCGCCCAGCGAAGCCGGCTTGGACAGATTGAAGGCCCCTGCTCCAGCCAGCTTTGCCGCGAGATCGGCTGGCAGGCGCCGCGCCTTTTCGGTTTCCTCAGCGCGCGCCGCAATTTCGGGCAACAGCCCCGAAATCGCAGGCCCCACATCGCCGATGGTGGAAATATCATAATGTAAGCCGGTCATGCAGCATTTCTCCTAAGCGCATTGAACAAGCACAAGAGTTCCGCTTTGTCGAGCCGGCAAAAACATCTAGACGGGTAACATGCGCTATATCGCTCTTCTCTGCACCTGCCTGCTGCTGATATCCTGCGATAGCAGACCGGTGGCAGATACCGCGCCGGGACCGGCGCAGATCGTCCGCCTGTCCGATTCGGAGATCAAGGGCCTCGACCCGCAAAAAATATCCGACTTGTCCTCGCTCCGGGTTGCTGCGGACCAGTTCGAGGGTCTGACCCGTCTGGATGCCGGCGGTGCGGCGGAGCCGGGATTGGCAAAAAGCTGGCAAATTGCCGCCGATGGTCTGACCTGGGCCTTCACCCTGCGGGACAATTTGCGCTTTTCCGATGGCACTGCCTTTGATGCCTCGCTCTTCCCTGCCCTGCTGCGCCGCCTGCGTGCGTCCGAAACGGCGGCGCCTGCCCAGGCCCTGTTTGGCAATATACTCGCTATCGAGGCGCCGGACGGCAATCTGGTGATCGTATCGCTCGCCGCTCCCGATCCGGCGCTGCCGGCGCTGTTGGCCCATCCGGCCATGGCAGCGCTGCCGCTCCACCGGATCAAGGAAGCCGGCGACCAGTGGACAGCGGACCGTCCGATGGTCGCCAGTGGACCTTATCAACTGTCCGAATGGAAGCTGAATGACCATGCCCGGCTGGAGCGCAATCCTGCCTGGCATGACGAAGCGGCACCCACAGCGACAATCATCTGGAAGCCGATGGATGACAGCCTGTCCGCGATGCGCCTGTTCCTCTCCGGCGGCGCGGATATTGCGGCGGATTACCCCGCAAGCCGCCATCAATGGCTGAAAGAACATCATCCTGCCGCCGCCCACAGCGTGCCCTATCTGGGCAGCTATTATTTCGCTTTCAACACTCGCGCACCGCCCTTTGACGACCGCAGGGTGCGAACCGCTCTGTCCATGGCAGTCGAACGCCAGTGGATCGCCGAGAAGGTCATCGGCATCGGTAATATTCCCGCATGGGGATTGCTGCCACCAGGACTGGTCGGCGCGCAAGCGGCTAGGCCCGAATGGGCAGACTGGCCGCGGGAGAAGAGATTGCGGGAAGCGCGTGCATTGCTCGAGGCGGCGGGATTTGACGCGGGCCATCCGCTGCGCTTCGAAATTCGCTTCAACAGCTCCACCGAACATCGCCGGGTTGCCGTCGCGATGGCCGCCATGTGGCAGCCGCTTGGCGTCGAAGCCAGCCTGTTCAACAGCGAGGCAGCCCTCCATTTCGCCGCGCTGCGCCGCCATGAATTCTCGCTCGCCCGCTCCGGCTGGATTGCTGACCTTCCGACACCGGAAAATTTCCTGCAGGTTCACCAGCAGGCCAATGGCGCGGGCAATTATTCAGGCTACGACAATCCCGATTATGACCGGCTGCTCGTGCTTGCTTTCGCCGAACCGGACCCGGCCCGACGCCGGACATTGACGCAACAGGCCGAAGCGATCCTGATTACCGACATGCCTGTCCTGCCGCTCTATTTCTATGTCACCCGCAGCCTCGTGGCGGAGCGGATCGCGGGGTGGAAAGATAATATTTCCAATGTGCATCCCAGCCGCACTTTGCGTATAAGGCCATGATGAATTTCCGTTCGACATTCCGGCGTAACAGCATTTTTGCGGCTTTCGCCGTAACGATGCTCGGCGCCTGCGGCTTTGCCGGAGATGAGGATCAGGTGAGAGTCACCGTGGTCGAAGATGGCGAAACGCGGATCAATCCGATCGGGACGCGACTGAATTTTGCCTCCGCAACGATGCGCGCTTCAATTGCCAAGGGACTGGTCGGGCTTGATGAAGAGGGCCGGGTGGTACCCGCGCTAGCTGCACGCTGGATCGTTTCCGACGACGGGCTGAGCTATATTTTCCGCCTGTTCGACGCCAGATGGGACGACGGCAGGGAGATCACCGCCGAGCGGGTTGCGCGCCTGCTGCGCGAACGCTTTGTCGAATTGCGCAACAGTCGCCTGCAACATGATGTTTCGGTGGTCGACGAAGTGGTGTCGATGACAGGCCGGGTGATCGAGATCAAGCTCGATGCGCCGCATCCCAATTTTCTCCAGCTGCTCGCCCAGCCGGAAATGGGACTGTTCCGGGCCGGGCATGGCGCTGGCCCAATGCGCCTGCTGAGCGAAGACAATGGCATCAAACTGACACAGTTTGAAGAACCATCGCAGGAAGAACAGGACGGGGAGGAAGAAGACGAGCGCTGGGTGTCGCTGCGCAGTGAACCCGCCGCAACCGCCATCGCCCGCTACCGGGCGGGTGGCGCGCAGGTCGTGCTGAACGGCAAATATCATCATCTTCCGCTCGTCGATGCGGCGGATATCAGCAGCGGCGACCTGCGGCTCGATCCGGTTGCCGGCCTGTTCGGACTGCGATTCATTCGGGCCAATGGGTTCTGGGCGGTTCCCGGCAACCGGGAAATATTGGCTATGGCGATCAATCGCCCGGCCCTGCTGACTTCCTTTCCCGGCGTCAGCGCTTGGCAGAGCCGGCTCAAGATCATCCCCGAGGCGCTCGATGTCGAGGGCATCAACGCTTATCCCGACTGGGCCGCCATGACCATGCAGGACCGGATAGTCTTTGCCAGAAACCATGTCAGTCGGTGGAAAGCGTCCGAAGGGCCGGTCATGCCGCTGGCCATCGCGCTACCCGATGCCGCGGGCGCCGATATATTGTTCAAGCGTATCCAGTCCGATCTCCGGCGCGTGGGGCTGGACGCACGGAAAGTCGCACTGAACCAGAGGGCCGATGTCCAGCTGCTCGACGAGATCGCCCCCTATGACAGCGCCCAGTGGTTTCTGAAGCAATTCACCTGCATGAAAACGACGGTCTGTCTGAACGACGCCGATTCGAGGATCGCCGAAGCGGATGCAGCAACCAATTTGCAGATCAAAGCCCGTCTCTATGCCGAGATCGAGATCATACTGATCGACCATTATAATTTCATTCCGATCGCGGTTCCGATCCGCTGGTCCATCGCCCGGCAGGGCCAGCGCGGCTTTGCCGTCAACCCGAGGGGCTGGCATCCATTGAATCCGCTGGTCGGCATCCCCATATCCTGACTGTATCACTAGTATATGACAGGGAGGTCGCATGGCCATTTCCGAAGAACAGTTAAAACGTCTCGCCGAGCAATTGCCCGACGTCAGCCGCGATCCGCAAGCGGTCCGAACCCGCGTCGAGGCGATGGAGAAGGTGCTGGAGCGCGCCTTCGTGATCCCTGGCATCAATCGCCCGATCGGCGTCGATTCCATCGTCGGACTGGTCCCTGTGGTCGGTGACATCGTCACCGCCCTCATGGGTGCCTATATTGTCTGGGAAGCGCGCAATCTGGGCATGTCCAAGCTGCAACTGACCCGCATGGCGGCCAATGTCGGCATCGATACGGCGCTCGGTGCCATTCCTTTCGCCGGCGATGTGTTCGACTTTTTTTGGCGTTCGAACAGCAAGAATTTGAAGATCATCCGCAAACATCTCGACAAGCATCACCCCGGTACACGGACGCTAGACGTTTAGGCAGTGGGAAAACGGGCCGCGAAATCTTCAAGCTCCACCCTCGCGCCATTGGCGACAAAACTGACCGTATGGTAAGTTCCGCATAGCGCCATTATTTCCATCTGCTCTTCTCTGGTCCAAAACCGTTGAAACGATGCAAGATTTTCCTCTGCTATGGTTCCCGCGCGGCATAAATCATCAATCGATGCCAACAGGGATTTTTCCTTGTCATCCCACGCCGGATCGTCGCATTTTCCTGTTTTAGTGGCAGAAATCTGCGCTTCTGAAAATCCGGCTGCGCCGGCGAAGATCGCAACATGGACACCCCATTCATACTCGCAATCATTATTAGCGGTCGTCCGGAGAATGACTATTTCACGCTCGCGGAGAAGTAAGGGACTGTCCTTATCAAGCAAATTGGGCACGCCCTTTTTCGCAAAGCGCGCGCTGTTTGCGAACACGCGAAACAATTTCAGCAAATAGCCGTCCTGTCGCGGATAATGTTGCATCACGGCGGTCAGCTCTGGTGAATATGGTGGCATGACAGGGGTAAGAATATTGCCCATGGCCCGACTCCTTGCTATGTTTTCTGTAGCATAAATATGCTACTAATTATGTAGCGTCAAGAGAGTGTCAACATTGAGCAATCAGAAAAGCAATCGCCCCGTCATGATCCTGCTGGATTCGCTTGGGAAAAGATGGACTCTGCGGATCATGTGGGAACTGAGAAACGGACCATTTACGTTCCGCGCGTTGCAAGAATCCTGCGACATGCTGTCCCCGACAACGCTCAACGCCCGGCTCGGGGATCTGAAGGCGTTGGGGATTATCGAGCATCAATCTGCCGGATATCAGTTAAGTGCCAAGGGTCTGGAGCTGGCTAAAGTCATGACCAGTCTGACCGACTGGGCGAACAAGGAAATCAGCCCCCGCGCCAAATCTTGACCGGCATATCGTCTTTCGCCGCCCGCATATAGGCGGGACAGCGCTGCGGACGGAAGCTTTTGCCGAGACAGAGCTTCACTTCCTGCAGCCAGCCGCGCTGGTTGATTTTCAGCCGTATCATATCGGGCCGAAGCCCCTCGTTCGCCGCCGCAAAGGCGTTGCGGAACTGGCCTGCCGTCAGCGGCTTGCGCGACAGCCGGTCCATGTCGGGAAAGCGGACCGCATCAAACATGATCCGCGAGACGCGGAAATAGGTTTCCGGACGCTTGGTCATGCAGGTGCCATGCTTCGCCCATTCATGCGCCATCATTTGGGTCGAGGGCATCATGCAGAAGTTGCGCTTCACCACCGCCGGTGGCAGCGCCCTGGTCGGCGCGCACCACTGCGGATAGGCGGGATCGCGGGCGTCGGGCCACAGGCCATGGAGAATGAAGCCAAAACTGCCATCCTCTCCGCTGCACTGCGTCTTGTCGCGGCGGCTGTCCTTGCGCTTGTTGCAATATTCCGGCGACCAGCTGAGCGCCAAGGTGTAGCGGGTGATCGGCTTGATACGGCGCGGTTCGGATGCCGGCTTGCGCTCGGCGGGGGCGCTGAGGCCGGATGGAGGGCTGCATTGGTAGGATTGGGCTTGGGCGGGGGTCGCGGCCATAGCCAAAAACAGGATTAAAATCGATGGTCGCCCCAGCGAAAGCTGGGGCCTAACCCGAGTTTTCCGTAGCTCAGACGATTGGCCTGGATCCCGGCCTTCGCCGGGATGACGATTGCTATACCTGTTCAAAATCCAGCCCGATATCAGCCGCAGGCGCACTCTGCGTGAGCCTGCCCACCGAAATATAATCCACCCCCGTCTCCGCCTTGTCGCGAATAGTCTCCAGCGTCACGCCGCCGCTCGCCTCGGTTGCCACGCGGCCGGCGATCAGGGTCACCGCACCGCGAAGGATCGCTGGCTCCATATTGTCGAGCAGCAAGTGCGTCGCCCCTGCCGCCAGCGCCGGCTCGATCTGGTCGACCCGGTCGACTTCGCAAATGATATTTTCGACGCCCGCATCCTTGGCGCGCCGGACTGCTTCGCCGACCGAACCCGCCACAGCCACATGATTATCCTTGATCATTGCTGCGTCCCACAGGCCCATGCGGTGATTCTGCGCCCCGCCCATCCGCGTCGCATATTTCTCCAGCACACGCAGTCCCGGAATGGTCTTGCGCGTGTCGAGCAATGTGCAGCCCGTGCCTGTGATCTTCCGGACATATTCGTTGGTCATGCTGGCAATGCCGGTCAAATGCTGCACCGTATTGAGCGCGCTGCGCTCCGCGGTCAGCATCGCGCGCCCCTTGCCCTTCAGCCGCATGATATCGGTGCCTGCTGCAACCGCCTCGCCTTCGCCGACCAGTATTTCGATCTCCACATCGGGATCGAGATAGCGGAAAAACGCCTCGGCAATCGGCAGGCCGGCAATCACCGCATCATGGCGGCTGTCCATCACGCCGGAGAATATCGCATCGGGGGGAATGACCGCTTCCGATGTCACATCGCGCCCCCCTTCCCCATAAGGTGCCCCGAGGTCTTCGGTGAGCGTGGCTGCGACGAAAGCGTCGAGATCGAAACGGTCGAGGGTGAAGGTCATGACTATCGACCTAACCCAATCGACTGTCAGGTGAAAGCAGGAATCTGCCTTCTCCCTTGAGGGAGAAGGATGCGAAGGCTTAACGAGGAAGGAGTTTAGCCGAAGCTGGATGAGGGTGCACCGCTCCGCACATTTCGCGCGCCCCATCATCGGCGGAACACCCTCATCCAACTCCGCCTGGCCAGCAAGCTGACAAGGCTCCATATCCTTCTTCCTTACGAGAGAAAGAGCAAAGAACTGGCCGAAACTGTCATGGCTTTTCGCAGCGCATCGCTTGTGATGACTATGTGTTTCACATATATTGCGGCATGGATTTCGAATTTCGTCCAGGTAAGGATGCGATTAACCGGGCAAAGCATCATCTGCGGCTGTCGTTCAGGCAGCGGATTTTTGATGATCCATTTGTCGAGATTCTACCGTCCTTCAGACCTATCGACGGCGAAGACAGGTACAAGGCGATTGGTCTGGTTGACGGCAAGCTTTTTACCACAATCTATGTAGAGCGCGGCGCGGCAACAAGATTGATTTCAGTAAGGAGGAGCAATGGCCGGGAACAAAGAGACTATGATCGCAATCCCCGCTGATCCGAATGACCCGGAGGACTTCGACGTCAGCGTCGCGGGGCTCGAACGCGCGCATATGGGCCGCTTCATCCGGGTACTCCGTTACGACCTCGGCATGACCCAAGAGGAATTTTCCAAAACCTACGGCATCCCGCTCGCCAATATCCGCCAATATGAAATCGGCCGCCACATGCCCCCGCCTGCGGTCCGCGCTTATCTAAAGGTGATCCGGGCAGAACCGGAAGTGGTGAAGAGGGTGATGGCGGGGTAAGCGAATCCCTCTCCCTCCAGGGAGAGGGTTGCGCAGACTTGGCAGCTTGCTGCCTAGGTCGTGGACTCATAAAATCTTAGCCAGAGTCTGGTTGACGCGAGTGCGACGGTGGCGAGGAAGTTTCTGGCGAGCTTGTCGAAGCGGGTGGCACATCTTCGGAAGTGCTTGAGTTTACAGAAGTATCTTTCGACCAGATTGCGCTGACGATATATGTTCGCGGCGACTGAGCGTTGTATCTTGCGATTGCGCTGGGTTGGGATATGGGCTGTGGCACCCATGGCCTCGACCTGTTCGACCAGGGCGCGGGCATCATAACCCCGGTCGGCGACGAGATGGCGTAGGCGTTTCAGGCTGGCGACCAGACCGGCGGCGGCCGCATGATCGGATATCTGGCCTTGCGACAGGGCGAGACGGATTGGCAAGCCCTCGGCATCGACCACGGCATGCAGCTTGGTACTCAGTCCCCCACGAGAGAGACCAATGGCGTGATCCGGGCCCCCTTTTTACCACCGCTGGAATGCTGGTGAGCGCGAATGATGGAACTGTCGATAAATGCCATGGATTCTGGCGAACCTGCTGCCAAGGCATTGAATATATTAATCCAAACACCAGCCTTCGCCCATCGGTTGAAGCGATTGTAGACCGTCGTGTACGGGCCATAGCGTGCCGGAAGGTCCCGCCAGGGCGAGCCCGTGCGCAAAATGTAAAAAATACCGTTTAGTACCCGCCGGTCATCCACCCGCGCCACGCCGCGCGGCTTGTTGGGCAATAGCGGAGCGATAATCGACCACTCCGCATCACTCAAATCAAATCGTGCCATGATACACCTCCTCTAAAGACAGTGAATCACATCTATTGCGCTATGGGAATCCCCTTTATGAGTACACAACCTAGTCGTAGCTGGGTGAGGGTGCGCTGCTCTCGATGACGGGGAACACCCTCATCCAACTGCGCCTAATCCTGCGGACAAGGCTTCGTATCCTTCTCCCTCAAGGGAGAAGGAGAAACTTTCAGCTCAACCCTCATGCGCCAGATCAGTCGGCCCCAGGTCCCCCTGCCCGACCGTTGCGCTCGCCATTTCCATCATCCGGTCGATCGACTTGCGGGCCTGCAGGCGCAGTTCCTCGTCCATCTCGATGCGTGGTTCGAGGTCACGCAGAGCCACATAGAGTTTCTCCATCGTGTTGAGCGCCATATAGGGGCAGATATTGCAATTGCAGTTGCCGTCCGCGCCGGGCGCACCGATGAAATTCTTTTCCGGTACCGCTTTTTCCATCTGGTGGATGATATGCGGTTCGGTGGCGATGATGATCGTGTCGCCGTCGAATGACTTCGCATATTTCAGGATCGCGCTGGTCGAGCCGACCATGTCGGCGTGATCGAGAATATAGGCGGGGCATTCGGGATGGGCGGCAACCGGCGCATCGGGATGCTGGGCCTGCAGCTTGAGCAACTCGGTCTCGCTGAACGCTTCGTGGACGATGCAGACACCGGGCCAGAGCAGCATGTCGCGGCCGGTTTTCTTGGCGATATATCCACCAAGATGCTTGTCCGGGCCAAAGATGATCTTTTGCTCGAGCGGGATTTGCGAGAGAATATGTTCCGCCGATGAACTGGTGACGATGATGTCGCTAAGCGCCTTCACCTCGGCCGAGCAGTTGATATAGGTCAGCGCGATATGATCGGGATGCTCGTCGCGGAACGCCTTGAACTTGTCCGGCGGGCAGCTGTCTTCCAGTGAGCAGCCGGCATCCATGTCCGGCAACACGACAATCTTCTCCGGCGACAGGATTTTCGCGGTCTCGGCCATGAATTTCACGCCACAGAACGCAATGACATCAGCATCGGTTTCCGCCGCCTTGCGGGAAAGCTCGAGACTGTCACCGACAAAATCGGCAATATCCTGGATTTCCGGCTTCTGGTAATAATGGGCGAGGATGATCGCGTTGCGCTCCTTGCGCAGCTTGTTGATTTCCTCGACAATATCGACCCCGGCCAAGCTGCCGCCAATTCCACCACGTGCGTCCATTATACTCTTCCTATTTCCTGTTCCGTTGCTGTCGAGCTTGTCGAAACATGCTCTTGCCGCCCATCGACAGGCTCAGGGCGAACGGAGTTTCTGATTCCCGACTAGTTTAGGGCAAGTTACCGTCCAAAGGAAATCAATTGCTGATACGGAATTTGACAATCCGGTCGGTGACCTTCTGCTCCGCATCCATGCCGCCCAAGATATAATAGTCCCCGCCAGCCTTCGCGAGCGCGCGATGGTCCATGCTGAGTTCGGCGAGGCGCCCCAGTTCCATCCATCGGTCGCTTTTCAGATCATAAGCAAAAAAGCCTCCGGATGGCTTGGCCGGCACCCCGTCATAGCCGATGCCGTCATAATTATAGGGATTGTCGCCACCGCCGGCAAAAATGATCCGCTGCCCGGCCTCGTCGCCAATCGCCGCCATCCGGTATTTCGCTGAACCGGAATGGGCATCGACGCCGCGCCACGTAATCTGCGTCGGGTTTTTCGGGTCGACATCGCCGCGCCAGGTCAGCTTTGCCGCCACAAATTTGCGCTTCCCGTCGGCAAAAACAGACGCCACCCCGTCGCTGACAATGATGCTGTCGCCCGCGATCCCGCCGCTATGTCCGAAGACAGGGGTACCGGGAAAGGGCGTAGCCTCGGTCCAGGCGCCTGTCTGCGTATCGAACATCTGCACGACGCTTACATTACCCTCATCATGCCAGCCGGAAATAAGATAGATGAACCGGTTCTGATAGGGCACGGCAAGCGCATCATCGACCGGGGTCGGCATATCGGCCTTTTGTTCGTAACGCCCGGTTGCGGGATCGAAAGCAAATACCTCCGGGGTGGAGATCTCGTCACCATTGGGAGCGACGGTATAGCCGCCGAAAATATAGATTTTTCCAGCCACGGTCACCGCGGCGCTGGCCAGTCGCCCTTCCAGCACCGGCACCGAAGCAATCGTCTTGCAAGACTCCAACGCGATCACGCAGGCATAAGCGGCATTGCTTGTGTCTTTCCACGTCTTGCCTGCTTTCAGGCCGTTGAAACTGTACAATGTCGGACCTTCGGATCCGTCGGCAACGGCCACCGCATTATTGGAGATCGGCTCCGGCAGGGCAAAACCAGCGGTTTCCGAGAGCGGTTCCGGCTGCGGAGTCCGTTCGCAGCCCGCCAAGACCAGTCCAGCCACCAGCATCGCTGTCGCAGTCATGATCGGCAATCTCATTGCGCCTCTTCCCTCTTCTTCTGCTGTTCCGCCAGCACATCCCTGATCGGCCGCGAATAGTCCCACCGTTCCTTGTAGCGGCTGCGTTCATATGGGAAAAAGGCGTCAACCTTCGCTTCCACCCCAGCGGCCTGCAGCGGCACAGCAAAATTATGCCGCACCGCGCGACGTGCGGCTTCCCGGGCCATACGAACCTGCATGGGGTTTAGCGCCTGCTTCGCCAATTCATCGACACCCTTTTTGCGGTTCGCCTGGTCGAGGACCTCTTGCGCGTCGGTCAGCGCCATCAATATGCCGCCGTCATCATAGGTCTGGATTTGCTCGATATGCACCTCGGGCCGGGCGATTTCGATCGCCGGGATCTCGACATAAAGCGTGTTGTCGCGAGCATCCCAGCGGACATCATCGGCGCCAAGCTTGGCCAAATCCAGTTCGTAGCGCACCGTCCCGGGCATGATCAGGGTCTTGCGGGCCGAGAGGCCAAGCCTGGTCAGCGTCGTGGTGACGGTGGCATTATAGCTGGCGGAAAAGACCGTCAGCCGGTTCTGCTCCTGCATATTGGTCAGGCTGGCATTGGCGATCGACACTGGGTCGGGCGCGATGCTGTTTTCCACGCGGGCAAAAAGCAGCCAGGCAAGAGCGCCCAATATGATGAATATCACGCCGGTGACAGCAACCGGAACCCAGAAGCGGCGTGATGTTTCCGCCGTCATCCGGCCATCGCCCAGACGTCACCCGTTTCCGCCACACGGCCCTTGTTCTGGAGGTCGATCAGATGCGCACGCACCGATTGCCCGGCCGCGCCGTTGAGCCGCGGGTCCAGCCCCTTGTACATGCGCGGAACCATATCCTTGATCGCGGCGGGACCTTCTTCCAGCAGTTTCAGTATCTGTCGCTCGCGCTGTTTGCGATGCCCCATCATACCGCGGACCAGCTGGCGCGGATTGGTCACTTTCTTGCCATGGGCAGGATAATAGACCTTGTCCTCGCGCTCATAAAGCTTCTGCAGGCTCGCCATATAGTCGGCCATGTCGCCATCGGGCGGCACGATGACGCTGGTAGACCAGGCTATGACATGGTCGCCGGTAAACATCGCGCCGGATTCCTGCACCGCGAGGCAGAGATGATTGGAGGTATGTCCAGGTGTCGCCACCGCCTCGATGGTCCAGCCGTCTCCGGACACCGTCTCGCCATCAGCGAGCACCTGGTCGGGCTTATAATCCTTGTCGAAACTTTCATCGGCGCGCGGGCCATCATCTGCCAAAACCAGCGGCGCGCAGCCGATGATCGGGGCGCCGGTGCGCGTAGCCAGCGGCGCAGCAGCCGGACTGTGGTCGCGGTGGGTGTGGGTGCACATGATCGCTGTGATCCGTGCGTTGCCGACAGCGGCCAGTATCGCGTCTATATGGCCGTCAATGGCAGGGCCGGGATCGATGACCGCCCGATCGGACTTGTTTCCGACAATATAGGTCTGGGTGCCCGTATAGGTATAGGGGCTGGGATTGCCGGCCAGCACGCGGGCGACCAGCGGTTCCATCTGCTCGCACAGGCCGGTGGGATATTTTGAAGGGTCAAAGTCCATGGCTCTGATGTGGCATATCCGGGCCATAAAACAACCACGAAAAAGGGCGGCCCGTGAAACGAACCGCCCTTTTGCCCCGTTATAAACGGTTTCCCCGGCTTAAATCATCGCCATCTGGGCCTTCACCTGTTTGATGCTGCGGTCGATTTCCTCGATCTTCCTGGCGCGCTGGACCTTGTCATCCTTGCAGTTCACGACCTCGGCCCGTTCTTTTTTCAGCCCCTGCAGCGCGGCATCGAGAATCGCGGCCTTGTCGACCTTGACCTCAAAGCCGCCGCACCCCGCCACCACGGCCCAGGCCTGCGTCGCCAGACCATTAGCCCCACCCATGGCGATCTGCTTGTTCATGGCGATGCAATCGGGGCCCTTGACCTTGACATCAGTGGCGGAAGATCGCGTGCTTCCCTTGGTGTAGAATATCGATGTGAGGCGGGCGACGGGCGTTACCTCCTGCAGTGCCTCCTGCTGGGCCCGGCGAGCCTCTTTCATCGCTTCGCTCCGCTCCACTGCGGCTTCGTTCAGGGCTTCGCGCATTTCCTGCTCGGCTTCCCGAAGCTCCTGCTTCATCTCTCTTTCGGCCGCAGCCAGTTCCCGCTTGATGTCAGCTTCCCGCCGCGCCTTGTCGGCTTTGATCCGCCATTCCGCGGCCTTGGCCCGGGACACGTCTGCCTGAAGCCGGGATTGCTCCGCTTTCCGGCGTGATTCATCTGCCTTGATGCGCCATTCCTGAGCCGTGGTCCGCGATTGCTCTGCCTGAAGCAAGGACTTCTCTGCCTTCAGCCGTGATTTTTCGGCTTCGACAACCATCTTGCGCACTTCTTTTTCGCTCAGCTTCTTGTCGGTACGCAGGATGACGGTTCTGCCATTATGCTTGATCTTGTGCACATAGTCCTTCGACAGGTCGGCAGCTTTGCGCCCATTGAGCATAGTGATGTTGACCGTCTCGCTATCGGCTGCAGGAGCGAGAGGAGCCGCAGGCGCTTCCGGTGCCGTCGGCGCGAGCGGCGCAGCGGGAATTGCGGGTGTCAGAGGTTCCGGAATATCCAGCGGCTCTACCGCCTCTACTGACTCTGCATAGGTGACCGTCGCGGTCAGCGGCAATGTCACCACCGTACCGACCGCCACCAGTCCAGCGCCCAGTTTCCGGCGCAGCGAGGATTTTTCGGATCGTCCGAGCATCTTGAGACGCCCTTTGATCTTGTCCTTCTGGTTCAGCGGACTGGCGAGACCCAGGCGGTGGCCGGAAGCAGACTTTGCGATCGTACGGCCGTAAACAGCCCGGACTTCGCGACCGCTCTTCGCCAGGATGCGCGCGTCGCATGCGGTCTCCTGATCCTGCCGGAAAGCGATCCAGGCAAACCAGGCGACCGGGTTGAACCAGTGCAGCGACAGAATCGTCAGCCCGACGAAATTGGCGGCCAGATCGCCTGATTCGTGATGTGCGATCTCATGTTCCAGCGCCAGCTCCCGCTCGCGCGGCGCATAGTCGCGGAAGAAATTGGTGGGAACCGCAATATATTTTTCAATCAGGCCGAAAGCCAGTGGCCCACTGATCGCTGCGGTTTCGAGAATTTTGATATTCTCGTGCCGACCGATCAGCCTTCCGTCCGACACGATATCCTCCCTAAATTGAAGATAGGCAGCCAGTTTGCTGATGAACAGAAGACCGGCTCCGCCGAGCCAGATGATGATGCCGATCATCATCCAGTCGAGCGATGCCAGCGCGCTGAGCGCGGTCGCTTGGGCGGGTACGCTGGCGACCATTTCCGATCCCAGCGCCATCGGTACAAATGGGGCAACCGGTTCGGTGACAGCGGGTGCCTCCAGCGTCAGCGTCGGCATGAACAGACGGGCCAGCGGCAATATCCACAGAAGATAAGCAATGCGCGCTCCGAAAAAATGGCTGACCGGCTTGCGGACGATCAATACGAGCGCCATCAGCAAGGTCATCGAGAACATGGTATCCCAGATCCACTGGTTCAATTCGCCGCTCATTTTTTCAACTCCCTCAAAAGCTCCTCGATTTCGCGGATATCATCGGCGCTCAGTTCATCGGCCTCGGCCAGATGCGCAACCAATGGCGTGACTTTTCCCCCGAAAAGCCGGTCCACAAAATTTCGTGATACGCCGGTGAGATAATCATCCCGTTCCACCAGCGGAGAATAGAGAAACCGACGCCCGTCGCGCTCGGTGCCGACCACGGCTTTCGCAGCCAGACGGGACAAGAGGGTCTTGACTGTCTGGAGCGACCAGTCCTTCGCGGGGATAACCTGTTCAGCCACTTCCGTTGCGGTCATCGGCGCGCGTTTCCACAGGACTTCCATGACGGCGTGCTCGGCATCGCTAATGCGCTCGGTCACGATATTGGTCCCTCCCTTGAGAATCGTCAGTGACTACATCTGTAGTTTCAATGACTACGGATGTAAACAATCAATCCGGAAAGCGATGTCGTTCGTGGACGACCATCGACCGTTTGTCGAAAAGCGGTGCGGACGGGGATCGGGCTCGCTGTCGGAATATCTTACAATTTTACAACCGTTAACAGCGGTTAAACCATCTATATAGCTGATATATCGTGATATTTCAAAAGTGGCACGAGCGGTGCTACGAATATCATGTCTTTAACACTTAACACCCAAATCCTCCTTGCAGGAGGTGTAAATGAGGGGGTCGACTTACTGGTCTTCGTTGACCCCTCTCATTACAAGTTTCGACGAAACTTACCCCAAATAAAAACGGCCCGGTCCTCCTAGACCGAGCCGTTTTTTATTTGTCAGCAATCCCTGGCGGGAAGGAGATCAGGCCGCGGCGGGAGCAACCTTCTTCTCGGCCATCAATTCGCCCAGCTCGCCGGCTTCATACATTTCCATCATGATATCGCTGCCGCCGACAAACTCGCCTTTGACATAAAGCTGCGGGATTGTGGGCCAGTCGGAATAATCCTTGATCCCCTGGCGGACCTCCATGTCCTGCAGCACATCGAAGGACTCGAAGCCGACCCCGAGATGCTCGAGAATGGCAACCGCGCGGCTCGAAAACCCGCATTGCGGAAACAATGGGGTTCCCTTCATGAACAGCACCACATCATTGCTGTTCACCACGGTTTTGATCTTTTCGTTTACATCGGTCATAAATATTCTCCTAGTCGGGAACCGCGGTGGTGAGTTGCAACGCGTGCAGTTCACCGCCCATCTTTCCCTTCAGTGCCGCGTAAACCGCCTGATGCTGTTTAACGCGGTTCATCCCCGCAAACGCAGCAGAGGTCACTTTGGCGGCATAATGGTCGCCATCCCCGGCCAGATCGGTAATTTCAACCGAAGCGTCCGGAAAGGCTGCCAATATCATCGCCTCGATATCTGCGCTTGCCATGGGCATATGGCTAGCTGGCTTCTTCGATAAACTGACGCCGGGCTTCAACCATCTTTTCGGTCAGAGCGGTACGGATAGCCGATTCATCAATGTCGACACCAGCCGAAGTCAGATCGCCGAGCAGCTTGCGAATGACGTCCTCGTCACCCGCTTCTTCAAAATCGGCCGCAACGACCTCTTTCGCATAGGCAGCGGTCTCTTCGGGTGTCAGCGCCATTTTCTCGGCAGCCCATTGGCCCAGCAGACGGTTACGCCGCGCAGTTACCCTGAATTCCATTTCTTCATCACGCGCGAATTTGGTTTCAAACGCGCGTTCACGATCGTTAAAGTCTGTCATGGCTTTCCCTTGATCAATATTGTCATAAAAATAGGCATTACCGATGCTTCCTGCAAGTGCGTGCGGCCAATCAGTCGGCGACCTTGACCACCAATTTACCGATAGCGCCGCGATCCGCCATTTTCTGGATGGCCTGGCCAGCGTCTTCAAAGGCGAAAACCTCCGACACGCGGGGCTGGATCTTGCCCTGTTCCCAAAGCTTGAACAACCGGTCGATATGGGCGCGGTTGCCCTTGGGATCGCGCATCGCATAAGCGCCCCAGAAGACACCACAGACATCGCAGGACTTGAGCAGGGTCAGATTGAGCGGCAGTTTTGCGATACCGGCCGGAAAACCGACCACCAGAAAGCGGCCTTCCCAGGCGATCGAGCGTACCGCAGGCTCGCTATAGTCGCCGCCTACCGCATCATAGATGACATCGGCGCCATTCGGACCGACGGCAGCCTTGAATTGCGCCGCCAGCGCCTTCGACTGGTCCTTGTCGAAAGGAGCCCGCTCGTAGATCACGGTCTCGTCAGCGCCGGCTTCTTTGGCAAAAGCCGCCTTTTCCTCGGAGGACACCGCCGCGACGACGCGCGCGCCAAAAGCCTTGCCCAGTTCGACGGCAGCGATACCGACACCGCCCGAAGCACCAAGCACCAGCAGTGTATCACCCTCGCTGATATGGCCACGATCGACCAGCGCATGGATCGACGTGCCATAGGTCAGCAGCAGCGCGGACGCATCTTCAAAGCCAACACTGTCAGGAATCTTGAACACGCTGTTCTGGTCGACAGCAACCTTTTCGACCAGGCCGCCATGGCCCGTGGTCGAGGCAACACGGTCACCGACCTTCAGATCTTCAACGCCTTCGCCGACAGCTGCGATGACGCCGGACACTTCTCCGCCCGGAGCAAATGGCCGCGGCGGTTTGAACTGGTACATGTCCTGGATGATCAAAACGTCGGGATAGTTGATCGAACAGGCTTTGACATCGATCAGCACCTGCCCCTTGCCGGCGACCGGATCGGCGACGTCCAGCATCTCGAGTGTATCTGGTCCGCCCACTTTGGTTGACATCAAAGCCTTCATATCATTCCCTTCCCTGGAATTTTTCTGGATTCTATGCCGTGGCCGGTATCAGCCAGGGCTTTGCAGAATCGCTGTTTTTCTCGTGCCGTTCTATGGCATCCGATTTCGCCATTGTCAGGTCAATTTCGTCCAGCCCTTCGACCAGGCACTGGTGCCGGAACGGGTCCATCTCGAACGGGAAACGGTCCTGGAACGGTGTCGTCACGCTCATGCTTTCCATGTCGATGGTGACCGGATCGGTCTTGGCGACTTCCATAAGCCGGTTGATCGCGTCTTGCGGCAAGGCGATGGCCAGCAGGCCGTTCTTGAAGGCATTGCCCGCAAATATATCGGAAAAGCTCGGCGCGATCACCGCCTTGATGCCCATGTCGTCGAGCGCCCAGGCCGCATGTTCGCGGCTCGAACCGCAGCCGAAATTGTCGCCCGCGATCAGGATCGAGGCACCGGCATATTCCGGATCATCGAAAACATTGCCTTCCTTTGCCCGGATCGACCCGAACGCGCCCTTGCCGAGCCCTTCCCGGGAAATCGTCTTCAGCCATTCGGCAGAGATAATGACATCGGTATCGACATTTTTCTGACCGAAGGGAATGGCGCGGCCTTCAACGCGATTGACGGGTTTCATCTACTCTTCCTCGCCATCATCGTCATAATCCGGTTCATTTTCATATTTCGGCAGTGGCTTGCCCTTCACCGCCTTGAAATCATCATGCTTTTTCATCTGATGCCGGCCCGCATAAATCAGCGCCGCGGCCACAGCTGCCGAGCCGATCGCTGCCCCGACCTTGGCGCCGGTGGACCATTTACCCGCCTCATTGTCGGTGGAAGCCTGATCCTTCACGGACGGCTCATCTTTTTTATTGTCCTCGCTCATATCAACCTCTCATTTCGTCAGTTCGCGCACGTCGGTGAGCTTACCGGTTACTGCCGCAGCCGCAGCCATGGCCGGTGACATCAGATGCGTTCTAGCACCCGGGCCCTGCCGGCCAACAAAATTGCGATTGGAAGTGGATGCACAGCGTTCGCCTGCTGGCACCTTGTCCGGGTTCATGCCAAGACAGGCCGAACAGCCCGGCTCGCGCCATTCAAAACCGGCCTCGGTGAAAATCCGGTCGAGCCCTTCGGCTTCGGCCTGAGCCTTCACAAGGCCCGAACCCGGTACAACGATCGCCCATTTCACATTGCCGGCCTTCTTGCGGCCTTCCAGTATCGCGGCGGCAGCCCGCAGATCCTCGATCCGGCTGTTGGTGCAACTGCCGATGAAGATATTTTCCACCGCCACATCGCGCAGCGCCTGCCCGGCTTCGAGCCCCATATAATCCAGCGATTTGCGCGCGGCGTCCTGTTTTGACGGGTCGGCAAAGCTTTCCGGCGACGGTACGATTCCGTTCACCGGGACAACATCCTCCGGACTGGTTCCCCAGGTCACGGTCGGCGACACATCGGCGGCGTTGATCGTGACGCTCTTGTCGAATTTCGCGCCTTCGTCGGTCGGCAGCGTCTTCCAATAGGCCACGGCCGCATCCCAGTCCGCGCCCTTGGGCGCCATCGGACGACCCTTCAGATAGGCAAATGTCTTTTCATCCGGCGCAATCAGGCCCGCGCGCGCGCCGCCCTCGATCGACATGTTGGAGACGGTCAGACGGCCCTCGATCGACATCTGTTCGAACACTTCACCGCGATATTCAATGACATGGCCGGTGCCGCCCGCCGTCCCGATCACGCCGATGATATGAAGGATCAGGTCTTTCGGGCTGATGCCGGGGCCAAGCAGGCCCTCGACCCGGATTTCCATCGATTTCGAGCGGGTCAGCTGCAACGTTTGCGTCGCCAGCACATGCTCGACCTCGCTCGTGCCGATGCCGAAGGCCAGCGCGCCCAGTGCGCCATGCGCGGCAGTATGGCTGTCGCCGCAGACCATGGTCGTACCCGGCAGGGTAAAGCCCTGCTCCGGACCAATCACGTGGACAATACCCTGGTTGATATCGCTGGCGCCGATATATTTGATACCGAAGGCCGGCGCATTGGCCTCCAGCGCTTCCAGCTGGGCCGCGCTCTGCGGGTCGGCGATCGGGATTTTCTTGCCCTGCGCATCGAGCCGCGCCGTGGTCGGCAGATTATGATCGGGCACCGCCAGCGTCAGATCCGGCCGCCGCACCTTGCGGCCCGCTTTGCGCAGCCCTTCAAAGGCCTGCGGGCTGGTTACTTCATGTACCAGATGCCGGTCGATATAGATCAGCGCCGTGCCGTCGGCACGCTGGTCGACAACATGGGCGTCCCAGATTTTCTCGTAGAGGGTCTTCGGTTCGGTCATAAGCTCCTGACTTCCAATATGGTGTTTCGTTTAGTCAGATCAATTGGCCGTGCAAGTCAGAAGTGGCTTCAATTGCTATTCAAATAGGCCTATCTTCGCCAGATGATTATCATTCGCTCCCTCCTGATCGCCCTGCTGGCCCTGTCCGGCACCTCAACCCTGGCGCAGGAGAACGCCGGGTCCAGCACCGAAGACCAGGCGCTGCAGCTGGCCTTGGACCGCGGATTCGATCTGTATCGCTACGATCAGGCCGCCTGGCACACGACCGACGCCATGCGGGAAGATATCGAGGATCTGGACGGCAGCGGAATCCGCGGATGGGTCGTCACAAACGTGGAGACCGGCCTGCTGGTGACCTTCTGGAAACCCGAAGGTGACCGTTTGCAGGGCGTATATTCGGCGGTCTGGGGCGATGGCAAGGTTAGCGATCGCAGGCTTTTGGCCGGTGAAGAGGCTGAATTGAGTGCGAAACAGCTTGAATTGATAGATGCGAGCAGGGCGATTGATGCATCGGCTCTGGAGAGGTGCAGCAAATCCCCTTTTAATCTGGTTACCCTGCCTCCCGCGAAAGCAGGCGACCCCATATTGGTCTATTTGCTGACGCCGCAGACCAGCCATTTCACCATTCCGCTGGGAGGACATTATCGCTTTGCCGTCGAAAATGGCAAAGTAATCGAGCAACGCCAATTCATGACCAGTTGCTTCGCTTTACCGGTCGCGGGCGAGCCGGGTCAGGAAGCGGTTGCCATTGCCGTGTCCCATGTGCTCGATCCGGTTCCAACAGAGATTCATATCTTCTCTGCCTTTGCGGCCAGAATGCCGATCTATGTGATCACCACTCAGAACAAATTTCAGTGGGTGGCCGATGTTAGCGAGGGCCGGCCACGCGTGCGGAAAATGGATCAGAAACAATGAGCCTGTTTGCGATCCTCGCTACCATCCTGGCGTCGGCTGTCGCGATGGAATGTATCGCCTGGGCGAGCCATAAATATATCATGCACGGCTTCGGCTGGGGCTGGCACCGCGACCATCACGAGCCGCATGACAAAATGCTGGAGAAAAACGATCTCTTCGGTCTGGTCGGCGCGGTGATGAGCATTTCGATGTTCGCCGTCGGCAGCCCGCTTGTTCTGGGCGCAAATGCCTGGGAGCCGGGCACATGGATCGGTCTCGGCATATTATTCTACGGCATCATCTACACGCTGGTCCACGACGGTCTGGTCCACCAGCGCTATTTCAAATATGTGCCGCGGGGCGGCTACGCCAAAAGGCTGGTACAGGCGCACAAGCTGCACCATGCGACCATCGGCAAGGAAGGCGGAGTCAGCTTCGGCTTTGTTTTTGCGCGCGATCCGGCGAAGCTGAAAGCCGAGTTGCGGGAGCAGCGGGAAGCCGGAATAGCGGTTGTGCGGGATGCGGTTGGCTAGTTTCGGCTGGCTCTGATCGAAGCCCAGCTGGTCAGTCCGATACCGGCAAAGATTATCAGCCCTCCGATCAGCAGCCGCGCCGTCAATATTTCGCCCAGCAATAGCACGCCGCCGATCGCGGCGATGGCCGGAACCGACAATTGCGACACGGCGGCGCTGGTGATCGATATCCGGGCCAGCATATTATACCAGAGGACGTAGCCCAGAGCGGACGTCACGCCGCCCGAAACGACCGCCATGATGACACCCGTCCAGCTGAACATCGACCAGTCGACCAAGGGGATCAGCAGCAAGGTCAGCAGGCTGGCGCCGACGAAATAGCGGGCCGTGGTCAGCGAGGGATCGCCAACCGCCTTCCCGGCCCAGGTCGAAACACCCCATGCCATCCCGGCGCTGATCATCGCCAATGTGCTGAGCAGCGGCGGGGCGGTTACGCCCGGCATCATCAGATAGACAAGACCGACGAGGGCAATAGCCGCCCCGGCCAATTGTCCTCTCGACGGCACGATTTGCCGCGTCAGGCCGATAAGCTGCATGGTAATCTGCCCGGCGGGGAACAGGATCAGCGCGCCCAGCCCCGCATCCAGCCCGATATAGGCCCAGGAAAAGGCCGCGGCATAGACGAACAGGGACAGGGCGCCGACCGCATCTTGGCGCTGGGGCAGGACTGACTGCCCCTTGCGCATTCCGATCAGCAGCGACAGGACAAGCCCGCCGGCGAGCAGCCGGACGATCGTATAGCCGGCCCAGTCAATCTGGCCGTCGGCCAGAGCCGCGCGCGCCAGCAGGGAATTGCCGGCAAAGGCGGTAAGGGTCAGGGCCAGCAGACAGGCGGTAGCAAGCCTGCCCTCGAATTTTGCCATCGGTCAGCTAGGCCGGGCCATCAGCACCGGACCGCCCAGTTCCACCGTCTTCTGATAGCCGGGCCGCGCGACCAATGCTTCGAAATAGCGTTTGCAATTGGGCCGGCTTTCCAGCTCGCCCATTACCGCGCGTCCCTCCAGCATATAATGCAGATTGATATCCGCGCCGGTGAACTTGTCGGCGACGAGGAAATCCTTGCCCTCCAGCTCGATTTCCAGATGGTCGAGCAGCTTGCCGACCTCCGAGTTCAGGAACCCGCTCCACGGTTCCGGCAGTCCGCCCAGCATCGGTGCGATACCGGTGATGATGAAGCTCATGCCCATCGTGCCCTCGGCAAAATGCAGCCATTCGAGATATTTCGCCCGTTCGGGATGGTCGACCGCCACGCCGAGCGCGCCATCGCTGTGCCGCTCGACCAGATATTCGAGGATCGCGCCGGATTCGACCATCACATGGCCGTCGACTTCCACCGTCGGCGCCTTGGCGAGCCGGTGCACGTCAGCGAGCGCTGCCGGTGAGCGCCGCGTTTTGGGATCGCGGGCATAGCGGACCATCTCATATTCGATCCCGCCCTCTTCGCAGAGCCAGATGATGCGCGACGAGCGCGAGGTTTCGAGATGGTGCAGCTTGATCATGGGGTTCTCCTTTGTCGCCACCTATACCGTTCGTCCGGGGCTTGTCGACGGACAAATTGCTAGTGCTTAGCGTGCTTCGACAGGTTCGGCACGAACGGAGTCTTGTGCTCCGCACCTGATGCGGAGCTCTGGAGGCTCAAGGAGGCGTGGCGACGGCAGGGCTCCGCATCAGGTGCGGAGCACAGACCTCATAGCCGGCCGTCCCTGTTCCCTGCCGAAGGGCAGGGCCCAGAATGTTCCTGCGCAATCGTCCGAACTCCGGCCTGCGCCGGAGCACATCCATTTTCGAAGAGATACGTGCCCCGGCGCAGGCCGGGGTCCATCTCTGCTGTTGCGGTGAGAGGGCAGGAAACATTTACGCGCTAAACTCAAGTCTGGTAACACACCCGCCATTGGGCTTGCCGCAAATTCTCGAGATGGGCCCCTGCCTGCGCAGGGGCCCAACAGCCCTAATGCCCGACCACACCCAGACTCTCGAACGGCTTGTCATTCTCGCTATATTTCTCGACCAGCGTCGCGCTGGCCTGGTTCATGCCGATCAGTTCGACCGTCTTGCCCTCGTTTTTCAGGCGCTCGACAATCTTGTCGAGCATGCCGGTCGCGCTGATGTCCCAGAAATGCGCGTCGTGGACATCAATGATGACCTTGTCGATGCCTTCCTCGTTAAACTCCATCGCTTCGTAAAGCATGTCGACCGAGCCGAAGAAAATCTGGCCGCCGAAGACATAGCGATGGGTGGTGACCTCAACGAAATCCTGGATCGTGACCAGTTGCCGGACTTTCCAGGCGAAGAAAATGCCGGACAGCAGCACGCCGGTGAGAACGCCGATCGACAGATCATGGGTCGCCACAACCATGATAACCGTTGCGATCATCACGACATTGGACGGCCATGGATGGTGGGTAATCTCGGTGAAGCTTTTCCAGCGGAAAGTGCTGATCGAGACAAAGATCATCACCGCGACCAGCGCCGGCATCGGGATTTGGCCAACCCACTGGCCCAGCCCGACGATCAGCACGAGCAGCATCACGCCGGCGACAAAGGTCGACAGCCGGCGCCGGCCGCCGGATTTGATATTGATCACCGACTGGCCGATCATCGCGCAGCCGCCCATGCCGCCGATCCAGCCAGTGACGAAATTGGCAATGCCCTGGCCATAGGTTTCGCGCTTCTTGTCGCTGCGGGTCTCGGTCATGTCGTCGACAATCGATGCCGTCAGCAACGATTCGAGCAGGCCGACCGCCGCCATCGCCAGCGAATAAGGCGCGATGATCCGGAGCGTCTCCCAGGTGATCGGGATTTGCGGGATATGCAGCCACGGCAGGCTGTCGGGCAGTTCGCCCATGTCGCCCACGGTGAACACATCGGCCCGGAAATACATGCTGATTCCGGCCAGCACGATGATCGCGGCGAGCGGTGACGGCACCAATGTGGTGATCTTCGGCAAGCCATAAATGATCGCCAGACCCGCGGCGATCATCGCATAGGTCTCCCAGGTAAAGGCTTCGCCGGTCATCTGCGGAATCTGTGCCATGAAAATCAGGATCGCCAGCGCGTTGACGAAGCCGGTGATTACCGAGCGCGATACGAAACGCATCAGCAGGTCGAGCCGCAGGAACGCGGCAATTGCCTGGAATATCCCCATCAGGATCGTCGCGGCGAACAGATATTCGACGCCATGATCGCGGACCAGCGGCACCACGAGCACCGCGACTGCAGCGGTCGCCGCGCTGATCATCCCCGGGCGTCCGCCGACCATCGAGATTATCACGGCGATCGAGAAGCTCGCATAGAGGCCCACGCGCGGATCGACACCCGCGATGATCGCAAAGCCGATAGCCTCGGGAATCAGCGCCAGCGCAACCACCAGTCCGGCCAGAAATTCGGTTTTGGGGTTCGACAGCCAGTCGCGCCGAAAATCGCTGTGAATCGCCATGGGCAGGCTCCATTGGTTGAAAAAATGCTGCGCCGCAGCATTGGAAAGACGTGCCTTTGCCGGAAGGGCAGGATTCAGTCAAGTTTAGCGGACTGGGCTATGCCCTGAATGCAAAGCTTGCGAAAGGTGCTCCGCACTTGATGCGGAGCTTTGGAGGCAAAAGCTTGCGTCGCGACGGCACGGCTCCCGAACTAATGCGAAGCACAACCACACTAACCGCCCATCCTGTTCCCCTGCGCAGGCAGGGGTCCATCACTGCATTTCCGTCTGAAGGGAAGGCGAGGATTCCTCGAAGACGCCAGTCTGGGAGCAAACCATCCATTCCGTGCACCGCAATTTGTCGAGATGGGCCCCGGCCTTCGCCGGGGAACTATCTCACCCGGAAATCCGCCGTTATCGTCGCTACCGCCGCGATCTCCTCTTCATGAGCAATTTCGCGCTCCGGTTCGGCCAGCGCCTGCCGCTCCCAGTCCTGCATAGCCGGATGCGCGATGATATGGTCAACCCACGCCCGCCCCTTTTCGCCGATGTCGAGATCGAAGCTGCGCACGCGATAGGCCACCGGCGCATAAAAGGCATCGACGATGGTGAACCGGTCACCGGCCAGCCATGGCCCGCCAAAATCATCCAGCCCCTGCGCGAACAGTTCGCCGATCCGGTCGAGATTGCGTTGCAGTGCCGGCTCGACCGCGTGCAACCGCGCCCGCACGCCGACATTCATCGGACAGATATTGCGCAGCGGCGCAAAGCCGCCGTGCATTTCCGCCGCCGCACAGCGCGCCCATGTCCGCGCCTTTTCGTCTTCCGGCCAGCAGCCGGGATGCCGCTCCGCCAGATATTCCATGATGGCCAGCGAATCCCAGATGGTTTGACCATTATCTTTCAGACAGGGCACCTGCCCGTTGGGGGCAAAGGTCCGGAACCGGTCATAATTATCTTCTTCGAAATAGATGATCTCGTCCGTAAACGGGATATCCAGCGCCTTCATCAGGACCCATGGCCGCAGCGACCAGCTGGAATAGTTGCGGTTGGCGGTGATCAGCGTGTAGGTCATAAATCTGTTTTCTTTGGTCTGTAAGAGCCGGCGACATTGGCACCTGGCTATGCTAGCACCGACAACGGGAAGATTGAACGATGACTTTATCCAGAAGAGATTTTATCCGCTCCGCCCAGGCCGTAGGCTTATTCTATGCCTCCGTCTCGCTGGCCGGTTGCGCCCGCGCGCACAGCGCCAATCGCGCGTTCACTCTCCTGCCCGATCCGGCCAAACGGCTCGATCTGCCCGAAGGCTTTTCCTATACGTTGATCAGCGAGGCGGGCGGCATGATGTCCGACGGCTTTTACCGTCCCGGCCGTCCCGACGGCATGGCCTGTTTCGCCCATCCGGAAGATACCGACAAATGCATATTGATGCGCAATCACGAGAATTGGAACAGCGTCCCCGTCGGCAGCCCGTTCGGCAAGGGCAATGAACTGCTGGACCGGGTGTCGGACAGCCAACTCTATGACCGCAAGAAAGACGGCTCACCCTTTTTCGGCGGGGTGACCAAGCTCGTCTATGACCTGAAACATAAAAGGATGGAGCGGGATTTTCTGGTGCTGACCGGCACTGCGGCCAATTGCGCCGGCGGTCCGACCCCGTGGGGCAGCTGGCTCAGCTGCGAGGAAGAAATGCTCAAACCGGAAGAGGGACCGGGCAAATATCACGGCTTTGTCTTCGAGACCCCGTCCAGCGCCACCGGCCTGATCGACGCGATCCCGCTGAAGGCCATGGGCCGCTTCGCACATGAAGCCGCTTCGGTGGACCCCAAAACCGGCATAATCTATATGACCGAAGATGCGCGCGACGGCCTGTTCTACCGCTTCATTCCCAATGTGCGCGGCGAGTTGCAGGAAGGGGGGCGTCTGCAGGCGCTGGCGCTGACCAACCGGAAATCCGCCGTCACATCCAACTGGCCCGAGGACTGGGGTGGCAATGCGGAAGAACCCTTTGCCGTCGGCCAGGACTATGTCGTCGAGTGGATCAATCTGGATGATGTCGAGGCGCCGGACGGCGACCTGGCGCAGCGTGGCCATGCCGCTGGCGCCGCCCGCTTCATGCGCGGAGAAGGGCTGGACTATGCGCTGCGCACCGATGGCACGACGGGCGACTTCTATTTCACCTGCACCGAAGGCGGCGCCCAACGCGTCGGCCAGATCTGGCGCTACACGCCCGACCAGAACCCGGACGCCGGTCCGGAGGCCGGCGGATATCTGCAGCTATTCTACGAATCCGCCAACGCCGATTCCCTCGACATGTGCGACAATCTGGTGGTCGCGCCGTGGAACGATATCATCCTCTGCGAAGACGGGCGCGGCGATCAATATCTGCGCGGCCTGACACCCGACGGCAAAATCTACGACATCGCCCGCAACGCCCACAAGGACCAAAGCGAATTCTGCGGCGCCTGCTTCTCGCCCGACGGCACGACGCTGTTCGTCAATGTGCAGGAACCGGGCTATACTTATGCGATCAATGGGCCTTGGGAGACGTTGCGGGGCTAATGGTCGGCA
The DNA here is from genome assembly GCF_002776575.1 of Sphingorhabdus sp. YGSMI21. GTDB lineage: Bacteria > Pseudomonadota > Alphaproteobacteria > Sphingomonadales > Sphingomonadaceae > Parasphingorhabdus. Next base: position 2,160,948 of record NZ_CP022548.1, on the reverse strand, counting down.
ATGGCGGAAATCGGGCTTCTAGCGAATCAATTTGCGTTGCAACGTTTCGGTGCGCTTCTGGATCGTTTGATTGCCGTCGGCATCGGTCGTCGTCAAATGACTGACACGAACGCGTCTGGGATGACTGCCTTCTGTGGCGGGGAAATAGGTCTCGGTGATTGTTCCCGCTAGATCAGCTTGGCACCGCAAATTAGTTGCATCAGCCAATGTCACCTTTTCACCAGTAATCTGGCCAACCACAACGTCGCTCTCGGCTTGTTGCCGACAGATAAAACCTGGGTCGATAGGAAGACGCGCCGTCAAGACCGCCTCGCCTGCCTCCGACGTCGCAGTTTCCAAAATCGCTGAACCAGATGCGCCTTCAACCATGAACTCCGCACCCTCAAAATATTTTGAAGATTCGAGACTATGAGCTTCAAAAATGCTGATAGCGGAGTAGGGGTCGCAATCTATGAGAAAAGCATTCCAAGTGAAAATCCATTGACCGCACACTTCTCGTGTCCAATCAGCCTTCTTCAGCCACGCTTCCAATCTCTCTTCTAGTTCTGGTTCGTTCAACAGGCGAAGCGGGCCATTTATCGGCTTGAATATGCGAGCTGGAAATTTCCATTCCCCGGCTCGGGCCTTATCGGTCGGAAGGTCAATTTCTAACTCAATGCCTTCCGGTGTAAAAGCGATGACGCGCTCAATCATGGTTTGATGACCTGATGAACTACCGGTTTGTTGCCCCTCGCTGTTCATACTGCTGGTTTTATATGATAGCCGGAGTTCATAAACATCACCGACCTGCCGTTCAGATGCGTTTAGCGGCAACAAAGGCGACAAACCAAGCAGCAAAAATGCACCAAGCCATCTGAACATCATCCAGCCCCGATCAGTTCCCGTCCGATCAGCATCCGGCGGATTTCGTTGGTGCCCGCGCCGATGTCGAGCAGCTTGCTGTCCCGCCAATAACGCTCGACCGGCCAGTCGGTGGTGTATCCCGCACCGCCCAGAGCCTGCACGGATTCTTCTGCGACCCGCACGCTGTTTTCGGAGGCCAGCATCACCGCGCCTGCTGCGTCAAAGCGGGTGGTCTGTCCGGCGTCGCAGGCTTTGTTGACATTATAGACATAGCTGCGGGCGCTGTTCAGGCGGACATACATGTCGGCGATTTTGCCCTGCATCAGCTGGAAACTGCCAATCGGCTTGCCGAACTGCTTGCGCTCGCGGACATAGGGGATGACCGTGTCGATGCAGGCCTGCATCAGGCCGAGCGGGATCGCGGCCAATACAGCGCGTTCATAGTCGAGACCGGACATCAGCACGCCGACGCCGCCGTTGAGCGGTCCCATGACATTTTCCTCCGGCACTTCGCAGTCGTCGAACACCAGCTCTGCGGTCGGGCTGCCCTTCATCCCGACTTTCTCGATCTTCTGGCCGATGGAAAAACCCTTCATGTCCTTTTCGATCAGAAAGGCCGTGATCCCGCCCGATCCGGCTTCCGGCCGGGTCTTGGCATAGACCACCAAAGTATCGGCGTCGGTTGAATTGGTGATCCAGAATTTCGTGCCGTTGAGGACATAGCCGCCCTGCACTGCTTCGGCCTTGAGCTTCATCGAAACCACATCAGAGCCGGCCCCCGCCTCGGACATCGCCAGGGCACCGACATGTTCGCCGGAAATCAGCTTCGGCAGATATTTCGCTTTCTGTTCCGCACTGGCCCAGCGACGAATCTGGTTGACGCACAGATTGCTGTGCGCGCCATAGCTGAGGCCGAGCGCCGCGCTGCCGCGACTGACTTCCTCGACCGCGATCGCATGTTCGAGATAGCCGAGCCCGAGACCGCCGTCAGCCTCGTCGACCGTGATTCCGTGCAGGCCGAGATCGCCCATCTGCTCCCACAGCTCGCGCGGGAACCAGTCTTCGCGGTCCATTTTCTGGGCCAAAGGCATGATCTTCTCTTCGGCAAAGCGGCGCGTGGTGTCGCGGATCTGGTCCGCCATTTCGCCAAGCTGGAAATCAAATTGTGGGGTGGCAATCATCTTGAGTCCTCAATGTTTTTCTGGGAGCGGTTTAGCAGATAATATTCGGGTTTCCAGCTTAGTGTGCCCCTGCGAAGGCAGGGGTCCATCTCCTGCTATTGCGTCAAGAACGCAGGTCGGGAGATGGATTCCCGCCTTCGCGGGAACACAAGGGTTTTGCGTTGCTCAATATTCCATCCAATGCCATAGCGCGGCGATGCTCTATAACCTTGCAAAGCCTTTCATCTTCGCGCTCGAAGCGGAGCGCGCCCATGGCCTGACCATCGCCGGACTCAAGACAGTCCCGATGGGCCCCGCGCCGAAATGCGATTCCGTTCTGGCGACCACAGTGGCCGGTCTCGACTTCGTCAACCCGATCGGCATGGCCCCCGGCTTTGACAAGAATGGCGAAGTGCCCGACGCCCTGATCCGCATGGGTTTCGGCTTTGCCGAGGTCGGCACGCTGACCCCGCTGCCGCAAGCGGGCAATCCCAAGCCGCGCATCTTCCGGCTGGTCGAGGACAAGGCGGTGATCAACCGGCTCGGCTTCAACAATCGCGGTCAGCAGGAAGCCCTGCCCCGCCTCGAAAAAATGCGCGGGCGGATGGGCAAGGGCGTGCTCGGCATCAATATCGGCGCGAACAAGGACAGCACGGACCGGATCGCCGACTATGTCATTGGCGCAAAGAATATGGCCCCGCTGGCGGACTATCTGACGGTCAATATCAGTTCGCCCAACACGCCGGGCTTGCGCGCGCTGCAGGACAAGGGCGCTCTGGCCGAGCTGCTGGCCGCCGTGATGGATGCAATGGGAAAATCGAAAGCTCCGGTGTTCCTGAAAGTCGCGCCCGATCTCGAACCGGCCGATATCGACGATATTGTCGATGTTGCGATGGATCAGAAAATCGCCGCGCTGATCATTTCAAACACCACCATCACCCGGCCCGATCTGAAATCCAGCAACCGGTCCGAGACCGGCGGCCTGTCGGGCGCGCCCCTCAAGGGCCTCGCGCTGCAACGCCTCAAGGATTTTCGCAAGGCCAGCGGCGGGAAAATCCCTTTGATCGGGGTCGGCGGCATTGCCACCGCGGAAGACGCCTATGAACGCATCCGCGCCGGTGCCTCGCTGGTCCAGCTCTACACCGCGATGATCTACGAAGGCCCGACCATCGCTGCGGCGATGAACTGCCAGCTGGCCAAATTGCTCAAACGGGACGGTTTTGCCAATATCAGCGAAGCAGTCGGCGCGGCATAAAGCCGGTTGCTACGCTATTCGCCGGTCCCCACCAGCACCACACCTTCCCGGCGCGGGTCGTAGCCGCCATCGACCCTGCCATCGCGGATGATCACGGCGTGCACGCCGCTATCCTCACCCTGCCCCGGTTTCAGATCAATCCCGCGCGCGGCCAGCCCGTCGGCAACGCCCGGCGCGAACTTGTCCAGTTCTCCGCCAAATCTGGGGCCCCGCGCCACCAGATTGGGCAGCGCCAGCGCTTCCTGCATCGACAGGTCCCAGTCGATCGCACCGACCAGCGACTTTGCCACATAGGCAAGAATGCTGTTGCCGCCGGCTGATCCGATAGCGCCGGCGAACTTGCCGTCACTATCGAGCATTATGGTCGGGGTCATCGACGAGCGCGGCCGCTTGCCCGGCGCCACTGCATTGGCGGCAGGATGCCCATCCTCGTCAACGGGGCTGAATGAGAAATCGGTAAGCTGGTTGTTGAGGAAGAAACCGTCGACCATCCGGCCGCTGCCAAAAATCGATTCCACCGTCGTCGTGATCGAAACCACATTGCCCTGGGCATCGCGAACAATGAAATGGGATGTTCCGGCGGGTTCCAATGTCTTGTCCGGAGCGGCCTGCACCGCACCGCGTGGAGTCCCGGCCTGGGGGGGAGAAGTCGCTGCACTCTCGCCGATCAGCGCCGCGCGCGAGGCGACATAGGCCGGTTCCAGCATGCCCTGGACCGGGACCGATGCAAAAGCCGGATCACCGACATATTGATCGCGGTCGGCATACATCAGCCGGCTCGCCTCGGCGAACAGGAACCATGCCTGCGGGTCTTCCGGTCCGCGCGTGGCAATATCGGTTTTTTCCAGCATCGCCAGCAGTTGCAACAGCGCCACTCCGCTCGACGGCGGTGGCGGCACGCAGACCAGATACACGCGATAGGGGTTGCATAGCGCCTCCCGCCTGACCGGCTTGTAGCCGGCCAGATCGGCCATCGTCATCCGGCCTTCGAGCGGCGCGGCGCGGGTCTTGTCAACAATCTTTGCCGCCGTGGACCCGCGATAGAGCGCTTCGGGCCCGTTGGCTGCCAAGCGCCTTACGAAGTCTGCATATTCAGGATTTTTCAGCCGGTCGCCGGTGGTCTTGCGCTCGCCATTGGCTTTGGCAAAATAAGCGGTCGCGTCGGGCGTACTCAGCTGCGGAAAAGGGATCCCCAGAAAGCGTCCCAGACGCGGGCTGATGACAAAACCCTCCTCCGCTGTCCGCTCGGCCGCCGAAAACAGGCTGCTCCAGTCGAGCGCGCCATGGTCCTCATGCACCATCGCCAGCATCGCCACGGCACCCGGCACGCCGGTCGCGCGACCGCTGGTGACGGCATCGCGATAACCCAGCGGCTTGCCGTCCGGCCCCAGGAACATGGTTGGGCTGGCCTGTGCCGGGGCGGTTTCCCGGCCGTCGTAAATGGTCAGCTTGCCCGTCGCGCCGTCCAAATAGGTCAGGAACGCGCCGCCACCGAGCCCGGAGCTTTGCGGTTCGACCAGCGACAGCATCGCCTGCACGGCAATCGCCGCATCTATGGCGCTGCCGCCACGTTTCAGAACATCCTGCCCCGCTTTGGCCGCCAGCGGATTGGCGGCAATAACGAATGGCTCGTCCTGCTGCGTTGCCGGAGCGGCTGACACCGGATTAGTGGCGGTTTCAATTTGCCCGGTCTGGGCACAGGAAGCGGTGAGAAGCGCTGCCGCAGCAGCGATAAGACGGGACATTTTCATATGGGCGGAAGCTATAGACCAGGTCCAACGGCCATGTCCATTGGCAGTGACGGTGCTGGCACCGGCCGGCATGCCGGCAACAGATTTCACCTAAAGAATTGCCCAGCGGTTTCAACCGCGCTAGTCCTTGCTCTATGATCCAAGCCCGGAACCAATCCGGAGCGTGAGAGAGGAAATGTTGCGTGGGCCAGAAACAGCCGAAAAACCGTTATCTCGAAATTGACCAATATTCCAATTTGGTGTCGATGTTCTTCGACCGCGCCAGCCAGGGGGGCGACAAGCCGTTTCTGAGCGCCAAGATCGACGGCGCCTGGCAGGCGATCAGCTGGACCGAAGCGGCGCGGCAGGTTGCGGCGCTGGCCAAGTCGCTGAAACGCATCGGCCTGAAAAAGGGCGACCGGGTGATGCTGGTCTCCGAGAACCGCCCCGAATGGTGTATCGCCGATCTCGGCATCATGGCGGCCGGCTGCATCACCGTGCCGACCTACACCACCAACACCCCCGCCGATCACCAGCATATTCTCGACAATAGCGGCGCCCATGCGGTGATCGTCTCCGACATCAAGCTGGCGAAAAACCTGCTGCCGTCGGTGATCAGCTCCGCCGACGCCAATATCATCATCGGCATCAACGACCTGCGCATCGGCCAGTCCGGCGATTTCGACCTGTACAGCTGGGACAAGCTTGTCCAGGGCAGCGACGCGGATGTCGCCGAAGTGACCGAGCAGGTCGCCAGCATCACCCGCGACGAGACCGCCTGCATCATCTACACCAGCGGCACCGGCGGCAAGCCGCGCGGCGTGATGCAGCATCACGGCGCGATCCTGCACAATACCAAGGGGCCCGCCGAGGTGATCGAAAGCGACTTTGGCTGGGATGACGAGGTCTTCCTCTCCTTCCTGCCGCTCAGCCACGCCTATGAACATAGCGCCGGCCAGTTTTTCCCGATCGGTCTCGGCGCGCAGATTTTCTATTCCGAGGGCCTCGAGAAGCTCGCCTCGAATATCGAGGAAGTGCGCCCGACGATCATGGTCGTCGTCCCGCGCCTGTTCGAAGTGCTCCGCGCGCGGCTGATCAAGACGGTCGAGAAACAGGGCAAGATGCCCAATTATTTGCTCGGCAAGGCGCTCGCCATCGGCGCACGCGAAGCCGAGGGCAAGGGCCGCAAGCGCGACAAGCTAATGGACCTGTTCCTCGACAAGACGCTGCGCCCGAAAGTGCAACAACGCTTTGGCGGACGGATCAAGGCGATGGTCTCCGGCGGCGCCCCGCTCAACCCGGAAATCGGCACCTTCTTCCAGTCGCTCGGGCTCACATTGCTGCAAGGCTATGGCCAGACCGAATCCGGCCCGATCATCGCCTGCAACCGCCCGCGCACCGGCCTGAAAATGGACACGGTTGGCCCGCCGATGGTCGATACCGAAGTGAAGATCGCCGAAGACGGCGAGATCCTGGTCCGCGGCGAGCTGGTCATGCACGGCTATTGGCGCAACCAGGAAGAGACCGACAAGGTGCTGAAGGACGGCTGGCTGCACACCGGCGATATCGGCCATATCGACGAGGCCGGACGCGTCGCGATCACCGACCGCAAGAAGGACCTGATCGTCAACGACAAGGGCGACAATATCGCCCCGCAAAAGGTCGAGGGCATGCTCACCATCCAGCCGGAAATACTGCAGGCGATGATCAGCGGCGACAAGAAACCCTATATGGTCGGCCTGATCGTCCCCGACCCCGAATGGGCGCTCGAATGGTCACGCGAGCAGGGCATGAAATATGACTTCATCGCGCTGCAGGCGAACCCGGCGTTCAAATCCGCGGTGCGCGAAGCGGTAGACCGGGTCAACAAGGACCTCTCGGTCATCGAAAAAGTCCGCCGGTTTGAGTTCGCCGACGAACCCTTCGCGATCGAAAATGAAGAACTGACCCCGAGCATGAAGATCCGCCGGCATGTGATAAGGGAGCGGTATCAAGAGCGGATGGACGGGTTGTATAAGAAGTAGTGGGTTGGGGGGAGTAGGAAAGATGCCTGAAAAGAAGCATTTTTCGTTTAATATATAGGGATTACTGCACCTATCTCTGTAATCCACACCGTAGCCGCAATATAAATGATAATATCTATGTCAGCCGCTTATTTTACCTGCTCTCTTTTTTCGATTGTGTCCTTAACCAAAATAGATGCAAGGACTACAAATATACAAATGGCTTGTATTATAACACGACGATCTGGAGCTAGCTGAAAATTTAACGCGCCTGTGAAGTTGTAGGTAAAATCCAAGAAAAATAGAAACGCAGATATTCCAAGAAAAGTGGCCATAAATCTAAGTTTACTAGATACCCATAATATGTTTCTCATATTTGAAACCACCTAGCGTTGTGAAAAACACCACCCACGGAATATACCATTCCCCTGGTGACAAAAAAAGTTTTTAACAAGTATATCGTCAGTCGCAATAATATGCCTGTTTCCATTGAAGCTTTCAAGCCTCAGTCACTGTAACGAATTACAGGGATATACGGTACCAGTATACCAAACGCACCAATCCCCTCTCCTTCAAGGGAGAGGGTTGCGCAGACTTGGCAGCTTGCTGCCTGGTCGGAGCTGGGTGAGGGTTTACCGCCCCCGAGTTGCACAGCAACCCACCAGCGGAACGCCCTCATCCAACTGCGCCTAATCCTTCGGATAAGGCTTCGTATCCTTCTCCCTCACGGAAGAAGGTGAAGCTCGCTTTGCGTCTTCGTGGCTTCGTGCGAGCCCAATGACGGGAGGATAGACTAACTCGATCACTCGACGTTTCGAGTTTTGGACAGTTGATCTTTTACAAACGCTGGATTGATTAATTAAAATATAGCCTCAGAGCTATTTAAAGGAAAATAGCCTTCAAGCTATATAAAGCCATGACTTGGGACGTTGAGTTTCATGTAGATTTCGAAAGCGAGTTCGCGAAACTCGACGAGGCTGTTCAGGATGAACTGCTCGCGATAACAGGGTTGCTGGAAATCTATGGTCCACAGCTTGACAGGCCGCATGCCGACACCCTATCGGTTCAAGACATGCCAACATGAAGGAACTGCGCTTCAATGCCGCTGACGGCGTATGGCGCGTGGCATTTGCATTTGATCCGGGAGCGGTATCAGGAGCGGCTGGACGGGTTGTATAAGAAGTAGTGGGGGGAGCAAAAGAGACGCAGTCTCGTGTCTTCGGTGAACTTTCGCCATAACCCACAACCAGCTGCATCTGGCGCAACAGGAAAGGATTCTAATGTCGTGTACCCGCGTCCTTAGTGTTTTCACTGGCTCGATGTTAGTCATCAGTTGCTCAGCTTATAGGCCCGAAAATCCCGAATATTTCTCAAAAGTTACCGATCTTTCGATTTGTAAATCTGCAAATATAAAAAACTTTCAATACGGAAAAAATGACTACAGTTCTGATCCAGCGTACGCGGTCAAAATAACCGCTGACAAGCCTTGCCTAGATCGCTTGACGCTTGAAGTGTCCAGAGCCATCGACAAAAAATGTGGGCTGTCGGGATGCTTTGGTCAAGACGGCAACATGGACTTCATTCAGGTAGAAAGAATATCCGCCGATAGGATGATTTTCGTAAAATTGTTTACTTAAAATGACGATGACAGTTGCACCAATCCCCTCTCCCTCAAGGGAGAGGGTTGCGCAGACTTGGCAGCTTGCTGCCTAGGTCGTGGACTCATAAAATCTTAGCCAGAGTCTGGTTGACGCGAGTGCGACGGTGGCGAGGAAGTTTCTGGCGAGCTTGTCGAAGCGGGTGGCACATCTTCGGAAGTGCTTGAGTTTACAGAAGTATCTTTCGACCAGATTGCGCTGACGATATATGTTCGCGGCGACTGAGCGTTGTATCTTGCGATTGCGCTGGGTTGGGATATGGGCTGTGGCACCCATGGCCTCGACCTGTTCGACCAGGGCGCGGGCATCATAACCCCGGTCGGCGACGAGATGGCGTAGGCGTTTCAGGCTGGCGACCAGACCGGCGGCGGCCGCATGATCGGATATCTGGCCTTGCGACAGGGCGAGACGGATTGGCAAGCCCTCGGCATCGACCACGGCATGCAGCTTGGTACTCAGTCCCCCACGAGAGAGACCAATGGCGTGATCGGGAGTGTCATAAATTCCGTGTGTCGTGGGGCTGTTAGACATTATGCCGCCATGGCTTTGATGAAGCGTTCGCCGAAGATAACTGCGAACTGGGCCTTTGCCATGGTCCACTCACGTGGTGGCATTCTCCACTCTTTTTCTGATCTGTTCAAGACCAGATAGAGCAATTTCGTTGCCGCCTCGTCATTGGGGAAGTGCCCTCTGGCCCTGACTGCCCGTCTGAGCTTTGAGTTCAGGGCTTCGATAGCATTCGTCGTGTAGATGATTTTGCGTACCGCCTCGGGAAAGGCGAAGAATGGAATAACTTCATTCCATGCCCGCCGCCAGCTCTGGGCGATGGCGGCATAACGCAGACCCCATTCGCTGGCTTCAAAAGCAGTCAGCGCGTCCTCGGCAGCCTTGGCATCAACAGCGCGGTAAATGGCCTTGAGGGCTGCCGCCAGCGGCTTGCGATCTTTCCATGCCACAAAATCCATGCTGTTACGTAGCAGATGGACGATGCATGTCTGGACGACAGCTTCAGGGAACACCGCTGTTATCGCATCAGGAAATCCCTTGAGACCGTCAACAACGGCCAGCATGATGTCCTCGGTGCCGCGGTTTTTAAGCTCATTCATGACCCGCAGCCAGAATTTGGCACCTTCATTTTGTTCGATCCACAGGCCGAGAACCTCTTTGCGGCCATCGGCGCGGACGCCAAGAGCGATATGGATAGCTTTGCTGCGGACCATGCCTTCATCGCGGATCTTAACGCGAATGGCGTCAAAAAATACCAGCGGATAGGCCGGATCAAGCGGGCGCTGCTGCCAGGCGGTAACTTCCTCCAAAACACCGTCGGTGACGGTCGAGATCAGGTCAGGCGATACGTCGATGCCGTATAGCTCACGCAAATGCCCGGTTATCTCCCGCGTGCTCATCCCGCGCGCATACATGGAGATAATTTTATCATCAAAACCGGGAAACCGGCGCTGGTATTTAGCGATCAACTGCGGATTAAAGCTACCAGCGCGATCGCGCGGCACCTCGATCTCGATCTTGCTGCTATCGGTGATGACACGCTTGCGGCCATAGCCGTTGCGGCTGTTACCAGCCTGTTCGTCGCCGCCCAGATGATAATCCATCTCGGCATTCAGCGCCCGTTCGGCGAGCGCCTTCTTCAGCGAATCCAGCAATCCTCCCTGATCCAGCGCAGAAGCTGCATCGGTGCCTGCTAAAAGTTGATCCAGTAAACCTGCCGGGATCGTCGGCTCTTTGCGTCGTGACATAGTGGGACTCCTTTTTACCCATTATGCCCCACGACACACGGAATTTATGACACTCCCGCGTGATCCGGGCCCCCTTTTTACCACCGCTGGAATGCTGGTGAGCGCGAATGATGGAACTGTCGATAAATGCCATGGATTCTGGCGAACCTGCTGCCAAGGCATTGAATATATTAATCCAAACACCAGCCTTCGCCCATCGGTTGAAGCGATTGTAGACCGTCGTGTACGGGCCATAGCGTGCCGGAAGGTCCCGCCAGGGCGAGCCCGTGCGCAAAATGTAAAAAATACCGTTTAGTACCCGCCGGTCATCCACCCGCGCCACGCCGCGCGGCTTGTTGGGCAATAGCGGAGCGATAATCGACCACTCCGCATCACTCAAATCAAATCGTGCCATGATACACCTCCTCTAAAGACAGTGAATCACATCTATTGCGCTATGGGAATCCCCTTTATGAGTACACAACCTAGTCGGAGCTGGGTGAGGGTTTACCGGCCCCTGTTTGCACGGCAACCCACCAGCGGAAAACCCTCATCCAACTGCGCCTAATCCTTCGGACAAGGCTTCGTATCCTTCTCCCTTACGGGAGAAGGTGAAGGAGACGGCTCCCAGCATATACTTCGCGTCTTCGTGGCTTCGCGCGAGATCGGCGTCGCATGGTCGTCGGCCAGCAGCAAAGGGAACTTTTTCGGGGCGCGCTGGTTGGATGGATATGCAAAACGCACCGAAAAACAGTCAGGATATTTCGCGGCTTCCCGCGCGGGCGCGCTGGAAGCGGGCCGGCAAGGCGAGCGCGATCGGGTTTTTCGCGCGGCGCAAGCCCGGTTGCCTCCGGCGACCAGCGCCAGCGCAAAAGGGCCGGTGACCATCTCTTTCCGGACGATCCTGCTGGTGGTCTTTCTGGCGCTGGCTCTGCGCGGTTACGAATGGATCAGGCACGATTACCGCATGCCATGGACGCCGCTGGCGCTGGCCGCGCCGATCGGGCCGTTTACCACCCGGAAAATCGACGCGCTTGCCGACGATACGCCCTTTTGCCATGCGCTGCTCGAGGAGGCGGCCATCAGCTATTCACCCCTGCCGCCGGTCACCGCCGGCCCGCAATGCGGCTATGACAATGGGGTCACGCTCACCCGCGACCAGCCGCAGGCGATCGCCTATAGCCCCGCCGCCAAAACCAGTTGCCCGATGGCGGTCAGCCTGGTGTTGTGGGAAAATCAGATCGTCAAAGCCGCCGCTGCCCGCCATCTCGGCAGCACGGTCGCGTCGATCTCCACGTATGGCAGTTACAGCTGCCGGCGGATCGGCGGCGGGCAGACGGGCAATTACAGCGAACATGCCACGGCCAACGCGATCGACATCGCCGCCTTCCGCCTCGCCGACGGGCGCACGGTCTCGGTTGCCGGCCACTGGAACGCGGATGACGAGCGGTCGCGCTTTCTCAGGGAGGTGCGCGACGGCGCCTGCACCCTGTTCGCGACGACCCTGTCACCGGACTATAACGAGGCGCATGCGGATCACCTGCATTTCGATCAAGCGAGCCGCGGCGGCTCGCAATTTTGCCAGTAATATTACGTATCCCGCGCCCGCAAGCGAGGAGCTAGAGCGATATCGGGAGCGGGCCCGATGTTCCGTCAATGATGATCGCTCCTCCGATTGATTTGGAACAGGATCGCTCCCCGCACGTAGGTTTCACAACAGGAAAACAGAAAAGGAAATCCCCATGGTAGACAAGAGCCAGATCAAGGAACATATGGAAGTCATCGGCGCGGACGGCGTGCACGTCGGCATTGTTGACCATCTCGACGATAGCGGCGAGCGGATCAAGCTGACCAAGCAAGACAGCCCGCAGACCCAGAGCGGCAAAGGCGCTTCCCATCACTTTCTGCCCGTCGGCCTGATTGCCGAATTCGAAGGCGACAAGATCCGCCTCTCGGCAACCGGCGAAAATGCGGTCAATATGTTTGAAGAAGATAAATAGGCCGACTGAATTAGCAGTAACATTATGCCAGCGGCTCTGCCCCCTCTCCCTCAAGGGAGAGGGTTGTGCAGACTTGGCAGCTTGCTGCCTAGTCGGAGCTGGGTGAGGGTTTACCGGACCACGATCGCACAACAACCCGGCAGCGGAACAGCCTCATCCAACTGCGCCTATCCTTCTCCCTCGCGGGAGAAGGCAATCCCCCGCGCTAGGTAGCTATACGGATTGGCCCTTCTGGCGAAACCGGTGAAATATGGCGGCTGGCCAACAGGGGACATATCAGTGAACAGCAAGGCAAGCGCCATTGTCGATCGCATCCGCGAACTGGAAGCGGAGCTTGAAGTGCGGGTCGCCGAGGAACGGGCCGAGATGGGCGAGCGGCTGGACAAGGGGCGGGCGGAACTCGACCGCGATCTCGAGGCGATGCACCGGTCGCTGCGCGTCGGAGTGCTGCGCTATATATCCGAGGCGCAGATTTCGGTGATCCTTACGGCGCCGTTCATCTATGCGCTGCTGCTGCCCTTTGCCTTTCTCGACCTGTCGGTCTCAATCTATCAGGCGGTCTGCTTTCGCGCCTACGGGATCGAGCGCGTCCGGCGGCGCGACTATATCGTCTATGACCGCGGGAAACTGTCCTATCTGAACGCGATCGAGAAGATCAACTGCACCTATTGCAGCTATGCCAATGGCGTGATCGCCTATGTCCGGGAGGTCGCCGGACGCACCGAGCAATATTGGTGCCCGATCAAGCATGCGCTAAAGGTCCGCGGCCAGCACAAGCGGCAGCGCCTGTTCGAGGAATATGGCGACGGTGCGGACTATCAGAAGCGTCTGGCAAAACATCGTGCTGCCCTGAAAACGGACGAAAAGGCGGAGAGACGGGACAAGGACCCCGGACTATGAACCGGCCGCCACTCCCCGGTCGGAAGCAACAGGCCGCGCCAGCCACTGCCCTGGCTTCGCGCGATCCCGTTTCCGATATGGCATCAGCGGCTGGCTATTTTGAACCGACCGAGAGATCCTTGGTATAGGGCACGAAATCGCCGAAGGTGCAGCTGCCCATGGTCGCCCCGCTCATATTGTCGATCAGCTGGATAATCTCTCCGGAACAGAGCGAGCTGGTCGTGCGCCGGTAGGACAGGATATAGCGGTCCGCACCGGGGCATCCGCCGGGCGGCTTGTTGATATAGATGGTCTTCGCGTTGCGGCGGGACGAGAAGATCAATATGTCGTCGCTGATCACCGTCATATTGCGCTGGTCGTTACGGTTGATGCAGGATTTCGCCTTGCCGGCGCTGCGCCCTTCAAGCTGTTTGTCGAGCTTCGCCTGCTGTTTTTCGGTGAGCTCGACCTTTTCCCCGCCGGTCGCGGGCGCGGCGAGCAGCATCGCCGCAGGAATGGCCAAAAGCAGTTTTTTCATCATCCGTCTCCTGTTGTCGATCCCTATCGTTCCGCCTTATAGCAGAATGTCGGCTGAACCGGCGATGAAACGGTCGGGGTTTCAGAAACTATCCTTGGCCGTCCGCCGTGCGCCCAGTTCCTCGGCCGAGGCCGCCCGCATGAACGGATTGGTGGCGCGTTCCTGCCGGATCGTTGTCGGCACCGTGGCTTCGCCCCGCGCGCGCAGGGTCAGAACCTCCGCCATCCGCTCCTTCAGCGCCAGATTGTCGGGTTCGGCGACCAGCGCATATTCACCGTTGCTCTGCGTATATTCATGCGCGCAATAGATTCGCGTGGCATCGGGCAGCGCCTCCAGCTTGCGCATATTGTCATACATCTGCTCGGCCGTGCCTTCGAACAATCGTCCGCAGCCCATGGCAAACAGCGTGTCACCGACAAATGCCACTTTTTCCGACGGGATGTGGAAGGCGATATGACCGGCGGTATGGGCCGGCACGTCGATAACCTCGGCGGTCACGTCGCCGAGCTTGACCGTATCGCCCTCTTTCACCAGCACATCGAGCGTCGGGATGCGTTCTTTCTCGGCGTCCGGGCCGGTGATCCGGCAGCCGGTCGCATCCTTGATCGCGGCATTGCCGCCGGTGTGATCGGGATGCCAGTGGGTGTTCCAGATCTGGGTGATGGTCCAACCGCGCTTTTCGGCTTCGGCCAGCACCGGTTCGGCGACCGCGGGATCGACGACCATCGTCTCCCCCGATTCCGGTTCGTGGACCAACCAGACATAATTGTCTGACAATACGGCTATTCGGATGATTTCAAGCATGGCCGTCAAATTACCCCGCAAAATTAATGCTGTCGATGCTTAACCGCAAAATAAGAGTTTTACCCTAATCGCACGGGCTGTGCAGCATTGATTTTGGAAAGGGGCGTCAATTGCGCTTGCTTGTCGCATTTCTGGCCTTTTTGTGCCTCTGTTCCCCTGCCCTTGCCCAGGTCCAGATGGCTGGAAAGCTGTGCACGCAGAGCAGCGCTGCGGATATGTCCGCCGCGACCCTGCTGAAATCGGGCAAGCCCTTTGATTGTTCCGACAATAAATATGCCCTCGAAGGCCCGCGGGTCTGGGTCAAGGTCCCGTTTCTTGACGACCGGCTCCCGCCGGGTACGGTCGAGGTCCAGGGCGACAATAACGGCCTGACCACGATGCAGGTCCACGCGCTGCTCGACAATGGCACGCTGCTCTCTTCACGCTTCTCCGAGCAGGAGGTGATCGACAGCTGGCGACCAAAGGGACATTACGGGCTCGCCGTGCCGGGTACGGACAATCCCGAGCTGCGAAGCCGGATAACCCATGTCTATCTGGCGATCGACGAACCGAAAGTGGCCAGCAGCATTTCGCTGATCCAGCTTGCGTCGAAAGAGAAATGGGACGGCCTGAAGCTGCCGCTCTCGATCATGTTCGGGGTGTTGTGCGGGATGGCAATCATGCCGCTTTTCTATCATGCTTTTTTCTACGGCGCCCTGCGTTACAGCTTCATGTTGTGGCACAGCGCGATGATCGCGGCGACCGTGGTCTATACTTTCAGTTCGTCCGGCCTGATATTCCTCGCCTTCCCCGGAACCGGCCTGCTGACCAAGATGCTGATCAACTATTGGGCCCTGGCGATCGCGGTTGCTGCCAGCGGCGTTTTTCTGGTGCGCTTCGTCGAACAGGGAAAGATCGCCCCATGGCTGCGTACGGGCATTTTGGTCTCGTCCTTTCTGCCGGTCATCGTGACCGCTCTCGTCCTGCGGATCAATGATGGCTATGATATGGAAGCCCGCAACTATTATCACGCGTCTTTCCTGCCCGCATTTTTTATCGTCCTCTACGCGATGGGGCACGCGCTGCGCCGCGGCAGCAGGGCGATCTGGTACCAGATCGTCGGCTGGACGCCGATCGTGATGTTCGGACTGGACCGGGTAGCGCGGGGCATGGACCTCTATATCGGCTGGCCGGCGCTTGACTACGGGCTCTATTTCGCGCTGGTGATGGAGACCATCATCCTCGCGCTCGGCGTGGCCAACCGGATTTTCCACTTGCGCAAGCAGCACAAGAGCACCTTGCGCAAACAGGTGGAGCTGACCCTGCTCGCCGATACCGACGGGCTGACCATGATGAACAACCGCCGGTCCTTCGAGCGCGCGTTCCGGCAGAACCAGCGCGATCACCGCTACAGCCATCTTGCGATAATCGACATCGACTTTTTCAAGCGGGTCAACGACCGTTATGGCCACGAGGTCGGCGACGAAGTGCTGCGGGTTGTCGGCAGGCTGCTGGACGGGACCGGGCATTTTGCCGCACGGATCGGCGGCGAGGAATTCACTCTCCTGATCAAGGACGATGGCCGGGAAAAGCGGAGAAACTATCCGGCAAATGAGCTGGCCGAAATCTGCGAGGCGCTGATCAAAGCGGTGCACGAGGAAGTACCGGAAATCCGGGAGCCGGTCACATTTTCGGTCGGTGTCGCGGCAATCGCCCGGCGCGTTACGCTGCGCAGCGTGATGGCAACCGCAGACAGGCGTCTTTATGATGCAAAGGGCAACGGCCGCAACCAGATTGTCTGGATCGATATTTCGGCGTCGAAACCGGCCAGCCCGGCCGGCACCGCTTCGGTCTAGATCAGACGCTTACCACTCGCCGATATTTTCCATGCTCGCCCAGGGTTCCTGCACCGGCAGCCGGTCGCCTTTCTGCAGCAGTTCGACCGAAATATTGTCCGGCGAGCGCACGAAGGCCATATGGCCGTCACGCGGCGGACGGTTGATCGTCACGCCAGCATCCATCAGGCTCTGGCACAGGGCGTAGATATCGTCGACCGCATAAGCGAGATGGCCGAAATTGCGGCCGCCGCCATATTGCTCCGGTTCGCTGCCGTCTTCGGCGGGCCAGTTATAGGTCAGTTCAACCTCGGCCACATCCTTCTGCCCCGGCGCAGCGAGAAAGATCAATGTGAAGCGGCCCTGCTCGCTGTCGTAGCGGCGCACCTCCTCGAGACCCAGCAGCCCGAAAAAGGCAACGGTCGCCTCCGGGTCGCTGACCCTGAGCATGGTGTGCAGATATTTTATGGCCACAATATTCTCCGTTCGTCGCTATTCAGAAACGGTTCATCGCTGCTACAGCAGAGACGAACCGGGTCATTTGCAACAGCCTAAGCGGCTTTGGGACGGAGGGAAAGAGAGATGAGCGAGAAATTTATCGAGAGCAGGAACAAGGTCTGGCTGGCGAGCGCCGCTTTGCTGACGGTCGGGCTGGTGGCTGGCGGCTATCTGCTGGGCGACGGGCTGCTGCGCGCGAAGATGGCGGACCGCAGCGTCACCGTGCGCGGCCTGGCCGAGCGCGATGTAACCGCCGACCTCGCCACCTGGACCATTGCCTATAGCGCCCAGTCCACCGACCTGCAGAGCGCCCAGACCGATATCGATCGCGACACAACCGCAATCACCTCATTTTTCAAGGAGCTCGGTTTCGAGGCCGACGCGCTCAAACCGACCGGCGCCAATGTGAATCAATATAGCAGCAACGGTATCCCCCAATATACCATCCGCCAGCGGCTGAGCCTGCGCACCAATGATATCGACAAGGCACAGGCCGCCGTTGCCCGTCAATTTGATCTGGTCCGGCGCGGCGTCGTCCTCGAGGACGGGTCGGGGATGAGCTATACGTTCACCAAGCTCGACGAGATCAAACCGGAAATGGTCGCCGAAGCCACCAAGGACGCGCGCAAGTCGGCCGAACAATTTGCCAAGGACAGCGGCACCGATGTCGGTGGCATCAAATCTGCCACCCAGGGCTATTTCAGCATCAACAGCCGCGATGGCGATGCCGGCGGCTATGGCGTGACCGACACGCCGTACAAGAAGGTGCGCGTGGTCACGACGGTGAATTTCTATCTGGATTGATGCGGCACAGCGATTCGGCCGGACTTATTCCGCGACGCTGGCCTGCAACTGCCCGAGATAATGGTTGGCGGTGCTGGCCGAAGGACTGTCCGGCCCGAATTTGACCGCCTGTTCCCAGTTGATCCGGGCGTTCTCGACATCGCCCGCCTCATAAGCGATATTGCCGGCTTCGAGCGCGATGGCCGGATCGGTGACCGCCAGCCTGGCGGCAACTGCTATGTCCGATTTGGCCAGAGCCAGATCACCCATGCGCCGCGCCAATGTCGCCGACAACAGCCAGCCGAGCGGATCCTCGGGAACGAGCTCGTGAACCAGTACGAATTGCTGCTTCGCCGCGTCATATTGATCCATCGCGACATGGATGCGCGCCATATCCAGATGCACTTCGCCCTTCAGCAAACCGTCGAGACTGTTCTGCTCCAGCGCCGAGCCGAGATATTTCAGGGCAGCCGCGTGATCGCCACCGGCAAGCGCCGCATTGCCGGCCTGCGACCAGAAAATGGCTGCGCGTTCATCGTCTGCGGCTTCCGCGCCTTCGGCCGCCAGCACGAATGCCGCAACGGCCTCTGCCCACTCTTCGCGCTCGGCATAAGCGAAGCCGAGACAATTGCGCGCCAGATATCCGCCGCCCTCGATCTGCCATTTGTTGGCGGCGAGCAATCCGTTGTCCGGATCGTCCGCAGCCTGGTCGATACATTGGTTGAAGCGGATATCGGCCGGGCTTTTCACCTTGACCGGCGGCGGACTCGCGGGGGCTTCGGACCGGGGCGCCGACGGCCGGATCAAGGGATCGATCGGCGATCCGTAAGGAGTCGCGGATTGCAGCAGCAGGGGCAGAACTAGCGAAGAAATCATGGAGACTATGCCTGTTAAATAATTGTACGGGCGTCGAATATTATCCCAGTCGCGAAACCATATCGATTAGCAGAGCAATGTCCTGATCCCGCGACAGCCGGTGATCGCCGTCCTTTACCAGATGGACCTGCACATCGTCTGAACGGATTTTCTTGGCTGTCTCGAGACTATATTCCCACGGCACATCAGCATCTTTTTGTCCGTGCAGCAGGCGCACCGCGCCATCAAAGCCGATTTCCTTGTGGAGCAGCCGATTGGTATCGCCCGACTGCCAGAAGGTGCGGGTGGTGACATAAGGCTCGTCGGAATATTCGCTGGCCTCCTCCAGCTTGCCGTCGCGCAGGATGGTCATTTTCTGTTCCTGGGTGAAGCCCCAGTCGGTGAAGTCCGGCGCGGCAGCGATGCCGACCAGATTCTTCACCCGCATCGGCCGCGACAGCGCGACCAGCAGCATCAGCCAGCCGCCCATCGACGAACCGATCAGGGTGATCGATCCCGACGTGACCTTGTCGATCAGGAACAGCACGTCCTCGCGCCAGTCTATCAGGCTCTGGTCCTCGAAATCGCCGCCGCTCGCGCCACATCCGGCATAATCAAGGCGCAGCATCGCCCTGCCCTGTTGTTTCGCCCAGGCGTCCAGCGCCAGCGCCTTGCCACCTTCCATGTCCGACATATAGCCAGGCAGGAACACCAGCGTGGTGCCCTTCACCCCCGCCTTGGGTGGCGTGTAGCAATAGGCCAGAGAAGCGCCGCCGGGACGCTGGAGATACAAGATTTCGTCTTCCATATAGTCACCCAATAAGTGCCCCCGCGAAGGCGGGGGTCCATCACCTGTCCTATAGTTCAAAAACGTTAGATGAGAAGGCACATCGACGCGCGTTCATTCGCTCAAGAGCATCTGTCTCTGGAATAGGGTTCAGGAGATGGACACCTGCCTGCGCAGGTTCACCGCATCAGCTGGCCGCGAAATAGACGATTGCCAGACAGAGAAAGGCGATGATCAGCATGCCGATATTGGAAAGCAGCGGCGGCTTGGCCCGCGGCAATATCGCGGCCAGTTCCGCCGGCACCTCGCCCTTGAAGCCGAGCTTCCATTTAGGGCGGTCCTTGATACCGTCCTCGAGACCAAAGACATGGGAGTCGCCTTCCTTGCCGCGATAGACCAGATCATCGAAAAAATAGGCGTCGCTGCGCCATTGCTGCTCGTAAAGCGCGAAGCTCTTGCCAATCACCTCGATCCGCACCCGCCGCTTGAGCGCGCTGTCGCCATCGACCAGCCAGACATGTTGAGCAGCAGCCATGGACGGAGCTTAAGACAACTCGCGGCCCGGCGCATCACAATTTTTCGTTCTCTCAATCCCGCAGGAAAATCTCCTCGATCGGCATGGCGAACAGATCGGCGATCCGGAAGGCCAGCGGCAGGGACGGATCATATTTGCCGGTTTCGATCGCGTTGACCGATTGCCGCGAAACCTTGAGCCGGTCAGCCAGATCCGCCTGCGACCAGTCGCGCTCGGCGCGGAGAATCTTGAGCCGGTTCTTCATGCGTTGAGTCCGCGCATACGATAGAAAAAATAACCCAGGCCCCAGGACGATATCAATATTGCCACGAGATTGTCCGCGCTCATCGTGCCGAGCTGCTTTTCGAAAACAAGCCAGACCATATTGGCAAAAATGGCGGTGATGATCGCGACAATGGCGCCATTGGCCATCATCTGGAAAAAATAATCCTCCAGCTTGCGGCGGTCCAATGCGGCTGCATAGGTCGCAATATAGGATATCAGCAGAACCAGCAGCGATGCGCCGATAATCTTGACGGCCGGCGTGACATTGGCCGGGCGCACCTCGTTCGGGTCGAATATCGAAACCGCGAGCAGGCCCATGCCGACCAGCAGGATGAAGCCGAACATCCAGTCCGGTTTCAGCAGGCGGCACAATCGCTGCCAGACGCCGGGAGAAGCTTTGCCGGTCATCCCATCGCGCCCAAAAACAGGATCACCAGCGCCGCCCACATCGCGATATTTTCGTTCGGGGTCATCGCGCGTCCTTGGCATTTTTTCATTCTCATCATCAGCCTCCATCAAGTTCCATAGACATTATGTCATGTTTCCTTGACCTAAATGACCGATTCGCTTCGATATGTCAAGTTTCCATGACATAATGTCCATGAAGATTGATATTTCGGTCGACGTTCCTGTCACCCTATTCCCGATGATTGTTGATTTTCCGGCCTGCCGGCGCTAGATCAGCGGCATGGTTCCGATAACGATCACAACCACCAACACTATCACCTCCCATTCCGGGGGACGGATGGTCGCGGCCTGATCGCATCCACCGCCACCCGGTTTCGGGTGGACGGTGTCTCTTCCTGAAATCGCGGATAAAACAACAGACACCATCTTTCGGCGCGCCGTTTTCTATGCCATGGCGCTTCACGATGAATATTGAGATATTGCGATGACCGACCAGATCAAAATCACCCTTCCCGACGGCAGTGCGCGTGAAGTGGCCAAGGGCACGACCCCCGCACAGATTGCCGCCGACATCGGGCCGGGCCTTGCCAAAGCTGCGCTCGCAGCAAAGATTGACGGCGAGCTGCGCGATATCATGCGGCCCCTCGAGGAAGATACCGAGCTTGCGCTGGTCACTTCGCGCGACGAGGAAGACGCGCTGGAACTGGCGCGGCATGACTATGCCCATGTGCTGGCAGAGGCGGTGCAGAACCTCTTCCCCGGCACGCAGATCACCTTTGGTCCGTCGACCGACGACGGCTTCTATTACGACTTCGCCCCTGCTGGTGATCCGTTCACCGACGAGGATCTGCCCAGAATCGAAGAGGAAATGAAGCGGATCATCGCCGCCGACAAACCGCTGCGCCGCGAGGTATGGGAGCGCGACGCCCTGATCGCACGCTGGCAGGAAGACGGCGAGACGTTCAAGGCCGAATGGGCCGCCGAACTGCCCGAGGGCGACGAGATCACGGTTTACTGGTCCGGAGACGACTGGATGGACATGTGCCGCGGGCCGCATCTGGCCTCGACTGGCAAGCTCGATCCGAAAGCGTTCAAATTGATGCGCGTTTCCGGTGCCTATTGGCGCGGCGACCAGCGCAATCCGCAACTGTCGCGCATCTACGGCACCGGCTGGCTCAACAAGAAGCAGCTCGCCGCGCATCTGCTGCGGCTGGAAGAAGCGGCCAAGCGCGACCACCGTAAACTCGGTCAGGAAATGGATTTGTACCATATCCAGTCCGAAGCACAGGGCAGCATCTTCTGGCACCCGAAGGGCTATGTGATCTGGCAGGCGCTTGAGCAATATATGCGCCGCCGCCAGATCGAGGCCGGCTATGAAGAGGTCAAGACGCCGCAGCTGATGGACGTGCGGCAGTGGGAACAATCCGGCCACTGGGGCAAATATAGCGAGAATATGTTCGCCGTGCCCGACGAGGTTCCCGATGCCGAGAGCGACGGCCCGGTCATCACCGGCACCGCCGACATGATGGCGATCAAGCCGATGAACTGCCCGGCCCATGTGCTGGTCTTTCGTCAGGGCATCAAGAGCTATCGTGACCTGCCGATCCGCATGGCCGAATTCGGCTGTTGCCACCGCAACGAGCCGCATGGCGCGCTGCACGGACTGATGCGGGTGCGCCAGTTCACCCAGGACGACGCGCATATCTTCTGCACCAAGGAACAGCTGATCGAGGAAGTCGGCCTGTTCTGCGACATGCTGGACCGCTGCTACCGCGATCTCGGCTTTGAAAATTACGCGATCAAGCTGGCGCTGCGGCCCGAGAAACGCATCGGCAGCGACGAAATGTGGGACTGGTCCGAACAGTCATTGCGCGACGCTGTCATCGCAACCGGTCGCAATAGCGAGGAATATGGCTGGGAAGAATTGCCGGGCGAAGGCGCTTTCTACGCGCCCAAGCTGGAATTCCATCTGACCGACGCGATTGGCCGGACCTGGCAGGTCGGCACGATCCAGACCGACACGGTGCTGCCTGAGCGGCTCGATGCGACCTATGTCGGCGAGGATGGCGAACGGCACCAGCCAATCATGCTTCACCGCGCGATTCTCGGTTCCTTCGAACGGTTTATCGGCATATTGATCGAACATTATGCCGGCAAGCTGCCGCTGTGGCTGGCACCGACCCAGGCGGTTGTCGCGACCATCGTGACCGACGCCAATCCTTATGCCGAGCAGGTTACGGAAAAGCTGAAAGCCGCCGGCATCCGGGTCGAGGCCGATCTGCGCAACGAAAAGATCAACTATAAGGTGCGCGAGCATTCAGTCGGAAAAGTGCCCAATATTCTGGTAGTTGGCATGCGCGAAGCGGAAGAAGGCAAGGTTGCCCTGCGTCGCCTCGGCCAGAAGGAACAGGAGTTTCTGACGCTGGATGAAGTCGTCGCCATGCTCAAGGAAGAGGCGCTGCCACCGGACTTGAAATCAGCAGCGCAATAACGATATGGTCGTGGAAGCTGTTGCATCGAAACAACGGCTTTCATGGCTAATGACTCTTTCGCCATCAACAAGGCTTTATTCCGGCAAGCTTTGCGGCTAATGAGCCACGATAGACAACCACTCAGGAGTATTTAACATAGCTGCACCCCCTCGCCGCCCCACGCCGCCCGTAAAAGGCGGTCCGCGCTTCAACGATCTGATCAATTCCGACACCGTCAGGGTCATCGACGACAAGGGCGAGAACCTTGGCGTGATGAATACGCGCGAAGCGATCGAGCGAGCAGCAGATGTTGGACTCGACCTTGTAGAGGTCTCTCCCAATGCGCAGCCACCGGTTGCAAAATTTCTCGACGTCGGCAAATTCAAATATGAGGCCCAGAAAAAGGCCAATGCCGCGCGCAAGACGCAGAAGGTTCAGGACGTCAAGGAAATCAAGATGCGTCCGAATATCGACGATCATGATTATGACGTCAAAATGCGCAACGTGAACAAATTCATCGACAATGGCGACAAGGTCAAAGTGACCCTTCGCTTCCGCGGTCGCGAAATGTCGCACCAGCAGCTCGGCATGGCATTGCTCGTCCGGGTGCAGAACGACATGAAGGAAACCGCAAAGGTCGAAGCCTATCCGAAACTGGAAGGCCGGCAGATGCTGATGGTGCTCAGCCCTAAATGATTTTACAGGCCCCCGGAGACGGGGGCCTTTTTTTGACCTGCGCCGCTGGCGACGGGTCGGCCCGATCAATCGGCCTGGCTGCGCGCCATCCACAGCATGCCAATGCCTACCGCAATGGCAGCAAAGGCGAGTATTATTTCAAATTCCTGATTTACCATGCGCATCTGTCTAGCAGGTGACAGCTAACGGCTTATTAAATCCGGGAGATTTTTCTAGCTGACCGGCTTCGCGCGATATTGCGCCGGGAAATGCCGTTTCAGATTGGCCAGCTTGGGCTTGTCCCAGCGCACGATATAGGCCTGGCGCGGATTTTTCTGCATGAAGTCCTGATGATAGGCCTCGGCCGGATAAAAGGCCTTATAGGCCTCGATTTTCGTCACGATCGGCCGCTTCCAGTAGCGCCCCTTCTCCAGCTGCGCGATATAGGCGCGGGCCGCTTTCGCCTGGCCGGCGTTCACCGGCACCAGCGCGCTGCGATAATGTTTGCCGCGATCGGGGCCCTGGGCGTTGAGCATGGTCGGATCGGCGACGACCGAGAAGTATATCTGCATCAGCTTGCCATAGCTGATCTTGCTCGGATCATAGACCACCCGCACCGCTTCGGCGTGATTGCTCAGCCCTGCGCTGACCAGCTTGTAGGAGGCGCTGCGCTTGCTGCCGCCATGATAGCCGGACGAGGCGCTGATCACGCCTTTGGTATGTTCGAACACGCCCTCGACGCCCCAAAAGCAGCCGCCGGCGAAAATCGCCACGGCGCGCTTGCCGGTTTCGGCAGCGTCGACACGCGGCATCGGGATGATCGTGGCTTTCTCGGCGGCATGGGCCTCCGCAATCAGCCTGGGCGAGGAGGACTGGCCGGCTGGCAGCGCGGTCTGCACACCGGCCCACATCGCACCGAAACAGGCGATGCTGACGCCAAACATGATCGTCCGGGAAAGATAGGGGCCGACAGGCATCAGCCCAGCAGCTGGGAAGCCGCGCTGACGGTGGTCGACAGATTCTCGCCGAGGTCGGCGGGCTGCTCTGCGGGCTGCATGAAGAACAGCATCAGCGCGCCGGCGATAAAGCCGCCGCCGAGGCTGTAGGTCAAATCGGATTTGAATAATTTCATCATCGTCGGTTCCTTGGGGGTCATCCGCTGGTTCGAGTCGTCCCGCCTGTCGGTTACAGCAATTAATATAATATTCCTGTCGCCCCTGTGAACCTGATCACATGGTCATATTCAGTTTGTCCGCCAGAAGATTTTCTATCGGGATGGCGCTATTGTCGAACCTCAAACGCCGGGCGGGCGCATACGCGCCCTTGGCTTTCGCGCCAATAAGGCGCGGCGGCCGGTCGGCCTTGCCTCGCTGCGCTCGGTGAGAAACTAACCACGATTGGGAGCGCCGAACCGACGCGAAGCGGAGGCAAGCGCGACCGCGCGCCCGAGCGTATGCGAGGAAAGCCAAGGGCGCGTATGCGCCCGCCCGGCGCTTGAGGCCTAAGTTAAAGCCGCGCAGGCCCGTTGAATTCTCGTGCAGGCTTCGGTCAGCAGCTCTTCCGATGTCGCATAGCTGATCCGGAACGCCGGCGAGAGACCGAAGGCCGCGCCGTGCACTGCGGCAACCTGTGCCTCTTCCAGAAAATAGGCAATCAGATCCTCATCCGTGTTGATCACCGCACCCTTGGGCGTCTTCTTGCCCATCAGCTCGCTGGCATCGGGATAAACGTAGAAGGCGCCTTCCGGAGTCGGGCATTGCAGGCCCGGCGTATCGTTGATCATCGACACGACCAGATCGCGACGTTTCTCGAAAGCGGCGTTGCGCTCGACCAGAAAATCCTGCGGACCGTTAAGCGCGGCCACGGCTGCGGCCTGCGAAATCGAGCAGGGATTGGAGGTCGACTGCGACTGCAGCTTGCCCATCGCCTTGATCAGCCATTCCGGACCGCCGGCATAGCCGATCCGCCAGCCGGTCATCGCATAGGCCTTGGACACACCGTTCACCGTCAGCGTCCGGTCATAAAGTTCGGGGCAGACCTGCGCGATCGTCGCGAACGGGAAATCGGCATACCAGATATGCTCGTACATATCGTCGGTCATCACCATCACATTTTCGTGCGGCATCAGGACAGCGCCCAGCGCCTTGAGTTCGTCCGCGCTATAGGCGGCACCGCTCGGGTTGGACGGCGAATTGAGGATCAACCATTTGGTCTTCGGCGTGATCGCCGCTTCCAGCTGCTCCGGGGTGATCTTGTAACCCTGGTCCGCGCCCGCCTCGATAATCACCGGACTGCCGCCGGCGAAATTGACGATATCGGGATAGCTGACCCAGTAAGGCGCGGGGATGATCACTTCATCGCCCTCGTCCAGCGTCGCGATCAGCGCGTTGAACAAAGTATGCTTGCCGCCGTTATTGGCGGTGATCTGCTTCGCCGTATAGGTCAGCCCGTTGTCGCGCTCAAACTTGGCGATAATCGCCTGTTTCAGCGCGGCGGTTCCGTCCACGGTCGTATAATTGGTTTCACCATCGCGGATCGCCTGGATCGCCGCTTCCTTGACGAAGTCCGGCGTGTCGAAATCGGGCTCGCCCGCCGACAGGCCGATCACATCAATGCCCTGCGATTTCAATTCGGTGACCTTGGCTGACATGGCCAGCGTGGCAGAAGGTTGGATACGTCCGAGAGCTTTGGAGATTATGGTCATGGGAGGTCCTGTCGCAAGGAATTAGCGTGACTGCCTAATATCATTGGTGCTGCACTGCAACAGGGAGAATGGGTCAGCTGCGTTTTTTCACAAATTCTGCTCGCAGGACGAGACCCTTGATGCCTTCGTGGCGGCAATCAATCTCCTGCGCGTCGCCGGTCAGGCGGATCGACTTGATCAGAGTCCCGCGTTTCAGCGTCTGTCCCGCGCCCTTGACCTTGAGATCCTTGATCAGGGTGACGGCATCGCCATCGGCCAGGACATTGCCGACTGCATCAACAACTTCCGGACCCGCTGACTTGGCCGCGGCATCTTCGGGGCTCAACCATTCGCCGGTCTCTTCGTCATAAACATAATCGCCTGCTGCATCGCTCATCAGAGCGACTCCAGCGCTTGTTGCATGTCGGCGATAATATCGTCGATATGCTCGATGCCGACGGAAATGCGCACCACGTCCGGCCCGGCGCCTGCGGCAACCAGCTCGTCTCCCGACAACTGGCTGTGGGTGGTCGAGGCGGGGTGGATGATCAGCGATCTTGTATCGCCGATATTGGCGAGATGGCTGAACAGCTTGACCGCCGACACCAGTTTCGTGCCCGCTTCATAGCCACCCTTCAGGCCAAAGGTGAACACCGCGCCGCCCTTGCCGCCGAGATATTTCTGCGCCAGCGCGTGATATTCATTGTCGGGCAGGCCAGCATAGGACACCCAGCTGACCTCGTCGCGGCTTTGCAGCCACTCGGCCATTTTCAGGGCATTTTCGCAATGCCGCTCCATGCGTAGCGCCAGCGTTTCCATGCCGGTCAATATGTAGAAAGCGTTCTGCGGGGCCAGCGCCGGCCCCAGATCGCGCAGCGACAAGGCACGCGCCGCGAGAATGAAGGCCATCGGGCCGAAGGCGTCGGTGAAGACCTTGCCGTGATAAGACGGATTGGGCTGGTTGAGGAAGGCGAATTTCTCGCTCTTGGTCCAGTCGAACTTGCCGCTGTCGATGATCAGGCCGGCGACGCTGTTGCCATGGCCGCCGAGAAATTTGGTGCCGCTTTCGACAACAATATCCGCGCCATGCTCGATCGGACGGCAGAGCATCGGTGAAGCCATCGTATTGTCGACAACCAGCGGGATGCCGGCTTCGTGGGCGATATCGGCAATCGCCTCGATATCCTGCACCACACCGCCGGGATTGGCGAGACTTTCGATAAAGACGCAGCGCGTGTCATCGGTGATAGCGCCCCTGACCTCGTCCATATTGTCGGCGTCGACGAAGGTGACGTTCCAGCCGAACTTCTTGACCGAATGGGCCAGCTGGTTGAGCGAGCCGCCGTACAGCTTCTTCGCTGCAACAATATGCGCGCCGGGGTCCATCAGCACATGGAAGACGATGATCTGCGCGGCATGGCCCGAAGCTACCGCAAGCGCGCCGATGCCGCCCTCCATCGCCGCAATCTTGCCTTCCAGCGCGCCGTTGGTCGGGTTCATGATGCGGGTATAGATATTCCCGAACGCATCGAGATTGAACAGGTCGGCGGCATGATCGACATCATCGAAAACATAGGAGGCCGTCTGGTAGATCGGCGTGATCCGCGCGTTGGTCGTCGGATCGGGCTCGGTGCCGGCGTGGACGGCCATGGTTTCAAGGTGCGGGGTTTCCAGATGATCGGTCATGATGCGTCCTTGTGCAAAGAAATAAGCCGCGTGCCTAATATCAATGCGCCCGCGCCGCAACCAGCCTTATGATGAGGTGACGCGGGTTGGGCCCCAGCCTGCGCTGGGGCGACAGTGTTTGCGCACGAATCCGGTACAAATCACGGGGTAGCCCGAACCGCCACACCACAATACCGCCCGAATTTTCCCGAATTTTTTGAAACTTTATCCGTCCTGCGCGTTGGTTGGATGAAACGGAATAAAGGAAACTGACCATGAGCAACAAAGATATGGACCATACTACCGACCGCGACGAGATCCGCGACGAATTCTGGGAATCGATCGCCGACAGCCCATTCGTGATGATGGCGCTCGACAATAACAGCAAGCATAGCATCCCGATGCGCGCGCAGCTCGACAAGGACGCCAACAGCGCGATCTGGTTCTACACCGCGCGCGACAACCGGCTCGCCAAGGGCGGTCCGGCGATGATGCAATTTGTCTCCAAGGGCCATGATCTTTTCGCCTGCGTCTCCGGCAATCTGACCGAAGAGACCGACGCGGCGATCATCGACAAGCACTGGAGCAAGCCGGTCGAGGCCTGGTACGAACAAGGCCGGCAGGACCCGAGCCTGCTGATGCTACGGCTTGACCTCGCCGACGCGGAAATCTGGGAAGCCGATCCCGGTGTTGTCGGCATGTTCAAGATGATGACCGGCATGACGATGGATGGCGACGAAATGGGCGACCACGCCCGGGTCCCGCTCTAGGCGCGACCACTGCCGTCTGAATGCAGTCCACAGGGGCCGCAGAAGAACGGAACAGAGCGGACGCCGGCCTTTGAGCCGGGGACATTCCCGCTTTGATCCGGCTTCGGCGGCCCCTTGTTTTTTCTCGCGGCACCCCTGCAACAAATGCCTGTCCTACGCGTTCTTTGGCCATGACGGATATATTCGCCGGACCCGATACGATTGCCTGGTCAGAAGCGCTGTGGCGGCTTGGCGCAGCCACCCTCCTCCCTTTCCTGATCGGCTTGGAGCGGTTCATCCGCCGCAAGCCGATCGACTTCCGGCCCTTCGTGATCATCTCAATCGCCGCCTGCGCATTGGCGATTGGCGCGATGGAATTGCTTGAGTCCACCCGCGATCCACAAAGCGACATCGACCCCAGCCGTGTGTTCGAGGGCGTGATCACCGGCATCGGTTTTCTCGGCGCCGGCGCGATGTTTCGCGAGGGCAGCTTCGTTCAGGGTGCCGGCTCTGCCGCATCAATATGGGCGGCGGGCGCAATCGGCCTGATCTGCGGCTTCGGCGAAATCTGGCTGGCGGCGATCATCACCGCCGTCATCCTGACGGTACTGATCACCAGCGCGCCCTTCACTTCCCACTGGGACCCGGGAGAAGAAGACGGGAAGCCGCCGTCTTGAAAGGGCCCCCACAGCATCAACCACCAGCAAGCAAAGGAGACTATCATGCCAGCCCAATCGAAAGCCCAGCAACGCGCCGCCGGAGCCGCCCTGTCCGCCAAGCGCGGCGAAACCAAGGTCGGCGACCTCAAGGGCGCGTCCAAGGACATGTATGACAGCATGACCGAAGAGGAGCTGGAAGATTATGCAGGCACCGATCACGACGGCCTGCCCGAAAAGGTCGACGGCGACGACTAGCCGCCCGCAGCACACAGGAAACAGCTCTGAAATCAGATATAAAAAGGCCGGGCAAAATCACTTTCGCCCGGCCTTTTCTGTTCGGTTAGGGACTAGCTTACCAGTAAGGCGTCACCGTCCAGTAATTATAGACGCTGGACTGATATTCGCGGTCATAGACCCGGTCCGGCTCGTTATTGCCGAAGCGCGGCGCGTCCATCAGCTGCTCTTTGGTGACATCGATGCGATAGCCGCCGAGGTCGGTGTCATAATCGAGCTTCGACCAGGGGATGCTGTGTTTCTCGTCGCCAATGCCGAGGAAGCCGCCAGCGGAAATCACCACATCGGTGACATTGCCGCCGCGCTTGTCGATCAGCAGCTTGTCGACCGATCCGATCTTGCCCTTGTCCGGGCCGTAGACGGCGGTGCCATCAACGCGGTCGCTGCCAATCACTGTGCTGTTTTTCTCATCCTGTAACATCATCATTTCTCTCCTCTAGGTTTCAGGGCCCTTTGTCAGGGATAGCCGCATGGCGGGCCGAAGAAAGGGGGAAGGCCGCTGCCATGTGGCTACAGGAAATCTACGGACGCGCGCGCAGATCGTTCCGGATATTTCCGGAATTTTTTGAAGGCGGGAAAAGGCCCCACGCGGCGCAGCCGAGCGGTGACCGATCCCCCTCCCCGCCTGCAGGAAATCCGGCCGGATCCGTCCCGAAACAATTGAACGGTTGCGCCGGGCGCCCGCGGATGCAATCCTCCGAAACAGGCATGATCGGGGAGCAAGCATGATGATTTTCAGGATAACAGGCGCAGCCCTGACGGCGGCTATGTTGTTGATGACGAGCGGCCCGGCAACCGCGGCAGCAGTTGCAACGGCCAGCACCGCCGCGATTGCAGAGCCGGATGCCGAAGCTCCCCCCGCCTTCATACCGGCGGATTTCGATGCTCCGACGCTGGTGGAAACCGAAAATTTCAAGCTTGTCCCGCTCGGCCCCGAGCTCGTCGATATCGATTTCGCGGCCTATATGTCCTCGATTGAACATTTGCAGCAGACCTTCACCCGCAGCACCGGCTGGCCGCACAAGGATATTTCCGCTGCCGATGCCATGCTGGATATGGAAACCGAACAGGCCCGCTTCGCAAAACGCGAGTCCTTTGCCTATGCCGTGCTGACGCCGGACGGCAGCCGCGAGCGGGGCTCGCTCTATGTCCGCCCGAGCAGCGTCGACGGCCATGACGCCGAGGTCCGCCTGTGGGTGACCAAGGCCGAATTTGACGCGGGCTTCGACGCCGAACTTTATGCCTGGGCAAGCCGCTGGATCGAAAGCGACTGGCCGTTCGAGAAGGTCGCCTATCCGGGCCGCGCGATCGACTGGGATAGCTGGGACGCCCTCGTGGCGGCATCAAAGGCCGGCGAGGCTGACCAGTGATCATGACAAGCGGCCCGATGCGGACAGGAACAAGGGGGTGACCCGATGCCGGACACGCCACTGATCGAGACCGACCAATATCGGCTTCGCAAGCTGGAGCCCGGGGACAGCGCGGCCCTGTTCGAGACATTTGCGAGCGAGGAGGCCTGCCGCTTTCTCGCGCGCCCGCGTTTCGAGAGCGAAGCCGAACTATGCGCCTGGCTCACCGATCCGGAATGGAATGGCCGCAGCTGGGTCGCAATCGACAAATCCGACGGTGCCCTTGTGGGCCGCTTTGTCGCGGTCCCGGCCGGAGACGATCAGGTGAGCGAGCTGGGATATGTCACGGTCGCCAACCGGCAGGGCCGGGGCGTCGCCCGCGCCTGCACCGCCGCGCTGATCACCCATTTGTTCGAACGGGAAGACCATCGCCGGGTGTTTGCGGAAATCGACAGCCGGAACCTGGCCTCGGTCGCGCTGGCCGAGCGTCTGGGCTTCACCCGCGAAGCCTGCCTGCGCGAACATGAGCGCACGCATGCAGGCCTGTGCGACATGCTGGTCTACGGCCTGCTGCGGCGCGAATGGACCATGGGTTGCACATTGTTGTGAGCGGCGGGGATATTGCGGTCGGGGATTAGATGCCCCCCGCGGCATCCTTGCCCGCAAGACAATGTCATCCCGGCGAAGGCCGGGATCCAAACCAATTGGCGGTGTGCGAAAGCAGGCTCGGGTTGGGTCCCAGCCTACGCTGGGACGACCATCTTGAAGCCGGCAGAGAAGCCCTCAACGCCCTCCGCCAATCAACCCGACAAAGCGGTTCTCGCCCACCCGCAGGCCCGCGATATCCGCGCCAAGCCCCTCGATCAGCGCCGCCCGTTCCTCCGCGTCCATCTCGACCAGATCGAACACCGCCGGATGGACATAGCTCTTTCGGCAAATCGCCGGCGTGTTGCGCAGGGTCGCAGCG
The DNA here is from genome assembly GCF_002776575.1 of Sphingorhabdus sp. YGSMI21. Classification (GTDB taxonomy): domain Bacteria; phylum Pseudomonadota; class Alphaproteobacteria; order Sphingomonadales; family Sphingomonadaceae; genus Parasphingorhabdus. Next base: position 2,128,889 of record NZ_CP022548.1, on the reverse strand, counting down.
GCGGCTTCGCAGGCCTGTTTGTTCGTCGGGTTCTCAAGGGAAGCAATCGCGTCCAGCGCGGCGACGCTGCCGTGCCAGGTGCGGAACATTTTGGCGCTCAGGCTGTCCATGCCCGACGCCTCTTTCAGCCAGTCGTTGACGTCGCCGCTGTCGAGCGGATGGACCGCGCCGTCGCTGCCGACATATTGGAACAGGCGCTTGCCGGGCAGATCGTCAATCTGCTCCAATATCCTCTGCAGCCGCGTGTCGCGCAGACTGCAACTCACCTTCTTCCCGCCCTTGGCGCGATAGCGCAGGCGCAGCCTGTCCTCGTCATAGCGGATATTACCGATATCCAGCGTAGTCGCCCCCTTGCTCATCCGCGAGCTGCCGCCAACCCGGATGGCGGTCCGGTCGATCAGCCGCACCAGCGCGGCAATCGCCACCTCCTTGCTTTGCACATCGGCCGCGCCGTCGGGCCGCAGCAAAGCGTTCACCTTGCGCCGGATCCGCGGCAACCGCGTGGCAAATTCCGCCAGCTGGTCGAATTTCTGCCGGTCGCGATAGAGCCGCCAGTCGTCATGATAGCGATATTGCTTGCGCGCCGCGGCATCGAAACCGGTCGCCTGAATATGGCCATTGGCCTTGGGGCAGATCCACACGTCGCTATAGGCCGGCGGAATGCCCAGCTTCCTGATCCGCGCCAGTTCCACCCGGCATTTCAGATGGCTCTTGTCGGGCAATAGATATTGAAACCCCCGCCCCCGCCGCACCCGCGATATGCCCGGCTCCTCGTCGCTGCTGTAGACCAGGCTGGGGATGCCGAGAGAGGAATCGTGGATCATGAGCGAAAAACGCCGACCGCGATATTCGGTTCCCGAGACGATCTCAGATTGATGGATCATCCAGAATATCGCGCGGGAAGCCTGCCGCGAGATGGTCGATCAGGGCGCGGACAGCCGGCGGCAGGCCGCGCCGCGTCGTGAAGACAAGGTGAACCAGACCCTTTTGCCCGCGCCAGTCGGGCAGCGCCCGGACGAGCCGTCTGTCGCTGAGCGCCTGTAGGCAGACATGGTAAGGCAGCAAAGCGACGCCCAGACCGGCGATCGCCGCTTCCCGCACCGCGGCCATATCGCTGCAACCGAGCCGCGGTTCGTGACGGCATGTCTCGGTGCGGCCATCTTCGGCCTCCAGATGCCACTCCGTTTCGCCATCCGTATCGTTGGTCGCGAGGATAGGGAGCCGCGCCAGTTGCGCGCAATCGTTCAGCCCCGCAGCCATCGCCGGATGTGCGACGAGAATACGGGTGGAACTTCCGAGCGAGCGCATGGTGAGTTCAGCATCGCTCGTCAGTGCGACACGGACCCGCAGGGCGAGGTCGATCCGCTCGCCGATCAGGTCCACCGCCCGGTCGGTCGCAACCAACTGCAGACGCATTCGGGGGTAGCGCTTCAGAAAACTCCCGACCAGGTCCGATACAAGCTCGATCATCCCGGTTGGGCAGCTGAAACGGACCAGCCCGTTTGGTTCGGATTGCGCCTGCATCACCAGCGCCTCGGCTTGCTCGGCTTCCAGCTGGATTGTCCGGCACCGCTCGTAAAAGGCCTGCCCCACATCGGTCACGCGAAACCTGCGGCTGGTCCGTTCGATCAGGCGCAGCCCGAGACGCTCCTCGAGCCGGGCGATGCGCCGACTGAGCTTGGACTTGGGCTCGTGCAACACCCGCGCCGCCGCCGCAAAGCCGCCATGGGTCACGACCTCGGCGAAATAGGCAAAATCATTCAGATCAGTCTTCATCGTCGTTCCATTAACAGAACGATAGGTGTCAATTTTGCCCACTACAAGCCTTATCGTTTCAGGTTCATCTCCCTTGAACGCGGCAAGACGGTCTTGTCCGCAGGACAGAGGAGACAGACAATGGACAAGTTTGAAAACAAGGTTGTGGTGATAACGGGCGGCACGAGCGGCATTGGCCTCGCGACCGCAAAGGCATTTGCCGCACAGGGAGCCGCCGTATTTATCACCGGGCGGCGTCAGGATTCGCTCGACGCCGCCGTGAAGCTGATCGGCGGGAACGTCACCGGCGTGCGCGGCGACACGGCCAAGCTCGCCGATATCGACCGGCTTTATGATGCGGTCCAGCAGCAGCATGCGCAGATTGACGTGCTGTTTGCCAATGCCGGTGGCGGCGAGCTCCTACCGCTCGGCGCGATCACCGAGGACCATTATCAGCGCACTTTCGATACCAACGTGAAGGGCGTCCTCTTCACGGTGCAAAAGGCGCTGCCGATGCTCCGCGACGGCGCTTCGATCATTCTGACCGCATCCACAACCGCCAGCACGGGTACCGAGAATTTCAGCGTCTATTCCGCGACCAAGGCGGCGGTCCGCAATTTTGCCCGCAACTGGATTCTCGATCTCAAGGATCGTCATATCCGCGTCAATGCCGTCAGCCCCGGTCTGACCGAGACCGCCGGTCTCGACCATCTGTTTGGCGGCGGCGCGGACGCCGAAGCCGTCAAGGAACAGCTTGCCGGCACGATCCCTGCCGGCCGGATTGGCCAGCCCGAAGAGATCGCCCGCGCGGTCCTCTTTCTCGCGTCCGACGAGGCCAGCTTCATCAACGGCATCGAGCTTTTCGTCGACGGCGGTCAGGCCCAAATCTGACCCGGATAGCGGCAGGCTGGAGAAAGGGCTGATAACCGGCTGCCCTCTCCGACCTGCCCGATCTTCGGCAGCAATCCGGAGCGGGCGATCGCCGTCCCGCTCAAAAAACCCAGTTCAGCACGATCAGATAGACTGCCGACAACACAATCCACGTCCCGTCCAGCGTCTTCAGCCTTTTCGCGCCCAGCCACAGGGCGATCGGGCGGGCGAGAAAGGCGCCGAGTACCGCGCCCGGTCCGGCCAGCAGCACGATCTCCCACGCCACCGTGTCCATCTCGATATGCCAGACGATGCCGGCCAGCACGCTGATCGAGGAAATGACGCAGGCGGTGCCGGTGCACAGCAGCACCGGATAGTGGCGGATGAACAGATAGAGCGCGACCAGCTCCCCCACGCCGACCGAGAAGAGCGCGGTGAGCGCACCGCCGGGGATCGCGATCAGCATCAGGATCAGCAGGTCGACCTTCTCCAGCCGCGCCCGCTCCGCCCTTTTGTGGTTGATCGTCCAGGTGGTGATGATCAGCGCGAGCCCGAGAAAGATCGAGAAAATCTTGTAGCCGAGCAGGATCATCTGCCCGTCGACCATGGCCAACCGCTGCATCGCCAGCAGCGCCGGCAGCGCAAAGGCGAGCACCGCCCCGATCACCAGGGCAAAATCGCGCGGCCGGACCCGGACATAGCCCGCGCCAGCCACGCCAGCCGCGCCCGCATCCGGCTGGTGCAGCAGACGGTCGGTCCAGCGCAGCCCGCCGATGGTCATGCCGAAGCATTGGATCGCCATCGACGCGGCGGTGACCCGCAGCGGATCTAGCGCCATGACCCCGTGCTCGCGCAGCCCGTTGAACACCGGCACAAACACCACCCCGCCCCCGGTCCCCGACGTATTGGCAATCACCGCCGCCAGCGCCCCGATGCCGGGCAGAAACCAGAGCTGCCCCAGCAGAGCGGGATCATAAGAGGCAAACAGCAAGATGCCGGCATAAAGCGCGAGCAGCACGGCAGCGCCGTAGATTACGAGGCGGCCTTGCGCCGGTGCTGTGGATTTATGGTGAGGAGTGGTCATGCGGTGGCGTTGGCGAAATGCGCAGCGCGACGCAAGCGGTAATGAACCAACCGAGGTGGGGTCGGATGGTGAAAAGGGAATGGCAGTGACAGTTCGCGCGAGAAACCCGCACAGGTCCGGTCTCAGAGCGCGCTGCCACCGCCATTCTAATGATAATTATTCCGTCGCGGCTGCGCTTGTTTCGGCCTCGATCGCCAGTGGAGCCGCTGGCGTTTCAACCGTTAGTGGCGCCGCTTTCTTTGCCTGAATAGCCAGTTCCACATCTTCATCGATAAAGGCCGGCACTTCGCCCCCCATCGGGAAAACGGCACTGGTTCCTGTCATGAAAAATCCGGCAATCGGGACCAGCGCAATCGCACCAACCACGCCGGCTGTTCCCGTCACACCCTTGTCGTCAAAGGCACCGGTCAGACGGATTTGCCGACCGTTGACCCGAGCGAACAGGGCACGTGCTTCAAGCTTGCCCGATTTGCCCCACATGCCCTTGTTGCGAACGCTCGTCAGCTCCGCTTCAGCAGGCGACCCGGCAGGGATAACAACGACGTCATTGACGTAGACTGGGGCGGCGACTTCCATGCGCACGCGTTGCCCGACGCGGGCCGACTTCTTCTTGGTTGTCACTTCTTCCATCAAGCGAAGCGTGATCGGCGTTCCAGCGCGTAAAACCGCGTTCTGAGTCACCAGTTCAGGAATAGGGGCCACCGCGGCCGATGTCGGTTCCGCAACCGGAGCGACCGCTTCCGTTGGCGGGGATTCCTGAGCGATGGCTTGTGTTACAGTAAAACTCATAGCAGCCGTAGCCACCAGCAAAAACGTCTTCATTATTGGACCCCCCAATTAAGTGATTCGATCCCATCTCTTAGGTGAGAGGTCGTCAATTAGTGAAACTATTTTTCACCAATTGGCTAAATTAAAGCAATTCGGTGGAGCTGGAGACCTGAGATCCCGCGCGCTGCCAGAATTACGGTGCGAGCGGACTAATTGGCAAAAAACCTCATTATACCTCCTCACCCCACCCCAATCTCCTTCAACGCCGCATCCTCCAGAAACGCGCTGCGCGTCATCTTGCGGGTGCGGGCGGCGCTGTCGATCATTTTAACGACGCCGGTGTCGAGTGAGACATTATAGCGGCCGGTCCGGCCGGTGCGCTCCAGATAGGGAATCTGGACCAGAAAGGCGCCGTGCTTCAGATCGTCGGCAGCGGATTTCTGGATTTCGCCGATCGGACTGGCGGGGATCAACTCCTCATCCTCGAAATAGAGCGACAGCGCCTCGATCGCGTTGGCAATAATATCCTCTTGCCGGTCCGCCGCGGAAAAGCAGCCGGGCACATCCGGAAAGGAAATTCCGTAGGCGCTGTCTTCATCCTTATGCACAACGGCAAAATAAAACATGGGCTGGGCCTTTCAAATCCATCCCGCCATCCGGGCGATGCTGCGCGCCGTGCCGACGGGCAAGTCTTTCCTGGGATGCGGAACAATGATGGTGCGATCATCCTTGCGATATTTATGGTGGGAGCCTCTGACCGAAACCAGTTCATAGCCCTCCTTGCGGAGCCGCCGGATGATCTGCTTGCTGCTCCGCTCCATGTGTATTTATATACACATTTTTTGATGAAAGTCAATCGACGCTTGTAGCCCTCACCAACCCCCGCACACTATTCCCCACCAGAAACCCGCCCGCCAGATCGTCCGCAGTCAGGTCCGCCTCGACCGCCTGCCCGCTCTCCAGCAGTTCCGCGCGCAGCACGCCCGGCAGCACGCCGCGGCCCAGAGGCGGCGTCAGCAGCTTGCCGTTGCGCTCGACGAAGACATTCCAGATCGCGCCTTCGGTGACATAGCCCTCGCCATCGACGAAGATCGGGTGGGCGCCCTCGCCCGGTCCGCCCTCTTCGCTGGCGACCTGATAGACCCGCCGGTCGCTGGTCTTGTGGTGGAGGCGGAAGTCCGCCTTGTCGGCCTGCATCGGCACCAGCCGGCATGGCACCGGGCCGTCTTGCGGGGCGGGCATCGGTTTCAGCTCGATCGCCAGCGCGCCGGACTGGCCGAGGTGCAGGCGGACCATCGCGGGGCTGTCCTGGTGAAAGGTGATCGCCTGGATCGCGTTGCGGGCGGCGTGGCGGTCGAATTCGAAGTCGAGGGTGGCGGCGCTGGTCTTCATCCGCTCGAGATGCGCTTCCAGCCGGGCGATGCCGCTGGCGGGATCAAAGGCCATGGTCTCGATCAGATCGACCTTATGGCCGCCTTCCGCATTGGCATCCACTTTCGCAAATCTCCCCTTGGCGAGGCATTCCCGCCACTCGTCTTCCCCGTTCGAGTCCGTCACTATGCCAGAGCCGAGGCCGATGGAAAGCGTTTCTTTGCCCTCTTGCAGGAAGAAGGTGCGGATCGCGACATTGAAGGCGGCGTCGGAGCGGCCCTGTGCGTCGGGCGCGTCGATCCGGCCGATCGAGCCGCAATAGATGCCGCGCGGGGCGTGGTCGGCGGGGGAGCCCGGGCGCGCGTTTTCCAGCTCGTCGATAATCTCCATCGCCCGGATTTTCGGCGCGCCGGTGATCGAACCGCAGGGGAAAATCTGCCGGATCACATCGACCGCGTCGAGCCCGTCCTGCAGCTGCGCGGTGACGGTCGAGGTCATCTGGTGGATGGTCGGATAGCTTTCGATATGGAACAGCTCCGGCACGGCGACGCTGCCCCGCTGCGCCACCCGCGACAGGTCGTTGCGCAGCAGGTCGACGATCATCAGATTTTCCGCGCGCTGCTTCGGGTCGCTCTGCAGATGGTCCTGCACCGCTGCGTCCGCTTCCGGATCGGCGAGGCGCGCGGCGGTGCCCTTCATCGGCTTGGCGGTGATCCGGCCATCTTTCAGCGCGAAGAACAGTTCCGGCGAGAAGGACAGCATCCAGTTGTCGCCGTCAAACACGACGCCGCCATAGCCGGCCTGCGCCCGGTCCCGGATCGCGGCATAAAGCGCCAGCGGATGTCCGGAAAAGTCCATTTCGGCGCGAAACGTGAGATTGGCCTGATAGATATCGCCATTGTTGATATATTTTTGTACCTTTTTGAACGCCGCGTCATAGGCGTCGCGCGAGATAGAGGGCTTGAGCCGTCCCAGCCACGCCCCGTTGCGGTCGGGCAGCGCTTCGGCGACGGCGTCTGGACTTAACTCCTTGTAATCTTTAAATATTCCAAACCATGCCAGCGGCGCAGGCAAATCCGTCGGCATTTTGCCCCGCAACCGCGCCTCCAGCGCTAATCCCGCTTCATAGGAAAGATAGCCCGCCACATGCTTTCCCGCCAATCGGGCCCGCGACAGGGCGGCAAAACATGCTTCCAAGTCTTCCAATTTGTCCGCCCGGATGATCTCCACCGGATCGCTGTAAAGCCGCGCCGGAGCGCCGCCGGACGGGCGCACATCGTCGAGCAGGACAAAGGGAGATTTTCCACCGAACATCACTCACCCCTAATTGCTTTTGCACCCATTCGTCCATAAGCATGACGAAAGAAAGCAGGGAGTGACGGGAATGGTTTTTGCGCGGTTTTGCCGGATTGGCATGGCGATACTGGCCCTAGCGGGCGCGAGCGGGGCTGTTGCCGGGGAAGCGGTCGCGCCGCGCCCGGCCGCGCTGGTAGCGGACCAGATACCTGATATTCCTCAGGAAATCGTCGACCGCACCCGGTCCTATATGGAATATCGCACCGCCAGTTTTGTCGACTGGGATCCCGAGACCAGAGCCATGCTGATCGCCACCCGCTTCGCCGACACCAGCCAGCTGCACCGCGTCGCCTCCCCGATGGGACAGCGCGAGCAACTGACCTTCGCCGGCGAACCGGTCTATTCCGCCCGCTATGCGCCCGACGGCTCGGCTCTGCTGTTCCAGAAGGACAGCGGCGGTAACGAGGTCAACCAGATTTTCGCGCTGGAAAAGGGCCAGTCGAAGATGCTCACCGACGGCGAAAGCCGCAACAGTCTGGGCCCCTGGTCGAGCAGCGGCACATTGGTCGCCTTCGGCTCGAACAAGCGCACCGGACTGTATAACGACATCTATCTGATGAACCCGGCCCGCCCGGAAAGCGCGAAAATGCTGGTCGCCTCGACCGGTGGCGGCTGGTTCCCGATCGATTTTTCACCGGATGACAAGCAGTTGCTGGTGTTCAACTATGTCTCGGTCACCGACAACCAGCTCTATCTGATCGACATCGCGCAGGGAACGTCGCGCAAGCTGACCGACAGCGAACGGCCGGTTGCCTATGACGGGCTGAAATTCGCGCCCGACGGCCGCCTCTGGGCAGCGTCGGACGACGGCAGCGACGTCAAAAGGCTCGGCATCGTCAATCTGGAAACCGGCCGGTTCGAGCCGGTAATAGACGAGAAAATCCGGGATATCACCGACTTCGATATCAGCGAAGACGGACGCTGGATTGCCTTTGAAGTCAATCATGCCGGCCGTTCCGTACTCAAATTCTATGACATGGAAAGCGGAGAAATCCGCGTCGTCGAGGGCTTGTCCGACGGCGTGATCAGCGGCGTCCAGTTCGCGCCCTGGGGAGCGCTGGGCATCACGCTGAACAGCAACCGCACCGGCACCGATGCCTATAGCGTCAATCCGGAGACGCTGGCGATCACCCGCTGGACCAGGAGCGAGACCGGCGGGCTGGACAGCGCCGACAATGTCACGCCGGAACTGGTCGAGATAGAAAGTTTCGACGGCGAGAAAATTTCCGGCTTTCTCTACCGGCCCGACCCCGCCCGGCACAAGGGCAAGCGGCCGCTGATCATCAACATCCACGGTGGGCCGGAAGGCCAGGCCACACCCCGCTTTCTGGGGCGCAGCAATTATCTGATCAACGAACTGGGGATCGCGATATTCTATCCCAATGTCCGGGGGTCGACCGGCTTTGGCAAAAGATTTGTCGCGCTGGACAATGGTCCGTGGCGGCGCGAGGACAGCGTGCTGGATATCGGAGCGTTTCTCGACCATCTGCGCCACGACCGGCACGTCGACCGCAAGCGCATCGCCGTAACCGGCGGCAGCTATGGCGGCTATATGACGCTCGCGTCGATGCTGCGCTACGGCAAGAAGCTGAAGGCCGGGCTGGAGGTTGTCGGCATCTCGAATTTCGTCACGTTCCTGGAAAACACCCAGGCCTATCGCCGCGATTTGCGGCGGGTGGAATATGGCGACGAGCGCATTCCCGAACAGCGCGCGAAACTCGAGGAAATCAGCCCCCTGCTCCGCGCCAGCGAAATCGATATTCCGCTGATGGTAGTGACGGGCGCCAATGATCCGCGCGTCCCGGCCAGCGAAGCCGACCAGATCGTCGCCGCGGTCCGCGCCAATGACCGTCCCGCCTGGCATCTGCTGGCCGAGAACGAGGGGCACGGTTTCCGCAAGAAAGCCAATGCTGATTATCAATTCTGGGCGAGCCTGGTTTTTTGGCAAAAATATCTGTTGAATGAGGAATAGCAGCATATGACATTTCTGATCTTCGTCGGGCTGGTCGTCCTTTTCTTTGTGGTTTTCGACAGCCGGAAAACCATCAAATATCTTCGCGCCCGCATCGAAGAACTGGAATATGGCCTGGGCGAGCTGAACAGCGCGGTCGAGAAAATTTCCGCGCCCGTTCGCAACGCCGAGCCCGTTCCCGGTGCCGAACCGTTGCGGAGAGCGCGCCCGAAACGCGTTCCGGACAGTCCTCGCCTGACCGAAGAAGCTGAGGCAACGGCGAATGTGGAACAGGCTGCAGAAGCGTCCGAACATATTGAGCCCGTCGAAGAAGAGGCTCCCGCCAGTGCCGGCAAGCGGTTTGAAGATCTGATCGGTGGCAAATTGCCGATCTGGATTGGCGGCATCGCGCTGGTGTTCGCCGGATTTTTTCTCGTCCGTTTCTCGATCGAAGCCGGTCTGTTCGGTCCGGCCGCGCGCTGTGCAACCGCTGCCCTGTTCGGGCTTTTGCTGATCGGGTCTGCCGAATTCGGTCATCGCATCCCGCGCTTTGGAAAGATTTTCACCGACGACTTGCGGATCGGCCACAGCGTCGCAGGCGCGGGGGTCGCCGTGCTTTACGCAACACTGTACATGGCCAGCGAGCTTTATGGCCTGCTCGGACTGACCAGCGCCCTCGCCGGGGTTGTCGCGATCACCATCCTTGCCTTCCTGTTGTCGCAAAAGCACGGACCACCGACGGCTATCATGGGCCTGATTGGCGGTTTCGCTGCGCCCTATGTCGCCGGTGTGGGGCCTGAATCGATCGCGCCCCTGGTCATTTATCTCGGGATTTTCACAGCGGGACTGTTCGGTCTCGCGATCCATCGCGGCTGGGCCTGGCTGGCGCTGCTCGCCACTGGCGGTAGCGTGATCTGGACCACGGCCCTGCTGTTCATGGACATATCCGGCGACAGTTCCCTGGTCGGCATATTCATCATCCTGCTCGCGATCGGCGGTGTGCTGACCCTGTCCCGCACCGACCGGATTTTTGGTGTCCCCAAGGTGGCCATGCGGAGCATTCCGCTCGCCGCCGGACTGGTCCAGCTGATCATCCTCGCGCCACTGATAGAATATTCGCCCGCCAGCTGGCTGTTCTTCGCGGTGCTCGCCATATTTGCGATCGCGCTGAGCTGGCGAGACGCGGAAATGACACCAGCCGCTGCGGGCGCTCTGGGTTTGACACTTGCGATGGTCGCCGCTGCCTTTTCGGACTATGGACCGGATCAGGGCGACCTGCTCCCCGCCATCGGCTTTGCAGTGCTTTTCGGTCTCGCCGGGCATGTCTTCGCGCTGCGCGAAAAGGACGGTAGCATCTGGGCGTTCATCGGACTGGCGGCGCCGACCGGAATGCTGGTTGTGGCAGCGATTCTTGGCCGACTGGAATGGACAAACAATGGCTGGGGAGCCGCCTGCTTCCTTGTCGGCATCAGCACCGGCATCATGGCCTGGCGTAGCCGCTTGCAAAGCGGCTTGATCGTTTTGGCAGTGGCAAGCGCGCTCACAGCGATATTTCTGACAGCCGCCTTGTGGTTGTGGACACCGGAGAGGTTCGCAGCGATCATCATCGTTCTGGTTGCGGCCGGACTCGCGGCATGGGCACGATATTGCAACAGCAAGGCCGTGGCCCGGGAAGCCTTTGCAGCAGCCATCACGGGCGGCGTGATGGCCGCGATTTCCTCGAGCGGGCTTGCCCTCACCTTATTCGCTTCACTCAGCGGCGAAACCGGCCTTTACGACTATCTGCCGGACCCATGGTTGCTGTTGCCGGAGCTCCTGGTCCCGTGTCTCGCGCTTCTGGCGCTGGCCTATGTCTTCCGCGGGATATTGGAGCGGCATCTGGCGGCGATCCTGGCCAATGTCGGGCTCATCGGCTCGGGTGCCTTCGCCTATCTGCTGCTCAAGCAGATTCTCGCGATCGGATCGATAGAGCAGTTCGTCCAATATGGCTTTGCCGAACGGGCGATATTCACCCATTTGTTCGCGGCGGCCGGCTGGCTGTTGCTGCGCCGCCCATGGCCTGGCGAATGGATATTTACAATAAGGATGCTGGGTTGGACACTGGCCGCAATCGCGCTGTTCCGCTTTGTCTATTTTGATCTGCTGCTGCTCAGTCCCACCAATGTGCGACAGATGATGGGACCTGCTCCGTTCGCCAATCTGGGGACGTTGCATTATGGTGCCGTGGCGCTCTGGCTGTGGTTGTTTGCCAGAACCAGAGCGGCGCAAGAAGGCGCGGATCAATGGATCCGTTCGCTTGAAATCGGCAGCATGATCGCCACCGTCGCGGCGGTCATGGTGACGGTCCGGCAAGCCGTCCACGGCTCGATTATCGCTTTGTCGACGAATGTCACCAGCGGGCCAGGCGGCCCGGTAATGAGCAGCGGACCGGGATATACGACCACGGAGACATATCTGTACAGCGCCAGTCTGTTGCTGCTCGCCATTGCCTGGCTTGCGCGGGGCATCCAGACGACCAACGCCCTGCTGCGAATCGCCGGATTGTTGCTGCTTACTCTGGTGACGTTCAAGGTCTTCCTGATCGATGCGCAACTGGACGGCCTGTTGAGAATCCTGTCCTTCCTCGGCCTCGGCTTTGCGCTGATCGGCATCGGCTGGATATATGGCAAGCTGATGAAGCGGGAAATTCCGGGCGCGGCAGAAAATAGCGGCGGGTGACCATGTCCCGTTCGGTGGTCCGGATTGTCATCCTCTACGCCATGGCCCTCGCCGCCGCTGTTTTCGCTCTGGAGTGGCTGCAATATCAATATTTCACCAAGGTCTATTCGGTGGAAATCTATGTCGTTCTGATCGCATTGGTCTTTGCCGCGCTGGGCATCTGGGTGGGGCACAGGCTGACCGCGAAAAAAGCGCGCGGTCCGTTTGAACAGAACAGGGCGGCGCTGAAATCGCTGGGAATTTCGGACCGGGAACTCGAAGTACTCGTGGCGCTGGCGGCGGGACAGTCGAACAAGGAGATCGCGCGGACGCTCGATATTTCGCCCAACACCGTGAAGACCCATATCGCGAGACTTTACGGAAAACTGCAGGTCAGCGGCCGCGTCAGGGCGATCGAACAGGCGCGGTCCCTGCATCTGATTCCCTAATATATCGGGGTGATTGGCCTCAGATCACCCAACCGGGTGATTTCCAAATGCGGGTGCAGGTGCCATAACCGCCGCTCAAGCGGAGGAACGATCATGCGAAAAATCGCCCTGACCTACGGAGTGCTGTCCGGAACGATCACTATCGTCACCCTGATCCTGGGCCTGGTGGTCAGCGACGGCGGTAGTTTCCTGTCATCCGAACTGTTCGGCTATCTAACGATGCTGGTTGCACTTTCGATGATATTCATCGGCATCAAACGCTACCGCGACCAGGAACTGGGCGGGGTGATCCGCTTTCTTCCCGCTTTTGCCATGGGGCTCGCCATCGCGGTGATCGCCGGAATCATCTATACATTGGTCTGGGAACTCTATTCGATGAGCAACGGCCATGCTTTCATCGACAGCTATGTGAACAGCGCGATCGAGGCCAGAAAGGCCGTCGGGCTGCCGGCGGAGAAACTGGCGGAGGAAATCGCCGGTCTGGAAAAAATGCGAACCGACTACGGAAAAATCTATATCCGTATGCCGATGACCTTTCTGGAGATATTTCCGGTCGGCCTGACCATATCGATCCTGTCGGCTGCGCTTCTGCAAAATCCGAAAATCCTGCCCGTACGGCAATGAACCCGCACAAGGAGAATGAATATGAAACTCGGAGCCTTTTCGATCAGCTTGGCGGTGAAGGATATTGCCGCTTCCAGAGCCTTTTACGAAAAGCTCGGCTTTGGTCAATTCGGCGGCGATCAGGACCAGAAATGGCTGATCCTGAAAAATGGCGAGACGCTGATCGGCCTGTTCGAGGGCATGTTTCCCCAAAATATGCTGACGTTCAATCCAGGATGGGATCAGGATGGCCAGAATCTCGATGATTTCGACGATGTCCGCGATATCCAGAAATCATTGCTGGCGGCGGGCGTGCAGCTCGACAGTCAGGCTGATGACGGGGAAGGCCCGGCCAACATCATGCTCACCGATCCCGACGGCAATCCGATCCTGATCGACCAGCATCGCTAGAGACTGAGGGCCAGACCCTAGTTCCGCAAATTCGGATGATTGCCAATGCTCGCGCGGATCGCGTCCAGCGCCGGTTTGCGCATCGCCGATTTCTGATAGGCATAGGCATGGCCCGGCAGCTTGGCGAGTTGCTCCGCAATGGCCGTTGCCTGTCCGACCACCTTGTCCGGTTCCACCAGCATATCCAGATATCCCGCCTCGACCGCACCTTTCGGATCATAGATGAAAGCCTGTATCATCGCCCGGGTCTGGTGGAGCGGGCTGAGCCGGTCGCGCGCGAGCTCGACCGCGAATACCGGCAGCGTCATTCCGGTGATCGATTCATTCGCGCCCAGCTTGAATTCGCCGGCGGCTCCCACCCGCGTGTCGCAGGACATGAGGAGGAACACGCCCATGGCAATCGCATGGCCGGTGCAAGCACCAACCACAGGAAGCGGTCCACCATAGAGCCGCAGCACCAGCTCCGAAGCACGGTCGAGCAGACGAACGGAATCCTCGCGGGTGAAGCTGCCCATCATGCCGAGATCAAAACCGCCGGAAAAACGGCCTTCACGGCCTGCCAGCACGATCGCCTTGGCGTCCGCCTCGGCCTTGTCCAGCGCTTCGTTGAGCGCGATCATCAGGTCGAAATTGACGGCATTGGCCTTGCCATCGTCCAAGGTGATCAAGGCCACATCATTCTGGATATCGACGGAAATACTCATGCTCTGTCCTTTGCAAGGCGAAGTTAATTGATCGGTTAAGCCTATGGCTGAATTTGCTCAGGTCAATGGAAAAATGTGCGGCCAAAATCTCGAAAGCCGCTGAGTGACGGGTCAGAGCTGTCAGGCCGTAGCGGCAAATCGCTCAGCCCGGCTCGCCTATTATTTTTAGCAAGCGGGCCACATCGTCGTGGTCATGATAAAGACCAAAGCCGATCCGCAGGACATCGCCGCGCACATCGGTCACGACATTGCGCGCGGCCAGCCGGTCATGGAGCGCGGAGGCTGTGTCACCGCGAAAGGCGAGAAAACGGGCGTGCTGCCGGTCGCCAAGCGGGTTGAGCAGTTCGAAATCTGCCAGCGGGCCATCTTCCAGAAACTGCGCCTGCAATACGCCGACATGGCTGGAAATTACCGCTGTCGTCAGCCCTTCTGCGGTCAGCATATTCTGGACCGCGTTAAAACGGTAAAGGCCGGACGGATCGAACGTGCTGCCCAGAAAGCGCCGCCCGTCCGGTGCATAACCGACCTCTTCGGGTGGCAGGGCCAGATCGTCGAAGGCGGCATACCAGCCGGTCACGACCGGCCGTTTGGCATAGCCCGGCGGTGCGTGCAGGAAACAGGCCCCTTCCCCGGCCATCGCATATTTGTACCCACCCGAGAGATAAAACACCCGGTCAGCGATGTCCGACAGGTCGGTCTCCACCGCCATGAAGCCATGGTAGCCATCGATCACAACCCAAGGTCCCTCGGGACGCGCCAGCGCCGCAAGCTCGTCCAGCGCGGAGATGATGGTGCCGGAATTGAACAGCACGTGGCTGGCAAATATCAGGTCGAAACCACCGGATCGAGCCGCCTCCAGCAAGCCTTCCGGCGAAGCGGTTTGCAGGACGACCTCCCCTGCCTCCACCCAGCGGGTCATCTGCCGACGAAAACTGTGAAACTCGCCATCGGTCGCGAGCACCCGGACCGGCCGCTTCGGGATGGTCGACAACAGGCGCACGATGAAATCATGCGTGTTCGGCGCGAAGCACAGGGTGGCAGGATCGGGCAGGTTCAGTTCAATCGCAACATGCTGCTGCGCTGCGGTCCAGACCGGCCCCATGATCTTGTCCCATTTGTGATCGGCCAGCGCCGCTGCATCCTGCCAGGCCGCCATATGGCCGTCGTGGCTGGCATTGGCCCAGAGATGGTGGCTGTGGGCGGCAAAATGCAGCCGCTTTGGATTGGCCGACAGAGAACGGGAGAACAGATGTTTCCAGCTCATAACTGGGTACGCAGTGACCATAGTTCGGGAAAGGCGCGCTTCGCCACGGTGCTCTGCAGATAGGAAACGCCCGCCGTGCCGCCGGTTCCCATTTTGCCGCCGATGATCCGTTCGACCGTCAGCACATGCTTGTGGCGCCAGGTCGCCATTGCATCATCCAGATCGACCAGCTTTTCCGCCAGCTGATAAAGCTCCCAATATTGCTCGGGCTTGCGATAGACTTCCAAAAACGCTGCCTCGACCTGTTCGGACGGTTGATGGGATTGCGAAAAATCGCGGTCCAGAAGCTCTGGATCAATATCGAAACCGGCCCGCGCCAGCGCCGCGATCGCATCATCCCAGATGCTCGGCTGGTCCAGCGCGGCCTGCATCGCCGACTGCGCTTCCGGACGATCCTCCTGATATTTCAGGAAGCCCTTGTCCTTGAGGCCGAGCATATATTCGACGGTCCGGAACTGGTCGGACTGGAAACCCGAGCTGGGTCCTAGAACATGACGGAAGCGCGTATAATCGCTCGGCGTCATGGTCGACAATACGTCCCAGCTCAGCGTCATGACAGCCTGGATCCGGCTGACCCGCGCCAGCGCCTTATAAGCCGGCACCAGCGCATCGGTCCTGATTTGCTGCTTGGCGAAGCGCATCTCGCGGATGATCTGCTTGAGCCACAGTTCCTTGGTCTGGTGGATGATGATGAACAGCATCTCGTCGTCCAGATCGGACCGGGGATGCTGCGCGTCGAGCAATGTGTCCAGCGCCAGATAGCGCGCATAGGTCATGGTGGATATATCGGTCATGCGGAAGTGTAACGCCGCTATCGCCTGATGGGAAGAGAAGCGGACTGATATCCGATGAAATCATCTCATCCAATCAATATCGTCTCGCTTTCGCGGCGGGAAATCCGGATTCCTTCTTCGGCAGTGGTTAGGCCTTCGCGGACGAGCGCCCGGGCCGCGGAGCCGAGATTGGGCTGTTTGAGAAATGCATGCGATGCAATGCGCGCCTCGTCGCCACCGTCGTTGATCAGCTTGCGCAGCGTGTCGTCAATCCGGATCGCCTCGAACACGCCGATCCGGCCCTGAAAGCCGGTCTGGTTGCAATGGTCGCAGCCGGTCTCGCGATAGACCACCGTGCCATTATCAAAACCGAGCAGCGAAGCCAGCGAGCCGTCCGCCTGGATCGGCGTGCGGCAATGTTCGCAGAGTTTTCTAACCAGACGCTGGGCAATGACCGCGCGCAGGGTCGAGGCGAGCAGAAACGGCTCCACCTTCATGTCGCGCATTCTGGTGATCGCGCCAACCGCATCGTTGGTGTGAACGGTCGAGAGGACGAGATGACCGGTAAGACTCGCCTGCACTGCAATCTCTGCCGTCTCTCTATCTCTGATCTCCCCGATCATCACGACATCCGGGTCCTGCCTCAGGATCGCCCTCAATCCTGCAGCAAAGGTCAGCCCGACCTTTGCATTGACTTGCGTCTGGCCGATCCCCTCGATCGCATATTCCACCGGGTCCTCGACGGTCAGGATATTGCGGCTGCCGTCATTGAGCTGCTTGAGCCCGGCGTAAAGCGTTGTGGTCTTGCCCGAGCCGGTGGGGCCGGTGACCAATATGATACCATTGGGTTCGCTGAGCGCATCGGTCAGGATCGCATGGGTATTGGGCGACATGCCCAGCAGGTCGAGCGAGATACCCGCGCTTTCCTTGTCGAGAATCCGCATCACCACCCGCTCGCTCGCCCGGTTGGGCAAGGTCGAAACGCGCACGTCGAGCAATTTCCCGCCCAGCGTCAGGCTGATCCGGCCATCCTGCGGAATTCTTCTTTCGGCAATATCGAGCCGTGCCATTACCTTGATCCGGTTAACGATCACGCCGGCGACATGCGGCGGCATGCGCAGTTTCTCGGTCAGCACGCCGTCGACCCGCATCCGCACGACCAGACCCGTCTCATAGGGTTCTATATGGATATCAGAAGCGCCCTGCCTTGCCGCTTCGGCAATGATCCCGTTAATCAGCCGGATCGTCGGCGCATCATCGGCGCTGTCGAGCAAATCCTCGGCGCTCGGAATATCCCCCGCAATATCGTCCAGCCCCCCGCCCGCCAGCGCCATATCGCCCGCCATGGCGGCAGCCGATCCGTCCATCGCATAATGGGCGCTGAGCAGCTTCTCGAACGCCGGACCATCGACCAGTTCCACATCAAAGGGCAGAGCCAGATAGCGCCGCACTTCCAACAAGGCGGACGGGTCCGCACCCTCGCGCATTGCTATCGTTGCCCGCTCGTCCTCCATCGAACAGATTATAACACCCTGATCGCGGGCATAGCTGTAGGGAAGGTCGAGCAGCGGCGCTTCGCTGTCAGAAATGGGCCGGGATATGTTCCCGCCGGGTGATTTTTCGACCGGAGCGGGCATGTTCATGGCAGCAACCCGTCATTGGATCGGACGGCCTGCCCGGCCGATCCGACCCTATTCTTGCAGTCTGTTGTCAGAAATCCGGTTATCACGACGTCCCTGTCCTGTCTTGCCCATTACACTGGCTAGATCGCTATGGTGACGCCTCCGCGACACTTAGGTGACAGATAGGTTACGCTCGCGCAGGGGTTCAGAATTTCGCCTTGACCCCGATGGAGAAACTACGGCCGAGATCATATTGCTGGTTGATGATCAGAACATTGCCCGACTGGGTTTCCCGGAAATTCTCGTTGGTCAGATTGCGGGCTTCAAACTTAATTTCCAGTTCCTGACCGGCAATGCTGACCGCTTCTCTCGCAACAAAATCCAGCTTCAGGCTTGCGTCCTGCACCAGATCCGGATCGGGCTGGCCGCCCGTGATCGGGCCGCGCGTCGTGACCCGGTCACTCGCATAGCTGAGCAGGAACGTATATTGAGAAAGCCGTTCGGTATTTTCGATACCGAATTGAAAATTTGCCAGATGTTTCGATTGTCCAGTCAAAGGCGAACCGTCAATGAACACCTGATCGGCCGAACGCACGCCCAGCGTATCGTCCAGGATGGTCGTATCATTGGCGCCCACTTTCAGCTCGGAGTCGGTATAGGTATAGTTGGCAATCGCAACGAACCTTCTATCCGCAAAAAAATCTGAATTCCCCAGCCCATCCATAGGGAAATATTTCAGCAGCTCGATTTCCGCACCATATAGCTGGGCTTCCGGAGCGTTGGCAAAGGTGGTCTGGAAATCCGAACTGCCGGCAGGAATGAATGCAACGGGTTCGATCGGATTGTCGATCTTCTTGTAGAAGCCGGCCAGCAGGACACGTTCTCCATCGCCAAAATAATATTCTAGACGGGCTTCGGCGTTGAACAGTTCGCTATCTTCGAGAAAGGGGTTGCCCGAGAATACCCGGCCGGAGTCCGGGTCGAGATATTGCGGCCGGGCCAGTTCGCGAAATTGCGGACGAGCGATGGTTTTCGAAGCACTTGCACGGAATTGCATATCCTCCGCAAAATTCCACGTCAGCGTGCCGGCAGGCAGCCAATAGTCATTTTCGAGCGGCGCTGTCTGCACCAGCGTGCCGTCATTGTAGATATCCAGCGCGGTTATCGACTGATCAGCCGTTTCATAGCGGACACCCAATTCGGCCTGAACGAAGTCAAGCAGTTCCACATCCGCTTTGACATAGGCGCCGTGAACAGTCAGCTCTGCATCATAGGCCTGAGATCCTGCATTGGTCTGGTCTTCCTGAATGAAAATACCGTCGGTTGTAATGCCTTCTGTGTAGCCGCCGTAGACATTGAAGTCGGAGATGAGATAATCTGGGCGCTCCTGGCTCACCCCGAACGGCAGGCTGCTGGTCGGGAAGTAACGGAAGTCGCGTCGGGATGCGTTCCGGCTGGTGTTCACATAGCTGTAGCCGGTCGACAAAGTTATGTTGCGCGAAGTTGGCAGAGCATAGGCAAAGTCTATACCACCATTCCACACATCTTCGTTCAGATCGCTGAATGCGATGGTGGCCGACTGCGGGTTGGTCAGCAGGTTATTTACATAATCCTCGGCAACCGGGTCATAGAAATAGGTAAAGGAGCGCTCATAGGGAGCTTCGCGCTGCGAATTCGCGTAACCACCGCGAACATCAAGCGATATATCGCCGAATTTGAATTCGCCAACCAGAACTGTGTCTATCAACTGACGTTCGATCCAGTTGGTCTGCTGACGCATTTCATCCGCCGGCGTGGTGGGGTCGATTTCGCCGGTATTGATATTGTCCGCGGCTTTGAGGCTTGTCTGTTTCAGAGAATCCCGAATGTAGAGATTGGTCCAGCGGATTACATGCTCGTCCACCTCAAGACCCAGGCCGAGAAGTCCGCTAACCACGATATTGTGATCGGTACGCACGTTGCGACCGTCATCGGCAATGATGCTGGTGGTGCCCCCCTGTTCAATGGAATCGCGGGTGAAGAACTTGTTGCTGTACGAGGCATTGAAGATCACGCCAAGACGGCTGGCGCCAATATCCTTGGCCAGACCAGCGCTCATATCGGCGCTCCAGTTGACCGGAATATCGTTATTGCGCTGAACCAATGTGGTCGGCGCGTTAACCAGGCTGGCGGTAAAATCCTGCAATTGCTCCTGGGTGAAATCAGGACCCAGTTCGATCCGGGACCCGGCGTTAAATGCTGCAGCCAGTCCGGCCGGCACGTCGCGGGTACCGTCGTCAAAACCGGTCCAGTCACTGTCGCTGCCGAAATGGGTATAGCCAAGCTTCCCGGTTGTTTCGCTATTCATGCCCATGCCCATTCCGAATTCGAAATAGCTTTCATCGGGAATGGCAGCCGTCGTCAGATTGATTAGACCGCCGCCAAATTCACCGGGATAATTTACCGAATAGCTCTTCTGCACCGTGGCACTGGCAAGCACCGAGGCAGGAAAAATATCAAGCGGTACAACCCGCTTTAGCGGCTCCGGCGAGGGGATAAGCGTGCCGTTCAGCAAAGCCTGCGAATAACGGTCGCCGAGACCACGAACATAGACAAAACCGCCACTATCAACCGAAAGCCCGGTGACCCGTTCCAGAGCACCGGCAATATCGCCATCGCCCGATCGGGCAATATCTTCTGTCGAAAGGACGGAAATCACGCTCGAATTATTGCGTATGGAATTGGGGATATAGCGGCCGCGAACGATAATCTCGCCACTGAAGCCGCCGCCAGGAGCAGAAATGTCGACATCATCGCCGGATTGCGTTTCTTCAGCTGGTTCAGCTTCAGAAGGCTCAACGACTTCAGCCGGGCTCGCTTGCGCCAAAGCCGGCAGAGGGCTGAGTGCTGTGGAAAAAAGGAGTATGCTCGCGAGTGGGGCAGGTTTCGACATTGATGATCCCTCGGATAAAAAGAAAGGGAGGTGGCGACACGGGCCGCCACCTCCTGAACTGGCTGTAGCGATCAGGAGACTGGCGAAGCTGCGCAAGTCTGGAGAGAACCGAAATCGGCGTAGCTCGCGTTGCAAGACCAGCTCTGGTACCAGAGATCGTTGATGTCGCGGACGGCACCGATATAATCTACCTGCAAGAAGTCCGGGCTGAAGCTCGTGATATTCGCGACCGGAGTCACTCCCGTTTCGTTCGAGCCATTGATGAACAGGGAAATCAGGCTGGATACGAAGTTGAAGTCGTTATTCGCATTGCCCGCAGCATTCACCGCAGTGGCTTCAAACGTATCGGCATCCGCATCAAAGTCGCCCGTGGCACAGCTGCCAACCACTGACTGGATCCGTGGGGGGCCGAGCTCGTCAAGCGCGGCATTGGCTGCCTGAACCGTTTCGGCCTGATCGATATCCAGGCAGGTTCCCGGTCCGACCAGAATGCCGTTAAGGATCGCTGCATCCGGTCCGCCACGAAGGTGAATGACCTTGTCGCCTGTCTTGCGTTGGATGAAGGTGAAATTGGCCAGCTTGACATCCTGACGCGGGGTGAAATCGAAGCCGCTGTCATCATCGGAGTCAACTTCCCACAATGTGTCGCCACCGGTGGTGTTCTGAACGCCGATAACAAACTGGATGGCCCCCTTGTAGCCGACATCGGTGTCTAGCGAGTCATCGTCCGCACCGGTGATAATCAGGTGGTCCAGATTGACCGTGCCACCAAAGATTTCGACACCGTCATCACCGCTATTGTGGATCTGGACGTAGGAGATATCGGTACCCGAACCAACGCCACCCAAGGTCAGGCCCTGAAGTTCCTGGTTGGCCGATGCAGCCCGACCGGTATAACGAACCTGCAGGTAACTGATAGTGCCGCTATTGTCGGCCGCTTGGTCTCCGCCGTAGAAATCGGACGGGCCTGCACCCTCTGCCAGTTGCTGACATCCGGCAGTGCCGCCGGCAACAGCGCCGATGCAGTTACTGATCGGCGCGCGACCGAGAACCAGAATTCCGCCCCACTGGTTCGAGTCAGCATCGGTGGTCGTGCCTTCGATATTCTGGCGCGAGGTAAAAATCACCGGTTCGCTTGCGGTACCCGGAGCGTTAAAGGTCGATCCGCGGTTGACGATCAGGAAGGTCGTCGCGCTCTGGGCAAAGACCACTACCCCGGGCTCAACGGTGAGGCTGCTGGACACGCCGCCGGCCGCTGCGCCATCGCCGCCAACGTCGGTGCCGACCTCTACCCGACCGCTCATCGAATAGATGGTACCGTCACGTTGCGGGACTGTCAGGGCCGTCTGGATGCTGTTTGGTATCTGGCAGACCCGGTTGTTCGCCAGAACACCGGCATTGGTGAAGCCCGTCGGGCAATCGGCCGCCGGCGTTCCCGGAGTCGGTGTCGGCGTGGGGGTCGGAGTCGGTGTCGGAGCCGGTGCGGGCAGCACGACGATATTGCCTTCGCCCGGTGACGCTACGTCGTCGGCACCGCAAGCTGTTACCGCGACAGCTGCTGCACCTGCAAACAGGACAGAACGAAATTGCTTATTCAACATGGGATTGGTCTCCGCAAAAAACTGATTTGATACTTTCGAATCAAACGATGCGGTTCGAATCAACCGGCCCCCATCGCCCTCGGGAAAGGGCACTAGGGACAGGAAATGACCCGCCGATGCTGTTTGCGTGACGGTTCGGAGACTCAATTGTGACGGATATTTTTCAGCGCCCCCGGTCCAGCGGATTTGAACCGCTTACCGGGAAGATCACATGCATGCGCTTTGCCAATTATGCAGAAAAAAAGATGGCCGCAAAGACGGCCACCTTTCAAAATATAAAGACTGCGGGAGTGGTTCCCCGAAACTGTTGGCGTCTATCGGCGCGCGATCTGCTCGTTGAGATTCCGCAGGGCCAGTTCAGCGGCATCCCGGGAATTGATCACATCGCCATTGGCCAGCACCAGATCAAAATTGCGACTGCTGTCTCTGGCCGCCATGAACATGCGCGCGGCATCGCCCGTGCGTCCCAGCCGGGCATAAGTCTGGCCCAGATTGATCAGTCGGGCGGGGTCCTTTGCATGCTCCCGCTCGGACGCTTCCAGCTGCTGCAAGGCCAGCGCGTTATCTCCGGCAACCAGCGCATCATAACCGAGCGCGCCTGTTTCGTAACCGATCTCGCCGGCGGGCTGGGCTGAAGCGGCGTTTCCCATCAAAAACGCAGCGGCGGCGGAACCCAGAATTTTTGCGGATATCATGATGTCTTCTCCTCTACCTGAAGACCTTTGTTACACTTATGTGACAAGAAATGCAATATAACTGCAACAAAACTGTAATATTTATCCTTGCGGCCTTGGGAAGCGGCTTTCCAAGCTTCGAACAGGCCTGCATCGAAGATCGGACGGCAACTCCCGTGCAGGCGCGATGCGGGGGGTGAAGCACGCACGAATCGCCGGCGATTCAATCAATGACAAAGGATGGGGATAGTCTCTGGAGGCCCGACCCGGAATCGAACCGGGGTGCGCGGATTTGCAATCCGCTGCGTCACCACTCCGCCATCGGGCCAGAGAGAGGGCGCGAATTGCTTCGCTTTGCAGCGAAAGTCAACCCAAAGTTGCGTCCTCCAATCCCATTGCCGCAGATCGATCGAAAATGCTCCTTTGTCGCGTAAAAGACGCAGTCAGCAGAAAATCACCGGAATCCATCTTGGCGCATGGGACAAGGCGGGCTAGAAGCGACAAAATCTCAGCCATAGTGTATTGTATTCGTAATACAGAAATGGCATGGACGCACACTATTCATTGCGAGGATCGACGCTTGGGCCAGGAAAATTTCAAACAAATGCGCAAAGCCATGGTTGTCAGCCAGTTGCGCACAACCGAAGTGAGCGATCCCCGGGTTATCGCGGCCATGAGCCATATCGCCCGGGAAGATTTCGTCCCCGCTGCACAACGCAGCTTCGCTTATGCCGATCGCGGGGTGCAGATCGGTGACGGCCGGGCGTTGAATCCACCGCTAACCACCGGGCGTTTGCTGAATGTAGCGCATGCGACGAAAGATGACAAAGTCCTGCTGATTGGCGCGGCCAGCGGCTATACAGCGGCGGTACTGGCGCAACTCGCAGGGTCTGTCGTCGCGGTGGAACAGGATGCCAAGCTGGCAGCGCTCGCCGTTAAAAATCTGGCTGATTTTGACAATGTTCGGATAGAGACCGGCAATCACGCCGATGGCTGGGTTCAGTCCGCGCCGTATTCCGTGATCGTGATCGACGGGCTGGTGGAAGAAATTCCCCAGACTCTGGTCGATCAACTTGCGCCGGACGGTCGCATTGTTGGTGCCGTCATGAACGATGGCGTGTCCCGCCTTGCGCTGGGCCGGACGGCAGGGGGGCATGTCGGCTATCAATATTTTGCCGATTGCGGGGCCTGTGCCCTGCCCGGCTTTGAAAAAGCAAAAAGCTTCAAATTTTAAGGCGTTCGGGAGAGTGATACTATGAGTAGACGCCGCCTTTTCCTTGGCACAGCTATCGTGGCGCTACTGTCTGCCCCCGTGCAAGCCGATACGTTGCGCGATGCGCTGGAAGCCGCCTATCAGACCAACCCCACCTTGTCGGGCGCGCGCGCAGCACAGCGGGCAACCGATGAAACCGTTGCCATTGCCAAAGCCGATGGCCGGCCGAATGCCACCACGGACTTCGGCTTTCAGGAAAACTTCCTGCGCAGCGCCAATAGCTTCACCGCCCCGCTGCGCCAGTCCACGGCGGGTGGCTCGGTAGAAGTGCCGATCTATTCCGGAGGAGCGGTCAAAAACGCCATTCGTGCGGCGCGCACCAGAGTGGAAGCCGGACAATATGATCTCCGCGCAACCGAAGCGAGCCTGTTCAGCAATGTGGTCGCCACTTATATGGACGTGATCCGCGACACCGCGATCGTCAAGCTGAACCGGGCCAATGTCGGCGTTCTAACGGTCAATCTGGAAGCGACGAGCGACCGATTCGAAATCGGGGATTTGACGCGGACCGATGTGGCGCAATCGGAATCCCGGCTGGAAGTGGCGAAGGGCGACCTGGAAACCGTGCGGGCCAGCCTGATTCGCAGCAAGGAAAATTATATCGCTCTGGTCGGGCACGAACCCGGCGATCTGGAACCGCCCCCGCCTTTGCCGAACATGCCGGAAACACCGGATCAGGCGGTGGATCTGGCGCTGTCCTACAACCCCGATTTGCTGGCCGCAAAGGAACGCAGCGATGCGGCCGAATTTGATATCAAGTCAGCGCGGGCAGGCAACAAGCCAAAGGTCAGCACTTATGCGCAAGGGCGCTATCTGAACTATCACGGCACGCTGGGCGGAAATGTTCCCGGCAGCGTTTTCATTCAGGAACAATCTACCGCCGAAGTGGGTGTCCGTGCCAGCATGCCCATCTATCAGGGAGGACGTCCGGCCGCCCAGATCCGCCAAGCACAAGCGCGTTCCGGCCAGGCCTATGAGCAGCTGATCGCCGTCGAGCGCGACGTCATCGCGCAGACCCGTGCGGCCTATTCCAGCTGGCGCGCCGCGGAACGGGTGATCCAGTCTTCCGAGCGGGCGGTGGCTGCAGCCAGCCTGTCTCTGGAAGGTGTGCGGGCTGAAAATTCCGTCGGCAACCGGACCATTTTGGACATTTTGAACGCCGAGCAGGAACTGCTCAATGCGCAGGTCCAGCTGGTGACCGCCCGCCGCAACAGTTATGTCGCGGGTTTCTCCCTGCTCGCCGCCATGGGCAGAGCAGAAGCGCGCGATCTGGGACTGGAAGGCGGGCCGCTTTATGATCCCGACCTCAATTACGAACGGGTCGATGACATGTTCTACGATTATCAGAGCGACCCCGATCCGGAGCCGCAAGCGACCAGAACCGTTGACACGCCAGCGCAAAAAGCGGAGATAGAGCCATTGCCCGCGACGCCGGCGCGTCAATAGAATGGATGGCGTCGATCGGATCCGGCAACAGAGTATAAGCTTGGGGGTTTCGCACATGGCTGAACAGAACAGGGAATCATCGATGGAGGAAATCCTCTCGTCGATCAAACGCATCATCGCTGAAGACAAGGCGATCGATGAGGATCGCCCCTTGCCACGCCGCAAGACTTCCGCGAAACCGGCGCTGCAAGCCGTCCCCGACATAGTGCCCGCAGACCGGGACGAAGAAATATTGGAACTGACCGAAGAATTGCCGGGACAGCAAAGCTCATCCGCCAGCGGCGTGTTCGGCGATCGCCGCAAGGAAGATCGGCTGATCGACGACAACAAGCTGGACAGCATGCGCCAGTCACTCTCGGCTCTGGTCGAAAAAGAAGCGATGGAACGCAGACCGGCAACACCACCCGTCGGCGGCACTTCGCTGGAAGACCTCACCCGCGACCTGATGCGGCCGATGATCAAGCAATGGCTGGACGCCAATCTGCCCGATCTCGTCGAGGAACTGGTAGCGCGCGAGATCCAGCGGCTGAGCGAGAAATAGGCACGCCGATCTAATCGCAATTGCCTTGTCGGACAGCCGTGCTAAACTGCGGCCCATGACAAGATTTTTCAAAACATTTACCACTGCGCTGCTCGTCACCGGAGCGGCTTTTCCTGCAATGGCCTCGGCAAGGCCCATGACGGCGGAAGACCTCGCCACGCTGAAGCGCATGGGATCGGTTGCGGTTTCTCCGGACGAGAAATGGGCGGTTTTCGACGTTACGGAAACCGATCTGGAAACCTACGACCGGTCCAGCGCGCTTTATCTGCTGGATATGAATAGGGACGATGCAGCCCCCGTTCGCATCGTCGATGCTCCCGGAAAAAGCGAACACAGCCCGGCCTTTGCGGCCGATGGCAGCCTCTTTTATCTGAGCGATGCGAGCGGTTCGGAACAGCTCTGGCATGCGCGTATCACGGCAGGCGATCAAGTCGGCAATCCGGTTCAGGCGAGCGACCTGAAAGCTGATATCGCCGGCTTCAAGCTGTCACCGACCGGCGAGAAAATCGCGCTTTGGGGAGATATTGCCAGAGACTGCCCGACCTTCGGTTGCGATCATAGCGGAAACCGGGCCGAGCCTGGTCCCGGGACCGGTCGCGAATATGACGAGCTTTTCATCCGCCACTGGTCGAGCTGGGAAACACCGGGCAATTACAGCCGCATATTCGCTTTTGATCTGAAGGATGGCAAAGTCGCGGGAGACGGCGCGGCGCTGGATGGTGATCTGGTCGGCGACAGCCCCTCCAAACCCTTTGGCGGCGGCGAGGAAATCGCCTGGGTGCCCGGAGAAGACGGCCTGTTCTTCGCACTCAGGACCGCGGACCGGAATGAACCCAAGTCGACCAATATCGATATATATGGTGCCAAGGCCGACGGTACGGGTACCGTCAACTATACGCAAAGCAATGAAGCCACCGATACGCTGCCCGCTTTCTCTTCCGACGGAGAATGGCTGGCCTGGGCGGCGATGGAACGGCCCGGCTATGAGGCCGATCGACTCGTTGTAAAGCTTCGCAAGCAAGGCAGCGATGAAGACGAAGCCATTGCCCTGACCAAGGACTGGGACCGTTCGGTCGGCTCCATAGTCTGGACACCGGACAATCAATATCTCATTGTGACCGCGCAGGACGTGCTCGATCATCCCGCCTTTGCAGTGGAGGTCGCGACCGGCAAAGTCACGCGTCTGACGGCGGAAGGCAATGTCGGTACCACAATACCATTGCAGGACGGCTCGCTGATCTTCACGATGAACAGCCTGCAGGCGCCAACGGACCTGTATCGCCGCGCACCGGACGGAAGTGTCACGCAGCTGACCAATATCAACGGCTCCGAACTGGCCGAAATCGACAAGGTCGAAATCGAACGGTTCAGTTTTGCCGGTGCCAATGGCGACACGGTCTGGGGACAGATTATCAAACCGGAAGGCGCGACCGGCAAACTGCCGATGGCCTTTCTCGTTCACGGCGGTCCCCAAAGCAGTTTCGGCAACAGCTGGTCCACCCGCTGGAACCCGAAGGTGATGGCGGCGCAAGGCTATGCAGCGGTAACGGTCGACTTCCATGGGTCTGCCGGTTACGGGCAGGCCTTTACCGACAGCATCAACCAGGACTGGGGTGGCAAGCCGCTCGAAGATCTGAAGCTGGGCTATGCAGCAGCACTGGAAACCGATCCGCAAATCGACGGTGAACGCTCCTGTGCCCTCGGCGGTTCTTACGGCGGCTATATGATGAACTGGATTGCCGGCAACTGGCCCGACCGGTTTGACTGCCTGATCAACCATGCCGGTGTTTTTGACCTGCGCGCGATGGCGCTGAGCACTGAAGAGCTCTGGTTCGACCAGTGGGATCACGGCGGCAACTGGTGGTCGCGGCCCAATCCGGAAAAATGGAATCCGGTGAACACAATCGCCAACTGGAAAACACCAACGCTGTTCATTCACGGCGAAAAGGATTTCCGGATCCCCTATACCCAGAGCATCATGCCCTTCACCGTTGCGCAGGAAATGGACATTCCGTCCAAATTGCTGATCTACCCCGATGAGAACCACTGGGTGCTCAAGGGCAAGAACAGCGTGCAATGGTACCGGACGGTATTTGACTGGATGGGCAAATGGACCGCTACTGATATGCAGGACAGCAAAGGCCAATGAGCTTTTTCCCCACCGAGGATCGCGACGGCACCATGATTGTCACGCTGACCAACGGCGAACGCAACACGCTGCACCCGGAGCTGCTGGAAGACGGCATTGCGGTCTTTCAGGCACTGGCCGACAACCCTCCCGAAAATGGCGTTGTCCTGACCGGGGCTGGCGAGCATTTTACCTGCGGCATGGACACCAAAATCGCGGCGACGCTGGACAAGGCCGGCCAGAAACAGGCCGCTGCCGCCATTGATGCTTTTGCGGCCTCACTCCATCGCCTGCCCTGCGCCTTTGTGGTGGCACTAAACGGCAACGCGATAGGCGCGGGCGGGATCATGGCGCTGGCAGCAGACTGGATTGTCGCGGCACAGGGCGACTATAAAATCGGCCTGCCGGAGGCAAAGGCCGGCCTGCCCTTCCCGCCCGTTCCGCAGGCGATACTGGACCATTGGCTCAATCCCGTCTGGCGGCGCCGCTTGGCTCTGTCTTCGCATTTGCTAAACCCTGTCGAAGCCCTCAGCGCTGGCCTGGCTGACGAGCTAGCAAGCCCCGGGCAACTGCTCGATCAGGCCGTTACCACCGCACGGGAACTGGCGGCTCAGCCCGGCTTCAAGGCCTGCAAACGGCAATTACGGGCCAAGGCCAATGCCGAGATCGATGCGATTTTGAACGGTTGAGTGCGGGACCGTGTGCTCGGCACTGGATGCGGAGCTCCGGGAGGCCAGGATCGCACTTCCCTTTATAGCGCTCCGCACCAAGTGCGGAGCACAACACTGTTGTCTCCCGCCAAAAGCAATGCCAAAGACCCAGCCATGACATTAGATAAAAATTTCGACCCCGCCGCCATCGAAACGCGCTGGTATGAACATTGGGAAAACAAGGGCCTGTTCCGGCCGGAACGCGATGATCGCGAGCCGTTCACGATTGTGAACCCGCCCCCCAATGTCACCGGGTCGCTGCATATCGGTCATGCGCTGGACAATACGCTGCAGGACATCATCATCCGGCACGAGCGGTTGAAGGGCAAGGATGCGCTCTGGGTCGTCGGCATGGATCATGCCGGCATCGCCACCCAGATGGTGGTCGAGCGCCAGATGAACGAGCGCCAGCAAAAGCGCACCGACTTCACCCGCGAGGAGTTTGTCGAGAAAGTCTGGGAGTGGAAAGAGGAAAGCGGCGGCGCGATCACCAAGCAGTTGCGCCGGCTGGGCTGTTCGATGGACTGGTCCAACGAGCGTTTCACCATGGACGAGGGCATGAACGAAGCCGTGCTCAAGGTCTTTGTCGATCTTTTTAATGATGGTCTGATCTATCGCGACAAAAGATTGGTGAACTGGGACCCGGCGCTGAAGACAGCGATTTCCGATCTGGAAGTCGAAACCGTCGACACCAAAGGCAGCTTCTGGCATTTCAAATATCCGTTGGCCGATGGCGTCACGCTGGACAATGGGCAGGATTATATCGAGGTCGCGACGACCCGGCCGGAAACGATGCTCGCCGATATGGCGGTGGCCGTGCATCCGAGCGACGAGCGTTACAAGAGCGTGATCGGCAAGGAAATCGAGCAGCCAATCACCGGGCGCCGGTTCAGAATCGTTGCCGACGAACATGCCGATCCGGAACTGGGTTCGGGCGCGGTGAAAATCACGCCGGGCCATGATTTCAACGATTTCGAGGTCGGCAAGCGCGCGGGCTTTGCCGCCAGCGAGATGCTCAACATGCTCGATGGCGAGGCCAATGTCTGCCAGACCGCCGACGGGCTGGTACCAGACGAATATATCGGGCTGCACCGGTTCAAGAAAGACGGCGTCAATGGCGCCCGCGAACTGGTTGTCCAGCGGCTGAAGGAACAGGGTTTCCTGATCCCGCACGTCAGCGAGAACAAGGATGGCGAACAAGTCGAACATGATGCCGAGCCACGCACCATCGCGACACCTTTCGGTGATCGCGGCGGCGTGGTGATCGAGCCCTGGCTAACCGACCAATGGTATGTCGATGCGGAAACGCTCGCCCAGCCGGCAATCAAGGCCGTGCGCGACGGCGATATCGAAATTGTGCCTAAGAGCTGGGAAAAGACCTATTTCAACTGGATGGAGAATATCCAGCCATGGTGTGTCTCACGGCAACTTTGGTGGGGACATCGCATTCCGGCCTGGTTCGACGAAAATGGCAAAATCTATGTCGCGATGAGCGAAGAGGAGGCACAAGCGCAGGCAGGCGCGGACGTCACGCTTAGCCGTGATCCCGATGTGCTCGACACATGGTTCTCCTCCGCTCTCTGGCCCTTTGGCACGCTCGGCTGGCCGGAACAGACCAAAGACCTCGAACGCCATTACCCCAACGATCTGCTGATCTCCGGCTTTGACATCCTGTTCTTCTGGGATGCGCGGATGGCGATGCAGGGCATCCAGTTCATGAAGGAAGTGCCGTGGAAGCGGCTCTATCTGCACGGACTGGTGCGGGCCGAAGATGGCTCCAAGATGTCCAAGTCCAAGGGCAATGTCGTCGATCCGCTCGGCCTGATCGATCAATATGGCGCCGATGCTCTGCGTTTCTTCATGGCGGCGATGGAAAGCCAGGGCCGCGACATCAAGATGGATGACAAGCGCGTCGAGGGCTATCGCAATTTCGCGACCAAATTGTGGAATGCCTCGCGCTTCTGCGAGGCCAACGGGATCGGCGCAAGCAAGACGCTTGCTGCCCCGGAAGCCGCCCTGCCCGTCAATCGCTGGATCATCAGCGAAGTGGTCGAGACGCAACAGGCGCTCGACAAGGCGCTGACCGACCTGCGTTTCGATGCGGCGGCCAACACCATCTATCACTTCACCTGGGACCGGTTCTGCGACTGGTATCTCGAACTGATCAAGCCGGTTCTGCAGGGTGAGGATGCCGGAACGGCCGACGAAACCCGGATGGTGGCCGGCTGGGTGCTCGACCAGATCATCGTCATGCTCCACCCGTTCATGCCGTTCATTACCGAAGAATTGTGGCATGCGATGGGCGACAGGAAATATGATCTGATCGTCGCGCAATGGCCGGCGCCGAAAGCGGCCGTGGACGCAGACGCCAAATCGGAAATCGACTGGCTGATTAAGCTGATTTCGGAAGTGCGCTCCACCAAGGTCGAGCTCAACATCCCGCCCGGCACCAAAATGTCAGCCCATGTCCGTGATGGGGACGACCATCTGCAGGCAAAGGTGACACGCCAGCACGCCGCGCTCGACCGGGTCGGACGCCTCGAGGCCATTTCCTTCGATCCGGCTCCGGATGGCCCATCCGCGCAGATTGTGGTCGACGGCGCCACCTATGTGCTGCCGCTCGCCGGTGCCATCGATATTGATGCAGAAAAGGCCCGTCTGAACAAGGCGCTGGAAGCCGCGCAGAAAGAAGCCAAATCACTCGGCGGACGTCTCGGTAATCCCAATTTTGTCGAAAAGGCCAAACCGGAAGCGGTCGAGAAAGCCCGTGCCGATCTGGCCGACAAGGAAGCGGAAGCCGGACGCCTGCAGGCAGCTATCGATCGGCTGGGCTGATATCTCCTGAGCAGAAAGGGAAGGTCTGCGCAGGCCAGCCTCTACTGGTTACCTGGAACCGGATGCCCGCAGGGGCGGAATCATCCGCTTGCGGGACTTCGCTTAACCGCTCTCGCCGCGCCGCATCTTTTCCGCGGCAGCGCGCATCCGCTCCGCTCCCTTGCGCATCTTTTCCGCACCGCGGCGCATCTTCGGCGCGCTTTCCAGTAGTTTCTGGGCCGTAATTTTCCGGTCTCCGCGTGCATTCTGTCTGGCAGCTTCGCGTTCGCGGAATTCCGCATCACTCTCCAGCCGGTCTGCATAGGCTTCCATCTGGTCGGCGCCCCGCAGCATCTCCTCCGCGCCATTTTCCATACCATCGGCGCCCTCGGTCATACTGGCCTTCACCTGTGCCTTGATATCCCGGGCGAGCGTTTCACTCCACGTCTTGTCGCGTTCCTGATCCGCATCACGCGCATGAATGGCCATTGCCGGCACTATCGACACTGCGACCAAGCCCAGTCCGGCAATCAGTGGAAAAAAGCGTTTATAAACCATCGGTTTCTCCATATCACTCTGCTGTGCCCGACGCACAGCCGATGACTACAGACGTAATCGATGCATGGAATTTTGACAGCCGCTATCGATCAACAGCCGAGGAAAATGGATAAACTGCCGGCCAGGGATTACCGGCCCTGCGCTCTCCAGCGCTTGATAACCCGCTGGATGATCTCTTCCTCGCCGCCATGTTCGCGCCACAGGTCGGAGAATATGGGATCTTCCGAGGCCGGACGGCGCTCTTCGATGAGCGTATCCAGCGCAACGCGGATCGGTATGGCGACGCCTTCGCCACAGCAGATCACTTCGCGGTTGCGCAAGGCGGGAATGGAGTCGAGAAATCCGCGCGCGCCTTCCGGCATTGCGGCCTTTACGAAGGCCTGATCGCGGTCATTGTTGAGACGCATCGACAGGATGGTGCCGCACTGCGAGAGCACCCCTTCGGCCAGAT
Organism: Sphingorhabdus sp. YGSMI21; assembly: GCF_002776575.1. Lineage (GTDB taxonomy): Bacteria > Pseudomonadota > Alphaproteobacteria > Sphingomonadales > Sphingomonadaceae > Parasphingorhabdus. The sequence goes on along the minus strand of NZ_CP022548.1, from coordinate 2,096,083 downwards.
CTGACGGACGCTGGGTGATCAAACCCAGAGAAACCCCGTATTTCCGGCCTTCCTTGGCGATCCTGCTTAGGATGTCGCGGACGCTGCTTTCCTCGGCAACATCGTCATTGGGGATGTAGCGATGCGCTTCCTCGCAGACCAGAAGCATCGGCCGCTGCGCCTCATTACGGGCCCAGATCGCATAGTCGAACACCAGCCGGCTGAGAACGGAAACCACCGTCGGCGTGATCTCGGACGGCATCGCCGAAACATCGATGATCGAAATCGGTTTGCCCTCGGAAGGCAGCCGGAAAATCTTGGCGAGAAACGCCGCCATTGTATCGCCGACGAGCATGCCGGAGAACATGAAGCTGTACCGCGGATCGGCCTTGATTTCGTCGATTTTCGATTTCAGCCGCTGATAGGGCGCGCTGTTGGTAGCCTTGTCGAGCTTGCCCATTTCATTCTGCAGAATCGTTGTCAGATCGGACAACAGATAGGGAACCGGTGAATCCACGGTCAGCTTGGTGATATTGGCGGCCCCCTGGTTCTTGGCCTTTGCCGCCAGCAGACATTTGGCCAGAATATCACAGTCCATCTGCTTGGCGTCACCCCTGGACTGGACGAACACTTCGCAATGTTCGCGGAAATTCATCAACCAATAGGGAAGATTCAGATTGTTCACATCGAACAATTTCCCATTATCCTTGAAGGCCGCCGAATATTCACCGTGTGGATCGATCATCAGGATATGGCCTTCGGGCGCAAGATCGCAGATTTTATGGAGAATCAGCGCTGCTGCTGTCGATTTACCGGTACCGGTCGAACCGAGAAGCGCGAAATGCTTGCCGAGCATGGCGTCAACGTAGAGCGCGCCGCGGATATCGTCTGTCGGGTAGACGGTGCCAACCTCTACATTGGCGCGACCGTCAGAGGCATAGATCTGCTTGAGATCGGCTGTCGTCACGGCATAGACCACCGAAGCCGGGGTCGGGTAGCGGGTCACACCGCGGCGGAAATTATAGATCTGGCCGGTCAGTTTTTCCTCGTCGCCCTCGCCGAGAAAATCGATCTCGGCCACCACAAGCCCGGTCTGGCCTTCAAACAGCCTCTGGGTGCGGATATTGGCGAGCAGCCATGTCTGGCCGACACGGATCTTGACCTGACTACCGACTTGCCCTGCCATTTTCACGGTCGGATCGCTATGGTCCATAAGTCCCGCGAGCACGGCGGTGTCCATGATAATTTTGGAACCCGATCCGGCGATTTCGATGACTTCGCCAATCTTGTGGCTTTCGCTGCGCTGCGAGATGGCCCCCTGATTCTCATCCTCTATCGGTTCGACTTCGGAATCCGCAAGAGGCCTTGCGGCGGGAAAATTATGAGAACCCATATCGGACATTGGTGTTTTTCCTGTTTTGCTGGTCAGAACACCGGACTAGTCGATCATGGTTAAAGAAGATTTACTGGAGCACCAGAAAGGCTGCCCAGCGGTACCCGCGATCGAGCGAGCATTACATCTTGCGGAACAAATAGCCCGCTGACCAGCCGAGTACGACCGAAATGAGCACGGCGATAAGTCCGTAGAGAAAGCCGTAATTCTGGGCCATATTGGTGATGAAACGCCCCATCCCCGTCTTTTCGATGGTGATCTCTTTGACCTCGGCCGCCTCCACCCGACCATCGATGACCAGAAAGGTTTCCGCCGTATAATCTCCCACCGGTACGCTCGCCGGCAGGTTGATCCGCGCCTGATATAGTACGCTGTTGGTGATCTTGACGCTGTTCGGCAGGTTCTTGAACAAATTGCCCCGCGAATTCAGGTCGACCAGCCCGTCGACAAAGCGGTCCAGCTCGCGGCTGTCGATCGCTCCGGCCGGAGAAAGCTGCAAATGGTGCAGGCCTAATTCATAAATATCTGCGGTCTTGCCATCGACAATCTCGTCGAGCGGCTTGGAGGATGCTACCGCGTAAAAGCCGGGGGCAGACCGAAACTCGCTGCTCGCCGCGTTAATCCAGATCCCGGCGATCTGCTGCTTTTCGCGCACGACGATCGATTCGACCGGCCCCTTGAGCACGACCACGATATCGGCCCGATCGGTGTTGCGAGTACCCGGCGGGTAGGTAATGGCACCAAAAAGCAGCAATTGTGCCCCGTTGAAATCGCCCTTGATGCTGATCCGGTCTTGCGACACTTCGGGAACCAGCACCGGCGTCGCGCCGACGGTCAGCAGGGCGATGCCGAAAAGCGCAAGCAAGCGGGGCAAAAGGCGCCGGCTCTGGTTCACAGGATCTGGACCGTGTAGATTTCGGCCGGCTGGAACCCCAGACCCAATGCCATCCGTATTGCAACCAGCAGCACCATGGATGCCAGCGCCAGACGCAGATATTCAGGGCGCATCCGCTGGGCGAATTTTGCACCGAGTTGTGCGCCCGTCACGCTTCCGAGCAGCAACAGCGAGGCCAGCACGATATCCACCGCTCGCGTGGTCATGCTGTGCATCATCGTCGAAGCGATGGTAACAAACAGGATCTGGAACAGCGAGGTCCCCACCACGACCTGTGCGCCCATGCCAAGCAGGTAAAGCATCGCCGGTACCATGATGAAACCGCCACCGACACCCAGCAACATGGTCAATATGCCGGTGAGCAGGCCAAGCACGAAGGGGGCGATTGGCGAAATATACAGACCGGACCGGTAAAAGCGCCAGCGAAAGGGAAGATTGGCCACAAGCGGGTGATGACGTCGCTTGCGGGCCGGCAACGGCTTGCCGGCACGAAAGGCGCGAACGCTCTGCAGGGACTCCTTGAACATCAGACCACCGATACTGGACAGCATCAGGACGTAGAGGACATTGATGACGGTATCGATCTGGCCCCAGGTCTGCAGAATCTGGAACAGCCCGGTTCCTACAATTGTGCCGACGATGCCGCCGGCCACCAATATCGCGCCCATCCGGAAATCGACGCCCTTGCGGCGCATATGTGCGGCAACACCCGAAATGCTGGCGCCGGTGACCTGGGTAGAGGCAGACGCGGCGGCGACCGTTGGCGGGATTCCGTAAAAGATCAGCAGCGGCGTGGTAAGAAATCCGCCGCCAACGCCAAACATGCCGGATAATATGCCCACCAGCCCGCCGAGAAGGATGATGACGAACGCATTAACCGATAAATTGGCGATTGGCAGATATATGTCCATATAACCACTGGACTAATCTCTTTTTGTTACGGGATAAAGGGCGTTGCTGCCTTGCGGGTGCGAATTCAATCCGATCGACGGGCTGGAATGCATCGTCGCCGGATCAAAAGCCCGACGAGACGGTCAGGGCCGCTCCGTTGCCGGGCTTGGCATTCCCCGCCACCCGCACCCGCCAGTCAATAGCGAGGCGCGCGGATATCGGGCCGACGGGGAGGGCCAGACCGAGGCGGGGGCCAACATCGACGCGGTGGATATCGCGTTGACCACCGGCCCAGGCGCCGGGACCAAGGGAAAGCCTCGCCGCTCCGCGTTCCGCTATCGGTCGTTGCAGAGTCGCTGCCCCGTCAAAGAAATAGCTTTCATTCCGGCCCAGAATATAGCCACCCTGGGCATAGGTCTCGAGCACAAATTTTTCCGCGATATGATCCGGACCACTGCCGCCTGTCACAAGAAAAGCGGTCCCCGAAGAGTTCCCCTGCCCGGCATCAAAACGTTGCTCAGCCTGCAGGGCGATGGGCAGGTCCCGGACCGGCCGGAGGCGGGTGCCCAGCGCGATCTCCTTCTGGCTCCACGGATTTAGCGCGGCGGAGAACCGGCCATAGACCGACAGTTCCGGCAACGGCCGGTCCAATAGCCGATAGGATAAGATCGCGCCGGCCTGACTGCCACCATATTGACCATTGGCCGGCGATTGCCCGACATGCAGTTGCAGCCTCTCCTCCGCGTGCGAGTTTTGCCGCGCGAAAATCCAGAAATAGGCGGCGAAGCGGGCGTCTCGATGAAGGTCGGGCGGGTGCGAAAAAGGCGGCCCCGTACCGACGCGATCACGGGATGCCGCTTCATTCGGGGTGAATGCGGCAGGTAGGAAGAAACCGCGGACTTCCTCTGGGTCCTGCCACCGCCAGAGTGAGCGAACCGGCACGACTGGCACCCGCGCCTCTGTCACCGGAAACTCGCCTGTATCACTCCGCGCAATGGAGAGATTGTCGTGATCGGAATGGCCTTCGCCGTCGCGCCCGCTCTCGATCGGTAAGGCCAATGACCGTGCAGGACCCGGCTGACGCCAGCTTTTCACAACCTGTTGCGCTGCATTGTTGCCTGCCGGCTCCAAAGGCTTCGAAGCGATATTAGCCGGACTCTGCCATGCGAACAGACGTACCACTATCCAGATCGCCGCCAGACTGGCCATTGCCCGCAAAGGCGCCCCGGCAGTGGTCGCCGGCAAAAGCTCAGCCTCGACCGCCCGCGGTGGTTTGCGGTCGGAGTTGCTGGACATCACGGGCGTCGGGATAGAAATGGCTGGTTTTTTCCCATTGGGCGGGCTGGCCGGCCAGCTGGCTGATATATTGGCTGAGCGCGCGCCACACTGCCATGATATTGATCAGATTCGCCACGACCGTCCGCGGTATTGACAAAAATGCCTCGCGCAACCCGTATAGCGAAAAGACGAAGCAGAATTTCATCAGCAGACGCCACAGCAGAAAGCCGAAATTGAGAAACAGCAATGTCTCCAGAATAGCGGACACGGGCCGGGGCTGGTAGATTCCAGTCATCCCGGCGAGCTGCAACAGGCCCATCAGGATGATGGCGATATAGGCAATGGCGACGATTATGGCAGCAAAGCTGGCCTTGCGATCGCGCAGGCGCATCCAGTTTTCCCGCCAGCTGTTCTGCCAGCCCAGCCGGTCCCATCCGGACAGGGAAATGCCGGCCATCCAGCGGCTTTTCTGGCGTATGGCGTCTTCCAGCTTTTCCGGGAAGAATTCCTGGGTGGCGACCAGCTGCCCGTTCCGGTCGCGCAACCGGGCAAAAATGCCCCGGGCCTCTCCACCGGTCAGATGCAGCCCCAGTTCGTAATCTTCGGTCAGGCTGCCCGCATCAAAGGGTTTGCCCCGGGTTCTCACCGATAGTTTCTGCAGCCCTTCCCTGGCAAAGGCGCAGCCGACACCGGCGGAAGGTATGGACGCGCCGAGCGCCTCCCGCAGCACCATTTGCTTGCCGTGCAATTCGGCAAACTCATCGCCATAATGGCCGGCGACCCAGCGCGATCTCTTGGCCCGTCGGGGGATGACGGGCAACTGGATCAATACAGCGCGTCCAATCAGATGTCTGAACAGTTTCAATGCTTCGGAGTGCACGATATCTTCCGCATCATGCAGAATGATCGCGGCATAATTGCTGTTTTCCTCAATCTCGTCGCGGCAGAGAGCATCCCAGAGATGATTGAGGCAATCGGCCTTGGTGGTCGGTCCGTCCCGCCGGCAGACGACCAGCCTGACCTTTTCGCACCCCCGGGATGCCGCTGCCACGGCTGCGACCGTTTCGGCATCATTGGGATAGCATCCCACGTAAATCCGGTAGTCGCTTTCGGTCCACTGTTGCAGACAGCGGCGCAGCATCGGACCGATGACCGCGGCCTCTTTCCAGGCCGGTACAAAGATCGCCATACGGCTATCGGGGGACGGATTTTCGAGATTTTCGACGGTCACCCGTTGGTGGCGCGAATAGACGAACAGTCTGCGTTTCAATCTGTGAAAGAGCCACAGGCCATCAAACAGAAGATCGTCGACCGCACCGATCAGGAAGGACAGGCTGGCGAACAGCAGCAATTCCTTCTGCAGGACATCGAGAAACGGCAGAAATTGATCGCTTGCCATGGACATACTCCGGGTGTTCGCAAAAGCGGTGCCTCTGCGAGATAATCTCCAAAATGATCAAGATTTCACTGGTCTACTGCTTGTCCATCCTAACCGGACCTGATCGCGCGCGCCCTCAGCGAAGGCTTGTTCTCACGGGATCCGATCGCCAGCGCGAGCAGCATCGGATAAGCCCAGAAGACAGCTCCCGTCCCCAATGCTCGGGGAGTTATTTGTGGCGCCACAGTCATCGCTGTATGAGTTGTTACGGCAAGCAGGTGAAAGGCTGTTGCCCACAGCGGCCAGAAACGACTTGATTTAAGTGACAGCCAAATCAGCGCAAAGAGCGCCACGACATCAACGACAAATATTCCAACTTCCAATTTAGCCCACGAACTTCCGAAAGAGCGAGCAACCGCCAGGGTAGATAATGATCCAAATATCATAATCGTCGCTCCGAGATATTCCGAACGCGCGCCGCGCAATATTGCATATCCGCAACAGGCGAACAGAAACATATAATAAAGGTAGGCCCAGATCGTGTTGAAGATCACTGTGTCATATCTAGTTCTTGACCAAGCCTATCTTCAATTGAGACAACCTAATTAGTGAGAGGCTAGGCTGCATGGTCTGCCATATTGACGATGTTCTCGTCCTTTGTCCGAGCAAGTTCTGCTGGCTTTGCGCCGGTGCTCCCCATCGCCATCGTTCGCAGGCCGATCTGGTCTCGCGTTTCGGCCAGATGGTTGTGGGTCGACACCAGATGGCCTCTCGCCGCAACCAGTGCAGACAGGCTCTCCGCCGCCTGGGCTATTGCATTCTGTCCGACAACAGCCGAGAGTCCGGCGTTCGTCCGTGCAACCGGCATATATCCGGCCAGATCAGACACTCTGCATATTGCGTCGTCGATGGCCTGTTCCGCTGCAAAGAGTCTTTTCGCCAAATTCTCGGCTGCGTCTCGTCGTTGTTTTAGCATCTTCGTTCCTTTCCTCAGGCTGCAAGATCACACGTGTATTCGTGCGAAATCGTAATCGGGCGAATGCGTTGGCCGGAGGGGGGTGCCGCTTATCCGTTGAGCCGGGAAAGCGCTTCCAGTCCTGCGACCAAACCGCCAAAAGATAAGGCGGATCCAATCGCAATGGCCAATATCCATCCCAACCGCTCGACCGTAGCAAGTCGGTTTTTCTCACCACGGAAACGTGGAAGGGGAAACGGCCGGCGCGTGATTTCGGCTTGCTCCAAAGCCACGATAGCGCTGCCGCTATCCGCATTCGCACCATCATCCGTTCCGCCGGTTTTTCTGTCCTTGGGTCTCCCGGATGACGATCCCTGTTCGCTGGTTTGACCGGCGAGCTCAACGGTCGACGATTGATATATCAATGGTTGATACGACTGTTGCTGATTTTCGGCTGCGAATTTCCGCGCCGCCTCGAAACGCGACTGCACGTTCAAAATTCGCATGGCCGTGCGCAATCTCTGATCCACCGTATGCGGGGACACGCCCAGCTCGCGTGCAATTTCCTTCGAATTGAGATGTGCCAGCACCAGTCGCAAGCAGTCGCGCTGCCCGTCGTTCAACCGGTCAATATTGCTTAACCCCATTGCAATGAGAACCTGTCGAATCGGTAATGCGGAAAAGCGGGAACTGTCATATCGGAATTAAAACCCGATCGATCTTGTTCAGATAAGGTCGAAAATGACCACCCTATTGCCATTGAGGCCCCCTAATTTTTCAATTAGCTCCATGGTTTTCTGAATGACCATTACCAGATAGTTCGATAATTTTGAATTATTATTGGAATGCCACCCAGACGCTCGAGTCCGGAAAGACTTCCGACTTCGCGGAACTGCCTTTGAAGTCCAAACTATGCTGGACTTGACCACGGGTTCAGGCCATCAAACAAAGAAAACGATGGAGAGAGCATGAACGCTACACAGGCAGCGCCCCTGACAAATACCGGGCTGGCATATCGATCCGACGGATATCGCAATTATGTCATCATCTCGTTGATGCTTCTCTACACGCTGAACTTTATCGATCGCATATTGATCGGTGTCGTCGCTCAGCCGATCATTGAAGAATTTAAATTGCAGGACTGGCAATTCGGCTTGCTATCCGGCTTCGGCTTTGCCCTGATGTACACGGTCATGGGGATACCGATTGCCCGGCTTGCCGAGCGAATGAACCGCGTCAAGATCATCGCCGCCAGTGTGATCCTCTGGTCGTTGATGACCGCATTGTGCGGGATTGCCGGTAGTTTCATCGCCCTGCTTGTATTCCGTATCGGCGTCGGCATCGGGGAAGCAGGTCTGACGCCTGCTGCCAACTCGATCATCTCCGACTATTTTCCGCCGCGCAGCCGCGCGCGGGCAATCGCGATCTACACCATGGGTATTACATTGGGTGGCGTTCTGGCCAATGCCTTCGGCGGACCGATCACCGAATTATTTTCCTGGCGCGAGGCGTTTCTGGCGCTCGGTGTACCAGGCGTCCTTTTCGGCCTGATTTTCCTGTTTACCGTAGAGGAGCCACCGCGCGGCTACGCCGATCCGCCGACCGCAACCAAACCCCATAAAATGGGCATCACCGAGACGGTACAGGAGCTATCGGGCAAACGCAGCTTCTGGATCAATATGATCGCGGCTGCCCTTGTCGCCTTTGTTGGCTATGGGGTCAGCAACTTCCAGGTCGCTTTCTTCCAGCGCGTGCATGAAATGTCGATTTCGGAAGTAACCCTGCAGATAGCCGTCCCGCTGGGGCTCGCCGCATCCTTCGGCGCCTTTTTCACCGGCTATCTGACCGAGAAGCTGAGCGGTCGCTATCCCAATGTCGTGGCATGGTTGCCGGGTGTCATGCTAATCATCTGCGTTCCGCTATACTGGATCGGCTTCACCACCGGCAGCGTGCCCTTCGCGCTGACAGCGTTGCTGTTCGCTGCGGTCCTTCATTATGGCTATCTCGGCGCGCAATATACCATCTGTCAGGGCGTCGCGAGCCCGCAATCCAGAGCAACCGCCGTTGCCCTGTTCCTCTTCATCGTCAATCTTATCGGCTATGGCTGCGGCCCACTCGTCATGGGCATCGCCAGCGACCTGCTGATGAATGCCGATCTTGCGGCATCGCAGTTTGCTGCCGAGTTGACCGGACAGATATGCAAGGGCAAACCGGAAGAACTGATCGCCACCCTCGGTGCCGCCAAGGCTGACGCATGCCTGACCGCCAGCGCGGAAGGACTGCGCTGGTCGATGATCTATATCGTCGGTATATTCTTCGTCGCTGGCGCCCTGTATATTCATGTCTGCAAAACGCTGCAAAAAGACCTCGTCGCGAAAATGAGCTAAGCCGTTATGACCCGACCTCAGCCCTGGCAGCTTGATCCTGCCAACTATTCCGTGTCGCTGGTTACCCAGACCCGCTTTCAGGATATCGACCCCAACCGGCACCTCAACAATGTCGCCTTTGCAACCATGTTCGAAAATGCCCGTGTGCGGTTCAACCGGTCCTTGCGCCCCTGGGCGGACCGGCCGAGGAACGAGCGGAGCATGGTCGCGGCCGTGACGATCAACTATCTCCGCGAAGGGCAGTTCCCCGACGATGTCGAGATCAGTTCGGGCGTCAGCAAGATCGGGCGTTCTAGCTATGTCATCGCGCAGGCGATGTTCCAGAACGGCCAGTGCATCGCCACCTGCGAGTCCGTCATCGTCTGCCGCACCGACGGCGAGGGCCGGCCGCTGCGGGCAGAGGTCGTCGCGGAACTGGAGAAAATGCGAACCACCGGTTAGTATCTTCCCGGTACGGGGCGTTTGCACCAAGCTCGTCGAACTGCCGATATACTCTTGAGAGATCCTTCGACAGGCTCAGGACGAACGGCAACATGCAAATCAGTCGACAAAATTCGCCGCGCGCTTCTGCATGAACGCCATAACCGCTTCCACCTGATTGGGCGTACGGGCGACCTTGTCCTGCCCAACGGATTCCGCCATCAATATCTCGTCTTCGTTCATATCCGGCAGCTTGTTGATCAGGTCTTTGGCAATCTGTACGGCCTGCGGATGCTTGCTGGCGATCTCGGCGGCAATTTCCATGGCCTTGGCGTGCGGGTCATCCGACAGATGGGTGACAAAGCCCAGTTCCTTGCCTTCCTCGCCGGTAAAGATGCGGTTGGTATAGGTCAGCTCGCGCAGGATATCGTCGCGCACAAAGCTGCGCCAGGTCGTGTAGCTGCCCATATCCGGGATCAGCCCCCAGCGCATTTCCATGATCGACATTTTCGCGTCCGGTGCGACCACGCGGATGTCGGCAGCGCTGGCAAATTGCAGCCCGCCGCCAATGCACGGCCCATGGATCGCGGCAATAACCGGTGCTTTTAGCCGCCGCCAAAGCAGCACGATATGCTGATATTTATTGGCGTTGCCGAAGGTTCGGTCGGTCAGCGTGTTGGCGAGGGGCGATTTTTCACTGTCGCTCTTCTCTTCCGAAGCCGAGGCTGCGGATGCGGCAAAACTACCCATATCGAGGCCCGCGCAAAAGGCCTTACCTTCGCCGGACAGGACAATGGCTCTTATGCCCTCCATCGCCGCCAGCTTTTCCCCGGCTTCGACGATCGCATCAATCTGCGCAGCATCAAGCGCGTTCATCTTGTCGGGGCGGTTGAACCGGACATCGGCGATATGATCCTTGACGGTGATGGTGACGCGTTCTGACATATTTCATCCTTTGCTCTTCCCCGATCGCTTGGAGCGAAGTCGGGCAGCCTGATATTCCCATCGTGTCTCGACTGCGCTGGACACGAACGGAAATGAAGATTCGTTGCTATATTGAGCCCTGTTTAATCGCCCAATTAACAAGCGGCAACTGGTCATTGCCAAAATACATTCTTTCGCCCTCGCCAAAAGGCACGAAAATGCTCGGCGAACCATAAGCGCCACGGGCAATGGCCTCTTCGGTATTGGCGCGCAGCCGGTCCTTGATCTCCTGATCTTGCGTCCGCGCCGCCAGAGCAGCACCGTCCAGGCCGGCCTCGTCGGCGATCGCGATCAACACTGCCGGATCATCGAGATTGCGCTGGTCACCATAATAAGCGTTGAATGCGGCGGTCGCGAACTTGTGCAGCGCCGCCTGATCATCCTCCAGCGCACAACAGAGCCGCATGGCATGGACCGACTTGACCGGATGGTGCTCGCTCGGAAAATTCATTGGCAGCCCGGCCAGCTTTGCCCAGTCCTTAAGCACTCGAAAACTGTGGACGAATTTGCGATTGTCGGGGTTTTCCCGTGCGGCATAGACATCCTGATTGACCGCATTGAACACGCCACCGACAAGAAACGGTTTCCAGACAATTGATGCGCCATTCTCATTGATGATCGGTTGAATATTGTGGAAGGCGAGGCATGTCCATGGCGAGGAAAGATCGAAATAGAAATCGACTGTTTTCATATATCAGTTCCTTTTATCACTCCGTGTTCCGCACTTGATGCGGAACCTTGACGGCCAGCGCATTGCATCGAGAGCTCCGCATCAGGTGCGGAGCACAGCGCGATCGACCTATTCCTCCAGCCCGAACAAGGTTTTGCGCGTCTGCGCATCATCCTGCGGATTGCGATTGATCTTGTCCCGGCCGACAGCCATCCCGCGGCGCAGACCTTCGCGCTGTTTGAGCGTCTCGTACCAGCGCTTCACATGGGCGAAGTCATCGAGGTTGATTTCCTGACGCTTGTAAGTCTGCACCCAGGGGAAGCAGGACATGTCGGCGATGCTGTAATCTTCGCCCGCGAGATAGTCATGGTCCGCCAGACGCCGGTCCATCACGCCAAACAGTCGCAGCACTTCCTTGCGATAGCGCTCGGTCGCATATTCGATCCGTTCCGGTGCATAGAGTTTGAAATGGCCATGCTGGCCCATCATCGGCCCCAGCCCGCCCATCTGCCACATCAGCCATTCGGTCGCAGCAATCTGTCCGCGCAAATCATGCGGCAGAAAATCCTCCGCCTTGTCCGCCAGATAAAGCAGGATCGCACCGGTCTCAAAAACGTTCACAGGTTCGCCGCCATCCGCCGGATCATGATCGACAATGGCGGGAATCCGGTTGTTCGGGCTGATTGCGAGAAAATCCGGTTCGAACTGCTCGCCGGCACCGATGTTCACCCATTTGATATCATAGTCGAGCCCGCTCTCCTCGAGCATGACCGAAATCTTCCAGCCATTGGGGGTCGGAGCGAAATAGAGGTCGATCACAAGATCATCCCCAGCGCAAATTCACGCCTGCCAGTCGCCGGATCCGCCATCAAATCGCTTCGCTTTGCCCCGGCGTATTGACACCCATTTTCTGCAAATATTTCTTCACATTGCGCGCGGCCTGACGAATGCGCTGCTCGTTTTCGACCATCGCGATACGGACAAACCCCTCGCCATCCTCGCCATAGCCGACGCCGGGCGCGACCGCGACACCGGCTTCGGTCAGCAGCTGCTTGGAAAATTCGAGGCTGCCCATATGCGCCAGTTGCGGCGGCAAGGGAGCCCAGGCGAACATCGAAGCGGCGGGTGGCGGAATCTCCCAGCCCGCCCGGCCAAAGCTTTCCACCAGCACATCGCGACGCTTGTGATAGAGTTCGCGATTTTGCGCGACCTGATCCTGAGGACCGTTGAGCGCCGCGCAAGCCGCGGCCTGGATCGGCGTGAAACTGCCATAGTCGATATAGCTTTTGACCCGGCTTAGCGCACTGATCAGTGTCTGGTTCCCGACCGCGAAACCGACCCGCCAGCCGGCCATCGAATAGGTCTTGCTGAGCGAGGTGAATTCCACCGCGACATCTTTCGCGCCCGGCACCTGCAATATCGAAGGCGTCGGGTTGCCATCATAATAAAGTTCGGAATAGGCCAGATCGGAGAGAAGCCAAACCTTATTTTCCTTCGCCCAGGCCACCAGCCGCTCGTAGAACGCGAGATCAACGACTTCCGCGGTCGGATTGGAAGGATAATTGACCACCAGCAAAGTGGGCCGTGGCACGGTAAAGGCCATCGCCCGTTCCAGCGATTCCCAATAATGTTCGTCGGGCGTGGTCGGCACGCTGCGAATGGTCGCACCGGCGATGATAAAGCCGAATGTATGGATCGGGTAGCTCGGGTTTGGAGCAAGGATACAGTCGCCCGGCGCGGTTATCGCCGTTGCCAGACTGGCCAGGCCCTCCTTCGACCCCAGCGTCACCACGACTTCGGTTTCGGGATCGAGATCCACGCCAAAGCGGCGGCCATAATAATTGGCCTGTGCCTTGCGCAAACCCGGAATACCCTTCGAGGCCGAATAGCCGTGCGCGTCGGGCTTTTGCGCAACTTCGCAAAGCTTGTCGATGACATGCTGCGGCGGTGGCAGATCAGGGTTGCCCATGCCGAGATCAATAATGTCTTCGCCGGCCGCTCGCGCCGCTGCCCGCATGTTATTGACTTCGGCAATCACATAGGGTGGCAGTCGCTTGATGCGGTAAAACTCTTCGGACATTATTGATCGTTTCTTGCATTAAATGTTAAAGGGCCCCCGCTTTGCGTAATTTTCGCGTGAATGTCGAGTGCTAGTGAATGGTAATTGTACGTAAAGACATGTCGTGTCGCACCATGCGCTAACGAGCTGTCGAGCCCGGTCTTATCACTCCATCCGCCCCTGTCATGACCCCGATCAGAATTTCCTTCGCTTTACGGGTTTATTTCTCCGCTCGCCCTGATTAATCCTAATCGTGGGAAAGTATCGTTCGGGGGTGTCGTGTGAATAGAAGCGGTCTTGGAAGTGCAAGTGTTGGCACAGCCATAAAGACATTGGCAATTTTCGGCCTTTTTACTTCGGCGGTCCAGGCACAGGATGATGTCGTAGATAGCAATCAGCCGGATCAGCGGCCTGTGGCCGCCGATATCATCGAGACAGATATAGTCGAGACCAAGGTTTTTGCGAATCCTGGCCATTTCGGCGGTCCGAAAATATCGCCGGATGGCAAGCGCGTGGTATACCGGCAGCAACTCGGCGGAACATCCTATCTTACCGTTGCATTGTTATATGGTGATGCCAAGAAACGCATAGCCATTCCCGAAAATGTCGACCTTCGCTGGTATCGGTGGGCCGGCAACAACAAGATATTGTTCGGCGTGTCTGCCGTCGTCGACACGTCACGTGGCCAGCGCAGGCACACGGGGCTGTATGTCACGGATGTGAGCAGCGGCGTTTCCATTACACTGGGCCGGAAAACGCAGGGATATGATGGGGACAATGTTCTCTATGTCGATCCCACCGGCACATATATCCTGCTTTCCATGCAGCGGTCCATTTTCGATTATCCCGCCGTATATCGTGTCGAACTCGCCAATAATGAGACCACGCGTGTGGTCCGCAGGCAATCACAGATTTGGACCTGGATTGCCGACAATAGCGGCGTTGTGAGAATGGGGCTGAGCCAGATCGGCGGCACCTTGAAAATCTACTATCGCAAGACGGCCGGAGAGAAATTCAGGCAAATCGGGAAAATAAGGGAAAAGGACGATCTGGAAGAAGCCCTGCTGGATATCACAGATATCGTTTCCGAAGCCGATGAAGGTTACATCCTGTCCAACGAGAAAACGGGACGCTTCGCGCTTTACAAGTTCAACTATCTGACCCGCGAAGTTGGAGAAATGGTATTTGGCCATGACGAGAATGACATTACCGGGTTCAACCTCAACGATAGCGGGACCGCACTGGAATCGGTCTATTTTACCGATTCCCGGGACCGGGTAAAATGGTTTGACGACGAACTTGCAGAACATCAGCAGAAGCTGGATGCCGCCCTGCCGGGACAGGAAGCGTGGATCCAGTCCAAAAGCCGCGACGGCAAACGCATGATCGTCTATGTGACGTCCTCTACCGATCCGGGCAGCTATTATCTCTACGAACCCGAGCTCAAAAAACTCGCATGGTTTGCCAGCCTGAACGACAAGCTGGACACCGAGAAACTGTCCAGAACGGAATATGTAAAATATGATGCCCGTGACGGCACCACGATTCCGGCCTATCTCACGCTGCCCAAAAACCGTCCCGCCGAAAATTTGCCGCTCGTCATCCTTCCGCACGGTGGTCCTTTCGGCGTTCGGGACACGCTGGACTACAACACCGAAGTACAATTTCTCGCCAATCGCGGATATGCCGTGTTGCAACCCAATTATCGGGGTTCCGACAGCTATGGGGAGGCTTTCTACAAAAAAGGCTCGGGGGAAATCGGCCGCGCGATGCAGGACGATCTCGACGACGGGATGGATTGGCTGGTTGGCCGCGGCATTGTTGATCCGGACCGGGTCTGCATCGTCGGGGGCTCCTATGGCGGTTACGCGGCCATATGGGGCGTCACACGAAATCCCGAGCGCTATCGCTGCGCTGCCAGCTTCGCCGGGGTTACTGACTGGGACAAACAGCTCAGTTATGACGGTCGCTTTTTGAGAAGCCGGTATAAAAGGGAATGGCAAGACGAAATACGGGGCGATGAAGAATTTGATCTCGACACGGTTTCCCCTGCCCGGCTTGCTGCGCAACTGGAGCGCCCGATCCTGCTCGCCCACGGAAAGAAAGACAGTACCGTCCCTTTCAGCCAGTTCAAATTTTACCGGTCAGAACTCGAGAAAGCCGGGAAAGACGCAGAATTTATTATTTACGAAAGCGAAGGACACGGCTTTTCGGATTCCGAAAACGAGAAGGATTGGCTGGATAAGCTGGAAGCATTTCTGAACCGGCACAATCCAGCCTACTAGAACGGGCCTCAGGACGCTATCGTGCGAGCCCCGCGGAGCACCGTCTGGCTTCTGCTTCCCCTCAGCGCGATGGACTTCTTCCGAATCGTATCGAGGAAATGCCAGGTCGAAGTTGCTTTGTCGGGGGTGAGCGCCACGCTCATATAGCCGCGATGCTCGGTATCGGCCCATTGCAGCTGCTTGTTTGCCCCCACCACAGCCTTAGCCACCAGATCAGGGGCCACGCCCTTGGTATAGGCTTCGAAGCCCGGCGAACTGACACTATGTCCGGCGAATTCCACACCCGCGGCGCCATCTTGTGTCGCAAGGTCAAAAGCCCAGGCATTGTGACTGTCGCCCGACAGGACGATCAAGTCGGCATCGGCCTGCTGCGCGGCGGCCAGCGAGCGGGCGCGGGCCTGCGGATAGCCGTCCCAACTGTCAAAATTGATCGGCAGCCCGATCTGGGCTGCCAATGCGCCCACCGCTACACGTGCCTGCGCGATCGGCGGTGCATCTTCCGGCACCCAGTTTTTGGCATCTTGTGGTAGCACCAGCTCGCCCATCACGCATTGCTGTGACCAGACTTGCCACTTCGTGCTGGAGGCCTTGGATTTTAGCAGCGCATCCGCGAACCATTGTTCTTGGACATCGCCCAGCATCGAGCGGTCCGGGTCCTGCCAGACATCGTCGCGAAACGCCTTGAGCGCCGCCGCGACATCTTTCTGCCCCTTGATCGCTTCGGCCAGGTCCACCGGCTTGTCACGCCCGCCAATCCGGCTTTCGGTAAGGAACAGGGTCGCCAGATCGCCGATCTGATATTCGCGCCAGCGCGGACTGCCGAATTCCATATCCCGAACCGGCATCCACTCCCGATAGACTCGCTCGGCGACGCGCTTGCGCACTTCCCAGTCACCCTCGCTCGGATCATGGTTCTGCGCGCCATCCTTATAGGCGTCGTTGGCAAATTCATGGTCATCCCATGACGGTATCATCGGCAAAACCTGATGGATGCGCTGCAAGTCCGGGTCGCTGCGATAGGCGGCATAGCGCAGCCGGTAATCGGCGAGCTGGACCATCTCGTGGGCGGGATCGATTTTCCGGCCGGCCAGCGCCTCCTCCGTGGAAGGATAGGTGCCGATCGGATATTCGTAAAGATAATCGCCGGTGTGAATGATCAGGTCGAGTTCTTTGTTTTGCGCGGCATGGGCATAGGCGTTGAAATAGCCGAACGGCATGTTGGAACATCCGACAACGCCGATATTGAAATTCTTGACCGGTCCCTGCGGCAAGGTGCGGGTCCGGCCGATGACCGATTTGGAGCCGTCCGGCCCGACGAAGCGGAAAAAATACCATTTATCGGGGGTCAATCCCTGCACCGTGATCTTGGCGGTAAAGTCCCTTTCGGCTTTTGCCTGCACTTCGCCGACCATTTTTGCGCCGGTGAAATCGGCATTGTCGGATATCTCCGCGGTCAGCCTTGCGTCTCTGTTGCCGACATAGCGCGTCCATAGCAGCACGGAATCCTGTCCCGGTTCACCGCTGGCGACGCCATGGGTGAAACCTTTTCCGCCTATCAGCGATGCCGAGGCCGGCACGCTGAGCGCCCCAAGGCCAAAAGTTCCCAGCGCCATCAACTGGCGGCGATCGATATTCATGGTCATGATTTTATCCCAAAATGCCTAGAGCCAGCAAAATAACGAAAAATAGCGTCAGACTGATGACAGTGAAAATCAGCAGGAACGACACCCGGAACAGAGCTTCGGGGCGGGACATCTTGTACGCATGCCTGAGTTGCCGATAGATGTGGAAAGGCGGATAGAATATCAGCAAGGTCCCCCAGACGGACGCGGGAGCCCCGATGGCGGCCAATATGGCGCAGGTCACGAACAACAGAGACATGAAGGCGATGGAATAGGTCGCGAAAACCGCGTGGTCATAAAAGTGAAGACCGCGTCGTCCGATCAGTGTCAGCCACACGAAAGGGATAGAAATCGGAATCAGGAGCCAGGCAAATTTATAGCCATTGGCTTTCAGTTTGTAGAGAAGCAGGGAGGGGTTTTCGGTAGCACGTTCGAG
Source organism: Sphingorhabdus sp. YGSMI21 (assembly GCF_002776575.1). Classification (GTDB taxonomy): domain Bacteria; phylum Pseudomonadota; class Alphaproteobacteria; order Sphingomonadales; family Sphingomonadaceae; genus Parasphingorhabdus. Next base: position 2,078,451 of record NZ_CP022548.1, on the reverse strand, counting down.
ACCGCCCTTCAGCATCTTGCCAAACGAACTATCCTTGAAATCGTCCCAGATCTCGACCTGGTTGCCATTGCCGCTAGCCATGTCCTCTCCATCCGCACCGGCTTGGCTGTCTGCAGCTGGTGCATCGTCGAGGCCAAAATTGCCGATCCCCACGCCATTCTCACCCATTCCGGCTTCCGGATAGGGAAGCTCGCTCATCGTCATGGTCGCTAGGACATTGCGGTCGCGTTTCAAGTCGAGAATTTGTTCCCGCACTTCAGCCTTGTCTTCCTCTGCTGTCGTTTCCAGCTCTTTGATCTTGTCCTGCAAACGCTCTTCAAGTTCTTGGGACTCGGCAGTAACAGTACTGTTGAATCCAACACTTTCGCTACCATCGCCTTCAGTGGAAAACGGATTTTCTATAAATGAAAACACCGCAAACATCATGAATACGGAGAACAAGAACAGGGCCATCGGAGAGATGAATTTGGCGCGTTCGCCTTGTACGTAGCGACGCGTCAGATCGCCCGGCTTCCAGACCAGCAACGGCAATGTCCGCCAGAATTTCCCCTCAAAATGGAGCACGCCGTGCAATATATCGTGCCAAAAGGCACCGATCGAACGGTGGACATGCAGGGGCTGGCCACAATCCGGGCAATAATGACTGGTTACAAGCGCGTTGCAGTTAAGGCATGTTTCGCCCTTGCCCCCCGATGCACCGGTTTTTTCATCCTCCACCGCCTTGGCAATCAAGCCGCCTTCGATGGCGGTTCCCATGGCTTCCAATTCCCCTGACATGCTGGCCATTTTTGGCCCATTCGGCCAATAAGGCAAGCGGCTTTTTGTAATCTGCCCGATGTTATGATATATGTTATATCGTATCATTAACCGGGAGAGACCGAATGAGCAGCAGGAAGCACTTTCTTCGCCAAAAATCAGCCACCGCTGCGGACAGACCGTTCGCAGAGCTCAACATCACGCCGTTGATCGATGTATTGCTCGTTTTACTGGTGATGATGATGCTATCAATCCCGGCAGTCACCCACCAGGTAGCTGTAGACTTGCCGGGCGGGACTGCGGGATCCAGCACTTCCAAGGCCAACAAATTATTCCTCGACTCTGCCGGCACGGCCATATGGAATGGTATACCGATCGACAGTGACCGGTTGCGCGGCCGGCTGGAAATGATGGCAAAGAACCCGGCAGGGCCGCAGCTGCATTTCGAAAGTGATGCCCGGGCCCGGTACGAACGGTTTGACCAGCTGGTGGCCACGATCAAGCGAGCCGGTGTTCAGGAAGTCGCTTTTGTCGGCAATCAGCAATTCGCAAACTGGGACAACCGCTAAATCTGGAGGCTGCGGGATGATCTCGCGAAGACAGCCATCGAACGGATCGCCCCCACCCATCTGTCAGCGCGGCGACGGGACAGACAGGTAAATCGACCTCGCCCATAACGGTCGGCCCATGCTCTAGAGACCTCGCCTTCACGGCTGGCAGAGCAAGAATTCGGGCCACCTTCGAGTTTTTTCTTAGTTAATCGGGTTTTGCTCCGTTTACGCAAAGATGGACAAACAAATATCTCGCGGCTGCCGATGACAGGCCGGCTAGCCCAACTCCGACGCTTCCCGTCAGTGGCAACGATCATCCTGGTCTCGGCGATGTTCGGTCTTCTGGCCTGGGGTGGCATCATGCTGACCCAGGACGAAGGCCGCATTGCGGTCGTCTGGCTGGCCAATGCCGTTCTGGTAGCCGTCATATTGCGGTCGGCAAAACGGCATGTTCCTTATTATCTCGCGGGCGCGTTTCTGGCGAATATTGCAGCCAATCTGCTAGCCGGCGATACGGTTTTGAACGCAACAGCACTGGCCGCGATCAACCAGTTCGAAATCATCCTGATCTGGTTCCTCATGCAAAAGCTGGGGGCGACCAGACCGAACATGCAACGGATCTGGGATCTGGGCAAATTCTGCCTGATTGGCGGACTTGTCGCCCCGCTCGCCTCCGGCTTCCTTGCCGGGCTGATGTTTGCCTCGGGAACTTGGCAAAGTTTTCTTATGTCCTGGCTCCAATGGACCACGACCGACGGTCTCGGCATGATCTTGCTTAGCCCGGCGATCATGGTGGCCATAGACGCGTTCCAGCGAGCGGACCGGTCCAATGGTTCGCGAAGCATTTGGGTGTTCAGCGCCAACCGATGGGAGTGGCTCGCAATTCAGTCATTCACATTGATTGCCGCAGCGACGATTTTCTGGGTTCTCAGTTTTCCCGTCTTTTTTCTTGTCGCGCCGCTGGTACTGCTCAATGCCTTCAGACTGGGGACACCCGGCACCTCGGTTTCCATAGTCCTGATCGCCATCGTGGTGGTGATCGGTGCAGCGTTCGAGACCGGCCCCTTTTACTCGGTCGATCTTTCCCTGACCGCAAAACTGTTCATCCTGCAATTTTTTCTGCTGAGCTGCTTTGCAGTAGGCATGCCCACGGCGGCGATGCTGACCGAGAAGGCGTCCATCCGACGCTCGCTCAGTATCCACCGCGAAGTTTCCAATTCCATGCTGGAAAATATGAACGAGGTTCTTTTCCGGACGAACAGCGATCTGCAATGGCTGTTTCTCAATCCCGCGTGGCAGAAGCTGACGGGTCTGCCGACCGAAGAGTGTCTGGGACGGGACATGGGCGAGATATTCGCAGCCGAGGATTTCGAGGCTTTGAAAACGCAGCTCGGGCCGGTCCGGTGCGGAGCGATCCAGCGGGCCCGCTTCGAAGGCTCCATCGCCAATGCAAGCGGCGACGTCCTGGCCGTAGAGTTGAGCTTTTCCAGACTGGCTGAAAAGGATGGCAGCTTCCTTGGCATCGTCGGAAGCATCAGGGACATAACCGCGCGCAAGCAGATGGAACAGAAACTGATCGCCGCCCGTGTCGGTGCCGAGGAAGCGGCCGATGCCAAAACCCGCTTTCTTGCCAATATGAGCCACGAAATCCGGACCCCGATGAATGGTGTCCTGGGATTTACCCAGCTGCTGCTCGACGCCGACCTCCCTGAAGAAGAAAAAAATCACGCGCAGATGATCTTGGATTCCGGCAACGCCATGATGCGGCTGCTGAATGATATTCTCGACATCTCGAAAGTCGAGGCTGGTCGGGAAAAAAGCAATATTGCGCCAATGTCGACACAGCATGTGCTGCAGAGCTGTGTCCATCTGATGGCCCCGATTGCCGACCAGAAGAAGCTCGATCTCAAGCTGGAAATTGATGATAATGTACCGGAAATGGTACTGGCGGACGCCAATCATTTGCGTCAGATCATATTGAATATTCTCGGCAACGCCGTCAAATTCACCAGCAGCGGTTCGGTCTCGGTGTCCGCCACGGCCAAACAGGCCGCCGCCGACAAGATGGAAATGCAGGTCATGGTCAGGGATACCGGAATCGGCATCCCATCCAATCGCCTCGAGGCTATTTTCTCGCCGTTCGAACAGGCGTCTCCTCAAACATCGACGATATTTGGCGGGAGCGGCCTAGGCCTGACGATAAGCAGACAATTGGCTTCGATCATGGGGGGCACGATTACTGTCGACAGTAACGAAGGAGCAGGCACGACCTTTACCGTCCAGTTTCCCGCGGGAACAGAGGCAGCCTCCTCTGTCGGGACGGGAAAATCAGAAGGAAAACAACCGATGACCGCTACAAATGATCCGGCAGAGCCCCCCGTTGGTCGAGTTGACAACGGAAAGATTCTCATCGCCGAAGACCATGATATCAACCAGATCCTGATCGCAGAAATGATCAAGAAGCTCGGATATCAGCCGGTGCTGGCGGTCAATGGCGAGGATGCCATAGCGAAGGTGGAAGCCGCCGCAGAAGAAAACAGGCCATTTAATCTCGTGCTCATGGATGTGCAAATGCCCGTTATGGACGGATATGAAGCAACCGAATCCATTCGCCAGAAAGGCTATCCGAAAGAGGAATTGCCGATTTTGGCGATAACGGCAAACGCATATCCTGAAGATATCGCACGCTGCATGCAGGCCGGCATGCAGGGCCATATCGCCAAGCCGGTCATGTTCGACACTCTGAAATCTTCACTGCGCGACTGGACCATGACCGGTTGAGCATTTCAGGCGGAACCGCCGACTTGGCTTGATCGGCATAAACAGCTGCCGTGTCTGAAGACAAAGACTGCCGTCTCCACTGCGCCGGCCATGGTGCGCAACGCCCTTTTTCAGGCACAAGCGCGGCCTGTTTTGTGAAACATATATATATTGGCAATATAGCTGCCCCGACGCCCACTCCAGCCAACATATATTATAGGGCCCTATAGTAGATCCCTTCCGGCAACTGGAAACAGTTCACCAGCCCTATTCCCTTCGTGCGATCGACGCACTAGGATCCGCCTTGAACCACTATATCGGTTGGCAAGGAAGATTGGAAATTTGCATGCGGAAAATCCTTATTTCGACAATATTGGCATTCGGCATTGCCAATATGAGCCCGCTAGCCGCACAACCGTTGCCGGAAGAAACCATCGATCCCGCGAAAATCATCCCTCATTTCAATGCGGATACGATAGATCCTACGCTGAAAACCGTCACCGGCAATCATATGGCCAGCATAACGCCCAAGGGCGAGATGATCATCACTGCCTTTGCGCCAAATGGCCTGCAGTTCACCCTGCACTTTCGTCAATGTGACCAACAAGAACCCTTGCAGTGCAGGGCGTTGCAATTGCTAACCAGCTGGAGTCTGGATGGCCAGAAGGTCGACTTGCAGAATATTGTGCCGCCGTTTCAGCGCTCTCATCTCTTCGTGAATAGTGGAATACTGGAAGACGGGCGACCCTATCTGACCAGGATCATCATTGCCGACCAAGGTCTGGCCCAGGGCAATCTGGCGGCAGAAGTTCGCAATTTCATCAGCGCGGCCACCGATTTTAGCGGTCAGTTGAGCGCGGCGACCAAGTAAATATTGCCGGCCGTGAATGGCCGGATGACACGGCGTCCCTTCAATCAATCCTGTCCGCGCAACGCACCAGGCGGGGGTCAGCGTGCCCACTGTTGGGCGCGTTTACCGGAAATCGGATATCATCGTCAGGCCTTTAAGCTCAGGCAATCACACACCCCAGTATAGTCCCTTTATTTACACTCATTTACATCGCAAAAATCAGTAAAATTCTCCTGCCCCTTCTCGTTATCCGTGTAAATTGATATATCACAGTGTAAATATACATGTCATGTATTTGGCAAATCTTCTAACTTACTATACGGACAATATGGGGTCGCTTAGTTGTCAACAAACTATCGGAGGGGTTAATCATGAAAAGATTAAAACTATTTGCAACAAGCGCAGTCGCTATTACAGCTACATTTATCATTTCACCACCAGCTCAAGCACAATCGGATCCACTACTCGGCCAAATGATGCTCTTTGGTGGCACTTTCTGCCCTCGTGGATGGGGAGAGGCAAAGGGAACTTTGCTTCCGATCAGCCAATATTCAGCATTATTCTCATTGCTCGGCACCATGTATGGCGGTGATGGTCGTACCACGTTCGGCTTGCCGGATCTACGAGGACGCGCGCCGATCAGTCTGGGACAGGGGCCAGGGTTGCCAGCCTATCCCCAACAGGGTGCACGAGGTGGTTCCACCCAATTCAGTTTGACCATAGCAACCATGCCAAGCCACAATCATGTCGGCATGATGAGAGCCAGCAATTTGCCAGGCGATACTGCAAATCCTAACGACAATAGTCTGGCGACGACGGGGAGTGCGACAATCTATCACACCGGCGCTCCAGCGGTAAACATGGATACCGGCACCGTTGTTATCAGTAATACGGGAGGCAGTGTCCCGGTTAACAAGGTATCTCCCTATCTGGTCATGCGCTGGTGCGTAGCCATGCAAGGCGTATTCCCTTCACGCAACTAATAGAGAGGGTTTTTACGCCCTCATTGACAGTTATCGAGTGAAAGGAAATTCCTCATGAAATTGACTAGAACCATTTCAATCACGATTGCACTGGGCGGCATTTCGCTGGCATCAACCGCGCCGGCCCACGCTCAGGCTGGCACCCAATATATTGCACAGGTATCGGCTTTTGCCGGAAATTATTGTCCGAGAGGCTGGATGGGGGCGGATGGTACCTTGCTGTCTATCAGCCAACATACCGCCCTGTTCTCGCTTTTGGGCACTACCTATGGAGGCGATGGAAGGACAACATTTGCGTTGCCCGATCTACGCGGAAGACGTCCAATCAGCGACGGCAATGCTCCAGGGCTCGGCACCTATCCCCTCGGTAGTCGTGCAGGCGCTACCACGTTTACGCTGAATGTCGGTAATTTGCCGAGCCATAATCATATCGGCACGATGAGAGCTAGCAATTTGCCAGGCGATACTGCAAATCCTAACGACAATAGTCTGGCGACGACGGGGAGCGCGACAATATATCATACCGGCGCCCCAGCGGTAAACATGGATACCGGGACCGGTATCACCGCTAATATGGGAGGAGGCCAAACGGTTCAGAAGCAGTCACCCTATCAGGTGATCCGCTGGTGCATCGCAACGGTCGGGATATATCCGTCGCGCAACTAGCTTGGTTCAACGTCAAGACAACCATGATGATGCCAGAATTCACTTCACACCTGATTGAAGCGAATTCTGGCAAGCACCAAAAGGGCATGCCTTGGTGCCGGGGCCGGCTAATCGCGATTGGCGAGAGCGCGATAGCCCAACCTCTTTAGCTGCAATGATAGTATACAGCGGCATCTCTTTCCGGCACATTTCCTGCCATGGAACTGAACCTCGACAACAAGAATGTGCTGGTTACGGCCGGCAGCAAGGGAATTGGACTGGCGACCGCGTCCGGATTTCACAAATGCGGCGCAAATGTAACCATATGCGGGAGATCACAGGAAGCGCTCGACGCTGCTGCGACAAAAATGCCGGGCTGCCTGACGCTAACCGGGGATGTCTCCAGAGCGGACGATATCGAGCGGGTCGTTGCCGCAGCAACGCAGGAATTCGGCGGCATCGATATATTGGTGAACAATGCCGGTGGCCCACCGCCCGGACTGTTTGTCGATCTGGCTGACGAGGACTGGGACAGGGCCGTCGAGCTGACGCTGAAATCCGTGATCCGCGCCACCCGGCTGGTGCTGCCCCATATGCAGGCACAGAAGTGGGGGCGGATCATCAATATCTCATCGACCGGAGTGAAACAGCCTGTTCCGGGACTCACTCTGTCCAACAGCATTCGTATGGCCGTATTGGGCTGGGCCAAGACGCTCGCAAACCAGGTTGCGGCCGACAATGTGCTGATCAACACCGTTTGCCCGGGCTTCACCCAGACGGATCGCATCGCGCAGATTTTCGAACAGCAATCCGCAGCGTCCGGCAAGAGCATAGAGGAAATTTCCGCAGCCCTCGCTGCGCAAATCCCCATGCAGCGGATTGGACGGCCTGAAGAAATCGCCAATCTGGCGGTCTTTCTGGGATCTGAAGCGTCAAGCTATATGACCGGAACCGCTATTCAGGTCGACGGTGGATCGGTTCAAGGTTTTTGAAGCCCGCCGCACCGCACTATTCAGCGAGACCCGTACAACAGCTGTTTCCCAACATTTAAAAGCCCGCTAATGGGCGCTGATGACCGCAGAAAAACCCAAGCTCATCATCCGCATGGCGGAACTGGAAGATGCCCGCAAGATCTCTGCCCTGTCCCGCAAGGTTTACGGCAAGGGCGAAGGCTATACCGCCGAGGAAGTCCGCGGCCAGATCAACAATTTCGCCGACGGCCAGCTGGTCGCGGAATATGAAGGCAAGATTGTCGGCCATTGCGCGACATTCCAGATATCCGAGAAGACAGCGCGTGCAGCGCATAGCTGGGCGGAAATTACCGGCGGCGGTTTTGCTGCCCGGCATGATCCGAATGGCGAGATCCTCTACGGCATGGAGGTCAGCGTCGACCCGGATTACCGGCGGCTGCGCATCGGACTGCGCTTCTACAAGGTTCGCCGGGAACTCTGCCAGCATTTGGGGCTGAAGGGCATCATCTTTGGCGGACGCCTGCCCGGCTATGCGCGGCGCAAACGCAAATATCCCGATCCGGCGGACTATCTGGCGGCCGTGGTCGACAAACAGTTCCGCGATCCGGTGATCAATTTCCAGCTTAATCAGGGCTTTGTTCCGCTGGGGATATTGAAGGACTATATGCCGAGCGACAAAGCATCCGCCGGCAATGCGGTGCATATGTTCTGGGAGAATCCGCTGGCCGCCGAGGCCAAGCTGGTGACTCAGACCCCGCATGACCGCCTGCCCCAGTCGGTGCGCGTAGCGACCGTCCAGTTCCAGATGCGCAAGATTGCCTCGCAGACCGATTTTGAAGAGCAAGTTGAATATTTCGTCGATGTCGCCGCCGATTATGGCGCGGACTTTGTGACATTCCCCGAATTGTTCACGCTGCAATTGCTTTCCCTCGAAGGGGAAAAACTGGAGCCGGCACAAGCGATCGAGAAGATCGCCGAATATACCGAGCGGTTCAAGGAAGTGATGGAGAAGCTGGCGGTTTCCTATCATATCAACATCATCGGCGGCTCGCACCCGACGCGCATGGAAAATGGCGATATCCGCAATATCTCTTACGTGTTTCTGCGCAACGGCGCGGTCTACACGCAGGACAAGCTCCATCCGACGCCCAGCGAAGTGCGCTGGTGGAATATCAAGGGCGGCTATGGCGCGGAAGCGATTCCGACCGACTGCGGCCCGATCGGCGTGATGATCTGCTATGACAGCGAATTCCCGGAACTGGCCCGGCATCTGGTCGACCAGGGCGCGATGATCCTGTTCGTGCCCTTCTGCACCGATGAACGGCGCGGCTATTTGCGCGTGCGTTACTGCTGTCAGGCGCGCGCGGTGGAAAACCAGTGCTATGTCGTGATGTCGGGCGTGGTCGGCAATCTGCCCAATGTCGAGAATATGGACATTCATTATGCCGAAAGCGCGATCCTGACGCCATCCGACTTTCCGTTCGCGCGGGACGGCGTCGCGGCAGATACGGCGCCGAACACCGAGACCATCGCGATTGCCGATCTGTCGATGACCAGCCTGCTGACCAGCCGGCAATCCGGCGCGGTACAGAATCTCAAGGACCGGCGTTTCGATCTCTATCGGGTGTTGTGGAAGGGATAATATCCTTCCGAAGCGCAGTTCACCGGTGCAATTTTCGTCTGACTTCTAGCCGCTGCTGTCCATGATGTCGGACCATTTTCCGGACTCCTTGACGCGCCCGTCTTCCAATACGATCAACTGGTCGGAATTTTCCAGCGTCGGCAGGCGGTGACCGATTACGATCACCGTGATATCGTCATGCAGCTTGTCGATCGTATCACGGATACGGGCTTCATTTTCCAGGTCGAGAGCGCTGGTGGCCTCGTCCAATATGATCAGTTCCGGCTTCTGGATGATCGCCCTCGCCAGGGCAATTCTTTGTTTTTCACCACCTGACAGGCGCTGCCCGGCATCGCCAACCACGGTATCGAGTTTGTCGGGCAGATTGAAAACGAACTCCGCGGATGCAAATTTCAAAGCCATTTCCAGTTCCTGGTCCGTGGCATTCTCGTCAGCCCACAGAAGATTGTTGCGGATCGTGTCATGAAACAGAAAAACATCCTGCGGCATGTAGGCGATGGATTTACGCCAGTTCAGCCGGTTTTCTTCATCGAGCAGAACACCGTCGATTTCGATCGTCCCCGCGTCGGGAGTCAGGAGCCCCATGATCAGATCGGCCAGCGTCGATTTGCCCGATCCCGACGTCCCCATTATCGCAGTGGTTTTCCGGCATGGAATCTCGATGTCGATGTCACGCAGCGACGGTATCCCGCGAGTGCGGTAACTGAAGGACACACCGGACAATTTGATGGACCTGGTGAACTTGATTTTGTCGCCCAGATTTTCCGATAGCGTTTCTTCACGCGCCGCAACGGCGTCGCGCATCAAATTTGTGTAATTCGACAATACGGAATCGGAATGCAGGATGTTGTTGATCTGGGTCTGTATCTCCCGGATCTGCGGAGAGAGCCGCGAAAATATCAGAACCAGAATGAGCAGCGTGGGCAAGCTTAGTTCGAACGACGTAACTCCGACATAGAGCAGCAACACCATGGCCAGCGCGACCAATATCTGGAAGATGACGGTCATCGCTGCGTTCAAATGGGTGAATTGCAAGGACCGTTTGCGCAACAGGGTGCGTATTTCCAGCATCAGCTGACTCTGACGGCTCTCGCTCCTGAGAATCTTGATCAGCTTGATTCCGGACAGACCTTCCTCAACCGTTTGCTGGACCCGCCGGTTGGCAACGCTCAGCAGCTTTCCCTGATCATGGGCAAGCTTGTGCTGGCGCCGCATGGCAAAGAACAGGCATCCACCCAAGATCATCGCAGCCAGCGTGAGCGGCAGGGAAAGGCTGACAGCAACAATGATATAGGCCGTGATCGAAAAGGCAGAGACAATGAAGCGAACGGAAAACATCAAGGCGGTTCCCATCCGATTGATTTCGGTTATCAGCAAATTCGACATGTCGGATTTTTTCTGGGTGGTCAGCCATTCCCAGCGTGCTTCAAGCATCGCGTTGAAACTTTGTGTGCGCAGGTCGTCCAGCAGTTCCAGTCGAAAGCGCTCGGACACAATGGTCTGGCTGTAACTTATGAATGCGCGCAAAATGTTCAGCGCCAGAAAGGTACTCAGAAGTCCGACGAGCGTGATCGGAACGCCGACAAAGCTCAGCCCCTCGACGATCATGGCGACGACACCGGACGTCTCGGTCTGGGATTTCTGTAGCGCCGCCAAAAGGGGGACAAGAAGGACCAGCCCGATGCCCTGGGTCACGCTCGACAATAACAATAAAGTGGCAAAGAGCAGCGAGCGGGCCGGCGAAAATCGCCACATCATTTTCAGATAGGTCAGAATCAGCATGTTGATCGTTTAGTAGATGTCCTAAACTAATCAATCGAAAGGCGTCGGTCGCCCCTTGCGCCTTACCGATTGTCGCAAAATGACGAAAAGCATAGCGACGAACTAACTATGTCTACTCTTCGCTCCGTAAGAATGATGAGGATAAACAATGCCCATTTCGTCGAAAAACGTTCAATCTTTTAAGCCTACGAGTTGGCGTCAAAATTTTCTAGATCCGGATCGTCAAACTGGCCATCCAGCGCCGAAAGAAATTCTCAATAATGTTGATGTTTCCCGGAAAAACGAATCCCGCAGACCCTATGGACATGTATCTACTTAGTGGCAAAACAGATCTGCCGATCTCGCTTGCTATCAAAGACTCATAGAACCAATTTTTTATTTGGTGAAGGCGTTCATTATTCCTATGCTGATTGAGCAATAATTGCCACTCATCATCAAGACTTCCGGCAAAAACACTTTCAACCATCAGTAAACTTGCAGCGACAGCTTCATCGCAACCATAACTTGCAGCAATATTCAACATTTCGATTCGCCTTTGGGCCGGCATTTTCCTTGCAATGATCGACAAATCTACAACCCATTTCAATCTTGGCCACATGGCTAGCGCACCGTGCAAGATTAGATATAGGCAATAGAAGCTCTCTGTTAATTGGGGATTTAAAGTGAATTTTATCGACTGGCTGAAATCCTTTGTCAGTGTTTTTGGCTCAAATGCAAACAATCTGTTATGCAATTCTATAGGCACAGAGAAGGTAGGGTCAAGAAATGTCAAATCCTTGAACAGTTTTATCTCCATATCTTGACGCGCCAGTTCGAACATCTTTTTCCTTCTCAATGAATAAGGTTTGTAGATGTACCCTTGATCATTCAACAGCCCGATCGCTTGTCGAGTCCTGTCCGGGGAAATGAGGATATCGACATCTTTCGATTGCCGCGCGGTAGAATCATCGTGAAGCTGTTCCGCCAGCCCCCGCCCCTTCAGAATGGAAAAGGGTACGGAATGGGCATTCAGCAGTTTCGAAATATTCTTTTCGGCAGCTTTCTGTTTCAGACCCGCAAATATATTGTTCTGATAGGCTGTTTCCAGAATCGAGGAAGCATTGTCGTCCGCCGTGACATCGGCACTGCCTTGCGTCGCCAAATGCAACAGCGGACCAACACGATGGCGGCTCACCGCAAAGGTCGCGAGCGTCTCACTGATCGGTTCGGAAACGTCAATCAAAGGCAGGGACAAGGCAGGGCGCAAATATCTGCTCAAAGATAATAGAAGTGCCTCGCTATTTCCATCCATGGTTTGCGCTTAGAATTTTACTTCCGCTTAGGCGAGGCCAGAATGGCCTCGGCGGCTACTTTTTTATTCGTGAGCACCATCTGCCCGGCGTCTACTGGGCACTCCAGTTGAAAAAGTGACGATGGCCTTCTGGAAATTCGGTCCCGATCAAGCCGCCCTGCCCGGTGCGAAATTTCCGTCCTGATCGTGCCCGATCATTTTTTCTCAAGACCTTCGGAGACCGACTGGACAAGAGTTGCAATGCGGGAAACCCGAGCCGGCAGCGAGCGGCCCCGCCGGAATATCATCCACAGATCATGACTCAATTCTTTGAGAAGCGGAGCGATGCGAAGCCTGTCTTTGTCGGGATAGCTGTCGACGCCGCTACGTGGCAGCAGCGTATAGCCGATACCGCGCGCCACCGGTGATGGTATCTGACTGATCTGGTTCACAAAGCTACGAATATGCAATCGATCCGAGCCGCGGAAATCTTCCGGAAAATTCATCGCGAACAGGTCATCAGCATAAGCAAATCCGTCAGGATGTGCAATGAAGCCGAGGTTGTCGAGCGCCTGGAAGCTGATCGGCGAGGTCATGACCCCTTCGGGAACCACGAGGCACAATTCCTCCTGCCCCAAATGCTCCGCTTGGAGCCGGGGATGACGAGGGTCATGATCCGCAATTCCGAGATCAAATTGGCCGTCCAGCACCCCGGACAACACTTTGTCCTGCGGGGTTGCTTCGACTCTTATGGTCAGGCCTGGCGACGACTGCATTGCCGACAGGATATGGGGGTATAGCAGCATCGCAAAACTGCCGGAACAAGCTATGGCTACTTCGCCAACAGCGGGGTCGTCGCGCAGGATCGTTTCCTGCAGAACCTGCTCCTCAGCGCGTCTGGCCCGCCCGACGGCCAGAACCGCTTCGCCCGCCGGCGTGAGGCTGAAGCTCTTGCCCTGCCGCGAGATCAGCGGTTGACGGACTTGTGCTTCCAGTTTTTGCAGATGCTGCGATACGCCAGGCTGGGTCATGTTCAGCAGGCTCGCTGCCCTGGTAAAGTGACCGGTTTCGCAAAGCACTACAAAACTGTCGAGCCATCGGGAATTCAACATAGATCATTACTATATGTTATAATAAAATATTGAAATGATTATTTCATATAATGAACCGGCCATCCTATTTTCTGCTCGATAGAAAATGAAAGGAAACCATCATGCAACCGACACCACGCGCCTTTTCCCATATTGGCCTATCCGTCCCCGACCTTGATGCCGCTGTAAAATTCTACACCGGGGTTCTCGGGCTCTACACGATAATGAAGCCGACCAATGTTACCGAGGACGAGAGTGCGGTCGGCGTCATGTGTACCGATGTGTTCGGTCCCGGCTGGGGCAGCTTGCGCATTGCCCATCTTGCCACCGCTGACCGCGTCGGAATCGAACTGTTCGAATTTCCGGACAACTATGCGCCGGACAATAATCTGGATCACAATCGCCAGGGAACATTCCATTTTTGCATCCAGGATCCGGACGTGGAGGGACTGATCGAGAAAATTGTGGCGGCCGGCGGCAAGCAGCGCATGCCGGTGCGCGAATATTATCCCGGCGAGAAGCCTTACCGCATGTGCTACGTCGAGGACCCGTTCGGAATCGTGTTCGAAATTTACAGCCATAGCTATGAACTGACCTATTCCGACGGGGCCTATTCCTGACACAGCTTCCCGATGGCGTGCGCGGTCGCGGGCCCTGTCAGGGTCGAGAGGGTCCCGGCCGCGCAACTTAACCGCCCGAAGTGCGTTGTTTGCAGGATGAGTAACCAGAACATAATAAGCAAAAGGCAAATATCATGAAAATCCTAATGGTCCTGACGTCGCACGATGAACTTGGTGATAGCGGCAAGAAAACCGGCTTCTGGCTGGAGGAATTCGCGGCGCCATATTATGTGTTCAAGGATGCCGGAGCAGACATAACGCTGGCTTCACCCAAAGGCGGACAGCCGCCGCTGGATCCTGCCAGCGATACCGACGACGCCCAGACTGACGATACGAAACGTTTCAAATCTGACGAGGCTGCGCAGGCAGATCTGGCCAGTACAGCGGTGCTATCGGCGGTTTCGGCGGACGGATTTGACGCGATTTTCTATCCCGGCGGCCATGGCCCGCTCTGGGATCTGGCCGAAGATGACAACAGCAAGATGTTGATCGAGGCTTTCTGGGCCAGCGACCGCCCCGTCGGCGCGGTCTGCCACGCCCCTGCAATATTCAGACATACAGAAAATGCGGAGGGCAAGCCGCTGGTATCCGGCAGAACCGTGACCGGATTTACCAACACCGAAGAAGAAGGGGTTGGCCTGACCGATGTCGTGCCCTTCCTGGTCGAGGACATGCTGAAAGAAAATGGTGGCGATTATCGCAAGGGCGACGACTGGGCCTCTTTCGTTGTCGTCGACGGCAAGCTCGTCACCGGCCAGAACCCGGCGTCATCTGCAGAAGCGGCGCGCAAACTGCTCGACCTGCTTTAAACCCAAATAAACGGAGCGACTTATGAATATTCTTGTCGCCGGTGCAACCGGCAAAACCGGACTACGGCTCGTCGATCAACTGAAGGCCAAAGGCCATTCCCCTATCGCGCTGGTCCGTGAATCTTCGGATACCGGCTCGCTGCCCGCGGATGTCACGCAACGCCAGGGCGACCTGACGGATCTGAAAAGCGGGATATGCGATGGCTGTGACGCGGTAATTTTCGCCGCCGGCTCCGGGGGCTCCACCGGCCCCGAAATGACCGACAAGGTGGACCGCGATGGTGCCAAACGGCTGGTCGATCTGGCTGCTGACGCCGGAGTCTCGCGTTTTGTCATGCTGAGCAGCGCTGGCGCCGACAATCCGGACCCGGAAAGCGACCTGGCACATTATCTTCAGGCAAAACACGAAGCGGACGAACATCTCAAAGCTTCCGGTCTGAGCTATGCCATCGTTCGTCCGGTCAGTCTGACCGACGAGGACGGCACCCGTGACATGCGCTTTGGCGATGATGTCGATCCCCAGGGAAAAGCGGCGCGGGGCGATGTCGCTGCCGTGCTTGCAAATGCGGTCGATGACAGCGAATGGACGGGCAAGGCGCTACTGATGCAGTCTGTCCAGACCGGTGACTGACAAACCGTGTCTGCCCGGCGATAGCGCCGGTTTTAGACCCGATGTCGAGCAAGGGATGCGCAGCGCAGCCTGCTCGGCATCGAACTGCCTCTGATCCAGCTGCAGGCCGACCAGATCAACGCGATCATCGGCCTGCACGAGGCGGTTGGCGGAGTCCTGTTACTGCTGGACCGGTTCGGTAAAAAATTGGGGAGAGCCAAGCCCAACAGGCTTTGCGCAACCTTTACATCTTCAGGGCGTAAATCAATCAATGCAGGACTATTCGCCAATATTCGGCCATAGATACAGGCATCAATCGAATGGGTGTATAGCAAATGAAGTCCATATCGCGAAAGTCGATCGAAGCGACACAGGCAGGCCCGTTTGACAATCTTGCCTTTTCTGCCGAACCGGCAGGTCTCTGATCCATGGACGATATCGGCGAAACATCCTCCCGATTCCCCTATCGCAAGACGCGCAACATCGTGGCTGTCATTCTCGCCATTTTCCTGCTGGCGATATTGCTGCTGGGCGCGGTCCCTGCGAGCATTTTCAAGACTGTAATCAGCGAGAAATTGCAGGGCGCTTCGGATCGCGAAGTGGCAATCGGTTCGGTCAGCAGAGACAGTTTCTTCTCTTACACTCCCGTCATCACCGTCCACAATGTCCGCGTTGCGCAACCCGCATGGGCGGGCGAAGGCGATTTTCTGAAACTGAAATCAATATCGGCACGGGTTGCCGTGCTGGATATCCTGACCGGCAGCGCGAGACCGGACCGTCTCGCGGTAGACGGGCTCGACATCGCGCTGATCCGGGACAAGGACGGACGCGCCAACTGGGACGAAGGCAATCGTAACAATGACATGGACGATCGCGGACCCGTTCTGACCGATCTTGATGTCGGCAATTCCCGTTTCAGCTTTACCGACCACAAGCGCGGCTTGTCCATTGAAGGCCCGGTCTCGATCAATAGCGAAGAGGGTTTGCGCGCCGAAGGTAGCGGCACATTTTTGGAGTCCAAGGCAAGCATGCTGTTCACCGGGGGAGCCATTGCCGGGATCGATCCCGAGGCCGATTATCCATTTTCGGTCTCGCTGCAAGCGCCGGCTCTGGAATTGACGGCGACCGGTATAATGCAGGGCGTTCTGAACACGGACCGTTTCACCGCATCGCTGTCCGCCCGCGCACCCACTCTCAAGAATTTGGACCAAATTATCGAAGCCGGCCTGTTCGGTACCCAGAAGATTGATCTGCAGGCAAATATTCGTCACGAAAACAAAGACTGGTACGTCAAGAAGCTGAGCGGAACGATAGGACGGTCAAACCTGTCCGGCAAAGCGGATATTCTCAAACGCGACGGCCGAACCAAAATCGATGCCACGATAAAATTTTCCACGCTGGATTTCGACGATCTGGCCGACGATGCCGGTCTGGCAAAAGCAGCGGCTCTGACCCGCCGCATCGGCCCCAGAGTCCTGCCCAACACCCGTATCAACCTGTCCAAAATGGGGCCGACCGATGGACAGATGACCTTCACCGTCGACCGCCTGCTCTCTCGTCGGGACACCATATTCCGGAGCGTGCATGGAAAATTGTCGCTGGACCACAAGGTTATAAAAATCACAAATCTGCTGGTCGGCCTGAAAAGTGGCCGGATGTCCGGCAGCGTGCAAGTCGATCACCGCAGCGGGGCGCCGAAATTGTCGACCGACCTGACGTTGTCCGGCGCCTCGATCTCCGACCTGATTGGCAATGGCGACATCGTGACGGCAACCATGAGGGGCCGCATCAAATTGGCCGGTACCGGCGACACGTTCCGGGAAGCCCTGGAGAAAGCAGATGGCAAGGCCGCGATGGTTGCCTCGGGCGGCAGTGTGCGCGCAACGGTCGCGCATGTTCTCGGCCAGAATCTTGGCGGCGCCGTAGAGGAAATCATCGGCAATCCGAAAGCCCGCGTTCCGCTGCGCTGTCTGGTCGCCAATTTCACGGCGCGCAACGGAATATTGACGCCCTCACCGCTGGCAATTGACACGACGGTGTCGATCGGACGCGGTGAAGGCCGGATCACCCTGAAAGGCGAAACTGTCTCACTGATATTGCGCGGAGGTGCCAAGGGGAAAAGCGCCTTGCGCATCGTCGACCCGATCAAAATCACCGGAACGCTCAATGCACCCGCCGTGTCCGTAGCCGGGCTCGGCAAGGCCAGTGATGCCGAAAAGCCTTCGCTCGGCGATGTCCTGAAAGTCGCTACGAAATCGATCGGCAGCGCGCTGGGGATCGGCGATAGTGACGAACAGAAAAAGGCTTTCATCCAGAAACCAAAGTCCCTGAACTGCTCCGTTCTTGTCGCCGAAGCGATGCGCTAAGGTCTTGCAGCTATAAATCCGCATCCGTCTCGGAGCGATGGAGAAAGCAGCGTGTCCGAACGGATTTCCCGCTTCTGCCCCTGCCCGCATGGGCGAATAGCAGCCGCTGCACAAAAAAATATCATTCCGGCCAAGGTTGCGGCGGAATGACTCCGTCTTGTGTTTGTTCAGGGAAATTCGTCCCGATAATCACAAGAGGATCTACATGCGCAAATATCTACTCGCGTCGACCTGCCTGGTCGCTGTCATCTCCATCCCCGCGCAGGCGGAAACAACCATCGCGACAGCCACTACCGACCCGATCCGCACCTCGACGATCAATGGCGGCGCTGCCGACAATATCAAGATCACGTCGGCCGGCTCGGTCAAGCCGACGTCGGGTGTTGCCGTTACCGTCGACAGCGACAATACGCTGATCAACGAGGGCACGATAGAGATCAGCAATGCGGACAACGCGACCGGTATTCTCGCAGATGCCGGTGTCACCGGTACGATCACCAACAGCGCGAGTGGAAAGATCATCCTCGACGAACCTTACGCCCCGACCGATTCCGACAATGACGGCGACATTGACGGCCCCTTCGCAACCGGAACGGGACGGACAGGCATAGCGACCGCCGGCGCTTTCAACGGCAATATCACCAACAGCGGAACCATCACTATCGAGGGCAATGACTCTGCCGGGATCCGGCTGGGCGGCACCTTGACCGGTAATTTTGTCCATGACGGCACCACCAAGGTGCTGGGTGATAACGCGCTGGGCGTCGGCCTGCAGGATGTCGATGGCAATGTCCGGCTCGCCGGGACGATTAGCGCTCAGGGTGTTGATGCGGTAGCGGCGCGTGTCGACGGCAATATCAACGGTGCACTGGTCGTGCAGGGATCTCTGCAATCCAGTGGCTATCGCTACACAAGTGCCCCGGCCGATAGTTCCAAGCTTGACGCCGACGACCTCCTGCAAGGCGGTCCGGCCCTGTCGATTGCCGGTAACGTTACGGGTGGCATCATTCTCGCGGTTCCGCCGAAGGATACGAGCAGTACGGACAATGATGAAGATGATGACGGCATCGAGGATTCCAAGGAAGGCTCGGCTCTCGTCCGTTCCTATGGCGCGGCACCGGCAATGCGTATCGGCGACAGCAGCGACGCCATAGCAATTGGTCCGGTTGCCGGCACGGGCACGGGCTTTGGCCTGATCATTGATGGCGGCATATTGGGCAGCGGGGTTTATAGCGGAATCGACGCCAATGGTCTGCAAATTGGCGGCCTTGGCGGCACGGTCACCATCGCGGGGGGTGTCGGCATCGGCGCAACCGGCTCGGTAAAGGCCCTTTCCAAAGATGGCTCGGCAACCGCCATCCAGGTAGGATCCGGCGCGACCACACCCGAAATCCGCAATGCCGGAACCATTGAGGCGACCGGCGGCGGCAGTGCCACTTCGATCAGCCGGGCGCTGGCGATCGGCGTCGGCGCGGATGTCCAGACCCTCCGCAACAGCGGCACGATCAGTGCCAAGGCAGGCGGCGATGACGCGACCGCGATTGCGATCATCGATACATCCGTCAGTGTAAACCTGCTTGAAAACAGCGGTACGATCATCGCCACCGGCGCGCTGGCGGCATCGGACCGCAATGTCGCGATCGACTTGTCAGCCAATGGCTCCGGCGCCACCGTCCGCCAGACCGCGGTCGCAGCGTCAGCCAAACCCCCTTCCATCACGGGCGACGTCCGCTTCGGCAGCGGCAACGACATATTCGACATTGCCGATGGCACGGTGAAGGGGAACAGCAGCTTCGGCACTGGCGACAACCAGCTTAAATTGTCGGGCGATGCTGTATATACCGGCAATGCCACCTTCGGCACCGGCGCCGACATGATGACGCTAGCCGGAACATCCGTGTTCAGTGGCAATGCGGATTTTGGCGGCGGCGCGGATATGCTGACACTTTCCGGCACGTCCCGTTTTTCCGGTTCGCTGACCAACGCCGAGGGTCTTGCCGTGACCGTCTCCGGGGCCATGTTCGATGCGATCGGATCTGCCCAGATCGCATCCCTGGCGGTTACTGACAATGGTGTGCTCGGCGTAACTCTCGGTGGTAGCAACGACACGGCGCTGCAGGTATCGGGGACCGCAAGCTTTGATACGGGATCGAAACTCGCGATCAAGCTGTCCAACGTCCAGAGCGCCGAGGGCGATCATGTCGTTGTGCAGGCAGGTACCCTTGCGGGCGTCAACAATCTGACCGCTTCAACCACGCTTCTGCCTTTTCTTTACAAAGGCTCGCTCAGTTCTAACGCCAATCAGGTAATCGTCAGCGTCGCCCGGAAGGATGCGACCGAACTGGGGCTGAACCGGTCCGAGGCAAGCGGCTTTGCCGCGATATATGCGGCACTGGTCGACGATGAGGATGTTGAAGGGATTTTCCTTGCGATCTCCGATCAGGAACAGTTCCGCAAGCAGTTGAGCCAGATGCTGCCCGAGCACGAAGGCGGCACTTTTGAGAATGTCACACTGGGATCGCGCGCGATGGTACGCTTTCTCGCGGATCCCAAAGGCCCTTTCAAGGACGAAGGGAAATGGGGCTACTGGGTCGCACAGGCCGGCTGGGGAAGTTCGAAGAGCGTTGGTGATACGGCCGGTTATGACGTGGGTGGATGGGGCATATCCGCAGGCGCCGAACACAAGACCGGTATCGGAAATTTCGGTGCATCTGTCGGCTATCTCAACGGCAAGAACAGCAACGAGGGCAATGGCAACGAAGTCTGGTCCGAGCAGCTGGAACTGGCGGCCTACTGGCGCCTGGCCTCGGACAGCTGGCTGGCACATGCCCGTATCTCCGGCGCAAAGATCGATTTCGACGGCTATCGCTATTTCATCGGGGAACTCGATGGCGAAGAGATAGTCAAGACGATGACGGCTGACTGGGATGGCACCTTATGGTCGGCATCCGGTGCGGTGGCCCGGGACATGCGTTCCGGCAATTTCTCGATCCGCCCGACAATTGCGGTCGACTATTTCAAGCTGAGCGAAGACGGCTATGCCGAAACCGGGGGCGGTGAAGCGCTCGACCTGACGGTCGCCGACCGCAAGAGCGACGAACTCGCGGTTTCGGGTACGGTCGCTCTCGGGCTCGATCTTGGCGGGGTAGATCAATATGACGGCTGGTACCGCTTCGAGCTGGAAGCCGGACGCCGCGAAATCGTGGGCGGTTCGCTCGGCGTGACCGTTGCGCAGTTTGAAAACGGGTCACCCTTCACGCTTGTTCCCGAAGAACGGAAAAGCGGCTGGATAGGCCGGCTGCGCGCTGTTGCCGGCAATTCCGCCTTCCAGATCGGCGGTGAAATATCCGTCGAGGAACAGCAGAGCCATGCGGCTGTTGCGGTGCGCGCCAGCCTGCGAGTCGGGCTATAACGAAGTCGGCTCGGCGAAACCGCAAGGGGGGAAGGATCGATCCCCATTTTCCCTTCTCCCCTTACCTGCCCGATCGAAAGCAGAAGGAGAAAGACATTTTTGCCACCCCCGCCCCGAACTCCGCTGGTCCGGTCATGCTGCTATTGCGCGATGCGATGCGGTTGCTATATATCGCGCCGGCGGGAGACGCGCGCGATGGCCGAATCAAAATGCGGCGCATCAAGCAGAACAAGCACCAGGGCCAAAGCGAACATTTCATGAGCATGGTGGAAAGAGAAGCTGAGACCACCCGCGGCATCGAGGCCGTGCTGCTGGCCAACCGCGAAAAGCTGATCCGTTTCCTGCTAGCTCGTGGTGCGGGAGACAGTGCCGAAGATATGTTTCAGGAATTATGGGTCCAGATCGCCCGGTCACGCACCGGCCCGATCGCAAATCCGCTTTCCTATCTCTACCGCGCCGCGAACAACCTGATGCTGGACCGTTACCGTGCCACGCGCGCGGCCGAAAGGCGCGAGAAGGCCTGGGGAGAGCAAGACAGTGGGCGGCTTCCACCATCGGTCGAGCAGTCGCTTATCTCGCGGGAAGAACTGGCCCGCGTGGAAGCGACTATCGACATGTTCGGCGAACGCCCGGCGACAGCATTCCGCTATTTTCGCATCGAGGGCATTAGCCAGCGCGAGATCGCGAGCCGGCTTGGCGTCAGCCTGAGCACCGTCGAGGCCGATCTGCGCAAAATCTACAAGGCGCTCGCCGCAATGAAAGGGAAAATCGATGAGTGATGGCACACCTTTCGCGGTCGAAGCAGAAGCACTGGACTGGATAATCCGCCAACGCGATCCCGCTTTCGACGACTGGGAAGGATTTACCGAGTGGCTGGAACTGAGCCCGGGTCATTCTGCCATCTACGACCGGATGGCTGCCATTGATGCGGAACCGGGCGATTTGCCGGAACCTGTCGAGGAAATCTCCGTTGCCAGGCAGCCTGTCCTTGCCAGTCGCAGAACTTGGCTCGGCGGGGCGATGGCCGCAGCGCTGGTCGGCATAATTGGCTTTACGTTGCTGGACAGTGGCGCGACCCACATCGAAACCGCTGCCGGCGAACAGCGGACGGTAGCGCTGGCGGACGGCTCGCGGATCGAGATCAATGGCGGGTCCGTTATCGAACTGGACGAGGACAGGCCCCGGTTCGCGCGGATTGAAAGCGGCGAAGCCATGTTCCATGTCGTCCACCGCGAAGGCGACCCGTTTCTGGTCGAGGCCGGCAAGGCCCGGCTTGTCGATATGGGGACGGCATTCAATGTCATTCGCCGGCGGGACGGGCTGACCGTCGCCGTGTCGGAAGGTCTGGTCCTGTATAATCCGCAGCGTGAAAACGTCCGGCTGGATGCCGGTTTTGGCATCGAGGCTTCTGATGCAGGCGGCCCTCCGCAGGTTCAGGCAATCGATGTTTTCAGCGTCGGTAGCTGGCGCAAAGGCCAGCTTGTCTATAATGGCACATCGATCGCGCAAGTTGCCGAGGACCTGGGCAGGACGACCGGCCTGACGATAAATGTCTCGCCCGACGTCGCCTCCCTGCCGTTTCGCGGCGCATTGCTGATCAGCGATGACCGGCAGCGGGTGATTGATGATCTGACCGCGCTCGCCGGCATAAGAGCAGAAAAACAAGATGAAGGATGGTTGCTGACCCGCTAATATGAACGCCCGCCTGTTCTCCGCCCTGTTATTGCTGTTGTTCGCGACGCCGGTCGCGGCGCGCGATGACTCGCGGCTGATCGAATTGCCGAGCGGCACATTGCTGCAAAGCCTGCCGCTGCTCGGGCGTCAGGCGGGCATCAGCATCAGCGTCGCCGACGCGAAGCTCTGGCAAAAGACGGTAAAACCGGTACGCGGCCGGATGAGCGTGCAAAAGGCGCTCGATCACATGCTTTCCGGTACCGATGCGCATGCGGTGAAAGTCGGCGCGACCAGCTGGCGGATCGAACGGCGTCCGTCCCGGGCGCAAATGGCCAGTCGCCAGCCCATATCCCCCCGTTCAGCGCGCCCGGCCAATATCCAAACACCGTTACCCCCTGTCGAGCCACGCCCGGTTGAAGAAATCGTGGTCAACGCCAGCAAGATCAACATGCCCTATGTCAACTATGCGGGCGTCGTCACCATATTGAACGGGGCCGATCTGCAATTTGGCGGAGAGCGCGGTATGGATTCGATATTGTCGCGAATGGCGACAATATCCTCCACCCATCTGGGCAGTGGCCGCAACAAGCTGTTCATCAGGGGTATCGCCGATTCCAGTTTTACCGGACCGACGCAGGCGACGGTTGGCCAGTATCTTGGCGACATCCGCCTCAGCTACAACGCTCCCGATCCCGATCTAAGGCTCTATGATATCGACCGGGTGGAAATTCTGGAAGGGCCGCAGGGCACATTATATGGTGCGGGATCGCTGGGTGGCATCATCCGAATGATACCGCAGACACCCGATCCCGGCGATACCACACTGGTCGCGTCGGCAGGCATTTCGCTGGTCCAGCATGGCGCACCGGGCGGCGATATTTCTGCAACCGCGAATATTCCGGTCGGCGAAAGCGGTCACGCACTGCGGCTGGTTGGCTATTCGATCAGCGACGGCGGCTATATCGATAATCCGCTGCTCGGCCGGAATGATGTGAACCGGACCAATATCCGTGGCGGACGCGGCACATTCCGCCTCGATCTCGGCAGCAGCTGGACGGTGGACCTGGGCGGCATCTACCAGAGGATAAAGGCCGAGGATGCGCAATATGCGGACAAGGGCGCACCACCGCTAACCCGCAGCAGTCTTGTCGAGCAGGGCGCAAGGGCACGTTACGGATCAGCGATGCTGGTGATCATGAAGGACTGGGGCGACCTCCATTTTCAATCGTCCAATGCCTATGTCGATCACAATCTCTACGAACGGTTCGACGCCAGCCTGGTCGACGATGCGCCGCGCATCTTCGACCAGCAGAACGAAACGCGTATGCTGACCAGCGAAACGAGATTATCCCGTCCTTACAGCGACGGGTTTGGCTGGGTGGTCGGAACCAGCTTCATCGACAACCGGACACGCCAGACCAGGGACTTTGGCGGAGAGAACATGCGCGCGGCCATTGTCGGCGTCACCAACCGGATCACCGAATATACCGCCTATGGCGAGGCCTCGTTCGAACTTGTGCCCGATATCGTCGCAACCGGCGGTCTGCGTTACACCCATGCGCGACTGGGCGGCGATGGCGAGGATGTCGATACGCTGCTCGCTCTCACCCAGTTCGGTCGCGCGATAACCGCAAAACGCAGGGAAGAGGATCTCCTGCCATCGGCGTCTCTGCTCGCCAATCCGGGAAAGAATGTAACTTTGTACGCCCGCTATCAGGAAGGTTTCCGCCCCGGCGGGCTGTCGATTGACGGCAGCTTCGTCCAGCGCTTCCGCAACGACCATGTATCCACTTATGATGCCGGGATGCGCTTCGGGCGCAAGGGCGTTACGCCGTTCGACGCCACGATCTCCGTCTCGCACAGCCGCTGGCGGGATATTCAGGCCGATTATATCGATGCCAATGGCTTTCCGACCACGGCGAATATCGGCGACGGCAAGATCACCAGCATATCGGGCTCCATTGCCGTCCGTCCGGTCACCGGACTGTCGCTGGAAATGGGCGCGGTTTACAACAAAAGCCGGGTCACCCAACTGTCGACGGGACTACAGCTGGCGCAAGCGACGTTGACCGGGCCGCCCACAGATTTCCTGTCGCCGGTTGCCGTCTCGCCGGCCGGACGGCTGGGTCGCATACCCAATGTTGCCAGCCACGCCGTGCGCGGCTCCGCCAACTATGAAACAATCATCGGCGACGAGGATTTCCGCCTTCAGGGATGGGCCAGCTATGTCGGTCCTTCCCGCGTCGGAATCGGCCCGGAACTGGGCGAAGGGCAAGGAGACTATGTCGACAGCGGCATTGCCGCACGGATCGGTAATCGCAAGAGAGGGCTGAGCCTGACCCTGACCAATCTGCTGGATTCGCGTGGCAATCGTTTCGCCCTGGGCACCCCGTTCGTACCGGGTAGCGACGGTTATCTGACCCCGCTCCGTCCCCGCACGATCCGTATTGCCTTCGATGTCGCCTATTAGATCTCCGGACATGCCACGCTGACCGGGTTGCCCTGCAGCTCGTCCGAAAATTTCCTGCCTTCCCGTGGCAACCGCAACCAGTCGCCGTCGGCAAGACCGGACACGCAGCCACGGAATCCCGTAGTCGCTCGACCGGCAGGGTCACCAGAATTGGATAAAAATGGTGCCCGAGGGCGGATTCGAACCACCGACACAGCGATTTTCAGTCGCTTGCTCTACCAACTGAGCTACTCGGGCATCTGGGCCTGCGCGATGCGCTGGCCACGTTAGGAAGCGACGCTATAGGCGGGGCTATTGCCGCTTGTCCAGCCTAAAAATGGCGGTTCTTTTGCGCCTGTTCACTCCTCTCCGTTTCGGCCGGAATCCCCGGTTAAATGTTCGGCGAGTTCATCCGGTGAAACCGCCTGTCCGGGGATTTTATAGCCGTCGCCCAGCCATTGCAGCAGATCGCGATCCTTGCAGCCGGCGCTACAGAACGGCATCCATTTTTCCACGGCAGCATTCCCGCAAACCGGGCATTTCGGAGTTTTCGTACCGGCCATCTGCTATCCTTAGCCCAGAATTCCGGGGAACAGACCGGAGACCAGGATCGCGGTTATGACCAGCGGGCAAAGCCAGCGCACCAGGAAAAGCCAGATGCGGTGCAGGTTTCCGTCCAGCCCGTTTTCCTGATCGATCAATCTCCGGTCCGCTATCCAGCCGATAAAAATCGAAACCAGCAAAGCCGATGCGGGCAGCAATATTTTCGCGGTCAGCTCGTCGATAATCCCGAAAACCGGTTGCCCGGAGAAGATCATGAAGTCGAACGGCTGGAAATCCGCCTGACTGTTGAACGAGAAGCTTGCCCAGGCCCCGATCAGGAAAGCGAGACCGCCGAGAACGATGGTTACCAGCCAGCGCGGCTTGTTGAAACGGCCGATTGCCCAGCTGACCGAAGCCTCCAGCAGCGCGACCGAGCTGGTGAGCGCTGCAAAAAAGACCATGATGAAGAACAATAGGCCAATCAGAGACCCCGCCGGCATCGCCTGGAAAGCGACGGGCAGGTTGACAAACAGCAAGCCGAGGCCGCCCTGCACCTGTTCCTGACCATCCAGAATGGCGGTCAGAGACGCCGGTGCGAGCGCTGCAAAGGTGATGGGGAAAATCGCAAGGCCCGCGACAATCGCGACGGAAGTGTCTGCGGTGGCGATCTGCGCCGATGTCTTGGCCAGATTGATGTCACGCGCCGCATAGGCACCATAAGTGATCATCAGTGCGGAGCCCAGAGATAGGGAAAACAGGGCCTGTCCCAGCGCCGATAGCTGGACCGACGGGTCGAGCAGGCGGGCCGGTTCGAAATCGAACAGGAAAGCCAGCGCTGCGCCGAACGATCCGGTAAAGGCACCGTAGATGGTAATCGCAACCAGCAGGAGGAAGAAGATTGGCATCAGCCAGACAGCGACTTTCTCGATCCCGCTGCTGACGCCCCGACCGACGGCAATTATGGTAAGCACCATGAAAATCGCGTGCATCGCCAGCATCTCGCTGCTGTTTGCCTGCAACGCGGGCAAGATACCCTGAATCTCATCGACCGATGATTCCGACAGGGCACCCTGTGCCAGATTTCCGGAACCGACGGCATGGGCGAAATCGCCGACGAACACGCCGATGAAATGGACAATCCATCCCGCCAACACGCTATAATAAGTGAGAATGAGAAATGCGCCGACCATGCCGATGCCGGCGCCGATCGACCACCAGCGCGAGGCGCGCGATTCGATCGCGACCCGCTTCATGCTCTCGATGGCGGAGCCCTGCCCGTGACGGCCGATAAGAGTCTCCGACAACAGGATCGGCAGTCCGATCAGCAACACACAGAATATATAGAATATGACAAAGGCGCCGCCGCCGTTCGCACCGGCCTCGGCAGGAAAGCGGACCAGATTGCCCAGTCCGACGGCCGAGCCGATGGCTGCCAATATGAATGCGGTCCGTGACGACCAGCCGTCGCCTCCCGGTGCTGTTGCGCCTGCCATCTGTGCTTCTCCCCGTTAGTTCGCGCCGGTTGCGGCCTCGTTGCCTTTGTTACTAGCTGCGCATCAACATCGGGCCAAGCGGTTTTCCGGCAAAAATATGGACATGGAGATGCGGCACTTCCTGATGCCCGTGCTTCCCGACATTGGCGAGCAGACGATAGCCGGGTTCGACCATACCAGCTTCGCGCGCGACATGGCCAACGCCGCGGATGAATCCGGCGATTTCGGCTTCGCTGGCCTTTGCCGAAAAATCATCCCAGCTGACATAGCGCCCTTTCGGGATCACAAGAATATGCTCGGGTGCCTGCGGATTGATATCGTGAAAGGCGAGCACCCACTCGTCCTCATAGACCGTCTTGTTGGGAATCTCGCCGCGCAGGATTTTCGCAAAAATATTGTCGTCATCATAAGGCTGGGTCGGGTCGATCGCCATCAGCTTGCTCCTCTTGCGGCTTTTTCCTCCAGGCCGGACAGGCCTTCGCGGCGCGCCAGTTCGGCGATCACATGGTCCAGCGACAGGTTCATGTCGGCGAGCAGCACCATCAGGTGAAACAACAGATCGGCGGCCTCTCCGGTCATCCCCGTCCGGTCATCCAGAACAGCAGCAATCACCGCTTCTGTGGCTTCCTCGCCGAGCTTCTCAGCCATTTTGGCGCGGCCCTTGGCGCGCAGGCTGGCGACATAGCTTTTGTCCGGATCGGCAGCGCGTCGCTCCAGGATCGTATGTTCGAGAGATTTGAGAATATCGGTCATCGCTGGCGGTTTGCGCGACCGATCGCCTGTTCGTCAAGCCCTTGCGGCAGAAGTTTGCCCGTCCGCGCCAAAAGCACCGCTATATTCCCGCCGTCGACGGGTGCTGCCGCTATCGAGCCACCGCTGTGGGGCGTGCTATCGCGCTTTCCTGCTCCGCCGGGCAACCATACGGCCGCCGATCAGGCCGGCGAGCCCTAGCCCGAGCATCAGCAGATTGGACGGCTCGGGAACCTGGGTCCTGCCGCGGATCACGGCAGATTTTCCTGCAGGCGCTTTCAGCGTTGCGGAGCTCTTGGCATAGCCGGTTGAGCCCCATCCGGAGTCCAGCTGGTACCGCACAGTCTCGTGATCGTCCGGATGCCCCGCCCCTTCCGCGGGAACGCCGGGGGCAACCGCCAATGCGGCCGCGCCGACCAATATTGCATTTTTCAAAAGCGTCACGCTCATTTCCCATAGCCGGGCCCGAAAGCCGATCAATATGGTTAAGCAATATTCCTGCCAAATCTTCAAAAGTCGCGTTTTTGGTGGGACAGACTGGTTAACGGAAATTGACGAGAAGGAAAAATGTAAGAAAAACCGACATCAAATATCGCCGGCCACATTTTGATACCCCAATTCTGGCTGCTGGCGGCGGTATCAGGCGCGGGCAGGCAGTTTCGCAGCCCGCAGCGCTGCATGCGCTTGGGCGATACTATATTGGCCAAAATGGAATATCGAGGCCGCGAGCACGGCATTGGCATGGCCTTTGGTCACGCCTTCGACCAGATGGTCGAGATTGCCGACTCCGCCACTGGCGACAACCGGTATTGATACGGCGTCGGCAAGAGTGCGGGTCAGTTCCAGATCATAGCCGTCGCGGGTGCCGTCGCGGTCCATCGAGGTGACCAGCAACTCCCCTGCCCCCAGTTCGGCCATGCGGATGGCATGTTCCAGCGCATCAATACCGGTCGGGGTGCGACCGCCATGGGTGAATATTTCCCAGCGTCCTTCAGCCACCCGGCGGGCGTCGATCGAGGCAACCATGCACTGGCTGCCGAAACGGGTGGCGATATCGCTGACCACTTCGGGCCGGGACACCGCGGCGCTGTTCACCGCCACCTTGTCGGCTCCGGCCATCAGCAAAGCCCGCGCATCATCCGCCGTGCGCACACCGCCGCCGACGGTCACCGGCATGAAGCAGACTTCGGCGGTGCGCCGGACGACATCGATGATCGTGTCGCGATTTTCGTGGGATGCAGTGATGTCGAGAAAGCAGAGTTCATCGGCCCCGGCAGCATCATAGGCTTGCGCCTGTTCAACCGGATCGCCAGCGTCCTGCAGGTCGACGAAATTGACGCCCTTGACCACCCGGCCATTGGCGACATCGAGGCAGGGAATGACGCGGATACGGACGGTCATGCGCGCACCGCCGTTCGTCTCGAGCGTAGTCGAGAGACGTTTGCGCGCGAAACCAATGTGTCTCGACTGCGCTCGACACGAACGGAATTGGACCGCTCAACCACGATTGGCCATCGCAATTGCGGTCGCGAGATCCAGCCGTCCGTCATAGAGCGCCCGCCCGGTAATCACGCCCTCGATGCCGTCCTTGGCAAACTGGCTCAGCATATGAATATCGTCGAGACCCTTGACCCCGCCGCTGGCGATTACCGGAATATCGACGCCGCGCGCCAGATCGACGGTCGCCTCGATATTGCAGCCGGTCAGCATCCCGTCACGTCCGACATCGGTGAACAAGATCGAGGCGACGCCTGCATCTTCAAAACGCCGCGCCAGATCGCGGACGCTGACGTCCGACACATCGGCCCAGCCTTCGGTCGCGACCATGCCGTCGCGCGCGTCAACGGCGACAACGATACCGCCTTCATATTCCTTCGCCATATCCTTGACGAAATCCGGGTCCTTGAGCGCTGCGGTTCCGATCACCAGCCGCGCCACGCCCAGTCCAAACCAGCGTTCAACCGTCTCGCGATTGCGAATGCCGCCACCCAATTGCACATAGCCCGGGAAGCTTGCGACAATGGCCTCTACCGCCTCGGCATTTTTCGGAGAGCCGGCAAAGGCGCCATCAAGATCGACGACATGGATATGTTCGGCGCCAGCAGCGGCAAACAGGCCTGCTTGTTCCGCCGGATTGTCGCCATAGACGGTGGCACGATCCATATCGCCTTCTGCGAGGCGAACGACTTCGCCGGATTTGAGATCAATTGCGGGAAATACGATCATTTCGAAAATTCCGTTCGTGGTGAGCTTGTCGAACCATGGCGATCTGAGGAAAAAGGTCCTTCGACAGGCTCAGGACGAACGGCGTTCAGCTTAGTCATGGTTTCCACTCCAGAAAACGGCGGAGAAAGGCCAGCCCGTAAGCCTGACTTTTCTCGGGGTGAAATTGCACGCCGACAATATTGTCGCGACCGACCGCTGATACCAGAGGCCCACCGTGGCTGGTCTTCGCCAATATATCCGCCTTGTTCGCGGCGTCAAAATGATAGCCGTGCAAATAATAAGCTTCGCCGGGCTCGAGCAGATCATGCCCCTCGGTCGGGGTCACATCATTCCAGCCCATATGTGGAATCTTTATCGTATCATCAGTCGGTTCGATCGCCTTCACCGTGCCGCCGATCCAGCCGAGGCCTTCATGCTCGCCAAATTCTATGCCCTTGTCGGCCAGCATCTGCATCCCGACACAGATTCCGAGGAAAGGCATTCCTTCTGCGCGAACCCGCTGCTCCAGCGCAGCCACCATGCCGTCGATCGCCATCAACGCATCGCGACAGGCACCAAAGGCACCGACACCCGGCAATATAATCCGGTCCGCACGCGCCACCAATTCCGGGTCGGCGGTGACAGAGACATTGCCGGCACCGGCGGCCATCAGCGCATTGTGCACGCTGTGCAGATTGCCCGCGCCGAAATCTATGAGAGCGATGGTTTCAGACATATTGCCGTTCAACCGCCGAAGGCGCTGACATTGGAAAGGCCATTATCGGTTTCGCGCGAAGCCGCGAAGCCGCGAAAATGTTCCGCGATCCGCACCTTCTTCGCGACTTCGCGGCTTCGCGTGATAAAATCCGGAAGAAAAGCCCGCTGACACGGAAAACACAACTCAGCCACCCAATTGCCCCTTGGTCGAGGGAATAGCGTCGCCCTTGCGCGGGTCGCGTTCGACCGCCTGGCGCATCGCGCGGGCAAAGCCCTTGAAAATGCTTTCCGCGATATGGTGATTATTCTCGCCATAGAGCAGCTCGATATGCAGCGTGATTCCCGCCGCATCGGCGACGCTGTGGAACCAGTGCTTGAACAATTCGGTGTCCATCTCGCCGAGCCGTTCTTGCGTAAAACCGGCATTCCAGACGAAATAGGGCCGGCCGGAAATATCCAGCGCTACCCGGCTCAACGTCTCGTCCATCGGCGAATAGGCGCTGCCGTACCGCACGATACCGGCCTTGTCGCCAAGCGCCTGGTTGATCGCCTGGCCCAGCGCGATAGCGCTGTCTTCCGTCGTGTGGTGCTGGTCGACGTGGAGATCGCCCTTGATCCGCAATTTCAGGTCAATCAACGAATGACGCGAGAATTGTTCGATCATATGATCGAGAAAACCGATGCCGGTAGACACGTCATATTGACCGGTTCCGTCGAGGTTCAACTCGACAAAAATCTCGGTTTCCTTGGTATTTCGTTCGATTGTCGCTGTTCTCATGCAACAGG
The DNA here is from genome assembly GCF_002776575.1 of Sphingorhabdus sp. YGSMI21. GTDB lineage: Bacteria > Pseudomonadota > Alphaproteobacteria > Sphingomonadales > Sphingomonadaceae > Parasphingorhabdus. The sequence continues at coordinate 2,046,716 of NZ_CP022548.1, read as the reverse complement.
CCTATAATGGCTTGGGCAAATCAGGCAAGAATTTCGGGGCCTTTGGTCAACGCGAAATTCATTTTACGCCCTTGACCCGATGCTCGCTTCGCGCCACCTAGTGCAAATGAGCGACGATGCACCCGATAGCCTGATTCCTTACGACGAAATCGTCCAGGAAGCCCTGCGCGCGGTGGTCGGCCGGGTGCTGGGAGAAGTTGTCAGAGACGGCCTGCCCGGCGAGCATCATTTCTACATCACCTTCAAGACCCGCGCGCCCGGCGTGGACATCCCCGATCACCTCATCGCGCGTTTCCCGGACGAAATGACGATCGTCATCCAGAACCGCTATTGGGACCTGAAGGTCGACGAGGACCGTTTCGAAGTCGGTCTGAGCTTCAACCAGATCAGTTCGATGCTGCATATCCCATTCGCGGCAATCACCTCCTTCGTCGATCCGGCGGTGGATTTTGCCCTGCAGTTTCACGTCGACGAGGTCGAAGGCGATATCAACAGCCACGACCCCGCAGAAAATGACGGCGAGACGGAAGCGGTCGAAACCGTTGATGACGGCTCCAACGTGGTGACGGTGGACTTCGGCAAGAAAAAGTGAGCGGGACCCGCACCGAAACCGACTCTCTCGGCGAAATTGAAGTGCCAGCCGATGCCTATTGGGGCGCCCAGACACAACGCAGCATCGAGAATTTTCCCTTCCCCAGACAGGAACGCATGCCGATCCGCCTGATCCACGCGCTGGCTGCGGTCAAACAGGCAGCAGCACGGGTCAATGGCATCCATGGCCTGGAACCGGAAATCGCCGCCGCCATCGAAAAGGCCGCCAATGCCGTGCGCACCGGCGAATATGACAACCAGTTTCCGCTCACCATCTGGCAGACCGGGTCCGGCACCCAGTCGAACATGAACGTCAATGAAGTGATCGCCGGCGTCGCCAACGAGGCGATCTACGGAACGCGCGGCGGCAAATATCCGGTCCATCCGAACGACCATGTCAATCGCGGACAGTCGTCCAACGACAGCTTCCCCACCGCCATGCATGTGGCAGCCGCACGGGCGCTGGAAGTCGAGCTGTTCCCGGCATTGGAACAATTGCACGACGCGTTGGCGGAAAAGGCGCAAAAATGGAAATCGATCGTCAAGATCGGCCGCACCCATTTGCAGGACGCCACGCCGCTGACTCTGGGACAGGAATTTTCCGGCTATGCCGCACAACTGGTCGCCGCCCGCGACCGGATCGAAAGCGTGCTGCCCCGACTATTACAACTGGCGCAAGGCGGAACAGCGGTCGGAACCGGTCTCAATGCACCGGAAAATTTCGGCGAGAATATCGCCAAGGAAATCTCCAAGATCACCGGCCTGAAATTCACCTCCGCCCCGAACAAGTTCGCCGAGCTGGCCGCGCATGACACGATGGTCGAACTGTCTGGCGCGCTCAATACGCTGGCGGTGTCGCTGACCAAGATCGCCAATGATATCCGCCTGCTCGGCTCCGGGCCGCGTTCCGGCCTTGGCGAGCTCGACCTGCCGGCCAATGAACCGGGCAGCTCGATCATGCCGGGCAAGGTCAATCCGACCCAGTGCGAGATGCTGACCATGGTCGCCGCGCAAGTCATCGGCAATCATCAGGCAGTGACGGTCGGCGGGCTGCAGGGCCATCTGGAACTCAATGTATTCAAGCCGCTGATCGGCGCCAATGTGCTGCGCTCGATCGAGATAATTTCCATCGGCATGTCGAGCTTTTCCGAACGCTGCGTGGAAGGTCTGGAGGCTAATGAAGCGCGGATCAAGGAGCTGGTCGATAACTCGCTCATGCTGGTGACCGCACTTGCCCCGGTGATCGGCTATGACAAAGCTGCGGCGATTGCCAAATATGCCCATAAAACCGGTCAGACCCTGCGCGCATCCGCGCTGGAGCTCGGTCTGGTTGACGCAGAAACCTATGATACCCATGTAAGACCTGAGAATATGGTCGGAAATCATTCCTGATCCGGGAACCAGAGCATGTCGCTAATCAGAAATATATTTACCGCAGCCGTGGGTTACGAGGCCCGCAAACATACCAGAGGCCATGGCTTGCGCAATTTCGGCCTCGGCATGCTCGCGGCCCGTCTGGCCACCCGGTCCGTCCCCGGCGCGCTGCTGGTCGGCGGGGCGCTGATCGCGAAAAAGCTCTATGATGACAAGAAAGAGGCAGAAGCCCTACCCGCATCCGAGGCGGTGATTGATATTGAGGGCCGCCCGGTTCCTGTAGACAGCGAAACTACGGCAGATCCGGCGCTACGTCTTCCCGGTTAACCAGTAGCCGGTGCCAGCTGCCTGCCAATCCTTCACAGCTTCGTTCGGTACAGTCAGCATCAGGATATTGAGCGCGAGATTGTCGCGGATCATATAGCCGGTAAACAGCTCGAAAATCACGGCTATTGCCAGTGTTGCTTTCCAAGGCAGTCGCGAGGCGAGGAAAAATCCGATGATCATCCACGCGATATCGGCCATCGAGTTGATAATACTGTCCCCCTCATAACCATAGGAAATGGTCGCCTCGCGATAGCGGTCGATGATGACGGGGGAGTTTTCCAACACTTCCCACGCGCCCTCCACCAATATTGACAGCGCAAGGATCACGCCAAGCGGGAACAGCTTCGGCAAGCGCTTGCGCAATAGATGTCCCAGCCCGAAAAAAACAAAACCGTGAATGATATGACTCATCGAATACCAGTCGGCGAGATGCTGGCTATTTTCCGATGATTGCACCACGCCCTGCCACAGTTTGACCGTACCGCAGCTACAGATCGGAGGGCGTCCCATGCCAAACAGGATCAGCGCAAAACCGGCGAATAATATGAAGGCGATCAGCGCGCTGGTTTTGCTGATCCTGAGTGGCCATTTTATCATGTAATTCCTCTCACGCAGTGATCGTGTGAGAACAGCATATCCGTCCGATTGCAATACTGGTTGTAACAGACGTTGCTGTATACCTTTTTAAAGACGCTGATATTTAGGTATTTGGGGATTGTTGCACCTGTCACGGTGATTCCCTCGGTAATTCCACGTTGATCAAAAAAGTTGACACTCAATGACGATATTTAAATTTGATAAACACGGTTTTCTCTGGGAACCGAACTTGCACGATCGATGGGTATCAAGGTTAATCTTGAATTCCGAGCAATGTATCGAAATCGACTTCACTTCCAGCCATAAAAGCTCAGCTGTTTGCTTGAGTTTTGTTGACGTCGATGATTTTCAAAGTGTCATTCGGGGTCCGCGAATATTTACAGAACTTTTTGTATCTGGAAATGGCACCGGAACCGAAAATGACGAAATCAGTATCATGGAAAGTCTGGTGCCGAAGGAATTTGGAAAGCAGATAATTGACTCGTACAAGAAAAGAGAAAATAGTGAGAAACAAAAGACATTCTTAGTGCTTGCCATGATGGATGGATACGTAAGCTTCTGGTTCACTGAAATGTTTTTTGACGATAGTTCACCAACTACACTCAATTGAGATCGCGATGGCCTGGCCATCCCCCCCCCCAAGCCGCCCGAAACAAAATTCCTACATCGGCAACAATCTATCCAACATCACGCAAAATAGCGCCTCCTTGGCCCGAACTTTGACAGACTTTGGAGCAGATTCTGCATTGAAGGCATGGTTTCCAGCCTCTCCGCAATCCACCCGCAATTGCTCACAACCCGAATTTCGGTGAGCAGAACCTATCGGCTCAATTGCAATATTGATTGCCACTGACATTGCTGTAAGCTGCGTGAGAACCGCCAATATGAAGCGGCACAGGAGAGCATATTGGCAACCACCGCGCAAACGGGGCATTCCCCCCGCAAATTCTATGGCTGGACCAATGTCGGGCTGTTCTTCTTCATCCAGTTCGCCGCCTCCGGCTTCGTCTATTTCGCCTATTCGGTGGTCTTCCCGGTGATGGTCGAGACCATGAACTGGAACCGCGGCTCCGCCTCCATTGCCCAGTCGGTTGCGCTGATAACGCTTGGCTTGTCTTACCCTCTGACCGGCTATTTGCTGAGCCGCTCGGGTGTCCGCAGGACCGTTACCACCGGACTGCTGGTGATGCTGGCCGGTCTTCTGCTGCTGGTCTTCGGCGTCACCGAATTATGGCACTGGATCCTGGTCTGGGGCGTGGTCATGGGGCTGTCTTTCGGTCTGACCGGCCCGATCTGCGCGCAGACCGCCATGATCAGCTGGTTCAGCATCAAGCGATCGACGACAATCGGCATAGTCATGACCGGCGGTGCGCTCGGCGGCGCGATGGCGCAGCCGGCGCTGGCCGAGATGATGGAACGGTTTGACAGCTGGCGGGCCGCCTGGACCATTGCCGCCGCGATGGTCGTCATTGCGCTGGTCGCGACGCGGTTCATCATCAATCGCCCTAGCGATATCGGTCAATTCCCCGACAATATCGATCCCGCACGCGCGGTCAGCGAGGAACAGGCTCATCACACGCGCCCGAGAACCTATCGCACCGACCATGCCTGGACGATGCGGGAGATCATCCGCAAACCGACTCTCTATCTGATGATGGTGATTTCGGTCGGCTATCTGGGCACCTTTTTCGCCCTGCTCAACCATGGCGTTCTGCATCTGACAGACAATGGCCTGAAGGGGCTCGAAGCGGCCGGCATATTCGGGCTTCTGATTCTGGGCAGCGGGCTGGCGCGGATTCCGGCCGGCTGGCTCGGCGACCAGTTCGAACTGCGCTGGACGATATTCGGATCCATCGCCCTGATGGCATTAGCATTGGCCGGATTCTGGCAGGGGCAGGAGATATGGCTGTTGTCGCTTATGGGGATGCTGTTCGGCGCCGGCTATGGCAGTCTGCTGGTGTTGCTCCCTGCAGCAATCGGCAATTATTTCGGCGAGCGCGCCTTTCCCATCATCAATTCCCTGTTCGCTCCTGTGGTTCTGCCCTTCGCCGCCGCCGCGCCCGCGGGAGCCGGCTTCGTGTTCGAGGCGACCGGCAGCTACGACTTCGCCTTTGCCGGGGCGATCATCCTGCTCGCCGCCGGAATGCTCGCCGCCTTTTGTCTGAAGCCACCGGCGACGCCCGTCTAGATATTGCCGTCGCTCGAGAGCAGCGCCGCGATCGGGCGAGTGCCGGGCCGGCGCGCCAGCACGATCATCAATATCGTGGTGAACGGCACCGCCAGGATGGCGCCGGGAATACCCCACAGGCTGCTCCAGATGGCCAGCGAAACCAGCACCACCATCGGGCTGAGGTTTACCGATTTGCTGAGCATTTTCGGCTCCACGACATTACCGATAATCACCTGGGCCGTGGTCATCAGGCCGGTGGCGATCAGGGGAACGGTCAGCGTGCCGAACTGGGCCACGGCGAACAGGGCCGGAAAAGCCACGCCGACGAAAGAGCCGATATAGGGAATATAGTTGAGCAATCCGATGATGATCGCCCACAATGCGGCATATTCCACGCCCAATATCAGCAATATCACCCAGCAGACGACGCCGAGGATGATATTGATCAGCGTCTTGGTCGCCAGATAGCTGCCGATATCATGGTTGATCCGGGTGATCATGTTCAGCGTGTCGGTGGAATCGCTGTCCGAACCGAAGGCCCGCCGCACCTTTTCGGGAAATCCGGTAATCTCGCTGAGCAGGAAGGAGGCGTATAATATCGTGATGAAGACAAATCCGCCGAAGCTGGTCAGCGAGGACAGGACCGACTGGGCCAGCGCGGCGATATCGATCTCGGTAAAGAATCGCGTCGCAAATTCGCTGATCGCCTTGGCGACCGCTTCAGTGCCCCGGTCGAAGATCGCCGAGGGCGATGCCATCAGCTCGGACACCTCGGGGCGTCCGATGCTCTCGTCCGCCGGCATCGGGAACCACGCGGCGAACAGATTTTCCAGATTGCGCTGATAGACGGGCAGCGAGGGCACCAGATTCTGCAGGCTGGCGACCAGCATCCGGGTCATTGCGAACAGCATGGCCAAAACCGCGATCAGGGCGAGCGTGGCGCGAAGCCACAGGGGCGTCTGGCCGAGGCCGGGTATCCGGGCAACGGTGGCGCTGGCGGCGTAGAGAATCTGGAGCAGGATGATCGCGGTCACGATCGGCAGGATGATGTCCTGACCCACGTAAAACAGCCAGCCGATCATGATCGTGATACCGATCGCATAGAATATGGTGCTGATACGTCCCTGAATCATGATGTTGCGATAGCCGTAATCTGCGGGACTGTCATCAGGATGATTGCGCTGCCGGCAGATATTAAACTAGCGGACAAGCATCTTGACGCGATGCGCCCCTATCGGCCAATAGCCGCTATGGCCGACAATATTGCTTCCCAGAATATCGACAATGATCACCGCGAGCTGAACCGCAGAGGGCTGCTCTTCGTGCTGTCATCGCCTTCGGGCGCGGGCAAATCGACGCTGGCCAAAATGCTGCTGGAAGCCGACGACGAAATCGCCATGTCGGTATCCGTGACGACCCGGCCGAAACGGCCCGGTGAGGAACATGGCAAGGATTATTATTTCGTCAGCGGCGACCAGTTCGAGGAAATGGTCGCGGACCAGAGTTTCCTGGAATATGCCACGGTCTTCGGTAACCGCTACGGGACGCCATCGGTACCGGTGAACCAGAGTCTGGAAGCCGGACAGGATGTCCTGTTCGACATCGACTGGCAGGGCACACAGCAGCTCTATCAGCGCGCCGGTCAGGATGTGGTACGGGTCTTCATTCTGCCACCCTCGCTCGGGGAATTGCGCAACCGTCTGGAAAGCCGCAACACCGACGCCCCGGAGATCATCGAAAGCCGGATGCAGCGCGCGGCCAGCGAGATCAGCCATTGGGACGGCTATGACTATGTCCTGATCAACGACGATCTTGATGCCTGTTTCACCAAGGTGAAGCAGATTCTCGCTACCGAGCGCATGCGACGGGCGCGGCAAACCGGTCTGATCGGCTTTGTCCGGGATCTGATGGCCGAGTGATCGGCCGTTCGGGGCTAGTTCTGCCCCGGCTTAATCAAAGAGGATGGCATCAGGAGCGTCGCAATGGCCGCGCCCAATAGGGGGCGGACGCAAGGCCTACTCGGCCGGGAATAGGAGCTTGCCCATGCGGTAGGCAATATATCCCGGACGCGCATTTGCTGATCCGCATCCTGACACCATCCCCCCGATTGAGCTCAGATGCGACCCGATAGCTTATCTTGCTATTCAGGACCTTCACCCAGCTACGGGCCGGATACCATATTGCTGTGCCACCCCGTTTTCCGTTCGACCAACGGCAATTGCCAGTCGATGAAAAGGCAATTCTGTTGCATTCTGTGCACTTGTCCGGTCCGGCCGATACCGCCCCCGGATATTTGCTCGCAAAAGACCGTTGGTTTTCCACCGCCAAGCGGTTACCAAAGCGACAATGGCGGATCGCTGACGGGGGCAATATGACAGAGTTACGGGAAATTGACGTCCTGATCGTTGGCGGTGGTTTTTCGACAATGCCGCTTATCCGCGAACTGGACGCGAGCGGTATCGGCTGGCTCATGGTGTCCCCGATGATGCCGATCTGGCAGCAGCTGGAAGCCGCCGACGCGCTGGATTTCGATCTGGTGAGTTCGCTGCAGAGCAGCGTCTATTCGTTCGAATTGGTCGAGATGCTCAGGGAACAGGGAGAGGATTTCAGCGACGGCTTTCCAACCGCCCGCGAATTCTACGCGATCCACAAGAAATATGCCGCGCGCTATGCCGACCGCATCCACCACGGTCTCGTCGACCGCATCGACAATCATGCCGACCATAGCATCGTGCATCTGGAAAGCGGCGAGCAGTTCCGCGCCAAACATGTCGTCGTCGCAACCGCTTTCCGGCGGAAGATGAACGCCAATCTGAAGCAGATCACCGTTGACGAAAGCTTTGCCGGCAAGAGCGTGGCGGTCACATCCACCGGAGACAGTTCGAATCTGCTGATCGCCAAGCTGGTCGCTTATGGCGCGAAAGTGCATCTGGTCAGCAACGGCTTCATCATTCTCGACAAGATGTTCGCCACCTTTTCGCCCTTCGACGACGGGCCGCGTTTCGTCCCGCTCGACCAGCTGGAATGCCACAATTTCTCCGAAATCAGCAAGTGGAGCTACCGCGCCTTCATCGACGGCGGCTATATTCACGGCCTGATCCATCACCGCTTTGCCCAGTTGTTCGACCGCAACAGCCTTGGCGTGCGCCACCCCAAGAGCATCCGGCCGCACAAGGACATCCGCCATTTCTTCAAGGCAAAGGCGCCGGTCGAAAACGGCCATATCGCGATCAAATATTGGCCGATCGATGTCTACAAGCTCTATTGCGAGGAGACGCTGGAACAGAAGATCGCCGATGGCTATCTGATCAACGATCTGCCCTTCTTTCTGGAGCATGGCCATGTGAAACTGTGGGACAAGGCGGCCACAACCATCGATCATGAGGCGATGACGCTGAGCGAAGACGGCGAAAGCGCAAGCTTCGATATGCTCATCGACGGCGATCAGGAAATACCCGCAGTTCCGGAGATCCGGGCGCATGGCGAAAGCGGAGTGGAAGTCTTTGCCTACAAGCCGCGCGAACAGTTCATGGGCGTGACGTCACCCGGGCTGCAGAATATCTACACCATAGGTTTCACTCGCCCCTTTACCGGCGGCCTCAACAATATCACCGAAATGCAGTGCCTGCTGGTTCACCGGATGATCGCCGATCCGGACTTTCGCGACAGTATCAGGACCAATATCGACCAGCGCATCGCCGACTATAACGCGACTTATTATACCAAGCGGCCGGAGAAAAAGACCGATCATCTGGTCTGGTACGGGACCTTCACCGACGAGGTCGCCAAGCTGCTCGACATTCGCCCGGCCCGCGCCGACATGCCCGGGAAGAAGGGCCTGATGCGCTATTATATGTTCCCCAATAATGTTTTCCGCTTTCGCGAAAAGGGCCGATATGCAGTCGATGGCGTGGACAAACTGATCGAGCATACCTCGAAACAATATCACGATTATAAGGTGCTGGCGTTGCTGGTCATCCGCTACCCGTTTTTCGAGCTGCTGGCGCTCGCCACTATCCTGCTGGCGCCCGTGCCCTGGTGGGTCAAGATCCCGGCAGCGATCATTCACAACCGCCTGCCCTTCACCTCGACGCTGGTCGGAAAATTCGGCCTGCCGACGCGGGAGAGCAAGGCGATATTCAATTACCGCAAGGCGATCAGCTTCCCGGTGCTGGCTTATCCGTTGGTGGCGGCAGTCGTATGGGCAGCGGCGGGTATGGACGCGGCGTTCGCGTTTTCGGCGGGGTTGCTGGCCTATGTCTACGCGATGATCCATCTTGGCACGGCGAAGGGCTGGAACCGGAAGTTTTTTTGCGATATGAAAAGCAAAAGGTCGCCGGAGATGGTTGGTTTTTTTGAGCGTTATCGGGCGGTTTTTGGGCGGGTACGAAGCAATCACTGACCCAATAATCCGAGTCAATTTAGATTGAAGCTCGTCTTTATAAAAAAGGCCACGGTAAAATCTTCATCTTTGTTATTTGGTTTACTGGCGTCTTTGGTGTACCCAAGTTTTATCCCGGGCAATACTGGAGACTTTGAACCCACTTTGTAGAAGATAGGAAATTCCAACCCGAAATCGCCAGACAGAAAATCTACACTGCCTGTTGGCGCGATCCCGATGCCTTTGTTAACATCTGACAGCATGAAAAACCTTCGATACTCAGCACGAACGACAAGTGTCTCCTTTGAAGTAGGTCCCGACGGTGCGGCGCTTTTGCAGTCCTCCGCTGGATCGGTTACGACCGTTCGACAGACAATTCCTTCTTCAGCGGCTTCAAATGCGTTGCCGTATTCAGCTTCCAGCTTCCATGCACTCACCGTGTCTGATGGATAAATAACGCCTGCGATGGCCAATGAATATGAAATTTTGGTGTCATCTTCATCCGTAAAGGCACCGGGCAGAATGTAATCAAATTCTTTGACGCCAACACTTCCTTTAACGCTGACTGCATAAAACGGGTCATAAATCGCAGAAGACAATCGCCGGTGCACCTCTGGTAGATGATCTTGCACGAACACTGAGGCAGGTACACGCCGATGTGCTTCACAGTCTTTTTTCTTCTGTTCTTCACATGCTTCAATCGCTGCTCGAACATAAGCCTGAAATCGCGGATCAGTAAGATCAGAAAGCGAACTGGAAAATCTTTTCCAGGTTAAACTGCCGGTTAACGAAACTTGATTATCCAATACATCGAGCTTCGGATCCAACAAATCAGTTGTTCCGCCAACCGGTGCATCCAAACCCAACTTCCAGAAGAAAGCATCCTGTTTTTGATCGCTACCACCTGTGTCACGATCAGCTGTTAGCACCCCTCCGATTGAAGCACTGGCTTTTGCTTCTTTCTCGGAAATGTCGATGGAAGTCGAAACTCCTCTTGTAATTGTATCAAATCTATCACTTGGTGCGGGTGGCCCTTCCTCAACCGCGTATGGGCCACGAAGAGTTTGAGCATCAGCATCTTGGCTGATCGAAATCATCGGAACTGTGGCGAGCAAAACAGAGACTGTGTTGAAAATATTGACGAATCTCATGCTTCATCTCCATGCTCAAAGAACCAAGTGTCGCTATCCTGAGTGAATTGTGCAGGCACTTCGACTGTCATTGGCCAAGCCGCTCCCATCGGATAGGATATTGGCGGCTTTTCCACGACCGTAATCGATGCTTTGTTGCCTGACTCGATAACGTGAAGTCGCAAGCCATAGGTGCCATTTGGCAACTTGGCTTCACTCGACAGAGTGAACTTACCACCTGTTCGAGATTTCAATTTCAAGCGGTGCGCAATTAAATCCCGTCGCTGTTTGTTCCAGGAAAATAGATGCACAAACCATCCAACATGACTTTTGCTCTTTGGTTCGACCAGAATCTCAATGTTGTTCATAAAAGGGCTCCTTCGATTGTTTCTTGAAACAAATTGAGGACGGCATCGCGTGACCCCCATCACGCTCCCCCAAAAACTCCCCCTTGAAAACAGAACAAACATTGAACATATAGCGCGGACCACCCTGTTCTTTTGGCCCGCTGGACTCTCTCCGGCATCTTCTGCAAAGCACGCTCATGAGTCTGACCCACATCAAAGTAAAAGGCGCCCGCGAGCATAATCTCAAGGGCGTGGATATCGAGCTTCCGCGCGAGAAGCTGATCGTGATCACCGGCCTGTCCGGCAGCGGCAAGTCGAGCCTCGCGTTCGATACCATCTATGCCGAGGGGCAGCGGCGCTATGTCGAGAGCCTCAGCGCCTACGCGCGGCAGTTTCTCGAGATGATGCAGAAGCCCGATGTCGAGCATATCGAGGGGCTTTCGCCGGCGATCTCGATCGAGCAGAAAACTACTTCGCGCAATCCGCGCTCGACCGTCGCGACAGTGACCGAGATATACGACTATATGCGCCTGCTCTGGACCCGCGCCGGCGTGCCTTATTCGCCGGCAACGGGCCTGCCGATCACCGCGCAGACCGTATCCCAGATGGTCGACCGGGTAATGACTTTGCCCGAGAAAACCCGCTTCTTCCTGCTCGCACCCGTGGTCCGTGGCCGCAAGGGCGAATATCGCAAGGAACTGCTCGAGTGGCAGAAGGCCGGCTTCACCCGCGTCCGCGTCGACGGCGAATTTTACGATATCGAGGAAACGCCCAAGCTCGACAAGAAATACAAGCATGACATCGAGGTTGTGGTCGACCGGCTGGTCGTGCGCGAAGGCATGGAACAAAGGCTGGCCGACAGTTTCGAGACCGCGCTGCGTTTGGCGGACGGGCTGGCGTTTGTTGATCTTGCGGATGGTACGGTTGAGGAGGCTTTGGCTCTTGCCAATCGTGCTTCGACAAGCTCAGCACGAACGGAAAGTGTCGCGGAAGCCAGCGCGACTTTCAAACCGGAACCGGATGACTCCCCCTCCCGCAAGCGGGAGGGGCCAGGGGTGGGCCAGCCGGACACACAGAATATCCCCACCCCCGACCCCTCCCGCAAGCGGGAGGGGAGCATGAAAGGCACCGGCCTCCCGCCCAACCGGATCGTCTTTTCCGAACGCTTCGCCTGCCCGGTCAGCGGTTTCACCATAGAGGAAATCGCGCCGCGGCTGTTCTCGTTCAACGCTCCGCAAGGCGCCTGCCCGTCCTGCGACGGCCTCGGCGAGAAACTGCATTTCGATACGCAGCTGATCGTGCCCAATCCGGCGCTGAGCATCAAGAAAGGCGCGGTCGTGCCCTGGGCGAAATCCAACCCGCCCTCGCCTTATTATATGCAGGTGCTGGGCAGCCTCGCGCGGCATTTCGAATTTGATCTCGACACGCCGTGGAACGAGCTGAGCGAACATCATCAGGATGTCATCCTCAACGGCACACAGGGACTGCCCGTCACCCTCCGCTTCCAGGACGGGCGCAAATCCTATGAGGTGAAGAAGCCGTTCGAGGGCGTCGTCGGCAATCTCAAGCGACGGATGCTGCAGACCGAGAGCGCCTGGATGCAGGAAGAGCTGGCCAAGTTCCAGGCCGCAGCTCCTTGCGAAACCTGCCACGGCGCGCGGCTCAAGCCGGAAGCGCTGGCGGTCAAGATCGCGGGCGAGGACATCTCGATTTCGACCCGGCGCAGCGTCGGTGATGCCCTGGCATTTTTTGAGGGCCTCGGCGCGCAACTCAACAAGACGCAGAGCCAGATCGCCGAACCGATCCTCAAGGAAATCATCGAGCGGCTCGGCTTCCTCAACAATGTCGGGCTGGACTATCTCAATCTCGACCGGACCAGTGGCACATTGTCCGGCGGCGAGAGCCAGCGCATTCGTCTCGCCAGCCAGATCGGCTCGGGCCTATCGGGCGTGCTCTATGTGCTCGACGAACCGAGCATCGGCCTGCACCAGCGCGACAATGACCGCTTGCTGACCACGCTCAAGCGACTGCGCGATCTCGGCAACACGGTGATCGTCGTCGAACATGACGAAGATGCGATCCGGACCGCAGACTGGGTCGTCGACATGGGACCCGGCGCTGGCGTCCATGGCGGCGAGGTCGTCGCCGAGGGCACGCTCAAGCAGATCCTGAAGTCCAAGAAGTCACTGACCGCAGCCTATCTTAACGGCACGCGGGAAATCGAGGTGCCGAAGAAAAGGCGCAAGGGCAATGGCAAGAAGCTGACCGTTCACGGCGCCACCGCCAATAATCTGCAGAATGTCACCGCGTCGATCCCGCTCGGTACCTTCACCTGCATCACCGGCCTGAGCGGCTCGGGCAAAAGCTCGCTGACCATCGATACGCTCTACGCATCGGCGGCGCGGACGCTCAACGGCGCGCGGGTGATTGCCGGCGCGCATGAGAAGATCACCGGTCTGCAATATTGCGACAAGGTTATCGATATCGACCAGTCGCCGATTGGCCGCACCCCGCGCTCGAACCCCGCGACCTATACTGGCGCTTTCACCAATATCCGCGACTGGTTTGCCGGACTGCCCGAAGCGCAGGCCCGCGGCTACAAGCCCGGCCGGTTCAGTTTCAACGTCAAGGGCGGCCGCTGCGAAGTGTGCCGCGGTGACGGGCTGATCAAGATCGAGATGCACTTCCTGCCCGACGTCTATGTCACCTGCGAGGAATGCGGCGGCAAACGCTATAATCGCGAAACGCTGGAGGTGAAGTTCAAGGGCAAGTCGATCGCCGATATTCTCGACATGACGGTCGAGGACGCGGTCAGCTTCTTCAAAGCGGTGCCGCCGATCCGCGACAAGATGGCCATGCTTTACGAAGTCGGTCTGGGCTATGTGAAAGTCGGCCAGCAGGCGACCACTCTGTCCGGCGGCGAGGCGCAGCGGGTCAAGCTGGCCAAGGAACTGTCGAAACGGTCGACCGGCCAGACCCTCTATATTCTCGACGAGCCGACGACAGGTCTGCATTTCGAGGATGTCCGCAAGTTGCTGCAAGTGCTTCACCAGCTGGTCGAACAGGGCAATAGCGTGGTGGTGATCGAGCATAATCTCGATGTCATCAAGACCGCCGACCATATCATCGACCTCGGCCCCGAAGGCGGCGTGCGCGGCGGCGAGATCGTCGCGCAGGGCACGCCGGAAGACGTCGCCAAGGTCAAGGGTAGCTATACCGGCGGCTATCTGAAGGATATGCTGGCGAAGTGAGCGGCACAGCTGCGAATCTTCTGTTCGTTTGTTCCCGCAACCGGCTGCGCAGTCCGACAGCCGAAGCGGTACTGAACAGCGTGGACAGGGTGACAGCCATCTCGGCCGGTACGAATAACGATGCCGAGACGCCGCTATCCGGCGATCTGATCCTCTGGGCAGACAGCATCTATGTGATGGAGACCGGCCACAGGAAAAAGATCACACAGAAATTCGGCCCGTTGCTGAAAGACAAGCCGGTCCGCAACCTGGCCATTCCGGACAATTACACGTTCATGGATCCGGATCTGGTCGCGATCATAAAATCCAGATTTCCGGAATATTTTGCCTAGTAGCGCAGCACCCGCGCCTGCCAGAGCAGCAACAGCGGCGACAATAATTCCACCAGCATCGCGGCAAATTGTTCCGTCGGTGGTGGCCCGACCGTGAGATAGGATACGGCCCTGGCGCAGCCGCCGATAAAGAAGAACAGCATCGCGAAGCGAAACAGTTTGGCCCGTTTCCTTATTTCGCCGGCGCTGTAAAAAATCATCAGCGCAACGCCGATATATACGCCGGAAAGATAACGATACTGGTTGTCCATCGCAGTGCTGAATGCGTCGCCGCCCATATGTTCCGCCGCGCCGAAGAGCAGGCCATTGACCCCGAACCAGAGCGGGATGAATCCAATCAGGAAGGAAAGGATGCGGAATGCGGCCATATATATTCTCCTTTATTCTGTTCGTGGCGAACCTGTCGAAGGGCGTGTTTCAACCGGCTGCAATCTGATGCTGATATTGTCTAAACCGTTTTTACCCCCGAAAGACCGCCCGATTTCGAAACGGCCAAAGCGTGTTCTGGAGATATTCCCTGTCGGCAACAGCTGCGCCATGTCTCCTGCCGTTGCGGTATCGGCTTCGCGCTTGCGCAGCCGGTCCCGCCGGACAGAATGTCGACAACGCGCAGATCAGCCGGGTGATTGAATTATCTTTTAATTCAAGCCACCCCATAGTTATCCCCCGATTAAGTCTGAAGAGTGCCATGCAAGCATGAGGCTGTCAATTTTTGTGTCGACCGGAAAATCCGACCCGGCCGACGACAAGAGCGAAGGGTCTAGAGATGCTCGAGACGCACCGGCAGGCCGTCCTTGGGCTGCGGAATGGGAAAGACTTGCCATTTCGGTTCATAGTCCGGTCCGCCCTGCAGAAGAACGCGGTTCTGCGTGAGCATCGCGTGCATCAAAATCTTGATCTGCATATAGGCGAAATGCAGCCCGAGACACATATGCGCGCCGCCGCCGAACGGCACCCAGGCATATTTGTGACGGCCAACCGAATTTTCCGGTGTGAAGCGAAGCGGATCGAACTTGTCCGGGTTGGGCCAGTGCTTTTCCATCTTGTGGACAAAGCTCGGACTGACGCCGACCGATGTACCGGCCGGAATCGTATAATTGCGGAAGGTGAACTCCTTGACCGCCCGGCGCGGCATCGAGGGGACCGGCGGGATTAGCCGCAGCGCTTCCTTGAAGGCCATTTCGGTCAGCTCCAGCTTGCCCAGCTGTTCCATCGACAAGGTCGTTCCGGCCGGCGCCACCGCCAGACATTCCTCGCGCACCTTGTCCTGCCATTCGGGATGTTTGGCGAGCAGATAGATCAGGCTGGTCGCCGACGACGTAATCGTATCATGCGCCGCCATCATCAGGAAATTCATATGGTCGACAACTTCACCCTCGGTCAGCAATTCCCCATTTTCATGGGTTGCCAGACAGATTTGCGTGAAGATATCCTCGCCGCCCTTCGCACGCCGCTCTTTCACCTGCGGGGTGAAATAGTCGAGCAGATATTCGCGGGCCTTCACGCCCTTCCACATCTTGGTAAAGGGAATAGGCTTGCGCGCCACACCGACCGAGGCCTGAACCTCGTCGACAAAGGCCTTGTTGATCTTGTCCGCTTCCGGCCCCCAGGGGATGCCGAGAATCGCGCTCGCCGCAGTATCGAGCGACAGCGATTTGATCGCCGGATAAAAGTTGAATTCGGTACCGCTCCATTCGCCCACCCGCTGCGCTATGCCCTCGCCCAGCACCTGGCAATGATGCTTCATGGGTCCAGGCTTGAAGGCCACCGAGAGCGCCTTGCGATCCGCCCGGTGGCGTTCGAAATCCATCAACATCAGACCGCGCGGAAACAGATTGTTGAGAATCGGGCCCCAGCCCTGCTCGCTCGAAAATATCTTGTCCTTGTTGAACAGGATCAGCTCCGTGGCATCGGCTCCCAGCATGTTGACCGACCATCCGCCAAAACTGAAGGCACGATAGACGGAGCCATATTGCTCGAACATCCGGCGTCCGAAGCCGCCCGGGTCCTTGAGCAGATCCAGCGTGCACCCCAGGACCGGCAGGCCCTTCTCCCCGGGAATATGCGCCAATTCTTCTTCGCTCGGCCGCCTCACCCAATGCGGGTTGGCGGATTCCTGAAAGGGATATCCATGCGGTTTTGCTGCAATTGTGGCCACGGGAGTGCTCCTGATCTGAAATTTGAGCCTATGATAGCTACTTTCATTAATGTCAGCAAGCCACTCCATTCATAAGCTATTCAATGATCGCGGCTTAAGGACAGGAACAATATATAGGCAATCGCAACCCCGCACGACCGGCGCTGTGAAGGCGGTTTCAAAGGAAAGCTCATGACCAATTTATTGACAGCCCGGCTCCTCAAGTCTGCGGTAGCCGCTGGCGCGCTGCTCAGTCTCGGCGGCTGCATGTACGGCGGCGGCGCTTATGGTGACGGCTATGTCAACGGGCGCGGCTATGACTGCGACCCCTATGCGCCGTTCGACGACTATTATGCCTGCGATTATGGCTATGGCTTTGCCAATATCGGCTATGGCGGCGGCTGGTATGATCAATATTATTATCCCGGCTATGGCATTTATATCTTCGACCGGGGTGGCAGACGCCTCGCGATGCGCGACAACCATCGACGTTACTGGGCCCGCCAGCGCGCCGCCTATGGCGGACATCACGCCAGAGACCGCAGAGATCGCGATGGCAGGGCCGACCGGCGTGGTGATCGTCGCGATTCGGGATATGACGGGCGCGATCGCACACGGGACCCGGACCGGAACAGCAGCCGGCGCCAGCGAGACAGCGATGACCGCGACAATCGCGGCACGCGCAACGATCGCCGCAACCGTACGGGAACAAGCGGCACAAAAGCAGGCGGAACAGACCAGGCTGCACCGTCCCGCGATCGCGGTGATCGCGGCAGCCGTACGGACCGGCCACCGGCAAGTGGGGCGGAGCAGCCGCAAGCCCGTCCGCAACCCGCCCCCCGTGCGGACAGCCCGCCCCGGTCAACGCGCGCGGATCCCATCCGCAACTCACGGGAAACCAGCCGCCGGGGGCGCAAACCTCTTAGCGACGATTAGTCCCCGAGAGCGTCTCGCCGCACCCGCGGGCCGCTAATAGTTAATAGAATTGTAATCATCGCAAATAGCCTATATCCTGAGGTCCCGATAAGATTTTCGAGGATTTTGGTCGATGGCAACCGCATTTAGCGACATTCAACCCGACGAATATACACCGTCGGAACAGCATCCACAGCATGGCGTCATCATTGGCGGACCGGCTGCGCGCGCGAAGCGGATCGAATATGGCATCCTGCTGTCCTCGATGGTGCTGGGCTCGCTCGGCGCGCTATACTGGACCATCTTCCACGCCACCGGCTGGGTCGAATGGTCGGCCTTTCTCTTCGGCTTTGCCCTGATCAACATGGGCGTCGGCATCGGCTATCACCGCTATTTCACCCATCGCGCTTTCGAAGCCGGCCCGAAAATGCGCCTCGCCATCGGGATCATGGCGCAAATGGCCTGTCAGGCTTCGGTTTTGAAATGGGCAGCAGACCATCGCCGTCACCATGCCTTTGCCGACGGCGTCGGTGATGTGCACAGTCCCTATGTCGACGGTCACGGCAAGAATATGTCGAAATGGAAAGGGCTCGGCATCGCCCATTTCGGCTGGCTGTTCGACAACACCACCTCCGACATGAAGGTCTATGGCAAGGGCTTGATCGACGATCCGCAAGTATTGTGGTGCCACAAACATCGCTGGTCGATCGCGATTTTTTCCAGCATCGTCCTGCCGGCCCTCTGGGCGCTGGCCTTCGGCGGCCCCGAACATATTATCGGCACCATCTTGATCGGCGGCTTTTTCCGCAATTTCTTCTTCCTGAACTTCGTCATGGGCGTGAACAGCATCGGCCATGTTTTCGGGTCGCAGCGGTTCGAAACCAAGGACGGTTCGCGCAACAACTGGTTCATGGCCTGGATGACCTTCGGTGACGGATGGCATAACAACCATCACCAGCACCCACGTGCCGCCTCCTCGCAGATCGCATGGTGGGAGTTCGATTTGAACGGACAGATCATCTATCTCTGGGAGAAAATGGGCCTGGTCTGGAACGTCCAGCGCGCGCCCGCCTATATCCGCAACGAGAAAGGCGAATGGGTCCAGAAAAAGCCGAAGGTGGCAACCGCCAAGTTTGACGAGCCTGAAGTCATGTCAGCCGATGACGGCGGCATCCTGTTCCCGGCGGACAAGCCCTGTTCCCGGCGGACAAGCAGCGCCATATCGAACCCGCCGAGTGAAGGGCCGCGGACTTCGCCGCTAATGTAACCGCAAGGTCAGAGTGGCAGAGACCGTTCCGGCTCCTGCGGGATTGACGCTAAGACTTTCTATCGCAACGCCTTCGCGCTCGATCCGCGCCAGCCAGCCGAAGAGCGCTGTCGGCTTGGCCGATTCCACCACCATGTTCACGCGATTGCCCGACTGGGGTGTCACGGAAGCCACCGCAATGCCGGTCTCGCCCGCGCTCTGGCTGACAAAGGCATCGATCGCGCCGCTGAACTTGGCAACCTGACCGTCTACCGGTTGCGAGAGCGCCGCGACCTTGGTCTCGATCCGCGCCTGCCGCTCGACCGCCTCGACATAGCCTTCTTCGGCAGCGGTCATGGCGCCAAACATCGGTCGCGCTATGCCATAATAGCCGACGAGCCCGGCCAGCAGCAGGCCAGCAATCGCGACCAATATCCGTTCCCGCTGGCTGAGCGCGGCAAACCAGTTTTTCGCATTGTCGATCATGGTGCCCTCACCGTAATATCCGCCTGCGCCGACCCCGTCGCGTCGGTGCGCGGGGTTGCGGTGATAAGGAAACCCGCTTTCTGGATCGCCAGCAAAGCCGGATTGATATCCTCGTTGCGGACAGCAGACAATGTTGCGGACACAATGCCGTTCTCGCCATAGTCCAGACGGACAATCGACACGCCCGGAACCTGTTGCAAGGCCGAAAAGAGCGCCGAGGCCGGAACCGGGAACATGATGTTACCGCGGTTCTCAGCAATCAGACGCTGGTCCAGCGCGCGTTCGGCGCTTTCCGGGTCTTGCTGATCACCGACGATGGCAGCGGCACTGGCCAGAGCAGCTTCATCCGCCGCATTGGCCGCCCAATGATATTTGGCCAGTTGCATCAGCGGAATGGCCAGCGAGACGATGACCAGCGCCGCCACCATCCAGCCGAGCCGGCGTTTCTGCTTCGCGTCCATCGCCCGCTTGGTCTTCTTTGCGAAGGGCCCGCTGCGAAAATTCAGATCGGTTTTCCGGCCGGCACCGGCCAGCATTTCGTCGAAAGCATCGCCGGTTATCTGTTCGACGGTCCGGTCGCCAAAGAGGAATTCGCGCAACGCCGGGTCATCCACCGCGATGATATGTCCGGCGCGCATAACGCGGTCGAACCCGAAATCTGCGGCAACCGCTTGATCATCGCCAGCCACCGGCAACAACCAGCCGGAAGGAAGGATCGCATCGGGATCGATGTCCAGCGCCTGCAGCCGGACCAGCCCGGCGGACAGGATATCCCGTCCGACCGAGGCCGTGACCGCGCCGCCCTCGCCATCGATAGTCGCGGCGATGTGGACCTTGTCACTCTCCAGACTTTGCGCCCGGGCGGCCAGAGTCGCCGCAGCCAGAGTCTGGCTTTCATTGGCGCCGCTGATTGCATCATGATCCTTGATGCTGGTCAGATGCGAGGGCAGAAGCGCGATCACGCTCAGGTCTGCTTGTACAGCATCTTGACCATAAGCTCCGGAAGCGAGGACCGGGTCGGGATCGCAGCCCGCAGCCCGCACCGCGCCGCCGCTGACATGCCACCAGTGCAGCGCCTCGTCATCCGCAGCGGGAAAGGCAATCAGGAGAAGGTCGGGATTCACGCGCTGCCGGTCTTATTCTGCGTAAATATCGGCATTGTCATCTTCGCCGCCCGGCGCGCCGTCGGCACCCAGCGAATAAAGATCATAGCCGGGGCCCTGTCGCCCGGGATTGTCATATTGATAGGGCCGCCCCCACGGATCGTCAGGCAGCTTCTTGATATAACCGCCCTTCCGGTAGCGGGCGGTCGTGGCCAGCGATGGCGGCGCAGTCACCAGCGCCTGCAGGCCGTCCGACGATCCGGGATAGGCAAGATTGTCGAGCCGGTACATTTCCAGCGCCTGTCCGAGCGTCGCGATGTCGGCCCGCGCCTTCTCGACCATCGCCCGGTCCTGGCTGGGCAGCACATTGATCACGACAATGGTCGTCAGCAGGCCGAGGATGAAGATCACCACCATCAGCTCGACCAGCGTGAAGCCGTTGCGCTTTTTCTGCGTCTTTGGTTCCGGAGCCGAGACCGTGTCTGGATGTTCAATTTCTGTCGTCATGATCATTCCTTTTTCCGGCCCTATAGTCCGGCCAGATTTTGAAGCTGCAAAATCGGTAACAATATCGCCAATATCACCAGCGCGACCAGTCCGCCAAGCGCGACGATGATGATTGGTTCGAGCAGCGACAGCGCGGTGGAACTGAAATTGTCAAATTCCCGCTCCAGATAGCCCGCCGCGCGCGCCAGCATGTCGTCCAGCTGTCCCGATGCCTCGCCGCTGGAGGTCATGTAGACCAGCATCGGCGGAAATACGCCGGTATTCCTGAGCGCTGTCGACAGGCTACCACCGCCTCTTATCGCCTCGACCATATCTTCCGAAGCCTTGCGCAGCACGCTATTGTGGATCGTATCGGTGGTCAGCCGCAAACCCTCGATAATCGGCAGTCGGCTGGCCACCATGGTCGACAGCGTCCGCGCCAGACGCGCCGCGTGCAAATCCCGCAGCAAGCGCCCGAAAAACGGCAGGCGCAGCAGGAAGGCATCGAAACGATATTTCAGCTGCGGTTCCTTGAGCGCGCGCCAGCCGATCAGCAGTATCGCGCCGATCACAATTGCAATCGCCCACCACCAGTCAGCGAGAAAGTTCGATATGCCGATCACGATGCGCGTGACCAGCGGCAGTTGCTGGTTCACATCATCAAACTGCTCGACCACCTTGGGCACAACCGCGATCATCAGCAGCGCGACGACGATGACCGAAACCAAGGCCAGCACCGACGGATAGGCCAATGTGCCGATCAGTTTGCCGCGCAATTCGGCCTGCCGTTCGAGCAGATCGGCCAGTCTTTCGGTGATGTCGGGCAGCGTGCCGGAACTTTCCCCGGCGGCGATCATCGCCCGGTAGAGCGGCGGAAAGCTTTTCGGTTCGCGCCGCATCGCCTCCGACAGCCGCTGCCCCTCGATCACCCCGCTGTGCACCGTTGCGATCCGCTGCTGCACATGTGGTTTTTCATTCTGGTTGCCGATCAGCCGCAGCGCTTCCTCGAGCGGGCTGACCTGCGCCAGCGACGACAATTGGCGGGTAAACAGGGTGAGTTCCTTGGACGACAGCTTTTTCGGTCCGAACAGACCGGCGGAAGCCTTTGCCTGGTTGCCGATGCTGCCTTGCGCCGCTTCCATTTTGACGACATAGAAATTGCGTTCAACCAGCTTCGCCCGTGCCGCGTCATCACTGGCCGCCGCCAGCCGCCCGGTCTTCTCCCGACCCTTGGGGTCAATCGCTATATAGGCAAATTCAGGCATCGACCGCATCGCTTTCGCGGCGGGAAATCCGGATCGCTTCCTCGGGCGTCGTCAAGCCATCCCGGACCAGCGCTCTCGCGGCTGCGCCCAGATGGGGCTGGTTGCGGAATGCATGGGCGGTGATCGCGGCCTCGTCGCCGCCGTCATTGATCAGCTTGCGCAGCGTGTCGTCAATCCGGATCGCCTCGAACACCCCGATCCGGCCCTGAAAGCCGGTCTGGTTGCAATGCTCGCAGCCGGTCTCGCGATAGACCACGGTGCCATTGTCAAAACCCAGCAGCGAAGCCAGCGAGCCATCGGCCTGGATCGGCGTGCGGCAATGTTCGCAGAGTTTTCTAACCAGCCGCTGGGCAACCACCGCGCGCAGGGTCGAGGCCAGCAGAAACGGCTCAACTTTCATGTCCCGCATCCGGGTGATCGCACCCACCGCGTCATTGGTGTGCACCGTCGAGAGCACCAGATGGCCGGTCAGGCTCGCCTGCACCGCTATCTCGGCGGTTTCCCGGTCGCGTATTTCGCCGATCATCACCACATCGGGATCCTGCCGCAGGATCGCTCGCAGACCCGCAGCAAAGGTCAGGCCGACCTTCGCATTGACCTGCGTCTGGCCGATCCCTTCAATGGCATATTCCACCGGGTCCTCGACGGTCAGGATATTGCGGCTGCCATCGTTGAGCTGCTTGAGACCGGCATAAAGCGTTGTGGTCTTGCCCGAGCCGGTGGGGCCGGTGACCAATATGATACCATTGGGTTCGCTGAGCGCATCGGTCAGGATCGCATGGGTATTGGGCGACATGCCGAGCAGGTCGAGCGAAATACCCGCGCTTTCCTTGTCGAGAATCCGCATCACCACCCGCTCGCTCGCCCGGTTGGGCAAGGTCGAAACGCGCACGTCGAGCAATTTCCCGCCCAGCGTCAGGCTGATCCGGCCGTCCTGCGGTATCCGCCGCTCGGCTATATCCAGCCGCGCCATCACCTTGATCCGGTTGACGATCACGCCCGCGACATGCGGCGGCATGCGCAGCTTCTCGGTCAGCACGCCGTCGACCCGCATCCGCACGACGAGCCCCGTCTCATAGGGTTCGATATGGATGTCCGAAGCGCCCTGCCTTGCCGCTTCGGCGATAATCCCGTTGATCAGCCGGATCGTCGGCGCATCATCGGCGCTGTCGAGTAAATCTTCTGCGCTCGGGATATCGCCGGCAATATCGTCCAGCCCCTCGCCCGCCAGCGCCATATCACCGGCCATGGCGGCAGCCGATCCGTCCATCGCATAGTGGGCGCTGAGCAGCTTCTCGAACGCCGGACCATCGACCCGTTCCACATCAAAGGGCAGAGCCAGATAGCGCCGCACCTCCAGCAAGGCCAAAGGATCGGCCCCTTCGCGCAGGGCAAGGGACAGCCGTTCGCCGCTGCGATCCTGTATCAGCACACCCTGATCACGGGCATAGGCATATGGCAGGTCCCGGACAGCCGCCAGCGCCCCAAGTCCGCCATCCGCTTCGGAGACCACCGCCTCTGTTCCCCGGGCGATTTCCATCATCGGTCCTCGCTGGCCTCACTTGCAGGCAGAGGAGCCTGCTCGATCATGCCGTTGTCCCTGACCGCAGGCATATCACCGGGCGCATAGATGATCTCGTCATCCGGACGCGGCTTGACCGAGGGCGGCACGGTGCCGAGATAATCGCGGACCAGCGCGTCAATCGACGGTTCCTGATCGGGATTGCGGCTGAGCTGCCGGTCGCGGATATAGCCATAGCGCGCACTCGAGAAGCGCCGTGCGTCATGGGGATCCTTCAGGATCGTCGGGCGGATGAAGACCATCAAATTGGTTTTGACCCGTGACTTGCCGCGCGACCGGAACAATTCTCCAAGCAGCGGAATATCACCGAGAAACGGAACCTTCTGGATCGTGCGCCGCTCGTTGTCATCGAGCAGGCCACCCAGGGCAATAATCTCGCCGTCGCCCACTGTGACGGTGGTGTTGATCTCGCGCTTGTTGATAATCAGCTCGTTGAAATCGTCGGACACCGGCCCGGCGATCGAACTGACTTGCTGCCGCAATTCCATCCGCACCTCGTCCCCCGCATTGATCTGCGGCGTCACTTCCAGTTCGATCCCGACATTCTGCCGCTGGATCGTGCGGAAAGCATTGTCGAAATTCCCGGACAGCGCCTCGCCGGTCGACACCGGAATTTCCTGACCGAAGAGAATGCTGCCCTTGAGATTGTTGTTCACCGTCAGCGAAGGCGTCGACAGGACGTTGCTGTTGCTGTCGGACTGCACCGCGTTGATGATCGCCCCGAGCACCGCGCTGCCGCCCAGGCTGGTGGCAAAGCCGCCAAAACCGCCGCGCGCGGCCAGCACGGAATCCGCCGCATTCTGCCGCAACGCATCACCGACCGAGCTGTTGGTGGTCACTGTGGTGGCGGTATCGGTCGTGGTGGTAGTCGTCGTGTCAAACTGGTCGGCCAGCAAACCGCCCGCAACATCGACGATATTGGGCGCGGCATTGGAAAAATTGGTCACGGCAAAGGGTACGTCTTCCCCGCCGACCAGCCATTGCACGCCCAGTTCACGGGCCAGCGTCTCGGAAATCTCGACGATGATTGCTTCGACGACCACCTGTTCCTGCCGCGTATCGAGTTGGCGGATCAGTTCGCCGATCATCCGCTGGACGTCCGGATTGGCCGCGACAATGATCGCGTTGGTCCCTTCCAGCCGCGTGACGATGGCCGGCCCCCGGCTGGCAATGCCGTTGCCGCCACCGGTGGCGACCGGAGCGGCCGCACCACCTTCGCCGGCGGGCGTAACCGCTGCCGATGCGCCGCCCGTACCGTTGCTGCCCAGCAAATTCTCGATCACCGGCATCAGATGTTCGGCATTGGCATAGTCGAGCCGGTGGACGCGTATCTCGGTCCCCGATTCGGCGCCCTTGTCCAGTTCCCGCGCCATTTGCGCAAAGCGGGCAACCGCGCCCGGGTCTCCGCGCAGGGCGATGCTGTTGCTGCTGTCGATCGGCACCACGGTGACCGGTGCGCGCAGCCCTTCGCCGCCACCCTGTGCTGCCAGCGCCTGCAGCGAGGTTGCGATTTCGCGCGCCCCTGCGTTCTTCAGTGTGATGATCGTGCTGGCGGCGCTGTCGCGATCTATCTCGCCGACCAGCGACCGTATCCGGCGGATATTGTCGGCATAGTCGACAATCACCAGACTGTTGGCGTTGCGATTGGCGGTGATCGACCCCTGTTTGCTGACCAGCGGACGCAGCGTTTCCAGCGCTTCGGTCGCGACAATCGACTTGAGCCGCACCACTTCGGTTACCAGCTGGTTGCCCTCCGCACCGCGCGAACCGATCCGGCTCGGTTGCGAAGCGGCTCCATCGGCGGGCTGGATGCGATAGGCACCGCGGGTCGTCGGAATCGCGACCAGATTATTGGCGCGCAGGGTCGACAGGAAAATCTCGAAATATTCCGAGCGGCTGAGCGGCCGGTCGGTGACCACCGAAACCTTGCCCTGCACCCGGCTGTCGAGAATGAAGGTGCGGCCGGTCACCTTTGCCGCGTCCTGGACAAAGGCGCGAATATCGGCGTCTCGGACATTGAGCGTGTGCTGGGCAGAGGCCGGGGCGGACCACAAAGTGGCACACAGAACAAGCACGGCCATGATCCGGGCAAAGAGACTAGGCATTATTGGGCTCCCAGATTGACAGCGACCGGAACCGTATCGGCTCCGCGCTCGACTTCGACGGACAGGCGCGCGCCCGGCCGGATTTGGCTTTTCAACGCTTCGATATCGCTGGCCGAGCCGACCGGATTACCGTTGATCGACACGATGATATCGCCATTGCGGAAACCGGCGCTCTTGAACAGGCTGCCGTCTCCTAGGGGAGACAAGACAATACCCGTGATGCGGCCCTGATCATTGCGCGGTGCCAGCGAGGCGACACTGGGAATTTCATTGCTGTCCAGAGAAAGGGAAGCCGGCGCCACCGGATTCTCGGTGCCGACGGTCTGCGCGGGGATCGACTGGTCGAGATAGAGGCTCTCGCGCACGCGGCCCCGGTTGATGATCACATGGTCAAATTCCACGCTGTCGAGCGTGACACCGGACATGATCTCCTCACCGACGGCGTAATTAGTCTGCACGCCGTCCGGGCCGGCCAGGATGGCCGAGCCCAGTCCCGATGCCTCGTTCATGCGGATGCCGAAAAGCGTCAGCTGCAGCGATGTCACGACATTGGCGCTTTGCGTGGCATCGCTCCGGAAAAACGGATCGAAGCTGCTGAACAGCGTCAGCCGCGATTGCGGCGACAGCAGCTCGACATCATTGGCGCGATAGTCGCCGACCGGACCCAGCGGCGTCAGCACCAGCCAAATCAGCCGGACGGCCTGGACCAGCAGCAAAACCGCCAATATGGCAAAAAGAAACGGGTACAGCCCTTTCTGGCTATACCAGCGGGCCACCGTGTCAAATCTGTACGACAAGCTATTCCCCACGAATCCCCGCAACCTTGCAACCCCCGTCGCGCTATAGCGGTTTCACGACCGTTCGACGACTCATTGGTGACGAATATATTACAGCTTTGCCGCTATATGCACAGAGCGTCAGGGCAATTGCATATCCAGCAGGGCACCCAATTCGTCGAGCGCCTGCCGCTCGGCCGACACCTTGATCGCCGCCATGCCAAGCGCCGCCGCCGGTTTGCAGTTGATCCCGAGATCGTCAAGATAGATGCATTGCGCCGGATCGACGTTCAGCGCCTCGCACATCATCTGGTAAATACGCGGATCGGGCTTGCGCACGCCGGCCTTGCTGCTTTCGATAATATGGTCGAAGCGCTGCATGATCGCGGTGACCGCAGCCGCTTTTTCATCGTCCATCGCCATGCCCGCGCCCTTGCCGGCAGGGACATTGTTGGTGATGCACGATATCGTGAAGCCTTCGCTTTTCAGCCGGTCGAGCGTCGCCACCATATTGGGCCGCACGTCACCGGCAAGAACCGCCAGCACATCGGCACCGCGCAATTCGATACCGATGGCGCGCGCTTCCGCTGCAAAGGCTTCGTCGAAACCCGCACCATCCAGCTCCGCGCGCTCGAACCTGGCCCAGGCATTATCATCGGGATTGGCGCTGTTGATCCGGCGCACGCTGTCCTTCGGCACGCCTTTTTCGGCTTCCAGCCGGTTGAACGCTTCAAACGGCGAGCTTGTGATCACCCCGCCAAAATCAAAAATTACAGTTTGATATTTCATGCAACAACAGCTCCAAAAATCGATCCGATGGCGGCGGTCGCAGCCATGGCAGCAGCCCCCCAGAAAGTCACGCGTACAACGGGGCGGAATATCGGCGCGCCACCAAGTATTGCCCCGGCTGCCCCCAGCGCGGCAAGCAACAGCAAGGCCGTACCGGACACAATCCAGATCAGCATCTGGCCGCTGAATAGCGCCGCAAGGATTACCGGCAATATCGCCCCGGCCGCAAATGCCAGAGCAGAAGCAGCCGCCGCCTGCAACGGCTTGGCCGAAAAATGCTCGGTCAGGCCAAGTTCATCGCGCAAATGCGTGCCCAGCGCGTCATGTTCGGTCAGTTGATCGGCGACCTTCTCGGCGAGATCGGCCGTCAATCCACGATTCTTGTAGATCGTTATCAGCTCGATCCGCTCGGCCTTGGGCTGGTTTTCCAGCTCCCAGGCCTCCTTGGCCCGTTCCGCCTTTTCGCTATCGGCCTGCGAACTGACCGAAACATATTCACCGGCCGCCATCGACATCGCCCCGGCTACCAGTCCGGCAAATGCTGTGAGCAATATCGTCTCCTGAGACGTGGCCGCAGCCGCCACCCCGACCACCAGACTGGCGGTAGAGACAATACCGTCATTCGCCCCCAGAACCGCAGCGCGCAGCCAGCCTACCCGGTCAATCCGATGTTTTTCCGCATGAATTCTGTTCAAGGCTGCTTCCTATTTGTTGAGATATTCCAGTTTCAGTCCAGGCCGTTTCCAGCGGGTCTTGACCAGTTTTCCGGTCGCCGACAGGCAAATCCACGCGTCCATCATATCCTCGCCGCCAAAGCAGATATTGGTGGTGAAGATATCCGGCGTCTCGACAAATTCGACCAGCTCACCTTCCGGAGAAATGACGCTAATCCCGCACTCGCCGATCGTCGCGACGCAGATATTGCCGCATTCTTCCATCGCCAGACTGTCGAAAAATTTATAGCCAGAGGGACGATAGAGCGGAATGCCCGGACCGCCCGGCCCTGCATCGGCAGCCACCTTGCCCGGTGCGGTGATATTGAATTTCATCAACCGGCAGGTAAAGGTCTCGGCGGCGTAGAGCGTGTTGCCATCTGGAGAAATGCCGATGCCATTGGGATTGTTGGAGGGAAAGATCACCTCTTCCAGATGGCTGCCGTCGGCCTTTGCATAGAAAATCCCGACAATATCGTGGCAGCGTTTCTCGTAATCGGTCTTGCCATGATCGGTGAACCAGAAGCCGCCATGGGCGTCGAACTGGATGTCATTGGGCCCGCGCAGGATGCAGCCGAAATCGCCGTCATTATAGAGGGTTTCGACTTCGCCGGTGTCAGGATCGACCCGCTGGATGCTGCCACCGGCATAGTCTTTCGCGATACCCGCGGGGGTCAAAAAGCCGTTCTCGTCCTTATATTCAAAGCCGCCATTGTTGCAGACATAGATTTTGCCATCCGGTCCCATGGCCGCGCCATTGGGGCCGCCACCGGTCTTGGCGACCAGCTGCTTGGTGCCGTCGGGCAGGACCCGGGTGAGCTGCTGCGCCTCGATTTCGACCAATATCACGCTGCCGTCCGGCATTGCTATCGGCCCCTCGGGAAAGCGTAGCCCTTCGGTGACTATCTCCATGAATCCATCCTCTCAAATTTTGTCACAGTCATTGCGGGAATCCGGCTACAAGTCTAGTGCTTAGGCAGAAGGTTACAGGAGCAACTATGTCCAACGCTTATCCAGGAAAATTGCAACTTCATATCGACGGCGAATGGATCGACGGCGGAGATCGCGACGTCCATCAGGTTGTCAATCCGGCGACTGGTGAGGCGATTGCCGATCTGCCCAAAGCAACGACAGCCGACCTCGACCGCGCCCTGAACGCAGCCGACCGTGCCTTCCCAATCTGGCGCGACACATCGGTAGCCGAGCGCGCCGTGATATTGCACAAGGCCGCCGACCTGATGCGCGAGCGGGCACCGGAAATCGGCCGTCTGATGACCTATGAACAGGGCAAGCCGCTGGCCCAAGCCGTCGGCGAAGTCACCGCATCCGCCAGCCATTTCGACATCATGGCCGAGGAAGCCAAGCGCTGCTACGGCCGTGTTCTCGTGCGCCCGGCCGGCCAGAACAGTTTTGTCAAATATGAGCCGGTCGGACCGGTCGCGGCGTTCAGCCCCTGGAATTTCCCGATCTTCACGCCGGTGCGCAAGCTGGCACCGGCGATTGCCGCAGGCTGCTCCATCATTCTCAAACCGGCGGAAGAAACCCCCGCCAGCCCGATCGAGATGATCCGCTGCCTTGTTGATGCCGACCTCCCCTCCGGCGTCGCGCAGGTCGTCTTTGGCGATCCGGCCGAAGTCTCCAGCCATCTCATTGCCTCCCCGGTGATCCGCAAGATCAGCTTCACCGGCTCGGTTCCGGTCGGCAAGCATCTGATGAAGCTCGCAGCCGAGGGCATGAAGCGCACGACCATGGAACTGGGCGGTCACGCACCGGTGCTGGTCTTTGATGACTGCGATATCGAAAAAGCGCTCGATCTGACCGCGATGCAAAAATATCGCAACGCGGGGCAGGTCTGCGTCTCGCCGACCCGTTTCTACGTCCAGTCCGGCATTTATGACCGGTTCGTCAAAGGCTTTACCGAGCGCGCCGCCAAGGTCGCGGTCGGCGACGGCTTCGGCGACGGGATTGAAATGGGCCCCCTCGCCAATCCCCGCCGTCCGAGCGCCGTCGGCGCGATGATCGAGGACGCACGGACAAAGGGCGCAGACGTGCGGCTGGGCGGAGAACGGCGCGGCGACAAGGGCTTTTTCTTTGATCCCACCGTCCTGTCCCACGTCCCGCTCGACGCCGATATCATGAACGACGAGCCATTTGGTCCTGTGGCTGTGATGCGGCCCTTCGACACGCTGGACGAAGCCATCGAACAGGCCAACCGCCTGCCGCTGGGACTGGCGGCCTATGCCTTCACCAACAGCCTGCACACCGCCAATATGGTCGGCGACAGGATCGAAGCCGGGATGGTCGCGATCAACAATCTGACCGTCAGCCCCGGCGACGCGCCCTTCGGCGGCGTCAAGGAAAGCGGCCACGGATCGGAAGACGGACCGGACGGGCTGAAAGCCTATATGGTGACCAAAGCGATCCATCAGGCTTGAATGATTCCCTCTCCCTCAAGGGAGAGGGTTGCGACGACTTGGCAACTTGTTGCCCAGTCATAGCTGGGTGAGGGTGTACAATATTCCGAGGACAGAACGCCCTCATCCAACTTCGCCTAGGCAGCAAAGCTGCCAAGGCTTCATATCCTTCTCCCTCACGGGAGAAGGGCGGGTGAGCATGGAGAAAGAAACATGAAAAAACGCACCGGGGCACAAATACTCGTCGACCAACTGGTCATCCAGGGCACCGATCGCATCTTCACCGTTCCCGGCGAAAGCTTTCTCTCCGTGCTCGACGCGCTCCACGACTGCGGCACCATCCAGACCGTCTCCACCCGGCAAGACGGCAGCGCCGCTTTCATGGCCGAGGCCGACGGCAAGATGACCGGTACCCCCGGCATTGCCTTTGTCACCCGCGGCCCCGGCGCGACCAACGCCAGCATCGGTGTCCACACCGCGATGCAGGACAGCACGCCGATGATCCTGTTCATCGGCGATGTTGCCCGCGATGACCGCGACCGCGAGGGCTTTCAGGAAGTCGATTTCACCGCCATGTTCACCCCGCTCGCCAAATGGGCGGCGCGGATCGACAATGCAGCGCGAATTCCGGAATATATCGCCCGCGCTTTTGATACCGCCAGTTCGGGACGCCCGGGACCGGTCGTTCTGTCGCTGCCCGAAGACATGCTGCGCGACGAGGTCGAAGCACTCGACCGCCCCAAGGTCGTCGCCCCGGCCCAGCCGCTTTGTCCGGACGCGATGACGACACTCACCGACATGCTGCGCGATGCGACCGACCCGATTGCGATCATCGGTGGCGCGGGCTGGAGTGCCAAGAGCAAACATTATTTCGCCCAATATGCCGAGCGCATCGGACTGCCGGTGGCGGTTGCGTTCCGGCGGCAGGATAATTTTCCCAACGAAAGCCCGGTCTATGCCGGCAATCTCGGCTACGGCCCCAATCCGAAGCTGGTCCAGCGGATCAAGGACGCGGATCTGATACTTGCGGTCGGCGCGCGGCTCGGCGAGGCGACCACCGATGGCTATACATTGATCACCCCCGACCATCCCGACCAGATTCTCGTCCACGTCCATCCCGATCCCGACGAGCTCAACCATGTCTATCGCACCGACCTGCCGATCTGCGCCGAGATGGACGAGTTCGCTGAACAGGTCGCGCTGTGGGACGATGATCTCCTCACCTTCGAAGCCGGCAAGGCCGCGCATCAGGACTATCTGGACTGGTCGAACCCGAAACCCAGTGCCGCCAAGCTCGATCTCGGCCTCTGCGTGGAGGCAATGCAACAGCAGATTCCCGCCGACGCGATTATCTGCAACGGCGCCGGCAATTTTTCCGGCTGGTGGCACCGCTACTGGAAATATGGCGCCTTCCCCAGCCAGCTCGCCCCGACATCCGGCGCCATGGGCTACGGCGTCCCGGCCTCGGTCGCAGCATCCCTGCGCTTCCCCGACCGCGTGTCGGTGGTTATAGCGGGCGACGGCGACTTCATGATGAACGGTCAGGAACTCGCCACCGCGATCCAGTATGACGCCAACCTGCTGGTGCTGGTGATCGACAATGGCAGCTTTGGCACCATCCGCCTGCACCAGGAACGCGAATATCCGGCAAGACTTTCGGCGACATCGCTGAAGAACCCCGACTTCGCGGCACTGGCAAAGGCCTATGGTGGCTGGAGCGCGACGGTGGAAGCCACCGACGACTTTGCACCGGCTTTATCCGAGGCCATGAAACGCAAGGGACTAAGATTGCTTCACTTGAAAACCGACGTCGAATTTCTGACCGCTGCCGGCGCGACCGTGAGCGGATTGCGAAGCGCCGACTAGCCGAACACCGACCATCCCGTCTGCCGCACCAACTCTCCCAGCGCGAGGCTGCCGACCCGGGACGTTCCGGCGCGGTTCAGGCCCGGCGACCAGACCGCAATGGTTCCCTGCCCCGGCGCGACGGCCAATATGCCGCCGCCGACGCCGCTTTTTCCCGGCAGGCCGATCCGATAGGCAAAGTCGCCGCTATTGTCATAATGGCCGCTGGACATCATCACCGCCAGAATCCGGCGGCATCGCTGGCGGGTGACGACTTGCTCGCCGGTGACAGGATCGCGGCCACCATGGGCCAGGAATAATGCGGCGCGCGCGAGCTGGCGGCAGGTGACCGCAACGGCACAATGGCGGAAATAGGCCGCGAGCGTTTTTTCTACCGGATTCGCCATATTGCCAAAGGCCGCCATGAAATGGGCCAGCGCCCGGTTGCGCGAGCCCGACTCCGCTTCCGACAGGGCAACAGCGCTGTCGATCTGGATCGTGTCGTCCTGCGCCAGCCGCCGCAACATGGTCAGCAGCTCTACCACCGCCGGCTCGGCACCGTCGCTGTCGGCGCAATAATGTTCGACCAGATGATCCGTGGTCACGATCGCGCCTGCGTTGATCAGCGGGTTGCGCGGTATGCCCTGTTCATTTTCCAGCTGGACGATCGAGTTGAACGGCGAACCTGACGGCTCCCGCCCGACCCGGTCCCAAAGCCGGTCGCCGACCGCCTTGAGCGCCAGTGAAAGAGTGAAAATCTTGGATATGCTCTGCATGGAGAATGCTTCATCGGAATCGCCGAGCGTTTCCATCCGTCCGTCGGAAAGCGCCACCGCCAGCCCGAATTTACGCGGATCGACACTGGCCAGCGCCGGAATATAGTCGGCGACCTTGCCGGTTCCGATTTCAGGAGCGACCGCCTGTTCGACCGCGTTGAGGATTTCCGGCCAGTCCGGATTGTCTTCACTCACCCGCCATCTCCAGTATCGCCTGCCATTCCTGCTCCGTCACCGGAGCCACCGACAAGCGCGTCTGCCGGATGATCGCCAGATCTTTCAGCTCGGGATTCTGCTTCATTGCCTTGAGCGGCACTGATCTGGCAAGTTTCCGAACCGGCTTTACCTTGACCACCACCCAGCGGTCCGGGTCGGTCGTCACATCGGGAGAGGCCTCTTCGCTCACTTCCATGATGCCGACCACGTCCAGCCCCTGACGCGAATGGTAGAAAAAGACCTGATCGCCTTTCTGCATAGCCTTCATATTGTTCGACGCCTGCGCATTCTTGACGCCGTCCCAGATGCCTTCACCCTCGGCGACCAGATCATCCCAGCCATATTCATCCGGCTCCGATTTCATCAGCCAATATTGCGGCATATCACTCTCCTTCGCTGCGCAGCCGATGCTAGCCGACCCTGCGCAAACAAAAAAGGCCCCGCAATCATGCGAGGCCTGGTTTGTCCTGTGATATCCGAACCTATTTCGGCATCAGGATCGCGTCGATGACGTGCAGCGTGCCGTTGGTCGATTCCACATCGGCCTGGGTGACATTGGCCTTGTTGCCGGCGCCGTCCTCAAGAACGATCTTGTCGCCTTCCATGCTCGCCTTGATCACGCCGCCCTGCAGGGTGGTGATGCTGGCGGTGCCGCCGCCGTCGGTGATTGCCTTGGCGATATCGGCAGAAGTCATGCTGCCCTCGACGAGGCTATATTTCGTGATGTCGGCCAGCGCGTCCTTGTTATCCGCATGCATCAGCTCGCTCAGCTTTTCAGCGTCCATCTTGTTGTAGACTTCGTTGGTAGCGGCAAATGCCGTGTAGGATCCATCGCCATCGAGCTCGGCGCCAACTCCGGAAAGACCGAGCAAGGTGCTCGCGGTGCTGAGGTCGGGATTGGCCTGCAGTACGGCGATCAGGTTGGTCGGCTTCGCTTCGTCGGCGATGCGCGCATCGAGCAGTTCCTGGTCCTCTTTGCTCAATTCCGAAGAACAGGCCGGTACCAGTGCCAGAAGAGATGATGCCAGAATAATTTTGGGGGCGTTGAACATGAATTTCCTTTCTTGTGATCCATCCGCTTGACGCACCATACGAACAAGTGGTGATGAAATTCGAAGGCGCGGGTTAGCGTTGCCTGCACCAGAAGGAAACCCACAAAAACCCTAATAGAAAAGGGCTCCACCTAGCGGTGAAGCCCTTTGTCGTCCGACCTGGTTCAGGCGGATCAAAATTATCCCGGCATGACAACCGTATCGATCGCGTGGATCACACCATTGGATGCCTCGACATCGGTCAGGATGACGGTTGATTTCCCTCCGGTTTCGTCTTCGAGAATGACCGAATCGCCATCCAGCGTGGCCTTCAGCATTCCGCCCTGCACCGTGGTCAGCACCGCGGTGCCACCGCCATTGGTGATCGCGCTGATGACATCAGCCGCTTTCAGCTCTCCGGCAACCACGTGATAGGTCAGCAGGCCGGTCAGATCCGCCTTTTTTTCCGGTGTCAGCAAGGCATTCAGCGTGGCGGGGTCGACCTTGGCAAAGGCGTCGTTGGTCGGCGCAAAGACGGTAAAGGGTCCCTCGCTGCCCAGAGTGGACGCCAGATCCGCCGCGGTGACTGCGGTGACAAGCGTCGAGAAATCGGCATTGCCCACGGCAACATCGACGATCGTTCCGGTTTCGGCGCTATCAGCCGAATCCATCATCGCATTGGCTGAGCCTTCGTCGACGGCGGCCTGGGGCGCTTCGGTGGAGCAGGCGGCCAGCGCGATAACGGCGCTGGTGGTCAGGATCAATTTGGGGGAAATACGCATGATGAGCCTTTCAAAATTGCAAATGCATCCCGCCCACCGCGAAGGCGGCCGGCGTTGGATGATTGCGAGATGGGCTATTTCGGGAAAGGTTAGAACCTGTCCTTTGAGGCGTATCGGAAGGCTCAGTCCTTGCCGAGATGGACGAAGTCGCGGTCAAAGCTCTTCAGGTTGGCGCCGCCGTCGACATAGACAATCTGTCCGGTGACCGCCTTTGCGCGCGCAAGATAGAGAACCGCGTCGGCGATATCATCCGGCTCCGGCAGCCGGTCGAGCGGCATCATCGCGGTGATATTGGCCAGCTGCTCCTCGCCATATTCACCGGCCGTCAGCGTCAGTCCCGGCGCGACGCCATTGACGCGGAGCTTGTCCGCGCAGGCCACGGCGAGCGAGCGAACCGAACCGGCCAGGGCCTGTTTCGAAAGCGTATAGCTCAGCTGGTCCCGATTGGGATTGCGGATGCGCTGGTCCAATATGTGGATCACACAGGCGCGATCGCTGCCGGCGGGCCGGCGGTGATGGAGAGCGGTCGTCAGCAGCACGGGCACCATGCTGTTGACCCGCAAATGCTCCTGCAAATCCTTTTCCGACAGAGAGCCGGCATCATCCTGCCCGAATATCGAGGCGCTGTTGACGATCAGATCCGGCGTCCGCCCAAAATGGTCGACGATCTGGTCCATCAACGCTTCGGCGGCGCCTTCCTCAAGAAAATCCTGCTGGAAACCGGACCAGTCACAGCCTGTTTCCGCAAGCTTCCTGGCCAAGCCCTCTTCGGGGATGGCATCGCTATTGCCATGCAGCGCCAGCGCATAGCCGGCCTCGGCCAGTCGCGCGGCAATCGCCGCGCCCACCCGTTTCACGCCGCCGGTGACCAGCGCGATTGGCGCGGTCATTTCCGGCTCCGGCTAAGCGTGATGCCGATCTGCTCCCCTTTTTCGGAGATCAGCAGCTTGACGATCTTCACCGTAACGCGAAGAATATTCGCGTCCTGCAGGAACAATGTCTCGATGATATGGTCCGCGACCGCCTCGATCAGCTTGAAATGCACGCCTTCCGGCAGCGCATCCGTCGCGGCATGTTTCAGGTCCATATAATTTTTCGAATGGTCGAGCGACGTGTCCGCTTCATAACGCTCCTGCACTTTCAGTTCGGCAGCGATCGAAATGCGCAGCGGCTGTGGCAAGTGGGTCTCTTCGGAATAGATTCCGGTGAGCACGTCGACATCGAGGTCGTTGACTTCCAGGAGCAATGTGTCTGTCATAGATAATATCTGACCATGTTAGCGGGGAAATGGCAAGTCAGGCGGACCAGCGCGCGAATATCGCGGTCGGCAGCAGCAACCCGCGCGCTTCCTCGCGCACCGCCAGTTCGCCAACCTCGATCGTGCCGCCCAGATGGGCCAGCTTTTCGTTCAGCAGCGACCCCAGCGCCAGCGCTGACATGCGCACCGCATAGACGGTCAGGAACAGGCAGCGGCTGTCGGCATCAAGCAATTGTCCGCAATTCTCGACCAGTCCGGCCAGATGTTCTTCCAGCCGCCAGATTTCACCATCCGGCCCGCGGCCATATTTCGGCGGGTCCATCAGGATCGCATCATAGCGCCGCTCGCGCCTTACTTCGCGGGCGGCAAATTTCGCCGCGTCGTCGATGATCCAGCGGATCGGGCGGTCGGTCATGCCCGACAAAGCCGCGTTGTCACGCGCCGCCGTGACCGATTTCTTCGAGGCATCGACATGCACCAGATTGGCACCGGCTGCCGACAGCGCCAGCGTGCCGACACCGGTATAGCCGAACAGATTCATCATCTGCGGCGATTCGAGCGTCTCCAGATTGCCGCGGAACCAGCGCCAGACCGGGTCCATGTCGGGGAAATAGGCAAGATGCCGGAACGGCGTGCACTGGGCGGTGAAGGTCACTTCTTCCCAGTCCATCTGCCATCCCTCTGCCGGGACATTGCTGTTCAGATGCCAGCGCCCGCCGCCATCCTCGTCCGACGCGGGAACAAACTCCCCATCCGCCTGCCAGTCGTCTTTGGCCGGTGCCCACATCGCCTGCGGCTCGGGGCGGATGAAATGAAATCTGCCGTAGCGCTCCAGCTTGCGGCCATGACCGGAATCCACCAGCGTATAGTCGCTGCGCGGATCGCTGATCATCAATAAAGGGGCGGGGCTGTTTTCAGCCATCGGTCGGCGTGGCATTGGACATGATAAAGCTCTTTACCGCGTCATAGTCACCCGGCAGTTTGGTATATTTTTCCTCGCGGTCAAACAGGTCTCCAACCCGCCGCGGCAGAGACGGACGGATGCCGGTTGCCCGTTCCACAGCATCGGGGAATTTCGCCGGATGAGCGGTCGCCAGCGTGACCACCGGTACCGCCGGGTCGAGATCGACCTGTTGCGCTGCCGACAGGCCGATGGCGCTGTGCGGGTCAATGATCTGTCCGGCCTTGTCCTGCGCCCAGCGCATCGCCAGCGCCATATCGTCCGGGTCAACGCGGCAGCTGGTGAACAGCGACGCCGCCGTGTCCCGCATGCCGGGCTCCAGCTGCATATTGTGGCTCTGTTCAAAGTCCGCCATGCGGGCAGAGGTTTTTGCGCCGTCGCGCCCTTCGAGATCGAAGAGCAGCCGTTCAAAATTGCTGCTGACCTGAATATCCATCGAAGGCGCCGCGGTCGGTGTCACGCTGCCGGTGGAATAGTCCCCCGCGCTCAGCGCCCTGTGAAGGATGTCGTTGACATTGGTCGCCACGATCAGCCGTTCAATCGGCAGTCCCATTTTCGAGGCAACATAGCCGGCAAAGACATCACCGAAATTGCCGGTCGGCACGGAAAAGGCGATCTTGCGATGCGGCGCGCCCAATTGGCTGGCGGCGTAAAAATAATAGACAACCTGCGCCATCAGACGCGCCCAGTTGATCGAGTTGACCGCCGAGATCGAGAAGCGACTGGTCACTTCCTGATCCGCGAACATCCGCTTCACCATCGCCTGGGCATCATCGAAGCTGCCGTCGATCGCGATATTGTGGACATTGGGTGCGCGCACCGTCGTCATCTGCCGGCGCTGGACATCGGAAATCCGGCCATCGGGATGAAGCATGAAAATATCGACCTTGTCCCGCCCGGCTAGCGCATCGATCGCGGCCGATCCGGTATCGCCGGAGGTCGCGCCGACCACGGTCAGATGCTTGTCCTGCCGGGCGAGGAATGTCTCGAAGAACAGGCCGAGTATCTGCAGCGCCACATCCTTGAAGGCGAGAGTCGGTCCGTGAAACAGTTCGAGCAGCCATTGCCGCCCGTCAAGCTGCACCAGCGGCGTCACCGCAGCGTGGGAGAAACGGCCGTAAGCCTGTTCGCAAAGTTCGCGAAGTTCCGCTTCGCCAAGCGCACTACCGACAAAAGGCTGCATCACCCGGACGGCCGTCTCGACATAGGACAGCCCCGCCATCGCGGCGATTTC
The DNA here is from genome assembly GCF_002776575.1 of Sphingorhabdus sp. YGSMI21. Classification (GTDB taxonomy): domain Bacteria; phylum Pseudomonadota; class Alphaproteobacteria; order Sphingomonadales; family Sphingomonadaceae; genus Parasphingorhabdus. The sequence continues at coordinate 2,008,096 of NZ_CP022548.1, read as the reverse complement.
GCCTTGGCTGAAAGACGGCCATGATTCGGGCACATAAAGGCCGCCATCGCCAGCCAGTCCGGCCAGGGTTACTTGTTCGAAATTCAGTGCGGGCGCAGCGCCTCTGGTAGAGATATAGTCCATGATGGCGAGCGGGTTAGGACAAGTTGCCGGATTGGGCAACGCCCTTGTTGCGACCGCGCAACGCGAGCAGAAAAATGACCAGGGCAATAGCGGCAAAGAGAAACCACTGGACCGCATAGGACATATGGTTGTTCGGGACATCCTCCAGCGCCGGTGGCTGGCTTTTCTGCAGTCCCGCAACCGGTTCGCTGGCCACCAGACGGATGATATATTGGCTGTCCGGTGCGATTACACCATCGACGATACCGCCTGCCCATTCCGGATTGTCCGGCCGGGTGGACCAGCCCGCAACCACTTGCGCGCCCGGCCCTTCCGCGCCAGCGGTACGGCACTGGGCGATATGCGCCCAGCCCGATTGCCCGCTGGCACTTCGCCCGCTGGTCGAACGCCAGCCAGTCACTTCCAGGCAATTGACGGTCGATCTGCGAAAATAGGGAGGATCATTCTCGTCGGGTACGGCGGGATAGGCTATCGCCGGCAAATCCGACGCCGAAGCATAGCTTGCCAGCAGCCCGTTTTTCCATTCGGCACGCTGCAGCTGCCAGATGCCCAGGCCGGTCATGATCGCTACGGCAACCAGAACGAGAATGGTTCCGAATATCGGCAGGCGGCTGATCATGGTCCGTCGCTGCCGTCGATACTGCCTTCGCGGGCCTGATTGCGATGTTCGAGAATCAGCAGCAAGGCTTTCGACATCCGCAAGGATCCGACAACCGCAGCAACGGTCAGCGGCACCCAGAGCATTATATGCACCCAGATGGGCGGATGGAAATTCGCTTCGATCGCCAGCGCCAGCCCGAGAATGACCGCGCCCACTATCAATGTCAGGAAGGCCGCTGGCCCATCCCCGACATTATACTGGCTATAGTCGAGACCACAGGCGCGGCACTTGTCCGAAAAGCGTGTCAGATTGGCAAAAAGCGTCTTCTGCCCGCAATCGGGGCAGAGACCAAAAAGGGCAGCAGGAAGAACCTCCGGCTGCCCTTTTCCATTTTCGGTGTCGGTCAACGCGCTGGCCTAGTGGACCGGTGCGCCCCAGCCGCCCCAGACATAGACGACGATGAACAGGAACAACCAGACCACATCGACGAAATGCCAGTACCAGGCGGCTGCTTCAAAACCGAAATGCTGTTTCGGGGTGAAGTGGCCCTTGTAGGCCCGCGCCAGGCAGACGATCAGGAAGATCGTACCCACCAGGACGTGGAAACCGTGGAAGCCGGTCGCCATGTAGAATGCCGAACTGTAGTTGATGCCGGCAAAGGGGAACGGCGCAACGCTATATTCATAAGCCTGGATGAAGGAGAACAACACGCCCAGGATGATCGTCAGCCACAGACCGGTGATCATGCTCTTGCGGTCACCGTGGAGCAGCGAATGGTGCGCCCAGGTGATGGTCGTGCCGGAGCACAGCAGGATCATTGTGTTGAGCAGCGGCAGTTCGAAGGCGTTGAGCACCTCGATACCCTTTGGTGGCCATTGCAGCAGCGCCGCAGCACCTTCCTGACCGATATAGTTGGTGGTGATGCCGTCCAGCAATTCGATCGGCTGGGGGAAAAGGGCAAAATCGAACCATGCCCAGAACCAGCCGACGAAGAACATGACTTCCGAGGCAATGAACAGGATCATGCCGTAGCGCAAATGCAGCTGTACCACCGGCGTATGGTCACCGGCATGGGCTTCCTTGATCACATTCGACCACCATGCGAAGAATGTCAGCGCAACAGCGGATGTGCCGATAGCGAAGAGCAACGGTCCGAACGCATAGATATCACTGTGCATCCAGCGAATACCGCCGATGGCCATGACAAAGGCAGAAAATGAACCGACGAACGGCCAGATGTCTGGCGGCAGAATGTGATAATCATGATTTTTGGCACCGGCCATAATATTTCCCTAACCTTACTCTCGAATATCTCTTAGCTATCGCCCGCACCGGCGTCCAGCGCCTGCTGGTCGACCGAACGGTAAAAGGTATAGCTAAGCGTAATTTCCTGAATATCTTTTGTTTCCGGATCATCCATGATCGCCGGATCAACATAATAAAGCACCGGCATCCGCACCGTCTCTCCCGGTTTCAGCACCTGTTCGCTGAAGCAGAAGCACTGGACCTTGTTGAAATATTGGCCGGCGAGAAGCGGGGTCACATTGAAAGTCGCGGTTCCGACAACCGGCTGGTCGCCGTTGTTGGTGGCAATGAATATTGCCATGTCACGGGCACCGACGGTGACATGATCGACCGCCTGCTCCGGCTTGAAGGACCAGGGCAGCGCCGAATTGACGTTGGAATCGAAGCGGATCGACATCACCTTGCTGGTGGTCTGCACGGTGGCGGCCTGCGCCGCGTCAACGCGCTGGGTGGTTCCGCCATAGCCGGTAACCCGGCAAAATACGTCATAGAGCGGCACCGCGGCAAAACCCAGGGCAAGCATGCCGAGCCCCATGCAGGCGGCCATGACACCGCTGCGCCGGTTCTTGTTGGAAAGAGAGGCTTCGGCGGTCGACATCAGGAGCCCGACCCGATTTTGACGATGGTGATGAAATAGAAGAGTATGACCATGAAACCGAGCAGTCCGGCCAATATGATCGCCCGCTGTTTCTGCCGTGCCTGATAGGCCTTCTGCTCTTCGGGGCTCATCGGCGCACTATTCGGGTCATGCTCGGTCATGCCAAAATCATCCTGTCAGCGACAACCGCACCGAACAGCGCGAAAAGATAGAGAATGGAGAATTTGAACAGGCGTTTTTCGGCCGCCATATCTTCCGGTTCGGTGGTCTGGCTGCGCCCCACCTGCCAGGACAGCGCGCAGAATATCACGCTCAGCGCGATCGAGGCCACGCCATAGACCGCTCCGGCAAGATCAAGCGCGAAGGGTGCAATGGCGACCGCTGCGAGCACCAGACTATAACCGAAAATCTGTTTGCGGGTGGACTGGCGACCGGCGACGACCGGCATCATCGGCACGCCGGCCTTGGAATAGTCGCTGTTCACGAACAGCGCGAGCGCCCAGAAATGCGGCGGCGTCCAGAAGAAGATGATCGCGAACAGCAGGAACGGCATCAGCGTCATGTCACCGGTCACCGCGGCCCAGCCGATCGCTGGCGGGAAGGCGCCGGCAGCGCCGCCGATAACGATATTCTGTGGCGTGCTGCGCTTCAGCCAGATGGTGTAGACCACGGCGTAGAAGAAAATCGAGAAAGCGAGAAAGGCCGCGCTGAACCAGTTGACCGCAACGCCCATCAGCAGAACCGAAAATACCGACAGGCCAATGCCGAAATGCAGCGCGGTCTCGCGGTCCATCCGCCCCGCAGGCAACGGACGGCTCTGGGTCCGCTTCATCACAGCGTCGATATCGGCCTCATACCACTGGTTGAGCGCGGCCGAGGCCCCTGCCCCGAGGCTGATCGCCAGAATCGCCGTAAATCCGATAACCGGATGGATAGATCCCGGCGCGGCCAGCAAACCGCAAAGCGCGGTAAATATGACCAGCGACATCACGCGCGGCTTGGTCAGCGCGAAGAGATCCTTCGCGCTGGCCAGGCCTTGCATAGTGTGTGACGCAGTGGTCATTTTGCTTTCCAGATTTCCAACGGGTCCTCAGATCACTTGATCTGGGGAAGGGTTTCGAACTGGTGGAACGGCGGCGGGCTGGTCAGGGTCCATTCCAGCGTCGTTGCGCCTTCGCCCCAGTAGTTGCCCTCTGCCTTGCGGCCAGCCAGCAGCGACCAACCGATGTTCACGAAGAAGATCAGCACGCCGACCAGCATCACGGCATAGCCGATCGAACTGATCTGGTTCCAGTAAGCAAACTGCTCCGGATAATCGGCATAGCGACGTGGCATGCCCTGCTGTCCGAGGAAATGCTGCGGGAAGAACAGGATGTTCACGCCGATGAAGAAGATCCAGAAGTGGAGCTGCCCCAGCAGTTCGCTGTACATCCGGCCCGACATTTTCGGGAACCAGTAGTAGAAGCCGGCGAAGATCGAGAAGACCGCGCCCAGCGACAGCACATAGTGGAAGTGGGCAACCACATAATAAGTGTCGTGGAGATTGTCGTCGATACCGCCATTGGCCAGCACAACACCGGTCACGCCACCGACGGTGAACATGAAGATGAAGCCAAGGGCCCACATCATCGGTGTCTTGAAGGTCATCGACCCGCCCCACATGGTCGCGATCCACGAGAAGATCTTGATGCCGGTCGGCACCGCGATCACCATGGTGGCTGCGGTGAAATACATTTTCACGTTAACCGACATGCCGGTGGTGAACATATGGTGCGCCCAGACGACGAAGCCGACCACGCCGATGGCAACCATCGCATAAGCCATGCCGAGATAGCCGAACACCGGCTTGCGGCTGAACGTCGCAACGATATGGCTGATCATGCCGAAACCGGGCAGGATCATGATGTAGACTTCAGGGTGACCGAAGAACCAGAACAGATGCTGGTACAGGACCGGATCACCGCCACCGGCAGCGTCGTAGAAGGTCGTGCCGAAATTACGGTCGGTGAGCAGCATCGTGATTGCAGCAGCCAGCACAGGAAGCGCGAGAAGCAGCAGGAATGCGGTAACCAGAACCGACCAGACGAACAGCGGCATTTTGTGCAGGGTCATGCCCGGCGCGCGCATATTGAAGATGGTCGTGATGAAGTTGATCGCCCCGAGAATGGAGGACGCGCCCGCGAGATGGAGCGACAGGATTGCCATGTCCACCGCCGGCCCGACCGACCCGCTGGTCGAGAGCGGCGCGTAGACGGTCCAGCCGGTGCCGGCACCGTTACCGGTACCGCCGGGGACGAAGGACGAACCCAGAAGCAGAAGAAAAGCCGGGACGAGCAGCCAGAAGCTGACATTGTTCATCCGCGGGAAGGCCATGTCCGGCGCGCCGATCATCAGCGGCACGAACCAGTTGCCGAAGCCGCCGATCATCGCCGGCATGACCATGAAGAAGACCATGATCAGACCGTGCGCGGTAATCAGCACGTTCCAGAGGTGATAGGCCTGATCCATCGTCGCTTCGCTGCCGTTGGAAATGCTGGCCCAGGCTTGCAGATACTGGATGCCGGGCTCGGCCAGTTCCAGACGCATCAGACCGGAAATGGCACCACCGATGATGCCCGCGCAAATTGCGAAGATCAGATAGAGGGTGCCGATATCCTTGTGGTTGGTCGACATGAACCAACGCTGGAAAAAGGCCGGCTTGTGATCCGCGTCATGTGCGTGATCGTCAATATGGCCATCTGCTGTGATAGTTGTCATTGCTCTAACCCTCAGTTGGTCGCAGCAGCTGCATCAGCAGCTGCAATTTCGTTGGTCGCTTCGTCTGCGGCAGCGTCGGTCGCAGCAGGCTCGGCCGCCGCGCCTTTCACCGTACCGCCATTGGCGAGGACCCAGTTGTTGAATTTCTCTTCGGAGAGCACTTCAACCGTGATCGGCATGAAGCCATGCCGCGCGCCGCAAAGCTCGGAACACTGGCCATAATAGACGCCTTCGCGGTCGATCTGCAGAACTTTCTCGTTGATCCGTCCGGGAACCGCATCCAGCTTGAACCATGCCGAAGGAATGGCGAAGCTGTGAATGACGTCGGCCGCCGTGATCAAAAGCTTGACCGGCTTGCCGACCGGGATGACCATCCGGTTGTCGGCGGCCAGCTGATAGGGTTCACCGCGTGCTTCGGCTTCTTCTTCGGGAAGCATGTTGGAGATGATTTCGAAATCGCCATTATCGGGATAGCTGTAACCCCAATACCACTGGTATCCGGTCACTTTCACGGTCAGCGCCTCTTCCGGCGCCGGTTCAAACTGGCGGGCAAGCAAGCTGATCGACGGAACGGCGATGACCACGAGGATCAGAACCGGAATGACCGTCCAGATGATTTCGATGAATGTATTGTGCGTCGTTTTCGACGGTTCGGGGTTGGCACCGCGACGGAAACGCAAGACGACCCAGAACAGCAGGCCGAGAACAAGCAGGCTGACACCGACCATCATCGGGACCAGGATCGCGTTGTTGATCCAGTGGGCGGTCTGGCCGGTTTCGCTGAACTGCTCCTGGAAATCAATGCCGCCATCGACCGGCATGCCGATGCCCGGCGTCGGTTTCATCGGGGTATAGAGGGCTGGATCCAGTCCGGACGCGCTGGCTTCGGCTGCTGCGGGTGCATCCGCCGCTTCCAGTTCGCTGGTCGCCGCCGGCTCTACAGACGGCGCTGCCGGCAGCGCTTCCTGCGCCGACAATGCTGTTGGCGTGAGAATCAGGCCAACAGCCAGAATCCAAGCTTTCACAAAATGAGTCATATATCGCTCAACCCTATCTTACCCCAAGTTTCGGTAGTTTTCCGGCGATGGCCCGGTGTTTGGAATCACCAAGCCCGCGTCAGGAATAGTCCGATTGCGGCGGCTTATAGGCATGGTTGCCGCCAGCCTCAAGCTACCGAATAGATATTTTTTCAGTTTTTTGACTTTAATTTTTCTGGCAATGCAGCCGCAATATGCCCATTTGGGCAGAAGGCAAACAAATAGAGCGGGATGAAACATTGACAGAAGACGAGATTTTAGCCGAATTCCGAAGCTGTGACGCCTTGCTGCAAGGCCATTTCATCCTCTCCTCCGGTCGCCATAGCAGCAAATATCTGCAATGCGCGCGGCTGTTGATGAACCCGGCACGGGCCGCCCGCATGGCCGAGGCCCTGGTGGCCCAGATTCCCCAGAATATAAAGCGCTCGATCGACATCGTGGTGTCACCGGCGATGGGCGGCGTCATAATCGGCCATGAAATGGGCCGGGCTCTGGGTCTCGACGCGCTGTTCCTCGAACGCCCCGAGGGCACATTTGAACTCCGCCGCGGTTTCCGGCTGGAACCCGGTCAGAAAGTTCTGATGATGGAAGATGTTGTCACCACCGGGCTGTCCTCGCGCGAAGCGATACAGGCGATCCGGGACGCTGGGGGCGATGTCATTGCCGCCGGGGCGCTGGTCGACCGTTCCAATGGCGCCGCGCAATTCGATGTCCCCTTCTTCCCGCTGGTGACGCTGGACGTGCCATCTTATGCTGCCGACGAAGTCCCCGCTGACCTCGCCGCCATTCCGGCGACCAAGCCGGGCAGCCGCGCGGCACCAGCATCGGCGTGAGCAGCGCCAACCACCTTCGTCTCGGCGTCAATATCGACCATGTTGCCACGATCCGCAACGCCCGCGGCGGCGACCACCCCGAACCGGTGCGCGCTGCCCTGCTTGCCGCAGAAGCCGGCGCCGACGGCATAACCGCCCATCTCCGCGAAGACCGGCGCCATATCCGCGATGATGATCTGACCGTCTTGATGGACAAGCTGACCATTCCGCTCAATCTGGAAATGGCGGCGACCGACGAGATGCTGGCCATCGCGCTGCGTCACAAGCCACACGCGGCCTGCATCGTTCCGGAAAACCGCGAGGAGCGGACCACCGAGGGCGGGCTGGATGCTGCCGGTCTGCACAACAAGCTGGCCGATTTTGTCGGACAGCTGAAAGAAGCGAATATCCGCGTCAGCCTGTTCATCGAACCCGATCCGCGCCAGATCGAGGCCGCCATCCGCCTCGGCGCGCCGGTGGTCGAATTTCACACCGGCCATTATGCCGAAGTCACCGGTGCCGGACGCGAAGCCGAACTCCGCCGGATTTCCGATGCCGCCGCACTGGCCGCCAAAAACGGTATTGAACCGCATGCCGGCCACGGCCTGACCTTTGACAATGTCATCCCGATCGCTGCCATCCCGCAGCTCAAAGAACTGAACATCGGCCATTTCCTGATCGGCGAAGCGATTTTCAGCGGTCTTGACGGCAGTATCAGACAGATGCGCGCGCTGATGGACGAAGCCCGATGACAATAGCTGCCAATTTTTCCTCCCCATCGCAGATGGGGAGGGGGACCGCCCGAAGGGTGGTGGAGGGGCCCCTGCCCCCATGCACCAATGCTGCCGTTGACCCCTCGGTCGCCTTCGGCGCCACCTCCCCACAGCTTCGCTGCAGGGAGAAAAATCCATGATCATCGGTCTCGGCTCAGACCTCTGCAATATCGAGCGCATCCAGAATTCACTCGACCGCTTCGGCGAGCGCTTTGAAAATCGCGTGTTCACTGAACTGGAGCGTAGCAAGGCAGCCCGCCGGCCATTTACCAAGGCCGGCACCTACGCCAAACGCTTCGCCGCCAAGGAAGCTTATTCCAAAGCCGTCGGCACCGGCTTTCGCGCCGGCGTTTTCATGAAGGATATCGGCGTCATCAATGCCAAGAGCGGTGCACCAACCCTGGCCCTGACCGGCGGCGCCAAAAAACGCCTCGACGCGCTGACTCCGGCAGGATATGGGGTCACCGTTCATCTCACACTCACCGACGATCATCCATGGGCGCAGGCATTCGTGATCATTGAAGCCCACCCGCTCTAGCAACAAAAGATGGCGTGAACCAGAAACCAGAGACCAGAATATGTCGATAGAAAATACCGCTGACAGCGGCTCCACCGATAACCCGGACAAGACCGACTGGTTGGGCGAAATCAAGAGCATTGCTCTGTTGTTGCTGGCGGTGCTGGCGTTTCACAGTCTGGTTGCCAAGCCCTTTTACATTCCTTCGGTATCGATGATGCCGGGCCTGCTCGTCGGAGACCGGCTGATCGTCAGCAAATATGCCTATGGCTGGTCCTGGGTATCGCCGACTTTCCATATCGTTCCGCGCGTATCGGGCCGCTTGTTCGGCAGCCTGCCGGAACGCGGCGATGTCGTCATCCTGACGCCGAGGGACCAGAGCAGCGATTATATCAAGCGGGTCATCGGTCTCCCGGGCGACACGATCGAATTGCGCGGCGGCCAGATTTTCCTCAACGGCATTGCCGTCAGACAGGATGTCCAGCCCGACCTGCAAGTCCCGATCGATGCCAATTCTCCCTGCGGCGAGCATGAATTCCCCGGTGCGCGCGGTACCGATGCTGCCGGCAATCCGGTCTGCAACCTGCCCATTCTCCGCGAAACCCTGCCCAACGGCGTGAGCTATGATATTATCGATCTTGGTCCACGCTATACCGACGATGTGGCGCCGCTCGAAATTCCCGAAGGGCAAGTCTATCTGCTTGGCGACAATCGCGATCTGAGCGCCGACAGCCGCGTGGCCAGTCCGCTTGGTCTTGGCGGCCCGATCCCGTGGGAGAATATCGGCGGACGGGCCGAATTCATCACTTTCTCGCTGGATGGCACCACGACGCTCAACCCGCTGACCTGGTGGGGCGCCTTCCGCAGCGGGCGGGCCGGTACCAGCCTGCGCCCTGACGAAGCGGTGACAGCCTCCGAATAAGCGCCAGAATTCGCAGAAATCTAGAGCTGCAGACCAGCGGTCTCGTCGAGACCGGCCATGATATTGAGATTCTGCACGGCGGCGCCCGAGGCGCCCTTGCCGAGATTGTCGAGCCTTGCAATCAGGCGCGCGTGATAGCCTTCGGCGTTGCCGCACACAAACAGCTCGAGCCGGTCGGTTGGCGCGTCATTCTCGCTGATCAACAGCTCTGACAGGTCGCCCCTGCCCTGCACCGAAACGATTGTCGATCCGGCATAAAAATCGGTCAGCTCTTCGAGCAACTGTTCTGCGCGCACCGGTCCGATGGCGCCGAGATGCAGCGGCACATCAACCAGCATCCCGCGGAAGGCGCGGATCACCGACGGCGAAAAAATAACGTCGTGGGCCAGACCGGCATAAGTCTTCATTTCCGGCAGATGCTTGTGGTCAAAATTCAGGCCATAGGCGCGGAAACCAAGGTCGGGCTCATCCGCAAACCGTTCGATCAGCGCCTTGCCGCCGCCGGAATAGCCGGACACCGCGTTCATCACAAAGGGCCAGTCCGCCGGCAGCAGCCCCTTGGCGATCAGCGGCGCGATCAGCGCCAGAAAGCCGGTCGGATAGCAGCCGGGGTTGGAGACAAAGCGGGCCCCCGCGATAGCATCGCGCTGACCTTCCCGAAATTCGGCAAAGCCGTAAGCCCAGCCATCGGCCGTCCGGTGCGCGGTCGAAGCATCGATGATCCGCGTGCGGTCATTGTCGACCAGCGCCACCGCTTCCCGCGCCGCGTCATCGGGCAGGCACAATATGACAAAATCGCTGTCGTTGATCGCTTCGCGCCGTGCCGCAAGATCCTTGCGCTTTTCATCCGGCAGCCGGACCATCGCAAATTCTTCCCGCCCGGCCAGCCGGTCGGCGATCTCGAGGCCGGTGGTCCCCACCGCGCCGTCAATGAAAACAGTTTTCGTCATATTCAGTCTCAGGAAAGCCGTTTGCGCGCCAATATCGGCTGCTCGGCGGTTTTGGCAAAGCGGGCAATAGTGTCGGCCAGCGGCTCGATGATCACCTGCATCGCATGGGAGGTCGAATGGATGATCCGCTCCTTGTCGACCATCAGGCCGACATGGTCGGGAAAAAATATCAGATCGCCGCGGCGCAGTTCCTCGTCTGCGGCGATGTCTTCGCCCAGTGCCTCAAGCTGTTGATCGGTGTCGCGCGGAGCGGCCACGCCGGTGAGCGTCAATATCGTCTGGATCAGGCCGGAACAGTCAAGACCGTCGCCGCTGCGGCCGCCCCAGAGATAGGGCGCGCCGATCAGCTGTTCGGCGAGCGCCGCGGTGCCGTTGCTGCCGTCAAACACCACCTTCGTGCCAATCGGCTGGACATGGCGGACATGGACATAGCCCTTGCCGGTCTTCAGATAATTGCCGCATTCGCTGGCTTCGCCGCAGGCGATCCGCGCGCCCATCGGCAGCCGCTTCATCACGCCCGACTTGTAATCCGGCTCGATGAAGATCAGCGCCGCACGGGCAAAGACCAGATGGGTCGGCTCGGGCGTTTTTTTCTCATGTTGCAGAGCATGAACCGGTACATAGCCGACATAATTGTCATGGCCGCAATAGCCCCAGGCCCAGTCACCGGCGATGTCCAGCACGTGGAAATCCTCGCCGTGCAGCAATTCGGAAATCGCCTCGTGATCCTTGCCGGGCTGTTTGCGCAGCATCGCCTTTGGCGCGGAACAGCGCATCGGCATCGACTCGGCATAATGTGGCGCAAACATTTTGCCGGCCAGCGCGATATCGGCCAGATCGCCGCGATGTGCCGTGGTCCGGGGGTCGAATTTTCCTTCGGGGCCGGTCAGAACGAATTTCGCGTGCGCGCCTTTATCTGCAGTTTCCATGTCCATGCGTTTAGAAATCCCAATAGCGATAAAAAATGTCCGTGACTCTGCGGCTTAAGCGCCATGTGACAAAGCGATGACAATCGACCGCCTTTAAACGACCTCAGGGCGTTTAATCAAGCGGTGTCGCTTTTGGTGATATTCCGGACTGGCATCGCTGCTGTCGGCGGAGCCCCGCGCCGGTCTGGCGGCGGCAGGTTTGCCGGGCATCTATACCGCCCATCCCTGCCATGCCGCCCTCTTATGGAACGCGGGAACAGAACTGGTCAAACGGATGCTGGACTACAGCGTCGGGCCTCGAAAAAAGGAAGCTGTGAAATCAGGATGCGCGGAAGAGGCTGGTCAGCAGCGCGTCGGTCTTTTCGTGAATCTCGGAGAGATGGATCAGTTCCGGCTTTTCATATACTTTCTTCTCGGTGTCCGCCTTGCGCTGTTCATCGATATTCATTTTTGCCCCTTTCAACATCTACCGGCCTGACGTGATCCGCTACGCCTTGCGCGATTCGCACGCCAGATCGGGGAAATTCTAGCCTCACCCCAATCGATGTCAATAATCCGTAGCGGCAGAGCAGCCCAAGCCAGCGTAATAGCATATCCCCCCTGTCTGCCGAAGACCGCAAAAACAGGCAGCGACCGCCAACAAGATTTTGACCGTCATTTGTCGTCATGCTAATTTGCACAAAACTGCATATGGAGGCATTTATCTTCAGATTCTTCCCTGCCGTCGCGCTTTTTTTCGCGCTTATGCCCACCCCGCTGGCTGCGCAAGCCGATCCTCCGCTGCTTCTCCGCAATATTCGCATTCTCGATCTCAGCGGATCAGACCCGGTGCTGAAACCGGATCAGTCGGTTCTGATTGACGGAGGAACGATCACGGCTGTCGGACCAACGACCGCTGTAACCATACCCTCTGCTGCCCGCGTGGTCGACGGCGGCGGCCGGATCGCGATGCCAGGCCTTGTCGATATGCACGTGCACGTCTGGGACGAAGCCGCGCTCGGCGCCTATCTGGCGCGTGGCGTGACGACGATCCGCAATGCTTCCGGCATGCCCTTTCATCTGCGCCTCGCGCAAGAAATCACGGCCGGACGAATCGCCGGCCCGCGCCTCATAACCACCGGTCCCATTCTCAACAGCTACGGCCCCAATGCCCAGGTAAACCACCAGATCGTCGCGAACGGCACCGAGGCGCGTGCCGCGGTTCGCGCCCAGCATGAGGCCGGATACCGTCATATCAAAGTCTATTCGAACCTGTCCCGCGAGGCTTATGAAGCGGCGCGCGACGAAGCCAGAGCGCTCGGCATGACGGTCATGGGCCACACGCCCGAGGGCGTCCGGGAACCGGGCATGCCGCGGACTCGCCCGTTCAATATCGCCTTTGAGGAATTGCTGGACGACGGGTTCATTACCGTCGAACATATTGAATCGATTGTCTGGCATGGCTTGCGCGATGCCCATGACGAGGCCGCCGCAAAAAATCTCGCCGCCCGGGTTGCAGCCGCCGGCGTGCCGGTCGATCCGACCCTTCTCGCCTTTTACAATCTGATGCGGGTTGCCGAGACGCGCGGAGAATATCTCGATCGGCCCGACGTGGACATATTGAACCCGCTGGTCGTGGCCCAGGAACAGGAAAATTACGATCGCTGGTCCGGCGAAGCGATCGCCCCGGCGCGCGCCGCCTTTGATTTTTACAAGCGGGCGACAAAGATTTTCGCCGATGCCGGCGTGCTGATCGTTACCGGAAGCGACGCGGGTATTTTCACCAATATTCCCGGCCGGTCCCTGATCCAGGAGCTGCATCTGCTGTCCGAAGCCGGCCTGTCACATGGCGAAGTCCTGCGCGCGGCAACGCAAAATGCCGCAATGGCGCTCGGCGAAGCGGATGAAGCGGGCCGTATCGCGCCCGGCCACCGCGCCGACCTCATTCTGCTCGACGACAATCCGCTGGACGATCTCGATGCTGCGGGGCGTCCGGCCATGGTGATCGCCGGCGGGCGTCTCTATGACCGGACTGCGCTGGATCAGCTGCACGGGGCCGCCAGCCAGCCCGATCTGGCGCGAACCCGGAAGAATTTGATCGAGGGTCTGCGGGCACAAGGCGTGGACCCGTCCATATTGGGCGGACAACCCGCCTCGTGATCGGCGGTTGACTGGCCCGTTGTTCTTCCACCACTCGCCGCCCTGAAAAAGCGGCTTCACAGAGCGCCTCTGCTTGCCTAGAAATTGACACTAGGTTCAAACGGAGGGCCCGCAGGCATTGGCTCAAATTTCATCCTTGTTCGTCCGCAAGGTCATTGCGGCGGCCAGCGATTCCCTGAACAAGCCATTGCTGTTGCGCGAAATGGGTGTCGATCCGGATACGCCGCTGGATTTTGACCTGCTGGTGTCCGAGGAGGGCTATTATGATCTGTTGCAACGGCTTGCCGAGACCGAAGCCGGGCCGGTAGAATTTCACCTGAGAGCTGGCGCATCGATGCGCTGCGACGAATATGGCGTGCTCGGATTGGCTTGGAAATCCGCGCCGACACTGCTCGAATCCTTTCGGCGCGCAGCCCGCTATGCCGAATTGATCAACGGCACCAGACTATATTCCGTCCATGAACAGGAGGAGACCGTCCTGATCGCGATGGATCGCGAAGCCCGTTCGCCCGGCGTGCGCCTGTCCAACGAAGCCGCGATGGCCTCGTTCCTCGCCCTGGCGCAAGATTCGGTGGGCCGCGCTTTTGCTCCTCTGGCGGTTCATTATCGCCATGACCCGCCGCCTGGATCCACGAGCCATTATCAGCAACATTTCGGCTGTCCCGTCCATTTTTCGTCGCAATTCAACGCTCTGGCCGTCCCAAAAACCGTTACCCTTGAACCCAATCGGCTGGGCGACACGGCCATGTCCCGCTTTTTCGAAGCGCAGCTCGACCACAAGCTTGCGACGCTGCAGCGGGACATCAGCTTCGAGCAGCGCGTCCAGTCGCAGATTTCCGCAGCCCTGCCGACCGGGGTGCCGAAAAAGGCGGAAATCGCTCGCAAACTGGGGCTTAGCGACCGCACCCTTAACCGGCGACTGGCCGATGAAGGGATGTCCTTCCAGGGTTTGCTGGAGAAATCCCGGTCCGCGTTGGCCAGCGGCCTGCTGGAACAGTCCCACTATAGTCTGGCCGAAATCGCCTTTCTCACAGGCTTTTCCGAGCAAAGCGCGTTCACCCGGGCCTTCAAGCGCTGGAATGGCCTAACGCCGCAAGCCTACCGGCAGAACGACTAGCCAGGCAACACAAGCCGGGGGTGGCGCGCTGGGTCAAAAGCTTGGCATGACCTGTCAAGCAATCGGACCGTCAATTCCCCTAGGTTGCGGTGAGCCAGCACCAGCAGCCTGATTGGCCCGCCGGTCAGAATGGTTGATTGTCTTGCGACGCCAAGCGAAGAAGGAATGGAATATGATCAGACTTGTCATCACCGGCATCGCCACATTGGCAGCGATGGCGCTCTGGGCCGCCGCGCTTTTCATCGGTACCAGCGAAGGATGGTGGCACCGTCCCATGACGAGTTCCGCAGCGCCGGCAGATTTCGTTCAGGCCGCCCGCACAAAGATCGAAACCGGGCATCGCGGAAATCTCGGTTTCGCGCTGATTGAAAATGGCAAGCCTGTCGAGAAATTTTCCTGGTCAACGGGATCTCCGGTTGATGAGAATTCCGTCTATCAGGTAGCCTCGCTCGGCAAATGGATTACCGCCTGGGGCGTAATGGCGCTTGTCGAGGATGGTCTGGTCGACCTCGACGCTCCGGTGGAAAATTATCTGGAACGCTGGACATTGCCGGAAAGCAAATTCGATCACGAACAGGTGACCGTCCGCCGCTTGCTCAGCCACACGGCGGGCCTGGATGACAGGCTCGGCTATAATGGCTTTGCCACGCCGGACGCCGTCCAGACGCTGGAAGATTCGCTGACCCGCGCCGCCGATGCCTCGCCCGGAAAGTCGGGCGTGGTCAGGGTCGGAGAAACGCCGGGGGCGGCGTGGAACTATTCGGGCGGCGGCTATACCCTGCTGCAATTGATGGTCGAGGAAGTCTCGGGTCTCTCCTTCCCCGAATATATGGAGCAACGGATATTCACACCGCTGGGCATGACGCGGACGACCTTCGATCACCACAAGGCGCAGGCGATGGGCCTCGCCGAGAATTTCACGCTGGATGGCGATAGCGAGCCGTTCCGCTGGTATACGGCGCTGGCGGCGACATCCCTGTTTACCACGCCTGCCGACATGACCACATTCGCTCTCGCCCAGCTGCCGGGAAGCCAGCAGAAGGTTCTGTCTCAAAATATTCTCGCCACCATGGCCACACCTCACGCGTCATCGCTGGGCGCCGATATCTGGGGATTGGGGCCGATGTTGCTCGCGCCGGACAACAAGGGCGGTTTCATCATCGGCCATGACGGAAAGAACGAGCCTGCCATCAACAGTGCGGTGCGGGTCGACCCCGCGAGCGGTGATGGCATTGTCATCCTCGAGACCGGCAGTGCCATACTCGCCACCACGATCGCCAGCGAGTGGGTCTTCTGGAAAACCGGCAATGTCGACAATCTCGCCTTCGCCGCCAGGATGGACGGGATGTTCACCTGGATCCTGTTCGGCTGCATCGCGATCCTGATTGTCGGGCTGCTCGTCGGGTGGCGGCAAATGCGTCGCCTGTCCCGAAAGCGAAGACAATCGGCCTGACGGTCCTGTCGTCAGCAGTTTTCAGACAGGCTGCTTGCTAACCTTACTGCCCGTAGCGTCCCTGTAGATAGCGCCAGCTCGCGCGCAGGCCGAGCGCTTCACCACCTTGCGGCCGGCCCGGCTTGGCCGCCGGTCGCCAGGCGAATGTGTCGAAATGTGCCCAGGGCACCGATTCCGGCGCAAATTTCTTCAGGAACAATGCCGCAGTGATGCAGCCGGCAAAGCCACCCGACGCGCTGTTCACGCAATCGGCGATATTGCTGCTCAGCATCGCGTCATAGCCGGACCAGAGCGGCATCTGCCAGAGCGGATCGCTTTCTTCCTCTCCGGCCTGCAGCAGCCCGTCCGCCATCGCCCGGTCGTCACAGAACATCGCCGGCAGATCCGGCCCCAGCGCAACCCGCGCCGCGCCGGTCAGCGTCGCAAAGTCGATGATCAATTCCGGCTCCTGCTCGCCGGCCAGAGTCAGCGCATCGCCCAGCACCAGCCGACCCTCGGCATCGGTATTGGTAATCTCGACGGTCAGTCCCTTGCGGCTGTGCAATATGTCGCCCGGCCGCAGGGCATTGCCGTCGATCGCATTTTCCACCGCCGGAACCAGCAGGTGCAGCTGCACCGGCAGCCTCGCTTCCATCACCATCCGCGCCAGCGCGATGGCATGGGCAGCGCCGCCCATATCCTTTTTCATCAGCATCATGCCTGCGGGCGACTTCATCGAAAGCCCGCCGCTGTCAAAGGTCACGCCTTTGCCGACGATTGCGATTTTCGGATGGTCGGCCCTGCCCCATTTCAGCTCGAGCAGGCGTGGCGCGTGGGCGCGCATCGCCGCCTTGCCGACGCCGTGGATCATCGGGAAATGCTCTTCCAGCGTGTCGCCGCGCGTCACTTTCAGTTCTGCGCCATGCTCGCCCGCCAGCTTGTCGACGATGTCCTCAAGCCTGTCCGGGCCCATGTCGGCCGCCGGCGTATTGACCAGATCACGGACCATCGCGGTTGCCTCGGCCTGACGCACCGCTTCATCGCGCTGGCCAATGGCATCGTTGACCAGCAGCACGCTCGGCCCCTGCCGGTCGGGCAGTTCCTTGTAACGGTCAAATTCATGCTGCGAGATCAGCCAGCCGAACAGCGCACCCTTGGCGCTGACATCCTGCAGCCGGTAATTGCCCTCGGGCAGGCCACTGCCCAGTCTGGCCAGCGACCAAGCATCGAGCTTCGCCTGGTCCGGCACACCCGCCACCACCGAGAAATCGGTCGCCACCGACTTGTCCTCGCTTTTACCGCCGACCGGCGGCAGCAGCAGAAAGCTGTCGGCCTTGCCGGAAAACTGGTTGGCCGTGACCAGCGCCCGGATATTCTCCGGCTGCCCTTTCAGCCATGTTTCGAAATTGCCGACATCCAGTAGCTGGATATTGCGCGCGCTCTGGCCGGTGTCGGCCTCGATCAATGCCTTAAAATCAGTCATTTGCCCGCTATAGCCTCAGACAAGGCCAAGCGCGAGTGTCTATTCGGCGGCAATTGTGTCCGATTCGACCCGCTTCGTCGGCATGCGAAGGATCGCGGCGCCCGGCTTGGAAAAGACCATCACACCGTCGTCGACCGGTTTGTGGCGCAGGTTGATGATGTCCTTGGGAAAATTCTGGTTGAGCCGCCACGGTTTGCGATCACCCTGTTTCGGCAAACTCTTGATCGCGCGCTGGACGTAGCCGGAGCTGAAGTCCAGCATCGGTTCGGTGCCGATCAGTCCGTCCGCCGGCAATGTCGGGGTGGCGATCGGTGTCCCGTTCTTGTCCATATAGTTGATCAACCGGCAGACATATTCGCTGGTCAGGTCGGCTTTGAGCGTCCAGCTGGCGTTGGTATAGCCCATGGTCATCCCGAAATTGGGAATGCCGGAGAACATGACGCCCTTGTAATTGATCTTGTCACCGAATTTGACCAGCTTGCCGTCCACCGAAATGGTCGCGGTGCCGCCGGTCAGCATTTTCAGGCCGGTCGCCGTGACGATGATATCCGCCTGGAGCGTCTTGCCGGATTTCAGCCGGATGCCGTCCTTGGTGAATGTTTCGACATGATCGGTGACGATCGACGCCTTGCCGGATTTCAGCGCATTGAACAGGTCACTGTCGGGCACCAGGCACAGGCGCTGGTCCCATGGATTATAGCTGGGTGTGAAATCGGCCATATCTACATCGGGGCCCATTTCCTCTTTCACCATTTCCAGTAACCGGCCTTTGAACGCCGCGGGCTTCTTGCGTGCGAGGTTGAACATGAACAGGCCCATCAACACATTTTTCCAGCGCGTCAGCAGATAGGCGAGCTTGGAAGGCAGGAATTTGCGCAACCGCAAGGCCCATTTGTCCTCGCCCGGTCGCGAAACGATATAGGTCGGGGAACGCTGCAACATGGTGACATGCGCTGCCGTTTCGGCCATCGAGGGAACCAGCGTTACGGCGGTCGCACCGCTGCCGATCACCACGACTTTCTTGTCCGAATAATCCAGATCTTCGGGCCAGAATTGCGGATGGACAATCGGTCCGGCAAAATCCGCTTTGCCGGGAAAATCGGGATTATGGCCTTCCTCATAGCTGTAATAGCCCGAGCACATGTGCAGGAAATTGCATTTGACCGTGTCGATCGACCCATCACCACGCTGCAGACTGACCGTCCACAAGGCCTCCTCGCTCGACCAGTTTGCGTCGACGACCTTGTTGTTGAACAGAATCCTGTCCTGCAGGCCGTATTCCTCCACGGTTTCATTGAGATAGTCGAGGATGGACGGCGCATCGGCAATCGCCCGGCGCGCGGTCCAGGGTTTGAAATTATAGCCCAATGTATACATGTCGCTGTCGCTGCGGATGCCCGGATATTTGAACAGATCCCAGGTCCCGCCAAGCCGCTCCCGCGCCTCGACGATCGCGAAGCTTTTACCCGGGCATCTTTTGGTCAGGTGAACCGCCGCGCCAATACCGGACAAACCGGCACCGACAATCAACACATCAAGAATCTTGTTTTCCATATCGCTACCTTACTGACATGATTGTCAGTTGGCAAGCAATCGGTTTTGTCAGGGCCGGGGCCCGGCTACTCGCTGATCAGGGTGAGGCGTCGAAACAGCTTCTGATCGAGGGTTTCGTCAAAGCGGCAGCCGACATGTCCATCCTTGCACCAGATTGCCGTTGCCGTAATCGGGCTGCTGTCTTCGAAACGCAGCCAGACCCGGCTGCCCTCGGCGATCATACTATCGCTGGCAACCCGGCAGCCATAGATGGAGACATCCACCAGCTCGCCCTTTTTGGCGGTCTTGCCATGTTGGCGGATCGCGGTCCGCTGGATTTGCACCGGATGGCGGAACGCCTTGCGCTGCTCGATCAGCGCCGGTTCCACCGTGCGAAATTGCGAATTCATGTAGCCCATCCCTAGCCCCCTGCCGGAATGACTAGGCGATCTTGCTCAACAAAAGGTTAAGCATCCAGAGGCGCTCTCGAGCGCCGACGCGCGACCGCTGCGCCTACTCGGCGGCCTCCAGCGCCGGCTCGCCCTGCCCCGCACCCTGCTGCGAATTGGGGCCGTAAAATTTGAGCACCCCGTCGTCGACGGGATCGTGGCGCAATATCTTCCGGTCGAACAGATAATCCTGGTTGAGCTTCCACGGCATGGCGGTGCTGTTGCGCGGCAGTTCGTCGATCGACCGCTGGATATAACCGGACGAGAAATCGAACAATTGCTCCTGCTCCAGCTCCCTGTCCAGCACCGGATTGGCGATCCGCGTCGAGGTCGCGTCCATATGGTTGAGCACGCGGCAGGTATATTCCGAGACAATATCCGCCTTCAGCGTCCAGCTCGCGTTGAGATAGCCGAACACGATCGCCAGATTGGGAATGTCGGAGAACATGCAGCCCTTGTAATAATAATGATCAGGCCAGTGCACCGGCTTGCCATCGACCTCGAAGGCAACCTTGCCGGCCACCGCCAGCTTCAGCCCCGTCGCGGTGACGATGATATCCGCGTCCAGCGTCTCGCCGGACTTCAGCTTGATGCCATTTTCGGTCACCGTATCGATATGGCCGGTTTTCAGATCGGCCCTGCCCGCGGCAATCGCCTTGAACATGTCGCCGTCGGGCACCAGGCAGAGGCGCTGCTCCCACGGGCCGTAAGGCGGCGTGTAATCTTCCTTCACATATTTGTCGCCAAGCTCTTTCTTGAGCGGCTTTTCCAGCTTGCGAATGACCTTTTCCGGATTGTCGCGCGAGGTGCGGAAGGTGATGTCCTGCATCCACACATTCTTCTTGCGGATGATCGCATAGGCCCATTTTTCCGGCATGATCTTGCGCAGGAAATTGGCCAGCCCGTCCTTCGCCGGGCGCGCCGCATACCAGGTCGGCGTGCGCTGCAGCATCGTCACATGGCTCGCCTTTTCCGCCACCACCGGGACAATCGTCACCGCGGTCGCGCCGCTGCCGATGATCACGACCTTCTTGCCCGCATAGTCCAGATCCTTGGGCCAGAATTGCGGGTGGACGACCTCGCCCTTGAAATTCTGCAAGCCCTCTATCTGGGCATCATAGGGATTGTCATAATCATAATAGCCGGCGCCCATATAGACGAAATTGGCGTGCATCACGACCTGGCTGCCGTCGGATTTCTCCGCCGTCACGGTCCAGCGCGCATCCTCGCTCGACCAGCTGGCCGAGAGCACTTTGTGGCCGAAATGGATATGTTTCTCCAGATCATGCTTGGCCTTGATCCGGTGGAGATAGTTGATGATCGAGGGCCCGTCGGCAATCGCCTTCTGCTCGGTCCACGGTTCGAAATTGAAGCCGAGCGTGTGCATGTCGCTGTCGCTGCGGATGCCGGGATATTGGAACAGGTTCCAGGTCCCGCCGATATCGTCGCGGCGCTCGACAATGGCAAAGCTCTTGCCCGGACATTTGTCGCGCAGATGCACCGCCATGCCGATGCCGGAAATCCCCGCGCCGACGATCAGCACGTCGACCGATTCTATTGCTGCACTGCCTTCATTCACGATCTGAGTCGCCATTGCCGTCTCTCCCAGCTTTTTCCATGTTATGCCATTGGCGGGGACGAGTTGCAATTGAAGATTTAACTGGCCGGTTAAGGGCGGGGCGGAAGCGGGTTGGCCGCAGCGCCGGCCGGGCCGGCCTAACCGTGCCTGCGGTCTGCCAGATCGAAACCGGCCTCCGGTTTCTCGATAGCGTCCGGAGCGACAGGTTCGGGTTGCTGCTGCACCACACGGCCGGCGATCGCGCTGGCGGGGACTGCCTTGCTGAACAGATAGCCCTGCACCTGCTTGCAGCCGGCCCGCTTCACCTGCAGCAACTGTCCGTCGCGTTCGATGCCCTCCGCCGTCGTCACCATGCCCAGGCTGGACGCCAGGCCGGTCACCGCACGGATGATCGCCTGGCAGTCCTCCCGGTCGTCGACATCCTCGACAAAGCAGCGGTCGATCTTGATCTTGTTGAACGGGAAGCTGCGCAGATAGTTGAGCGAACTGTAGCCGGTGCCGAAATCATCCAGCGCGATCTTGACGCCGAGCGAGTGGATCTTGTTCAGCAGGTCGAAATTGGCCTGGTTGTGGCTCATGATAACCGTTTCGGTGATTTCCAGCTCCAGGCGGTGCGGGGCGACTCCCGCCGACGCCAGGCCGTTGATGATGGTCGGCAGCAGATTGGGACTGCGCATTTGCGCCGGCGACAGGTTCACCGAGACGCCGAGATGGTCCGGCCAGTTCTTCAGTTCGAGCAGCGCCGTGCGGAGCACCCATTCACCCAGCTGGATGATCAGCCCCGTCGCCTCGGCAATCGGGATGAACTCGTTCGGCATGACCATGCCCTTGGCCGGATGGTTCCAGCGGATCAGCGCTTCATAGCCCAGCGGTTTTTCGGTCTCGATATCGAAGACCGGCTGATAATAGAGTTCCAGCTCGTCACCCTTCAGCGCCGCCTGCAGATCCAGCTCCATCTCGCGCCGGTCGAGTTTCGCCTGCAACATCTGCGGCTCGAACAGCGTGACCCGGCCCCGCCCGTTGTCCTTTGACTTGTACAGCGCGATGTCGGCGTTGTGCAGCAGGCCCTCGGCGGTTTCCGACTTGTCGTTGGAAACGACGATGCCGAGACTGATGCCCGGAGTGATCTTGTGGCCGTCGATCATGAAGGGCTGGGACACGGCGTGGACGATGTCGGACGCGATTTCGGCCACTTCGCCGCTATCGCCGGCGTCGGTCAGGCAGATGGCAAATTCGTCGCCGCTCAGCCGGGCCACGATATCCTCTTCGCCGGTCGCCGTGGCCAGCCGGTTGCCGACCACCTGCAGCACCCGGTCGCCGGCATTGTGGCCCATTGTGTCGTTGATCGCCTTGAACCGGTCGATATCGACATAGAGCACGGCGATATTGCGGTCGCCCTGCAGCCGCGCCAGCGCGCTTTCCAGCGACTGGTTGAACAGGTCCCGGTTGGGCAAATTGGTCAGGCTGTCATAATGGGCCAGGCGCGCGACTTCGTCCTTCGCCTGTTTCTCGTTGGTGACATCCGTCGCCGCGCCGCGCAGTGCCTTCGACCGCCCTTCCGCCCTGTCCATCGGCCGGCAGGATATCCGCCACCAGCGGTCTTCGCCGTCAACCTTGATCGGCAGCACCAGTTCGCGCACCGGCTCTCCCTGCCCGATCCGCTGCAGCAGCATATGGCGTTTCCCGCCCTCCTCGAACAGGTCGGCGATGTGCAGGCCGTTCAGCTCGCCAACCGGCCGGCCGGCGGCCGCCGCGAACCGGGCCGACGCCCGGACGATCCGCTGCGACTCGTCGGTTTCCCACAACCAGTCCGAACTCTGCTCGGCATAGTCGTTGAGCAGCAGCTTGACGGTTTCCGCCGCGTCCTTCTGCTTGGCCGCATAGATATGCCGCTTGGCGAAATTGAAGAAGAAGAGGCGGTAGATGGAGTCGATACAGAGGGCGAAAAAGACCAGCAGCAGCGCCGACTGCACCGCCGTCATGCCATTGACGACGAAGAAGGCCATCGCCGTCAGACCGGTCGAGATCGCGATCGCGAAGGTCTGCGCGCGCGGGATGCTGCCATAGGTAAAGCCGCCGATCACGATGCTGCCGAGGATCAGGATCACGCTGTTCTCGTTCAGCGGGATCTGTCCGAAAGCCAGCGGAAAGGCGAGGCTCAGGTTCAGCGCCAGGGCGACGATGATGCTTTCGTAGCAGAGTTTCCGCCGCAACGCATAGAAGGTGCTGAAGTCGAAATCCGGCATCAGGTCCCGGCGGAAATTTCTGATCGACAGGAAAATGATGACCGCCATCCCGAACAGACCCGCGGCAATGAACGGTGCGCTGGCGTGAATGAACAGATTGACCATCATGTAGATCGCGACCGGGATCATGGCGATGGCGATGATCCGCGACACATCGGCGATCAGCTTGAGCTGCTGCCGGGCGATCAATTCGCGCGTGCCGGGATCGCGCTCGGAATTGAACGTCCAGAATTCCCTGTGGATGTCGAACAGACGCTGCAGCATCACCTTTGCGACCATGAATTCACCTCGTTTCCCGGAAACCCGCCCGGATTGCCGTCCACCAACCGCAATTTTCACGATGCGAACCCCGCTACTAACGGTCGCGACCAACCGGATTTAAGGGGGCGGCTGCGGATTTCCCGCTCCGCCCCGCCCCTTCGTCCGTGCGGGAGAGGGTACTTAACAGCCCGGCAAAAGCGTGATAGCGCGCGACCATCGACACGCTCTTCCTCCTGATCGGCCTGGCCCTGGCGGCCACGGGACTGGCGCTGATGCTGCGCAGCGATCTGCTGTATATCCGCGGCGGCACCCGCCGCGTGCCCGCCCAGATCATCCGCCACCAGCTCAAGAAGCGCGGCGGCGCGACGCTGTACAGCGCGGTGCTGCTGGTGCCCGACGAGCGCGGCGGCTTTATCGAGGTCCGCGATCCCCTGACCACGCCCTTCCCGACCCCGGTAATCGGCGAGCGCCTGACCGTCGTCCACCCGACCGGCCACCCCGGCAAGGCGCGCATCCCCTATCCGTGGTTCCGGGCGGGGGTGTATGGCGTGCTGGGTTATGGGTTTGTGATTTGTTTGTTGGGGGTTACGGGGTTGGGGTGAGGGTTATATCGATTTTCTTGATAAATCAGATTTAACTCAACCCAATTAAAATTATTCACCAACAACTGATATTCTATAAGCGCCGTGCAACATAGGATGCACTTTGACTTTCGTATCGGTGGAAAGAACATCGAATGGGATGAGCGGCTCGTTTAAATGAGAATAGACGAACGGTTCTTCGGTGCTCAATTTCAAACCTATAGCACCTACACGATAACATATTGAAGCGGCGACGCTTACCATCTCAACTTCCGAAACACCCTCTCCATCGAACACGTTTTTGCACATATCCCAAAAAAGATCCTTCTGAGGGTTTGGTCGTGCAGCGATATTCATTGCAGTCTCTTGGATTTTGTCAGTTGGAATCGCGCCTAGCTTATAAACTCGGCGCTCCTTATCGACAAATAGCC
The DNA here is from genome assembly GCF_002776575.1 of Sphingorhabdus sp. YGSMI21. Classification (GTDB taxonomy): domain Bacteria; phylum Pseudomonadota; class Alphaproteobacteria; order Sphingomonadales; family Sphingomonadaceae; genus Parasphingorhabdus. The sequence goes on along the minus strand of NZ_CP022548.1, from coordinate 1,983,521 downwards.
GTATCATCTCATCCAAATGAGGTTGAGCACTATACCATTCCTGCAATAAAGCATCTCGACGTTTCCGCGAATATTCATACTCTGCTTTTTTAATATTGCGCACAGATATGTCATAATCCCCTTCAGACATATCAATACACTCATTTATAAAGTGTATAATATCCCGCGGTCGCATTAGTGTTCTTTCAAGCATCCAAGAAAATGTATCTTTGTTACTAGCCATTTTGGCCGGAAATATTGTAGAATATTTTACGGTATCGTTTGTGTACTGCCTTTTAAATAGCTGTCCTATTCGCAAATCAACCAACTCTAAAAGTTGTTGTTTTTTCCAAGTTACATTGAGAGCATAATCATCAAACTTCTCTCTCTGAAAAGTCGGATCGGTGGTCTCCAACATAACTCGTTCTCGAACGTCTGTTCGCAATGCTGCCAATATCTTGAGATTAGATATTTTTCTAAACTGGCGTAAGCTGGATAGCAGTGCGCGGATCATCTTGAACCTAACCTCTGCGTCCACCCAATGTTCGTCCAATTTATCGATAAGCAAATAATAACTCTTCATCCCCTCCAAGTCAGACAATTCAGCTAAAACATCAATAATCTGAGCTAATTCCTGGAGTTGATTGGAATCAATGATTTGCTTTGTTCTCGCAACGATTTCTTTCTTTTTGTCGACACTCATCCTTTTGTCATATTGACCGCCTGCGGAAAACTTCTCAATATCAAGGCCAAATTCTGCCCCAAACTTGTTCTCAAAACTCTCCGTTATCTCTTTGATGTTTTCATCCATCGTTATCCAAAAACGCCCCTCCCAGTCTTTCAGGTATTTGATCGCCTTCGCTTTCCGAGGATTATTGCCAAAACGATCGACTATTTTCTGGAAAATGCTATTTGATTTTTCAACTGAATCTACAGACCACCTAAGTCGGATGAATTCGATACAAAGAACGTGTTTCCATAATATTTGGAATAACAAATCCAAATCAGCGCCAATCGAATTGAGAAACCTCAAGGCGTCTGAATTTGAAACATAGTTCATAGACATTTCTGTGAGATCGAGTTCCACAGCATGTTCAGCTTCATGATATATCTGACGAAGAATTGCCGTTTTCCCTGACCCCGTTCGACCCGCGATGATCATCCTTGGTGAACTACATTTTTCAAACTCAAACTTCGAACCATGATTAACAAAACAATCAAAAAGAAACTCATCATCGGTCTCAGCATTGCCGGTACCGATACTCATTCCTTGCCGAAGTTGTGAAGGATTTGTACTGATCTTTTTCATGGGAATATAATTAGTTATACAGCTAGAAACGTCAAACACTATTATTGGGTATGCGTAGGATAATCAATTTTCCCCTTTCCTACACTCAACCAAATAGGTTATTATTTCTCCCTTTAACAAACCATCCCCAAGCCCCCGCACCGCTGTGCGGCGGCCGGCATGGTCCCATACAAGGAGTAAAACCTATGACATTTCAGGACGAATTTATTCACCGCCTGCGGGTGGTGCGGGGTGAGGCAACGGGGGACGGTGCAGGTGGATCGGAGCCTCGAGAAGGCCGCTCGGACGAGAGTAACCACCCCAACCCCTCCTTTGAAAAGGAGGGGCTTGAGAGTGAAGGTGATGGCGGAGAAGTGATACCCCCCTCCCGCTTGCGAGTATCAGGTCGATCCGTCCCCCGGACTGATCTGGAACTGCCGGGGGCAGTTCCACCTGATACTGGGCCGGGGGTGGGCCAGTGTGAAACCGAGAGTGCTGGTGCTAATATAACAGACACCCCCACCCCTAGCCCCTCCCGCGAGCGGGAGGGGGACTGCACCCGCCATGACGGCTGGCACCGCGAACTCCGCGTCAAATTCCTCGAAGCGCTCGCGCAGACCGGCAATGTCCAGGCGTCGGCCTATTTTGTCCAGCGCAGCCGCCAGTCGGCCTATGACCTGAAACGGCGCGATCCGGATTTTGCGCGGGCGTGGCTGGCGGCCCTGGTGCTGGCGCGGGAGGAGGCGCAGGACAAGTTGCAGGAGCGGGCCATTGAAGGCGTCGAGGAAGAGGTCTTCTACCACGGCGAGGTGGTGGCGACGCGGCGGCGCTATGACAGCCGGCTGCTGCTCGCCCATCTGGCGCGGCTCGACAAGATTGCCGAGCAGATCCCGGCGCAACGCGGGGCGGCGCGCTTTGGCGATATGCTCGACGCGATTCGTGTGGGCGAGGACACCGCGCCGCTGATCGCCACGCCGACCGAGGAGGAACTGGCGATCGCGGCCGCCAGGGCCGAAGCGCAGGGGCGGCCGGTGCCGGTGGAAGACACGGGCGAGGAATTTTACGCGATCGCCTTCCCCTATCAGGACGGCCCGCCCGACTATTATCGCATGACTCCCGAAGAAGCCGCCGAAATGGAACGCGAGGTCCCCGGCCTGACCGCGACACCCACCGGCACGCGCGACGAAGCGGTGATCAACGCCCTGCCCTGTAACGCCGAAGCCATGCGCGAATTTCGACGTGACGAGGGGGAGAAGGGAAAGAATCTATAACAGTGTAAAGTTTGTAAACTTCGGGTGGCGCTCGTCATTGCGAGGAGCGGAGCGACGCGGCAAAGCAGAGCGGCAAATGCTGACGATCGTGACAAGACGCTCTGGATTGCGTCGCTACGCTCGCAATGACGAATGTTGATAGAGAAGGGCCTCTCAGGCGAATGGGGACAATGCGGATTAACAACTTCGTCATCGAAAGCAGCAGCTTCGTCATCCTGAACTTGTTTCAGGACCTCGTGAGACTGCGCGCTGCCGGCGGAGGTCCTGAAACAAGTTCAGGATGACGATTATTTGCCGCAGCAGCGCGATGATGGCCCCGCCCCCCGTTCGTCTCGAGCGCAGTCGAGAGACCGGCGGAAAGGGACAAGTGTCTCGACCTTTGCCTGTCCTGAGCCCAATCTAAGCCCCTCATCTTTAGAAGTTTCGGGTCGATCAGTCCCCCGGACTGAACTGAAACGGCCGGGGGCCGTTTCACCCGGAACTGGGTTGGGGTGGTGGCGATGCGCAAGCATCGCTCGCGTCAGCGAAAAGCGATGGAGCGGAGATGACGGAATGGAAACGCAAACACAGCGCCCAGAGGAAAGAAACCACCCCAACCCCTCCTTTGAAAAGGAGGGGCTTAAGAATATCCTTCGCGGTGGAGAATGCCTTCGTCATTGCGAGCGACGCGGCAAACCAGAGCGTCACTCGCCGCTCTGGATTGCGTCGCTACGCTCGCAATGACGAATGTCACCACAATCCCCGTTCGTCTCGAGCGCAGTCGAGAGACCGGCGGTCCCGAGCACAGGCGATGGCGGCGGCTGGCGCGCTTTGCGGGCGGAAAGGACGGTGATGCTATAGCCGGTCAGTAAGCCGGATTATGGGTGGCGAGGAAATTTTCGATTGACTGCAGCAACAGCAGCCGGTCGGCGCCGCGGGTGAAATAATGGTCGGCCAGCGGCAGCGAGACGAAGTCGACCTGCTTGTCCGCCCTGGTCATGGCCTTGTACATTTTCTCCGACTGGACATGGTCGACGGTGACGTCCTTCTTGCCGTGGATCAGCAGCAGCGGGGCCTTGATCCGGTCGATGGCGTAGAGCGGCGAGACGGCCTTGAAATCGGGCGTCATTTTCTCCCACTGGCTGCGGTAGAGCTTGGCGCGGACCGAGCCGCCGAAATCGTTGACCTCGCGGCGGAGCGCGGACACGCCGGAGATGGAGATGGCGCAGCGATATTGGTCGGGGTCCTTGATGACCCCCCACATCGCCGCATAGCCGCCGTAGGACGCGCCGACGATGCAGACCCTGGCGGGGTCGGCGATTTTCTCGTCGACCGCCCATTGTACGGCGTCGGAAATATCGTCCTGCATGGCGAAGCCCATCTGGCCCTGGCCCTTTTTCATGAAGGCATTGCCATAGCCGGTGGAGCCGCGGAAATTGGGCTGGATCACGGCATAGCCGCGGTCGGCGATAAACTGGGCCCAATAGTCATAGACCAGGCTGTCGTGCCCCCACGGCCCGCCGTGCGGCATGACGATCAGCGGCAGGTCTTTGGCTTCGCGCCCCTTGGGCAGCGTCAGCACGCCCTCGATGTCCAGGCCATCGCGCGCCTTGTACTGGATATATTTGGCGCGCGCGAGCCGGCGGTTGCCGATCGATTCGTTGATGTCGGCGAATTTCGAAAGGCTGCCGGTGCGGGCGTCGAGGAAATAGAGCAGGCCCGGATTGTCCGGGGTGCCGATGCGGACCAGCATGCTGTTCTGGTCGCGGCTGACGCTGATGATCCGGGCTTCGGCGTTGACCGCGGCCTCGTCGAGCAGCTTCTGCGCTGCCAGCATGGCGGGGTCGAGCCACTCGACCGTGTCATTTTTGTCGGCCAGCACCACGCCGAGGATCTTGGCGCCGTCGTAGGACAGCTTGACGTCGGCGATGTCGCTCTTTTCCGACGCGTAGACGGTGCGGATATCCTCGTTGGTCAGGAAATTGCGCTCCATGATCACCGACTTGCCCTGCGCATCGTCCTTGATCAGCAAGCCGTTGTCGGTGCCGGGCACGAACATGAAGGGCACATCGAGCGCTTCCTCTTCGCCGAGGTCAGCCCGGTCGACGGTCTTGAAACTCCTGCTGCCCTCCTGGGCGTAGAGCAGGCGCGAGGTCTGGTTGTGGTCGCTGTAGCCAATGCCGATGCGGACATTGCCGGTGCGGTCGGCGCCCCAGTCGAGGACGTAGGTCTTGCCCTTGACGACCCGGCGGGCCTTGCCGGTTTCGACGTTGACGCGGTAGACCGTCGGCCAGAAGGCGTTCTCGTTCGAATAGATGGAGCCCTGCGCTGCGGCGAGGATCTCGGTCGATCCGTCGGACGGCGTCCAGATCACGTTGCCCGCATTCTGGCCGCGGTCGTTCCACAGCAGCTTGGTCACTTCGCCGGAGCGGCGATTGACCGCGAACATGCGCGAAATATACCAGCTGTCGGTCTGGACCCGCTGCAGGCCGTAGATGTTGACGAGAATATTGTCATCGTTGATCCAGCGGATACGGCTGATCTCGGTTTCGTCCGGGACCGCGAATATCTTGGTCTTGCTCGCGTCGAAATCGATCGAGGAAATCAAGATGCGCTGCTCGCCACTGACGGCGAAGAGACCGGCAAAATGCTGGCCATCGGGCGACAGCGTGGCCAGTTCGATGAAGGGCAAACGGGCGAAAGCCTCGGCCGGCAGTTGCCGGGGTGCGGAAGCGGTGTCCCGGACCGGCGTGCTGGCGCCTGTCTCGACGGCCGCGCTATCCGCCGCGACAGGCACGTCCCGCGCCTGCCCGTTTGCCGACGCCAGCAGCGCCGCTACCCAAAAACCGATCATTCCAAGCCCCCTCAGGAAATTCCCTTTGGACAAGAGCTTAACAATAGTGGGTTGCGTTACAACAGTAGAAACAGAAAAACCGGCTATTTATTCGAAAACAACCGGAACCGTCGACAACGTGGCGAATAACTTCATCGCTCACCATGCGGAAGCGCTGGTCGAATTCGGGCTGGACGGCGGGGAGAAGGAGATGAATCTATAGCATTGCAAAGTTTGAAGTTAGGGTCGGGTGAAAGCGCACTGGCAATCTATCGCCGCTTCGGCATAAGCACAGATGACATAAAAACACATAAAGGATCGAAGGGAACAGCGTCGTGACCGTTATAAATCCTGACCTTGTGCGCATATTGGCTCCGATGATATTGATGCTGGCGCCCGTATCGGCTTCGGCGGAGCCTCCTCCCCATGCGGCCGAGATCGACCTTACAAAACTCAATGATCAGAACCTTTTGGGTCTGTACAATAAAAGTATGGCCGAAAAACGCGCGGACGCGTGCAAATTAGCTGCGATTCTTTCTGAATTGATCCGGCGCAACCTGACTCAGGGAATCGAGACGTTCCGGATAGAATATCGGCTGCAATGTTCGATCGACCGAAAGGATTGGGCCAACGCCTATCAGAATATCAAGGTATGGGAGGCGCACGACGGCGAGAAAAAGCCCGCGCCAGAATGGATCTTCCGGCTGGCGTTTCTCGCTGGAGAGAATGACGAGGCACTGGACCGTCTCGAAACCATAACCAAGCTCGATGATCCGGAACAGCTGACCCTGTTGCCGGATGAAGCGATGTTCTCCCTGACGCGGAGATTCAACGAAGATGGTCGCCTTGATCTCGTGGCGAGGCAGTTTCAGATGCTGTTTGAATCCCCGCATTTTGCGCTGTTATCGACCGACCTGCGCTCGTTAACAGCCGCGCGGATGCTCGAGGAACATGTCAAGAATGGCTATGTCGGCGATGTCGGCAAAATGCTGCCTCACATTGCCTCACCTCATCACTTCACAATAATGTTGGCGGACCGATCCTATGAACCAATCTGGCCACGAATCGAGCGCTTTGCCGGCCTGAACATGACCGACGTTCTCCACAGATACCTGCTGCAAAAAAAATCCGAGGTGGAGACTAGACCGGACGACAAGGAAACAATGCGGTCCTATGTCTACGCCTTGTTTTTCTCCGGTCGCTTTGAAGATGTCATCGCGCTGGCAGGGCCAATTGATCATATCAACCCGGCTAACTGGGACGAAAACGACAGCTGGCTTGTGAATCTGGAAGCCTATGCGCTTGATGCTTTGGGAGACACCGATGCAGCAGACCGAATTTTCGATCAGTTCACTCAGGTCGATTATCAGCCGGAAAAAAATGGCTGGCTGGTCAACTTCGTCATCAATCGGGCTTTGCGTCTGGTCGGCCAAAAGCGCTGGCAGGAAGGGTTGGTCGCCGCAAATGTCGCCGCTGAAATTGCACAGAAATCGGGATCACCTTATGCAAGAATGCTGGTCTGGCAAAGCGAGACATGCGCGCTACATGGCCTTGGCCGAACCGAAGAAGCACGGGCTAAGCTGTCACAAATCGTACAACATGAAGGCGATGCGCCGGTGGTCGCGGTCCAGACGCTGTTGTGCGTAGGAGCGCGCGATCACGCTGCTTCGCTGGTGATCGATAATTTGCGAAACGACGCCAAGCGCGGTGCCATGATTGAAGCCCTGCAGGGGCCTGAATTCGACCTGTTCTACGAACATTCAGAATTGCCTCATATCCACACGGAACTAAGAAACCATCCAGAAGTAGCGCCCGTTTTTACCAAGCTCGCGCGTGATATCCCGAAGGATTACATCCCGCTTCTCGGTGTCAGAAAACAAAAATTATTGGCAGAAAGGCAGGCTGACTAACCCGCAGCAACCCCGAACAGGTCATGCTCGTCGGCATCCTCGATCACCGCGTCGACGATATCGCCGACCGACAGGCTGGCGGGGACATTGCGGAGGAAGACATTGCCGTCGATCTCCGGCGCATCGGCCTCACTCCGTGCCGTCGCACCAACATCGCCATCCTCGTCGGGCTCGCCGATGTCGTCGATGATCACGGGCAAAGTGCGGCCGACCTTGGCCTGCAGCTTGGCGGCGCTGATCCGGGCGGTGACGTCCATGATCCGCTGGTATCGCTCTTCCTTGACCGCTTCGGGCACAGCGCCGTCGAGCAGGTTGGCCGCAGCGCCTTCAACGGGTTCAAAGCGGAACGCACCGACGCGGTCGAGCTGGGCTTCCTCGAGCCAGTCGAGGAGATATTTGAAGTCGTCTTCGGTCTCGCCGGGGAAGCCGACGACGAAGGTCGAGCGGATGGTGAGATCGGGGCAGATATCGCGCCAGGACTTGACCCGATGCAGCACCTTGGCCTCGTTGGCCGGGCGCTTCATGCGCTTGAGGACGTTGGGCGCGGCGTGCTGGAACGGGATGTCGAGATAGGGCGTGATCTTGCGCTCGGCCATCAGCGGGATGACCTTGTCGACATGCGGATAGGGATAGACATAGTGGAGCCGGGTCCACACGCCCTGCCCTTCGGGTGTCCGCAGCTCGCCAAGCGCGGCGGCGAGATCGGTCATATGGGCGCGGACTTCGCGGCCCTGACCGGTCGGGCCGTTCCACTGGCGGGACTGGTGGCGGATGTCGACGCCATAAGCCGAGGTGTCCTGGCTGATCACCAGCAGCTCCTTGGTGCCGGCCTCGACCAGCTTCTCCGCTTCGCGCAGGATCGCGTCGGGGCGGCGGGAGACAAGGTCGCCGCGCAGGCTCGGGATGATGCAGAAGGAACAGCGATGGTTGCAGCCCTCGGAGATCTTGAGATAGCTGTAGTGGCGCGGGGTCAGCTTGAGGCCCGCTTCGGGCACCAGATCGACAAACGCGCCGCGCGCCGCCGGCGCCGCAGCGTGGACCGCGGTCACGACATCCTCGTACTGATGCGCGCCGGTGACGGCGAGCACATCGGGGAAGCGCTTCATGATCACATCGGCTTCATTGCCCATGCAGCCGGTGACGATCACCCGGCCATTCTCGGCCATCGCCTCGCCGATCGCCTCGAGGCTCTCCTCCTTGGCGCTGTCGAGGAAGCCGCAGGTGTTGACCAGCACTACATCGGCACCGGCATAGTCTGCCGACATATCATAGCCGTCCGAGCGCAGCTGCGTCAGAATGCGTTCGCTGTCGACCAGGGCCTTGGGACAGCCGAGCGAGACCATGCCCACTTTGGGCGGAGAAGGGATTTGGGTAGCCATATGGCGCGGCCTTTAGGCGCAATTGCCCGGCGAGTCACGATCAATGTGCGGCAGCGCCGTGGTCCGGCGTCGTGCCCCGGCGAAGGCCGGCGCCCATCTCGGGAATTCCAGCCTTTCGCCATGGCTGAAGGGAGAAGCCCTGCGACGTCGGGTCGCGCCCCAATTGTCGAAATACGCAAATTTCGCTATAACAACGGCAACCCGGCCTGCGCCGGGGACCAAATCTGGGGAGGATGATATGAACATATTCGACGTAAACTGGATCGCGGTCATCGTCGCCGCGCTGGCGGGCTTTCTGGTCGGCGGCATCTGGTACGGGCCGGTGATGGGCAAGAAATGGATGGGCGCGGTCGGGCTGACCGAGGAGCAGATCAAAGAAGGGAGCATGGGAAAGATTTACGGCGGGGCGTTCGCCTTCAGCCTGGTCGCTTCGTGGACGCTGGCGCATACATTCGCGACCTATGCCGCTGATCTCGATTTTGGCGTGAAGGTGCTGACCGCCTTTGGCGTGGCGCTGGGCTTTATCGTGCCGGCGATCGGGACCAACTATCTCTTCTCGCAAAAGAGCAAGTCATTGTTCTTCATCGATGCCGGCTACTGGCTGCTGTTCTACATCGCCATGGGCGTTGTGCACGCCTGGTTTGGTCAATGATTATAGAAGCTTGGCAGGGGGTCTCGACTATCGAACGGGCATGAAGACGCCGGGGTCGCCAACAAGTGGGAGGGAGAGGCAACGCCCGGCTTGCTACAATAATGGATGAACAGGAGGAAAGTTCCCGAGCAAACCAAAAAAACAGCCGGTAATTGAACCAGCGACCCATTCCATGCGTAGGCATTGCATCAACATCCGATGCAACAGCTGGAGCAACATTATGGAACTGGTCGACATATTGCGGTGGACCGCGAGCATCAGCGGCATGATCGCCGCCGCCATGGTCTCGCTCAACGCGGGCGCCAAGGTCAGCGGATACGGGTTCGTGCTGTTCTGCGGCTCTTCCATCGTCTGGATCGCCGCCTCGCTGCTCGACGGCAACAACCCGCTGGCCATCCAGAATGTCGTGCTGTTCGGGATCAATATATTCGGCGTCTACCGCTATCTGTGGCGCAAGCCGAAAGAGAAGGCGGCGGATTGAACCGGAGCGAGGATCAGCTCCGCCCGGCGAGCGTGTCGGCGATGATCCGCCAGACCCTGGGGTTAAAGCCCAGCCCCATATGCCCGCCATCGACGCGGATATTACGGGCCTGCGGATTGTAGATATCCCTGGCGATATCGGGTCCGACAATACCGTCGCGGTTCGAATAGAGCACGGTCAGCGGCTGGTCGAAGCCGATGCTGTTGCGCTGATGCACCTCGCGCTCGAACTGGTCGAGCCGGATGTTGGAGGATTTGGCGTAGCGCTGTCCCGGCGTGGTATATTTGGGGCCGCCGATGATCGGGGTGCCCATGGTGATCACCTCGCGCACCAGATGCGGCGACAGGCGAGCCGTCTCACGGGCGATAATGCCGCCGAGCGACCAGCCGATCAGGGTGAAAGCCTGCTCGCCATTGGCGGCGAACCGCTCTTCCGCGACTGCGGTAAAGCGCGCAACATCGCGGTCCACCGAGCCCTTGTTGCGGCCGAGCGACCAGTCGGCGACGTCATAGTTGATCCGCCGGAGAAAGCCTTCCAGCGGGCGCATCGACAATTCGCTGCCGCCATAGCCGGGGATCAGATAGACCGGCCGGCCATCGCCGCGCGGCGCTGTCACAAGCCGCGGCCACTGCAGGCCAAAGCGCATCAGGTCGAGCGGCAATGTCAGCTCACCCAGCTGCGCCAGTCGGTGCGGCGGGCGAAGCCCGGTTGGCATGGGTATCGTGTCGGTCATCGGCAAGCTCCGTGATTGAGCTGCCAAGATAGTGGTTTATCTCGCAGGTGCAACATGAACCAACGGACAGGCGGGTTCAGGCGGGCCCCTTGTCCCGCGACTCGGCACCGTTTCCGGGAATGATTTCGACGATTATATCGCCGGCTTCCAACTGGCTTGCCTCGGGCTCCCAGAAACCGAAGACAGCGTCGCCACGATAGATACGCACGCCGAGACCGGTTCCGACAACCTCGCTCATCGCCATGCCGACTTCATCCTCGGAGACAGACCGCTGGACCAGCTTGACCCGCCCGGTGGCGGAAGCGAGATCGCTGAGATAGTCGGAGATCTTTGCCCCTTCGCAACTCCCGGCGAGCAGCAGCCCGGCGAAACTGACCGGATTGATCACGGTAGTGGCTCCCGCTTGCCGCGCCAGCAGTTCATTGTCCGCCGCCTTGATCGAAACGCTGATCGGCAGGTGATAGGCAAGATGCCGGGCCGTGAGTACGATCAATATACTTGTATCGTCACGCCCCGCCGAAACGATCATCGAGCGCGCCCGCGAGATTTTCACGTTCATCAGTGCATTGTCGCGCGTGGCATCACCATTTATTACCGCACAGCCAAGCTTCTCGGCTTGCGACAAGGCGTCATCGGAAGAATCTATGACGACGATTTCTTCCGGATTGGTACCGCGCGCAAGCAGTTCCTGCACGGCTTCACTGCCGCTCGTCCCAAAGCCGGCGATCACGATATGGTCGTGCAAATTGCTTTGAATCAGTTTCATGCGCCAATTGTCCCAGGTTCGTTTGAAAACAAAATTATAGGCCGTGCCGACAAAGATTAGCACGACGAAGATGCGGATAGGAGTCACAACCAGTGCGTCGAACATCCGTGCCCGCTCGGTTACCGGAGCGATATCCCCATAGCCGGTGGTGGTGATCGAGATCATTGTGAAATAGATAACGTCGAGAAAACTTACATCGCCGTCATAACTGTCCTGCAGCCCGTTGCGGTCAAAATAATGCACCGCCACCGCCATGCCGATCAGGGCAAGAACGAAGGTGACACGCCACGCAATATCGGCCCAGACCGGTAGACTCGATCGGCGCTGGAGAGTGAAATAGTCGGAAATTTTCCGATTTTTGCCGCCTGCCATGATCGGTTCAGCCGCGTTTCGGCAAATGGATGTTCGGATCTACTGGCTTTCGGTCCTTGCGGATTTCGAAATGCAGCTGCGGTTCCTGAACATAGCCGCTTTCACCCGCGAGGCCGATTATGTCGCCCGCCTTGACATTCTGGCCGCGCGTCACGTTGAGTTTGTCGGCATGACCGTAGGCGGTGACCCAGCCGGAGCCGTGGTTGATCAGGATCAGTCCACCAAATACACCAATTTCGTCTCCGCTATAGGCAATCACCCCGTCCGCCGATGCGCGGATTGGAGTGCCCCTCGGCACACCGATGTTGAGACCATCATTTACCTTGCCGCCGCCCTTGCTCCCGAAGCTGGAAATGATCCGACCGTTTACCGGCCACTGGAACCGCCCGGAAAAGCCCGCCGGCGTAGCAATCGTCGTGTTTGGCGTTATCGCTTTCCGCCAATCGGAGGCCTCTCCGGCCGCTGCGCCATCGGCGAGCGCTGGCTGGCTACCGGTGACGATATCGTCAATCTCCAGGTCAAAGGCAGCTGCGCGCTGTTCGATACTCAGACGGGTCGGATCGCTCGGGGCGCTGGAAGGCAGCAGCAGTTTCTGCCCCACGCGCAGAATATAGGGTTCTTCCAGTTCATTGAGCGTCACAACTTCCCGCCATGGTGCTCCGTAGGCACGGGCAATAGCGATGCCGGTTTCGCCGGACTTGACCGCATGATAACGCCCTCCGGTGATTTTCAGTCTTTGACCGGGATGAATGACATAGGGTTCAACCAGCCCGTTGGCCGATGCAATGATCTGCGATCCGGCACCAGTCTTGTTGGCAATCCCGCGCAAAGTATCTCCGGGCTGAACAATGTAAGTGCCTGACTCAACCCGTTGCGCATTGGCGGTGACGGGGCTCGCCTGCCAGGTGGATAGCGGAGCTTGCTCGGGCGCCGTGCCGTAAACCACAGGGTCAGTAGGCAATTCGGGGGGAGGCGGAGGCGGGGTGTAATCGGCACGGCCAGGAGGAATGCAGGCGCTCACTGCCAGGAGCAATATCAGGATCGCAATATGACGCATATAGGCTCCCATTAACCAACCCCTCCCTACGGAAACGCTATTAGCAGCAAAAGCGCAGCTTGCCAGCCCCGCTGGCCAAAGCCTAGTAAATTCTCGGGAACACGGAGTCCGATCAGGGATATAGTTTTTTCAGACCATCCATAGAATCATAATGGGTGAGATCCAGGTGCAGAGGTGTAACCGAGATATATCCATCGGCGATCGCTTCGAGATCGGTGCTATGTGCCGGCGTCTCCACCATCGGCCCGAGGCCGAACCAGTGATATTCAAAGCCGCGCGGGTCTCGGTTGCTAACGATTTGCAACCGGCCATAATCGCGAATGCCTTGTGACACCACCTGTACGCCTTTGACGTCGCTCGCCGGAAGGGCCGGGAAATTAATGTTAACCAGAGTTCGATGATCCATACGTTGCTTGATCAGGGGGCGCAGCACACGCTCACCCCATTTCACGGCAGCATCAAAAGGCACATCAGCGCCCATATCTCCCCGGGCATAGGCCTGGCTGAGGGCAATCGACGGAATCCCCGCCAGCGCACCTTCCATCGCGGCCGACACCGTGCCCGAATAGGTGACATCCTCACCGAGATTGGCGCCGCGATTGACCCCGGACAGGATAAGATCGGGCGGCCCGTCTTTCATGATCTTGGCGACCGCCATCATCACGCTGTCGGTTGGCGTTCCATCAACCGAATATTGCTGGTCACCGCGCTTGCGAATGCGCAACGGCCGGGTGATCGTTAGCGAATGGCCGGCGCCCGAATTTTCGTCAGACGGCGCAACAATCCAGATATCATTGGAAAAATGCGAAGCGATATCGAGCAGGATTTTCATCCCGGGCGCATCGAAACCGTCATCATTGGTCAGCAATATTCGCATCAAACCGGCTCCAGCTTGTCGATCCCGCCCATATAGGGGAGCAGGGCCGATGGGATTGTCACGGAACCATCCGCCTGCTGATAATTTTCGAGGATCGCGACCAACGTTCGCCCGACAGCAAGTCCCGAGCCGTTGAGCGTGTGGACAAATCTTGTACCCTTCTCTTCCCCCTCCGGCCGGAAGCGGGCGTTCATCCGCCGCGCCTGATATTCGCCGCAGGTCGAGACACTCGAGATTTCGCGATAGGTGTCCTGCCCGGGCAACCAGACTTCCAGATCATAGGTCTTGCGTGCCGTCGCACCCATGTCCCCGGCGCAGAGGAGCATTTTCCGATAGGGCAGTTCCAGCGCCTTCAGCACCGATTCCGCCGCTTCGGTCATCCGCCCGTGCTCGTCATCGCTGGCGTCAGGGTGGGTGATGGCCACCATTTCGACTTTCTCGAACTGGTGCTGGCGGATCAGGCCCTTGGTATCCTTGCCGGCAGACCCGGCTTCGCTCCGGAAACAGAGAGTGAGCGCAGTCAGCCGTATCGGCAATTGCGTTTCATCGAGTATCTGGCCGCTCACGCTATTGGTCAGGCTGACCTCGGCGGTCGGGATCAGCCAGTGGCCATTGGTGGTCTGGAAGGAATCCTCGGAAAATTTGGGAAGTTGCCCCGTACCGTACATGGCCTGATCGCGGACCAGTACGGGCGGGGCGCATTCCTGGAAGCCGTTTTCCGTGGTCTGCTTGTCGAGCATGAACTGCCCGATCGCCCGTTGCAGGCGCGCCATCTGGCCGCGCAGGAAGGCGAAGCGCGAACCGGACATTGTTGCAGCCGTTTCAAAATCGAGCCCGAGTGCCAGACCGATGTCGCTATGTTCCTTCGGATCGAAATCAAAGTTGCGTGGTTCGCCCCAGCGTGCGACTTCAACATTATCATCTTCGTCTTCGCCGGGCGGGACTCCCTCCGCCGGCAGGTTCGGCAACGCGGCCAGCAGGTCCTGCAATTGCGCGGAAACTTCCCGCTCCTGCTCCTCGATTCCGGGCAATTTGCTTTTCAGATCGGCAACTTCCGCCATCAGGGCCTGGGCCGTATCCTCGTCGCCCTGCCCCTTCGCCTTGCCGATCGCCTTGGACGCCTCATTGCGGCGCGCCTGCCCCTCCTGGATTTCGGTTTTCAGCGCGCGGCTCTGTTCGTCCAGCCTCAGGATATTCTGCGCCACAGCCTCGACTCCGCGCTTCGCCAGCGCAGCGTCAAAATCTTCCGGATTTTCGCGAATATATTTTATATCATGCATGGGAAATGCCTATGCCCAGCGTCTGTTTCACTTGCAAGACTGCAAAGAAAAAAGCGGCCAGATTGCTCCAGCCGCTTTTTCTGTAATATCTGGTGCTGGACTGCTCAGGCAGCCACTGCTTTTTTCGCTTTGCGCCGGCGGGCGAACAGGGCCGCGGCAGCTGCGCCAAAGAGCAGCACGACTGGCGGTGCCGGGACATCCGTACCACCGGTTGATCCGCCGGTGCTTCCGCCCGAAGACGAACTGGAGCTGCTGCTCGACGAGCTGGAACTGGAAGAGCTGCTCGAAGAACCGCTCGATGTGCCGCCGAAGCTGGAAGACCCGCCCGTTGCACCAGAAGAGCTGCTGGTAGAGCTGCTGCCCGAACTCGACGAGGACGAACTTGAACTGCCGGATGAACTGGAACTTCCCGAAGAGCCAGAGCTGCCAGACCCTCCGCTGGAACCGTGTCCAGGCTTGCCGGGCTTCCCGCCACTCGATCCGGATGAACTGCTCGAAGAGCTGCTGGACGAGCTGGACGAAGAAGAGGAACTGGACGACGACGAACTGCTGCCCGACGAAGTGCTGGTCGAACCGCCGCTGCTGGTCGAGGAAATCACGACTGTGCCGCCACCGGTGCTGCCGCCACCGAAGAACCCGCCAAAAAATCCGCCGCTACCACCGCTACTGCCACCGATCACAACCGGGACCGAACCGCCGGTGCTGCTGATAGGCGGAGCGGGCGGAATATAAGGAGGCAGTGGGATGGCCTGTGGCGCCGGGGTCTGGGCAATCGTGACAACCGATGGCTGGCAGGCCGTTGTCGTCGTGCTGACCGTGCGCCTGGTCCGCTTGATCTTGCGAGCCGGTTCGCCCCGCTTGATCGCGCGGGCCCGTACTGGCTTCTTTTTCGACATCTTCTTGACGTAAGGGGCCGCTGGCGCTTCCGAAACATGCACCGCGCCGCCACCGATCATCGCTCCCCCGCAGGTGCAGGCGCATAATTTTGCCAAAGCCATACGTACCGACATAATCCATCTCTCTTCCGCTGTAGACTCGTTCAAACAGCCCGCTTCTCGAAGCCCGTGCTTTTGTTCGCAGTCTTGACTTGCATCAGAAAGACAGAAGAAATGGTAAATAACAATTGCATTAACGCTGATTTGGGGTCCGAAACACAAAAATAGGTTAACAGATTGTGTCCGTTCACGGTTAATGCCCCGAATTGGAACTCATCGAGACGGGTTTCTTGCAATATCACGGCAAGAAAGCGGATTTTCCGCGAGAATCACCACCGCTCCTATCCTATTCCGCTGTGCAAAAATATGCGCCAAATAATCGTAATCCGGTGCAAAATTTTACAAATTCCGGATTATTGTCTGAACAGCGATTTTGCGCCTTGTTTCCAATAACTACGCTGGGTATAGGCCCGCCCTATATATGGTCCAGCCTTCCGAAGTTCGGGCAAGGCATGATGTTTGGAGAGTATGTTGGCATCCTCGGTAAAAAAAGCATCCGCAAAAAATAGCGAAAATGGCGCAGATATGGTCCTCCCGAACGGGTACGAACCTAGCGAAGACGAAGAGTTCATGAACGAGCGTCAGCTCGCGTATTTCAGGCAGGCCCTGAAAAAATGGAAACAGGAAATCATCGAAGAATCAAAGGAAACTCTTGCGCATTTGCAGGACGGTCCGATTCAGGAAGCCGATCTCAATGACCGGGCCTCGAGCGAAACCGACTGGGGCCTGGAACTGCGGACCCGCGACCGCCAACGCAAGCTCACGTCCAAAATCGATTCGGCGCTACGGCGGATCGACGAAGGCGAATATGGTTACTGTCAGGTAACCGGCGAACCGATTTCGCTCGACCGGCTGAAAGCCAGACCGATCGCGACCATGACCGTCGAAGCGCAGGAAGCGCACGAACGGAACGAGAAAATCTCGCGCGATCAGTGAGATAAACTGCCGCTACGGCGCAAAAACCAGCTTTCCGGATCGCCCTGCATCTGCATCGCGGCAACCGGCCAGTCCCGCCGGACCGGAATTTTTGCGAGAAACCATCACCACTATTAACGAAATTTGCACCAATTTCGCCTTACTACTTCCTATGCGAGACATGCATTTACATTTACCGATCACGGGAAGCCCATGAACGAGCCATTTGACGATAGTCTGAAAATGAACAGCCAGGCCCTCGGCCATTCGAAACGGGAGCTCGAGCGCGACAGCCTGTTTCTGAAGGCTGCATTGAGCTTCGTGGATGGTGATGACTGCGGCGAAGTACGGATTCGCAACCTGTCGGCCGGCGGCCTGATGGCCGAAGCGCCGGTACTCGCCAAGCGGGGCGACAAGGTACAGCTGGAGTTGCGCAACATCGGCCAGGTGACCGGTCATGTTGCCTGGGTAGCCCAGGGCAGGTTCGGCGTGGCCTTTGATCACCCGATCGACCCCAAACTCGCCCGGCAACCGGTCGGACAGAAGAAATCTGAATTGCCGCGCTATCTGCGCCAGCATAATAAGAAGGCCGTCCCTTTGCGCAACGGCCAGCGCCCCCGCTAGCCTGCAAAACGCTATTCAATATTAAGCTTGATTAGGGAAACATCCCTGCATAGGACGTTTTAATCAATCGATTAAACGGGAGCAGGACATGGCAGGACCACTTACAGGCATCAATATCATCGAGTTTGCCGGAATCGGTCCCGGACCCTTTTGCGGCATGATGCTGGCCGACCAGGGCGCGACCGTGACCGTACTTCACCGTCCGGGTGCGGCTCCCGATCCACGCCTTGCGCTTTCCCGTTCCCGTAATCTGGTCGAAATCGACCTCAAGTCGGAAGAGGGCATCAAGACGGCCCGCGATCTGGTCAGAAATGCCGATGGCCTGATCGAAGGCTTTCGCCCCGGCGTCATGGAGCGCCTCGGCCTCGGACCGGACATATTGCTCGCCGACAATCCCCAGCTTGTCTATGGCCGGATGACCGGCTGGGGCCAATATGGACCGCTCGCCTCCGCGGCGGGGCACGATATCAACTATATCTCGATTTCCGGTGCTCTTCATGCATTTGGCCGGGCCGGCGAAAAACCGACTCCGCCAATCAACATGGTAGGCGATTTTGGCGGCGGCGGCATGATGCTGGCCTTTGGCATGGTCTCTGCGCTTCTCCATGCAAAAACAGGCGGCACGGGCCAGGTTGTCGACTGCGCAATGAGCGATGGTTCTGCGGCATTGATGGCGATGATTTTCGACTTTCACAATATCGGCCAGTGGCAGGACGAGCGCGGAGTCAACCTGCTCGATACCGGAGCGCATTTCTATGACACCTATGAAACGTCGGATGGAAAATATATCTCGATCGGATCGATTGAACCGCAATTTTACGCCGCACTCCGGCAAGTGGCGGGCCTCACGGACGATGCCGAATTCGACGCCCAGATGAACCCGAAACAATGGCCGAAATTGAAGGAAAAACTGACGGCTCTGTTCAGCTCCAAGACCCGCGACCAGTGGTGCGAGCTGATGGAGGGAACCGATATTTGCTTTGCGCCGGTTCTGTCGCTGACCGAGGCCAAGGAACATCCGCACAATGTCGAGAGGCAGGCCTTTGTCGATGTCGGCGGGCTGCAACAGCCAGCGCCGGTGCCGCGCTACTCGGTAACGGTGTCGGACTCGCCCAGACGTCCGGCCTGAGCCGTACCGGCAATCCGCTCGGCATATCGGGGGCCAATCGGCAATTGGTTGCCGTCCTGCAAGATAACATAGCGCTTTCGGCCCTTGCGGCGGATCTCGGCAATACAGTCGCGGCGCACGATGGTAGACCGGTGGACACGGACAAACAGTTCGTCCGGCAACAGTCGTTCCAGCGAGCGCATCGACTGGTGCACCAGAAAGCTTCGGCCGGGCAGATATAGTCGCATATAGTCGCGTTCCGCCTCGACCCACTGGATATCCGGAACGTTCAGCTGCAGCGCCCCGTTGCCGTCCTGTACCCACAGGCGCTGAACGACATCCGGCTCCCGGTTATTCTCGTCGCGTGCCCGATTGGCGATGGCGCGTTCCACTGCCTCGCGCAGCAGGGATTCCTTCACCGGCTTCAGCAGATAGTCGGTGGCTTCCAGCCGAAAGGCCTGAACCGCATAGGTGCTGTGCGCTGTGGTGAAGATGATCTCCGGCATCTGGGCCAGATCCAGGCAGAATTCCGCCACCTTGAGGCCGGAGAAATCCGGCATATCGACATCGAGCAGCAGAATATCCGGTTGCAGTCGCCGGATTTTCTCGACCGCCTGACGTCCGCCATTGGCCAGCCTTATTTCGCCAAAGAGCCGGGTCCGTTCGCACAACGCCTTGAGCCGGGTGCGGGCAAGCGGCTCGTCATCGACAATCAGGACTGATGGCGGCGCATTGGCCATTCTCATATATCCTCGAATATCAGGGAGGGATCGGGCAAGACGATAGTCGCAATGGCCATTCCATCCTTGCTGTTGGCCAGAAGCAACGACGCATTCTGACCGTACAAGGCGCGCAAGCGGCTCTGGATATTGGTCAGGCCGGTTCCGGTCCCGGCCGTTCGCTCAGATGGCTCTGCGGGCGGTATTTCCACCCTCCCGTCATTGGCCACGCTGATCCGGAGCCGATCCCCCTCGATCCGCACGGAGATGATGATATTGAGTGGCTGGTCTGCTCCGGAAACACCGAATTTCACGGCATTTTCGATCAGTGGCTGGATGATCAACGCCGGAATGCTCCAGTCATTCGCGGCGGGCTCGATATCGACAAAATAATGGAGACGCTGGGGGAAACGCATGCGTTCTATTTCCAGATAGCGAACCTGCTGGGCAATTTCCTGCTCCACCGTGATCATGTCCTGGGCGCCGCCGGTCAGCACGGCCCGCATATAGTCGGCCAGATCATCGACAAGCTTTTCCGCCTGCTCGTTCTGCCGGTCTATGATCAGGCTGCTGACAGAGTTGAGCGCATTGAAGACGAAATGGGGGTTGAGCTGGTAGCGCAGCGCCCGCAATTCGCTCGCCCGGTTCACCCGTTCCAGTTGCCGGCTGTGGACCATCATTCGCTGCACGTCCTTGCTGTGCGACAGAGCCAGATAGAGCGCGCCCCAGCTGGCCAGAATGAAATATCGGGTAAACGCCTCGTCCAGTACATAGGCCCAGTCGAACGACTCGAAATCGACCGGCTTGAGCAGATAGGCAAAGTCGAACAATGCGGCTTCATGGTCAAAGACAATCTGGTCGAGGACCGCGATATAATTGGCGAGGATCATGGTCGGTACGGTGAGCATGAATATGGCAGCGCCCATCCCGTTGCGGCGCACCGAAATCAGCAGCCGGTAGAGCAGCCAGGTGAAGGTGATGCAGATGCTGGTCATCAGGATACGCTGGACGAAGAGTGCATCTGCGTTGGCCTGGGTTACATATAGCACGCGGCTGGTCGCAAAGATGAAATAGGCACACCAGACGCCGAATATCGACTTGATCGCGAGATCGCGATTGACGGGAAACAGCCGGTTAAACAGGGACGGTGTCTGCGCCCCGGCATCTTTCGCCGGTCGAAAGGAGGGATTCGGCTTCACGAATCCGGATTGCTGCTGTTTTCATCAATTCCCCGCCGGGTGCGCCAATAGGTGGCGAAACTGGCAAGCCAGTGACTGCCGGAATAATGCGGCGTCCGCACGGCTTGCTCTCCGGAATTGCCGTGCAGGCTGGCCGAAGCGAGAAGCGACGCACGGCGGGGATCACTGGCTGGAAGCGCGGAAGCCATGCCTTCCAGAGCCCACGCCCGCGACAGGTTGAGACCATCGAGATGCACCAGCTTGCCGTCTGTCGGATCGTTGACGATGCCGACAGCCAGCCAGTCATCGCTGCCGTTATCGGGGATATCCGGCAGGAAGGTCGACAGCCAGTCGGCATAATCCTCGCTAGTCATCACCCGTCGCATAAGATCGGCCACCATCAGGCAGGAAGACAGAAAATCCTCTCCCGAAGGCTCGTAGGCCATCGGGCAATTGCGATCCTGCCGGTGGAAACCCAGGGCCTTCTCGCGCACCAGACCGGCCAGTTCGCGATCACCGCTGCGCGCGGCCCAATCTAGGAACAGACCAAAGGCGAAGGCGGACTGGTTGTGGGTCCCCAACCGGATTGGATAGGCCAACTTCGGCAACCAGTCCTTGATATTGCCGACGATCACGGCTTCCAGCGGTTGCAGCCGGGCCAGCCATAGCCTTGCCTGCTCGGCCTTGCCGCCCTCGCCATTCGCGATATCGCGCAATTCGGCGGTCAGTTGCAGGAACCATGCGATGCCATAGGGCCGCTCGAACGTCTTGCGGTCGGCGGCCTGGAAATAGGCCAGTTCGCCGGCAATTTTTTCGGCGGTGAAATTCGCTGCCAGCGCCGCGGCAATCTCCTCGTCCATTTCGGGGACCAGATCCTGTCCCCAGAGGCGGGCCAGCAACCAGTGCCCGTGTACTGCGCTGTGCCAGTCGAAACAGCCGTAGAACACCGGCGTCAGCTTTGCCGGTTCGGCAACGTCGGCAGCGCTGTTGAGGACATGACTGATCTTGTTGGGATATTGCTTGTTGATGCAATTGAGCGCGATCCGGGCATAAGCCTGCTCGGCGCTGCGCGGACTCAGGGCATTGTCGGCCGGGTCGGGGGCGGTATTGCGGCGTTCGAACACGCCGCGGTCTTCCGACGAGGACGCACTTTCTTCCTCCGCTGCGGAACAACCGGCCAATGTCGCGATCATCAGTCCGACCAGTGCTTTTCGATAGACCATCCGACGCTCTCCAAAGATTATTTTCCAATAGAGAGGAATTGACCCCTTGGCAAAAGACTATAGGGCAAAATATCTTTTCCGCCATTGCCAGTTCCGGCAGGGCGAATTGCAGTGGAACAGATATTATCACGACCCAACCTGCGATATTCCTGACCGGCAGCCCGCTGAAGCATATCACGACCATGTCGCTGACCGCCAGCATTGGCATATTGACCATATTTCTGGTGGATTTCGCCGATCTGTTCTACATCGCGCAGCTTGCCAACAGCGCGCTGACCGCGGCAATGGGCTTTGCCGCCACCATCCTGTTTTTCGGCACCGCCTTCCACATCGGCCTGATGATTGCCACCAGCGCCCTGGCCGCCCGCCATATCGGCCAGGGCGATCCGGACCGGGCGCGGCGCTATCTGACCAATATCCTGGTTCTCAGCATGGTGATGATGGTACCTCTGGCGGTCCTGCTGTTCATCTTTGCCCCCGCGATCCTGGAACTTGCCGGGGCTGACGGTGCGGCCAACCAGGCGGCAACCGGCTATATCCGGATCGTCGCGCCGTTCATGCCGTTCAGCGTCGCGGCCATGGTCTGCTCGGGTTTCTTGCGCGCCCATGGCGCTGCCCGACGCGCGATGCACGTCACGCTCAGCATGGGCATCACCAACGCGATTCTCGACCCGATTTTCATATTCGGCCTAGACTGGGGCATCCATGGCGCAGCGGTCGCCAGCGTCTGCGCAGCAATCGTCTCGGCCCTCTACGCAGTCGGCACGATAATCAGACATTATGGCGGCTTCGACCGCTTCTCCATGCCCCATTTTCGCGCCGATATCCGGCCGATCATGGCGATCCTGCTGCCGGCGGTCCTGACCAATATCGCGACGCCGATCGGTGGCTTCATTTCCTATCGTTTCATTGCCGATTATCCCGATGACGTAATCGCCGGCTTTGCGGTCGTCGGCCGGGTCGTGCCGGTCGCATTCTGCCTGATGTTCTCGCTGTCCGGTGCCGTCGGACCGATTATCGGCCAGAATTTCGGCGCGCTGAAATTTGACCGGGTCCGCACGACGATCCGCCAGGCGACGCTGTTCGCTTTCGCCTATACATTGCTGATCTGGCCGATCCTATACTTGCTCAGCGGACCGATCAGCGACATATTCAACCTGGTCGGGCAAGGGCGACACGTCTTCACGCTGTTCGCCCTGCTGCTGACCCCCCTGTTTTTCTTCAACGGCATGTTGTTCATCAGCAACGCCGCCTGCAACAATCTCGGCCATCCCGGCTGGTCCACGCTGATGAACTGGCTGCGCAACACGCTGGGCCTCCTCCCCTTTCTCTGGCTGGGTCGCGAATATTACGGGCTGGACGGGATCATCCTTGCTCCGGCGATTGGCGGGATAATATTCGGCATAGCGGGCTATATGATCGCACAATCTCTGGTGCGCCGGCAGGCCCGGGACACGGCGTTAACCGGTTAATATTCACGCCCGGCGCGTCCCATGTTGGAACAGCATGTTAAAGCCTCGCGCAGGAGCCGCAATAAACGGCTATATCCCGCCACACCTGCCCGCTTGGGCCAAATAGGCATTAAAAGCACGTGCGCGTACCTCCACCCTATGTCCCGCCTCTGAGCAGCAATATTCCCGACTACGGGAATGCTGTCCGGCACCCGGAACCGCTGGTTGGAAAAGATCCGGGTGCGGAAGACGCGCAACCCCGTCCGGAGGCCGTGGATAGCACGTCGCCGCAAGCCGCCAAACCGGCCAGATCCTTCGCGAGGCTATCGATCCGCGAACGGATTTTGACGGCGCTGTTTCTTGTAAGCCTGATCCTGATTCCGGCCACCATGCCCCAATCGAGCGTCGACGCGCAGCAGTACAGACCCAGCGATTCGCGATTGCAGCCGGTCGAGCGGGCGGAAGAGAATTTTGCCGGCTCCGCCTTCTATTTTATCGACCCCGATTATGCGATCCCGCAAAATTATGACGCGCTGGGCATCGACCCGCTCGCCGCGCCGGGAAGCGGGACCATCGACGGTCTGACGGATGTGGCCGGCAATGGAGCGGATCAGGCATCTGCAGTCCATCACATCCGGCAAACATCTTTCCGTGGCTCGGCGACGGATGACAGCCGGGCGCTATACTGTCTCGCACAGGCCATATACTATGAAGCGGGGATGGAACCCGATGCGGGCCAGCGCGCCGTTGCACAGGTGATATTGAACCGGGTCCGCCACCCCAGCTATCCGGGCACAGTATGCGGCGTGATCTATCAGGGCAGCGAGCGGACGACCGGCTGCCAGTTTACCTATACTTGCGATGGCTCGCTGCGGCGCAAGGCAGCAAGCTTCCACTGGAACCGCGCGAAAAAGGTCGCCGCGGAAGCATTGGCCGGCAAGAGCTACACGACGGTCGGCACTGCCACCCATTATCACGCCAGCTATGTCTACCCCTATTGGGCACCAAGCCTGCGCTTTCTCGGTACGGTCGGCGCCCACCGCTTCTACAGCTGGAAAGGCAATGCCGGACAGGCCAGTGCGTTCAGCCAGAAATACCGGGGCGGAGAACCGCTACCGGTACCGAACACCCGCCGCCAGGATGCCGCCCGTGACTATGGCGCTGTGCCCTCGCTCGACCCGATTGCACTGGAAAGAGCCTATGAGGCAGCGCGGCGCAAGGCAGAGGCGGAAGCCGTCCAGTCCGAGCGAGCGGCTGCGCTCGCTGCCGACAGTGCTCGTCGCAATGACCGGTCTGCGCCGGCGCTCGATATACACGCACCCCGCTCCTACAAGGCACCCGATTATAGCGCCCAGGCAAGAGCGAAAGGCGGCGATCAGGCCTATGCCGGACAGCGCTTGCCCGATGCCAGCCAGATCAAACCAGAGTTCCGCGACAGCGGTAGCTGGAAGAAAAAACCCGGCAGCTAGTCCGAACCGGCAGTTCTCCGATAGTTTCGCCGGCAACCAACAATGGGTTTCCCTTGCCATCGCCCTTGACTCCCGCCTAAAGGCTCTCGATTTTATTGGAAATGAAGCGGAGCGCTCTAATGGCGACAAATTGGACGGCAAATAGCTGGCGGGATTTTAAAGGGCTGCACATGCCCGAATATCCGGACGCCACAAAACTCGCGGAAACGGAAGAGCTGCTCGGCAGCTATCCGCCGCTGGTCTTTGCCGGTGAAGCGCGCAGTCTGAAACAGGACCTCGCTGAAGTAGCAGCCGGCAAGGCATTTCTGCTGCAAGGCGGAGACTGCGCGGAAAGCTTCGCAGAGTTTCATCCGAACAATATTCGCGACACATTCCGCGTCATCCTCCAGATGGCGGTAGTCCTGACCTATGCGTCAAAGCTGCCCATCGTGAAGGTCGGCCGGATGGCGGGCCAGTTTGCCAAGCCGCGTTCTTCCAATGTCGAAGTGCAGGATGGCGTCGAGCTGCCCAGCTATCGCGGCGATATCATTAACGGCATCGAATTTGACGCCAACCGCCGCGATCCGGATCCCGAGCGGATGATCCGGGCCTATAACCAGGCCGCGGCGACGCTCAACCTGCTCCGGGCTTTCTCGACCGGCGGCTATGCCAATCTCAAGCAGGTCCACGGCTGGACCCATGATTTCATGGCGCGCAGCCCGTGGGCGAAGAAATTCGAGGAAATGGCGGACCGGATCGGCGAAGCCCTGTCCTTCATGGAAGCCTGCGGCATCAATCCGGACACCGTGCCGCAGCTGAAGGCGACCTCTTTCTACACCAGTCACGAAGCGCTGTTGCTGCCCTATGAGCAGTGCCTGACCCGTCAGGACAGTCTGACCGGCGACTGGTATGATACCAGCGCGCATTTCCTGTGGATCGGCGACCGGACGCGTTTCGAGGGTTCTGCCCATGTCGAGTTCCTGCGTGGTATCGGCAACCCGATCGGGCTGAAATGCGGTCCGTCGCTGACACCGGACGCGCTGCTGAAAATGCTCGACACACTCAATCCGGCGCGCGAACCCGGCCGGATCACGCTGATCACGCGCTTTGGTCACGACAAGATCGAAAGCGGTCTGCCTCCTCTGGTGCGGGCCGTCAAAAAGTCGGGCCATCCGGTCATCTGGTCCTGCGATCCGATGCACGGCAATGTCATCAAGGCGGAAAGCGGCTACAAAACGCGGCCGTTCGATCGCATCCTCAGCGAAGTGCGCGGCTTTTTTGCCGTGCATCGGGCCGAGGGTACATTTGCAGGCGGCATCCATTGCGAAATGACCGGCCAGAATGTGACCGAATGCACCGGCGGCGGCGTGGCCATCACTGATGCATCGCTCGGCGATCGCTATCATACGCATTGCGATCCGCGTCTCAACGCCGCACAATCGCTGGAGCTCGCCTTCCTGCTTGCTGAAATGCTCAATCAGGAACTGTCCGACCGGGCGCGGGAAGCCGCCTGATCATGGCAGACAAGATCAAGCCGGAACGGATGCGCCCTGAAGATTATGCGCCAGGAGAATCGCCGATGCGTAGAGGAGCCACCTACGTCCGCAAGGAGATCGTCAGCAAGGGTGTCGGCTTCGGCAGCGCGCTGGCGATCGCCATCAGCTTCACCACGCACAAGTCGATCCTCTGGGCGATCATCCACGGATTTTTCTCCTGGTTCTATGTGATCTACTACGCGCTCACCCGATAGACCCGAAAAGCGCGAGCCAATGTGCGTGACTTTTCCGGCTTGGCGGACTATCCATTCACATTGAATGAAATCAGCGGAGAATGTGATGATCCGATCACTCTCATGGATATTGGCGAGCGCAGTGGCGGTTTCCGGCTGTGCCGGTCCGATAGAAACCCGTGTCCAGACGCATCAGGTGATAGCTGCACCTGCCCAGAAAAAATTCACCACCTCTCCCGACGATGCTGTCGCCAATCGTGATCTGGCGCTGGCCCGGGATATGGTCGCCAAATCGCTCAGTCAAAGAGGCTATGAATCCTCTCCGGACGCATCAATCCTGCTCCATGTCGCGCTTTCCAACCGGCCTGCCGATATCGCGGTCGATGCCGGTGCCGAGAATGCCGAGCAGTCAATTTCTGCAGCGAAAAAGCAGAAGACTTTTCAGTCCTGCAAGGACCGCGAACATCGGCTGACGGTCAGCCTTTTTGACCAAGTTCGCGGCAAAAAACTCTATTCCGGCAGCGCTGCAGAATATCATTGCAAGGGCACGATAGCCCAGTCTCTGCCGTTCCTGATCGAGTCCGCCCTCTCGGGTCTCGACAGGGAAGTGACCGGTAACCCGCGCAGCACGGTCCGCACGCGTCAGGGCGTCGAGTGATTCACTCGTCCTGATCCTCGAGATCGGGGGCCAGCGGCAACAGCACGGTGAAGCAGGCACCACCATCACGGCGGTTCTCTCCCCTGATATGACCGCCGTGTCTGGCGATCACCTTGGCAACAAAATTCAACCCCAGGCCGGCGCCCTTTATGGAGGAATTCGCCATTCTGTCATCGCTCGCGAACCGTTCGAAGAGCTGGCCGAGTATCCCTTCGGATATGCCCTCGCCCTGGTCTGATATGGCAACCGAGACAAATGGCTCCCCGTCCAGTTCGGTGACCCGGATCGCTATCGTTACAAGGCCGTCATCCGGGCTATATTTGATCGCATTGTCGATCAGGTTGACGAAGGAGCGGTAGAGGCTTGAAGGCTCGACATGGACAAAGGCGCCATCCGACTGGTCATCGACTTCGCAGCGGATGCCCCGCGCATGTCCGAGGGGCCAGAGACTGTCGTTGGCCTCCTCGACCAGTTCCGCGAGCAATATATCCTCGCCGGAAAACTCGCTCGCATCGATTCGTGCCAACCCGACGAAATTGTCCGCCAGCGCCAGGGTACGACGCGCATGCCCCTCGATCCGGCCGGTCGTCTCATCGGCCTCCCTGCCGTCCAGAAGCGCCAGAATCGCTGCCTGTGGTGCCCGCATGTCATGGGAGAGCAGTTGCAGCACCTCTTCCCGCTGCTGAGCGGCATTGGCCACTTCCGTGATATCGGCCAGATAATGGATATATCCTCTCAACAACCCCTCGTCCGACGCGACCGGCGCGCGCCGCATGGCGAAAATCCGGCCGTCACTTGAGGTAAATTCGACATAATCCTGCTTTGTCGGCCTGCTCTTCTGGTCGAGATAATCCTTCACCTCCTGCAAGTCGTCAGCCGAGACAAAGCGGTCGAGCATGTCGTCCAGAGCCAGATCCTGAGCCCCGTCTTCCATCCCGGTCTGTGCCAGCCGATTGACGAAGGTCACCTTGCCCCGAAGATCGGTGATGAACATCGGATCGGGCAGATTTCTGAGCGCATCGCTAATGAAGCGCCGCAAATCACGGACATGGGATATCGCATGGGTCAGCTGTTCCGCCTGACCGGTGATCACATCGACAGGCCCGAGTTCCGTTCGCATGATCGGTATGTCGACCTTCGAGCGGCCGAAATGCTTCAGTTCGCCATCCATAAAATCGCTTGTCGCCTGCAAACGACGCCAGCCCCAGACGGGATATACGATCAAAACGCCCAGCAGGGCGGTTCCCGGCGCGAACCAGAGGGAGAAATGCATGAGCAGGGCACTGGCCAGCAATATCGTCAATATCAGGGAAAAGGAGACAATGATCGTGGTCCGCGGACGCCATCGCCAGAAACCGAGCAGCAATATCCAGACCGGCAACAGCGAGAGCAGCAGTTGCTGGATAAAGGAGATCGGCCGGATGAAATCATCGCGCACAAGCGTGCTGTACAGATTGGCCATGATTTCAACCCCGGCCAGAGTGCCGCCATCACCCAGCGGGACGGGATATTGGTCGCCCATGCCGTTCGCCGTTGCACCGATCAATATGATCTTGTCCTGCACGAAGGCGGACGGGACCTGCCCGTTTGCCAGCGCGGCGTAGGGTATTGACTGATAGGCACCCCGCTCTGCAAAGGGCATCAGCAGTCTTTGGTCGCAACTGACCAGCCGCGCAAAGGCCGGAGAGGCATTGCCCTCGACCGCCTGATAGATCTTCTCCATCAAATGGGGCCAGTCGGTCCCCGACGGCTTGTCGCCGAAGCACAGATTGGCGCGGCGAACGACCCCGTCGGTGTCGAACACGAGATTCACATGCCCCAGTCCGGTCGCAGCCTCGGTGAAAGGCGCAATCGGCTGTCTTACATCATAGGCCGCACCATTGCTGCCGGGGAACACGAAATGCAGCGGCAGGAACAGGTTGGTGAGTCCCGCCATCGCCTGCGCCAGTTCCTGATCCGCTCCGGATTCGCCGGGTTCGCTGAGCAAAATATCGAAACCAATGGCCTTCGGGTTGCCAGTCGCCAGCTGCTCGAACAGCTGCGCATGCCTTTGCCGCGGCCACGGCCACTGGCCAAAGGCGGCGAGACTGTCTTCATCGATCTCGACGATCAGGACGTCGGGCGAAGGGTCCGGGCGATCAATGCCGGACAGCTGGTCATAGACCAGATTGTCGAAGCGCGACAGGCTGTCCCAATAGCCCAGAGCCACTACCATGCAGGACGCCAGCAGGGCCACGGCCAGCCATTCCACAACCAGGCGCTGGCGCAATCTCATCGGCGCAAGCGCCATGTCGGGGAAACGGTCAAAAGCCGGGCCCGGACCGCTAGTTGGCCACGGTCAGTTTTTCGAATTCGGTCCATTTCTCGATCGCTTCCGGATCTTCGGGATCACTGGAAAACTGGATCACACCGACGCGCCAGTAATATTCGCCGTCCGCCAGATCCGACAGGGTGACGGTATCGGTCGACAGCCCCGCTTCATCAATGATCGGGACGGATGTCTTACTGTCTTTCAGGATCTGGAGCCGGTAGAATCTTTCTCCCTCGCCCTCGCCAAACCATTTGAAGCGATAGCCGAAATCGCCGGCATCGGCGCTGCCGCCCAGCGTGCTGAGCTGGCGCTTGAAGCTGTAGGTCGCGGGCATGCCCTCGAAGCCGTCCGGAGCAAGGGCCGTCAGCTTGGCAAAATAGCGTCCGTTTGGAAGCGTCGGCAGCGCCAGCTGCGTGCCCGACACCTGTGCTTCGGCGACGATATCCACAAATCCGGCATCGGAGGCGATGATGATCCGGTAGCCGACGGCCGATGGGCCGGGTTCGACGGCGAACAGCAGTTCCGCCTCCGACTGCACTTTTGCCGGGTCCAGCAGTTCCGGCGGTGGCAGCAGTTCGGCCTTCGCCAGCGCTCCGCTCGCGGTCGCGGCCGCGCCGGTACCGGCCGGTATCGCCACCAGTGTCGCGCCGTTCAGGCTTTCGCCCGCAGCCACAACCACTTCGCCTTCAACCGTTTCGGAAAAGGCCGTGCCGGAAACGTCATCGACCCGGGTCCGATAGTCGGTGCCGCGGACGGCAGAGACCGCCACCGGGGTGCGGACACGATAGCGGTCCGCCTTTTTGTCCAGCGGTGCCACTTTCGATCTGATCCGCCCCTTGTCGACCGCGAGTTCATAGTCGATGCTGTCGGTCAGCAGGATATGACGCAGACGGGTGATCCGGACCTGACTGTTGGACGGCAGGGAAACCTGCGACCCGTCTTCCAGTTGCAGTGTCATGAAACTGCGCGCAGCGGTCCTGATATCGCTGCCCTCGCCGATGTTCATGCCGGCGACCGGCGCGCGGTTCTGCCCCCCCGAAGCGATCGAGACATTCCCGCGAAACGCGCTCAACCGTGCTTCGCTGGGGCGATATTTCAGCAGGGAGACCGGAATCCGCAGGGATGTTCCGACCGGCATATTATGCGGATCGGCGATCCGGTTGAGTCGCTGGACGGCGACATAGTCGGACCATTTGCGCAAATATTTGTTCGCCAGGCTGAACAGGGTATCACCGCGCTTGAAAACATAGGTGATTTGCTCCGCATCGGATTTCTTCTGGGCAGCGGTTTCGCCGGGTGCGAAGGCCAGGGCGCAGATGCACAGCGCAACCAAAAGGCGAAGGCCCGATGAAGGAATCCAATTCCGGAATTCTTCAAACACTATTACCCTCCGTTACTGAACGTCTCCAATCTGTAGCCATAGCCGAAAACCGTGAAAATCCGAAACCCGTTTTCCGGTTTCAGCGAAAGCTTGGACCGAATCCGCGATACATGCATGTCGAGCGTCCGGGTCGCAAGATGCGCGTTGGTACGCCAGACGGTCTCCATGATATAGCGGCGCGACAATGTCCGGTCACGGTTGCGGAACATCAGATCGGTGAGTTCGAACTCTTTCGCCGTGAGGGCGATCTCCTCGTCGCCATGCCTGACCGTCTGCTCGATACGATTGAGCAGATAATCGCCATATTCAGCCGTGGTCTCCATGGCCGACGCGCCGCTGTTCCGCCGCAACAGGGCGTTGATCCGGGCGGCGATGACATTCTTGTCCTCCGGCTTGGTGATATAGTCATCGGCACCGGCATTCAGCGCATCGCTGATATCCTGCTTTGCCGAACGGCTGGTCATCATGATTACCGGCGGGCGATCCTCAACCGCGCCTTCCATCCACTGCAATATTTCCAGGCCATTTTTGCCCGGCATGTTCCAGTCGAGGATCACGAGGTCGAACGTATCGCGCAACAGAGCATTGGACAGCGCCGTGCCATCGGGATAGCCGACATAGACATATCCCTGTGCTTCCACGATTTTTCCCAGAAACTCGATAATTTCCGAATCATCGTCCGCTATCGCAATTCGCATTTTAATTCTCCCAGCGGCCAACTAGCCTTGATACGGTAACATTGCTTTTAATCATCGCTTTATGATTTGGGTTTTACTATCATTTACAGAAGATTTACCAGAAGTTTGGATGCCTATTTACAACCGTTTACATATTCGCTTCTTGATCAGCGCCTGATCCGCACCCCCGCAACGCGACAAAGCTGGGATTTTGGCGACATTCACCATAAATCGCATTCAGTCCGCTCCGGAAACCGAACGGACATGTTCCGGCTTCAAATTTACAAGTTCCACGATTTTCATTATCGGCTTCGAACGTCAGGCACCGGATTGCCCCGATTACAACCGATCACGGCCAGCGCCTCCGGCCTGCTCCCGATACAATCGACGGACGAAGCCAACAAATGCATGTCCCCGTTTACAAGACAGACAGGATCGACCGTGCAGCACCCGCGGACAGTATATCTGGCGGCTAGAATTCCCAATCGAGCTCCAGTTTCATCTGTACATCGGGCGTCTTGCCGGTCAGGGGAGCGAATATCGAAAATTCTACAGCCGGGACCAGGCCGCCTTCTTTCGGGGACATGCTGAACACGGGCCCCAGCCAATGCCTGCCCTTTGTCTCGCCGGATAGTTCGCCGCCACTTTCCAGGCCCAGTGCATATCTGTCGTCTATCGCATGATCCAGCCGGCCGACATAGCTGGCGGACAGTTCGGACCAGTCGCCCGGTTCCGCGGAAATAACCAGATTGCCGATGACGTCGATCTTCTCGCCGTCATGTTCGGCGATGATATAGGTTTCAAATCCAACATCGGCCGATCGATCGAAAATCAGCGAAGACTGAAAACCAAGGCCGACCGGAGCATCTTCGGGACTGATCAGCGCCAGTTTCGCCTGTACACCAATTTCGGTCAAAAGAGCCGGTTCGCCGGATTCTTTCTCGAACTCGAATTCCAGCCCGACCGAGAGCGCATCGCTCAACCCATATTCTATTGTCGGAGCGAATTTCCATTCGCCCTTCGCGCCATTGCCAGCGGGAACAAATATTGTCTGGAACTCGATCTCCAACGCGTCTGCTTCAATCTCCAGCCCTTCGGCCTGATCGACCCGGCCTTCACCGGCCAGGGCCGGGCTGGCGCAGAGCAGAAGCACCGACGCCATCGCGGCGGAAAGGTTCGATCTCCGGGTCATATTTTCAAGCCGCTTTTTCGTCGTGCGGCTTGACCGAATCATCCTGCGACTCGCCGCCGGTTTCCAAACGGCTACCGTCAGGCAGCGCCAGTTGCCCACCCCGGCTGGGCCGACCGTACAGAAAGCCCTGGCCGATATCACAGCCGGAATCCATCACGCTCTTCGCATTGTCGTAGGTTTCAATGCCTTCGGCGGTCACCTGCAGCCCAAGATTATGCGCCAGCGCGGTCACGGCGCGGACAATCGATTGCGAAGCGGAATTTGTTTCGATGCCATGGACAAAAGACCGATCGATTTTCAACTTGTCGAAAGGCAGTTCCGACAGGTGACGCAGCGAGGAATAGCCGGTGCCGAAATCATCCAGTGATATGTTGATACCCTGGTTTTTGAGCGACACGATAACATTGCGCGCGACGTCTAGATCGCTGACCAATGCGCTTTCGGTAATTTCTATTTCAAGGCGACCCGGCGCCACGCCAACGTCGACCAGAGTCTGCAATATGCGTTCGACAAGCCACTCGTCGCCAAACTGGACGGGAGAAAGATTGACCGCAAAATGCAATCCGACCGGCCAGTTTTTCGCTTCAATCGCGGCCGCTTTTAATATCACGAAGAACAGATCCGATATCAGTCCGGTTTCCTCTGCGATGGTGATGAAATCGTCTGGCATGCGCATCGTGCCATCCGCCATATGCCAGCGGGCCAATGCCTCGAAGCCGAGAATTTCGCCGTCATAGAGATTGACCAATGGCTGGAAGAAAGGCCGGATTTCACCTTCGACAATGGCTGTGCGCAAATCGGTTTCGATCTTCGCCCGCTGGATCGCCGCTTGCTCCATACCGGCTTCGAAAAAGGCAATTTCATTGCGGCCGGTGCCCTTGCAGCGGTACATGGCTGCGTCCGCCTGGGAGAAAAGACTATCGAGCGGGGTAGCGGGGACATCGGTTGTAACCACGCCTATGCTCGCGCTCACCACAACCGACAGATCGCCCAGCAGAAAAGGCGTTTCGAAAACCTCCGACAGGGTTTCGACCTTGCGGATCAACTGGTCGCCAGCGGGAATGCCACTGAGCATCGCGCAAAATTCATCGCCGCCTATCCGGCTGATCAAGCCGTCGTCTGCCACAGCGGCCTTCAATCGCTCGCCGACGGCCAGCAACAATTGGTCACCGGCCTGGTGGCCATAGAGATCGTTGACCGGCTTGAACCGGTTGAGATCAATCGCGAGCAAGGTGACAGGGGCGCTGTCAGCCTGTTTGAGCGCGGCTTCTATCACCATATTGGCCTTGCGGCGGTTGGGCAGTCCGGTCAGCGGATCGTGCAACGCCATCTCG
The DNA here is from genome assembly GCF_002776575.1 of Sphingorhabdus sp. YGSMI21. Taxonomy (GTDB): domain Bacteria; phylum Pseudomonadota; class Alphaproteobacteria; order Sphingomonadales; family Sphingomonadaceae; genus Parasphingorhabdus. The sequence goes on along the minus strand of NZ_CP022548.1, from coordinate 1,949,721 downwards.
TGCGCCTGCTTTTCTGCCAGAAGCCTGAGCTTGAGTTCCTTTTTGGCTTCCGAAAGACGGCGCGCGGCGAATATTCCCAGCGCAATCGGCAGCAACAGCAAACCGGTCAGGGCTTCGTCAATTTCCCAGTCCTCATGCTGCTCGACAAAGTCGATAACATGGTCAAATGAATCAAAAGCCAGAGAAGCAGCCAGAATCACCAGATAGAGCAACAGGATGATCGCCAGATCACGCCGCGGTGCATATTCCTTGTCGGAAAATATTCTGCGAAAATCCAAAGACAGCTCCCGATACCGCGGCGCATCATGCCCGGACATTTAATTTACGGAACAGGAGCGGGAAATTAAGCCCTGAAGAGATTCCATTTCGGGAGATTGCGCGGGAAGTCGGCCAGCAAGGCTACGGAAACACGTGCCTGCGAACGCTCGGTGAAGGAAAGTTGGTTGGGGTGGCAGGAGCCCCAGCCAACAATGACATAAGCTCTTGAAATATTTGGTTTCTTTCTCTTACCCCGTCGTGGTTCGCCACGACAGGGTGCCACGGAAGGATACCACCACCCATGTGCGGAATACAAAACGTCACTCGCAAGCACGGCACCTATTATTATCGCCGCCTCATACGTTTAGGGCTTGATAAGCCTTTTCGGTTAAGGATGTCCCTCAAGACTACGAATCGAAGGCATGCAGCGTTACTCGCTCCAGCGCTGACTTTGATTTGCGAGAGGGTCGCGATGAACATGATGACGAATATTAGGAGCGACGGACTGACCAGCGCTCAGCGGGCGGAAATCTATCGCCGCCAAATGCTGATTGAGCGCGATCGACTCGAAGTCATGCACGCAAACCTCCACATTATTCCTCCAGAAGATCACGACGATATAGACAAAGCGCTCTCGCTGCGTCTGGGCGCTAGCGAATCAGCAGCAAGTGACGGCGTCGTAAAAGGCAAAATCGATGATTTCCTGATCGCCCGGATAGATCCCGACGACGACGATGAACCCATTGTCATCATGGCTTGGTCGGACCTTGCCGAATCAATTCAGCAGGATGGCGCTGAGGAGGCAGCCGTCACAAGACTGGCCGAAATCGGCGTGGAAGAAACTGTATTGCGTGAAGCCATGGCGCGCAAAGTGGTCAATCAGGCGCGCATTGAGGCAGTCCGGGAATTCCGCCGCGTTCTCGCCGATCCAAGCACGGCTTATGCTCCGGTCCAAGTGGCGGGTTATGAACCAATAAACCCTCAAAATTCTTCACCTACCGTAACTTCTCACCAGCCTGTAGCTAACGAGTGGGTCACCATGACACCAAGCGAAGCAGTGCTCAGATTTTTTGAGCATAATCCGCGCACAGGCGGCAAGGACGGCAATTCGCGAAAAAAAGGCGAACCTTGGACCTTGAAAACGCGCAACCAGTTCGAACTTCCTGCAATGCTTCTCGAGCAGGTCATGGACGGGCGAGCGCTGGCGACCGTCACGCATGACGATCTCGTCAAACTAGACCAGTGTTTCGAAAAGCTGCACGGCCCCTCCTTTCGTAAATCCCCCAAGCATCGCGATATGACGATCTGGCAAATCATCGACGAAACCGAAGCCAAAGTCGTTGCTGGTGAAGAAGCGATGAAAAAAGAAGCGAAGCGGAAAGGGCGAGTTACAGATACAAAAATTAAGCCGGCCGAGCACCTTTCTCGAAAAGAACTTGGGTTGGGCGTTGTTACGACCAACCGGCATTGGGGCTTCCTGCGCCAGCTCACTGGCTGGTTTAACAAACACCACCCATTGGGACGACTTGACTATGGAGCATTCATTATGAACGACACTCGTAACCAACGTGAACTACAATCGGTCTATACCGTGGAGCAAGGCAGGGAGATTTTCAATCTCCCGCCATGGACAGGTTCAAAATCACATGCGCGGCGTATGCAGCCAGGCGATTTGCTCGTTCACGATGCGTGGTATTTCGTGCCCCTGATCGCGTGGTATTCAGGGATGCGCCGCGATGAAATTTGCGGCCTGGACGTCAATGATGTGGAAACGGAAGATGGTTTTTGGTTCTTCAACGTTCGCGCCAATGACGTGCGCCGGGTGAAGACCATTAGTTCGGCACGCAAAGTGCCGGTGGCGAAGGAATTGCAGCGATTGGGCTTGATTGATTATGTGACGGCGCTACGCGAAGCGGGAGAGAAGACCCTATTTCCGGAGCTAGTAGCTGAGAGCGGCTTGGGCCAGATGGGCGATGCCTATTATAAACGTATTTGGACCAAGATAGCCAAGGAACTAGCATTTCTTAAAGGCGGCCAAGCAATGCACGCATTTCGTCACACCGCGATAGATTCAATGAAGGGTGCTGGAATCCCATCTGAAATCAGAGCAGATTTTGCTGGCCATGCTCTCAAAGGGGAAACTGAAGGACGTTACTCGAAGGCGCATATGGCACTGTTGCGTAATGCCGTAGCAACGATACCGGAAGTAACGAAGCATCTGGACCCCTTCCCTGTTTCTTTGCTTCCTGCAAAACTTCGTGAGCCAAGAAAAGCGCGAGTAAAATAATATTTGCCGCCAGAACTGCATAATATGCCTTTGGCGACTAGGCTTATGGAGAGCTTGAAGACAATTTAGGCGCCGCTGCGCACCTCGTTGCGCGGGATCGTTCGTTTTTACCGGCAGTAGGTTTGAACATTCGTTTTGACTGGGCGGTCTGGAAAAATGTTTCCAGACCGCCCCGTTCAACTATATTATGCTGCCTCGGCGAACCGTGACGAGATGCTGGCGAGCAGGTTCCTCTGTTCGTTACGCAAAAATCGGCGCGACACCCGCATTTGACCTCTGGCGGAGATAGCCTGCAATCAACGCAGCCAGTATTGACGGAAAGTATAAGTCGATTGTCAGATTTCGCCCGGCTTTCCATAAGTGCATCTACGGCGATCATGTTCTATGGTCGCTTCCGGCCCAACTACAGTCGGTCCGAAATTACGCGCAATTGTTGCCGTCTCCTCGACCCATTCTCGATTCTGAAAGCTGCCGTCCAGCGCTCAGAATTTGCTCGCGCCAGAACTGCAATTACTAGGTGGATTCGCGACTGCCGGCTTTCAATAAGCTAATCTGAAAAGAGGACCATGGCCTGCGGCTTTGTCTGGACCGACGTCGGAAATGCCGGAGTCGAACTCAGGGCATGTCTGCTCCGGATTCAGAGGTAACTTTCAACGCAGCGACCGAGTAAATCGATTGGTCACCTGACCTTGTAGGCTAACGAAGCATGGGAGACTAGATGGCGAGGTGCTCCGGATGAACTAGAGGGAAGCGGGTTTTTGGTAAATTTACGCCTAGGTAAATGACAACGGACGGCCTCCGAAGAGCCCGCCCGTTGTTCTTGGCATCATGCTGCTTGGTCAGTCTGGCATCACGGCCGGTTCATCTGCAAATTTCAGCTGCAGCAAATATTCGCTGAGCGCTCGGGGGCCATTTTCCCAAGCGCGCGTCCCCCAATCGCTCCACCGATCGACGCGGTGGCAAAGCCAGTAGTAGAACCGGTCCCGCGCATATTGATCCCGGAAGGTGAGCGACCACAAGGTCCGGCGGAGCGGGATGTTCGGCCCCAGTCCATCACCGACCAGCCTAATGGCATTAAGCTTGCCGATCATCACCCGCTCAAACCGATATGGCAGCCGGTCGGCATAGCGCTCCAGTTTCTGCAGCGCTGCTTCCCATTCGGGCGTCATGGCTTCCGGGTCGAGCCCATGCCATCGCTCCAGCGTCGGCAGGCCGACCGGCAGCGGTTGGTTCCTCAGGCTGCGTGTATTGGCCAGCATCAGCAAGATAGCAAAGGCTTCCGGGGTGAGTTCGGGAAATAGGCAACCGCCCCGATCATACGTCATGAGCTTCTTGTCGATCAGCCAGCTTTGGTAGAACCGGGCCCTGTCATGGTCACCAAATATGTCAATGGCCTTCTCCTCAACCCGAATGATCCGGCGTTCCGTGATGACCAGAAAGGTGAGCAGGAACTCCAGTTCGAGGTCAATATACGGAAGATGCTCGGGCATCGCCATGTTAAAGCGCTTGACCCACAGACATTCACGAACAGACGCCCACCGGCTGCCATCTTCATCGATCAGAACCTGATCGCCTGTGGTTTCACCTGGAGCTGCCATCCAGTATCCCCAAGGCAGATTGGGATTGCGGCGTTTTTCGTATGGAATGTTCTCGTCCATCTTACTTCTCCCCTGCATCAAGACCGACAGGCGGCACGGTAAAGCTGCTCGTATCGATGGGAACGCCCGAACCCATCTCGCCACCAGCCGCAGCCAACTGATGCGCGAGATTTGTGCACTGGGTGAATACGTAATCCTCGCCGCGATAAGTCTGCCCGTTTTCAGCCGACATATGGATTTGGTAGCAGCCAGGAACCAAATCGTAGGATTTGTCGCAGGCGAACCCGAACCACCATAGTTCTTCACTGAATGGAGGATGCTCCTGCTTGCCGCGCGGATGGCGGACCCGTTCCCGGGGCTGCTGTGAAATATGGCAGACAGAAACGCGTTCGTCCGCTTCTTCATCGCAGGGCGCGCTGTAGTTCAGGCCGCCGTGAGGCTGAATGCCAAGGTCTGCTGGAACAGCGCGGTAGTCGAAGCCGAACAGAGGATGCTCGGTGTTTACCGCGACATAGCCTGATAAAGTGCCAAGCCGGGCGCGGAGCATTATGCAGGGCATACCGGTGGCTTTATCAGTCCATGAAAGCTTATCGGGTTCATCGCGCCACGGCCCCTCCTTTCTTGGCTGAAGCGAGGGAACATGGAATAGCTGGGCCGGGACGATGGAAGTGCCCGCGATTTTATAAGGCTTGTTGGGCTCGGCCTTTGTCGGCGCGCGATTATTGGTTGGCTTCTTCGCCATGATATATTTCCTTTAGATATAAAAAAAGCCGCAACGACGAAATGTCGAGCGACTTGGTTGATGATGTGTGCAGCGTTTTGCCCGCTGCAGGGTCTTGGTGAGTTTACTACATGATTTCTGCTCCTGCTGTTATTGATTGATGATGCCGCGCGGCAGACGCTGCCCCGAAGGTCAGTGGCCGCTACGCGAATGCCTGTTCTTTAAAATATCACGGGACGCAGGTCGTCGACGCAGCGCCAAGCCTGAAAGGCCGCAACCAGGTTCGCCTGATCCGGATCCTCAGCAAGGCAATTGAACACCCAGGACAGCCACAGCGCTTGAGCGTGGTCTGCTGCTCGCCGGGATTTTTCTGACGGCCCGGCCATCTTGGACGCCAAAGTTATGCCAAACAGTTCGGCGCTGACCCTGACATATTGGTCTTCTGTCCGGTGAACATGGATCTTGCGGTGGAGACCCAGATTGAAGATCGGCAGTGCATCAAGGACATTTTTCGCAAAGTCGGCTTTGGTTTTTGGCCGGTGAGACCCGCCCGGAGCTTCCAGAACCGCGCAAACGCAGTCGGTCTGTTGATCGAGCAGCTTCGTCATTTCCAGTAAAGGAGCGGTTCGATCCTTATCCGGATATGTATGATGATGGCGCGTGAACAATATGTCATCACCAGGCTGGAAATTGACTTCGAAGGCACCAAAGGCGCGTATGAACCGTTCGGTGTTGCGGCGATAGGGATGATAGACGACGGAGAAGGTGACGATCCGCTCCGAATATATGGGAAGTTTCATAAAAATTATCCTGAAATGCCAAGCGGGCGGTCATCCTGAGATGCCGCCCGCTTGAGGATTGGTTAGAAGATATTGGTAGAGCCAGTCGTCAATAGAGCGCTGCCCGTGATCACGCCGGCTCGACTTTAAAAATGTCCACGCTCGTGATGGAGCGTAGAATAGAAGCTACGCTGCCCGGTAGATCGGACAGGTATAATTGGCTGTGCTATCTTTGAGCTGAGCCCAGGGCTTGAACGTTCGCCTCAGAAACTCGCTCTCCGGGTTCGCGCTCGTCGCTGCATTTGCCAGCGCCAAACTGCATGCTGGAATGGCGCAGCGGATCAGCCCGTGGGATTTGAGATGGCGCAACATGATGATCGCTGTCGTCATGACGTCAGCCAGCACCTGCTCCTCGACATCCCCCCACATCCCCTTCTCGACCAGCTCGCCGATGGTTTTGGATGGCGACGGCTTTGCCGGTATCGAGCAAGCTGCTGCATATTCCGGAAGATGAACCGATTCCGCGCGGATCGAGACGGCGCCGCATAGATCGATCCTACGGTCAGAGACTGGCGAGAGTTCGCGCAGCTGCCCGGGCATGATCAGATCAAGCTCACCAGCGGTTCGGCGCAGAACGGCCAGATCCTTATGCTCCCCGCCCCATGTCACCAGCACAGCGCCTGGTTCCTGGTCCAAGGCATCAAAGAAAACAGAGACCATTTCCTTTTCGCTGTGGTCATTGGCAGAGAGAACAATCGGACCTTGGATCTCGGGAATATCCGAACCCCGCTTGAAGCGCATCACGCACCAAGATGCCGCCGCCACGCGGTGAAACGGCCAACGTATCTTTTCCTCGGCGTCTTTGCCTTCAGCTACGCCATATCCGTTATGGCGGTCCCGGTCATAGCCATATTCAAAGTCAGCAACGATATAGGTGCGGGTTCTGTCGTGATGGGCTGCACTGCCGCGCGCTGCAAATAGATTGGCTTCGCGTGACAGCTGTCGTTCAATTTCTGTTGGGTTGGTCATGAGTATATTTCTTTCATAAAAAAAGCCCGCCGAAAGGCAGGCCGTGGTTGTTGAGGCTTGTGATTAATTTTTACCGGTGACGCTCAGTTGCGGTCATCGTTTTAGCTCCGAACAGTGGAAGTCCCTCGGTTCGGAACCAGCTGCGTTCAACAGCCAGCTTTTCCTCTGCCATTTCTTTGCACCAGATGCGGCGCCCAGCATCCCACCGATAACCTCGAGCCTTGAGCTTATCCTTTGCAGAATATGGCGCGCGCAACGCTTCAACGAGCACGGTCGGCGTCTCGGCAGCTTGCAGCAGACGCTGCAGATGGCTCTGGACCGGACTGTCGCCTGGCCCCCGCTGACGCTGCTGCAGCAACCAGAACAATGACCAGACGTCTGCCTCAGCCCTATGGGCATTGGTAAACCAGCCATGCTGAGCCAGCAGATGTTGTTGCGAGCGTCCTTCGTAGCCAAGCTTCAACCAGTCGATCTCGCTGCAGGAACAAGCCCAGGCCTTGCCTTTCAGTTTTGGATAGCGCTGCTCGATCCAAGCCAAATCAAATTTTGCGTTCTGGGCGACCAGCAGATCCGCTCGATCGAGGAAGCCCAATGCTGCTGCATCATCAATCTGCTTGTGGGCCAAATGATGATTGGCAAGGCCGGTGATCAACGTGATCTCCGGTTCCAGTTCTATTCCGGGATCTTGCAGCCAACTTACCGGCCCCATGTGCCCGCTGACCTCTCCGTCATCATCCACCCACACCAGCATAATCGCGAGTTCGATCAGCTTGTCTTCATGAACGTTTAGTCCCGAAGTTTCAGTGTCTAAAATTGCAATGCATCTGCCATCGGGCGGCACGCCGTCTTCCGGCATATGAGAAAAGCGTTTCGGGACGGCGCGCAGCACGCGGTAGCCTTCTTCACGGTCAAGCCGTCTGGAAATTTCCTCCAGCTCTGATTGGTTTTGTAACATGTTCATTTTGGTTTCTCCTGTTGGGAAACCGGCGAGGCTTTGCCGAGCGCTACTGCTCTTTTTTCCTCTCACCTGCCGGCTTCACCGGCAAAGCACTTTCAATGTATTTTTTCTTCTACAACACAGATGTCCGCTGAAGCGTCAGCGGCCCCAAGAATTATTGTTACGGATAATTAGTTTACGTCTACGCTCCCACTGAGCTTCACTCTCGTCAGGTTTACGAAAGGACCAGTTTTTATACTGGCTGAGAAAATGTCCCGGCGTATCGCGCAAGGCCTGCGCTTCATACGGTATGAGATTAAATATCCGCCTGCATTCTTCGGCTCCGCTCTTAGGATCGCGCTTATCGGTTCTTGCCCGCAGATGCAGTTCATCGGCAATATAATCGGCCATTTGTTGTTTATTGGTAGCGCGCGCGGAGCGCCATGTAACAATTTCCGGCGGTATATCAGTATCAAACTTAAAGCGGTCTGGCCGCAGGTAAGATACTGCTATTAAGCGGTTGAACGTCGGATCATCTTTTTGTTGCTCGTAAAACGCCATAACCCAGTGATCCTCTGGTTTGGAAATTTCAACCTTGCCCTCCTTAACAATGATCCGATCTGAATGCATAGCGGCGCAAAACCATTTTCGTTGCTCCATTTGTATATGCTCGATTGCTTCGAGCCGCATTTGTGTTTCCGATAAAAGCAACGCCTCAGGAGTTTTTGAAAAAGCATTAAACAGTGCAGGATCATCGAGATAGCGATAGCCGCCGCGTGTTCCCCGCGAAGAGGCCAGAAGCAAGGTGTTTCGATCCATATTGTCTAATATTCGGCTGGCCCTTCCTGGCAATGGATCGTTCAATTGTTTGTTTCGTGCCGCCTCCCGCGCGATCTGATTGCGCATTCCTAAAGTCTCAATTTTGGAATCTGTGAACAACTCAGCTTGCTTGCGCCGCTTTTGTTTGGCTGCTCGCTCTTTATCCCGATAAATCCTGAGTTTTGGAACCAAATCGAGCCAAATTCGGTGTCGTTCTAGAATCCCGCGATGACGTTCCCTTTCAATCTTGTCGCAGTGTTTTTCACCGGAAGACTTTTGCTGGTCTTCGAGCTGCAGCCCAAGTTCAGCGGCCAAAAATACAGTGTTGGCAATTGCAGCAGGTTTGCCAAAAATTCGAACCGATGAAAGTTTCGCTGCGGCAAGACGAAGCGCATCAATCTGCGCTCGCCGCGCAGTTGATCTGATGGCGATCATGTTTTGAGTCTCTACGAACATCAGCCGCATACCTTCGTAATATTCAATCCGGCCAAGCCGCTTCTTAATCTGGTATCGCTTTGCCAACTTGCCCTTGATATCAGCTTTGACCTTTCCATTATCTGGCTTGAACCTGCTCCATATAATTGCCAAAAATTGTGTGGATATTGTAGGTTTTGGCAGCAGCTTGCCCGTGTCCGGCGATCGCTTGCGGCGGGCTCGTCTCGCTCCGATGGCTACAGCAAATTGCTTGGCAACGGATAGCTCCTCTTCAGCCATTTGACGTTGCCTGCTTGCTAGATAATTGTAATTTGCGCCCTTTTTGCCATCACGATAATCTTCCTGTCGATGAAGATTATCGGTTTGCATGTGAGAGGTGAGTTTTTTTGCTTCCTGGGAAAGGTCCCATCTTGCCGCCGAGTTTTCCTTTTTCGCATCGGTGGTTGGCTTGTCGAAGCGCGGCATTACGAACGGCCTGATTTTTAGGCTTGGACAAGGCGGAACATAGGGTGTGCCGAACTTGGCCTGCAGCTTGCCTAACGCTGCGTTCGAGTAAGCCTTTCCTGCTGCAATTTTTAAAGATTTCTGCTTTCCATTTTGCGGCACGGTTTCAAGAACAGCTGTGTTACCAACTTTAACATAGCGAAGTCCTACTCGCGCCAGCCTACTGTGGAGATCAGGCCAGTCTTTCGCATTTTGTATCCGGGGTGCTGCAAGAATGTGCGCAACTCTTGACATAGGCCATTCTTCACCGGCGAGGTCTTTTGGTCCCGCTTTGTTGTTATCAAAGATAATTTCATGCTGGCTCTGGATGCTATGAATGAGCTGATGGTCAACCTTCCCATCAGCATTTTTGATTATTGAACCGCGCGCGTCTGCAATTTTTATGTCTGAGAAGGTATGATAGACGCCGGTTTCGTCTGCCACATATCTCCTGTTCGGTTCGGGCCCGAGGCCCTCTTGATATTCACAAACAGCGATCGCGATTTGTGCGGCTTCTTTCCACCAGCCGTATCCAAAACTTACATTGCCGCCAGTTGCGGCATTGATAGAAACAGAGAGATGATGACCGTGGGAGTTTGGGGTATCACCGTGAAATGCGCCTACTGACGGACATTCTTCGATTCCCATTATACGGCAGATCGTTGCTCGCTGACGCCTCATTGATGCGCTGTCGACCGCTTCGCCTTTGCGATGGCTCCATGTCATGTGCCAAAGGCGGTCGAGACCTGCGCCAGCTGCATATACGGCCATATCTCTGACATGATCTTGGACCTTATTTGAAGACAGATTGTCGGCGTATCGCTCTACTATACGATGCGACCCCTCACCTTCCGGGTCCATTATTGCATATTCACCAACTCGTTCTGCGGTCACAAAAGCATGATGGTGCTCGCCCGAGGCAGCGAGCCCGATTATGTATGAGGAGCAGCCTATCGCGATATCAAAGCTGCGCGCTTGTTTTGCCGCTCCGCCTACAAGATCTTTTATTTGATCGCGATATTGCCAGATTTTGATGATCATGGCGTCGGCTTACGCCAGTCAGTGATCGCAGAAGAACGATTGTTGATCTCGCGGTCGGTCAGTAAATTGACGATCTCCCGAGAAATTTTGACCAGATCGTGATCTATCTCCATTCGCTCGCTGTTTCTCTCAATCATTGTGGCGATTGCATCGCTCGCTTGCTGGATCAGACGGGACATCTCAGGGGTTTGGATTGGCCTACCATCGGATTGCTTCGGGATAGCTTTACGCAACGAAGTAAGGGCCCGGATAACGTCGCAAATTGTGAATAGATCATTCTGAACGAGATTTACTGTAACCAACAACCTCGACGTTATGTCGTATACGGGATCTCGGAAGCCGTTTGACAATAAGATGCGCTCGCGGCAATATTCAGAGGTTGAGGCACCCTGCGCTGACTTTTTAACGAACTCGACCTCTTCTTTGCTTCCAAAATGGACAACGATACGGGGCCGCGAAGTGCGAAGGTCTTTCCGCTTCGGCTTGGAACCGCCTGACATCAGATTTCTCCTCCGCTAAAATCTAGTAACGAACTGAAAACCTGCATGCCGTCACGAAGCGTAGCGACACGATGGCAATAAAATGTGGGAATCCCACATTCATCCTGCTTAAGTTTAGGCCCCTTTTGGACATGGTTTCTCATGGTAAAGGGACCTGTAGTTCGCGCATCGCTTTAATCAGATAAGCCCGCTCTGTCGGGCCTCGGTTTAAAACCTCATCTACGGCCGCTTTGTCTGACGCAAGAGCACCAGCGTTCTCGAGGACTTGTTCTAGGCTCTCGTTAAACCGGATGCTTCCAAAGAATTTGTTTGCTTTGCCAGCACCATCCTTCTTGAAATAAAAGTCGAATTTGTCCGGCATTTTAGCGACTGACCCGTTGGTAGCATGCTCCACATATTCGATATGCGGTTGAACGGCAGAATCGCTGGGCGCATAATTCGCAGGTTGGTATGATGGTTCTTTAGACACCTTGTCCAAAGTTGCTGCCCCGCGATCCTGAGTTGCGGTCGGCGTTGGAACGTCTTCAAAACGCTTGACCTCTTCCCCCTCGGTCAAATTGTTTTTCATTTGATCATGGTCCTGATCGGGCAAGCTATTTTGACCCTTGGGGGGTGGAGCCTCATCAGTTATTGCCAAATTCTCTGGAGCTTTGCCGAGATCCGAACGTTGGTTGTGCATATCGGAAAATTCCGACTTTAGTGAGCTTCCTTCATCCAGGACTGCTCTGCTCGCTTCAGGATCTTGCGATGCATCATTCAGTTTACTGGGAGAATATTTGCCGCTGATCAATTCTTCCCGGTTCCGGCAAAGCCAATTGATCCAGTTTTCAAGTTCAGCAGGTTCATCGCTGGGCAAGCGGCCGAAAACTTTCATGACGGACTTTGCCATGTTTTTTCCGTAGGCCGTTCTTCCGGACCGGAGTGTCCTGCGTAGTTCGTTGAGAATGTAGGCATTGGCTTCCGGTGGCAAATTTGGAAAACCTGGTTCAGGGTCAGAACCAATTTGAGAGAATTTACCCGTCGGATATTGGCGCTGCAGCTTTTTAATACGGCGACGTTCTTTTGCAGCTTTTGATAGGGGTTTCCTCTTAGTAGCGGGCGGTGAGACTTGGCCTTTGGCGTTCTCATCCGGATAGTTTTTGTCCATAATATACCTCGATTACATAGTTATCTAAAGGTTATAGGACGTGGTAAAAAAACACCCAAAGGTTCTGGTGAATAATTTTTTCGGATAATTTTGCTTGGCTAGTCGCAAGATAGATTCCGCACCGTGGACAAAGGACTATGTTTCGCAATTTATGGTCGATATTTATTGGAAGCGGGTGGCCTCCTGGGGGATCAGTAGTGCGATAGGATGGCTACTTCGCGCCCTCGTTTAGGTCATTCACATGTAGCTCCGGCGGGGCCGAAAGCGGTCACGGGAATATTTGCAAATACTGGAATTCGTTGACAGAACTCGCGATGCGCCAGATCCTTTCTGCCATCTTTAAATTCTCGGTGCCAGCGTCTCAATGATTTTGCATTCCCCTACTGTTCCATGCTGACAAGCACCAATCAAGCGATCCAGCTCAGAACGTAGCGTGGTCAGGTCGTCAATTTTCTGATCAATCTCGGCAAGGTGCCTGCTCGCAATATCATCAACTGCTTCACAGGATTGATCTTGATTGTCCGATAATTCCAGCAATTCGCGCAGTGCCTTCAGGGTAAAGCCGAGATTTCGGGCACGGCGGATGAACGGAAGCCTGGCGAGATGGTCGCTTCCGTAATCCCGGTAGTTTGAAGTCGTTCGTGCTGGGGGCGGTAACAGGCCGAATTTCTCATAGTTGCGGACGGTTTCAACTTTTGTCTTTGTCGCCTTTGCCAGTGCTCCAATTTTCATCGTTTGATCCTATAGTTACTACAGGGTGCATAAGTGTCGGCGAATCAAATTTTGTCTATGAAAAATCAGGCCTGATAATTGCTGCGCCGATGCCTGTGGAACCGGGGGTCCGCTGGGGAAGTGAAACTTCGCAGAGTGCACCAATGATTTCGCAATTCTCCGCTCGCCCACCGGAACAAGATATCGCAAACGCCAAGAGCGAATGCCGCAATCCTTCAAGCTGGCTTATCTTCATATCAATTCGTTCAAGATGCGATTTTGCGATGGTCGATGCCAGAGTGCAATCCTGTTCTGGACTATCTGATAGACTTAGAAGCGACCTAATTTCAGCAAGGGAAAAGCCGAAGCTGCGGCTATGCCTTATAAAAGATAGTCTTTTTACGTCGCATTCAGCATAGGTGCGTCGCCCTGAATCTGTCCGCACAGGTGGGGGCAATATCCCGATATCTTCGTAATACCGAATGGTATTCACTTTGGTGCCTGTGCGATTTCCAAGTTCGCCAATCATCATCTTTGCCAAAATAACCTCCTAATGACTTGCATTTGCAAAAACTGCTTGCTTCTACAGTCACTAGAGGTTGTAGAGCAACCCTATGAGTAAGAATGATGAAGATGGCTGCGCCTGCGCTGGTGATGCCGTAAGGGCTCAGGATGATCCAGCATACCGGCGTGCTTTGTGGATTGTTGTGATCCTCAACATCGGGTTTGGGCTATGCGAGATTATTGGCGGATTTGTTGCTGATAGTCAGGCACTCAAGGCAGACGCGCTCGATTTTCTGGGTGATGGCTCAATCACGCTGATCGGGCTTTTCGCACTTGGGTGGACAGCGCTTGCGCGTTCGCGTGTGGCGCTCGTCCAAGGCATTTTTCTCGGACTGCTAGGTATAGGCGTGATCGGGTTTGCCATCTGGCGGGCTATGAGTCCGGGAATGCCAGAAGCCGGTATTATGGGGGTAATTGGTTTTGTCGCGCTCGGGATAAATATAGCGTCGGCTTACGTTCTGTCACAGTTTCGTGATGGTGATGCAAATGTTCAAGCCATATGGCTGTTCAGCCGCAATGACGCGATCGCAAACGTCGCTGTAATAGGTGCTGCCGGTCTCGTGGCGTGGACCGGAAAAGCCTGGCCCGATATCGCCGTGGCTGCCGTTATTGCGATGCTTTTCATTCACTCAGCATACCAAATCATACAAAACGCGGTTGCCGAAATGCAGCTTCAAAATGCCTGAGAGAATTGCGAACCTAATGCGTCATTTTGCTAGAATATCATTCATTCTGATATCGCTCTTGATGCTGGCCGCCATTTCTATTCCGGCTTATGCGCAGGTAAAAATTGCCGAGGTTGAAACGCTGTGGCGATTGCTGGATTATATTGCGGTCGATTATCCCGGCGCAGTAGATAAAGGCAAGGTGACAAACGACGCTGAATATTCCGAAATGGAGGAGTTTTCGGGAGCTGTCGTCGACGGTTTGGCAAAGCTGCCACCAAAGCCGGGTCGAGCCGACCTGGTTGCAAAAGGTGACGAGCTTAATGCGGCCATTGATAATAAAACGTCTCCGGATAAAGTCGCGCGGCAGGCACGCCTGCTGGCAACGGAGTTGCTACGCAGTTATCCTGTTCCACTTGCACCCAAAATTGCACCAAACATACAAAATGGCAAACGGCTATATGCTCAAAATTGTGCCAGTTGCCACGGCATGTCTGGTAACGGCCAAGGGCCGAATGCAGAGCAGCTCGACCCCGCTCCTATTGCTTTTACCGATGGCGCTCGAGCAAGAGAACGCAGCCTGTTCGCACTTTATCAGGTTATAGGTCAGGGGCTTGACGGGACAGCAATGCAGAGTTTTGCCGATTTGCCTGCTCAGGATCTTTGGGACATGGCCGCCTATGTGGGCGGCTTTGCATTTGCTGAGGCATCCAAGGGAGAAGAGCTTTGGGAAAATGACGCGTCTATTCGCGCTCTGTTTCCTGATCTCGCAGCTCTGGCAAGCATGACTCCTGCCAATCTTGGAAAGCAGATTGGACCAGAAAAAGCAGATGCGGTGATGGCATTCCTGCGGAACCACCCGGATGCCATTGGGGCTACCTCAAGCGGTTCTCTGGCACTATCGCGGACCAAACTAAAAGAAAGTTTTGCTGCTTATCAAGCAGGCAGAAAAGACGAGGCAGAAACTCTAGCATTATCTGCGTATCTTGACGGCTTTGAACCTCTGGAACCTGCGCTGGCCTCTCGCGATCCCTCTTTGCTAAAAGCCATTGAACGCTCGATGGCCCGTGTCCGCGCTGCTATCGGTGACGATCTTCCTGTAGCAGAGGTGGAGAGCCGGATCGACGCGCTTGATCGGCTTTTTTCGGAAGCAGAGTCCGCGTTGGACGCCGATCAAGCCAGCCAGGCATCGGCTTTCGTAGGAGCCTTCACGATATTGCTGCGCGAAGGGCTGGAGGCATTACTGATCGTGGTTGCCATGATTGCGTTTCTGCGCAAAGCCGAACGTCCCGAAGTCATGTTGTATGTGCATGGGGGCTGGATAACGGCGCTTCTCGCAGGCGGCATCACATGGTTCGCTGCCACCTATCTCATAGGTATCAGCGGCGCTAGCCGTGAACTGACCGAAGGCTTTGGTTCGCTATTTGCAGCGGTAATCCTGCTTTTTGTGGGCTTGTGGATGCACGGCAAGTCCCGCGCCGATGAGTGGCAACGCTATATCCGCGAAACAATGAGCAAAGTATTGTCGCGGGGATCTGCATGGTTTCTCTTTGGGCTAGCATTCATTGTCGTTTACCGTGAGGTCTTTGAGACAATACTGTTTTTTGCGGCGCTCTGGACTGCGGACAATGGTATGATCATTCTGGTTGGCTCTGGAGCCGCGATCTTTTTGCTTATGGCCATTGCCTGGGCAATGCTAAGCTACAGCCGGAAATTGCCGATAGGTAAGTTTTTCGCTTACAGCTCAGCATTGATGGTCGTGCTGACAGTGGTTCTCACCGGAAAAGGAATTGCTGCGTTACAGGAAGCCGGTTTCATAAGCGTGACTCCGCTTCCTGATTTTCTGCAGATTTCGATGTTGGGAATTTTCCCTGCGGTTCAGTCTATTTTGGCCCAGATTGTGGCAATGGGAGTCATCGCTATCGGCTATTGGTATAATGCTAGGAAGACTTAATTCTTCGTGATTTTTACTAATTCTTAAACCGATCAAAGACCACAAAATTTGATGATATTACATATCTAACTGCATGAAATATTGGAAATGTTGTTCAAAAGCACTTGATGAACTAACGAGATAATGTATTGGGCGGAACCATGAATGAACGCAGCGGCATAAATGAAAAAACGTCAGGGCTCTTTCGCCTGATGGCGGTTTTGCTCGTTCTGATTATGTCGAGCATGACGGTAGCCGAAGCAGCTGAATGCGCCAGCGAACCACAAAACGCCGAACTGATGTTGATTTCCGACGCCGGACACTCGGATGAAGCCCCTTCGGATAATGACGCCGGTAAACATGGAATCTGTCCGCATGGTCATTGCCATAACGGCAGCGTTACCACAGCACGGTTGCTGGGCTTCGACGGTTCAGTGAATCTGGTAAGTTCCAGCTTCAGCAGCAATGCCGATCAATTTGCGCTGTCTGCGCATTCATCCCGTTTAAAACGACCACCTCGCGTCTGAACTAATTCTGACTTGCGCCAGACTCATGGCGTTATTTCAATTAGTTAAGCGAGGATTTCTCAGAAATGTTGAAGAAAATGGCGCGCCTGCGCCTCTGTGCGGCAATGATATTTGCCGCGAGCCCTGCCACTGCCGCTCTGGCCGAGGATCAGAGTGTTAGTTTAAACGAGGCCTTAGTGCGCGCTGGAGCTGAATCGCCTGCCGTGCAAATTTCCCAAGCAGAGATTGATATCGCGCGCGGAAACCAAAAACAAGCGAGCCTCGGACCAAATCCCGAGGTCTCGGTAGAGGTTGAAAACGTCGCCGGGAGCGGCGTTTTCAAAGGCCTGCGTTCAACCGAATATACAGTTTCTGTTGGGCAAAGATTGGAGCTCGGCGGTAAACGCGGAGCCAGAACACGTGCGGCGCGAGCGCAGACAAGCCTGGCAGAGGTAGAAGCTGCTATCTCTCAGGCCGAATTGGCCAGCTCCGTGCGTTTGGCATATACAGAAGCAGTTGCTGCTCAGAGCCGCCTTGACTTTGCAACGCGCGTCGTCGGTCGCAACCGGGAGCTGTCAAGAATTGCTAGAATCCTCGTTGAAACTGGCCGTGACCCGCCGCTTAGAGCATTGCGCGCTGACGCTGCGCTTGGCGAAGCGGAAGCAGCACTGGAAGCCGCAAGGGCAGAGGAATATTCCGCCAGATTGCTACTTGCATCGCTTTGGGGCTCGCAAACACCACCTCAGGAAGTTGAGCCGGTCTGGCTCAGCGGCGGTGACGTAGAATTTGAGGCCGACCTGTCCCAATCCCTACAGATCAAAGCCGCAGAAGCGAACCGGGACGCTGCCAGTGCCATTGTCACGCGCGAACGCGCAAATGCTGTTCCGGATCTAACGTTAAGCGGCGGCGCCAGACGTTTTGAAGAAAGCGGGGATACTGCGTTCATCGTGGGTGCTTCGATTGCCATACCGTTTGGAAATCGCAACCAGGGCAGCATTCAAGCGGCAGAAGCGAGCGTTCGCGGAGCTGAGGCGCGTCGCGCTTTGCGGTTGGTAGCGATCAACCGGGAATATAATATTGCCAGCAATCAACTGGAAGCAACGCAAAGCCGGGTGGAAACTCTGGAAAGCCAGACACTGCCCCAAGCTGAAGAAGCATCAAGGCTGGCCCAACTGGGATATCAATACGGAAAATTTACCCTGTTGGATGTCCTGGACGCTGCAGCAGCAAGAGACACGGCTGAACTCGGCCTGTTGGAAGCCAAGGTAGCGAGAGCGGAGGCGGTGATTACACTGCTGAGATTGGCGGCCAGATAGATGAGAAAACTGGAAGTAGATCACGTCATAATATTGGCTGGCATCTTCACCATGCTGACTGTTCTAACCGGCCTGTTCATGCTGACGTCGATCGCAATAGCGGTGCCAGATTGCGTCACTACAGAAACCAGTTTTTCCGGTGACAGCGGGCCTCCACAAAACCAGAGTTTGACTGCGGGACGGTCACAAAATTCGAGCAGGGATATATAAAATGAACAACAGAAAATGGATCATAATCGCTGGCCTGGCCATCGCGTTTGCGGTTGTGCTGGGAGTAATTTTCAATGGCTCAACCGGCGGTAGCGCGGAAAATCAGGGCGCTGCCAACACCACAGAAGAAAATCATTCCGAAGAAGAGGGCGTTGTCGAAATGACAGAAGAACAGCTGCGCGCCTCTGAAATCGGAATATTCGATGTGGCTCCAAGTTCGCTTGATGCCGAGATTATTGCGCAGGGTAGTGTTGCACCGTCTCCCCAAGGGCAGGCCATATTGAGTGCAGGCGCTGAAGGCAGGGTCACGAACATCAAAAAGAGGTTGGGAGATGCGGTTCGGCGCGGCGAGACAGTGGCTACCATAGAGAGCCGCGAAGCCGCCGCAATTAGTTCCGAGGTTACATCGGCAGCTTCTCGGGCCGCGCTTGCCCGGTCGCAGCTGAACCGTGAGCAGCGCCTCTTCGATGAGAAAATCACCGCACGGGCAGATCTTGAAACGGCGAGAGCAGAAAATCAACAGGCTGCCGCAGAAGCAAGACGGGCAAGCCAGGCGGCCACTGCGTCAGGTGTCAGCGGACGATTTATTGCTGTGCGCTCACCGATTGGCGGCCGAATAACGTCAAGCCCGGCAATTCTCGGCTCCTATGTCACCGCACAGGATGAGCTTTTCCGTATCGCCAATCCGAACCTTATTCAAATTGAGGCGGCAGTTCCTGCGGAAGATGCGCGCAAGATCAGCACTGGAGCAGCGGCCACGGTCGAAACGCCCGAGGGTGAAATCTCCGCTCGGGTATTGGCGGTTACGCCAGCTGCCGATCCGGAAAACAGAGCGGCCATTGTCGTGCTTGCCCCTGCTTCAGGCGCCAGACTCGTCCCCGGAGAATATGTGCGGGTGCGGATACTTCAGCAGGCGACAAGCGATCAGTCTACGGCATTGATTGTTCCCGCAGAGGCTGTCCAATCCGTCGAAGGACGCAACGTCGTGTTTGTAAAGACCAAATCTGGTTTCCGTGCACGGTCCGTTACGACCGGAGCGAAGAGCGGCGGTAGAATCGAGATTGTCGACGGTCTCAAGTCCGGCGAACAAATCGCCGGTAAAAACGCCTTTCTCCTGAAATCTGAACTTGGCCGCGGCGAAGCAGAACATTGATTAATACATTCCCATTGGAGCAACGGCTATGATTGCACGTCTCGTCGAAATGTCCGTCCGCAATCGGTATCTTACCGTATTGTTTCTTGCTGCAGTCGCGGCACTCGGAGTCTTTAATCTGGTTAATCTGCCAATTGATGCTGTCCCTGACATCACCAATAATCAGGTCCAGATCAACACTGTCGACCCTACTCTCTCACCGCTCGATATTGAACGCTTGGTGACTTATCCGGTTGAAACATCGCTGGCGGGCATTCCGGGACTGCAGACGACCCGATCCATCTCCCGGAACGGCTTTTCGCAGGTTACGGCGATATTCGACGATAGCGCCGACGTCTACTTTGCTCGTCAACAGGTGGCCGAAAGACTGACCACTGTTCGCAATAGCCTGCCGGCCACTGCCGAACCGGCAATGGGACCGGTATCCACAGGGCTTGGCGAGGTTTTGATGTGGACGGTCAGCTACGAGCCATTTGAAAAAGGAAAAGCTGCGGGCGGTTCTGGCTGGCAATCTGATGGTTCATACCTGACTCCCGAAGGTGAACGCTTGAACGATGAAGTCTCAAAGGCGGCGTATCTACGCACGCTTCAAGACTGGGTAATCGGACCGCAATTGCGCAACGTCAAGGGCATCGCTGGTGTTGACTCGATTGGTGGTTACGCCAAACAATTTGTCGTTACCCCCTCGGCGGCTCGGCTTTCTTCCTACGGTATCGGTTTTGACGATCTTTCCGAAGCGCTTGGAAGGGTCAATCTTTCTGTTGGCGCAAACTTCGTTGAACGCGGCGGAGAGGCATTTCTGGTGCGGGCAGACGCACGACTCAAATCGCTGGAAGAAATTGAAAATTCGATCATCGCGACACGCGAAGGCATTCCTGTTCGCGTCCGTGACGTTGCATCCGTCAGCAATGGCGGCGATTTGCGAACCGGCGCGGCAACCGAGAATGGCGAAGAAGTCGTTGTCGGAACCGCATTGATGCTGCTTGGTGAAAACAGCCGTGCGGTTGCCGCTGCAACCGGTGAAAGGCTTGCAGAAATCGTCAAGACAATGCCTCCCAACATAAAATTAGAAGTCGTTCTGGACCGTTCGAAACTGGTCAATGCGACTATCAGCACGGTTGAAAAAAACCTGACCGAGGGAGCTTTGTTGGTTATCGTCGCGCTATTCCTGCTCCTTGGCAATTTCAGGGCAGCGCTGATTACCGCGCTCGTCATTCCCGTTTCCTTTGTGATGATGGCAATCGGCATGAATCGATTTGGCGTTTCGGGAAATCTCATGAGCTTGGGCGCTCTTGATTTCGGCTTGATCGTTGACGGCAGTGTTATCATCGTGGAAAATTTCCTGCGCCGGATGGCAGGCCGGCAACATGAAGAAGGGCGACTTCTATCTCTAGGCGAACGACTGGAAGAAGTGATCGCATCAACAAGAGAAATGATCAGGCCTTCGCTATTTGGCCAGGCGATAATTTTGCTGGTTTTCGTGCCATTGCTCACCTTCCAGGGTGTTGAAGGAAAGACCTTCTCGCCGATGGCCATCACCGTAATGCTTGCGCTCATATCGGCGTTTATTCTCTCACTGACCTTGGTCCCGGCATTATTGGCTCTGCTGATAAGCGGCCGTGTTTCTGAAAAAGAGGTTCGGATGGTGAGCTGGAGCAAAAGCAAATACGAACCGGCATTACGAAAAGCACTGAAATGGCCCGGACGGGCAACCTTGGCAGGCCTTGCCGTATTTGGACTGTCGATCGGTATGTTCGGCTTTCTCGGTAGCGAGTTCATGCCGCAACTCGACGAACAGGATCTGTCCCTTCAATCGATCCGAATACCGTCCACTTCGCTGGATCAATCTGTTTCAATGCAAAAACAGATCGAGCGGGAGATTTCCAAATTTCCACAGGTCCGCTTCATGTATTCAAAAACCGGAACAGCTGAAGTGGCCAGCGATCCCATGCCGGTCAATATTTCCGATGCATTTATCATTTTGCGTCCGAAAGATGAATGGCCCGACCCGTCGCTTTCAAAGACAGAGCTGGTGGAACAGATGGAAGCGAAACTAGCCAATCTCATCGGCCAGAATTACGAGTTCAGTCAGCCCATTGAAATGCGTTTCAATGAGTTGATTGCAGGTGTGCGGGGTGATGTTGCCGTCAAGGTATTTGGCGACGACCTCGAGCAGCTGTCGGCCACTGCCAATCAGCTTGCGACCGTTTTTTCGGGTATTGAAGGTTCTGCGGATGTCCGCGTCGAGCAAACCGAGGGCTTTCCGACATTGGACGTGCAATTCGATAATTCGGCAATTGCAGCCCATGGTCTCACCGTTGATGAAGTGGCCGCAACCGTCAGCGCCGCATTGGGCGGCGCCGAAAGCGGGCTGGTATTTCAGGGCGACCGCAGGTTTGATATTGTTGTGAGGCTACCTGGCGAAGTGCGTAACGATATCGACGCTATCGGAGCGCTACCAGTTATTTTGCCGGAAAATGGTTTCGGGAAAAGGTCGTCGGTTCCACTCCGATCCTTGGCTACCCTGAAAGAAACCGAAGGCCTCAATCAGATCAGCCGGGAAAACGGACAGCGGCGCGTTGTTGTGCAGCTCAATGTTCGAGGCCGCGATGTTGGCTCCTTTGTGAACGAAGCGAAGTCCCAAATTGAGCGCGATGTCGCTCTACCATCAGGAGTCATCCTCGAATGGGGCGGGCAATTTGAAAGCCTGCAGGCCGCTCAGGCAAGAATCAATCTTGTTGTTCCTGTCATAGCGCTGTTGATCTTTGGTCTGCTGGTCATGGCTCTCGGTAACTTCCGTATGGCTGCCGCAGTATTTGTCACAGTCCCTCTGGGAATTGCAGGCGGGATATTCTCGCTAGCAGCAACGGGTCTGCCATTCTCTATCTCGGTTGCTGTGGGCTTTATTGTTCTGGCCGGCGTGGCGGTGCTCAATGGACTTGTGATGATGACCGCCATTCAGGGGCGTCTTGAATCTGGCGTGGAATTGGTTGAGGCCATCTACTCTGGCGCAGTCGAACGCTACAGGTCCATTCTGATGACAGCCATCGTGCCGTCATTGGGCTTCGTTCCGATGGCAATCGCGACTGGCACAGGCGCTGAGGTGCAAAAGCCGTTGGCGATCGTGGTTATCGGCGGTTTGATCACCGCAACGATTTTGACGCTTTTCGTGTTGCCCGCCGTGACACGGTTGATGCTTGAGCGCGAATTTCCCGATTTGAGGCCGCATATCAAGCGATTCACGCCCTCTTTGGACAAATTTCCAATCCTGCAACGTTTCCGTCCAAAGCCAGAATGAGAAGGAGTGCATAATGCAAAAGCCACAACAAATATCACTCATGCGGATTTATACCGATGAAGCCGCAATGCATGGGGACGAGACAGTTGTTACCACCATTATTGATCGGGCCAGATCTTATGGCCTTCGCGGAGGCACCGTCCTGAAAGGAATATTGGGGTTCTCCTCGTCTTCCATTGTTCATGAACATCACGCGTTCGGAATTGGCGATAATCCACCGGTGGTGATCGAAATAATCGATGCCCGGGCACGACTGGAAGATTTCTACACTCAGCTAGACGATCTGCGGGGGATCGGGCTAGTCAGCCTCGAAAAGGTTGATGTTCTCACGCGAGCGGCAGAACAGAAATGACCGATGAGCACAGCAAGCATTCGGAAAATTCGGATCACTCGCACGGAGGGCTAATCGACAGGCTGCTTGGTGGCCGTGCAGAAATGGTATTTGCAGGCCTTTGCGGTGCAACCCTTCTTGCCGGATGGCTGGGACCAAAAATCAATCTTCTGCCGGCGAATATTGGGTTCTGGTTTTTGGTAGCGGCCTATTTTTTCGGCGGCTATTTTACGATATTGGAAGCCTTCGAAAAAATCAGAAATCGAAAATTTGAAATAGATTTTCTCATGATCGTTGCCGCCGGCGGGGCGGCGTGGCTCGGGGCATGGGCAGAGGGAGCATTTCTATTATTCCTGTTCAGCATCGGCCATGCACTTGAAAATTATGCAATGGCCCGCGCGCGCAATGCCATATCCGCACTGTCTGACCTTGCTCCCGAGGAGGCGGTGGTCCGCAGGGATGGAGAGGAATTGCGATTGCCCGTGGCCGAGTTGGTAATCGGCGATATTGTAATCATCCGCTCCAACGAGCGACTTCCAGCAGACGGTTTTGTTGTCAAAGGGGCGAGCAGCGTCAACCAGGCTCCCATAACCGGTGAGAGCGTCCCGGTCGACAAGCGTCCGGTCGACAATGCTGCAGCGGCGGCCAAAGCAGCCGATAAAGTCAAATCCGAACATAGGGTTTTCGCCGGATCCATAAACGGAAGCGGTAGCCTCGAAGTGCAAGTCACCCGATTGGCGTCGGAAACCACATTGGCCCGGGTTGTCGAAATGGTGAACGATGCGGAGACGCGTCAATCGCCAACGCAGAGCTTCACCAATAAGTTTGAGCGGATTTTTGTGCCGGTTGTCATTCTGCTTGCAATCGCAACTGGATTTTCTTGGTTGGTGATAGACGAGCCAGTCTCCGATAGCATTTACAGGGCGATGGCAGTCCTCGTTGCCGCCAGCCCCTGTGCGCTGGCTATTGCAACACCCAGCGCTGTTTTAAGCGGGATTGCCCGTGCAGCGCGGGGCGGCGTTCTCATAAAGGGCGGCGCGCCTCTCGAGATGCTGGGTAAGCTTGATTCGATCGCTTTTGACAAAACCGGGACCCTTACGATTGGCGAACCGGAGTTAGTCGAAACGGTGCCTTTCGGAGAAATTGGAGCAGACGAACTCATCGCTATTTCTGCCGCTGTCGAAGTGCATAGTGATCACCCTCTGGCGCAAGCTATTGTGCGTGCTGCAGAAAAACGCCTCGGATCATCGGATCTGATCGCTACAAATTTTCAGAGCATAACGGGCAAAGGCGTTACTGCCAAAATCAATGGCGAAAAGGTCTTGATAGGAAAAGCGGGGCTGTTTCTCGACGATGATCAGGATTCGCTTCCTGAAGATGTCGCCCAAAAAGTCACCGAAATGTCTTCACGCGGTCGCACCACCATGATTGTCAGGCGTGGCGGCAAATTTATTGGCGTTCTCGGCCTCATGGATACGCCCCGCGCTGCAGCGTCCGAAGTGATAAACAAGCTCCGGTCTATTGGAATCTCACGGATGATGATGATTTCTGGCGACAATCAGAAAGTCGCCGACGCGATCGCCCTGGAAGTAGGTCTTGACGAAGCCTTTGGTGACCTAATGCCGGATGACAAGGTCGAGAAAATTGCTCAACTGAGCGATCAGGGCGGAGTGGCGATGGTTGGTGATGGTGTGAACGATGCCCCCGCGATGGCAAATGCGACTGTTGGAATAGCCATGGGAGCCGCCGGTTCCGATGTCGCGCTTGAAACGGCAGATATCGCGTTAATGGCAGATGATCTGGCAACATTGCCTTTTGCCGTTGGTCTCAGCAGATCGACAAGTAGCATTATCCGTCAAAATCTTTGGATCAGTCTCGGCGTGGTGGCCGTATTGATCCCGGCAACACTCTTCGGCCTGGGGATCGGCCCCGCTGTCGTGATGCATGAAGGATCGACGCTTGTCGTGGTCATAAATGCCTTGCGGCTGCTGGGATATAAGGAAAGTTAATCGGTGCGGCCATCATGCCGGTCGTGCTCATGGATGGAAGAGCGAGAGCCTGTTGAATATCAGATTTGAGCCGAGTTTAATGCAATCAAGCAGGGTTGACCCAAAACGCAAAAAACGAGTGAAGATATGAGCGTTCGTCTAAAGATATTTCAGCGCGGTTTCGAATTGATACCATCATTCATTCTAGCCGGAATTTTCTTGGTATTCTGGTCGAAGGTGGCGAAAGGTCATTTAGATGCAATAGATAGAACCCTTTTGCTTGCTTTTCGATCGCCGAGAAATTCGGATATACTGATGGGCCCGGACTGGCTGCTCCAATTTGTCCGCAATATCACCTTTTTGGGAGATTCAACCTTCCTGCTTCTGGTCATATTTGCCGTATCATTCTTTCTGATCGCCAAAAAAGCCTATTTCAATGCATTCTTGTTGCCCGCTTTGTCTCTCAGTGGATTTTGGGCAGTATCCTTATTAAAAGATTTTTTCGGCAGGCCGCGACCTGCGATTGTAGAATATCTTTCTGTTCCCAATTCAGCGAGTTTTCCAAGCGGCCATGCCGCGAACTCGACTATCGCCTATATCCTTACCGCACTGGCGCTATTTAAACTCGTGCCAGGCCGATATGCACGTTTTTCCCTGATTTGTGGTGCGCTATTATTGGCTGTCTTGATCGGCACGTCGAGGATTGCCTTGGGCGTCCATTGGCCAAGCGATGTGCTGGGCGGTTGGATTTTTGGGCTCAGTTGGTGCTGTTTGTGGCTATTGAAAAATAGTAGAACAGATGCGCAATACATCTAAAACCACTGCCACGCCAAGCCAACGCGATGAACACTCAATCAATCGCTGACGGGGGACATAATCTATTGCGATTCAACAGGTCCTTTACAAAATTCAGAATATAGGGTAGCCCCCTATGCTATGTCACATACATCGGATGATAAAAAGCTTCTGGCGCGCGTCAGCCGCCTTAAAGGGCAACTAGAAGCCATTGAGCGGGCTTTGGAAAACAAGGCTCCTTGCGGTGAGATACTCAATCTTGTCGCCTCGGTTCGAGGAGCCGTAAATGGGCTTACCGTGGAATTGATTGAGGATCATGTCCGCGAACATGTCTCCAATCCTGAAACGGACACTGACGAGGAACGCGCGCAGGGCGCGACTGATCTGATTCAGGTTATCAGGACATATTTGAAATGATCGCCTCCGAAAGTGCAACGCAAACCGGTCACGAACATGATCACGTATTTCTAGGCCAAAATCACGAGCGCAACGAGCGCCGAACCTGGTTCGTTATTGCCCTGACCAGCGTGATGATGGTTGTCGAGATTGCAGCAGGAACCGTCTACGGTTCGATGGCGCTGGTCGCCGACGGCTGGCATATGTCCACGCATGCCGCTGCGATGCTGATAGCTGCGATCGCCTATCTTTTTGCGCGCCGCAATGCCAAGAACCCCCGCTTCACGTTTGGCACCGGGAAGGTGGGAGATCTTGCCGCATTTGCCAGTGCGATCGTTCTGGCGTTGGTTGCACTACTGATAGGATGGGAAAGTGTCGTCAGACTGGCCAATCCGATCCCGATCAGCTTCCCCCAGGCAATCTTCGTAGCCGTCATTGGCCTAATTGTGAATCTGGTCAGTGCTTGGTTGCTTCGCGACGATCATGATCATCATCACGGGGACAGCCATCATCACGATCATAGCCACGATCACGACCATCATGCTGAACACCATGGCCGGGACCAAAATCTGCGCGCTGCTTATCTCCATGTGCTGGCTGATGCTCTAACATCGGTATTGGCAATAATTGCGCTGATAGCCGGCAGCATCTACGGATGGATATGGCTTGACCCGCTCATGGGTATCGTCGGTTCGCTTGTCATTGCGCGCTGGTCATGGGGTTTGATGCGCGATACCGGCTCAACGATGCTGGATTACAGAAAAGCGGGCGACCCAGTCTCAGCAAAAATCCGCTCGATCATCGAGGAAGCTGGAGACAAAATCTCCGACCTGCATGTCTGGCAACTGGGTCCAGGACACCATGCCGCTATTGTAGCAGTCATTACGGAAAGTGATACAGCCCCCGCTGTTTATCGCGAGAGACTGGCCGAAACCGTGGGGCTTTCTCATATCACCGTGGAAGTGAATCCAGCTTAGACGGCTGGGAAAGCGCATTAAATGGAAAACCTGTTTCTCATTGTAGCTCTTGCTGTGGGCTTGGCGATGGACGCCTTTGCGGTGGCGGTTGCTCAAGGGGCTGCAGGACATAATTCCATGTTTCACGCCACTCGAACGGGAATGGCATTTGGCGTAGCGCAGGGCATCATGCCATTTCTGGGATGGGCCCTTGGAATAGCTTTTGTTTCGGAGATCAGCGCTTATGATCACTGGATTGCTCTCATTCTGCTCAGCGGTTTAGGGTTAAAAATGCTTTGGGAAGCGCTGGGCAGGAACGAAAGAGATGCGGTGTCCAGTCTCTCAGGCTGGGCGCTGGGAACGGCTGCGATAGCAACGAGCATAGACGCCTTTGCTGCCGGCATCATGCTGCCTGCTCTTGGCCTTCCGGTTTTACTGGCCTGTGTTATTATTGGGACAGTTACAGCTTTGCTTTCCAGCTTGGGCGTGATGATCGGCGGAATGGCAAGCTCGCGCATCGGGAGACATGCCGAAGTCGCAGGAGGCGTCATTCTCATTGGCCTGGGAATCAAAATCTTCGTCGAACACTAGCTACCTTGGATAAAGCCAATTGATCTGAGATTATATTTTCAGTGTATCTTGGCTGCGACTGCAAGTTTGATACGCTGAAATTCAGCTTTCAGTATCGAGAACAGATCGCGGGAACGACAACAACTGGACGCATTTCAGACTGGCGGCTTCCAATGTTCGGTTGTGCGAAAGCAGAGGTCATCGGTTTGTTCACTTTAACGACCTCCAACGATTTAATTTCGATCTTCAAAGTTATAGCAGTTTACCTCACAACATCGAGCCAATATCGGAACCAACCGATGGATAGGCGCTCACCATTTTTTTCAGGTCGCTGGTGGTCAAATCAAGCCGCATCGCCAGACTGAAGAAATTGATGATTTCGGCATATTCCGGCCCCAGCAAATGCGCGCCCAATATCTTGTCGGTTTCATCGTCGATGATGACTTTGGTTGCAGCGCAGGTCTCCCCCACCCGAAGATTGGAATACCAGCCGCTTGTATCGTTTGTCGCGATGCGCAGCTTGTAACCGGCCGCTTTTGCTTCTTCTTCCAGCATGCCCACGCGCGCCAGTTCGGGTATCGTAAATACCACTGTGGGAACGCCTTTATAGTCCGGTTTGGCATGATTGCCTTTCAGCATATTTGACGCAGCCACCTTGCCTTCAAACACGGCCACCGGCGTGAGCGGTGCACCTTTGGTGTCCGCCGCATCACCCGCTGCATAAATTGACGGATTGGAGATGCTTTGCAGAAATTCATTCACTTTGACGCCGTGGGCGCTGGAATCGACGCCCGCCTTGTCCAGATCGAGATAGTCGATCGCAGGAACGCGCCCCGCGCCATGCACGATCAGATCAACCGAATATTTTTGCGTGTTGCCGTCGACATCAAGGGTAGCCGAATAGCCGCTACCTTCTTGGGCGATGGAGACGAGACTGGTCTTCTGAACCACCTCGATTCCTGCCTCTTTGCTTCGCTCCAGCAATTTATCGACAAGATCGGGATCAAATCCCTTGAGCGCACGCTCGCCGCGATCAATGATCTGAATGTCGCTGCCCGCGCGCGCCGCGATATGAGCGAACTCGAAGGAGATGAACCCGCCACCGACAAACAAGATCTTTTTCGGGAGGCTCTCCAGTTCCAGAAACTCTGTGCTATCAATGAGATACTGCGCCCCAGGCAAATCAATTTTTCGGGGCTTTGCACCTGTAGCAATCAGCACCTTCTTCGCTTCCAGCAGCGTATTACCGCTAATCTCGATTTTATTTTTGCCGATAAATTTTGCGCTGCCGTGCAACGTGGTGACACCGTTCACATCGAGTCCAGATTCTATTTTTGGCGGCATTTTTTCCGTGAATGTCCGCTTGAACGCCATCAGGTCCGACCAGTTGATAGCCAGGCTGCCGGGCTCTATGCCCTTGCCCTTCATCAAGGAAGCAGCGTCGAATATTTCGGCGCCGCGCCTCAACATCTTTTTGGGGTCGCATCCTCTAAGGGCACATGTGCCGCCATAGGGTAGCTCGTCCACGACTGCGACTGACCAGCCAGCTGACGCACATTTGTTAGCCGCGGTGACGGCCGCCATGCCGACGCCCAGAACAACAAGATCGAATTTTTGTGTTTCCATTTGAATCCCTCAATCTCAGCAACAGGACGCGATTGCGCCAGATGCCTGAGCCTCCTGAATGGGCGGACACGGAACGGTGCCAAAGGAGCAGTAGACACAGCAATCGCCCGCATTGGGTCGCAAAACAATCTTGCACCCCTTGCAGTCATAGAAGAACTGACAGGCATCGGTCGGCATGGTCTCGGTTTCCTGATGCCCGCAATCAGGGCAGGTCAATCTGGATTGAGGCTGCATCAGCGATCCGCTCCATCAGCCACTATGCTGGCTGGATAACCGGCGTTGGTCGATGCAGAAGCAATTGCGGATGCATTTGCCAGTTTGGGATCAAAGGTCACTGTTGCGGTTTTTGCCTGAAAATCGACATCGACAGAAGACACGCCGCTGACCTTGCCCATCGCCTTCTTGACTGTAATCGGACAGGCGGCGCAGGTCATTTTTTCGATATCGAATGTTTCAGTTTTTGGGGCATTCTGAGATGCCGCTTCTGCAACGGCTTGAGCACCGGACGTCGGCAACAATGCCACCGCTCCCAGTCCGCCTGCTCCAAGAGCGACAACGACTGTAAAAATGATGTAAGCAGGTTTCATAATCTTTCTCCTAATAAAAATACGGTGCCCACCAATCGATTGTGATGGATAGAGCGATGAGCAATGTTCCCACCCAGAGAGCGGTTTTCGTGACGATGGTGGATTGTGGTCGGGCACAATATGAGCCTTCTTCACAGGCAGGTTTTGTCCGAAAATAGACATGCCAAAAACCCGCAGCCAGAAACCCGAGGGTCACTGACACAAAATACCACTTATAGGGTTCGAGCGCAGTTAGATTTCCGATCCACGCTCCGCTAACTCCAAGTGTTACAAGGACGAGTGGTGCGATGCAGCAGGACGATGCCAATATAGCCCCGGAGATGCCGCCAACAGCCCACCAACTGCGTTTGTCCGGTGATGGAGCAGG
The DNA here is from genome assembly GCF_002776575.1 of Sphingorhabdus sp. YGSMI21. Taxonomy (GTDB): domain Bacteria; phylum Pseudomonadota; class Alphaproteobacteria; order Sphingomonadales; family Sphingomonadaceae; genus Parasphingorhabdus. Next base: position 1,919,715 of record NZ_CP022548.1, on the reverse strand, counting down.
CATTTCTGTCTGGATAGTCCCTGGCAAAATATACTCTTTCATTGCGATTGATCTTCGATGGAGACGACTATACTCTCTGTAGTAACTACAGGAACAAGGACTTTTTATGCAACCATCTGTCAAGCGCGGAAAACTGGCGAAAATCGCCGGATGTAACATCGAAACGATAAGGTATTACGAGAATATCGAGCTGTTACGCGCCGTAGATCGCACGAGCAGTGGTCACCGGGTCTATTCGTCCGATGATCAGGCGCGGTTACGCTTCATTCTGCGCGCACGGGAACTCGGTTTTTCAATTGCAGAGCTGAGAGGCCTGCTCGGCCTGGTCGATTCCAACGAATATACGTGCGGCGAAGTGCTGGCCGTAACCAACAATCACATTACCACTATTCAACAGAAAATATCCGACCTGAAACGTTTGGAGCAAACATTGTCGGACATGGCGCAGAAATGCGATGGCGGAGAAGTCCCGGACTGCGCCATCGTTGATGCAATGTTTCACTGAATATGGCTCGGCCTTAGGCCCGCTATCGGGTTATGGCAGCCCAGACGCTAATGTCTTCAAATGGGCGCGTATCGGACCGACTGCTATTGGGCCGTTGGCGATATGGCGGCTTCCAATGTTCAGTTGAGTGGAAGCAGGCACCGCTTGCTAGTCTACGGTTAGCATCTCCAACCATATAGTTTCAATCTTCGCAACTACAGCAGCTCAACTCTCAATATTGATCCAACATCAGAACTAACAGACGGGCATCAGAAAAAAATGGCTTTATAGATAACTACTCGGACGTTTGTAATGATGTGAGCATTAGCGTTAGTCGGCGGGATTTAGCTCGCCTTCAAATTTTGGGACGGCGCGCGCCGAGGCTTCTGCATCTGTCGTTGCCTTGCCATTTTGATTGATATCGTTGATCAACCATTCCATTTCTTTGATTTCTCTCCGTTGGGCTCTGATAATTCCATCGGCTAGCTCGCGCACTCTTTTATCTTCAATATTGGCGCGCTCACTTGTCAGTATGGCAATGCTATGATGAGGTATCATCGCCTTTTGCCACGCCTGATCGGAAACCGTATCCTGCGATCGGACAAGAAACAAGGAGCCGGCAAATATGAGAACTGCGCCGCCCAATATCATCGCATTCTTGCGCTTATCATCATACATGCCAAGCATAAATAACAACATGATAATCGCCATCGCAGCGCCCATGTAGATTGCCATCCATGTGCGTGTCTCACTAAAATATACGTGGTCGAATGCATAGGTGTTGAGATACATCAGCCCGAACATCGCAAGCGTTGAAGTCAGTATCATGACGATGAAACGTGTGTATTTACCCATGTTTTCCTCTCCCTATTTTTATCAGGCGCAAGTGTTTTTAATACGGCCAGACTACGCGTGAGTAGTGTGAAGGTTCCGGCCCTTACGACTTCGCCGAAACGGCCATCGCTTAATGATGAGTAACAATCCAGAAAGAGCCATAGTCAGGCCGCCCAATGCAAAAATGACGAGCCACCAGCTGTTGAAATTCTCATGGTTTTTCCAGTCCATGATATGCAGACCCCAGAAGAAATCATAAACACGCCAAGTTGTGCTACGCACCGCTGCAATCTCGCCAGTCGATAGCGGAATATAGACAGAAACGTCATCCTCGGTATCAACTCGCCAAGCAGGAAGCGCGCCTCGATATTCTGTGGAGCCGGTCACAACCTTTTCGACGGCCGCAATATTGGGGCGACCGGTTATCCAAGCGCGAGACGTTATTAACCCGGCTTCTTTTGACGTTATTTGGCTACGTTTGATGCCCGTTTTGGCATCGTAAAGGAATGTCTCGCCTCGCCCATTTTCAAGTTCAGCAACAGGCCTGCCTAAGACACTACGGTATCGCAAGGAAACCACGTTCCCCGATATTTCGCGACCCAAATTTTCAGGTGTCACTAGCCCAACAAGGCTATTGAGTTGTTCAGGCTCTCGCGCGACAAGATGTTCGCTGCGGACCGTCTCGATTGGCACAACGCTCATAATAACGCCGCTTGCAAACCAGAGCAGCAACTGTGCACCGATAAAGAGCGCGAGCCATTTATGAATTTTACTCGCCCGTATATGGGTCTTTTGTGTCACGCTATCTCCTCCCAAAAAGGCATCGGTTTTATTGCTGTCTTGCCATGCTATTTCTTGGGCGTGCGGGAAGATGAGTGATATTGAGCAATTTTCCAGCTTTCGTCTCGTTTCACGAGAACCGCAGTGGCAACGCCTTGCCTTTCGATAATCCGGCCATCCTTTAGCACTATCGTATATGTATAGGTTTCCCAGGCGATTGCTGTTTCACCTATGACAGATATATCGATAGTCTCATTGTTGAATGTAAAGCTCTCAAACTCTTTGAGTTCAGGACTGAGATGATGGGCAAGATAATTGCTAAAGCTGCCCTCCGCTTTTCCATTTTCAAATACCAGCGCGTCATCCGTGAATAGGCGGGGCATATTGGTATCATCGAGACTTTCTATGCCGCTTCGATATGCTTCGAGCGTGCTTTCAGGTGTCCCCATCATAGATGCAGATTCTGCGTCTTTATCGTGCGCCACAGCTTGATAAGAAATTGTAGAAAGCGTCAAAATTAGCGCCAAACCAATATATTCCATACTCCCCCCCCCTAAAAATATTAGAACCAGAATCTAATCCCGATAACATAATTGGTGACGCTGGGATCTTCTCCGCCCGCCCGCGCGTATCTGGCGCTTTGCCCAACTTTCCATTCCTGTTCGATGCCGATATAGGGCGCAAACTCGCGGGCAAATTCATATCGTAAGCGTATTCCCAGTTCAGCAGCATCGATCCCCGCGCCAATCCCCAATTCAGGAACATCCTGCGCCGCAAGATTGAGTTCTGCGCGGGGTTGCAGGATCAGTCGCTGCGTTATGCGCTGGTCATATTCAGCCTCGAAGCGCGCAGTCAAATCGCCCCGGTCAGACAAAAATGCTGCCCCATCGATTTCGAACAGGTAAGGCGCAAGACCCTGTATTCCAATAACTGCATAGGTCCGGTCGCGCGGCGCAAAATCCTGCCTCACGCCCGCTTGCAAATCGAAAAATGGTGCAATGGCATGGCTCCATAGCGCCTGCACCTCTGCGCTTTCTATCTTTTCGCCGAAATTGCCTTCGCCTTCGCTCTTGAACCAGAATTTGTCGATATCGCCGCCATAATAGCCCTGACCGTCCCACAAGTAGCCGTTCTTGCCATCTCGCACACGATATTCAGCGCGATCAGCCATCACCCAAAGCGTTTTCATGCCGCCATTTTCCGCCGCCAGCTGCTTCCTGGAGCCGCTCATAGCGTCAGCTCCCCATATCGCATCGGCAGCACGCGCAGGCCCTCTACCAGCTTCGGGAGGAGGTGTTTCGTCAGCCATGGGCGCCGTCATATCGGCCATGTCATTACCTGGCATATCCATAGCTTCATGATCCATCTGGCCATGATCCATTGTCGAATGATCCATATCCGCCATCGCTGGCTGCTCGTCCATTTGACTATGATCCATGCTACCATGGTCCATCACCATTGGCGCTTCGGTGGGGACCGTGTTGGGAGGGCCGGGCTGAATTTTTGCAGGCTTGGCTTTTGGCGCAGCCTTGGCTTGTGGTTTGGCAAGCGCGGGCTTCGGCGCAACAGACGCAGGCTTGGGTTTTAGCGTTGGCTTTGGTTCGGGCTTTGCTTTTGGCGCGGGCATTGTCATCCCTGGCATGCTCATGTCATGGCCTTGATGTTGCGCCATTGCAGGTGCGGATACACCGACCGCGAGAATGATTATCAGCGATTTCATGCGTCCGCTCCCGATTGTGAGGCAACCGTGACAATCTGGAACATCCCTGCGTGCATGTGATAAAGCAAATGACAGTGAAACGCCCAGTCGCCCGGTTCATCGGCGGTCAGGTCAAAACTGGCGCTGCCGCCCGGTTGAACAATCACGGTATGCTTGAGCGGTTGGTTCTTTTGACCATTGACCAGTTCAAAGAAATGTCCGTGCAGATGGATCGGGTGCGCCATCATCGTGTCGTTGACGAGTTTCACCCGAACGCGCTCATTATAGGCGAAGCGGATTGGTTCATCGGAGACGGCTGAGAATTTCTGGCCGTCGAACGACCACATATAGCGTTCCATGCTGCCGGTTAGATGGATTTCCATGTTGCGCGAGGCCTTGCGGTGGTCCGTGCTCGGGATCAGAGCCGCGAGCTGCTTGTAATTGAGGACACGGTGATCGACTTTGTCGAGTCCGATTCCGGGATCGCCCATGCGGTCCGCCGCATTCATTGAAACCATGTCTAGGCCAGGACCGACTTTTACATCGGACGGCAGCATCGACGTGTCGCGCATTTTCATACCGCTCATGTCCACACCGGCCATGCCATCACCGCCGCTCATATCCATCCCGGGCATATCCATCTTGGCCATCTCATCAGCGCTCATCTTGCTGTGATCCATTTGCGAATGGTCCATGCCGCTTGCTGGCGCACCACCCGATGCTCCATGATCCATGCCCGCCATCCCCATGTCAGCCATCGTCAGTATTGGCGGATCGCGCAGGGCCGGGACTTCGGCGCGCATTCCTGCACGGGGAACCAAGGTAGCAACGCCCATGCCCGAGCGGTCCATAGATTCTGCTACGAAGGTGAAGGCCTTGTCCGCGGTTGGCTGGACAACGACGTCATAGGTTTCTGCAACCCCGATCTGTAATTCATCGGTTTCTACTGGCATGACATTTTGGCCATCGGCCTGCACCACCGTCATCGGCAGGCCTGGGATCCGCAGATTAAAGAAGGTCATTGCGCTGCCATTGATAATCCTAAGCCGCACCCTTTCTCCAGGGTTGAAAAGCAGTTCTAGATTATCGGCAGGGCCGTGCCCGTTGATAAGATAAGTATAAGTTGCCGCCGACACATCAAGTATGTCGGTGGGTGACATCCGCATTTTGCCCCACATTCGGCGTTCTTTGCCGCTCAATTTGCGATCATCAGTGGCAGTGGTTTTCTGATAGTCAAAATAGCCATCAGCATGTTTCAGCTTCTTCATGATGACATGTGGGTGCATCGGCGTAAATTCGCTGAGAAGGATGATATATTCGCGATCAAAAGCTACCGGGTCTGACCCTGCAGGATCGACGATGATTGGGCCATAATGCCCCATCTGTTCCTGCAGCCCCGAATGGCTGTGCCACCAATAGGTGCCGCTCTGGCGCACCTTGAAGGGCGCTGTGAAGGTCTCGCCGGGCTTGATACCGGGAAAGGACACGCCCGGAACACCATCAAACTGGAAGGGAAGCAATATGCCGTGCCAGTGAATTGAGCTATCCTCATCGAGGTTGTTGGTAACATTCAGTCGGACATCCTGCCCCTCGCGTAACCTTACCAGCGGCCCCGGCACGGTGCCGTTCACCGCGATTGCATGACCGCTGCGTCCGCCCGTTGAAAATTGACCGCGTCCGATGGCAAGATCAATGCTTGAGCCTGAAACTTCGTCAATGCCCTTACGCACCGAACCTGCCATTGCTCCGCGTGCCCAAGCAGGCATGGAAGAGGAAAATCCGACCGCGCCGCCAGCAAGCAGAGCAGATGAAAGGAAGCGGCGACGGGGAAGAGAAAGCATATGTGATCCTGATTACTAAACCGATATGCTTCTCAATACGGAGGAGACTCCTTCACCCCTCAAATTTTTCAGAAATTTCTCGCAGGCGATTGCGGGCACGGTAAATTCGCGTTTCGACGGCTTTCTCAGATATTCCGAGAATATGCGCCGCCTCGGCTTGGCTATTCTCGCCAAAAGTGACCAGAACAAACGGCTCACGCAATGTCGCTGGCAAGCGAGTGATCTCTTTTTGCATGACTTCAAGCGCCTGACGCGCCTGCAATTCTGCACTTGGGTCAGGTGCATCGTCAGCTACTATCATGCCAGCTTCATTGTCGCTGTGAAATTCAAAAAACTGCCTGATCCGACGTTTACGCAAAAGATCGCGGCATTTATTGACTGTAATCCGGGTGAGCCACGGAGAAATGGGTCGCGACAAATCAAAGCTGGCGAGCTTGAACCAAGCAGCTGCCAGCGCCTCCTGAACGGCATCTTCGGCATCTGAACTGTTGCCCATCATTCTCAGGGCGATATTTTGCAGCCGGGGCGCTTGCTGGTTCATCACACGGTTGAATGCAGTTTTGCTACCTTTTGCAGCCTCTGCGATGAGCGCATTTTCCGGAACTTGCGCGTCAGACTGCGACTTTTGCACTTAATACCCTGCGGTCAGCGAGTTTGATACCCGCTCGTCAAACGCCCTTTGCTGGTCGGGATTTAACAAAGCGCGCATCTTGAAGAGATGTTCGACAGTGACTTTTTGTAACAATCCCATTTGAACATGCACCGCTTCAATCGCGGTAGAAACCTTGGGGCCGTATTGATGTTCTTCTTCGATGGCAGCGGCAAGATCGGCATTGGCCGATCGCAGCGCGAGGTCCAGTGCCTGCCGCCTGATCCCGAAATCACTTTCCAGCTCTGCAAGCTGCTTCTCTTGTGCCTTATCAAGATCAAGCTCTTCGTGAACGAAGCTGTGGACCCCAACATTTTGGTCGTCGCTTTGGCTCCAGTGTTTGGCACCGAGGGAACCGATCCAGCCTGCGCCAAGCGCCAGCAGGACGAGAAGGATAATTTGTATTGGTCCGAATTTCATATGCTCATCACCGTCACTGTGAAACGTGAAGAAGGTTGGCGGGCGAGTAATCCGCACCGCCAATCAAAGGGCTGGTTTGGTTCATCGCCAGCGCAGGCTGATCGGCCGTTCCAAACCCAGCGCCCAGCGCGGTCACGAACATCAGCGCCGCCAGTAGACTTTTCTGGCGCGAAAGCCGGCTGCTATTCATTTCGCCGACACGGAGCCAGACATCATTGTGGAAACCATCATCGCTTGCCAGCGCCTCGGTTGATTGATCGGCCCGCAAGCTTGCAAGCATCGCATCAAGTTTAGTGTCAGATAGCGGCATTGATATTATCCCATTTCGTCGTTTCTGTTCTTTATACGCATGCTGGACAGCTTTGCCCTCGAAATTATTTTTGAGGGGTGGCCATTATCGCTGCGTATTATTGGTTAGCGGTCATCAAGGACACGGCAATGCGCGACCTCAAATTTTTTACAGGAAGGGCTGAGATGCCAATTAAGAAGTTTCGCAAATTTATGATGTGCATTGCAATTGGTCTCAGTTCGCTCAGCGTTCCTGCTCTTGCGCACGGCGATCCGACCGAGATGGGCGCTGGTCCGGGAACTGGCGCAGACCATCATGAAAAAGCTAACGGAGCCGGTGAAGCTGCGCAGAACGCCGATATGCAGGATATGATGGATGATGGCACGATGCCGATGATACCCGATGGATCAGCCCCCGTGGCGCCGGAAGGCAACCACTTAGAAGGTATGGGTGACGGCCATGGAGGCATGATGGATCATAGCGAAGCGGCAGATAATAGTAATAAGAGCTTTGGTGAGCGCCTGTTCATCTGGCTGGGCAAACTTCATACGGTTGTCATCCATTTTCCAATTGCCATGATTGTTGCCGCGTTTGCAGCCGAAGCGTTTGGTGTTGCGCGCGGTAAGCCTGACTGGCGTTCGGCAGCGCGAATTATGCTCGTCATTGGTGCCCTGGGCGCAGTAGCCGCAGCGTTTTTTGGCTGGTTTGCTGGTGGTTTCTATCTTTATGACCGCAACCTGATCCTCACCACGCATCGCTATCTAGGAATGACCGTCGCAATCGGATCGGTGCTGTTGGCATGGGCCGGGCTACGCCGTTTTCACCACAATCGCAGCGAAGAAATACTGTTCGCCGTCTTGCTGGGCCTATTGACGATCGGCGTGCTGATTCAAGCGTTTCTGGGCGGCACATTCATGCATGGCGGCATGAATCATATGAATTTCTAAACACGCCAAGCTCCAAATCGAGCAGATGGCTCGTTATTACCCGAAGGAAAGATAGATGTTCAATCACATCCGCAAACTGAAGAAAAACCCGCTTTTGGCATCGGTGCTCTTTGGCTTGCTCGCTGCCTGCACCAGCGCCGCTCAAGCTGCCCCGCTTGTGATGTTCCGCGACCCGGGCTGCGGCTGCTGCGAAAAATGGGCCGAGCATATTGAAACGAATATGAAACAGGATGTGGAAACACGGAACAGCCTAAATATGAGCGCTGTCAAAGACGCGAACGCAGTGCCGGAAACGTTGCGATCCTGTCATACCATGATTGTTGAGGGATATGTTATCGAAGGGCATGTGCCCGCCGATGCTATTGCCAAATTACTGCGGGAAAAACCTACTGGAGTGAAGGGCCTTGCCGTCGCTGGAATGCCGGTCGGCTCGCCTGGAATGGAATATCAAAACCAAACCCAGCCTTATCAAGTTATAGCGTTTGGCGACAGCGGCCAACGCGTTTTCGCTAGTTACAATTGAAATTTAAACCAAGAAAGGAAATATCATGAAAAAGCTTACACTATTTTTGGGAGCCATGGCTCTGACGTCTGGCGGGGCGGTATTGGCTCATGACCATACGGCACCGAAAGCCGGCGCGCCTGCGATGCAGAAATGCGAAATGATGAAAGACGGTATGAAAATGCCGGGCATGATGATGAAGGGTGCCGATGGCAAAATGTCCTGCCAGATGATGGATCACTCGAAGATGGACCACAGCAAAATGGATCACTCTAAAATGTCAGCCCCGGATGCGAGTGACAAAGCGCAACCAGCTATGGATCCGAAGATGGACCATTCGAAGATGGATCATAGCATGATGGAGCCCAAAAAAGACGCGCCTGAATAAGAGAATAGTCTGGCTCGGAGCTCCGCTTTACGATTCTTCGGGCCAGACTATTTCCCCATCTTGCCGAACAGGTTCACCAATTCCGCAACTTTCTCTTTCTGGTCAGCTTTGCTGCCCGAGGTCAAAGCTTCCTCGACGCAATGATTGGTATGGATTTCCAGAATTTTCATTTTGGTAGAGCGCAGGGCGGCTTCCATCGCGGAGAATTGCTGGAGGATATCGATACAATAGCGATCATCTTCCATCATTTTAGCTATTCCGCGCGCCTGACCCTCGATCTTTCGCATGCGCACGATTTCTTTGGTGAATTTGTCTGTCATGATGCCCTTATGCCAAATTTTGGAGCGTGATCAATCTAAAGAAGCGGCGGCATCAACCTTGACACTTCGCCGCCTTACTACTATACCCCCCTATAGTATATTTTGTTAATGATCAAGAGGAGCTAGAAATGACGCATGTTTCAAACCGCAAACAAATCCTCATATGGGGCTGGACCCTGAGCCTGTTTTTGCTTTTCAGCTACCTCATCTGCATTGGCTTTGGTCTTTTAGCGCCGCAGTCAATGCATATGCATGAGTCTTGGGCGCCGTTGCTGCCCGGATTTGAGTGGCTGACTTTGCAAGGTTTTCTTGCAGGCGCGGTCGGTAGCTTTCTCTATGGATGGTATATTGCATTGTTGGTTATCCCGCTGCGCGCGTGGATAGGCCGCAAGGTTGCAGGTGCTGATCATGTCTGAGAATGATAGTGAGACCGCCAAATCGTGCTGCTGCAAAGACAAAGAGACTGCTGTAGGGACTGTAAAAGACCCCGTATGCGGTATGGATGTTGATCCGAGCAAGAGCGAGCATCATGCGCATCATGCGGCTCGGGATTATCATTTCTGTTCAGCCGGATGCAAAACCAAATTTATCGCCGACCCAGCGCATTACCTCACTGGAAAGCACCGCGAAGTATCAGAAAATGTTCCAGCGGGCACGATCTACACCTGCCCGATGCATCCAGAAATTAGGCAAGAAGGACCGGGTTCCTGTCCGATCTGTGGGATGGCACTTGAACCCGAGACCTTTAGTCTCGATACTGGCCCCGATCCCGAATATCTCGATATGCGCAAGCGCTTCTGGGTCAGTGCGTTGTTTTCCATCCCGCTTTTTATTTACGCGATGGGCGACCTTATTCCGGGCAGGCCGTTTGAAGGTTTATTTGAGCCGGGAGTATCGCAATGGTTGCAGCTTTTGCTGGCATCGCCAGTAGTTCTGTGGGGCGCGTGGCCGTTCTTTGTGCGCGGCGTGAATTCGCTTAAAACCATGAACCTCAATATGTTCACGCTGATTGGTCTAGGCGTGGCAGTTGCCTATGGCTTCAGTCTGGTTGCGACGCTGTTTCCTAGCATTTTCCCGGCAGCATTCCGCGGCCATGATGGGGGCGTGGCTGTCTATTACGAAGCAGCGGCTGTCATCACGACCCTGGTGTTATTGGGGCAAGTGTTGGAACTGAAAGCGCGCGGACAGACATCAAGTGCGTTGCGCGCGTTGCTTGAACTGGCACCGCCAGTTGCGCTGCGCGTTGGCGCGGATGGCTCGGAAGAGGAAATATCTCTCGACCTGGTGCAGAGCGGCGACAGCTTGCGCGTCCGTCCGGGCGATAAAGTTCCCGTTGATGGCACCATTGCCAAGGGGTCCAGCACGATTGATCAATCAATGATTACGGGGGAACCAATACCGGTTGCGAAAGCTGAAGGTGATGTTGTCACCGGCGGCACGGTCAACCAGACTGGCAGCTTTATCATGACCGCCGAACGCGTTGGTAAGGATACGCTTCTCGCCAAGATCGTCCAGATGGTCGCCGAAGCACAGCGCAGCCGTGCTCCTATCCAGAAACTGGCTGATACGGTTGCTGGCCTGTTTGTGCCCGCGGTGGTTCTGATCGCTATTGCCACTTTCATTATATGGTCCATTTGGGGGCCAGAACCGGCGCTGGCCTATGGCTTAGTCAACGCGGTCGCGGTCCTTATCATCGCTTGTCCTTGTGCGCTTGGCCTTGCCACGCCGATGTCGATCATGGTTGGCACCGGCAAGGGCGCGCAAAACGGTATTTTGATCAAAAATGCCGAGGCGCTCGAAACTCTCGAGAAGATTGACACAATCGTGGTCGATAAAACCGGCACGCTCACCGAGGGCAAGCCTAAACTGGTTTCGGTCGAACCGGAAAAGGGTTTTGACAGCGACGAAATGCTTGCGCTTGTGGCCGCAATCGAAATGGCGAGTGAACATCCGCTGGCAGCCGCAATTGTAACCGGCGCAAAGGAAAAGGGGCTTTCGTTTGATGCGGCAACCGATTTTCAGTCGGTGACCGGCGAAGGGGTTGAAGCCAGCGCACGCGGTAAGCGCGTCGCCATCGGCAATGAAAAAATGATGGACCGGCTCGGTGCCGAGAGCGCGGACCTGATTGCCAAGGCGCAGGACGGCCGATCACAAGGGCAAACCGTTATGTTTGTGGCCGTCGATGGCAAACCGGCGGGTCTTATCGGTGTCGCCGATCCGATCAAACCGACCACGGCAGAAGCGATCAAAGCGCTGCACAAAGCCAATATCCGCGTGGTCATGTTAACCGGAGATGCCGAAGCCACCGCGCAAGCCGTTGGCAAGATGATAGGGATCGATGAAATCCACGCCAATGTGTCACCCGAAGACAAACACCGGGTCATCAGCGAGCTTCAAGCGGCGGGTAAAATAGTCGCAATGGCAGGAGACGGCATCAATGACGCTCCCGCTCTCGCCAAGGCCGATGTGGGAATTGCGATGGGCACTGGCACCGATGTGGCGATGGAAAGCGCGGGTATCACGCTGGTCAAGGGTGATTTGGGTGGCATAGCCAAGGCACGCCACCTCAGTCAGCTAACAATGGGTAATATCCGACAGAACTTGTTCTTTGCGTTTATCTATAACGGGCTTGGTGTGCCGGTTGCGGCAGGCATTCTCTATCCGTGGTTCGGCATCTTACTCAGCCCGATGATCGCGGCGGCGGCGATGAGCCTATCGTCTGTTTCGGTAATCGCTAACGCCTTGCGCTTGCGCCGCAAAGCGCTGGCTCAGTAATATTACCTATGAGCGTAGAAGGGATGGCCTGTTATTGTCAGTTGGTAACTGGTTGCAAGATGTCTCCGATTTTCGGGGCGGCTGGTTTTCAATCAGGAGAGCGAAATGAAGTTCGATGCCATTAAGCTTGGTTTAGCCACTGCAATTATCTTCGGAGTTGCGTGGATATTATGCAGTCTTTTTGTCATCTTGGCCCCTGGCGGTATGATGCAAATGAGCGGTCATATGGTCCACTCGAATTTTGAGGGTATGGGCTGGTCATTGCATTGGACAGGCTTTTTTGTCGGGCTTGTCACGTGGAGTGTTTTCTCCGGGCTATTCGTCTGGGCGATTACCGCTACCTATAATCGCTTGCTTGCTTAGCGACGACGGATCGAGGTGCCAATCATGCGAGATGTCGCCTGTAATCCAAACCATAATACATGATCAAACGCGCTGATTGACGAGCAGAAGTTCGAGCGAATAATTCCTCTGACCCCAGTATTTACTGGTGAAAATATAATGTCGCGCCGCCGATTTCGTCCTCCATGAGGGCAACTACACAAAAAGGAAATTATACATGAGAACTCCCTACCTTGCCACCGTCGCTGTTTTCACCATGCTGACCGGCTGTGCGGCCTACGCAGCGCCCCCGGAACCGAAGCCCGCCATGCAGAGTCATGCCATGCCGATGGGCGATCATTCCGCGCATCAACAGATGATGGAGCGAGCCCAGAACGCCAAGACGCCTGCAGAGCGAGAAAAGCTCATGACCGAAAACATGGCCATGATGAAAGCCCATATGGCGTCTATGAAGGCCAAGATGGCCGAAGGCGGTATGATGGCACAGGGAAAGAAGCCAATGGCGATGGACCCGGCACATAAAGAAAAAATGAAGGCCAAGATCGCCGAGGGTGGCATGATGAAGATGGACCCAGCACATATGGAGAAAATGAAGCAGCATATGGGTATGATGCATGAGATGATGGAAAGCCTGATGATGCAGCAGGAACTGATGATGCCGCCAAAAAAATAGCGCAAAGGACCGCGGTCAATTAAGCGGGAAGAAGCCAAGCTAGTGAACAAGCCGGGTTCTTCCCACTTTCTATGCACTATTCCCGCATTGAATAGTTTGCCGCCGAGCTTCCCGTTGCACATTGGTAATAGCGGCTGGTGGTTATCAGCCTTTCAGAAAGACAGTCGCAATGCCAACCGCTCAAATTGACCATTTTTCAGATATACTTTGCGTATGGGCCTATGCCTCCCAGAGCAATTTTGATCGGCTTACAGCAGAGTTTGGTGATCGGATAACTATCAACATCCATTTCTGCTCTGTATTCCCGGATACATGGACAAAAATCGCGTCTCAATGGACAGACCGGGGCGGTTTTGATGGTTATGCGAACCATGTCCAAGGCATCGCCGGGAAATTCGAGAATTTGCCGATTCACAGCGATACCTGGGCAAAGACACGGCCGCGCTCATCGGCGAGCCCACATCTGTTCATCAAGGCGGTGGAATTGATCGAGCAAGAGGGCTTCATATCCAAAGCCCCTGTTGCTGAACGACCATCCATCCTCGCCGCGCGGGAACTGCGCTCTGCCTTTTTTACAAGAGCAGAGGATGTCTCGGATTGGGATGTGCAACGAGAAATAGCAGGGCTCTTGCATGTCGATTTTGACAATATATTGAATAAATTCAAAACCGGTGAAGCCATTGCAAAGCTCACAAAGGATTATGACCTTGCTCAGCTACACGGGATCGAGGGCAGTCCAACATATGTGATCAACGAAGGCCGCCAGAAGCTGTTCGGAAATGTCAGTTACGGTGTGATTGCAGCAAATGTGAACGAAATGTTGGCCAGTCAAGGTGTGGATGCAGCGAGCCTGTGCTGATGAACCGCACGAGGTTGGCGTAGGTCCGCGAACAACAAGGTTCTGTAAGGTAATAGGTTATTCCGGTTATTCGCCTAGAAAGGGCATTGTCAATGTGGCTTCAGTATCGCGAAAGTGGGCAATTCACATTACCGTGGGACAGTGGCGCAAAGACTTGCCTCACCGCCATCATCTCGGTCAAAGATTGGGTTGACGGGGATCGGAAAACACCGGACACTCGGTTCGTGTTTAAACAGCTCTTTCTATTCGTTCTTCTTGGACTTGCCTTAGCTGGACAGGGAATCGCCAGTCCGATGTCCTGCCTATCCCTAGCGAAAAGCGATGCTGGTAGTGTGGAAATGTCCCATTGCAGCGAACCGGGTATGAATGAAACGTCCACAAACGGCAATGAATCCAAGGATTGTTGTGGGTCAGATTGCGCGGCGATGCTGCAATGTTCTCAGACAACTACGACTTTTCTAGCTAGCCCAGCTTTCGCCGAAACAATCGCCGTTAAAGCTATGTCCCACACGCGCCGTCTGTTTGGAAACCCAACTGGCATGCATAGCATTCCCGAGATAAAGCCTCCCATTATTGCTTGAACGCAGATCGCGAATACCGCCTTTTTTAGGGTGACGATATTCTTGCGATCTCTGTCCGATTTCTGTGAAATTGCTCTGGCATACCGGCGAGAAGCAAGCCCGCAAACTTTCGAACATCTAACCTCCAAGGTTAAAAATTGCCGCCACCGATGACGGCATGTTCGCCCTACTATTTTAGTGAGCAAGCATAATGAAATATCGACCGAAAACCCGCCAGGCAAGATCCCGGCGCCCATTGTTGGCATTGCCGGCCTTAGCGCTATATGTCCCCGTCTTTTCCCTTCAAGCCGAACCACTCACGTTCGCAGAAGCGGTCGAACTGGCAGAGACAGCGACGCCAGCAATAGAGGCCCGGTCGCTCGTTGTTGAAGCGGCGCAGAGCGCCGCGATTGCGGCCGATCAACTTCCAGATCCGAAACTCAGCGTCGACATAATGGATCGGAGAATTGCTGGCCCATTCGAGATTTCTCCGCGGCCGGGTCGTGACGGATTTCCCAGGCAAAGGATCGGTATCAGCCAGGATATTCCCAATGGCGCAAAAAGACGCGCCCGGGCAGGTCAGGCGATGGCGGACATAACAGTGGCTAGAGCCAATAAGGAAACTTTGGTTCAGGATGTGCAGCTTTATTCTGCGCTTTCCTGGATCGATCTCTATTACGCCCAGCGGCGGCTCCAAATACTGGAAGTTTTGCAGCAAAGCCTCAATGAAGTGTCGGCAACGGTTGGCGCGCGCCTTGAATCAGGGACCACACGTCCAGCTCAAGCGTTCGAGCCGGAACGGCTGATCGCGAAACTAGCTGACCGGCGCTCGCTGCGTGCCGCTGATATTGAAAAGGCACGGGCAATGCTCGCTCGGTGGACCGGCGTCGAAAGCCCCGAAACCGAAGGGACGCTCCCTGAATTCACCATTGACCGGGATGCTCTTGTCAGCACGATCAAGGAGCTACCCATTCTGGACATTCAGGATGCGAAAGTCGAACGGGCCGACGCCGACGTGGAACTGGCGCGGGCGAACAAGCGACCCGACTTCAGTGTGAATGCCTCTTATGTGCATCGCCGGCCGGAATATGGCGAATATGTCTCGGTTGGTGTAACGATCGATCTACCGTTATTTGCAAAAAAGCGGCAAAACCCGATCATCGACGCGCGAATTTTGGAAGCCAGCGCAGCCCGGCTGGAAGCCAATGATCTGGAAAGGCAATTGCACGCAGAGCTCTCCAGCGATCTCGCTGCAAACCGGTCTTACCGGGAAAACTGGGAACGGTCCAAAAACACACTTTTACCCTTGGCCAAAAAACAGGCTGAACTGGAACGGGTTAGCTACGGCGCCGGCCGCGTTGATCTGGACACGGCGCTCAATGCAGCCGTGACCTTCGCAGAGGCGGAAATCGATCTGCTCGACCGGGAAGCCACGTTGGTTCGCGACACAGTTCGCATCAAATATACTTATGAGAGGAACCAGCCATGACGCTGACATCCATCCAAGACAATAAATGGCGCGTGCTTGTTCTTGCTACGGTTCTGGCCGCGGGCGGTGGCGGATATTGGCTCGGCACTGGCGGGGCGGGCGATAGCAGTAAAACCGCGACTACGCAGGGCGACGGGGATATCCTCTATTATTATGATCCGATGTTTCCCCAGCAAAAATTTGACGCACCGGGCAAGTCTCCGTTCATGGATATGCAGCTTGTTCCCAAATATGCTGGCGAAGCCAGTGATGGGAATGCCAGCGAGCCGGGGATCACCATTTCTCCGGATATTGCGCAAAATCTGGGTATCCGCACCGCTGAGGCGTTGGTTGGAAAAATTGAGTCCAAGCTCCGTGTAACGGGAACAATCGAGTTTAACGAACGCGATATCGCCATTGTTCAGGCCAGGTCGGGCGGATTTGTCCAGCGCACCTATCGCCGTGCTCCCAGCGACATTGTGCCCGCTGGAGCTCCCTTGGCTGACATATTGGTGCCCGACTGGGGCGGCGCACAGGCAGAATATCTTGCGCTAGCACGAAGCGGCAATGACCACTTTGCCACAGCGGCAAAGGAACGGATGCGGCTGCTGGGCATGCCAGACGATCTGATCCGCCGGGTAGAGCGAAGTGGAAGGCAGCAAAGCGTTTACACGGTGTCCGCGCCCATCGGCGGGGTGATCGAAAGCCTGAGCGTAAGAGAAGGTATGACCTTGGCTGAAGGCCAGCCGCTGGCACAGATTAACGGACTGAATACCGTATGGCTGAATGTTGCCATTCCCGAAGCAAGGGCCTCGGAAATACGGGTAGGGCAGCGCGCCGTTGCTGAACTGCAAAGCTTCCCCGATATGGAGTTTGCGGGCAAAGTCATTGCGATTTTGCCTTCCGTCGAAAGCGGCAGCAGAACGCTCACCGGACGGATCGAACTAGCCAATAAAGGCGGACGACTTCGTCCCGGCATGTTCGCTACCGTAGATATGGGTGACACGGGCAGTCCTGCTATTCTGGTCCCCACCGAAGCGATTATCGCAACCGGAACGCGCAACTTGGTAATGCTAGCGAATGGCAAGGGTCGCTATCGCCCGGCAGAGGTCAAAATAGGCCGCGAAGGCGGCGGACAGACGGAAATATTGGCCGGCCTATTACCAGGTGAAAAAGTAATTGTTTCTGGCCAGTTTCTGGTCGATTCAGAAGCGAGCCTTTCAGGGATCAAAGTGCGTCCGATTGAGGGTGAGCAGAAAAGCGCGCCCAAGAAAATGTCCGGCTATCAAACATCCGGCAGAATTGAAGCGATCACAAGCGGCGCGGTCACCTTGTCGCACGAACCCGTGCCTGCCCTCAAATGGCCAGCCATGACGATGGACTTCAAACTCGCCAAACCGGGTTTGTTGCGCGGCTTTAAAAAAGGCGACCGCGTGACCTTCCGCTTCATGCAAATGGAAACCGGATCAACCATCACCAGCATTAGCCGCGCAGAGGCCAACCAATGATCGAAAAGGTCATACGGCTCAGCGTAAATGCGCGCATATTTGTCCTGCTCATAATGGCGGCATTGCTGGCGTCGGGTATCTGGGCCGTCAGAACCATGCCGGTCGATGCCCTGCCGGACCTTTCCGATGTGCAGGTCATTATTCGCACCCCCTATCCCGGACAGGCTCCGCAGATCGTCGAAAATCAGGTTACCTATCCCATCACAACCACAATGCTGTCGGTTCCGGGGTCACGCGCGGTGCGCGGCTATTCATTCAATGGAGACAGCTATGTCTATGTGCTGTTTGATGACAGCACCGATCTCTATTGGGCACGTTCGCGGGTTCTGGAATATCTCAATCAGGTTCAAGCCGATCTGCCGACCGGCGTTGTCCCGACGCTGGGGCCAGACGCAACCGGTGTCGGCTGGATCTATGAATATGCCCTTGTCGACCGAACCGGGCGCAATGACCTGTCCCAGCTTCGCTCGTTGCAGGACTGGTTCCTCCGCTATGAATTGCAGACCATTCCCGGCGTTGCGGAAGTCGCGTCCATTGGCGGTATGGTGAAACAATATCAGGTTGTGCTTGATCCTGACCGGATGGTGTCTCTGGGGATTGACCAAGACAGCGTGATCAAGGCGATCCAGAACGCAAATCAGGAAGTCGGCGGTTCGATCGTGGAACTGGCCGAACGCGAATATATCGTGAGGGCCAACGGCTATCTGGAAAATCTAAATGATTTCCGGGCCATTCCCTTAAAAACCGCGCGCGGCGGTATTCCCGTCACCTTGGGTGATATTGCGCGGATTCAAATAGGCCCCGAAATCAGACGCGGGATAGCAGAACTGAACGGTGAAGGCGAAGTGGCTGGCGGCGTCATCATCTTGCGCTCCGGTAAAAACGCCCGCGAGACTATTGCCGGGGTGAAAGCGAAGCTTGCGACGCTCAAGCAGAGCCTGCCGCCCGGAGTCGAGGTTGTGACGACCTATGACCGTTCCGAACTGATCGACAAGGCGGTCGATAATCTCACCACGAAATTGCTCGAAGAATTTATCGTCGTTGCAATTGTGTGCGCATTGTTCCTTTGGCACGCGCGCTCTGCGCTCGTGGCTATTCTAACCCTACCGCTTGGTATATTGATCGCATTTCTGGTCATGCGCTTTCAGGGGATTAACGCTAATATCATGTCGCTTGGCGGAATTGCCATTGCCATTGGCGCGATGGTCGATGCCGCCATTGTCATGATTGAGAATGCGCACAAGCATCTTGAAAAATGGCAGAATGACAACCCGGACGCCGAAATGCCGGGCGAAAAGCGATGGCAGCTGATCGTCGATGCAGCGGTTGAAGTTGGCCCGGCGCTTTTCCTCAGCCTGCTCATCATCACCTTTTCATTCCTGCCGATCTTTACCCTGGAAGGGCAAGAAGGACGGCTATTCTCCCCACTGGCATTCACAAAAACCTACGCGATGGCGGGGGCTGCCATTCTCTCGATCACCTTGATACCGGTTTTGATGGGCTATTTCATTCGCGGAAAAATACCGTCCGAAGAGAAAAATCCGATCAGTCGCTTCCTCATGAAAATCTATAGGCCAGCACTCGACTGGTCGCTCAAAAGCCCGAAAAAACTGCTCGTGATCGCGCTGCTCATCTTTGCTACCAGCGCTTGGCCGATCAGCCAGCTTGGCGGCGAGTTCATGCCGCAAATGGATGAAGGCGATTTGCTTTACATGCCCAATGCCCTGCCGGGGCTATCTCCGGCGAAAGCCTCAGAACTGCTTCAACAGACCAACCGATTGATAAAATCGGTGCCTGAAGTGGAAACAGTGTTCGGTAAGGCTGGGCGCGCCGATACAGCAACTGATCCTGCTCCGCTAACCATGTTCGAGACGACCATCCATTTCAAGCCGAAGGAAGAATGGCGCGCGGGCATGACGTCGGACAAGCTGATTGAGGAGCTCGACAAAGCGGTCAGGGTTCCCGGACTGGCCAATTTCTGGATTCCGCCGATCCGCAACCGTATCGAAATGCTCTCGACGGGAATTAAAAGCCCGATCGGGATCAAGGTGTCGGGTGATAATCTCGATGCAATTGACAAGGTCGCCCAGAAAATCGAGGCTGCTGCCAAAAAGGTTGAAGGTGTCAGTTCGGCCCTGGCGGAAAGACTGACCGGCGGAAGCTATATCGACATTGATATCGACCGCGCGGCTGCCGCCCGTTACGGACTCAATATTTCCGATGTCCAGTCTGTCGTATCGAGCGCAATCGGGGGCAAGAATGTTGGCGAAACCGTCGAAGGGCTCGCCCGCTATCCGATAAGCGTCCGCTATCCGCGGGAGATACGTGATAGCCTGGAAAACCTGCGAAATCTTCCGGTTCTCACGCCATCCTTGCAGCAGATTACCTTGGGCACGGTCGCCGACATTGACATCAGTTCCGGTCCGCCGATGCTGCGCAGTGAAAATGGGCGGCCATCAACCTGGATATACGTCGATACCAGGGGACGCGATCTGGTGTCGGTGGTTGCAGATTTGCAAGCGGCCATTGGCAAGGAGGTTGATCTGCCACCGGGTGTTAGCGTGGCTTATACCGGGCAGTTCGAGTATCTGCAACGCGCAACCAATCGGCTGATGGTGGTCGTGCCCGCCACTTTGGCGATCATCTTCTTTCTGCTCTATCTGACCTTCCGCCGTTTTGATGAAGCGTTGCTGATCATGGCAACATTGCCATTCGCATTCACCGGCGGATTATGGCTGCTCTATGCGATGGGCCTCAACCAGTCGATTGCAACTGCGGTTGGTTTTATCGCGCTTGCCGGCGTGTCAGCAGAGTTTGGCGTGGTGATGCTGATCTATCTGAAACAGGCACTGGAAGCGCGCGGCGAAAAGCCGGACGCAGAGCAGGTGAAACAGGCAGTGCGTGAAGGCGCATTGCTGCGAATACGGCCAAAGGCGATGACCGTAGCGGTGATCTTGGCAGGCCTTTTCCCGATCCTCATCGGCGAAGGCGCCGGGTCGGAAGTGATGCGCCGGATTGCCGCTCCGATGGTCGGCGGCATGCTGAGCGCGCCTTTGCTTTCGCTATTTGTTGTGCCCGCAGCATATTATCTGCTTCGCAGACGCGAGGCGGAAAAGCTGAAATGATTTTGACCCAACTTCCTACATTGCACAGTTTCCCGACCGCAGCGGGTCCTGTTTCGCTATTCAAAACCGGAGTTGTCGTATCATGAACTTTGACAAGCAACCTGAAGTGCACGTCGCGATTTTCGGCTTTATGACCTCCTTCATCTGGGAGTTTCTGCAGATGCCCTTTTTTGATGTCGGACAGGCAACCTATTGGGAGAGGACATTGGGCTGCACGCAAGCAAGTTTCGGCGATGCCGGGATCCTGCTCGTCGCCTATTCGCTCGTCTCTTTGCTCAAACGAAATAGATACTGGATGTTCGATCCAAAGATCTGGATGTTGGGGGTCTATTTGGGAACGGGTCTGACAATCACGCTAGTCATCGAAATATTCGCGACGAAGGTGCCGCGCGACTGGGATTGGGGTTGGCGCTATAGCGACCTTATGCCGGTCATACCGTTTGTAGATGTCGGCCTGATCCCTATTGTGATGTGGATCGTTATACCTTCGATCACACTCTGGTTCGCGAGAAGGCAGCCCCAAGTAGACAGGAAAGATCCATGACTGATAAAAAAGACGCCGAGCTATATCGGGACCCTTATCGTGCGCTTTCCCGCTGGGACAATGAAGGTGGCGCACAAACCGAAGAGGATAACCGGACATCGGAATATCCGCACATAGGTAACGCCGAACTCGTCCAGCTTAGAGTTCGCGTTATTGCACTGGAGAATATCGTGTTGGCTCTGCTTTCGGAAAGCCCAGATAAAACCCATGAAAAAGTTCGTGCATTGGCAGAACTTATTTCACCCAGGGAGGATGCGACACAACATCCTCTGACAACGGAAGCGGTATCGCATATGAACCGCTTTGCGGACCGGGCAGCGCGATTTAGAAGTGAATGGCGATGAACGACCACGGGAGCGCTGTGAAAACCGGTAAAAAAACCTCGTCCTACAAAGCGGGCAGCCTGACATTGGCGGGAACAGTGGCAATGGGCACCGGTGTTATGATCGGTGCGGGGATATTTGCTCTGACCGGGCAGGTTGCGGAATTATCCGGCCCATTATTCCCGCTGGCTTTCCTTATTGCCGCCGTGATCAGCGGATTTAGCGCTTATACCTATATCAAGGTGTCCAATAAATATCCTTCCGCTGGCGGCATCGCCATGATCCTGCAAAAGGCCTATGGACCCGCGACAGTGACGGGAGCCGCTGCGCTAATGATGGCCTTCTCGATGATCATCAATGAAAGCCTCGTTGCCCGGACGTTCGGGACTTACACATTGCAACTCTTCGACGTTGGCCGCGATTCCATCTTGGTGCCGATACTCGCTATCGGCCTGATCATTTTTGCCTTTCTCGTCAATATCGCAAGCAACAAGATTATCGGGTCGATTTCATCGGTCACTGCAATACTCAAAATCGGCGGCATATTGATATTCTCTCTCGCGATACTTTGGGCCGCTGGTTTCACCTTTGAATCTGCGCAAAGTGCGCCAGAAAGCGCGGCCTCTCCGACCGGATTTATCGCCGGGATTGCCCTCGCCATTCTTGCGTTCAAGGGCTTTACGACAATTACCAACAGCGGCGGAGAAGTTGTCCATCCTGAAAAGAACGTAGGTCGTGCGATCATGATCTCGCTGGCGATCTGTCTGCTCGTCTATATGGCGGTGGCCTTTGCGGTCGGCTCGACGCTTGGCATTGATGAAATTGCCGCGGCGAAGGACTATGCGCTCGCTGAAGCGGCCCGCCCGGCCTTTGGTGACTATGGTGTTTGGTTTACCGTTGCCATTGCCATTATTGCAACGGCATCGGGACTTCTTGCCAGTGTGTTTGCGGTCTCCCGCATGCTTGCGATGCTGACCGATATGGAGCTTATTCCGCACCGTCACTTTGGCATGCCTGGCGGCATTCAGACGCATACATTGGTTTATACCGTCATAGCAGCAGGCTTGCTGGCCGCATTTTTTGATCTGGGCCGTATCGCATCGCTTGGCGCGATTTTCTATCTGGTGATGGACATCGTCATCCACTGGGGTGTGTTCAGATATTTACGTAAGGATGTAGGAGCCCAAGGATGGGTATTGCTGAGCGCGATATTTTTCGATGTCGTTGTGCTCGGCGCTTTCCTGATGATGAAAGCCAACAGTGATCCGTGGATTATAGTCATCGCATTTGTCGGCATCGTTATCATCGTCGGGTTCGAGAAATATTATTTGTCAAACAAGCGAAGTTTAACCGACGCCAACACGCATGGAGGGCATGGCAATTGAATGTCGGCTTTTGGTCAAAATCAATTTTTGAGTAATGGTCTGTTCTTGGGCGCATTTCAGATCGTCTGCGATTGGGCCGATTGCCGACGGTCCGGTTCTGTGCAGCTGGTCCGACTAGCGGACAAAAACGCAGAGCGATTGCAATGTCAGCTTCCGCACCAGTTTCGGTCATTAGAATTGATTGGATGGAACATAAAAGCGGCTGGTCGGCAAACGCCCCTTTTTGGAGACATTCGCAGCTGCCCGGCTTTATGTCCGCTTCGCGCCCAATTGTCGTCATTCCGAAGGCTGACGCTGGTTCCTGGAAGCTGTCATTGCCTGAAGTCGATGCAGTCGCACCATAATGGCAATAACTGGGTGGTGACCCGCGAGTCCATTTTATACAATTCAACCAGATGCCTGCGCGCTAGTATCAACGATGGAACGACATTCGCGACCCGCCGTTCCAACGCCCCGTCGACCTCCCCGGTCGTCGGGGTTTTTTCTATAATGGAGATGTCCGCTTCTGGGTGGAAAGCGGACTGTCTGTTTTAAGAGCCACAATGCGTGAAGGCAGATGCTCCTTTATCGGTCGAAGGTGACTGTTTGCGCCAAATACTAACGGGCCTAGGCACCTTTTGTTATTGGTCTGAAATTCGTTGCCCGTTGATATCAATTTCATATTTTTTAGCGTGTTTTCCTCGCCAGAGAATGAACAGACCCGAAATCACAATCAATGCTGATCCAACCATCATTGAATGGCTTAACTGTTCACCAAAGAGCGCAATGCCAAGGGCAATACCAAAAAGGAGCCGCGTATATCTGAACGGGGTAACGGCTGAGACCTCACCCGTTCGCATTGCTTTCATCAGACACGAATAAGCACAAACGCCCGCGAGGACTGCCCCCAATATATAGAGAGACATTTCGAAGTTAGGCTGGACATATAAAGTCGCTTGCCAAACGGACACCAAAACCCCGGCAAGAATGATCGACAAAAACCCGTATAATCCGAGAATCCACGTGCTCAGCGATGCCGGCGCGGCGCGGCTAGCCAAATCGCGACCCGCGAACCCTATCATTCCCACGACAGCCAAAATTGAAAGCATGGAAAAGCTATCGGTCCCTGGCTGGACGATAATCACGATCCCGATCAATCCAAGGATGATTGCCGTCCATCTTCGCCATCCTACCTTTTCACCAAAGATCAATGCCGCCCCTGCCACGACAACAAGCGGCGTTGCCTGAAGGATCACGGTAGCGGCCGACAGTGGGATCAAAGCAATGGCTAGCACGTAGAACAATCGCCCGACGACCTCAAAGAAAACGCGGACGAGCATAGAGCGTGAAACGACTTCCCGGACAAAGAGAGGATCATCGTTGAGCTTGATCACACAGGCAAATATGAACGCCCCGCCTAAGCCAAACATGATGAGAATCTGACCGACCGGTAGTGTAACAGCCGCCGCTTTGACAAATGCATCCTCTATCGCAAAAATGGCCATGCCAACGACCATCCAAATGCTACCAAACAAGTTTTCATTATGATCGCTTACGTTTTTGATGGTCACAGTTTGCCCAATTTAATATTTCGATTTGATGACAGGATCGACGATTGCCAATTGGCCGATTTCCGCCTGTTTCTCGATGGCTAAGCTTCCTGATCCAATCACAGTCTATGCCCACTAATGATTCATCTGTTATCCAGTTATGGGCTCGATGGCCAGTGTAGCGGCATAAGCTATTGGACAGGATATTAATGACTATTTGTCACTAATGTCATGCTGCTTGCAATATAGGTGCAGGCCAATTCCATCTCTATATTACCACCGGCTGGAGATATCCCGCGACCTACAAATATGCTCAGATCGATGACGGGGCGTCAGCAAATATGTTATTTCATAAGGATACAAGCATGCAACATGAGACTAGCGAGCTTATCAAATCAGGAATTAGGCTCAAGTGCGGGGCATGTGAAAAAGGAAGCTTATTCAGATCCTATCTAAAATTCTACGATAGCTGCCCAAACTGCGGATTAGATTTAACAGTTGCCGATACCGCCGACGGCCCAGCTTTTTTCGTTGGTTTCTTTACAATGATTGTGATCACACCGTTAATCCTTGTTGCAATCCTGTCATTCGATAGCTGGATCGCCAAAGCAATCGCATTCATAATCGGTATTTTAACAGGGGTCATAGTTTGCTTACTTCTTCTTCCACCAGTTAAGGCAATATTGCTGAATTTACAGATTGAACATAATTCGGGTGAAGGATCTGTAGCAAGCTGACGGACGGGTTTTACGACAAGCTTATTTTGTCGCGCTATCGGGTTGCGGACACAATTTAGTATCATCGGTTTTCATTGTGGGAGCAGGCACAATCAATGTTTTTTCGATATAGTTCGACAATCCATCGATAAAAACCCGTGATTTCGAAGGTAAATGTTGGCGGTTTGGATAGACAGCAAATATAGCACGGTCGTCCTGAATGACATTGTTCATGAGCAGCGGCTTGAGCCGTCCTGCGGCTAAATCATCGCTAACCAGGAAATGCGCCAAACGCGCGACGCCCATTCCTTGCAATGCCGCTTTCTTAACTGTGAGGCCTATTCCTGAAAAATTGCTCTCGATAAATATCGTCTCAATTTTGCCATCAGTTCCAAATTTCCATTGGTCATTTGTGGTGCCTCTTGCGTGTATGGTTAGGCAGCGATGCTCAGACAGCTCGCTGGGCAAAGCTGGCGTGCCATGTTGCTCTAGGTAGTCAGGAGACGCGCAGACGACCCAAGGATCATCGATAAGCTTGCGGATAATGAATGAATTTTCGTCAGGCTTCGCAAAAAGAATAGCGACATCAATTCGTTCGCCGAGTAAATTAATCCCACCATCAGCCTGCATCAGGGTAATGGAAAGGTCTGGAAAGTTTTGAGAAAAGGTTTTCAAGAACGGGACAATAACGTGCATTGAGAATGCATCGGATGCAGCGACCCGCAATATTCCTCTTGGATTGCCACTTAAGTCGCGGACTGCGCTCTCAGCGTCATCGATAGATTGGAGTATCCCCTCACAGCGCTCGAACAATGCCTCACCGGCCTCAGTTAGAGACAAGGCTCTCGTTGTCCGGTTAAACAATCGGACACCAAGCCGTTCCTCAAATCGGCTAATCTTTCTGCTTACACCAGAAGCGGTAAGTCCAAACCGCCGCGCTGCGCCAACGAAGCTTCCTGTTAGCACGACCTCAGCGAAAACCGACATTTCTCCAATGGAATCCATACAATAGCATGTTTACGTTTGATGATATTAAGTCAACAATCAAGTTTGGGCTAGCGGGGCCGGGAGATCAGCGAGCAGACTAAGGATGAAATCGTAGCGGGTCTTGGACTTTTCTCACTTTGAACGCACGAAGATCGCGTCCACTTTCGAGCGGACGCAAACACCTCAGGAGTGGCCGGGATTGCGGCGGAAGCTGACATTACAATCGCTCCGCGTTTAATGTCCGCTAGTTGGGCTGGCTATCCAGAACCGGACAGTCCGCAATCGGCCCAACTACAGACGGAGCGAAATGCGCCCAAATGACGTCATTCCCAAGGTCGACGCTCGTTCCTAGAAGCTACCATCGCCTGAACTCAACGCGTCCGGGAATTAATGGCAACAATCGGTCAGTATACCATGCCGACACCAAGAGCACCATTCACTGAGGTCCGCTTTTCTGCGGCGCGATAGCGGCAGTTTCAAAAAGAACTGATTGAAGAACGGGAAATTTGAAATTCCCGGGTTGAAGGGAAAAAAGAATATAGCCGCATGCGTCGGCATATGGAGTCCTGAAAAATGAAAATAGTAAAATTTATAAACGACTTGCAGTCGATCACGATGCCTAAGCCAATAAATGATTATGAAGAGGAGAGTGGAAAATCCCGATATATAGAACTTCGGGCACGTCCGCCGTAAGCGGACAAAGGCGCCTCTCAGGCGCTCTGGGGGACGCAGACCTTTTTCTGCGTCCCCCAGTGGCTGCTGAGCAGCTTGTCAGCAATTATCTTGCATGCTCTTTACAGTTTCTTAATTGTCTCCCAGTTATGGCGAAGCCACGGGGCCGGGCTCGGCCTCCGCTTTTCCCCTCTACCCCCTAATTCAATAACCCTTTCATTACTCGGGTATTGATTTGTAGGTGTTCGCGTCTTGCGAACTATTGTGATTGCCGCTTCGGTTTTAACCGATCAATCGGTGACCCAGGCTTTAGGCAAGGTCTGTATATCAAAAATTACATTGGCATCTCCGATCGTGCCGATGACCGGGACCGACAACTGCTTCCGCGTCGTTCGCTTTCCTAGATCCTTGCGGGCGAGGTCGAACCCGTGCTCGTGGTAGGAACATTCGCCATCGCGTATTTCGACATCTCCGTTTATTCTTACATTCATCTCAAGCGGTTCGCTAGTTTGAAGCACGAGACGGGCCAAGGCTCCTTCTTTCCAAATTCTGCAGTCATCATACACTGTGGCTTCGCCCCATCCGCTTGCGTCGAAAAAGCTGATTTTCATGTCGTCCAGCCGATGCTTGGAATTGTATTTTGACTTATCTATAGCGACATAGATTATGTTCCAGTCCTGTTCAAAAGAGTATTCGGCAATGTCGAATTCCGCTTCTTTGGTCAGTCTGCTGCCTCCCATAACCAGTGTATTCAACCCCGGGCATGGCGTAGCAATGGAGGCACAGAATTCGTTTTCAACTGCGAGCAAGATATCATTTACACCGCATTGGTAGTCGGATGGGTTAACTGGAATGGTATAGTTCATAAGATTCTTTCCTTTGCGGCTTTGCCGCGCTGAGTGGTTTCGAACCACGAAGCTGGAATTTTTCCTTTCAACTTCATGATTCAAATTTTCTGCTGTTCTGAAAGAATTACTCTCTTCTGAATTACCTATCCCGATGCTGTGCTGCCCCGCATCTTACGTCTGACCCGATAGCAGGCCCTAACCCCCTACCCTCGCCTCGAGCCAAAAATGCTAGTTGCCCCGCATTCTCTGGGCCAACATCGAATCCAAGTTAACGGATGTCGACTAGCCGATGGATAGACCATCTCGGCCATTGCCAAATCCACGAATGCCGCCTTTTGGATATCCTCGGCAAAAAAGCAGAAGATCAGCCGCGCCATGAAATGATTCATATTGACGCGCCGCTCGGCGGTGGCCCAATTTGGATTGTCTTGTAGCAGCGTCAAATACAGCCGATTGAGCCGGCTGGTCGCTCAAATGTCGAAGGAACTTTCGCGGATCTGCTTGACCGTAGTGATACCCGCGAGCGGCAGGAAAAAGCCGAAATGGTTCGGGAAATCAACATAGTCGCAGTCCACGGTTTCGCCACCGGTCAAGTCCTCGGCATGCAAAGTCTCGCCATCTGTGGCGAGAATGAATTTGGCCTTGGCAGATTGCGTCTTCGGGCTTTCCCGCAGGGCTTTCAGCGTGCCGTCGACCGTGCCTGTGTCGCAAGTTGCAATATGGATATGATTGCGCTGTAAGACCGCGCCATCCATATTGCTCTGGTCGCTGTTACCGCTTTTCAGCTGCTTGATCGTGGTGGCTTTATTCCCGAACGCAGCCAGAAATTGATAGGAAAATTCAGCAGCATCAAAGGGCTGTTCGGCCAATTCCGATATGGCTTGTTCGATTTCAACTGCATTCATATTGCAGCGCTAACTTGGAACGGCAACGGCTGGCAAGAAAGAACGGCTAGAGCATTCAATTATTCATACGTTGCTGGGTCGTGATTATCGAAAACAACAGTTTTATTTCGGGCGAATGCAAAATGTCATCGTGCGAATTTGAGGATATCAAGTTGTGCACAGGGCCTTGAGTCCCTGATAGTGAACGGGCGCCAACGTATCTATCATCTCTAACAAAAAGCTAATATTCTTTTTGGTTTCCGCTACAAGAGAAGGGTCGAAGCTTTTCCCGGTTGGGTGGGACTGGTCGTTCACAAACTTGTAAATTGCTGTTTTTTTGTGTTCATCAAAATGCACCCCCTCAAGCTTCCGATACGAGCTTTTTGAGGAGGGTGTGTAGAATTCGAGAAACGTCTCTAGCACTTTGCGAGCGATATTGGGCAGATGGTATGCATTAGCGATAGTGCCATCGCACGTGTAGCTGTATAACTGCTTAAATAAGTAGTGATACTCAGTAGAATAGTCGCGAAGCAGAGGGTCGAGCGGGATGATAATCGCGTTGCGGGCGTCGGTGTTATCGTTGCAACGGATCATATAGTGCCGAGCAGCCTTTTTGTTTTGATTGTGCCAATTCAGCAGTAGCCGAAGAAACTCAAAGTTATGAGTGAGAATGAATACTTGTTTGGCATTCTTTACGCCGTTTTTCAGGAACGAAAATGCCTGATAGATGGCCGATGCGTCCAGACTGGAAATTGGATCGTCTATTACCACGACGCCTTCGCTCAAGTTGAAATCCTGATCGCCGAGTTGCACAAGAAAATACACGAACGCGATTGCAGTTTTTTCTCCCTCGCTCAATCGTTTAGCGGGCTTGCCGCTGCGCTCGACCCGGTAACCTTCAACATCGGACTCGAACTTAAGGTCACTGCGGCCCAAGAATGTGCGGACATTGCTGGTCAGCTCGGCGCTTGCTGCGTGAGAACTAGAAACCTTAGCGCGCTTTTCTTCGAATGAGTCTTTGAGGTCGCTCAGACTTCGGGGATCGGCAAAGCCTATTGAACCATCGACTAGCTTCGTGATCTCATTTGTCACGATATCGATCTTGTCTTGCAGATCCTTCACTGGCACTTTTATGCTTGAGATATAATGTGCTTCGATGCGCTCACGTGCCGCAGCCAAGGTTTCGGCGAAGGCGTTGGTCTTGGCGTTGTTTTGGTCAACAAGGGAGCATAACGCATCGATCGCGGTGAATAATTTCGAGCAATCTATACAAATATCGACCTCGTAAGAGACAGCGCGACGATCTAGCTTCTCAACCAAAATGTTCGTCAATTGAATAAGCTGTGCGCGAGCTTCGTTTGCAGCAGCCTCAAACATTGCAGCGGCACTATCTACTTGATCGCGAAGTTCCGAATAAAACGCCGGTTTTGGCGGGGGGTTCATGTCATCGATGGCGCGCAGAATATGTCCGGTAAGAGCACGTATCGCCATTACATCGGCTTTTAGTCGCTGGTCCTCGACTCCGAAATGCTTTGCAAGCTGGCTTAAACGATCCGGTGGAAGCTGCTGTGAGCAGAACTCGCACGAAGTCGACGCATGCTCGCGGTGGATAGACAAGCCTTCTTCCACCCATTTAGCGATAGCGGGCTGTTCACTCAAACGCGCAAGAGCGCTGCCTTGCGCGGAGCGCATCGTAAGGGATCGTGTCTGCTCGACGGCAATCTCTACCCATTCCGATAAAGGCCGGGCACTATTATCAGAGAGTAATGCAACCACTGGTTGCCTAAAGGGTTTGATCAAGTCCTGTTGTTCTTGACGGACGCTCGTGCGATGAAGCTCCAGCTCTCTCTTTGACAGCGTTATTGGCTCTGTAATTTTATCAAATGCCTTTTCTGAATTTTGCTTACGATAGTTCCGCAATGCTGTTCCGCTCGTGGCCTCACTAATTGTTTTTGCGACCTCGGAAAATAGTTTTCCTTTGGAAACTTCATCCCTTTGGATAGTTTCTTTGAATTCCTTGATTTTCAGTTGGCGCGCATCAAATATCGCTTGTTCAGCTAAGGCTTCCTCCGCCAGAACCTTGTTTTCCTCTCCTACTATCAGAATGGGCCGGAGTGGGCCTTTAAACTGACCGATGTTTGCTTCAATGAAATCGGCATTGAAGACGCGGATCTTGCGGTTGTATGCAGTCCCTTGATTAAGTTTTCCCGTCTCGACCTTGATCTCGTATGTTAGTTCCGGATAATCGGGGTGGTGGGCTTGATTCAGGGCTCCCAGTAGCCGTGTCAGCGTAGTTTTCCCCGAAGCATTGTCGCCGTAAATACAATTGTAACGCGCAAAATCGGGAAGATCGTTCGCAGCGATGAAGCTATCAAAAATACCGAGCTTCGTGATTTTTTTGATGGATTTTAGCATCTAACTTACCTTCCCGTCTAACGCCGGAATGATGAAAGGCTGGCCGTGATCGACTTGCACCTCGATGCTAGTCTCGCCGTATTCTCCTGGGGCCGCGAGTGCAACAATGAACCGCGACGATAACTCACTTGGCTCGTTTTCCGGCGGAAGGGTGTGGCGCTCTGGCAATCTGCGGAAAAGGGTCGTGTGATAAATCCAGATATCGTTGCCACGCAATAGCACCATGAGCTGCTTTACACGGCGACGCAGGATGATTTCCTCTGTGGACGTTATCGTATCCAAGATGCTGCGCTCACTCCAAGTCAATGAAGTGAGGGCCGCAATCAAATCCTCGGCGTATTGAGCCGTCATATCGGTGAGTGGAACCATGATTTCACAGACGAAGTCGTTGGATTGGTTCGCCGACTTGATTAGCAAACCCTCATCCATTGTCACGGTTGCAAGGTCGTAATCGAAACGAGGGACAAGCTTCTCTTTACGAAAGTCGTTAAGGACGGCCTCAAATATATTGTGCTCGGAAGCTGGTAGAATGTTTGTAACGGGTTGGCTCATCGAAATCTGTTCGCGCCTTACACCCAGCTCTTTCGCCAATCGATCGAGCGTTTTTACTGATATCGGTGCGTTTTCATTTTCAATTTGACGCAACTTCCGCTCACTGATGCAAATTGCGTATGACAGTTCTTTTTGTGTCGAGTTCTTCTCCAAGTTGGAGCGCAACTCTTTAATAAGATGACCATTTGGTGTAACTTGTTTCATGCACATTTCCTTTTAGTTCGTCTAAAAGCGCAATAGCAAGCTATTTGGGTGTATAGTCGGCATACCATCGGCAAAGACCGGCATGTAACCGGCAACGGCTTGATCGGTGACCACCATGTGTTTGTGACCTCCTGAACGACATGCGTTCTGACGGTCGAAACATGATGGGTTTTATCAGGTGGCAGCAACTTCACTCTAACGGCAATTGTTGATTAATCGCGCAATCTCGAACAGTCATTCCACCGACTGCCAAATTTTGATCTTTTCCCAACCTATAACCGAGCTGAATTATATGATTATAATATGAAAAACTCGAAACTTATTTGATATCCAAATTAGACATCATCCAAACCAAATCCATGGTGAGCTGTTCTACTCTCAGCGCTTGGCCGGCTATTGACCAGTAAATTATTTTTCAAATTTCCTTATCACGGTCCGAACCTGCGAAGGGCTCCATTCGCCACCTTGCGGAGCACGACTAGGCCTTTGCAGTATGTCCCATAAATTATGTGGATAAATCAGTGGAAAAACGCAAAATCGCGGTTGCCGACTTGATTCGAAACGGCGCGCGAGTCATGGTGCAAAATCAGAGCCACGAGAGGGTGCCACGGCAGGGTGCCACGGGGTTTTGACTCGCAGAGAAACCAAAGGTTTTTCAGGCGCTTAGCTGTTAAACAAAAGTTGGTTGGGGTGGCAGGATTCGAACCTGCGCATGGCGGCATCAAAAGCCGCTGCCTTACCACTTGGCGACACCCCAATATTGCCGGCCCTTGTTATCGGGCCGCGCTGGTGAACGGGCCTATTATCCAGTTTGCCCCCACGGGGCAAGAGGCAGTTATGCCTAAGCCTCGAACAATCTTTTGACCCAGCCATGCGGATCGGGGGCAACGCCGCGCTGGATGTCGACAAGCCGCCGGCGCAATTTTTCGGTCAGCTGACCCGGACCGCCGCTGCCGATGGTGAATTCCCCCTCGGTGGACTTGACGGTGCCGACCGCTGTCACGACCGCCGCGGTACCGCAGGCGAAGGTTTCAACAAGCTTGCCGCTGGCCGCATCGGCTTCCCACTGGTCCATCGCATAAGGCTCTTCGACCACGGTCAGCCCTTCTTCGCGGGCCAGGGTGATGATCGAATCCCGGGTAATGCCGGGCAGGATGGTTCCGCCAAGCGGCGGGGTAACCAGCCGGCCGTCGTCCATCACGAAGAAAAGATTCATGCCGCCCAGTTCCTCGACCCATTTATGCTCGGCGGCATCGAGGAACACGACCTGGTCGCACTGTTTCTCGATGGCTTCGGCCTGGGCGACCAGGCTGGCGGCATAATTGCCGCCGCATTTGGCCGCGCCTGTGCCGCCGGGCGCGGCGCGGCTATATTGTTCGGACACCCAGATGCTGATCGCCGACGCGCCGCTCTTGAAATAGCCGCCGGCCGGCGACGCGATTACCAGATAGAGATATTCCTTCGCTGGGCGCACGCCGAGAAACACTTCGCTGGCGAACATGAACGGGCGCAGATACATCGAGCCGCCCTCGACCGAGGGGAACCATTCGCGGTCGATATCGACCAGCGCCTCGACCGAATCGAGAAACAGTTTTTCCGGCAGTTCGGGCATCGCCATCCGCCGGGCCGACGCCTGGAAGCGCCTGGCATTTTCCTCGGGACGGAACAGCGCCGTCGCGCCATCGGCAAGGCGATAGGCCTTCATGCCTTCGAAAATTTCCTGGGCATAATGCAGCACCGAGGAGGCGGGATCCATCAGGATCGGCTCGCGCTTTGTAATCCGCGCATCATGCCAGCCTTCGGCTTCGGTATAGCGGATCATCGCCATATGATCGGTGAACAGGGTACCAAAACCCGGGTTCTCCAGAAGCTTCGCCCGCTCGCTGGCGTGCAGGGGGCTCGCGCTGGGCTCGAGATGAAATTCGAGGCTGGATGTATCTGCCATATACTGCCGCTTTCGCTGTTGTTCATGCCGACCATTGGAAGAATTGGAAGCATGTTTCAATTGCCTTGCAATCCCCTAATCAGCCTGTCAAGATACGTCAACATGACTGACGTATCTCGCCCCGCCATATCTCCCGGAGCCTCGCCGCTTTTCCTGCGCGAGGACGAGGTTCGGCGCGGTGTCGAGCTGCTTTATTTCGGCTATACCCGACTGACCAACGCGATCGACCAGGAGCTTGGGAAACAGGGACTGGGCCGGGCGCATCACCGGGCACTCTACTTCATTGCCCGGCAACCCGATCTGACCGTCGGCGAGCTGCTGAAACTGCTCGCAATCACAAAACAGTCGCTGGGCCGGGTGCTGAAGGAATTGCAGGACCGGGGCTTCATATTGACCTCTCCGGGCATCATCGACCGGCGCCAGAAATTGCTGCGCCTGACCGACAAGGGCGCCGCACTGGAGGCCGAATTGTTCCGGCAATTGCGCGAGAAGCTCTCATCCGCCTATGTGTCTGCCGGACAGGAATCGGTGACCGGTTTCTGGCATGTTCTTGAGGGTCTGATTCCCGAAACGGACCGCAAGATGGTGTTCGACCTGCGCGGAGACAATGGCTGAAACCGGCCTGGCGGTTCAGGCTTCGCCGACCGTATCGACCATTGCGTGCTTGATCGCATCCTGCGGGCTCTTGTCACTCCACAGGACAAACTGGAAGACCGGATAGAAACGTTCCCATTCCTCGATCGCCAGATCGACAATTGTCTGCGCCTGGTCGAGCCCGAGCAGACCGCTGCCCCCGAGCAGGGTCGCGTGGCGGAACAGCAATATATTATTGTTCGACCAAAGGTCGAAGTGGCCGAGCCAGAGCTGCTCGTTGATCAGGCCTAGCGTCTCGTAAATGACGCTGGTCTTCTCTTCCGGCACCCGGATTTCCGGTAGCAGCAGAATTTGCAGGACATGATCCTCGTTCCGCCAGATCGCGCGCATCTGGTAGCTGGTCCAGTTGCCCTTTATCTCGACCGACAGTTCGTCGTCGCCGACATGCTCCACCGCCCAGCCGCGCGCCTCGAAAAAGGCCGACAGCATGTCGACGGGCGGTGCTTCATCCTGATCAAGCTCTTCCCATTGGTCGTCAAGCATCGCGGTTCCAGATCCTTTGCAGATACAAGCCTAGTGGCCCACTCGCCGGATCAGGGCAAGGCAAGCAGACGCGCGTCGTCACATTGTTTGTGGGAACGCTGTGGATAATGAACCGCGATGCGATGCGGATCAGCCGGGCTTCAGTCGCCCGCTTTGGGAGCCGCTGGCTTGCGGGCAGGCGCTTTGGCGGCGGCAGGCTTGCTGGCCGCCGGCTTGCGGGTGGCCGCGCGTTTCGCCGCCGGTTTCCGGGCCGGTGCCCCGGCGCCCTTTTCCAGCGCATCGAGACGTTTCTTCAATGCATCGGCCTCGGCGCGGGCCTTGGCCGCCATTTCCTTGACCGCTTCGAATTCGTCGCGCGAGACAAAGTCCATCCCGCCAAACCATTCCTTGGCCCGTTCTCTGGCGCTGGATTCCGCTTCGCGGCCAACGCCCGCCACGGTTCCGGCAAGCCCGTTCAGGACCTTGGAAATATCATCGAAAAAGCGGTTCTGGCTCTGCATGTCATTACACTCCGTCAGGGCCGGTTCCGGCCCGATAAAAATATTCTCTATATCTGGGTTCTCGCGGCCGGAACCACAAGGGTTTCCGCACCGGGATTCAACCATTCGATCTGCTTGTTGAGCACGGCGGCGAAACAAAGCCATGCCAGATAGGGCACCATCAGCCAGGCCGCAGCCTTGCGGACGCGGCCAAAGACAAGCGTTGTGCCCAAGGCCAGCAGGAAGATGATGACCAGCAGCCAAAAGGCGGCACCGACCTGATGCATGCCGAAAAACAGCACCGGCCAGAACAGGTTGAGCGCATATTGCAGAAGATACAGGATGATGGCCGGTCCGCGCAGAGGCGCGCCGCGGGCATGCAGCACCATCGCAAAGGCGGTTCCCATCATCGCGTAGAGCAGGGCCCAGGCGGCACCGAATACCGGTCCGGGCGGTTGTGCATCCGGCTTGGTCAGGGCCTGGAACCAGCGATTTTCCTCACCCGAATTGGCAAACTGGCTGAAGGTAAAACCCAGGAGCACGGTGATCGGCACGACAAACAATATCCAGCGCAGCAAAGACATCCGTAATTGGCCTTTTGAAGCAATCTGATTCATGCGCGCATCATCCTTGATCGAAAATTTCACGAATCGTCCGGGCCGCTTTCCGCCCGAAGCCCTTTTGTTCTAACAATTTCCTGACATTTGACCAGCGTTAAGCCGCCCCAATAGCGGGACTGCCAATCGGGCTTATTGCCGGCCCCGCTCTTGGTATTATCGACTATCATCGCCATCTTCCCTGTACGGGCGGTTCCGGGTAACAGCGGAGCAAAGCTTTGATTGTTAGAAATAGGACGGACTGCTAGGCGCTTTCTCATGAACGATAAAACCAATTCCGTCGAAAAAGACACCCCTCCCGCACCGCTCAAGAAAATCGGAAATCTGCGGATGGTGTTCGATCGCGCCATTGCTTATCCCAAGCAGATTGCCTTTGCGCTGCTGGCCCTTTTCGTGTCGGCTATGGCCACGCTGGCCATTCCCGCCGGCTTCAAGACCATCATCGACAAGGGCTTCATGGCCGGCAACGGAGACATTGCCCCCTATTTTCAGGGCCTGTTGGGCATAGTTGCTGTTCTGGCCGTAGCCACGGCCTTTCGTTTCTATTTTGTCAGCTGGCTCGGCGAACGGGTCGTCGCTGATCTGCGGCTTGCGGTACAGGCCAATCTGCTGCGCCTGGCACCGGGCTTTTTTGAAGAGAACCGCCCATCGGAAATTGCCTCGCGGATGACCTCCGATACAGCGATTATCGAACAGGTGGTGGGGACCACCGTGTCGGTCGCGCTTCGCAATATTGTCATCGGCATCGGCGGGATTGTCTATCTCTTCACGCTCGCCCCTGCTCTCACCGCCGGTCTGCTGATCGCCATTCCGGTAATCATATTGCCGATCGTATTCATTGGCCGCAAGCTGACCAATGTCTCGCGCTCCAGTCAGGACCGGGTAGCGGACGTCGGCGCGATGATTTCGGAAGTTCTCGGCGCCATGAAAATCGTCCAGGCCTTCGGGCAGGAAAAGCGCGAGCACCAACGGTTCAGCGGCGCGGTGGAGTCCACATTCGATACGGCCAAGAGCCGGATCCGCCTGCGCGCGGCAATGACCGCGATCGTGATCGGCCTGATCTTCACCGGTATCACCATGTTGATGTGGCGTGGCGCCATCGGTGTGGCGGAAGGAAGTATTTCCGGCGGCACCATTGCTGCCTTCGTGATTACCGGCGGCCTCGTTGCGGGTGCCTTTGGCGCCCTGACCGAGGTCTATGGCGATCTGCTGCGCGGGGCCGGTGCGGCGGGCCGGCTCGCCGAACTGCTGTCCGAGAAACCGGGTATTGCCGCGCCGGAAAATCCGATTGCCCTGCCCGTGCCATCGCGCGGCCAGATCGCGTTCGACAATGTCACCTTTGCCTATCCCACGCGGCCGGACACGCTGGCGCTCAGCAATTTCTCCCTGACCGTGACGCCCGGCGAGACCGTGGCCGTGGTTGGACCGTCCGGTGCCGGCAAGTCCACCCTGTTCCAGCTGGCCCAGCGTTTTTATGATCCGCAAAGTGGATCCGTTCGCATCGACGGCGTTGCCCTGCCCTCGGCCGATCCGGCGGAGATCAGGCAGCGGATGGCGCTGGTGCCGCAGGAAACGGTTCTGTTTGCCGCATCGGCCCGCGACAATTTGCGCTACGGCAAATGGGAAGCGACCGACGAGGAAATCTGGGAGGCGGCACGGGTCGCCAATGCCGAGAAATTTCTGCGCGCCCTGCCCGAGGGTCTGGACAGTTTCATGGGCGAAGCGGGCACGCGGCTGTCCGGCGGCCAGCGGCAGCGCATCTCCATTGCCCGCGCCCTGCTCCGCAACACGCCGATATTGCTGCTCGATGAGGCCACATCCGCCCTCGATGCCGAAAGCGAAAAGCTGGTGCAGGATGCGCTCGACCATTTGATGCAGGACCGCACCACGATCGTCATCGCCCACCGTCTCGCAACTGTCCGGTCGGCGGATCGCATCATCGTGATGGACGAGGGCAAGATCGTCGAGCAGGGCGACCACGACAGCCTGATCGCGAAAAATGGCCTCTATGCCCGGCTTGCCGACCTGCAATTCAGCAGCGCGGAAACGAGCCGATCCGCAATCACGTCCTGATCCGTTTCGCCGCTATGGCGGCAGTGCTGATGGGGCCTGCCGTGCTTAATCCGTCGGCCGCGACTTTCGGAGACGGCGCCAGAGAAGATAGGCGAACAGATTAATCACCAGCAGGCTGGACAGCGACGGGAGGACGGCGGCTGCGCCCGTCCCTTCCCCGAATGCCAGGCTGACGATGACTTTCAGCACGGTTCCGGCGTTGATCACCAGCAGACCAAGCCAGGGATTGCGCTGCCAGAAGGCGTAATACAGCAAGAACAGAAATATCAGGACCGCGACGATCAACCCGAGGAGCGGCAACTTGCTTTCGTTCGAGAAAAAGAGGTCTGCCTCCCATTGCAGATATTCCCGGATCGCCGGATCAGTCGCCTCAGGAGCGGCAAACCAGAACAAACTGGTCGCGAGCAGCAACATGAAGCCGAGCACATGCCAGACTTTCCGGCGATAGGCATAATAAGCAGCGGGGACGATGAACAAGGGCCGCGAATACCAGGAAAAGAGATTCTGATGCCGATCCCAGACCCATGCGCCCATATCCGCTCCGGACAAATAGGCGGATGCGAAGATGATGGCAGAATAAGCCAGAATCACGCCGATTATCCAGAGCAGGACCAAGTCTATTTTCGCTGATATGGTCTTTGTCATCGCTGGTCCTCCCCGCTACGGCTGCATGGGTTATATGCTGCGCGCAAATGCCTGGCGAGTTGCAATTTCCACGCCCCCTTTTCCGGCAGAACGAAAGCCTGGCTGGAGTCGGGTCCGCACCATAAAAAAGGGCCGCGATATTGCTACCGCGACCCCTGTAAATGCATTGCGTCGAACCTAGTTCGGCGGACGGCTCGCTTTGTTGAAGCTGCCATATTGCTCGTTGCCGACAAAACCGAATTTGGAGACGCCGCTTTCCTTGATCACTGCCAGCGTGCTGTCAGTGAACAGATAGGCGCTCAGCGGATCGGGCTGGAACTGCAATTCCGGCTCCGGAACCATCGATTTGGTCTGGGCGAGATATTGCCGCACCTGGTTCAGTGAAACCGGACTGTCATTCCAGATGATCTGGTTTGTCGCCGTAATCCCCAGGCGATTTTTGACCGGATCGATGATCGGTTGGTCCTGCGGGCTATCATCTGCAACCGGCAGATCGATTTTGACCGCGTGCGTTTGCACCGGGATTGTAATGATGAACATGATGAGAAGAACCAACAAGACGTCGATGAGCGGCGTCGTGTTCATCTCCATCATTGGCTCGCCATCATCTTTTCCGCCACTCATTGCCATTCGGGAGTCTCCTTAACCTTAAATATTACTGGCTGCCGGCCGAACTTATTCGACAGCGATCGGTGTGGAAATAAAGCCTACTTTCGCGAAGCCGGCGCGCTGCATGGAATAGATAGCGCCGCCGATGCACTTGTAGGGCGTGTTGATGTCGCCGCGGATGTGAACTTCCGGCATATCTTCCGGTGTCATATTCTCGACGCCGCCAAAGGATTCAATCTGGTCTTCCAGCTGCTTCACCGCCTTGCGGACCAGCTCGTTGGAATCAACCGGACTGGTGCCCCAATATACGCGGCAGTTTCCACCCGGCGTGGCGCCTGAATATCCCTCTTCGCCCGGATCGCGTCCAGCGGCATCCGTCGTGGTGATCGACAGCAGCACATTCTCTTTCTTCGTCGTGGTGACTTCGAAAGGAAGTACCGGAAGTTCGAGTTCTACGGTCTGGATAACCACGGGAACAGCGATCAGAAAAATGATCAGCAGCACCAGCATAACGTCCACGAGCGGGGTAGTATTAATATCGGATAGAGGAGTTTCCTCGCCGCTACCGCCCCCAACATTCATCGCCATAGGATTTTATCCTCTCAAAACTAAACATCTGAAGGAAGCGAAAGCCTCCTTGTCGTGCGTCGGCCGGGCTGCTGCGCCAATATGGCGAGCAACCCGGCCTCCGGCTTATTTCTTTGCAGCAGGTGCAGCTGGTTTCGCAGCAGTCTTGGCAGCTGGAGCAGCTTTGGCAACTGGTTTAACGCCGCCGTCCGAAGCCATATAGCCGAGAACGTCATTGGAGAATGCAGCCAGCTGTTCGGAGATACGCTTGTTGCGTCCCTGCAGCCAGTTGTACGCCAGAACGGCAGGAACAGCCACACCAAGACCCAGTGCGGTCATGATCAGTGCTTCACCAACCGGGCCAGCAACGGCGTCGATCGAAGCCTGGCCGGCGATGCCGATTTTGATCAGGGCGCGATAGATGCCGATAACCGTACCGAACAGACCGATGAACGGCGATGTTGCACCAACGGTTGCCAACCATGGCAGGCCGGTGGCGAGCTTGGACTTGATCAGATCCTGCGACCGTTCGATCGATCCGTGCAGCCAGTCATGCGCTTCAACCGGGTCGGTCAGCTTGGCGTGGTCGGCATCGGCCTTGATCGCGTCGTCGACGATCTGACGGTAGGCGGAATTCTTGTCGAGCTTGGCAGCGCCTTCCTTGAGGCTGCCGGCGCGCCAGAAAGTCGAACGCATCGCGGCGCCCTGCTTCATGACCTTATTCTGTTCGAACAATTTCGAAAACAGGATGTAGAAAGAAGAAACAGACATGATCGTCAGAATTGCCAGAACAGACCAGGCGATAACACCACCCTGTTCCATTGCTTCCCAAAAACCGAAAGCGTTTTGTGGTGCTACCGGTGCAGCGGCCAGAATTTCAATCAACATTTTAACATTCCCCTCAGGATAAACTAATTGCAAAAAAAACTGTTGCAGGAAGGGCAGCTCTCGATGCCCTCCCCAATTACATTATTTCGGTATCTGCCAACGGACGGCGTTGGAGTAATAACCAGTCGTAGGATCGCCGTTCGCGTCCAGAGAAGGTCTGAAACGCGCACGCCGTGTCAGGTTTTTACAGGCAGCTTCGTCAAGATCAGCGTGGCCGCTGGAACCTGTGATCTGACAATTGGCTACCCGACCATTCGCACCGACGGTCAGCCGGAAACGCGTAGTCCCTTCACGTTCTTCACGCAGTGCCCGCGAAGGATAGTCATTCGCATTGGCCCAGTTCCCCGGATTACCACGCGGCTCGGGATCCGCCCGCTGTGGTGGCGGTGGAGCTGGTGGCGGTGCCGGAGGCGCAACAACCGGTGCCGGTGGCGGCGGTGCCGTCGGAACGGTCCGGATGACCGGCCGCGGTGCAACCACAGGAGCCACGATGGGCGGTGGTGTCACTACGGGAGGCGGCTCAATCGGCTGCTCTGGCGGCGGTGGAGGCGGTTCGTCCGGCTCTTCCGGTGGTTCTTCTTCATCAATGTCAATCATATCCAGCTGCGTCGCAACCTTCTTGACGGCAGTATAGGCTAGCCCAGTGACCAGCGCATAGCCAAGTAACAGGTGAATGATTACGACAAGAACGATCGATATGATCTTGTTCGAACTCATCTCTTGGTCAGCATAAGCCATTCAGAAATGTAACTCCTTTTTCCCCATCACAAGGTAGTATACTCCATTGCTGAAGTTCCAGACAAAGGCCGAGAGGTTTTGGAAACCATCGCGACCCTTATTATCCCCATGACAACTTTTCGTTCGCTTGAAAGCCATCTTAAATTTGTTTTAACGTGCTAGTTCCACGCAGGCAATCGCTTTGTTGGTTCAGGGTCGATTAAGCTGTTAAAGACCTAAATTGAGGGCTAAAAACTGCCATCCTTAAATTGCTGAGTCAGGGAAAATCATGCGCTTGTTAACGATATTCGCCGCCACGCTATTTTTCTCTCAAATCACGGGCGTTCCAGCTTTTTCTCAGGTTTTCGACGATGGTGACACACTGCAATATGCCGACCTCGCCGACCTCAGTTCGGACGCATCCATCATCGCCCATGTAACGGTTAAAAAAGCGATTAAAGTCGACCCCGAAAGGGCCCCAAATGCACCGCCTAACACGCAGCGTTTTTATATAATTGCATCGACCAACGCCCTGATTCGCGGCGATGGCGGCGTCGGCGAAACGATTCGTTATGTAATAGATTTGCCGCTGGATGAACGCGGGCGGGCGCCAAAGGTGAAGAAGAAGCCTTTCATCATATTCGGCCGCCGCGCACCGGGCGGGGGCGACAATGTACAACTGACCGCAAAGGACGGCCAGATCGCCTGGACGGCCAGCCGCGAGCAGCGCGTCCGCTCGCTGGTCCGCGAACTGGTTGCCTATGACGCGCCCCCCGCGGTCTCCAGAATTGCTAGCGCCTTTCACGTGCCCGGCACCATCATCGGCGAGGGCGAAACGCAGATCTTCATGGAAACCGAAAACGGCTCCCCGATCTCGATCACCGTTCTGAAACGGGCGGGCCAGCAGAAATTCTGGGCCGTCTCGCTGGGCGAGATTGTCGACGAAGCCGCGCGCGCGCCGGTCAGGAACAGCCTGCTCTGGTACCGGCTGGCCTGCTTCCTGCCACGGCAGTTGCCGGGCAGCGCTTTGGCCAGCGATTCACCCGCCAATGCGCGGCAGGCCCGCAGCGATTACCAGATGGTGCTCGACGATCTCGGCAACTGCCCCAGATCCCGCCAGCCCTGAGCCGACCCAACTTATACTGGTATTCGCCCAAGGCGGCGCTAATAAGGCGCCAGCAAATTCACCTGAATCGCAAAGAGGCTTATTACCATGACTGCTCCGCTACGCATCGCGCTCGCCGGACTGGGTACCGTCGGCACCGGCGTCATCCGGCTCATTGAAGAAAATGGCGCCATGATCACGCAACGGGCCGGTCGTCCGATCGTGGTAACCGCCGTTTCTGCCCGCGACCGCGACCGCGACCGCGGCGTTGATCTGGCTCCCTATATATGGTGCGACAAAACCGAAGATCTTGCGTCGCAAAATGATGTCGATTGTGTGGTCGAACTGATCGGCGGATCGGACGGCACGGCGCTGGATCTTGCCCGCAAGAGCCTGGCCGCGGGCAAGTCGTTCGTCACCGCCAACAAGGCGATGATTGCCCATCACGGCATGGAACTGGCGCAGGCGGCGGAAAATTCGAATCTCTCGCTGCGCTATGAGGCCGCAGTGGCCGGCGGGATCCCGGTGATCAAGGGATTGCGCGATGGCGCCTCGGCCAACCGGATCGAGCGCGTCTATGGCATTCTTAATGGCACCTGCAATTATATCCTCACGGCGATGGAAAAACACGGGCACGCCTTTGACGATGTTCTGAAGGAAGCGCAGGAAATCGGCTATGCCGAAGCCGATCCCAGCTTTGACATCGACGGCGTCGATGCCGCCCACAAACTGGCCATCCTGGCGGCCTTGTCCTTTGGCAAGGCACTCGATTTTGACGGCGTGGAAATCGACGGCATTCGGCACATCATGGCGGCGGACATCGGTCAGGCCAAGGCTTTGGGCTATCGCATCCGCTTGCTCGGCATGGCCCGGATCGATGACGGAAAACTGTTCCAGCGGGTCAATCCCTATCTGGTCCCCGAAAGCCATCCGCTGGCCCATATCGAAGGCTCCACCAACGCGGTGGTCGCCGAGGGCAATTTCTCCGGTCGCCTGATGTTCCAGGGTGCCGGTGCCGGCGAAGGGCCGACCGCTTCCGCCGTCGTCGCTGATCTGATCGATATTGCGCGCGGCGATGCAGGGACCGTCTTTGCCGCACCAGCCAGCAAGATGGAGCCCTGCGAGCGCGCCGAGAGCGGCAACCGCATCGGCAAAAGCTATGTCCGCTTCATCGTGGCCGACAAGCCGGGCGTATTGGCCGAGATCACCGCCGCCATGCGCGATGCCAATGTGTCGATCGAAAGCCTGATCCAGACGGCCAAGACCGACGAGGGATCGGTGCTGATCTCCATGGTCACCCACGACAGCCGCGAACGGAATGTCTCGGAGAGCCTCGCGGCGCTTTCGAGCTCGACCAGCTTGCAGGCGGAACCGGTCGTGATGCATTTGCTGAGCGATCAGGACTGATCAGTCGGCCGCTTCCGGTACCAACGGCTTGATCAACGCCTGCTGGACATAATCCTCGTCCGGAATGTCCGGAGAGACGACCTGCCACAGACGCGCGGCAGCGCCTCCAACGCCACCGCCCGACCCGACGGTCAGCAGCGACACGCCCTGGAAGCAATTGCGTTCGTCCATGGTGACATAACAGCGCCCCTGCTGGACGATCGCCGGATTGCCCTTCGGAAGCGGCTCGCGAATCCTTTGCCCTGCAACCGTGGCCAGTTCCGGGAAGGGCAGCCGTTGCAGGCGATCAATTTCGGGCGTGCCGCAAACAACGATTTCGTCGCTCGAACGGTAGACAAGACAGCCATCGGCATCGACCGCTGTCAGTTTTCGGGCATTGTCCAGAATTTCAGCGGTCCGCTCCGCTGGTATCTCGTCCTGCGCCAGCGCAGCAGACGATATCAGCAAAAGGATCAGTATAACCTGTCTCGACATTGCAATATCGCTCCCCTATCGAGAGTCCAAATTTGCACCTTATAGAAGGACTGATCGATAATATGCCACAAGCAAGCGACATATTGGACCGCGTACTGGTCATGGAAATGGTACGCGTTACCGAAGCAGCCGCCATATCGGCCGCCAATCTGATTGGCCGCGGCGACGAGAAAGCGGCCGATGCCGCTGCCGTCGAAGCGATGCGCGCGGCGCTGAACGAGCTGGATATCTGCGGCACGGTCGTGATCGGCGAAGGCGAACGCGACGAGGCACCGATGCTGTTTATCGGCGAGAAGGTCGGACGCGGCTGCGAAGGTGAAGCGCCTGCGATCGATATCGCGCTTGATCCTCTGGAAGGCACGACCATCACCGCCAAGGCAGGCGCCAATGCGCTGGCCGTTCTGGCCATTGCAGAAAAGGGCAATCTGCTGAACGCGCCTGACG
The DNA here is from genome assembly GCF_002776575.1 of Sphingorhabdus sp. YGSMI21. Classification (GTDB taxonomy): domain Bacteria; phylum Pseudomonadota; class Alphaproteobacteria; order Sphingomonadales; family Sphingomonadaceae; genus Parasphingorhabdus. The sequence goes on along the minus strand of NZ_CP022548.1, from coordinate 1,875,086 downwards.
TCTATATGGACAAGCTTGCGGTCGGCCCCGGCTATTCGCCCGATATTATCGATCTCAACAAGTCGGTGACAGAGAATGTCTCTGCCGTTGCCAAGGAAAAGGGCGTCGAACCGGCCGAAATCATCGTCTGCGTTCTGGATCGTCCGCGGCACGACAAAATCATCGCCGAACTCCGCGAAATCGGATGCGGCATCATGCTGATCCCGGACGGTGATGTTGCCGGCGTGATCGCAACGACCGACGAAGACACGACTGTCGACATGTATATGGGCAGCGGCGGAGCGCCCGAAGGCGTGCTCGCGGCAGCCGCGCTGCGCTGCGTCGGCGGCCAGTTCAAGGGCCGTCTGCTATTCCGCAACGACGACGAGCGCCAGCGCGCCTATAAATGGGGCATCGAGGATCTCGACAAGGTCTATGACCTGAAGGAACTGGCCAAGGGCGATGTGATCTTTGCCGCGACCGGCGTGACCCACGGTTCGCTGCTGGAAGGCGTCAAGAAATTGCGCGGCGGCAAGATGACCACGGAAAGTGTTGTTATGCGCGCCTCCTCCGGCACCGTGCGCTGGGTGAAGAGCGAGCATCGCGAAAACTGAAAATGACCATCGGGAGCCTGCCGTCGCCGAAGCGTATCGCGGCCAGGGCCAGATGGGCGATTCTTGCTTTGCCCTGGCTGATTGCCGGATGCGTGACGCCGGTGGAATATGGGGACATAGCCCATTCCGCCTATGTCGCCCCGGAGCGGTGCAATCCCAAGCCGGATGATGCGGCCGATGCTGGTGACAAGCCGTTTTTCTTTGTCACCAGCCGGCTGCCCGACTGCCTGACCGAAAATATCCGCCTGCTGCACCATCGCGGCGACAAGGTCCGCTATGGCCGCTTTGCCGGACCGCAGGAGGTCGAGCGGGAGCCCGGCAAGACAACCCGCAGCATCCCGTTCGGCTTTTCCGATTCGCAACAATGGTGGGCCAATCTGGCCGCCAGGATGCAGGCAGCGGACGGCCGCGTGCTGCTCTACGTCCACGGCTATCGGGAAACTTTTTTCACCAGTTCGCGCGACACCGACCAGATCGTCCGGCTGACCGGTTTCACCGGTCCGGCTATCCAGTATAGCTGGCCGTCGCAGGGCGCCCTGTTCAAATATCCGGTGGACGAAACCAACATGTACTGGGACGAGCGCAATTTCCGCAAATTCCTGATGCAGCTGGCGCAGCTGGAGACGACAAAGGAAATCGTGCTGATTTCCCACTCGCTCGGCGCACGGCTGGTACTGCCCTCGGTGGAATATGTCGACCGCAATGTTTCGACCAGCGATTCGAGCGTCATTTCGAATATCATCCTCGTCTCGCCGGACGTCGACACCCAGGATTTCGAGCGCGATATTGCCGAGGAAATATTGTCCGACCGGCGGGTGCGCAACGACAGGCGAATCACCGTTTACGCATCGATCAAGGATCGCGCCCTGTCGCTGTCCGATGATATTCACGGCTATCCCCGGCTGGGCTATCCGCGCTGCTTCAGTCCGTTCGAGGCAGCGGAACTCGAAGCCCGCGGCCTGCCCGAGCGCTGCTATGCGGCGCATCCGAAATATGCCGAAGCGGTCGACAAGGCGGCGCTTACCATCATCGACACGACCGCCGTCAGCCGGGGCCGCACCGGCCACAGCAACTATCTGCAAAGCGCGCCAGCCTGCCGCGATTTCGCCGCTGTCGTCAAAGGCGTGAGGAAACCGGACGGGCGGGATCCGACCCATCTCGGCCATGTCTTCGTCCTGCCGCCGATTGCCAAGGACGAGAAGCCCGACCATCTGGCGATTTGCCGCCGCAAGGAATGACGAGCCGACCACCCGACGCGCTGGCCGGCCTGCTGGACGAAATCCGCGCCTGCACGATTTGCGCCGGCCTGCCGCTCGGTCCCAAACCATTGGTGCAGGCGGACAGCAGCGCGCGGATCCTGCTGGTCGGGCAGGCGCCGGGCAGCAAGACTCATGAGAAAGGCCGTCCGTTCGACGATGTCAGCGGCAAGCGGCTGCGCGACTGGCTGGGCGTGACCGAGGCACAATTTTACGACCCGCGCCTGTTCGCGATCGTGCCGATGGGATTCTGCTTTCCCGGCACCGGCAAGGGCGGCGACATGCCGCCACGAGCGGAATGCGCGCCGGCCTGGCGCAAGCCGCTATTGGAGGCGTTGCCGAACATCAAGCTGACGCTGGTACTTGGCCAATATGCGATGAACTGGCATCTGGGAGAGCGCAAATCCCGCACGCTCACCGAAACGGTCAAACGCTGGCAGGAATTCTGGCCGGACCACTTGCCCCTGCCCCATCCCAGCCCGCGCAATATCCGCTGGTTCAAGGCCAATCCCTGGTTCGAGACAGATGTGATACCGGTGTTGCAGGATCGCGTGCGCGAACTGATCTAGAATATACCCATGGCGAGGCCCGCTGACAACGTCGCACCCGTTTCGGCACATCGCTGGCGGTCGGCTTCGGAAATCATTTTCGGTGCCAATATCTGCTCTTCGGTCTGCGCATGGGTGCAGATGATCAGGCTGTCGATGACTTTCTTGAGCCGCCAGCCTGTGGCGATGCGTTCCAGCTGTGTCTTTGCATTCTCGCCATCCGATCCGGCGCAGATCATCGCGGCATAGGGGCGGCCTTCGATCTTGCCGAGCAGGGGATAATAGCAGCGATCGAAAAAAGCCTTCATCACCCCGGCAATCGCCGCCAGATTTTCCGGCGTCGCGAAAATATAGCCGTCGGCGGACAGCATATGCTCCGGCTGGCAGTCTTCCGCGCGCAGGACGTCTATTTCGATGCCATCCTCACCCTGCCCGGCCGTGGCCGCGGCCTCGACCATCTGCGCGGTGCCGCCGGTATAGCTGTAATAGACGATCAGAAGCTTTTTCATGCCTCTCTCCCTAGCAAGCAACAGACCGATTGTCAGCGCCGCTGCTTTGACGCATAGCACCGGCCATGAGTGCAGTATTGAATGTAGAAAAATCCCTGTCCGGCCAGAGCTGGCGCTGGCGCAGCACCAGCGCCGACGCGCGCGATCCGGGTTTCCAGCCCGATGACCTGGTCACCCAGCTGCTGCTCGCGCGCGGCGCCAGCCGGGAAACGCTCGCGGTCAACCGCGATCCGACGATCCGCGGCTTCATGCCCGATCCCTCGGTTTTTCAGGATATGGATGTGGCGGCGGACCGCCTGGCCCTCGCCATCAAGAATCAGGAAAAGGTCACGATATTCGGCGATTATGACGTCGATGGCGCGACCAGCGCCGCCTTGCTCATACGCCTGTTGAGAGACCTCGGGCTGGAAGCGGGCTATTATATCCCGGACCGGCTGATGGAGGGCTATGGCCCGTCGGGCGAGGCTTTGGTGAAGCTCGGCGAGCAGGGCAGCAATCTGGTGGTTACCGTCGATTGCGGGGCAATGGCTTTTGAAGCACTGGACATGGCGCACAAAGCCGGTGTCGAGGTGATTGTCGTCGACCATCACAAATGCGCGGTGGAGCTGCCCAAGGCGCTGGCTCTGGTCAATCCCAACCGGCTCGACGAGAGCGACGCCGGCGCGGAACATGGCCATCTCGCCGCCGTTGGCATGGCCTTTCTGCTCGGCGCGGCACTGGTCCGGACGTTGCGCAACCAGGGTTTTTTCAAGGGGCGGGCCGAACCGAAACTGCTCGAGCTGCTCGATATTGTGGCTTTGGGTACGGTCGCCGATGTCGCGCAACTGCGCGGCCTAAACCGCGCCTTTGTCGCGCAGGGCATCAAGGTGCTGGCCGGACGGCAGAATATCGGTCTGTCGGCGCTGATCGACGCCAGCCGGCTGAAGCGCGCGCCGATCTGCTCGGATCTCGGCTTTGCTTTGGGTCCCCGGATCAATGCCGGCGGACGGGTCGGTAAATCCGATCTCGGCGTCCGTCTGCTGATCACGCAGGACCCGGAGGAAGCCCGGAGCATCGCCGCCGAGCTCGACCATCTCAATCAGGAGCGCCGGGCGATCGAGGCCCATGTACTGGAGGAAGCCGAAGCCATGTGCACCGCCCAGCAGAACCAGGCGGTGGCGGTGCTCTCGGCTAAGGGCTGGCATCCCGGCGTCATCGGCATCGTTGCCGGGCGGATCAAGGAGAAGCTGAACCGGCCGGCGATCATCATCGCGCTGGACGAAGAGGGCATCGGCAAGGGATCGGGCCGTTCGGTTTCGGGCGTTGATCTGGGCGCTGCGATCATCGCGGCCAAGGACAGCGGCTTGCTGATCGCCGGTGGCGGTCACGCCATGGCGGCGGGCGTCACGGTCGCGGCGGACAAGGTCGACGCCTTTTCCGAATTTCTCAACGACCGGCTCGCCGACAGTGTCGGCAAGGCACAGGATGGCAAGGCGCTGCTGCTCGACGCAGTGCTCTCGCCCAAAGGCGTCAATCCGACGATGGTCGAGGCGATGGACGGAGCCGGTCCCTATGGCATGGGCTGGCCCGCGCCGCGGATCGCCACCGGCCCGGTGCGAATCATCAAATGCGATATTGTCGGAACCGACCATGTCCGGATGATCGTCGGCGGCGATGACGGCGCGTCGATCAAGACCATCGCCTTTCGCGCGGCGGAGAGCGATCTTGGCCAGACGCTGCTCAACGCGCCGAGAGGACGGAAATTGTGGATAGCCGGCCGCGCCAAGATCGATGACTGGGGCAGCCGCCCGTCAGCGGAAATCCATCTGGAAGATGCCGCCTGGGCCGATTGAGCGTGTCAGGAGCGCGGGAACGGGCGGTGCCACCGGCCGGATCGACCGCACTGCTGGCGGCCCTAAAGACAAAGAGTTACGGGCGGTCCGCCACGGCACCGGGAAATAGCCCGAAATTTCCGGCGAAAAGAGGGTTGACCTATGCCGAGCGCCCCCCTAATGGCCGTGGCTCGCTGACCAGCAATTGGTATGGCCCCTTCGTCTAGCGGTTAGGACGCGGCCCTTTCACGGCTGAAACACGGGTTCGATTCCCGTAGGGGTCACCATCAATTTCCACGGATAACCAAGGTTGTGGAAATTGAGTGGATCGGCACTCCCGATTCGTCAAAATTTGTCCCAATTGGTTAGCCTCTTGCAAGTTGGCCGCGCGATATTTCCGGTCATGCCTGCTGGCAAGCGAATATATGCGCGCGTGGAGAAACCTTTCTCGACGGGTGTGACCACCGGAACGGCAGCTTCTGATTATCATCGCGACAGCGCGGAGGCTGCCTGATTTCCGGGATTTTCTGATTCCGCGGATGCCTATAGCCCGCCGAACGGCCGGACAATGGGAAGCCGTATCGCCTGGCGCGTTCGCGAAAAATGGGAATAGGGACAGCTGAACTGCTTAGAGCCGCTTCGCCTCAAGCTCTTTCTATCCTGATAGGTGAAATAATATAGGCTTTCGGGTCCCGTCAATCTGCCGATATGGGCATAATATTCCTCGATATGATCGGGCATGAAATAGGTGAAAACCGGAATTGCAGCGGCCCGATCCTGTCCCAAATACCTGCCACCGCCTCTCGCGGGGGAATCAAGGGATATTTCTTTTGCCGGAGGCCGGGCAACCGGCCCTCTCCCACCCCGCCACCGGACGGATTGCGCTCCCGTATCGGACACCGTCCGAACGGCCTGTTTCCGGACGTAAAACGAGGCTGATACTGTTGCAAATCTGCGATAATCCACCTAGAACCGATGGTCTCACAGGTGCCGCATGATGGAACAAGTTCTTGCCATGAAAACGAGTATATCCGGATAATGTCAGATTCCAAAAAGCGGGCTACGATTGTTGATGTCGCGACGGCTGCAGATGTCTCGATCAAGACCGTTTCCAGGGTCTTCAACAACGAGCCCCATGTCCGGAAGGTGCTGCGCGACAAGGTCCTGAAAGCCGCGGAAGAACTGGACTATCATCCCAATATCATGGCACGCGGACTGGTTGGCCGCCGGTCCTATCTGCTCGGCCTGATCTACGAGAATCCCAGCCCCAACTATGTGGTGGAACTGCAGCGCGGCGCGCTGGACCGCCTGCACGGGGAAAAATACCGCCTGCTTGTGCTGCCGGTGGAATCGGTCGCCAAGGTCGCCGGCAAGATCATGAGCATATTGCGGGCCGCCGCGCTGGACGGGGTGATCCTGACCCCGCCCGCGTCCGATCACCCGCAGGTGCTCAGCGAACTGACCCGTCACAATTTCCCGTTTTCCCGCGTTGCCCCCACCGAATCGCTGGAATATGGCCCGAGCCGGACCACCGACGATGTCGAAGCGGCGCGAAAAATGACCGCCTATTTGCTGGAACTCGGCCATCGCCGTATCGGCGTGATCAAGGGCGACCCGACCCACCCGTCCAGTGGCGCCAGGTTGAACGGCTTTCTCGACGCGCTGAAGAGCGCGGGCGTGTCGCATGCGCCGGATCTCGAAGAACAGGGCTATTATACCTATGAATCCGGTCTGGCCGCAGCCCACAAGCTGCTCGACCGGCCCGACCGGCCGACCGCGATTTTTGCCCAGAATGACGACATGGCCGCCGCGGCGATCATGGCCGCGCGCGACCTCGGCCTGAGCGTGCCCGACGATGTCTCGATCGCCGGCTTTGACGACAGCGCGATCGCACAGATCGTCTGGCCGCGCATCACCACCGTCCACCAGCCGGTCTATGACATGGCGCGCGATGCCACCGACGCGCTGATCGCCAAGCTCGACAAAAAGCCCTTTGCGATGCTGGAAACCCATGCCTGCGAGCTGATTGTCCGGCAATCGACCGCGCCACCCGCCGGCAAGTCATGATCCGGCGCCGCGAACGCCTGAGCTATGCTGCGGGCGATGTCGGCTTCAATCTGATCTGGCAGTCGATCGAGCTCTATCTGCTCTTCTTCTATATCCAGATATTGCAGCTCCCGCTCGGCATTGCCGCCGGCATTTTCCTGATCGGTGCGGTGGTCGACTGGCTGTTTGATCCGGTTATCGGCGCGCTCGCCGATCGCATGGCCGCCCGTTATCCGATGCGATCATGGGTGTTGCTGAGCGGCCCCCTGATCGCTGTCGCGCTGTGGCTGGCCTTCCGCTCGCCGCCGCTGGCCGGATATAATCTCGCCATCTATGCTGCGGTCACCCATGTCGGACTGCGCTTTGCCTATGGCTGCGGGAATATTCCTTATGCCGTGCTCACCGCGCGGATCACCGACGATCCGTCGGAACAGCTGAAGCTGACCGGACTGCGCATGCAGGGAGCAGCCCTCGGCGGGCTGACTGCGGCGACCATCTATGCTCTGACCTCCGGAAACGACGCGCCTTTTCTGGCCGGCGCGCTGATCCTGGGGCTGCTGGCCCAACCCTGTTTCTTCATAACCTGGATCGGCGTGAAGGAGCGGGTCGCGGCACCGCCAATGCCGCCCCTGTCCCCCGGTCAGGAAATTTCCCATTATTTCGCCTTGGTCGGCAGCAATGCAGCACTGCGCCGGCTGCTGCTGACGATCGTGGTGGCCGGACTGAGCACGACCGTGACGGCCAAGTCGATCCTGTTTCTGTTCGACCGCGACCTCGGCAATTCCGAATGGGGCTATTGGGCCGCGCTGCTGCCCTCCGCCGCGCTGCTGATCACCGCACCGCTCTGGGTCAGCCTTTCCGCGCGGGTCGGTCTGGTCGCAACCTTGATCTGGGCGGTTCTGCTGCACATCGGCGCGCTGGCGATGCTGGCGATATTCTACAGTTCCGGTCTGATCGTCGCCACGATCACCCTCGCCATCGCCATCGCCGCAACCTGTGGCATGTCGATCATGTTCTGGTCGATGGTGCCGATCGCCATTCGCGATATCGAAACCCTGCCCGACGGCACCGGATGCGCGGCCCATGTCTATGCCCTGTCCAATGTCGCCCGCAAGCTGGGGCAGGCGCTGGCCCCGCAGATCATCGCGCTGAGCCTGGCCCTGACCGGAGGCGCCGACGCCACGGTCAAGGGCGGTGCGGTCCTGCCGGGCATGATTCTGGCGGCGGTGATTTGCTGTGTCGCCATCCTGCTTTACCGGCCGACCAGCGAGCGGCGGGCGGAGGCCAGCGCCGGCTTGCGTTTCTAGACCGGGATTTTCAGCGGCCAAAGCCCGAAATAGAGGGCGCGTGGAAGGCAGGCCGGCGATGGTTGCCCGGCGTGATCAGCGCGTCGAGAAACTGGTCATGGGTCGGGGCGGCATCGGCCAGCCGGCCGACCGCGTCCCCCACCTGCCCCATCACATCCCGGACATCGGCAAAATCCGGAATATCCACCAGCGGATCATAGCTTTCCGGCGTGATGCCCATGCCGCGCGCGACAAAGAACCAGCTCAGATCGTGAAACAGCTCGCGCCGCCGCGATATGATGCGACCGTTCTTGCGGAACATCTCCATCTTCGTGGCCAGACTGTCGGGCAGCGGCGCATGGCGGACCTGATCCCAGAACGGCTCGCCGACCCGCTGGTTGGGATAATAATGCAGCAGCAGAAAATCGCGAATATGCTCATATTCGGTCAGCGTCTCGCGATTATAGGCGGCTTGCAGCGAGGGATCGAAATTGCGGTCGGGGAAATAGTCGAGCAACCGGTTGAGGCCGGTCACGATCAGGTGGATGCTGGTCGATTCCAGCGGCTCGAGAAAACCGGCGGACAGGCCGATCGAGACGCAATTGCCGTCCCAGAATTTCTTGCGGTGGCCGGCGGTAAATCCGATCACCCGCGGATCGGCCAATGGTTTTCCATCCAGTGATCCGACCAGCCGGTCTTGCGCATCGGCATCGCTGATGAAGGCACTGGAATAGACATAGCCGTTGCCGACCCGGTTCTGCAGCGGGATGCGCCATTGCCAGCCCGCTTCTCGCGCGGTTGAAATTGTATAGGGCGTGCGCGGCAACACCGCTTCGCTCTGCACCGCAACCGCACGGTCACAAGGCAGCCAGTTGGTCCAGTCCTCATAGCCCGCGTTCAGACTCTGCTCGATCAGCAGCCCGCGAAAACCGGAACAGTCAATGTAGAGATCGGCGGCCACCCGCGATCCGTCATCGCACAGCAGTTCGCCTATATGGCCACGATCGTTGAGCGTTGCGCTCTGTACCTTCCGGTCGAGGCGGGTGACGCCCAGCCCTTCGGAAACCTGCCGCAGATATTTGGCGACAAGACCGGCGTCGAAATGCAGGGCATAGGACAAGGCCCCGCCGGGAAATTGTCCGTCAGCGGGCGGAAAGAGAAATTTATTCTTCTCGGCGAGCGCGATCGAGGGGCAGAAATCGGCCACGCTTTCGTCATGGCCCTCCGCCTGGTTTTTCCACCAGTAATGGTGGAAGGGCCGGCGATCGATGGTCAGGCCGAAATTGCCGAACGGATGCCAGTAGCTATGCCCGACCTTCAGCCAGTCACGGAATTCGATAGCGAGTTTGAAAGTGGACTGGGTTTCCCGGACAAAGTCGACGGGATCAATTTCCAGCAGCTGGAGAAATTCGAAGATCGGCGGGATGGTCGCTTCGCCGACGCCGACGGTGGGAATGGCAGAGGATTCGATCAGCGTGATTTCGGTGTTGTCGCGGGCAAAGATACGTCCCAGCAGACAGGCCGCGGACCAACCGGCTGTGCCGCCTCCGACGATCGCGATTTTCCGGATATGCTGCGCTTCGCTCATGACAGGTTTCCGCACTCCCAACGGCCGGACCGTCATTTAGCAACAGTCAGGCCGATATACAAACGGGCATAAAAAAGGCGGGCCGGCAACATTGGGGATGCCGGCCCGCACTAAGGGAGACTAGAACTTGAATTTGCCGCCGACGTAAATTCTGCGCGATCCCGATTCATAGCGGAATGGCAATTCCGGGAACTGCAGATAGGCGGACTGGTCTGCCTTCGTCAGGTTGATACCTTCGACAAGCACGCCGAAATTCTCGTTGAAGTCATAGGAAATCTGTCCATCCAGCTGGCCATAGGACCGCTGGTAGATACCCAATGTGCGCGTCACCCCACCATCGCCAAAGCCGAAGTTTCCGACATATTGCTTCGACCGCCACGTGTAGGAAGCCCGCGCAGCAAAACCATCTCTTTCGAAATAGATCTGACTGTTGAACGAATGTTTCGACACACCCGGCAAGGCCAGATTGCTGTCAAAATCGTTGAAGCCATCGGTTTTTGTATCCGAGAATGTATAGTTGGCGGTGAAGCCCAGACCGAAGTCAAAGGCATATTGACCGGCAACCTCGAAACCCCGGACCCGGCCGCCGGTGCCGTTGGCTGGCTGGCTAACCGGCCCCAATCGACCGCCCGACTGATCGTTCACGAAAATCGGAACGGTCTCCGTGACGATGAAGGAGTCGACTTCTTTCCAGAAGGCACCAACCGAAAGCAGGCCTTGCCGACCAAAGTACATTTCATAGGCCAGATCGAACTGATAGGCGCGGAACGGCTCCAGCTCGGCATTGCCCCGTGACCCGTTGGTAAACAGAAACAAGTTCTCGGTCGGCGATCCAACAGTGGAATCTCTGGTAAACTGCGTAGAGAATCCGCGACCCAGGTCATCGAGCGCTTGACGTGCAACCACGCGCGCGGCGGAGAAACGGAGCTTCTTGTCATCGGCAATGTCGACCACCGCGTTGATGCTCGGCAGGAAATCGGTCGTGCTGCGGACAATCGTATCGGTCTGGAAGTCGCGCAAAACGCCGTTCCAGCTGTCGGTACCCCAATAGCTGGGATCGGCATTGGATGGCTGGTTCTGGTCGACCCGCAATCTGGTGTTCACGACCCGCAGACCGACATTGATATGATAGGGATCGTCCGCTCCGCCCATATCCGCCATGATATAGCCGGACTTCGTTTCTTCCTTGACCAGATAGGCCTGCAGCGGATCCTCGAAATAGCTGATCGGCGTATCCGGATATAGCGCTTGCAGCCAGCCGAGAGCATCGGTCATCTGCGACCGGTCCTGAACCGAGATACTGTCGCCCGGAATATTGCCGCCACCAGCAAAATTCTTGATCGTCTCAACCCGTTCCGGATTGGACAAAAAGGACTGGAACGGCGTGTTGACAGCAGGCGAGTTACCAAAGCGGGAGCAACCGGCGAAGGCTGCAGGCTTGTTGGCCTCTGGCAAATCACAGATTTTGAAACCGATCGCACCGTCCTGGAAATAACCATAAGGCGTCCAGTTATACTGGAAATTGTCTTCACGCTCGGATTCCGGAATCGCCGTCGCATCCAGTTCACCTTTGCCGGACAAGTCCGCCAGATAGCGTCCTGAACCGAACTCGACGGTGCGCTGGCCATAACGGAAGCCTGCGCTCAGCGTGATCGTGTTGTCATCGCTATTGTCCACATCATAGGCGAAATCAGCCTTGATCGAATGGCCGTCCACCTTGGACCGGTCGCCAAAGGCCCAGTGCGACTTGAAATAGCCGTTGGCCGGATTGGTGAACAGATCGTCGGCGGTTCCGGCGCCGAAGCCGAAGACCGGGAACTTGCCATTGTCATAGGTGAAATCCCAGGTCGCCGGGGCAGCCGGATTGCCGGGCACCCCGTCGATCAGGGCGCCGCCCGGATCAGTCTGGCGAATGCCATATTGGGTGTAGCGCACATCGGCATTGGCCACTTCGCGATTGAGGTCTGCGGTGGAATAATTGGCTGCGATACTGGCGCGGAAATTGCTGCCATTGTCCCAGTCGATGCCGAACTGCAGATTGTCCGACTTGATATTCGTAACATCAACCAGCGAGATAACCTCGGCCGAATTCGCCTGCACGGTGCCGCTCTGCAAGACGCCGTCGGAGTCGATTACGGCGTCAGAGCTGAGTTGCAGCAATTCCCCCTGACCGAACGGGAATTTGGCCGAGGCCTCGCGGGTGTCCACTTTCAGATCGGAGTGGATATAGGTTGCGCTAAGCTCCAACTCGTCGGTCGGGCGATAGTTGAGGCCAAGCGAAGCACCCCAGCGCCGGCGATATTGATCGCGATCGGTTATATAGCGATATTCCGGAGCATAATAGTTGGTCGGCGTGGTTGCCGTGTCCCGGCGACCGGCAGCAAAGGCCCAGTTGCCGCGATTTTCCCCGCCGAGCACATTGTGATGGTCGTTGGTCTTGTCATAGCTGAACGAGGCGATGATACCCAGCTGGTCATTGAAATTATAACCCGCGATCAGCGCTCCGGTCGGTTCCCATCCGCTGATTTCCGTGCCCTTGTTCAAACGGGCGTTGCCGGCGATGGTGAACCCGTCTTTCATGTCCAGCGCGCTGCGTGTCTTCAGATTGACGATACCGCCAAGACCGCCTTCGATAAGGGAGGCGTTGGGTGACTTGAACACTTCAACGCCACCGATCAGTTCCGATGGCACGCCTTCCAGCGAGTCATTGCGGACGAAATTGCCCTCGCCGACCTTGAAGGTTTCCTGGCCACTGACAAACAGGTCGCCATTAAGGAGCGTCAGGTTCTGATCGAGGCCGCGGATACGGACCTTCGTGCCCTGGCCATTTTCGCGGTCGATCTGGACACCGGGAAGGCGTTGCAGCGACTCGGCGATATTCTGGTCCGGGAATTTGCCGATATCTTCCGCCGTCACCGATTCAATGATCAGGTTTGAGTCGCGTTTGGCGACCAGCGCGTTTTCCAGCGAAGCCCGGAAACCGCTGACGATGATGATATTCTCATCCGTCTCGGCGGCTTCCGCTTCCGGAGCCGGAGCGGGAGCATCCTGGGCCATGGCAGTGCCGGCGCTTCCCAATGCATATAGGGAAGCAGCAGCCATCAAAGCACGACGAGATATATTTCTGGTACCGATCATTCTATCATCCTCCCGAATGTAACGCTTTTCCGCGAAATCATCCATTTTAAATCATCTGCAGCCGTTGCGACTTGCAGATACGTAAAAGGGCAAAGTGCACGCCCCAGTTGCGCCAATGGACTCAGACAAGTCCATCTCGCATATTGATCTGCAAGAAATTGATAACGCTGTCAACGCAAAAATGACAAGGTTGTCAAATTTGATTGATAACGTTGTCAAAAATATGTATTGGCCGGTTGGAAGACTACTCGAAAGTAGCAAAGACCTTGTGGGAGGATATGTAATTGACCTGTAATGCGTACCACAGAATCGCCGGCCCGCTGCTGGCCCTGACCATGATCCCGGCATGCGTGAGCACTCCGCTGCCGGCGGAAAAAATCGCCGCCACGCCCGATGATACGGCCGCGACCGTCCATCCTGACATCTGGCCACAGGCCGATTGGCCCTATGCCAAAGATGCCGCCGTCGAATCGCGCATCGAATCGCTGCTAGCCCGTATGACGGTCGAGGAGAAAGTCGGCCAGGTCATCCAGGCGGATATCGCCAGCGTCACGCCGGAGGAAGCGAAACGCTATCATCTCGGGTCGATTCTCAATGGCGGCAATTCGGCGCCGGGCGGAGACGAATTCGCGCCGCCGGAGAAATGGCTGGCACTGGCCGACGCCTTTTATGATGCGTCGGTCGACACCAGCGGCGGACGCACCGCCATACCGATCATCTGGGGCACCGACGCGGTGCACGGCCACAGCAATATCGTCGGCGCGACTCTCTTTCCCCATAATGTCGGACTCGGCGCGATGCGCGATCCGGAATTGCTGGAGCGAATCGCCCAGGCGACCGCTCTCGAATTGCGCTCGACCGGAATGGAGTGGACCTTCGCTCCAACCATAACGGTACCGCAGGACGGCCGCTGGGGCCGCGCCTATGAAGGCTATTCGCAGGATCCCGCTCTGGTCGCCAGCTATGTCGGCCGGTTCATCCGAGGGCTGCAGGGAGTCCCCAGCGACGAGCCGATCTTGAACGGGCCCCATGTACTCGCCAGCACCAAGCATTTTCTGGCCGATGGCGGTACATTTGAAGGCCGCGATCAGGGCGATGCCCGGATCAGCGAGACCGAATTGCGCGATGTCCACGGCACACCCTATGTTCCGGCCATCAACGCCGGCGTACAGACAATCATGGCAAGCTTTTCCAGCTGGAACGGCAAGAAGATCACCGGCCACAAGGGCCTGCTGACCGACGTATTGAAGGAGCGCATGCGCTTTGGCGGTTTCGTGGTCAGCGACTGGAACGCCCACGGCCAGATACAGGGATGCACCAACGCGAGCTGCCCGCAGGCGATCAACGCCGGGCTCGACATGTATATGGCTCCGGATACCTGGAAGCCGCTCTATCACAGCCTGGTGAAACAGGCGAAGGACGGCACCGTGCCAATGGCCCGGCTGGACGACGCGGTCGCCAATATATTGCGGGTCAAAATCCGGGCCGGACTGTTTGAAGCCGGACGCCCTTCGAGTCGCCCCTATTCCGGCCGCTATGATCTTCTCGGCAGCGCGGATCACCGCGCGCTGGCCCGGGAAGCGGTGCGCAAGTCGCTGGTTCTTATCAAGAACAATGGGCAGATATTGCCGCTCAGCCCGAAGAGCCATATTCTTGTCGCCGGCGATGGCGCCGATGATATCGGCCGCGCTTCGGGTGGCTGGACGCTGACCTGGCAGGGCACCGGCATTTCGAACGACAAATTTCCGGGGGCGACCTCGATCTGGCAGGGCATCAGCGATGCCGTCACCGCTGCCGGCGGCACCGCCCGTCATGCACCCGACGGCAGCTACGAGCAAAAGCCGGACGCAGCGATCGTCGTCTTTGGCGAAACGCCCTATGCCGAATTCCAGGGCGACCTGAAAACGCTGCAACTCAAGCCCGAACTCAAAGGTCCCGTGGCGACGATGCGCAAGTTGAAAGCGCAGGGCATTCCGGTCGTATCCGTCTTTCTCACGGGGCGTCCCCTGTGGACCAATCCGGAAATCAATGCGTCCGACGCCTTTGTCGCGGCCTGGCTGCCCGGCTCCGAGGGCGGCGGCGTGGCAGACATGCTGTTCCGCGACGAAGACGGCAATCTGGCCCATGAATTCGAGGGGAGACTAAGCTTCAGCTGGCCGATGACGGCCGACGCATTGGGTCCCCGCCTGTTCGATCTGGACTATGGTTTGACCACGGACGCTGTTTCCGACGTGCCTGTGTTGCCGGAAATTTCCGGCGTCGCCGAAGAGGAGACCAGCGCCGGACTGTTTTTCGACAAGGGTCTGCCCACCGCTTCCTGGTCGCTGATGGTCTCGGATGGCGAGTCGGACCGGACGCGCATCACCACCACGCCGGTGGAAGCCGTCGATGGCCGGGTAGAGGTCCGGGCGGTCGACCATCTGACGCAGGAAGGCGCGCGCCAATTTACCACCGATGGCAGCGGCCCTGCCCTGATCGAGCTGGTGACCCATGCGCCGATCGACATCAGCCGCGAAACCAATGGTGATGTGCTGTTGCTGGTGACGATGCGCTATGACGAAAAGGGCAGCGCCCCGCTCATATTCTCGATGCAATGCGGTCCGGGCTGCGGCGGAGCCGTCGCACCGGGCGGGCTTGACGCGCTGCAGGCCGGCGAATGGCAGACCGTGGGCCTGTCGCTGAAATGTTTCGCCAATGCGGGCGCCGACGTCAGCAAGCTGGACGCGCCCTTCCAGATATCCACCAGCGGTGCCGTCAAATTCAGCCTGTCGCGGGTCGCGGTGGGGACGGTGGCCGACAGGATATTGGACTGCGAATGAATATGAACGATAAGAACAAGAGACAGGCAGGAGAGAGATAATGACAATTGAGGCAACAGGCGCGCCAGCCGCTGCGCCGGCAGAGGGTTCGAAGCTCGAGACGCGCGGCGTCCTGATATTGGTGGTGGCGATATTTTTCCTGTTCGGCGGGATAACCAATCTGAACGATGTGCTGATCCCGAAACTCAAGGGCCTGTTCTCGCTCAACTATGCGCAGGCGATGCTGGTGCAGTTCGCCTTTTTCACCAGCTATGCCATTTTCTCGATCCCTGCCGGTATCGTGATGAAAAAGCTCGGCTATTTTCGCGGCATTGTCCTCGGCTTCGGGATCATGGCCGTTTCCTGCCTGCTGTTCCTCCCGGCCGCCTATTCGGGCCTGTTTGGATCCTTTCTCGCGGCCTTGTTCATGCTCGGCGGCGGCATCACCCTGCTACAGGTCGCGGTCAATCCGCTGATCCTGTCGCTCGGCAGCCCGGAAACCGCGCATAGCCGCCTGACCTTCGCGCAATTTTTCAATTCGGTCGGCGTCTTCCTGATGGTCCGCTTTGGGGCCGAAATCATCCTCGGCGAGACCGCAGAAACCGATGGCTCGACGCTCACCGGAGAGGCGCTGAAAGCCTATCGGGTCGCGGAAACGACGGTCATCGGCCACAGCTATATCGGCCTTGCCATCGTCCTTGCGCTGATCGCCGTGATGTTCTGGTTTGCGCGCAATTTCATCGAGCGCCAGAAGGTCGAGGAAGTGAAGATGACGGGCAGCTTCGCCCTGCTGCGCAGCAATGCCCGCTTGCGCTTCGGCGTGGTCTGCATCTTCCTCTATGTCGGCGCGGAAGTCGCAATTGCCAGCATCATGGTCAACTATCTCGGAGACGACAGGACGCTGGCGCTTGATCCCCGTTCTGCCGGCATCATGCTGTCCTATTACTGGCTGGGCGCGCTGATCGGACGATTGATGGGCGGCTTCCTGCTGCGCCTGACCAGGCCGGGCCTGCTGCTCGCGCTTTTTGCCGCAGCGGCGATAGTGCTCAATATCGTCTCGGCGGTCTCGACCGGCGAACTGTCCGCCTATTCGCTGGTCGCAGTCGGCCTCGCCAACTCGATCATGTTCCCGACCATTTTCAGTCTCGCGACAGAAGGACTGGACGAAGAGGCACCGCAAGCCTCCGGCCTGCTCTGCACCGCCATCGTCGGCGGTGCGATCATTCCGCTGCTGACCGGCGTGGTCGCAGATGCCGGAGGGCTCGCCGTGGCGCTGGTCGTGCCGATGGGCTGCTACGCCGTCATCGCCTGGTACGGCCTCTATGCGGCCCGGAAATAGATTTCCGGCAGCCGGATGTGGGTCGTTGTCGCTTGCAACCATGACTGGTACAGGTGCCATTTGACAGACGGGAAAATATTGTGACCAAAGCCACAGAGAATAGCGGCATATCGTCCCGCTTGCTGCTTTTCGGAGCGACCGGTGATCTGGCAAAACGCATGCTTCTGCCTTCGCTCTTTGCGCTGCACGAAGATGGCCTGATCGCGCCGGACCTGCGGATCGTCGGGACCGCGCGCAGCGAGATGTCGGACGAGGACTATCGCGCACTGGCGGCAGAAGCCCTGTCGGAATATCTGCCGGAGGATCGCAAGGGCAACGGGCAGTTGCAATCCTTTCTCGAGCGCCTGTCCTACCAGCCGCTGGATGCACGGAAGAGCGAAGGATATGATGCGCTGTCCGGCAAGCTCGGCGACATATCCGGCGGACTGGCAATTTTCCTTTCGACCGCGCCATCGCTGTTCGAGGCCACCATCGCCGGTCTCGATTCTGCCGGACTGACAGGAGACAATGTCCGGATTGGCCTGGAAAAGCCGCTCGGCCATGATCTGGAAACATCTGGCCTGATCAACGACGCGGTGGCTGCGGCCTTCACCGAGGATCAGACATTCCGGATAGACCATTATCTCGGCAAGGAAACGGTCCAGAACCTGATGGCGCTGCGCTTTGCCAATATGATGTTCGAGCCCCTGTGGAACGCCAATGGCATCGACCATGTGGAAATCACCGTGTCGGAAACCGTCGGTCTGGAGGGGCGTCACGGCTTTTACGACGATACCGGCGCTTTGCGCGATATGGTCCAGAACCATATGCTCCAGCTGCTCGCGCTCACCGCCATGGAGGCGCCGGCCAGTCTTGATGCCACGTCCATCCGCGACGAGAAGGTGAAGGTCCTGCGCAGCCTGCGCCCGGTCACGGCGGAGGAAATGGTCCGCGGCCAATATGGCGAGGGAGCGGTCAAGGGCGGCGCTGTGACAAGCTATGCCGACGATCTGGGCGAGGGTTCCGACACCGAGACATTCGTCGCGATCAAGGCGCATATCGACAATTGGCGCTGGCAGGGCGTGCCCTTCTACCTGCGCACCGGCAAACGCCTGTCCGAGCGCCGCAGCGAAATCGTGATCCAGTTCAAATCGGTGCCGCATAATATCTTTGCCGAGCGCGGTGGTCGGCTCAATGCCAACCGCCTGGTCATCCGCCTGCAGCCGGAGGAATATGTGCGATTGCAGGTGATGGCCAAGGAGCCGGGCCTTGACCGCGACGGCGTGGTGCTGCGCGAGGTCCCGCTCGACCTGTCGCTCTCGCAGGCCTTTGCAAAAGCGCGCAAGCGGATCGCCTATGAACGGCTGCTGCTCGACCTGATCGACGGCGACCCCACATTGTTCGTGCGCCGCGACGAGGTCGAGGCCCAGTGGCGCTGGGTCGATGCCATTCGCGAGACATGGCACAAGAATGACATGAAACCGAAATCCTATGGTGCAGGAAGCTGGGGACCATCGGCAGCCATTGCGCTGACCGAACGCGACGGAGTGAGCTGGCATGAGTGAGGCCGAGGACATAACCGCCCCGATCTGCTGGGCCGCCAAGGCCGATGCTGAATCGGTCGCGGACCATATTGGCGCGATCATCCAGCGCCCCGGCAATCACTGGCTGGCGGTTCCCGGAGGAAAAACGCCGCTGCCCATTTTTGACATATTGTCCAGGCGCACCCTGCCATGGGGCACAGTGTCGCTGATGCTGACCGACGAGCGCATTGTTCCGCCGAACCACCCCGCTAGCAACCAAGGCAGACTGGAGGCCTCTTTTGATGCGACGCCTGCCCATGTTGCGAAGCTGGAAGAAGGTTTGCCGCTGCCGTTATTCGATCTGGTCTGGCTCGGCATGGGCGCAGATGGCCATATCGCGTCGCTCTTTCCGAACATCGAGCCTAATGCCAGGGGTGCGCCCGCCGTCATCCGCACGCGACCCGATCCCCTGCCACCCGAAGCGCCTTTCGAGCGCCTGTCGCTCAACCTCGCGGCTCTGACCCAGGCCCGGGAGATCATGCTGGTCGTGCGGGGTTGTGACAAGAAGCGAGTGCTTGATGAAGCCATTGCCGGCGAGAATGACCTGCCGGTCGCCAGACTGTTTGCCGCCGCCCGCTGCCCGATCACCATCTTCTGGAGTCGCACATGACCCTTCATCCCGTCGTCGAGAAAGTCACCGAACGGATCATCGCCCGGTCGGCGAAAAGCCGGAAGGCCTATCTCGACCTGATCGACCGCGCCCGCGACGCCGGCGTTCACCGGCCCACCCTGTCCTGCGGCAATCTCGCGCACGGCTTTGCCGCCAGCGGCGCGGACAAGCCCGTCATCCGCTCGGGCAAGGCGATGAATATCGGCATTGTCACCGCCTTTAACGACATGCTCTCGGCGCATCAGCCCTACGGCCGCTATCCCGAGCAGATCAAGATTTTCGCCCGCGAAGCCGGCGCAACCGCGCAGGTTGCCGGCGGCGTGCCGGCGATGTGCGACGGGGTTACCCAGGGGCAGGACAGCATGGAACTGTCCCTTTTCAGCCGCGACGTGATCGCGATGGGCACGGCGGTCGCCCTGTCCCACGGCATGTTCGAAGGCGCGCTGCTGCTCGGCATCTGCGACAAGATCGTACCCGGACTGCTGATAGGCGCGCTGCGCTTCGGCCATTTGCCGACCCTATTGATCCCCGCCGGACCGATGCCGTCGGGTCTCGCCAACAAGGAAAAGGTCCGCGTGCGGCAGCTATATGCCCAGGGCAAGGTGGGCGAGGAAGAATTGCTCGAAGCGGAAAGCGCCAGCTATCATGGCGCGGGGACCTGCACTTTCTTCGGCACTGCCAACAGCAACCAGATGATGATGGAGATGATGGGCCTGCATATGCCCGGCAGCTCCTTCGTCAATCCGGGCACCAAGCTGCGCCAGGAACTGACCCGTGCCGCGACGCATCAGCTGACCCGCAATGGCTGGGCGGGTGACGATTACCGCCCGCTGGGCCGCTGCATCGACGCAAAAGCCATTGTCAACGCCGTGGTCGGCCTGCTCGCCACCGGCGGTTCGACCAATCATGTGATTCACCTTCCCGCCATCGCCCGCTCCGCCGGAATAATGATCGACTGGGACGATATGGACGAGCTGTCCGCAGCCGTGCCGCTGATCGCCAGTGTCTATCCCAATGGTGCGGGCGACGTGAACCATTTCACCGCCGCGGGCGGCATGCCCTATGTCATCCGCGAGCTGATCGGGGCGGGCCTGGCGCATGATGATATCATGACCGTCTACGGTCGCTCGCTGTCCGAGGGCGCAAGGCAGCCGGTCCTCGAAGGGGATATATTGCGCTTTGACGATGCCCGGGAACAGAGCGCCGACGACACGATATTGCGTCCGGTGCACAGTCCTTTCAAGGCGGATGGCGGCATGAAGCTGCTGCAGGGCAATCTCGGCCGGGCGACGATGAAGGTCAGCGCGGTCGACCCCGTCCGCTGGACGATCGAAGCGCCGGCGGCCATTTTCCACGACCAGAATGATGTGGTCGCGGCCTTCAAGGACGGCAAGCTGGATCGCGATGTCATCGTTGTCGTCCGCTTTCAGGGACCGGCGGCCAATGGCATGCCGGAACTGCACAAGCTCACCTCGCCGCTCGGCGTGTTGCAGGACAAGGGCTATAAGGTCGCTTTCGTCACCGATGGCCGCATGTCCGGAGCCAGCGGCAAGATACCCGCGGCGATCCATATTTCGCCGGAGGCCTATCACGGCGGCCCGCTGGGCAAGCTGCGGGACGGCGACCGGGTGCGGGTCTGCGCGGCGAAAGGCGAGCTTGTTGCGCTGGTCGATCCGGCAGAATGGGAGGCCCGCGAACAGGCCGCGCCACCGCCGCCCGCCATGGGCACCGGCCGCGAACTGTTCGCGATGATGCGCCATCACAGCGATCCGGCGGAAAAAGGCGGCTCGGCGATGCTGGCCGAGGCGGGACTCTAGACATGGCCGAGATTGTCGTAGCCGATATCGGCGGCACCCATGCCCGCTTTGCCATCGCGGACGTAGAGAATGGCGCTATCGCATCGCTCTCGGAACCGATAACGCTGGCGACCGCCGACCATCCGAGTTTCCAGATTGCATGGGAAGTCTTTGGCGAGCAGTTGGACCGACCGCTACCCCGCGCCGCGGCCATTGCCGTTGCCGCTCCGATCAACGACGAGCTGATCAATCTCACCAACAATCCGTGGATCATCAGACCGCCACAAATCTGCGAGAAACTGGCGGTAGACCGCTATACTCTGGTCAATGATTTCGCGGCGGTCGCCCATGCCGTTGCTCTGGTCGGCAGCGACCGGTTCATGCATATTGCCGGGCCGGACATAGCGCTGCCGCAATCCGGGGTGATCAGCGTGATAGGCCCGGGCACCGGTCTGGGCGTGGCGGCGCTGGTCTGCACGGACGGCAAGCACCAGGTCCTGGCGACAGAAGCGGGCCATTGCGATTTTTCTCCGCGCGATGCCGTCGAAGACCGCATCTTGCAAACGCTGCGCGCCGTGCATGGCCGGGTGTCGGTCGAGCGCATCGTATCGGGACCTGGCCTGCGCGCCATATTCGAAGTGCTGTCGGACATGGAAAACCGGCCGATGCCCGCCGGCGACGACAAGCTGCTGTGGAAACTGGCATTGGAAGGTCACGACAGCATCGCCATCGCTGCGCTCGACCGTTTCTTTCTGGCACTGGGATCGGTGGCCGGGGACATCGCGCTGGCCCATGGCGCCGGTGCGGTCGTACTGGCCGGTGGCCTGGGCCTCAGACTGACCGATCATGTCGCCGCGTCCGGTTTTGCCGACCGTTTCACGTCCAAGGGCCGTTACCGCGGGTTGATGGAAAGCCTGCCGGTCAAGCTGATCACCCATCCCGAACCTGGCCTGCTCGGTGCGGCTGCGGCCTTCATCCAGGAACATGGCGCATGACCGGGCAGATCAGACCGATCGAGCAGCTGATGCGTCGGGCCAGGGTCATTCCGGTGCTGGTCATCGACGATCTTGCCCGCGCGAAGCGGTTGGCCGAAGCGCTGGTCAGCAGCGGCTATCCGGTGCTCGAAGTGACATTGCGGACGGCCTGTGCGCTGGAAGCCATTGCGGAAATGAAACAGGTTGCGGGTGCAATCGTCGGCGCCGGCACTGTCACCAATCCTGACGCGCTTGCTGCAGCCATCGACGCAGGCGCCGAATTCATCGTCTCGCCCGGATTGACCGACCGGCTGGGCCAGGCCGCGATTGCCGCCGATATCCCTTTTCTCCCCGGCGTCGCCACTGCGGGTGACATCATGCGCGGGCTGGATCTCGGTCTGAACCATTTCAAATTTTTCCCGGCCGAGGCAGCGGGCGGCATAGCCGCACTCAAGGCGCTGAGCGGACCGTTCGGACAATGTCTGTTCTGCCCGACCGGCGGGATCAGCGAAGCCACCGCGCCCCAATGGCTGGCGATGGACAATGTCCTGTGCGTCGGTGGCAGCTGGCTGGTCCCGTCGCTTTAGAACAGGGCAATAGCGGCTAGAGCCCCAGGACCCTTTTGGCGATGATGTTTCGCTGGATTTCATTCGTGCCACCATAGATGCTCTGCGCGCGGGTGCCGAAATAATTGGCCACGCCGGGCGCGGCGAAGGCGGCATTCCCGGTCCATTCCGGACTGACACTGTCGGCAAATTTGCGGTTGCCGTGCTCGGCCGCGGCTTCCAGAAACAGGGTCGTGATGTCCTGCGCCAGATCGGTCGCCATGATCTTGAGGATCGAGGCCTCGTTGCCCGGCGTCCCGCCATCACGGACCGCAGTCAGCACCCGGAGCACGGTGATTTCCAGCGCGTCGAGCCGCGTTTCCGCTTCGCACAGGCGGCTCGCAAAAAAGCCGTCATCGATCAGCCGCTGGTTGCCGCCGGTCGGAATTTGCGACGCGATCGCACGGACATCGGCCAGTTGCTTCCGCTTGCCACCGATTCGCGCGTAGGAGGTGCGCTCGTTG
This sequence comes from Sphingorhabdus sp. YGSMI21, assembly GCF_002776575.1. Taxonomy (GTDB): domain Bacteria; phylum Pseudomonadota; class Alphaproteobacteria; order Sphingomonadales; family Sphingomonadaceae; genus Parasphingorhabdus. Next base: position 1,852,163 of record NZ_CP022548.1, on the reverse strand, counting down.
CCCAGCAGATATTGCGAATAGGACCAGCCCTTGCCCTCCTCGCCGATCCGGTTGCCGACGGGAACCCGGACATCGACAAAATCGCACTGGCTGAGATAATATTTACCGTCGATGGTGATGATCGGCTTCACCGTCACGCCGGGCTGGTCGAGCTTGCAGCAGATGAAGGTGATGCCCATCTGTTTCTTCGCTTCGCGCGCGGTGCGGGTCAGCAGGAAGATCCAGTCCGCATGCTGGGCCGCCGAGGTCCAGATTTTCGTGCCGTTAAGAATATATTCGTCACCGTCCCGGACCGCGGAAAATTGCAGGGAGGCCAGATCGGAGCCCGCTTCGGGTTCGCTATAACCTTGCGCCCAGCCGACCGACCCGTCACCAATCCCGCCCAGCCAGCGGGCTTTCTGCTCGTCGCTGCCAAATGTGTAGATCACCGGACCGACATAGACGACACCCATAGGCGTCACCGTCGGCGCTCCGGCCCGCTCCAGCTCCTCGTCGAAAATATATTGTTCCTCGATCGACCAGCCCGGACCACCATATTCCTCCGGCCAAGCGCTCGCCAGCCAGCCCCGCTCGCCCAGCGCCATCTCGGCGCGGCGGACCTCGGCGGTGGTCAGGCTTGCACCCGAAGCAACTTTTGCCAGGATATCCTGCGGATAGTCATGCTGGAAATAGGATCGTATCTTCTCGCGAAAGGCCTGCAATGCGGTGTCGTGACCCAGTTTCATGATATTGCCCTCTTTCCTCTGCTGCCGTGGTCCCGGCTTCAATGGCGGTGACTGTGCACTAATCGGACAAAATGTGAACTGCCGTTGTGATTCAAATTTGCGCAAGACCTTTCGCACCCTGACCCTCACAGCATCCGCGCAGCGCAGGAAGTAGGAGAGGCAAGCCCTTCTGCATCGCGGCTTCGCGCGAGCCGGGGGGACAGACGATGGTGATAGGCGATTCGTTCCAGCCGGCGACCCGCGCCTTTCCTACAGCCCCCGGCCTATGGTAAAGCAGCAACATGGTCACAGCTGATCCGCCCCGAAATCGCCGCTCTGCGCCTCGCTCCTCCCTAATGGAAACCGTTAGCCGGAGGTCAGAATAACCCCCGCACGCGACCAAAGCTTTTTCCGCTTTAGGGGGTGTGACCCGTGTGACCCTGTTTTTATTTTTGGTAAAAAGGAGACTTGCCGGGACAATATATTCGCAAAGAAGCGCGGCTTTGCTATTGCCGCCCGATGTGCATCATTTCCCTAGCGTGGCAGGCCCATCCCCACTGGAAACTTGTCGCGATCGGCAACCGGGACGAGATGCACGGTCGCCCCGCAAAACCGCTGGCCCGGTGGGAAAACCACGACCATTTGCTGGCGGGGAAAGACGTGCAGGCCGGCGGGACCTGGCTCGGCATCTCCGAACAGGGTCGTTTTGCCGTGGTCACCAATCTCAGCGGCTATGGCGCGCCCGACGCCGGACGCGCGTCGCGCGGTGACCTGCTCAGGGACTTTCTGGCTGGCGAGGGTGTTTATGCCGATCTCGATGCGGTGCATTTTTCGGACTTCAACCCGTTCAACCTGATCACCATCGAGGCTGGCAAGGCCCTGATCCATTCCAACCGGCCGGACAGTGTCAGCCGCGGGCTCGAGCCGGGTATCCATGGACTCTCCAACGGTTCGCTGGACAGTCCCTGGGCGAAGGCCGGGCATCTCAATGCGGCCCTGCAGGGCTGGTTGCAGAGCGCGTCGACGGAGCCGGCCACGCTGCTTGACCTGCTGACCGACCGATCAACATATCCGCTGGCGCAAGACGCAACAGGCCCGAGGCCGGCGCAGCTGGAACCGGCCAGTTCCGGGATATTCATTGAAAATCCGGTCTACGGAACGCGCTGCAGCACGATTGTCGCGATTGACCATGCGGGCAACGGATCCATGCTGGAGCGCCGCTTCGATGCCGCCGCCCGAACCACCGGGGAAGACCGCCTGTCCTTTTCCTGGCCGGGCTGAAATCCCGTTGGCAGCCGGCATAGAAAATCCGTGCATGCCGCTTTCCGGAAATTCCGCTATGTCGCCCCTATGGACCCGCCGATGCAGAACATGATCCCGCGAATATTCAATCGCCTGTCGTCGGACAGCTCGCGCAGCTATGTCTCGCTGTTCGTCGGACTGGCGGTCTTTGTCGCCGGGACCCTGGCCACCTATGTCGCGCAAAGCGCCGACCGGCCGGTCAGCGCCGCGCTGATCTACGTGTCCGCCGTGACCATCATCGGTGCGGTAAACGGCCTGCGCGGCGGCCTGCTGGCCGGTATCGGCGCCTCTTTCTTCTACAATTTCTTCTTCAGCGAACCCCTGCTCGATTTCGGTGTCACCACCTCCGACGAATATATCCCGCTGGTCGCTTTCAATCTGAGCGCGCTGCTGTCCGGGGCGCTGGCCGGCCGGATCAACGACCGGGCCCGCGCCGCCGAAATTGCCCAGCAGAAAATCAATCTGCTGCTCGCCATCAGCAACCAGTTGCAGACCGCCGTGCATCTGGAGGATATCGACCGCGCCATCGTCCAGACCGGCATATTCGATTCATCGGGGGAATTTGAAATATACGCGATCAGCGACGAGGAGTGGATCGCGGTCGAGGGCAAGGCGCAATGGCTGGCAGAGGCCCGGCAAGCGGTCGGGCAAGGCGAATGGGGCCTGTTGCAGGACCAGAAAACCGCCTATCTTCTGTCCTCCTCGCGGCGCCGCGTGGGTCTGCTGATCTGCAGCCGGGATGCGCAGAAATCCAAGCGGCTGAGCAAGATCGACTTTGATGCGGTGCTGAATTTGCTGAGCATGGCGATCGACCGCTTTGTCCTGCTCCACCAGAAATCCGAAGCGGAGGCCATGCGCCGGTCGGAGGAATTCAAGACCGCGCTGCTTTCCTCCATATCCCACGACATGCGCACGCCGCTGGCGGCGATCTCGGCATCCGCGTCGAGCCTTGCCTCCTATGGCGATACGCTGCCGGAGGCCTCGCGCAAGGAAATGCTGACGATCATTCAGGACCAGTGCGAACGGCTGAACCGCTATACCACCAACCTGCTCAATCTGGGCCGGCTGCAGGCGGGCATATCGCCCGACCAGCTGGAGAGCCTGGACCTGATGGAGATGCTGGGCTCGGCGGTCAACACGGTGAAAATGCACCATAGCGGGCGGGAGGTCATAAAGAGCCTGCCGTTCGACGCGTGTACGGTGCGCGCCAATCCGGTCATGCTGGAGCAGCTGTTCTACAATATTCTGGAAAATGCGATCCAATATAGTCCGGACGCAGCGCCGGTACTGGTGACCGGACACAAGCAGGCCGGGCAGGTCGAGATCGCCATAGCGGATCAGGGCTGCGGCATTCCCGCCTCCGAACTGAACCGGGTTTTCGACCGCTTCTACCGTTCGGCGGAAAATATCCGCAAGGAAGGCCACGGTCTCGGCCTGTCGATTGCCGCGGGCTTTGCCCGGGCATTCGGTGGCGATATCTCCGCTCACAGTCCGCTGGAAATGGGCAAGGGAACAAAGATCATCGTCAGGCTTCCGGCATCCGCCTCCCCCATAGAAAGCAATGGCCAATGAACGTGAAAATATTGCTGGTTGACGACGAGACCGCGCTCATCCGCTCGCTGCAACCGGTGCTGATCGCGCAGGGCTATGGCGTCGATTCCGCCGGGACAGCGGCCGAAGCGCTGAAAAAGGCGAAAGAGACCGTATTCGACATCATCCTGCTCGACCTCGGATTGCCCGATGCCGACGGCAAGGAGATCATCGCCAAACTGCTCGACCTCAACGCCCTGTCGATTCTGATCCTGTCCGCCCGCCACCAGGAGGCAGAGAAAGTCGCCGCGCTGGATCAGGGGGCCGATGATTTCATCAACAAGCCGTTTAATATCGAAGAGTTGTTGGCGCGAATCCGGGCGGCCGTACGGCGGAAGAAGAACGAAGCGGTCAAAAGCCAGGAGTTTGAATCGCGGCACCTGCGGATCGACTTTCTCAAACGGAAGGTCTTCCTGATGGGCGACGAAATCAAATTCTCGCCCAAGGAGTTCGATCTGCTGGAAACGCTGGCACGACACGCCGGTCAGGTGGTGACCCATCGCCAGCTGCTGCTGGCCGGGTGGAATGATCCGACGATCGATACCCAGTATCTGCGCTCCTATATGGCGCTGATCCGCCAGAAGCTGGAATATGATTCATCGCAGCCGGAATATCTGCTGACCGAACCGGGCGTTGGCTATCGACTGGATATTGATTTCGAACATTGAAGGTTGGATGACGCGGGATTTGTCGGGGTGAGCAAATGCCCGCGCCATCACAGAGGGCTTCTTTTGGTTCATGATGCCCCTCGCGGGGACAAGCCGGTTCTACAATGGCCCTGATAACGCCGTTACCACGGATTTTATATGCCCCTCCGTGGATGAGCGGGGCATATAAAATCCGTGGTAATTGCTTTGGCAAAACCGACCTAAAAGGCTCCTGTAACAGTCAAAAGGTTTTACCAAATGTCCCACTCCCGCGTTTCCGTAAAATTGATCTCGATGCCGCTGCTGGTTGCGGCTCTGGCCCTGTCGGGCTGCAGCAAGAAGGCCCCGGAAGGCCTGCCCCCTGCACCGGGCGACAATATGGACTATAACAGCGCGCCCGGCGGCCCGATCAAGGGCAGCCAGGAAGATTTCCTGGCCAATGTGGCCTCGGACCGGATCTTCTTTGAAACCGACCGCAGCGATGTCGACAGCGAGGACCAGCAGATATTGCGCAGCCAGGCGGCCTGGCTGATCGCCAACCCCAGCGTCCGTATCCGTGTGGAAGGCCATTGTGACGAGCGCGGCACCCGCGAGTATAACCTCGCGCTCGGAGAACGCCGCGCCAATGCCGCGAAAAATTATCTCTCGACGCTTGGCGTCGCGCTCTCGAGAATATCGGTAGTCAGCTACGGCAAGGAACGGCCGGACGCTCTGGGATCCGATGAAACGGCATGGCAGAAGAATCGCCGGGCCGTTACGGTCACCGTTCGCTAGTTACCGCACATCTTGCGACAGTGAACCCGGCGGATCATAAACCACCGGCAATATTGCCGGTGGTTTACCGCGGACTGGACAACGTCTAGCGTGGCCGGGCGGCACGATAGCGGTCACCGGCAATCACGCCCTTCAACAGTTCCGGCTGAATTTCCTCATTCTTGTCTTTGGCATGCAGGACCGACACATCGCCGGTGGTCTCGGCGATCACCACCAGTACCTGCGAAAAATTGATAGCATTTGCCTCGCGCAGCTTTCCCCAGAGATCATCCTCGGTCATCTTGGCTTTCCGGAGCTGGTCATGCTGGATTTCTCCGCCGATCATGATGAGCCGCGGCTTGTTGTCAGCCAGAAGTTGCAGGCGGGGGAAGCGGCTTCGCAAAATCGCCATGCCGATCTGTAGTCCGAACAAGAAAACAAGCGCCGCGATACCGTGGGTAATCGGCGGGTTTTTGGACAGGATGACGGATCCCAGGACCGACCCGATCGCTACGGTTACGGCAAAGTCAAAGCCGCTCATCTTGGAAAAGCTGCGGACTCCGGCCAGCCGGGTCAGCAGAATTACAGTCACATACATCGCGGCGGCGGAGAGCGCGATCAATGCGATCTGCTCCCACCCCGTGGTCGTCCATTCATTCAGCATCATATTCCCCCCGTTCGGTTCAATAGGTCAGGCGACTTCCTGCTTCTCTTCAGGTTTGCGCTCGTCAAAAATCCTGGCCAACTCTTCCGCACGCTCTTCGCTCAGGTCTTCCTTGGCGGCGGCGAAAATTTCATTCTCTTCCTCGTCCATATGGTGCTCGAGCCGCTCCTTGAGCGTCTTGAACCGGGCGAGCCATCCGGTGCTGCTGAAATCCATATCGACCAGATCCTCGAAATAGTCGTCGGCTTCCTTGTGTTCCGCAACCGAATGGCGGCCCTTGTCCTGCAAGTCGGGCCGGGCGAGCATTTCGGCGTAGAGAGACTGTTCCTCGGCGTTGGCATGCGCGGACACATCAATCCGCAGCTGCTCGAAGGACTGACGTCGCTCCTTCGTATCGCCGCTGGTGTCGGCTACGCGTTCAAGCATTTCGCGGTGACGATCATGATCCTGTTTGAGGCGGGTAAAAATGTCGGTCATAATATCTCCATCGGTAACGTTCTGCTCAAAAGACGCGCGGAACGTCATTTGGTTGCATTCCGATGCAGTGCATTCCCGTTCCGCAGAAGGAACAGTCCGCTTGCATTCCCCGGGCTCGCTCAATGAAACAGGCCGGCAATCCGCCCATTTTGCAATGATTTCAAAAAATCTAAAAAAAATTGCAACTTGTCGGGAACCAATGTTGATCCTGGCCGTTGACTGGTTTGAATGGATGTTGACCCATGACCCGGCGTTACTTTCATTCCTCAAAAACCGGCTGGGAAATTTGGCCCTTCGTATCCCCCCCGTTTACCAACGGACAGATTTCCCAGCCACCCTCCCCATATTGTTGCGCATCAGCCTGACCCTCCGGATCAGGCACCGTTTGATGAACACAGGCGAAAGACGCAAAAAAATGGCCAGGACATGATGCCTGGCCATTCGTGTCTGTTGGTCTGGAAAGACTATTCTTCGGAAGGCATCTTCACGTCGACATCAGGAACGTCAACGGTGACTTCTTCAGTGCCGACTTCTACGTCGGCTGTTTCAACGTCGATCTCAGGCAACTGGCCTGCGTCACCGGAAACATCGACATCCATGGAGGGCATTTCGCCTTCTTCGGTAACATTCGCTTCACAGGCGGAAAGTGCCAGTCCAGCGGTCATTACTGCCGCAATTGCAATCTTTTTCATTTTGAACTCCCTTTAATGGTTCGATATATTCAACGTCAGGATGCGCATAGAGTTCCCCAACAGTCAATTTTTATTCGCGGCCCAGCCGCATCCGGAAGGCATCGAGGTGGAAATAGCTGGAATCGAACTGGCTGATTTCGGCAAGCCGCGCTTCGTCCTTGAACAGGATCCAGCCATGGTCGCGCGCCAGCAGTCCGTCCCGCTCCAGCTGCCGTAAAACCCGGTTGGTATGAATGGGGGTCAGCCCGAGCGCGTCCGCGATAATGGCCTGGGTCAGCGGAACGCGAAATCCTTCGCTGGTTCCGGCTCCGGTAATCAGCACCCGCCGATAAAGTTCCAGCAGGAAATGTCCGATTCTTTCGCGCGCGGTCTGTTTGCCGTTCCTGACAATCTGTTCTCGCAGAAAGGCCTCTTCCTGCACCTGCATCCACCAGAACGCGAGCGTCAGTTTGCCCGATTCGGTCAACAGGCGCCGAAATACCGCCGGCCGGACCGACAGGCCGGTCAGCTGAGTCACGGTCTTTACCGAATGGTCCGCCTCGGCAGCGACCAATACCTGAAGGTCGAAAAAGTCCCCGGGCAGCAAAATGTTCAAGATCTGACGGCGGCCATCCTCCAGCGTCTTGTAGCGGATCGCCCAGCCCTCCTTGACGATCAGCACGCTATCAAGCTCCTGGCCGGCATCAACGATTTCGCTATTCTTGTCGAACGTCTGCTCCCGACCCTCGATATCCATGATGACTTGCTGATCGGCCTCGTCGAGGTCGGCATAGAAGGAGATGCGCCGCAGCAGGGCCTTCTGTGCCACTAGCGAAACCGTGCTTCGTCGGGTGCGGGAAATCTGATCGTGCAGATCAGGCCATCGGGCGTCCAGTCCCGGTCAATCTCGCCGCGCAAATTGCGCGTGATGCTGTGATCGATAAGCGAGGAGCCAAAGCCGGATAGTGATGGAGGAGGCTGGGACTTGGGCCCGCCGCTTTCCGACCAGCGCAGTTCGACGATATCCTGCCCGTCATCGTCGGGAAGAATGGTCCATTTGATTTTCACCAGGCCGGTATCGGCGGTCAGTGCGCCATATTTGGCCGCGTTGGTGGCCAATTCGTTAAGCACGAGCGAAATCGAGACCATCGCGTTTTCTTCCAGGATGATGTCGGGGCCGAACCAGCGCACCTTTGGATAGGTCTTGCACAGGTCCCTGACCAGCGCAGCGAAGGACCCCGTCACAAAATTGGTGTCGAGCAGGATTTGCTGGGCCCGGTTCAGGGCGCTCAGGCGATTCTTGATCCGTTCGATATAGTCATCAATCGATGTCGCCGAATTCTTGGTCAGCATCATGATCGACTGCAGCGTGGCGAAAAGATTGCGGAGCCGGTGATGAAGCTCGCGCGTATGAAGCCGCAATTGCTCCTGCTGATCGACAGAATGGGTGATGTCCTTATTGACCCCGGTCAGGGTCGGCCGCCCGTTTGCTTCGAGATAGTCGCCGTAGCCCTCGACCCAGCGAATCTCGCCCGAGGGCAATATGATCCGGAAACGCGCTTCATATTTTTCGCCCGGCGCTGCTGCCGCGCTCATTGCCTCGGTGACACTTTCCCGATCTTCGGGATGGATACGGGCGAAGGCATCTTCCACTTGGGTGAGCGCCTCGCCGGCGTCCTCTCCCCAGATCTTCATATAAGCCCCGCCCCATTCGATCTTGCCTGTCTCCAGGTCGGTCCGGAAGCTGGCAATGTCGCTGAGGGCCAGCGTGAGGTCGAGATTGGACCGGTCAATGGCCGCGTTTTTCTGTGCCTGCTCGCGCAAACGGATCTCGCGGCTCAGTTCAAGCTCGCTCATGACGATATCAGCCATGGTCTTCAACTGGTCGAGCTGGTTCGCGGTAATCGAGCAGCGTGGCACCGTGTCGGCAAACCACAAGGCTCCCAGAACCATGCCATTGGGCGCGATCAATGGCGCACCGGCGTAAAAACGGATCGCCGGACCACCGGAGACCAACGGATTGTTGCTGAACTGTGGGTCCACCGAAGCGTCTTCGATGACCAGCGATTCATGGCTGTCGACCATTCCGCCGCACAGGGAGGATTTGCGATCTGCGTCAGTCTCCGCCAGTCCCACTGCTGATCGGAACAACTCCCGATCTTTCTCAATCAGTGAGATCGATGCGACCGGCGCTGCGAAAATATCAGCGACAAGCCGTGTGATTCGATCAAAGGCATTTCTCCGCGCATCGTCCATGACCTGATAGCTGCCGAGCGTCGCCAACCGTTCGCTTTCCATCGTCGGTTCCAACTCTTCGGTCATCTATTGCCCGCCTTCATGTCCAACCCCTTTTTATTCCTGACCCTGAAGCCGTTCCATTACCAACGATCAAGTTGCGATCCTGTTGCATGCTGGCGGAACCAAAGCGGCAAACGATACGGTAACTCACTCGAAAACCCCATGCGGAGGCTCATCCATGTATAATGATGTCCCGCAAAATCATATAAAATGATTGAAGACAGCTGCGCCATCTTTTTCGTCGCCACCGAAGGGCGAAGAGCACAGCCCGCTATCGTCAGACGACCGCGCGCGTCTCGCTTCACCGGTGCCAGAACAGCAAAAGGGCTGCGAGAATTACATTCTGCAGCCCTTTGAATCTCATCCGGAACGACCTAGCGGCGCGCCATTAATGCGCCGACTAACAGACCGATACCAGCGGTCGCGGCGATGCTTACGATCGGATTTTCCTTGAACGTGGCCTGGGCCTTCCGGCGCCCCTTGGTGCCGGCCTCAACTGCATTGGCGCGCGCAGCGTCAAACTTGGTCTTCGCATTGGCGCGCAATTCTGACGCATTTGCCTTCGCATCGGCCTTGACGGACTTGGTCAAGGTTGCCAGATCATCTTTCAATGTTTGCAGATCCGATTTTACCGCGCCCATTTCTTCGGAATAATTGCCTGTCATTTCTTTTTCTCCATATTCGGTCTAGTGATCTAATGATGAGTCAACGAACGCCGACCGAATTGGTTCCGGATCAGGCCTGCAAACACGAGATGCAAATGTCGCCTACCTGACGAAATTATGATGGAACCCTATTTACAGTCATGCGTAGGGAACCAATCACGGAGATATAAAATATGTCACTAGCTCAAAATCTGAAACCGCATCTACCTTATTTACGGCGATATGCCCGGGCTCTGACCGGCAGCCAAAAGAGCGGCGACGCATTTGTGAAGGCTACGTTGGAAGCGATTATCGCCGATCCGGAACCCGTCCCGGACGACAATGATATACGGGTTCATCTATACCGGGTTTTCGCCGGTATCTGGGAAAGCGCGCATGTCCGGGTGTCTGAAGATCCCGACGACAACACGGCGCAAAACCGCTTGAATGCCATCCCTCCCATCAGCCGTCAGGTGCTGCTATTGACCGCGCTGGAAGGGTTTTCCGTTAGCGAAGTCGCAAAAATCGCCGATGTCGGCGAAAATTCGATCAACGGCTTGCTGGACGATGCCATTGCCGAAATCGACAAGGAGATCCGGTCAGATGTTCTCATCATTGAGGATGAAGCCCTGATTTCGATGGAATTGCAGCAGATCGTCACCGGGCTGGGACATCGTGTCTGTGGAACTGCGACGACCCACAAGGGTGCGCTCGAAGCGGTAGCCAATGCCAAACCAAGCCTGGTGCTGGCCGATATCCAGCTGGCGGACGGCAGCTCGGGCATTGATGCCGTGAAGGATATTCTGGAGCAGATATCGGTTCCGGTCATCTTCATCACTGCCTTTCCCGAGCGGTTGCTCACCGGAGAGCGCCCTGAACCGACATTTTTGATCACCAAGCCGTTTCAGCCCAATGCGATTCGCGCGGCGATCAGCCAGGCACTGTTCTTTTCAACGGCAAAGCAGGACGCCTGATCGCGTCATCCGCCTGAATTACCAGGACAAACGCCTCGCTGCCGGCTCAGACTTGTGAGCCGGCAGCGAGGCGCAACTGTTGGCAGCGGTGCCAAATGAAGCAACCACGATTCACGTCAGCATATTAAAATTTAGGGCGGGGATGTCGGCGAACGCCGGACAGCCTAGGGCGCTATTTTCTCGACTGCGCCGATGATATTTTCGAGCGCCGTTGCGGTTAGATTGTCATGACCGTCCGACGCGGAGGTGAAGCGCCCTTCCTCCAGAATCGCTTCCAGCGATTTGCGCGCCCTGGAGACGCGGCTTTTCATGGTGCCGACCGCGCAATTGGCGATTTCTGCCGCTTCCTCGTAAGAATAGCCGCCAGCACCTACCAGAATGATGGCCTCGCGCTGGTCGTCGGACAATTCCATCAGCCCGCGTTGCAGGTCGGCAAGATGCAAGGGTTCCTGCTGGGGAGCGGGAGCGGACAGGACCCGTTCGGCAACCAGCTCGTCATAATTGGCACTGAATTTCTTGCGGCGCATGCCAGAGAAAAACGTGTTGCGTAATATCACGAAAGTCCATGCACGCATCGATGTGCCGGCAATGAAACGGTCGCGCGCAGCCCATGCTTTCAACAAGGTGTCCTGCACAAGATCGTCGGCAAGATCACGATCGCCTGACAGACTTCGGCCGAAAGCACGCAAATGCGGAATTGCTTCCGTCAGCTGCTGCTTGAACTGCGCCGGCGGCAACGCCTGGGGCTTATTCATTATCGTCTGGCCGGCTGGAGTTCACGTCACTAGTGTCGTTTGCTTCCAGCTGGTCCAAAAGCGCCAGCATGTCGTCGGGTAGCGGCTCGTCAAGAACACTTGAATACATGTCCTTAAGTCCAAGGCCTAATCTCTCTTGCATGTCTTCCTTGTTTTTCACCGGCATATCCTTTGACCGTTGCCCTGCATCATCCGGTTCCGAAGAATCCGATGTGCCAGCTTCATCTTTTTTCTGGCTCGTCAAATCATGCCTCGTTTTTCCTTGCTTGAAGACAGAACACGCGGTGTCCGGAAAGGTTGCATATAAATTTTTCGGGAGAATGTCCAATAGCGCGGAACAATCTTGAGAAGTCGGCGTTGGCTTAGTGGAGGAAACACATCACAAGTGGAAATTTTTGGCAGTGACCGACACTCCGGACACGGTCTTATAATCGACGATAGGAGGAGACAAAGGCCGCGCGGGCGCCGAGGTGGAAGCGCTGAAAAAGGCAAGAACAGCAGCATCCAAAAGCGATATATCCTGCTGAAGCAGCGAGAAGCGCATATTGAAGGAGAAAAGCGCGGGTCGCACCCGCTCCTTAATTGCGCAACTTACAGGTTGGCCGCGCCGAACCCGAGCGAGAGAAAGCTTTGGAACATTGTACGGGTAACGTCGGCGACGGTAGCCATGGCGAGAATTTTCGGGAGGTCAGATGCGCCGGAGTTTTCCTCCGCCGGAAAATATCGGCGGTCCATATATATATTCGCAAATTGCCGGATCTCAGGCTCGCTATGATGTACAATGATGATCCCGCTGTGCCGCTCGTCCTGGATGATATGATACATCCGGTCTTTGACGGCAGCCCGCTCTCCCTCGATGCACTGCATGAAGTTGAACCCATTGCAAACAAGCAGGCCAGTCAGCCCAAATCGTTCGCTATTCCGCCGGGTAACGTTCGTGATCGCAAGAAAATCCTGCTGATCCATGCCGGGTTTTACGGTGCTCACAAAAATGAGCGAGGTGATCGGACGAGGCGACACGCAAAACTTTCTCATGGCGGCTGTCTTCACAGCCGAGACATTGCCCGTCGCGATAGATAAGCGCATTGAATATGATTTGCGCTAACATAGATTAAGTTGCCGCCCCGTCATTCCACCGGCTGCTGGTCATCCAGGAGATCGGAAGAACCGTCGTCAGACCGCTCGGAATCCACCAGCCGCTCGACATGATCCTCTGGCGATACGTCAAACGCCTCCCCGGTCGGCGCTCTGGTCGGCTTCTCACCGGCCCCACCGGCTGCTTCCGGCTTCCCGATCATGTCCATCAGCTGCGGCGGCCCGTTATCGAACCGCAGCCGGTAGATCGGCTCCGGCAAGGCAAAGCCGGCCTCTTCCAAAGCATTTTTGGTGACCCGGATCGCCGCGCCCCGCGCCTTGTGGAAATCGCTCTGGCGCTGGTCGATCCAGCCGTGGAAGGCGATCAATATATTGGAATCGCCGACTTCCCTGATCTCGGCCGTTGCTTCGGGATCGTCCAGAACGAAAGCCTGACCGTTGATCGCGCGAAGCCCCGTTTCGATGGCTGCGGCAGGATCGTCGTCGGCATCGACGCCCAGTACAAAACTGAACCGGCGCTGCGGATTGCGCGTGAAGTTCAATATTTCCGCCTTGAACACTGTCGCATTGGGAATGCGCAGGTGATTGCCGTCCAGCGTCATCAAGATCGTCGCCCGCGAAGTCAGCCGCACCACGCGCCCTTCCTGTTCGCCCACCCGGACATGATCGTTGGCCCGGAACGGCTGGCGGATACTCAGCATGATGCTCGACATGTAATTGTCGACCGTATCGCGAAGAGCAAAGCCGACTGCCAGCCCGATCACGCCGGCTCCGCCAAGTACCGCGCCCAGCAAGGCGGTCGCATTGAGGATGTCTAGGCCGACAAATATCCCGACCATGATGAACAATATGCGGACAAAACCGGAAATCAGTTCGGCCAGAAAGATGTTCGGCGTCACGCGTTTCCAGAAGGTCATGCGCGAAGCGAAGAAATGCCCCAACAGGCCGATGACAATGGCGGCGAGAAAGGCGACCCCGATTAGCGGTAGCGCCGACAGGAAATTTTGCATGCTGGCGCTGAATTTGTCGACCACCGGTTCGACATTTCTACCGACTGAAAGGTCGCGCTCAAATTGCGATTCCACCGTGACAACACCCGATACGCGTTGTGCTATGGCTTTCGCGCGTTCCGCCGAGGCGGTGTCGGCTATCGGCCCCGACAGGCGGACCACCCCGGCATCGACGGTGACGGCGACCCCTTCCAGCCCTTCGATTTCCCGGAAAATTCCGCGCAACCGGTCTGCGATCGCGACATCGTCGCTGCCGTCAACCACCGGATCGATGGCTGGCTCCGGCTCATCAACCGTCTCGGTCAGCGGAACCTGCGCGCGGGCCTCGAACAGCGGAGCAAGACCGGTAGAAAGCGGAGCAGCGACGACCGCCAGAAACAGCGCGGTCAGGAGCCAGCGATATAGGGGCATATTATTCCAATCAGCAACATTCGCATACGCCACTGCATAGCAAAGGTTCCTGCCGACGGGAAAAATTTAGTTTGGAACCGACGGGCACGTCCGATGTTGGTTGTTCATATATAACGCAAAACGAGGTTGATATGACAAATAACGCTTCCACGGACATTTTGAATGACGTTTTGGAAACACTGATCGATTCCACGCATGGCTACGAGAAAGCAGCCGAGATTGCGGACCGGACCACGTTCAAGAATTTCTTCTCCCGCCGCGCGGCATCTCGCCGGGCGATGGCCGCTGCGGTGCGTGAGGAAATCACGAAATCCGGCGGCACGCCGGAAAGCGACGGCACCATTCTGGCGTCCGCCCACCGCGTGTTCATGGACTTGAGCGCTGCCGTCCAGGACAATGACGAAGCGGCGATCGAGGCGGTCGAAACCGGCGAGGAATATCTGCGCAAGAAGTTTGAAAAGGCGCTTATCCAGGATGACCTGTCGGTGTCGGCCAAAGCATTGCTGCGCAATTACCAGGGAGAACTGCGGGCGGACGGTCGTCTGATCGACCATCTCGAAGAAGCAACCTCCTGAACGCGCGGTTGATCACATAATATTTAAACAAGGGAATTTATCATGGAATATGGAATTGTTGGACTTCTGATTTTGGCTCTCGACATCTGGGCGCTGCTGAGCGTCTGGGGAAGCGGCTCCTCGACTGGTGCCAAGATCATCTGGTCGCTGATCATCTTGATCTTGCCGGTAATCGGCCTGATCCTTTGGTTCTTCGTCGGACCAAGAGGCTCCGCACGGGCAATCTAGTCGTCGAATTTATCTGAACGAACGCATCAAGCCCCGACATGCATCCCTTGTGGATGGGTGGCGGGGCTTTTGCTATATATTCCGCGCGCGGTTCGAACGCGACATCGGGAGGCGAGTATGACAACAGACTCATCCAGCACGGAACTGGCCAGCGAACGCACGGACCTCGCCGAGGACCGCACCGAATGGGCCGAAGATCGTACGATCATGGCCAACGAACGGACTTTTGCCGGCTGGATGCGCACAGGTCTGGCAGCGGTCGGGATCGGACTCGGCTTCAATGCGCTCTTTGGCAAACTTGAACCCTTCTGGGTGCCCAAGGCCATCGCGACCTTGTTCATGATCATCGGTATCTTCATTTTCTGGGTTGCCCAGCGCAATGGCTGCGCCGTCCAGGACCGGCTCAATTCGCATCATGCAACACCGGTAAAGCCATACAATATGCGAATCGTTTCCGGCCTGATGGCGTCAGGCGCCCTGGCCTTGATTGTGGCGATCTGGACAATGGACTTTGCCGGCTGATCCCTAGCACGGTTGCAACCATTTGGTCGCTCGTCGGTAGATCATATGAATGTCATAAAGATTGAAGGAGCATGACGTGCGTTACATCATCAGAACCATCGCGGCCGGAGCCATTTCGGTAGCAGCCAGAATCATCATCAAGAAAATCCAGGAAAAGAAACAGCCGGACACCAACGAAACCACTGCATAACAGTCGCAGTGATTATTCAGGTGCTTTTTCCCAGACCGTTTACATGATTCCTGCAAAAACATCATCGGCCCGCCTTGGGTCGAGGATGTCATTCTCCGAGAGCCAGGCTTCGACCGCTCCGATATCAGCTGTCTGATAGGGCCTGAGCTCCCGACCCGGGCTGTTTAAAGCCTCGATCGTCTTAATCAGCGAATTTGTCCTCTCCATAGACTCGCGAACAACGTCGACTTCCTGCCCCAGATGCTCAGCCAGCAAATCATTCCTGACGCGGGCGATCTGGGCTGGCACCGTGCCATCGGCGATCACCGACGCGTCAATCGCAACATCGCATTCGCTGTCAAAGCCGAGCGACCGGTTGTTGAAGTTTGACGAGCCTATGCGGATATACCGGTCATCAATGATCAATATCTTCGCGTGGACATATATCGGCGTTCCGGCCTCGTTGAACGGGTGAAACATCCGGAAACGGTCATATTTGTCGCGCGCTCTCAACGCTTCCACCAGACGGGCACGCGTTGAATCCATGATCTCGGACTCGAGCCAGCCCTCTGCGCTTTCCGGATTGATAATGATCACTTCCGGGCCGTCCGGTTCCGACAGGCGAGCGGCGATGGCGGCGGCGATCTTCGCCGAAGCAAAATACTGACTTTCGGCATAGATATGATCCTGGGCTGCGGCGATCAAATCGACGCAAAGCGCTTCAATCTCGTGCACGCCCTGTTGATCATCCATTTCCGGTAAAGTTCTGGCGATTGCAATCGGGCAATCGGTAAAGTCCGGATCGAGATTGGCGGGCCAGCAATCATCCTTTGCCGTAACCCTTTTGGTCTTCTTCCCGCCGGCAGCACGCCAGTGCTGCACGGCATATTCCGCAAGCGCGCTCGCGACCTTGCCCTGAACGACCATCGCCGCGTCATGCCAAGGTCCGGCATCATGGCCGTCCGGTTGCAGCCGATGGTCGTGATTATCCTCGTGCGCCCGCGTATCCCAGCGATTGTTGGTGACATCGATACCGCTGCAAAAGGCTGTGTCCTCGTCGATCACGATAACTTTCTGATGATGAGCCGCCCCTACCGGATGATGGGAATCGAGCTTGAAATGCACCCGGGGATGGAAATACCATCGGATCAGCGTCATCAGCCCGTTGACCCGGAAGAAGGATTTCAAAGCCCCCGTATCCCAGCGCAGCACATAGATATCGAGATCCCGGTTTTTCTCGAGCAACCAGTCGAAATAGGCACCGATCCTGAGGGGCCCGTCCGGCTCCTCATCGGTATCGTGCATTTCGACCCGTTCGTCGAAATCCCAGCCGAGAAGCATGATACGCTGTTTGGCCTGCGCCAGCGACTTTCGCACCGCCCGGAAGTAATTTTCGCCATCGATCAGAACGGCAGAACGGTCTGCATGCTCGACACGCCAGCAATTTTGCCCTGGCTTGAATAATTTCGACATAGGCGATCAACCTTTCCCGCAGGATAGAGTTCCCGTTGCCAGACCCATATGCAACCAATTTGTTACTTGCGCGTTTAATGCGCATGAATAATCAAGTAGATCAATCGCTTAATACCCTCCAGATATTGGCTGCACAATTGCGCTCCATGTGGGAGGGGCTGGTCAGTCTCCTGCCCAATCTGGTTATCGCCATTTTCCTTATAATATCAACGTGGATCGTCGCGAGATTTGCTACTAAAATCGCAGATCGCCTGACCGCGAGGACGGCGATGCGTCCGTCTCTGCGCGAACTGGTGGACACGCTGGTGCGAATTGCAATCTGGACGGTGGGCCTGCTTATCGCGTTGACGATCCTGCTGCCCGATCTGACGCCCGGAAGCCTGATCGCCGGTCTTGGCGTCGGCACGGTCGCTATCGGCTTTGCCTTTCAGGATATTTTCGAGAATTTTCTCGCCGGCATATTGATCATGGTGCGGGAGAAAATGCGGATTGGCGATTATATTTCCTGCGAAGGGATTGAAGGCAAGGTGGAACAAATCCTGCTGCGGGAGACGCATATCAGAAAGCTGTCGAACGAGCTGACGATTGTGCCGAATTCCATATTGTTCAAAAATCCGGTCGAGATTCTGACCGATCTCGATCGCCGGCGCCATGAAGTCGTGGTTGGCGTTTCCTATGACACCGACTTGGAGGAAGCGCGCGATGTCATTCGCACCGCCGTGGAATCATCCGGTACCACCGACGACCGAAAACCGGTCGACATATTTGCTTGTGAATTCAATTCCAGTTCTATCGATTTCAAGCTGCGCTGGTGGTCCGGTTCGGCGCAGCGCGACATGCACGAAAGCCGCGATCTGGTGATCCGTGCGGTCAAACGGGCGCTGGACGATGCCAATATTGAAATCCCCTTTCCCTATGTCACCCATACTTTCAAAGAGGCCATACCGGTGGCCGCGCAGGCAGAATGATGTTAATCTCAGACAGTCAACCGGCGCCGGGACATGTGCAGTCTCCGGCAAATATCGGCGGTGCAACGAGGAGAAATTCGATGTCTGGTTCGTGGTCCTTTCAGAATCAGCTCGGATCGGTAAACGCCAGACTCGATAACGGCACCCGGATCTGCCTGCGTCGTGTCCGCCAATCGGATCTGGGCGAAATCGAGAAAGGTATCAGCCAGCTATCCGACCAGAGCCGCTATTTGCGCTTCTTCTCGGGCTCAAAAACCATGCCGCCGACCGTCGTCGAACGGCTGGCGAGCGCGGACGGTATCACGCATCTCGCATGGGGCGTCATCAACATGGACGAGGAAGGCCATCCGCCGATCGCGGCCGCCCATGTTTTCCGCGAAGCGGAATCCAGCGACACCGGCGAGTTCGCCATAGCGGTTCTGGACCCCTATCACGGACTGGGCGTCGCCCGGATCCTGATGACGGCGTTGCTTCTCGACTGCTATTGTGAAGGCCTGCGACAATTGCGGATCGACATATTGCGCGACAACAAGAAGGCCTACCGCCTGATCCGGTCGGTCGGCGCGACGCCTAGCGTGATGGAAGGATCGGTAGCCCAATATAATCTGGTGATCAAAGATGCCATCAGCGCCCTGCAAGCGATGGATCGCCCGAACGCGATACCCGATATTATCGACGCTTTCTCGGCCGGCTGAACGGCGGGCCAAGGCCTCCGAACATAGAAAAATATTTCACAATCCGGGAACCAACTGGCGGGTGCCGAGTTAAAAGCAGTAATCGATGGGCGATGTTCGAATTCACCTTCGACCCAAAGGTTTGCGCCGGATGAGACGATTACGACGAGTAGAGTATGTCGTTTATCGCTTCATCCGGTCTTTCATTTGGCGCTATCGACATGGCCAATTATTCGTCGCAGCAATCGGCGACCTTTTGCGACCTTGCCTTCAAATCTTTCGTGTCGGCCTTGTGGACGATTGTATCGAGCGCCCTTGCCAGCGCGTTGCGGGACGCATCTGCAGCGGCGGATGCAAACAGGTCGGGCCATGACTGGGCCAGGGCCAGCAGGCAGAGCTGAACGCGCTGCTGCACCTCCACAATGCCGGCCCCATCCCGCGCGATCTTGATGAAGAAATCGGTGAACAGGTCCTCTACCGCTATTTCCGGGCCGTGCACTCTCGAATATTTGGCTTCCTTTGGTTCGGCGCTGGCTTCTGCCAGAACTTCGAAGCAACGCAGACCGCTGTCCAGCACCGAAATCGCCGTACCGGGATCGTTCACCGCGGGGGACAATGCCCGTGAGGCAATCTCGGACAATACCACAAGTCCGAAGCGGGGATCCTGGTCGAAGCTGCGATCATGCTCGACCAATATGCTATCGCGAAACGGCTGCATATCGGCTGCTTTCGCTCCCTCGCCAGAAAGATACAGCAGTGGCCGAGCCGGATAGATCAATTTGCCCGGATGGATGATCAGATGGACGGTGACATCCTGTTGACTCGCGGTTTCCTGCAGCTGGCCCATGTCGATCGACGTCACCACACCGCTGGCGATGTCACAGCGGACCGGTAAAGCATCCTCCGGAACCTCAACCGGCGGCTGCGCATTCAGATATGGATGCTGGCCATGCCAGCGCAACGCTTTCGAGGTGGCCTGCTCGACCCGCTCGATAAGGTCGTTCATCCGCCCGAACGTCGACAGCTGCTGAATCCAGTTGATCAGGGTGCCGGAAATAATCACAATCACGGCAATCGTCGCGAAGAACAGGATGATCCGGCCCTGGTCGTCATAATAGCCGGCGGACAGTCCGATAATCCCGACGATGCTGAACAGAAATGTACCCAGAAAGGTCGACAAGGCATTTTGCGACCGGTCATCGGCAAGCATGAGAGCGATGGTCCGGGGTGTCGCGGTGCTGGTCGCCGAACCATAAGCCGACACCATGATCGACACGGAAAATGCGATGACCGCCAACATGCTTGACGCGAGGATCGTCAATATATCCCCGACCGACCCACTGGCTATCTCGAGATCCGCTTCATAGGGGATCAACGGTCCCACCCATTCTGCCGCGGCAGCCGCTGCGATCGCACCGACACTGAACAGCATCGCCCGGAACCAGATTTTCTCTGGCAGCCGCGATATATATCTCCTCAGGACCAATAGCATGAGCCGCTCTCTTTCAACCGCGCGATCCGGCACACTACCAGCGCCCTGTTTTCCATTCCGAACATCTATCGCGGATAGCGGCTTTTTCATAGCCCCGCCAGCGCGGCTTCCCGCCTTGCAAAAACCGCCAGCCAGAAGAGCCACTCAAAGAGGCGAAAACGGCAGATAAGGTCTTTAATTTCGGTATGATCGGCATTAGGCAGCGTAGCTACGGATTTTGCCTTCAACATCAAACGACAGGAAAGAATATGCTCGGCATGAAAACGGTAGGCGCGGTACTGGCTTTGACGGTTTTGACCGCAGGCTGCTCGGGTGGTAGCTCCGATCCCGCCGAGCCAGTTTCCGAAGCGGCTTCAGCGGCACATAGCGGTCCGCCAGCCACTGCCGATACCGCGGTTACCTACGCGAGCCTGACCGGTGATGCTGCCTCCGGCAAGGCCACTTTCATGCAGTGCCGCACCTGCCATGTCGTCGATCCGGGAATGAACCGGATCGGCCCGTCGCTGGCCAATATCGTTGGACGGGAAGCCGGCACGGTCGCGGGGTTTAATTATAGCAGGGCCAATGCCGAGAGCGGCATCACCTGGACCGAGGAAAAGCTGTTCCAGTTTCTGGAAAAACCACAGCAGGTCATTCCCCAGACCAAGATGATCTTTGCCGGCATGCCGGATGCGCAGAAACGCGCGGATGTGATCGCCTATCTCAAGAACCCGGGCTGATTAGGCTTTCCAGCATCCGGCCAGATG
Organism: Sphingorhabdus sp. YGSMI21; assembly: GCF_002776575.1. Classification (GTDB taxonomy): domain Bacteria; phylum Pseudomonadota; class Alphaproteobacteria; order Sphingomonadales; family Sphingomonadaceae; genus Parasphingorhabdus. The sequence goes on along the minus strand of NZ_CP022548.1, from coordinate 1,831,321 downwards.
GTCGTCGGTCATCCCGATCGCCTGCATATAGGCATAGATGATAGTGCTGCCGACAAAACTCATGCCGCGCTTTTTCAGCGCTTTGGATATTGTATCGCTGACCAGTGACGTGCTTGCCATTTCCGAAAAATGCCTGGGCCGGTTTACCGGCGGCGGCCCGTCCAGATGGCCCCAGAGCCAGGCATCGAAACTGCCATATTCCGCCTGTATCTCCAGAAAGGCCCGCGCGTTCTTGCGGACGGAGTAAATTTTCAGCCGGTTGCGAATGATGCCGGAATCCTCGCGCAGGGCTTCCAGTTCGTCATCACCCGTTGCCGCGCACCGCTCAATATCAAAGCCGTGAAAGGCGCGGCGATAGCCGTCGCGTTTGCGCAGCACTGTTTCCCAGCTCAGGCCCGCCTGCGCACCCTCCAGGATCAGATTTTCGAAAAGCAACCGGTCGTCGTGCACCGGCACGCCCCATTCCCGGTCGTGATAGTCGCCGTAAAATTCCTTGCCCGCCTGCCCGCCGAAGCAGCGGTGCTTCCCGTCCGTTCCGATCACCGTCATAAGACAGGAATAACCGCTGTTGATGAGTCCGACAATTTTATTCGGCAGGCTGGAATTCCGGTCCATCTCCCCGGTCCGGTGCCCACCAGCCGATACGGCGCTTGATCCGGTTCAGCACCCGGGGCAGCGGCGCATTGCGGTCCATCCATTCGGCATATTCCTTATAGGCCGGGTCGCTGAGCAGATGTTTTTCCTCGGTCTTGGCGCGCCAGTAATAGACGCCGCTGACCGCCGCTATCAGCACCGTATTGCGCACGAAATCGGTGACACTGCCGGAGGTCACCAGAAACGGCATAGTGGCGAGCCACCAATAGGCGTTTTTCGCAACATAGGCAGGATGCTTGGTCCAGCTGTAGGGACCGTGGGTCAGGATGCCGCGATGGGTGAGGTTGGAGAAGCGCAGGCCAAATGCGACCGTCGCCCATGCGTAGATAGCGGTCAGGAAAACGAGCAGGCCACCCCAGATCCAGAGGAGGGTGGACTGGCCGGCAAGCCAGTAGGACCAGTCGGCGGTGTTGACATGATAGTTGAGCGGACCGTCTTCGCCCATGAGGATGAACGGCGGATAGCAGATCAGCGCCGCGACCCAGCCGGCCATATAGGGGTTAGCGGTGCGAATATGCGCATCGAGAGGTTTCATCGTCAGCAGATAGCCCACCGTAGCAAATTGTACGTCGACAACGAACATCGCGATAATCAGCCAATGGGCGATCGCCACAGGATTGCTCGCCAGTCCATCGAGATCCAGCCGGACCAGATCGGCAAAGCCGCCGGGCACGATCGACAGCATGAACGCCAGAAAAAAGCCCTTCACGGCCCAGGCGCGGAGATGGTGGTAGATCTGCTGCCGGTCGAACTCGCTTCTCCGGCCGGTTAGCAGCTGGCCAAAATGCCAGGCGCCGTCACGCGGTTCGACGGCAAAGCGGTCCATGAACAGGACATAGGGGATCGACAGCACGAACAGCCATGGCGCCGCTGCTTCCATTATTTCCATCGAAAATTGATATTGACCGGTCCAGTACCAGCGTCCGACGCAGTAGATGGTCCCAATTATACCCCAGGTTGCCCAGAGGCCGGCGAGCTTTACCAGGCTGATGTCAAAAGTTTCTTTGAGCGCTTTGGGCTTGTCCCAGTCCATGCCGGTGGACGGCCGCAGATGTACCTTGTCCTTCAGCAGGGACCAGATCACCATCGGCACCGCACAAGCTAGACAGGCGGCGAGCGCGGAATAGGGGCCGGCCAGACCATATTGGCGGGCGATCAGGACCCAGCAAGCCAAACCGAGCAGGCCGGCAATGCCCACACCATGGGAAACCGCCGACTGCGGGCGCGGGTCATCGCCTTTCGATTTTCGTCCAAACATGCGCCCGCCTTAACCAATAATGGTAATCAAGCGATGAACAGGACAATTCAAGGGTAAAAAAGCTCGGATTGGCCTAGGAAAATGGCCTGGGCTCCCCTATAATGACCTGTAAGGACGAGTGGTATAAACTTGATGGTAAAACACGGGAAACTCATGAAAAATATTGGACTTTCGCTTTCGATCGCAATCTTCATGGCTTCCTGCACCAATGGAGAAAATGCACAGGCGAATGGTGGCGCTTCGACAGAAACGCAGGCGCTGGCCGATATTTCTCCGGTGGATCGCAAGCCTTTCGAGACCACCGCAATTGCCAGCTTCGACGAACCCTGGGCGATGACCTTTCTCCCAGATGGCCGGATGCTGGTGAGCGAAAAAGCGGGAAAACTGCAGCTGGTTGATGCCGAAGGGAAGAAAACCGAAATCAGCGGTGTTCCCGAGGTCGCATATGGCGGTCAGGGCGGCTTTGGCGATATTGTGCTCGCGCCCGATTTCGCGACCAGCAATATGGTCTATCTGAGCTGGGTCGAAGAAGGCGAAGACGACACCAGAGGCGCAGTGGTTGCCCGCGCAAAGCTGGTTCTCTCCGGCGAGAAACCGGCGTTGAAAAATCTCAAGACCGTCTGGACGCAAAAGCCGAAGGTGACCGGGAACGGGCATTATTCTCATCGCATCGCCTTTTCACCCGACGGCGAATATCTCTTCATTGGCTCCGGCGACCGGCAGAAATTCGACCCTGCGCAGGATATGACAGCCAATCTCGGCAAGATTGTCAGGCTCTACCCCGATGGCAGCGTCCCCAAGGACAATCCCTTTGTCGACCAGGACGGCGCGCTGCCGGAAATCTGGTCTCTGGGCCATCGCAATATTCTCGGCCTCGCCTTCGACAGCGAAGGGCGCCTGTGGAATCAGGAAATGGGCCCGAAAGACGGCGATGAGCTGAATCTTGTGCAGCGGGCCGCCAATTACGGCTATCCGATTGTTTCGGAAGGCGATCATTATGACGGGCGGAAAATCCCCAATCATGACACGCGCCCGGAATTCGAGGCTCCAAAAGTTGCCTGGGTGCCGACGATCGCGCCCAGCGGGCTGATCTTCTATTCCGGCGATCTGTTCCCGGCATGGAAGGGCAGCGCCTTCATCGGTGGTCTCGCCAGCCAGGCGCTGATCCGTGTCAGCTTCGACGGCGACAGCGCCAAGGAGGCCGAGCGCTTTCTGATGGGCAATCGTATCCGTGAAGTGGAACAGGGACCCGACGGCGCGATCTATGTGCTGGAAGACGGCGAAGGCGGCCAGTTGCTGAAACTCACCCCGGCCAAATAGCCTCCACTACAGCATAACTATTGCGAAGCGGCGGTCGTCGTCCCGGACAGATCGCTCAGAAAACGGCGGACGCGTTTGGCGTTTGCGCCAATGTCATGCACGCCGACGCGGCTGACCGAGCGCATGTCGATAATGCTCGACGCCCCGTTTTCTGCCGAGCGGGCCCGAATGACGATGTCATCCTTGAACCGGAACAGCGAGATCGTGTCGGTTGCTTCAAGATTGCCGGAGGCCGGATCGACACTGACAATTTCCCAGCCGCGATCTTCGGCCAGCCTTTTGGCTTTTTCGATCACCACCGCGACCGGCTGATCGATGCGGACCGACCGGATGTCGGGATAGGCGTCCTGATGCACCGTCGCCCAGCGCTGGCGCGGGTTCATCCCGCGCATGTCGCTGTCATCCGCTCCCGGGATATTGTCCCAATTGTCATCGCGCAGCGTCAGCGCGGTAAACTGCGGCGGATCGGCAAGATCGGTGGTAATGTCATGAATGGCAGGCAGCGTGGCAATCGCCACTACATAGGGAATCCAGAATACGAGGAAGCCGAGCGTCGCGACCATTCCCAGCCCCAGCAGAGGCCAGCGGGTCTTGCGCCCCTTGCGCCGGTTCAGCACGATGAAGATGATCGCGAGGATCAGCGTGAGAACGGCCACCAATATGATCCAGGGTATCGCAGCCAGACCGGCCTGCCAGCCCCAGAGGCCAAAGCCGCCGCCAGCAGCAGCAATAAGGAAAGCCAGAGGAGCGCCGAGGCCGAGCACAAGGATAAGCCAGCCCTTGGGATCCCGGCGCAGCGCGCCCAGCCTGGCCGGCTTTGCTGACGCGGCGGCGCTGGGCGTATCGCCCTTCGATGGTTTTACTGGCTCATTCTGGTCCGACACGCGCAAACTCCCTTAACAGATCAATCTTTTAGCTGGCGCAATCCAATCATGCAAATGCAACCTATACGGCTCGACTTTTGCCGCAAAGCGGAGTAGCGCGCGCTTTTCCTGATTATACGAGACCAACGACTTGACCAGCATCATTCCTCTTGCCGAAATCGATCCGCAACTTGTCGAAGCGTTGCTTGACGCCGCTTTCGGCATGGATCGACACGACCGCACCGCCTATCGGCTGCGCGAAGGCATGGATATGCTTGAGGGGCTGTCGCTGGCCGCGGTGGATCAGGAACAGCATGAATTGCTCGGCTCGATCCAGTGCTGGCCAATCGCCCTGACTGATGAAGAGGGCAAGAAGCACCCGATGATCATGGTCGGCCCGGTGGCGGTTTACCCGGATTTCCAGCGCGAAGGGATCGGCCGTGCGATGATGACGGCGCTGCTGCAGGAAATCCAGCCCAATGACCCGCTGCCGCTGGTGATGATCGGCGACCCGGAATATTATGAGCGCTTCTTCGGATTTTCTGCCGAAGGAACGGCGGGATGGACGCTGCCGGGGCCGTGGGAACCCTCGCGCTTGCTCGTACGCACCAGCGCAGCTCAGGCCTTGCCGAAGACCGGCACGCTCGGTCCCTGGACGAGATAAACAGTCTAAGCCTTTACAGAAATGCCGGCGGGCAATAGTCCCCTTGCATGCCCTATACGCCCCCACCCGAACTGGCCTCGCTCTCCATCGCGGAAATCGCGGAAATGGCCGAAGCACAGAAGCTGCCGCCCGTTGACCAGTGGGACCCGAAGGAGAGCGGCGACAGCGAGATGCGGATCGCCGCAGATGGTAGTTGGTATCATCAGGGTGATCCGATCCAGCGCCCGGCCATGGTGCGCGCCTTTTCCACCATCCTCCGCCGCGAAACGGATGGCAGCTATGCGCTGGTCACGCCCTATCAGAAGCTGAGCATCGAGGTCGAGGATGCGCCCTTTGTCGCCGTCGAACTGGAAAGCCAGGGCAGCGGCAAGGACCGCACGCTCGCCTTCCGCCTCAACACCGACCATCTGGTGGTCGCCGGTGCCGACCATCCGCTACGCTTTGGCGCCGACAAGCCGCAACCCTATCTGCAGGTTCGAAGGGCACTCGAAGCCGTACTGGCACGGCCGGTCTATTACGAACTGGTAGAGCTGGCGCTGGAAGAGAATGCCGATCCGCTCGGCATCTGGTCGTCCGGTGTGTTTTTCCCGATGGCGACCGATAAATGACCTTGCGCGACCGGCTGGAACAGGCGCTGGTGAAGGGGCATGAAAATGACCTCGACCATCTTCTCTACAACGAGCGGGACCATATCGACGATCTGAAGATCCTGCGCGACGCGGCGGTGCTGATCGCAGTGACCGACCGCCCCGATCCGGGCGTGATCTTCGTGCAGCGCCCGCAGCATATGCGCAACCATCCCGGACAAGTTGCCTTTCCCGGCGGCAAGATCGATCCCGGCGACCGCGATCCGATCGACGCGGCGCTCCGGGAGGCGCACGAAGAAGTCGCACTGGACCGCAGCCATGTCGATATCATCGGCCTGACCGACAGTTTCCAGTCCGGCAGCGGCTATAATATCCAGCCCGTGTTGAGCGTTATTCCGCCGGACCTCCCCTTCGTCCCTGACCCCGGCGAAGTGGAAAGCTGGTTCGAAGCCCCGCTCGAATTCCTGCTCGACCCGAAGAACCGGACCACGCACGAAGGCACATGGAACGGACGCAAGCGCCATTATTACGAGATTTACTGGAAGGATTATCGTATCTGGGGGATTACCGCGGGCATATTGAACAATCTGGGAAAGAGGCTGGACTGGTGACGAGGACAATACCGCCGGCAGAGTGGACACAAAGGCCCGGTCTCGCGGAATTGATCGCCGCGCTGGATGGCAAGGCGCGCTTTGTCGGCGGCGCCGTGCGCGACACGTTGCTGGGCCTGTCGGTCAAGGATATCGATGTCGCCACCCCGCTGCTGCCGGAGGATGTGATGGAACGGCTTGCGGCCGTGTCCGTTAAAACCGTTCCCACCGGCATAGCCCATGGCACTGTCACCGCCGTGCTGCCCGATGGCCCCGTCGAAATCACCACGCTGCGGCGCGATGTCTCAACCGATGGCCGGCGGGCAACCGTAGCCTTCAGCGATGACTGGAAAGAGGATGCGGCGCGCCGGGATTTCACGATCAACGCCCTGTCCGCCGATCCCGGCACGCTGGAAGTGTTCGACTATTTCGGCGGTCTGGACGATCTGGAAAATCTGCACATCCGCTTCATCGGTTCGGCCGCCGAACGGATCGCGGAAGACCATTTGCGGATCATGCGCTATTTCCGCTTTCTCGCGCGCTTCGGCCAGCATCAGGTCGATAGCGAGGCCTTTGCAGCCTGCACCGCTGCGGCAGCGAAGCTTGAGACGCTTTCCCGCGAGCGGGTGGCGGACGAGTTGTTGAAACTACTCGCCACCGGAGACCCGCGATTTGCCGTCAGCCAGATGCTGGACGCCGGGATTTTCCGGCATATTTTCGAGCCCCTCGATTCAAACGCCGGGGACATGGTCGATCGTCTGGTCGAGCGCGAGCAACGGCATCATGTCGAGCCCCTTGCGATCCGGCGGCTGGTGGCGCTGCTGCCCAAGGAGGCGGACAAGGCGAGCCATATTGCCAAGGGCCTGAAACTGTCGAAGAAACAGCAGAGAGCGATCGGCGAACGGCTTCTGGCCGCGCAAGGAGGCCAGGCCGGTGGCCCCGAAACGGGTCTCGCCGATATTCGCGGCTTCGCTTATCGCACCAGTGTGGACAGCGCCCGCGATGCCGCACTCCTGTTCGCCGACGACACCGCTTTGCCTAAACTTCTGGATGCACTCGACGGGTGGCAACCGCCGGTCTTTCCGCTGACCGGTGGCGACCTGATCGCCCAAGGATTGAAGCCGGGACCGCTCGTTGCGAAAACCCTCGCCAAAATCGAGACAGCCTGGATCGCGCAGGGGTTTCCAGACGAAGCATGGATCCGGAAATTCATCAAGGAACAGGCCTTGACGCGCCTGCCCTGAACCGGAAAAACCGGCAGGGACAAAATTGATATTTGCGGCGGAAAAAACTATCTAGAACAGATGCCGATAAGGAGAGACGAACCATGACGGACAATGCAGAAAACAAGGACCTGGTCGAGTTGATCCCCTCTCCGCGCAGCGATGCGCCCACCCATTGCACGGCAGCCGAATATGACCGGCTCTATCAGGAGAGCATCAGCGATCCCGACAGTTTCTGGTCACGCCAGGCAGAGCGTCTCGACTGGCAGACAGCTCCCGGCAAGATAGCCAACTGGTCCTTCGATCCGGTCTCGATAAAATGGTATGAAGACGGCATTTTGAACATCTGCCACAATGCGGTCGACCGCCATGTCGCGGCCGGCAAGGGCGATGTCACCGCCCTGATTTTCGAACCCGATGACCCCAAGGCGCCCTGCCGCGCGATCAGCTATGCCGAATTGCAGGCAGAAGTCATCAAAATGGCCAACAGCCTGAAAAATCTCGGCGTCCAGAAAGGCGACCGGGTCACTATCTATATGCCGATGATCCCCGAAGGCGCGATCGCCATGCTCGCCTGCGCCCGTATCGGCGCTATTCACAGCGTGGTTTTCGGTGGTTTCTCTCCCGACGCGCTGGCCGGACGGATCGAGGATTGCGACAGCAAGTTCGTGATTTGCGCGGACGGTGGATTGCGCGGCGGCAAGCCGGTGCCGCTGAAGGCCAATGTCGATGCGGCGCTGGAAAAAGTGTCGGTCGATGCCGTATTGGTGATCAATCATACGGATAGCGATGTCGCCATGACCGAAGGGCGTGATCACTGGTATCATGGAATCTCGGCCGCCGTCCCCGCGGATTGCCCCTGCGAGCCGATGAACGCCGAAGACCCCCTCTTCATCCTCTATACGTCCGGCTCGACCGGCAAACCCAAAGGCGTCTTGCACACCACCGGTGGCTACGCGGTCTGGGTGGCGACCACTTTCCACTATGCATTCGACTATCAGCCGGGCGAGGTCTTCTGGTGCTCGGCCGATATCGGCTGGGTTACGGGCCACAGCTATATCGTCTACGGGCCGCTGATCAACGGCGCCACCGAGATCATGTTCGAGGGCATTCCCAACTATCCCGACCATGGTCGCTTCTGGGAAGTGGTCGAAAAGCACAAGGTGAATATCTTCTACACCGCGCCGACCGCGATCCGCGCCCTGATGCGCGAAGGCGACGGACCGGTGAAGGCCCATGACCGCTCCTCGATCCGCCTGCTCGGCACCGTCGGCGAGCCGATCAATCCGGAAGCCTGGCGCTGGTATTATGACGTGGTCGGCGAAGGCAAGTCCCCGATCGTCGATACCTGGTGGCAGACCGAAACCGGCGGCATCATGATCACCACCCTGCCCGGCGCCCACGGCATGAAACCGGGCAGCGCTGGAAAGCCGTTTTTCGGCGTCCAGCCGCAGCTGGTCGATGGTGAAGGCAAGATACTGGAAGGCGCGACCGACGGAAATCTCTGCCTGATCGGCAGCTGGCCGGGCCAGGCGCGCAGCGTCTACGGCGACCATGAGCGGTTCATCCAGACCTATTTCAGCACCTATAAAGGCAAATATTTCACCGGTGACGGCTGCAAGCGGGACGGCGATGACTATTACTGGATCACTGGCCGGGTTGATGATGTGATCAATGTCTCGGGCCACCGCATGGGCACGGCGGAAGTCGAGTCGGCTTTGGTTTCCCATCCCAAAGTCGCCGAGGCGGCGGTCGTGGGCTATCCCCATGATATCAAGGGACAGGGCATCTATTGCTATGTCACGCTCAATGCGGGCGAGCCTTCATCTGATGAGCTGGTTGCCGAACTGCGGCTCCATGTGCGGAAGGAAATCGGTCCGATTGCCACACCCGACCATCTGCATCTGACCGCGGCCCTGCCAAAAACACGCAGCGGCAAGATCATGCGGCGTATCCTGCGCAAGATTGCCGAGAATGAACATGGTGCGCTGGGCGATACGTCGACGCTCGCCGATCCGAGCGTGGTCGATGCGCTGGTCGAGGGACGACTGAATAAATAACCGTGCTCCGCACTCGATGCGGAGCTCTGGCGGCAAGGATGGCTGCTGGTGGCGCAGGGCTCCGCATCAAGTGCGGAGCACACGTGTGCCTGCGAAGGCAGCTATCCATCTCACGTTGGTCCCGCTTGGCGCGTGCGGGAGATGTGCCCCTGCCTTCGCAGGGGCACGCGGAGTCCCCTAGCCGTCGAACCCCACAAACACGGCAGCCTCATCCACCGGCTTCCGCTCCGACACCACGGCATTGGCAGGAAAGCTCTCGTCCGGCCAGCCGAGTGCAATACTTTTCATGATCACCTGGTCATCGGCAATGCCGGCATGTTCGCGGACCACCGGCGACTGCATGATGCCCTGGCTGTTGATCACCGTGCCCAGCCCCCGCGACCAGGCCGCGTTGACCAGCGCCGTCGCCACTGCGCCGCAATCAAAAGGCGTATCGTCGCTGCCGTCGAGCACCTTGTCATAGGTAATGATCACACACACCGGCGCATCAAACTGGCGGAATCCCCGCATCACCCAGTCCTGCCGCGCTTCCTTGTCGTCGCGCTCGATCCCCATCGCCGAGAAAAGCTGTTTCGCCACACCGATCTGCCGCTCGCGATGCGCGCCTGCAAAGGCCTCTCCGGTCCTGAATTCGCGCGACTGCGGCACCCCGGCCAGCATCCGCTCGGTGTTGCCGGCGCGGATTTTCTCCAGCGGCTCGCCGGTTATGACGTAAAAATTATAGGGCTGCGTGTTCATCGAAGAGGGGGCGCGCATCGCCAGTCCCAATATTTCCTCGATGAGTTCCTGCGGAACAGGGTCCGGCTTGTAGCCGCGTATACTGCGCCGGCCAAGGATTACGTCGTCAAACTGCATGGAAGTCTCCGTGTATAAATATGGGCTGCTGGCTAGCGGACAAATGGCGCTGTGCAAAGCCCGCTGTTGTCAGCGGCTTGACCGCAAACGACGGCCAGTGTGCTAATAGAGTGCATGATCCCCATTATCTGCTAAGCCCCACGTCATGAAAGACCGTTTCGAACGCCACAAACAGCCCTGGACCAGCGAAGAAGTGCAGAAGCTGCACGCCTTTGCCAAAAAGGGCATGACGCTCAAGGCCATATCCAAGGCGCTGACCCGCAGCGAAGAATCGATCCGGACCCGGTCCAAGCTGGACAAGCTGAAAATCGCCAAGAAGCGGTAAAACGCCGCTGCAAACCACTGGCTCGACAGCAACGGGAATGCCGGACTGATTCAAACCAATCAGTCAAAAACGGCATTGGAGCGATCAGTGCCGCTCAGTTTCCCCTTCATAATCCTCGATATGCTGCAAGTAATAGCGAGCGCTGACGACTTTTATCATCAGATATTCTCCGACAATCATGATGAACCAGTCGGCTGCTATTGCGGCGAAGATTGCGGCAAAAATGCCGATGAAAAAACCTGCGATTCCTGCTTGGGCGACAGCCAGTCCAAGCGTGCCGAGCAATACCAGCGCCGACAGGAAGGTTGCGACGACCGGCAGCATCGCCTTGCACCAGAACAGGTGCGGAAAGTCTCGATCGGAATCGATTGCACCCGTTTTCGCGATCTTGCGGAGTTCGTGCGCTGCCAGGTTTGCGGTCTTGATCGGCATCGTGAATATCGAACGGATCAGGATCAGGCCACCCGACGCAAGCCCCGGTCCGCGGGCTTTGTCGCTTTTCCCTGACGGTCCGGCTTCCGTGTCGGCTTGCAACGCTGCGCCACAATTGGCGCAATAGCTATCTGCCGCTTGAACTTCAGTGCCGCAAGATGTGCAGACCATCGATTACCCCCGTATAGCGCCCCTTGGGCTGGCTTATCACAAAATTTGCCCCTTTCCACAAGCCGCTTCCTCCGGGTTCCCCCAAACCTGCCTATCGACTACCGGGCACCTGCGGGAACATTTGCAGCGGGCAACAACACTAGCCCCGCGGCACCCGGATCTTGTCGACCAGCCAGCCGATCTCCTTCGGCGGCGCGCTTGTAAACCGCGCGACCGCAATCGCCACCGCGAAATTCAGCAGCATTCCGATCACGCCAATACCCTCGGGCGAGATTCCGAACAGCCAGTTCGCCGTGACATTGCTTTCCGGCGACCAGAGCTTGAACCAGCCGATATAGAGGAAGGTGAAGCTCAGCCCCGTTACCATTCCGGCAATCGCGCCCTCGCGGTTCATCCGTTTGGAAAAAATCCCCATGAAGATCGCCGGAAATAGCGAGGCGGCGGCCAGACCAAAGGCGAAAGCAACCACCTGCGCGACCCATCCGGGCGGATAGATGCCGAGATAGCCGGCCACAACGATCGCTGCGGTAGCGGCCAGCCGGGCTGCGAGCAGCTCGCCCTTCTCGGTAATCTGCGGTCGGAAGGTGCTTTTCAGAAGATCGTGACTGATTGACGAACTGATCACCAGTAGCAGCCCCGCCGCCGTCGACAACGCCGCCGCCAGACCGCCGGCGGCGACCAGCGCGATCACCCAGCCTGGCAGATTGGCGATTTCCGGATTGGCCAGCACCATGATATCGCGGTCAACATAGACCTCGTTCGGATTATCGTTCGCCGCTGCATTTTCTACAACACGTTCACCACTGGGTCCGGTGCTTGTCGTGAACTGCGGCGCGCCCTGAAAAGGATCGCCCTTGCCCAGCTGCATCTTGCCGTCGCCATTTTTGTCGCGCCAGGCGATCAGGTCGTTGCTCTCCCAATTTTTGAACCATGCCGGTGCCTCAGCATAATCGGTATCCTGCACGCTATCGATGAAGTTGAGCCGGGCAAAGGCGCCCACCGCTGGTGCTGTGGTATAGAGAAGGGCAATGAAAACCAGAGCCCAGCCCGCCGACTTGCGCGCGTCCGACGCCTTGGGCACGGTGAAGAAGCGGACGATCACATGCGGCAGGCCAGCGGTTCCGATCATCAGGGCAGCGGTGATGCAGAAAACGTCGATCATCGACTTGCTGCCGTCGGTATAGGCGGCAAAGCCCATGTCCTGCAGCACCAGATCAAGTTTCTGCAATACATAGAGTCCCGACCCGTCATTGACCGTCGATCCCAGCCCCAATTGCGGCACCGGATTGCCGGTGATCAGGAAGCTGATGAAAAAAGCCGGGACCATATAGGCAAAGATCAACACGCAATATTGCGCGACCTGCGTATAGGTAATGCCCTTCATCCCGCCGAGCACGGCATAGACAAAGACAATCGCCATGCCGATGATAACGCCGAGTGTGATCGGTACATCGAGAAAGCGGGAGAAGACGATGCCAACCCCGCGCATCTGCCCGGCGATATAGGTGAAGCTGATAAAGATCAGACAGATCACCGCCACCACCCGGGCCGCTTTCGAATAGTAGCGCGTGCCGATAAAGTCCGGCACCGTAAACTGGCCGAATTTCCGCAAATAGGGCGCGAGCAAAAGCGCCAGCATGACATAGCCGCCGGTCCAGCCCATCAGATAGACCGAGCCGTCATAGCCGGAAAAGGCAATGATCCCGGCCATCGAGATGAAACTCGCTGCCGACATCCAGTCGGCTGCTGTCGCCATGCCGTTGACCACCGGATTGACCCCGCCGCCGGCGACATAGAATTCCTTCGTCGAACCGGCCCGCGACGCGATCGCGATCCCGATATAGAGCGCAAAGGACAGGCCAACGAAAATATAAATGAGTGTCTGGGTTTGCATCAGCCGCGCTCAATCATCGAGATCATATTGGCGCTCGATCTGCTTCATCCGCACGCTGTAAAAGATGATCAGCAGGATGAAGAAATAGATCGCGCCCTGCTGCGCGAACCAGAAGCCGAGCGGATAACCGCCAATGGCAAATTGATCGAGAAAGTCGCGAAAGAGGATGCCCGCGCCGAAAGAAACGACGAACCAGATCGTCATCAACGTCGCGAGTAACCGGATATTCTGTGACCAATAGACCTTTTCCACATCGCTGGTAGCCCCGTCGCCAACGGACTTTTCCGGACTGTTATCGGACATGCTGGCCTCCCCCATTTTTCGTTACCGCCCAAACTAGGAGGTCGGGCAGGATTGCGCAAACAGGTTTTCGGAGCCCCCCGCTACAGGGAGACAGCGGCAGCGTCTCGCGCTCGCCTAGCGCGCGGCGTCATCCGGGACGGATGGAGAAATTCTCGAACGCAGCAGCAAGGTGGCCTGATCGTATAATTTCGAATCCTGATGGGCACGCGCCATCAGTTGCGCGCCATCGACGAGCGCAAGGCAGGCGTTCGCTTCTTCGACAGGATCGCCTATAGAGGCTATGCTGCCATCCTTGAGGCCCAGTTCGAACGTCTCGGTTAGCCACGCGATATTGGCTTCATGAAAGCTAAGCAGATCATCGACGATTTCACTGTGCAGTCTGTCGCGGTCAATATTCAGCGCAATCGACATGCAGATCGACTCGCCTTCTTCGACGAAGGTGCCGGTTTCGACAATATAGGCCATTAGACGATCACCCGCACGGCGCTCCTGGCCCGTCTCTTCCAGAAACGAGAATATCTGACCGGAGAAACGCCGGAATATTGCGGCTATCAACTCCGATTTCGACGAAAAATGATAATATATGCTCGACTTCTGGATACCGACATCACGCGCAATCTGGTCCAGACTGACGCCGTTATATCCCCGTCTGCGGACCGCCTCGGCAGCAATGTCCATGATCGCCAATCTGGTACTCATCGGGCGCCCATAACAGCAGGATCCTGCGATGTAAAATATACTGTGCCTGTCATAAATTTTAAGCATATCGAGCATTAATATTAACGATAAACCCCTATTCTTGATTGACTACCAACCGATCGGTCGATACGCGCTCGCAAGTCGAGTAGGTGACAGGAGTAAATATGCGTGAGTACAAAGATATAATTTCAAATAATGCCCGTTCTGGCAAACCAACTGATCACGCACGCACACAAGTCAAAGCACCGGCTGCCAATATCGGGACAGACCGGGGCTACAATATTGATCCGGCGAGGACCGCTGCGTTCTTGCTAAAAAGTCGCGCCATCGCTGTGGATCAATTGCGCGACAGCAAGCTTTATATCGATGACATCTCCTGGCACATCCTGCTGGACCTGATCGTTTCGACCGATGCTGGAACGCCGGCCACCGCGCTGGATCTTGCGTCCAGACTTGATGTAAAGACGTCGATCCTGTCACGATATATCGACTATATGATCGATAGCGGGCTGGTCGAAAAATATGCCGGTGGCGGGGACAAGAACCAGGCGCCCCTAAGACCGACTGCAGCGGGCAATGCCCTGTCCCGCGATATATTACAGAAAATCGGTCAACAATTCGTCAGTATCTGACGACATCATTCCAATTGCTATGCTGCCTTGATCGACCCGTTGGTCCGTTCAATATCCGCAAGCTGGCAGAGTTCCCCGATCGCTATATCCACATGGATGGCAGCTATGCTCGCCTGAATGGTGTCCAGTTGCGACAGAATCTGTTCGAGCTGGTCGATCCATTCCCGCAAGGCTTCGGTGTCACTGCTCATCGTTTTAAACAATTTTTCCTGCTATTCTTGTGGAACCAAAATCAGACCGGCACCGTTTGCATCCTTTTGCTCCACCAAGTCAACCATTTCCCATGCACGACCGGAGCCGGGTCAGATTCGAGCCAGTTATCGCTTGCCGGAATCAAGCTGAATTCCAATTGAATGTAAATAGCCATATTATGGTGTAAAATACAACTATTTACAGTTCATGCCTGACCTCACAGCTCTTCCACCGATCCCGTGGTCTGCTCCCGGAGAGACGATGGCCTCAATCAAATTTCCCGCTCTTCGGGAATCCCGTCGGTGGCAACCGGCCCGCCGCCCCGCGCGCGACCCGCCACATGGTCAGATCATTTTCCGTGCGCGTCCGGCCGCTTTCACCGCCCATGGTCCAGCTCAGCCCTTCTTCCAGTCTGAACAAAATCGCGTCGGACAGCCCGCCGTCCTTGTAGCGCTGCAGCATGACGCCCTGCCCCCTTGCCATTTCCGGCATTTCGGAAAGCGAGAAGACGACCAGTTTGCGGTTTTCGCCGATCGCCGCGACATGGTCGGCATTTTCCGGCACCTGTCGAACCACGAGCAAACGTGCGTCCCCCTTGAGATTGGCGACCTGCCGGCCCTTCTTGGTCTCGGCGACCACATCGGCGATATTGGCGACGAAACCACGCCCCCAGGTCGAGGCGAGCAGCAGCTTGCCCTTCATGTCGGCGACCATTAGCGCAATCGGTTCGGCGCCAGGTTCCAGGTCGACCATAGATCCGACCGGTTCGCCAAATCCGCGCGCGCCGGGAAGCTTGTCCGCCCCGATCGTATAGAAACGCCCGTTGTCGCAGCACATCAGCAGCTTGTCAGTGGTCTGCGCGTGGAAGGCATATTTCGGGCCGTCGCCTTCCTTGAACTTGAAACTGTCCGGCGTGGAAAGGTCCGCATGGCCTTTCATTGCCTTGATCCAGCCGCGCTGCGACATGATCACGGTGACCGGCTCCTTCTCGATAAAGGCTTCAAGAGAGATTTCCCGTGCGGGTGCCGCTTCGATCAACATCGTCCGCCGCGCGCCAAGTTCGGTATCCTCGGCATAGAGCTTGCGCAGCTCCGCGAGATCCTTCTTCAGCCGTGTCTTCTGCCGCGCCGGGCTGTCGATCAGCTTTTCCAGCCCTTCCCGTTCCTCGAGCAGCTTGTCGCGCTCGGTCCGCAATTCCATCTCCTCGAGCTTGCGCAACGAGCGCAGCCGCATGTTGAGGATCGCCTCGGCCTGACGGTCGGTCAGCTTGAACTCGTCCATCAGCATCGGCTTGGGGTCGTCATGATTGCGGATAATCTCGATCACGCGGTCGAGATTGAGATAGGCGATGATATAGCCTTCGAGCAGTTCGAGCCGGGCATCGATCTTGTCGAGCCGGTGCTGCGAACGGCGCACCAGCACTTCAATCTGGTGGACAATCCAGTGCCTCAAAACTTCGCTGATGCCCATCACCTTGGGCACCCGGTCCTTGTCGAGCACATTCATGTTGAGCGAGAAGCGGTTTTCCAGATCCGACATGCGGAACAGCGCGTTCATCAGGTCCTCGGGATCGACCGCGCGGTTTTTGGGTTCGAGAACAATCCGAACCTGTTCATCGGATTCATCCCGGATATCAGCGAGGATCGGCAGTTTCTTGTCGGCAATGATCTGGGCGATCTGCTCGATCAGCTTGCCCTTTTGCACCTGATAGGGAATTTCGGTGACGACGATCTGCCACGCTCCGCGCCCCTCGGCGTCTTCCTTCTCCCACTTGCAGCGCACCCGCATCGCACCGCGTCCGCTTTCATAGGCCGCGTCGATCACCGATTTGGGATCGACCAAAGTGCCGCCGGTCGCCAGATCCGGCCCCTTGATGATCGCCATGATCTCGGCATGTTCGGCCTTGGGACTATCGATCAGCAAGGTTGCGGCGTCGATAATCTCGTGGACATTGTGCGAAGGAATACTGGTCGCCATACCCACGGCGATCCCGCTCGCGCCATTGGCCAGCAGGTTCGGGAACAGGCCGGGCATGACCTCGGGCTCTTCATCCTCGCCATTATAGGTCGGCTTCAGATCAGCGGCATTCTCGTCCAGACCGTGCATCAGCTCGATCGCCGTGCGGGTCAGCCGGGCCTCGGTATAGCGATAGGCGGCAGCATTATCGCCATCGATATTGCCGAAATTCCCCTGCCCGTCGACCAGCGGATAGCGCAGGGAGAAAGTCTGGGCGAGACGGACCATCGCATCATAGACCGACTGGTCGCCATGCGGGTGATATTTACCGATCACATCGCCGACCACACGGGCGCATTTCTTGTAGCCTTGCGACGGATCGAGCTTGAGCAGCCGCATCGCCCACAGGAGACGGCGATGCACGGGCTTCAGCCCGTCGCGCAAATCCGGCAGCGACCGCGCGGTAATCGTCGACATCGCGTAAATCAGATAGCGTTCGGAAAGCGCCGCATCAAAGGGCGCTTCGACTATCGCATCAAATTCATCTTCGGGTTCTTCGGGCGGGGCTTCGGTTACATCACTCATGGGATGAGCGATAGCAGGGTGGATTCATGCTTGGTAGTGGGAAATTGGTCCCGGCAGTGTGAGACGCGGTTTCCACCGACCAACTTCAAGGCCCTGCGCACGCATTAGCCGGGATGAGGCCCATGATTACCCTGTAGATGAGCTTTCACAACCCAGGACACATCGTTGACGATGTCACAGCATCACATTAGCGTCAGAGTCATTCGCGGGAAGAGGAACCAGAGCCATGCGTTTTTCATTATTTGCCATCATGATGGCTTTCGCCTTAGCCGCATGCAGCAACGGCAGTGAATCCGGAGCCGAACTGCAGATGGCGGAAGAATCGGCAGATGCATATTCTGTCGAAGAGCCCCCTGTTCGGGATTCGGAAAGCGCCAACAGCACCGCGGAGGCTGGCGACATCCCGGTTTCGGTTCCTCAGATCGCCTATAGCTATCAATATGGCTTTCGCCTTCCAGCCTCGGAAATTGCAAAGACTCAACGGGCTCATGTCGAATTGTGCGAAAAACGCGGCCCGGAAATCTGCCGCGTCCTGAATATGGACAATAGTGGCGGAGAAGGTGATTATGCCACGGGCATGCTGAATATCGAAGTTGCCGCGCCACAAGCGCGTGCCTTTGGCGAGCAGCTCGCCAAAGCGGTCGACAGCAACGGCGGGAGCCAGATTGCGACATCGATAAGCGGCGAAGATCTTTCCAAGCGGATTGTCGACACGGAAGCACGTCTCCGAAGCCGGAGTTTATTGTCGCAGCGCCTGACTGAACTGCTGCGGACCAAAAAAGGGAGCGTGGCGGAACTCGTAGAAGCCGAGCGCGCGGTTACGCAGGTCAATGAGGAAATCGATCAGGCCCGCGGTTGGCTGAAGGAAATGCGCGGACGCGTGGCATTCAGCAAGATCGTGATCAACTACCAGTCCGCGGCGCCAGGTTCTGGCGGTTTCTCAAGGCCAATTCGAGAAGCTTTCGCCGGTATCGCCTCGACACTCGGTTCTTCGATCGGTGCCGCGATCACATTCCTTGCCGTCACCCTGCCCTGGATATTGGTTTTGTGCTTGGGGATTTACCTGCGTCGCAGATTCAAGGCACCGGACCGCACATTCTGGGGGCGTCGGATTGAAGTCGCCGCATCCTCGGACGATTGATTGCGCCGCCATTCACTTTGGCATATAGATGGAGTTCAACGCCCCGGTTCAATCGAAATCGCACGATTCGGTTCTCCGGGGCATGATTTTTTGTCGCTCTCTTTGCGAAGTGGAACCCAGCAATGTCCCGTCGTCGCCAGATTTACGAAGGTAAGGCCAAGATTCTTTACGAAGGTCCTGAGCCAGGCACTATCATCCAGTATTTCAAGGATGATGCCACCGCTTTCAATGCCGAGAAAAAAGGCACGATCAACGGCAAGGGCGTGATCAACAACCGGATCAGCGAGCATATTTTCACATTGCTCGGCCATATCGGCATCCCCAGCCACTTCATTCGCCGCCTCAACATGCGCGAACAGCTCGTCAAACAAGTCGAGATTGTCCCGATCGAAGTGATCGTCCGCAATGTCGCTGCCGGTTCCCTTTCCAAGCGCCTCGGAATCGAAGAAGGCACACCGCTGCCGCACACATTGCTGGAATATTGCTACAAGGATGACGCGCTTGGCGATCCGCTGGTTGCCGAAGAACATATCGCCTGCTTCGGCTGGGCCAGTCAGGAGGAAATGCAGGATATTTCCGCCATGGCCATCCGGATCAACGACTTCATGGCTGGCATGTTCGCGGGAATCGGCATCAAGCTGGTCGATTTCAAGCTCGAGTTCGGACGGGTTTTCGAAGGCGATTTTTCCCGGATCATTCTCGCTGACGAAATCAGTCCAGACGGCTGCCGCCTCTGGGATCTCAAGACAAACGAGAAGCTCGACAAGGATCGCTTCCGCCGCGATCTGGGTGGAGAAGCCGAGGCTTATCAGGAAGTTGCCCGGCGCCTCGGATTGTTCCCGGAAGGCGGGAGCGAAGTGACCGACCTCAACAGCGAACGGAAAAAGCGCGGAAAGTAGGCTGGCCGCGACTTCGCCGGGCACTGCAACAAGCCTTGGAATGTCCGGGAACGGCAAGCAAAAGCTGCGATGGTTTACGCCAAATTAACCATTGAACTGATAGCACGGACCTCATGTGGAACCCATGTGAGGAATTATTCCGATGCGCCTTTTGATTTTGCTCGCCAGTACAACGATGCTCGCCGCTTGCGGCGGTGCCGGCCCCCAATCCGCTGGCAGCAGCGCGCCTCCAACCGGCGGCACGGGCAGTGGATCCGGCAGCGGGACCGAGCATACATTTGTCGATCCGACCGAAGCCAAAACCTACACCGCTGTCGGCTCGTCACACAGCTATCAGTCGACCGTGCTGGATCCGGGCGCCAATGGCCAGCAACGGACGGTGCGTCAGACCACCCAGATCAGCCAATTATATCAGGGTGATGCCACAACGGTTCGCAATTCGAGTCTGACCATCGCCTATGATCCACGGGACGCGATCTTCAACGTCAGCTTTACCAACGGTCTGGCCGGAACATCCGGCGCCAGCCGCTTTCAGGATCCATTGCATCGCACGGATTTCGGAGGCGCCGTCGAACCCCAGGTCGGCACACCGAATCTCGGCTCTAATCTGTGGAACATCCCGGGAGTTCAATATCTCGAATCCGGCGCGTCGAACAATGTGGTTCAGGCAGGAGTATTGACCGGCGCGTCCGCGGAATTCCTGTTCGATCTGATCGATAGGGAGCAGGCCGGCAGCTACGACGCGACGACCTTCTTCTATCAGCTTCCCGGCACCGACACGCAATATGTCACTTTTGCCGGTTATCTCCGGAACAAGGCTTCCGTCTCCTATGACGGCGACACCGGCCTGACCACGCAGGTCAGCACGCTTGAACGAGGTGCCTTTGCCTATGGACAAATAACATCCAATGACAATGTGCCCACATCGGGCACCGGCACCTTTGACGGCACGATGTTGGCCACGATGGTCTTCAACGACCAGCCAGACATCACGGGCAACCGCGACACCTACATGCAATGGATCGCGGGCAACGCATCGACGAGTGTCAATTTCGGAGCGAATACCTTTTCGCTGTCGCTGGACGGTTCAGTCGGCGCCCCCACATTTGACGGCACCAGCGGACAGCATAGCGTGCTCGAGGGCGCACGATTTTTTGCCAATGGCGGCGGCGACATCAACCTGGTCTCCGCAGGCGGTTTCTTCGGCCAGTTCAACGAGGCATGGTTCGTCAATCCGGACAGCTCGAGACTGGATCTCGTGATCGCCGGGTCCAGCATCAACGGTGCCTTCTACGGTCCGGATGCCGAGGAGCTGGGGGGTGGTTATCGTATCGTTGGCGGCACGCCGGACGAACGGATCGACATTCTGGGAACCTTTGTCGGCAAGCAGCCCTAGAGGCAGGGATGCGTAATTCCGCCACTCTGGTAAAAACCGCAGCGCTCTCCTGCGTGGCAATTGCAGGACTGGGCCAGGCTCGGGCAGCGACACCTATGGCAATGCTGGCCGATGGCGCTGCCGAGATTGCTTCGAATTTCGAGCCGGGCTGCAACAGCGCCGGCCAGTGCAATCTGCGCGTGACACCGCAACAGCTTCTTGCGCAGGCGGAAGCCCTGATCCAGCAGAAAAATTATCAGGCGGCACTGCCTCTGGTCGACGCTTTGGGACAGGTGCCCGAGTTGCAGATGCAGCAACGCTTTCTCGCCGGCTATATCGCCATCGAGACGGGTGACATCAAAGGCGCGATCCGGAAGTTCCGGTCGATACTGGATGAAAATCCGGGACAGACGCGGGTCCGGCTGGAACTGGCGAGAGCCTATTTGCTGACCGGCAAGGAAGCCAGCGCCGACTATCATTTCCGCCTTGCACAAAATGACGAGAATCTCCCGGACGAGATCGCCAGGACCATTCGCAACACGCGCAGCATTTTGCGCGATCAGAGGATATGGCGCTTCAGTTTCGATTTCGGCTTCGCGCCGGATACCAATATCAACGGCGCCACGGATGCAGAGTCCATCGACATCAACTTCGGCCCGATCAAATTGCCGCTGCAGCTTGACGAAAATGCGCGCGAACGTTCGGGAATCGGCCAGACCGCCGGCTTTTCCGGTGGCATTCGGATCAAGACCAGCGACCGGATGGCGCTGTTGTTCGACGCTGACAGCAAGATTGTAAACTACAAGGGCAAGGAAGCTGACGATATCGTGGTTCAGGTTGCCGCAGGTCCGGAACTGCGGATTGCCCGCTACAGCAGCATCTCGCTTCAGGCGGTCGGTCTGCATCGCTGGTACGGCGGAAGGCTCGCGACGCGGGAATATGGCGGACGTGTCGGATATCAACAGGCGCTCAGCGAAGGACAGAGACTGGGAGTCGAACTGGACGTTCGGCGCACCGAATCCCAGACCAGCGATTCCTACAGTGGCTGGCAGCTTGGCGCGAATGCCACCTACGAACATCTCGTCGGCAAGGCACTGATTGCTTCAGCCAGCGTTTTTGCCCGTCGTGATCTGCTCAACGCCGAAGGCTTTTCCAGCTTCAACTACGGGGTCAATCTGGGGCTGGGTGGAGAATTGCCGCTGGGGTTGAACGCCGGGGTGGCCGCCAGCGTCAGCCGGTCGGCATTTGATGCCCCCTTGCTGCTCTATTCCACCGAGAAAAGGCAGGACTGGCGCGGATTCGCCCGCGCCTATATGGGCAGCCGCAAAATCAAGTTTCTCGGCTTCTCACCCTCCGTCGACTATGTATATTCGCGGGTGGACAGCAATTACGATCTGTATGAAATGAGCCGTCATCGCGTGAATTTCAAATTTGCCCGCTATTTCTGACGCGATAATGGCGCAATCCGGCATTCGTCCTTTCCAATTGTCCTTCTAACTCTTGCCCCGGCTAATCTTGGCGCTATAGCATGGTGTTGTTGACGACGGCAAAACGCGAGGGCGCAGGATGAAAGTCAGAATTTTTGTTACGCTGAAACAGGGCGTATTGGACCCTCAGGGCAAGGCCATCCACCATGCGCTGGAAAGCCTGGATTTTTCCGGCGTAAACGATGTTCGTGCCGGCAAGCTGATCGAACTCGACCTTGATCCGTCCGTCCGCCGCGAAGAAATCGAGAAAATGTGCGACAAGCTGCTCGCCAACACCGTGATCGAAAATTATGATATCGAGATGCCGGATTCGGCACTGGAGACCGTTTCCTGATGCAATCCGCAGTGATCGTCTTTCCCGGCTCGAACTGCGACCGCGACATGGCCGTCGCGCTGGAAACCGTTTCGGGACAAAAGCCCCACATGGTCTGGCATGGCGACAGCGAGCTGCCGTCGGGACTTGATGTCATCGCGGTTCCCGGTGGCTTTTCCTATGGCGATTACCTGCGATCGGGGGCCATGGCTTCACGATCCAACATCATTAAGCCGGTGATCGAAGCCGCCGCTCGTGGCGTGAAGATTCTGGGCGTGTGCAACGGGTTCCAGATCCTGACAGAAACGGGGCTGCTGCCGGGCGCACTGATGCGCAACAGCAATATCCATTTCGTCTGCAAGGATGCCGAACTGGATGTGACCAACAACGATACGATTTTCACGTCGGGCTATGACACAAACGCGGCTATCTCAATTCCTGTGGCCCATCATGACGGCAATTTCTTTGCCGATGATGAAACGCTGGACCGGCTGGAAAACCAGAATCAGGTGGTGTTCCGCTATCGCGACGACATCAACGGATCGTCGCGCAATATTGCGGGCATCATCAACGATGCCGGCAACGTATTGGGCATGATGCCACATCCGGAACGGGCAATTGACCCGAAACATGGCGGCACCGACGGGCTGGCCCTGTTCGAAAGCCTGCTCCGCTAGTTCCCGGCAAGGTTTCGATCGGATCGCTAACGGCTCCGAATAGAAAACACCGCAGATCGTGGAACTGATCGCCTTACAGAGCGATCCATAGTTTCACATTGCCGATATTGGATCGGCCCGGCTTTGCCGGAGGCGGTACGGGCACCGCAAGCCCCGATATTCTCAACCCGAAACAGCCCAGGACGGGTCTGATCCGACGCGCGGGTAAGCGATTGTGTGAAACGGCTCTCCGCCCCCGCATATCGCCAAAGCGGAAACGAAAAAGGGCCGGTCCGAAGACCAGCCCTTTCCGAAATAGGTAGCAATGTTGCTATTAGTTACCGGAACCAGGTCCGTACATAACTTCAACACGACGGTTCTGAGGCTCACGGACGCCGTCTGCGGTTTCAACGCGAGGACGCGATTCACCGAAGGCTTCGCTCGAGATAACGCCGCTACCGATGCCGCGCGATTCAAGATACGCACGAACAGCCGCGTTGCGACGCTGGGACAGACCGACGTTGTAGCTGGCAGAACCAGATTTGTCAGCGTGACCAGCCAGCATGACCTGAGCCGAACCACAATCGCCATATGCGGTAACCGCATTGTCGAGAACCGAAGCCGCTTCCGGAGTGATATCCGACTGATCCCAGTCAAAGAACACAATGTAAGGGCCAGGTGCACATACTGCCGGTGGTGGTGGCGGTGGTGGCGGTGGTGGCGGTGGAGGTGGCGGTGGTGGTGGAGGCGGTGGTGGCGGTGGTGCCGCTGGTTCGCCGCCAAAGTTGTAGATCAGGCTACCGAGGATCGAGTGGCTCGAAACATCGGTAGAGACATCGCGACCAAGCGAGTCGACCAGATCAACACCGGTTGTGTTGAAATAACGATATTTCAGACCAACGTCCCAGCTGTCGCTGATCGGAGCGCGAACACCGGCGAGAGCCTGCCATGCGAAACCGGTATCGGAATCGTCAAGCCATGGAGAAGCGATGATGTTGGTGAGTTCTGTACGAGCAACACCAACGCCGCCGCCAACAAAACCCTGAAGGCCGTCATCAGCACCGAAGTCAACCAGGCCGTTCAGCATGAAGCTGAGCGCGTTGACATCGCCGTTTGTTGGGAAGAAATAGCCTGTATTTCCACCATTCCCGAGACCAGGAATAAGCGCGCCGCCGAGAACCTGACTTTCACCAACAATGTCGCCGGCGCTAGCCTGCTTGTAACCGACTTCAGCTTCGAGGCGGAATGATCCGAAATCATAACCGACTATTCCGTCAAAATCATATCCTGTGTCATGATCGATGCTGGCGGTATTTTCGATACCATCAATATCAAGATCAACGTCTTCGACAATCATCGCACCGCCCTCGACACCGACATACCACTGGCCGTCACGGGCCAGGGCAGGTGTTGCGAGCGCTGTGGAGGCAAGCGCCATTCCTAAGGCAAGCTTCCGCATTTATATTCCCCTTCTCAATTAGGTTCTAAATTCACGCCGCTTTCTACCCGCTTGATCTTGCCAGTGCAAGCGACCAAATTGCATAACTGTTGCGAAAATGTCGCCATTTTCAATATTTAACCCAAAAAATCGGCCATAATCTCGGTGGCATAGCGAAATTCCGCTTGTCTGTGGCTCTGGAGAGTCGCTTTTACAGGCCGGACAGCAGAATCCCCTGCGCGACAAGAGCCGCCAAAATCGAATCGATAGCCTGGCGTGCCTCGCTGTCAACCACGCTGCCCGCTGCCGGATTTGCAATGGCCTCGGCCGGTTGCCAGGAACCGCGATACACTGCGAAGCTTGCCGCTGGCTCGATATAGACCCGCATCATCGCCAGCGGTGCGATAAAGGCCCAGCCGTTTCCCGTCCAGCCGGCAATATGATCGTCATGCCCCTGCCACTCATTCGTGGCGCCCGGCGCGACAAGCCATGACTGCCCCGGCAGCGGCTCGATATTTGACGGATCGCTCTCGATCCCCTGCACGGTCGGGTGGATCAGAAAGTCGATTCGGGTCAGCGCCTCGTTGTGGAACAGTTCCTTGTGCGCCTGCCCTGCTGCCAGCAGCGGAATTTCAAACCGAGCGGTTTCCAATATTGCCATGATAAATCTCTTTTCAGCTAATGGTTGAAGGCGAAAACCGGCGGAGTCACAGGGGGATTGCAAAGGCCAGCGCGACAGACCGGCCAGAGGCACCGATCTGGAAAATTCTGACGTCAATATTCGTGCTGTTCCCGCTAATGAATGGCGCAATCTGGGAGGCGGAAAGGATAGCCTGCTCCTCCGGCGTTTCCAGGGAAACGCTCGCTGCCGATCCACCGTCGGCTGCCAGTTCAATCCGATATTGCTCGACCTCCTCGGCCAGCGGCACATCCACATGATCGGACCAGATTGTCCCTGCACGGGACCGGCGGGTCCAGCGGATCTGAAGATCGCCGCCATCGAGAAATTGCCATTCCGGATGGACGGGAGACCAGGGAAGCAGGGCCCGCCCGGGTGAGTCGAGCATCGCCGAGACGGGTGCCGGATCATCGCGTCCCACAGCGTGAAAGATTGCGGGAGTAAACGGCGCATAAAAAGCAGGACCGATTTCCAACATCGACCCGCCGTCGAGCAGGACAAAATCCTCGCCGGCACCATGTGTGGCAATTTCAGCTTCTGTCCCGCCCAGCCCGCGGATCAGCCGGGATAGGCGAAAACGCCCATCTCCTAGCGGAATGGCCACCGCGAACTGGATGATCTCCCGCCCGATGAGGGCGATGTTGTGTCCAGCGAGCAACCGACCATCGTCCGCCTGGACCAGATTCATCTGCGGATTGTGCAAGGCCACTTCGATCTGGTTGATCTGGTCGATCAGGGACGGGTTTGCGGTAGCGAGCGTCCCGACCGTGGTGCCCAGAACCGTTGCTGCGGGAATCTGGCCGACATATTCGCCGGACGCATCCTCCGGTCCGGAGGCAAAGAGCTGTGCGTTCCGCCATCCGGGCTCACCGGCCGCCGCGGCATAAAGTTTGGCTGAGTCCGAAACGGCGGTGGGCGCAACGAGGGCGAAGGGCAAATCGACGAGGATCAGTCGAGTCAGGCCGGCGCGGAGATCCGGATCCGAGATGATCCGGCCCTGGTCGGATTCGACATTCAGCAGAGCCTTGTCCGCGCGCATCCGTATCAGCGAGAGCTGCGCGCTGCCTGAACCAATCTCGCATTCCCGGACCCGCCACAAGCCCGTGAAACCAGCGATTTCCACCAGCATGGCGGGACGGTACAAGCAGCTGCTCAGGGGCAAGGAAACCTGCAGGATCGAGCGTTCGGCATATTCCGACCACAATCCGATCGTGGCAAGTTTCTTCGCCTGATCTGCCGATATCGCCGCGGGGAAGTCCCGTACGAGCGCCATTCAGCCGGCACCTCCTCGGAATGCGGTCTGGATTCCAGACTGATAATCCCGAGCCGGATCATAATAGCGCTGCGACAATTGCCTCGGCGTCGCGGAAATGGCGGCGGTCCGCTGGGCGGGTAGCGCAATTTCCTGCGTCCCGGTCGCACTGAGAAAGTCAGCGTGAACCATCACAGCCGGTTCATCGTTCGCAGGAGCGCGCGGCGACGCGGCTATCCGGTCGATCGCGTCCGGGTCCGATGAAAAGGAGAGCGCGATGGAATCGGTGAGCGCTCGCAACGCAGTCTGCCGGTCTTCGCCGCCAGCCGCAAAACCTGTTAACCTGTCAGCGGATGACAGGGCAATCCGCTGTCCCGAAATATCCGCGATGATATCGGCAATCGCGACCGAACCGTCATCGCCGATCACTTCGAAGGTTAGCGAGGGGATCCGGTTGCCATATTCGGTCAGGTCCATGTCTTCGAAAACGGCCAGCGCCAGGCCGCGATAGGCGGGCGTCCCGCCGCCCGCTTCCGCACCGGCCATCAGGCCATCGACGGACTGGTCCTCGCCACCCGGATGAAAGGCAAAGCCGGTTTCCGTCTTGAAATCTCCGGCGGCGCCACGAAATATTTTCCCGTCCGCCCATATCCGGCCGATTGCCTTGATCGGGCGGCTCGACAAAGCAACCGCGAAACAGGCGGAATAGCTGTAGATCGTGGTGCTCGGGCGTCCCTTGCCGCCACCCTCGCGGGATCGCGTTTCCTTCAGATCGGTCGCCCATATCACCGTTCCGGCAACCCGCATCCTGCCGAATATACGGGGGACCTGGGACCCGTAGCTTGATGTCTGGACGGCCAGTTCCTGCAGCCGCGGTCCCTCGCGGCCTGTCGGTTTGAACAGGATATTCTGATCGACCTGCTGTCCGATGATAGCCCCGATGGCGCCGCCGATAGGCCCACCAAATGCGGTGCCCACGGCGCTCAAAACCAGTGTCGCCATTCAATCCTCCGTCAGCCTGAATATCGCGACAATCGGCCAGGGCGCTTCGCCGGGGCAGAACACGACCTTGCCGAGACCGGCATGGGCGTGGACAAAGCCGTCGCCAGCGCGGATCAGGAAATGCCATTGGACAGGACTGGGCCTGACCAGAATAATATCGCCTTCGCACAGCTCCGATTCCGGCGCAAAGCGGGTAAATCCGGTCTCTGCCATGAAGGCGCTGATCGACTGTTCTGACCCGCCGCGGATCGAATAGCCGTTGGGCGCATCGCATTCAAAGTCGCCAGCCAGCAGGCATTTCTGCGCAAGGCCGATGCAATCCAGCCCGGTTTCCTCGTCGCGACCGTGCAGGCAGAAGCGCGCACCGCAAAGGGCCATAGCCTTGTCCGCCATTTTTCGTTTTCCTTTTCCGGGGGATGTCATGCGCCGGGATATCTCGTCAGCAGATCATTGCCCGGCAGATAAGGCTCGCCGCGAAAATTGATGCTGTTGCCAAAACGGTCACGGCAGGTTGCGAAATTCTTGTTACAGCCTTCGGTGAGCAGAATGTTTGTGCCTGGATCAACGGACTGGGCGGGCCGGTCTGCCAACCGCACGACGCCCGCCTCCCCGTCGACTATCGCATAGCTTAGCCCGCAATTCGGGCCGTTCAGAAAACGCAGGGAACCAAACGCAAAATCGGATGCGGCATCCCCGAGTGCCTCGATTGTAACTGCGTCACCGTCCACCGCCAATATCCGGCCCTCCCGCTGATAGCGGTGCAGGCTGAGCTTGCACTGGCGGTCACCAAATTCGGCGCGGCAGGTGGGTGATGTCAGCGGGGCTATCGGCTCGTCGAGAAAGGAAGTCGCGCCCAGCATCTCGACCGTGAAACTGTCGCCCGACCGCACGATCTCTCCAAATTCGCCGCAAATCAGCGGCAGTGGCTCGGCCTCCGGCTGCTGCCAGTCGACCAGCGCAATATAGAGCAGCGCGCCGTCCCAGCGCCCTGCGTCAAGATCCGCCTCCGCTATCGCAGCGCTCGCCATCACACCCGCAATTTCAACATTGTCGATGTCGAGACTGTCGGACAGCGCGATCGAAGAGGGCACCATCCCCGGGGCCGCGCGATAGCGAAACCCGTCGATGACAAGATCCCGGTCATGAGAGGCAAAGCCGAGCGCGACGCCGTCCGCACGCTCCAGTCGCCAGAGATAGGCGCTGGTCGTGACCTCCCGGTCCAGCCAGTCGAGACTCATGACGGTTCCCGTACCTCGACGAGCAGCACTTCGGGAATATCGCCGGCGAGGAAGGTCGCGTGGTTCACGGTCAGCTGGTCGCTTTCGAACCGCACCGGCACATCGAACAGGAAACCGGCGGTAATATCGCTATTGTCGGCGGGCGGACTGTCGAAGACGACGGTTCCCGCCTGCCCGAGGGACCATCCGCCGGCAGTCTGGCCATTGACGGCTACCTGCAGCGTTTCCGGGTCGGGGCGGGTGATCCGCCTTTGCTGCGGCTCTTCGGCGGGATCGCCGTAATTTTTTACCAGCGGAAATGCTGTCCGCTGGCTATCCCCCTTGCCGAGATACTGGTCGGTCGGCGCCGGTTCCCCGACCATGTCATGCGAGCTATGGTCATAGGGATCACGGAAACGAAAGGCTTTCGCCGCTCCCCGGCGCGCGCGGAAGAAAGCGATCAATATCCGCAATTCGTCTTCACTGCGGACACCAGGTCCAACATCAAATTCCAGCCGCGCATCGGCCCAGTCGCTGTTGCGTTTCTCGTGACCGGAAATGGTCGTCACGATATTGGTGGAAAAACCCGGCGACACGCTGGCCCCCTGGCCAATTGCGAGCGGGAATTGCACGTCATCGAAGGCGTTCACATCCTCCTCCTCTTCCTGAAAATAGGTGAATCCGTCCCGCACCACCTGCGGCAGCGCCCAGATGAAAATATCAGCCGTGCCTCTCGCATGCGCGTCAGCAATGGCGTCCACCATATGGCTCCAGATGAACCGGTCCGCCGGTTGCAAAACGAAGCCGGAGAAATATTGCTGCTGTTCGACCGGATAGCCCAGCCTCTGGGTCGCCAGTTCGATCCCGCTTCTGGTGGCAGAGCGATTGCCGGCAATCACCCAGTCATAATCTTCCAGCTGCAATATATCGAAAGCGGGATATGCCCAGCCCACGGGCAGGTTGGCCCGCTTGGCCTCGGGAGCCTGCTCGTCCAGAATCGTCGGCAAATAGGCCAGCAACAGGGTCTCCACCGGCGTCGCCCCCGCTTCGTCTTTCACCGCATCCAGCAGAGCGGCGGTCGACGCCGCCAATATCGCGCCGGCCTGATCCAGCATGGCATTTTGCGCCGCGGTCTTCGGTCCGTCGATACTGGCAATGCTGACCGAATTTTCACCAAAGGCCGCGCTGGCCGCATCGTCATAGAGACAAATACGCTTGTCCGGCATGATCCACCACCATGGCTCGCCAACCTGGAAGCGGATCGCCGCGCCCGCATCCCGGGCAATGGCGATAAAGGCCCGCGCGACGGCCTGCAGATAGTTCATTGCATCGCCATTGGCTGGCGACAGCAAGGTCGATGGCGGCTCCCAGCCGGTCAGCGCCGGATCCCCATTCTCCGCCCGCTGCTTCCAGTCGCTCCAGCAATGCGCGTCGAGCAGCTCGTAGGACAGCGAGAGGATCACCGAGAAGCCCATCGCTTCCGCGCGGGTTATCAGGTCGCGGTGCCAGACCGTTGCCGGCTGGTTGATCGCGGCAAATTCTTCGCCCGGTTGCGGCGCCGAAAGGCTGACATAAAGCCCCTCGCCAATCGTTTCGAGCCGGAAATAATGACTCATCCCCAGATAGTGATTGATCGACCCGCGATAACCCAAAGCGCGCGTCATCCGCAGCAGGCGTTCCGGCGTCTGGTTGAAACTGTCATCATAGGCGGTGGCCATCGACAGACCATTTTCCGGCACCATGATATCGCCGACTTCCAGCACCGCGCCCTGGCCATCGGTCCGGATCGCACTCATTTCGACCCAGCCGATTTTCGGCTTGGCATAGCGCGTGCCCAGCTCGTCATAGTCCGGCGGAATGATCGAAATGAACAGCCGGTCGATATCTTCAGGAAAGACCGGATCGGCCTCTCCCGGCAGCAGAAATCCGCCTTCGACCTTGGAAAATTCTATCGAAATCTGCGCATCGGTCGGCGTGCCGCTGGCATAGTTCCACAGCCGGACATACCAGGATTTGGGATCACCCGCCGCATCCCGCCCCTCGATCGTCAGCGTCGGGCCGTCGACCGCATCGAGCGGCATGATCCCCGAAGACCGCCAGCGGAACTCCCATTTGAGCCGCGAATAGTCGCGCTCCGTTTCATAAGCGAGCAGCGGATGGTCGAGCGTATCTTCGCTCTCCCAGATCAGCCCGGCGAGATCATCACTATTGTAGAAAACTGCATCCACGCGCAGCGCGTCCGCCGCGGTCGAAACCACGGATGCCATCATCGGGCGCGGGAAATTGATCGTCCAGAAACGGGGATCTAAGCGCTGGATGTAGCTGCTCCGCTGCCCGGTTCTTTTCTCGGCGAGCCAGAATCCCATATCAACCCGCCTTTGCGCTCAGCACATTGCGCACCGCGCGCGCCACCTGCCGGCTCGAACGACGCATCTGGTCGGGCGCGCTGCCCTGGCCATTGTCGGAGATATTGATCGTAAGCCGGATATCGGGGGCAGCGCGGGCCGCCACCGGCGGTTCGATCCGCCCCGCTGCCGTCGGTACGAACAGCTCGGGCCCGCGCTCTCCGACCATATAGGCGCGGCCGCCCGTTACCGGACCGCCCGTCGCCCGCCCCGGCGCTCCGAGAAAGGCGCTCAGCAGGGATGTTCCCAAGTTGAGCAGGCCGCCGCCAGAACCGGACGAACCACCGCCAAAAAGACCTGACAAACCATTGTTGATCGCGGCGCTGGCAATATCGTTCATAACCGAAAGGGCGAAGCGGCGCAGATCCTCAAAATCCAGGGAGCCACGACGAATGGCGCGGCTAAGGGTATTCTCCAGCACCGCCCCTGCCCGCTCGAGACCTGACGCAAAGGGACCCTCAAGCTGCCCTTTCATATCGGCCACATCCTTGGCAAAACCGGCGGTATCGGCGCGCACGCTGACCACCAGCCGTTCGATTTCTTCATCCATCGGGGAAAGCCTTTTTCAGTTTTTCAAATTGTTCGGAGCCGAGTGGAGCCTGACCGGGCCCGCTGCCGGCGAAGACCGAAAATATGGTTGCCAATTCGGCGGGCGTCGCGTGCCAGAACTGGTCGGGTGTCCAGCCGAAGACGGCGGAGACTGTGCCGGATAATCTTTGTGCCGAAGATGAAAAATCATTGTGCCCCCGCGAAGGCGGGGGTCCATCTTGGAACAGATCGTCTGCCGAACCAATGGGAGATGGATCCCCGCCTTCGCGGGGACACGCCTCACGCATCGCCGCCCGACAATATCTGCTTCAGCAGGATCTTTAGCGCCGGCGTCACCCCGGCCAGCCCCAGCTTCATCATCCCCTCGCCCAGCTGGTCGCGGGTCAATTGCGCGGGTCGATCGCGCGCAACATGCCAGAACAGCGTGACGATTTCCGACAACAAAAGCCGTCCATTAGCGGCCCGTTCAACCAGTTCGAACAGCGATCCCAGCTCATCCTCGGCCGCGACCAGGGCGGCAAAGCGGGGCCGCAGGATCAAGCGCGTGCCCTCAATCACAATCTCTGCCTCGCCGCGCAGGGCGTTGGCGCGCCGCTCAGACACTGGCGACCGCTCCGGAGCTTTCCAAGCTCAGCGTGTAACTGCGCTCGCCGTTATAATCGCCGCTATAATCCAGCCGCGCGACGAGAAAATCGCCCTGCATCCGCTCGCCGCCCTCGAAGCTGAGTTCATAGGCGTCGATGATGCCGCCCAGCGCATGATTCTTGATCCGCATCTCCGCGTCCGAGCCGGTGAACACGCCAGCCCCTGACACGGACACAGACCGAACTCCCGCACCCGACAGCAACTGCCGCCAGCCGCCGCTGTCCTTACTGGTGATCGCTACCGGTTCGCCATTGATCGACATCTGTGTGGTCCGCAGACCCGCGATGGTCGTGTAGCTGACGGGGCTCTCGCCATCGCCGATTTTCAGGAGAAAGGCGCTGCCTTTTTCTGCTGCCATATTCTGGTTCCTTCCTGTTGTATTTCTTTTGTCTCGCGGCAGTTCGCTACGCGAACGCCTCCAACGGGGCGGGCTTTCGCCCGGCGCGCGGTCGCGCTTGCCTCCGCTGCGCGTCGGTTTGGTGCTCCCTCTGGTGGTAAGTTTCTAACCGAGCGCAGCGAGGCAAGGGCGCCAAAAAACTAATGGCGTCCGCCGCGCCATACGGCGCGAAAGCCAAGGGCGCGGATGCGCCCGCCCGGCGCCTGAGGTTAAAATAGAAACATCTCCCTGCCTGCGCAGGGGCACTACGTCCTCAAAACCCTCGCCCGATATTCGACTAGCCCGCTCCACGGGCTGACCGCGCTGCGCAGAACACGCGTGCGACGGAAATCAAAAGTGACGATCTGCCAGCTAGCCGGATCATCCAGTCCCGGCTCGAGCGCCTCCTCGACCAGCGCCATCACCCGGTGCAGGCGCGCCGCCGTCTCGCCGTCATCGTGGACGGTCAGCGCAAGGCTCAACTCGCGGCCGACACCGCCCTTGTGGCTCCAGTCGAGCGAGGCCCCGGTGGCCAGCGCGATATAGGGAAATTCGGCACGCGGCGGCGGCCCGTCAAATATGCCGCTGATCAAATCCATCAATGGCCCATGCCCGTTCAGCTGCGTCACCAGCTGCTGCTGTACCGCTTCCAGCGCGCTGCTCATCGTACGGCCCGCATCAGAAAAGCGACATCGCGCAGGCTGCTATTCCCGATCAGCCGCTGTTTCAGCCGCCGGGCTTCCACCCGCACTCCTTCGCCAGTTTCTGTAACCCGCACATCGGCAGGCAACTCTTCCACAAGCACAGATTTGATCTCGGATTTGGCGCGAGCCAGCCGCTGTTCGGCAATCGCCTCCCCGCGCTTCTGCAATTTTTCCATCATCTTGTCTCTTCCGCCTGCAATATGGTTTTCGGGACCAGACGGTGCTCCAGAATCACGCTTGAAACGGTCATTATCCGGTCCCCCCAGACCAGCCGGTCGCCCGGCTTGATCACCTGGGTTTCGCGCAAGGTAAACCGCCAGCGCGGCATCGCCGAGCGGCTCTCCGCTTCGCTGGCCGTTCCGCCGTGCAAGGCTTCGGCAGCCGCCCAGAAGACGCCCACGGTAAGATATTGCGGTTCGGCCGAGCCCAGCGCATCGCGCCCGACACTCTGCCGTTCAATCGATATGCGTTCGCGCAAAATGCCGGAAAATTCCTGTCCCATCACCCGATCCTCATCCGGCGAAAGGGTCGCCACAAAGCGGTCACCGCACTCGGCGGGCCGCCCGCATCGACACCGTCGCGATTGGCGTAGAGATAGCCCGCCATCCGCACGATCCCCTGGCGCAGGCTCGCGGGCAGTTCATCCCAATCTGTCGCCAGACCGGCGTTATAGGTCACGCGGACCCGGGAGCCGCCATCACTCCGGTGCAGCCTGATCCAGCCGATACCGTCGCTGTCGATGTCGAGCGCATAGTCCTCGACCGCAAACGCCGCCGCGATCCCGTCCGCGCCCACCGCCTCGACCGAAACAATCGACTGCACCGGCAGACGCTTCAGCTTCTTCCACTCACGCCGCGCCGGCAACATATCTGTCACCGACCGGACAATCAGCATCTGCCCGGTAAAATCCTCGCACAAGGACGCCGCGCTGCGCAGAAACGCGTCGATGGCGGCATCATCGGCCTGATGATCAATCCGGACAAAATCCCTGACCTCTGCGATCAGCGCTGCCGGTAGGTCCGGCCAGTCTGCAATGGGGAAGCTCACGGTCGCGGCATCCTTTCACTTGGGTTTAGAAATATGCGCCCGCGCCGGAACGAGAGGGGGAGCAACCGGCACGGGCGCGCTGCGCCGAAGCGCAGCAAGGGGTCAGGAAGCGCTGAACTGCATCAGCTTGATCGCTTCCGAATTCATGATCTGTCCGCCAACCCGCTTGGTCGCGTAGAAATGGACAAACGGCTTGTTGGTGAACGGATCGCGCAAGATGCTGGTCGCGCTGCGTTCGGCGATCAGATAGCCGGCGCGGAAATTACCGAAGGCAATCGACAGGCTGTCCGCCGCGATATCGGGCATGTCTTCCGCCTCGACCACCGGATAGCCGAGCAGGGTCGCGGGCTGGCCACTGGCGAGCGAAGGCTGCCACAGAAAGGCACCGTCCGCCGTCTTGAACTTGCGAATATGCGCCAGCGTCGAGCTGTTCATCACGAAGGATGCGCCCTGCCGGTAGGCGGGACGCAGCGTGTGGACCAGATCGACCAGCACATCTTCGCTGTCGAAACTGCCAGACGCGCCCGACGGCACATATTGCAAAGACCCGAACGCCCGCACGTCATCACTCTCGTCGGTCACCGTCGCGTTGAGAAAGCCGCGCGGCTGGTTGACGCCGGAGCCACCGACAAAGGCGGCGCCTTCCGCCTGGGCAAATTCGCGGGCAATTTCGTCCGCCAGCCAGGATTCGACGTCAAAAGCCGCATCATCAAGCATCGCCTGAGAGGCTGCCGGATTGGCGTACAGCTCACCGCTCGGCGGCGCGATCTCGTTGAAATCCGGCGTATCGGTTTCCGGACGCCCTGCCGTTTCGCTGACCCAGCCGGAGGGCGTGCCGCCGGTGGTCACCAGCTTGCGATAGCCCGCCGTGCCGGTCTGCACGACCGTTGCGATGGAGCGTATTGGCGAGATATCCTTGAGCGTCGCCCCGATCAGCGCATCAATTTCCTGCGGCACGGCAAAACCGCCCTCGGGTCCGGAGGCACCGGAAAAGCTTTTCAGCTCGACACCGCTCTGGTCTCCGCGCCGGAGATATTTGGCGACAAAATCCTGCGCGGCCGCCGAAGAGGGCATTCCCTTCGCACCATCGATGTTTCCGGCCAGCACAGGCCGGGCCGAAGCCTTCGAAATATCGCTCATCTGCACCTTCAGGCCATCGACATCGGTGCGCAGCGATTTGATCTGGTCGCTCTGGCTGGCGACATCTTCGGCCATCAGCACCGCGTCAAAGGACGCTTCAAGCGGGTCGGCCTTGGTTTCGAATTGGGGAGAATCTGTCATGTCTTTCCTTTCCTGTGGGCAATAAAAAAGCCGCCCGGTGAGGGGCGGCTCGGGGTTTTCAAATTGTCCGGCTCTATTCGGACAGGGCGCCAGCAGCCTGCTGCAAATAGGGCATCACCGGCTCCAGCTCGTAGCCTTGTGTTTTCTCGACCATTTCGCGCAGCCAGGCCCGGTGGCCGCTGCCAAAGATCAGGATTACCCGGTCACCCGGCTGGGTCACCTGCACCAGCTTGTTGAATATTTTCGCGTTGCGCATAAACCAGTAGGCCGCGAGCTCGGCGCCCGTCTGTTTTTCGCCCTGCCCGATGGTCATGATGTTCCAGTAGAAATCGTCCGGCAGTGTGTCGCCATTCCAGAACATGAGCAACTCGGGAATGGACTTGCTCTTCTGCTCCTCTTCAAACCTGGCCATCATCGCACCGAAATCCGACATGATCTTGAGGCGTTCGGCCTCGCCGGTTTCCTCGGCCTGTTGCTGGACGCTGCCATAGGGAAAATAGTCCGGTTCTCCCTCTGACGGCTGTTCATCAATCGCATAGACTCTTTCAATGCCGGCGGCATGGGCGACCCGATAACCCATTTGCACCACCTCGTTGCGTTCCTTGGTCAGATCCTCCGGTTTGAAACCACTATAGCCTGTATCCGCATAAGGCGGCTCGGCCGACGCTTCGACCGCGACAACAGTGGGTTGGAATGTCTTCAAGGTCTCGGCCAGAGCCTCAAGCTCCTTTTGCCGCTGCGGTGTCAGCACATCATCAACCTTGGCATTGTTCAGATCGGCTCCGGGATTGGCAAAATGATAGACACCCAGCACCATGACCCGCACGGGTTCAGGCGCTTGACCGGTGGTGTCCGCCGCCAGAGCCGGCTGAGCCGCAAAGCAAAGCGCCAGCAGGGTCGCAAAAAGGGCTTTCATATATCTTTCTCCGCAGTGTATTGCATTACTAATACTCTTGAGAAGGACACGATCAAGATAAATCGGCATCTCGTTCAACCCGGTGAACCTGCGCCAGTCCCTGCATCGGAAATGTCACCAGCGAAATTTCTGCTACGTCGAGATCCAGAAGCTCGCGCGGCTTCTGACCGGAGGAACGGTTCACCCGATAGCCGAAACTCAACCCCCCGAGAGCGCCGCTCGCCAGACCGGCCACCGCATCCCGCCCCGCCCGCGTCGCGGTCGATATGGTCCCGATCACCCGCAGTCCGCGCCGGTCCTCGCGCACATAGTCGACGCGGCCGATCTGCTGGCGCGGATCATGTTGCCAGAGCAACGGCAAGGATTGCCCGTCCGCCAGATCGCCGAACGCTCCCGGCCGGATGATATCGCCGCCCTTGTCGATCCGGTTGAAGATCGCGGCATAGCCGGCGAAGCGAATATCTCTTGGCCCATCCCCTTCAGGGAAGGGACCTATTTGATCCAGTTTCTTCACGATATCAGGTGTCCCAGACCCAAGCGCATCGCGATGCCGACCAGCAGCAGTGCCAGCGCTCCGCGAATTATCCAGCGGATCGCCGCTTTCCACGCGCTCGCCTTCGCGTCGCGCCAGGCGCGAAGCAGCTCGCGCAATTCATCAATATCATCCTCGGCACCGGGATCAGACAGCCCCAACCGGTCGAGCACCCGCACCGCGCCGCTGTCCGTCGCCTCCTCGACAATCGCGCGCAGCGTCACCAGATCGGCACCATCGCCTTCCGCCTGCGCCATCAGGCGGGCGAGCATTTCGTTGTTTTGCATTTTGTATAAAACTCCGTTTTAACCTCAAACGCCGGGCGGCCGCATCCGCGCCCTTGGCTTTCGCGCCAATAAGGCGCGGCGGCCAGTCGGCCTTGCCTCGCTACGCTCGGTTGATGTCCTGCTACCGAGCGAAGCCGAGGCAAGCGCGACCGCGCGCCGGGCGAAAGCCCGCCCCGTCGGAGGCGTTCGCGCAGCGAACTGCCGCGAGACAAAATTACACCCCCAGCATCGCCCGTTTCTCTTCCGGCGACAGAAAATCCGCCTCGCACACCTGCTTCCACAGCCGCTCGCGATCCTCCGACAGCGCCGGGATCTGGTCGCGATCCACCGCCAGCTTCGCATCCGGCCACCACGCACCCAGCGCCCCCGACAGCCCGTCCAATATCTTCCCCGCCAGCGGCAAGATCGTCAGCCGCCACAGCGCCCGGTTGGCCTCGCGATAATTGGCGTAACTATTATCGCCAGGCAAACCGAGCAACATCGGCGGCACGCCAAAAGCGAGCGCAATCTCCCGCGCCGCCGCCTCTTTCAACGCGACAAAATCCATGTCCGCAGGGGTCATGCTCATCGACTGCCATTTCAGACCGCCCTCGAGCAGCATCGGCCGCCCGGCATTTCCGGAACCGGCAAAGCTCGCATCCATTTCGGCCTTCAGCCGGTCGAACTGCTCCCCGGTCAGCGCCGACCCATCGGCACCCGGATCATAGACCAAAGCGCCCGATGGCCGCGCCGCATTGTCCAATATCGCCTTGTTCCACTTCGCCGCCGCATTATGCACCGCCACCGCTTTCGCCGCCGCGCCAAGGCAACCATGTCCATAATGGTCATCGGTCGGGTGGAAGCCCTTGAGGTGAATGATCGCCGGACGACCCATTGCATCCCGCGCGGCAAAGCGCGTCCGATGTTCGCCAGCACGGTAATTATAGGCGACCGGCCAGCCCTTGGCATCGGGTTCGACGGTGATCCGGTCGGGGCGCAGCGCATAAAGTTCCGCCGGCTGATTCTGGTCGCCGCGGATCACCTGCACATAAGCATTGCCATGGAGCAACAGATGCGCGGCAATGGTCTCCAGCAAGGACTGGCTCGTGCCCGGTCCACCGACCAGCGCCACGACCTTGTCATCCAGCGGCAACAACGGCGCGCCGCCCACACCCTCCGCGACAATCCGCACTGCTCGCTGGGCAATGGCATTCTCAACATAAGCCTCACGCACCCGGCCCTCATAGGAAAAGGGCGCGTCCCCTGAAAGAGCCGCGCCACCATAGGTGCCGATATAAGACCGCCCCAAAGGCGGCCGCGATGGTCCACCCCCGCCCTTGAAGGCGAGCGCGATATTTTCCCAGAATGTCATATATACCTTCCTTGATAACACAAAGATGTGCTCCGCACTCAATGCGGAGCTCTGGAGGCTAGGAACTGAACACCGAGAGGGCTCCGCATTGAGTGCGGAGCACATAACACTCAGCGGGCATTACTACCGCACCCGCGGCTCCCGCGCCTTCCCCAACATCAACTCCGTCAAAGCCCAGACCAGAGCATCGGCCCGGTCCGGCGAACGGCCTGGGCCTTCATAGCCGCCGCCGACCAGCAGGCCGCACATCTCGTCTTCGAGCTCTGGAAACGCGCCGGCATGATGCACCCGCCCATTTTCATAAAGCGCGGCCACCGGTTCCGCCCTTGCAACCTTGCCGCGCGAGGCGTGGACCAGTTTCACCGGCAGCGAAATCTTCACCGCCTGCAGTACAGATTTGACCATCGCCCCGCCCTGATTGGCTTCGGCAATGACACGGTCGGCATCGAAACGGTCCGCCGCATCCGCCACCTTGCGCGCCCATGTTTCGGGACTGACCCTTTCCACGCTGCAGTCGGCCAGCACATAGGCTTTGCCGTCTGCGCCGAGTCCCGCGACAATAATCCCGCAGGCGTCGCCATTTTTCGAGGCCGGCGGATCAACGCCGATGACGATGCGGGCAAAACCAGTCTCCCGTTCGTCTCGAGCGCAGTCGAGAGACCGGTTCGCGCTATCCAATGTGTCTCGACTTCGCTCGACACGAACGGCGTTGCTAGAAACCCGACATCCCTCAATCATCGCCCTTGTCCACAGCGCGCCCTCGACATCCTCGATCAACTCGCCATCCAGTTCCTGCCGCCCCAGCCTCGTGCCACCATAATCCGCCGTCATCGCGGTGAGAAAAGCCACCGGCAGATGCAGATCATTATCCAGCGTCCGGCCCTTACTGACAGCAATGTCCCCGCTCACCAGCGCCCGCACCAAAGCCACCGGACGCGGCGTTGTGGTCGCCACCAGTTGCGGCCGGAAGCCGAGGCGCAAACCCATTTTCAGATTGTCCCAGGCCGCTTCCGCCTGCCCGGCATTGTTCATCCAT
This sequence comes from Sphingorhabdus sp. YGSMI21, assembly GCF_002776575.1. Classification (GTDB taxonomy): domain Bacteria; phylum Pseudomonadota; class Alphaproteobacteria; order Sphingomonadales; family Sphingomonadaceae; genus Parasphingorhabdus. The sequence continues at coordinate 1,791,470 of NZ_CP022548.1, read as the reverse complement.
TTGGCAATCTCGTCACACCAGCCATGGCTGTGCTGCGGTCCGCGCAGCCCCTCCGGTTCGGCGGCAGAATAGAGATGCGCCTGCGCGCCATTGTCCCAGGTCAGTCGCTTCAGCGACGGTTCCCACACCGGCCGCTGCTTGGGTGGCGCGATCGACAATAATCCGCTTTCTCCTTCGACCATCACCGAACGGGTTTCGGCATAATTGGCCCCGACCAGCGCAAACCGGGCGCTGCCATCACCCTCGGCGATGCTCCGCACCCATTCCGCTCCGGCCCGGGTCTTGCCGAAACCGCGCCCCGCCATGATCAGCCAGACCGACCAGTCACCTTCGGGCGGCCGCTGTCCTGGCCGCGCCCAGAAATCCCAGCGGTACAGAAATTCCTGCTGCTCTTGCGTACTCAAAGAGGAGAAAAACGCATTGCGTTCCCGCGCCGTCAATTGGGCAAATAGCTCCGCCTCGGAGATATCATTCATCATTGTCGGACGTCGCCGGCTTTCCCTCTCCTTCGGCCAGCGCCCGCCGGCGCAGCAGCTTCATCCGCATATCCCCCAGCTTGCGATCAAGATCGATACGCACCTGATCCGGGTTGATATCCTCTTCGATCGCCCGGGTCAGCGCCACCATCTGCTTGTGTGCCAGCAGCAGTTTGACGCCGATACCGTCATTATAGTGCCTGACCGTCGCGACCTGCTCTCCGTCGTGAAAAACCGGTTGTTCCACTCCGTTGCGAGCGCGGTTGAGCATATCCATTTCAAGCAGTTCGTAACCGGCGGCTAGCGAACGCATCCATTGCTGGAAAAACTCCGGATCCCGCTCACGCCAGCTATATACTGTCGATACAGCAACACCGGCGGCCTTCGCCGAATTCGCCACATGCGAGCTGATCGCGAGCTCTTTCAGAAATTTCAGCTTGCGCCGGTTGTCATAACATCCCCTGACTATTGATCTTGGCATAATATACTCCGTGCCGGATCGACGCGAACCGTCCGGACATAAAAAAGGGCCGCCCGGTCAGAACGGCCCCGCCTGGATTGGCGGAGACGTTCAGAGCCGGTTGGCCCGAATCACAATTTCGCGATGTTCCTGATATGTACCTAAACAGCGTGACGATGTCAAGAATTATTTACCTATTTGGTAAATTATATCCCAAGGTCAAGCTTGGGAATGACCTGCTCACCAATATATTCTGCAGCCATTTCCGCCAGTTTCCGGCCAAGGTGCCAGTCCAGGATCTGCATATCAGCGATGATCGGCGGATTGACCAATATGTCCTGTTCGCCGAGCATTTCCTTTGACGCCATCCGGCTGGCCACCACCATCGAACGCGACATGATCTCGACAATCGACGGAAATTGCACCGTCTGCTTTCGGCGCAGGATCACATCGCGCAGCAGGCTCCAGCGCCCGCGGATATCGTCATAATGCGCCTCGGTCCGCCAGACCTCGTTCGGATCGCCCAGCGACACCACCATATTCGGGCCGGCCTTCAGCCCGTGCATGATCCTGACCGGCACATTGTCGAGCACCCCGCCATCGACCAGGATATTGCCCTCGCCATCGATGAACGGCGGCAATATGGTCGGCAGCGAGCCCGAGGCCCGCACGCATTCCCATAATGGTCCGCGCCGGTGGATATGCAGGCCGTTGGTCGACAGGTTGGTCGAGACGCCAAAGAAGTTGATCGGCTGGTCGGCAATATCCTTCGTGCCGTACCGGGTCCGCAATTCGCTGTCGAACACCGTCGGATCGAGCAGCGAGTAGATCGGCAGGGTGAGGCGTTTCATGGCTTTGGCGTGGATGAACATCGCCTCCATCTGGTCGAGCGTCTCGTCCACCGACATGCCGCGCGCGATCGCGCCGCCCATCGCCGCCCCGGCGCTGGCACCGCCGATAAAGTCGATCGGGATGGCCGCCTGCCGCAAGGCCTTGATCACGCCGAGATGGGCGCAGCCCAGCGCGCCGCCACCGGCCAGCACCACGCCGATGGCCCGACCGGTCAGGAAGCGGGCGACCTTGGCAAAATCCGCATCATGGTCGAGCGCGACATGATGGTGCAGCTTTGGCGCGCGCGGATCGATCCAGTCGCCGCTGTGGCTGATCGTCTTGCCGGCGTTCGCGCGGAGCAACAGCAAGGTGCGCTGCGGCTCGGCGATCCAGTCCATCGCCGCTTTTTCCATCGCATTGGTTTCGGGATCCGCCTGTCCGGGCCGCGCCACCATCACCAGCGCATCGGCGTTGCGGCAGACCATCTGCCCCCAGTCCTCCGGCCCGCTGCCGTCGATCAGGATATAGGCGCCCTTCGCCTCCTGTTCCGCCAGCCAGGCCTGATATTCATGCGCATCGGCGGCCTCGCTCGTCGCTCTATCGACCGGCACCACCGGCGTTTCCGTCCGGACAACACCCGTGAAAGCCTCCGCCATGCGCGCCAGAAAACCGTCCGGCAGCTGGCTGGTCCCGGCGGGCAGCATCGCGATCACCCGGGGATTTTTCGCGGTTATCGACGCGGTCCGCGCGGTCGCAACCGCCAGCCGTTCGGACACCAGCTTCAGCATGGCTGCATATAGTTCGGGATGCGCGCGGGCGATATCGTCAAAGGCGCGCCGGGATACTTCCAGCACGCTCGAATCGCGCATCGCGACGACATCGGCGGTGCGCTTCCCGCCAGCGAAAAAAGCCAGTTCCCCGACCGCTTCCCCGCTTTCGATATGGGCAACGATCCGGGTCTGGTTGACCACCACCCGGAACCGGCCGGATTCGACAAAATAGAGCGCGTCGGCGGCGTCCCCCTGCCGGACCAGAGCTTCTCCGCCGGCGATCCGCTTCACAACCGAGACCGACTGCAGCGCGTTCAGGGCTTCCGGTGTCACATGCTGAAACAGCACATGGCTTCCCAAATCCGGCAGTCCTGTTGGTTCAGCCACGCTTTGCCCTCCATCGGTGCGACCCGATCGGGACCGTTATCCTGCCATATTGCCCGACAATCAAGTCATCTCGGCCCTAGGCCAGATGGCACATCAGGCCGCGGCTGGGATCGACTTCATTGGCCAGCATCGAGAGATAGGCGGATTGCAGCGCATCTCGCCCTTTCAGATCCTCGATCTGCAAATAGTCGCTGGCGCCCGACACAAAGGCGGAAAATTGCGCGTCGACCCGCTCGCGAAACGCCACCGGTCCGATTTCCTTCATCAGGCTTTCGGCCGCGGTCGGGGCAAAGAAAAGCTCCGGCTTCGGTCCCTGCAATTCCTCGCCGCCGCCGCGCGCTGAAATATGGGTCGCGCCGACCAGCGAGCTGAATTTCAACTGGTCCCCCCAGTGGCTGTGGATGGCACCGAGCAGCTTGCTGTTGCCGGCAAAGTCAACCGAAACGGTCGGGGTCGCCGTGTCGGCTTCCGCCAGATTGTCATAGGTGAGGACCGCGTCATAGAGGCCGGATGTCTCGACGAAAGCCTTGTTTCCTGCCGAGGTCAGGCCGATGCGCCGGATTTCGGGACTGAGGCTGCGGGCGACCATCGCCAGAGCCAGCGAGGTTTTTGACGACGCGCTGGTCATCAGCAGGGCTTTGGCCCCGAACCAGTCGTTCGACCGCATGAAATGCTCGATCAGGAAACTGGTGGTAAACAGAGGCTGGAAAATCGCCCGTTCCGCTTCATGCGCGCCCGCGTCCGATCCCAGCCGCTGATATTGATTGTAAATGATGGCCAGTCCCTGCCGGTGTTCGGCCCCGTCGACGAAGCCGCCGTCCTGCACATTGGCCGGCGTGACCAGCAAATGGCTGGCCATCGGCAGATAGCCGTAGACCCGCTCGCCCACCGCGATATCGGTATTTTCCGAGGCTACGACCTTCGCGAAGCCCCAGACCGGAACAATGCCCCATTCCGCATCGCCGGTGGGGAAGAAATTCCAGTAGCCGAACCCGTCGCCGACCACGGCATAAGTGATATTATTGGCCGTCAGGGCGTATTTTTCGACCGCCAGCAATATTTGCCCGTCGGCGAGCGACGGCGCGGCGCTTTCCCGCCATTGCGATTGCGCGAGGTCATCTTTCTTCACCCAAAGGCTGTGCATCATTTCATCTCCATGCTGTTTTGCGATTTTCATCCAGCATAGGCTCTGCCGCCAAGATGGCAAAAGCATTTGCCAAAAAGCCTCCGCCTGCTAATCCTGCCGCACGGGATAGAATATGCGCCAATGCGCGCCATCGGGGAGAAGTTTTGTGAGTACAGCACCTGTTTCAGGTCTCGAAGCGGCGATCGAGCCGATCACCAATGTGTCGGATTTCATATGGGGCGGCAGCTGGGCCGGGGTGGAAATCCTGCCAATCCCGCCGATGGTGGTGATCCTGCTCGGTGCCGGCATCTATTTCATGATCGGTCTGCGCGGCTATCCGCTGCGCCGTCTTTTCCCCGCACTGGCAGGCTTGTTCAAAAAGTCGGACAACAAGGGCGCTGGCGAAATTTCTCCATTTGCAGCGCTGTCGACAGCGCTTTCCGGCCAAGTTGGCACCGGCAATCTCGCTGGCGTTGCCACCGCGATCACGCTCGGCGGACCCGGCGCAATTTTCTGGATGTGGGTGACGGCCCTGTTCGGCATGGCGCTGGCCTTTGCTGAAGGCTCTCTGGCCGTGCGCTTCCGTTCACAGGCTGCTGACGGCACCTATCGCGGTGGCCCGATGACCTATATTTCCATCGGTCTGGGACCGAAATGGACGTGGCTGGCGGTTCTGTTCTGCCTTGGCACGCTGTTTTCCGCGCTGGTCACCGGCAACGGCATCCAGGCCAACAGTCTTGGTGACAGCGCCAATGAACTGTTCGGCATTCCCGAATGGATCGGCGGCGCCGTGGCGGCGGTTGCCGTATTCGCGGTGATTATCGGCGGCATCAAGTCGATCGGCAAGGTTGCCGAAACCATCGTCCCATGGATGGCCGGTGCCTATCTGCTGATGGCAATGGCTGCCCTGCTGATCAACCTGCCCTATCTGCCGGAAACCTTCGGCCGTATTTTCGACGGCGCGTTCAACGTCCAGTCGGCCAGCGGCGGCTTCCTCGGCGCGGCGATCATCATGGCGATCCGCGCCGGTGTCGCGCGCGGACTGTTCTCCAACGAAGCGGGACAGGGTTCGACGCCGATCGCCCATGCCGTCGCGCAGACCAATGATCCGGCCGCACAGGGCCGTTTCGCGATGATGGGAACCTTCATTGATACGGTCGTCATCTGCACGATGACCGCATTGGTCATGCTCACCGTGGCCGGTGACTTCACCTTCACCGACGCCAATGGCGTCACCCAAGCGGTAGAACATGCCTGGCAATCGGATCTGCAGGGCTTTGCCATGACCTCCGGCGCTTATGCAGCGGCCTTCCCCTATCTGGTCTTCGGCATTCCCGTCGGTACTTTGGTGGTGTCGGTGGCGCTGATCCTGTTCGTCTTCACCACATTGCTCACCTGGAGCTATTATGGCGAGCGGGCGATCACCTATCTCTATGACCGTCTGCCGGGGTCCAGCCTGAAGGGCGAGAAAACCCTGCACATCATCTGGCGGATATTGTGGTGCGTGGTGATCTTCGTCGGCTCCTTCGCGCCGCTGCAGCTGGTCTGGCGTCTCGGCGACATTTCCAATGCCGCAATGACCCTGCCCAATATCATCGGCCTGCTGGCGCTCTCCGGCGTCGTCTTCGCCCTGGCAAAAGGCAATCGCTCCGCCGGCACCGACCATGGCCGCGAGACGCCAAAAGAGCTGCTCGAGGAAATCACCGGCGCACCCGGTCACTAGATGGAGTGTTCTTTGCACCTCAGGCGCCGGGCGGGCGCATCCGCGCCCGTGGCTTTCGCGCCAATAAGGCGCGGCGGACGCCATCTACTTTCTGTAGCGGCCTTGCCTCGCTACGCTCGGTATCATGACCGGAAAACCGAGCGAAGTGAGGCAAGCGCGACCGCGCGCCCGAGCTTATGCGAGGAAAGCCAAGCAGGCGGATGCGCCCGCCCGGCGATTGAGGTCTAAAAAATAATGCTCAAGAAACTCTACGAATGGATGCTCGACAAGGCAGCCCACCGGCAAGCCCCGAAATGGCTCGCCGGGATCAGCTTTGCCGAATCCAGCTTCTTCCCGATCCCGCCGGACGTCATGCTCGCGCCCATGTGTCTGGCAAAGCCCGAAAAATCCTGGTGGTATGCCCTGATCTGCACCGTCGCCTCGGTGCTCGGGGCGCTGCTCGGCTATGCCATCGGCTATTTCGTCTTTGAAACCGTCGGCATGCCGATTCTCGAATTTTACGGCGTGACCGAGAAATTCGATATTTTTGCGCAGAATTTCAACGAACAGGGCTGGATCGTGGTGCTGCTCGCCGGCTTCACGCCGCTGCCGTTCAAGGTGATCACCATCGCCGCGGGCAGCACCGCAATGCCGCTGCATATCCTGGTCGGCGCGGCGATTATCGCCCGTTCGGCGCGCTTCTTTCTGGTTGCGGCGCTGCTGCGCTTTTTCGGGCCGCCGATGAAAATCTGGATCGACAAGAATTTCGCGTTCGCCACCACAGTGGTCGGCATATTGTTCGTCGGCGGTTTCGCCGCCGTCAGCTGGTTGCTCTGACAAGCAACAATAGCTTTCAGCGGATCAGTATTTTTTTCAGTGGCCTAGCCACCGATCATTTTCTAAGGCTGGATGATGAGCACTAGACAGGTTTCAGACAGCAACGATCCTGTGATCGAGAATATCGGCCAGCTGGTCGAACCCATGGTCGGAGGCGAGAAGGCCAAGGACCGCTGGCGGATCGGCACCGAGCACGAGAAATTCGTCTATTCCACCACCGACCATCACGCGCCGAGCTATGACGAACCCGGCGGCATCAGGGACCTGCTCCTCGCCATGCAGGAATTCGGCTGGAAACCGGTTGAAGAAGGCGGCAAGGTTATCGCCATGTCCGGCAGCGACGGCGCGATCAGCCTCGAGCCAGCCGGCCAGCTGGAACTGTCCGGCGCACCGCTGGAAAATCTGCACGAAACCTGCAACGAAACCGGCCGCCATTTGCAGCAGGTCAAAGCCATCGGCGAGAAGACCGGTACCGGCTTTCTCGGCATGGGCATGTGGCCCGACAAGACCCGCGCCGAACTGCCGATCATGCCCAAGGGCCGCTACCAGATCATGCTCGACCATATGCCGCGCGTCGGCAATCTCGGCCTCGACATGATGCTGCGCACCTGTACGATCCAGGTCAATCTCGACTATGCCAGCGAAGCCGATATGGCGCAGAAATTCCGCGTCGGGCTGGCGCTGCAACCGCTGGCCACCGCATTATTCGCCAATTCGCCCTTCACCGAAGGCAAGCCCAATGGCTACCAGAGCTTCCGCAGCCATATCTGGTCGGACACCGATCCGCACCGCACCGGCATGCTGCCCTTCGTATTCGAGGACGGCTTCGGCTACGAACGCTACGCCGAATATATGCTCGATGTGCCGATGTATTTCGTCTTCCGCGACGGCAAATATATTGACGCTGCGGGCCTCAGCTTCCGCGATTTCCTGAAGGGCAATCTTTCGGTCCTGCCGTGCGAGAAACCGACCATGTCCGACTGGAACGACCATCTTTCGACCGCCTTCCCCGAAGTACGCCTGAAAAGCTTCCTCGAGATGCGCGGCGCCGATGGCGGCCCGTGGAACCGCATCTGCGCCCTGCCCGCATTCTGGGTCGGCCTGCTCTATGACCAGACGGCGCTCGATGCCGCATGGGACCGGGTCAAGGGCTGGACCATGGAAGAACGCGAAGCACTGCGCAACGGCGTGCCCAAGCTCGGGCTCGATACACCGATTCCCAATGGCCAGACGCTGAAAGACCTGGCCTTGGAAATCCTCGACATATCGTCGGCTGGCCTCACTGCGCGCAACCGTCTCAACACCAGCGGCGACAATGAAAGCGGCTTCCTCGATCCACTCCGCGAAGTCGTCGCCAAGGGCAAGTCACCGGCAGCACAATTGCTCGACCGCTATCATGGCGAATGGAACGGCGATGTCAGCCGGATCTATGACGAGATGAGTTTCTGAACACCCTCACTGCGCGTCGCATAGATTTGTGCTCCGCGCTCGACGCGGAGCCCTGAAGGCAAAAAGCGTTCTTTGTAATGCAGAGCTCCGCATCAAGTGCGGAGCACAGGCCCACACCCGCTCGGTGGCCGACGCACTACGAACGGCCAGAACTCAGCTCTTCAGTTTCAAAACCCCGAGCAGCCTGCTGGTCAGAAAAGCCGCGCCGATGCCCAACAGGACCGCGACCGGCGTCAGCCACCATCCCATTAGCTCGTGCGTACCCGCCGGAACTTCCGACAAAGCGCCGATCACAACGGATTCCCCCGATTCATTCGCCCAGAAGCCGACCGCATCGGGATCGACCAGCTTGTAAAGACCGATAATGATCAGGGTCGCAGCCGTGACATAGCCGACCAGAGCGGTCGCGTAGCGCAGTCCGCTCGTTGCGCCCCGTTTCACCCGCTGGATTGCCTTGAAGCCGCTGGGCGGCGGAGCACCCTTCAAAATATGGTCGACATATTGGCTGGCGAGATCGCGCGGCTGGCCGAAGCCTTCCAATATGGCCGAAGCATCGATCATTTGACCGTTTTCTTCCCGCATTTCCATTACATCATAGATATGGCTCTCGATTTCGCGCAGCACGTCATCGGCATCTTCCTGGTCGAGGCGGGACAGGAAGCGCATCAGCGATTGCAGGTAATCGTGGATCATCTCGCGGTCTGACATATCAGTCTCCTTTCGGGCGGATCGGTCCCGGCCCGGGATTGTTCAATAAGGTTTCAATATCTTCGATGGATTTGCGCCAGCGGATCGTCAGATCGGCCAGCTTCTCCTCGCCCTTCATGGTGAGCTTGTAATATTTGCGAGGCCTTGTTTCGCCCTCTTGCTGCCAATGGGCATCGACAAGGCCGTCCCGTTTCAGCCGGTCCAGTAGGGGGTATAAAGTCCCTTCGGTTATCGCCGTTGTCTCGAGCGATTGCAGCTGGCCGAGCAGCTCGAGGCCATAAAGCCGCCGCTCTTTCAATATCGCCAAAATGACCAGCTCCAGCGTTCCCTTGCGGAGCTGGGCATCCCATTTCGACTCAATATGTGCTTGCGTTTCCATCATGGTGCCTTGCTTAACATTGTTACTATGTATTGCAGGGTATAATTTATGGCAAGGCTAAACCTCTGCAACGGCGAGGGGCATGGCGATGTCAGCCCGATCTACGAAGAAATGTGTGTCTGACCACCCGTGTCCTGCGCGTGATCGTGCTCCGCGCTTGACGCGGAGCCATGGCGACAAGAACCTGTCATATTGTGCCGCGCGTCTCCCGCGGAGTCCCGGGAGGCAAGAGCGCGCGTTGTGAAGCAGAACTCCGCGTCAAGCGCGGAGCACCTCGCTCTTGCCCCCGCTAAAATTCGAACGCTGCCTGCTCACTGTCGTCGGGCGGTTCCACTGCGTTCGCTTCCGCGCCTTCCAGATTGGCCAGCGTCAGTCCGAGCAGCCGCACCCCATTTTCCACCGGCATGATACTCGCCAGCAAGTCCCGCCCGATGCGCGCAAATTCATTCTTGTCCGCGACATAATGATCCACCGAGTGGGAACGCGTCACCTGCCGGAAGTCGGCATATTTCGCCTTCAGCGTCACCGTCCGTCCGCGCACCTCGCATTTCTCGATGCTGTTCCAGACGATATCGATGATCGTCTCGAAGGCGTCGTGCATGTCGCTGTCGCTGACCAGATCGTCGCCATAGGTCCGCTCTCCACCGACCGACTTGCGGATACGGTTTGACCGCACTTCGCGATGATCGACGCCGCGCGAGGCGCGAAACAGATAGCCCGCCGACTTGCCGAAATGCCGACTCAGGAAATCCTGCGATTGCGCGCGCAGATCGGCGCCGGTGTGGATGTCGAGCTTCGCCATCCGCTCCGCCGTCTTCGGGCCAACCCCGTAAAAGCGCCGCACCGGCAGCCCGGCAACAAAATCCGCGCCCTGATGGGGCTTGATCACGCAAATGCCGTCGGGCTTGTTCTGGTCCGAGGCGATCTTGGCAATGAACTTGTTATAGCTGACCCCGGCGCTGGCGGTGAGACCGGTCTGCTTTTTGATTTCGGCGCGAATCATCTCGGCGATTCTTGTCGCATTGCCGATCCCCATCTTGTCCTCTGTCACATCGATATAAGCTTCATCCAGCGACAGCGGCTCGACCAGATCGCTGTGCATGCGGAAGATCGCCCGGATCTGCTGAGACACCTCGCGATAGACCTCGAACCGGTGCTTGACGAAAATCAGATCGGGGCAGCGCCGTTTGGCGGTGACCGACGCCATGGCCGAGCGTACGCCAAATTTGCGCGCTTCATAAGAGGCCGCCGCCACCACCCCCCGCTTCGACGAGCCGCCCACTGCCACCGGCTTGCCACGCAGCTCGGGAAAATCCCGCTGCTCGACGCTGGCAAAAAAGGCATCCATATCGATATGGATGATCTTGCGCTGGAGCAGGTCTGGAGCGGAGTCGGACATGGCCTAAGTCTAGCGTCTGTTTTGCCGCTTGGGGAGAAGCTACATGTCCTCGTTCAGCGATTTCCGATAGCGTTCGATCAGCGCGTCACTGACATTGGCGCGGATCGTCTCGCCGAAACCGGCGCGCATCCCGCAACTCATGATATCTGCCGCTTCGGGATGTTTTTCATAATCCGGATGGCCTCCTGCAAATATTTCCAGCCGGTTTCCAAAAATCCGGAAGACCGGATTCGCCGCCCCTTCGGACACCGGGATATACCAGCCGGATGAATTGTCGAGATAGAGATGGGAGGCGTAGATGCTGCACAAATGCGCATTGGCACCCACTGCATTCCCCTTGATCGCATAGAGCCCGTCATCGCCGCGCTCGATCAATATCTCGGTCATAGAGGCACCGATCAGAACCGGTGCAATTTTGCCGAACAGATCCGACCCGGCCATGGCAGCGGGCAAGGGCAGCAGATCGTCGACAAACAACGCCGCCTCGCCGCGATCCAGCCAGTCCTGCTCGCCCAGCAGGCCAAGCAATTGCCCTTTCCGCGTGCTGTAGCTTTCCCGGATGCAATCTCCGGGATATTCCGCCGCGTCGCAAAGATTGCGCTGTTTCAGCCAGGCCCGCTGGCTGTTCTGCACACCGGCATCCTTGGCCTTCGCCCGCTTGTACAGGTCTGCAATCGCCCGATCCGCCGCGCGCAGATCATCGGCATATTCGCCGCAGATTTCGCGCTCCACCTTGCTGGCCGCCTTGCCGCAGTCGAAGGACGGGTGCGTTTGTGCCGTCTCCTCCGCCACATTTCCGGCCAATAGCTGCTTTGCTTCTTCGCTGGTCAGGCTCGCATCATATTCGCCCCCGCGCAGGATCACCGCGCCGTCAAAATCGCTTTTCGCCAGATAGGGCAATTGGCGGGGTCCGATAATCGTCCCGTCGATTCTGGCGCCGGCCAGGTCGACAGCATGCAGACCAAAGCTGTGCAGCGTGGCATCGGTGAAATCCGCACCCCTGGCCGTCATCTTCGCGCCGCCCTGATAGACCGGACAGCCATCCGGCACCGTTATCCCGCAGGCGAAGGTGAAGCCTGACATATCGGCGCCATCGAGATCCCAGCCCTCGACGCTTCCCTCGAACCAGCCACCGTCAAAATGACCATCGGAGAAATCGGCACCCTTCGCCGTGACATTTTTCAGACCGGCGTTGCGGAACAGGACGCCGGACATATGCACGCCGTTCATGTTCGCACCGCTCAGATCGGCCTTGATGAAGCCCGCCCCCGGTGCCAGCGCGCCCGCGAAATTGGCGCCTGACAGATCGCTTTCCTCAAAGCATATGCCGGGCAGCGACATTCCGCTGAAATCCCAGCCGGAAAACCGGCCGCCCCTGATGAAGGTCACATCCGCTATCCGGCGTTCGGTCATATACGAAAAATCGGCGAGAGATTCTATTCGTTCGCCATCAACCTCTTCCCGCGCGATATCCGGCTGGCCGTCGCCCCAGATATCGCCCGAGGCAGAAGCGCAGCTGGTCCCGGCAGCCGCGGATTCTGCCTGTGAAGCGGTCGTGCCGGCCAGCGTCGCCATGACCAGCACAAGCTTTGGCAACCATGGCTTTGGCATTCCCTTTTCCCCCGTTGGCAGAGCCCGGCAAAGGCTCGGGCTGTTCATTTACACTATAGCCACAACCGCCTGTTCTTGCCATAGGCCACCGGTGCAACGCAAAGCTCTCCCCTTCCCCATAGGTCGCACCGAACTTGTCATCATGATGGCCAGCCTGATGTCGCTGAACGCGCTGGCGATCGATATCATGCTGCCAGCCCTGGGGCTGATCTCCGACGACTTTTCCCTCCCCAGCGTCAATGACCGGCAATGGACGATAACATCCTATATTTACGGCATGGCGATCGGCTCGATCCTGTACGGGTCGCTGGCGGACCGATACGGTCGCAAGCCTGTGCTTCTGGTGACCATCTCCATCTACACCATATTTGCCATATTATGCGCGCTTGCCTGGGATTATCAGTTACTGCTGATCGGCCGTTTCATCCAGGGGCTGGCCGCCTCGGCAATGGGTGTGCTGGCAAACAGCATCATCCGGGACCGGTATGACGGCGACGCCATGGCGCGGTCGATGTCCACCATCATGATGGTGTTCATGATCGTCCCGATCACGGCGCCGCTGGTCGGGCAGATGGTCCTGCATGTTGCGCCCTGGAAGGCGATATTTCTGGTTCTGGCTACCGCGGGCCTGGCGACCTTTCTATGGGTGAGCAGCCGCTTGCCCGAGACCCTGCATCCCGACGACAAGACGCCGATCCGGTTCAAATCCGTTGCATCGGCCTGGTATAATGTGATCTTCAACCGCAACAGCTTTGGCCATGTCATCGCCAGCGGCCTGATGATGGCCCCGCTTTTCGCCTATATCGCCTCGGCACAGCAGATATTTTTCGACATATTCGATGCCGGCGATATTTTTGCCTTTATTTTCGCCTTGAGCGCCGGCGCGATGTCGATCGCCAGTTTCACCAATTCGCGGATCGTCATGCGCTTTGGCGCACGCCGGGTCTCGCAATCCGCGCTGATCTTTTTCATCTTCGTATCGATCGTCCATTTCATTCTCGCAGAGGCTGACATGCTCAATCTGTGGTCGTTCACAGCGGTACTGGTGCCCTCGATGGCAATGGTCGGTTTCACCGGCGCGAATTTCAGTTCCATCGCCATGCAGCCGTTCGGCAAGACGGCCGGCGTGGCTTCCTCCTTCCAGAATTTTTCCCGTTCCGGCCTCTCGGCGATGATCGGTGCAGCGATCGGGCTGCAATTTGACGGCACGGTCTTGCCGCTCGCCACGGGCTTCATGGTCTGCGGCATCGCGTCGCTGGCCTTTGTGTTCTGGGCCGAAGAGGGCAAGTTGTTCCGGCGCGTTCAGATTGGCGTAACCCGGGACAAGCTAGCAAAGCTCGACGATTTATAGAGATATCCCGAAAATCGGAGATATCGCCGGGGAGCTTGATCATGCCTAAACGGAACGCCGGTATGTTAGCGGCAGGACTGGCCTTTGCCGCCCTGACGGTTGCCGCTCCGGTACAGGCCGCGGATTCGATCCAGGGTGAATGGATCACGCAAGACCGCGATGCCATCATCAAGATTTCAAAATGCGGCGCCAGCGTCTGTGGCCGCATCCATAAATATCTGGTGCGGCCGCCAAACGGAGTGGGGCAGAAGGATGTCAACAATCCCGACAAAAGCCTGCGCAGCCGCACCTTGCTCGGCATGGCGATTTTGACCGGGTTCAAACCCGATGGCGATATCTGGCGCGGCAAGGTCTATGATCCGAAATCCGGTAGAACCTATCGTTCGGAAGTCAGCCTGAACTCGGCCAACAGTCTGAAGATGAAAGGCTGTGTCGCCTTCATCTGTCAGGGACAGAACTGGACCCGGGTGAAATGATTGTTTGTTAACCTCAAGCGCCGGGCGGGCGCATCCGCGCCCTTGGCTATCGCGCCAATAAGGCGCGGCGGCCGGTCGGCCTTGCCTCGGCTACGCCCCGGTTCGAAACTGACCACAATTGGGAGAGCCTCACCGACGCGAAGCGGAGGCAAGCGCGACCGCGCGTCGGGCATTAGCCCGCCCCGTCGGAGGCGTGAGCGGAGCGAACTGCCGCGAGACAAAATACATAGGTCCGGGCCCAGCGCTTGAGCTCAAACAAACATCCCCTATTCCATCTCCGCGATCCATTCGCTGAGCAGCGCGACGCCCTCGTCATGGACGATCGAGCGCCCGACTTCCGGCATGGAGATGCCCGGATCAAGGCTGTTCAGCCGGTAGATCATGATGCTGCCGTCCGGATCGCCTGGCGCGATGTCGAAATCATGGCTACCGCTGCCCCGGCCCGCGGCGACCGGGCGTTTGTGGATGCCGATACGGACCGGCATGTCCTCCTCATAGGTCAGGAACAGGCCCGAGTTGCTCGCTGAACCACGGACATTGTGACAATGGGCGCAATTGACGTCGAGATAGCCGCGCGCGCGATCGTCCAGCTTGCCGCCGGTCTCCCCCCAGAGCGGCACGCGATAGTCAACCTTGGGTGCCCGGTCGATCAGGCCGAGCTTTGCGAATTGATCAAGCTGTCCGTCACGGGTCAGATTGCGCGCCTTGGGGCCGATCGGCGTCACCGCTTCCGACAGAGCATGGCATTCCTTGCACTGGTTCTTGTTTGGCACGGCATAGCTGATCGACCGTTCCCGTCCGGCCGGGTCGGTGAAAGTGACCGGGATGCGCGCCCCCGCCACCTTCAGCTTCGCCTCGGTCTGCTCCTCGTTCCAGACATAGGGCAGCGCCAGCCAGCCGTCGGCGCGGTGCAGCAGCACCCGGGTCTCGAGCAGCATCGGCTTGCCATCGCGCTCGTAACCGAAGCTTTTGATCAGCGCCGACCCCACCGGAAATTCGAGCAACCCGTCGCCACCGGCCTGCGCCTGCTGCCCCTCGGGCACATAGATGAACCGGTATTTTTCCGCATAATCGGAAAATAAAGGCGTGTTCAGTTGATAGGGCACCACCCGCTCGTTCGGCTGCCAGCCGGCGGCATCCTTGAAGAAGCGATAATCCGACAGCAGCCGCGGCAGGCCGTCGGACATTATCACCCCGTCGGCCACGCCCGCCGGCTCGCGCGCGCCCGCTGTAAGGGCCAGCGCCAGAACCGCGCACGCAGAAGCCAGCAACCGCATTATCGGATCGCGTCTTCCATCGCCTGCGGCAGGGTGATCGGTTTCAGCTGCCGCCCGTCAAACGGCTCGCTGGCGCCCGGCACCAGCGACGGCCTGGCTTCGGCCAGCGACTGGCCCGGTGCGGTCAGCCCCAGCGACAGGATCGCTACATCATCGCCAATCAGGATATTCTCGCCCGTGCCATCCTCGATAATCGGCGGAATAGCACCGCCAAAGGCGGCCTTCAGCTGTGCGCCACCCTTGAAGACCGGATTATAGCCGGCCCGGCCATGGTCATTCTCGAACACCCGCACGCCGATTGGCTTGGGGTTATAATTGGGGTCATCCTGCCCCTTGGTGTAGGAAACAATCAGGACATTGCCCGTGCCATTCTCGGCGAAACGGTTTTCAAACACCTCGACCTCATAATGCGACATCACCATGACCCCCATGCCGGCTGGGACATCGGCGACAATATTGCCTTCGGGCGCAAAATTCGGGGTGTTGTTGTCGACCACAATATTGTCGAACACGCGGACATTGCGGCCGCCCTGTTTCGGGATATTGGGCAGATCGAACACCAGGATGCCGCCGGTATTGTTCACCGCGACATTATTATAAACGTCCGCGCCGACGCTATTCTCGATCTCGATCCCGGCGACGTTGAATTTCGCCACGCTGTTGCGGACGATGATATTTTCCGACTGGCCGACGTAAATCCCGGCATCGGACGAACCGATCGTGATCACACTGTCGACCAGTATATTGCTGCTTTCCACCGGATAGATGGCATAGGCGCCATTGTCCTTATGCGGCCCACGGGTCCATTCGACCCGCACCTTGTAATAGACGATATTGTCCGCGCCTTTCGACTTGATGCCGTCGCCCTTGCTGTCCTCAATCGCGAAATCGCGCAGCACCACATGGTCGGATGTTACCAGCAGGCCTTCACCGGCGCCGAGCTGTCCGGCGAAATTGAGCACCGTCTGGTCCATGCCCGCGCCGCGCACGGTGACATTATCAACATCCAGAGAGAGACCGTCGACCAGATCGAACCGGCCCGCACCCAGTTCCACGACATCGCCAGGCTCGGCTAGGATCAGAGCTTCCTGCAGCCGCTCCTGCGCATCGTCTCCGGCTTCTACATTGATGCTTTTGGCCAGCGTCGGGGCACTCAGGCACAGCGCGGTGGCCACCAATAGACTGCGTATCATATCTCTCTCCTCCAGGAAGCCGAGATAATGCCGCAAAAAAGCGGTGATGCCAAGGGCATTGACACCAATGTCAGTAATCAGCGGAAGACGGGACTAGCCCTCGGCGAGAATCCATTCGATCGCCGCGTCGGCGTGGATTTCGGTGCTGTCGTAGATCGGCAGGATATTCGCCTTGGTATCGACGATCAAATCCAGCTCGGTACAGCCCAGCACGATTGCCTCTATCTCCTGCTTGGCAATATTGGTGATATAGGTTTTCATCGTCCGTTCGGAATCGCGCTTGGCCTGGTTGAACATAAGCTCTTCGTAAATGATCCGGTCGATCTCCTCGACCCGCTCCTCGTCCGGCGGCGACAGGGTGATGCCCTTGCCGACCAGCCGCTTGCGGTAGAAGCCCTCGGTCATCACGTTGCGCGTACCGATCAGCGTGGCCGACTTGATACCGTCGGCGACCATCCTGTCACCGACACAATCGGCAATATGCAGGATCGGAATACCCACTTCGGGCTGCACCTGGTCATAAATCTTGTGCATCGCGTTGGAACAGATCAGCACCGCGGTGGCGCCGCTATTTTCCAGACGCTTGGCCGACCGGGTCATCAGACCGGCGGCTGCATCCCAGTCATCGTCCGACTGGAGCCGGGCATAATCGCTGAAATTGACGCTTTCGATCAACATATGCGGACTGGCAAAGCCGCCGAGGCGGCTTTGCACGATCCGGTTGATCCGCGTGTAGTAGCTAGCGGTCGACACCCAGCTCATCCCGCCAATCAGGCCAATTTTACGCATTAATGTTACATTCCCTGAAAAAATCGAACTCGGCGTCTAGAGCGCCTTTACGATTTCTTCGCACATTTTCTTCGCGTCGGAAAGTAACATCATGGTCTGGTCCATATAAAAGACCTCGTTGTCGACCCCGGCATAGCCGACGCCGCCCATCGAGCGCTTGACGAAGAAGATCGTCTTGGCTTTCTCGACATCGAACACCGGCATGCCGTAAATCGGCGATCCCTTGTCGGTTTTCGCCGCCGGATTGACCACGTCATTCGCGCCGATGATGAAAGCCACATCGGCCTGGGCAAATTCGCTGTTGATATCTTCCAGCTCGAACACCTCGTCATAGGGCACATTGGCTTCGGCCAGCAGCACGTTCATATGACCAGGCATACGACCGGCAACCGGGTGGATCGCATATTTGACGCTGACGCCTTGCTCTTTCAGCATGTCGCCCATTTCGCGCAGCGCGTGCTGCGCCTGCGCCACGGCCATGCCGTAGCCCGGAATGATGATCACATTCTCGGCCTGTTTCATCATATAGGCAGCATCCTCGGCCGAACCGCGTTTCCACGGACGGTCGATCTTGGCCGCGCCTTCCGACGGACCGCTGTCAGCACCAAAGCCGCCCGCGATCACGCTGATGAAGCTGCGGTTCATCGCCTTGCACATGATATAGGACAGGATCGCACCGGACGAACCGACCAATGCGCCGGTGATGATCATCGCGGTATTCCCGAGGGTAAAGCCCATCGCCGCTGCGGCCCAGCCGGAATAGCTGTTCAGCATCGACACAACCACGGGCATATCCGCGCCGCCAATCGGAATGATCAGCAGGAAGCCGATCAGGAAGCTGAGGCCGACGATGGTCCAGAAGATCGCGCCTGTGCCAACGGTGGGGGCAATGGCGAAATAAGCGGTCAGACCGATGATTCCGGCAAGTACGCCCAGATTGATGACATGACGCAGCGGCAGCATGATCGGCGCGCCCGACATATTGCCGTTGAGTTTCAGAAAAGCGATGACCGAACCGGAGAATGTAATCGCACCAATGGCAACGCCAAGGCCCAGTTCGACGCGGCTCACGGTCAATATTTCACCCGTTGCATCCAATATGCCAAAGGCACCGGGATTGAGATAGGCAGCGATACCGACCAGCACGGCGGCCAGACCGACGAGGCTGTGGAAAGCGGCAACCAATTGCGGCATATCGGTCATCGCGATACGGCGCGCGGTGACGAAACCGATCGCGCCACCAATGGCGATGGCACCGGCGATCTCCGGCAGACTGGCAATGCTGTGGGTCCACAAGGTGGTGACCACGGCAATCAGCATCCCGGCCATGCCGAAACGGTTGCCCGTCCGGCTCGATTCGGGCGATGACAGGCCGCGCAACGCGAGAATGAAGAGCACGCCGGCAATCAGATAGGCGGTGGCAACCCAGGGGTTTACCGGTTCGCCGGAGGCGGCAAGTGCGGGAGTAGCCGCGAAAAATGTCATCCCGGCGAAGGCTGGGATCCAACCCGCTATCGATGCGATACGGCGCCCTTGGTTTAGGCCCCAGCCTGCGCTGGGGTGACGATCAAAAGAAGCACCCATTATTTGCGCTCCTTTTTCTTGTACATCGCGAGCATCCGCTCGGTCACGGCAAAGCCGCCAAAAATATTCACGCTCGCCAGCACCACGCCAACCAGACCCAGCCATTTGGCGGTCTGCCCACCATCAGCCTGCGATCCCGCCGCCGCCGCAATCAGCGCCCCGACAATGATCACCGAAGAGATCGCATTGGTCACCGCCATCAGCGGCGTGTGCAAGGCCGGGGTCACCGACCAGACAACATAATAGCCGACAAAACAGGCCATTACGAAGATCGAAAGAATTGAGATAAAGTCCAAAATTGTATCTCCTAAATCAATAAAATATAAGGGAGGCTACTTCACTTCCGATCAAGCCTTTGCTGACCTCCATCAAGATAGAAACCTTCCTATCCGGAAAATCGAAATCCAATCGTCGTTCACTCTTATCTTTGCTTTTATAATTATGAAAAGTCACAGTGAACCCTTCGACGAAACATGAGGAAATTAGATCACTTCCCCGTTTTTCTAAGGGCTGACAAATGCCGAAAAGTCCTGCATCCAAACCGTCCACATAGACCCCTGTTACAATTCCGCCTGATCGTTTAGCTTTCAAGGCCAATTTAAGAGACAAAGTTTGGGTAGCATTAAGGGGGTTTATTTCAGCCAGCGAGGGTAGAATGATTGGAAAAATCTCATCCTCATCTGCTTGGTTCAATATCCACCATCCGGGCCTTTTTGCCAGCCAATTTTTCCCGAAACCCGCTAGAAAACTATGATCAACTACGCCGTCATTGTCCTTGTCAATCAGGCAAACACGACTTTTGCTGCCCATATATAACTCGCTTGCGGGAGACTGACTACAAAGCGCGGTAGTTTTGCCGGCCATCCCATAAAGTTGAGAACCTGCAGGTAACAACTTTCTACCATCCACTCCAACTATGTCCCGCTCTGCAACCAAGAGCCGGGTAGGATGCATCTCGACACTCAGATCAACCTTCGTTTTCCCCGAAACGCTCTGAATTTTTGGCCAATTACCCTTCACAATGCTCCAGTCTACCTGCATTGAAGCATTATTGGCGATAGCTGGAGCAGAGAAACTCCCCAAACTTAACGCGATGGCAAAGAAGGCGGCGTAGAACGCTTTCACCCCAACAACCGCTCGTTCACAACCTTGCCATCCCTGGTAAGCCGTATGCCAATCGTCACTTCATCGTCATCGGGCAGCACCGGCCGCTTGGCCTCTTCATCCCAATAGGCGCTGAGGAAATTATAAAGATTGCGGGAAAACAGCGCCGAGCTGTCTGCCGCCATCATCGCCGGAATATTTTGCGCGCCGACGATCTTGACGCCGTGCTTCACAACCACTTTGCCGGCGACAGCGCCTTCGACATTGCCGCCCTGCTCCGCCGCAAGATCGACGATCACGCTGCCATTGCGCATCGTCGCAATCTGCGCGTCGGAAATCAGGCGCGGTGCGGCGCGGCCCGGGATCAATGCGGTTGTAATCACAATATCCTGCTTGGCGATGTGGCTGGAGACCAGTTCGGCTTGCGCCTTCTGATATTCCTCGCTCATTTCGGTGGCATAGCCGCCCGAGCCTTCGCCCTCGATGCCTTCGACCGATTCGACAAAAATCGGTTTCGCGCCGAGCGACTGGATCTGTTCCTTGGTGGCGCTGCGCACATCGGTTGCGCTGACCTGTGCGCCGAGACGCCGGGCCGTGGCAATCGCCTGCAATCCGGCAACACCGACACCCATGACGAAACAGCGCGCGGCGGACACCGTGCCCGCTGCGGTCATCATCATCGGAAAGGCGCGGCCATATTCATTGGCGGCCAGAATGACGGCTTTATAACCGGAAAGATTGGACTGCGATGACAGGATATCCATCGACTGCGCGCGGGTGATCCGTGGCATGAATTCCATCGCCAGCGCATCAATGCCCAGCTTGGCATAAGCGTCGACCCGTTCGCGCTCGCCAAAAGGATTGAGGCTGGCCACCAGCCAGGCGCCTTTTTTCATGCCCTTCAGCGATTGCGGATCGGGACCCTGAACGGCCAGCACGATGTCGGCATCCTTCAGGACGGCAGCCCGCGTGCCGACCGTTGCGCCCATATCGGTATAATCCGTATCGGCGACGGCGGCAGTTTCGCCTGCCCCCTTCTCGACAGCCATGGTGGCACCCAGGGCAATGAACTTCTTGACCGTTTCGGGGGACGCACTCACGCGCGCTTCGCCGTCGGCGAGCTCCTTCAATACCGCAATTTTCACACTTGATTCCAATCCGTTAGGAAATGAGTATAACCACCACTATGGCCACGATGGCGGTCAGGATCGTGCCGACTTTCAGCATCGACAAAAAGCTTGTGTAGGTTTCCTGGGCCGGGCCCAGATTATTATCGGATGTCATGATGTCCCCATTTCTCGTTCTTAACTGGCGCGAGGTCTAACCGCATATTAGCGACTGCTCAAGTCCTACCCACCGTCATTTTGGATAGAATAAATGTCTGTCCTTTAATCGGCTCTTTACCGGTTGCCGCTATGAAAATGCTTCATTGTGGGACAATCGGGAAAAAAATGGCACAAAACGGCACAAAGTTACTGCTGCTTATCGATGATGAGCCGGCGCAATGCCGGTTGATTTCGGCACTGGCCTCGCGCGCGGGATTTCGCACGATCTACGCGCGCGACGCGGAAACCGCGATAGCGACGCTCGGGACGCAGGACGGGATGATGCTCGACGCGATCATCCTCGACCATTGGGTACCGGGTTCGGAAGCCACCGAACTGATTGCCGAACTGAAAGCCCGCCGCCCTGCCCTGCCGATCCTGATGCTGACCGCGGTCGGCTCAATCGCCGAGGCGGTCGACGCCGTGCGGGCCGGCGCCACCGACTATCTGATCAAGCCGGTAG
Source organism: Sphingorhabdus sp. YGSMI21 (assembly GCF_002776575.1). Lineage (GTDB taxonomy): Bacteria > Pseudomonadota > Alphaproteobacteria > Sphingomonadales > Sphingomonadaceae > Parasphingorhabdus. The sequence continues at coordinate 1,769,773 of NZ_CP022548.1, read as the reverse complement.
CCCCCGAGCTGATGCTCAAGGCGCTCGACGCCGCGGTTGAATCCTCGCGCGAGGACGGCGAGTTGCGCCCGCTCACCGAAAAAATCTCGGTGCCGCTGGAATTTGAGGAAATCGTCGGGGCGGCCCCGGCCTTTCGCGCGGCGCTGGCGATTGCCGCCAAGGCTGCCCGTGCCCGGGTGCCGGTGCTGATCGAAGGCGAAGGCGGGGTTGGCAAGGAAGTCATTGCCGACGCCATCCACGCCGCCAGTCCGCGCGCTAAAATGCCGATGTTGAAGCTGAATTGTGGCGCGATTACCGGAAATCTGCTCGATTCGATCCTTTTCGGTCATGAAAAGGGCGCTTTTACCGGTGCTTTCGACCGCAAGATCGGTCTGCTCCAGCAAGCCGAGGGCGGCACGATTTTCCTCGACGAGGTCGACCGGATCCCGCCGGAAACCCAGGTCCGCCTGCTGCGTTTCCTGAAACATTCCGATATCCAGCCGCTTGGCAGCCCGAACAGCTTCCAGCTCGATGTCCGTGTCATCGCCGCGACCAACCGCAAGCTGGAGCGGGAGGTGGAAAAGGACAATTTCCGCGAAGATCTCTATTATCAGATGAACGTGGTCCAGCTGACCATTCCGCCGCTGCGCGACCGCACCGGCGATATTCCGGCGCTGGCCCGCCATTTCCTGGCCCGCCTCGCGCTGCAGCCCGGCCTGCGCAGCCTCGGCATTACCGACGAGGCGCTGAACCTGCTGCGCAGCTATCGCTGGCCCGGCAACGTCCGCCAGCTGCAGAGCGTGCTGTTCCGCGCCGCCGTCATGTGCGACCATAATGCGCTGAGTTGTGATGAATTTCCGCAGATCGCGTCCTTTGTCGCCGAATCCGGGGATGCCGAACCGCATCTGATGAACAGTCCGGAAGGCATTGGCATCACCCTTTATTGCGAAGACGGCAATTTGCGGCCGCTGGAAGAAATCGAGGCCGATGTGATCCGCCTCGCCATCGGCCATTATCGCGGCCGGATGACCGAAGTCGCGCGCCGCCTAGGCATCGGACGATCGACTCTCTATCGCAAGCTGGCCGACCTGGGTATTGATAACGCGGCATAATTTTTCAGAGCGCCTGTTGGAATTTGACATTTTCGGCCATTTTCCAACAGCATCGGGGCTTCGGCAATTGCTGCCCTCTCCAACATCGCCATTGATGTTTCGCCTCGCTGCTCTTAAGTCTGGCTGATATGAAAAACATGCTTCCAAATCTTCCATTCGGTGCCGCCCTGACGCTGGCACTGCTCCTTTCGGCCTGCGGAAAACAGGAAGCGGTCGGCGATGTTCCGTCGAGCGAGGAACTGGCGCGACAGGCGGACGCTGCAAGCCAGGCGATCCGCGACGAAGCGGCAGCGGCGGAAGGCGACGGCACGACAGCGGCCGTCGATCTCACCAGCATGGAAAGCTATACCAACGCCTTGCGCGGTTACACCATCATGGTGCCCGGTGGCTGGGCGGTTGACGAATCCGCCAGCGACGACAATGGCCGGGTATTTACCGAAACGGCAAGCGGCGCAAAACTGGCCGTCAGCTGGGTCGAAAACCGCGAAGACGCGGCCTGGAGCAAGGCGGTCGAAAATGTCGAGGACGGCAATGAAGCCATGGATGGCGGCGCCATCGGCAAGAATGAATATCGCGCTTCGGGAATATTGACCAACGGCCTGAAATCCAGCCAGCGGCTGCTCCGCAAGCCGGACGGCACGATGGTCCAGGCGGAGGTCACCTATTCCGCCGATCAGGCAAAGGCGACAGATCCGCTGGCCGTGGCTATTCTCGACAGTCTGACGCTGCAATAGCGCCAGCCTGCTGATATCCTAGCGGTTTAGCTTGGCTTCCAAAAAGCTCGGCATCGGGCCGTTCCAGCCGTCATCGATATCCTTGCTGTCCTGAACAACCGGCGGTTGTTTCTCTTCAGACCTGGCAGCTGGTGCCGGTTTTTTCGGGGCATCGTCCCGCCGCGGCTTCTTCGGGCGATCATCCTGCCGCGCCTTTTTCGGAGCATCATCGCGGCGCGGGGCTTTTGCCCGTGCCGGTTTTGGCTCCGCCGGTTCGCTGTCGGTCTTTTCAGTCGCTTTTCCGCCAGTCCCGGCCTTGCGTTCCTTGCGAACGGCAATTTTCATTCCGGTCAGCTTTTCAATGCTATCGACATGTTCGGCATCGCTGCGGGTGATGAAGGTTATCGCAACGCCGGTAGCGCCAGCGCGGCCGGTCCGGCCGATCCGGTGGATATAATCATCCGGATGCCATGGAATATCATAGTTGATGACATGGCTGACGCCCTTGATATCCAGCCCGCGGGCCGCGACATCGGACGCGCACAAGATATTGATTTCACCCGACTTGAACCGGTCCAGTTCGGCGAGACGCGAGCTCTGGTCCATATCGCCGTGAATCTGCCCGGCATCAAAGCCGTCCTTGCGCAGACTCTGGCACAGATCGCGCACTTCGGTCTTGCGGTTGCAGAATATGATCGCGGTTTCGACGCCCTCATTGTCGAGAATGTCGACGAGCAGCTTGCGCTTGCCCTTTGGCGCGACTTCTATCAGCGACTGGTCGATCGAGGTATTGGCCGTTGCCGGGCGCGAAACCTCGATATATTTCGGGTTGTTGAGAAACTGGTCGGACAGCCGCTTGATCGGCGGCGGCATCGTCGCCGAGAACAGCATCGTCTGGCGGGTCGATGGCAGTTTCGAGCAGATCGATTCGATATCAGGAATGAAGCCCATGTCGAGCATCCGGTCCGCTTCGTCGATGACCAGCAATTCACAGCCCGACATCAGGATACGTCCGCGATCAAACAGATCCATCAACCGTCCGGGTGTGGCGATCAGGACATCGACGCCCTTTTCCAGCGCCTTGATCTGGTCGCCCATCGAAACACCGCCGATAAGCAGGGCCATGCTGAGATTGTGGTTCTTGCCATATTTCTCGAAATTCTCGGCAACCTGAGCGGCCAGTTCACGGGTCGGCTCGAGGATCAGGGACCGCGGCATGCGGGCACGCGAGCGGCCATGAGCGAGAATGTCGATCATCGGCAGCACGAAGCTCGCCGTTTTACCAGTGCCCGTCTGGGCAATGCCGATGATATCTTTCATCATCAGGACGGAAGGGATGGCTTGCGCCTGAATCGGCGTCGGTTCGTCATAGCCAGCTTCGGCTACGGATTTCAGCAGTTCTTCAGACAGGCCGATATCGGCAAATTTCATAGTGGTTCCGGAAAAATATAGGATGCAACCTTGCACCCTGTCTTAGCCTCTCGGGCTGTGCCGGGCAATGATCGCATATCCGGGATTTGTCAAGCTTTCTCGCTTGGTCTAGCGTTCCGGCACCAGTTCCCGGAACCGGTCGATCTCGCATTTCGCTCCGGTTCGCGAGTGGAGGATATCCCGGCCGGTGCATATTTTGCCGTCATCCGTTTTCTCGACATAGAAACCCGAATAGAAGCTGCGCGCCTGGCATTTGTCCTCGAGCAGGGCCCGGATTCTCTTGCGATCCTTGGTGATCAGGTCGAGATAGCGGTCGGAAAACATCTGCACGCCGAGTATATTGTTCATCGGCACGCATTTGCCCATTTTCTTTTCGCGATAGGTCTTTTGCACGGTTTCGCGTGAAAAATCCGCCATCGGTGCAAGCGGCGCGGGGCGACGGCGAGGCACGCGTATGATCACCCGCTTCTCGATTCGCACTTGTGCAAGGAGCAGCGGCCGCTCCTCCACATGGACCATGGCCGAGTCTGCAGGCGGAATCTCTACCGGCTGCATCTCGCGCGCATCCGGCACAGAGAGCAGCAATATTGCTGTAAGTGACAGGCTCACCATAATCCCTTAACTAACCCTTGCCTTGCCTATATCAGCAGTGATTGAATATTGCATGAACTGAGAATTTTCCATCTGTTACCATCCGGGCGATCCCCTGGCAGGGCGGAGCCGCGATAGCGAACAGGTGGCACGACCGCAGAGGAATTGGAATATGCCAAAAAAGGCAGAATGGCTCGAAGAAATGCGTTCAGTTGTCGGGGCGAAAGGATTCACCCGGGCCGGTGATGACATGGCGCCGTGGCTCACCGACTGGCGCGGTCGATATACGGGTGCCGCGCTGGCCATGATCTCTCCGGCGAACACGCAAGAAACGGCTGAAATTCTGAGGATCGCCAACGCAAACGCCGTGGCTGTCGTGCCGCAGGGCGGAAACAGCGGCATGGTGGGCGGGGCAACACCTGACAGCGGCGGCCAGTCGATCCTGCTTTCGCTCCGCCGGATGAACCGGATCCGCACGATAGCGGCCGAGGACCAGCTGGTCCTGTGCGACGCTGGCGTGATATTGCAGAATCTGCACGAAGCACTGGCGGCCGAAGGACAGAGATTCCCGCTGACTCTCGGTGGCAAAGGCTCGGCCACGGTCGGCGGCCTGGTTTCGACCAATGCCGGCGGCACCCAGGTGCTCCGCCACGGAACCATGCGCTCACTGGTCACCGGAATCGAGGCCGTGCTGCCCGACGGCAGTATTTTTGACGGACTCGCGGCGCTGAAAAAGGATAATCGCGGCTATGACCTGAAGCAATTGTTCGTCGGCGGAGAAGGTACGCTGGGCATCGTCACCGCCGCGACCCTCAAGACCGTACCCGCGCTGGTGGATCGCTGCGTATCCTGGGCCGCGGTCGACAGCACAGACGCCGCGTACGAACTGTTCCGTTTTCTCAACAAACGGACAGCCCAATCGCTTGAAGGTTTCGAGATCATCCCGGAAACCTGCCTGGAATCGGTGTTGCGCCACATTCCCGGCACCCGCGCGCCGCTGAAGGGCAGCCATCGCTGGCATGTCCTGATCGAGATCGTGCGTGATCAGCCGGATGCAAAGGATCCCGGGTCCATAACCGAAAGCCTTCTGGCCGAAGCGATGGAACTGGACCTGATAGAAGATGCAACACTCGCGGCGAGCGAACAGCAGGCCGAAGATTTCTGGAAAATCCGCGATTCGATTGCCGAAGCCGAGCGCGCCAACGGCCCGGCCCTGCAGCATGATATCAGCGTGCCGGTACCCGGCATGGCCCGTTTCATCAACGAGGCGTCCCCGGTTGTCGAAGGCAAATTCCCTGGCACGAAAGTCGCTGCTTTTGGCCATATGGGAGACGGAAATGTCCATTTTCACGTCAAGGCGCCAGCGGGCGTACCACCGCAAGAATGGATGCGGGACTATGCGACGCAGATAACGCCGCTGGTCCACGACCTCGTCATCGCAGCCGGCGGATCGATTTCAGCAGAACATGGAATCGGGCAAAACAAGCGGGCGGAACTGGAACGCCTGTCTTCCGATGCACGGCTGTCGATGCTGCGCGCGATAAAAACCGCGATTGATCCCAAGAACATTATGAACCCGGGCAAACTCGTTCCCCTTGCGTCCGGTCAGTCTGGCTCTTAAAGCGCAAGACAACTATTCGGTTTCAACAGTAATTTTCGGAGAATATAACTATGGCGAGCACGCCGAACGCACAGGCCCTACCAATGTTCTACAAGGACCTGGTTCCGCTGAATTCCAACGAACATGCCAAGTGGAAAGTCAAGGGGCTGGACAATGCATCCTTCATGCAGTCGCAGCACGCCATCCCTATCACCACCGACGAGTTCATCAATGCAGCGCGCAACTATCCGATTGTCTTTTCGGTCGGCAACAACAGCGTTCCGTTGATTCTCATGGGTCTGAACGAAGGCGTGAACACGTTCATGAATGACGAAGGCCAGTTCAGCGAACCCGCTTATGTTCCGGCCTATGTCCGCCGTTATCCCTTCATGCTCGCGAAATTGCGTCCGGAAGCCGAAGAACTGTCGCTATGTTTCGATCCGACGACCGACGCCATTGGTGACTATAAGGAAGGCGACGCGCTGTTCGACAATGATCAGCCCAGCGAAACCACAAAGAACATCCTGAATTTCTGCGAACAATTCGAACAGGCTGGCCAGCGGACCGGTCAGTTCGTGCAGGAACTGGACAAGATGGGATTGTTGATGGACGGCGAAGTCTCCATCCAGCAGACCGGCGTTGAAAAGCCTTTCGTCTATCGCGGTTTCAAGATGGTCAACGAAGAGAAACTGCGCGATCTGCGTGGTGACGAACTTCGCAAGATCAACCAGAACGGTATCTTGCCGCTGATCTACGCCCATCTCTTCTCGCTACAGATGATGCGCGAAGTATTTGCGAAACAGGTTGCTGCCGGCAAGATGCCACAGGTTACCGAAGCACCTTCCGTACAGGTTTAACCGCACAAAGCAGCCTGCTTCGACCGGTTTGGCCGAAGCAGGCAAATTTCATTGTCATTTTTCCGCGTCGGGGGTCTTGCAACTCGATGCGACTAGGCCCACATTGACGATGTACCGGTTCGCATCCCCCGATCGGATCGGCACCGGCATTCCTTCGGAATGCCACCTCCCTGAACCTTGGCCACCTCGCCGAACCGGCGAGGTGGTTTTTTTATGGAAAACCCCTCATTCCGCCGCTTCGAGCTGGTCTTGACCAGTCACTTGTTCCGCCAGCATCGCGCAGCAGTTGCGGATCAGCTCCGCGATCGATCCGGCTGCGGCAGTCGGCTCACGCATTGACGAGTCGAGATAGAGCGAACGATCCACTTCCAGTTGGAATGCATGAATATTGCGCGACGGATTGCCATGCCGCTCCAATATATAGCTGCCCGAATAGGGATGGTTGGTCTGGACGGAATGGCCTTGTCTCCGGAAATGCTCCGCGGCCAGCTCGACATAGCGCGATTCGCAGCTACGCCCGAAGCGGTCACCCAGAACAAATCCTATCTTTCTTCTGTTGTCGTCCAGGACCGGCGGCATGCTGTGCAGATCCAGCAGAAGCGCGCACCCGAATGTAGAGCGAATGCGGTCGAGCTGATGCGCAACCATCAGATGATAGGGCTCGTGATCTTTCTCGATCCGGTCCATGACATGCTGGTGGGACCATTTGTTCCGCCAAAGGTTTCCCGCCCCGTGCAGCCGGCGCGGCAACAAGCCCAGGCCGCCCCTCACTTTTCTGCTCATCTGGCCAGTCTGCGATGGATCCATCCCGATCACCATATCCGGATCGATTTCCGAGCGGTTGCGATTGAGGTCGATCCAGGCCCTCGGTTTCCGGGCAATGATTGCCGGAAAGCCGGATGCGATGGCCGCGGCCGCCAGCCGATCCGAATAGCGATCTTCCAGCCGCAGCAAATGGGACGCGGGTACATTCAGATTGTCGAGAAGTTCCGGCGGATATTCCCGACCGGCATGGGGCACGCTGACAAGCACCGGGAAGCGGAGCGCCTCGAGATTGGACAGGGAATGAATGGATGCCGGCGACTCTGCCTGGCCGGGGACGGGATTAGCCATATTCGATCCCCGGAAAAGCAGCTTTCATCGCCAAAATATTCAATATCTTCGGAAAAAAATTAACCGATTTGCACTTATATACCGGCCTCGGCATAAAGGCAGGCCTGTAATCAGGCATATTCGGGAAGGCGCGACACAATGATTCGGATTCTCCTCGCGGAAGATGAACGGGCGATGCGTGAGCATCTTACACGGGCGCTGGAGAAAGCCAACTATGAAGTTGTCGCTGTAGACCGCGGAACCGCTGCGATACCGCTGCTCGCCGAGCAGAAGTTCGATCTGCTGCTCACCGATATTGTGATGCCGGAAATGGACGGAATCGAGCTGGCCCAGCATTGTGCGTCGGTCTGCCCGGAGACACAGGTCATGTTTATCACCGGCTTTTCCGGCGTGACATTGCGCGCAGGACAATCGGTTCCGAAGGCGAAAATATTGTCCAAGCCCTTCCATTTGCGCGATCTGGTTATGGAGGTGGACCGGCTGTTCGAGCCCGACAGTATCAGCGACCTGAATTAAGCCTTGCGCCAGTCGAAACGGCTGGCTAGAGGGCCTCCAGTGTGGGCGTATAGCTCAGTGGTAGAGCACTTCGTTGACATCGAAGGGGTCGGGAGTTCAACTCTCTCTACGCCCACCATTTTCCACACAATTCAGGCAGCAAGCGCGATCGCGCTGCCGGTATCCTGACTCGGCGGATGCCCGTACCAGCTGGTATAGGCGCGGGTGAATGCGCTCAACTCGCTATAGCCCAGCTTGGCGGCTATTTCCGAAAGATTCCGCGTGCCTTCGAGGAAATAGAGATGGCAGGTGTCGCGCCGGACCTGCTCCAGCAATTGGCGGTAGGACAAGCCTTCGGCGACCAGTTTGCGGCGCAACGTGCGCTCCGCCATGCCGAAAGTGATCGCAGCCGCATCAAGGCTGAGCCCGGACTTGTCGAGCAGATACAAGAGATATTCGTAGGTCAGTTTCGCGAGATTCTCCCGCTCGAATCGGGTGCGTGCGAAAAAGGCCTCCTGCCGCCTGACCGCCGAAACGATCGCCGGGTTGTGGCGCTGGATCGGCATGGACATCGCCATATGATGATATTCGAGATAGGTGGATGGGCGGTTGAAATGGCAGGGAATCGGGGCTCTGCTGGAATTTTCGCTCGGGAACCCCCGGAAGCCGTCGGGCCGGCGGTGAGCGAAATGCGCGGCCTTTACAGTTCTGAACCGGCCCTCAGCCAGCAATTCTCCGCATTGGTGGACCAGTGCGAAAATGATGTGGACCAGATCCGGAGAAACCGGCTTGTCCGAATTCCAGACCAGCCGGTCACCGGATGAAAGCGGCAAAAGTTTGACAACCGGCTTGTCGCCGCCGAGCCTTTGCTCTGCGACAAGATGAAGCAGGGCTTCACCGAAACTGGGTTGGAAAAAAGCCGAAAATCCGCGGTCGGAAAAGCCCCGTGGCACCATCTTGCTGCCGATTTCCGAATGGATGTCCGTGCAATTGAGTTCTTCCTGGGCCGCAGCGCAGAGGCTGGCAATCGCCTGGTCATCCAATTGATAGCCGGGATCGCGCAGTTCCGCCTCGGAACAATCCAGCGCACTCAACAGCTGCGGCTTGCGGGCCTGGAGGGCATGACAGCTGAGATAGGCGCGATAAAGAAACGGCGCCGCGATCTTCAGACTATTGGGTGCCGGATATTCCATGGTTCCAAGCTAGGAGCCGAAGTGCATTTCGCTCAACTGGCTTTCGACAAGGATGTAAAATCGGCGACGAATATGTCAATTATGGTTAATTCGCGAACCGCGGCAGCGCGTTCAGTAGCGAATGACCGATGCGCCCCAGGTGAAACCGCCGCCCATGGCTTCCAGAACCAGCAAGTCTCCCGCCTTGATTCGACCGTCCCGAACGGCGGTATCAAGAGCCAGCGGAACCGAAGCCGCCGACGTGTTGGCATGCATATCGACGGTCTTGATCACCTTCTCCGGTGGAAGATTGAGCTTCTTGGCGGTGGCATCCAAGATCCGGGCATTGGCCTGGTGCGGCACGACCCAGTCGACATTGTCGACCGATTCGCCGGACTCCTCCAGCACCTCTTTCAGCACCGAAGACAGGTTGACGACCGCATGGCGAAACACCTCGCGACCTTTCATGCGCAGCTTGCCGACGGTTCCGGTGGTACCGGCGCCGCCATCAACATAAAGAAGCTGGTTGTGCGCTCCATCGGCGTGCAGGCGAGTGGCCAGGACGCCTTTGTCCCCCGGCTCGGCAGCCAGTACGATCGCGCCGGCTCCGTCGCCAAAGAGGACACAGGTTCCCCGGTCTTCCCAGTCGAGTATCCGGCTGAAGGTTTCCGCACCGATGACCAGCGCATTTTGCGCGCTGCCGGCCCGGATCATGCTGTCCGCCACGGACAGCGCGTAAAGGAAACCGGAGCAGACCGCAGCGACGTCAAATGCGACGCAGCCGTTGCACCCCAGTGCATCCTGAACGATCGTGGCGGTTGCCGGAAAAGTCTGGTCGGGGGTGGCGGTGGCAACGATGATCAGATCAATGTCAGCGGCGCTGAAACCAGCGGCCTTCATCGCCTTGTCCGCGGCCTCGGTGGCGAGCGTGGAGGTCGTTTCATCATCCTCGGCGATATGCCGGAATTTTATGCCCGTGCGCTCGACGATCCATTCGTCTGTGGTGTCCACACGTTTGGCCAGATCGGCATTGGAAACGCGGGTGCGCGGCAGCGCGGAGCCGGTTCCCTTGATGACAGACCGTCTGGAGGCATCGATCATTTTGCTACCTCGGCTACCGGTGCTGCTTCGCTGATTGTCTTCAGATCTTCGCTGATCCGCTCGAGAATGCTGTCCTCGACCAGCCGCGCCGCCACTTCGACGGCATTGGCCACGCCTTTTGCATCCGCGCTGCCGTGGCTTTTGACGACCACGCCATTGAGACCCAGAAACACGGCGCCATTGTGATTGTTGGGATCGAGATGCCCCCGCAACATTTCCGTCGCCGGGCGGGATATTAGAAAGCCGATTTTTGACCGCAGGCTGCTCAGGAAGCTCTGCTTCAGCAGATCAGTAACAAAGCGCGCGGTACCTTCAAGAGCCTTGAGCGCGACATTGCCGGAAAAACCGTCGGTCACGATCACGTCGACTTCACCGGTCGAAATCTTGTCAGCCTCGGTAAAGCCGAGAAAATCCATATGCAGGCCGCCAGCGCCTTTCAGCGTCGCAGCAGCTTCCTGGATCGTGCCGGTTCCCTTTGCCTCTTCGGTGCCGATATTCAGCAATTTCACCTTGGGACGATCAAAGCCGTGCATGATGCGGCTATAGGCGGCCCCCATGACGGCAAACTGGACGAGGTTGCGGCTGTTGCATTCCGTGTTGGCGCCCAGATCGAGCATCACCACGTCCGTGTCCTTCATCGTCGGCAGCAAAGCCGACAAGGCCGGCCGGTCGATACCCGGCATGGTGCGCAGCGCCAGCTTGGCGATGGCCATCAGCGCACCAGTGTTGCCGGCACTCACCGCAGCACTGACCTCGCCGCTTTTTACAGCATTGACCGCCATGCCCATGGATGTTGTCTTGGAACCGCGCAGCGCCTGGCCTGGCTTGTCGTCACCGGACACGACATCCGGTGCGTGCAGGATCTCGGACGCAGCGCTGAGATTGGGATGCTCCTTCAGCGCTTCGCGAATCTGCGTTTCGTCACCAACGAAAAGAAACTGAAAGCCGGCGTGACGGTGTCGCGCAAGCGCGGCACCTGCAACCATAACGCGCGGGCCTTCATCTCCGCCCATCGCATCAATCGCGATTCGCGGCCTCATTCCCACCAGCTATTCCCCTTGATTGCGCGTCAGAAGCCGAGAGACTAGCCGATTAAAGATCGGCGGCCAAGACTTCCCGGCCATTATAATGACCACAGCTACCGCACATATGGTGCGGACGCTTCAATTCGCCGCAGTTCGGGCATTCCTGATAGGCTTCGACTTTCAAAGCATCATGTGACCGGCGCATACCGCGTTTGGAGGGCGTCGTTTTTCTTTTAGGTACAGCCATTGCTAAGCCTGTTCTTTAAAATTTAAAAATCCATAGCATGCTCAATATGCTGATCGGCCAAGTCTGACAAACAGTCTCTGATTTTGCAGAGAATCGCTTGGCCTTGGTTCAACAGATTGCACGCGAAATGGCGCGTATAATGATTTTCCTGTGCGTTGCAAGCATTGTGCTTCTATAGCAGGCCTATAATTTTCATATATTTGGGGGACAAGATGATTTTACCGATAACATTGACCGTGGCGGGCGCAGCAGCGCTGATAAATATCTGGCTGATGATCCGCGTCGGGCAGGTCAGGGCCAGCGAAAAAGTCAGCGTCGGTGACGGCGGCAACGAGAAAGTCATCCGCCGGATGCGGGCGCACAGCAATTATATTGAGAGCGCCCCCTTTGTCGTACTGCTCGTCGCGGCGATAGAACTCGCCAGCACAACTTCTCCGACATGGCTGTGGATCGTCAGTGGCCTGTATCTGCTCGGTCGCGTCGCCCATGGCGTCGGTATGGATGACGGAAAATTCGGCAAGGGCCGAATGATCGGCACGCTTGTGACCATGTTGGTGCTGCTCGGTCTTGGCGTTTACGCGGTTAGCATTCCCTATCTCTCGGCCTAGCTAACGGATTGGCGATCGATGGGGCTGTTCGGACCCAAAAGTCCGCTCGATACAGACGAGTGGGACTGGCAGCTTGCCAGCTTCAAATGGCTGATCATGGAATTTGGCGGGATCGAGAGGCATCCGGCCAACCGGCTGGTGCTGCCTGAGGAATCGTTCTTTCCCAAGACGAGTACCGACCCGTCCCGGAAAGCGCAGGAGATTTTCGAGCAGGTAAAAATGCTGGCCGGAATGGGCGACTGGCCCACAAGGCTGGTGCAAGGCGACCAGACACGCGAGATGGTCCTGGAGTCGGGCCAGATGGTCAAACATGACAGCCATGCGCCAGCGGGGGAATATCGGTTACTGAAAGCCGATGACGGGGAATATTATGCGCAGATCAGCTTTAATCCCGCCCAGCTTGGCGATCCGACAAAACTGATCGCGACCTTTGCCCATGAGCTGTCCCATTATCTTATGAGCACGGCGAAAACAGCGCCACCGGGTGGCTGGGAAGTGCACGAACTGACAACCGATCTCTGTTCGGTCTATCTGGGATTCGGAATCTTCATGGCTACCAGCGCATGGAATTTCGCGGCCAGCAACGAAGGCTGGCAATATGAGCGACAGGGTTATCTGAACGAACGGATGCTGATCACCGCAATGGTAATCTGGGAGACTCTGGCGAAGCGGGATCCTCTCGAAGCGCTACCCTATCTGAAGCCCCATCTCGCCAAGGACACAAAGATGGCCAACAAATTTGTTCAGAAACGCGATCTGCTTGATGAACTCATGTCCACCGACCTGTCTCTCTTCGCCGGCGGTGAAACCGCAGCCGAGGATAGCGGCACTGTCTAGCGCGCCGCCAGCACGTCATCGGCAACAAACGCATTGGTCTTGCGTTCATAGCCGAACTGGCTGGTCGGGCCGTGGCCGGGGATGAAAGTCACATCGTCACCGAGCGGCCAGAGCTTCTGGGTGATCGCGTTGATCAGATCCTGATGATTGCCGCGCGGGAAATCGGTGCGGCCGATCGAACCCTGGAAGATCACATCGCCGACCACCGCCAGCCTTGACGGCTGATGATAGAAAATCACATGGCCCGGCGTGTGTCCGGGGCAATGGATGACATCGAGCACCAGATCGCCAACGGTCACCTGGTCACCGTCATTCAACCACCGATCGGGGACAAAGCTCTTCGCTTCCATGCCATAGCGCGCGCCATCGCCGTCGAGCTGGTCAATCCAGAACAGGTCATCCTTGTGTGGCCCTTCGATCGGGATACCCAGTTCTTCGGCCAGCATTCCCGCCTGCCCGCAATGATCGAGATGGCCATGGGTGATGATGATCTTCTCCAGATCAACGCCATGCTCCTCGATTGCCGCTTTCAGCCGGTTCAAATCGCCACCGGGATCGCTCAATGCGGCCTTGTTGGTCTTGGTGCACCAGAGGAGCGTGCAATTCTGCTGGAGCGGAGTGACCGGAATAATCACGGCCTTGAGGGGTGCTTCTGTCATGACAGGCTATTTGGCGGCGCGATGCGCAACTTGCAAGGCCCCAAAATGGAGAGCCGCTATAGCCGCCGCCCCGTCCATACCACCCGCCCGATGATGTTCACGCTTTCCGCGCTGACATCTTCCCAGTCCGGATATTGCGGATTATCGCTGCGGATCGAGAGTTTTCCCGAAGGGCCCATGGCGATACGTTTGACCAGCAACACGTCATCCATGCGCAGCACATAGATGCCGTCGCGCAAGGGCCGGGAAGCAGCGCTGTGGTCGACCATGATATCATCGCCATCGCCCAGCGTCGGGTCCATCGAATCGCCGTCGACCGCGATCAGCGACAAATGCGCAGGATCGACGCCCAGTCGCCGGAGCCATTTGGGGCCGAAACCCATCGACTCGGCATATTCGTCATCTGCCAGCGATCCCGGGCCAGCCGATGCGCCGACCTGCAACTGCCTGATTCGCAGCAGGCCATCCCGCGCGTCCCGACCGGCGCGACGGGATTCGCGTATGGCCGGAGCCCCGAGCAACCGTTCTTCCACCCCGAAAAATTCCGCCAGCCTGCGCCGGTCATCCTCGTCCAGTTTTTTAGGGACACCGCGGCGGATATATTGCTGGATATAGGCTGCGTTCTTGCCGAGCATCTTCGAGATCGCGGCAAAACCATGCCCGTTCTTGTGGATCAGATGTTCGAGATTGGCACGGGGATCGTCCGACATGATGACCGCAACATAGTGGTACTGGCCGAAATTGGCAATAGGAATTTTCCTAGACATGTAGGAAATCTCATTTCAAATAGGAATTTCCCTATTTAACGAGTCGCCAGAGCGAGCGACCGGAAGCGAAAAGGAGGTCAAGGGTGCCACTATTGCGAAAAATCGAGATATTCCTGCGTGAAACCGACATGTCCTGGACGAAATTCGGACGATTATCGGTTCGCGATCCGCGCTTTGTCCAGGACCTGCGCAACGGACGCCAGCCCGGACGAACCATTTCGGAGCGAGCAGAAAATTTCATGCAAATGTGGCGGACTGAACATGCCGGCTGAGCATGCGCGGCGGAGAGCCCGTCTTCGCGATCCCGGCGCGTTGCTGACCCGGCAGATGGCGGCGCTGGCCGGCGACCATGCTCGCGTCACGCTGAAACGCGAACGTCCCTGGGCGAGTATCACCTTTTCCGGCACGCGCCACTATTTCGCGGTTGAAGGGGACGGGGCAGTCGAACCTGCAGAAATGCAAAGGCTGGCCGCAACGCTGCCGGACCATGAATTCTTGATTCCCGGCCATTTTGTCGCAGATATTTTGGTCACCGACCACAGCGACAAGCGATTGCTGGTCGAGGCCCTGTCGATCATTGATCCCGTGGAGCCCCCGAGAGACGGAAGATGATCAGCGTTGGGCGGTCATTTTTTCCAATGTGCCGAGCGCCGCCTTCAACGCCGCATCCATGTCGGCCTGCCGGCTGGCTTGCGGATCGCTTTCGACCGACTCCACCGACCGCAATGGCGGAATGGCCACCGGAGCGGGCTCTTCGGATATTTTTTCAACCGGGGCCATCTCGACAGGGGCCGGCGCAGACTCGACAGGCGCCTGGAGTGGAGCGGTCCGTGCGCGATTTTCCAAGGCCTCGAGACGTCGCAGGCCCGCTTCAAGGCGGTCGGCAAGCTGGGACAAAGACAATGCGGACAGATCTTCGCGAGGATCGCCGGATGGGGTCGGCTGCGCCTGATTGTCCGACCGGACCGGCTCCGGCTTTTCTTCGGCCACTGGTTCCGGAGCCTTCTCGGCTGCGAACGGATCGGGCTTCACGAGCGGTGCAGCAGAGGGTTTTACCGGCTCTGCGGCCTTCTGATCCACTTCGGGATTGTCAAAGCGCTTGATCGATTCGGCAAGCGGCGTCCCCAGATCCGAGGAAGCGAAAATCGGCTGACGCACCGGAGCATCCGGATGGCGATCGGCAGACCGGACATCGGGCAGGTCCTTCAGCTCGGTCACCTGTCCCGGCGCTTTCTTGGGTTTCTTCAGAAATTTGGTCAGAGACTTTGCCGACAGATTCAATTTTGGCACCGAAAAGCGCGATTTGCCTTCCCGTTCCTCGGCCACCGGCTCCGTCGTCAGATTTTTGCGTAGTGCCAAGCTCATATCGGAGCCTCCTTCATGTGATTTCGTCTTGTGATTCAGAAAAAGATAGAGGGCGGACGCCGAGATCATGCCCGCAAAGACGGCGATCAGTCCACGCGCGGTATTGCCCAGCGGCGGTGCCGCTGCGGGGATGATTTCCGACAGACTGGTCGCCCCGACAATATTTTCAAGATAGACATGTGGCAGGGTCGCCACCACCAGCGCCGCTGCTATGCCGCCAGCGACAGCCATCGCAGGTTGTTTAAACCGGGCAAAGTCCTGCTCTATCGGGTCCACATCAGTCTCCACCATATCAGGCCGCGCGTTCGAATGACTTGCGCTCTATCAACCCTTGGTAAACAGGGGTGTAACGCAAAATGTTTGACGACCAGTTACGATCCGCCTCAACAAATTTTCTCGCAGCTTCAATGACTTGAGGCCAAGAGGCGCTGTTATCAAGCAGCGCTGCGAGTTTTTCGGCCATTTTTTCCGGGTCTCCCGCCGGGAACAGTGTGCCGGTAACCCCGTCTTCGACCAGCTCTCGGTGGCCGCCGACAGACGATGCCGCCACCAGCCGTCCTTGCGCCATCGCCTCCAGCGGCTTGAGCGGGGTAACCAGTTCGGTCAGCCGCATCGCCTTGCGCGGGTAGACCATGATATCCATCAGGCCATAGAAGCGCTCCACGTCCTCATGGGGCACACGGCCGGTGAAGGTCACCGCCGATCCGATACCCAGGCGCTCCACCTGAGCTTTGAGCGCCTCTTCCATCGGACCGCCACCGACGAGCAGCAGATGCACGGCCGGATGGGAGGCCTGAAGAATAGGCAGAGCCGCGACCAGATCATCGAGTCCCTCATAATCATAGAAACTGCCGATGAAACCCAGCACCGATTTCCCGGTCAAGCCCATTTCCTCCAGCAGCGATTCGTCGCGCGCCGGCGGTTCGCCGAACAGTTCCAGATCAACGCCATTGGGAGAGACCGTGATCTTTTCCGGCCTTACGCCGCGTCCGATCAGATCGGATCGCAAACCTTCGCAGATTACTGCAACGGCGTCGGCGCCGTTCACCACATGGTTTTCCAGTTGCCGTGTCAGCCAGTAGCGCGGGCTGTTTTCCCTGCCGGTGCCGTTGCCGACCGCAGCGTCCTCCCAGAATGCCCGAATTTCATAAACCAGCGGCAAGCCCGTTTTCTCGGCAACACGCAGTGCGGCCAATCCATTGAGCGCTGGCGAATGGGCATGCAGGACATCCGGCTGCCATTCGCGAACGACCTGTTCGATTCGCTCCGCCAGAACCGCAACTTCGCGCCATTCGCGAATCGGCGAGGGCCCCTGAACCTGCGCCAATGTGCGGAAAAACTGCAGACCGTCAAATTCCTCCAGCGATCGTTCCGCTACATAGCCATGCTGGTTCTGCCGGACGCCGGTGACACCGGCGACGGTCAGGCCACTGGCTATCTGTGCCTTCATGATCGCCCGGGTGCGAAAGCAATAGCCGCTGTGCAGCGGCAGACTGTGATCCAATATGTGCAATATCCGCGTCATGGCCAAAGGCCCTGCCAAAAAAGGATTAACGTCCCGTCAACCCAATGGCTGTATCGCGCAACCATAGAAGAGCGTGTCTTCACCGCTCGTGCCGGGATGAATGGGTAGATGATAGACAATTTTTCTATCGCTTTGACGCATGGACTGCTGCTTATCGCTGCCTGGCGCCTGATGCACCGGGACGATCTTGATGTCGAAGCCCCGCCCGAGCGCGACAAGGAGCCCGTGGGCTTTGCCAAACAATCCCGTGGAAACGGATCGCTGCCCGATGCGTGATCTCTTCTTCGTCGGCTATATCGTGGCGCTGCTGTTCATCGCCTTCAAGCGTCCGTTCCTGTTTACCCTGATCTACGCCTATGTCGATATCGTGGCACCGCAGCGGCTGAGCTATTTCATGCTGAATTCGGTACCGTTGTCGTTAATCCTCTTCGCTCTGGCCCTGTTCGGCTACATGTTCGCAGACAACAAGCAGGACAGTCGCTTTTCTGTCCGGCAGGCAATGATGATCCTGCTGCTGGCCTATTGCGGCTATACGACAGTGCAGGCGGAAGTGCCCGATGCAGCTCTGGAAAAATGGGACTGGGTGTGGAAGGCACTGGTCTTCGCCATTTTCCTGCCCTTAACTCTCCGAACCAGATTGCGTCTGGAAGCGCTGGCGCTGTTCATGGTGCTGTGCGCCGGCACGTTGATCATCACCGGCGGGATCAAGACGTTGCTCTCCGGCGGCGGTTATGGCGTGCTGGTGCTGCTGGTCGACAATAACAGCGGCCTCTACGAGGGGTCGATCATCTCGACAGTGGCCATCTGCATCATCCCGCTGATTCTCTGGCTGGCCCATCACGGCACCATCTTTCCACCCGACTGGCGGGTGAAGCTGTTCGCTTATGCGCTCATCTTCTCCGCCCTGCTCATTCCCATCGGGACTCAGGCCAGGACGGGTCTGGTGTGCATCGGGGTGCTGGCGGTACTGTTGCTGCGCTTCGCCCGCTACAGGCTGCTCTATGCTGGCTTGGCGGTGGCAATCGGCCTCATGTCCATACCATTTCTCCCGCAGAGTTTTACCGAGCGGATGGCGACCATCGAAAATTACGAAGCGGACCAGTCCGCATCCACTCGCCTCGCGGTCTGGCGATGGACGCTGGACTATGTAAAACAGCATCCCTTCGGTGGCGGTTTCGACGTCTACCGAATCAACAAGCTGACCTACGAGTTGTCGGAAGTGGACGTCGAGCAATATGAGCAATGGGACATTGATCCCGACGATGTCGAAGCAAGGCTTGTTGAGGACGAGGCCCGTGCATTCCACAGCAGCTATTTCGAAATGCTCGGCGAACAGGGATATCCCGGCCTGATCCTGTGGCTGATCATCCATGTCGGTGGCCTTTGGCGCATGGAGATATTGCGACGGAAATATACGAAATCGGATAAGCAAGACGAGCAATGGGTGGCGCCCCTCGCTACCGCGCTGCAGCACGGCCATATCATCTATCTCGTGGGCGCGCTATTCGTCGGCATCGCCTATCAGCCCTTTGTCTATATGCTGGTCGCGCTGCAAATCGGCCTCGACACCTATATGACACGCCGTTCTGCGGAAGCAAAATGGCAGCCGATCGCCAGGCGCGTGACCGGAACCGCCCGGCCGAAAATGCTGGCGCAAACACAGCGACCGCCTGTAAATTGAGTGACGTCTTCCCACCCGCGCATTAGAAGCGGTGCATGAAGATCAACGCATCTGTCTCTATCGAACGCTGGCCCGTCGCCGGCGCCTTCATCATCAGCCGCGGCGCCAAAACCCATGTCGATGTCGTGCAGTGCGAACTGACGGATGGCCATTTTACCGGCAGGGCCGAGGCAACACCGATCTATTATGAAGGCGAAAGCGCCGAAAAATGCGCAGAGCAGATCGAGCAATTTGTTGCCGAGCATCCCGATCTCGATCGCGCAATCGTACTGCAGAACATGCGCCGAGGTGCCGCCCGTAACGCCCTCGATTGCGCGCTCTGGGATCTGGAATGCCGGAAAACGGACAAGCCCCTTTGGCAGCTCGCGGGCTTGCCCGAACCGGCTCCGCTAACGACCGCCTTCACGATTTCGCTTGGCGAGCCGGCCATCATGGAAGCCGAAGCCCGGAAAGCGGCTGCAAAGGGCCATGGGCTGCTGAAACTGAAATTGTCCGGTCAGGACGATCACGCGCGCGTCGCCGCCGTCCATCGCGGCGCGCCTGCTGCCCGTTTGATCGTGGATGCCAATGAAAGCTGGAACGATCTCGACATTGCAGCCGAAGCCGCACGGCTGGCGCAATATGCCGTCGAACTGATCGAACAGCCCGTGAGTGCAGGCCGGGATCATCTGCTCAGCGGGGTCCGGTCGCCGGTTCCGCTTTGCGCCGACGAAAGCTGCCACACGAGCGCCGATGTCGAACGGATCGCACCCTTTTACGATGCCGTGAACATCAAGCTCGACAAGGCGGGTGGATTGACCGAAGCCATGGCGATTGCCCATGCGGCGCAGGCAGCCGGCCTGAAAATCATGGTCGGCTGCATGCTCTCCACATCACTGGGTATCAAGCCAGCCTACGCGCTCGCGCAGCTTGCCCAATGGGTTGATCTCGACGGCCCGCTGCTGCTCGCCAGAGACCGGCCCGATGGATTTCAATTCGACAGCGGGATCATATCTCCCGCCGGCTGAACAAATTAGATGCCGTCGAGCTGTTCGATTACCGGCGCAGCCGCCATGCAAGGCGCGAGCTTGGGTCCACTGGCCCGGAAATGATCGGATTTCCCGTGCGCATCGAGAGCAGCCTGATCGACGTAGCGCTCGAGCACTTTATATTGCTGGGGGTTTTCCTTGCTCTGGAAGACCGAATAAAATTCATTGCCCGGCTCGTTGGCGCGAACAGCCGCCATGAGTTCGGAAAAAGCGGCTTCGAAATCGGCATTCTTGCCTTCGGCTACGGTCAATGTCGCGATGATGCCTACTGCTGCCATGATTGTCTCTCCCTGATAAAAAAAGGGCCGGCGATTTCCCGCCGACCCCTTATGTCTTGATTTCTAGAAAATTTCGAACAGTCCGGCTGCGCCCTGGCCGCCGCCGATGCACATGGTCACCACGGCATATTTCGCGCCGCGACGCTTGCCTTCGATCAAAGCGTGGCCGGTGCAACGCGCGCCGGTCATGCCATAGGGGTGACCGATCGAGATCGAGCCGCCATTGACGTTCAGAAGCTCGTCTGGAATGCCCAGTTTCTGCTGGCAGTAAAGCACCTGCACGGCGAAAGCCTCGTTCAACTCCCAAAGGCCGATGTCATCCATCTTGACGTTAAAGCGTTCGAGCAATTTCGGGATCGCGAAGACCGGACCAATGCCCATTTCGTCAGGCTTGGTACCGGCAACCGCCATACCAACATAGCGTCCGAGCGGGTTGAGGCCCGCTTTCTCGGCTGCCTTGGCTTCCATCACAACGCTGGCCGCCGAACCGTCGGAAAGCTGCGAAGCGTTGCCGGCGGTTACGATCTTGTCAGGTCCGAGAACGGGCTGCAGCTTTTGCAGACCTTCGAGCGTGGTCGACGGACGGTTGCCCTCGTCCTTGTTGATCGTGACCTCGACGTGGGAAATCTCTTTGGTTTCCTTGTCCTGGACGCCCATGGTCGTGGTCACTTCGACGATTTCAGCGTCAAAACGGCCAGCTTCCTGAGCCGCCGCTGTGCGCATCTGCGACTGCAGGGCATATTCGTCACAGGCTTCGCGGCTGATGCCATAGCGTTCGCCAACCACTTCGGCCGTCTGCAGCATCGGCATGTAGATATCGTCATGCATCTTCAGCAGTTCACGGTCCGGCTGGACCCGCATTTCCGGTGTCTGGACGGTCGAGATCGAATCCTGTCCGCCGCCGACAACGACGTCCATCATGTCCAGCGTGACTTGCTTGGACGCTGTAGCAATCGCCATCAGACCGGATGAACATTGGCGGTCGATCGTCATGCCGGGCACTTCGATCGGGAAGCCGGCACGCAATGCAACCTGGCGAGCGAGGTTTCCGCCCTGA
Organism: Sphingorhabdus sp. YGSMI21; assembly: GCF_002776575.1. Taxonomy (GTDB): domain Bacteria; phylum Pseudomonadota; class Alphaproteobacteria; order Sphingomonadales; family Sphingomonadaceae; genus Parasphingorhabdus. Next base: position 1,748,532 of record NZ_CP022548.1, on the reverse strand, counting down.
GAACCCTGCTGCAACGCGCTGCCCCAGACGACATCGTCGATTGTGCCGGGATCGATGCCCGCTCTTTCGACGGCCGCTTTTGCGGAATAATGGCCGAGTGTGGCACCGGTTGTGGTGTTGAAAGCACCCTTATAGGCGCGCCCGATGGGGGTACGGGCGGTGGAAACGATGACTGCGTCACGCATTGTGCAATTCCTTTATAGTTTAGATCGGAGTCGAATTTTGAGCGCATTGTCCCCGTTAATCGGCCAATTAACAAGGGATTTTTTCAGCCCGGCGCTGCCGTTACGGAACGCTAGTCGTTGGTGACCGTCACCGGGAAGCCGCCCTCCGGATATGGCAAAATCATCTCACCATCAGGGGCTGCGGTGAACGTGGTCTGGGTCGGATAAGCAAATTCCAGACCTTCCTCGTTGAAACGTTGTAGGATCGCCAAACCGATACGGTGCCGGCCCTCGAAGACCACTTCATAATCGCTGCTCATGATATCGAAATCGAGCTGGAAGTCGATCGAACTGTCGCCAAATCCGATAAAGCCCGAACGGATGAAGTTCGCATCGTGGGATTCGACAATTTCCTTTAGCAAACCTGGAATACGCCGCGCATCATCAGGCTTTGTCTGATAGATGACGCCTATGCCATAGCGGGTGCGCCGCCGCGCCAGCCGCGTCAGATTGGTTATTTCCATGTCGAGCAGATTGGTGTTCGAGATGATCACCTCTTCCCCCATGATCGAGCGCAAGCGCGTGCTTTTCAGACCGATTTTTTCGATGGTTCCCGTCGTCGTACCATAGGTAATCGTATCACCGGCGCGGAACGGCTTGTCGAAAATGATCGACAGCGCGGCGAAGAGATCGGAGAAAATCCCCTGTGCCGCAAGACCGATGGCGATACCACCGACCCCGAGACCGGCAATCAGGCCCGTGACATTGATCCCGAGATTGTCGAGAATCATGATGGTAGCGATGGCGAACAACACGAAGGTCACCAATATGCGGATCAGGGTCATCGCGCTGTGCAGCGTTTCATGCTGGTCGGGATCCTGCGACGTCCGGCGAATGATCAGCCCAAGGATGATCTCCCGGAGCCAGATGGCCGTCTGGACCACGGCAGCGATGGTGAACAGCACCTGCACGATGCGGTCAACGCTGGAGGGCGCGTTGGCAAAGCTGACCACGAGCTGGGCGGAGACCATCAGCATGAATATCTTGCTAGTGCGGGCAATCGCCTTGACGATGATGGTGCGATAGCCGGTCAGGCCGACATTGTTGCGGACGTAACGGGCGGCGAAGCGCTTGATCGCGCCGAGCAGAAAGAAAATCCCGGTGCCGATGGCAACCGCGATGATAAGTTCCACATAATTGTTGGCCAGCCAGTCGGAAGAATCGGTGATCAAGCGTTGAAAAGCAGCCCCGATATGCGGGACGGTCGGGAGTAGAGCGGGTTCTGTTGTAATGGCCATAATCTTTCAGCTAGAAAGAAACAGTACCAATAACAAGCGGTGCGGTTCCAAAAGGCCGGCAAAAACAGCCTGCTTCCTATTTTGTTGCCCCGATAAGAAACTCTACATTGCCCTTGGGGCCAGTGATCGGGCTTTCGGTAATCCCGAGAATGTCCCAGCCCGACGCAATCAGCCAGTCCCTCACTTTATCGCAGGTCGCCAACCGGACCGCTTCGTCGCGAACGACGCCACCCTTGCCGACATCCTGGCGCTCTGCCTCGAATTGCGGCTTTATCAGCGCCATCAGAATCGCCTTATCGCCGGCAAATTCGAGCGGTCGCTCGAGCACTTTGACCAGTGAAATAAAACTCGCATCGCACACGATGATATCGACTGTTTCCGGAATATGCCGATCGGTGAGAACGCGGGCGCTGGTTTGCTCGTGGACCACGACCCGGTCATCCTGCCGCAGCTTCCACGCCAGCTGGTTGGTGCCGCTGTCCACAGCGTAAACCTTTTTCGCTCCAGCAGTGAGCAGGACGTCGGTAAAACCACCGGTGCTGCTGCCGACGTCCATCGCGGTCATACCCGTCACATCAATGTCAAAATGCCGCAGGGCGTGATCCAGCTTGATGCCGCCACGCGAAACCCACGGATGGTCCTTGCCCTTGACTATAATCGCCGCATCACCGGCTATCTTTTGTCCCGGCTTGTCGATTTTCTTGCCATTCACCGTCACCAGACCGGCCATGATATAGGCTTGCGCCTTGGCGCGGCTTTCGGCGAGGCCGCGATCCGTCAATATCTGGTCAACGCGCTGCTTGGCGACTTTGGGATCGGACTGGCTCATAGGAAATCAGGACTAGCCTAGCGTCACGCTTTTGGCCATATTCCTTTACCATGAGAATCATTTCATCCCCGCTCTTTCTTTCCCTGGCTGTGCTGGTACTGGCGGCCTGCTCGTCGGCTCTTCCGGAGCCCGCCCCCGCGCCGCAACCGGTTAAGCCGGTCGCGCGGCCAGCGCCGGCCCCGGCCCAGCCTGCGGGCAACTGGATCGACTGGCCGATCACACCCGGCGACTGGATTTACCGGGAAGATGCGCGTGGGTCGCTGGCATTGTTCGGGAAAACAGATCAATCGGCGATCTTCATAGTCCGTTGCGACCGGTCGCGGCGGAAGCTGTTCCTCTCCCGCGCGGGAACGGTTGGCAGCGGTGCGACCATGATCCTGCGCGCCAGCGCGGGTCTGCAATCCTATCCCGCCAGCAACAGTGGTGGTACGCCGCCATATGCTGCCATTTCGGTTTCCCCCGGCGACATCATGATGGATCGCATTGCCTATAGCCGTGGCCGCTTTGCCGTCGAAACCAGTGGCCTGCAATCCATTGCAATCCCGATATGGCCGGAGTTCAGTCGTGTGGTGGAAGATTGCCGGAGCTGAACCGCTGGATCTCAGGCCGGAACGCGCAATTGTGACAGCAAAATAAAATAATTCAAGACTTGTTCGGAAACAGGCGTTGATTCACATTCACAGCGTCGAACAGCGGAGAAGTTTCAATGCAACAGTTCGTATTTTATTCACAAGCGAAAGGAGGTGGTCCGATGTCTCATGGTTCAGCACAGGGGTCGGAAAAATCCGTTCGGGGGGCAATTCTGGTCTAAGGATCAGGCAACCCGGCAGCGGCACTTCCTACCGCTGACCCATGTTCAGAGGCTGTTGGTCCCAAGGGACCGGCAGCCTCTTTTCATTGCGCGCTGTCGGTTTTCTCCAGATATTCCTCGCGGATCATGAAATCGCGAACGCCAATCCGCACCTCCCGCAGGAACTGGATAAGGGCGATAGAAAGCAGGCTGATCGCAATGACGAATGCGCTCGCTATGGCAAGCGAAAGATCGATGCCGGTCAGCTCCATGATGAACAATATGCCGATCAGAGCGCAGGCTGTGATCGCGCTGACAACGCTCAGGAAAATGGCGCTGTTGACGACCCTGAGCCGTACCTGCAGGTCGCCCAGCTCGGCAACGACAAGCGCGTGATCCTTGCCGGTGGTCGACTTGAACAGCTCCTGCAGATCACGAGACCGGTCGATGATCCGCGCCAGACGCCCGGCGAACAGGTTGAGCATTGCCCCGATACCAACCAGCAGAAATGCGGGCGCCAGGGCCGTCTGCAGCACCGTGACGATATTGGCATTGGCGATTTCGGAAATTCCGGTCATCTTTTCATCCGTATCCGCAGGGTCAGTCCCTCTATAGGGCTTTCGTCCCACAATGTCAGGGCGAAACGCTGGGCATCGGCCCGGGCGCGGGCGAGCACCGCTTCCGGCACGTCATCACCTGCAAATATCTGATCAGCCTGACCCAGCCAGCGCGCCTGGCGCAACGTCAGATCATCGGGGTCGGCGCTCGCCAGTTCCAGATCGATGACCTGCGAGCGGGCCCCGCCGTGCGGCTGCTCAAGCCATGCTTCCAAATCTTCCAATTCATGCTCGGCGAGCACGTCGAGCGGGCCGCCGGGATCGAGCACGGCATCAATCGCCTTGCGGCGCGCGGCTGCATCCGGCCAAGTCTGCTGTATCCGTTCCCGCGCTGCCAGCAATCCCTGCGCCAGGGTCCCCAGACTGGCTGGCAGCAATTGCTCCAGCCGCTGTCGCAGCGCCTTGGCCAATCCGGCCGACGCACCGCCCGTGCCGATGGCAAGCAGCACCGGATCGCGGTCGATGATCGCAGGAGTGGTATAGTCGCACAGCGCAGAGCGATCGACGGCGTTGACCAGCAGACCCCTGGCTTTCAGGCGCGCGACCGCTGCGATCGCTTCGTCATCATTTTCCAGCGCCACCACCGCCAGCGAAAGACCGTCGGCATTTTCGTCGTCGGTGATTGTCGCGCCGGCCCGTTCATAGAGACGCTTCTTGGCGTCGGCCATTTCGCCACGGCCGAGAAGGAGGATCTTGCGACCCTGCAAATTGACGAAGATAGGCAACTGTTTCATCGCATTCACCTATTTATCCGGCCATCCCGGTGCTTGCCGGTGTGACGGTTATTTCAGCCAGTCGGGGACATGTTCCGCTGCCATGATAGTCGCCGGTTCGATCCGTTCGGCGACCACGGCATAGCGATCACCATCGACCAGCACTTCCGGCACCAGCGGCCGACTGTTATAGGTATTGGCCATCGTCGCGCCATAGGCGCCCGCTGTCCGGAAAATCCCCAAATCATCTGTCTCGACACGGTCAACGACCCGTTCCTTGGCAAAAATGTCGCTGCTTTCGCAGATCGGGCCGACAATCGAGGCGACCATCGTTTCGCCGCTTGGTTCGACCGCTTCAAAATCATGCCAGGCGTCATAGATAGCCGGCCGCATCAGATCATTCATTGCCGCGTCGACAATGACAAAATCGCTGTTCACGCCCGGCTTGATCCGGATGACCCTGGTGATCATGATGCCGCTGTTGCCGGCGATCACGCGGCCGGGCTCGAACATCAGGGTGACATCCCAGTCCCGGGTGACGCGTGCGACCATGGCGCCATATTCTGCGGGGCTCGGCGGATTGTCTTCAGGCTTGTAAGGCACACCCAGACCGCCGCCCAGATCGACATGGGTAATGACATGGCCAGCGCCGCGCAACTGGGCAACCAGTTCGCCCATTCTGGCATAGCATTTTTCCAGCGGGTCGAGGCTCTGCAACTGGCTGCCGATATGCACGGCGACACCGCGCAGGTTCAGCCCTTCGAGTCTGGACAGCCGCGCGTAGATATCCGGCGCGACATCGATCCCGACCCCGAATTTATTCTCTTTCTTGCCAGTCGAGATCTTCGCATGGGTGCCGGCATCGACATCGGGGTTAACGCGCAGCGTTGCCGAGGCCTTCTCCCCGCGGGCAGCCGCGATTTCCGCGAGCATCACGCCTTCCTCTTCCGATTCCAGATTGAATTGGCCAATGCCCTTGTCCAAGCCCAGAGTCAGTTCTTCGCGGCTCTTTCCAACACCGGAAAAAACGATATCCTCTGCCTTCATGCCAGCGGCCAGCGCCCGCAGCATTTCCCCGCCCGACACCACGTCCCCGCCATAGCCTTCATTGGCAAGGATACGAAGGACGGCAAGATTGGGGTTGGCTTTCACGGCAAAAGCGAGATGGATTTTGCCCGCGTCTTTCAACCCTTCACGAAACACGCGCGCGTGCCGTTCAAGCGTTGCACGCGAATAGACATAGACAGGGGTGCCGACTTCCTCGGCGATTTTCGGCAACGGAATATCTTCCGCGTGCAATATCCCATTTTTGAGCTGGAAATGGTCCAATTTTCTATACTTTCAAACGTGTGGAAAAGGTTCAGCCGGGAGGCGGCAGATCGAATTCGTCATCCTGCCGTTTTTCCGACCGGCGGAGCAATTCATCGCTGCGCTCCGGCATCGCCTGGCTCGACGGGACCAACAGGTCCTCACCACTGGGTGTCTCCATTTCTCCATAGACGGGAGGAGGAAGCGTCTCGCCTTTCGCCGGCTCCAGCGCGCCCCGGTTGCCACATGCCGCCAGAACCAGCGTTGCGCCCGCGAGCAGCAGGATAGAATGGAATTTGTTCATTTCAGCTCTCCAGCCCCAATGCTTTTCTGGCCCTGGCAACCTGTGCCCTGACCTGATCCGGCGCGGTCCCGCCATAGCTGGACCGGCTGGCTACCGAGGCATCGACGCTCAACACGTTGAATACGTCGGCAGTGATCCGGTCGTCGATTGCCTGGAATTGCTCAAGTGTAAGATCGGCAAGGCCGCAGCCCTGTTCTTCCGCCAGGGAAACGACAGCGCCGGTAACATGATGCGCTTGCCGAAAGGGCAGCTTGGCTTCGCGGACCAGCCAATCGGCAAAATCGGTCGCGGTCGAGAAACCGGATTCCGCCAGAGCGCGCATCCGGCTGCCGCTGAATTCGACCTCGGCGATCATCCCGGTCATCGCTGCAATCGACAGGCCGAGCAGGTCATGGGCTTCGAACACCGGCGGCTTGTCGTCCTGCATATCTTTCGAATAAGCGAGCGGCAGTCCCTTCATGGTGATCACCAGCGCGTTCATCGCGCCGGCGATCCGTCCGCAATGGCCGCGCACCAGCTCGGCAGCATCGGGATTGCGCTTCTGCGGCATGATCGAGGAGCCGGTCGAAAAACTGTCGGGCAGTTTGACGAAGCCAAAGGGCTGGCTTGCCCAGATGACAAATTCTTCCGCCAGTCGTGACAGGTGCAGGCTGCATTGTGTTGCCGCCATCAGATAGTCGAGCGCGAAATCCCGATCCGAAACCGAATCGAGGCTGTTGCCCGTCGGACCATCAAAACCCAGCATCGACGCAGTTTTTTCGCGGTCAATCGGGAAACCGGTGCCAGCCAGCGCTGCGGCGCCAAGTGGTGATTCGTTCATCCGCTTCCGCGCATCGGCAAAGCGGGAACGGTCCCGCCGGATCATCTCGTAATAGGCCATCATATGATGGCCTAGGCTGACCGGCTGGGCGGATTGCAAATGGGTGAAGCCCGGCATGATCGTGTCGGCATGTTCTTCAGCGCGATCGACCAGAGCCTTTTGCAGGCTTCCCAGAGCATCATCGACCATGTCCATGGCTTCGCGCACCCAGAGCCGGAAATCGGTGGCCACCTGGTCATTGCGCGACCGCGCGGTGTGCAGCCGGCCGGCTACTGGTCCGATAATTTCCGAGAGCCGTGCTTCCACGTGCATATGGATATCTTCGAGATCAAGGTCTTCGGTAATCCCATCGGTCTCATATTCCTGCGCGATCTGATTCAGACCATTTATGATCTGCGTCGCGTCCTCGGCCTCGACAATGCCCTGCTCCGCCAACATGGCGACATGCGCCAGGCTGGCGCGAATATCGTGCCGCCATAATTTCTTGTCGAACGGGATGGACGCGTTTATCTCGCGCATGATTGATGAAGGGCCATCGGCAAATCTGCCACCCCACATGATATTGGAATTTTTTGTGCCTTTTGTGATGCGAACCGTCCTGTTCATGGTCTTGGTGTTGAACCTAGCGGCCTGCGATAGAGACTCGAGCGGACCGGGGCAAGAATTTGCTGGTGCCAAAGCGACGGAAGAGGGCAAACCCGCTGGACGTGGCAAGGCCATGGTCGGCAAGCTGGACATTTCCCAGCGCGGCTCAGCGATGATCGACGCCTCCTTTCAGGCACCCGATGGAAGCACTGTGCAACTGACCGATTTCGTCGGCAAGCCGCTGCTGGTAAATATCTGGGCGACCTGGTGCGGGCCGTGCATTGTCGAAATGCCGATGCTGGACAATCTGGCTGCGCGCGAAAAGGACCGGCTCAAGCTTCTGGTTGTGTCGCAGGACATCGGGGGCATGGAAAAAGTGATGCCGTTTTTCGAGCGCCGGAATTTTCAGGAACTGGAGCCCTATATTGATCCCGAGAACGGACTGAGTTTCGGTTTCGGAACCGGGGTCATGCCGACGACCGTTCTCTACGATGCGCACGGCAAGGAAGTCTGGCGAGTGATAGGTGCAATGGATTGGGATGGCGCCAAGGCCGCAGCCTTGCTGGAAGAAACGCTGGCGGAAAACTGACTGCGATCTTTCATCAGGCCGCGCGGTAAACGCTACCACACGGGATGCAGCGCTTTGCGAAAAGGCAGAACCGATTGTATTTGTACCGAACTCGGCTATTCTTCGATGGTTCAAGCCTATTGGAGAATGAGATGAAACGTCGCAAAATTCAAATGATGCTGCCGGTTTTCGCCGGACTGACCCTGCTTTCAGCTTGTGGCCAGAATGATGAAGCCGGACCGGTTTCCGATTCCGCCGGCGTCGAGCTCGCCAATGGTCTCACCGTGAAAGAGCAAATCGAAGCGCGACAGGCGCAACTCAAGAAAATGGGCAAGGCGTTCAAGGCCATCAGCGATCAGCTGAAGGCAAGCAACCCCGATCTGGCCCAGATCCAGGCTGCCGCTGCAGTCGTTCCGATAGAGGCGGCCGACATGGTCGATTGGTTCCCGGAAGGAACCGGTCCCGACTCGGGCGTGGAAACCGAAGCGCTTCCGGTCATCTGGGAGGACAAGGCGGATTTCAATGACAAGGTGAAGGCGATGCAGGACGCAGCCGCAAAGCTCGAGACGGTCGCACAAGGCGGCGATGTCACAGCCGTTGCCGCCGCTTTCCAGAACACAGGCGGCACGTGCAAAGCCTGTCACGACAAATATCGGCTGGATGACTAGCCTGTCATGACGATGGGTTCGCCGCGCATCCTGGTCTGGGACTGGGCCGTCCGGCTGGTGCACTGGCTGATGGTTATTCTCGTTCCCCTGCTCTGGTGGACAGCAGAGGAGGACCATATGGATTGGCACAAAAGCCTTGGCCTGACCATGTTCGGCCTCGTTCTTTTTCGGCTGATTTGGGGACTGGTCGGGACATGGACAGCGCGTTTTGCCCCGATGGTGCGACAGATCGGATCGCTCAGATCCTACATCGGAAAACTGCGCAGACGGGAATATCGCGCGAGCTTCGGGCACAGTCCGCTGGCCGTATTCGGCGTCTTTGCGCTGCTGCTGGCGCTTGCCACCCAAATAGCGACAGGACTGTTTTCCGTAGACGTCGATGGTCTGGAATCGGGACCGCTTGCCGTTCTGGTGTCGTTCGATACCGGGAGGCAGTTGGCCGAGATCCACGAACTCAATTTCAATCTGCTGGCGGTGCTGATCGGACTGCATGTCGCGGCGATCGCTGTCTATCATTTCGTCCTGAAAGCCAATCTGGTTGGACCGATGGTCACCGGCCACCGACCGCGTTCCGATTTCGATGGACAGGCGCTGCCGGAAAATAAAATGCGGCTTTTCCCGATAATGACTGCAATCATCCTGTCGGCGGCCTGCGTTATTGCAATATCGGAATTTGGCTGAGGCGATTCGCCCAAGCAAGGCATCACCGATCCATTTGGGGGTGATGGTGGGCGATGACGGGCTCGAACCGCCGACATCTTCGGTGTAAACGAAGCGCTCTACCAACTGAGCTAATCGCCCCCATAACACGATGCAATTGAGCATCGATGAGGTCAGGCGAGCGCCACTGCCAAATCACGACGCCTTTGGCAAGCCTATTTGCATAGCTTTGCCGACAAGATGATCGTGAGGAGATTTTACATGGCGGTTTGCCATGATCATTTTGCCATTAACCAGAACCCTAGCTGACTCCGCGATTCGCGAGTTATACATCCTTATCCACAGTATATTTCCCCTGTATTTCAAGGACCTAAAAAGATATTTAGCAAAATCCACGGCTTGTCGCTGTCAATCGATATATTTCATTTTTTTTACAGCACCGCCCTTGATCGACTCAGGCAGAGGCGCTTACTAAGGAGGCTCGGCTGGTGGCTGCGATTGCCACAAAGAGGCCTAATTTGAAATTTGAGATCATCGTTGAAAACGTGTTTTCAGCAACGGACGTCTGCGCCCGATTCATTCCCATGGCTGGGGGTATTGAAGGCTGCTGAATTCAGGATCTGCGGTCAAGTATCGGCGTTATGATCGCGCGCCAATCGGGGAAGAGGTCGGGGGATGCTCGTGAGTAAAAGCGTACAAAACCGGGATAGCGGACTGTCTGTAGACACTGCCGTTGCCGGGGAAACTGTTATTTCTGATAATCTGGAATCTATCTGGGCCAAAATCTGTTCCGGCCTCCGCCGGGACCTGGGTGCCCAGATTTTCGGCCAGTGGATCAAGCCGATCAAACTTTCGGTGTTCGATTCGGATAGCGGATTGCTGCAACTGGAACTCCCGTCGGAATTTGCCGCCACCTGGGTCCGGGACCGTTACGCCGAGCGTCTTTTGCTGGCATGGAAGGCCCATCACGCGGCGGTCACGGATCTGGCATTTCAGGCTCAATCAGGAACCGCGAAAATCGCCAAGATTTCGCCCATTAGTGGCGCTCCCGCACAGTCTGCCAACAGAACTGCTCCCGAAAGCAAATTTCGCCTTGATCTGGATCCGCGGATGACGTTTGACCAGTTTATTGCCGGTCACTCGAATGTTCTGGCGCTCAATGCCGCGCAACGCACGGCAGCAGCAGAGAAACCGCTGTTCAGCCCACTTTATCTCCAGTCCTCGACCGGCCAGGGCAAGACTCACCTGATGCACGCCATCGGCCATGCTTTCCGCGAGGAATTTCCGTCCTCGACGATCATCTATATGTCGGCCGAGCGGTTCATGATCGAGTTTGTCTCCGCCATGCGCCGCAACGAAGGCATGGAATTCAAGGCGTCGCTGCGCGAAGCGGATCTGCTGATGATCGATGACATCCAGTTCATCGTCGGAAAAAATTCCACGCAGGAGGAATTTCTCCACACCGTCGATTCGCTGATCAGCCAGGGCAAGCGCGTTGTCGTCGCGGCAGACCGTCCACCGCAAGCGCTCGATGGCGTCGACCAGCGGCTGCTGTCGCGTCTGTCCATGGGGCTGGTTGCAGACATCCAGTCGGCTGGCCTCGAATTGCGCCGCGATATTCTCGAGCATCGCCTTGCAACCATGCCCCACCAGAATGTTTCAGAGGAGGTCGTCGACTTTCTCGCCCGTACAATCAGCCGCAATCTGCGCGAGCTGGAAGGCGGACTCAACAAGTTGCTCGCTTATGCACAGCTCACCGGACGCGAGATCACCCGCGAACTGGCCGAGGAGCAATTATCGGACATATTGAGCGCCTGTCGCCGCCGGATCACGATCGACGAGATCCAGCGCACGGTGTGCGAATATTACCGGCTTGATCGCAACGAGATGTCATCGAAGCGCCGCGCCCGCGCGGTGGCCCGTCCGCGCCAGGTTGCCATGTATCTCGCCAAGGTGATGACGCCGCGCAGCTATCCCGAAATCGGTCGGAAATTTGGCGGCCGCGACCACAGCACGGTCATCCATGCGGTCAAACTGGTGGAGCATCTGCGCGGCGAAGACAGCGAAATGGACAATGACGTCCGGATGCTGCTCCGCCAGCTTGAAAGCTGATCCGCTTTCAAGCCAGAGGGCACTCCGTCTGTTATTTTTCGGGGGCTATCGAAATCCGTACCTGCTCGCCGTTGTTGCCGGGAAAGTCCGTGAACATCGCTTCGACGAGATTGGGTACAAGATAGGTCAGGTTTTTCGACCGCGACAGCGCCTCGGCCTTGCCTTCAAACAGGCGCTCGCCATCCACCGCACGGTCAATCTTCATGTCCAGTTCCGTGGTATAGACGGTAAAGCTCCGGACACCGTTATAGCCGGAGAAACCGTAGCCTCCGTAGAGAAACGGATCGTGGAAACCGTAGCGGTAGCCAGGACGCCTGTAATAGCCGCCGAACCGGGCTGAAGGATAGAATGGATCGACGTCGGCAACGACTTTCTCGCGTCCCTTGTCAATATCATAGTCCATGCTGACAATCAGTTCAGCCGCTGCGGGATCGTCGCTGCGTTGATATCCAAGCTCGAGCATTTTCTGCTCGACCAGCATCGCATATTGACCGAACTCGAGTCCGCCCGAAAGATCGGGATCGGCTGCAACCACGGTAAAGCTCTGGCCCGTGGTGTCAGGAAGCGCAACAAAACGCTGAACGTCGGCACGAAACGGTGTTGCACAAGCCGCGAGAGAAAGAAGCGCTACCGGCGCCAACAGGGACAGCCGCCGACGGCTGAATACGTGTTTCGTGAAATTACTCATGTTTCTTCCTTAAAATTACCCACCATCTTGGCCCGCAGGATAGACAAGCCGGGCTGAACCGGCTTTGAACGGCGACAGATCGACACGTTGGGCCGACTTGAACCGTTTCCCTTCAACAGCACAAGGAAAAACGGGAATATTCGCTGGCTTCAGCAACAACATCGGGAAGCTGCGCGAATCGAAGCGCCGCGATCGCCCAAAAGAAAACCCGCCACAATCGGGCGGGTTATCTTTTTTTTCGATTTGCGGCGCTGATTAAGCGGTTTGCAGCGCGGCAACCCGTTTGGTCAGGCGGCTGAACTTCCGCGACGCTGTATTCTTGTGGTACAGGCCCTTGGAAACACCGCGCGCCAGTTCAGGCTGTACGGCCTTGAGCGCCGCTGCTGCCACGTCCTTGTCGCCGGCCTCAACCGCAGCGTCTACGGCCTTGATCTTGGTACGGATCTGGCTCAGGCGATTCTTGTTGATCGCGGTACGGCGCGTGTTGCGACGGATACGTTTTTTTGCTTGCGGCGTATTAGCCATGAAAAACCCTCAAAATCTGAAATTAAATGCCGGTACTTTTCGAATAGCTTCCGGCTCAAGAGCGCGGCCAATAGCGTGACAGCCGATTCTCGTCAATAGCTTAGTGAGCCGCTTATTTCTGACATTGCGAGCAGTAAAAGGTCGAGCGCCCGCTATCGACTCGGCGCAGCACTGTCGCACCGCATTCACAGGCCCCTCCTTCCCTGCCGTAGACCCGCCAGTCCTTGGCGAAATAGCCCAGTTCCCCGTCCGGTTGCACGAAATCGCGCAGGGACGACCCGCCAGCCGCGATGGCCGCGATCAAAACCTGTTTTATCGCGGCAACGAGCCGCTCGTAGCGTGGCTTCGATATCGCGGCACCCTTTCGGCCCGGGGATATGCCCGCCATATGCAGCGCCTCGCAAACATAGATATTGCCGAGTCCCGCGACCGTGCGCTGGTCCAGCAACAGCTGCTTGATCGGGGCCTTGCGGTCTCTGGTCGCGGCTTTGAGATAAGCGCCGGTAAAATCCTCACTCAACGGTTCCGGCCCCATCGCCACAAAAGGCTTGTAACTGTCCAGATCACCGGTGCGAACGATGTCCAGCGAACCGAATCGGCGCGGATCGTTGAGCGTCAGCCGGTGGCCGGATTCCGTTTCCAGCAACAGATGATCATGTTTCTCGATCTCTTCCGGATCAATCCGCCAGCGCCCCGACATGCCGAGGTGAAAGATCATCACGTCGCCCCGGTCGGTTTCGATCAAACCATATTTTGCCCGCCTGCCGAGCGAAATGACCATCGCGCCGGTCATTCTCTGCCGCAAATCGACCGGAATCGGCCAGCGCAGATCGGCGCGGCGCGGTTCCACCAGAGTGAGGCGCTGCCCCTCGAGCACCGGACGCAATCCAGCCACGGTTGTTTCTACTTCGGGCAGTTCTGGCATGGCAGTCCTTATCCGTTACGGTCCAAAGGGCAGCTATAGAGTGATTGCAGTGCTGCCAAGGCTCGTCTACTCGGGATTTCAAAGAAAAATCAGCACGGACAAAAAATGGCCATCGAAAGCAAAACCGTCTCCTTCGGCTATGAAGAGGTCGACGAGAGCGAAAAGACCGGCAAGGTTGGCGCGGTATTTTCCAGTGTCGCGTCCCGCTATGATGTGATGAACGACGCGATGAGCGCGGGAACCCATCGTCTGTGGAAAGACCGCTTCGTTCGCCGCGTCAAGCCACGGGCAGGCGAAACGATTCTCGACATGGCCGGCGGCACCGGCGATATCGCCTTTCGCATGGTCGACAGCGGTGCCGACATCACGGTTGCCGACATCAACGCGGAAATGCTGGCCGAAGGGATCGAACGGGCGCTCGAGAAGGATGAGACGCGCCTGGTCTGGAGCCAGCAAAATGCCGAGGAGCTAAACTTCCCCGACGCCCATTTCGATGCCTATACGATCGTCTTCGGCATCCGGAACGTCACCCATATCGACAAGGCTCTGGCCGAAGCCCACCGTGTACTGAAATATGGCGGACGTTTCTATTGCATGGAATTTTCCCAAACCAGATGGCCCGGTTTTGACAAGGTCTACGAAACCTATTCCCACCATATCCTGCCCAAAGTCGGCAAGGTCCTGGCGAATGACGAGGCCAGCTATCGCTATCTCGCCGAATCGATCGCAAAATTCCCGCCGATGGAAGAGTTTCGCGCGATGATTCAGGCCGCCGGGTTTAGCCAGACCAAGGTGGAACCGATGATGGGCGGGCTGGTCGCTATCCACAGCGGCTGGAAAGTCTGAACCCGGATAAGCGATGACCAGTTCCCGCACCCATATATTCCGCCTGCTCAAATGGGGCCGCACGCTCGCCAAACATGGTGCGCTGCGCGACCTCGAGAAGCACAAGGCAACCCCGCCGCAGGTCCGCCGCCTGTTTCGCATCGCCCGGATCGGTACGTTCCAGCCGAAAGAACCCAATTATTCGGCCGCCCTGCAGGCCATTGGTCCGGCAGCGATTAAACTCGGCCAGACGCTGGCGACCCGCCCCGATGTCATCGGCGAGGCGGCGGCGCGCGATCTGCTGCAATTGCAGGACAGCCTGCCTCCGGTCTCTTTCGACCTGATCCGCGACGAGATTGAACTCAGCCTCGGCAAGCCCCTCGACGAGCTGTACAGCCATATTGATCCCGATCCTGTAGGCGCCGCCTCGATAGCGCAGGTGCACCGCGCTACGACGCTGGAAGGCAAGGATGTCGCGGTCAAGGTACTGCGCCCCGGCATCATCAAGAAATTCTCCCAGGATATTGAGACCTACGAATGGGCCGCGGCGCATCTCGAGGCTTTGGGCGGTGAAGCCAAGCGCCTGCGACCGCAACTGGTCATCGCCAATTTCCGGCGCTGGACAATGCGTGAACTCGACCTGCGGCGCGAGGCCGCCAGCGCATCGGAACTGGCCGAACATATGGCGCAGGTCGATCAATATGAGATACCGGCCATCGACTGGGACCGGACGTCAGGCCGCGTGCTGACGCTCGACTGGGTCGACGGGATAAAGATATCGAACCGCGAAGGTCTGGTTGCGGCCGGCCATGATCTGGATGCAATTGCCAGCCGGCTTGTGCACACATTCCTGAAACAGGCAATCGAGGCCGGCTATTTCCATGCCGACATGCACCAGGGCAATCTGTTTGTGAAAGCGGACGGCACGATTGTCGCCATCGATTTCGGCATCATGGGGCGAATCAACCGGAAAGCCCGCTTCTGGCTGGCAGAAATCCTCTACGGCCTGACCACCGGCAATTACAAACGCGTCGCCGAAATCCATTTCGAGGCGCAATATGTCCCCGACCATCACAGTATGGAGGATTTCGCCACGGCCCTGCGCGCGGTCGGCGAGCCGATGCGCGGCAAACCGGTAAGCGAACTGTCGGTCGGCGATATGCTCGACGGGCTGTTCGCCATCACCCGCGATTTCGATATGGAAACCCAGCCGCATCTGCTGCTGCTGCAAAAGACGATGGTCATGGTCGAGGGCATTGCCACCGATTTGAACCCGACGATCAATATGTGGGATGCCAGCGGCCCCTATGTGAAGGAATGGATCCGCGGCGAACTGGGGCCCGAAGCCGCGATTGCCGACCGGATCAATGCGGACGTCGACACATTGTTGATGCTTCCCGACATTGTCCGCCGGCTTGATGCCCAGCTCCCCCGCCAGGGCGGCGCACCGCCGCCGCCGCCGGTTGCCGATGTCGAGCTGATCTGGGAAAAGCGGAATAATGGCCAGGGCGGCGGATTCTGGCGCTATGCTCTGACAGTAGTGGTAGCGGCCGCTGCGGGAGCTGGCGCCGTTTGGATGTGGGGGTGATTTTGTGACGAAGCATATTCTCCTGATCATCGGCGGCGGCATTGCCGCCTATAAAGCAGCAGAGCTGATCCGCCTGATCAGGAAATCCGGCATGACGGTCCGCTGCGTGTTGACCGAATCGGGAGCGCAATTTGTCACGCCGATGACGCTCGCGGCGCTTTCCGAAAATGAAGTGCACACAACCCTGTGGAGTCTGAAGGACGAAGCGGAAATGGGTCATATCCAGCTCAGCCGTGAAGCCGATCTTGTCGTCGTCTGTCCGGCCACGGCCAATCTGCTGGCCAAAATGGCGGGTGGGGTCGCCGATGATCTGGCGACGACCTTGTTGCTGGCGACCGATACACCGGTGATGGCAGTCCCGGCAATGAATGTGCGAATGTGGCAACATGCAGCGACCCAGCGCAACATCGAGCAGCTCCGGTCCGACGGGATCACCGTGATACAACCGGATGAAGGCGCCATGGCCTGCGGCGAATATGGTCCCGGACGATTGCCGGAGCCCGAAACAATCATGGCGGAAATCAGCGCGATGCTCGTGTCGCCATCTCTGACGGCAATCGGCACGCAATCCACCGAACTGGGTCACAATCCGCTCGACGGCCAGCCTGCCTTTGCCCCCGACCGGCACCGCCCATTGCGCGGCAAGCATGTGCTGATAACCGCCGGCCCGACCCATGAGCCGATAGATCCGGTCCGCTATATCGCCAACCGCTCTTCCGGGCGTCAGGGCTTTGCCATTGCCGCCGCGGCCGCCGAAGCCGGAGCGCAGGTAACATTGGTTGCGGGTCCGGTGCATCTCACCACACCTGCGGGCGTCATGCGGGTCGATGTCGAGACCGCGCTTGAAATGGAGCAGGCCGTCCAGGACGCCCTGCCCGCCGATGTCGCGATCATGGTCGCCGCCGTCGCCGACTGGCGCGCCGACAGCCGGTCCGGGCAGAAGATCAAGAAAAAAGGGGCTGCGCCCGCACCGCTCAAACTGACCGAAAATCCCGATATATTGGCGGGTCTCGCGCAGCATGAAAAACGCCCAGGCCTGCTTATCGGCTTTGCCGCCGAAACCGAGAATATCGTATCCCACGCGGAAGCGAAACTGGCAAAGAAGGGCTGCGACTGGATTGTCGCCAATGATGTGTCCGGCGACGTGATGGGCGGTGCGGACAACAGTGTCCATATCATCACCCGGTCCGGCGCCGAAATCTGGGAACGCCTGCCGAAGCCGGAAGTGGCCCGGCGTCTCATAGCCAAAATCAGTGAGGAACTCGCCTGATGTTCGAACCCGTCGATATTGCCGTCAAGCGTCTGGACCACGCTGGCGACCTTCCCTTGCCGTCCTATGAAACCAGTGGCTCGGCCGGAATGGATATTAGGGCAGCGGAAGATCTCACGATCGCGCCGGCCGGGCGGGGCCTTATCGGGTCGGGCTTCGCCTTTGCCATTCCTCACGGCTATGAAATCCAGGTCCGGCCCCGTTCCGGACTGGCGCTAAAAAAAGGGGTCAGCATTCCCAACACCCCGGGCACGATCGACAGCGACTATCGCGGCGAGCTGAAAGTGATCCTGATCAACCACGGCGAGGAGGACTTCGTTGTCCAGCGCGGCGACCGGATCGCCCAGATTGTCGTCGCACCTGTCCAGCGCGGCATTCTCAAAGAGGTTGACCGACTCGACGAGACTGCGCGAGGAGAAGGTGGTTTTGGATCAACGGGAGTGTAGAAAATGGGTATTTCAACTCTAATTCTCGCAGCAGCACTGCAGACCGGTTCGGTCACCAGTACAGGAATCCCGCCGGTACCCGACGATTTACGCGCCGTGCCGGTAGCGGAATTCAGACGAAAGCCGGAATATAGCTACAAGGAATCGCTGAACGCGAAAAAACTGGCAGCGGATTGTACACCGACAGAAAAACTGTTCGGTGGAGAAAATTATTTCGTCGAGGTCCTGCTTTTGGTGGATGGCAAGAGGAGCCTTCGCCAGGTGACGCCGATTTCCATCCAGTGTCCGGCGCTGGAGGAATATGTCGCCCGCTATTTTGCCCGGGTGGGCAAGAATAACATGGAATCGACACCAGACCGGAAGCCCGCCTGGCGCCGTAGCGTCCTGAAATTCTACTGGTAGGCTATTGGACCTTACGGACGAACAGCTCGACCGCTATGCCCGCCATATCGTGCTCAGGGATATTGGCGGGGCGGGGCAGAAGAAGATTCTCGACGCGCATATTCTGATCGTCGGAGCGGGCGGCATCGGTTGCCCGGCCATTCAATATCTGGCGGCCGCGGGAATTGGCGCGCTGACCATTTTTGACGATGATATCGTGTCGCTATCGAACCTGCAGCGGCAGGTATTGTTTACCGAAAATGATGTCGGAAAAGCAAAAGTTGAAGTTGCCGAAGTTGCTGCGCAGCGCGTCAACCCGGACGTCAGAGTTTTTCCAATAAATCAAAGACTTACCGCGCAGCATTTCGCAGAGGGCGCCGCAGCATTTTTTGCGCCTTTCGACGCGATTATCGACGGCACGGACAATTACCAGACCCGCCTGCTCGTCTCCGATCTGTCCGTCACCCACCGCATCCCGCTGGTTTCCGCGGCGATCGGCCAGTTCCAGGGACAGCTCGGCACGTTCCGCGGCTGGGAGGAGGACAAGCCCTGCTACCGCTGTTTCGTCGGCGACGCGCTCGACCCCGAAGATTGCGACAATTGCAGCGAAGTTGGCGTTCTCGGCGCAATGGTCGGCCTGATGGGCAGCTTCGCGGCGATGGAAGCGATCCGCGTGATCACCGGCTTCGGCCAGGACCCCGCCGGAAAACTCCAGCTTTTCGACGGCCTCGCGCCCTCCATGCGCAGCATCAACCTGCCCAAGGACCCGCATTGCAAAAGCTGTGGCACGCCGCCACCAACTTGAATGACGCAAAACCTTGTCTGAGGGTGATCTGTAACCGTCTATCGAGCCCGCGCCGCTTCCCTGAAACCGGACACACAAGGTCCTGTGCCCACGATATACCAACCTGAAATTCGTCCGTAAGGGAATATTGCAAACAGGGGGGATTTTGGTCGCGCGAAGGGTCGAGTGAGAAGGATCGCTTCTCAGCCGTTTATGCACAAAACGCTTCATGGAGGTGACCGAAAATAGCAGAGGTCCGGAAACCACCACCCATCGCGGATATTGGGGATCGCTGCGGTAAAAATCTGCCGGAACACAAAAGCGGACATGGAAACAAGCCCGTCATCGTGGGTCAAGGCTCCCGCCGATTAATCGATTGCGCCGACGTCAATTTGCATTATGTTTCCCTATGGTGGTTGGGGGGCGGCCTTTTTGGATTCTTCAGAGCAGCAAGATAATCTCACTGAATCCAGCGGGTGTGCACAGGCGGCGCTTTTTGGGCCATTCCAGCTTATCATGAAAGACGGCGCGGAAGTGCTTATCTCAAATCGTCGCGCACGTGCTATGCTGGCAATGTTATGTTTGGCACCGGATGAGCCTATTGATCGCGATCATTTGAGCAGGCTTTTATGGCCCGGCCGGTTTGAAGCACAGGCAAAAGCCAGTTTGCGGCAATGTTTGTCAGATCTGGGGAAATTACTCGCGGCGGCGGATTGCGACCTTTTGGACATTTCACGATCCCGTATTGGCTTGAAAGCAGGTGCCGTCAGAACAGACCTGTCTGATCTGCATGATTTGCTCACGGAAGGTAAATATCTTGAAGCAACCGAAAGGCTGGTTTCCATCGGTGCCATACCTTTACTGGATCAGATGAATTACGGCGAGGCATTTGACGATTGGCTTTCCGTGCATCGCCAGCAAGCGGAACAGCGCCTGCAAAGCGCGGTCTCTGTCGCGCTATCAGCATTGGAAAAAGGTGATAATCTCTCTGAATATGCCAGATTATCCAGTCTTTGGTCGGTGCGACATCCCCCCGCCCAAACCATAGCGGACAGGAAACAAGGCAAAGTCAGGATTGCAGTGCTTCCGTTCAAATCAATCGCCGATCCTGCCGATCACGGATTTTTTGCCGATGGTGTCGTCGACGAACTGATCACAAGTCTCGGGCAGGTGCCACAGCTTCTTGTTGCTGGTCGGACGTCATCCTTCCAATTTAAAGATTCTGACAAACCACCATCAAAGATTGCAGATACCCTTAACGTATCACATCTTTTGGAAGGTACGATTTACCGTCAGGGAGAACAGGTTCGTGTTGCGGTTAGCCTGGTTGACGCGGAGAGCGGTTTTGAATCATGGGCCTACTGCTATGATGGAAGTCTGGACGACATGTTCGCCGCACGGGCCGAGGTTGTACAGGCCATAACAAACGGGCTGAGTGATGCGCTGAAATTGACAGAACATGCATCCCAACCCCGCAAGCTGACCAGCGATAGGAAAGCTTATGGGCTTTACCTGCAAGGCCGGGCGCTAACTATCAGGGCTATCGGTGATGGAGTGCTGCCGACGGCCATCGAACTTCTGGAAAAGGCACTGGAGATCGACCCCGAATTCGCGGAATGCTGGACCGCTCTGGCTGAAGCTGAAATCAACATGACCGTCTTCACTCCCTGTCTGGACAGATTGGAGCGATGCGAAAAAGCAGCGGGATATGCGAAAAAAGCTCTCTGTCTATCGCCGCAACAGGCACATGCCCGTATCGTACTCGCCTTTTACGCATGGACGCAAAATGACATTATCGGGGCACTGGATCTGGCATTTGAAGCCTATCGACTGGAACCCAATAATCCCGATGTTTTGAACCGGGTTGGCTCCTTTCTGCTCTATTGTGGGCGTTCCCGGGACGCCTTGCCCTATATTGAAGCCAGCATAGATCAGGATCCGGTGAACGGGCGGAATTACGCCATACTTTCCGGTGTGCATCTCAATCTCGGCAATATCGAGGCAGCTGTAGAAGCGGGACAGAGGATGGTGGACCTGGGGTTTCCATCTCTGTGGCTCGCGGCAGCATTGGCGGTATCGGGCGACAGAGAGGCTGCGATCGAAACCTATCAGCTAACAAAGAAGCTGATGAACACCGTGATATACCCGCCAGCTGGCAGTGCGCCGCTCAACCCCGATGCTATGGATGCCTATTGGTTGATGGCTGCGAAGGGGCTTTGGAGCGGGAAAGACCAAGACCGCAAAAATTATTGCATGGTGTTGGAGATGCTCCACGCCACCCTGCACGATCCCTGTGACTCGACGATCGTTCTCCCCGCCATTTGGATGGGCGAGGCGCCGATGGTTTTCAAAACTCTCGGCACACAGATTACCACCGCCAATTTTTTCGCCTTCATGTCGCTCTGGACCAATGCGGAGCCCATAAACCGGGTCCGACTGCATCCCGATTTCATGGATTTCGTCGAACGGATCGGGATGGTTGCAGCATGGGAAAAATATGGCTGGCCAGATTTGCTGCCGAAGCCTTCAACCATAATCTAAGCCATTATTGACGCTTTTTTGACGGTAGTGCCGTTGACCGGATGTTACATCCTAGCCCATCAACACCGCACTGAAATTGCACACAAGTTAGACTATTTGAACTGGCCCGGAAAACCTCGGCTGCCGTCAATGGGATAGCTTTGCCTGTAGTTTCAATCAAACCAAAACAGGAGAATGGTGATGAAACTGACCAAGAAGATGATGATCGCGACTGCGATGCTGGTGACAACTCCGATGGCCCTGCCAACGGTCGCAACGGCGCAGGAATTCCCGTTGGTCGCCGGAGAATTTTCCGAAGTCAGTGGCATATATGTCAAAGATGGTGGGGTTTATAAATACGCGCAATGGCTCGCCACAGAATGGAAGAAAAATGCTGAGTTCGCCAAATCTCAAGGCTGGCTCAACGATTATAAAATCTACGTCAACGCTCACCCTCGTGACGGTGAACCCAATATCTATATCATGAGAATTTTTTCCAGCTTGCCCGATGCTGCAGAATCCGAACGGCGTGACGCGGCTTATGATGCATGGGCCAAAAAGACCGCTGAGCAGCAAATTGCAGAATCCGGCAATCGCGCGGAATACCGGACCGTAAAAAGCAGCATGTTGCTTCGCGAATATAAGATTCGATAGGCCGACCTTAGGCCTATCGAACAGCGCGCGCAGGCGTTGCGTCCGGCGGATAGTTTATTGCGACCCGCTTTCCGCCGGATTTTCCCTCTTATCGCGAACACAGGAACCGGACGATATGAGCGGTGTCCATGATCTCGCACGTGATTTTTCGGCACTGGTCCGGCGAGAACTGCGGGGTTCGATGCAGCTCATCACAAGCTGACCAGTTGGCTGAGCCACAGCGCGATGGAAGAACTCAGCATGGATAGCCCGTTCATCACAGGGAACCGCTTTGCCCTGTTTATCGATATGCTGATCAGGCGCCGAGCAACCGGAGAGTGCGCACCCTTTTCCGAGATCGCCATCTACACCGTCCGCGACAGCAAGATCGTCGAGGAACGGTATTTTTAGGACTGAACAAAAAAACTCGGGTGCCCTCATACCGAACCGGGAGAAAAGCCGTTGACCCAATTTACATCCCAAGTTGCGATCCCAAATGTCGCCAAAACCGCAATCCCGGCAATGTCCGAAAACAGATATTTGCGATCGACCGCCATCATATTGCTATATTTCATGCAGGGAATCGTTGCAGGCCTCAGCCTGATCGCCATTCCTGCATGGCTCGCCGCGCGTGGTGCCTCACCTATCGAAGTTGGCGCTTTCGTCGGAACGGCAATGCTGCCCTGGTCACTGAAGCTTTTCAACGGTCTGTTGATGGACCGCTTTACCTATCGACCAATGGGCAGGCGTCGTTCCTGGATTCTGGTCGCTCAGGCGATGATGATGCTGACTTTGTTTGGTCTGGCGATCGCTGCCCCTTCAGCCGGTCAGATCATCATACTCACGGGCTTTTGTTTCACCCTCAATCTCTGCGCAACCTTCAACGATGTCGCGGTCGATGGCATGGCGGTTGATCTGGTGCCCGAAGAAGAGCGAACCACCATTAACGGAATTATGTTTGGTTCTCAGACGTTGGGCATTTCTGCGTCCGGGTTTATTGCCGGGCAGTTGTTGGCGGATGACAAGATTTCCACAATGGCATTGTTGTTTGGCGCTTTTGTCGCCATCGCATCGCTGTTCATTTCCCTGTTCCGCGAACGCCCCGACGAGCGGCTTTTTCCTTGGACGAGCGGCCAGCCATCAGCGGAATGCGCCGCGCGCCAGCATACCGCCTGGCTTCCCATATTGAGGGGGATTTTTCGATCGCTGCTTTCCTCGAAAATACTGCTGTTCCTGACAGGAATGGGATTGGCCACAGCGACCTACGCGTTCACAGATTCCGTCGCGCCTATACTTGCAGTCCAGCAGTTGGGGTGGGGGAGCGACGACTATAGCAGCTTTGCGAGTATTGTCGGGCTTTTTGCGGCGATTGCGGGTGCCACGATGCCAGCATTGATTGTCCGCTGGGCGGGCCTGCGCATGACCATATCAGTGTTTTTTCTTATCCTTGCCATTGCAGCAATCGTCGGTGGCGCTACTTTGGGAAACTGGGAAAGCAGCACGATCTTTGCAGCTATCTTTGCGGTTCAATATTTCGCCAGTCTTTTTCTGACCATAGCCCTCATCGTGTGGGCTATGCGTCTTTGCGATCCTGCGATAGCCGCGAGCTTGTTTGCACTGTTTATGGCAGTCCCGAACCTCGCCCGCTCGGCCATGTCGGGCAGCTTCGGATGGCTCATCGAAGCCAGCGGTTACGCCGCTGCCTATTATGCGGTGGCTATATTATCGCTCGGCGGATTGCTTTTCTGCCTGCTCGCCAAAGTCGGCGTTGGCGCACCGGCGCATGAACAGGAAAACAGGCTGCATAGATGACGGCATTGACCGCCCATTCTCCATGCTCATCGGAAAGAACCAGGGGTTAGAAACGGTTTTGCCAGAATCCGGTACAAACTGCCTGAAAACCTGACTGACCTGGTTCGGTTCCGGAATATGGTGCGCGACACGATGTCGGCAGTATAAGTTTCCCCGCTCCCGCAATTTGCGCTTTGCCCAAAACCGCCTAAGATGCAAAAAACACAGGGAGGAATATCATGACATTACCGGTAACCGGCCTCGCCGCCGCGATTTGCGCCTTGCTGCTGATCTACTGCGCCTATGCCACGGTCAAGGTCCGCCTCGCGACCCAGATCGGCTTTGGCGACGGCGACAATCCCGATCTGCTGGCCGCCCGGCGCACCCATGCCAATCTGTCGGAACATGCGCCGGTCTTCCTGATCATGCTCGGCATCCTGGAGCTCGCCAACGCCAATCATACAGGCCTCACCGCCATTGCGGCGGTCTTCCTGATCGGCCGTGTCGCCCATATCGTCGGCATGGCCCAGCATCACAAGGGCGGCTCGCCGCGCTTTCGGCAACTGGGCGTGCTGGCCACCTGGCTGACGACGGTGGCACTGGCCTTGTGGATCCTCTTCCTGTTCGTGACGATGCACGTATAGAATATAGGCGCGTCGCGCTTGATGCGGCGTTGGTACAGCGGGACATGCTGATCGGTGGCAGGGTTCCGCATCGAGTGCGGAGCACGGCTTGCCTGCTAGGCCGATGCTTATCGCGCGGCTGACCGTTCGATCAACAGCTCGCCGCTCCTCAGCTTGGCGGGGGTTATGCGCGTTACCTCACCATCCGGCCATTTTACTTCAACCAGCGAGACTGTCTTGCCGGAACCAAGGCCGAAATGGGCGGCGATCGGGTCGAAGGACATATAGCCGCCGCTCGCCCGCACCCAGCGACGCTGACAGGGACCGGGCCGGATATCGGTGGTGCCGCCGGTGCAGATGGTGACCATCGCGCCGACGCCCATGCTGTTGCCGATCGTATCGCGCAACCTGATCCACAGAGCCTGGCCGGCGGGCCGGTCGTTGCGGTGCACCACCATCGACAGGCTTTCCGGCGGGCGCAGCACATCGATATCGCCGTCGCGGTCAAAGTCGGTCAGCGCGTAGCTGTAGGACGGCGCGATATCCCCGAGACCGGAGCTGTCAGTAGCATTTTTGAAGCGGCCCTGATCGTTGCGATAGAAAATATTGGGTGTAGATCTGCCGGGGGACAGCCAGACACCCGTCATGACAAGCAAGTCCTGCAAGCCATCCTGATCGAGATCCGCGAAGCGGCTGTTCCATCCCCAGCCCGGCATACGTACCTTTTGCGCCTCGGCTTGATCGCGAAACCGGCCGTCGGCTGACCCTGTGAACAGCATATTGCCGTTCATCACCATGGGTACATGACGCGCCGCCAGCAGCTCGCCCTTCAATTGCGACGAGCGATTCAGATTCAGTCCGGCACACATATATTGCAGCGCGGGCGTCTCTGCCAGTTTCGTGTGGCACAAACGAACCGCTTGCTTTGCGGATGTCCCTTGATTTTTCTGGAGGTCGATTTCGAGCTGGTTGAGATAGGCCATAGCCGCGCAAACACTGCTGTCCCGATCACTCATCAATTGCCGGCATTTGAATTTTGCGCCCTGGCCATTTTCCCGAATCTGGTCGATCGAGCGCATTTCGTTGGAGCATTGACGGATATCATCGCTGTTCCAGCCGAGGTCCGCTGCCGCCTGTGAACATATTTCAAAATGCCGCGCACCCATCCGGGCATCGTCACGGTCCCGCAGGTTGCGATCTGATATCTGCACGCCGTAGACATCCGCCACCAGATCATTGTTCCAGTCACCCAGATCATAGCTCATCGATGTTCTGAGCAGATAGGGAAAGGGCTGGGTGGCAGCGCCATTTGGCAAGGTCTGCCGACCGGGCCCGAAAAATAGCAGTTCGTCCGTCCCGGCAACATCGTCGCCCTTGAGCAGATCGGGATAGCCGTTGCCGTCAAAATCATGGGCAAGCAGTGTCAATGTCTGCCCCGGCGTCACTGGTAATGGCGTCAGTTCGGGCGTGCCCGGACCATCATTCCAGACCATGAACACCTTTGCATCGATGGCCTGTCCACTTCTGATGCTTTCCCGACCGGTTCCACTCGCCCAGCCACCGATGGCCATATCCAGCCGGGAATCCCGGTCGAAATCGGCGAAGGCAAGGGTGAGCGCGCGAACTCTCTCCGGCAGGTGCAAGACGAAAGCACCGGCATTGGAGAGAGCAAATTGACCGTCATCATTGGGAATGATCAGAACCTCGCCCATCCGGGTAGAGCCGATCAGGTCAAGCATGCCATCGCCGTTCCAGTCGGCAAAAGCCACATCGAGAAACTCGCTGGCCGCATATTTGCCGAGATATACATCCTGTCGTGCGAAACGACCGCCGAGATTCCGATATAGTGACAGCCCGGTACCGCCGGTCGGGCGACGGACCAGCACGTCGTCCCAGCCATCTCCGTCGACATCACCGGCCGCGATCGCGCCGCCGAACATATAAGTGTCTATTTCAAAAAGCGGCGTAGTCGTGCCTTCCTCAGCCAGGCCCAGGGCGCGGCCCGACAAGCGGGTGAAGATCGTCGCCCCGGAGTCCCGGCCCACAGGCGATTGCGGCGCGGCGGGATAGAGCAGGCGACTCGTCGTTATGGTGCTGCCGTTGCTGCTGGTAATTTGCCCGGGCAGGGGCTCGCGTGCCAACCGCATCGCTGCCGAGCGGCGAGACAATTCCCCCATCGGCAGCGCAGCCGGTGCCGGAGGCGCCTGCGGCAGGGCGATCGGACCGAGATCCGCTACTCCGGCCAGCACCTGCTCGCGCTCGTAACGCGCTTCGACAGGGCCTGCAAAATGGGCTAATATTCCGCCTGTGACAGCCATCGCGATCACAGCACCGAACATCACCAGCGCGGTGCGCCGCGATATCACGCGCCACAGCACAATGACGGCATAGATGCTCGTGCTGCCCAGCGCGATCAGCGCCACCGTTGCATAGCTGCTGGTCAGGCCGATGTTGAGCAGCACGATGGTCAGGATCACGTCGAGAGCAATAGGCGCGGGCACAAATGCGGCGACCAGGGCGACGGCGATCATTGCCAGCGGCACCATCAGCATCCCGCCTCTTGGCAAGATGCCGGCAATCGCATTGGTGTCGAAAAATGATGCAATCAGCGCGCCGAGCAGCGCTGCGGCAAACATCATCGGCACGGTCAATATCGAGATGGTGAACAAATTGCCCAAGAAATTGCGCAGATACCAGACCAAGGCGCCGAGCAGACCGGCTGGCTGCGGGCCGGCATCTTTCGGCGTGAGACGCCGGGCCAGCCAGCCGGTCACACCAGTGGGCTCGGCCACAGGCGCTATCGCACCAAAGTCCGACCGGGTTCGTTCGGTTTCGCCGCGCAAGAGGAAACGGCACAAAAGCGGTACAGCCACCAACACCAGCAGCAATGCCAGCACCAGTTTGATCACCGCCATATGCAGCGGTAACAGCGCGAAAGTCATCGACACCACGATCACGTTCAACGTCGGCGAAGCCATCATCGCGGCCAGCGTGGTTTCGAGCCGCATCCGTCCCATGTGCAGGCCGACCGCGATCGGCATAGCACAATTGACGCATACGCCTAGCGGCGCACCGATTGCGGCGCCAAGCGCGGCATTGCCGAAGCTGCCCTTGAGTTGCCGACGCCGCAACAGCGAGAGCAAGGTCAACAAGGCAGCGCCGAACAATATGCCAAAGGTCATACCTTTGATATTGGTGACGATCCAGTTGGCAGTATTGGCGACCAGCGTCCACCACAGAGCGCTGTCGGGGAAAATATCATAGACGATATCGAAGGCCAGACCCGACAGCGGCGTATCACCACCCATGGCGGCCTTGCTGTTCAGCGCCGGATAGCGGGAACCGGTCCAGAAAGTGATCGCGAGGCCCGCCATCGCCAACAGGGCAATGGCCAGCCGCGAATCGCGTCCCGTGGTTTCAGGAGAACTGATCTTCATATGAATGGCGGAATTAACCCAAATATACTGGCCATACGGGAGCCGCGTAGCACGTAGTGATGCCGGCTATTTAACTTGGACCAACAGTAAAGGGGCCGGAAGCAAATTCAGTCGTAGAATAAGTTTTGCTTTCGGTGCTCGCCGTGTCACTCAACAAAACGAGCTCCGGCTTTTGATATACTCTCTTGCCGCTAGAGACGGTCTGGCTTGACGCTATTTGGCTTTTGTAATTCATGATCATTCCCTTCTACCCTCCCTAATGCCGGGTTTCTTGGCTTGAATAGTTGGTTAGGAGCGAACCCGCTCCTGTCAATCTTAAGCATTATCCGAATGAGAAGAAAAGCCTTCTTTACTGGTCAGTTTAGGCGACGCGAAGACAGAAAAGACCGAAAACAATTCGTCGCAAGCGCAGGAAACCAGGAAACTCCCGCACTTGGGCGCGGAACCGGCTAACCGTGCGTCACCAGCTACCACATCAGAATATAGCGGGCCATCATCCTATCTCGCGGGCAGTGTTGCGGCGATGTTTGCGGGTTAGCTCGGACCAGTTGTAGAAGTAAATACTGCATCTTCCACTGTGGCATAAGAAGATTTCCCCTCAGCACTTTTAGCATTACTCAACAGAACAAGTTCCGGCTTTTCATATATTTTCTTGCCAGCTCCGCTTGCAGACTTCCGTTCATTATCGTTCATTATTATATTTCCCCGTATCTAGGTTCGATGCCGATAGGCCCGCCATGAAACATGAACCTGAGCAAATCGGCGCCCGCACTTAGTAAACATCAACATGTTGAGAAGGGAAGTCCTTTTTGCCTACCTGTGTAATTTGTCCATACAGGGTTCGAAGCCTGTCCATCAAAAGGGGATGGAAGAAACCGGAATTCTCCATAGCCCGGTCGTGAAACGACCGGTCTGTCCGATAGACCTACCGGTTTTCCCAGAGGGAATCGATCCTTATGCAGTTTCTGAACTACCCGTCCTTTTGCAAATTGGAGGCAATTTTGCCAATGGTCGAACGCTATTGGCTGCGACAACCTAGCCCCTGGCCCCGTCCACTTCGCGCACCGGCAGATGGTGCCACTCCTCTGCCTCGAACATCCGCATGTTCACGCCCATCCGTTCGGGCGACGCCGTCAGCGGGGTCCAGTGGGTGAAGCAGCCGCAGCGGCGGCAGATCCAGCTTGTGATAGTCCGGTCGCCCTGGACATAGGGGCTGATCGCGTCGGGCTGGGCGGCGATGGTCACGTCCCCGGGCGGCCAGTAGCCACCGCGCCAGCCGGTCTTGCGACACAGGGTGCAGTTGCAGCGCAGCACTTCGACAGGCGACGCCGCGACACTGATCTGCACCGCGCCGCAATGACAACTGCCCTTCATCGTCCCCACCGCGCCGTCGGCCCCTAACAGAGGCCGTGCGAGAGGACCTGCTCGACCCAGTCGGGCACCAGCGCACCCGCCTTGCCCATCCGGCTTTCGTGGAAATGGAAGCTGCCCTCCGACGGGTCGAGATTCATCTCCAGCGTGCGGGCGCCGTGATAGCGGGCGGTCTGGACGAAGCCGGCCGCCGGATAGACCGCGCCGGATGTGCCGATCGAGACGAACAGGTCGCACTGGGCGAGCGCCGCTTCGATCCGCTCCATCTGATAGGGCATTTCACCGAACCATACGATGTCCGGGCGCAGGCTGCCGGACTGGCCGCATTCGGGACAGGGCGGGCCAGAAGCCATCACCCCGTCGAACGGCGAACGCGCATCACACGCCAGACACCAGGCGCTGTTCAGCTCGCCGTGCATATGCAGCAGCCGCTTCGATCCGGCGCGATCGTGCAGATCATCGACATTTTGCGTGACCAGCAGCAGTTCCCCTGCCCATGTCTTGTCGAGCTTCGCCAGCGCCATGTGCGCGGCGTTGGGCTGCACGGCCTTCAGCTTGGCGCGGCGCTCGTCGTAGAATTTCTGCACCAGGTCGGGATCACGGACAAAGGCTTCGGGCGTCGCGACATCCTCGACCCGCTGCCCCTCCCACAGCCCGTCCGGCCCGCGAAAGGTGGCGACCCCGCTCTCGGCACTGACGCCGGCGCCGGTGAGGATGACGATATTGTTGATCGGGTTTAGCATATTGCCTTTCTTCGTCATGCCGAACTTGTTTCAGCATCCATTTCGTCTCATAGAAACTGCTTAGAGGATAAGTGGATCCTGAAACAAGTTCAGGATGACGAGATCGCGCTCAGGACGAACGGGAACAAGCATAATGACAGCCATCGGAATTATCGGCAGCAAGGGCCGCATGGGACAGGCGCTGGTCGCGGCCATAGAGGAAGCGGGGCAGACCCACGCCGGCGGCGCGGACCAGGGCGACGATATCGCGGCGCTGGTCGCGGCGAGCGATGTGCTGGTCGACTTCTCCTCCCCGAAAGCGCTGCAGGCGACGCTCGATGCCTGTGTCGCGGCGAAGAAACCCATCGTCATCGGCACCACCGGCCTGGAGGCCGGGCATCACGCCGCGATCGACGAGGCGGCGACCAAAATCCCCGTGCTGCAGACCGGCAACACTTCGCTCGGCGTCAATATGCTGGCGGCGCTGGTCGAGCAGGCGGCGAGCAGGCTCGGCGATGACTGGGATATCGAAATCGTCGAAATGCACCACCGCCACAAGGTCGACGCCCCCAGCGGCACCGCGAAATTACTGGGAGAAGCCGCCGCGCGCGGCCGCGGCATCGACCTGGCCACCAACAGCGAAAGCGGCCGCGACGGCATCACCGGCGCGCGCAAAAAGGGCGCGATAGGCTTTGCGGCGCTGCGCGGCGGATCGGTCGCCGGCGATCACACGGTCATCCTGGCGAGCGACGAGGAACGGATCGAACTGACCCACCGGGCGGAGAACCGGATGATCTTTGCGCGGGGTGCGGTGAAGGCGGCTGGCTGGCTGGTCGGGCAGAGTGCCGGGCGGTACGGGATGGACGGGGTCCTGGGGTTTTAGATCTGGCTGGCAGGACGGCCCCACTCCCGGTCTTGCGATGACGCAGCGCTATCGCCCCACTAATCAATCGTCAGTGTTTCTGCGCCTCCGCAAAACTCCGCGACGCCTGACCCGGATCATCCAGCAGGTCGACCAAATCGTCGCGATGCAACCAACTATCGTGAGCAGGCCATATACGAGCACCGCGTCATCGCTGAAGGTGACCCCGCTGCGGGCATCAAAATATTGGCCCGTTGGCCCGTAGGATATCTGCATTCTATCATAGCATAGCATCGCGAAGCCGAGAGTCAGCGCGGCCATAGAAAGGGTGGTGACAAGGCTCAGCATCTTGGCCGGTTTCACGGATATTGCTCCATCACCATGGATATCACCCCGATCTTGCCGTCCGGCCAAGAGACGGCCGGCGACAGATCGGTTTCGCCTATCGATAGAAGCAAAGCCTGAATAACCAAAGCCGAAATTCTCGCCAGATCGGCTTCGCCGGAAAGACGACTCTGGCGGCGATTGCCACTCGAAGACGGCAGGCTCTCCGTCCGGTGCTGACTCCCTATACCCCGCTTGCCCGCACGGCCCCCATTTCGGGAGCATCCATGACCGCGCCGACATCGATCGGGGCTCCATCATCCCGGCGAGTCCCGGCATAACCGATTGAATCATTCTCATAACCGCCATCAGCGCCAAAATTCTCGTCATTCCAGGCCTGCAGCCGTTCCATCCGCAGCCGGTCGCGTTTGCGGGCCGGTTCCTCCGGTACCAGAATGCGGGCGCCATTCTCATAGCGGCCGATTTCATGGCCGGCGTCGTTATATTGCGCAGGCTGCGCCGGGGACGTCCGGGTCCGCACATGAGGCATCTCGTAGGCATTCTGCCCGAGCGCATAGCGTTCGACCGGATCGACCGGCGGCGGCACGGACAGGCGGGCGTGCATCGCTTGCCGGGTCAGGTCGCCAAGAGCCATCCCCGCCATCAGCGCCAGCGACAGGCCGATTGTCGTCCAGGAAAAAATCTCCGTCGCTGTCCTTCTTGTCCCCATGCCCAGAATACGCGCGAGGTGGCGATCCGTTCCTCGTGGAGGGGGGAATCCGTCCCTGTTGCCTGCGCGCCGTCCGCAGATCCGAGCGCCGTATCGGTCACCCGGCTTGCCAATATCCACCGGACAGCATAAGCCCGCCCCATGGATTTTGATGACCAGCTGCAACGCTATTTCGGCACCGCCGACCTTGCCGCCATCCAGCCGGAAGCGATGAACGCGGGTATCGAACATATGCGCGTCGACTTCGGTCTGGAAAAGGATCGCGGGCGGCGCTTCGCTCTATGGGCAGTGCTCTATATGCTCGGAACGCACCTGGATCTCGACAAGGCGTTCGAGGACGAGGCCGACCGCAATTCGGCGCGGGATTTCATGGATATGATGGACCGGGTTCAGGGCGACTGAGCGTCGGGCCGCGGGCAGGTCCGAACAGCAACCGACCCTCGCCCCCGACTCGTGCGTGGACTTTCGCGGGACGATGTGAAAGGACTGGGTGAAAGGACTGGCCGCCAAAATGATAACAGGAGAACGAGCGTGACGATGAAGACCCTATTTGACGTGCAAGGCAAAGTGGCCGTGGTCACCGGCGGATCCAGCGGCATTGGCGCGATGATGGCACGCGGCCTGATCGAAAATGGCGCGAGGGTCTATATCACCGCCCGCAAGGAAGAGCGGCTGATGGCGATGGCCGCCGACTTGTCCGAACTGGGCGAATGTATCGCGATCCCGGCCGACCTTTCGAAGGTCGAAGGCATCGAGGCGCTGGTCGCGGCGATCGGCGAACGCGAAGAGAAAATCGATATCTTGATCAACAATGCCGGCGCGAACTGGAGCGCTTCTATCGAGGATTTCCCGGAATCGGGCTGGGACAAGGTGATGGACATCAACATCAAGTCGATCTTCTTCGCCACCCAGAAATTCCTGCCGCTGCTGAAGGTCTCCGGCAGCGCAGACGAACCGGCGCGGGTGATCAATATCGCCTCGATCAACGGCATCCGCAACTCGGGCATGCCGACCTATGCCTATACCGCCAGCAAATCCGGCGTGATCAACCTGACCGAACATCTGGCCACCGATCTCGCCCCCTATAATATCAACGTCAACGCGATTGCGCCCGGCTTCTTCCCGAGCAACATGACCAAGCAGATTGTCGAGAATGACGACATGACCAAAATGGCGATCTCGCAAATCCCGCGCGGCCGGATGGGCGCGCCGGAGGATATCGCCGGTACTGCCCTCTATCTGTGCTCGCGCGCTTCCTCCTGGATGATCGGCCAGACGCTGGTGCTCGACGGCGGGATGATTTCGCGCCCCTGATCCGGCAATACCATGGCGGCACCCGCGAATATGGCTGATTTTTGCCGGTGCCGCCCGTCTGTTCAGTAAAGCGCAACATTTCTATTTTTACAACGATGCACGACCGGGGGGTTGCCGTCGACGGGGCGGGTCAAGAAAAAAGGCCGGAAGTCATGTCCTTCAGAAATTTTGCAGCCACCGGCCTGATCGCCAGCCTGCTCTGGTCCGCCAGCGCCGTTGCCGAGCCGGCCCCCGATCTCGACACGCCGGAACGGATCAACATTCTCGTGACCTTTGGTGACGACGAATGTCCGGAGGCGCAGGGCGACGAGATTGTCGTCTGCGCGCAGCGGCCCGAATCCGAACGCTATCGCATCCCGCCCGAATTGCGCGAAAGCGAAGAGGAACAGTCCGGCGAACAAAGCTGGTCCTCGGTCGTCGCTTCGCATGACGAAGCCGCACGCCCCGGCCGTCCGGGCAGCTGTTCGGTGGTCGGCACCTTCGGCTTTACCGGCTGTCAGGCGGCGATCATGCGGCAATGGTTCGACGAGCGTCGCACGGAGCAATGAGACCATCAGCCCGGTGATTGTATTTTCGTCACCGACCGGCCATGACGGCGCGCATGAAAAAAGCCGATATCTTCGAATTCTACGCCCGCCTCGCCGCCGACAATCCTTCGCCGGAGACCGAGCTCAACTATGGCAATGTCTATCAGCTGGTCGTCGCCGTCGCCCTGTCCGCGCAATCGACCGACATCGGCGTCAACAAGGCGACGCGCAAGCTGTTCGCCGAGGTGACAACGCCGCAGCAGATGGTCGATCTCGGCCTCGACGGGCTGAAGGAGCATATCAAGACGATCGGCCTCTATAATACCAAGGCGAAGAATGTGATCGCCCTGTCGGAAATGCTGATCGCCGAATATGGCGGCGAGGTACCGGCCGACCGCGACGAGCTGGTCAAGCTGCCCGGCGTCGGGCGCAAGACCGCCAATGTCGTGATGAACTGTGCCTTTGGCGCGGAGACCTTCGCGGTCGACACGCATATTTTCCGGGTCGGCAACCGCACCGGTCTGGCGCCGGGCAAGACCGTGCTGGCGGTCGAGAAAAAGCTGGAGAAGCAGACCCCCGCCCCGTTCCGCGTCCACGCCCATCACTGGCTGATCCTGCACGGCCGCTATATCTGCAAGGCGCGCAAGCCGGAATGCTGGCGCTGTCCGGTCGCCGATCTGTGCCGGTTCAAGAAGAAGACACCCGCGCCCGCCTGAGCTGCTCCGCATCATTGCGTATTTTATTCAGCTTCGCGAAATGTGAAGCGATGTAAATTCGTACCCAGATGGCAACCATCCGCAGGAGAAGAACATGCGCTTTCAGACCCCTCTCATCCTCGCCTCCGCCCTCGCCGCCGGCAGCGTCGCCTTTGCCGCCGAGAGAGCTTCGGACGATGACAAATATGAAATCCGCGAAATTGGCGAGCCGCAAAGCTGCATCATGCGCTCCAATATCCGCTCGACCGATGTGATCGACGACCAGACCATCGATTTCAAGATGCGCAACGGCGATATCTACCGCAACAATCTGCCCAACAAATGCAGCGGTCTCGGCTTTGAAGAGGCCTTTTCCTACAAGACATCGACCAACCGGCTGTGCAACGTCGACATCATCCATGTCCTCAGCCAGACCGGCGGCCGGCTTGATACGCGCGGCGCCTGCGGCCTCGGCAAATTCCAGAAAATCGAGAAAATTCCGAAGGAGGAAAGCGCAGATTGAGCCGCGCCCGGCAGGCGATTTGCCGGCGCAGAATAATCTATTGGCAAAGCGGCAAATCCGCTGCTAGATGCGCAGCCGGCGGACCACCGCCCCGGCACCCGTAGCTCAGCTGGATAGAGCGCTGCCCTCCGAAGGCAGAGGCCAGAGGTTCGAATCCTCTCGGGTGCACCACTTAAGTAGTTGAACAATAAATAATTTTTTCGGATTTACAGTTTTCGATCTCGGCGTCACTTGAAATCAACCTGGAATCAACTTCAAGTTAAGTTGGAATCACTTATTTGAGGTGGTCGCCCTAGACTAGCTTCGATGCCAGTCGGGATATCGCTCTTTTTTTCTTGTGCTGTGGGAACAAGTTCGACGCAGAATCGAATTCTGTGGTCCCGAAAATGCGGCAACCAAGCCAGCCCTCGACATCTCAAGATGCCGCATATCTTTCGATATTCTGAGCGCTTCCTGCGATTTTTGTGCCGACACCGGCATCGCGGATCCGACCATTACAGCCAGTATAAGGGTGAGGATCAAACCAGTCAGAGTGGGCCTCACTCACTACCTCCTGGAAAGTTTCTTTTTCAAGTAACCAGTGTCAAAATATCCGATCCCGGATTGTCTCCAGACTAATTAAGCAGATTGGGCAGCGCCATCGACAGCGAAGGAATATAGCTGATCATCATAAGCGCCACGATCAATGTCAGATAGAAAGGCCAGATCGTCCGGATGGTTTCTTCGACCGAAATCTTGCCGACCGCCGCACCGACGAAAAGCACCGACCCGACCGGAGGTGTCACCAGACCGATGCCCAGATTAAGCATCATGATCACGCCGAAATGGACCGGATCGATGCCGAGCGCGCTGACGATCGGCAGGAAGATCGGGGTCGTGATCACGATCAGAGGCGACATGTCCATGAATGTCCCGAGCAATAGCAGGATGACATTGATGATCAGCAGGACCAGTATCGGATTGTCTGTCGCAGCGTTGATCAGACCGGCTAGATCCGAAGGCACTTCAAGGATTGCCAGCACATAGCCGAAACTGCCCGCCGCGCCGATAATCAACAGCACCATTGATGTGATCCGGACCGACGACATCGCCGACTCGACGAATTTCCGGTAGCCGATCGTGCGGTACACCAGCACGCCCACCATGATAGTGTAGAGCACAGCAACAGCCGAGGATTCGGTCGCCGTGAAAATCCCGCTCAATATGCCGCCAATGATGATGACGGCCGTCAGCAGGCCCGGAAACGCGAATGTTACCGCGCGCAGAAACGGACGCCATCCGGGAAAGATACCCGCAGGATAGCCGCGTTTTGTGGCGACCAGCCATGCCACCACCATCAACATGGCGCCGGTCACGATGCCGGGGATGATCCCGGCAAGAAACAGGTCGCCGATCGACACGCCGGTCCCGGAAGCGGCGGCGTAAATGATCATATTATGCGAGGGCGGGATCAACAGCCCGACGATGGCCGCGGTAATATTCACATTCGCGGCATAGTCGCGGTCATAGCCTCTTTTCTCCATCAGCGGAGAGATGGTCGAGCCCATGGCCGACACATTGGCAATGGCCGACCCCGACACCGCTCCGAACAGCATCGACGCGCCGATATTGACTTGTCCGAGCCCGCCTCTGGCCCGGCCCAGCGAGGCCTCGGCGATATCGACGAGCCGTCCCGCAATGCCGGACCGGTACATCAGGTCGCCGGCAAAGATGAAGAAAGGGATCGCCATCAGCGAGAAAACGCTGATCCCGGCCACCATTCTCTGCAGCGACACGGCAAGCGGAATATCGAGCGCAAGCAACGCTGCCGCGCTTGCCGTCAGCAAGGCAAAGGCCACCGGCACGCCGAGCGCCAGCATGAGCAGAAGGACACCGAGCAGAATGAACAGCTCCATCATAAATCTCCCGCGTCGGCCAAAATTTCTTCGATCGGTTTCTCTGCGGTCCAGCCGGGCCTCAGCAATTCTCCGACAAACCGTGTGCTGCAGAACAAAATGATGGCAGCGCCGGCGAGAGGCAGCGGCACATAGGCCCACGAGCGCGAAATCCCCAGCGAGGGAATGACGTGGCTCGAAATGATATTGGTAAGTTCTATTCCCCAGATCAGCATCATGAAGCCACAGGCTATGACCACCAGTTCGGCCATCAGACGCATCAGCCTGGCTATTGTTTCCGGCAGCGCATTTTGCAGCGCCAATATCCGGATATGGAAACCTTCATTGAAGCCCGCCGCAGCAGCCAGCACCGCATACCAGGTCATCAACAGCAGCGCGGTCTGCTCCGACCAGCTCGGACTGGCATTGAGGACATAGCGTGCATAGACCTGCCAGCCGATAATCAATGTCATCGCGACGAGGCCAGCTGAGGCTATCCACAAAATCACCTGACTTAGTCGTGCGTTGAACGCCGTGATATGATCAAGCATGGTCCGCTCCTATTTCCGCGATTTCGTCGATCAGCCTTCGTTGCGCCGGCGTCTCGATATAGTCGCGCCATACGGGCTGCACCCGCTCCACAAAGGCCTGCTGGTCGTCCACCTCATTCACCTCCACGCCGCTGGCGCGGATCGTCTTTTCGGCATCCAGCGTTTTCAGATCCCATAATTTGCGCATATAGGGCACCGATTCACGGGCGGATTTGCGGACAATCTCCTGCTCGCTTGCAGTCAACCGTTCCCAAAGCTGCCGCGACATGACCAGCACTTCGGGCGCGATAACATGACGGGTCAGACTATAATGTTTCGCGACCTCGAAATGGCGCCCTTCGAAATAGGATGGCCAGTTGTTTTCCGCGCCATCGATAACCCCCTGCACCAGCGACTGATATACTTCGCCCAATGACATCGGGGTCGGATTGGCACCCAGTTCCTGGATCAGCGAGACGTACAAATCGCTGTTCTGGACGCGCAATTTCATGCCTGCCATATCTTCGGGCGTCCGGATCGGACGTTTCGTATTGTAGAAAGAACGTGCGCCGGAATCGTAAAAGCACAGACCGATCAGGCCATGCGGTTCCAGCGAGCGAAGGACTTTCCGTCCCGGCGCGCCGTCCATCGCATCGCGCATATGTGCAACATTGTTGAACAGGAAGGGGAGCCCCAGAATATTGGTCATCGGCTCTATCGAATTGAGCGGACCGAGACTGACCCGGTTGATATCAATCCCGCCAAAGGTCGTCATTTCGAGCGTGTCCCGTTCCGCCCCCAATTGGCTGCCAGCATATAGTTTGATCGAGAGCCGGCCATCCGAATAGCCTTCCATCAGGCGGCCCATCTCGGTGATCGCCAGAGATGTGGGATAGCTTGCGGGATGAAACTCGGCCGTTCGGAACACTGAGCCCGGCGCCTTGGAACAGCCGGCCAGTGCGGTGGCGGCGATGCCTGTGACAAGCATTTGCCGCCGGGAAAAGACAGCATGCTCACCCAAAGCCAGGCCCCCGGTCGTCTTGTTCTCTCGGTATCGCATCATTGCCTCTCCCCGTTTCGGCCATGCAGAACAGCCTGTTATCCTCAATTGGCGATCAGCGCTGCACTCTTCCCGAACCATCTCCAGCCATCAGCTTCTGCACTTCATCTACGCTGACCCGATTGAAGTCGCCCAGGATACTGTGCTTGAGGCAACTCGCAGCCACCGCGAATTCCAGCGATTGCTGTTTGTCATCATAGGCATTCAGGCCATAAATAAGCGCCGAGGCAAAACTGTCGCCGCCGCCGACCCGGTCGACAATATCGGTGATCTCATAGTGACGCGAGAGCTTGAACCCCTGTTCGCGGTCACGCAAACAGGCGGACCAGCCATTGCGATCCGCGCTCTGGCTTTCCCGCAATGTGATCGCGATGGTGCGCATGTCGGGGTAAAGCGCGAGCACTTTCTCGGACAGGGCTTCATATTTTGCGGTATCAAGTTCGCCGGTCTCCACATCGACATCGACGCTGATATCGAGCGATTTCTGGCAGTCCTCTTCATTGGCAATGCCGATATCGACATATCTCACGAGTTCGGTCATCACCTCCGGCGCCGCCTTGCCATATTTCCACAGCTTGCCGCGGAAATTGAAATCACAGGACACCGTCACCCCCGCCTTTTTCGCCTCCTTGAGGCATTCAAGACTGAGATCGGCGGCTGACTGGCTAAGCGCCGGCGTGATGCCCGTAATATGCAACCATTTGGCACCTTCGAATATGGTCGGCCAGTCAAAGTCACCGGGGCCACATTCGCAGATTGCGCTATGGGCCCGGTCATATACCACTTTCGAGGGTCGCTGATTTGCACCCGATTCGAGATAATAGATGCCCACCCGGTCGCCGCTGCGGCGGATCATCGATGTGTCGACACCGAAGCGGCGCACTTCGTTTATCGCATGCTGGCCAATATCATTGTCCGGAAGCGCGGTCACAAAAGCGGATGACAGGCCGTAATTGCTCAGCGCTACGGCGACATTGGCCTCGCCGCCTCCGAACGTCGCTTCAAACGCCGGCGACTGAAAAAAGCGCTCATGCCCCGGCGATTTCAGCCGCAACATGATTTCACCAAATGACAAAAACTCCGCCATATCTCTTATCCTTCCCTATGCATCTGTCGGGCGGGCGATCTTGATCGCTTCCCGCGCCAATCTTGTGATGGCTTCATAATCACCTGCTGCGATTGCATCTTTTGGGGTCAGCCAGCTTCCGCCGCAGGCGATGACCGACGGCAGCGCCAGAAATTCTGCGAGATTATCGGCTGAAACACCGCCCGTCGGCATGAAACGCATGTCCCGGAACACCGAACTGAACGCCTTGAGCATCGGGACCCCGCCCGCCAGTTTGGCCGGGAAAAACTTTACCGTCCGCAGTCCGAGCGCATAGGCCCGCTGCACTTCGCCGGCGGTCATTGTGCCCCCGAAAAACGGCAGTCCGGCATTGATACAGAAGCGGGCGACATCGTCGACCAGCCCCGGCGACACCACGAATTGGGCGCCGCGCGACTGTACCACCTCGGCCTGCTCCACGGTGAGGACAGTGCCTGCACCCACAATGATACCAGAGGTCGAATCGACAATGGCCGACAGACAATCGAGCGCAGCATCGGTCCGGAGAACCAGTTCGACCACGCTGAGCCCTCCTGCCTTGAGGGCTTCGGCCGTCGCGATTGCCACCTCGGGATCGCTTGCTTCGATTAAAGGCACGACGGGTGCAGCGGCCAGTCTGGCGTCCAGTAGCTCGGCAATCTCATGGCTCATGTATAATTCCTGTCTCGTTTCGGCCGGCTCACAATAGTGGCCTGGACTTTGATCCGTGTGCTAGATCGCTACCAGTTTGCAGCTTGCTTCCAGATTATCGCCAAATCCTGCTTTGACGGTCTGCCCGCTCTCGACATCATGAACTCCGGTAATGGCCCCTGCCGACACCCATATCCCGGGAGTAATCGCTCTGTTCCGCTTTCTGAGCAGGTTCAGCAGGAAGACGACCGAGCCAAATGGCCCGTCCAGCATGTCAGCCATATTGTTTGAACCAACGGTTTCACCGTCAATCTGCAAACTGACCGGCATCGTCAGCAAGTCGGCATCCCGCCATTCCGCGATCGATGGGCCCAGAACGATACCCTTGTTATTGCCGAAATCGGAAACTGTGACCGCTGGCCCATAGCCATTGATTTGCGAAAAGGGCGAACTGGCGATTTCAATGCCCACCCGGACATCATCAATATAACGCGTGACCGTGTCGATATCGCATTCTTCCTGAGGCACCGAGCCCAGGCGCAACAAGACTTCGGCTTCTGCGGCGGCAAATCCGTCACCATAAATGGGCATCTCGGGCACATCGCCATTTGCGGCATCTGTGATTTCATCGACAAAAATCGGGCCCGACAATCGCTCGGCAGCAAATTTTTCGACGCGATCGGGTGGCACACGGCCCACTTTCCACCCGCCGATCTGACGGCCATCAAGGGCAATTGCGATATCCTGGATCGCATAGCCTTCATCCATCGATTGCGGAATTTCACCGGGATAAGAGTGAAAGGCAGACGCCGTCTTGCGCGCGTCGACAAAAGCTTCCGCGATCGATTGATGTCCCAAATTTTCTTGCATGCCGATAATTCCTCTTTGCCCAAATTTCCTTAATAGACACCGGTGTCAAAAACAAGTAGCTTTCGTTTCTATTGCTTTTCGGCATGCGGTCGACCTAATGATCTATTTGCGCTATGCCGCCGTGCAGATAACGCTGGAAATTGCCCTGTCGGGTTCGAAATATGATACCGATCAACACACGGATTTTCTGAATGCCCACAAGAGCAAATCGTCCGAAGACAAAACAGCCAACGATCAACGATGTTGCGGCCCTGGCGGGCGTATCGAAAAAGACGGTCAGCCGCGTTATCAACGAGTCACCCCTGATCAGCGAGAAGACCAGAGAGAAGGTCAAAACGGTGATCGCGGAACTGGGCTTCGTGCCAAATCCGCAGGCGCGGGCGCTCGCCTTTCGACGGAATTTTCTCATCGTGTTGCTGCATGACAATCCGAATGCCCAGACGGTCCTCAATTTCCAGAATGGCGTGCTCGATGCGATCAAGGATAGTGATCTCGCGCTTCTCGTCCGTCCCGTGGATCGCGATTCCGACGATATGCTGGAAAATGTGAGGGTATTCCTGGAGAAACAGCGGCCGATTGGCGCGCTTCTCCTGCCACCAATTTCCGAAAATGATGATCTGACCGAATTGTGCCAGTCGCTGGGTGTCCGTTATGTCCGGATCGGCTCTGCCGAGCTTGACGAACCAGGAAAATGCATATCGTCAAATGACAGAGAAGTCGTCGAAAAGGCCTGTCGCAAGCTGATTGAACTCGGACACCGGCGCATCGGTTTTGTAAGAGGTCCCCAGGGCTTTCGATCCGCACGGGAGCGCGAGCTGGGATTTCAAGATGCCCTGCGTGGCGCTGGACTGACGATGTCCGAAGAACTCATAGCTCAGGGCAATTACCGGATAGATTCCGGAACCGAGGCGGGACATAAATTATTGTCACTGAAGGACCGGCCGACCGCAATATTTGCCAGTAACGACGAAATGGCCGCGGGCGTGATGCAAGTCGCGCTAGGCAACGGGATTTCCGTCCCCGAACAATTGTCGATTATCGGCTTTGATGATTCCCCGACGGCCACCCATATCTGGCCCCGCCTCAGCACGGTGCGCTGGCCGATACGCGAAATGGGCGCGCACGCGGCGCACATGCTCGTCTCCGAATTTCTGCCGCCCGTACCGGGTATCAGTGAACCCGAATATGCCATGCTTGCGTCTACATTTGTCGAGCGGCAGTCGGTGGCGGCTCCGGAGAAATAGAGCTTAGTTGGAAGGCTTTGACGGCACCAAGAGACGGACGGTAAATTATCTGTCTTCACCACATTATCGCCCGCACATGCGAAAGGGCCGATTTCCGGGAGAGTGGAAATCGGCCCTGGCTGGCGAAACGGTCTGTAAAATTCCGGGATTGGAACCAGAATTGAAGACCCGAACGCCGGATATTCAAAGCGGGGTAATTATCTAGAAATTATACCGCGCTCCGATCAGGAAATTGCGACCGGTGTGGTGATACAGGGTCGGCAGTTCCAACCGGTCGAAAGTCTGGTGCTCGACCTCGTCGGTCAGGTTGATCGCTTCGAAGGTCACCGACAGCTTTTCGGTCAACTGGTAAGATGTCGAAAAGTCGAGGTTGAACGTCGCTGCCACGCCCCGCTCTTCCCGGCCTTCGGTGCGACCGCTGGCGTTGGGGCGTCTGGTCACATATTTGTCGCGATATGCTCCCGTCACCCTCGCGCTGAATTTTTCATCCTCATAATAGAGCGTTCCGTTCAGACTATGCGGTGAAAAGCCGATGATATCGTCCGATTTCACATAGGTGTAGTTTGCTGTAACACCGAAATTTTTCAGAAGACCCGGCAGGAAGGTGAAGGGCGTTTGGAAAACGATTTCAAGACCTTCGATCTTGGCATCTCCCCCGTTCACCTGTTGCTCGATGTCTACGCGTGGATCCAGTCCATTCGCCAGATCAATCCCCAAGGGACTGGTGGGCGAAGCCACCGAATTCGGCAGACCGGTCTGGCTGAACGTGGTTTCGATGGTATCGCTCAGCAAGAAGAACGAACTGATGTCCTTGCGGAACAACGACAGTGCCAGCAGGCTTTCTGGCTGGAAATACCATTCAAAGCTCAGATCGTAGGTCCATGCGCGATAGGGATCGAGACCCGGGTTACCAAGGCTGAGCGTGTAGGGAGGGCCCGCGAAGGAGTCGATCGAACCACCCGGCGTCAGGTTGCCAAGCGAAGGTCGCGCCATCACCCGTGACACACCGCCGCGAATGAGGAAGTCGGATGCCGGCTCCAGAACCAGGTTAACGGATGGCAGCCAGTCGTCATATTTGCGGGTGAGCGTTACATTGGTCGTGCCGACAAAACCGGTCGAAGCGGTTTTGGTTTCGACATAGCGCACGCCCGCGTCTCCCCGCAGCTGCATTCCGCCTAACTCGAAATTGAAGTCGGCCTGAACGTAACCGCCATGGTCTGTTTCCACCACGCCGCGGGTATCCTGGAGGCGCTGGACCGGTTCGATGCTGAACAGGTCGATCAATGCAGCTGACGCTTCAAAATTGGCCGAGACCCAGGAGGTATCGATACCCGACGCCCCTAGACCCTTGCCAAAATCGGTGACCAGTCCGGCCAGCGCATCGGACACCACAGGTGCAGTTGTGAAGCCTGGCAGACCGTCAACACTTCCCTCGGCCCGGCCTTCGAAAGTGGAGAATTCAAATTTCTTGTAACTATAGCCTGCGCGCAATGTAATATTGTCATTGGCTTCCCAGCTAAGGTTCGGCTGTAGCGTATCATAGGTGTTCTTAACGCCCTGCGGACGGTTACGATATTGCGTGAACAGAAATGACGAAGGATCGGTAACATCTAGATCACCATAGCTGATCGCAGGCGTATCAAAGCCATTGGTAAAGTCATAGGAATAGCCATTGACCGCGTCGGCAGCATCAAAGAATATGGTTGCCTGCTGCGGAACCTTAAAATCGGATACCGAAATTCCGCCAAGTAGATCGAACCGCAATGTGTCGGTCACATCATATTTGAGGCGGCCGGTTATCTGGTAATATTCATTGGACAAGATATCCCGGCGATGTTCGCTGCGGATCGGGACGAGCCCGTTTGCAGCATCGGGCTGCACGTTGGCAACCAGCCGTGTGATAACGCCGTCTGAATTGACAGTATAATCGGTTACGTCAAAATTGTCGGTGTTGCTCCGCACGAAAGCTTCCAGAAATTCTTCGTCGCGGACTCCGTTGAATTTCGAATATAGTCCGTCGAACGTGACGCTGAACCGGTCGCTGGGGCGAAACTCCAGCGAACTGGTGATACCAATGCGTTCCTGCTGATAATCCAGCCGGCCATAGCGCGGGATCCGCGCATAATATGCGTTGCGCAATTCCTCACAGGCGCCGCCCGTCGGATTGCCGGTGCAATCTTCGCCATTTGCAGACCGGAACGTCCCCAAATCATCGAACCGGACCGACGAGAAACCTTCCTCGCGAATGTCGCGGTCCGAATAGGCTATGGA
Organism: Sphingorhabdus sp. YGSMI21; assembly: GCF_002776575.1. Classification (GTDB taxonomy): domain Bacteria; phylum Pseudomonadota; class Alphaproteobacteria; order Sphingomonadales; family Sphingomonadaceae; genus Parasphingorhabdus. The sequence goes on along the minus strand of NZ_CP022548.1, from coordinate 1,704,008 downwards.
AACCAGCGCACCGAATGTTTCGTCAGGGTTGGTGTAAGATAGCAGTCCGGCAACGCGAGGCCCGATATCTTCCGACAGATCATTATAAAAACCCTGCACCGAGACCGCGCCGGTTAGACCAACGCCATAATCGGAAGGTCGCCCGGTATTCAATTCAACATTCGCACCCAGAGACCCCTCTTCGATTGCAGCCGACTGGGTTTTGCGAACTTTCAGTTCGTTGAACAGTTCGGAAGCGAAAGCGTTGAAATCGAAGGAACGCGAACGGTTGGTGCCGCCGGAAGCGTCAGAACCACCATTTGTCGAAATGGCTTCCAGGCCATTGATGCGGACGCGGGTAAAATCACCGCCCAGTCCGCGAACCGTAACACGGCGTCCCTCACCAGCTTGACGGTCGATCGCGACGCCCGGGATCCTCTGCAGCGACTCGGCGAGGTTCAAGTCCGGGAAATCGGCGATGTCTTCAGCTTTGATGACGTCAACGACGCCGGCATCAAGACGCTTTTCATCCAATGCCGCGTTCAGGCTTCCCCGAAAGCCGGTAACGACGATAACCTCGTCACTGTCCGCGGCCTGCTCGCCATCCTGTGCATGCGCAGGCGCGGCCAGCAAACCGGCCAGTGATACGCTGCACGCGAGCGCAGCGACAGCGGAACGGCGCGCATGTCCAAAATTGTTTTTCATTATATTTCCTCCCAAAAATTCTTCAAAAGTCAGCCCGAATAGTCAAAATGACACCGGTTACTCTGCAAAGCAAAAAAACAGCTGACAGGTTGCTACATAATTTTCAGAAAAGTGGAACCAATTGGTCATGCCTCTCCTCCATTCACGCTAATTTCAATCCGGCTTTATACGGTAACCGGTGTCATTCTTATTGCTGCTTCTGAAAACTTATGTCAAGAGAGAATTGTTGGGAGAGAAAAAATGATCAAAAAATTGGTGCTAATATGGATCGCATTGGCCGGATTTGCGGGCTTTCAAGCCTCAGGAGCGATCGCGCAAGACAGAATCGCTTTCCCCGGTGCCGTTGGCCCGGCGGCGCAAACCAGAGGTGGGGCCGGCGGTAAAATTGTCCGGGTTACCACATTGGCTCCGGACGGTCCGGGATCACTGAAAGCGGCTATCGCGCAAAAGGGCCCGCGGATCATTATATTCGAAGTGGCCGGTGTCATAGACATGGGCAGAAGCAATCTGACCATCGATGAACCCTATATCACGATTGCCGGGCAAACCGCGCCGGGACCGGGTATCACCATCATCAAAAGCGGCATCGACGTCAGAACCCATGACGTGATCATCCGCCACCTGCGGGTCTATACGGGCGTCGACGGACAGCCCAAGCGCAGCGGGTGGGAAGCGGATGCTTTTTCGACCGTGCGGGCCCATAATGTCATCGTAGACCATTGCACCTTCCTCTGGGCCATTGATGAAAACATGTCTGCATCCGGTCCGCGATTCACCGGTGATAGCATCGAGGAATGGCGGCAGGGAACCAGCCGAAATATCACATTCTCAAACAATCTTGCAGCCGAAGGCCTGGCCGACGCCAGCCATCCCAAGGGCGAACATAGCAAAGGCTCGCTGATTCACGACAATGCCACCGGCATCGTCTTCTACCGCAATCTCTGGGCGCATAATGTCGAACGCAATCCGCTTTTGAAAGGTGGCGCGCAGGGTCTGATGGTCAACAACGTCATTTACAATCCCGGCCATCGCGCGGTGCACTATAATCTGATGAACCTCGAATGGGCGGGGCAAGAATATGTCACCGGAGAAATAACCGCGATCGGCAATGTCATGCGGGGCGGCAATGATACCAACGACGGGCTTCCTTTCCTGATGCTGGGCGGTGACGGCGACCTGAAATATTATGGTCGCGACAATCTGGCCGTTGACCGACATGGCAAGGCGCTGCCGATGTTCGGTCGCTATGGTGAAACCCAAGCCAGGCTGGTCACCGTAAAACAGCCGATGGCGTCGACTGACGATATGCGCATCCTCTCCTCCCGCGACGTGGAAACATCGGTGCTCGCAAGCGTGGGCGCCAGGCCGTGGGCACGGGACAAGGAAGAGATCCGTATTTTATATTTTGTAGCGGAAGGCCGCGGCGAGATTATCGATGATGAAAACGAGGTCAGCGCCTATCCGGCGGTGACGGAGCCTGTGCGCTCGGCCTTCGACGAAAGCCAGTGGGATCTGGAGACGATGGAACCCTTGTCCGGACTATATCCCGGCCAGACGGGACCCGCCCCGTCAGAAAATCTGAGCGAACGGGACGCGGCGATGCGCGGGACAGGAAAATGATCGCGCCGGAAGCCCGGTGAGGACGTGACGCTTCGTCGGCGAACATTGTTGGCTGGGTCGGTGGCTGGCCTTGTCTTGCCCGCAGCCACCTGCAGGTCCCAGTCGCAATCACCTTCGGCCAGCAGATATTCTGACGGCGGCTCGGGATGGAACCGGCCGGCCCACATCCGTCCGGACGATAGCCTCTTCCTCTGGCCAGACGATATATTGGATATCCCTGACGGTCTTGCCGAAGAGGTCCTTCAGCGCAGTGATGATCCCCTGGCCAGCGACCGCATCGCACAGAATATCGTCAAGCCGCGTCTCGATATTTTCCGGCCAGCAGAACCCGACGGCACGGCGGTCATCATCGCCCCCGGCGGCGGATATCGATATTGCGTGGTCGACAAGGAAGGCTATGAACTGGCGCGGTTTCTGCGGGACCGAGGAACCACCGTCTATGTTTTATTCTATCGGTTGCCGGCCAACGGCTGGGCGAACGGAAATGACGTTCCGCTGGCCGACGCCCAGCGGGCGGTTCGGCTGGTCAGAAGCCGCGCGAAACTGGAGCGGATCGATCCGGCGCGCATTGCCTTCGCAGGATTTTCCGCAGGCGGCCATGTTGCCACCAGCCTGATGACGCGCTTTGATGCTGGCGTCTATGATCCGGTAGATATTGCGGACGCGGCCCCCGCCCGCCCTGATGCGCTGGTTGCCATTTATCCGGTCGTGTCGATGGATTCGGCGATCGCCCATATCGGCAGCCGGGACCGGCTGATCGGTACTAAGCCGGATGCCGCCCTAACCGCACTTCATTCACCCGAGCAAAATGTCCGGGCGGACATGCCACCCCTGTTCCTGCTCCATGCCGAGGATGACGATGTCGTTCCCGTCGCTAACAGCATGCGTTTGCACCAAGCCGCCGGCGAGACCGGAACGCCCGTCGAGGCCCATTATTTCGCGAAAGGCGGACATGGCTTCGGCCTGATGAAGACCGCGGGACTACCGGTTGCTATCTGGCCGGAGCTGCTATGGAACTGGATGAACGCACAGCAGTTGCTCTGAAGGTCGGGCCTTCGCCGTCAATATTTCCAGCGTTCGGTTAGCATTTTCGCCTTGCCGTCTTTGACAGCAATTTCAGCAGATGGTTCTTTCGGATTGCCGTCCTGAAACAGCTCGTAAATGACGGTTCCGTCCTGCTGCAAGCTCTCGATCACCCGCACCGGCGTAAACAGACCTGAAGGCGCTGCGGCACGCGCGTTTTCAGGGACATCGGCCCAGGCCAGATCGCGCTGCACTTCGACCACCACATAGGCGCCGTTTTCCTCGAGCATATCCAGCTCGACCTCGCTGCCATCGGGCCGCGTTCCTTCCACATCATAGAAGACCATGCCGTCGCGCTCCTTGCGTTCGGCCTCGCTGATCACCATGCCCGGAATTTCTGCCAGCGCAGCGGAACGCACCGCGTCGGGAATATCATCGACCTTTGTGATCGTGGCTTCCGGTCCGGCGTCCAGTATCGCCGGCTGCTCGGCTTCATTGTCCTGCTTTGAACAACCGGCCAGCATCGCGCAGCCCATTGCAATCGGAATCATATATTTCATCGTCTCTCTCCTGTGTTTTCAGCTTCCTGGCTGGATATAGGGCACGGTCGCAAACAGCTCCCGCTCCCATTTTCGCGGATCGCGCTCGACGCGGCTATCCTCATCGAAAATCATCGTTTTGCGCATCGTCATGTCATAGGGCGCCCAACCGGGATTGCCGGTACGGGCGAAGGTGAAAAAGGCGTCCATCAAGTGATCACTCATCGCCCGTTGCGCAGCAGTGGGTGTGGCGACTGTCCCGAAAGACAGCGCGATATCGTCTGTATGTTTGGCCTGCTCGAAATCAAGCTGGTAGACGAACGTCCTGTCCGCAGCGGGCGGCCCTGCCCTTGCCCGCGCTTCGGCTTCCTCCACCTGCCCGCGCCAGCTGCGCGCGGCAGTGACGATGCGGTGAAACAGTTCGAGAGGTCTGGCTTCGGGATAGCGGGCGCGAAACTGCGTCACCACCCAGTCGGGCCGGATATCGACCCGCATTTGCGGCGCAATCCGCTCGGCCAGATTGTCCATGGTCAGGCCTGCGATCGGTGGCTTGTCGGGATCGTAAAAAGCACGCGTCTCCATGACCGTATTGCCGAGCAACATCGGAATATCACGGGACTGCGGCGCGGCATCCGGCCAAAAGGGGTGCCGCATCAAATGCTGCATATCCAGCACTGGCCCCATGTATACATTGCCGCCGAGCACGGGATCGATGGCGGACAGCGCTTCTGTCAATTGCCCGACTGGCGCGGTCACCGGATCAATATTTTCTCCGAACGCCTCCAGATAGGCCTGCGTGCGCTTCGAGGCGTTGAGCGGGCCCGATGCGGTCACTTGCTGGCCCGACATTGTGATCGCTTTGTGGAACAACCCCTTGGCCGCCGGCATAGCCATTAGCGTCGCAATCTTCGCACCGCCGCCCGACTGGCCAAACAGGGTGACATTAGCAGGATCACCCCCGAATGCTCCGATGTTGCGCTGAACCCATTGCAAGGCCGCGATCAGGTCCAGCTGCCCGTTGTTGCCACTGTCCGGGAAACGCTCGGGCATATAGAGATAGCCCAGCGCATTAAGCCGGTGGTTGACGGTGACGACAACCACATCGCCGCTCGCCGCCAGATTGGTGCCATCGTTGACCGGATCAGTCACGCTACCGGTCGAATAAGCGCCGCCGTGGAAATAGACCATCACGGGTCGTGCATGTTTGGCGTCGCCGGCCGGCGTCCAGATATTGAGGAAAAGGCAGTCCTCCGATTGCGGCTCATATCTTCCGCCCCGCTGCGGGCAGGCCGGACCAAATCCGCCGCCCGCCGCCTGTTCCGCGCCGGCGACCGGCTGCGGCGCCCGAAAACGCATCGCACGCGCATAGCGGATACCGGCAAAACGCCTTGCCTTGATTGTTAGCTTGTCGGCAGAATTATATTGAAAACTCCCCAGATAGCGTCCGGCCGGCGCATCGATCGTGGGAGAGGATATTGTTGCAGCATTGGCGGCACCAGCGGTCAGCGCAAAGGCCCCGATCACGCCAAGCACGGCCCGGCGGGTCGGGCAAAATCTATCGTGCGAGCCAGCCACCATCGACCGCCAATATATGCCCCTGCACATAATCGGACGCGCCTGACGCCAGGAAGACGGCTGCTCCGCCCAGATCGGACGGATCGCCCCAGCGTCCTGCGGGAATCCGCTCCATGATCTGCCGGTTGCGATTCTCGTCGGATTGCAGGGCAGCGGTATTGTTGGTCGCGATATAGCCCGGCGCGATTGCGTTGACGCAGACCCCTTTGGATGCCCATTCATTGGCCAGCAGCTTGGTCACCCCGCCCACGCCCGATTTGGACGCGGTGTAGCTGGGCACGCGTATGCCGCCCTGAAAGGTCAGCATCGAGGCGATGTTGATGATCTTGCCGATCCGGCCGTCGGCCTCGTACGCCGCAATCATCTCGCGCCCGGCGGCCTGGCACAGGAAAAACAGGCTTTTGAGATTGGTGTCGATCACCGCATCCCAGTCTTCCTCGGTAAAATCGACCGCATCGTTGCGACGGATGATACCGGCGTTGTTGACGAGAATATCGACGGTTCCGAGCTTTTCCTTGGTTTCGTCGATGATCCGGTCGACCGGCTCGATGGTCGAAAGATCGGCAGAAATAATCTCCGCCTGACGGCCAAACGCCCGTGCTTTCTCGACCGTCTCGGTCGCCGGCGAGCGGCCAACCGCGGCGATATTGGCACCGGCTTCCGCCAGCGCCAGAGCGATGCCCTGACCGATGCCGGTATTGGCACCGGTCACGATGGCGGTCTTTCCACTGAGATCAAACATAGCGGTCATTTCAACTGGCAGATATCCAGAACGTTCATGTCGGTATAGTCGAGATTTTCGCCGCCCATCGCCCAGATGAAGGCATATTTCTTGGTCCCCGACCCCATATGGATCGACCAGGGCGGGCTGATCACAGCCTCTTCGTTGGCAATAACGATATGCCGCATGCTCTCTGGCTCACCCATATAATGGAACACGCGGTCGCTTTCTTCCGGCATATCGAAATAGAGATAAATCTCGCTGCGCCGGTCGTGCAGATGCGGCGGCATGGTGTTCCATACGCTGCCTTCTTCCAGCACGGTCAGACCCAGCAGCAGCTGGGCGCTATCGCACACACCCGGAATGACAAGTTGGTAAATCGTGCGCTGGTTGGAATTGGCGAGATCGCCTCGCTCGAGAGGGTTGGCTTGATCCAGCGTGATATGCTTGATCGGGCACGTTTTGTGCGCAGGCAGCGAAGCCAGATAGAAACGCGCGCCCTGCCCTTCGAACGTGATGTCCTTTGACCCCATCGGGATATAAAGACATTCTTTGTTGCCCATCTCGAAACTTTCGCCATCGACGGTAATCTTGCCAGCCGTGCCGATATTCACTGCGGCCATTTCGCGGCGCTCGAGAAACGGATGGCCTTTCGCGGATTCCGGCTCGGACTGCACGGGCATCTGCAACGGCACGGCTCCCGGAACGGCCCCGCCAATCACGAAGCGCTCGTTATGCGAATAGTTGAGGTTGATCTTGCCATCCTCGAACATCCCGCTGACCAGATGACGGTCGACAAGCGCGTCATTATCCACAGATTCCATCATGTCCGGATGGGTTGCATGGTAGGTTTTCTGAAACATTGCGGCTAATTCCTTGTCTATTGGCGGTCAGTCATAACTTGTCTTGAACGCCTTTCTATGACCCTTGGTAACCGGTGTCAATTTCAATCTTGACCTGCTCTTCACAATCGACAGACTGATCGAGATTACACGCAGGACGCGAATATTGAGATAGGCGATTCCCAGACCAGTAGCCCGCAGACTGTAGTTGCGGCAGCGATCAGAAGCCATTACCGCGCCAATCCTGTGCCGCGAAAAGGGCGCGATATTAGCGCGACTCATCCAATCGCAGCGATTGGTGGCATAATATCCCAGCAGCCATTGCATCGGCCAGCACTCAGCCATCGTCGTCAATAAAGACGGCTTTGGCTGAGCCCCGTTCCCTGTCACAGAAGGGAGTGAATTTGGGAGTATGGGCTCGGCGAAGATATCTGCCGAGCCCATACGCCTTTTCAAATAGCATGATCACTTGCGCGCCAGTACCGGTCAATCGGCAAGCGTTTCTCAGGTCCAGCCCTTGTTGCGCCTAGCGGCACATAGGTGGTCGGTCAGAATATGATATCTCGTGCTCTTATATTCTGACCGATGATGAGAGGGGCCGTATTCGACAAGAGTTTTCCGACGACTCGGCGCTTTGGAACCATCCAACTGCGTTGGTTGACGTTCGAACCTAGCAAGGGCAATCTTTACCAAGATTGGGTCCCAAGCAGACGATCTACTCCCGGCGCAATTGCAAGCATCCATATTTACAACTGATGTTAGGCTAAGATTGCTGACAAAATATGCGTCATTTGGGCAATTCCACCTAAATTTCCCAATGATTTGAGTGTCCATTGTTATCATGCCCGGTGCACCATTTCTTTCCCCCGTTTTGTTCGTTGGAACTGGCCGGAATTTCGGCTTACGCAAGACGGGCATCGGGGTTAAAGCTGTCGCGCTCGCCCCCGTCCGACGCGACGGGCTATTTTGAAATGCGCCACGCGGATCGACGGTCCACTTAGATCTGTTTTGCCCGATCAGGCGGGGGAATATCCGATGCAGGCGGTAAAGGAAGGCCGTTCTGGATGCGTGGCGGCCCGGCGAAGCCGGCTTAGGCGCCATATTCCTCTTGGACCCTATGTTCGATCATGCAGCAACAGCGGGTGCCGAATATATCGCTGGCAAATTGCAGGTCGTTGAATGCCTCCGTCTCGCCGTCCAGCATGATCTGCATATTTCTGCAGGTGGCGACATCTTCGACAAAGCCGACCTCCAAAGCCGCCGGCAAGGCTTGCCAGAATTCGTCATCCTGCGTGCCGTGATCCATCGAAACCGCCCACCAGTAATGGCAGGGCCGACTGGCAGGGAACGCGTACGATCCTGCCATCCGGACCATAGCGCGCCATGATAGCCGCAGACCAGATTGTCCCCTTCCAACTTGCCTTCCGACAGCGGATAGGCCCGGTGCAGGCACCGGTTCTGCAGCGCTACAAGTTCGCCCGATTCGGTACGATAGAACAGGATCGATTTTTCCAGCAGGGTTCTGGCTTGGGGCTGGCGACCGAATTCATCGGCCATACCGGCGACATACCAGTGACTGTACAGCAACGGCAGTTCGACAATTTCTTCGACGCTCTTGATTGTCGGGTCCCTGTCCTTTCTGAATCCTGTATAAAAATTCAAAATTACCGCAGGTTGCGAGGGTCAAAGCCGGTGCACCGCGCCTCAATCCCGCTTCCGCCAAATCCCGCTACGCGGCGTGCTGGAAAAGCGAAACCCATTGGTCCTGACGAGAGCCGTCGGCCAATATTGCCGTACCGCCATTCGATTGCTGGCCAGCGGCCGGCCGAAGCGGTTGCGCCCGCAAAATCCGGGCTGCTTAGTGCCTTCCCGCCGGCTTTGGTCACTTGCACCGGAACAATCCTGCATCTTTTCCGGCGCGGATCCACCGGATCCTACAACTGCAGCGGCTCCAGGCTTCCGCTTGTCAGGCGCTCACAGCCGGATCCGGTGATAAGATATGTATCGGCGCGCATGATGGCCGGGTGTTCCGCAAGCAGCGGATGGAAAATGAACGTCATTCCCTCCTCAAGGATCAGGGAATTGCCGTCGATGTGCAAATCTTCCAGCTCCATTCCGCAGGCGTGGCCGAAGGAGGGCGTGGCGGACGCGTAGCCATCCGCGCGCAGCTGGCCTTCGATAGCCTGCCCCATTTCGACCAGATCGACGCCAGGCTGGGCAATTTCCAGCCCCTTGTCACGGGCGCGGTTTGCCGCCTCCACGGCCTTGCGCATATCCTCCGGGATCGTACCGGTCGAGACGAGACCGGTCTGTTGCCCGTAATAGCCGAGAAAGCGGGGAGACACTTCGACAAGATACACGCTATCGTCCTCGATCGGCAATGCGGAATAGGGGTTCCGGTCCATCCGCTCCTTGCCGACCGGCAAGGACATGCACAGGTTGAAACTGTCCTCACAACCGTGCGACCGGATGATATGCTCGATATCGGCGAGCACCTCGTAGCGTTTGCGCCCCACCTGGACGATGTCACCCATCTGATCCCAGATCACGTCCGATATCCGGCATGCTTCCCGGACCAGGGCCTGCTCGTCCTCACTCTTTACCAGCCGCAGGTGATGGACATCATCCCAGATATCGACAAATTCCACCCCGGGAATTTCCGCTGTAATCGTTTCCTTCCAGCCGGTCGGGAAATATTCCATTCCGGCAACGCCGATGCGCTTCACCCCGTGGTCCGCGAGCCGGTTTGCGATCTGGCCACCAACGGTCGGATCATTGCCGCTATTCTGCCTGGCCCGGGAATGCGGGACCGCCATCCAGAATGATTCGGTCGCCCAGGACAGTTGGTTGGACATCATCATATTGCCGGGATGCGATACGATCTGCTCACAGCCTTCGTCGCGGTACAACAGGACAGCCGAATAATCATATCCGGACCTGTAATTGGTGACATATCGCTGCAGGGTGGACTGATCGCCAAAATCACTGAACGCGAGGAATACATCTACATCCTGCCGGGCCAGGGCCTTGCGGATCGCGGCCCAGCGGCGGTCTCGTTCTCTCGCGGTCAAATCCATCTCATGTCCTCCTGATATCCATCCTATTTGCCGGCATATCCCTTAGCCTGCCTGTCCGGCAAAGCCGCTCGCGGGAACACAGGCTTTTGCCAATGAATAGACCATATGACCTCAAAAACAATATTTTAATCGAATATATGTGTTTATTTGAAACTCTGCCGTCTGCGCTGCTGCGGGCATATTGTGTCTGGCCAAAGCCGTCGAACAGAGCACCAGTCGATTCGAGCATCCGGTGGTTGTCGCCCCCTTATATGCCCGCCATCTCGGTTATGATTGCCAGCGGGAGATTAAAGGCCGGAGGATCCGGAATCACTCGACACGAAATCGCATGGACGCATATTTTTCGAGACGCTGCACGAGATCGCCCCTGAAGGCAGCTCCCGGTGTCCAGATGCCGCCGGTCAAAGCCCGATCGGCGAGGAGACACAGTGCCGTCTCGGACATCATGATGGAGGTGGTGAGATAGCCCGGATCCCTGGATCCGGTTACGGCGACCCGAACCTCGCGCCGGTCGGCATCCTCGCCGATGAACAATATATCGAAGCGCCCCGCAGCAAGGTCGAGTCTCGGCCCCTCACCCGGTTGCGGAAGCTGGTCAGGGGACGGCGGAGGCGCGGATGGCGGCACCGCGCCCACCATCTTTTCATCGAACATGAAGTCCTTTCCATAAGGGTGCCCCATAAGAAGATTGGAACGGTGGACATTCTTGCTATCGGTCGGACCGAGCATGAAGGGGCCAACCGCGCCTATGTCGGACTCGGTTTCATATGTCTGGTCCGATGGATGGTCCGGCCCCGAAAAGCCGGGCGTAAGGGCGAATGGATCTGCCAATATCGCGGACAGCGCAGGATCGCTCGCGACAAGCTGCATCTGCGATGCGCCACTGGCAACCGATCCACCGGAGGGCCCGCCGACAAATTCCCGGACGCGACTGCGCACCCTTGGCATCGTTTTTCCGAACGTCTTGATCGCTTGTTGCTGGCAGAACCAGACCCCGAGCTCTGAAGGGATGGAATCAAATCCGCAGGAAAACAATATCCGCGCTCCGCTCCTGCGGGCCGCGTCCTCATATTCCTCGATCATCCGGCGCATCCAGAGCGGTTCGCCGCACAGATCGATATAGTCCGTACCCGCTTCGGCGCAGGCCTGGACCAGAGGCGTGCCGTATTTTTGATAGGGGCCCACAGTGGTCAGGACAATTTTGGTTGCCGAAACCATTTTCTTGATCGATCCGGCATCGGCGGCGTCGGCAACAACCAGAGGCAGATCCGACAGGCCAAGCGACTGGCGCAACCGGTCCAGCTTTGCGCGATCCCTGCCCGCCATGGCCCAATTGACCGGCCGGTCCGCAGAAGTCCGGCTTGCCAGATAACGGCACACAAGTTCTCCGGTAAAACCCGTGGCACCATAGACAATGATATCAAATCCGGGATCTGTCATCGCGGATACCCTCCATTTTTATCCGTCGTGCAGACCAGGGACGGTTTTTCCCCACGGGTTCCGCATCCCTGGCCGCGCCGGACGGGTCGAGGGGGCAGACTGGCCAGTCACCAGACGATCAGCCGTGCCGGCGTCCTCTCGATGCTATGACTGGAAGAAACCGATTGCCGCGGCATTGACCTTGTCGGCGGTTTCCCATTGCGGCCAATGCGAGGCTCCCAAGATCTCGAACCATTCCACGCCGGGGATGAGAGCCTTATATTCATAGGCCATTTTCAGGAACATATCCTCATGGTCGACACAGGCCATGACCATGGTGGGCCGGCTGATGCTTTTCAGCTCGTCATCCGTCAGTTCGTTCTTTTCCCAATAGCCGTTTTCCAGTCCGCCGAAAACATTCTCCATCGTCTGCACCATACCGGGCTGCTGATAAAGCCGGAGGCGCAATGCCAGCAGATCCTGCATGCGATCTGCCGGATCCTCGATCAGACCGGCAAACACCTGGTCGATCGCTTCGTAGGTCGGATTTTCAACGGCCTTCATCCGTTCGCCGCGTCCCGCCTTCATCATGGCGATGGTTTCCGGGGTGGGCGCTTCGCGAGGACGGCCCCAGGCCGACATCACGATCAGCTTCTCCACCATCTCGGGATAGCGGGTCGTAAACTTGGTTCCGATCCACCCGCCAATCGAAAGACCGAATATATTCACCTTGGTGAGGTCATGGGCTTTCAGAAAGGCTCCCAACTGAGCGACATAGCTCTCGACATCATGGATCTCGTCCGGCTTCGCGCTATAGCCATGGCCTTTCAGATCATAGGCATAGGTGTTGAAATGCTTCGAGAATTCGGCAAAATTGGCCGTGAAATTTTCCCAGCTTCCGCCCATGCCATGGATCATGACCACCACGGGGGCATCCTTCGGCCCGGCATTGACATAGCGGGTACGGATACCGCCCGCATCGATATAGCCCTGGGTAAAGGCCAGATTGTCCATATAGGCCCAGATGCTGCGCAGATCGCGTTTTGCTTCACTCATTCCTGTCTCCTGTCACCATATTCTGTTCTGCTTGAAATTGCCTTGGCTTGCCGATGGAAGTCGCCGCCTTGCAATGTTTCGCAAGCTGGTTCGGACGGCCGGATGTGGCATTATTTCACCGGAGCCTTCGGAGAGACCGATTGGTTTTTGGCGGCTTCCACGATCATTTTCACATAAGGTTTCCGGACATCGGCATAGGCCTCCAGAGCCTCGCTTGTGAGGCCATGTTCGGCAAAGGATTTTGCCAGCTCGCCGGCATCGTGAATGGACTGGCAGGCGCCCTGCCCGAGACTGGGACGCATCGAATGCGCAGCATCACCGAGGATCGCAATTCTCCGGTCGACCCATTTTTCCGCCACCGGCCGGTCAAATATCGCATGGACGGTGATCGGCTCCACGCGTTTTTCGATCATCGTCCTGACGAGCGGATCCATTGTCTCGGGATAGCGAGCCATGACCCGGTCAACGGGGATATCCCAGGGATCACAGTCCTGAAGCTGGTCACCGCCGACGAACTGCAGGTCGATGCTGACAAATTTGGCTTCACGGACCGGGACGGTCAGGGCGTGCGTGCCGATCTGCTTCTCCTTGTCCCCGAACTCCCACCCGTCCCAGAACCGCATCCGGTCATTGGGCATGTCATCGGGCAACAGATCAGCCGAACAGAGGGTCCGCAAGACCGACCAGTTCGCCGGTGCCGCCTGCGAATTGTCAAACATCGACCTTGCAAGAGAGCGGACCCCGTCGGCCCCCAATATGATCGATGCCCTGACCTCTAGTCCATTTTCAAACCTTGCCGATGCACCCTCGCCGTCCCCGCTGAGCGCGGTCAGCTTATGACCGGTGTGGAGATTGCGGGACGGAATCTGGTCGGTAAGCATTTTCAGGAAATCGGTACGCAGAAAGGCGTGGACGACCCGGCTACCCGCCCGGCTGCTGTCGTTGACACCCAGAGCCCCGAGATCGGGATGCGGGAAGTGAGCCAGCACATTGCCCGACCGGAGCGTCCTGATCTCCAGCCCGTCCAGTTCACAGGCCAGAGCGCGGAACGGGGCGTCGAGATCCCAGCGGCCGAGGACCACAATCGCCGCCGTATCTATGGTGAGATGTCCGCCAACCTCGCCATATTGCTCCGCCTGTTCGAATATATGCGCATCGATTCCGGCCTTGTTCAGCGCAACGGCCGTGGTCAGCCCGCCGATACCTCCGCCGATAATGGCGACTTCCACATTGGCTACATCATTGCTCGGCATTTCAAGCGATCCTCCCTTTTCCGCAGTTTTCAAAGTTCACAACCTCGACCGCTCCGCGCTGTGCACCATTTGCATCAGTCGGAAGCTTCGAGTTCGATCGGGTTCGAAAGCACCCCGATTCCCTCTATCGATACTTCACAGACATCGCCCGGCTGCATGAACACCGGTGGCTTGTGAGCAGCGCCGACACCCTCCGGCGTGCCCGAGATTATCACATCGCCCGGCGCCAGGGCCATGACTTCGGACAAGGTGGCCACCAGCGTGGCGACATCGAATATCATGTCGCTGGTATTGGCATCCTGCATTATCTTGCCGTTCAGCCTGGTTTGCAAACGCAGTCCGCTGGCACCGGCCGGCACCTCGTCGGCGCTGACAAAATAGGGGCCGAAACTGCCGGAGCGATCGAAGTTCTTGCCGATCGTCCACTGATGGGTCCGCATCTGATAGTCGCGTATCGAGCCTTCGTTGAAAATCGAATAGCCGGCCACATGGGCAAGCGCATCTTCCCTGGATATATATTTGCCCGGCTTGCCGATGATCACCGCCATTTCGCCTTCATAATCGAGAATCTTCGAGACCCGGGGCTGGATGATGGGGGCGTTGTGGCCAACCCAGGAAGACGGATAGCGGCTGAACATAACCGGATAAGAAGGAACCTCTTGCGCCCCCTCCTTGGCGTGCTCGACATAGTTCAGACCGATGGCGATCGCCTTGGCGGGCGCGAGGACCGGAGGCAGCCATTCTTCTATCCCGGATAGGGGAATGCGGGATACGGCCTTGCTGCTCAAGGCCTCGCAAGCGGCCATGGCGTCCGAACCGGAAGCCAGCAGCTGATCGATACTGGCCGGTCCGCCCACCTCGGTGAGGTCTGCGATCTCGTCACCGATCCGGAACCCCAATGAATTTGCACCGTTCCGGCGAAAGTTTACCAATTGCATAAAACCAGCTTCCTTACCTTTGTACGCCTACTCAAAACTTCGCCTTCTGCTCCGAACGCACGGCCCCGTCGAAACAGGCGCGGCGCCGGACACCCTTCGGCGGCCCATTTCGGCGGTGCGGCAACAGGGCAGTGAAAAATCCCCAAGCAGCCCCTCCTGCCGAACATCAATCCTGATTAGCCGAATTATATAGAAAATAAAGTGTTTTTTGAATTATATAATTATATTCGAATATTATGAGGGGAACACGAAAGATGCCGCACCGGCGATCATCGCCCCGTCAGCAACGTTCGCCAGGTGATCCGCCCACATCCCTGCCGGACGCTCTCGTCCGACGTCGCACAATCGCTCGCTCGGTCTTTCTGCCGGGAATATTATCGGCCTGCGGTCACGTTCTCAGACACGCAGCGCGACGGGGGGCCGGCACGCTGCTCCGTCGCCCTCCGGACGATTTGTCGGCTGCTCATTTTGTTAGGGCATTTTTGCTAGGCGCAAAATATTTACAGTCCGATACCTTTCCGAAAAGCGCAAAAGCGCACTGGAAAATTAGGAGGGATAACGGAATGGCGAAGACCGCTTTGCGTACAGATTTACTTTACGGAACATCCATTGTGGCCGCCATGCTGGCCGCGCCGACAGCCGCTTATGCACAGGCCGATGCGCCGGGCGACAGCCTGTCCCCGTCGATATTGAGTCAGGCCGCCGTCGACTCGGCCGAGTCGCCCGAAGCGGACATCCGCGAACAGTCCGGCGGATTGCAGGCGATCGTCGTTACTGCCCGTCGGCGCGAGGAAACGGTGCAGTCGATTCCGGTCTCGGTCCAGGCAATTACCGCCGAGGAAATCCAGCAGCGTGATCTGAGCAGCCTGGAGAAAATCGCTGCAGCGACTCCCAATTTCACCATCGCTCGCGCCTCCAATGGCGCCGGCGCGCAGCTGACCCTGCGCGGGATCGGTTCGTCGGCCACCTCGATCGGGATCGAACAGTCGGTCGCGATCGTCGTCGACAGCGTCTATTATGGCCAGGGCCGGATCATCAACGAGGGCTTTTTCGATCTCGCGCGAGTCGAAGTGCTCAAGGGCCCGCAGTCGCTCTTCTTCGGCAAGAACGCGACCGCCGGCGTGATTTCGCTGACCACCGCCGATCCGGGACTCGATCCGGAATATATCGGCCGTGTCGGCTATGAATTTGCCGCCGAGCGCGCATTTGCCGAAGCGATCATCTCGGAACCGCTGACCGACACTCTGGGCGTGCGGGTGGCCGTCCGCGGTTCGCGCATGTGGGGTGGCTATTATACCAACCGGCAGCAGACCATCGACTATCCGACGCTGGATGTTGCCACCGGCGACACCAACCCGCACACGGCTGCACCAGCGGCAACGGAAGCACCGCAGGAGCGCGAGCTGATTGGGCGGGTGACATTGAAATATGAACCCGACGACCGCCTGACCGCAAAGCTCAAGGTCTCCGGCAGCTATAATCGCACGGTCGGCAATGGCTGGAACTATGTGGCGACCAATTGCGTCACCGGCCAGACCACCAATGCCCCCAATTATCCCTGCGACGGCGGCTTCGTCACCCACCAGAATGATTTTCCCCTCGATATTGCGCAGGACTATCCCTTCGCCCGCGATGACGGCGCGCTCTACAATAAATATAAAAGCTGGGCAGCGACCGGATCGCTGGAATATGCGCTCGACAATGTGACGATCAGCTCGATCACCAATTACAACTGGAACAACAACAAATTCGCCTGCGACTGCGACTTTCTGAGCGCCGGCGTCTGGGCAACGGAAAATGCCAGCTATAATGCGTTCAGCCAGGAATTGCGGGCCCTCACCGATTTTGACGCACCGGTAAATCTGATGATCGGCGGTCTGTATCAGAGCACCAAGCGGAATTTCTATCAGGCGGTGATGTTCGCCAATCTCGAAGATTCGACCGCTTCGGCGCAGAACCGCTATATCGCCTATTCCAAGGAGTCGGAGACCGAGGGCGAGACCCTGTCGGCTTATGGCCAGGTGATGTGGCAGATCACGCCGACGCTGGAAGCCACGGGCGGCGTCCGCTATATCCACGAGACCAAGGAAAGCAGCTTCACCCAGCCTTATGTCAACACCGGTCTGCAGGGATTGTTCCTGCCCGAGAGCGCTGCGGTGAACGGCACAATCTACGGCGACCAGACGTTCAACGACTGGTCCCCCGATTTCACCCTGCGGTGGAAACCGACCGACGATATCATGCTCTATGGCGCCTATCGCGTCGCCTATAAATCGGGTGGTTTCTCGAACAGTGCGATCAACTCGGCCCTGTCTCCCGATCCGGAAGGCGATCTGACCTTCAACCCGGAAAAGGGCAAGGGTTATGAAGTCGGCATCAAGACCAATCTGGCCGACAATCAGCTGCAAGCCAATCTGACCTATTATAATTATAAATATACCGATCTGCAGGTCGACTTCTTCAACAGCGCGATTTTTGCCTATATCACCTATAATGCCGGGAGCGCACGCAGCGAGGGTGTCGAGCTGGAGCTGGAATATGCGCCTTATGCGATCCCCGGCCTGCGTCTGCGCGGCAATCTGAACTATAATGAAGCGCGCTATGAAGATTTCATCGCGCCCTGCTATGGCGGCCAGTCGATTGCCGCGGGTTGCTCGCTGGTGGTCGGTGGCGTGCCGTCGCAGGATCTCAGCGGTTCGCCCACATCGGCGGCGCCCGACTGGACCGGCACCATCGGTGTCTCCTACGAGACCGAAGTGTCTTCCGATCTGAAATTCGGCACCAATGTCGATATGCGCTATAGCGACTCCTATATCGCGTCGAGCTTTGGCGATCCGGGTACCAAGCAGTCCTCCTATGCCATTCTCGATGCGGGTCTGCGCATCGGAGCGGCGGACGATAGCTGGCAGCTGGCCCTGATTGGCAAGAATCTAACCAACAAATTCTACTTTACCGGCGGCGGCACAGCGCCTTCCACAGGCTCGGGAACCGGAACGGCGGCGGCGATACCGGGCGATAATATCGGCTATGGCGCCTTCCCGCGGACGGTGACCCTGCAGGGCACGATACGCTTCTAAACGGCACGCGGACAAAGGCATGGCGGTCCTCGCGGGTCGCCATGCCACTTAAAAAGAGGAGACTGGAACATGACTTCAGCCGAAACGCGATCAGCACCCTCGCGCGAGCAGCGCATCTCCGACATGCTCGACAAGCAGGACTGCACCGAGCTGGTGCATCGCATGGCGCGGGCGATCGACCGCTGCGACGCCGGGCTGGTCGACCAGCTGTTTCATCCCGATGCGACCGATGACCACGGCAGCTACA
This sequence comes from Sphingorhabdus sp. YGSMI21, assembly GCF_002776575.1. GTDB lineage: Bacteria > Pseudomonadota > Alphaproteobacteria > Sphingomonadales > Sphingomonadaceae > Parasphingorhabdus. The sequence goes on along the minus strand of NZ_CP022548.1, from coordinate 1,685,937 downwards.
AGGGCAGCGCCAAGGATTTCACCCCCTGGGTGATGGAGGTCCTGTCGGGCATGCACCGCACCCAGCATATGGTCGGCAATGTCCTGATCAAGCTGGACGGTGACACTGCTTATGGCGAAAGCTATTTCATCGCCCATCACGCGATCCCGGCCGAGGACGGCAGCGACAATTTCATGATTGCCGCCGGCCGTTATCTCGACCGTTTCGAACGGCGGGACGGTGAATGGCGCATGGCCCATCGCGGCGCGGTCTACGACTGGAGCAGCATCAGCCCGTCGACCGATATCTGGGACCGCGCCAACATGCCCGATTACAGTTTCGGCGTCCGCGGCGAAGAGGATCCGTCCTACGCCCATTTCGCCCGATAGCCCGCATATGATATTATAAGCCCAGAACAGGAAAATTTTAGGAGATAGCACCATGTCCGATGTCGTCACTGCTGACCGCTCCGCCGCCTCGCTGAAGGCCGCGACCGAAAAACTGCGCGATCCAGAATTCCGCAACACGCCGATTACGCCTGACCGCTATTATTCGCAGGAATGGGCCGACAAGGAATGGGACACGATCTGGACCAAGACCTGGCAGATTGCCGGTGTCGCCGACCAGCTGCAAAAGGCCGGCGACTGGATCACCGCCGATTTCGGGCCGGAAACCATCGTCTGCATCCTCGGCGAGGATGGCGAGACCCGGGCCTTTTACAATGTCTGCCAGCATCGCGGCATGCCGCTGGTGACCGGCGAACAGGGCAATGCCCGGGGCAAGAGACTGACCTGCCCCTATCATGGCTGGGCCTATGAATTTACCGGCAATCTGAAAGCGGTGCCCGACGAAGCCGACTTCCTGCAGGGCTCTCCCTGCGGCAAGCTCAATCTCAAGCCTGTGCAATGCACGGTCTGGGCCGGTTTCATCTGGATCAACATGGACGAGAATGCCGTTGGCCTGCGCGAATATCTCGGACCGATTGCCGAGCAGATCGAAACCTATCCGATGGACAAGATGAAGCGGACCCACTGGGTCACCGTCGAGGGCAATTTCAACTGGAAGCTGATCCAGGACAATTTCAACGAAAGCTATCACGTGCCCTTCGTCCATCCGCAGACGAAATTCGTGATGGAATATTCCCACCATCACTGCAAATTCGATCTCTATCCGGAAGGCCATGCGCATATGATCATGCCCGGCGCCGGACCGACCAAGAATCTGCGCGGCGGCGAAAAGGAAACATTGGAGCAACTGGCCGAGGAACTGGAATTCTGGGGCCTCAATCCGGATGATTACCGGCAGGGCAAGACCGGCGAGATCCGGCTGGCGTTACAGAAGGCCAAGCGCGAACTGGGCGCGGAAAAAGGCTTTGACTTCTCCGCCTATCAGGACTCGCAGCTGACCGATCACTGGCATTACACGATCTTCCCGAACCTGTCCTTCAGCCTGAAGCCGGACGGCAATATCTGGCTGCGCGCCCGGCCGCACGAGAGCGATCCGCAGAAATGCTATTTCGACATGTGGTATATGACGCTCTTCCCCGAAGGCACCGACCGCTATTATTCGCAGAGCATGGCCGAGTGGGTCGACACGTCCGTGCCGGCACCGCATATCCAGGGCACGGTCGAGGACGTCTCCATGGGCCCGGGCATCGATCAGGATGTCGAGGTCTGGGAAGTCCAGCAACGCGGTCTGCGCTCGCGCGGCTACGAGCGTGACTATCTCGCCTGGCAGGAACGGCGGGTCCGCTATTTCCACGAGAATCTTGAAGCCTGGATGGCAAAATAGGCCAAAGGAAAATCAAACGCACCGGCGGTGGCAAGCCCCTCGCCGGTGTGGATATCCCGATAGGAGGGACTAGCGCTTTTTCGCGATACCTTTTGCCAACAGACTATTGGCCAGCTCGGCAATTTCGCTGGGCGATTTTTCTTCCGACCAGATTCCATAGCGCAGGCCGAGAAAGACGTTCATCCCCATGATCGCCCAGGCGTGCGCCTCTTCCAGTCCGCCACGCAAGTCTCCGGCGCTGCTGCCTTCCTGCAGCCGTTCGTAAATCCGTGCCGCCGTTTCTTCATAATGCGCGCGATAGCTGGCCGGATCGACAAATTCGGCCTCATCGATGATCCGGTAGATTTCCTTATGCTCGCGGGCGAAGGTCATGAAGGCCTCTAGCGCCTGCTTCTCCCGCTCCAGCGCGTCCTGCCATTCGGTCATTGCACCAGCGGCGTGGCTCTTCACCCGCGCGCTCATATCCTTGACCAGGGCGCTGAACAGCTCGTCCTTCGAATCGAAATAGGTGTAGAAGCTGCCCAGCGCGGTGCCTGCCCGCTGGGTAATCCCGGTGATCGAGGCTTCGTGAAAGCCCTTTTCGCCAAATTCCAGCGCCGCCGCGTCGAGCAATTTGCGCTTGGTCTTCAGCCCGCGCGCGGTACGCGGCTGTTTGTCTTTAGACTCAATATGTTCGCTATATTCAGTGGCCATAATGTCACGGCTAACCGCATTTTACCGGATAAGCAAATTTCTAAGTTGAATAATGGTTCAACTTTCAATATAGAGCGGCCAACGACCTGGAAATGCCAGGCAGATATTCAAGGAGGATGCTTTCATGAAATTCCAGCACACCGTTAGTTATGCAGCGATCATCACCGGCCTCGCGGGCGGACTCGTCGCGCCAGCCGCAGCCCAGGTTCCGGCATCCGAAATGGCGACAGAAGATAATGATGACGGCGCTATTGTCGTAACCGCCCGGCGCCGTGAAGAACGGCTGAACGATGTGCCGATCGCGATTACCGCCTATTCCGCCGAGAAGCTTGAACAGCAGGGGGCGGTCGACATTACCGATATCGGTCTGACCACGCCGAACACGACGCTCGAAGCATCGCGCGGTACCAACTCGACTCTCTCCGCCTTCATCCGCGGCATTGGCCAGCAGGACCCGGTTTCCGGTTTTGAACAGGGCGTCGGCATCTATCTCGACGACGTCTATCTCAACCGTCCACAAGCCGCGGTGCTGGATATCTATGATGTCGAGCGGATCGAAGTTCTGCGCGGACCACAGGGCACGCTTTATGGTCGCAACACCATCGGCGGCGCCGTCAAATATGTGACCAAGCGCCTGCCGCAGGATCCTTCGTTCAAGGCACGGGTCACTTATGGTACCTATGACCAGGCCGAAGCGGTGGTCACCGCCAGCATGCCGATTGGCGACCTTGTGCGCGTCGGCGCATCCGGTGCCCGCCTGTCGCGCGGCGGTTTCGGCGACAATCTGACCAACGGTCTTGAAAATTACAACAAGGACATCTGGGCCGGTCGCGGCACTCTGGAAGTGGGTGGCTATGGCGAACCCGTTCTGGTGCGGATTTCCGGCGACTATACCAAGGACAAGAGCAATCCGCGCGGCGGCCACCGCCTGATCCCGGGAGCCGTATCCGGCGCACCGGTTCTGGACGATGTGTTCGACACACGCGGCGGTCTCAACGATCCGGTACAGGATATCGAAGCTTATGGTCTCGCCATGAATATCACGGCCAATCTCAGCGACACCGTGACCCTGCGGTCGATCAGCGCATGGCGCAAGGATGACACGGCAACGCCAATCGATTTTGACGCGCTGCCGGCGGTCGATCTCGACGTCCCCGGATTTTACCGCAACGAACAGATCAGCCAGGAATTCCAGCTGCTCTACGAAGGCGACAAGCTCAACGGTCTGGTCGGCTTCTACTATCTCGATGCCAAGGCCGACACCTTGTTCGATGTCCGCCTGTTCACGACCTTCGCCGGCCTGACCGCCTTTACCCAGGCCGATGTCGACACCGAAACCTATGCGGTTTTCGCCGACTTCACCTATGATTTCACCGAGCAGCTGAGCCTGTCGCTCGGCGGCCGTTATACCTGGGACGAGCGGACAGCCAGCATCTTGCGGCAAAATTATCTGGGCGGCGGCTCGCCGACCTTCGGTGGCGCAGGCATTCCGTTCGGCGCGCCCGGCACGAACTTTGAAGGCAGCGCGAATTTCAAGAAATTCACGCCGCGTGCCTCGCTGAGCTACAAGCCGACACCCGACCACAATATCTACGCCAGCTTCTCGCAGGGCTTCAAGGGCGGCGGTTTCGATCCGCGCGGTGTCGGCGTCAATGCGCCAACCACCAACGCCAGCGGTATCCCGAGCGATGCCGAGGTCGCGGCTTTCCTCAGCTTCCAGCCGGAATCGGTCGACAGCTATGAAATCGGCTACAAGGGCAGCCTGCTCGATGGCGCGCTTAATATCGCGCTCGCCGGTTTCTACACGGATTATACCGATGTGCAGATTCCCGGCTCAGTGGCATGTACGGTCGCCGGCCTGCCATCGTTCTGCGGTGTGATCAACAACGCCGGCAAGGCAACGCTCAAGGGTGTTGAACTCGAGGTGTCGGCAAGGCTCGGCGAGGATCTGATGGCGGGGGGCGACCGGCTGATGTTCTCCGGTGCGCTCGGCTATATTGATGCCGAATATGACGAATATATCACCAACATCGGAGGCGTTCCCACCGATGTTGCGGAATTCCGTTCGGTCCAGAACACGCCGGAATGGACCGCCAGCGGCACATTGTCCTATTCGACGCCAGCGGGAGACGGGGACATCTATTTCGGCACCACCCTGTCCTATCGCAGCAAGACCAACCAGTTCGAAATTGCCAATCCCTATATAGACCAGAAAGGCTTCGCCCTGCTCGATGCCAATCTTGTCTATAACGCGCCGGACAAGCGGTGGAGCATCGGACTGCACGGCAAGAACCTGACCAACAAGCGCTACAAGACTTCCGGCTATACCTTTGTCGCCGCCAATCCGGTGACCGGCGAGATCGTGACCGGCACCAATGGCCAGCCGATTGGCACGCTCGGCCCCGAGGGCACACTGACTGCCTTTTACGGCAACCCGCGTCAGGTCTTTATCACAGCCGGGGTGAAATTCTGACCAGCACCCAGGCAGATCCGATGACATATGCCGACCATAGCTACCGGAGCGCAGACGACCGGCTGGACCTCTATGCCCGCATCTATGACGGGGACGGTCCGCCGCTGCTGATGATGCACGGCCTGACCCGCAACAGCGGCGATTTCGAGGTGTTGGCCGGCCATCTTGCCGGTACATATAAACTGATTGTCCCCGACCAGCGCGGTCGGGGACGGTCGGACTATGATCCCGATCCCGAAAATTACACGCCCGCCGTCTATGTCGAGGACATGTTCGCGCTGGTGGACGGGCTGAAGCTCGGCACCATGGGCATGATCGGCACGTCGATGGGCGGGCTGATGGCGATGATGATGGCGGCCAGGACCCCTGACCGTTTCAGCAGCCTGATATTGAACGATATCGGACCGGCGGTAGAAGCGACCGGTCTTGCCCGCATCCAGACCTATGTCGGCCAGCCGGCAGTGTTCGACGACTGGCAGCAGGCCGCCGACCATTGTCAGGCGGTCCAGAGCGACAATATGATCGGCTATGGCGCGCAGGACTGGATGGCCTTTGCGCGGCACACCTGCGAGGAGACTTCGGAAGGCAAAATCCGATTTGCCTATGATCCGGCGATTTCCGAAGGCCTGTCGGGCAGCGAGCAAACCGTGATTCCGCCGGACCTCTGGCCCATGTGGGACACGCTGTCTGCCCTGCCCGTGCTGGTGATCCGGGGCGCGTTGTCAGACATACTTTCCCCCGTTACCGTGGCCGAGATGAAACGCCGGCATCCCGATCATTTCAGCGCCGTGGATATAGAAAATCGCGGCCACACGCCGATGCTGGACGAACCGGCTGCGCTGGCAGCGATCGACCGCTTCTACGCCGAATTTGGACAGTAAACAGCAGGGCAGCAGAGCATGAAAAGCCGGACGACTTCACCCAATATCGCGCTCGGCATGTTGCTGCTGGTCTATATTTTCAATTTCGTCGACCGCCAGATACTGGCGATCCTGGCCGGGCCGATCCAGGCCGATCTGGGGTTGAGCGATACCCAGATGGGGCTGCTCGGCGGCATTGCCTTTGCCCTGCTCTATTCGACGCTGGCCGTGCCGCTGGCATGGGTGGCGGACAAGACCAGCCGCAGCTGGGTGATCACCATCTCGCTGGCGATCTGGAGCGGCTTTACCGCACTGACCGGACTGGCGCAGGGTTTCTGGTCGATCTTCCTGACCCGGCTGGGCGTCGGCATTGGCGAAGCGGGCGGCGTGGCCCCTTCCTACGCGCTGATCTCCGACCATTTCCCGAGCGAGAAACGGGCCCGGGCGCTGGCCATCTATTCGCTCGGCATTCCATTGGGCTCAGCCACCGGGGTGATCGCGGGCGGCTATATCGCCGCCACCGTCGACTGGCGTCTGGCTTTCTTTGTCGTCGGGCTGGCGGGCGTCTTGATCGCGCCGTTCTTCAAATATTTTGTACGCGACAAGATCAAGGTTCCGGCACCGGCAGACCAGACGGTCGCGCCTTATAGTTTCAAGGGGACCGTGGTTCTGCTGGCAAAGAAGAAGGCCTTCTGGTTCTTCGCCTTTGGTGCGGCCTCCAGTTCGATGCTCGGCTATGGCATCGCCTTCTGGCTGCCGAGCCTGCTGCAGCGCAGCTTTGGCCTCAGCCTGATCGACACCTCGCTGTTCTTCGGCGCGATATTGCTGATCGGCGGGGTCGCCGGTGTACTCGGCGGCGGCATGATCGGCGACTGGCTGGGCAAGAAAGACAAGGCTGCCTACGGGCTGGTTCCGGCAGCGGCTTTCCTGCTGGCGGTGCCATTGTTCGCCGCTGGAATCATGAGCGGTTCGGCGACCGTCGCCTTCATCCTCTTCCTGATCCCGCAGGCGCTGGCCTATTTCTGGCTTGGCCCCGTCCTCTCGGCGGTCCAGCATCTGGTTCCGGCCGACGCGCGGGCGACGGCTTCGGCCCTGTTCCTGCTGATCAACAATCTGATCGGTATCGGCGGCGGGATATTCTTCCTCGGCGCCCTGTCCGACGCGCTGATGCCGATCTACGGCGAGGAAGGCTTGCGCTATTCGATGCTCTACTCGCTGACCTTCTATGTGATTGCTGCCCTGCTGATGGCGCTCGCCGCGCGGCCGCTGCGCAGCGAGTGGGTCGACGAAGGCTGATCAGCTCTCCGGCACCGCGTAACAATCGCGGTAGGAGGTGAGCTTGCCATCGGCGACCCTGTACAGGCCGACGCCCTCGATATCGCCATCGGGACGCTTCCACAGCCAGCGCGACCAGGCGACCTGTTCGTCGCCGGCAATCTCCAGCACTTCAAAATGCATCTTCTTGTCGGCCAGTTCCTTGGTCAGCCGGTGCAGAAGCGCGGAGATCGCTTCTATGCCTTCGACCCGGCCGATCGCGGGGTCTTCGAACACCGCATCGTCGGCGAACAGGGGGATCAGCTTGCTATAGTCATGGCCATCCTGAAGCTCCCAGAACGTTTCGATCAGCGCTTTTGCCTGTGCCATATCTATTCCCTCACTCGCTCATGATCGCATTATGTTTCAGCGTCTGCTTTTCCAGCGCCGCTTCGAACGCCTGTTCCATTTTCGCGATGAAGGCGGGAAATTCGCTGTCATCGACAAAGGCCAGAGGATCGCCGGCCGCGAGTTTCTCCTGCTTGGCCGCCATGCCGAAAAATTGCGGATGGTTGGACAGAAAGACGTCGGGTTTCCAGTCCCTGGTCAGCGCGAACGTCTTGCGATAATCCTCGACGATACCCTCATATTGAGGCGGCCCCACCAGCCGGTTGGCGGCGACCGAGGCGGAGCAGAAGAACAGCGTCTTGTAGCTCCTGCCGTCCTGTTCGATATCCATGGTCCACGAGGTGCAGCCGCGGGTGTGGCCCGGCGTCAGATGCGCGGTGAGCGCGACCTCGCCAAGCTTCACGACTTCGCCATCGGCGATGATCTGGTCGACCTTGACCGGCGGCGCGCCCATCGAGGCATCGTCCTCCGAGCCGAGATAGAAGCCGCCTTCCAGCGCCGACCGGTCGCCTTCGCTGGCCAGCAATCTCGCGCCGGTCAGCTGCTTCAGTTCGGCCAGACCACCGCTATGGTCAAGATGGGCGTGGCTGTTGAGCAGGATTTTGACATCGGCCGGATCATAGCCCAGCGTCTTTATAGCCTCGGCAATATAGGCGCCCTGCCCCGGCATGCCGCCATCGATCACGATATGGCCTTCCTCGGTTGGGATGAAATACATGCCCAGCCCCTCGGTACCGACATAATAAATCCCCTGATCCGCATCGCCGATCACCCGGAACGGTTCGACATTGGCAAACCAGGAGGGAAATTGTTTCTGCGCGGCGGCAAGCGCTGCGCTATCGCCAGCGGCCTGCTCGCCGGCAGCCGCCCGAGCGCCGGACCCGCCGGCGCTGTCGTCCGACGCCACCGGTGCACAGGCTATAAGGCCCGACAGTCCCAGCAGCAAAACCCATTTCATCGCTCGCATAAAATTCTCCCTCTCCCTACCCTATCGGTCGCGGGCGGACCATGCCAACCGCTATCTTTCGAAAAACTGAACCGTCTCCGCATCCATCGGGAACATCAGTTCGATCCGTGTCTCGCCCGCCTTGATATCCTGTACCGATCCGAACTGGGCGATGACGGAGAAAAGCGACAGGCGGTTCTCCCCAACCCGGAAGATCGTCGGGATCACCGCCTGGTTGAGATTGATCGATCCCATATCGGCCTTGCGGACCCGCTCGTGCTCCGCCAGCCGGGCGGCCAGCGCGGAGAGCTGATCTTCCCCGCCCAGCTCCAGTATCTCGGTGCGCAGGCGCGAGAGGGACAGGACCGCCACCTCGTCCCAATTCTCGATCAGGTCGAGCCCTGCACAGTTGATCAATATGTCGATCAGATTGGCCGGACCGCCGGGGCTGGCCAGCGCAAGGATCATCTGCGCGCCCTGATTGCTGCTGACGATATTCCAGTGGCGGTCGATGGCATAGCCGGGGAAAGGATCATGATGGTCGAGCATCGCGCTGATCGCCTGATTGACCGGGGCCAGTTCGGGTGCGTCGTCGGATAGACTGGGATAGACCGGCGCAAAGCCCGCGGCATGGAGCGCCTGGTTGGTGGCCGGGCGGGGCAGGTGCAAGGCTTCGGACAGGCGCAGCACCATCTCGCGGCTGGGATTGGACCGGCCGGATTCGAGGAAACTCAAATGGCGGGCCGACATTTCGGCCTCGAGGCTGAGGTCAAGCTGGCTGAACCGGCGGGTCTTGCGCCAGTCCTTCAATATCGCGCCAAATTCCGACGGCATGATCGTCTCTCTCCTCCTGCGCCTCACCTGACCGGCAGATAGCATGAAACGCGACCCATGCACTTACCCGGCAGGTAATTGTTTTGATGAGCGGCCTGTGGTTTATCACGAATATCCAGGAATGAGGAGCTGATCATGTCACCACAAGCCGCTGGCCGCTATATCCGTATAGTCGGAATTTTTTCGATTTTCGTCGCCATATTGTTCGCCTTCTCCGGGGTGAACGACTTTACCGGCGCCAACGATATATTCTTCCACCTCGCTTCCTCCGGCGGCAATGGCGTTGCCGGGCTCGATACGCCGGAAGCGAAAATGGCAATGGCAATCGCCGGTGGCGTCTTCGCCGGCATGATGGCCATGTATGTCTTCATCACCGCGCCGGGCGTGGAACAGGGCAGCGACCTGATCCGCAAGGGATCGATCTATACATTCCTGGTCTGGTTCGCGGTCGACAGCGGCGCATCGGTGGCCTCCGGAAATGCACCGAACGTCATCCCCAATATTATTTTTCTAGTCGTTTATCTATTACCGTTGTTTCTGGTGAAACGCACGGCCTGAAGACCCGGCGAAACTCACGGTTGTTCACATCCTTGACCCAGGGTCCGTATGGCGAGCTGCCGAGCATCGAGACCTGTATCCGGGCACTGACTTCGTTGATCTCCAGCTGCGGTTTGCGGCCGGGGTGGACCGGCAGGCGCAGCGGTCTCTTGCCGGGTGCCTTGGCGATCAGGTCGGCGATGGCGCGTGGCACATCCATCGGATCGGTCGAGCCGCCGCTGTTGCGCAGCGCGCCGTCGACCAGCGCCTGATAGGCGGCCTTGCGCTCGTCATCGGCCCGTTCGAGCATCGGCGCGGTATATTGATTGCCGTTTTCCCAGATTTTTGTCGGGAAGCCACCGGGCTGGACAATGGTGACATCGACGCCGTGCGGGACCAGTTCATAGGCCATTTGCTCGCTCATCGATTCGACCGCGAATTTGGTTGAACTGTAGAGGCCCATGCCCGGCACCATCACCCGGCCGAGCTGCGACGAAACATTGACGACCAGACCGGATTTCTGCGCGCGCATCTTCGGCAGGGCCGCGCGGGCGACCCGCTGGTAGCCCATGACATTGGTGTCGAACAGAAGCTGCATCGTTTCGAGATCCTGCAGCTCCACCGGAGCGCCGGTGCCGATTCCGGCATTGTTGATGACCACATCGAGCGCGCCGCCATTCAAACGTTCGGCTTCGGTCACAGCCTTGTTCACCGATTCATCCGACAGCACGTTCAGCTCGAGGATGGTGATATCCAGATTCTTGTCCTTGGCCGCCTTGGCCAGCGCATCGCCTTCCGCGCGCGGCAGATTGCGCATGGTGGCAAAGACTTTCGCGCCCTGTTCGGCATAGAGGATCGCGCCGAGATAACCGAAACCGGAGGAACAGCCGGTGATCAGGATCGACTTGCCGGCGAGATCCGGCTTGCCTGGAACGTCGGTCGCGGTCGCCGGACCGGCGGACAGCACAGCCCCGGTGGCAGCAGTAGCAGCCAGCAGCTGGCGGCGGTTGAGGGATGGCATTTTACTTGTTTCCGGCATTGAAGGACTCCTAAAATCTCTATCTGCTGCTACACTAGCATGAAATCCGTTCCAGAGAGAACGGGATAAAGGGAGAGCAGCATGCGGATAGAAAAAGCCGGCGTGGCGGTCGGCGCGATTGTCGAACATGTCGATGTCACCAGCCTGAGCGATCAGGAATTTGCCGATATCCGTCGCGCCTTTCTCGACCATGGCACATTATTCTTCCGCGACCAGAAGCTTACCCCCGAAGACCATATCGCCTTTGCCAAGCGCTGGGGCGCGATCGACCTCAACCGCTTTTTCAAGCGGCGCGAGGGCTATCCGGAAATTGCCGAAGTGCTCAAGGAACCGGACCAGCAGCTCAATATTGGTGGCGGCTGGCACACCGACCACAGCTATGACCAAGCGCCGGCCATGGGGTCGATCCTATACGCGCTGGAAATCCCGCCGAGCGGCGGCGATACGTTGTTCGCCGGAATGGCGGCGGCCTATGACGCGCTCGATGACGGGATGAAAGACCGGATCAAGGACTTGAAAGCGCGGCACGGCAATGCCCATGTGTTCGGCGAGGAGAGCGCCTATCGCAAGGCGATCGGCGACCGCTACACCAATGCCGATCAGGCGGGGCAGACGGCGATCCACCCGGTGGTGCTGGCCCATCCCGAAACCGGAGTGAAGGGCCTCTACGTCAATCCGGGTTTCACGCTGGAGATTGTCGACATGGATCCGGACGAAGGCCAGGCGCTGCTGCAGCAGCTCTATGACCATATCATGCAGGACCGCTTCCACTATCGGCACCAATGGCGCGAAGGCGATCTGGCTATGTGGGACAATCGGTCGACCTGGCATTATGCCCTGAACGACTATCACGGCCACCGCCGCTATCTGAACCGGATCACGATTGAAGGGGTTGCTCTGGCGTAGTCTGTCCCTCTGGGATCAGACCGCGAAGCCGAGAGCGAGAAAAGCTACTGTTCCCAATGCCAGCGAGACAAGGGTTTTGCGGCGATAGGGCTTTGCCAACAGGCCGACGATCAACCCGCCGACAATGACCAGGAACAGGGCGATGCCCGCGATCAGCTGATAGGTTTTGAACAGCGCCGGGCCGTGGCCCTTGTGCAATTCCATCATCGCATATTGAAAGCCGGGCTTGTGCAGCGATGCTTCCAGCCCGTCGGGCGTCTCGTTGATCCGGGCAAAGGTCCGCGAGGTCGGCCGGGTGGTCATCTTTCCGCCCCGGCTGCGAACGCTTTCGATGTCCAGATCAATGCCCTGCGCCGCGAGAACAGTGCCGATATCCTGTTTCAGCGTCGGGCTGTCCGGATCGATCTGCGTATCGGCGGGCAGTTCAATCGGGAGATCCTCGATCGACGCTTCCACCCCCGCAAGCTTGAGCGCGCCGGTGATGCCAACCAGCAGAAAGGAAGGCGCCAGAAAGGCGGCAAGGAACAGATGAACCAGTATCAGCAGGTTCCGGGTTTTGACTTTATTCACGCAATATTTCCTTAGCGCTGGAACCGGCCGGCAAATTTGGTGAAGGCGAAATGCAGTTTCTGCCGGTCCGACCGGCCGATCATCTCGCCGAGCAGCCCGTGGAAATGATCCGGTTCACGCTGTACCGCTGCCGTTGTCAGATCGAGCATCAGCATTTCGTCATAGCTTGTCTGCTGGCAGCAGGGCCGGTGCACGGCCATCGGTTCGGGCCAGCAGTCGCTCATCAATTCGATGATATGGGCGAAATGGCGGGCCACGATTTCATCCCCCAGTTGCTTGACCAGATAGGGTTTCGGGTCCTGCCGCTTTTTCCACGCCAGAACGGCAATCCGCATGGCGACAACTATCCGCATTTGCGCAGCGGGCAAGGCGGCGATCTTGGGGGTCGCGGCCAGCGATTGCGCAAATGCGGATATCGGCTCCGGCATCAATAATCTGCTGATGCTGGAGCTGTCTGTGCAGCGGCCTGGGCGGGTTGCTTACTGGTTGCGACCCGAATAAGCGACCGCGCTTCCTCCACTGCAGCAGTCTCGGTCAACTTGCCGTCGGAAATTTCCGTACCCATGTACAACAGCCGCCCGCTGATCACGGTTCCGGTATGCGCCTCTTCCTCGACGGTCACCCCGCCATTGGCAGCGATTGCGGCATCCCATTCGGCCCGCACCTGTTCCCAGTAGCTTTTGGTTTTCGCCCAGTAATCGTCAGCCGCGCTGACGTCATAGCCGTCGAATTTCGTGTATGTGTTGAGCACCGATTCCTGGACATAGGGAACGGCCTTGCCATCGACCGTCTTCATCTTTGTATTGTCCTGCCAGTGGATCCAGCCACCGGGCATCGGCTGATGCCGGTTGATCGCCTGATAATGGTCATAGACCGGATCGCGCACGGCATCGCGGCGGGCCAGAGGCCGGGCGGTCCAATCGCTGGTCCAGCTGCGGATGCCGTTGACCGTCTGCCATTTGCCGACACCGCCATAGCGGGGGCTGTCGTCGACCTGCCAGACGGTTTGCGACCAGTTACCTTTGCGTTCGGATTCCGGAACATCCCTGTTCACCCATTCGCCAGCCCCGGCATAGACCAGCACCTTGGCCGGTTCATAGACCCAGTCCTGGCGCCAGTGCTTGATGATGAAGGTTTCGCCTTCATGTTCGGCAACCAGCAGATGCTGCAAAACGATTTCCCGGCCGGTATCCTTGATCACGCGGACGCTTTCATGCCCGCCGGAAATCTTCGCCTTGATCGGTTCGTAATCGTCCCGCCATGACGTGGTTTCCGCCATGTCGAACTTGACCTTATAGTCTCCCGCCATCGCCAAAATGTCGGCGCGGTCCTGTTCGAAGGACGCCTGCGTAGTCGTCGCCACCAGGTGCGGCTGGTCGCCAGCGGCCAGCGCCGGTGACGTCGCCATGGCCAGAGCGAACAGGGCCGCCCCCAATTTTGTTTTCCATTTCATGGTCATCATTATTTCTCCCCCTTAGAATTAGAATGATATGCTGAGCGAAACGCTGGCGTTGCGGCCCGGCTGCGTGAAGGCGTCGATGATCGGCGATGTTGCCTCCAGCCCCCGGACGCTGCTCCAGACCCAGTATTTCTTGTCGGTGATGTTGAAAATGCCGGCCCGCAGTTTGAAATTCTCGGCGATCCGGACAAAGGCCGTCGCGTCGACGATCAGGGATTCGTCCGGGCGGAAACAGGCCGCGCTGCAGACACCGGTCGTCTCGTTGAATTCCTTTTGTGCATTATAGCTGAAAATCAGTTCCCCCCCGAAGGCACCGGTCGGTTCGCGATAGCCCAGGCCCAAAATCGCGTTGATCGGATCAACGGTACCCAGCGATGCCGGCGGATTGTTCGGCGACTTCACCGTGCCGTCTGCAAAAGCAACGGCGAAGCGGGCGCGGAAGCCGTTGTCGGCTTCATAGCTGGCCTTGGCCTCGACACCCTTGACCGTCACATCATCGAGATTGATGAACTGGTAGATGGCCGGATCGGTTGGCGTGAAGCTGCCGCCAACCACTTCCTGGCTGATGAAGTCGGAATAGTCCGCGGTAAAGGCGGTCAGCGACAATCCGACCTGGTCGGTTGCATAGCGGATACCGGCCTCGAAACTGTCGCTGGTTTCCGGACCGAGATCGGGATTGGCCGCCGATGTGTAGCCGAAGGCAAGATTTTCAAAGAAATTATTGACCTGGCTGGGCGTCGGCGCGCGGAAACCGCGGGCATAGTTGCCGAACAGGCGGATATCACCGAGCTTGACCACCGCGCCGAGCTTGGGCGACAGTTTCGATCCGTCCTGCGCGCTGGGCGTAAAGCTCGGCAGCAGCGGATCGTCGGTCGGGTCGAGATCGTAAAAATCATAGCGCAGCGCCGGATAGAGCGTCACCATACCATCGGCAAATTCGATCGCGTCGCCGATATAGAAGCCGCCCAGGGTGAAATCCGTCTTGGGAAAGGCGCGGGTCGGGAATGTTTCTCCGAACGGAGGCTCGGTGCCGTCGCGCAGACCTTCCTGCTCGGTCTTGCTGATATCGCCGCCGAAGGTGATCGTATGCTTGACCGTGCCGGTGCTGAAGGTCGAGCGGAATTCGGCCACCGCGCCGAGAACTTCATTGTCAAATGTGTTCAGCCGTTCCCGGTCGGGGCGCGGGGTGGCGGAGGTCGGGGTGCGTTCCTCGAGCGCGAATTGCCGGTCGCTGCCGTCCTGCCAATATGCGGCGAGATGGGCATAGTCGATAAAGCCGGACCCTTCTTCACCCGCATCATAGGTATAGTCGAGCGAAACGCGGCTGCGCTTGGTTTCGTCCTGTGCGGTCAGATTGTCGACGATCCAGCTCGGCGTGGGGCCGAACAGAAAGACCGGACCGCGGCCCGACAATATGTCCGAGGCAATCTCGCGCTCGAGATATTCGCCGGTCAGGCGGATCTTGTGGGTGCCATCGTCCCAGACCAGCTTGCCGAGAAAGGCGTTGGACTCGCCCTCCTGCGGATTGGGGGTGGTGCGGGTCGCGTCTTCCGTGTCGATCGTGCCCTTGTTGTCCAGCTCTTGGAAATCCCGCCGCGAATAGGCCAGCATCGCCGAAAAATCGCCGGTCTGTCCGGCCAGCGCTATGGTCTCGGAAAATTCCTGATCCTCGGAACTATATTGCGCCCGGGCAAAGCCACCAAAGCTGTTGCCCTCGCTGATGAAGTCCACGGGGTCGGAAGTGATGAAGCTGACCGCGCCGGACAGGCCGTCGCTGCCGTAGAGCGCTGAAGCGGGGCCGCGCAGGATTTCGACCGACTTGATCAGGCCGACGTCGGTCGCATTGCCGCGCCCGACTTCCTGCGCGCCGAAAGTATAGCCCTGGGGAGAACGGATGCCGTCGACCTGAATGAGCACCCGGTTGCCGCCAATGCCGCGGATATTGAAATCCTCGTTGCCGGCCCGGCCCGTCGTGCCGAGCGCCGCGCCGAAGCGCGCGGGAGCACGGCGCACCGTGACACCCGGTTCGAACCGCACGATATCGCGGACATCGGTCGCCATTTCGTCGGCCATCTGTTCCTGGTCGATAACGGTGACTGTGGCGGGAGCATCTTCTACCTCGACCGGAGAGCGGGTCGCCGTGACCGTGATCGTGTTGTCATCCGCGAAACCGGAAGCATCGTCACCCGCGGCCATCGCCGCCTGGGAAAAGCCTAATGCCAGAAAACTGCATGTAAATGCGGCTCCCCGATGACGGAAGTTCGGTCTCATGAATTATGCCCCTGTTTAATGATAATGCGAATGATTCTCATTCTTAATTAAGGGGCATGGATGCAACCTGTCAAACGATAATTAGAAATTAAGCAAAAAGGCCGGATTTTCGCCGATGCGAGTTGTGGCGATCAGAAGACAGGAACCGAGACGCGCATGGCATCAAGTCCAAGCCGCGTACCTCAATCACTTTATTGACTAATATTCAACTTATGTCATATATATGAAACTAGTGGAATATGGGAGAGGCCTGATGTCCTTGAAATATGCAATTCTGGTCTGTCTTTCTGACGGGCCAAAATCGGGCTATGACATTGCCAAGCAGTTTGACGAGAAGACCGGCTTTTTCTGGCGCGCACGCCATTCGCAAATTTATCGTGAACTGGGAAAGATGAAGGACAATGACTTGGCCCGGGCCGAGGAAGTCGAGCAGACCGGCAAACCCAACCGAATCGTCTTCACCATCACCGAAGCAGGCCGAACGGCCTTGCTGCAATGGTCCCGCGAACCCTCCGAACCACAGGTTCTGAAGGATGATTTTCTGGTTCAGCTCTACGGCATTGAAGCGATCGATCTGGATGCGCTGCGCCGCAATCTGCTGTTGCGGCTTGAACGGCATCAGGACCGCCACGCCGAATATCTGGTGAAACAGAAACTGCTGGAAAATGGCAATTCGCTTGGAGATCTCGGGCGGCAACTGGCTCTCGATGTCGGAATCCGTTGGGAACATGAATGGATGGACTGGTGTACAAAGGCGCTGGAAAAGCTGCATCCCGACGCGCTGGCTGACGCGCGGGCCACAACAACGAATATCATTCCGATGGATATGGGGGAGACGAGAAATGCTGAGCGATAAACGCCGGGCCTTGCTGGTTTTAAACGGGGTCGGGCTGTTGCTGTCTGCGGCGCTGAGCGGCTGGCTCTATTTTTTCTTCCTGCTGGGAGCGCTTGACCTGTGGCCTCTGTTTACCGACATTCCGGTGGAAATAGGGGGCGATCGCCGCGCTTGGAACATGGCGCATCTTGAAGGCATCACCAATGGCCTGATCCTCATCGCGCTGGCCGCTGCGGCGCCCTTTGTCCGGCTGGGGCCGAAAGGTCAGACCTGGCTGTTCTGGTCCTCCCTGACCTATGCGTGGCTGTTCACCCTGCCCGCCATTGCCAATGCCCTATTCGGCACAAGGGGACTGGAATTTGGCGGGGGTCCCTTTGGCGGCGACGTGACGATCAACAATATCATCTATCTGTTCGGCTGGCCGCCGATCATCGCTGTTCACATCGGCTTCGGCCTGTTTGCCTGGGGCGCGTGGCAAAAATATAGATCGCTGGAGTCCGGCGCATGAACGCACCGACCAGACAGCCGCCGCAGACCGGCGAGATCATCGTTCGCGCTATTCCCTTTGCCTTTGCCGAGAATATCGATCCGGCATGGCATCCGGATCGACGGGAATGGAGCCATATGGCGAACGGCGCGTCTCTGACCATGCCCTATCTTGAGCCTTTTCTGATCAAGACGGTCCGCGAGGCTCTGAAAAAAGCGAGCAACCCGCAGCTGAAGCAGGACGTTCACGGATTCATTGCGCAGGAAGGCAATCATTTCCAGAACCACCGCCGCTATAATGAAATATTGAAACGCAATTATCCGGAACTGGCCGATGTCGAAAGCGAAATGGCGGTGGACTACAAGCGGTTGCAGACCAAGAGCCTGCGGTGGCGTCTTGCCTATACCGCCGGTTTTGAAACCATGACCATGGGCATAACCGAATGGCTGATCGGGGATCGGCGCAACCTGTTCAACAATGCCGACCCCTCGGTTGCATCGCTGATCCTGTGGCACATGGTGGAGGAAACCGAGCATAAAAATGTCGCTTATGATCTCTATCAGCATCTCTATGGCCAATATTGGCCCCGCGCCTGGGGTTTGGTCTACGCGAGCTGGCATGTCGCCTGGTCGAGCCGCAAGGGATATCGGCGCATGCTGAAACGCGACAGATTATGGAACCGCCCGGCCAGCCGGTTGCGGCTCTGGGCCATGGTGATACGCTTTCTGTTCAAGGCCTCACCCGCCATGTTGCGCTCACTGGTGCCCGGCTATCATCCCGGCAAGGTGACGGACCCCGAGTGGGTGGCCCGCTGGACCAGCGCCTATGCCGGTCTCCCGGAGGATGCGATCCCTCTGCTCGACACAAGCGATCCGGAGATCCCGGCACAATTTGCGTAACAACAGACCGAGTGCTTGCCCCTTTATCCGTCCGGCGCGAATCTGCTCCGGGTCCGGTTGGCTATGGCGACCAGCGACAGCATCACCGGCACTTCCACCAGCACGCCGACCACGGTGGCGAGCGCCGCGCCGCTGCCCAGTCCGAACACGCCGATGGCCACGGCCACGGCCAGTTCGAAGAAATTGGATGTCCCGATCAGCGCGCAGGGTGCCGCGACATTGTGCGGCACTTTCCACGCCCAGGCGGCGGCATAGCTGACGAAGAATATGCCATAGCTCTGGATGATGATCGGCACCGCGATCAGCGCGATCAGCAGCGGCTGGGTCACGATGGTCTGCGCCTGAAAGGCGAACAGCAGCACCACCGTCAGCAACAGCCCCAAGACGGACAAGGGCTTGACCCGGTCGGTAAAGGCGGTGACGGCCGCTTCCCCGCTGCCGGACCGGGCGAGCAGTGTGCGGCGGGTCAGCGCCCCGGCGACCAGCGGAATGACGACATAAAGCAATACCGACAGCAGCAAAGTCTCCCATGGCACGGCGATATCGGCAACGCCGAGCAGCAGCGCGACAATCGGCGCAAAGGCGAAGATCATGATGATATCGTTCACCGACACCTGCACCAGCGTATAGGCGGGATCGCCCCTGGTCATCTGCGACCAGACGAAGACCATCGCCGTGCAGGGCGCAGCGCCGAGCAGGATCAGGCCGGCGATATATTGTTGCGCATCATCGGCGGACATCAGCCCGGCAAATATATATTGAAAGAATAATACCGCCAGCGCCGCCATGGTGAAGGGTTTGATCAACCAATTGACGACGATGGTGATGAACAGGCCCTTCGGCTTTTCGCCGATATGCCTGAGGCTGGCAAAATCGACGCCGACCATCATCGGGTAGATCATCGCCCAGATCAGCACCGCAACCACGAGATTGACCGAGGCATATTCGAGGCGGGCGAGGATCGCGACCGCATCGGGCGCCATATTGCCGATCAGGAGTCCCAGTAATATCGCGGCTCCGACCCAGAGCGACAACCATTTTTCGAACAGGCCGAGCCCGGCATCCGCCGGGCTCTCAAGGGGTTGCGTTGCCATGTCTCAAGCTCCGATTTTCTCTGCGCCGATTTCCCGGAGCCGGTTCTGCAGGCTCATCTTGTCAATGCTTTCCAGCGGCAAGGCCAGAAACAGGCTGATCCGGTTGAACATCATCCGATAGGCTTCGGTGAAGGCCGCGCGCTTCTCGGCCTCGCTGCCGGTTGCCGCGGCGGGATCGGCTATGCCCCAATGGGCGGTCATCGGCTGACCCGGCCACACCGGACAGGTCTCGCCGGCGGCATTGTCGCAGACGGTGAAGACAAAATCGAGCGCGGGCGCATCCGCTCCTGCAAATTCGTCCCAGTTCTTGGAGCGCAGCCCGGCCACAGGATGTCCCATGGTTTCGAGCAGATCGAGCGCATAGGGATGAACCCGTCCGGCCGGATTGCTGCCAGCACTCAGGGCATTGAACCGTCCTTTGCCCTCGCGCTGTAAAATCGATTCCGCCAATATCGAGCGGGCAGAATTGCCGGTACAGAGAAACAGCGCGTTATAGATTTTGTCGCTCATGACAGGGCGGCTTTCGAAGGCGCGCAGCAGCTGGTTTCGGCGGCATTGCGCGACACGGCAGACAGTTCGGGCGAATCGCCATAGACGACGGATTCACCGTCGGTGTAAAAGGCTTCCCAGACGACGCCGTCGGGGTCGGCAATCCAGCTTTTTTCCGACTGGGCATAGCAGCAGGTGGTCTGCCCCTCTTCCAGCACGGGCGCGTCGGCCTTGCGCAGGCGGGTGAAGACCTGTTGAAGCTCTTCCGGATTTTCGGCCTGGATGCCGAGATGCTCGATGCCCTTGGCCGCATGATCTTCCGACGAGATCGCGAAATTCACACGCGGATCGTCGAGCATCCATTTGGCATAATCATCTTTGGTCACCGTCGGCTCGGCGTCAAACAGCGTCGAATAAAATTGGATCGAGGCGGCGAGATTATCCACGCCGACATGGATGTGCATCCGTTTCATGGGCAAAGCCTTTCGAGTTGGTTGGTAAGGGGCGCGCAATCCTCGCCGGAACAGCAATTTTCCAGCAGGAAGGCGACGAGGCCGTTCATCGCGGCGAGATTGGCGCGGTAGATGATCAGGCGGCTGTCGCGCTTTGACGAGACAAGATCGGCACGCGACAGGGTGGCCAGATGCGAGGACATGGTATTTTGCGGAACGTCCAGCCGCCTGGCGATCTCTCCCGCCGGCAGGCCGGCCGGTTCATGACGGACCAGCAGCCGGAAAACATCGAGCCGGGTATTTTGCGCGAGCGCACCGAGCGCCTCTATTGCCTTAATCGAATCCATATATCTATATATGTCGATATGTGGATGATTGTAAAGCATCAAATGCACGCCGGGCGGTTCTTTGTCTGACAGATGCTTGTCGAACCCCGTCGCGCCCAGTAGAGACGGGTTCAGATTTTCCTTTCCGGATGGAACCCCGCATGACCCTGATCGGCCCCGCCTCGCACAGCTATTTCTCGCAACGGCTCAAACTGCATTATGCGGACTGGGGCAATGAGGACAAGCCGCCGCTGATCCTGCTGCACGGCGGCAAGGACCATTGCCGCAACTGGGACTGGACGGCACAGGCTTTGCGCGACGACTGGCATATCATCTGTCCCGATGTTCGCGGCCATGGCGACAGCCAGTGGAGCACCGACGGCAATTACGCCAATATGGCGATGGTCACCGATCTGGCGCAGCTGATCCACCAGCTCGACCTGTCGCCGGTGACCATTGTCGCGCACAGCATGGGTGGCAATATCGCGCTGCGCTATACCGGCCTCTATCCCGACACGGTCCGCAAGCTGGTCGCGATCGAGGGGCTCGGCCCCAGCCCCGAGATGCTCGCCGAGCGCGAAAAGATCGGCCAGCTCCAGCGGGTGCGCAACTCGATCGAGGAAAAGCGCAAGGCCGCCGGCCGCCAGGTCAAACGCTATCCGACATTCGAGGACGCGCTCGGCCGGATGCAGGACGCCAACCAGCATCTGTCCGACGAACAGGCCCGCCATCTGACCACCCACGCGGTGATCCGCAACGAGGATGGCAGCTATAGCTGGAAATTCGATCCCTATGTGCAGCACTGGGACAGCATCGACCTGTCGCAGGACAGCATTCACGAATTGTGGGGCAATATCAGCTGCCCGACCCAGCTCCATTACGGCGCCGACAGCTGGGCCAGCAATCCGGAGAAAGACGGCCGCATGCAATATTTCGGCGACAATGTGACGGTGAAGGAATTTGCCGACGCCGGCCACTGGCTGCACCATGACCAGTTCAAGCTGTTTGTGGAGACGCTGAACGAGTTTCTGTAGAGATCCGGTCACTGCGTCTGGCTCAGCGACCATGAAAAGCGGGTGGCACCTTTTCACATTGGGAAACCCAAACCTTCTCCCTTGAGGGAGAAGGATACGAAGCCTTGCCACCGGAGCGTCAGCGCAGGCGGCTAGGCGCAGTTGGATGAGGGTGTTCTGCTGGTGGGCTGCTCTGCAACCAAAGTTCAGTACACCCTCACCCAGCTACGACTAGGCAGCAAGCTGCCAAGTCTGCACAACCCTCTCCCTTAAGGGAGAGGGGAATATCACGAAATCATCCCCTGCAATGTCGCGATCCGGTCCGCCTCTTCCGCCGGCTTGTCCTTGCGGATGCGGTGGATGCGCGGGAAGCGCATGGCGAGGCCGGATTTGTGGCGGCCGCTTTCGTGGATGGAATCGAAGGCCACTTCCAAGACCAGCGACTTCTTCACCTCGCGGACCGGGCCGAAGCGGTTCAAAGTATTCTGCCGGACGAAACGGTCGAGCCATTTCAGTTCCTCATCGGTGAAACCGGAATAGGCCTTGCCGACCGGCAACAGTTCGCCGTCCTCGGTCCAGCAACCGAATGTATAATCGGAATAGAAGGACGCCCGCCGCCCGTTGCCGCGCTGGGCATACATCATCACGCAGTCGGCGTTGAGCGGGTCGCGTTTCCATTTGTACCAGTGACCGGTGACACGGCCGGCGAGATAGGGGCTTTCGCGCCGCTTCAGCATGACGCCCTCAATCGCCGCGTCGCGAGCCCCGGCGCGCATCGCTTCCAGCGCGGTGAAATCATCGACATCGACCACGGCGGACAGATCGAAATGGTCCGCGTTGAGTTTGGGAACGAAGCTTTCGAGCCGATGGCGCCGTTCGTGCCAGGGCGACAGCCGCAGATCGTCATCCCCGTCCATCAGTAGATCATAGACCCGGACAAAGGCAGGAAATTCCTGCCGCATCTTTTTCGAGACCGTCTTGCGACCCAGCCTTTTCTGCAAGGCATTGAAACTGGCCGCCTCGCCGCCCTGATCGGTGCCGCGGACCAGCAGTTCGCCATCGATCACCCCGTCGCGGTCGAAGGCCTCGACAATGTCGGGGAAGGAGGCGCTGATATCATCGCCGCCGCG
Source organism: Sphingorhabdus sp. YGSMI21 (assembly GCF_002776575.1). GTDB lineage: Bacteria > Pseudomonadota > Alphaproteobacteria > Sphingomonadales > Sphingomonadaceae > Parasphingorhabdus. The sequence goes on along the minus strand of NZ_CP022548.1, from coordinate 1,663,192 downwards.
GCTGTAGAGCCGGGTCTCGCCACCCAAATGCACCGCCTGCACGCGAATGCCGTCCCATTTCCACTCGACCGCATATTGGTCGAGATCGAGACTGTCGCCCTCGAACGGGTGCGACAGCATGAACGGTCGAAAGAACGGTGTCGCCGAAAGATCGGGGCGGTCACCGCCCTGCTCCGCCCATTGAAAAAGCGCCTCATAAGGCGGATCGAGCGCGTGCCAGAGCTCTTCGACATCATCAAGCGCCACATCAAAGGCCTGCGCGAAAGCGGTCTTGGCCAGCCGCGCCGAGACACCGACCCGCATCCCGCCAACCGCCAGCTTGAGCAGCGCATAGCGACTGTTGCTATCCAGGCTGTCGAGCAAAGAGGCAACAATGTCGGGAGCGGTCGCACGATTGGCAGCGGACAGCGCCTGCACCACTTCGTCGATGCTCGGGTCGCTCTGTTCCCGCCCGTCCGCTTCGGGCCAGACCAGCGCCACGGTCTCGGCGGTATCACCGACATGATGGCGCGACAGGCGGAACAGTTCGGGGTCAATCCGCGTCCCCGCGAGATTGCGGATCGTCGCGGACTTCACCGCCGGAAAGTCGAGGCTGTCGGTCAGCGCCGCCAGCGCCCAGCCGCGATCGGGATCGGGCGTTTCGCGCAAATAGGTAGAGATCGCCGCCAGCTTGGCGTTGCGCGATCTTGTGTAGATCAGGCTGTCGATCAGGGCGGCAAAGCGGCGCATCAGCCGTCATCCCCTTCTTCGCGCCCGACCATCGCCAGCGCGCGCGCCTTGATCTGGTGCAGCTCGCACCAGCGCAGCAGGCCGTCTTCGCTGCCATGGGTGATCCAGGTTTCCCTCGGCGCCAGTTCGCGGATCGTCTCGGTCAGCTCGTCCCAGTCGGCATGGTCGGAAATGACCAAGGGGATCTCGACGCCGCGCTGCCGCGCCCGCCCGCGCACCCGCATCCAGCCCGACGCCATGGCGGTCACCGGATTGGGCAACCGGCGGCTCCATTTGTCGGTCAGCGCCGAGGGCGGCGCGATGATGATCTGGCCGCGCATCTCCTCCTTCGGCGTGTCCATCACCAGCCGCAATTCGCCCAGCGACACGCCGAGTTCCTCATAAAGTTCGCACATCCGGACCTGCGCGCCGTGCAGATAGATCGGCTTGTCCCAGCCCGCCCGGCGGAGCTCGGCAATCACCCGCTGCGCCTTGCCCAGCGCATAGGCGCCGACGAGGATGCTGCTGTCCGGCTCCGCTTCCAGCCGCGCGAAGATCTTGGCGATTTCGCCCGCGATCGGCGGATGCTGGAACACCGGCAAGCCAAAGGTCGCCTCGGTAATGAAAATATCGCACGGCACCAGCTCGAACGGCGCGCAAGTCGGATCGGGGCGGCGCTTGTAATCGCCGGTAACGACCACCCGCTCGCCCTGATATTCCATCAGCACCTGCGCCGAGCCCAGCACATGGCCCGCCGAATGCAGGCTGAACCGCACCCCGCCACGCTCGAACCCCTCGCCATAATCAATCGCCGTTCCCGCCTCGGTCCCATAGCGCAAGCCCATGATCGCCAGCGTCTCCGGCGTCGCCCACACATCCCCATGCCCGCCGCGCGCATGGTCGGCATGGCCGTGGGTGACTACTGCGTGCTTCTGCGGTGTGGAGGGATCGATCCAGACGTCGGCCGGGCGAACGTAGATGCCCTGCGGATGCGGCTCGATCCAGTGTTTCGCTTTTGCCATGGGCTAATAGCGTATCGGATGGTGAAAGGTTCCGCCAAGGGAAAAGGGGAAGTGGTGGTATCGATCAATCAAAGCCCCTCCTCATCAAAGGAGAAGCTAAAAATAGTGCTCAGAATTGAGTGCGCTGCCACCCTGATTTTACAGAATCCTAGCGTCCGCAATATCCCGAAAGCGGACGATTGCAGAATTGCCGCCTCACAGTTAAACTGTTTCGATATGAGTAAATACGCAAAGATAGAAGCCGCTCTCAAAACTCTATTTCTTCATGATGAGGCTTGGATAATTGGCGTATCGCACAACGATGGTTTCTTTGTTTTGGATATCGACACCGCTATGGGTGAACCCGGAAGCGAAGGAACAAAACACGGAGAGTACCGACCGTACGAAAAATTTCGTCTTACTTTCAAGCAACTTGCAAGCGTCGAAGATGAAATCGAATATTTCCGTACTCCCGGAGATGATGATCTCGCAGAGATCGAACACTATGAACTAACGGAGTGTATTGAGACGCAAACTGCTTCACTCAGCTTGCAGACAAACAATGGGGAACTCCTGATCAAATTTGGAAGCTTCGAACTCACGAAACTAAAATAGTGTGGCGCAGTTCCAATGTCCGCAACATCCCTATTGGTATTACGGTGACAGGTGCAATAACCCCTAAACACAAGCTATTCCACATGACGGTGACAGTGCCCCTAAGTTCCAAACCACACCCCTCTTTCCTACATCACGCCACCAATGCTAACACGCGACTATGACCCAAACACCTGCAAATCCGCGCCCAAACCGGCCCAATGACCGCTTTCATCAACCAGCAGATTTTCAATTCTATAACCCTGTAAAATGTGTAAAGTTTGAAATATAATTTCCCGGCCGGCAACACAGCATGTGACCCCAATGTGATATTTACCCTAGACCGGTCACATTACAATGTGATAATCGATTCGCAACATCACATTGAAAGGCCGAGTCCATGAGCAAAATCCTGATTGAGCAACTGATCGAACTGATCGATTCCGGCGAAGAAACCCGTGCTGGCCTCGCCCGTGCTGCCGGCCTCCATGCCAACAGCCTGCGCAGCCTGGGTCAGGATGACTGGAACCCGACGGCGGAAACGCTCGGCAAGCTGGAGACCTATCTGGCGCGCGGCGGCAGCGGGGTCATGGCATCGGCAGAAGAGATTATCAACGAAGCGCGCAACGGGCGGATGTATATCCTAGTCGATGACGAGGACCGCGAGAATGAGGGCGATCTGATCATTCCGGCGCAGATGGCGACCCCCGACGCGATTAACTTCATGGCCAAATATGGTCGCGGGCTGATCTGTCTGGCGATGACGCGGGACCGGGTCGAGGAACTGGGCCTTGACATGATGAGCCAGAACAATCGCGGCGCCTATGAGACCGCCTTCACCATTTCGATCGAGGCGCGCGACGGCGTCACCACCGGGATCAGCGCCGCCGACCGCGCGCGCACGGTTGCTGTCGCGATCGACCGGACCAAGGGCAAGGAAGAGATTGTCACCCCCGGCCATATCTTCCCGCTGCAGGCGCGCAACGGCGGCGTGCTGGTCCGTGCCGGTCACACCGAAGCGGCGGTCGATGTCTCCCGGCTTGCCGGCCTGAACCCGGCCGGCGTGATCTGCGAGATCATGAAGGACGACGGCGAGATGGCCCGGCTTGATGATCTGATCGAATTCGCCCAGCATCATGGCATGAAGATCGGCACGATCCGGGACCTGATTGCCTATCGCCTGCGCCACGACCATCTGACCGAACGCCGGGCAGAGGCCCGTTTCACCAGCCGCTGGGGCGGGGAATGGACGGCCATTACCTATTATAATATGGCGACCGAGAGCGAGCAGATCGTGCTGCAGAAGGGCCATGTCGACCCCGACAAACCGACTCTGGTGCGGATGCATGCCACGACGATGTTCCCCGACCTGTTTGCGCAGGACAACGGCCGCCCCAGCATGATCGAGGAATCCATGAGGATCATTGGCGAGGAAGGGGCCGGCGTGATCGTATTCATCAATCCGCGCCAGCCCGACTTTTTCTCTCAGCAGGTCCGCAGCCTGGCAGGCGGCAAGCCGCCACCGATGGACCAGCAGCGCGACTATGGCGTCGGCGCGCAGATCCTCAGTGAGCTTGGCGTCCATGATATGGAATTGCTGACCAACACCAGCCATGATCTGGTCGGGCTGGATGCTTATGGCCTGCGGATCGTCGGCCAGCGCGCGGTGCCGGGCAAGCAGGCCGGTGCAAATAGCGAGCGGTTGGAGACGGCCTGACAATCATAGCCCCCTCCTCTTCAGAGGAGGGGATCAAGGGGTGGTGGCGATGCGCAAGCATCGCTCGCGTCAGCGACCAACTATGGTACCATCGGAATTGGATGGAAAAACGAAGACCTGGTCTTTTACGAGAGAAACCACCCCAACCCCTCCTTTGAAAAGGAGGGGCTCTAGAAACAGAAAGAGACATAAAATGGCAAAATTCCTGATCGTCGAAGCGCGGTTCTACGACCATCTCAACGACATGCTGATCGAAGGCGCGACCGATGCGCTGAAGGCGGCGGGGCACGAGCATGAGGTCATCACCGTGCCCGGCGCGCTGGAAATTCCCGGCGCGATTTCGATGGCGATCGACAGCGAACAATATGACGGCTTTGTCGCGATCGGCGTGGTGATCCGCGGCGAGACCTATCATTTCGAGATTGTCGCCGGTGAAAGCGCGCGCGGTATCATGGCATTGACCATGGACGGGGCAGCGGTCGGCAACGGCATTATCACGACGGAAAATGAAGAGCAGGCGCTGGCCCGCGCGGACAAGACGCGAAAGAACAAGGGCGGCGAAGCGGCCCAGGCGGCTATCGCAATGTATGAGCTGGGATTGAAATTCAGCTCCTAGCAGCGGCAGGAACCCTGTCCTGCCGCCGCCAGGGCGATTGGCTTACTGGGTACCGGAAAGCGCGGCTTTGAACTGGTCTTCGGTCATCGTGATCGAAACACCGTCGGCCTGGGCCATGAAGGCTTCGACCGGCAGTTTGACCGGCACGCCTTCATGGTCGACAGTCACATATTCGGCGTCATTTTCCTGAATGGTACCGATGACGGCAGCACCGGTTACGGTTTTCACTTCGGTGCCCGGGGTCAGCGCAGCGAGCAGCTGGGCCCTGGCATCGGCCGCGGCTTTTTCCACCGCCGCATCGAGATCAACCTTGGTCATGGTGATCGAAACGCCATTTTCAGCCTTGGCAAATGCGTCCGGCGAAAGCGCCGCCTTGTTGGTACCGGTATCCACGACAACGGCACCACCGGCCACGGATTCCACCGTACCCACTGGCCCGCCATTGGGCCCGAATACCTTCATGCCGGCCTGGACGTCGACAGCGGGAGCTGCTTCTTGTGCCAGGGCCGGGGTCGCCGCGAGCAATGCAGCGCCGGTCACGAGGGTCAGAAAATTCTTCATATATTACTCCTTGGGGTTACAAAAATGGCATTTTTCCATACGAAATGCTGGCTAAAAAGCGACGGTCCCTTTTGTTAAGGTTATTGAGGCGAGTCGACGCAGAGGCAGGATAAAAGGCTAATCAGCCGTTATTTGCCGCTACAGGCCGGCCCGGAAAGAGCCGGCCCGAACGCCTCGCTACCCAATCATCAGGCCGCTTTTTTCGTACGCTTGTGGATGCCTTCTTTGACTTCCTCGATAATCTTGGCGCAAAATGCGTCGAGATCGCCGGGATCGCGCGAGGTGATCAGGCCGTTGTCGACCACCACTTCGCTGTCTTCAAATTTCGCGCCGGCATTGATCAGGTCGGTCTTGATCGAGGGATAGCCGGTGACATTGCGGCCCTGCACCAGATCCGCCTCGATCAGCAGCCATGGCGCGTGGCAGATGGCGGCGATCGGCTTGCCGGCATTGAAAAAGGCCTGCACGAAGTCGATGACCTTGTCCTCGACCCGCAATATGTCCGGGTTCATCTGTCCGCCGGGCAGGACCAGCGCGTCAAAATCGCTTTCTTTGGCATTATCGACGGTGATATCGACGTCGATGCTCTCGCCCCAGTCTTTTTCATCCCAGCTTTTGATCGAGCCGCTTTCCAGCGACACGATGGTGACATCCGCGCCGGCGTCGGCGAGCTGTTTTCTCGGTTCGAAAAGCTCCGATTTTTCAAAGCCGTCGGTGGCCAATATGGCTATTTTTGCGTTTGAAATGTTCGTCATTTCTGTCGTCCTTTCGTTGGGGGTTATGACAGGTCTACGCAACGGAAAGCGGATTGGTTCCCCGTTTTTCACCGGCGCTTCCCGGGCTGTTTCTGTCGCCCCCGCTCTTGGCGGCTATCGATAGGCAGGTTTTTCTGCCGATCTTTCCATCGGTTAAACGGAACCAATCGCGAGGCAGGGCGTAATCATGGTCAGGAACCGCGCTCCGCCCGTTCGTCGAGCGCACCAGAATGAAAGGAAGATTATAACAATGACCGCAACAATCAAATCTGCAGAACTTCGCGAGATGAAAAGCGACATCAAAAAGGCGGATCGTGCCACCATGGCAGAGAAGCTGGGCGAAGCTTTGGCCTCTACCTATGTGCTGTACCAGAAGACGCAGGCGGTGCACTGGAACGTGACCGGCCCGCAATTTCACGGCGTCCACAAGCTGACCGAAGCGCAATATGAAGATCTGGCGGCATCGATCGATGAAATCGCCGAAAGAATCCGGGCGCTCGGCGCGAAGACGCCGGTTGGCCTGTCCACCTATATCGAGAATAGCGCGATCAAGGACCAGGTCAAATATGGCGATGTCGAATCCATGCTCAAACAGCTTTCGGACGATACGCTCACCGTGGCCGACCAGATGCGCGAATTCGTCAAGACCGCCGAAGAGGCAGACGATGTTTTTACGGCGGATCTGCTGACTGCGCGGATCGGAGTGCTGGAAGAATCGTCGTGGATGCTGTCGGCCAGCATGTAGCCCGCGTCCGCCATTAAAATTCAGGAAAAAACTATGAAGAAACAATTGGACAAAACCAGAGCCCGCCAGGGCTTTACCACTCGCCACATGATCATCGTGCTGGGCCTGTCGACCGCATTGGCGGTCGTGGCGCTGGCCGCGGTGACGGGCTTTTTCTAGACCGGTTACAGGGTTGCCAAGTGCGACTTGCCCGCTTCTGCCTTGGCAGAAGCGGGTTTTTTTATGATCCTCAAACTGTCATGTTCCGGCCCTTTGGTCGCCCCCCAACCCGGGCGCAGACTTGCAAGCTTGACCAAAATGAAGAATATGGTCGCTCCTATCCGGGGGGAGCGGAGGAATGAGACGACTGGTTTTATTGGCAATATTATTGTTGCTCGGCGCGGGCGCCTATTTCATTATGAAACCCGATCCCGGCTATGCCAGCAAACAGACCGCCACCGACCTGCTTATCAGTCACAAAACCGCCGGCCTGGAATATCCTGAAAATGCCGAAGAAGGCTTCCGCGCCTCGCTCGCAATGGATGTCGAGGCAATCGAGATGGATGTGCATATGGTGCGGGATGGCCGCATCATTCTGCATCACGATCCGGTGCTGTCCGACTATAACTGTTTTGCCAAGGGGGACAAAACCCGTCTCATCGTCGCCCAACAAACGGTTGAGACTCTGGCTGCTCTCGATTGCATCAATCACAAGGTCAACGCCCGATACCGGATCGCCACGCTGGATCATTTTCTGGAAATCTACCGCAACACGGACCAAAGCAAAAAGCTGCTGATCGAAATCAAGGTCTGGGACGAACTGATCGAAAACAACCCGCTGCATGAGGGGCTGGATATCGGCAAGATGCATTATCCCGATGCCGAAGTCGTGCGCAGTGTCTATCGGCTGTTGCGACGCTTTCCCGAGGTAACCAATATCCAGTTCAACACGTTCAGTCGTGACCTGCTGCTGGAATTGCGCAAGCAGAAACGGCCCGACGAGCCTTTTGAATTCGGTTTGCTGTACAAGGGCTACTATAACCCCTTTGCCATGACGATCCCCGCACTGGTAACCGGCAACCAATGCTATGATTTTTGCTGGACCCCGGATTATGAGGAAGTCCGTGGCTGGCTGAATGACAATGATATCGACATTTTCATTCCGCATTTTGACCAGGCCACCAGCCTGCCCTTTCGCTGCGGATTTCAGCGCCATATCATGCAGGACAGTGGCGATCTGACGGTCATTCCCTGGACATTGAATGCGGCGAAGCAATGGTCGACATTCGAAGCGGGCAGCTTTGACGGCATTTTGACGGACAAGCCAACCGGCTATCGGGCGTGGGCCTCGGACTGAGCGGCGATCGGCCACGCGGCGATGATCTTGTCTGTCGGCGGATAATCCGCAAGAGGCATAGTCTGATCAGCGGGAATAAGGAGTCTGCTTGACCCCGTCCCGTTCTTCTCTAAATTAGAACATATCATGAACAATATCGATTCGGATTCGGGTCAGGCTCTTGGGCCTCCCCCGGACAACCCCTCTGCTGTGCCGCCGGCAACACCGGCGAAAGCCTCTGTCTTGCGGGCCCGGCTCGCCAAGATATTGGCGGCGTCGGGTGTCAGGACAGCGGAAGATGACGGTGCGCCCACGCATTTCGGCTTCGGAGTCGAGACGATTGATAGCGCCTTGCGCGGCAATGCGGGGGCTGATGGCCTGCCGCGCGCGGCGCTGCATGAACTGCATACCGCGAGCAAGGATGACCGGACCAGCACCGCGGCGATGGCGCTGCTGATGGCCCAGCGGTGCCGGAAGCTGGATCAGGAGGAACGACCGATATTGTGGATCAGCGAAAGCGGCGAAGCACGGCGGCAGGGCCGGCTCTATCCGCCGGGACTGGCGGAACTGGGGATTGATCCCGACAGCATCATCCATGTCGACGCGCCGGACAGCATCGCGGCGCTGCGCGCGGCTGCCGACGGTGTGCGGTCCTCGGCAATGGCGGCGGTGATTATCGAACTGGCGGGCAAGAAGCCGAAAGGCCTCGACATGACCGCTACCCGCCGCCTCTCCCTGTCAGCGCAAAAGTCCGGCGTGCTCAGTCTGGTCCTGCGCTCCGGCAGTGATCCGGACAATCCCCTGCCGACCGCTGCCTTCAGCCGCTGGTCAGTGGCTGCCGCCCCTTCGCTCGCGCTGGAGGCCAATGCTCCGGGTCATCCTGCTTTCGATATCAAATTGCTGCGTCATCGCAGCGGTCTTTACGGGCTGAGCGCCCGACTGGAGTGGAACCGTGAGAATCAAATCTTCCGCGAGCAGCAGAGCGAGCAGAGAGCGCCGGACACTGGCGCTGTCCCTGCCCTGGCTGCCGTCCGAGCGGATCATCAAGGCATACGGGCCGCCTGACCATCCCTTTGCGCTGACCGAGAAAATCCGCGGCGCGATGGTGATCATGGCGGCGGACCGGCAAGCCGTATCGCTGGGTCTCGGCCCGGGGATGAAGCTCGCCGACGCGCGGGCGCGGGTGCCAGATCTGCTTGCCTTTGACCATCAGCCGCTGGCCGACGCCGACCTGCTGTCACGGCTGGCCGAGGCCTGCGAGCGTTACACGCCGATGGTCGCGGTCGAGCCGCCTTATGCGCTGATCCTCGACATCACCGGCGCGGCCCATCTGCACGGCGATGAGGAAAGACTGGCACAGGATGCCGAGGACCGGCTTGATGCAGCGGGCTATAGCGCCTGCTGGGCTCTGGCCGGAACCGCCGATGCCGCATTGGCGCTGGCACGACATGGCCTGAAGGAAGGCGCGGAGGCCCAGCTGCCGGTGTCGGCGCTGGCCATGGACGCAAAGACCCACCAGTCGCTGGAACGGGCCGGGCTCTATCATATTGGCGATCTGGCCGAACGGCCGCGTGCCAATCTGGCGGCGCGGTTCGGGATGGAACTGACGGTCCGGCTGGACCGGATTCTCGGAATGGAAGACCGGCCGATCGACCCGCTGCGCCGGATCGGCAATGTCGTCACCGAACGCCGCTTTGCCGAACCGCTCACCCATATCGACGGCGCGCTCACCTGCCTGTCGGAACTGTTTGCCGAAGCATCAGAACGGCTCAACGAGCGCGGCCAGGGCGCGCGGATGATCCGGATGATGCTGTTCCGCTGCGATGGCGATGTCGCGCGGCTCGGGCTGGAGACCGGCGCGCCGACCCGCGATGCGGCCCTTTTCAAACGCCTGCTGCGCGAACGGATCGAGGCGCTCAACGACGAAATCAACCCCGGCTTCGGCTATGATCTGATCCGGCTGAGCATTGTCGCGTCGGAAGCACTGGCGCCGCAGCAGTTGCGGCTCGAGGGCGGAGAGGACCGGCGCGGCGATGAGGTCGCTCTGGTCAGCCAGCTCAGCACCAGAATGGGCCGTGACCGGGTGCAGAAATTTGCTGCCGCCGACAGCCATATTCCCGAACAGGGCCTGCTCGCATTGCCCGCGCTCAACGCCCCGCCGCCGGTGCCATGGCAGCGGCAGTCTCCCGACAATCCGCCGATGCGACCGCTGCACATGTTCGACCCGCCGCAGCGCGTGCAGGTGATCGCCGAAGTCCCCGACGGCCCGCCCTATCGCTTCACCTGGCGGCGCAAGAGCCACCAGGTGATGCGCTATGAAGGGCCCGAGCGCATCGCCTCGGAATGGTGGCAGCGCAAGGACGGGCAGCAACCCGGCAAAGGCGGTCTGACCCGCGACTATTATCGCGTCGAGGACGCCCGCGGCCGGCGCTACTGGCTGTTCCGGCACGGGCTTTATGGCGAGGAAAAAGCGAACCCGGACTGGTATGTGCATGGGCTGTTTGCTTGAGAAGCCTTCTCCCCTGAGGGGAGAAGGATACGGCGCCTTGCTTGCAAAGCAAGCTAGGCAAAGTTGGATGAGGGGGTTCGCGGATCCGATAGAGCGGAGCACCCTCACCCAGCTACGACTAGCGAACAAGTTCGCAAGTCTGTGCAACCCTCTCCCTCAAGGGAGAGGGCAATGACGATATTCGCCGAACTCGCGGCCTCCAGCCATTACAGCTTTCTGCGCGGAGCCTCCTCCCCCGCCGACATGGTGATGCAGGCGATGGCGCTCGGCATGACCGGCATCGGTATCGCCGACCGCAACAGCGTCGCCGGTGTCGTGCGGGCGCATGCAGCGCTGCGCCGGGCGCGCGAGGATGCAACGGAAGAAGGGCTGGTGCTGCCCGCGCTCAAGCTGATCGTCGGGTCGCGGCTGGTCTTTGCCGACGAGACGCCGGAGGTGATTGTCTATCCCCGCAACCGGCGCGGCTGGGGGCGGCTGACGCGGCTGCTCTCGACCGGCAATTTGCGGGCGGAGAAGGGGGCATGTTTTTTATATGAGGCGGATTTGCTGGAATGGTGCAGCGAGGACTGGGCGCTAATCATTTTAGCCCCTCCCCTTCAGGGGAGGGGTTGGGGTGGGGAAGTCCGTCAAAGAAATTCAGAAGCTGGCATCGAGCCAGCTTCTTCATATCCCACCCCTTCCCCCTCCCTTAAAAGGGAGGGGCTTATTACGAACCTCCACTCGCTCACCCCCCATATCTGGCTGGGCGCGGTCATGCCGCGGTCCGGGCCGGACAAGCGTCATCTTGCCAGACTACATGATCTCTCCGAAGCAACCGGCATCCCGCTCCTGGCAACCAACAACCCGCTCTATGCAACGCCCGAACAGCGTCCGCTGCACGACATCCTGACCTGCATCGCCGAGAAGACCACAATTCCCAAAGCCGGCCGCCTGCTCGCCGCCAATGCCGAGCGCTTTCTCAAGCCCCCGGCCGAAATGGCGCGCCTGTTCCGCGACCATCCCGAGGCGCTGGCCGAGACACAGAAGTTGCTCCAGCTCGTCGATTTCACGCTCGACGAACTGAGCTATCATTATCCCGACGAACCGGTACCCAAAGGATGGACACCGCAGGACTGGCTGGAGCATCTCGCATGGTCCGCAGCCCGTGAACGGCATGGCGAGACGCTGCCCGAACGGTTGCGCGCCAAGGTCGAGGAGGAATTGCGGCTCATCGCGAAAATGGAATATGCGCCCTATTTCCTGACCGTCCATGACATCGTCAAATTTGCCCAGGACCAGGGCATACTCTGCCAGGGGCGCGGATCGGCGGCGAACAGCGCGGTCTGCTATCTGCTCGGCATCACCTCGGCCGATCCGATGGAACATGACCTGCTCTTCTCCCGTTTCATTTCCGAGGAGCGCCGCGAACCGCCGGATATCGACGTAGATTTCGAACATGAGCGGCGCGAGGAGGTGATTCAATATATCTATGCCCGCTATGGCCGCCACCGCGCCGGGATTGCCGCGACCGTGATCCACTATCGCTCGCGCAGCGCGATCCGCGAGGTCGGCAAGGCGCTCGGCCTGTCGGAGGATATCACCAGCCGCCTGTCGAGCACCGTCTGGGGCAGTCACGGCGGCAAGACACCCGACAAGCGCTTTGCCGAAACCGGACTCGACCCGGACAATCCGGAGATCCGGCGGCTCGGCGATCTGGTGCAGCAGATCCTGCAATTTCCCCGCCACCTGTCGCAGCATGTCGGCGGCTTCGTGCTGACCCAGGACCGGCTCGACGAGACCGTGCCGATCCACAATGCGGCGATGGACGACCGCACGTTCATCGAGTGGGACAAAGATGATATCGACGCGCTCGGCCTGATGAAGGTCGATATATTGGCGCTCGGCATGCTGACCTGCATCCGCAAGGCGTTCGATATGCTCAATATATTAGAGGGGCGTATTGATGAACCGTGCTCCGCACTTGATGCGGAGCCCTGCACGGAGGTCAGCGATCGCGGCCCCGAGCTCCGCATCAAGTGCGGAGCACAAGCCCTCACCCTCCAGAACGTCCCCCACGAAGACCCGGCGACCTATGACATGCTGTGCAAGGGCGACAGTATCGGCGTGTTCCAGGTCGAGAGCCGGGCCCAGATCAACATGTTGCCGCGGCTGAAACCGCGCGAATTTTATGATCTGGTGATCCAGGTGGCGATTGTCCGCCCCGGCCCGATCGAGGGCGATATGGTGCATCCCTATCTGCGGCGGCGTTCGGGCATGGAGAAGGTGACCCTGCCCTCGCCCGCCCCGCCGCATGATCCGGACGAGCTGAAATCCGTGCTCGGCCGGACCTTCGGCGTGCCCCTGTTTCAGGAACAGGCGATGAAGCTGGCGATCGTCGCCGCCGATTTCTCGCCCGGCGATGCCAACAAGCTGCGCCGCGCGATGGCAACTTTCCGCAATGTCGGCACGATCCACCATTTCGAGGCGAAGATGATCGAGGGCATGGCCGCCAAGGGCTATGACCGCGATTTCGCCGAGCGTTGCTACAAGCAGATCCAGGGGTTCGGCAGCTACGGCTTTCCCGAAAGCCACGCGATCAGCTTTGCCCGGCTGGTCTATGTCTCGAGCTGGATCAAATGCCACCACCCGGCGGTGTTCGCGGCGGCTTTGCTCAATTCGCAGCCGATGGGATTTTATGCGCCGGCGCAGCTGGTCAGGGATGCGCGCGAGCATGGGGTGGAGGTGCGGGGACCGGATGTGAATTTCAGTGACTGGAATAACCGGGTGGAGGTTGAGGAGCAGGGTGTTTCAAAAGATCCGTTCGGGCTGAGCTTGTCGAAGCCCCTGGACAGCGTGTGCGGAGGCGTCCTTCGACAGGCTCAGGACGAACGGCGTTCCACCCCTAACCCCTCCCTCCGCATCGGCTTGCGCCAGATCGACGGTTTCCGTGAAGCATGGGCGCAACAAATCCTCGCCGCGCGGCCCTTTAAGACTATCGAAGAACTCGCCCATAAGGCCAATCTCCCCGCCCGCGCCCTGCGTCTGCTCGCCGACGCCGATGCCTGCCGTTCGTTGGGGCTGGACCGGCGGCAGGCGCTGTGGGAAGTGCGCCGGACTCCGGTCAATACATTGCCGCTGTTCGAGGCCGCACAGGCGAAGGAACTGGGACAGGAAGCGGACGCACGCTTGCCGGCCATGACCAAGGGCGAGCATGTTGTCGCAGACTATCAAAGCGTCCGTCTGTCGCTGAAAGGCCATCCGATGGAATTTCTGCGCGAACGCTTGCGGGACTTGGGCGTGCTCAGCTGCGCGGAACTGGCGCGCGCCAAAAACGGGTCGCAAGCCAAGGTCGCCGGCGTTGTGCTGATCCGGCAACGGCCCGGCAAGGGCAATGCCGTGTTCATCACGCTGGAGGATGAAAGCGGCGTCGCCAATCTGCTGCTCTGGGCCAGCCGGTTCGAGAAAATGCGCCGTCCGGTGATGGCGGCCCGGCTGATGCTCGCCACCGGCGAGGTCCAGCGCAGCGTCGAGGGCGTGACTCATTTGATGACCAGCCGAGTGGAGGATTATACCTTCATGCTGGACGATATAAGTGACCGCGACCGGCCGGACATGCCGCTATCCCGCGCCGACGAGGTCAAGCGGCCCATCTATCGCAACGAGGACCGCTGGGCGGCGCGGCAGGACGAACAGGCGACAGGACCGCAGCCCGCCTATCCGCGCCACGGTCATCCCCGCAATGTCAGGATTTTGCCGAAATCACGGGATTTTCATTGACCGGCGGAAGACATCCTGTACCGCGCGAGCGGATCAGCCGTTGACCGCATCCAGCGCGACAACGTCTTCAGCCACCGCGTCCTGCCCTGCAAGACAGGTGAGCAATTCCCCGTCGGTCATCGGTATTCCGAACAGATAGCCCTGCACCATATGCGTGCCAACCCGCTTGGCAATGACCAGCTGGATTTCATCCTCGACCCCTTCAAGGAGGCAGTCGACGCCAAGCGTTCTGGCCATACCCACCAGCGAATGGAGAATTTTCTCGGTCATCGGGTCCGAGACGTCCTTCATGAAGGAACGGTCCACCTTCAGCTTGCTGATCGGTAGCGTCCGCAAATAGCTGAAATTGGAATAGCCGGTGCCGAAATCATCGAGCGCCAGCGGGTGACCCAGCGCCGCCAGCCGCAACATGTTGCTGCTCGCCTTGTGCGTGTCCGCCATCATCGCCGTTTCAGTGACCTCGAATTCAAGCAGGGCCGGATCCAGTTCGCTGGCCTGGACCTGCGCGATAATCTGGCTGATGATCTGATCGGAGATAAGATCATGGCCCGACAGGTTGATCGAAAGCGGGATCGGGTCCTTCCAGCTTTTCAGGGCCGCAATCGCCTGTTTCAGGACAGCCAGGGTGATATTGGCAATCAGGCCGCTTTCCTCGGCGACCTCGATGAATCGCGTCGGCATGATCTCGCCGATGACCGGGCTTTTCCAGCGGGCAAGCGCCTCCGCCCGGACAATCCTGTTTTTGCCGAGATCGAACTGCGGCTGGAACAGCAGGTCGATTTCGGTGTCGAAATCGGCCACGCGCAGGGCTTGCTCGATCCGGAACCGTTCGGCGGCCACCGCGGCATGTTCCTCGCAGAAGACAACCACCCGGTTCTTGCCCTGTTTCTTCGCGTGCAGCAACGCATAGTCGGTATCGCGGATAAGCTGCGCGTCGCCTGCCACCGGGTCAATCTGGTGACAGCCGATGGATGCGGAGATCTGGACCAGACGATCCTCGATCAGATAGACCCGGGCAATATATTCCAGCAGCCCCCGGCACCAGGCCTCGACGATGCACGGTTCGGCGCTGTTGGGCAGGATGATGTTGAACTCGTCACCGCCCATGCGGCTGAGATGCGCCTTGGCACCGCAATAGTCCTGCATGCGGGTGGCTACCGCTTTCAGCAGCTCGTCGCCGATCAGATGGCCGTAACCGTCATTGACCGCCTTGAATCCGTCCAGGTCGAGCAAGACCAGCCAGGTGGCAAAGCCCGCTCCCTTGTCGCCCTTGCTCGTACGCAAGGTTTCGAAAAAGGCCCGGCGGTTCGGCAGGCCGGTCAGACTGTCGGACAGCGAGAGATGGCGCATTTCCTCACTCAGCACCTGTGCCTCTTCCAGCCTGTTCTCCGCTTCATATCTGGCCAGAGCGGTACGACCGACCGCCCGGCGAAGATAGAAAGTGATGGCAATGGCGGTCATCGCCGCAGCCGATGTGACGAAAGCATAGTCGACCAGAAGCTCCGGCGCGTTTTTCAGCAATGTGTAGAATAATCCGGCTATCACCGCGGCGATCGAGACCAGCGCCTGCTTCATGCTGGTACAGGCCAGAGCGAAGACCATGACCATGATGATGAAATAGACCAGATCGGCCTGGGCGAATTTGATTTCCATCGCGATCATGACATTGGCCAGCATGAACAGATTGGCGATGGTCGTGATAATGTGCAGATCGGCAAAAGCGTCGGGTTTGCGCAATCCGTACCAGAAAAATGCGAGCACCATGCTGGCGATGGACGATGCGGTGACGATGGCCAGCAGACCGGACCCGCTGTGCACGCCGAAGTGCAGCAGCGTCAGAACGGCATAATAGACAGCGGCAACCCCGAAATACCCCCGGATCATGGGACGGTAAATTTTGGCGACGTACGGAGCGATGTCCGGACTGCTCGAGGTGGATGCAATGGTCATATGTTCCCGCGGCGGGCATATCCAGATAAAGTTAATAATCTGTATTTACGTCATTATTTCCGCGCGATTAAGGCCGCGTGTTTTCCATGGGCCTGTGGCTCGCCGGCGACCGTCGAGCGCGGCGGGATATCCGGCATGCCCGCGAAGGGGGGAACGGGCTGCAGATCATCGATCCGCGCCGGTGCTGGCGCAGTCCGTAATGGCTAGGCGGAAACGGCCGCGAACTGGCGCTCGCCGCTGCCGAAGACGAGATAGAAAATCAGACCGAAGGCGGCGACGGCTGCCGCGACCTGGAAAACCAGCGCCCAGGACCCGGTTATGTCCAAAATCCAGCCGCTGACCAGCACGCCGATGATGCCGGGAATAGTGCCGGCGGTGTTGGTGATCCCCATCAGCGTGCCGGCATGTTCCGGCGCGATGTCCATATGGTTGACGAAAAAGCCGCTGACCGCAAAGGCGCCAAGCGCGCTGCCGACGGTCATGATGGTGATTGCGGTAACGGCATCCTCCGCCTGCGCAACCAGCAGCAGCGCCGCGATGCTGCCGCCAAAGCCGATCAGCATCATCAGCTTGCGGACATGGGTGATGGTCATGCCCCGTCCGATCAGCCGGTCGGCCACCACTCCGGAGAGATTGATGCACAGGAACAGCGCGATATGCGGCATCATCGCAAAATAGCCGACCGAGGCATAGTCGACGCCCAGCCCCTTGGTGACAAAAGTCGGCAGCCAGGCGAGCAGCACATAGAACCACCAGTTGTTACAGAAATGGGCCACGATCACGGCCCAGACCGGCATGTTGGTCATCAGCGCCCGCCACGGCGTGGGCCCGACAGGCGTATCGGCAATCGTGTCGGCGGCAATCAGGTCCAGTTCCGCCTGGCTGATACCGGGTTGCAGGCGGGGGCTCGATGCGATGCAAAAATACCAGACGGCGCACCAGATGAAACCGACGCCGCCGAACAGATAGAACACCCATTCCCAGCCCCAGGCGGCCACGATCACCGGGGTTGCCAGCAGCGCGAAGACCGTGCCCAGCGGAATGCCGCTGTTGGAAAAGCCGGCGGAGCGCGAACGCTCCCGGACCGGTATCCAGCGGGCGTAGAGCGCATAAATCGCCGGGAAAGTGACGGCTTCGCCCATGCCCATCACTATCCGGGCGACGATCAGCACGGCGATGCCCAGTGCGGCTGCCGGAGGGGCGACCAATGTAAAGAGCGACCAGACCAATACGCCGAAGCCCAGAACGACCTTGCCACCATAACGATCGGCCAGCTTGCCGCCGACCACCTGGGTGAGCAGATAGCCGATGAAGAAACTCGAGAGCACCAGCCCCTGTGTCGACAGGTCCCAGCCATAGGTTTCGACCATCGGAATGATCGCGACCGAGATCGCAACCCGGTCCATATAACAGATGAAAATAGCCAGAAAGGCCATGAAGGCCAGCTGATGGCGTTTCTGCATATAGATCCTCCCCGATGCGCCGCCCGTCCCGTTTTCCCGGACAGATCGACCGGCTAATGTCTTGCATATCCGCTGCGGATTCCCTATAGTATCATTTGTAACTATAACGCGCCACGGCGCCTGTTGTCCCGAGGAAATATTGTGGCTGATCTGTTTGAAAATCCCGTTGGTCTCGACGGTTTTGAATTTGTCGAATTTTGCGCGCCCGAGCGCGGTGTGCTCGAACCGGTGTTCGAAGTCATGGGCTTTACCCGCATCGCCCAGCATCGCAGCAAGGATGTCCATCTCTGGCGGCAGGGCGGCATCAACCTGATCATCAATTACGAGCCGAAATCGGCGGCCTGGTATTTTGCCCGCGAACATGGTCCTTCGGCCTGCGGCATGGCGTTCCGGGTGAAAGACGCGCGCAAGGCTTATGCCTGGCTGCTCGAAAAGGGCGCAGAGCCGGTGCATGTCGAGACCGGACCAATGGAATTGCATATCCCGGCGATCCGCGGCATCGGCGGGGCGATTCTCTATCTGGTCGACCGCTATGATGGCGGCGAGCGCGGCGAGAATCTGTCGATCTACGACATTGATTTCGAATATCTGCCGGGCGTGGACCGCAATCCGGTTGGCGCCGGTTTCCACACGATCGATCACCTGACCCACAATGTCTATGGCGGCCGGATGAAATATTGGGCCGACTATTACGAGACTTTGTTCAACTTCCGCGAAATCCGCTTCTTCGACATCAAGGGCGAATATACCGGCCTGACCTCCAAGGCGCTGACCGCGCCGGACGGCAAGATCCGTATTCCGCTCAACGAGGAAGGCGAAGGCGGCAAGGGCCAGATCGAGGAATTCCTGCGCGAGTTCAACGGTGAAGGTATCCAGCATATCGCGCTCATCTGCGATGATCTGGTCGCCTGCTGGGACCGGCTCAAGGCGCTCGGCGTACCGTTCATGACCGCGCCACCAGCAACCTATTACGAGATGCTCGACGGCCGCCTGCCTGGCCATGGCGAGGACGTCAACGCGCTGCAGACGCGTGGCATATTGCTCGACGGCACCACGGAAGGCGGCGAGCCGCGCTTGCTGTTGCAGATCTTTGCCGAAGCGCAGGTCGGACCGGTTTTCTTTGAATTCATCCAGAGAAAGGGCGATGACGGTTTTGGCGAGGGCAATTTCAAGGCCCTGTTCGAGAGCATCGAACGCGACCAGGTATCGCGCGGGGTGCTGAATGTAGAGGAGCCGGTATAATGGCCGCACCCAAGATCAACGGCATCCACCATGTCGCCTATCGCTGCAAGGATGCGAAAGAGACGGTCGATTTCTACCAGCGGGTGATGGGCATGGATTTCCAGCTCGCCTTTGCCGAGAATGAAGTGCCGTCGACCGGCGAACATGATCCCTATATGCACATTTTCCTCGATGCCGGCGGCGGCAATGTCCTCGCCTTTTTCGAACTGCCCGAGCAGCCGGACATGGACCGCGACCAGAATACCCCGGCCTGGGTCCAGCATATTGCCTTCAAGGTGAACTCGCTCGACGATCTGATGGCGGCCAAGGCCAATGCCGAAGCCGAAGGTCTCGAAGTTCTAGGCCCGACCCATCACGGTATTTTCAAGTCGATCTATTTCTTCGATCCCAACGGCCATAGGCTGGAACTGGCCTGCGATATCGGCACCGAAGAGGAAATGACCGAATTGCGCCGCGTCGCTCCCGCGATGCTCGAGGAATGGAGCCGGACGAAAAAGGCGCCGCAACATGCCGCCTGGCTGCACGAGAAAGCCCGCGACGAACATTAGGTTTTCGCATTGAACAATTTTGTGCTCCTGCGTAGGCAGGAGTCCATCTCCCGAAGTTTCCGCTAGAGGCAATGGTGAGAGATGGGCCCCCGCCTTCGCGGGGGAACGGAGCAGGATGAAGGAACGCACATGAAACTCGCTACCCTGAAAAATGACACCCGCGACGGCCGCCTTGTTGTGGTCTCCAAGGACCTCACTCGCTGCTGCGAAGCGAACCATATTGCCCCGACCCTGCAGGCGGCGCTGGATGACTGGGAAAATTGCGCGCCGAAACTGGAAGCGCTCTACCGCGATGTCGAACATGAAACGGTACCCTGCGAACGCTTTCACGAGCGGCTCGCCGAATCCCCCCTGCCCCGCGCCTATCAATGGGCCGACGGCAGCGCCTATATCAATCATGTCGAACTGGTCCGCAAAGCCCGTGGCGCCGAAGTGCCCGAGAGTTTCTACAGCGATCCGCTGATGTATCAGGGCGGCAGCGACGCCTTCCTCGGCCCGCGCGACGATATTCCGCTCGGCGATCCCAAATGGGGCTGCGACATGGAAGGCGAAGTCGCGGTCATCACCGATGATGTACCCATGGGCGCCAGCGCCGAAGACGCAGCCGGTCATATCAAGCTGGTGATGCTGTGCAACGATGTGTCCCTGCGCGGCCTGATCCCCGGCGAGCTGGCCAAGGGCTTCGGCTTTTTCCAGTCAAAACCGCCATCGGCTTTCTCCCCGGTCTGCGTCACCCCCGATGAATTGGGCGACGCGTGGAAAGGTTCGGTCATCCATCTGCCTCTGCAGGTCGACTATAACCGCGAACCCTTCGGCCGCGCCAATGCCGGAGCAGATGCCACGTTCAGCCTAGCCGATCTGGTCGCCCATGCCGCCAAGACCCGTCCGCTGTCCGCCGGCACGATCATCGGCTCCGGCACCGTATCCAACCAGGGCCCCGACGGCGATCCCGGCAAGCCTGTGTCCGAAGGCGGCCTCGGCTATAGCTGTATCGCCGAAATCCGGATGATCGAGACGATCAACACCGGCGAGGCGAAGACCCCGTTTATGTCGGCTGGCGATACGGTGAAAATCCAGATGCTGGATGCGGACGGTCATTCGATCTTTGGCGCTATCCGGCAGGAGGTTGTGGCGGTTTGATGGGGTTGGTTATTCGCGGGTGAATTGGGTGTTCGCTGTAACCCGCAATTGGGCACTAGAGCAAAAATCAATGATCATCCGATTTGAATTTTATGGACACGTCCACTGAATAGTTTGATTTAGATGGCACGTAATCGAAATTGGTGGGTGGATTCGGAGCGGACGCATCATGCGACTGTTGCCAGTCTTTCAGTGCAAGCGGCAACATACGGAACAGAGTTCTGGTTGGCTTTAAGCTAAGTGCAGCGTCGCGATGCCGTTCGTGCATTCCATCCTTGTTCATAAGGCTGAGGTAAAAACTACAATATTCCCATACGTATCTGTGACGCTTGTTTCTCTTTTGAGATACTGAGCGTGCGGCCTTCTCAAAATAACGTCTCGCTCCCTCATAGTCGCGTTCCAGTAGCCTTATTCGACCACCCAAAGCTAAATGTCGTGCCTCAATGCTCTCTTCAAACTGCGAGTAGTATTTTTTTGCCAATTCGACGTCATCCTCACAACAGGCCTCCACGCAATTTGCTACCGCGAACGGTTGAGCCAGCGCCCGCCAGATTCTAGTTATCACGCTGGCCATTTATCAAAACAAAAACTCCATCAGTAAACAAGACGCAGATTGTGTTAGCCGAGTAACATTTGTCAACAGCCATGAAGCTATCCGCTCCATCGCGAAGCTCGCTAACACGTCGGACAAGGGCACCGCCTTGATCAGCTTCTTGTACACCCGGTCATAGTCGACGACATCACGGACCAGCAGCTGTTGCATCGCCGAAATCCGGATGATCGAAACGACAAACGACGGCGCGCCCAAAACGCCATTTATGTCAGCGGGCGATACGGTGAAAATCCAGATGCTGGATGCGGATGGCCATTCGATCTGCGGCGCGATCCGGCAGGAGGTTGTGGCGGTTTGATGGGGTTGGTTTTTCCGTTTGATGCGGGAGTTTAGTGATTGTCCAAGGACTTTGGTGTACGCAAATCTCGGAAGCGGGCCTTAGATTTCTTCGCTTGTTCCATGTAGCGCGGCGTACATCAAACTGAGTTCCAGGCTTAGAAGCGTAGCTGCAAACCAGAGATAGAATATCTCTGGACCTAGCCAGTTTTGCATAAAGGCGACAGGAATACTTCCCAAAAACAAGATAGCTCTGACCTTCAGGATCAAGGGCGTGCCACAATTTCTTCCAAAAAGCCCCCATTCGGGATCAGACAGTTTTTTCCAGCGACCCGGCCATGGATCAGTCCCCTGCATTGCCAAATCAATGTTATCAATGCCGCTGCGGTATGCCTTGCAGGAAATTATTCGCATGAAGAGCACAAATACAGCTGCAATAGTGGTATATAGCACTGGCTGAATGAATATTTCACGCGCGACTGACGAAAAAACAGAAACAAGCGCAAGCGTAGCTGCCATAATAGCAACCCATAGTGATCCACCCCGCAGCTTTTCATCCATCATCATGCAGAAGAATAGCGACCACTAAGTCATTTGCAAATGGAAGAAGTGACTCGACATCATGCAGGGGCTTTCAAACCGACACCGCCGTCTCATACTTAATCCGCTCCATCGCGAAGCTCGCCGACACGTCGGACAAGGGCACCGCTTTGATCAGTTTCTTGTAGACCCGGTCATAATCGGCGACATCGCGGACCAACAGCTTAATTTCGGTTCCGGCACCGTATCCAATCAGGGGCCCGAAGGCGACCTCGGCTATAGCTGCATCGTCAAATCCAGATGCTGGATGCGGACGGTCATTCGATCTTTGGCGCGATCCGGCAGGAGGTTGTGGCCGTTTGATGGGGTTGGCTGTTCGGTGATTTGGTGTCGGCTTTTTTCGAAATCGGACATTAGTTTTTCGAAGTTTCACATTCAAGGAACGTAAATCAGACCGGGTATTACTTTGTAGTTGGCGCCTTGCTCGTAAATCGTCATGTGAAGGACAAGATCTGTAACATCGCCAAAGCCATCGCAAAGGTCGATCAAGACGGTCCAATGCCCATCTTCCCACACGCAAATCGATGTTTCCCAGGACTGGCTGGTCAAAGAACCTAAACTATCAGGATAGTCAGCGATATTCGTCTTGTTGATTTCTCTGGTATCCTCGTCAACTATAGCAAATATGAAGAGTTCGTTGGCTTCGGACGTTGCACCCACCGTATACAAATCAGCGAACGCTTGCAGCCCCTCGCGCCACAAGGTTGGAATCGGCCGTTCAACTGAGGTTTCTGCTGATACCGGTACGGATGTCATTGCGTCTTGCTATTTGAAACGAAACGGTTGTTCAATGATTTGATTGGTAATTGTCCGCAATATCCCGAAAACGGACATTGGGTAACAAACATCATTGACTGAAATTAAACTGGATTTTGTCGCCAAATTTCAGTGATAACTCGGACCTTAGGTCGAGATATATTTCCAAATCTCTGGCGGGCAATCGTAAGGTTGACTCGTGATTGACTACTATCTGTATGTCTCTGGCTTCTAAATTTTCAAAAATCAGTTCGTCAAAAGCATCCCAGTTGCTGATCCCAGAAAAACCAAGTTTTACAACGTCAGTGATACCTTCAAAGATTTGTTCCTTGCGGATCACCTCATCTTCAAATGTAACTGTGTATTTTTCCATGGATAGCAATCTAACTGAGGAGTGATCTCGGATACCTGCGATTGTATTGGGAATCAAATGGGTTTCAAAGTCCCCTTTTGCGCCCATAACGGACACTAGCGTTACCCAGTCCCCTCAAACCGGCACCGCCGTCTCATATTTGATCCGCTCCATCGCAAAGCTCGCCGACACGTCGGACAGGGGTACTGCCTTGATCAGTTTCTTGTACACCCGGTCATAGTCGGCGACATCGCGGACCAGCGGTTTGAGCATATAGTCGACCTCGCCGGCCATCCGGTAGAATTCGGCCACTTCCTCGATTGCCGAAGCAGCGGCGGCGAATTGCTATATTGATTGAGTAGCGGACGCCAAGCACAGGTCGGAGCACGCCGATACACACCGCCTTGACCGCCAACGCGCCTTAGTGCAATAATACAGTATGACAGATAAATTTCCGATCGCCCTGGCGCTCGCTGCTCTCGCCGGTTGTGTGCATAGTCCTGATATTGTTTCCGCAATCGAACGGGATGCCTGCAGCACAGTAACAATTCCGCAAGAGGATGCGCTGATCAACGTCCCATTTGAGATCGTGCAGGGCCGTGTTTATGTGCAGGCGCGGGTGAACGGCGGCAACTATCACACATTTGCGGTCGATACCGGTGCCAGCGGCATGGGACGCGCCGACGCCAGTCTGACGAAAGCGCTCAGCTTACCGATCATCCAGACCACCGAAACCAGCGACGGGGTGAATGTTGCGACGGTCGATATGACCCGTTTTGACTCGCTTGAAATAGGCGGCTTTGTGCGCAAGGATCTCGACGTCATAACGCGGGATTATAGCAGCAAGGGACCCCCCGAAGCGGCGATTTCAGGCATTATCGGCCGCGAGTTTTTTGCCGACGGCTTGCTGATCATCGACTTCCCGTCCCGGACCCTGTCTTTCAGCCGGAAGCAAATGATAAAGCCCGATGCGCCGGGAGCCCTATCCTATACGCGCCCTTTCCGCGTGCCCGTGTCGATCGGCGACATCGAGACCACCGGCAATCTCGATAGCGGCGCCAATATCTTCCTCGTCCTGCCAAAGACATTATATGATCAGGTCGCCGCCAGCCCGCTTGAAACGGCAGGGAAAGGCAGACTCACCAATACGGTGATCGAAACCCATCGCGCGACCCTTCGCGGACCCGTGCGGATCGGCGCCGCGCATGAGAGCGATGTCGATATCCGCGTTTCCGACCGCTTTCCCGAACTGCTCGTCGGTGGCAAGCTGTTGCAGAAATACAGGATCGCGATTGACCAGCGTAGCCAGCGGGTCGCGATATGTTCGCCACGGGAATAAGCGGATGCGGTAGCGAGGATTTTTTGCGTCCGAAAGCGGACGCCAGCATTATTGCAGCAGATCCCCGGACATGACGCGACGAACCCTCACACCGGTACCGCCGTCTCATATTTGATCCGCTCCATCGCGAAGCTCGCCGACACGTCGGACAAGGGCACCGCCTTGATCAGTTTCTTGTACACCCGGTCATAATCGGCGACATCACGCACCAGCAGCTTGAGCATATAGTCGACCTCGCCCGCCATCCGGTAGAATTCGACCACCTCCTCGATCGAAGAGGCGGCAGCGGCGAATTTTGTCAGCCATTTGTCGCTATGGTCGCTGGTGCGTACGGCGACAAACACAGTCATGTTCAGGCCGACCGCTTCCGGATCGACGATCGCGACCCGGCGGGCGATGATGCCGTCCGCCTCCATCCGCTTGATCCGCCGCCAACAGGCGTTGGTCGACAGGCTGAGCTGCGCCGCGAGATTTTCCAGCGACAGGCTTGCGTCCCGCTGCAAGGCTTTCAGGATATTTCGGTCATTATCATCAATATTTTTTACGTTTTCGGTCATTTATAGAATTTTATCACGATACACTGCCGCTTCAAAGGATTTTTGGCAAAGATATTTGTCATTTGCCTGTCCATAAGAGGGTCTTGTTCAAGGAGGCCCCCATATGCTCGACCGCGTCGGCCGCACATCAGACGATAAATTTCACTGCCTTGCCGGACTGATCGGCAACACACCGATGCTGCGCATCAAACTCCGTTGCGAAGGGAAGGACATCACCGTCTATGCCAAGGCTGAAATGTATAATTTCTCCGGCAGCATCAAGGACCGGATGGCGCTCAACATTCTCCGCAACGCGACGCGCTCGGGCGCGCTGAAGCCCGGTCAGCGGATTGCCGAGGCGACCAGCGGCAATGCCGGAATCGCGATAGCGGCGCTCGGGACCGCGCTCGGTCACCCGGTGACCATCTTCATGCCCGACTGGATGAGCGTGGAGCGCCGCGCGATTCTCGCCAGCCATGGCGCAGAGATCCGGCTGGTCTCCAAGGAGGAAGGCGGTTTTCTCGGTTCCATCGCGATGGCCGAGGCATTGGGCAAAAACGCAGGCGCGTTTCTGCCGCGCCAATTTTCCAACGAGGATAATTGCAGCGCCCATTGCCAGGGCACCGCGCCGGAAATCTGGAACCAGGTCACGCAGGACGGCGGACAGATCGGCGGTTTTGTCGCCGGCGTCGGCACCGGCGGCACGGTGATGGGCGTCGGGCGTTTCCTGAAAGAACGCGACGCCCGCATATCGGTCCATCCGGTCGAGCCGGTCGAATCGCCCACCCTGTCGACCGGCCACAAGGTCGGCCACCATCGCATCCAGGGCGTGTCCGACGAATTTATCCCGGAAATCGTAAAGCTCGATCAGGTCGATGCCGTGATCGGCGTGAACGATGGCGATTCCATCCTGATGGCGCAGAAACTGTGCAAGCAGCTCGGGCTTGGCGTCGGCATTTCGAGCGGCGGCAATCTGATCGCCGCGGTCCGCTGCGCCCTCGCGCAGGACGCGGCCACCGGCGCGGAAATGCGCGCCGTGGCGACCGTGTTCCCGGACAGCAACAGCAAATATCTGTCGACCGATCTGGCGAAGGAAGAACCCTGCCGCGACGGCTATCTAACCCCGCAAATCGAGCTGCTGGATATGCAGACTATCCGCTGAGTTTCGCGATATTGCGATCATCAGCAGTGACAACATCCACCGCCAGGCCGATCAGGTCGGTATCTTCCGGTGCATCGGGCAGGATTCCGATGGCGGGCAAGCCTTGCCCGTCCTCCAGCCACACGCTCGCCGCGCCGCGGCTGGCCTTGCCATAAGGCATGGCATAGCTTTTGATCACGCCCTTGCCGCTGAAGAAATGGTCCGCTTTGACATGGTCGGGTTTCGGGATACGCACCGGCGCCGCGATCCGGTCGGGGGACCAGCCCCCGGCAACCGGCTGTGCCGCATAAATGCCGACCGATTCCTTGTTGATCACGCCGCCATTGGCAGAGATCATCCCCGGCTTGCTGCCATCCTTGCGCAACGCCTGGACCAGCGCGACCATGCCGTGGGCGCTGTAGCTGTTGCCAGGCCCGCCAAAGAAGCTGAGGCCACCGGTGAGCGTATAGGAAGCCAGCGAGCGATCTGGTGAACCGAGCGCGTCCATCGCCAGCGAGACGGCAACGGGGAAACAGCTGTAAATATCGATCGGGCCGAGATCCCCGGCTTCCACTTCCGCCAGTTCCAGTGCCTTGGGAAAAGCGACCTGCATCGCCGGCGAAACGGACAGGTCGTCCTGCAGGCTCATCAACGGCACGCTCGCGTCGGCGCCGCTATGCAGATAGATCATCTTGTCTTCGGCTATGCCGAGTTCGGCAGCATGACCAGCCGTGGTCAATATCACCGCCGCGCCCAGTTCGACCGCATCCTGCGCCACCATCCAGCGGCGATAGGGATCGTTGAGCCGGTAATTGCCATGATCATCGGCCAGCAATTCTTCCGCCGTCCAGTCGCGGGCAAATTGGGCATGTTCGCGCGTCAGCGACACGCCGGCAAAGGCCTCCCACAGTTCGGCCATGCTCTGCGCATAGCTGTCACGGTCCATGCCGAGCCGCGCGCGGCGGGCGTTTTCGACAATGCCGTAAGCCATCGGCATGTTGATGATCCCCTGCCGCCATTCATAGGCGGTCAGCATCTTGTCTTCGGTCGTGATCAGGTCGGTCATGTCGCGGGTCGCCGGCTGGTTCCAGTCCAGCTCATGACCGCTGCGCCGCGCCCGTTTGACGGTGCCCATATTCTCGGCGCTCGACAGGACCACCGCCTTATATTCGCCGTCATGCACCTGACAGGCGAGCTTGTTGAGATGTTTCTGCGGGCTCTGGCCGCCGACATCGCCATAGAGCAGATGCGCGGGATCGAGACCGGCAGCCGTGGCCACCGCTTCCGGGTGATTCTCTGGCGAGCCGAAATCATGCGGCAGACCGCTGTCGTGGAACAGGCGAATCGAGAGCAGGCAGTCGATCGACGCGGCCAGTTTTTCGCCAGCGCCGCTATCGGCCAGCGCTTCCCCGATCGCCGCCGACGCCAGGTCGACCGTCGATGGCCATTCAAGCCCTTGCGATTGCTTCAGTTTCGCGCCGCTTGCCTCGCCGACACCGATCAGCACCGGTGCCTTGGGATCTGCCAATACCATCCTAATTCCCTCAAAATAAACAGTTCATCAATCGATTAAACATGATAACAGCATGCTGGAATCATGCACTAGCTAAAATGGAGAATATTGGATGAGCGGCTGGCCGGAACTAAAATGGGATACGGAACCGACAGGCCCCCTGAAGGGTTTGAAAATCGTCGACATGTCTACCGTGGTCCTCGGCCCTTTCGCCACTCTCAATTTCGCTGACATGGGCGCCGACGTCATCAAGATCGAAAATGGCGAAGGCAAGTTCGGCGGCGACATGATGCGCCATGCCGGCGACAATCCGACCGGCGACCTCGGCCCGATATTCACCGCGCTCAACCGCAACAAGAAATCGGTGACCCTCAACGGCAAGAATGACGATGACAAGGCCGTCATCCTTGAGCTGCTGAAACATGCCGACGTGTTCTTCCACAATGTCCGGCTGGCCGGCATGGAGCGGCTGGGCCTCGACTATGAAAGCGTCAAGGCGATCAACCCCGGCATCGTCTATGTCCATTGCGCCGGTTTCGGCCAGGGCGGCGAATATGAAAAGCGCCAGGCCTATGACGACCTGATCCAGTGCGCCTCCGGCTTTGCCAGCCTGTTTGAAATGCGCGGTGATAGCGGTCGTCCGCTCTATATGCCGTCGCTGGTCGCCGACAAGACCATCGGCCTGTTCGCGGTCAACGCCACGCTCGCGGCGATGTATCACAAGGAAAAGACCGGCGAAGGGCAATTTGTCCAGGTGCCGATGTTCGAAGCCTTCACCTGGTTCAACATGGTCGAAAATCTCTGGGGCGAAACCTTCATTCCGGGCAATGGCAAGCTGGCCTACACCCGCTCGATCAACGAAAACCGCAAGCCCTATCCGACCAAGGACGGCTATATCGGTCTGGTTCCCTATAATGACGCGCAGTGGCGGAAGTTCTTCGAGCTCGGCGGCAAGCCTGGCGTCTTTGACGAGCCCCGCTTTTCCGATTATTCCCAGCGGACCAAGAATATCACCGCGCTCTACGCCCTGATCGAGGAGATTGCTGCGACCAAGACCACGGACGAATGGCTGCCGCTGCTCGACGAACATAATATTCCGGCGATGCGCTACAACAAGATGGAGGACGTTCTGACCGATCCCCATCTCCAGCAGGTCGGTTTCTGGCAGGAACGCGAAGGCGAGAAGATCGGCAAATATAGAACGATCAAACATCCGGTGCACTATTCCGCCAGCCCGGCCAATATCTATGCCGATCCGCCGACACTCGGCGCGGACAATGACGAAATACGCGGCGCGCTCAACATGCCCGCCAACGACGACTGACATAATAATATAAACAACGGGATGAGGCCTGAACTATGAATTTTGATTTTTCCGACGATCAAAAATTTCTTCGAGACGAAGCACGCAAGTTTCTCGAAGCGCAATGCACGACCGCGCATGTCCGCGAAGTGCTGGATGATGACAGCAAGAGCCACAATGAAGGCGTCTGGAAACAGATTGTCGAAATGGGCTGGCTTGGTGCAGCGATCCCCGAAGAATATGGCGGGCTTGGCCTCGGCATGCTCGAACTTTGCGTGATTGCCGAGGAACTGGGCCGGGCGCTGGCGCCGGTGCCCTTCGGATCATCCGCCTATTTCTTTGCCGAAGCGCTGAAAATCGCGGGCAGTGAAGACCAGAAATCGCAACTGTTGCCGAAAGTGGCCGACGGCAGCCTGATCGGCTGCATCGCGGTCAGCGAAGGGCCGGGCGAGATCAAGGCCGGTAATATTGCTACCCGGCTGAAGGACGGCAGCATCACGGGCAAGAAGATCCCTGTCACCGATGGCGATATCGCCACCCACGCGATTGTGCTGGTGAAGGACGGCAGCGGCGAGAGCCTCGTCATTGTCGATCTCAACCAGAACGGCGTCTCGCGGGAGCCGGTCAAGACGCTCGAACCCACCCGCAGCCACGCGACGATCAGCTTCGACGGCGCATCGGCCGAGCTTCTCGGCGAAGCCGGCAATGGCATGGCGCTGCTCGACCAGATCAACGACCGCGCAGCGGTATTGATCGCCTTTGAGCAACTGGGCGGCGCGTCGCGCTGTCTCGAAATGGCCAATGCCTATGCCAAGGAACGGGTCGCATTCGGCCGTGCCATCGGTGGCAATCAGGCGATCAAGCACAAGCTGGCCGACATGTATGTGAAAAACGAGGTCGCCCGCTCCAACGCTTATTATGGCGCCTGGGCGCTGTCGAGCGACGCCGCGGAACTGCCCGAAGCGGCAGCCGCAGCACGGGTCGCGGCCTCGGAAGCTTACTGGTTTGCCTCGAAAGAGAATATCCAGACGCATGGCGGCATGGGCTTCACCTGGGAGGTGGATTGCCACCTCTTCTATCGCCGCGCCAAATTGCTCGCCGTTCAGGCCGGCAGCCCGGCTGTCTGGAAAGAAAAGCTGGTCAGCGCGCTCGAAGCGAAAAATGACTGAATCCCGAACCCGGAGTGCCGTTCGTCCTGAGCCTGTCGAAGGACAGGTTGGCGCGCACTCGGACTTCGACACGCTCAGCGCGAACGGACATTCGCGCCCGGGCCACAAAGTGAAGGAATAGACTATGGATTTCAACGACACAGCAGAAGAAGCAGAATTTCGCGCCGAAGCGAACGCCTTTCTCTCTCAGCATCTCAAGCCCAAGACGCCGGGCGCCTTGCGCTCGGGTGGCCGCGAGGATTTTCTCGAACGCGCCAAGGCCTGGCAGAAGACCAAGGCGGAAGGCGGCTTTGCGCAGATCACCTGGCCCAAGGAAATGGGCGGCCGTGGCGGCACCGTGATGCAGCAGGTCATCTGGGGACAGGAAGAAGCCAAGTTCGATGCGCCGACCGGCCCCTTTGCCATCGGCCTCGGCATGTGCGTGCCGACGGTGATTGCCTTCGGATCGGACGAGCACAAGAAGCGCTATGTCCAGAAAGCCCTGATGGGCGAGGAAATCTGGTGCCAGCTTTTCTCCGAACCGGCTGCCGGGTCGGATGTTGCCGGTCTCAAGACAAAAGCGGTCAAAGATGGTGACGAATGGGTCATAAATGGTCAGAAAGTGTGGACTTCCGGTGCCCATTATTCCGATTATGGCATCCTTCTGGTCCGTACCGACCCCAATGTGCCCAAGCACAAGGGCCTGACCATGTTCATCGTCGACATGAAGCAGAAGGGCGTCGACGTGCGGCCGATCCATCAGGCGTCCGGCGGCAAGGAATTTAACGAGGTCTATTTCACCGACGTCCGCATTCCCGACAGCGACCGGCTCGGCGAGCCCGGCATGGGCTGGAAGGTCGCGCTCGTCACCCTGATGAACGAACGGCTGGCAGTCGGTGGTTCACCGGGTCCCGACTGGAAGGAAATCATGGATTATGCGCGCTCCGCCGGCACATTGTCCGACCAGGCCTTCCGCGCCAAACTGGCCGACTGGTATGTCGCGGCACAGGGTTACAAGCTGACCAAATTCCGCACCCAGACCGCCCTGTCGCGTGGTGAAACACCGGGTCCTGAAAATGCCATTGGCAAGATCATTAACGCCAACCATCTGCAGGATATCTGCAACAGCGCGATCGAGATGCAGGACCATTTCGGCCTGATCGTCGACAAGGACGAAGCGCCGTCCGATGCAATATTCCAGGAAAGCTTCATGTGGGCGCCGGGTCTGAGAATCGCCGGCGGCACCGACGAGATCCTGAAAAATATCATCGCCGAACGGGTGCTGGGCCTGCCGCAGGATGTGCGGGTCGACAAAGACAAGACCTTCGCAGAAATGAACTAGGAAACAGATGATGACCGAACAACCCGTCCATGTCGTCGCCAATTTCACCGTGCAGGACGCGGCGAAATATCGCGAATATGAAAAGGGATTTTTCCCGATCCTCAAACGGCATGGCGGGGAGTTCATCACCTATGATGACGGCAGCGTCACCTTCGAAGGCGCGGCTCCGCCCGAAGGCCGGGTGGTGATGTTCCGCTTCCCCAACGAGGAAGCGGCGACCGCCTGGTATAATGACCCGGAGTATCAGGCCCTGTCCGAGCATCGCCGCGCCGGAACGACGCTGCAGTTTCTGACCATGGTGCACAGCATTCCGCCGCGCGACTAGGCTGAGACAAAAAGTCCGCTTGGAGCGGACGCAGAAAAACTTGCGTGATCGGGGCGATGGCAAATGCTACCGCTTGTCCAGAGCAACAACGGCCAATCCAAAAAGGAATGATCCCATGACCGACAATCTGCCCGATTACACGCCCCCGAAAGTCTGGAAATGGGACAAGGCCAATGGCGGCCGCTTCGCCAATATCAACCGCCCGATCGCCGGCCCGACCAAGGACGTCGAGCTGCCGGTCGGCAAGCACCCGCTGCAGCTTTATTCGATGGCAACGCCCAATGGCGTGAAGGTCACGGTGATGCTCGAGGAACTGCTGGCGCTCGGCCACAAGGGCGCGGAATATGACGCCTATTTCATCAATATCAGCGAAGGCGACCAGTTCGGCAGCGGCTTTGTCGACATCAACCCGAACAGCAAGATCCCGGCATTGATGGACCACAGCACCGACACGCCGACGCGCCTGTTCGAATCCGGCTCGATGCTCCTCTATCTCGCCGAGAAATTCGGCGCATTCCTCCCCAGCGATCACAACAAGCGCACCGAAGCGCTGAACTGGCTGTTCTGGCAAATGGGCAGCGCGCCCTATCTCGGCGGCGGCTTTGGCCATTTCTATGCCTATGCGCCGGTGAAGATCGAATATTGCATCGACCGCTTCGCAATGGAGGTCAAACGCCAGCTCGACGTGCTCGACCGCCATCTCGCCGACAATGAATATATGGCTGGCGACGAATATAGCATCGCCGATATGGCAATCTGGCCCTGGTATGGCGCGCTGGTGAAGAATGTCGTCTATGAAGCCGCCGAATTTCTCGACACCGCCTCCTACAAGCATATGAATCGCTGGACCGACATGATCGGCAAGCGCCCCGCCGTGCAGCGCGGCAAAATGGTCAACCGCGCCTGGGGTGATCTCGAAAGCCAGCTACGCGAACGACACGATGCCAGCGATTTCGAATTGCGCACACAGGACAAGCTGGAACCTGAAGGCGAAGCCGCGGAGTAAGGCCTACTCCCGCGTCAGGCTCGCGTAGACACGGCTCAGAAAGCTTGGCAGCATCATCTCGTTGGCCTGAAATTCCTCATCGAAGTCCGCCGTCGGTTTGGCGGCCATGATTTCCGTCAGGCTTTTGCCATCGTCGATCAGCGCCTGCACGCGGCTCTGGATGATGGTCAGCACTTCTATATAACGGGCCAGCTTGGCGCGGTCGGTGACCGGCCCGTGCCCCGGGATGACGATCGTATCATCGTCGATCGTGTCATGGACGGCCTGACAGAAAGCGATCATGCCCGCGAGGTCGCCGCCATTGTCGGCGTCGATGAAGGGATAGCCGCTATTGTTGAAAACATCGCCGAGATGGACGGCGTTCGTCCCGCGGAAGAGGACCGCCGTATCGCCGTTGGTGTGCGCCGGGCCGACGTGCAGCAGGTCGATCTTCTCGCCGTTGATATGGAACTGCATGGTCCGGTCAAAGGTGATGTCGGACAGGGCATGTTCGGGATAGGCTTTCTGCTCGCCGGCAAAAGGCCCGAAATTGACGACCTGGTCGTCCAGCATCATCGCCCGGCTGTTGGACTGGCTGACGATCCAGCTGCCTTCCTTGCCGAGAGCCAGATTGCCGTCGGCATGGTCAAAATGCCAGTGGGTGTTGACCACGAAATCGACATCTTCGCTGCCGATTTCCTTCAGCGCCGCCTTGATCTTCGGCATCAGCTGCGGGAACTGGTCGTCGACGATCAATGTGCCGTCCTTGCCGACCGAAACCGCGATATTGCCGCCTAGTCCGAACAGGACATAGAGGCCGTCGGCCACTTTCTGGGTTTTAATCTCGGCCTTGTCAAAATCCCAGCCGAAGGCCGAATAGATCTGATCCGCGCTCATCACCGGGCCGTGGGACGGGGCGTCTGGCGCCTTGCTGCCATGGGCGAGGGCCGGCGAAGCGATCGCCAGTGATAAAGCCAGTCCGAATAGTCCTATAGCCTTGCTCATGCGATCGTCCCCCGTTTCCGTCGATTATTGTTTGAGAATGCCCGCCATGATCAGATCGACGGTCTGCTCGCGATAGGAATCGCGCATCCGCTCGTCGAAATCGTCGCGGCCGTAGCAATATTTCCAGACCAGCTTGCCGGTGAAGAAACGGTCGGCCGCGCCGGTCACCGCGGAATAGAAAAGATCCGGGTTCATTTCGCGGAACACGCCCGACTTGATGCCGGCGCCGACAAAAATATTATAGGCTTCCGACAAAGGTTTCAGATATTTGTCCGCAATCTTGCGCGCGCCTTCGGGCGGCAGGTCCCGGATCAGCCGCATGGTCAGACGGTTGAGATAGGGAAATTCGTGATAGGTATCGATCACCGCACCGATATGGTGGCGCAGCTTGTCCTCGGGCGGCATGTCCTTCTGGATCAGCAGACCGACCTGTTCGAGAATATTGTCCATGTCCCGTTCGAGAATGGCTTCGAGCAGGCCATCCTTGTTGCCGAAATAATATTTGACGAGCGCGCTGTTGAGACCCGACAGGACCGACAGCTCGCTGAACGATATATCGATCGTGTCGCCCTTGCGCATGATCTGGCTGGCGGTCTCGATCAGCTTGTCTCGCGCCCCGGCTTCACCATCCTTGGCCACCATTTTATCGACGGTCATATTCTTCCCCTATACGCACTTCGTCACATTTTTGTCACTTATAAGCAGGTTCTTCCCACCATGGAAAGCTGTCTGGCAAGTCGCTGGACACTTTATCCGGATAGTTGGGACTGCGCTTCTCCAGAAAGCTCGCAATACCCTCTTTGGCATCGGCGGATTTCGCCCGATTATAGATGATCCGGCTGTCGACCTTGTGCGCTTCCATCGGATGGTCTGCGGCGGGCAATTGCCACAGCATCTGCCGCGTGACGGCAATCGACACCGGCGCCGTATTGTCGACAATCTCGCGGGCCAGGGCATAAGCGGCGGGGAGAAGGTCTTCGGGCTTGTGGAGCGAACGGACAAGACCGCCCTTCAGCGCCTCCTCGGCATCGAATACCCGTCCGGTCAGGCACCATTCGAGCGCCTGCGCCCGGCCGACGAGATTTGGCAGGAACCAGCTGGCCGCACCATCGGGGGCAATGCCGCGACGGGCGAAGACAAAGCCGAAGCGGGCCGTCTCGCTGGCCAGCCGCATATCCATCGGCAGCAACATCGTTGCGCCGACCCCTACGGCGACGCCGTTGATCGCGCCGATCACGGGCTTGAGACATTGATAAATCCGCAGGATCAGCAGACCGCCACCATCGCGGACGCGGGGATCGGAATAATCCTCCACCGGCTCTTCGCTGGCGAACGGCTTCTTGCCGTCTTCCGGAGTCAGGTCGGCACCGGCGCAAAAAGCGCGGTTGCCTGCCCCGGTAACCACCACCGCCCGCACATCGTCATCGGCATCGATATGATCAAAGGCGTCGATCATTTCCCTGATAATCGTCCCGGTGAAGGCGTTCATCTTTTCCGGCCGGTTGATCGTGATCGTCGCAATATTGTCGGCGACGTCATAGAGGATCTGCGTATAGTCGGTCATGAACTTCTCCATCAGATACAAAAAGGGCCGCGAGTTTCTCGCGGCCCCCTGATTTTTCTTGTCTAGCGCGGTGCCATCCGGATGGCGCCATCAAGGCGGACATCTTCGCCGTTGAAATATTGCGTCTCGATCATGCACATGGCAAGCGCGGCATATTCGTCCGGCTGGCCGAGCCGCGGCGGATGCGGCACCATGGCGCCCAGCGCGTCGCGTACATTTTGCGGTGCACCGGCGAGCAATGGCGTATCGAAAATACCGGGCAGGATGGTGTTGAGACGGATGCCTTCGCGGGACAGGTCACGCGCGATCGGCAGGGTCATGCCGACAACGCCGCCCTTGGAAGCGGAATAGGCTGCCTGACCGATCTGGCCATCTTCAGCCGCTACCGAGGCGGTGTTGACCATCGCGCCGCGATCGCCGTCGGCGAGCGGGTCGAGGGTCAGCATGCCAGCCGCCGATTTGGCGATGCAACGGAAGGTACCGACCAGATTGACCTGGATGACGAAGTTGAAGGCATCCATCGGGAAATGCTTGATCGATCCGTCTTCCTTGGAACGGCTGACGGTCTTGATCGCGTTGCCGATGCCGGCGCAGTTCACAAGGATACGTTCCTGGCCATTGGCCGCGCGTGCTTTTTCGAAGCCCGCGTCGACGCTGTCGTCTTCGGTAACGTTGACCTTGCAGAAAACGCCGCCCAGTTCGGAGGCCAGCGCTTCGCCTTTTTCCTCGTTGAGGTCGAACAGGGCGACTTTCACGCCCTTTGCAGCCAGACGACGGGCGGTCGCGGCGCCAAGGCCCGATGCACCACCGGTGATGACGGCTGAGATATTGCTGTTGAGTTCCATATTCTTGTCTTTCTTCTATCGTTCGTCATCCCGAAACAGGTTCAGGATGACGATAATTTCCATTAACCGAGGCGTTCGATGATCGTGACGTTCGCCTGACCGCCGCCTTCGCACATCGTCTGCAGACCATATTTCGAGCCGCGGGCATCCATCGCGTTGAGCAGGGTCGCCATCAATTTGGTACCCGATGCGCCGAGCGGATGGCCCAGGGCAATCGCGCCGCCGTTGACGTTGATCTTGTCACGGTCCGCACCGACATGTTTCAGCCATGCGAGCGGGACAGGAGCGAAGGCTTCGTTCACTTCATAAAGGTCGATGTCACCGATGTTCATGCCAGCGCGCTGCAAAGCGCGGTCGGTCGCGAACAGAGGTTCTTCGAGCATGATCACCGGGTCGCCGGCGGTCACGGTCAGATTGACGATCCGCGCGCGCGGGGTCAGGCCATGGTCTTTCAGCGCCTGTTCGGAACAGACCAGAACCGCGCTCGAACCGTCGCAGATCTGGCTGGCGTTGGCAGCGGTAATCGCGCCGCCTTCCTGCAGCAGCTTAACAGCGCCGATGCTTTCCTTGGTTGCGTCAAAGCGGATGCCTTCGTCCACCTTGTGCTGTTCCTTGCCTTCAGCGGTTTCGATTTCGACCGCGACGATTTCATTGTCAAAGGCACCCGATTCGACGGCCTTGATCGCCTTCTGGTGGCTTTCCAGCGCGAACTGGTCGAGATCATCACGGGTGAAGCCGTGCTTCTTGACCAGCATTTCCGCGCCCATGAACTGGCTGAACTGGATGCCGGGATAAGCTGCCTGCAGCCCTTCCGACATATTGGTGCCCAGACCGGCGTCCTTGAACAATTTGAAGGTCGAGCCCATCGGCACGCGGGTCATGCTTTCGATGCCGTGCGCCAGAACCATGTCCTGGGTGCCGGACATAACGCCCTGCGCCGCGAACTGGATCGACTGTTGCGAGGAACCGCACTGGCGGTCGATCGAAACCGAAGGAATGCTGTCGGGCAGGTTGGACGCGAGAACCGCGTTGCGACCGACGTCGCCGCTCTGCTCGCCGCCCTGCATGACGCAGCCGGTGATCACGTCTTCGATAGCGCTCGGGTCAAAATCATTGCGGTCGGCAATCGCGTTCAGCGTGGCAGCGCCCAGATCCACCGGATGCACACCGGCCAAACGGCCACCGCGACGGCCACCAGCGGTACGAACCGCGTCAACAATATAGGCTTCTGCCATAGTCTTATTCCTTTGATTGGTTGAGAGTCGAAAATTTAACTGACCGGTTAAACCGCACAGCCGCTAGCGTCAAATGAAAAAGCCGGTCATCACAATAGTGATAACCGGCTTTGTTCCAGACGCATCAACAGCGCTTAGGCCGGCACATTGTCTTTCTTCACCGTGATCACCTGCGGATAGGTGAATTCGAGCAGGCCTTCCTTGCCATATTCGGCGCCGAAGCCGGACTGTTTATGTCCGCCAAAGGGCGCGAAAGGGGACAGGTGCAGAAATTCATTGACCCATACCGTGCCGGTTTCCAGCTGTTCGGCAACGCGAACGCCTTCGTCGGGATTGGCCGTCCAGACCGCACCGGCCAGACCATATTCGCTGTCATTGGCGCGGGCGATGGCTTCGTCGGTGGTGCTGAACTTCATCAGCGGCATGACCGGACCAAATTGCTCTTCGGCCACAATCCGCGCGTCTTCCGGCGGGTTGTCGAGGATCGTGATCGGCACATAATAGCCCGGGATGCTGTCGTCGGGCGTATCGCCGCCGACCAGGAATTTATAGTCATTGTCCTTGGCGTCCTGGATCAGCTCCAGCACCCGCTCATATTGCTTCTTGTTCTGGATCGGACCGACCGCCGTGCCCTGCTGCGAACCGTCGCCGACTTTCACATTTTTGGCAAAGGCCGCAATTGCGGCGCTCAGCTCGTCATAAATATCCTCGTGGATATAGATGCGCTTCGCAGCAACGCAGATCTGTCCGGCATTGGTAAAGCTCGACCAGAACAATTGCTCCGCGACCTTCTCGACATTGGCGTCGGGCAGGACGATCGAGGCGTCGTTGCCGCCCAGTTCGAGCGTGATCCGCTTGAGATCCTTGGACGCGCCTTCCATGATCTTCTTGCCCGTAGCGGTGGAGCCGGTGAAGGTGATCTTGTCGATATCGGGATGCGACGTGATAAGCGGGCCGAGGCTGTCCTCGCCGGTGATGATATTGACGACGCCAGCCGGTGCAACATCCTTGATCAGTTCGGCCAGACGCAAGGTGGTCAGCGGCGTGAACGGGGACGGTTTGAGCACGATCGTGCAACCGGACAGCAAAGCGGGCGCAATTTTCTGCACCGCCATCATCACCGGGAAATTCCACGGCACGATACCGCCGACGACGCCGACGGGCACGCGGCGGGTACGGCTCAGGCGCTCGTCGCTGTCTTCGTTGATCTCGTCTTCCAGCTCCAGCGTGGCCTGCGAGCCGGCCATATAGGCAGCGCCCATGATCTCGCCCTGCGCCTGCGCGTGGGGCTTGCCCTGCTCCGCGGTCAGCAAGCGGAACAGCTCGTCATTATTTTCATTGATCACCCCGGCAATCGCCTGGACCACCTTGCGGCGTTCGTCGATCGGGGTTTTCGACCAGCTCTTGAACGCGGCACGGGCGGCGGCCACCGCCTGGTTGAGCTCGGCTTCGCCGCAAGCGGGCACCTGGCCGATCACTTCTTCATTGGCCGGATTGACGACGTCCAGCATGTCCGCCGTGCCGACCATCTCGCCGTTGATCAAATTCTTGTATTGGGTAACCATCTTGCTCTCCTTTGGGCTGTGCCATGCATTCTAATTGAGTCGTCTATACTGTATTACAAGGGCGCGTGCGTCCTTCATTTTGATAGACTGTAACGGATCGGCAGGGTCTTGAGCCCGCCGACAAAGGTCGATTTGGCGCGCACCGGTTCGCCCGCCAGCTCGAGCGTCTCGATCCGGTCGAGCAGCTCGTTGAACAATATCTTCATTTCCATCCGCGCCATATGCAGCCCGAGGCACTGATGCGATCCCGCACCGAAAGCGAGATGCCGGTTGGGCGAGCGCGCCGCGTCGAATTTGCGCGGATCATCAAATTGGGCCGGATCATGATTGGCCGCAACATAGTTGATCATCAGCCAGTCGTCCTTGGCGATCTTCTGGCCACCAACCTCGGTATCTTCGGCCGCGGTGCGCATGAAATGCTGCACCGGGCTGGTCCAGCGGATCGCTTCCTCGACGATGCCGGGCAGCAGGCTCCGGTCCGCCTTGACCCGCGCGAACTGTTCCGGGTCCTGTGCCAGCGCCATCATCGCACCCGCCGTGGAAGCCGATGTCGTGTCGTGGCCGGCGCTGGCCACAATGATATAATAGCCGGCCATATCGCGGTCATTCAGCGGCTCGCCGTCGACCGTGGCATTGGCGATGACGCTCGCCACATCATCGGTCGGATTTGCCCGCCGGTCGGCTGCCAGGGCCGCAAAATAGCGTTCAAATTCGGCTACCGCGCCCGCGACCACCTGGGTGATCTGTTCCGGTGTCATGTCTTTCATGCCGGTACCCGACAGGTCCTCGTCCTGTCCGCCGAACATCTGCTGGGTGAGAAAGAGCATGCGCTGCTCGTCTTCTTCCGGCACGCCCAGAATCTGCATCACCACGTGCAGCGGATAAGGCGCGGAGACCAGCGGGACAAAATCGGCCTCGGTACCCGCATTCACCAGCCGGTCGACGGTGGTTCTGGCCAGGGCCTCGATTTCCGCTTCCATGGTTTTCAGATTCTTCGGCATGAACCATTCCTGGGTCAGCCGGCGATATTTGGGGTGGATGGGCGCATCGAATGTCACCAGAGAATCCACCAGCATCTTGCTACCGGTCACGCGCTCCGAAAAGGCGATAGCCTCTTTCGTCGTGAACACGGTCGACCGGGGGCGGTTGAGGAAAGTCTTGTTGTCCTTGGACACATGCATGGCATCATCATAACGAGTGATCAGCCAGAACGGATCGAAGCTGTCATCCTCCGCGACAATTCGTGCAACCGGCATATTGTCACGGAGCCAGTCGAATGTGTCGAGCAGGCCATCCCATTCGGCATAGCTTTGCGGGTCGATAACCTTTGTCCCCATTTCCGCTGACAAGGTTGGATATGCTTCGGTTGCCATCATCTCGGTCCTTTAGCTGGTTTGGCCGTTTTGCTTGTCCCAATATTCGTCGCGCAGCAGCCGCTTGTAGAGCTTGCCCGTGGCGTGGCGCGGCAGTTCCGGGCGGAAGTCGATCCGCCGTGGCACTTTCACCCCGGAGAGCGACTGGCGAAGATAGGCTTCCAGCTCCTGCGCCAGCTCTTCTCCGGCTTCCGCCATATCCATCGGCTGCACGACCGCGACAACCTTCTCGCCCATATCCTCGTCCGGCGCGCCGATAACGGCGGCGTCCGCCACCTTGTCATGGGTGACCAGCAGATTTTCGATTTCCTGCGGATAGATATTCACCCCGCCGGAAATGATCATGAAGCTCTTGCGGTCGGTCAGATAGAGAAAGCCGTCCTCGTCCAGCTTCCCGACATCGCCGAGCGAGGTCCAGCCCTTTTCATGCGTCGCCGCCTTGGTTTTCTCCGGATCATTATGATATTCGAACTTGGAACCGCTCTCGAAATAGATCTGACCTTCTTCGCCGACCTGCACTTCCTCGCCATTTTCATCGCAGATGTGGATCACGCAATTGATCGGCTGTCCCACCGATCCCTTGTGGCCCAGCCAGCCTTCGCTGTTGCAGAAGACAAAGCCATTGCCTTCGGTTCCGGCATAATATTCATTGAGCACCGGCCCCCACCAGTCGATCATCGCTTCCTTGATCGGCACCGGCACCGGTGCCGCCGCATGGACCGCGCTCTTGATCGAGGTCACGTCATATTTGGCGCGCACTTCTTCCGGCAGTTTCAGCATCCGGACGAAATGCGTCGGCACCCACTGGCCGACATCGCATTTATATTTCTCGATCAGCTGCAGCGCGTGTTCGGGATCAAATTTCTCCATGATGACGCTGGTCCCACCGAGCGCCTGGACGGCGATATTCCAGCGCAGCGGCGCGGCATGATAAAGCGGCGCCGGCGAGAGATAGACGCAATCCTTGTGAAAGCCGAAGATCATCTGGGCCAGCGCGGCAATGGCATTGGGACCGGCGATATCCTCGTCTTCCGGCAGCGGCAGCTTGACGCCCTTGGGCTGTCCCGTGGTGCCGGACGAATAAAGCATGTCGACACCGGCACGCTGGTCGGCAATCGGCGTATCGGGCATCGGTTCGAGCGCCGCTTCCATATTGCGTTCGTCATCCGCGCCATAGACCAGCTGCTCGACATCGGGGTTGAGCTCGCGCAGCTGATCGACAACCGGCAGCATTTTTTCCGAACTGACCAGCAGCTTGGCGCCGGAATCCTTCAGGATATAGCTGACCTCTTCGGGCGTAAGACGGCTGGAAATAGCGACCTGAAACAGGCCGGACCGCTGTGATCCCCAGGTGACGGGGAAAAATTGCGGATGGTTTTCCATGCAGATGGCGACCGTATCGCCAATCTGCAGCTCACGGCTGCGATAGAGCTGGGCGACCTTGTTCGAAAGCCTGTCCAGCTCGCCATATGTGATGACTTGCCCGGATGTCGCCATGATCACGGCTGGCTTGTCAGGATTTTCCTGAGCGTGGACGGAAGGATGCATAGTCTGGCGTTCTCCAAGATACCGATCGCCTGATTCGACGATTCGCTTTCCCGGCACCATGGTTT
This sequence comes from Sphingorhabdus sp. YGSMI21, assembly GCF_002776575.1. GTDB lineage: Bacteria > Pseudomonadota > Alphaproteobacteria > Sphingomonadales > Sphingomonadaceae > Parasphingorhabdus. The sequence continues at coordinate 1,621,143 of NZ_CP022548.1, read as the reverse complement.
AATCGCACAGTTAAATCAATCGCTAGTCACACCGGACTGCGATAGAAAACGGCAATTACCCCTTAATTCTCCACATAGATATCCACAGGCACGCTCAGATCGGCAAATATCCGGCCGATTGGCGCCATGCTGGTGGCACCCTGTTCGATTTCCGACTCGAGCATGGTCTGGCTGGCGGCGCCCTTGAGCAGGACCACCACGGTCCGCGCTTCGCAAATCGCGGCCTTGGTAATCGTCACCAGCGGCGTGTCGCCGTCATCGGGCAGCAGACCAACGGCTATTTTCTCCGGCGGTCCGTCGAGCGCCTCTTCCATATCGGCGCTTTCCATGATGCCGGCGGTGCTGCCGTCCGCACCCATGCCGAGCAGGACCAGATCAGGCGGCCATTTCGTGTCGCGCAACCGGGCGTCGGCAGCCGCGCCCGCCATATGATAATCGTCATGCTCGGGCGCCAGCGGCAGGACGCGGGCACCGCGCGTCAGAAACAGTTGCGCCAGCTTTTTCACATGGCTGCGCGGATCGTCGAGCGGCACCAGCAGATCATCGGTCGGGACGATCGTGACATATTTCCATTTGATCGGCTTTTCCGCCAGGGCCTCGAGCACCGGCATGGCTTCATCGCTGGCGGGCAGCGCCAGCAGCGCATCACCGCGCGCATCGAGAGCGCTCTCGATGATGAACTGGATGTCGCCGGCGACCGCGTCCACCATTTCGTCGCGATCGTCAAAATCCCACCATTCCAGCATCGACTCTTCCTCTTCCGGGATATCGTCCATGTCGAAATCTTCTAATGCATCTTCGAGTTTGCTCATGTTTCTGTCCGTCATCCAAATTTTCTTGCGCTTCTAACCCCTGTTCCGGTCGAAACAAAGGTCAAACATGAGAATTTTCCCGAGGCTTTTCTAGTCGGCGGGTGCTGCGCCTGGCGGTTCGTCAAGCACCAGCCCGGACGGACGCAAGATGGTCAGTGACGCGGGAGCGCCGCTTTGTTCTTCTCGCGCGCTGATATCGATCTGGATGAAGCTCTGATCCTCGGTCAGCTTCGCATCCTGTGCCCATTGCCATTGCCAGCCGCCATTTTCGACCGAGCCGCCCTGCTCGCCCAGCGAAGGCGGACGCGGGTCGGTGAGGATTTCGACCGCCCGGTTGCGGACCACCGATTGCGCCACCACGCGCAGTTCCAGCTCCGCGGCATTGTGGGTCGTGAAAGCCTGCAGCCGGATCAGGGCCAGCGCAGCGAGACTGAACACCGACAGCGCGACCAGCATTTCGATCAGGGTAAAGCCGCGCTCGCCGGACCGGTTCATGGCGCCGCTCCGGCCAGCGTCACATCGCCCATCGGCGCGATCAGCACGCGGCGGCTCTGGTCGTCATATTGCAAGACCAGCTCGGCCTGTTCGCTCGGCAGGCCAGTGCTTTCGAAACTGATCATCATCGGTCCGCTCTCGCCGGTGGCCGCGCTGACGCCGCCGGACCAGTCGGTCGAGACAAAGGGCTTGTCCTCGATCACCGACCAGCTGCCCTTGCGCCGCTCCATAAAGCTGTAGCCCGAGGGCGTGACCTGCACCGCCATCGGGCGCGATTGCAGGATCGCATTGTCGCGCAGCGCCGCCGTGCGCGCGGCAAAGCGCTGGGCATCTTCTTCCAGAGCGCTGCTGCCGCCGGGAAAGGAAAAGACCACGATTGATGCCATCAGCCCGATGATCAGCAGCACGACCATCAGCTCCACCAGGGTGAAACCCGCAACATTCTGCCGTATCATCAGGTTGTTCTGTCGGATCATTATCGTTCATTTAGCGAGTTGGCCGGAGCGAGTCTTGCAGAATCCATTATCCCCTGCAATGACGGCGGCATAAGAAAAGAAACGCTGGGAAAAGGAAATCTTGATGTCTGACGTCGCTCTCTACGAGAAAAATGACCGCATCGTTACAATCACATTGAACAAGCCGGAAACGCGCAACGCACTGTCCAAAGACCTGTGCGAGGCGCTGGTCGACGCGATCAACCGGGCCGACGCAGATCCTGGCGTGAGCTGCGTTGTACTCGCCGCCAATGGCAAGAGCTTTTCCTCCGGCGGCAATCTCCACGAGATCAAGGCGATGACCGCCGAGCAGAATATGACGCCGCTGGAAATCGAGAATTGGTACAAGACCGGCATCCAGCGCATCCCGCTCGCCTTCTCGCAAATTTCCGTTCCGGTGATCGCGGCGGTCAACGGCCACGCGATCGGCGCGGGCAATGATCTGACCACCATGTGCGATATCCGCATCGCCGGCGAAGACGCCATATTTGCCGAGAGCTTCCTGCGCGTCGGCATCATTCCGGGTGACGGCGGTGCCTGGCTGCTGCCGCGGATCATCGGTCAGGCGCGGGCCAACCAGATGCTGTTCACTGGCGAATTTATCGATGCCGCCAAGGCGCTGGACTATGGTCTGGTGTCGGAAGTGGTGCCGAACGACACGCTGCTCGCCCGCGCCTATGAACTGGCCGAAATGGTCGTCGGCCTGCCGCCACTGGCGATCCGCAAGACCAAGGAACTGGTCCGCACCGCGCAGAGCGTGACGCTGAAGGAAAATCTCGATCAGGCCGCCCTGTTCCAGGGGGTATTGCAGCAACTCGACGATCACCGCGAAGCGATCGACGCGATACTCGAGAAACGGAAGCCGGTGTTCAAGGGCGCGTGATTGGTGGAGCGTTCTCCCGCGAAGGCGGGGGTCCATCTCCAACAAGTGCGTAGAAGAAATTTCGGGAGATGGGCCCCTGCCTGCGCAGGGGTACATGAAGGAGAGAGACTATGAAAAAATCCGCAATTCTGGTCGCAGCCCTGCTGTCGGCTGCCCCAATAATGGCCGCTCCCCCGCAAGGCGTTGCCACAGAAGCAACCAAAGCGGCCAATGCCGAGGTCGCCGCAAGCCTCCCGATCGCCGACCAGACCGATTTTGAAAATGCCAATCGCGGCTTTCTCGCCAAAATCGAAGAGGACCAGATTCTCAACGCGGACGGCTCTGTCGCCTGGGATTCGCGCCAGTTCGATTTTCTGCAGGGCAAGGCACCCGACACGGTCAACCCTTCGCTCTGGCGGCAGGGCAAGCTGAACAGCATCCACGGCCTGTTCGAGGTCGTGCCCGGCATCTACCAGATACGCGGCTATGATCTGGCGCAGATGACCTTGATCGCGGGAAAGACTGGGTGGATCGTCATCGATCCGCTGACCACGCCCGCTCCGGCCAAGGCCGGCCTGGCGCTGGCCAACAAGACGCTGGGCGACCGGCCGGTCGTGGCGGTGATCTTCACCCATAGCCATGGCGACCATTTTGGCGGCGTCTCCGGTGTCGCTTCGGCCGAGGACATCCAGTCGGGCAAGATCGAAATCATCGCGCCGCACGGCTGGCTGGCCGAGTCGATCGGCGAAAGCGTGATCGCCGGGACCGCGATGAACCGGCGGGTGCAATTCCAGTTCGGCACCGCCCTGCCCGTGGGCAAGACCGGGCATGTCGGTGGCGGCCTCGGCCAGAAACTGTCGAGCGGCGATGTCGCGCTGGTGCCACCAACCCGGTCGATCAGCAAGAATGGCGAGACACTGATGATCGACGGCATCAGCTTCGACTTCATGGATGCCGGCGAGACCGAGGCACCGGCCGAGCTGGTCTTTTACCTGCCCCAGTTCAAGGCGCTGCACACCGCCGAAGTGGTGACCCGCACTTTCCACAATGTCCTGACTCCGCGCGGTGCGCTGGTGCGCGATACGCTGAAATGGAGCAAGGTGATCGACGATATGCTCGCCCGCTATGGCGCGAAATCCGACCTGATGCTGGCCTCGCACCACTGGCCGACCTGGGGCAGCGACAATGTGCAAGCGGCGCTGAAAAACCAGCGCGGCATCTATCGCTATGTCCACGACCAGACCATGCGCCAGGCCAATCAGGGCGCGACCATGCACGAGATTGCCGAAAATATCGGTGAACCCGATTTCGCCGCCACCGACTTTGGTGTGCGGGACTATTACGGCACGCTCAATCATAACAGCAAGGCGGTCTACCAGCGCTATTTCGGCTGGTGGGACGCGGTGCCGGCCCATTATCATGAACTGCCGCCGGTCGAAGCCTCGAAAAAATATGTGGCGGCGATGGGCGGTGCCGACAAGGCGCTGGCGGTCGGTGAAAAAGCCTTTGCCGCAGGCGACTATCGCTGGGCGGCGACCGTCTTCAACCATCTGGTGTTCGCCGATCCGGCCGACCAGAGTGCCAAGAACTGGCTGGCGTCGACCTACGAACAGCTCGGCTTCCAGGCCGAGGCCGGGACCTGGCGCAATATCTATCTGGTCGGCGCGAAGGAGCTGCGCGAGGGCAATACTGTCAAGGACTCGATCAGCACGGCCAATGAGAAAGTGCTGAGCGGCATCCCGGCGGTCGACCTGTTCGACGCCATGGCGACCCGCTTCAACCCGGCCAAGATGCAGGGCCATGGTGGCATCATCCGCTTCTGGTTCCCGGACCGCAAAGAGGCCGTCAGTATCGATCTCGGCAAAAGCGTGATGTTCCCGCGCGGCGAGGATTATGACATCACCGCGGACGGATCGGATACGCAGATCACCATCAGCCGGGCGCTGTTCACGAAATTGCTGATGCGTCAGGCCAATCCGCTGGAGCTGATCCAGAACAAGGAAATGGTGATCAGCGGCAATGCGGCCTTAATGGCATCTATGTTCGGCGCGCTTGACGAGGTAGACCCGCAATTTGATATTGTGACGCCGTGACCATCGGGGGACAGATCATATCCGTTCGTGCTGAGCCTGTCGAAGCACCTTGCCAGGCGCCCTTCGACAGGCTCAGGGCGAACGGCGAGAGCAACAAAGGCCCAAGACATGCAAAGATTTAACTTCCCCGTTGTCCAGCCCGATCCGGCGCTCGAAGAATTGCGCGGCGAATTACAGGCCTTTCTGAAGGAAGAGCGCGAGGCCGGCAATTTCCGTCCCGAACCGGAATGCTGGATGGCCTCCGCCGATCCCGAATTCTCCAAAAAAATGGGTAAGCGCGGCTGGATCGGCCTGACTTGGTCCAGCCAATATGGCGGCCACGACAAGAGCGCGCTCGAACGCTATATCGTCACCGAGGAAACCTTGCGCTCCGGCGCTCCGGTCGGTGCGCACTGGATCGCCGACCGCCAGCACGCCCCGATGCTGCTCGCCCACGGCACCGAGGAACAGAAGCTCGACATCTTGCCGCGCATCGCCGCCGGGGAATGCTATTTCGCCATTGGTCTGAGCGAGCCGGGCGCGGGTTCCGATCTCGCCAATGTCAAAACCAAAGCCGAGAAGGTTGCCGAAGGCTGGAAGATCAACGGCCAGAAAATCTGGTCCTCCGGCGCGCATATCTCGCATTATATGGTAGCATTGCTGCGGACTTCGCCCGCCGATGGCCGCAACCGTCATATCGGCCTGTCGCAGATCATGATCGACCTCAGCCTGCCCGGCGTCACGATCAAGCCGATTGTCGACCTGTCAGGCGATGCGCATTTCAACGAAGTCTATTTCGAGGATGTCATCGTGCCGGACGACTGCCTGCTCGGCGAGGAAGGCGGCGGCTGGAAACAGGTGACCGGCGAACTGGCAATGGAACGCTCCGGTCCGGAACGCTTCCTCTCCAGCTATATCACGCTGGAAACCGCGCTATATCAGCTGAGCGGCAAAATGGGCTCGGACAGCCACGCCCGGCTCGGCAAGCTGATCGCCAGTCTGCGCACGCTGAAGGGCATGTCATGGGGAATAGCCAATCTGCTGAGTCAGGGCGTGTCGCCCGAAACCGAGGCGGCACTGGTCAAGGATCTCGGCAACCGGCTGGAAAATGACCTGACCCAGCAAGTCCGGGCGATGCTCAACGATCTGCCGACCGAAGACTGGAGTCCGGATATGCGCCGAATCATGAATATCGGCGTGCTGCGCTCTCCGCCCAATACATTGCGCGGCGGCACGACAGAGGTCATGCGCGGAATCACCGCGCGGCAATTGGGGCTGAGATGATGATATTAGAGCATTGTGCTCCGCACTTGATGCGGAGCCCCGGAGGCAGGAGCCTTCTTTCTAGTGCAAAGCTCCGCATCAAGTGCGGAGCACAGGCGGAGGCCGTCATATGATAAACACCGAAGGCATGGTCGCCGAAACGGCCACGAAAATATACACCGACCTTTGCGACCGCGAAGTCCCGCATAAGGCCGAGGCCGGTGAATATCCGCAGGCGCTTTGGGACGCGCTCGCAGAAAATGGTCTGCCGCTCGCCTGGGTCAGCGAAGCCAATGGTGGCTTTGGCGCGGACCATGATGAAGTTTTTGGCGCGATCTGGGCTTCGGCGCAGGCCGCCTCTCCCGTGCCCTTTGCCGAAACGTTGATCGCCAACTGGATGCTCGACCGGGCCGGCCTTGCCCCGGCGGACGGCAGCGCCAGCTTTGCGCTTAGCGGCCACACGCCGAGCGCCGACATTCCCTTTGGTATGCACGCTGACAAGATCGTGCTGTTCGACGAGGCGCATCACGAAATCTCGCTGTTCGACAATCGCGTCGCCGTGCGTTCTCCCGAAGAGGCGCTGTCGCCTGACGGGATGACGCAATTTGTATTCTCCGGCCATGTCGCGGAGCAATCGGCCAAAACCGACCTGTCACGCCGGGCGTTTGAAGCGCTGATCCTGACGGTGCGCGCCGTGCAGATGGCCGCGGCAATGGAGAGCGCGCTGAACCTGTCGATCGACTATGTCACCCAGCGCGAACAATTCGGCCGGCCTTTGTCGAAATTCCAGGCGATCCAGCAACAGCTGGCCGTCGCCGCATCCGAATGCGCCGCCGCCACCATGGCGGCAAAGCAGGCAGCTAGCGCCATTGCCCGGCACAGCGACGATCCGGAACAGGCCTGGCACGAGGCGGTGATCGCCAAGGTCCAGATTGGCCACAGCGTCGAGGCCGTCACCGTACCCTTTCACCAGGTGCACGGCGCCATGGGCTATACGCAGGAATATGATCTGCACCATTATACCCGTCGCCTTTGGGCCTGGCGCGACGCGCTGGGCAACGAATTTCACTGGTCAAAGCGGCTGGGTGAAGCGCTTGCCGTAACGTCACCGGACCAAATCTGGAAAGGCGTGACAACCGGCCAATGGATTGCTAGTTAATCGCGCGATTAAATGATTCCGGAAGGGGGCAGAGATGCTTCCAATTCTTCCAAAAACAGGAGCCAAGCCCATGAAAACACGTATCACAGAGCTATTCGGTATCGAACATCCAATCATTCAGGGCGGCATGCATTATGTCGGATTCGCCGAGCTCGCCGCAGCCGTATCCAACGCCGGTGGCCTTGGCATCATCACCGCGCTGACCCAGCCGTCCGCCGCCGCGCTGGCCGATGAAATCGCCAAATGCCGCGACATGACCGACAAGCCGTTCGGCGTGAACCTGACCTTCCTGCCGGTCGTCAACGCGCCCGATTATGAAGGCATGGTCAAGGCGATCATCGAAGGCGGCGTCAAGGTCGTCGAAACCGCCGGCAACAATCCGGTTCAGGTTCTCCCCGCTCTGCACGATGCCGGCATCAAGGTGATCCACAAATGCACCGCCGTCCGCCACGCGCTGAAAGCGCAGAGCATCGGTTGTGACGCGGTCTCGGTCGACGGCTTCGAATGCGGCGGCCACCCTGGCGAAGATGATATTCCGAACATGATCCTGCTGCCCCGCGCCGCCGACGAACTGGATATTCCGTTTGTCTCCTCCGGTGGTCAGGCCGACGGCCGCAGCCTTGTCGCCTCGCTCGCCATGGGCGCAGAAGGCATGAACATGGGCACGCGCTTTATCGCGACCAAGGAAGCACCGGTGCACCAGAATGTGAAGGATGCGATTGTCGCGGCCAGCGAGCTCGACACGCGGCTTGTCATGCGCCCACTGCGCAACACCGAGCGGGTGCTGACCAACCCGGCGGTCGAGAAACTGCTCGAGATCGAAAAGGAAAAGGGCGCCGACCTGCAATTCTCCGATGTTATCGAACAGGTTGCGGGCGTCTATCCGAAAATCATGATGGAAGGCACGATGGATGCCGGTGCCTGGAGCTGCGGCATGGTCGCCGGCCTGATCAACGATATCCCGACCTGCCAGGAACTGATCGACCGGATCATGGCCGAAGCGGACCAGATCATCAACCAGCGGCTCAAGGGCTTTCTGGCGGGCTGATCGCTCCAATTTGCTCCGGATTGACTAATAGCCAATTTCGGTTACCCATTGGACTTTAATCATATCCGGAGCATCCGAACATGGCAGAACCATTTTACTTGCGGGCAAAGCGGGTTGTTTCGGCGGGGATCGAGTCCGCTCTCGATCACGCCGAACGCGCCAGCGGGACCAGCCTGATGCGCGAAGCCATTCGGGAGGTTGACCGGGCGATAGAGAAGGTTCGCGGCGAACATGAGGAGGCCCTCGATCGCCAGAGCCAGGCCGTTGGCCAGCAGAAACTGTCGGCCCAGCGGGCGGAAGAATGGTTGGGCAAAGTGCAGTTCACCCTCGAGAAAGGCCGTGAGGATCTGGCCGAAGCCGCGATCATGCAGCAGATGGAATTTGAGGCCAAGGTCAAGCATTTCAAGGGTCAGGAAGCATCTGCAAAGACAGATGCCAGCCGTCTCGACGGCTTGCTGGAAGAGCTTGCTGCCCGCAAAGCTGTCATGGAAGATGAACTCGCCGCGTTTGAAAAGATGATGAGCGAGAATAGCGCTACCAGCGATAGCAAGTCCAAATCCGACCGAAGCGTTGACCGGAAAGTCGAACGTGCCGAAGCAACCTTTGACCGCACCATGGAACTGGCTGGCGGCGTGAATGGCACTTCAAAACATGCTACGGAAATCGGCAAAATGCAGCGACACTCCGAAGTCGAAGAGCGGCTGGCGGCGATGAAAAAAGCGATGAAAGCCAAAGGCGGCAAAAGCAAATAGACCGGCCAATGTGGCTTCCGGTATTTCCAGACCGGAGACGCTTCATTTATACCGGTCTCCTATAGGCACAAAAAGCCCCCGGAATCGCTTCCGGGGGCTTTTGTTTAATGGTTGATCGTTCGGTTTAACGGGAAATCGCGTTGCCGATAACCGCTCCGATGATGCCGCTGGTCACAGCGATCAGCACCGCATCATTGCCGGACCGGACCCACTGGTAACCGCGCGGCGCATTGGAGAGCCGATAGGCACGGGGATTATCGATCACCCGGTAATTGGTGGCATAGCGCCGGTCAAACCGCTGGCCCTTGGTCCAGTTCCGGTGGTTCTGGTTCGTGCTGTAACGGGTCTTGCTGTAGCGAACGGGAGCGGCCTTCTGCTTCGTAACCGTCTTGGTCACGGTACGCTTGCCCTGCTTGTTGGTCACCGTTTTCTGGCTCGTCGTTTTATGCGACCGCTCGACATTGTCACGCGGAGCAGCCTGAGCCTGGGCGGTAACCATTGGAGACACCGCCATGGTTGTTACTGCCATAGCCATCAGAAACTTTTTCATGTTCAAATCCTTTTCTATCTGGCGCCAACTGCGGCGTCACAGGTAGAAATAGGGGAGACCTGTCGCAGGCCTTTGTCAGATTCACGCTATTTTGTACTAGATTGTCGCAGAAACCCGTTCCGGTTCATCTGGCGATCAGCTAGCGGGGCCTTAATCGGCCCAAAGCGCCAGAATGGACCGGAGCGCGGTGACCAAAGCCAGCGGTTGATCGAGCATCAGATGATGTTCGGCTTCGGGTACCGCGATCATCGGAACGTGATTCCCGCCAAGCTCGCGCAGATAATCCGCGCTATCACCATCAAATAATCTGCTATTCTCGCCATAGACGATGGCCACCCGGTGCGGCAGATCGACGATCCGCTGGCCTGTCTGCAGCCATTTTTCCTGATCCTCCTCATGGCGATGGAATACCATCGGATCGAATTTCCAGGACCAGCCTTGCGTCTCGCCGTCCTCGACCCGGCGCAGCGAATGATAGGCCATATAGTCGAACAGAAACGGCTGCTGCACCGCTTGCGGCGGCGAGAGAACGAAACGTCCATATGCCGCCTCATAGTCGGGGTAGAGCTTGTTGGGCCGATCCGAGCGGCCCGATCCGGGAGGCCCGCCGCCACCCTTGAAATGAGCGATCAGCCGTTCGGGCCGCAACACCATCAGGTCACAAATAACCAGACCACCGAAACGGTCACCGGCCAGCTCCATCGCCTGCAGTGCCACGCCAGAGCCGAAGCTGTGGGCGATGATCTTGGGCTTCACCGGTCCGGCGAACAGGTCCAGCGCGTCTGCAATGGCCACCATCCGCTTGGCCCGCTTGATCCCGTCACAATCCGGGATCATCTCGCTCTCGCCCATCCCGGCAAGGTCATAGGCGACGATATCATAGTCTTCCGCCAGAAAGGGCGCGATAAAGGCAAAGCAGCGCGCGTGCGCAAGAAAGCCGTGGGTCATCAGCAGCGGCGGCTTGCCGCGCGTGCCCCAACGGAAATAATGGACCTTGTGCCCGTCGACTTCGACAAAGGCTTCCTCGCGCGGGACGTCCATCGCGCGAACGAACCATGCGGGCAGGTCATGTGACGCTGCCCACTGGTCTACAATATCTGTGTTTGCCATATGCCTGGCTTATTCACCCTTCCAGTCAGGCTTGCGCTTCTGGGCGAAGGCCAGCGAGCCTTCCTGCGCATCCTTGGAGGTGAAAACCGGCGTGGTGATTTCGGCCTGTTTCTTCCAGGCTTCTTCGCTGGTCCAGTCATAGCTTTCGTTGATGATCTTCTTGGTCGCCTTCAGCGCCAGTGGACCATTGGCCGCAACGGTCGTCGCCAGCTCGATTGCGGCCTCGAGAGCGGCGCCCTCGGTCACGCGGTTGACGAAACCGACTTCATAGGCGCGCTGTGCGGTAAAGAAATCACCGGTTAGGGCCCATTCCATGGCGATGCGCTTGCCGACAATCTGCTGCAACTTGATCACGCCGCCAGCCGCTGCCACGAGGCTGCGCTTCACTTCGGGGATGCCGAATTTCGCGTTCACGTTGGCAACGCACAGGTCGCAGGCCAGAGCCAGTTCGAGACCGCCAGCCAGTGCATAGCCCTCGACCGCAGCGATCAGCGGCTTTTCCGGACCCGTTTCGGTGATCCCGCCAAAGCCATAGCCTTTGACCGATGGCGTTTCGCCGCGCAGAAAGCCCTTGAGATCCATGCCGGAACAGAATGTTCCGCCAGCGCCGGTGATGATACCAGCGTTGAGGCTATTATCATTATCTAGCTGTTCCATCGCCGCGCGAATGCCTTCGGCTGCCGCCTTGGTCATCGCGTTCTTGGCGTCGGGCCGGTTGATCGTGACGATGATGAAACCGTCCTGGATATCGGTGAGTACTTCAGACATTTTATTTCTCCTTTATAGTGGACCCAGCAAGCGCTGGAACCGCATTCAATCAGATTTCAAATTTCTCACGCGAAGACGCGAAGGCGCAAAGATATCCTTCTTCGTGGCTTCGCGTCTTCGCGTGATAATTTATCTTCCTTCTTTTCCGTTACCGCGGATGTTTTTCAATCAAACAACAGGTTAGCCAGTTTCGACCGCTGGTAGGCGGCGTCGCCGATCAGGGCACCTGACAAAATCGCTTTGCGCCGGTGCAGCTGGGCGTCGCAATCATGGGTGAAGCCAAAGCCGCCGTGAAACTGGATCGCCCGGTCTGCCGCGGTGGAATAGCTCGAATGGGATTGCGCCGCCGCCATACGGACAGCAACCTCGCCGCGTCCCTGTTCGCCCCAGCTGTGCGCCGCGCTGTAGAGATGCGTCCGCGCTTTTTCATATTCGACATAATTGTTGACCGTCGGGTGTTTCAGCGCCTGGTAGCTGCCAATAATCTTGCCGAACTGTTTGCGGGTCTTAAGATATTCCAGCGTATAATCGATCACCGCCTGCGCGCCGCCGGTCATTTCCGCGGCATGGATCAGGCCCGCCGCCAGTTCGATTTTCTCCAGCGTTTCGCGGGTCCGGCCTGCATCGAACAGCGCATCAGCCGGGATAGTGACACCGTCGAGAGTCACTTCATAGCTGCGCGCGGTCTCATCAATCACCGTCTCGCGGCGCAGCGATCCTTCGGGCAGGGTCGAGCGTTCGATCAGGGCAAAGCGGACCGCGCCGTCGATCTTCACCGAAGCGATGATCAGTTCCGCGCTATCGGCCCAGAGCACCAGTTGCTTCTTGCCGGACAGGCTCACATTGTCGCCGCTCACACTGCCGGTCGCGTCGATATTGGACAGGTCCCAGTCGCCATTGTCTTCGCGCAGGGCCAGCGTTGCCGCTGCACCCGCCGCGATTTTCGGCAGCCACGCGGCTTGCTGCGCTTCGCTGCCACCAGCCAGTAACGCCTGTGCCGCCAAGGTGGTTGAACCAAAAGGCGTGCTCATCAGATTGCGGCCCATCTGCTCGGCAATCGGCACAACTTCGGCCATCGACAGGCCAACCCCGTCATGCGCTTCGGGAATCGCGATCGCCAGCCAGCCGAGCTCGCCGATTTCTTTCCAGATGCCGGGATCATAGCCGAGATCATCGTCGATCAGCGCGCGCACCTTGTCGACCGGGCTTTTGTCGCGACAGAAATTGGTCGCCACGTCCATCAGTTCGATCTGCTCTTCGGTTGTCCCGATTGTGCCTAGATTATCCATATATATCCTCAATTCCCAAATTGGCCTCAAGACCGTTCGTGGTGAGCCTGTCGAACCACATCTCTCGTTGATAAATGTCCTTCGACGAGCTCAGGATGAACGGCGGTTCACGGCTTCAGATTTATCGCGTTTTCGGCAGTCCCAGCGCATGCTCTGCGACAATATTGCGCTGAATCTCGGAGGTGCCCCCGCCAATCGTGGCGGAAAAACTGTTGAGATAGCTGCGATGCCAATAGCCATCGTCGACCGCATTTTCATCGCCGACATAATAGCCCGCCTTGCTACCCTGGAAGGCCAGCGAAAATTCGGTCAACTCGCGGATCAGTTCGGTGCGCGCCAGCTTGTTCATCAGCGGCAAGCCCATCGGCTTGTCCTGCATCAGCTGCGGCATCCGCCGGCGCGTGTTGTTCAGGTTCAGCGCCTGGATATCGATCATATATTGCGTCATCTTGTCGCGCATCACCGGATCGTCGAGCAAGGGCTTGCCGTTGCGCACCGAATTTTTCGCCAGTTCGACAATTTCCATCACGTCGAGCTCCTTGACGAAGAAACCGCCGACCGGCTTGACCTTGGCGCCGCGCTCATATTCGAGCGTCTTCATCGCCATCGACCAGCCATTGCCTTCGCCGCCGAACAGACAATCTGCGGAAATGCGAGCGTCGGTGAAAAAGGTCTGGACGAAGCCATATTCGCCGGTCAGTTTCTTGATCCGGCTGGTGGTGATGCCGTCAATCTTCATCGGGTTGAGGAAGAAGCTGAGGCCGGCATATTTGTTCGGTGCATCGAAATCGGTGCGCGCCAGCAGGATCATATATTTTGCGCGATCGCCGAGCGAGGTCCAGATTTTCGAGCCGTTGAGCACATATTCATCGCCATCGCGGACCGCCTTCAATTGCGCATTGCCGAGATCGGATCCGTTTTCCGGTTCGGAAAATCCCTGGCACCAGATATCCTCGGCGCTGAGCATCGGTTTGATATATTTCTGTTTCTGCTCTTCGGTGCCGAGATCGAGGATCAGCGGCCCGGCCCAGCCGTTGCCGATCGCGTTGAGCATGATCGGCGCGTCATATTTCTTCATCGCCCTTGTGGCGACCCGCTGAAACTCGCTGTGCAGTCCGCCGCCGCCATATTCCTTTGGCCAGCTGGCACCGAGATAGCCCGCTTCATAGACTTTGCGCTGCCAGTCGCGGAGGAAATCGAACTGTTCGTCGGTCGACACTTCCATGAAGGTCAAAGGCAGCATGAAGCCCGGATCCCGGACCGTATTCTCCTTGAACCAGGCATCCGCCTGTTCGGCATAATCCTTCAGTTCGGCTGCACTTGGTTTGTCGGCCATGATCTTGCTCCCAAATTCTTATCAATAGGGCCAGTGGCATGGTCCCATTGCCTGCGATATTGCTTGAATCGATAGCGGGTTAATTGAACGATTAAATTGCAAAAAGCAATGGTCGGGACCCGCAAAATTTAGCCTGTGGAGAGAAATATGGTCACCGAAGCGTTTACCGGACAGAAACATGTGATGTGCCGGGCCTGCCACGCCCATTGCGGACTGATTGTCGATTTCGAGGACGGCGTTCCGGTGAAGACCCATGGCGACAAGGATAATCCTGAATTCGAAGGCTATAGCTGCATCAAGGGGCGGCAGCTGGCCAATTATCACAGTTTCGGTACACGGCTGCTGACCAGCTATAGCGGCATGAAGAACGGCGAGAAGCAGCCGGTGCACTGGCGCGATGCGGCGCGCGATATCGCCGCGCGGCTCGAGCGGATCGTCGAGGAACATGGCCCCGACAGCGTTGCCTCCTATGTCGGCACTTTCGGTTATAACAATGTCAACGCCCATGCCTTCATGCTGGCGCTGATGGACTCGATCGGATCGACCTCGGTCTATGACAGCGTCACCATCGACCAGCCCGGCAAGGGCATTGCCCGCGCCCTGATCGGCCCATGGCTCGCCGGCGCGCCACGCGTTGGCGACTGGGACGGGCTGATGCTGATCGGCACCAATCCGGTGGTATCGATGAACGGCGGCCTCGGTATGAACCCGGCAAAGAAACTGCACGACGCGAAGAAGCGTGGAATGCAGCTGATCGTGATCGACCCGCGGGTGACCGACAGCGCGCGTCAGGCCGACATCCACCTGCAATGCCGCCCCGGTCAGGACCCGATCCTGCTCGGCGCCATTGCCAAGATCGTCATCAACGAGGAATTGTACGACAAGGATTTCGTCGCCGGCGATGTCGACGGCTTCGAGGCGCTGAAAAAAGCCGTGCAGCCCTTTGACGCCGGACCGGCCGCTGACCGTGCCGGCGTGGCGGCAGAGGATATCGAGCGCGCGGCGCGCATGTACGGCAGCTGGAAGAAAGCCAGTATCAGCGGCGGCACCGGCACCAATATGTCGGGTGGTGGCAATATCACCGAATATCTCAACCTCGCGCTGACCTCGATCATGGGCCACTGGCTGCGCGAAGGCGATCTCAACCGCCGCACCGGCGTGTTCACCAAGCCCGCCCCGCCGATTGCCGCGACGCCCGGCCCGATCCCCGCCTGGGGCTTTGGCCGCAAGCTGCACAGCCGCGATCTCGAGCAGAGCATTTCCGGCATGCCGACCTCGGCCCTGCCCGACGAAATCCTCACACCCGGCGACAAGCAGGTGAAGGCGCTGATCTGTCTCGGTGGCAATCCGATGCTCGCCTGGCCCGATCAGCTCAAAACCTTTGAAGCGATGAAGGCGCTCGACCTGCTCGTCTGCATCGACCCTCGCATGTCGAAAACCGCCGAACTCGCCGATTATGTCATCGCGCCCAAACTGCATTATGAAGTGCACGGCAATACAGCAGCACCCGAGATCTATGGTGGATTCGGCGCCGGCTGGGGTTTCGAGAATAATTATGCGCAGGCCAGCCTGCCGATCATGGAAAGCCCCGAAGGCTCGGACCTGTGCGAGGAATATCAGTTCATCCACGCGGTGGCGTCCGAGATGGACAAGACGATCAAGGTCAAATCTTGGGCTCTGCTCGCCCATCCCGACGAGCGCGAGGAAAAGACCACGGCTTTCGAGCCCGGCGAAACCCCCGATCCGATCAGCGCATGGAGCGCTTCGCTCAACGGCTGCCCGGCCGATATCGCCAAGCTATACGAGGATGAAGAGGTGCAGAAGGGCAAGATCGTCGAAGCGCAGGCGCTGCTCGTGCAACCCAAACCGGCCGGCTGGGAAGGTAAGCTGTCGGTCGGCAATGTCGCGATGATGGAAGAGCTCGCCGGATATGCCGCCAAGCTGGGTGAACCGGTCGAGGATGGCGACTTCCCCTTCCGGATGATCGGGCGGCGGATGACCGCGATCCACAACAGCAACTGGCACGAGGATCCGGTGCAGCGCAAACGCGTGCCGCATCATCCGGCCTTCATGAACCCTGCCGATATGGAAGCGCTCGGCCTGTCCGAGGACCAGCCGGTCGAGCTGGAATCGGCCCGCGCCTTCATCAGCTGCGTTGCCAAGGCCGACAAGACCGTGCGCGCCGGCTGCGTCTCTACACCGCATAGCTGGGGCACCAATCCCGACGAGAAAGAAGACCCGCTCGGCGCCGGCGGTAACACCGGGCGACTGTCGTTCAACGACCGCGATTTTGACAAGCGCACCGGCATTCCCCTGATGAGCGCCATCCCAATCCGGGTAAGGGCGAAACAGGCGACGGTGGAACTAGAGGCGGCGGAGTAGAGGCTTCATCCTCTCCCATAGGGAGAGGCAACGAAGACTTAGCCGCAGGCTTAGTCGTAGTCGGTGAGGGGTTATCCCTTAAAAGGTTAAACCCCTCACCGAGTTCCACTAGCCAGGCGAGCTGGCAAGTTTCACTTGCCTCTCCCTATGGGAGAGGAAAAAATTCTGGAGACCCAATATGACCAATCCCCTGTTCGACCTCACCGGCGAAGTCGCCGTTATCACCGGCGCGGGTCGGGGGATAGGCGAAGGCATGGCAAAGGTCCTCGCCGATGCGGGATGCAATATCGTCTGTGCCTCGCGCAGCATGGACGAGATCAGCCGGGTGACGGACGAAATAAATGCCAGCAACAGCAGCGGTCGGGCCATCGCCCATGCCACCGATGTGACCAGCGCCACCGATATGGATGCGCTAGCCCAGCGCGCAGTCGACGAATTTGGCAAGCTCGACATCTGGATCAACAATGCCGGCGGTTCTCTGGTGTCCGCGCCGCTGACCGAACTGGACGAAGCGGAATGGGACAAGACACTGGCGACCAACCTGACTTCGGTTTTCCATGGCGTCCGTGCCGCCTGCAAGCATTTCGGCGAGGGCAGCCGGATCGTCAACACCAGCTCGCTGGCCGCGCAGGACCCCTTCCCCGGCAGCGGCCATTATAGCGCCGCCAAGGCCGGTGTGCTGATGTTGACCAAGACGCTCGCCCACGAACTCGGACCCAAGACGCGCGTCAACGCGATCCTGCCCGGCTTCGTCCCCACCGACACGGTCAAGAAAGCGCTGGACATGACCGACGAGGATTTTGTCGGCTTCGAGGACACACTCGGCCTGCCCGCCGGCCGGCTGGGTACGCCACAGGATATCGGCGCGCTGACGCTTTATCTCTGCGCACCGGCGTCCGAATGGGTGACAGGGCAGTGCATCCGGATCGCCGGTAAACCCTGAACCGATTTCAGACCATTTGCTGAAGCGAAAAATCAGCAATCCTGCCGAAACTTGATGTAGCGGAAGATTTGCGGCATTCTGCCCGCATATTTCCACGGGGAGGAGATGGCATGAACACGGGCAAACAGGCACAGATTGCGCCGGTGGCGGTTGCCAGCGATCTCCAGCTCGCCGACCTTCGCGCCGCGCTGGCAGCCGGCTGGAACGATTTCAGGGCCTATCCGGCCTTCGGCCTGTTCTTTGCCGCCATCTATGTCAGCGCCGGCATGTTCATCTATTTCGCTCTTTTTGTCCGCGGCGAGATCGCCTGGCTGGTTCCGGCGGCTGCGGGGTTCCCGCTGCTCGCACCCTTTGTCGCGGTCGGTCTCTATGAGGTCAGCCGCCGCCGCGAAGCCGGCCTGCCGATGAGCTGGCGCGCGATTCTCGGTGCGCTACGCGGGCGCGGTGACGAACAGATATTGAGCATGGGGGTCATCCTGTTCGTCGCTTTCGGATTCTGGATCATGATCGCCCATGGCATTTTTGCCATTTTTCTGGCCGAATCCGGCACAGGGTCGGAGTCGATGGCATTTTTCGCAACGCGCGCCGGGATCATGATGCTGGTGGTCGGCAGCATCGTCGGAGCGATCATGGCTCTGGCCTTCTACGCGATCACGGTCGCCAGCCTGCCGATGCTGGTCGACCGCAATGTCGACTTCATCACCGCCATCATCGTCAGCCTGGCATCGGTGCGGTCGAACACATTCGTGCTGCTGGCCTGGGCGGTCTTGATTGCGGTAACGCTGTTCATCGCCATGCTGCCGCTTTTCCTGGGGCTGCTGGTCGTCCTTCCGGTGCTGGGCCATGCGACATGGCATTTGTACCGGCGCCTGACCGGCGCGCCCGCAACAGAGGATCAGGAAAATGCAGAGGCGGCGCTGGCCTAGGGTCCGGCCCTAGGCGGGTTTTCTGACCATCAACACGTCGACCGGCGACCAGCCCATCATTTCGCTGGCGCGGCTGCCGATGGTTGCCATGACGAAGCCGCCGCGACCATGCGTCCCCAGCACCAGCAGATCAAAATCACCGCTATCGAGCATATTGTGGACCGACTGGTGCAAATTGCCCTCGACCAGATGCGGTGTGACCCGCGAGGCATCGCTCTCCGGCAGGTTCAGGCCGGTCATGAAATCCTGCAATTCCTTTTCTGCGTCGGACCGCATTTCATCGGCAATGCCATCGGATTTCAGCCAGGCTTCGTAGGCGACATGATAGGCGTGCACGAGCTCGATTTTCGCCGCGGGAAAAAAGTCCAGCGCGGTGCGCAGCGCATGGGCGGAAAATTCCGAAAAATCGGTTGCCACGAGGATGCGGTCATAATTGGCGCGGGGCCGCTCCTTTACGATCAGCACGGGCGATCTGGCATGGTGGACCAGATGGTCGACCGCCGTGCCGAGGAAGAAATCGGAAATATTATTATGCCGCGCGGCGCCGACGACGATCAGTTCGCTGTCCAGCTGTTCCGCCGTTTCGGCGATCACCTGGGGAGGCTTGCCGTAATTTATCGCCAGATTGCAGCCTTCGGCATCGGCGCCATAGTTGCGCAGCAGCTGGGCCTCGACCTTCGCGATATCAACCTCCGTCTTGGGGCTGCTGACAAATAGCAGGGTCCGCGCTGCATTCCAGATGTCGGCGAGCAATTTTGCCCGTGCGAACGGCCGGTCGGCCCTGGCTGTCAGATCGGTGGCGACCAGAATTTTCGTCGGTACGGCCATGGAATATTGCTCCTGTTGTTTCAAATGACTGGCCATTCTTCCCGCCGCAACCGCCGCCAGGTAGCCTTGTTTCAATGACAATAGACATTTCCGGACTGATCGACATCAGTATCTGTACGGATATGCCCGGATCAAGGCTAACCGCCGGCAAGCAAAAAAACAGCAGCCTTTCCGATAGAAAATGCTGCGGTCCGCGATCTGGTAGACAAGATCCGCAGGCCCGTCACCAGCTGGCCAATAAAGCGCGTATCCGGTCGGAGCTTCATGGATGATCGAGGGGCCCCATCCATCTCACCTTGCCATTCCCATCTCCCTGGCGCCGCAATGCCGGCGGGGAACGGCGCGCAAAAATCGGTTCGACCGAATTATCCACCCATATGACGAATGGGCATCCCGCTGGCGTCGAATAGCTATACAGCGCAGGTTCATTGGCGCGCTGTCACCCGAGACATGCCCCCCGATGACATTGGCAATATGGCCGCTCTAGTTGAAGTATTTCCTCCTTTATGAACAATTTTTTCAAGCTCCGGTCGCATGACCTGGCGATCGATCTCGGTACGGCCAATACATTGATCTACGCGCGGGATCGCGGGATCGTTCTCGACGAACCGTCGGTGGTTGCGCTCGAGACACGTGACGGCGTGACCAAGGTGCGCGCCGTTGGCAGCGATGCCAAGCTGATGATGGGCAAGGCGCCGGCCAATATCAGGGTCCTTCGTCCGCTCAAGGATGGCGTAATCGCCGATCTCGATGTGGCGGAGCAGATGATCAATCATCTCATCCACAAGGTTCACAAGAAAAAGACCGGGATATTCCGGCGTTTTGATATCGTGGTCTGCATTCCGTCCGGTTCGACCAATGTGCAGCTTCGCGCGTTGCGCGATGCTGCCTCCAACGCGGGTGCATCCGGAATCTACTTCATCGAGGAGCCGATGGCCGCCGCGATTGGCGCCGGTCTTGCGGTGACCGATCCGGTGGGGGCAATGGTGGTGGATATCGGCGGGGGCACCACCGAGGTCGCGATATTGTCGCTGCAGGGGCTTGCCTATAGCACGTCGGGCCGCATGGGCGGCGACAAGATCGACGACACCATCGCGTCGCACATCCGCCGCAAGCATAATCTGGCGATTGGTGAAACCACCACGGAACTCGTCAAACACGGGATCGCCAGTGCGATGAGTCCGGAGGGCGAAGGCCGGACGATGCATATCAAGGGCCGCGACCTGGTCAGCGGCATGCCGAAAAAAATTGCCATCACCGAAGCCGAGATTGCCCGGGCCATTGCCGAACCCGTCGGACAGATTGCCGATTCCGTGCTCAACGCACTCGAGCACAGCAAGCCGGAGCTGGCAGCGGATATCATGGAACAGGGCATAGTCCTGACCGGCGGCGGCGCCTTGCTGGGACGGATTGACGAATTTATTTCCGCGAAAACCGGCCTGGCGGTCACTATTGCCGACGATCCGCTGACCTGCGTTGCCAATGGCGCGGGCCGGGCGATGGAAGATCCGCTGCTGCGCAACGTGCTCATCCCCGCCTGAGACCATCGGAATAGAGAATGGCAATAAAAAGGGCCCCGGAACCGGTCCGGAGCCCTTTTTTGCTTGTCTCGTTCGGTTGGCCTAGCCGACCACGATCATCACCAGCGATGTCGCGATCAATGCCGGTGTTTCGATACCGTCAATCTCGACAACCACATTATAGGTCAGCAACCAGCGACCGGGCTGCTTTTCGACCGCGTCCACCAAGGTATGGCGACCGCGGACCTTGGAACCGGCGCGCACCGGATTGAGGAAGCGCACCTTGTCGAAGCCGTAGTTGATGCCCATCACCGTGCCTTCGAGGCCCAGCGTCGTGCCGTAGGACAGTTTCGGCAACAGCGAGAGGGTCAGCAGACCATGGGCGATGGTGCCGCCAAAGGGTGTAGCCTTGGCTTTTTCCTCGTCGATGTGGATGAACTGATGGTCCTCGGTGCAATCGGCGAATGTGTTGATCCGGTCCTGATCAACCAGGACCCAGTCGGATACACCGACCTCCTTGCCCTTCCAGGATTCCAGTTCGCTTGCTTTGATCGTTGGCATATTATTTCTCCTGTTCGCGGGTCTTTTAGCCCTTCATGACTTCCTGCATCCGGCGGAAGAACTTGCCGCCCTGGCCGCCGCCATTGGCATATTCCTGCATGCCGGTTTCGTCCAAAATCTGGTCGATATTTTCGGCAATGGATTCGGCGCTGCGCTTGTCTTCCGGCAGCCAGATGCCTTCTGTTTCAAAGATTTTCGCCGCTGCATAGCCGCCGGCACCCGCCGTGAGGATGGTTTTCGATGGCGCGCCGTCGCTGCACAGATAGACCACAGCCGGGGTCACCGCTTCGGGGACCAGGGCTTTCAGGGCTTCTTCCGGCATGATGTCTTCGGTCATGCGGGTCGCTGCCACAGGGGAAATACAGTTGGTGTGAATGCCTTTGCCCGCGCCTTCCTGGTGCAGGCTGTTCATCATGCCGACCAGAGCAAGTTTCGCCGCGCCGTAATTGACCTGACCGAAATTGCCGTAGAGACCGGTGGAGGATGTGGTCATCACGATCCGGCCATATTGGCGTTCGCGCATATGATCCCAGACGGCCTTGGTGCAGTTGGCGCTGCCGGTCAGATGGACGTCCATGACGAACTGGAAATCTTCCATGCTCATCTTGTGGAAGCTCTTGTCGCGCAGCACGCCGGCATTGTTAACGAGAATGTCGACATGGCCCCATTTGGCGATCGCGTCTGCGACCATCTTCTCGACCGCAGGCATGTCGGTGACGCTGCAGCCGGCTGCCATGGCTTCGCCGCCTTCGGCTTCGATTTCGGCTACAACCTGTTCGGCGACCGTCGCGGATCCGCCAGTGCCATCGCGCGCACCACCGAAGTCATTGACGACAACCTTGACCCCGCGCCGCGCCAGTTCCTTGGCATGTTCGCGGCCCAGACCGGCCCCCGCGCCGGTGACAATGGCGACGCGATCGTTAAATTCTACTGTGCTCATGGCGAGTCCTTCTTTAATTGAATGATTAACGGAACCGATGCGCAATCAGACCCGCCGAGTCAAGCAGGAAGGCCGCTATTTTGCAGTCGTTTTTGTCCGCCCCCTGCCCGCCGTAGCGGCAGAGGAGGAAACGCGCTTTTTCGGCTTTTTCGGCTGCTTCGACTTCTTGGCCTTGGCCTTTTTGGCATCCGACGCCGCCTGCTTTGCCGCCGCTTTCATCAGATCGGCAAAACTGTCGGAAATGCAGGTCGCGTAAAATTCCGGATCGGGCATGATATTGCGATCCGCCAGAAAGGTCAGAATGACATTGCCATTATAGCTGGTGACAACGTGGAACAGCCCCTGGCCCTCGGCCAATATGCCCATGCCGAAGCTCTTGACCAGCTCGGCCCCGGCAAAATACATCGGCACCATTGGCCCGGGTACATTCGTGACCACCGTATTGACCGCCGGATTGAGCCGCTCGACCAGACCGGCGCGGACCATCATCTTGGTCCCCGCTGCAGTGAGACCAGCCGGCATCGCGCCGGATAATTCCATCAGCGTCTTGGCGCCGAGCGCCTGGGTCATAGCCTTGGAGCGCCGGGTTTCCTCCATGATGAATTTCAACCGGTCACCCGCATCGGCCAGATGGGTGCCGACGCCGACCTGCATCATCGTCACCTGATTGCCGGCGCTATCCTTGTCATCGTCGGTCCGCACCGAGACCGGTGCGCCGATTTTCAGCGTCTTTTCGGGAAGATCGTCCTTGGCCGCGAGATAGCCGCGCATCGATCCGCTGACCACCGCGATCATGACATCGTTCACCGTCGCTCCGGGAAAAGCCTCGCGGATTTTCTTGATGTCGGACAGGGCAAATTCCCGCCCGTCGAACACGCGGTGCGGGCTGAGCTTCTTGTTGAAGCGTGTCTTGGGGATGCTGCCCTTGGCATCATCGCGCTGGCGGAATTCGCGCTGCACGTCGAACAGCCGTTTCGGCATCGGGATCAGCTTTTGCAGATTCTGCAGCCCGCGCACCGGATTGGCGATATTGTTGAACTGCGCCTTGGCGAGCAGGGCGACCGGGTTGGGATCCTTCTCCGGCTGGAACTGCATGTCGAATGTGCGCGGCTTCATCTCGGCATCGAGATCGTGCAGCGCCAGCGTCATCTGCAGCCCCGACTGGCCGTCGATCGCGGCATGGTGCATCTTGTGCAGGACTGCGAAGCTGCCCTTCGGCACGCCCTCGACATTGTCGAGCCCTTCGATCACCGTATATTCCCAGAGCGGCTTGTTCATGTCCATCGGCCGGGCATAGATGCGCGCCGCCTGGATGCACAATTGCCGCCAGTCACCCGGCTTGGGCAAAGCGATATGGCGGACGTGAAACTCGAGATCGAAATTCGCGTCATCGACCCAATAGGGATGATCGAGATCGAGGGGCACCCGCACCAGTTTCTGCCGGAAAATCCGCGCACCATCGAGACGCCCTTCGATATAGCGCAGGATGTCCTTGAATCCGACCTTGCCGCCCGGCGCGGTCGAGGGATCGTAAATCAGCAACTGGCCGATGTGCATCGGCGTGTTCGCGGTTTCGGTATAGGCAAACATCGCATCCAGTGCGCTCAGCTGTTTCATTAGAATCCCCTCAAGCCGCTGTAATGACGGTCAGCATAGTTCAAATATGCCTGATATGCGAATCCGTAAACCACTGCCGGAATATGCGCACCCGACCTTGCGCGAGACCGGCGGAATGAAGAAAGATCCTGGCCATGGCGATCTGCCGTCGCGCGGCCCGGGGATCAGAATCCCTGCCAGTCCTTGACCAGATATTGCGGCGGCACGGCGCGTCCCCAGTAAAAGCCCTGGCCCTGGTCGGCGCCCAGCAGCCGCGCCTTTTCCAGATGGAACGGCGTCTCGATGCCCTCGACCACCGTCTTGGCTCCGCGCATGTGGCAAAAGTCGATGATCGATCCCAGAACCGTGATCGGCACCCGGTCGTTACAGAAAGCCCAGAAAATTTCCTTGTCCAGCTTCAGCTCGGCAAAGGGGATTTCGGCAATCCGGTCGAGATTGCTGTGGCCGGTGCCATAGTCGTCGATCGACACTTTCAGCCCGTACTGGCCCAGCATCTGGCAGATTTCGGAGACGACCTTGATATTGGCAACCCGGTTTTCCTCGGTGATTTCCATGATCACCGAACCGCCCATGTTCGGCGACTGTTGCAACCGGGCAAAAAGCGCGTCGACGAAATCCGACTGGGTCAGCAATATTGCGCTGCAATTGAAAGACACCGGCATGGTCTTCCGGGATCGGCGCAGCGAACTGGCCAGTTTGATCACCTGGTCGACGACATTCATCGTCGCCTCTATCTCCAGCGACATTTCCGTCGCGGCGGAGAAAATTGTCGCCGGGCTGATCGCGCGCCGGGTTTTCAGCCGCGACAGCGCCTCATAGCCGACGATCCGGCCATCATCCAGCGCATGCTTGGACTGGAATTCGACGACGAGATTGTCGAGCAACCGGTTGCTCGCGACCAGCGCCTCGATATATTCCGTGTCCAGATTGATCTTCTGGCTGTCCTGCGCATATCGGTCGATCAGCTCGGCCAGCATATTGGGCTCGAACGGCTTCGGTATCGTTGCGACAATTTGCGAATTGGCCGCCGTTATCGAGGCTTCGCTGCCGTTATACCATTGCGAATCCGCTCCGGTCATCAGAACCAGAGGCAATTTGTGCAACAGGCTGGCGTTGCTTTGGGAGAGCATTTTCTGATCGGCGAGGATGACATTGGGAGCGAAGGCAGTCGCTCCGTTCTCGTCGCCGGGAGAATAGACACATGCTACGGATATTTCGCGCTGCTCGAGGTCATCCTGCAAGAAACGCGTAAACGCGCTCTCTTCGTCAATGACGAGGACTCGCTTGTTGGACATGATGTAGGGCTTTCAGTTAGTGAAGATCCGCTAACGGATCTCGAGGTGATTGCGACCCTGTCTGTTCGAGCTTTTCCTGTCTCGCCCGGTATTCTGTACGATATTTGGAAAGATAGCTGATCCGCAGCCCGGGCAGACCGGACTTGTCGATGGATTCCTGCCAGGAGAGAAATTCCTCGAGCGAGAGATCATAGCGATCACAGGCTTCCTCAAGGCTGAGCAAGCCACCGGTAACGGCCGCGACCACTTCTGCCTTTCGCCGGATCACCCATCTGGTGGTATTGCTTTTCGGCAAATCATTGAGGCTCAGGGCTTCACCGAAAGGACCGATAACTTTCTTCGGTTTTCTCTGCCGATCAATTTCCATAGAACCTCCCAGACGCTGCGGCGACCCCGCTGAATCATCCCATCAGGATGCCATTTTTACCTGCACCCCGTGTTACAATCATTTACATATGAGCGGAAAAACGTTTACATCGCGTTTCCAACGATGGTTAATACGTTAGAAATACTTGGATAATTGTAAGCCTTTGATATTTATTAGACTATCATTTTATATAGAACTGTATAAAGATAGTAATACTACAGAATAAATATAAATAATTGTCTATAGTTGCTTTTACAGTAAAGAAGCCTTGTCCACAAAAGAAACCCCGGTGTAAGGGACACCGGGGCTTTTGAAGGCTGTTTTGGCCAAATTGCGGCCGCTTGTTGGGGATTTGCGGCTCTCGGAATCTGCTTTAGTTGCTGATCACCATTGCGGTTTTGACAGGCTGGCCGGATTTGGCCGCAGCCATGATGGTGACGCTGGCGCGCTGGGCCGAGGCCTTGGCCTCCTGCATGCAGGCGCCATGATCCAGCACGTCGGTCAGGTTCTTCGCGTCGACGCTGCCGCAGACTTCGCGAACGGCGCCCTTCAGACGACCCTGCAAGGTCGATTGGCCATGTTCGCTGGTCAGGTCCAGATCGGCATATTCGACCGTGGCGGTCCGGGTGATCCGGCCCTGGGCACTGGCGCTGGCAGCAAAGCCGGTTGCGGCAACGGCAATCGCGGCAGCGGCACAAAGGGACTTGGTAAAGTTAATGTTCGACATTCTCTCACTCCTCAAAAATTTTCTGGGCGTTGCCGGATAAAATGGGGGCCGGCGCAGCCCGTTAGGGGGTGAGGTCGGGAGCGGTTTATCCATCGTGCCGGGGAATGGCTGTCTGGAGAGACGTTGGTTGTGCTCCCGCCTCACCATCTTGGATAGGGGAGCGATGCCCGGCGAGCATCCGGACTTCGATAAACCGCCATTTTGATCGGCGAACGGCAGACGGCTTCGACCAACGACAATCGTCGGTCGACCAATTTAACATCATGTAACTTTTGTTACGAATCAGCTAGTTACAGATGACACCATATCTTGCTGTATTAAGGCACTAAATCAGCCCGGAGAGCGGACTCGACGGGTCGGCATACATGCGGCGGCCCATGCGTCCGGACAAATAGGCCTCGCGCCCGGCCTCGACGGCAAGCTTCATCGCGCGGGCCATCCGCACCGGCTCCTTCGCCTCGGCAATGGCCGTATTCATCAGCACGCCGTCGCAGCCCAGTTCCATCGCCACCGCTGCATCGCTCGCGGTACCGACACCGGCGTCGACCAGCACCGGCACGTTCGCGCCCTCGACGATCAGCCGGATCGTCACCCGGTTCTGGATACCCAGACCCGACCCGATCGGCGCGCCCAGCGGCATGATCGCCACGGCGCCGGCATCTTCCAGCTGCTTCGCGGCAATCGGATCATCGACACAATAGACCATCGGCTTGAAGCCTTCCCTGGCCAGCACCTCGGTCGCCTCGAGCGTTTCGCGCATATTGGGATATAATGTCTTGGCCTCGCCGAGCACTTCCAGCTTGACCAGATCCCAGCCGCCCGCCTCGCGCGCCAGCCGCAAGGTGCGGATCGCCTCGTCGGCATTGAAACAGCCGGCGGTGTTGGGAAGATAGGTGGTCTTCTTCGGATCGATAAAATCCATCAGCACCGGCTGGTTCCGGTCCATGACATTGACCCGGCGCACCGCCACGGTGACAATCTCCGCGCCGGATGCTTCTACCGCCGCGGCATTTTCGGCAAAGTCCTTATATTTGCCGGTACCGACAATCAGCCGCGAGTTGAAGGTGCGGCCAGCGACAGTCCAGCTGTCGTCACCGGAGCCGCCACCGACGAAATGGACAATCTCCAGCTCGTCGCCCTGTTCGACCGTGACATCTTCCAGTGTCGACCGGGTGACGATCTCGCGATTGCGTTCGACCGCCACCTTGGCCGGATCGAGATCGAGCGAACGCACCAGATCGGCGATCGAGCCGCCGGCTGCAATCTTGTGGGTATCGCCGTTCAATCGGATCTGGATTTCAGCCATTTCGGTAACTTTCATGTCTTTGATCTCGCTTTTCAAAAACGAGCCATATAAAGAGGGCGCTCCAGTCGCAACCAAAAGCCTGTGGGAAGGACCAATATCTTGGCGGCCAAGACCATCTATGTATTGAACGGGCCCAATCTCAACCTGCTCGGCATGCGCGAACCGGAAATCTACGGTTCGGAGACGCTCGACGAGATTGCCGGCCAGATCGAGGACCATGCGCAGACGCTCGGTTTCGATGTCGATATTCGCCAGAGCAACCATGAGGGGCATCTGGTCGACTGGTTGCACGAAGCGTCGGCAGAAGAGGCGCAAGCGGTAATTCTCAATGCCGGCGCCCTGACCCATACATCGCTCGCCCTGTTCGACGCGATCAAGGCGATCAACACGCCGGTCATCGAAGTGCATATTTCAAACCCCGCTGCGCGCGAGGAATATCGCCACAAGAGTTTCATTGCACCGGTTGCAAAAGGGACCATTTGCGGCTTTGGTGCTTTCGGCTATCAACTGGCGCTGGAAGCTGCCAGCAAATTTTAACGACATTTATAAGGACGAAATATGTCTGCAAAGAAAGAAACGGGTGAAGGCATGAATGTCGACATCAAACTGGTTCGCGATCTGGCCGCGATTCTCGAGAAGGCCGGCCTGAGCGAGATTGAAGTCGAGGACGGTGACCGCAAGATCAAGGTCGCTCGCGGCGGCGGGACAATTGTTTCCGCGCCGGTCTCTATGCCCGCTCCAGCGGCTCCTGCCCCTGCTGCTGCAGCCCCGGCAGCCGAAGCCGCTCCGGCAGACGATCACGCCGGCGCCCAGAAATCGCCGATGGTCGGCACCGCCTATCTCGCCCCCGAACCGGGCGCAGCCAATTTCATCTCCGTCGGAGACAAGGTTGCCGTGGGCGACACGCTGCTGATCGTCGAGGCGATGAAGGTGATGAATCCGATCACCTCCGACACCGCCGGCACGGTCAAGTCCATCCTGGTCGAAAATGGCCAGCCGATTGAATTTGACCAGCCTCTCGTCGTGATCGCATAGATGATGTCTAAGTCACTCCGTACGTCTCGAGCGAAGTCGAGAGACCGGCTTCCAAACACATGCGTCTCGACTGCGCTCGACGCGAACGGCACGGGGGCGTCGTAATATGACCATTGAAAAAATCCTGATAGCCAATCGCGGGGAAATTGCCCTCCGGATTTTGCGCGCGGCCAAAGAGCTGGGCATCGAAACCGTCGCCGTACACAGCACCGCCGACGCGGATGCCATGCATGTGCGGCTCGCCGACCAGGCGGTCTGCATCGGACCTCCGGCCGCCGCCGACAGCTATCTGTCGATTCCGGCGATCATTTCAGCCGCCGAGATCAGCGGCGCGGACGCGATCCACCCCGGCTACGGCTTTCTGTCCGAAAACGCGCATTTCGCCGAAGTCGTCGAGGCGCACGGGATCAAGTGGATCGGCCCGAAGCCGGAACATATCAAAATCATGGGCGACAAGGTCGCTGCCAAGAAAACCGCCGGCGATCTGGGCATTCCCCTGGTCCCCGGTTCCGATGGTGCGGTCAGCGAGATTGCCGAGGCCAAGACAGTCGCCAAGCAGGTCGGCTATCCGGTGATCATCAAGGCCGCTTCCGGCGGCGGCGGGCGCGGCATGAAAGTGGTCAACAGCGAGACCGAACTGGAAACCCAGATGAAACAGGCGGGCACCGAGGCGAAAGCCGCCTTTGGTGACGCGACCGTCTATATCGAAAAATATCTTGGCGACCCGCGCCATATCGAATTCCAGGTGTTCGGCGACGGCCGCGGCAATGCCATTCATCTGGGCGAACGCGACTGTTCGCTGCAGCGCCGCCACCAGAAGGTCCTCGAGGAAGCGCCTTCGCCGGTGATCAGCGCCGAGCAGCGCGAAGCCATGGGCAAGGTCTGTGTCGATGCGATGAAGGGCATGGGCTATCGCGGCGCCGGCACCATCGAATTTCTCTACGAGAATGACGAATTCTATTTTATCGAAATGAACACCCGCCTGCAGGTCGAGCATCCGGTGACCGAGATGATCACCGGCTTCGATCTGGTGCGCGAGCAGATCCGCATCGCCGACGGCCGTGATCTTTCGGTCAAGCAGGAAGACCTGGTGTTCAGCGGTCACGCCATCGAATGCCGGATCAACGCCGAAAACCCCAAGACCTGGGCCCCATCGCCCGGCAAGGTTACCAGCTATCACGCCCCCGGCGGCATGCACGTCCGGGTCGATAGCGGTCTCTATGCCGGCTATTCGATTCCGCCTTATTATGACAGCATGATCGCCAAGCTGATCGTCTATGGCCGCACCCGCGACGGCTGCATGATGCGGCTGGCCCGCGCACTGGACGAATTTGTCATCGAAGGCGTCCAGACCACGATCCCGCTGCACCAGAAGCTGGTCTATGACGAGGAATTCCAGTCCGGCGAATATACGATCAAATGGCTCGAAGAATGGCTGGAGAAGGATAATCTGAAGGATTAAGCCGTGCCCCCGCGCAGGCGGGGGGCCATCTCCTGAACTTGCATCAAACAGGAAAGCGTTGGTTCGCACCGCTCGTTCGTCAGCAAACCCATCAGAAAAACAAATCGATTAGAGGACCCGTGATGGACCCCGGACCAAGTCCGGGATGGAAGTTATCTGAACAGCAACGTTCAGATAACTTCCACCTTTCCTGAACATAACAAGTCAGTTCAGGAGTCCGACAGGGTTAATAAACTATCACCTGTTGCACAGATGCGGCAAATGGAGTCGCCAACAACAGGAGTAAGCCATGCGTATATTTTTCGTTCCCGGCCTGATGGCGGCCACGATGTTGACGCCTGCTGCGGCATCCGCCGCCGAGATTGCACCCAGTCTCAACAGCGCCCCCGGACTGGCGAAGGTCGACCTCACCGGCGCCGTCGCCCTGCAGCGCGACGGCCGCAGCGAGCGCCGCGCCAACCGGGGCAACCGCCAGACCAACCGGACGGGCGACCGCGGACAGCGACGGCCACAAGCACGCAACAATCGCGGAGAGGCGACGATTAGCCGGCAAGCCCGGGAATCCCAGAGAACAACCCGAACCGAACGGTCTGCCGACCGCAACGTCAATCTTGCAACCCAGCGGGAGCGACGGGTTGACCGCCAGCGCGCGGCCAGCCGGCCAGCGACCCAGAATCGCCGGACCACGGACCAGCGCGCGGCACGACGCGGGGACAATAACCGCGACGGCCGGGTTGACCGGCGCTATGATCGCAATCGCGACGGACAGATCGACCGGCGCTATGACCGCAACAATAATGGCCGCGTCGACCGGCGGGTAGACCGCGACCGGGACGGCCGGATCGATCGTCGCTACCGGGATAACCGGCAGGCCAGAAACAACCGCAATTACAACCGCAGCAATCGCAACTGGAACCGCAACTGGCGCCAGGACCGACGCTATGACTGGCGGCGCTATCGCCAGGCCAACCGCAGCTATTACCGGCTCGGCCGCTATTATTCGCCCTATCGCTCGCACAGCTATCGCCGCTGGAACATCGGGGTCTTTCTGGGCACATCTTTTTACGGATCGCGCTACTGGATCAACGACCCCTGGCGCTACCGCCTGCCCACCGCCTATGCGGGCACCCGCTGGATCCGCTATTATGACGATGTCCTGCTGGTCGATACCTATAGCGGCGAAGTCATCGACGTGATCTACGACTTCTTCTGGTAAGACCGGAAGCCTGAAACACCAAACCCGCTGCCTGACCAGGCGGCGGGTTTTTTGTTGCATCATGCGGGGCCGCCAAGCAGAAGTGCGTCAGGACAAGAGGAGACTGAAGATGATACGCGCGCTCGGCCTGACCATTTCAACCCTGGCACTGGCAATGTTACCCGCCGGCGCCATCGCCCAGGACCAGATCATTCGCGTCGGCAATCTGCTGACCGATGCTGACGCGCAGCCGAGCGGACCGGCAACGATCATCGTTCGGGATGGCAGGATCGCGGAGATCCGGCGCGGACCGGATGCAGCATATGATGCCGGCGCTACCATCATCGATCTCTCCACCAAGACCGTCATGCCCGGCATGATCGACCTTCATGTGCATCTGACCGGCGATCCGGGTGGCGATTTCTGGAAGGAGACCACGGAACCGGCCGAATGGGGCGTGGTTGTCGGCGCGAAAAACGCGCTGGTCACGGCAAAGGCCGGCTTCACCACCGTGCGCGAGGCGGGCTCTTCGCAATATAGCGCCTTTTCGCTGCGCCGGGGTACTGCCGAAGGGATCATTCCGGGTCCGCGCATCATTGCGGCCGGTCCGGCGCTGGCAATTGTCGGCGGCCATGGCGATGTGTCGGGCTTTACCGAGGATGTGAACGACCTGCTGACCAGCGGCTATAGCTGCACCGGCGCGGTCGAATGCGCGGAGAAAGTCCGCAAGGCAAGCCGGGCGGGTTCCGATATCATCAAGATCACCGCCACCGGCGGCGTATTGTCGCAACAGGGACGCGGACTGGACGCGCAATTTACCAGCGCGGAAATGCAATCGATCGCCGACACCGCCCACTCGCTCGGCCTGAAAGTCATGGCCCACGCCCATGGCGCGCGCGGCATCGAGGCGGCGGCGCGGGCCGGCATCGATACGATCGACCATGGCACATTTGCCGACGAGGCGGCGCTCAAGGTGATGAAGGCCAATGGCACCGTGCTGGTGCCGACGCTGATGGCGTTCAAGGGTGTCAGCGAGCGGCTCGGCAAGGGCGTCTACACCCCGGTGGTCGAGGACAAGATCCGCATGACCATGGGCCGCGTCGGCAAGGCGGTCACTCTGGCGAAGAAACTGGGCGTGCCGGTCGGCTTTGGCACCGATGCCGGCGTCTACAATCACGGGCGCAATGCCGAGGAGCTGCAACTGATGGTCGATGCCGGTCTGACTCCGCGCGAAGCCATTGCCAGCGCCACCAGCATCGCCGCAAAAACGCTCGACATGGACAATGAGATCGGCCGGATCGCGGTCGGCTATTCCGCCGACATGATTGCGCTTGACGGCAATCCGCTGGATGATGTTCGCGCGCTGGAAAAGGTCGACTGGGTGATGGTCCGCGGCCGCGTCATCGACTAGGCTGCGATCATGGCCAAGGTCTTTTCGAAAAAGCAGACGGAAGCATATGCCAGCCCGCGCCGGATGGCGGAGCTGGGCCGCCACGTCACGGAGACGCTGAACGCCCATCCGCGGGTGCAGTGGCTGGAAAGCCCGCTGGTCCAGCTCTATGTCCACCAGAATTTCCTCAGCAACGCCGATTGCGATCTGCTGATCGACATGATCGACAGCAACAGCCAGCCTTCAACTCTCTACAAGGGCAGCGAACGCGAGGGCTATCGCACCAGCTACAGCTGCAACGTCGACCCCGCCGATCCCGACATCCAGCGCATCGACAAGGCGATCTGCGACCTGATGGGTCTGCCGCAATCGCATAGCGAAATCCTTCAGGGCCAGCGCTACCAGCCGGGCCAGCAGTTCAAGGATCATCACGACTATTTCCACCAGAGCGAATCCTACTGGCAATATGAAGGCCCCCATGGCGGGCAGCGCAGCTGGACCGCGATGGCCTATCTCAACGAGCCGGAAAAGGGTGGCGCGACCGCCTTCCCGCAGCTCAAATATGAGGTCGAACCGCGTCGCGGGATGTTGCTGATCTGGAACAATATGAAGCCCGACGGGACGCCCAATATCGACACTTTGCACGCCGGATCGCCGGTCGAACAGGGGACCAAATATATCATCACCAAATGGTTCCGGCTGAACAAGTGGCGCGAGGCCTGATCTCCTGCCGGGCCCCGCTCTCCGATCAACCGCCGACCGGATTCGACCAACGACATCACAATTTCGGCGAAGTCGTTGCGGGTGATACTTTAGCGTGTTAGCTGGCCATAACAGTTTTTGAACAGGAACAAGATATGATCAAGAAATCTCTCGCACTTCTCCTCGGCACCAGCCTGCTGGCGACCGGCAGCATCGCGATCGCCCAGCCGCTCGCCGCGACCAGCGCTGCGGCGATGGAACATCACGAAAAAGCGGAGATGACCGAGGGGCAGAAGCTGAAGGCCCTGTTCGCCAAGAGCGACGAGGAAAGCCTGAAGCGCAACCCGATCGGCGCGCTGTTCCGCGGCGACGAACGCTATGCCGACCAGCTCGGCGATTATATCACCGACGAATATTTCGCCAAGGAGAAAGCCGCCGAAACCGCCGAACTGGCCGCCCTGATGAAAATCGACCGCAGCAAGCTCAGCGCCACCGATAGAATCGCCTATGACGTGTTCAAGCGCGACAAGCAGCAGGCACTGAAGGGCCTGTCCGACGAAATCATGGCGCTGACCGTGGTCCGCCCGGTAAACCATTTCAGCGGCTTCCACACATTCTATCCCAATTTTGCTTCCGGCAAGGGCGGCGCGCCGTTCAAGACGGTGAAAAATTACGAGGACAATCTCAAACGCCACAAGCAGTTCATCACCATCGGTGACCGGTCGATCGGCCGTTTCCGCGAAGGCATGGACAGCGGCGTTGTCGAAACCAAGCTGACGATCACCAATGTCATCGAACAGCTCGCCACCCAGATCGGCCTCGGTCTCGAGAACAGCCCGTTCATGGCCCCGACCAAGAATTTCCCCGAAGATTTCAGCGAGGCCGACAAGGCGCGCCTGACCAAGGAATATGCCGCGGCGACCACCGAAATTTTCGCCGGCTATCAGCGCATGCATGATTTCCTGAAGAATGAATATCTGCCGGTGGCGCGCGAGGAAGTCGGCCTCTCGAGCATGAAGGGCGGTGCGGTTCTTTATGAAAACATGATCGAAAACACCACCACCCTGCCGCTGAAAGCCGACTATATCCACAATCTCGGCCTCAGCGAAGTCACCCGGATCAAGACCGAAATGGAAGACATCAAGGCCGAGGTCGGCTTTGACGGCACCCTGTCCGAATTTTTCGAATTTCTGCGCACCGACGAACAGTTCCACCCCGAATCGCGCGAAGCGCTGACCCAGGCTTATTATGACATGGGCAAGACGGTCGACGCGAAGATCGGCGAGCAGTTCAAGGTGCTGCCGAAATCGCCGCTGGAAATCCGGCCCTATGACGAATCGATCGAGAAATTCCAGGCCGGCGGCTCCTACCAGAGCGGCACGCCCGACGGATCGCGTCCCGGCGTATTCTATTTCAACGCCTATGACCTGCCGTCGCGCAACACCTCCGGCATCACCACGCTCTATCTGCACGAAGGCGCACCCGGCCATCACTTCCAGATTTCGCTGGCCCAGGAAAATACCGACCTGCCCAATTTCATGCGCTTTGGCGGCAACACCGCCTTTGTCGAAGGCTGGGCGCTCTATTCCGAGAAGCTCGGCTTCCCGATGGGCCTCTATGACGATCCCTATCAGCGCTTCGGCCATCTCGACGACGAGATGCTCCGCGCAATGCGGCTGGTCGTCGACACCGGCCTGCACAGCAAGGGCTGGACCCGCGAACAGGCGATCCAATATATGCTCGACAACAGCAGCATGGGCGAGACCGACGCGACCGCCGAAGTCGAACGCTATATCGCGATTCCCTCGCAGGCTCTGGCCTACAAGATCGGCGCGCTGACCATCCAGCGGCTGAAGAAAGAAGCCCAGGACGCGCTCGGCGACCAGTTCGATCCGCGCGAATTCCACGACCAGGTGCTCAACACCGGCGCGCTGCCGATGACCGTGCTGGAAAGCAAGATCCGCGACTGGATTGCTTCGCAGGCTTGAGTTTTGTTGCTCCTTCTCCCGTGAGGGAGAAGGATGCGCAGACTTGGCAGCTTGCTGCCTAGTAGCAGCTGGATGAGGGTGTACTGAGCTTCTCTTGGCGCGCTCCATCACCGGCAGAACGCCCTCGTCCAACTTTGCCTAGTCGCTAAAGCTACAAGGCGTCATATCCTTCTCCCTCACGGGAGAAGGATGCCCCTGCCTTCCGTCATTGCGACACCGGCGCAGGCCGGGGGAGGCCCACAGAGGATCAACCTCGACCGGACAGGCTAATCCGGATCAAATGACGCCTATCCCATTGCAATAATATCGAATTTTCTTCTGCTCTTAATCTTGAATTTCCGCAGCCGAAAACCAATTATAGGTAATAGGTCCGGACCGGATCTTTTCGGGCCGGACCTGCGTTCAACCTATTAGCAAAAGGAAATGAGATATGAATATGCGTAATCTGATTCCCTGGAGCCGGCAGGACGACCGCTTGCCGGCAATCATGCAGGATAATGATAACAGCCCGGTCACCAGCTTTCGGCGCGAGATTGACCGGCTGTTTGACGATGCGTTCCGCGGCTTTGGCGGCGGGTCGACTTTCGGCCAGACATTCAGATGGCCGTCGATCGAAGTGTCGGAAAGGAAAAACGAAGTTCGGCTGGTCGCCGAAATTCCCGGCCTGTCAGAGGATGATATCGAACTGACGGTCAAGGATGGCGTGTTGACCCTGAAAGGCGAACGCCGCCACGAGGAAGATCAGCGGGACGGCTATTCCGAACGCTTCTACGGCCGGTTCGAACGGCATATCGCGCTGCCGCAAGGCGCCGAGGAAGACAAGGCCAGCGCCGACTTCCACAACGGCATGTTGACCGTGACCATCCCCTATTCGGGCGAAGGCACATCGGGACACAAGATCCCGATCAACGTCGGCAGCCGCCATTGATGGCGAGGAGAAGCTGGCCATATCGGCCGGCTTCTCGCTTCCGGTCCATATAAATATCCAGCCTGCAGTGGGGCGACGGCTTTCGCCCGGCCTTCCAGAATCATTCACAATCCGGGACACTCCGTCTCCCGTGAGGGAGAAGCTGCTTGTCGGGCAAGGGCCTCTGCCTTCCGTCATTGCGACCCCGGCGCAGGCCGGGGGAAGCAATCCAGGGCCGCGCGCGCCGCACTGGATTGCTTCGTCGCCCTGCTCCTCGCAATGACGGGTCGACGAAAGAGCTGGGGCCAGATAAAATTCCCTGTCCTACACCGCGCCTGTTGTGATACGCCCATTTGCATGCCCAATCGCAATTATCCCGACAAAACCCGCCAATTTCTGCGCCTTTCGCACCAAAAGCTTTTTCTCCTTTAGGGGGTGTGACCCGTGTGACCCTGATCTTCTTTGCAACGGATATTTTATGACCGACAGTCTCCTCACCACCGCCCGCGATATTCTTGCCAGGCTGATTGCCTTCGACACCACGTCGCGGAACAGCAATTTGCAGCTGATCGCATGGGTCGAGGATTATCTGGACCGGCACGGCGTGTCATCAACCCGCGTCGTCAATGAAGATGGTTCCAAGGCCAATCTCTATGCAAGCGTTGGCCCCCCGGTCGAAGGCGGGATCATATTGTCGGGCCATAGCGATGTCGTGCCGGTCGACGGGCAGGATTGGCAAAGCGATCCGTGGACGGTGAAAGAGAAGGACGGCCTGCTGCACGGACGCGGGACATGCGATATGAAGGGATTCATTGCGCTGGCATTGGCCGCCGTGCCCCTGTTCAGAAACGGATCGAAGCCGGTGCATCTGGCGTTCAGCTATGATGAAGAAATCGGCTGCCTCGGCGCGCCGGCAATGATCGGGGAGATGGCGGCGAAACTGCCGAAGCCGGCGCTGGCGATCATTGGCGAACCAACGATGATGAAAGTCATCACCGGCCACAAGGGGATCACCGTTCACGAGGTCGAGATACTCGGCCACGAAGCGCATAGCAGCCTCACCCATCTCGGTCTGTCCGCCAATATGGTGGCGGTGGAGCTGATGCATGATCTGGCCGAACTGGCCCGCAATCTGTGGGAAAATGCCGATCCGCAATCGCCTTTCATGCCGCCGCACGCAACGCTGACCATCGGCCGGATGGAGGGCGGAACCGCGGCCAATATCCTGGCCCGCCGCGCCCATTTTGTCTTTGACCTGCGCTGCCCGCCGGGTGTCGATCCGGAGGCGATACTCGCGCCGTTCAAGGCCAAAATCGCGGCGCTCGATAGAGAAATGCGCGGGGCCTTTCCCGAGGCGGGCGTCACCGTTACCCGCCTGTCCAACGCGCCGCCGATGACACCGGCCGGTTCCGTGGAAGCCGAAGCCTTTGTCCGCCGCCTGACCGGCGACAATGGCCCGTCCGGCGTGGTCTCTTATGCCGCCGAGGCCGGACAATTCCAGCAGGCCGGCTTCGCCACCGTGATCTGCGGTCCCGGTTCGATCGAGCAAGCGCACCAGCCGAATGAATATCTGGCGGTCGAGCAGTTTGAACGCGGCGCGGATTTCATGATCCGGCTGGCCGAGGCACTGGCCTAGTGCAGGAATGTTGATCCGTTCGTCCTGAGCTTGTCGAAGGACCGGTCTGCGCACAATCGTCCTTCGACAAGCTCAGGACGAACGGAATGCCCGCACTCCAGAATAACGCTACGGCATCGCCGATATTTGTAAAATCGGCAGAAAACAGCTATATTGAGGGGAGAAAAGGATCGCATCATGCCCGCTGTCAAAGCCGCCAGACCGAATGAGATTTTCACCCCTGAAGAGTGGAAGGCGCTGACTCGCGTGTCACGCTGGCACGGTCTGTGGCTGTCGATTCACGCCTGGCTGATGGTGGCGCTGGTTACCGGCGGCACGGCCTTGCTCTGGCAATGGCACTGGCTGGCCGGCCTGATCGCCACGCCGCTGGCGCTGGTGCTGGTCGGCGGCCGGCAGCTCGGCCTGTCGATCCTGATGCACGAAGGCGCCCATGGCCTGCTCCACCCGAAACGCAAGACCAACAATTTTCTCGGCCAGTGGATCACCGGGTCGGCGACCGGCAGCGACCTGCACAGCTATCGCGCCTATCATCTGACCCATCACCGTTTCACCCAGCAGAGTGAAGATCCGGACCTTGGCCTGTCGGCGGCTTTCCCGACGACGCCCGCCAGCATGAAGCGCAAGGTCATCCGCGACCTCACCGGGCAGACCTTCTTCAAGCAGCGCAGCAACCAGTTCGTGGTGGCGTGGAAGGGCCTGAAGGCGATGCTCACTCCGTTCGTCCTGAGCCTGTCGAAGGACGAGGATGCGCGCCGTGCGTACTTCGACAAGCTCAGCACGAACGGGAACGGAAAACGCGACACCTCCGCCGGAACCCCGCTCAATCGCAACGGAGCCGCTGGCGTGGCTGCGCCCGTGGTCGATCTGGAGGGTGCAAAGCGCACCACACGGACGGTCGGACGCCTCCTGCTGATCCAGCTTATCGTGCTGCTGGTCAGCTTGGCGACGCTGGGCATCATTCCCTTCCTGATCTGGCTGGCGGCGCTGGCGACCACCTTCCAGCTGATCCTGCGCATTCGCAATATCGCCGAACATGCCTGCACCACCACCGGCGGCGATGACCCGTTCAGCCATGCGCGGACCACCAAAGCCAATATGCTGATGCGGATGACGCTGGCGCCCTATTGGGTCAATTATCACAGCGAACATCATCTGTTCATGGGCGTGCCCTGCTACAATCTGCCCAGGGCGCACGAACTGCTGATCGCCAAGGGCTATGGTCCGCGCATGACGATCGCCAACAGCTATGCCGAGGTCTTGCGGACGGTGACGCGCCCGGTTGCTGCCTAGGCCGACTGCACCGCCGTCTTGATCTCGCCAAGATCGGCCTCGAGCTTCGCGATCTTCTCGAGCATCAGCAGGTCGATTTTCTCGTGCAGGCGGATGATGTCGAGCTCGGCGCGCAGATTGACTTCATAGTCATGGGCGGCGGCGATCCGGTCCTTGTTGGAGGCGCGGTTCTGGCTCATCATGATGATCGGTGCCTGAACGGCGGCCAGCGTCGAGAGCATCAGGTTGAGGAAGATGAAGGGATAGGGATCAAAGGCGGCATCGAACCGGGTCAGTATCTCCGAGTTGAGCAGCATCCATCCGAACAGCACCACCGCAAAGGTGATGATGAAGCCCCAGGAACCGCCAACCGCCGCCACCTTGTCGGACAGACGTTCGCCGAAACTGGTCTGCTCGTCGGCCAGCATCCCGGCATCGTCCGCGACGATCTCCCGCGATACGATCGCTTCGAGAACGCCCCGCTCTTCGGGAGACAGCGCCGCCAGCGGCTTGTTGAGCAGTTGCTCGCTGAGTTGCTCGACCGTGCGCTTTGCCATCCCAAACTCCCCGTTGCCGTACCTATGTGCCGGACATGATCCTAGTCCCGGACGAACCTGTGCGCCGAGCGGTCCTTGTGCGTCTTCGCCGGGTCAAAGACCTCGCCGTTCATCGCGATATAGACGCCGTGCGGCAATGTCTGGGTCGCGGCGAGGGCAAAACCGACGTTGAACTGGGCATCGCTCACGCGCAAGGACGCGGGCTGCATCGAACCCGTCAGCACGATCGTCTTGCCGCTGATGTCGGACAGCACCCGCGCCGTGTCGACCATCGTGTCGGTGCCATGGGTCACCAGGATCTTGTCGGCATCGCTCGCGGCAACCGCCTCGTGGATCGCGGCCCGGTCCGCATCGGTCAGTTCGAGACTGTCCTTGCGCATCAGCTGCGTTACCCGGTGGGCGACAAAGACGTTGTTCTCCTGCAACATGTCGGGCAGCGCCGTCGCCCCGATCTGATATTCCGACAAGGCATCGAAATAGACCTTGTCGATCGTCCCGCCGGTGGTGAAAATATCGATCATGAGGACGCCAGGGCTTCGGCAATCAGCTTGCGGCTATTGGACAGGCCATAAAGCGCAATGAAGCTGCCCATGCGCGGGCCCTGCGAAGAGCCGAGCAGAGTCTCGTACAGCGCCTTGAACCAGTCGCGCAGATTGTCGAAGCCGCCCTCCTTGCCGATGGCATAGACGATATTCTGGATGTCCTCGGCCGGCGCATCCTCGGGCAGTTCCGCCAGCTCGCTGTCGAGCCGCTCGAGTGCTGCCACTTCGACGCCTTCGGGTTTGCGCCGGTGCAGGGTCGGGGCGATGAAGTCCTTGTGATAGGCCATCGCATTGCCGATCAGTTCGTCGAGATCGGGATAGCGCTCCGGCGTCGCGTCCGGTGCATATTGGCGCAAATAGGCCCAGATCTGCTCGCGATCCGCATCGCCCATCACGCCGACAAGGTTGAGCAGCAGGCCGAAGGTGACCGGGATCGTGTCCGTCGGCACGTCGCCATTATGAACGTGATGCACCGCATTGCCGAGCCGCTTGCTGGCATCTTGCTCGTGCCAGTTGGCGCGCGCCTGGAAATATTCGTCGACCGCCTTGGGAATCACGCCCATGTGCAACTGCTTCGCCGACTTGGGTTCGCGGAAGATATAGTAAGCGAGGCTGTTCTCGGAACCATAGCGCAGCCATTCCTCGAGGCTGAGTCCATTGCCCTTGGACTTGGAGATCTTCTCGCCCTTCTCGTCGAGGAACATCTCGTAGATCAGGCCCTCCGGCTTGCGCGCGCCCAGTACCTTGGCGATCTTGCCCGACTGCACGCCGCTGTCGGTCAGGTCCTTGCCGTACATTTCATAGTCGACGCCGAGCGCGGTCCAGCGCATCGCCCAGTCGACCTTCCACTGCAGCTTGGCGCCGCCGGTTAGAGCATTATGCTCGATCATCTCGCCGTCATCCTCGAACCGCACAATCCCGGCTTCGGCGTCGACGATCTCGACAGGCACCTGCAGCACATGGCCGGTCTTGGGGCTGATCGGCAGGATCGGCGAGTAGGTCGCCTGCCGCTCCTTGCCCAGGGTCGGCAGCATGATATCGAGTATCTGCTGGTTGCGGGCGAGAACGAGCTTCAGCGTCTCGTCAAACGCGCCGCTCTGATATTGCTCGGTCGAGGAGATGAATTCATAGTCGAAGCCGAACTGGTCGAGGAAATCCCGCAACATCGCGTTGTTGTGAGCGGCAAAACTCTCGAACTTCCCGAACGGATCGGGAACCTGGGTCAGCGGCTTGTGCAGATGTTCGGCCAGCATCTCCTGATTGGGGACATTGGTCGGCACCTTGCGAAAGCCGTCCATGTCATCGCTGAACGCGATCAGCCGCGTCGGATTGCCGGTCAGCGTTTCATAGGCATGGCGGACCATCGTGGTCCGCAGTACCTCGTTGAACGTGCCGATATGCGGCAGGCCCGAGGGACCATAGCCGGTCTCGAACAGCATCGGCTCGCCACCCGGTTTCGGTGCCGGTGCGCCGCGCTCGCCGCGATAGCGTTTGAGCAGCTTGCGGGCTTCCTCGAACGGCCACGCTTTGGAATTTTCTGCTGCTTCACGATAATCGGTCACAATTTGTCCTTCTCAGTCAATGCTGCGCAAATAGTAGCCTTAGCCTATATGGCAAGGTAGAACGCAACAAAAGCGGGAGAATGAACATGGCAATGCTGATTACGGGGGTTCTGCTGTGGAGCCTGGTCCATTTGATGAAGTCGGTAACGCCGGGCCTGCGCGCCTCGATCCAGAGCGCAATCGGTGAAGGGCCGCACAAAGGGCTGGTGGCCCTGTTGTTGCTGATGTCTCTCGCCCTGATAATCTTTGGCTGGCGCTCAACTCCGGCCGAATTCGTCT
Source organism: Sphingorhabdus sp. YGSMI21 (assembly GCF_002776575.1). Classification (GTDB taxonomy): domain Bacteria; phylum Pseudomonadota; class Alphaproteobacteria; order Sphingomonadales; family Sphingomonadaceae; genus Parasphingorhabdus. Next base: position 1,579,197 of record NZ_CP022548.1, on the reverse strand, counting down.
ATGATCCACCGGCGTGGGGCCGTCATGCCAATATGACGCTGATGTTTGTCGCGATCCTGCTGATCGCGGCAGCGCAAGGCGCGTCGCGAATCCGGCAATGGATCCGCCATCCGATGCTGACCGGTGTTCTGATCTGGGCATTCGGCCATCTGCTCGCCAACGGCGACAACAAGTCGCTGGTGCTGTTCGGCGGGCTCGGCCTGTGGGCACTGGTCTCGATCATCACCGTTTCGCGCAATGAAGGCGCGTGGGTAAAGCCGGCCAAGATCGCTACAGCAGGCCGCGAATTGCTGAGTCTGGTGATTGTGGCAATACTCTATGCCTTGCTTTTCTGGGCGCATCCGTTTCTGTCCGGCGTTCCGCTGATCACGCGATAGCAGATTTTGAGTTCGGCCTTATAAAATGTTCGGAAAGCAGAAATTGCCTGCGCAATCTTCCCGTCTCTCGGACGAGGAACGCACCCGCCGGCTAAATAGCGAAAATATAAAGTGGCAGTGTGCTTATCGACCGCATCATTTCTGGCTGGGCTTGATACTGGCGTCGGTTTTTCTATCGGCCTTCACAGCTGTCGGGGCCTATTTCTGGATCGCCGAAGTGGACACCAAGCTCTATCTGGGATCCCCCTTTGCCAATATGGAACTGGATATTGGAGACACCGGCGCGACGATCTTCAAACTGCTGATGCTACTGATCCCGCTGTCGATAATTGCGAAAATAGTTCTGGGGACATTTCGCCTCTTCAAATCGTCGATAAAGATCACGGATAATTTTCTGGTTCATGATATGAACGGAATAAAATTGGCATGGGAATTTGCAGACATACAGCGGGCAGAACTCGTTCCGCTTACGAAGGGCCGATCCCGGCTGACGTTCATATTCACCCAGAAGAATAGCAAGGGTGACCATGATACTTTGGAAACGACGGGAAAATTTGATCCGGCCTCGCTCCGCTCCGCGCTTGCAAACGCCCGGTTCGAACTGGACTTTGATCCATCATTGGACATTTTCCGGCGTGGTGAAAATGACGACCGGCTGGCTCCCGGAGAACCGGTATATTGGTCGCAAAGGCTCGGGATCGGAGCCATTCAGAACAATCATGTGCTGACCTTTGTGGCGTTTCTGATTGTCTTTTCTCTTTTCGTTCTTTGGATGGCAAAAGCTTCGACGTCGCGTTTGCTATCGATAGAATATGACGGCCCGATGGGCTGGATATGGGAACTCAGCGGCTATATCATGGCGTACAGTTTGCCAGTCATCCTTCTGGGTTTCCCGCTTCTCGGTGCATTTTTGGCCGTACGCAAACCCTTGAATGATCTGATTTCAGAGATGTTCGGCACGACCATCGTGACGGATCGCCGCATCATCACAACCAAAGCATTTGGTGATGAAATCTATCATTCAATCGACAAAGAGATCATCACCGACGCTGCTTTCGTGAAGCAGCGTCGGTTTGGAAGCTGGATATTGGTTGAAACAAAGACAATCGATGACGGTTCTTCCGATCCGCTTTATACCAAGATACACTATACGGGCGTACAAGATCCGGAAACGGCAGTCGACGCGATTAGGAAAATGGCCAGATTGTGAATATCGCACTCCCCTATCCCGCGCTGCATGCCAGCCATAGCGGCATCTGGATTTGCTCGAGCAAGGGCGAAACCCGTGCGATTGGCAAGGGCGAGGCTATTGGTCGTGTGGCGGAAACACCGCATATCCTGCTCAATGCACCGCTTCTGGGGCAGAGGCTGGGCTATCCCGATCTCTCGGGGCTGGACCTCCTCGAACTCTACGCTTTCATCCACCCGGCGCAATTTGTGGTGCCTACGCCCTCTGGCTTGGCCAAGACCCTGGGTCTGGCTCCGCCGGATCAGGAGGCTGATATCGCGGCTTTCTATCGGCAAGCGGCGAGCCTGCTGCTGGACGGGCTGGAAGCGCCTTTCTGGAAAGAGCGCGAAGGCGCGTGGAGCAGCGCGCAGGCGCTCTACCGGCTGCGCTGGCCCTGGGCGCAGGAGGTCGGCAAAAGGCTGACCAAACCGGTGGAGACCGAACGCTGGCTATTCTCGAAACTCGACGAATGGGAAGAAGAGTCCCCGCGCCCCGCGCCCCGTTCGATCACCGTTGACAAGCAGGAAACGCTGGCCACGCTCGACGCTCTGACCGGTGAAGGATCGGAAGAGCGGGAGGGCCAGAAAAGCTACGCCGCCGCGGTCAGCGAGATATTCAATCCGCGCAAGATCAGGGGCGCGCCCAATATGCTGCTCGCCGAAGCGGGCACCGGGATCGGCAAGACGCTCGGCTATCTTGCGCCCGCTTCGCTCTGGTCCCGCCAAGCCGGTGGCGCGGTATGGATTTCCACTTTCACCAAGGCGCTGCAACGCCAACTCGACCGGGAGACAAGGCGCATATACCCCGACGAAGAGACATTCCGCCGGAAGGTCGTGGTGCGCAAGGGGCGGGAAAATTATCTCTGCCTCCTCAATCTGGAGGATGCGCTGCAAGGCGGCTTTGCCGGACGAGCGGCGATCCTTGCCCATCTGGTCGCGCGCTGGGCCGCCTATAGCAAGGACGGCGATATGGTCGGCGGCGATCTGCCCGGCTGGCTCACCACATTGTTCCGCCGCAACGGCGCCACCGCGCTGACCGACCGGCGCGGCGAATGCGTCTATGCCGGTTGTCCGCATTATCGCAAATGTTTCATCGAAAAAGCCGCCCGCGCCAGCCAGCAGGCCGACATCGTCATCGCCAATCATGCGCTGGTCATGGTCAACGCGGCGCGGGGACGCGAACAGCAGAACCGGCCGACAAGGCTGATTTTCGACGAAGGCCATCATCTGTTTGACGCCGCCGATTCGATGTTCGCCGCGCGCCTGTCCGGACAGGAGACCATCGAAATCCGCCGCTGGGTCATCGGTCCGGAGTCCAAAAACCGCGGTCGCCGGCGCGGACTTGCCGCGCGGCTCGCCGATCTCGCCTCCTACGACGAGGAGGGCGGTCGGGCGATTGAAAGCGCCCGCCAGGCCGCCGAAGCGTTGCCCGGTGACGGCTGGCTGCAACGTGTTGCCGAAGGCGAGCCCTATGGACCGGTCGAGACCTTGCTGCAGGAAGTCCGCGCCATGGTCTTTGCCCGCGACGAAAGCCAGAGCGCCGACGCCGGCTATAGTCTGGAAACCGAGCTGACCGACATCAAGGGCCCGATGATCGACGCCGTCGCCAATGCCGCGACTGCGATGGACGCGCTGCTCAAGCCTCTGGTCCGGCTGGGACAACGGATCGAACATCTGATCGAGGAAGGGCCCGACTGGATGGACGCGCAGGCCCGCGCCCGGATGGAAGGCGCGCTGTCGAGCCTTGGCTGGCGCCGCGACACATTGACGAGCTGGCTTTCCTTATTGTCACGCATCGGCGGGCCGGCGGATCCGGACTTTGTCGACTGGCTGATGATCGACCGGTTCGAGGGCCGCGAATATGATATTGGCATCTGCCGTCACTGGCTCGATCCGACCATCCCGGTCACCGAGGTCGTCACCAAGCCCGCCCATGGCGTCATGATCACGTCGGCAACGCTGAAAGGCGGCGGTGGCTGGGAGACCGCCAGAGCCCGCAGCGGTGCAGTCCATCTCGATCACGCGCCGCGGGAATTCGAGGTGGCCAGCCCGTTCGACTATCCCAACCAGGCCAAGGTCATCATCGTCACCGATGTGAAACGCGGCGATATGGCCGGGCTGGCAGGCGCCTATGCCCAGCTGATCGAAGCATCGGGCGGCGGAACGCTCGGCCTCTTCACCGCGATCAGGCGCCTGCGTACCGTCTATGCCCGGATCGCCGACCGGATGGCCCAGAGCGGATTGCCCATCTACGCCCAGCATGTCGATCCGATCGACACCGGCACCCTGGTCGATATTTTCCGCGATGATCCGAAGGCCAGCCTGCTCGGCACCGATGCCCTGCGCGACGGCGTTGACGTGCCCGGCCAGAGCCTCCGGCTCGTGGTGATGGAATCGGTCCCCTGGCCACGCCCCGATATTCTCCACCGCGCGCGCAAAATGGCCGGCGGCGGCAGCGCCTATGACGACCGGATTATCCGCGCCCGGCTGGCCCAGGCCTTTGGCCGGATCATCCGACGCGCCGACGACCATGGTCATTTCGTGATACTCTCCTCGGCCTTCCCCTCGCGCCTGTTGTCCGCTTTTCCGGAGGGCACCCCGGTCGAGCGCATGCCGCTCGATCAGGCGCTGGCGGAGATCCGCAAGGCAAAATCGGATATGCCACAATCCGGACTTTCAACTGAAACAAGTTTGATGCATGACGATCCGCAATGAAAAAACTCACGCTCCTGCGCCACGCCAAATCCAGCTGGGATGATCCGGTTGATCGCGACTTCGACCGCCCGCTCAACAAGAAGGGCAAGCGCGCTGCAGCGGTGATGGGCCGCTTCATCCAGCGCAACGGACTCCGCTTTGACCAGATTCTTGCCTCTCCCGCCGTGCGGGTGATCGAGACGCTGGAACATGTCGAGGAAGCCAGCGGACAGGCGATGGAGCCAACCTGGGATCGCAAAATCTACCTCGCCTCTTCGGCCACCCTGCTCGATGTTTTGCGCGGCGCCAGAGCGGAGGCGGATCATGTTCTGATGGTCGGCCATAATCCGGGCCTCGAAGACCTGGTTTTCGATCTGGTTCCCGATGACGGCAGCTCCCCCGCCCGCGACGAGGTCGAAACCAAATATCCGACGGCTACGCTCGCCGAAATGACGCTCGCGATCGATGACTGGGGGGATATTGCCGAGAAATGCGGGACGCTGGACCGCTTCACCCGGCCGCGGGATCTCGATCCGGAGCTCGGACCAAATTACGACTAGCAGTAGTTTTCACAAGTTGAGGGCAGTTCAAGCCGCGTCGAGCGCGTGCGACAGCCGATCGCGGATCGATTTCAGCTCCGCCAGAATAAGGCTGGTCTCTTCACCGCCATTGTCCGCCATCATCTGGGCTTCAGCCATGCCCTGCGGGGCATCCTCGACCATCTCGGCCCCCCTGCGCCGTGGCGCCAGAAATTTGCGCGCACCCTTGATCGTATAGCCCTCTTCATTGAGCAGGCGGTTGATCGTTTTGACAATCTCGACATCTTCGGGCCGATAATGGCGCCGCGAACCAGCCCGCTTGAGAGGGGTCAGGACCGCAAACTGGTCTTCCCAATAGCGCAATATATGGGGTTTGATGCCCAGTTCTTTGGACAGCTCGCCGATCGTGCGGAAAGCGCCTTGTTCCTTGGTCATACTCTACTCCCCCGGTTCGCCGGGTCCATTAACCTGCAGCGATGATCCTGTCACGCATCGTCTGGCTGGCACGGAAGGTCAGAACCCTGCGTGGTGCAATCGGCACCTCGACGCCGGTCTTGGGATTGCGGCCTGTCCGTTCTCCCTTGTCGCGCAAGACGAAGGTACCGAAGCCCGAAATCTTGACATTCTCGCCATCGACCAGCGCCTCGATCATATGGTCCAATATCGATTCCACCATGACCGCGCTATCGGCACGCGAAAGGCCAACCTGACGGTTCATTGTGTCGGCAAGATCGGCGCGCGTCAGGGTGTTGGTATAGCTCATCACAAAATCTTTCAGTAAGAGATTGAAAATTCAACAAAGCTATAAATCAAATGGCGGCTTTTGTAAATGTCGGGCGCAAACTTACCAGTGGATTTCAGCCGATTAGCCGGATAAGCGGAACGCATGACAGATAAAGCTCCTCAACCCATCGCCCTCGCCGACCTGCTCGACCAATGCGGAGCCGGCGGACCCGACAATCCGGTCACGCTGCCGCAAAGCTGGACGCAGGGCCGTACCGCCTTTGGCGGACTGTCCGGTGCGCTTGCCTATCACGCGGCCAGCCATATCGAGGCCGACCTGCCGCCGCTGCGTTCGGCGCAAATTGCCTTTACCGGCCCCCTGTTCGGCGCACTGACCGCGGAAACCGCGATGCTCCGGCGCGGCAAAAGCACGGCCTTTGTCCAGTCCGAGATATTCGGCGACAAGGGGCTCGGCCTGCACTGCAATTTCATTTTTGCCGCCCCGCGCCCGACCGAGGTCAGGACCTCCGACATCGCAGAGCCCGACTTTCCGCCACTGCCGGGTGAAACCGACCTGCACAGCGGACCGCCGCAATTTTTCACCTCCAATATGGAATATGTCGGCAAACGGATCGACACCAGCACCAAGACCAACCGCCTCACCCGCTGGATGCGGCTGAAACAGCGCGATGGCCTCGATCCGGTGGCTGAAATTCTGTGCATGTGCGACAGTCTGCCGCCTTCGGTCATGGGGCTGCTTGAACAGAATGCAATGGTCAGCTCGATGAACTGGCAGGTCAATGTCATTGCCGAAACACTTTCCACAGACAACGGCTGGTGGCTGATCGACTCCCACACGCACCATGCCGATCATGGTGCCAGCAGCCAATATATGAGCATCTGGAACAGCCGCCGCGAATTGATGGCAACCGCGATGCAGAGCGTGGCCTATTACGCCTGATGGGATTGAATGCGGACCAACCGGCCAAACCCACTCTTGCCGTCATCGGCACCGGGATTGCCGGTCTGTCCGCAGCCTATCTGTTGAAGGACAATTACCGGGTCACTATTTTTGAAAGCCAGGCCCGCGCCGGCATGGGCGCTCACAGCGTGGATTATGTCAGCAATGGCCTCACGCGCCGGATCGACATCCCGCTGAGAATATTCTGTCACGGCTATTATGACAATCTGCTGGCCCTCTACGAGCATATTGGCGTCGAGATACTGACCAGCGATCATAGCGGCATATTTTCCGACGAGACCGGCCGGGTCATTCTGCATTATGGCAATTTCCATCGGGGATCGATCCGTTTCTCCCATTTGAAGGGCCGCAACTGGCTCAGCCCCGCAGCCTGGGCCATCGGTTTGCAGAGCAAGCGGTTTTTTGCGCGGGCGCAGAGAGATATGGGCCGGACCGATCTGACCGACTTGTCGTTCGGCGAATATCTGCGGCAATCCGGAGCGGGCCGCGAATTTGTCGATAGCGTCCTGCTGCCGATGATGTCGGTGACCTGCACATGCGATTATCAGGCAGTGCGTGACTATCCGGCCGATCTGATGCTGGAATATCTGACCTGCGGGGTACACGAGCTGGGGATCATGAGCGCGGCAAAAGGCGTGGACGATATCGTGCCGCGCATGCTGGTCGATGTCGAATTGCGTACCAACAATCCGGTCGCCGTGATCGAACCCGATGGCCAGCAGCTCCGGGTGGTGACGAAAGCGGGCACGGCCCAGCATTTCGACCAGGTCGTGGTCGCCGCCCAAGCCCAGCAGGCCGCGGCGATGCTATCGGGATTTGATGATCGCCGGGCCCTGCTCGACCGCATTCCCTTCGAACGGTCGAGCATGAGTGTGCACACGGACAGGGATATCCTGCCGGCTTCGGTAAGGAGCCCATCCCCGGTCAGCTATCATATCGCGCGTGACGCCGGCCGCGCCGAAGTATCGGTGGACCTGACCAAGGCGATTGCCCGCCTGTCCGGTCAGGAGACTATATTCCAGACGTGGAACCCGATGCGCAGAATCGCCCCTAATCGCGAACTGGCCAGAGTCGATTTCACCCGGCCGACGGTGACACGGGACAGCCGCAAGGCCGTCATCGCGCTGCGCGAAAGCCAGAACCGGCCCGGCAACAGATTGTGGCTTTGCGGTTCCTATATGGCGCAAAAAATTCCCCTGCTCGAGGCTGCAGTCGATTCCTCGGTGGTGGTGGCCGAACATCTGGGCGCTCCGATACCGTGGAGAACCATCGCTCCCGCTGCGGCCTGAATCGATGGCCGAATTTCACGATCTGGCCGAACTGGCGCTCAACCGCGAGGGCCAGTCGTGGGGCAATCTGGGATATTGGAAAAGCGAGACGGAATATTCGGATGCTTGCCGAGCGCTCGCGATATTGCTGGGAGAGCAGGCCGGACTGGACCGGCAATCGGTACTGTTCGATGCCGGTTTTGGCTGTGGCGACCAGCTGCTGCTCTGGCTGGATCATTTCCGCGTGGCCCGGGTTCGTGGCGTCAACCTTTCCTACAGCCAGACCGCTTATGCCAGAACAAAGCTCGTAGAGGCGGGTTTCGAAGATAGCGCGACAGCTATCGTGCAGGGCGATATCAACGATCCCGGGATCTGGCGAGCAGCGACCGGCACAGATCGGCCCAGCCATGTGCTGGCGCTGGACTGCGCCTATCATTTTCCCAGCCGGTTGGAGTTTATCGCCCAGGCACGGCGGCATCTCGCTCCGGCTGGACGAATTGCGCTGACCGATTTTATGCTATCGGATCATCACCGGACTGGATCCGTCACGCACTGGCTGCTGCGCTGGATGCTAAAACGCTCCCATATTGCGGAAGCCAATATTGTGCACCCTTCCCGCTATCTCGACCAGTTGCGACAAGCCGGTTTCGATGAGGTCCGGATTGTCGATATCAGCAAACATGTCATACCCGGTTTCGCGCATTTCATCCGAACATTTCGCGTGGCCGGCAAAGCGGGATGGGCCGGATGGGCCGGATGGCTGAAATATGCGGTGACCAGCCGGTTTCTGCAATGGGCCTATCGTCGTTCAATCCTGCGCTATTGCCTGGTCAGCGCAACGAAAGCCCGCTGAGGCCCGAAATGGACCCGGCCTATGCCGAGAGAATTTCCAGTGCCACGCGTTCGGCCGAAGCCAGAGCCCCCTCAACCCCACGGGAGAGTGTTTCCGTATGCTCGCCGCAGAAGCTGATCGGTCCCGCCTGCTCGGCGATCGCCCTTGGCAAGACGGTTGCCTGACCGGGACCATAATAAGCCCAGGCTCCGCCTGAAAATTCCTCGCCGGCCCAGCTGTGATAATGGCGGGCTTCCAGCTTGCCCTTCGCCGCCGGACGCAAATTCTCGATATCGGCCACGACTCTGGCCAGCGCGGTCTCCGCGCCCAACTTGTCCCATTCCAGAGCGAGATTGCCGCGCGCCTGAACCATCAGGCCGGTAACTTCCTCCTTGGTCGCACCGTAGCGCTGGGGGATCACATTGCTCGAAAAACCGTCGCTCCACATGCCGGGGGCAAAGCCATCTTCTTCCCAGAAAGGCGCCTTGGCTGTCAGAAATGCTATGGAAATCGGTTGATAATTGACTTCCTTGACGGCCTTGGACTGCAACTCGGACAGGCCAGGACTGATATCGACATGACGCAGCGCCGCGAGCGGTAGCGAACAAACCAGTTTTTCAGCCTGGAAGCGCGATCCGTCACGGCAGGTGACAATCGCGCCGCCCGCGCTCTGCTCGATAGCGGCAACCGGTTTGCCGAGAATGACTTCGCCCTTCAACCCGGCTGCCATGGCTTCGGGCAATTTTATGTTGCCGCCCCTGACAGCAAAGGATTCCGGCCCCGCCGCAATCTGGTTCTGCACGAAACCGCTGTTGTAGCTCATCATCATTGTCGACACATCGCGGGCGTTCCGTCCGTGATAGGGCGAATGATCATAGCTCAGACGGATGGCTTCCTCACTCAGGCCCTGTTGCGCGAGAAAGGCCGCGAAGGAATTGTCAAATTCGGCATTTGCCGGATCACACCATTTCGTCCAGTCCGCGATCGGTGAATTTTGACCGAGCACTGCGAAGGGCAATTCAAACGGCATGAGAGATTTGAGCGCATCGGGAAAAGGATTCCCCGGATCGGTCGCCCATTCCTCCCGGGAAAGATGCTTGCCTTGAAAATAGAGGCCGGTCGGCTGACCATATGTATAGCGATGGCCAACTTCGACCAATTCAACGCCGGCCTGGCTGGCTGTATCGAGCCCGCGCCCATAGCCGGAACCCATGGAGTTAAATCCCATTTCGGGATGACCCGGGAGGTCCGTCAGGCTGAGAATACGGCCGCCCACGCGATCCCGTGCTTCGATCACCGCTACCGTCAGGCCGGACTGTTCCAGTAACCGTGCTGCGTGAAGACCCGATATTCCGGCGCCCAGAACAATTGCATCATATTTTTTAACTGTTTGCGACCCGCAGCCCGCCGCCAGTAAAGTAAGACCGACGCCAGCCGTTCCCAACATGAAATTTCTGCGATTCAACGACATTCCAGTCTCCATTCTCGGCTCGAGGCACAGACTGGACCATTTGCCAAGAAAAGGCGGTATTGGCTATCGATTCCCGACGGATTGATGCCAGTTCCCCGACAGTCGGATAGCCCTGATTTGCCCGACATTCTATCAGATCATTGGGATTTCATACTTCGCCCATCATCCGCTCGGCCTGCGAAACCTTCGGTCACTGCTGCGACAAAGAGGAATTGAGAAAGCCGCCTTATCCTTTCTATGCGCAATTGCATGAGGGAAAGCGTAAAGCGGGCAGCACGAGGTATCAAAATTCAGCGAGCAAACGCCCGAGGCCCTCAATCCTGTCCTCGATCCCGCAGGCGCGCAGGGCGTGCCAGTAGGTCGCAGCATTTATGGCAATGACCGGCTTGCCCAGTCGTGCTTCGGTCCGCGCAGCAAGATCCAGCATCGACAGATTGGTACCGACCTGCACCAGCGCATCAACGTCGGGACCATCCAGTTCTTCCAATACTTCTATCAGCCTTTCGGGTGTTACTTTCGCAATATCGGTCCAGCATCGGCATTGCAGTGCCACATCTCGCACCACTTCGAAGCCGGACTCTTCCAGATAGTTGCGCACTTCTGCGTTCGCTGCCGGAAAATATGGCGATACAAAACTGACTTTTTTGATCCCGCCATAAGCTCGGAGCGCGGCAACCAGCGATTCCGAACCGATGCTGACGGCCGTGCTCGCGACATCTTCTACCTGCTGCCTGAACTTTTCCCCACCCGCGATTCCGCCATAGAAAGTGACAGCCGACATGCCCATGACCAGATAGTCGGGTTTGCAGGTAATGACCGAGCGCACCGCATCCAACGTATTGTCGGAGATCGCCTGGGTACCGGCGAAGAAATCTTCATCGGACAGAGCGACAGGGTCGGTAACATAGATCCGGGAATAATGGTTGGTGACACCGTCCGGACGCATGCGTTCCATGTCGGGCTGGACCACCGTATTGGTTGATGGTCCGATCACGCCCATAAGCTTGCGCCAACCCAGTACATCAGCCATGAAAATATCTCCGGTCTAGTTTATTGCTTCTGCCTGAGCCAGGCTTTCATACATGGACTGCCGCAAAAGATATTCGCGACGGCGGACATCATCCTGCTTTATCGCGAGCATTTCCTGCCTCTTGCGTTCATGCGCACCGCTTTCATGGCCGCTTTGTATGAACTTCATATTCTCGATGGTCTGTGTCTGCGTGAAGCTGTGCGTGACCTTGCGGCGCTGGCGATCATAGAGTTCCAGACTGCCATTCGTCGTTTTGCCCAACTTGAGCAGAGGCTCCAGCTTTTCGAACAGGTTGAAAGCGTCGTGAACGCCAGAATTCATCCCGAAACCGCCAAGCGGGTTATTGAGATGTGCAGAATCGCCAATCAGGATGACTCGGTTCTCGACAAAAGATTTCGCGACTCTCTGATGCACGCGATATAACGTCCTGTGGCGCGTTTCGATCGCGGCACCGTCTCCCGTCAGCCGGTCAAAAATTTCGTTCTTCATCTTGTCCGACCGCAGTTCGCCATCGTCGAGCGTGCCGTCGGTGGGGACCAGTACGCGCCACAGGGAAGGGACGCGTAACAGCACCAGCCATTCTTCGGGATCGGAAACATAGTTGACCGGAGCGAGACCGGGCAGATGCGCTGCCAAATCCTCTTCGGTGGAAAGACATAGAAACCGCTCTGCATAGGTAAATCCGTCAAACTCGATACCCAGCCACTTGCGGACAATACTGTTCGCGCCATCCGCGCCAATCAGATAATCGGCGCGCAAATGGTCGATACCCAAAGCGGTTTCGACTTCGATATCGACGCCGCTGTCATCCTGCTGAAAAGACAGCAGCCGGTTACCAAAGCGAATGTCGGCATTGTCGAATTTTTCCAACCCGTCAGCCAGCGCGCGGGACAGATGATATTGCTCGCACTGGATGCGGAACGGATAGCGGGTGACATCGGACAGTTCCGACAGATCAAACTCGATAAACTCTCCCGATTGCCGATCGCGCCAATGATATATTGGCGCCTTCAGACCCCGTTTGAGCAACATGGGTGTGATGCCGATTTGATCCAGCATCTCAAGGGTTGGCGGATGGAAAGTCGAGGCCCGCAAATCCTGGGCACAGTCCGCGCCCGCCTCCAGCACAACGACGTCCACACCGATTTGCGCCAATAATGTAGCCATAACCGTACCGACCGGTCCTGCTCCAGCAATTACAACCTGACAGCGTTCCCGCTTCATCTGACTATGACTCCAACTTTTTCAATTCCCCTATTCTATGGACTGAAATTCGTTATTTCTGATCAGACACTTGGCGATGTATCCGCCTTGCGGTGATTGAAGGTCATCCGGGGCATCCGCGAATTGCCGTCTGCGCCCAGGACGGGACGTGTGATCAGCAACACTCCATATGTCCAGCAATCCCAGTGCTCTAGCCATTACTGGCGGACACCCGAGCCGATAATTGCCGATGACAATGGTCCAGCCACATCCTGTCTGATCGTGTAAACAGCATCTGGTCGGACCGGGGCATGTCCGATTCCGTCAAAGGGAACGGTGACGGGCAATATCGTCGGGTGATGCAAGAATGCGGGTCGGATGCTACCGGCTCAACCAGCCGTTACTAGACAGCGGCGCAAACGGTTTTCCATTCGAGATAATTGTCCATCGCCTGTTTGCCGCTATCACGACCCCAACCTGATTGCTTGATACCGCCGATGGCCAGCGAGGGATCGTACATAGCGTGACAATTGATCCACACGGTTCCCGCCCTGATATCGCTGCTCATGCGATGGGCATTCGAAAGGCTTTCGGTCCAGACGCTGGCGGCAAGACCGAAGTCGCTGTCATTGGCCGCAGCGATCACTTCGTCCACGTCGTCAAATTTCTGAACCGCCAGAACCGGCCCGAACACCTCCTCGCAGACGATTTCCATATTGGGCGAAACGTCCGCCAAAACCGTGGGCGCAATGAAGGTTCCCGCTTCGCCGCTGCGCTCTCCGCCGGCAAGCAGTGTCGCTCCGTCAGCCTGCGCACGCTGGATAAAGCCTTCCACCCGTTCTGCCTGACGGACCGAAACCAGCGGCCCCATTTGCGTTTCGGGATCAAGACCATGACCCATTTTCAACCCTTTGGCATATTCAACTACGCCGGCAACCAGACGGTCATAAATCGCGCTGTGCGCATAGAGACGCGAACCGGCAATGCAAACTTGTCCGCCATTGAAGAAAATCGCGTTGGCAACGCCCGGGATGGCGAGTTCGAGATCGGCGTCATCCATGACAATGCAAGGCGACTTGCCGCCCAGTTCCAGCGTGACGCGCTTGAAATTTGTCTTGGCTGCATCCAGTATCGCGCGTCCCGTTGCCGTCGAACCGGTAAAGGCAATTTTGTCGACGCCGGGGTGCGCGGCAAGGCTGGCGCCGGTTTCGGCACCAAAACCGGTGATCACATTAAGCACACCATCCGGAAGACCCGCTTCGCTCATCAATTCCGCTAGGCGCAAGGCGGTCAGCGACGTGTCTTCGGCCGGCTTCAGGATGATCGTGCAACCCGCGGCCAGAGCGGGAGCCAGCTTCATGGCGGTTAGCACCAGCGGCGAATTCCAAGGCACGATAGCGGCAACAACACCGACCGGTTCGCGCGTGGTCCATGTTCGCATCTGCTTGCCCGCCGGCTGATAATCGATCGAACTTTCCAGCGTCTGGCCCTCGATGTTCATCGCCTGTCCGGCAAAGAAACGGAACTGGTTCACCGCCCCGGGGATCTCTGCCCAGCGTCCGACAAACAATGGCTTGCCCTGATCAAGGCTTTCCAGCTCGGCGAGTGCATCGATATTTTCCTCGATAATGTCGGCGATGGCCCAGAGAATCTTCGAACGGTTGACCGGCGTCGTAGCTTTCCATCCGGCCAGCGCTCCGCGGGCCGCCACAACGGCTTCGTCGACGTCAGCCGAACTGGCCAGAGACAGCTTGCCGGTTACCGCGCCTGTTGCAGGATCAACCGTATCAAAAGTCTTTCCATCCCTGGATGCTTTCCACTGGCCATCGGCAAGCAGACCTTCTCCCGCCGCCCGGCGCGCGAGAAACTGCTGATTTGTCGGATGAAGTCTGGTTAGATCAAAAGCCATGGCAAAATACCTCCATTATGTGCAAACGTCCTGACTTCCCGGACGGCAAAGCACCATCCATACCCGCACAAAAATCGCTTGTCGGATAAGAATATCCGAAATGAGCCCAATCGCCGACAGTTGCTTTAGCCATATCGCCAAATCCTTGCCGGTGCGATTCCCGCACGAGGCGTAAATATGTGGGGAAGCTATGTCCTATCGTTTGGGAGTAGACGTCGGCGGTACGTTTACGGATCTGTTACTGCTTGATCAAGAAAATGGCAATTTCTGGCGACACAAGACGCCTTCTACTCCTCAGGATAGTTCACAAGGCATTCTGAACGGCGTCAATGCAATCTGCCAAGAAGCCAGCATCAGTCCATCGGGGATCGAATTTTTCCTGCACGGTACGACCGTTGCCACCAACGCCATGCTGGAAGGCAAAGGCGCGCGCGTCGGGCTGATCACCACCGATGGCTATCGCCAGATCATGCAGATTGCCCGCAGCTTCGTACCCGGCGGCTTGGCCGGCTGGATCGTGTGGCCGAAACCCGAACCGCTCGCCGCTCTCGAGGACAGTTTCGAAATCGCCGGACGGATCAATGCCCAGGGTGAGGAGATCACCCCGATCGATGAAAAGGAGATCAGCCGGGTGCTGGAAGATCTCAAGAATTCCGGCATTGAAGCGCTCACCGTCAGTCTGGTCAATTCCTATCTGAACGGTGCGCATGAAATCCGCGTCGGCGAACTGGCGGCAGAGATCATGCCCGACATCCCCTTCTCTCTCAGCCACCAAGTCCTGCCCGAAATGCAGGAGTATGAGCGGACCCTGACCACGGTTGCAAATGCAGCGGTCCGTCCGGTGGTCGGCAAATATGTGCGCAATCTGCGGGATAGCCTGCGCTCATGCGAAATGAACGGCTCTCTGTCTCTGCTTCGCTCGGATGGTGGCCTTATGTCCTCGGAAAAAGCGGAGGACCATCCGGTTTCGCTGTTGATGTCCGGTCCTGCGGGCGGTGTCACCGGCGCTATATGGGTCGGCCGCAACGCCGGCATCAAGAATATCCTGACCCTGGATGTCGGCGGCACTTCGACGGACGTGGCACTGATCGAAAATCTGGAAGCGCGGCGGCAGCGGACAACCGAAGTCGGCCATTTGTCGGTTAGGGCATCGGCGCTCGACGTCAAGACCGTCGGCGCCGGCGGCGGTTCCATCGCCTATGTTCCCGAGCTCACCGGCGCATTGCGCGTTGGTCCGGAATCGGCCGGCGCGGTTCCTGGTCCGGTTGCTTATGGAAAGGGCGGCACCGAGCCAACCGTTACCGATGCCAATGTAGTATTGGGCTATCTACCCGAATCCCTGCTGGGCGGATCGTTCACACTCGACCGCGAAGGCGCGGAAAAATCCATCCAGAAAATCGCGGATACACTGGGGATCAGCCTTATGGAAGCGGCCCGCGGCATCATTGATATTGTCAACGAGAATATGTTTGGCGCCTTGCGGATGATCTCGGTCCAGCAAGGCTATGATCCGCGGCACTTTGCGCTGATGGGATTCGGCGGCGCTGGACCGCTTCACGTCAATGCGGTGGCCCGTTTGATGGACAGCTGGCCAGCCGTGTCGCCGGTTTCGCCCGGTGTACTGTGTGCGCTAGGTGACGCTACCACCCGGATGCGCACGGAAACGGCCCGCAGTTTCTCCCGCCGCTTCAACGAAACCGACGAGGCAGAGGTGATGGGCCTGCTGCAGGAAATATCCGCACAGACACGCGCTGAACTGATGGAAGAGGGCATTGCCGACGAGGATATTACCTCGCTGTTTGAACTGGATGTCCGCTATGAGGGTCAGGCTTTTGAAGTGCCGCTCTCGATCGACGAGAAGAGCCTGTTGGCAGACGGGCTTGCCGGGGTGACGGACCGGTTTGATGAAGAGCATCGCCGCCTGTTCACCTTCAACATGGAAAGCGCCCATGAACTGGTTAATATCCGTGCGGTTGCGCTTGGTCCAGAACTGGACCTGCCGGCACCCAAGCTGAAAAGCGGCAACGGTGACCCGGCGGCGGCGAAGATTCGCGATCACCAGCTCTGGGCTGACGGCAAAATGCAGGCGGCGGTGATCTATGATCGTTCCAAGCTGCTGGCCGGCGACGTAATTCCCGGACCGGCGATCGTAATCGAAATGGACTCCACCACCCTGATCGAGGCGGACTGCGTCGGCACCGTCGATCAAGTCGGCAATATTCTAATCAACCTGGCCTGAGGAGGGACTTATGCCCGCACAGATTATCCAATCTAACGAAACACCCTTCAACAGGGTGGCGATCGACCCCGTTACGCTGGAGGTCATTGAAAACGCGCTGCGCAACGCACGTATTGAAATGGACGCCACGTTGGTTCGCACCGCCATGTCTCCGGGCATCCGCGAGCAAGGCGATGCCTTCCCGCTCATTGCCGACAGCAAGGGCCGGATGATTGTCGGCCAGTTCGGGAGCTATATCGGCCCGTTCCTCGAAGGTTTTGATGGAACCGTCGAGGAAGGCGACCTGATTTTCCTCTCCGATCCCTATTCGGTGGCCGGTGCGATCAGCCACTCCAACGACTGGCTGGTGCTGATGCCGGTGTTCAAGGACGGCCGTCTGGTCGCCTACACTTCGATGTTCGGCCATATGTCCGATATCGGTGGCAAAGTACCCGGATCGATGCCGATCGACGCCACCAGCATCTTTCAGGAAGGCGTCCGCATCCCGCCAATCAAGATCTGGAAGAGCGGCGAATATAATGAAGATCTGATCAAGCTGATCATGCACCAGACCCGTACGCCGGACTGGTGCAAGGCAGATCTCAACGCGCTAATTGCGTCCTGCCGCGTGGCAGCGCGCCGGGTGGTCGAACTGTGCGACCGCTTTGGCGAAGATGTTTACGCTTCGGCCACCGACCTTCTGCTCGAACGGAACCACCGCGCAATGCAGAAATTGATCGAGACATCGGTTAGCGAAGAGAAGGTCAGCTTTGAAGATTATATCTGCGACGACGGCATGGGCTATGGTCCTTACAAGATTCGTTGTACGATGTGGCGCGAAAACGGACGGGTCATTCTTGATTTCGATGGCACCGATCCACAATCCAAAGCTTCGATCAACTTCCTGCTGAATGAAAATATGATGAAGATGTTCTTCGGCATCTACATGATCATGGTTTTCGATCCGCAAATCCTGTTCAACGACGGATTTTATGATCTGATCGATGTCCGCATCCCGGAAGGATCGCTGCTGAAACCGAAATTTCCGGCAGCCCTGTCCGGACGGACCCACGCGCTTGGCCGCCTGTTCGACATTCTCGGTGGCTTGCTCGGTCAAAAGACTCCGGAATTTCTCAACGCCGCGGGCTTCTCGTCATCGCCCCATCTATTCTATGCCGGGACCGACAAGGACGGCAAATGGTTCCAGCTATTCCAGATTGGCTTTGGCGGCATTCCCGGGCGTCCACTGGGCGACGGGCCGGACGGACACTCGCTGTGGCCCGGCTTCACCAACGTCCCGAACGAATTTCTGGAGCGCTATTTCCCGCTGCGAATCGAACGCTACGAGACGGTGGCAGACTCCGGCGGACCGGGCCTGCACCGCGGCGGCAATGGTATCAACATGGTCTATCGTTTCCTCGAGCCCGGCGTAATCGCCATCCATGATGACCGCTGGTTCGTGCCGCCCTGGGGCGTCAATGGCGGCGAACCGGGCGCTCGTGCGCGCAAATTGCTGGTCAAGAATGACGGCACCGAAATTGTGCTAGGCAACAAGCTCGAGGATTATGAAGTGGGAGCCGGCGACCAGTTGCATTTCGTGACATGGGGCGGCGGCGGCTGGGGGGACCCGCTGGAACGCGATCCGGAATTGCTCGCGGTTGAACTGAAACAGGGTCTTGTGACCGCCGAAGGCGCGCGCCGTTACGGCGTAGTCTTGACCGATGGCAAGGTTGATTCGTCGGCGACCGAGGCCCTTCGCACCGAGATGCGTGATGCGCGTGACGGCGATTTGCCAACCTTCAACTATGGCCCCGATATCGAGACACTGCGTGCCAATTGTTTGGCGGAAACCGGACTGCCCGCGCCGAAGCAACCGCAATGGCAGACGGCTGAATAAGAACACCCTGATTTTCAAGGACAGACAATAATGGCAAACCCTATCTTGCGGGAAAAACTCGCTTCGGGAAAATTTTTCGTGATCCCGGGTATCCAGGACATGATTACGGCAGTGATCGCCAACAAGGTCGGCTTCGACGTCGTATATGGTACCGGATATTGGTTGACCGCTTCGGCGTCGGGATTGCCTGACGCCGGGATTGCCACATATACCGAGATGCGCAACCGCATGGAAACGCTGGCGCGCACCAGTAACTCGGCAGTGATCGCCGACGGAGACACCGGCTATGGCGGCCTTTTGAACGTCCATCATACCGTAAAAGGCTATGAAGCCTCCGGTGTGACGGCGATTCAGCTGGAAGATCAGGAATTCCCGAAGAAATGCGGGCACACCCCGTACAAGCGCCTGATACCGCTGGAAGATATGGTGGAGAAGATCAAGGTCGCGGTCGATGCCAAAGAAGACGAGAATTTTCTCATCGTCGCGCGCACCGATGCCCGGGAAAGCGAAGGGATGGATGGTGTTCTGCGTCGTTTGGATGCCTACGAGAAAGCCGGGGCAGATATAGTTTTTCCGGAGGCGCTGACCAGCGAAGAGGAAATGCGTCAGGCCTGTGCCAGTTTTGCAATACCCGTGATGGCAAATATGTCCAACGGTGGGAAGTCACCTGTCCCGAACGCATCGGTTTTGGCGGAAATAGGCTATAGTTTCGCGATCTACCCGTCTCTGACCAGTCTGGCGGCCGCTGCTGCAATGGAGAAAGCGCTGATCGACCTCAAGGAAGAGGGCATCGGGCAGCCGGAGGGCATTTTCGACTTTAGCGAATTCTGTTCCCTCATCGGTTTTGAAGAGGTCTGGGACTTCGAGAAGAAATGGGCAAAGCGCTAAAATCCATCAGGCAAATAAAATTTCCGTACAACGGATTTTTTATCCGACACGCGGTTAAATAATTTCTGTTTGCGGACATATCGTTTATTGATGCCACCTTTTCTGTGCTTGGCACAAAGGAGGCACGACGATCATGGAAAAAGGTGTACCGATTCGCTCTATCACACGGGCGTTTTCCGCCCTGCGGGCGATCAACCGACACGGCTCGATGACGATGATGGAAATCGCCAAGGCCGCCCAAGTGCCTTATCCGACCGCATGCCGTATCGTTCAGACATTATTATATGAAGGTCTGGTGGAGCAGGAGCCGGCCCGCAAACGCTATCGCGCAACTGCGCTGGTACAAACACTCGCCACAGGTTTCCAGCATGAAGACCAACTCGTCAGTGTGGCCCGTCCCCACATCGTCGATTTGACCAAACGGGTCGGCTGGCCCGTTTCGATCGCCGTTCGCGTAGGCCGCAACATGATGCTGCGCGACAGCACCCATGCAAATTCGTCGCTGACATTCGAACATTATTATCCGGGTTTTACCGTCCCGATACTCGACAGCGCATCGGGCAAATTGTCTATGGCCTTTGCCCAGGACGAAGACCGCGAAATGATTCTGCGCTTCATGCGTATTTCACAGGAGATCGACATCGATTATCTTTCCACCGCGGAAATTGGCCTGAATGTGCAGCAGATCAGGGACGAGGGCTATGCAACACAAGGCCGCAACCATTTCAACCTGACTCCGGGAAAAACATCATCGATCGCCGTTCCGATCTTCAAGAATGGGCATTTTGAAGCAGCCATGACGATGGTGTTCTTCGTCGCGGCAATGAAGCTGACCGACGCGCTGGAAAATTATCTGGATGATCTGAAGGCTACAGCCGCAGCAATCAGTCACGGGCTCAGCAACAACTGACCCTAAAGGGAAGGTGAAGGCTGATAAGGCTAGAGGCGCGCTGTTACCGCCTTGGTTTCCAGATAGGCTTCCAGGCCGGCGGCCCCGAATTCCCGACCCCAGCCCGACTGGCCATATCCGCCAAACGGGACATTCGTTCCGACTGCACCATGGCAATTGATCGAGACATGACCGGCGCGCACCCGGCTGACGACGCGGTGCGCGGTCGATATATCTTGGGTCCAGACGCTGGCTGATAGGCCATAAGGCGTATCATTGGCGAGGTTTGCTATGGCATCGATGTCGAGCGTGTCGAACTTTTGCACGGCCATAACCGGACCGAAAATTTCGTCGCGCATGACTTCCATATCCCGGGTACATCCGGTAAAAATCGTCGGCCGGATGAAATTGCCCGGCCGTTCCAGCCGTTCGCCGCCGGCCAGCAGATTGGCACCGGACTGTTTGGCCCGCTCGATAAAGCCCATTACCTTGTCGGCATGGGCAGCCGAGACCATCGGCCCCTGCTGTGTCGCAGGGTCCAGCCCATGACCCAATGTCATCGCGTCAGCAAAAGCGGCCAGCCCCTCCAGCAGTGCGTCGTGGATGTCGGCATGCGCGAATATCCGGGTGCCCGCCATACAGTTCTGGCCCTGCAAAAAGAACGTCGCCATAGCGACACCGGGAATTGCCAGGTTCAAATCTGCATCGGGCATGACGACTACCGGACTTTTGCCGCCTAGTTCCAGCGACACTTTCTTCAGATTGCCCATGGCCCCCTGGATAATCGCCCGACCGGTCCGGGTGGATCCGGTAAAGGAAATTTTATCGACATCATCATGCGCCGCCAGCGCCGCACCCGCTTCGGCCCCCAGACCATTGACAATATTAACGACGCCTGCGGGGAAACCGGCTTCAATTATCATCTGGCCGAGCGCGAGCGCGGACAGCGGTGTTTCCTCCGATGGTTTCATCACCACAGTGCAACCCGCCGCCAGCGCCGGTGCCAGCTTCAGAATCGCGGTAGACAACGGCACGTTCCAAGGCACGATCTGCCCGACCACACCGACCGGTTCTTTCAACGTGTAGGTGAGCGCTTCGGTTTCTGCTGCAATATGCCGCGGCGGGACCATGGTCGACCCCTCGATCCGCATGATCGCGCCGGCGTAATAATCGACCATCTCCACACAATTGGTGGTCGTCAGTCCAGCGATGAAACTCGGCATTCCGTTGTCGAGGATATCCAGTTCGGTCAGCAGTTGCGCCTTCTGTTCCATGATCCGCGCCAGTCGTGTCATCAGGGCCATCCGCTCCGATGCCGTCATCCGGCGCCAAGGACCCCGAAAAGCCAAGCGCGCGGCTGCCACGGCTCTGTCCACTTCTGCCGCCCCCCCGGTTTCGAACTCGGCAAGCACCATTCCCGTTGCCGGATCGCGGTTTGCCATGACGCCGCTGCCGTCGACCCATTGGCCGCCGATCAGCAACTTGCCGCGCTTGTCCAGAAACGCGCCCGTTTCCGGTGCGATTTCATGGCCGTCAAATGCTGTTGATTCACTCATTACACTGGCTCCGTACGACAGTCATAATTGAAAAGTCCGAGCGATTCCTCGTCCTTTGTCTCGCCGATTCCGAATAAGGCGGCATCTTGCGCCTGCATCCGGTCGGCGTTGGCATTTGATTCCGACTGGATCCAGGTTGCCCGTTCATGCCGAGCCGCCTGATAGCGCGACAAACCCTCAGCAATGTCCGCCGAGGCCGCCAGAGCCCGCGCCATGATGATGGCATCTTCAATGCCGCAGGCCGCGCCATGGCCGAGAAATGGTGTCATGGCGTGCGCGGCGTCACCGATCAACGTCACCTGATTGTCAATGATCCAGTTCGGCAGCGCCGATCGCGCGTTGATCGCCCATTTGAACATCGGCTGCTTGCAGGCCGCCGCGATCAATTTTGCCGCATCGTCGCACCAGTCCGCGTAGATGGTCTCGATCTCGGCAGGATCCGCGGGAATTGCCCAGCCATCATCCGTCCACCCCTCCTGGCGGGCGAAGAAAACCAGATTCATCGCGCTGCTGCCGCGAATATTATAGCGGGTGATCATTGCCCCGGGCCCGATGATGATACCGGGAAAATCGGACAGGCTTTGCAGCTCCGGCGTTACCGGGACGAGTGCGCGCCAGGCGACATGCCCGGTAAAATGCGGCTCTGCTGGTTCAAAGCGCTGGCGAATAACCGATTTCACGCCGTCAGCACCGATCAACAGGTCGCCCGTTACCCGACTTCCGTCAGCAAGGATCGCGGTTGCTCCCTCGCTGTCGACTACCGCGCTGTCGGTGCGCATGTCCACGCCTGCTGCCCTCGCGGCACCGGTCAGCAGATCGTGCAGGTCTGCCCGGTGGATAGTGACATAGGGCGCCCCATATTTTTCGCGCTGGGTCGAACGATCCATGGTTACCAGTGTCCGTCCATCTTCCCAATGCTGGATGCGCTGCCGGCTCGGTTCGACACCGGCGGCCGCGACATCCTCACATACGCCGATAAAGTCGAGGCCCTTCATTGCGTTGGGAGATAAAGTAACCCCGGCCCCTATCTCGCCAAATTCCGGAGCGGATTCGAGCAGCACGACAGAGAAGCCCTGCTTGGCAATCGCGGCAGCTGTGCTCATTCCCGCAATGCCACCGCCGACAATCACTATCTTTTCGGTGCGGCTCATCCCAGTTGCCCGGGAATGTGACTCTCGTGGTTGGCCCGATACCATTCGGCAATTTCTTCACGCGTTGCCCACCACACACCAGGCAAAGACTTGGCATGTTCGATGAATTCGCGGAGCGCCCGCACACGGTGTGCCCGGCCCGAAACATGGGGGTGGAGACCGACATTCATAATCCGGCCGCTGGTCTTGCCTTCTTCATACAAGACATCCAGTTCTTCAATCAACGCATCACGGAACTGGTCCGTGGTAAAATTCTTGCGTGTAATGAAGGTGAAATCATTGATCTCGTTCGAATAGGGAACCGAGACAATCGGGCCGTTCGGCGTGCGCAGCATATATGGCTGGTCGTCATTCATGATATCGCAGTAAAAGCTGCAGCCATATTCAGCGAGAATGTCGGCCGTCTGGAGCGTGCCGCGCAACGATGATGACAACCAGCCTTTCGACTTGCGACCGGTGAATTTTTCAAACTGGTCGAGTGTCCGCAGCACAATTTCGCGCTCTTTCGCCGGGTCACCGGCAAAATTGGTCAGCAATTCACCCTGTTCCCAATTGTGGGTCAGCAGTTCCCAGCCCCGTTCGAGCACTGCATCGGTCATCGCCTTGCGCCGCTCGAAGGTCACCGCATTGGTCGTGCAGCTTGCCTTGACTCCCAGCTTATCGAACAGGTCGAACAGGCGCCAGATCCCGACACGCTGCCCATATTCGCGCCAGCTATAATTCGGAAAATCGGGAGTGTTTCCCGGAAGAATATCCGGTAAAATCGACGGACCGCCAGCATAATAAGGCTTGTCCGTATCCTTTGTAAGGTCCCAAGTCTCCAGATTAAAGGTCAGGATCAAGGCGACTTTCGCACCATTGGGCCATTTTAGAGGCTGGCGCTCGGGCAGGGGGACGTAATCATATTCCATTTAAAATACCTGTTCTTGGCCGAATCCGGCCAGTGGGAATTCATATTGGCGGCTCATTGCACGCGGTTGAAGCATATTTATCATTGCCACCCCAACATTTTGCCTGTCTTTGTCCACTATACGGACAATGGCGACGGCAAGCAGTATTGCACAGGCACATTTCGTCCTTTCGCCCTATATCTGCCTGCGGTTCGCGGAGTGCCCACCAGTCGGACATTCCCGCTAGTGGCTTCAAACCTGATCTGTCACTCAATATAGGAATAACGGTGGTGGTCGAGGATTTCGTGCGCCGTCCTGTTGGTGGCGCAATTTATGATATCGACCGGATCGCCGCAAGCTATGCAATGGAGAAAAACGCAATGTCCAATATTCGATGGCCTCGAAAACTGATTTTGGCTTGCTCTGCGGCGGCCCTGTTTGCCGGCTTGCCGGCGTGCTCCGCAGCCCGATCGGAACAGCCGGTCACCTCCGCCGCTCTCACCGCTACATCCTCGCAGGACGCGCAGCCGCGCCTCACTATCGAAGAATTGCGCACACTTTATGGTGACCAGGAAAGCCGCTACATGGACATTGGCGGCTTGGAAATTCATTACAAGGATGAGGGCAGCGGACCGGTATTGTTCATGGTCCACGGATCGCTCAGTTCGACCCGAACCTGGGACCGGATCACCGAAATCCTGAAGTCCGATTACCGGATCATTCGCTATGACATTCCCGGCTATGGCTTATCCGGCCGTGTATCCGATGAGGCCGCTGAAAATATCCAGCCCGTCGAGATCGCAGAAAAACTGGCGGAAAGGCTGGGCGTCAACAAGCTCACATGTATCGGTGTGTCCAGTGGTGGCACAATGTGCATGTATCTGGCCGCCAAACGCCCCGAGCTGGTCGAACGTCTGATCATCTCCAACACGCCTTCTGATCCGGTCGATACGAGCCATCTGGTAATGCCCGAAAGCTTCGTGGAAGCTGCCAAAAAGTCCCGCGAAACTGGTTTTTCCGACATGAATTTCTGGAATGAATATCTGGGCTTTTTCGCCGGAGATCCGGAACGGATCAGCGCGAAGACCCGTAAGGAATATTATGACTTGAACCGCCGGACGGCGGAAAAGCATCCTGTCGCCATGGTGGCGCGTATCGGCGACGGCGTGCAGGCAAAAATCGAAATGGCAAAAATTGTCGCGCCGACCTTTCTGATCTGGGGCGGTGCGGACGCGCTGCTTCCCGAAAGTGCGGCTGACGCGATTACCAATTACCTCGGTTCGGCGCAGATATCGCGGATCATCATGCCCGATGTTGGCCACTATCCACCACTCGAATCGCCTGATCGGTTTGCCCAGTGGATCGCTGCCTATGTCGAAGCAGGCGTGATTTCCAGCCATGTACAGGAAGACTCACAGCCTTGATTCCAGCGCCCTTCAGGAGACCATGAATATGGCGTCAGCCCGAACGCTTTACGAAAAACTGTGGGACAGCCATCGTGTCAGCGATCTCGCCGACGATGAATCCCTGATCTATATCGACCGTCATCTTGTGCATGAAGTTTCCAGTCCACAGGCTTTTGCGTCTTTGCGCGCATCGGGACGGCAATTGCGTCGGCCGCTAACCCATTACGCCGTGGCCGACCACGCCGTCCCGACCCGCAATCGCGAAGACAGGATAGAAGACCCGCTTGCACGCGCGCAGGTGGCCGAGTTGGAAAGCAATGTCGCGGAATTTGCGGTTCCCTACGCCGCCCTGCAAAGCTCCGATCAGGGTATCGTCCATGTGATCGGCCCGGAAAGCGGTTTCACCCTGCCCGGTACCACGATCGTCTGTGGTGACAGCCATACGACTACGCATGGCGCCTTCGGAGCCTTGGCTTTTGGCATAGGAGCCAGCGAATGCGGCACTGTCATGGCCACCCAATGCCTGCGCCAGAAAAAGGCGCGGACGATGCTGGTTGAGCTGTCCGGGAAACCGAACCTATTTGTCGCGGCGAAGGATATCGCGTTGGCGCTGATCGCACAAATCGGTACCAACGGCGCATCCGGCTATGCAGTGGAATATTCCGGCCCGGCGGTCTCGGCCATGTCGATGGCAGAACGGATGACTCTGTGTAATCTGACAATCGAGGCCGGGAGCCGCATCGGTCTGGTGGCACCGGATCAGACAACGCTCGCATTCGTGAAAGGACGCCGTCTGGCGCCCAAAGGTGCCTCGTGGGAGCGCGCAGCAGCATATTGGCTGGATCTGGCAACCGATGAGGGCGCCCGATATGACAAACATATCCAACTCGATCTGGACGCGGTCGAACCGCAGGTAACCTGGGGCACCACACCTGATCAGGCGATATCGATTGGCAGTCTGCTACCCGACCCTGTGGCAATAGCGGATAGATCAAAGCATAAACAGGTCCGGTCGGCGCTGGATTATATGGGGTTGGAATCCGGAAAGCCGATCACCGGCACCACCATCAGCCATGTCTTCATAGGTTCGTGCACAAACGGACGTATCGAGGACTTGCGCGCTGCCGCTGCGATCGCCAAAGGCCGTTCAGTTATGCCGCAAGTGAAAGCGATTGTCGTGCCTGGTTCGGGCGCCACGCTTGTTCAAGCAGAAGCCGAAGGGCTGGACCGGATTTTCAGGGAGGCCGGTTTTGAATGGCGAAAACCGGGCTGCTCGATGTGCGTGGCAATGAACGATGACCGGCTGCAACCGGGCGACCGCTGCGCCAGCACGTCGAACCGCAATTTCGAAGGCCGTCAGGGAGCAGGCGGTCGCACCCATCTGATGAGCCCTGCCATGGCTGCTGCGGCCGCGGTCAGCGGCTGTATCACCGATGTAAGGAAACTGGCGCAATGAAACCGCAGCCTTTCACTACGCTTTCCGGAATGGCAGCACCGCTGGAACAGGATAATATTGATACAGACATCATATTTCCGGCGCGCTTTCTGCTGATCACGGCGCGCGAAGGACTGGGGCAATATGCGTTTCACGACTGGCGCTTCGGCAGCGACGGTGCGCCAGATCCGGGGTTCATTCTCAATCGCGAACCCTTCAACGAAGCTCCGATATTGCTGACCGGGGCCAATTTCGGATCAGGATCAAGCCGTGAACAGGCTGTATGGGCGCTGCTCGGGTTCGGCATCCGCAGCGTCATCGCGTCCAGTTTCGGTGAAATTTTCTACGGCAACTGCCTGCGCAATGGCATCCTGCCAGTCACTCTGCCCGACTTTGTCGTGCGGAAGCTGATGACACTTGCAAAAGAGGGACTGGCATTGACTATCGACCTCGAAAACCAGAAGGTTGTTGCAGGTGAAAAAGAGATTTTCGATTTCGACATCCCGCCGGAGCGCAAACTGGCACTGATCAATGGCTGGGACGAGACCGCCCAGATATTGAATCAGAAAGCGGATGATATTCGCGATTTTGAAATCCGGCAGCGCCAGGATCAGCCTTGGCTTTACGAAAGTGAGAGTGCGCAATGAGCGAAGAAGACCTGGTGGAAAACTACCGCCGCGCTTATAACAACAAAGTCGGCTTTGGTGATCGACCTGCCCTGCTTATGATCGATTTTTGCCAGGGCTATTTCGATCCCGACTGCGATCTATATTCCGATGTAGAGGATGCGCTGGCGTCTGCCCTGCGGGTACGCGAAGCGGCCCGGGCGGCGGGAATCCCCGTCATCCTGACCGGGGTTTCCTATCACCCGAGCGCGATTGATGGCGGACGTTTTTTCGAGAAGGCGGCGCCACTGCGCTATTTCATCGAGGGCAATCCGATGGGCGCCTTCGCCAAAGGACTGGAACCGCAGGAAGATGAACTCGTCATCACCAAGCAATATCCCAGCGCCTTTTTCGGCACATCTCTCGCCTCCACCCTCACCGCGATGGGCATCGACAGCGTGCTGCTGACCGGCCTCACTACCAGCGGCTGCGTGCGGGCGAGCTGCGTCGATGCCATGTCGCACGGATTTCGCACAGCGGTTGTCGCCGATGCGTGCGGCGACCGGCATGAAGCCCCCCATGACGCCAATCTGTTCGACATGAATGCCAAATATGCAGATGTCGTCAGTGAAGAAGAGACCATAGCCTTTCTGCAAAAGCTCGGTAAGCCGAACGCCGCCTAGCGCGCGCCAAAAGTCCCGAAAGCTTCAAGCTCCAAGGGCGGCGTGTCAGCCACAGCCAAAGTCACGCAGTCGCCGCGCGGCGCCCGATGACCGCGCAAGAGACCAATGTTTTTATGACCGCCATTCTCGGTACCGGCCTGTAACTCCGGGATATTGGCCAGACCCGTTCCATTTCGGCCAACCGGCGGACTGGCCCGCGCAGCCTTTGCATCGAACGTGGACAGCCGCGCAGGGATCGGGCAAAACCCGCCTTGCGCTGACCGACCAACGGATAAAGCCGACCGCACCATTTCGCGTGCAATCCTGGCCCCGCATCCAGCAGTTTGATAATGGAGCAATCGAACCAATGACCGGCAACAAGAAACAGGCAGAATTGACAGAGCAGCTGGGAAAACTGCTGGGCAAGCAAGGGCTGCTCACCAATGTGGATGACCTGCAATACTATGCCAATGATGTTTACCGCTCGGGCGGACTGCCGCTGGCCGTCGCGAAACCGCTTTCCGCCGAGCAGGTGCAGGCGGTGGTTCGGCTTTGCGCTGCCGCGGGCGTGGCGATAGTTCCGCGGGGCGGAGGCGCGTCCTATACCGATGCTTATCTCTACCCGGACGGAGGTCATATCCTTTTCGATCTCGGCGCTCTGGATGACATCCAGATCGACTCGGCAAATTTGCTGGTAACCGTCGGCGCGGGCACCAGCTGGGCAAAGCTGAAAGAAGCGCTGGACGCAGAAAAATTGCGCACGCCCTTCTGGGGTCCTTTTTCCGGTCTCGCTGCCACGGTCGGTGGCAGCATGAGCCAGAATACGGTGAGCCATGGCAGCGCTGCGCATGGCGTTTCCGCCCACTCCGCTCTTTCGATGGAGGTGGTGCTTGCAAACGGGGACTTGATCAACAGCAGTGCCGCCGGATCGACCCGCTTTTACGGCCCGGATCTCACTGGCCTCTTTACCGGCGACTGCGGTGCCTTTGGTTTGAAGACGGCAATCACCCTGCCGCTGATCCGGACGCTGGATCATTGCGAACCGCTGAGCTTTGCCTTTGACGATTTTGAATCCTACCATGCAGCCGTGCGCATTGCCCAGGCAGAACGGCTGGACGATTCCCATTTCGGCCTCGATCTTGCGCTGTCCCAGGGACAGATCGGCCGGCAGGAAGGCCTTGCTGCGCGGCTGAAGATCGCTGCCGAAGTGATGCGCAAAGCGCCGCGCAAGCTGCAGGGGCTCGCCCAGTTGATGCGGATGGCGGTCGCGGGCGAAGATCCGATGCGGTCCGGTGCCTATATGTGCCATTTCATTGTCGAGGGCTTTGATCCGGCCGATGCCGCGGCCAAGGCCCGGCGGCTTCGTCATCTGCTTGCCGATGTGGGGCGGGAAATCGCCAACAGCATGCCGACATTTGTCCGGGCCATGCCCTTTGCTCCATTGACCAATATCCTGGGCCCTGGAGGGGAGCGCTGGGTTCCGGTGCACGGCATTTTGAACCATGACAAGGTTGTTGCGTTCAACACCGCCTTTCACGCGCTCGTCCAGGACCGGCAGCCGGAAATGGATCGTCTGGGCGTCTGGCTGGGCACAATGTTCTCTCCCGCCGGTCCCGCCGGATTTCTGTATGAGATTGCCCTATATTGGCCCGATCATCGCAGCAGCTACCACCGGCAGACCCTAGGCGAGGAGCATCTGGGCAATATCCCGGGTTTTCAGGAGAATGCCGAAGCTCGCGAATATGCCAATAGCTTGAAAGAGTCGATTATCGCCTTGCTCCAGAACTTCGGGGCGGCTCATTTCCAGATCGGTCGCGCCTATCCGTATCTGACACGGCTGGATTCCCGGGCGCTCGGACTGGTGAAGGCCGTGAAGCAGGAATTGGATCCTGAGGGGCTGATGAACCCGGGCGCTCTGGGCCTCTAAGATCGACTCATCTTCTGGCTCGCCTTATTTTCGCCGACCGTTAGCTCACTCTAAATGCATGTGCCGGGAACTGCTGTCCCGGCACATGCGATAGGTAAAATTCAGTCTTTGCGCGGCGGGAAACCGGCTGGCGCGGGCGGAGCCTTGGGAGGTTCCCAACCTTCCGGCACGGGCGCGGGCGTCTGCTCGCGGGCGTAGACTTCAAGACTGGACAGCGACGGGCCATAATCTTCGGTTGGCGCGCTCAGCCATTTCTCGTCCATGTCCCGTGCCGCCTTGACCAGGTGGGCGGGCAAGCCTGCGACGCCTTCCGGGATGGTCTGGAAATGGGTAAAATAGCTGATATGGCCTTCGGCCTGCCCCATCAGCATCCACGGCAGCCAAGGGGTAATCCGCGACCAGCTCCCGATATGCGGGATATGGGTGAGTTCGGGATTTTCGACATCCGCCTTCTCGACGACATAGATGAAATGTTCCGAGACCCGGTTCATCGCGCCAGCCGATTCACGCGGCCACTGGCTGGGCTGCAGCGCATTGGGGTACATAAGATCAATGCCGGTGTTCAGAATCATTGTGCCATTGGGACCATATTCCCAATCCTGCAGAAACGGTTCACGCTCGCGAAGGTCGGTATTCAGCCCGCCGTAAGAGGGTCCCTCGGGTGCATATTCGCTGATCGTGAAGTTGAAGGGATCATTGGCAATCGGCACTACCTTCACCGTTTCGTCGGTATAGGGATTGTGCCATTTGTCCATCACTTCGCCGGTTTCCAGATCGGTATAGAATACGATCTCGCGGAGCATCCGGCGGTAACTGCCATCTTCCAGCTTTTTCATCCGGACGAAGCTGAAGCCCTCGACACCGAAGAGCGTGCGGATTTTCTCGTTCGGACGGACACCCATGGCCTTGCCCTTGATCCAGCCGCATTTCTCCTTGGTGGGGTCAATGTCGCCGTCGATCCGCGCGTAGGTATCTCGCGTCCACTTGGGGTCTTTGAAATCAATATCTGTGACGAAATCGACGGCAGGTTTCTTGCTGCGCGCGCTGGCCACGCCCGGTACGGCCGCCATGCCCGTTGCAAAAGCGGCAAGGCCCAGACTTTCACGACGACTCAGATTAAATTTGTCCATTTTCGTCTCCAGAAAATATGATGAATTTGTTCAACTCGATCACACTTGTTCTCTATTCCAGGAAGCCCAGACATCAAAATGCACTGGCTATTCGCCTGCCGGATAGAAGGCTGATCGTCTTGTAGTGCCCCGCTTGGTAAACTAGCATAGGCACAGGAAACGCTGACCATAGCGATGGAGTCAATGATGCTGAACATATTTCAACAGGCCGATCATGGAGCTTTGCCGAAGGCTACGCATGATGAAGCAGCCCGCGAGGAATTTACGAAGAGTTTTAAAGGGTTTATTCAATCCACTCTGCTGCCGGGGCTGACGCCGGTTTATAACGGGCAGGTCAAGCCTGCTTTCCAGAAAGAACATGGTCGCGAACCGGCCGACCGGCGGGATATCCGTTCGGCGATGGTGAAGAACCTCTATTTCCAGCATTACGCGTCGGCCAACCGGATTGCGCAGGAAATATTGTGGGAGTCGGTCAATGTCTCCATTGACCGGCAATTGCCCGAATTGCTCGAAGCCGCGAAAAAATTATCAGCTTCCAGCAATGCCAAACTGGAAATTCCGGACGATTTTGTCCCGCCGCGCTATATCACCGCCCTCGACATCCACTGCATGCCCGGTGGATATACCAGCGAAATCACAGAGCAGGATATCACCGCCGGCGCGCTCTATGACCGCGGCGTCTATCTTTATGCGATGGGATATATGGGGCCAGATAATGACGACATGGGTCGCTCGGTATGCAATTATCTGCGCCGCAACAATCCGGATTTCCGGCCATTGCGTATTCTCGACATGGGTTGCACCGTCGGCCATGCGACCCTGCCTTACAAGGAGTATTTCCCGGACGCCGAAGTCTGGGGCATTGATGTCGGCGGGCCGGTGGTGCGCTATGCCCATGCCCGCGCTGCAGCGATGGGACATGAAGTCAATTTCGCCCAGATGAATGCCGAGCAAACAAGCTTTCCCGACGATCATTTCGATCTGGTGGTCAGCCATATCCTGCTGCACGAAACCAGCGGCAAGGCGATGCCGCGCATTTTCGAGGAATGCCATCGCCTGCTGGCGCCTGGTGGCATGATGATCCATGCCGACTTGCCACCTTTCGACCTGATGGATCCGTTCACCCAGTTCATTCTCGACAATGAAACCTGGTATAATAACGAACCTTTCTGGGGTGCGATGCGCGAAATGGATCAGGTCGCTCTGGCCAGGCGCGCCGGTTTCAACGCCGACGCGATAAAATTTGATACTGCACCCATGGCGGTTATGGAATTTGCTGCCGGTTCGGATGGTTATGACGAGAAAAGCGCTGGCGAAGTCGCGGATCGCGAATTTACCGCTGGCGAATATGCTCCCGGTGGCGGTTGGGAAGTATTGATCGCCGAAAAAGCGATAGAGCAGGAGATGGCGGCATGAGTTTCGAACAGATGCAGGATGACCGACCCCATGTAATCCGTGATGCGCGTGGCAAACGCCCGCAATTCTACGACACGCCGGGAATGGACCAGGTCATGTCGATGATCATGGTGCTGGCCGGCGACCTGTGCGTGGTGCGTGATCGTCTGGATTCGGCGGAGCGGGTGGCCAAGGCAAACGGGCTCGATCTGGCCGCCGGTATCGAGGCGCTGAAACTGGACCAGCAGGCGCTGGAAGAGCGCGAGGCCCGACGGCAGGATCTGCTGGCGCGCATGTACTCCCTGATGCGCAAAGAGGCCAATGAAGCGGCCGAACAGGAAAGCGAGCGCGGCTATCGCGAGACAATCGAAGAAATTGCCCGGGGATAGGCCGCGCCTATTTGCTCATAAGGAGGACCGGCAACCGGTCGCTTGTATGGGATTCAAGTTCCCTCTGCATGGCCTCCTGACCGAGGCCGTGGGCCTGCAGGAACAAAGTCGACAGATTGACTGCCACGTCAAGCTGGGCAAGCTGCGGCGGGCCCGGCCGGTCCTGATCGCAGATCGCGCCGCCAAAATAATGGTCAACGCCGTCCAGCACCAGTCCGTAGCGGTCCCCGCCAGGCGCTGCCGCTTCAAAAGGTGCCAGATGCCCTTTCCAGCCATCTGCACCCAAATCGGTGATGCCCGGTACAATATCTAGTGTTCCCGTCTGGATGAGGGCCGGAACCGCAAGAGTTCCATAGCCTTCCCTCGTCACCAGAACGGGAATCGGAGCGGGTGGCGAAAAAGCTATCACGGCCTTAACCTTTTCGTCACCGAGCGGACCTTCGACGCCCTTCGGCGCTATGGCTTGCGATCCGCCAAGAGTGAGCGCCACCAGACCGCCATAGCTGTGGCCGGCAGCTATATAATGTTCCGTGCCAAGATAAGCGGACAGCGCCCGCATATCTTCGATTCGCGCTTTCCAGCTCGCCAGACCTTGGTAGTTTGCGGTATCGGGATGATCCTTCGAATCCACATGAAGCGGTGCCAGCACGCGCCAGCCTTTTGCCACCCACGGTTCGATCAGACGTCTATATTTGTCGGGCGAGGAAGCCGCGCCGTGGGAAAATGCGATCGTTCCGACTGCTCGAACAACGGGTGACCAGTCAAAGACCGTAATCTCGCGTCCGTCGGGTGCGTGGAGGGTGAAATTCACATACTCAGGAGCCATCTTTCCGGCGCCCGCTTTGTGCGCGACCGCTGCAGTCGCCATTGTTGCAAAGCCCATCAATGCCGTACGCCGGGATATGGCCAGTGATTGCTCCGCATATTGTTTGAATCTATTCTTGCCGTTCATGGGGCCTCCAGGATTCTGTTCTGTCCACCCTAGCGATATTCCACGCTGAATCCATCTGGTGAAAGCGCGAAGAATCTATTCACTGCGTGGACATATCAGCCATCATAATTCCCATTTCCGGCGCGAATCCGGTAAATTGATTGCTCTTTCTCGGGAAAGCGTTGCAGACTGGCAATGCCCGCCTGCAGGCAAATATAATCGACGGCAGACAATAGGACATAATCATCATGGTAAATGCTTCGAACAGGGTCATCGCTGCAGCGATATGCTTCTCTCTTGCGGCATGCAGTACCCAGCCGGAGAATGATTCCGCGACGGACGCATCTGTGGACCTTGCCTCGACAACCCCGAAAGCCGGTCTGGGAAAAATGCTGTTCATGCAATGCGCCGCCTGCCACTCGCTGGACGCCAAAGGTCCGAGGAAGACCGGGCCCAATTTGCAAAATGTGGTCGGTCGCCCGGCCGGGTCAGTCGAGGATTACAACTATAGCAAGGCTATGGCAGGACTGGACAAGATCTGGACCCGTGAAGAACTGGACAGATTTCTGGCCAAACCTTCTGCCACCGTTCCCGGCACCATCATGGCCTTCGCCGGCATATCCGACGCCGAAAAGCGCAAACAGCTGATCGATTATCTGGAAACCGGCGACCGGTAGCCGCGAGCGGGTGAGCGATAGCGAGCCGGAACCGTTTCAGTCCTCCGCCAGCACCATTTCCGCCCAGGACAGAAATTGCTCCGGCCACAAATCAGCGGTAATATCGCTCTTCGCCATGCCGAAAGCGTGCTCGCCTTTCCCATATAGATGCATTTCCGGCCGGTAACCCGCCGCGAACAGCTTATCATAAAAGGCGCGAAACCCGATTCCCACCGCAAGGTCATCCTGCGCCATCGCCAGGAACATCGGAGGCAGGCGGTCGGGGGCCGGCGTGGCGGGGGGCTGCAGCCATGGCTCGCTGGGCGTACCTTCGGGATAAGGAAGATTGGCTGCCGGAATTTCCGGCGCCGGATCACTGAACGGCATGCCATATATCATGCCGGCAAAGGCCGGGCGCTCCGCAAGCGGGCCGAACATTGTCATCGCCGCAATATGGCCACCAGCGGAAAAACCGACAACACCGATTTTCGCGGGACTAATCTGCCAGCGCCGCGCATTGGCACGCACGATGCGCAACGATTCTTTGGCATCTGCGACACCGGGCTCTCCACCAATACCCGGAGCAAGAGTTTGCTGCACGCGCTGCCGCATCTGTTCGTTGCTTTCGCCCGGAGGCGTCTGGATCAACCGGTATTTGAGAACGAATGCGGCGACACCGCGAGCGGCGAACCAGCGGGCGACACGTGTCCCTTCATGATGAATAGCCAGCAGACGAAAACCGCCGCCGGGCGCGATGACAACGGCCATGCCATTGGCCTTGTTCGGGTCGGGTAAAAAGGGCTGCAGAGTCGGAACGGTAACATTCCAGACCTGTTCACCATTTTCTCGAAGTTCCTCTGTCACGGGTACATTGGTCAGGCCGGGCCAGCCGGCCATTGACGGAACGCCATCGGGCCAGACCGGGACCGGTGCCAGCTCGCGCACCCCGGTGGATGAGACCGGCTCGGCCCCCGCAACGGACGGGTGCATGACAGCGAACAGCAAGGCAAATAGAGCGACAAGAAATTTCATCAGAAAATGCTCTCCAGCAGATTTAACCCTCTACGAGTGTGACCGTTACATCGGCCAGTCCGTCCCGCAGCTTCTTGATTTCCGCATATTCCGGAGAATGCCAGAATTTGAGCGCTGTCTCACGGTCCGGCCACTCGATGATGACCGCGCTGGCCCCGTCCTCGGCACTACCCTCCAGAACCTCGCCACCGCGCCCCCGCACGATATATTTCCCGCCCATTTCCCCGGCGAGTTTTGCCGTGGCAGGAGAATAGATCTTCGCGAACGGCTCCCGGTCATGGACGTAGGCGTTAATCACAAACCATGCTGGCATCTGTTTCACCCTTCCTCTGTTCGCGAGAAACTTAGAACAGGCACAGCACCCTGATGGGGCAGCAGGGCATCCTATCCGACTGGCGGACAGGAGCGAGCTTGTCTGGTCGGCCTGCAGGGAGGACCGATAGCAAACTGGCTTGAAGCTACTCTATCCAGAGAGGACCGATTGCCATGTTTGACCCGAATGACGAATGCGCATTATTGAGTCGCAGAACCATGCTCGCCGGCGGAATTTCGCTCGGCATGGCAGGGAGCGCCGCAGCGGCAATGAGTGTAGCGGAACCACTGGTGCCCAACCAGTTGTTGCGCGAAAAGGATATTCCGACGGATCAAGCCAGCAGAGTTGCGCTCATGCGCAGAATGCGTTTGCGCACCGATGCCGGGCCGGTCTTCTGGTATTTCCGTGGTCGCAATTACGCACAGCAGGGCGCCAATCTGATTCCGATTTGCGAACTGGTTTTTGGCGCGGTCATGCTGGTCAAACCCAATGCAGACGGCACGCTGGATGTTTCCCAATATGAATTGGGCTTTCGGACAGCTCTCGGTAGCGCGAAGCGAACCGAACAGTTGCGCAATCCGATTACCGGAGAAATGATCGACCTGCCATTCGCTCCGGTCGGCCCCAATCATTTCAAATATGACAGCAACAATACGCTCCATTTACCCGAGAATATCGGCGGATCACGTTTCACGCTGGAGCATGTGCCAGAGGTTTTTTATCGCGTGGGCCAAACCGTCAGTTTCCAGACGCATAGCCGGGCCATTGTGGAAACGCCTGGCCAAAGCAATCGGGTACTCAATGACATGAGCATTATCAGTAGCCCGGCAGCGGAAGCCCTGAGCCCCGATATAAGCTTTGCCAGCGCCACGGGATATGGCGGCGATGTGACAGACTATGCCCGCTGGCTGAAAATGCCGGCTGGAGCCGGAACGCAGACCTTGCGCAGCGTGGGTGAGAAAGTGTCTCGTTACTCCGACATGCCGGAAGACTGGCGGGCGATGCTGGCCGAATCCGATCCTGCTATGGCGGCGGACCCGATTGGCGGGCTGGCACGCGAGGCCGAAATCTACCGGAACTGAAAATGCGTTCCGGCGCGTTTGGGGCGCACCGGAACGCGATAATCGATCTTATTCGGTTGCGACGACGGGCAACTCGCGATCGAAAAAGGCTATCATGTCGGCGGTAAAGCGATCGGGATCTTCCCACATCGGGAAATGACCCAGATCATCATATTCGATCAGATCAACCTTGGTGTTGGTGAAGCGGTCAACCGACTGCCGCGCCGTCTGGGAAATAACCGTGTCATAGGCACACCATTGCAGCAGCACCGGTACCGTGACAGTCTCGGCGATCGCCGCTACATCCGTTGTCTGAAACAATTTGGTATTGGATGCGATATAGGACTTCTGTCGATCCAAAGCGCCGGGCAAATTGTTCAAGTCGTAGATTTGATCCACCATCGCCGCCGTCGGTTTGAAACTATCCGGCGTGGTATCTTCCAGGACCAGCCGGTAGAATAGATGCGAACGCCAGTCCGGAACCAGATGCTTGTGAAACGGCAGCATCAGCTGCAATCGCCAGTCGATCTCGCGATCCTGGCTGGGCCGCTCGAGCGGCAGGACAGAAAAGGCCATCGCCGTCGCGTTACCGGGAAATTGCCGGTTATATTCCAGTGCGACATTCGCTCCGTTTGACGTCGACACCAGAGCAAATTTTTCAACCTCTAGCGCTTTCAGCAAGCCGTCCATCAACTCTGCGGCACGTGCGGTCGTATAGACACCCTTGGGATCCGGCCCGGAAAGTCCATAAGGGGCCCAGTCAAAACGGATTACACGAAACCGTCCCTTGAGCCGTTCGGCCACGGCGTCCCATTCGTGAAGACTGACTATGCTGCCGTGCAGCAGCACAACGACAGGCCCCTCCCCCTCGTCCCGATAATGGATCGGCACATCATCAATCGAGATGAATTTTGACGGGCCCTGAGCCCATTTTGCAGTTACTTCGTCGCGATCCGTGTTCCATGCGCCAAGGCGCAAAGACAAAACGAGACCGCCAACCACGAGCACCAGCAAGGCGGCCGCTACGCCGATACGGCGTAACGCGGTCATGCTGCAATTCCCATCGTATCCCGCAGGGTCGGTCCGGGATAATCGAGCCGCAGGCGGCCCGCCTGCTGGAGCAGGGGTACTACCTGATCGACAAAAATTTCCAGCTCGCCGGGCATATAGGCGGGTTGCAGGGTGAATCCGTCGCAGGCCCCCGAATCGATCCAGTCAATCATCCGGTCGGCCAGCTGCTGCGGGGTGCCACGGAAGACCGTGTGCCCCCGCGGAGTGCGCACATGTTTTGATGCAAATTCGCCAAGCGCAATCCCGCTTGCCGCCGGTTTTTCCAGCATACGGGTGATGTCAGCCACAGGAAATTCGGTCCCTGCCACAATATCGTCAAATGGAATTGGTTCTTTCGGATCATGTCCGCCCAGCCAGAAGCCGATCGATTCGCCGAGATATTCGATGCACAAGGCCTCGTCCGCCAGATCGAGAATGGCTTCGTCCTTGGCTATCGCTTCTTCTTCTGAATCTGCCAGAATGAACGACAGGCCTGGCATGATCTTGACCGCTTCCGGATCGCGACCAGCGGCAGAAATGCGCGCATGCATATCATTGCGAAATGCGATTCCGTCTTCCTTGGTCGGCGCGGGACAGAAAATTGCTTCGGCGGTCGCCGCTGCGAAGGCTCGACCATCCGGCGACTGACCGGCCTGAACCAATATTGGCCGACCTTGCGGCAGGAGCGGCCCGGGCATGCTCGCATCCATCGTGATGTGCTCGCCGCGATACTGAACGGGTGCGGGATTGCCATCCGAGCTGGCGCTATCCCACAGCCCGCACGCTGCTTCAACAAATTCGTTGGCCCGGGCATAGCGAGTAGATTTCTCGGGCATTTCATCCTGCCCGAAATTCCAGGCCGAGGCCGGGTGCGCGGTGGTGACGATATTCCAGCCGGCGCGGCCGCCGGTGATCCGGTCGAGCGTCGCAAAACGCTCTGCGACTGCTTCCGGCTCGAAATATGTTGTCGATACCGTGGCGACCAGCCCGATATGTTTGGTAACCGCTCCCATCGCGGCCAGAAGGGCGATGGGGTCGAGAGTCGGAATGGCCACCCGCTCCGGTGTATGACCATTCGCGCCGCGCGATTGCAACTGGTCGCCAAATACAATGGAGTCGAACCGGCCGCGTTCGGCGAGTTGGCCGACAGATTTGTAATAGTCCATGCTGAACACATCTTGCGGGGTAGCGTCGGCATGGCGCCAGCCGCTGGGATAGTGACCAATGCCTTGGAGAAATGCCCATAAATGTATCTGCTTGGTCATGCGAAGGCTCCTTCAGAAATCAGTTGGCCAGAGAGGGGGAGGCACAGCCTCTCGCGCAAAGTCTCCCCGGAATTCAGCGTCTGACGAAAGCCGACAATTTTTTCAGAAAATTCCGCAATCGCGCGGATGCTCTCGCCGGGATTTTCGAGTGTCCAGTGCACGCCGGCAATGTCTCCTGCTTCGAATTCCGTCACGAGTGCTGCAACATCAAGATCACTTCCGGCCCGCCGCAGGCAGTTTGTGCCCGGAAGCGCTGCCTGTCCTTCCTCGAGTATCAAAAGGTCGGTTCCGCCGATGTCAAACGGGGAGGACGCATCGCACACGAGCAACGGATGTCCCTGCAAGGGGCGAGCCGCGTTGAGCGGGCCCCTTACTTTGAAATAGGGCCCTTCATAATTGCTGAGTCGCACTTTGGACGAATCGAGATAACGGCCGCTTTCCTTGTCGATGATCAATGCATCATCGGCCCAACCGTCCCACAAGCTGCGGGCTGCAGCCACCATATCTGCGGTTACCGGCTGCTCATGCCCGGTACCGGTCACCGGGTTCCAGGCTGCCCGTCCGGACGACAGGAAGTCGATTGCCGACAATGAACGAGCCGCATGGAAAGGATGCGCGACTGCCGTGGACACGCAAGGCGCCAGACCTATTTTTTGTGTCATCGGGGCGGCCCAGGCGGCAATCACCATGGGATCGAATGGCAGGGAACCGGGCGCTCCCAGCACGGCAAGGTCGACGCCGGCGCGCTCGGCCGCGCCCAACACGCTGTCGGCCCACGCCGGGTCATTGAGTTCCGGCTGCGCGATTGTAGCCGATAGTATAAAATGTCTGTTCATATGATTATCACCGGTTCGTGTAAGGAGTGAATAGGTTCGGCACCGTCCGCCGTGATCAGCATCAGGTCTTCGCAATGGGCGGATCCGCCAATGCCGGTATCCAGTACCGGGCAATCGACACTCAGGATCATGCCGGGTGCGAGGACAATATCCGGCTTGCGGTAAAAACCGCCCGCCAGTTCGCCGGGTTCGTCGGTGTGGGCCAGCCCCACGCTATGCGGGCCAAAGCCGATGGTAACCCCGAAGCCTTTTTTGGTCACGGCCTCCTGCCCCATCGATACGATCTCGGAATAGCGGAGACCGGGGCGCAGATTTTCGCGGATGGCAGACCAACCGAAAGCCGCCGCTTCCGCAGCGCGACGGGCGGTGGGGGTTGGTTCCCCGACAAAAACCGTACGGGCAAAATCGCCGTGATAGTTCATGAAGTGGCTGACCCCGTCAAGAAACAAGGCCTGGCCGTCCCTGATGGCTTCTGCTGACAGTTCAGAGGAAACGCGGTCGACGTTCAAGAAAACCGCCTTGTTTCCCCGCGTCGCGGTCTCAGCGAGATACAGGTTTTGCAAATCGCGGTGGGTAGCACCGGCCCGTACCGCCGCGCCAACCGCGTTGAGCGCCTGGACATTGGCTTCGGCTGCCCGCCGCATCAGGGCAATCTCGAGCGGCGATTTAATCAATCGGATTTCCCGCAGGATATTGTCGGCCGGAACCAAATCGCCCGGCATCTCGTGGCGCAAGGCTATCTCCTTGACGACCGGATCATCAAAACCGATCCGGCCCTTCCACAGGCCCAAATCCTGAATCGCTCGCACGAGTGCCGCGCCGGCATCGTGGAAACCCTGCCGTTGCGCCAGGCCGGCATCTAACATCGCTCTCCGATGGCTCTCGAGCGAGCTCAGCGGCACAGCCCCCTGGTCGGCACAAAAATCGTAGCGGGGCGCCGGGCTGAAGTCGCCTTCATCACCCAGACCGTTATAAAGCCAAGGCTCGACGTCGGCACGCATACGACCGTCGGACCATGTGTAGAAATAGAGAAAGCTGCTGGTTACCAAGCCTATTTCCTCGATATTCCGTCGTGTCAGCATGGCGAATGTACCCGGCGGCTGGCCGATGCGGGTCCGCGCGATCTGCGGCCAGTGCCCGGTCATGTGAAAAACATTTTCCGGCGCGCCGACGACGATCCCGTCGAGCCCGTGCAATTCCATCACCTGCAGCGCCCGCTCCATGTTCATCGGTCCGCGGTCTTCGAGCCCGCGGAGCAAGGACATATCATCGGACTGGGACGTTTTTGGCATGCCCTGATGTCGCAGCTGGTCGAACGGTATGGGAACCTCTCTCGGCCCTATCCGACTGTTGGATAGGATCGTCGTGTCGGCATTTTCCCCCGCCCAACGGCCTAACTTGATCAAATGACAGAACAGAAAATCAGCCGCGCCTTCGTCGAACTCGAAGAAGGCCAGATTCACTTGCGGATATTGGAAGGGGACAAAAATATCATCCCCCTCATATTGCTGCACGCATCGCCTGCATCATCATGGTTCATGCAGGACCTGATGCGGGAACTGGCCGAAGCAGGGTTTCGCGGTTCGATCATTGCACCCGATACGCTGGGCAACGGCGACTCCGATATCCCCGCCCTGGAAACACCCGACATCCCCTATTTTGCCGATTCCGTAAATCGGATGATGGCCGTCCTGGGACTGAACAAGGCTCATATATACGGAACCCATACCGGTGCCCGCATTGCATGCGAATTCGGCGTAGCTTTTCCCGAAAAGAGCGGGACGGTCATGCTCGATGGAATCACCGAATATGAAGATGAATTGCGCGAACAGATCATCACCAATTATGCACCAAAAGTGGAACCGGATGAATATGGCCGTCACCTGATCTGGGCTTTCAATTTTTGCCGCGACCAGGCGCTATATTTCCCCCATTTTCTGAAGTCCCCGGACAACCGGCTGTCTGTTCCGATGCCGCCGCCGGAAATATTGCACCGCATCACACTGGACGTGCTGAAGGCGCTGGACAGCTATTCCAGGCCCTATCTGGCAGCATTCAACTATCGGGCCTTCGAACGAATGCCGCAACTCAACGTACCCACTCTGCTGCTCAAACCGGAAGCCGAGCTGCCGGCCCTCAAGGCAGCAGTCGAAACGGCACTCGAACTTCTCCCGTGCGGGGAGGTTGTCAGCGTCGCACCCGGGCCGGGTCTGAAGGCAACTGCCATCGCAGCTTTTCTGGACCGTAATATCGACCGGATATAGGAACGGTCCCGTTTCTACGCCATGCTGGAATAGCCGACTTTCCTGCCCAGAAGGGCCGCCACGGCGCAAATGGCGGCATAGCTCAGCATCGATACCAGCAGTCCGAACAGAGAGGGAATCAACTGCTCGGGCAGCGTGAGCAATCCATTCAAATGTGCATAGGCGAAAAATGCACCTGCCAGATAGGACGCTATCGCGCTCCGGTTCCACCGGTGTAGCCGGGGCAGATCGATCGCATCATATTTGCCTTTGTGAACCAGATAATAGTCGACAATCAGCGGTCCGACCAATGGCGGAACCAACGCCGCCAGCAGATTGATCCAGTCAAGAAAATATTGGTAAAGGCCGAGCCCCAGAACCGTACCCAGCAACCCCCAGACCACTACCATCACCCGTTTTGGACGGCGCATCACTGCAGCGGTCTGTATCGCTGGCAAATAGAGATTGGCATTGCCGGTGGTCCAGAGCGCAAGACTCATTCCAAGGATGCCGAGACCGGCGACGATCATGCCCTGGTTGAGCAGATAGGTCGTGAAATCGGGAGAGCCGGATACGACAGAACCCATCGCGCCGACAATCTGTAAAAACCATTGGGCGACAATCATAACGATGAAAGGAATGGCGATTGCCACCCATGCCTTTTTGGCAAAACGGGCATATTCCGCCATTACGACGGCCCCGACCACCCAGGACCCGACAACCAGATTGACTGCTGTCGGAAAGGACATCGGGGTCTTCTCCGCCGTATCGCGGGACAGGGCGAGAAAAGCCGACATCCCGCCGGCATTGTCTACGTTCAGGTAGATTGCATAGAGGCCGACCAGTACCAGCACGACGACCGAGGGGAGACTTACTTTCTCGATTCCCTTGACCCCGAAATAGGCTGTGGCCGTAAACAGCAGGCCACCGGCGATGGCTACCGCATAGAAGAGTGGACTCTCGAAACTCTGGGCAAAGGTGAAGCCAAAGGCACCGACGATGATCGCCTGCCATCCGGTAAGCAGCAAGGCGACAAAAATCACCGGCAGATAAACCCCGACGCGTCCATAGACGAACTGGTAGAGCAGGCCTGAATTGCAGGCGGTTTTATAGGCCATAAAGGCAACCAGCGCACCGATCACGAAGTTGATCAGATTCCCGACGAAGGTCGCGAGAATGAAATCGGGCCAGAATGCGAGCCCGGACCCGATCTGACCGCCAGCGATCAGGCCGGTGATCAGGAAGCCCCAGCCAAAAGCCAGCGCCAGCATCGGCGTGGTGTCTTGCCGCTGCTCGTCGGTGACCGGAGCAAAGGGATTGTCGGCCGATTCGGCTTCCATGGCTTCGTCCAGCGT
Source organism: Sphingorhabdus sp. YGSMI21 (assembly GCF_002776575.1). Taxonomy (GTDB): domain Bacteria; phylum Pseudomonadota; class Alphaproteobacteria; order Sphingomonadales; family Sphingomonadaceae; genus Parasphingorhabdus. Next base: position 1,535,762 of record NZ_CP022548.1, on the reverse strand, counting down.
CCACCACTTTTTCAGATCAAATCCCACTAGCGCCCCCTTGCATGCGATCAAGCGAGACACGAGACCATGTTTGGTGGCCAACGGTTTATGGAAACCTGCGCCTTATCCGCTGTTCGGATATGCACAGAAGCTTGACCACGCGTGTTCCTCAAAAAATCCGTGATTTCCGCAGAGCGGACATCACGGCAATCCTGCCCGCCTGGGATAAGGACTATATTAGCGTGTGCAGATGAACAAAGAACTCTCCTTCGGGCTTTCCGGTCACACTGCTCTGATTACCGGTGCGGGACTGGGTATCGGCAAGGCCAGCGCCCTGGATTTGGCGCGCCAGGGTGCCCGTGTGGTGCTCGTCGACAACGATCCAAGGCGCCTCTCCGAGGCCGAGGCGCTGTTCACCGGAAATAAGGCGGACCTGCTCAGCGTGACCTGCGACGTCACCGACGAAGCCGCCGTGACGCAACTATATGCAGAAGCGAAAGAGGCCGGGTTCATGCCCGATATATTGGTGAACAATGTGGGCGGTGGCCGCTCAGGTCGAATTTGGGACATGAGCGTCGAAGATTGGGACTATACCATGCGGCTCAGTCTGCGCTCGATGTTCCTGTGCACGAGAGCCGCCCTTCCGGCGATGATGGACCGGCAATATGGTCGGATCATCTGCCTGTCGTCCGGTGCGCGTAACGGAACAGTGTGGAATGCTTTTCACACTGGAGCTTGTGCCTATTCCACTGCCAAAGCCGGCGTGATCGGCTTTGTTCGTGATATGGCGATCGAACTCGCCGACCACGGCATCACAATAAATGCGGTTGCTCCCGGACCGATTGATACCGAACTGGCCGGCCCCTATCTGCAGAAAATGCACGAGGACGGCCTGGAATATAGTCCGATCCGTATGGTGCCGATGCACCGACTTGGCACGCCGGAGGAGGTCGCCAGTGCCGTAACCTTCCTCGCATCCCGAGAAGCAAGCTATATCACTGGCACCACTTTGGATGTCGCCGGCGGCAGATGAGATCAGGGTTGCGGCAAGTCCCGGGCCACACGAAATCCGAGATGCGAATTCCGGGCCTCCGGTGGGTCACCAATACGCTGGGCGACGCGCACGCTCCATCCCTGCAGGCTCCAGCCTCCGCCCCGCACATTACGCAATTTGCAGTCTCCGCTCAGCCAGGCAGAGCCGTCGGTCGGAGCGCCGACATAATCATCATGGTGACAATCCTGAACCCACTGCGCTGTATTGGCTGTCATGTCGTGCAATCCGAAACCGTTCGGCGAATAGCTGCCGACCGGTGTCGTTCGGTCAAGATTATGGCCATAATTCGCCTTGGTCGGATCGATACTGTCGCCAAAGGGGTACCATGTATCGGTGCCACCCCGGCCCGCATGTTCCCACTCGGCCTCGCTGAGCAGCCGATATTTCTGACCCGTTCTGGCGCTCAGCCACGATAGATAAGCCTGCGTATCGGCATAGTTGACGTTGATGACGGGACGGCGGCCCCTTCCCCATCCCGAATCATCGGGAGAATAGCCGTTGCAACCGCCTTCCGCTACGCACGCATCCCATTCGTCGAAAGTGACCGAATAGCGGCCGACCGCATAATAATAGCCGATCGATACCTTGTGCTGGGGCGATTCCATCTTGTCGAACATCTCCATCACGCCCAGCTCGTCGCGCTCTTGCTGGGAGGACCCCATGACAAATTCGCCTGGTGGGATGACCACCATCTCCGGACATTCGGCACATTCGGAAAAGGCGGCACCTGCTCGAACGGGTGGGAATCGCGGCGATTCTCCTGCCCGATCTGCTGCCGCAGATGCGAGGAATAAGATTAGGAACATCAATTCTTCTCCATAGGGTTTGGCGCGATCGCGTCCGCGCTATTGTGCAGCGCCTTTTCGCGCACAAGGTCAATCAGTCCAATCAGCCGGGCGGCATCCTGTCCCGTCGGACAATGATGGGGCTCGCCTCTGACGGCTTTCGCAAATTCCATCAGTTGCGCAGTGAAATAATGGGACAGATCCCGTCCGCCCATCTTGCTGCTGTCCGTGAAGGTTCCGGCCGGTGGCTCTACCAGCAGTTCATTGTTCCAGCGCAACAGTTCGCCGTCCTGAATTTCGGCTACCCCCTGATCGAAAAACAATGTCTTTCGATCATGCACGTGCGGCTGGTTATAGGATATATGCACGCTGGCCATTTTCCGCTCTGGATAGGCGAACAGCATCATGGCTTCGTCCTCGGCCTGCCAGCCGGACTGGTGGCGCGCAGCCTCGACATGCACGCGCAATGGGTCGTCGCGCCCCATGACCAGCTGCACAAAATCAAGCGCATGCGGTGCAAAGAGCGAAAGAATCAGACTGTCATCCGGTTTCCGGTCTGCCCACCAGGGGGCCTGGGGTCCATCCCAGAAGACGCATTGACTGACTTCAACCGCCAGGAGCTTGCCGAAGCCCGGCAAGCGTTCCATCAATGTCCGGACCGCAGGCCCATGCCGGAATGTATGCCCTGCAGCCAAAATCACGCCGGCTTCGACTGCCGCTTTACTGAGTTGCAATGCCTGCGCGCCGGTCTCGGCAAGCGGTTTTTCGACCAGGACATGTTTGCCGGCCGCGATTGCCGTGCGGGCCTGCTCGAAATGCATGCCATTGGGGCTTGCTATCAGCACCGCATCAATGCCTGGCTGGGTCAGCGCCTCGGTAACATCGGCAAAAGCACTGGCGCCAAATGGCTCGGCAGCCGCTTGCGCTGCAGTCAGATCCGGATCGACGGTCACGACAAGCCGGAAGGCGGGATCGAGCTCGGAAACGGCAGCAAGATGAGCGGCGCTGATTCTGCCGCAGCCGACCAGGGCCAGGCCTATTGATTCAGTCTTCATCGACAAACTCGACAGGCGCAGGTTTCACAAGATCGTCATCCGGCATGAATATCCAGATAAGACCCGCCGTCACGATTTTCGCGATGCCGGGTATAAAGGCGTAGGCGAGAACAATTCCCTGAATGGCGTCGGCGCTCTGGGCGATCCCCTGTTTTGCCGATTCGGTATCAAAACCGGTGAGCGACAAAATGCCGCCAACGACCAGGGTACCGCCCGCCGCGATACCGGCTTTTTCGATAATCGACCACACCGCGGAATAGGCTCCCGCCCGATTTTCCCCTCGTTCCTCACGCGAACGTGCAATCGCATCGGAGAGCATCGACAGGATGATAAGCCCCCAGCCGGAATTGAACAGCGCCAGAAGTCCGGCCATTATATAAGCGAAGTAGATCGGACTGTCCGCATATGTTCCCCAGCAGATAAGCACCAGACCGTGACAGGTTGCCGCGACGATATAGGTCCGTTTCTTGCCCAGCCATTTCGCCACATAGACCCAGGTGGGTGCGCCGGCCATGACCACGAACGCCATGATCGTGGAAATGATCCCGATCTGGACGAAAGCGTCGCTGCGTCCCATGGCGAACGTGACGAAAAAGGCGAAGCTGGCGTAGGATATGCCTGCCGCGACCGTCATGATGACAGCCGAGAGGCACAATATTACAAAGCGGCGATCGGAAAAAACCTTGAGAAGTTCTCTCGGTTCCAATGGCTTGGCGGTGTTCTGACGGTCAGGAATCTTGCCGGCACTGTACCAGGCGGTCAGCAAAGCGATTGAACAGACCAGACCGATTATGCCGATCGACCATATGTAAGCAGATCGACCGCCACCCAGAATGTGGATCATGACCGGTGTACCCGCCGAACCGAGCAACACTCCGACCCCGGTAAAGCCGTGTTTCCAGGCCATCAATTCTGTCCGCTCTGCCGGACTGTCGGTCATTTCGGCAAATTGCGCGAGATAGGGCACCGAGAATGTGGAGAATACCGCCATATAGAAACTGAAGCTGATAAACACCCAGGCCAGCTGGAGAAACTGGGAGCCTTCCGGCACGGTAAAGGCGCCCAACATGGCAAAGGGAGCGGCGATGGCACCGACCAGCAACCACCGACGGCGTGCAAATCGGGCGGCATAGCGATCTGATACCAGCCCTACTGTCAGGTCGAACCCCGCTCCGAACAGAACTTTCGGAATGAAAATGACGGCTCCGGCCAAGGCCGGTTCGATGCCGAGAATACTGGTCAGATAAAACAAGAGCAACAGCGAAGGGGCATCCCGGAACAATTGCCCAGCAATCTGTCCGACGCCGAAGCCGGCCTTGGTCTGGACAGCCAGTCCGGAGCGTTGCCGATCTTCGGCCTCGGCAATATGTGAATCTGTCATCGCACTGAATACTCCACACCATCGACTCATGATTTTTACATTAGCTGGCAACTTAGTGGACCGTTCATAGGCTTGCGGTGCTTGACTAGCGCCGATTGGTCGCGTGGTGGATAGTGACCGAAACGCAATTGTAACGAATGACGTGTCGCCGGAGATATGGTGGCGAGTTGAGGCCAAGAAGGTCCGACTTGGATAGCGGGGGTGGACTTAAATCAGCGTTACCGCTTGCATTTTTAAATCCAGCAGGTCCCGGCAAAGGACTTGAACATATCCGGAAGGGTTCGAATTATGAAATATCTTACAATGACGAGCAAGTTAAGTTGCTCACTAGTGGCGATTGCTGCGGCGACCACCAGCTTGGCTTTGCCAGCTGGCGCAGCTCATGCACAGGAAACAGAAGCCGCAGCCGCAGAAGCTCCGGGTGTTATCGTGGTTACGGCACGTAAGCGTGAAGAAAATCTGCTGAAGACGCCAATCGCAATTACCGCGATGACGAGCGAGACGATCGAAGCCAAGGGCATAACATCGATCAACGATCTGGTGGAAAACACGCCAGGCATTAACGTGAATAACGTGAACTCTGGTCGAAACGACCGCTCGTTCCAGCAGATTTCACTGCGTGGATTTACGCCGTCAACGACTACATCGACGCTGACTGCGACCTTCATCAACGGCGTTCCCGTTGCATCTGCCACGGCTGTCAACGCAGTGACCGATCCAGCACGAATCGAGATTTTGAAAGGGCCGCAATCGGCTTATTTCGGACGGAACACCTTCGCCGGTGCCGTCAATGTCGTGACCAAAGCGCCCGCCGACTATTTTGGCGGCTCGGTCAGTGCCTCAGCCGGCACCCGCAACAGCTATGATCTGTCGCTGTCGCTAGAGGGCCCGATCATCGAAGACGTTCTCGGCTTCCGGGCAACCGGTCGCGGCTGGAAAACGGACGGCTCCTATACCAACCAGGCCAATCCGTCTGAAACTCTGGGCGATCAGCAGACCCGCACCGGTACGCTCCAGCTCGAATTCACGCCATCCGACAGCTTGAAAATCAGCACCTTCGGCCTTTATTCGGAAGATGATGACGGCCCATCGGCCCAAGGCATGTTGTCGGCTTATGAAGTGCGTTCCGACAACGGCGCGCTGAACATCCCGTTTAATTCCGGCACAACCAACGGCACCGTCATTGTCCCCAGCAGCTCAAACTGCAACCTCAACGGCTTTACGGCAGGTGTCGATGCTTCGGAAACCCGGGTCGTGCGCCCTTATATCTGCGGTGGTGTGCCGGGCCTTCCAGCCGGTTTCAGCCCTGCGCAGAATACTGTGGAAGATGGTCTGCTTGCTGACCGTCTGAACGACTACACCGCTCGCGTTACATCGCCAGGTGAAGGCGTTGACGGCTATGGCTTGAAGCGCAAATATTACCACCTGAACATGACGGTTGATTATGAAATCGGTGACACCGGCATCACACTGTCGTCGTTGACCGGCTATAACTACGAGATTTACAGCCAGTTGGCCGATCTCGACAATTATGACAGCACTTCGCTCGACAATCCAGGCGCTGGCATCCCGGGCGCGCGCGCAGAATTCAACTTTCCGTTCCTCGTCGAACGCGAAAATGAGGATTTCTCTCAGGAATTCCGTGCATCCTATGACAATGGCGGCCCGCTGCAGGCGATGCTTGGCGTCAGCTATCTGAAAGCCATCACCAAAAATGACCTGGTCAGCATCTACGGCGAGGAACAATTTTCTGCACCACGCAGTGGCAGCAGTATCAAGGCGCCTGGCAAATCGGTCACCAAGAGCGTCTTCGGAAGTCTCAGCTACGAAGTGACCGACAGTCTGACGATCAGTGCAGAAGGCCGCTACCAACAGGACGAGATTTTTGCCTATGCCGGTGCTACGCCGCTGACCATCGCTGCCAACAACAGCTTCGGACTGCCAGCCGGTACCTTTGCTCCGCTGGAATCGTTCTACTCCGAAAAGTTCAACAACTTCCAGCCGCGCGTGATCATCAACTATGACATCAATCCCGATGTCATGATTTACGCGTCGTGGGCAAAGGCAGCAAACGTCAGCATCACGTCGTTCAACACCTCCTTCTTCACCGGTTCGCCGGGCGAAGTGGCGGCAGCAGCCGGCATCGGGCTGGGCGTTTTGACGACCCCGGAGAAGCTGACAAACTATGAAGTCGGCCTCAAGGGTTCGTTCTTCAACGGCCTGCTTCGCGGCAGCCTCGCGGTTTACAAGGCGGATTGGTCCGACCAGTATAACCTCCGCTCGGCTATTTTCATCGATCCAACGACCAACCTGCCACAGATCATCAATGGTGTTGCAAACACCGGCGACGTGGACCTCTGGGGTGTCGAACTTGACGTTGTTGCGAGCCCGGTCGAAGGCGTAAACATCACAGCAGCAGGCGCGATCAATGACAGCTCGATCCAGAGCTTCGCGGATCCGTCCATCTCATTGCTGACCGGTGTCATTGACGACGGTTTCGAAGGCAATCAGCTGGCTCTGACGTCCAAATACTCGGGTTCGGTAGGTATCGAGTTTTTCGGCGACATTGAAAATTGGGACAATGGTGGCTGGTTCATCCGGACTGACGTAAACTACAAATCCAAGCAATTTGTAGATGCTGCAAACCTGACCTGGATCAAGGGCAGAGCTGTAGTCAACGGCCGGATCGGCTTCACCAAAGGCGATCTGACGCTGGAAGTTTTTGCGAAAAACCTTCTCAACAACAAGCAATATACCTCCATCGCACAGAATTCGTTGCTGACGCCGGACTTCTCATTGACCGGCCCTTACGGTTATTTGAACCTTGGTCTTCCCGAGTTGCGTACCGTCGGGATCAAGGCAGGCTTTAAATTCTAACCGAAAAAGCCTGACAAACGAGAGGGGCGGCGCGATTGTGCCGCCCCTTTTTTTGTCTTGGAACGGTGCCCGATAGACGGTCATTCAATAACGCTGAATATCCAAAGCCATCATGTCCCGTCATGTTGTCACTTGAACATACCAATTCATGAGGCCTCCAGTCCGAAATGCGTAAGGTCGTCACTTTACTTGCTGTTACCTTGGCCAGCGCCGCGTCCGCTCAGGATCCGCTGCCTGTGTGGCCCAGTGCGCAACAGGTCGAACTGGTCGAGCAGCGGCGCGCCGATTTTCCGCTATCGACGCTGGTCAAGGATATCGACTGGTATCAACCGCAAGAGCACGTCGCGGGCGGCAATGCAGAGCCATTTCAGTCGGCCCGGATGCCAGCAATCAGGGCTTCCGCGTTGGACGCAGCTATCAAACTGGCTGAAACCGAGAAAAGCTATGCGCTTCTGGTCTGGAAAGATGGCAAGCTGCAACTGGAGAAATATTGGGACATATTTTCTCCGGAATCCCGTTACGAAACAGCATCCATGGCAAAAACCGTTGTAGCGCTGGCGGTTGGCACGGCGGTCGCTGCCGGCCACATCGAAAGCGTAGACGATCCGATTTCCGATTATATACCCACGATGCGGGGAACGCCGAGAGGCTCCAGACCGGTTCGCGCCTTTCTGGAAATGGCCAGCGGCATGCAGACCCCGCCTTTTGCTAGCGCCAGTGATGGTCCCTATTGGCAGTATAGTTTCGGAAACGATCTCGGAGCGGCGGTTGCCCGCTGGCCGGATGGTTGTGTCCCGCAGCAGGAATTCTGTTACGCCAATGGCAATACGGCGATGCTTGGCTGGGCCATCGAGGGGGCGACCGGCATGCGCTATGCGGATTGGCTGTCCCGCTCGATCTGGCAGCCGATCGGTGCCCGCGACGCCTCCTTGTGGCTGGACCGTGCCGGCGGCTCACCGCGCTATTCCTGTTGCCTGATAGCAACCGCTCAGGACTGGCTGCGCATTGGCCTCCTGTTGCTCAACCACGGTCGCGCCGGAACAGAGCAGGTCGTACCGCGAGACTGGATCAAGCGGATGCTCGCGCCGTCGCCGGCCAATGCCAATTACGGCTGGCAGATATGGCGCGGAAGCCCGCACAATCCGGGCCGAACCTATGGCAAAGGCATCAATGCCGTAGTCCCTGCGGCCGAGCCATTTGCGCGTGACGATGTCTATTTTCTCGATGGCTCGGCAGGCCAGCGGGTTTATATAGTCCCTTCAGAGCAGCTTGTGATCGTTCGCATCGGCACACCCAGTTACCAGTGGGATGATTCAGCTCTGCCCAACATGATATTGGCCGGCATCGAATGAAGGTGCAGCGCGCCTATACACAGTGCCGCTACGGCCAGATGCACTATCGCGAGGCCGCCCCGGAAGGCCCGTCCGCTCCGACGCTGATCCTGCTGCACCAGAATCCGTCTTCATCCTATGAATATGAACTGCTGATGGAAGCCCTTGCGACAGATCGCCGGGTCATCGCTTTTGATACGCCGGGCTATGGCATGTCCGACCCCCCGCCTGCTCCGCTTGACATGGCCGGCTATGCGGCCGCCTTCTCGGACGCTATCGACGCGCTCGCCATCGCAGGTCCGATTGATGTATATGGTTTTCACACCGGTTCTCTGTTGACTATCGAACTGGCGTTGTTGCGCAGCGACAAGGTAGCGCGCGTCGCGATGACCGGCATACCCATGTATCCCGAAGAAAAGCGGGCCGAATTGTTGAGAAACGCTGTGGAAACCCCGGCCAACGACGATGAAGGCACAGCCATCTTGTCGATGTTGCCCCGTTTGTGGGATTATGTCGTCGGCCAGCGTGACCGGCGCGTTCCGCTCGAACGGGCCATCCGTTCCTTTGCGGACAAAGCCTGGATGCTGGACCGTTCCAGCTGGGCCTATCGCGGCGTCTGGTCCTACGATTACACACGAATAACCGGGCTGACTTTGCCAGCGCTGCTGCTACAGCCCGATGAGCAGTTGCGTGAAGCGTCGCTCGAAGCGGCCGCACTCATCCCCGGCATCACCATTTGTCACATGTCTGATCTGAACCGAGATATTTTTGAATTTGCACAGGAAAGAATAGCCAATGAACTTCGCCTCTTCTTCGATTGATTCCGCACTGCCGGTTGCGCAGATTTCGCACTCCGTCGTCCACCCCGACTTCATTGCCCGTGAGGTGGCCGCGCGTTATCCCGTCTCGGGCAAGGTCGAGGCGTGGCTTCTGTATCGCGGAATGAACGATGTTTATCTGGTGCAGGACGCCAAAACGAAATATGCGCTGCGGGTGTGGCGCAAAACCTATCGCGATGTCGATGACGTCGCCTATGAACTCGATTTTCTCGCCTTTCTGAAAGATCGTGAGTTTCCTGCTTCGGTCGCGGTACCGCAACATGACGGCAGTCTCTATTTCAAGGCCTCCTCACCGGAAGGTGACCGGGCCCTCGCCCTGTACGACTGGGCACCGGGCAAGAAATTCGGCGAAATGCTGAGCGAGGATACGGCCGCACAGATTGGCGCGCAATTTGCCAAAATGCATCTGCTGGGTATCGAGCATGCCGGGACCGGCCATAACTTCACGACGGACACGGCCCGCGACTATAATATCTGCCTGCCCGCCCTACTCGATTTCGTCTATGATCGACCCGACGATCTCCGGGACTATCCGATCATTGCATCGGCCCTCGACAACAGACTGCAGGAACTGGCCGATGCCGGAGTGCCGATGGGTATCTGCCATCGCGATTTCCACCCAAGCAATGTCCATGTCGACGATGAAGGCACGATCACATTCCTCGATTTTGATGCCGCTGGCGAAGATTTTCTGATGCAGGATGTCAAAAATTATGTCTGGGGCAATCTCTTCTATGATTTCTCACCTGCCTATGGCGAAGCGTTCGAAGCCGGTTATCAGTCGGTCCGCCCCTTCACCCCGCTGGAAATCGAAAATGGCGAATTGTTCATGATGGCCAAAGCATTTCGTCTCGTCGCCGGCATGGCTCATAGTTCGGTATCGGTCGGACGCGGCACATTGCGCTTCCGCAATCTTGACTGGCTCGGAGACTATATCAAGACTCGCGCCAGAGACGCGGGGCTGCTATGAGCGCCAACGCAACATCGGTGGTGTGGCCAAGGCCCGCCTCTGCGTGGTGGATGGTCAGCCTGTTGTTTCTCGCAGGCATATTTTCGGTCATCGATCGTGCAATCCTGAACATCGTTGTCGATCCGGTCCGCCTCGACCTGGGCATAAGCGACGTACAGATCGGCTTGTTACAAGGCCTGGCCTTTGGTGTGTTCTACGCCTTCATGGGCCTTCCCATGGGACTGCTCGCCGACCGGACATCGCGCAAGCGTCTGCTGGTCGCAGGCATTGCAATCTGGAGCATCGCCACCATAGCCAGCGGCTATGCCACCAATTTCGGTGAACTATTTGCTGCGCGGCTGATGGTCGGACTGGGCGAAGCGGCTCTGGGGCCTTGCGCCATCTCGCTGATCGCCGACATGTTTCCTCCGGAAAAGCGCGGCCGTCCCATCAGCATTTACATGATGGGACAGGGACTGGCGAACGGGATCGCGATTTCGGTGACCGGCCTGATCATTGCCGTAGCCGTCGCCGGTGGCTTTGCCGCTATGCCGCTGATTGGCGATCTGGCCCCCTGGCGTACGACTTTCGTGATATGCGGCGCTGTGGGATTGCTGGTGGCTCTGGGACTCGCGACGACCCGCGAACCGGCCCGGCAGGCACTAACAGCCGTCACACCGGCGAAAGCGGCGCTGCCCGGTGTAGCGGAAGCGCAATTTTTCTGGCGCAATCGTGGTGTATTCCTGCCGCTATATTTCGCTTTTGCCATCGTTTTTCTGGTTGCTTATGGAGCCGGTTCCTGGGCACCGGCAATGCTGATGCGCGGTTTCGGCGCATCGCCCGCATTTCTGGGTGCCTGGCTGGGCCCGTTTTCCATCGGCTTTGCTGCTATCGGTCCGTTGCTCGGCGGGTATCTGCTCGACCGGTCTATGAAATCCGGCAAGGTCATGACCCGTTTCCGGATCTTGTCTTTGACACCGTTACTGGCGGTTCCTTCTGCCCTCGCCGTCATGGTGGACAATGTCTATGTCGCCACTCTGTTGGTGGCTTCCAGCGCGGCCGTTTTCTCGGTGGTCGGCACGGTGATGTTTGCAACCCTGCAAGCCATCGTACCGCCTCAGATGCGCGGCAGCTCCATTTCCCTGACACTGATCCTTAACACGTTGATTGGCGCGGCCTGCGGCCCCTTGTTGATCGCTACAGTTACGGAACATGTGCTGGGGGATGCCGCACAGGTCGGCTGGTCAATCGCGATTGTGGCGATCCCAAGCCTGCTTATCGGTTCCGCCCTATACGCCATCGCATGGCAGGGAATGATCCGGGCCCGGTTGGCAAAAACAGAGACGGCTCTGCTGCTCGATCCGGCGCTGGCGGAGCAGGCCTGAAATACGGCCGGGGCCCCAGCTGGTCCCGGCCAAATCTCCGAACCCGATACCAGGCTTGGCGCCTTGCCCGGTTCGCCCCTGCGGTGGGTATGGTAAAAGACGGTAGCCCCGCTATCCGGCCTGCGAGCAAATAATGCAGTAGACAAGAAATACGGCGCACAGACTGCCACTGGTTTACAAATGGGAAAAGCAGATCCATCCTCGCGCAAACGAGCGGACGTTGTGATCACGGACAGCGCCGGGACGATCCCCGATCGGCTCAGGACACCAATCTTCGCGCCTTCTCCAATCTTTCTACCCAAATTGATCAGGGCGCAGGCCGCCTGTTGCCAAAAGGATGTGCCGGAATGAGCAAAGCGCAACATATGAATCCGGACGGAACTTCGGATCCGAAGTTGCCGATGAGCATCTGCCTTGGCTTCGGAGTCGGCACGGTCGGCGTATCGATCATGCTGAATGGCGTTACCACCTATTTCCCGGCCTTCATGACCACGGTATTGGGCAAAGACGCCGAGATTGCCGGTTATCTGCTGATGGCGTCAAAACTATATGATGCAATCGCCGATTTCGTCATCGGTTCGATGAGCGACAAGACCCGTTCAAAATGGGGAAGGCGCCGCCCCTATCTGCTCGCCGGCGCACTGATTTCGGCACTGTCCTTTCTGGCCATTTTCTCCCCGCCGGCAATGGACGACGATTATATCTCGCTTTACATGTTTCTGGCGCTAATCCTCTATTCAACCGGCTACTCGCTGTTCAACGTGCCCTATATGGCGATGCCGTCAGAGATGACCGGATCGAAATATCAGCGATCCCGGCTTTTATCCTTCCGTACATTGTTCGTATCGTTGGGACAGGTGCTGGCCATGGCAGGAACGGCGGCGCTGATCTCCTGGGGTGGTGCGGATGCGAATGGCTATATGATCATGGGCTGGGTGATGGCGCTGGTCATTGGCTCGGCGATGTTCGCTTCTTTTCTCGGAACCGCCAAGGCTCCGCATATCGAGGCATCGAAAGAACCCGAGCCGGCGATCAGCTGGGCGTCCCTCAAGCAGATTTATCGCAACAAACCGTTTGTCGCGATCGTCGCTGCCAAGATTTTCCAGTTCCTCGCCTTCGCGAGCCTCGCCACGACCGGCCTGCTGTTCAAGCTGAACGTCCTGCTCATCGGCTATACCGGCCAGATGCAGCTGGCGCTGGCGCAGAATATTTCCACCGCACTCTCAATGCCGCTCTGGCTGTGGATGGAGCGGAAGATGGGCAAACGCAACGCCTATATTATCGGCTTGCTGATGATGGCGATCGGCTCGCTGAGCTGGTTGACCACCGACAGTTCGATCACCACCTGGGGGATCATTTGGAGGGGCATAATCAGTGGATTGGGGTCAGGGGGCATGATCCTGCTTTCGATATCCATGTTCGTCGATAGTCTGGCGCATGACCGGGAGGTCACGGGACTGCGACGGGAAGGCCTGCTGTCCAGTGTCATCGCCGTCATCGAGAAGACCACATTTGCGCTGGGCGTTGCGGCGGTTGGTGCCTATCTCAGCTTTTCCAACTATCTGCCGACAACCGGGGGCGATATCGTCCAGCAGCCCGAATCCGCAGTCAATGCGCTGTATTTCTGCTTCACGATCCTGCCGGTTTTCTTCTTTGCCTGTAACGCGATATGCATCAGCTTCTACAAGATCGGCGGGCGCTATCCGGATGTGAAAGACTCCTGAGACAGATGCTGGCGATACCGACTGTCCCGCCGGCTCGGACATATCGGTTTCACGTGCGCTCGCTCACCCGGCCGCACTGCGAGAACCTTTGTCAAAAACTGTTGGACCCCGCCCGGAGCGAGCATGCCTCTATAGGGTGATAGCCGGTTCGGTTTACATGATCTTGCTGTATCGGCGCAGACAGACCAGGCTGATCATCACGATAGCCGCCGGAATGAGCGAATAACAGAGAATGACACCGTTAATGGCCGTCTCCGACTGTTCGATTGCGCCGCCGGTCGATGACATGAAGCCGAACAGGGAGAGGACGGCACCGCTGATGAGCGGTCCGATGGCAAAGGCCAGTTTCTCCGAGGCGGACCACATGCCGGACAGGCTTCCCTCCTGCGGTGCCTGGTCCGGTTGGCTACCAAAGTTCAGCGTATCGGTGAACAGGGATATTGCCAGCAGGACAAAGCCGGAATTAAAGATGCCGATCAGCACTGCGCGCAGGATAACCAGTATCACCTCGATGCGCACCTGCCCGAGCACGGGGACGGCCCAGCTTGTGTCTCCGAACGTACCCAGCGCCAGCCAGCTAAGCGTGACCAGGCCCCAGGCGATGCAAGCAAAGACAAATACCGGGAGTTTCCCATAGCGTCTGGACTTGGCAAGCCAGACCGGCTGGCTGAGCAGCGATCCAACGGTCATCGCGACCATGAAGGGCCAAAGCAGGGAAATGTCGCCAATCGAGTAGATGAAGATCAGACCGACCACCGAGAAGGAGCATGACGACCCGATCGACTGGAAGAAGTTGGTCATGTTTATCATCATGAATGGCTTGTTTCGCCAGCCGCGCCGCAACTGCTCGATCATACCGACCTGTTCCTGCACCTTCCGGGGCGCGCGAAACCGCCAAAGGCTGAGCGCCGTGGTCAGCATGGTGAAAGCACAGACTATAGCCAGCACTGCACCCATCGCCATCCAGCCGAAACGGCCGCCACCGAACCATTCGGCCATTGGCTGGGCAACACCAATGCCGAGTATCAGGCCGATCATGGTGAAGATCATCCGGTACACCAATATCTTCGTCCGCTCGTGCGTGTCGCGGGACAGTTCACCGGCCAGGGCAAGATAGGGAACAGAAAAAGCGCTGAAACCCGTCTGGGCCAGCAAGAAGGTCAGAGAAACCACGGCCGCTGCCAGCCAGGGCGAACCAAAATCCGATACCGTGAACAATGCAAAAAAGCCGATCGAGGATGCAACGGCGCCCACCGCCAGCATCGGAGAACGGCCGAAGCGGGATTCCAGCCGGTCGGAAAAGGACCCAACCAGAGGATCGCAGATAACCAACCATAATTTGGGTGCCATGATCGCCAGGCCGGCCAGCCACGCAGGAATACCGAGCATGGTGATCATGAATATCGGAAGAAGGACTGCGGGCGTGTCGCGAAAAATCTGGGCGCCGAGTTGCCCGATGCCGTATTTGAGCATTACGCCTTGGGAAACCGGGGAGTCCGCCGAATGGATTGAAACGGTCATCGCAACTCCGGAATATGGGGACTTTCGCGGTCTGCCAGAAAGCGGGAAACGGCCTGCTGCGGGACCGGAATCGCGCTGCAGGCCGTTGTTTTCAACGCTTAGGCTTTTTGCGCCGAACAGGCGTACCAGCTGCCGAGTAGCGTCCGGCCTTCGGGATGGCCTTCAGTGAAGAAATCGGCACGGTCGACCTTCAGTTCGGGTACACCCTTGCGGTATCCCACCAGGACGTTTTCGCGTTCAAAGCCCGCTTTTTCCGCCACTTCTACCCAGTCGGTCCGGGCGAGGGATGTCATGAACGGTTCGTTGTTGTAATGAGATTCAAAGTCACAGCGCATCTGGTCCCAGAGAGAGAGATGTTCATGCCGGGGAGGTACTTCCACGTGGCACATAATCCCGCCTGGACGCAGCAGCCGGTGGCATTCGCGCATGATCGCCCGCATGCCCTTGGCCGAGGTCTCGTGGAACATGGCCGAGGAGGTCACGAGATCGAAGCTTGCATCTTCAAAATTGGTGCATTCGGCATTCTGCTGGCTGAAATGGATAGGAACCCCCATGGCTTCCGCTCTGGCATGGCCATAGCGCAGCATAGGCGCACCAAGGTCAATCGCGTGGATCTCGGCATCCGGATAGGCGCTGGCAATGGCCACCGTGCTCTGGCCGATCGAACAACCCAGATCGAGAATGCGTTTCGGTTCGAAGTCCGGATAGAAATCTTTCATATGGCTGGCGAGCGTGTGGCCGCGCCCGTCGTTTTTCCAGCCACCGTTCATATTGCGCAGATAGGTCGAAGAGAAACGGTCATAAAGCGCGCCGGCCCGGAAGTCATTTTCCGCCGTATCGATGGTATAGCTGCCCGGCATGCGGTGATGGTCGAACTCGCCGATATAACGGGGAATTTCGAGATCGGGGTCAAGCGTCAGACTGCCGATCGGGGCACTGGTCTGCTGTTCCACCTTCTCGGCCAGTTCTTCATATTGGCGCGCTATCGAACCATCGATCGAGCGCCAGATGCGGTCCTGGTAGTGGAGCGACAGAGTGAGCCAATATTGGTGCAGCGGATGGGCTTCCAGCGATTTGCGGACATGCGCGCTGCTTGTCGGTTTCTTGCTTGTCGCGGCTTCGACCTCTGGCACGATAACCTCGTCGAGCAGGCGGCGGTCGAGCGGATCGACATTGCGGTTGGTCCATGCCCGCATCGCCAGAAAATGGTCCTCCATGGCCTGTTCGTCATGCGTCGCCTGCGGCATGACCGGATGGCCGAAATGTGCGTGATTGAGCTGTTTCTGCATGATTTGGGTCCTTTCGCCAATATTATTCAGTCGGATGCCACTTCGCTTACGACGCCGTCATATGCGGTTTGCTCCACCAGGGATTCGGGGAGCAGCCGTTCCAGCGCGCTGCCGAGCACACGGTCATATATGGCTTGCCGATATGCGCCGCGGTGCTGGTTCACGGCAGAATCGGGCGAAAAACGGTCGACGTCCTCGGGGCCGTGCAAACCGGCAGATTCCAGCATCCGCTCGTTCGCGTCAAGCCGGTCCTTCAGGACCATTACTTCGCCGAGAAGCGACAGCACCATGCCCGCCAGCGCATCCTGTCTTTCATCTTCGAAAACAATCGGCTGGCTGCCCTTGGATCGGCTCGTTCGATCCTGATTCTTGCGCTCAACCATTTCTAAACTCCTTACACTCGAATTGGAACAATGTACCCGTGCGCGCGGCGATATCCTTCTTGTCCAGATCGGGACCGAATGCTTCTTCGGTCACCGCGTCTTTGGCTTTCAGATCATAGCCGGTTTGACTGGAAAGCAGAACGATCATTTCCGTGTCAGGCTGCAGCGCAAAGGGGAATTCGTGCCAGGTTCCGAGATTGAGTTGGAAGCCGGCTGATCCGTCGAACAGGAAGGCCTTTACCGAGGATAGGTCCGGCAGGTCGCTATCATTCGGAGGAGCCATGACCGCAACGAACGGTCTTCCGCCGAGCGGGATGAACGCCTGTGTATGCTGGAAATGCCGCTCCATATAACGGACTTCGCCGGGGCGGAAACCGAGATTGGCCAGCGACACCTCGACCGGATGTTCGCATTGGAATTTCACCGGATAGGACATGGCCACCGCGCCCTTGTAGAAATCAACGGCCACCGGCTTCACTCCGCTGTCGCTGCCGATAATCTGGCCGAATGGTGCCAATGCCTCGGCGCTGGCCTCGATCAGCGGCAAATGAATGATTTTCTGGTCGGTCATTTTGTCGTTCCCGGGGTTGGCTGCAGCACATTGTCATGCAGAGCAAAAAGGTGGCGCACGGCAGGCTGGTTATGCCAGGCCATTGCCTCGCCTGCGAAGCAGGTCAATCGGCGATGCGCCGACATGCACAATGACAAGCCCAGCCGGCCCGTTTTGAAGAGCCAAGCATAGGTGTAGTGCAGCCATCTTGCGATACATGTCCCAGAATCGTGTTGTTGTTTGAAAATGACGATATCCCTGCAAGCTGCGCTGAGATTGAACCTGCATCGGAAATCCGCCGGATACAGCAGGTTAAGGCGACATTGTCCGATCACCGGATAAACAGATCGCCACCCGGCCGGTTTCACAATTGCCAATTCCGGTCCGGCGCGAAAAGCCGTGAATTTGGCTAGGCGCCGGCCTTCCGGCGCGCCCCGGCGACTTTTTCCTTCAGATTCAGCAGCATTGCCAGATTGACCTGGCCGCCTTCGGAAGCAACCTGGAAGATGCTTGCAACCAGACCATCGATTTCGGTGAGATCCCCAGCCAGATCGGCAGAACCATTCTTGTCCGCCACGTGCAATCCGCCCTCGGTCAGAGCGGCCAGCTTCTCTTCCAGCTTGCGCCGCCGGGCAATCTCGTCCTGCAACTCGTTCTGGATGTCGGCCAGCGCCATGCTGCGAATGATGACGCGCTCGTCCAGAACATTGTTTGTGCGCCGGATTTCCACCGCGTCCTGTTTTTTGCTCAGTTGCGATGCCATGCGCGCGCAGAGCACTTCAAAATCGATCGGCTTGGTTACATAATCGTCGGCACCTGCGGACAGGGCCTCGACCACTGCCTCGCCTTCCGTGCGGGCGGTGACCATGATCACCGGCAGCGACTTGGTCGCATCGCGGTCCCGCAACTGTTTCAGGACCTCGACCCCGTTCATCGTCGGCATCATATAGTCGAGCAGGACGATATCGGGGAGGGATTCCTCGATTGACTGGAGCGCCGCCATACCGCTGTCAACGGCCGCGGCCACAAAACCTGCCTTGCCCAGCCGGCGACACAAAAGGGCACGGTTCGCCTCCACGTCATCGACGACAAGAATTTTCACGACAGCGGGTTCGATCGGATGGTTGTTCTGCATCATCAAGGCCTGCTTCCAGTTCCTGTGGTCAATATCGAGGGAGATTCGTCCCTGTTCCGGCCGTTCTTTTCCGGATCGTCATGATCGCCAAAAGCGCCGATGCTGGCGACCAGTTTTCTCGGGCTGATGCCATTTTTGGGCAGGATTCTGGCGACTTTTCCTTCGAGCTTTGCCCGTTCAGAGTCGTTCAGAAGCTTGCCCGTGACGACGAATACGGGTGGCCGGACCTCGCTGTCCATTTGCGATATATGATCCAGAAGCTCGAAACCGCTCACATCCGGCATCTTCAGATCGGTGACAACAAAATCGATTTTTTCATCCGCCAATATGGCCATTGCCTTAGCTCCGCTCTGAACGGCGCGCGTGCTGTAGCCCATCTGCGCAATCGCGCGCTGGTATAGATGGACGGTGCCCTCGTCGTCATCGACGATGAGGACCTTGCCCTTCTGGCGCAGCGAATAAAGCGACAGGATATCCGAAAAATCGACCCGGTTTACCGGTTTGACGAAATGATCGCAGGCACCTTTTTCCAGCGCTCGGCGACGGTTGTCATCGACACTCACCACAATGGTCGGAATGGAACTCAAGCTGCTGTCGGCTTCCAGCGCATCCAGTACCTGCCAGCCGTCTACCTTCGGAAGGTCGATATCCAGAAATATCAGATCCGGCCGATAGATGTCCGCTTTCTCCAACCCCTCTTCGCCGTTCGCAGCAGTCATCACATTATAACCCGCCTGCTCGACCAGCCGCGACAAAAGCCGCTGTGCGCTCGGCTCGTCTTCGATGACCAGCGCCAGTGGCAGGGAACTTGACCGGAAGCGTTCCTGCGCGTCGAGCATGTCCATAACCTCTGATCCGCCGGAATCCTGCCCCGGCGCGTCGGGCAGGGCATTTGCCTTGACCCGCAGGCTGAATGTCGAACCGGTGCCCAGCGAACTTTCCACTTTGACGCTGCCGCCCAGCATTTCGGCGAAATGACCGGTGATCGACAAGCCGAGACCAGTGCCGCCGAACAACCGCGTGGTGGTAGAATCGGCCTGCGAGAAAGGCTTGAACAACCGATCCATCTGTTCCTGCGACATGCCGATACCCGTGTCGGAAATGGAGAACATGATGTCATCCTCCTTTTTCCGCACGACGATGACAATATGCCCATTTTCGGTGAACTTGCAGGCATTGCTGCCAAGATTCAGCAGGCATTGGCGCAATTTGGTGGAGTCGGATCGTAGCATCTGAATCGTATCGTCCATCTGCATCATCAGCTTGTTGCCCTTGGCTGAGGCAATCGGCTCAAGCATGGCAACCACTTCGTCCATCAGCGTGGCAAGGTCGAAATCATGATATTCGATTTCCATGCCGCCGGCTTCGATCTTAGACAGGTCGAGAATGCCGTTGATCAGGCCCAGAAGCTGCTGGGCAGAGCTGTAGATCCATTTGATATCGTCGATGGAACTGTCCATGCCCGCGGCGTGCAATTCTTCCTGCAGCACTTCGGTGTAACCGATGATGGCGTTTAGCGGCGTCCGCAATTCATGGCTCATATTGGCCAGAAACTGCGATTTCGCCAGATTGGCATGTTCCGCCTCGTCCCTTGCCTTTTCCAGCCGTTCGGCAGATTGCGACAATTCTCCGTTCCGCTTTTCGATCTCGCCAAGCATCCTGTTGAAGCTGCGGACAATGACGTTGAAGTCCGGATCCGCATCGCTGGCCAGACGGAGCGAGAAATTGCCAGACCGGCCAATGCGTTCCATCGACTGGGACATGCTGGCGAGCGGGCGAAACACCATTTTCCCCAGAAAGCGCGCCACGAAAAATGCCAGCGTGATGCAGATGATGAACATGATGATCGTACTCGGCGCACTATCGGCAACAATGGTCCCCAGGGTCTTGCGATGAGCCGCAACGCGTAATTCGCCGACCCTTTCGCCATTTGCCATCACGGGGGCAATGATCTGCGTATCCCCCATGTCGCTTTCCCGCGACCGGTCTGCGCCAGCGGAAACGATGGACTCCTCGTTGGCAAAGGATGCGACTTTGCGGCCGGACGCATCATAGGCACCGACCCACAGCAGGTCATTGATGCCGCGAACGGAACTCAGGCTCTCGTTCGCAGCAATCTTGTCATCGAACAGGATCGCGGCGCTCAGATTTGCCGCAAGCACTTCGGCAACCTGATTATATCGCTGCTGGGCGGCGATCTGATTGTAATAATATTGCAGGCCAAGCAAGCCGACCGACGACATCAGCAGTGCAAAGGCTGCGGTTGCCAGGGTAAACAGGGTCAGCTTCGACCGGAATGGCATATGCTTGAGCGCGGAGAGATGGAACATTTTCATCATTGCTTCACCCTCGAAGCCAGCCGAAGCAATTTCGAGCTGATCGCTATGCCGGACTGGCGGGCCGAACCGGCATTCACCTCAAAACGGATCTGGTTTCCGAATTTCACCAGGCCGATGGCACCGCCGGCGCGGATAAAATCATGATCGTCGCCGATCAGCAACAGGCCGCGCTGTCTGATGCGGCCGATTTGTGCCGGCGTGCTGGATCCGACATAGGCCACGTGGCAGCCCGACAGGTCCGACACACCCGGATCAATATAGCGGACCTCGATAGGCCGCTTGCCAACCAGTTTTCTATTCAGGGCCGCCACTTCTCTTGTCGCGCTCATACGGCGGGCGACGCAGAGATTTAGCGAACCGCTGTTGCTGCCCTCGGGAAAACTGACAAAACGGAGCACATTATATATAATCGCCGCCTTCAGGCCATTGGAACGGCTCGACTGGGCGTGCAGCGGTTGCGCCAACAACACGGCCAACACCGCTGTAGCCATCCCCATTTTCAAAAACCAGTGCAACAGATTCATTCCCCCGCTTCCCTAAAATCGAACGCGGGCTTGAATCGAGGCGGTTCTCGAAACATATTCGGCGGGTGCGGGAAAAACTTCCTGGAAATATTCCAGTCGGCGTTTTTGCAACAGATTTTCACCGATGAGCGACAGTTCGACCGTTTCGATCGGCCGGTATGTCAGGCGGATATCGGCGCTGTTGTAGCTGGGCACCGACCCTTCCAGGGCTCCCACATGCCGGAACTGGCTGTCGAAGGAAAATTTGTCACCGAAGTCGATAGCGTTGCGAATGCTCAGCTGATTTTCCGGCGACAGATTCGGGTCGACAATGGTCGTCCCGGGAGACGTAAGACCGTCAACCTGTCCGGTTTTCATATCCAGATGTGAATATGCGACGTCGATATTCCACCAGAGCGCAATTCTGCCAGACAAGGCAATCTCGGCACCCCAGGTCTTGGCCAGCCCGTTGTTGTTGAAAGCCACGGGCAATTCGATACCAACGGGGGCGGTAAGCGGCTCCTGAAAAATCAGGTTCTGACCGGTTTGGCCCAAAGATACGATCCGGGAATAGATATTTCTGTAGGCGGCGACATCCAGCGACCAGCCATCGGCAATCTGGGCCCGGAAACCGGCCTCATAGGAGGTCGAGCGTTCCGACTTCAGATCGGGATCGCCGAAGAGAACCGGATAGATCGGTATGGAAAACGGATTGCCGGGCGTATCAGGCAGTCCAACGGTCAGCCGCAGCTCCGCATCCCGTTCGAAACCGGATGGTGTTCGCGCGGCTCGCGATACGCCCGCCCAGACGGCAAAATTTTCTGCCGGACGATAGAATAGCCGGGCGCTCGGCTGCAGTTCGGTACCGCTGAAGCTGTTGAATTCGATCTTCGACCCGGCGGTCAGGCGCAAACTGTCCGGAATCAGCGTGATATCGTCCTGGATATAGCCGCTCAGCCACTGGTCGCTGCGCCGTTCGTTGCTCAGCTTGAAACTCCCGTCCGCGACCAGCGTATCGACCGACGAGCGGGCGGCCAGTCCGACATTGATTTCATGTGTGTCGCTGGCTTTCCAGCGCAGGCCGAAATCGAGATCAACCATGTCCTGCTGGATATCCGCATCATATTCGAACCGCGTCGAACGGTCATAATAGGCCTGAAACGACCAGTCCAGATCCTCGCTAACTTCATGCGTCCACCGGCCGAGGACATGAAATGCCGAAAAACGGCCGTCGAGAAGATCGGGATCATAACCCGGGTTCAGGAGGTCCTGCCTGACAACCAGCGCCGGTATGTCAAAATCACCTTTCGAATATTCCGCAGCCAGGGTGAAAGCGTCCGCTCCACTGGGCTCGTAATCCATCCGCCCGCCGATCGCCCTGCCATGATATCGGCCCGCCAGCTTGTCGCCATTGCCGTCGCGCAAACCATCGGTAAAGGTCGCGTTGGCATAAATGCGATAGCTGATATTCTCGTCAAAACGGCCTCCGTAGGAGCCATTGGCCTGCTGTTTTGTCAGCCCGATGCGGACATCCGCTGTGCCGCCCTGCAAATCGCTGCCATGTTTGGAAATGATATTGATGACACCATTGACCGCATTGCTACCCCAAAGGGCAGCACCCGGTCCACGAACAACCTCGATCCGTTCGATTTCATCGAGCGGCAGCATCAGCTGATCCCAGCGGACACCGGACAGGTTGTTGGTATAGATGGTCCGACCATCGACCATAACGAGAACCGAATTGCCGAACCGTCCGCTGAACCCGCGAGCGGTGACCGCGATCACCGAATTTTGCAATGTCGCGACCTCTAAACCGGGAACCATACGGAGCAGATCAGGGATGGAACTCGCAGTCGAACGGCGGATATCTTCCTGGGTGATGATGAAAACAGCCGCCGCAGACTCGCTTACTTTCTGGCGCTTTTTGGCAACCGATGTCGCCTCCAGCGTCAGCAGTTCTTCCAGCTGCATATCGAGCAGGGAGTCATCCTGGCCGGACTCGACGACATCATCCTCGTCCGGCGCGTCCAGCTGCGCGTGCGCCGCTGTTGCGGACAGAGAGAGAAACGCGATCGACCCGACAGCCGATCTGCTAAGTTTTTTCATCTTGATAGGAACACTCGCAATTGTCATTATCGCCCCGAAGCCTGCATCGGCTCGAACGCCTGCTGTTCCAGTAAACGGACAAACTCCGCTTCTTTTAAGGGTTTGGAGAGAAGATAGCCCTGAACATGGTCGCAACCCATCACCCGGAGGATGGAAAGCTGCTCTTCGGTCTCGACCCCTTCCACCACCGACTGGAGGTTCAGTCCGGAAGCCAGAGCGACGATCGCATGGACCAGCGTCCGCTTGTCGTTTCTTTCCACCAGCCCCGTCAGCAGCGACCGGTCAAGCTTCAATCGCTTGAAGGGCAGCTGTGTCAATTTTGCGAGATTGGAATAGCCGGTACCGAAATCGTCCATGGCCAGCGACACGCCAATCGAGCTAAGCCGGGTGAAACGGTCTGCGGCCATTTCCATCTGCTCCATGAAGGCGCTTTCGGTGACTTCGAGCTCCAGCAGTTCGGGCTTGGCCTTCCAATATGCCAGCGAGGCCTTGACCAGAGCGGCAAATTCCATCTGGCGCAGCTGGTTCGGCGATACATTGATCGAAAGCTTGATCGGTATGCCTTCGCCTGACCATTTCGCGATCCGCTTGATCGCCTCGATCAGCACCCACTCGCCAATGTCATTGATGATGTTCAGCTTTTCCGCGACTGGGATGAATGTATCGGGCATTATCAGCCCGGATGTCGGATGGTTCCAGCGAATGAGCGCTTCTGCGGAAGAGATTTTGAGCGTGCGGGAATCGAAAACCGGCTGGAAATAAAGTTCGAACTGGTCGTCCGCCAAAGCCGTCCGCAGCCCCTGTTCCAGATTGGATAGCCGAAGCGCATCGTCGTCCAGCGCTTTGGAATAAACGGTGACACAATTCTTCCCGTCATTTTTCGCATGATACATGGCGGCGTCCGCGGCCCGCAGCAATTCGGTAAAATCGAAGCCGAATTCGGGGCTCATCGCCACGCCGATGCTGCAACTGATCGAGATGCTTTTCGAACCCAGTTCGAACGGCTCGGCCATCGCCCGCAAAATCCTCTGCGCGATTTTCCGCGGCAGTGCGGGGGATTCAAAATTATTCAGGAATATGGTGAACTCATCACCACCCATACGGCAGACAAGCACATCTTCGGTCCGCGCGCCGTCGAGATTGACTTCCCGCATCGCCAGATGGAGCCGCTGCGTGACCTTCTGCAGGATGACATCACCGACGCTATGGCCGAAAGTATCATTCACATATTTGAAGCCGTCCAGATCGAGATAGAATACCGCGCTCTGCGCTTGGGTTTCACTATTGGCAGCCAGCTTGTCCTCGACCAGTCGCTGAAACTTGATGCGATTGAGCAACCCGGTCAGCGGGTCTTCGAAGACCTTGACGAGAAGATGCTGCTCCGCAGCGTCGCGCGCAAGATTTGCCGCACGCTGATCCGCAAAACGTCGCGTGGCAAAAATGGTCGAACATATTGAAAATAGAATGAAGGCCAGAATGACGTGATCGATGGCGTGGGCTGAACGTTGAACGGCCCAGTCATGAAACCGGCTATCGGCCTCGCTGCCTATGATCAACAACCAGCTGCCCACCGCCACTATCGACAGGATGATGACATCGCGGCTGGCTGAAGAGAGCTCTCTCCAGACCGATAACAAGCCAAGACCAAATATATGTTTCACGCAATAATCATCCCTACCCATTGCGTTAACGGGCGTTTCTACCGGGAGTTTAGCTTTTGCTGCCGATCTGCCGGATCAAGGCCGAGAAACGGAAGGGAATCTACCGGCGCAAATTCCGCGCGCGCTGGGCGGAACCAATGGCGCCGGCGGGCAGGTTGCGGGGCAGCATTGTCACTGCCCCCGTCTTCACCGGATGAAAAACTCGACTGGCGCGGTCAGTTCCAGCTGCTTGTCGGGCCAATCCTGCGGTGGCTTTGGAAACGGGGCCGCACGCCGGATCGTTTCCAGCGCGGCCTTGTCCAGCCGCCGCGAGCCCGAGGACCGGGACAGTTGCGCGCTGACCAGCCGCCCCTCCCGGTCCATCCGGAACCGGATATAGGCCACGCCCTGTTCGCGGCGCGCTTTTGCTCCGGCGGGATAGCGGCGGAATTTCTCGAGATGCGCCAGAAGCCGCGCTTGCCAGCTAGTTTCAGCACTGCTCAGCTGTGGTGCCGGTGGAACCGGGCTATTTTCCGGCGCGCTGGTCTGTTCAACCGGAGGTCCCGGATCGGGCAATTGCGGCTGTACGGATATCGGATTGTCGCTGGCAAGCCGAATGACCGGCAGTTCGATATCCTGCTCGACCGGTTCGAAATCCGGCATTTCCTTCTCCACCTGCTGCGGGCCGGGGGGAACTTCGCTGCTCGGTTCTGGCGGCGCCGCTGGCGGCGCGATATCAAACACGGCCAGTGCCGGCGTATCGAGCTTCACCTGGCTAGCCCCGCGGTGAATGAAAAAGCCGCCCAGCACGAGCGCGTGAAACGCGAGGGTCAGAGTGAAGGCGGTGGAACGGTTGACGGCGGATGCGCTGCTATATTGCCCGTGTTCGTATATCGGCCCGGACTCCGCCATCCGTTGCGGGGCCGGCGGAACGGCTGCGACCGGCGGCACCGTCACCCTTGCCTTATCGAGCAGCTGCATATGTTTCACTATTCGTCGCCACTGGCCAGCATCTGGCGGGGCAACGGGCGGCTGGCGACCCACAAGGCGCTGGCCAGCACGGCGATGCCGACCAGGCTAGCCGGCAGCCAGTCCGGACGGGCGGCGAACAGGAACAGGCCATAGCCGAAAGCCATGCCGCACCATGAGGTGATGCGTGCCTTGCGCGATATCGCCCGCTCTTCCCGCCAGGCCCGCAAACCCGGTCCGAAGCGCGGATGGTTCAGAAGCCAGGCTTCCAGCCTGGGCGATGACCGCGCAAAACAGGCCAGCGCCAGGATCAGGAAATCGACGGTCGGCAGCAGCGGCAGAAAGGCGCCGACAAAGCCCACACCCACAAGCAACAGCCCGAGCACCAGCCAGAATATTCGTGCCGTTCGGCTGCGCTTCAGCAGCTCCTGCCCGTCGGTTTTCTCCGGAACGCGCTCAACCAAGACAGGCATGGGCCAGATCCTGGACCCGGGCAAAGGCAGATTGTGCGCCCTGCACCACCCGCGCTTCCTCGGCATCGGTCAGCGCGACAGCGTCCAATGCAGCTGTAAATGCCCGCCAATGCGCTGCCGGCCCGATCTCTGCTGGCGCGAGATGCCGCGCACCATGCGTGTCCGACAGCCCCATCCTGGCCGCCTGTTTACGCAGCAGCGCCGCCCCCATGTTGGAACCCTCGGCCACATAGAGCCAGCCGAGCGCCGTGGGCAGATCGGCTTCCTTTCCGGCGGCAAAGGCCGGATCGTCCCCGAGCTGGGGCAGCGCCAGCCCGAGATCCACAAGATCCGCCGCAATCAGCGCTCTCCGGCGCCGGTGCTGCAATCCGGGGAGAACCGCCTGCAGCCCCGCGTCGTCATATAGCGCGTCGATGTCACGGTGGAATGCCCATTGCATCTGCACAAAGCGGCTATAGCCTGGTAAATCATCAAAACTGGATGCCTCCATCACGGACTTGTCCAGCGCGTCATGCACGTCGTGCGTCAAAGCCTTGAGCCGTTTCGCCCGCGACGGTTCGAGAGTGTCAGTCATATCAGTCATCACAATGTCTCCGATGAGGTCAGAAGCGGAAGGAAAGGCCGATTTTCAGCCCGTGAACATCGGCCTTGCTGGCGGCCCGGCGGCCGTTTTCGATGTCGGAGGTGCCGACCTGCGTAACCTGTTCGTAGATCGGGTTCGGGATTTCGATGATCCCGATTCCCGGGATATTGAATATGGTGGGCGGACCATATCCGACGATCTCATCATAGCTGAAGGACTTGCCGACTCCGGACCGGGCCTCTTCAAACAGGAAGTCCTTCTGCCCAAACCGGGCGTAACTATATTCGCCACGCAGCGAGATATTCTTGCCAAGAGCGATTTCCGCACCCGCACCGAGCGTCCAGCCGGTGCGCGTCTTGCTGTCTGTTTCGGTAAAGGAGAGCTCGGTCAGATAGCCGTAGGGATTGGCCTGGGACAGGTTTTTAACGTCATAGGTGTCAATATACTGCCCGCGGGTCTGCTTCTCCTTCAGGAAGGCAAGACCGCCGGTTCCGTAGAACAGAGCCCGGCCGGTTGCATAGCCGATCCGCCCGCGCGCTGTGGCCATCCACTGTGAATCATATTCCATCGACGCCTGCGCTTCCTGATCGGCAGCGAGATTGTAAAAGCCGTTGGCAGTGGTCTGGATTTCTTCAGAGATCGCATAGCGCATCGCATTGCCCTGCATCAGGCTGAAATCGGCCTCGGCACCGGCAATCCAGCCACCGCCGAGATCGTAATTATAGCCCGCGAACGCGCCCCATTGCATGTCGCCATGGCTCAGATCGGCGCTCTCGGTGGCGGCGACGGCATCCGCATTGCCGGCACCGTCGGTGGTCGTGCCTTTTCGAGAAATATCGGCATAACCTGCGGTTGCGCCGAGATAGAAGCCGCTCCAGTCGCCATCGAAAGACCCGGCAGCCGATTTTCCGAGCAGATAGGATTCCATCGCCCGCTGGCGCTGGTTGTCGGATTCCGCTTTGGCCGGACCTCCGAAAGCACCGGTAAAGCCGAGCCGGAAAGTGCGGCCCGGTGAAGGCATCAGGCCCAGTGTCAGCGCGTCCATATAATAGCGGTCGGTAATATTATCGATTCCGAATTCCACGCTCATCCGGTCATCGATCCGGAAATCCCCGAACAGATCGAACACATCATAGGGCTCCCAATCGACAACCGTTAAGGAACCGCCAAATGTATAGATCGTGTTGCCGCGATCCCCCATATGGGTATAACGCCCGCCGACGTGCAGCCGCTCGTCGAACAGGCGTGCGCCAAGCGTCGCCGACAGGCTGTTTTTCGGAGGAAGGTGCGACGGGATATAGCTGTTCGCGGTTCCCCCTTCCCGGCATGCTCCCGCTTCGGTGCAGAACTCTTCATAGGTCAGGACCGAGCCGGCCAGTTCGGCATAGACGCCACCCGTGTCGTAGCGCAGCGAAAGCTCCGCGCCCTGGAACTCGGCGCTGTCGATATTGATTACCGACGTCAGGCCATCGCTGGTACCGCGCGTCAGATAGTCATCCACATGATTGGAATAATAGCTGAGCCGCGCCTGCAGGACGTCGTCCGAGACAATCAGCGAATCGGTCTGGTAGTTGAGGCCGATCTCGCTGTTGCGCGACCGCTCTGCGCGTGCCGGATTGTCCGGATCGGGATAGAAAGAGAAGCCGGACGTCGATTCAAACAGGCTCGGCGCGCGGATCGCTTCGGCATAGCGGGCGAAAAACTGCAATCCGGGCAGCGGCTCCACAATGACCGAGGCAATGGGCGAGAAACCGCTGTTATTCTCGTCATTATAGCCGGTCGCCCTGTCCCGGTCGTCGGACGATCCGGTAGAAACATCGACCAGATTATTGTCGTGGGACTTTACCTTCGTGTAGCGCATCGCTGCATTGAACGTGAGCCAGTCAGTCGGCTTGAGCTCGCCCGAAATATAGGCGCTATATTCATTGCGCCAGCCGTCGCGCGGTTCGACAAAATCGCTGTAACCCGAGTTGCCCTTGTAATCCTCCCATCCTGGAGGCGGCTTCAGCCGCTCGCGTGTGTAAGAACCGCCATAGCTAAGCGCGAGCGCGCCGATCCCGGTATCAAAGCGAGAATCGTTCCAGAGCCGCAAGCCCCAGCGATTGGACTGGCTTTGGAAAGCGGCATCGTCGTTGATCACCGTCCCGTTGGGGAGTTCGAAACGATAGAGCGTTTCGATACTGGTGAAATTATCCGTCGCCCAGCTGTCGAGATGGAGGTCGATAAGGTCATTGTCGGCGGGATCCCAGCGCAAACGACCGGTATAGGTGTTCACATGGGTCCGGCTGAGCGGCGCTTGCAAAGCGCCACCGAACCGGACGATCTGCGACGGCATCATTTCGCCGAAATCGCTCTCGTAGCGCATATAGGACAGATCCAGAGCGAGATCGTCGTTTGGCCGGATCACGCTGCGTAGCAAGATTGATGTGTTGTCCTGCGAGCTACTGAGCACTTCCTCGCCATGCTGGTAGCGGCTGCTGCCTGCGGGCACTTCGCCATGTTCGCCACCGAAATAATTGCCGGTCTTGCGGCGCGCAACAGCCCCGACGAGATCAAACGCATCCGAGCGATACGCAGTGGCGATACTGAAATTATAGCCGTTCAGGTCCAGCATGTCGGGCCGGGCATAACGCTCGTCGGACCCGTTGCCGGTACCGAGCGTGCCCACCGCCGGTATATCGACATTATTGCCTTGCATACCCGCCTTGAAACGAATGCCGAAATTCTTGTCTTCGGCCACCAGATCATTGGCGCTGAGTGTGTTCGCTCGCACCACGCCGCCGGTGGCGCCGACCCCGTCTGCTGCCGCGCTAGGGCCTTTCTCGATCGTGATACTGCCGACCAGATCGGGGTCGAGATAGGTCCGGCCGGCGACGCCGGAATAGCCGCGATAGACGGTCGACTGCTGCAGCGAGCCGTCAATCACCACCGGCACGCGGTCCATCCCCTGCATCCCGCGAATATTGACATCCAGCGCGCCGGAGTTGCGATTGTCGCCATTCAGCACGCCGGGAACCCCGCGCAGGAAATCGCCCGGCGAGGTGCCACGGTTCTGCTGGATCTGCTCGGCCGAAATATGGGCGGTCGAGGCCGCGCTGCGATAGGGTGCGTCGCGCGAAGCGACGCCGTTGCCGCGTCCGGAAGTCCCGCCGCTGCCCGCGGTTCCGCCGCTACCTTCGACCTTGAGGGTAGGAAGCTGGACCGTGCCATCATCCTCTGCCGCAGCGGGCACGATCACCACCGATCCGTTGGTGAGCCGTCGATAGGTCAGGCCGGTGCCTGCAAGCAGGGCGGACAGGGCGCTGTTCACATCCATATTGCCCGACACGGAGGCCGAGCGCTTGCCATCGACTTCGCTGGCTTCAAAACCGACCTGAATATTGCCCTGTTGCATGACCTGCCGCAGCGCGCCGCGCAGCGTCTGGGCGGCGATATCGAAATCATGCCGCATATCGTCGGCTGCCGTGGTCTGGTCCTGCGCGACAGCCGCCACCGGCGTCACGAAGTTCAGCGCGGTACCGGCCAGCATCATATGCCGCACAATATTGATCGTCCGTCTGTCACGGCCATTTTTTGAAATCATCGTCTTGCAATCCCTTCAGAGCATCAGGACACCGTTGGTCAGGCGTCCCGTTATCGCTAATGCGAGTCAATCGCACTAACTGTCAGAAGGTAGACTGATGCCGAAGCAATTTTCCCAATGCCCCGGAAAAAATTATTTTTCCTTGGGGCGCAGCAGCAGCGCGCCGCCGGGCAATTCCACCCGCTCCAGGCTGCGCATCCGGGCAATGGTTGCCAGCGCTTCGTCCGGACGGGAGATCAGGAACACACCGCTCACCGTCGGCAGATCGTCAAAATCGCCCCACAGCCAGACCGGTGCGGCGCGATAGCGGGCAATCTGCTGAATGGCGTCTTCCACAGGCTGCTGGTTTAGCAGCAATTCCCCCTTGCGCCATGACGCCATCGCCGAGACGGGTCGGGAGGGCAGCGGAACGACGTCGCTATCGGAATAGCGCGCCCGCTCTCCCGCCTCCAGCAGATGCGCCGCGCCGCGCGCCCGGCCCTGCACTTCGACCGCGCCTTCGGTGACGGAAACCTGGACGCTGTCATCCTGCTCCATGACTTCGAAAGCAGTGCCAATATCGCGCGTCACCCCGTCCATCGCTTCCACCAGAAACGGACGGGATTCATGCCGGACGTCGAACCATGCGCGGCCCTCCAGCAAGCGGATGGTCCGGTTCCGTCCCTGCATATCCACGGCAATCGCGCTGGCGCTGTCGAGCATGACGGTCGACCCATCGGACAGCGCGATGCTGCGCGTCTCGCCGGCAGCCGTGCGGAAATCGGACTGCATTTCCAGCAGCAAGACCGGGCCGTAAAAGAGCGCGATGAAACTGGCGGTCAGCGCCAGTGGCAGGGCGCGCACCAGACGGCGGCGCGACAGGCGCGGCCTTTTTTGCAGCGGCTTCGGGCGCATCCCGGCGGCCGGCATCGGGCGGCTGGCCGGTCCCTCGGCAACCATGTCCAGATCCTGCCAGAGCGCGCGTTCGCGGGCAAAGGCGGCGGCATGGCTTTCATGCTCTGCCAGCCATGCTTCCAGATCTTCCAGTTCCCGCTGGCTCATTTCCTTCGAAACGAGGCGGACGATCCAGTATCGCGCCTGCTCGTCAAGGTCGGCATGCTGGTTTTGCTCAGAGGAATTGGGTATCGGAATGGCCTGTTTCTTCATGTTCATATTACAAATTGATGCGAACGGGTTGCCGGTTTCAGCAGCCCTATAAGATTAGACGCCTGCCGACCCTATTTTCCCAAGCAGATATACGGAATATTATTCCCCGGCGGGATCACCGTCCCGGACCTGGGCAAGCTCGCGCAACGCCCGCCGCAGGTGATTTTCGACCGTGGTCGAACTCACCCCGACCCGCTCAGCGGTTTCCCGCTGGGTCAGCCCTTCCATGCGGGTGAGGTGCAATATCGTGCGCGTCGGCTCGGGAAGACTGGCCAGCGCATCCCGCACCCGCTGCAGCGTTTCCCGCGATTCCACAATGCGGTCCGGCCCCGGCTCATGATCCTGCCCCCACAGCAAAGCCTCCGCATGCTGGGCAACCGCCGTCTTGCGCCGGTCGCTCTTGATATGATCCACCGCGACATTATGCGCCAGCCGCCGCAAATAGGCCCGCTTGTTGAGGATCGGGGGATCGTCCCGGACCGCCTGGACCTTGAGCCACAATTTCTGCGCCACATCCTCGGCCCCGTCCCGCCCGACAAGCCGGCTGAGCTGCCGGAGCAGCGACTGGCGTTCTGCAAGCAACAGACGCGACAAGGCGGTGGCGTTGATAGACATGACTGACCGTCAGGCCCAGTACATCAGTTGCGAATGACTTGCAATAAGGATGGTGGCGGGGGGTGCGCAGGTCGGTTGACGGCCGTGGGGTTGGTGGGGATTTTATTTGGTGCGTGTTGCGAATGAAAATATGGTGCCCAGAAGAGGACTCGAATTGAGGCCTTAATCCATTGATTTATATGTATTATTTCAATGCGGAGATCGAAAAAGCCCACAAAAAGGCCCACAATGATGATTATTGGTCATTATGGACTTGCAGCCTGTTGGTCAGAAACTGGAATATTTAAGCATTATTTCAATTACTTAATACTTGTGGCCCGGCGGATAAGCCAAGGCATTTCGCCGGCATGACAACATGGCCTGTTCAGGTATCGAATATCTCGGCGTAGTGCTTTTCAATTACCGCCACTTCATGATCAGATAGCGCTGCAAATTCTATCTTCCGTGCGCGTGCTGACAGTGATCCGGCATTTTGTGCCAGAAATTTATGGAGTAAATCAGCTGTTGGACCTGGCATATCGGCGATTGCCTGGATGGCATCGTTAAAACGATCATAGCGCTCCAGAAATTCAGCCTCTTTCGGCAAGTCAATTTCAATGGTTTGAGCGACACATTCATAGATGAATTCTGCATGTGCCGTCGCATCGAAATAACGATAGAGGTCGGCAGTCTGGTTTGTCACCTCGACATTATTTTTAGGCGTCGCATGCCACTCGATAAGCGGCAGCGCCTTTCCTGAATGATTTTCCAGCACGATACGATAATCATCAATTCTTTCAAGTATCGCGGCCGAAACCGGAAACACAATACCAGGCGGATTAAAGCCTCGCTGAGCAAGCGCGTGATGAATGAGATAGCGGTGCAAGCGGCCATTGCCATCTTCAAACGGATGGATATAGATAAAGCCAAAGGCGAGCATGGCTGCGGCAACCACTGCATCCAATTCCCGGGAATGCGCATTTGAAAACTCGATCAAGCCATCCATCAGCATGGGGATGTCATCATGACGAGCGCTGATATGATCTGGAAGCGGTGCACCACTTGTGCGATCATGTTCACCGACGAAACCGCCTTCGTTTCGATAACCGAGCTTTACAAAGCGCGTATCATCAATGACGATATTTTGCAGTCGCTCAAACTCATCATGGCTGAGCGCCTGCTTGCCCGCTTCGCCAATTGCTTTGCCCCACCGTTGAATACGATTTTGGGGAGGGCGCTCACCTTCAATGGCATAGCTGGATTTGGAATCCTTCAAGAGCAGAAAAGCCGCTGTTCTGGCCAACACATCTTTCGGCAACTGCGCGATCCGTTCCTGCGCCTTCGTTGGCAAATCTTGTGCGAGAAAATTTACCAGTTTTTCCGTCCGGAATACCATCGGGCAGAAATCCGGCGTGCCAGGAAGATTGTTGGTCACTTTATAGCGTGGCAGCTTTACACCTGTCACACAAAATTGCTGTTTTGGATCAACGACACCAACGTAATTGGTAACCGGGGGTTCCGCCAGATCAATGGCGTCGCCGGTTAGCCATTCATAGAGAAACCACAGCCGCCGAGCATATGCTCCAGTTGGCGTGCCTTTAACGATCGCTTTTATCTGGTTAGCGCCGACCGCCATGAAAACTGCTTTCAGAACGTGTAGGTCTAGCCCTTCATATTTAAGAGCAAACACCAGATGGCCCTCAAGAGTGGCCTCGGGCTGGTGGCGCAAGCTCATAATGCGCGACTTTTCGTTGTCTATCACTTTGTGGTGAGCGCCGGTTGCGAATATTTTATTGGGAAGCGGAACCAGTAAGTCGAGAGCATCTATCAGAGCGCTATAACCAGCCAGTAACGCTTTTTCCGGAAACACTATTTCCTGAAAAACCGCTTTTGCAGGTGAAAAATCAATTTTTTTACTGCCTGGCATGACTTTATCTATTTTTCTTCCGATTTTCTATTTCTAACGGGCAAGTCCCATGAAAAGTCATATTAGCAGATGAAAACCTTTTTTTATACTCCCAATCTATGAAACTTCATTTTCTAATGAATTGCTTCAAGGCAAAAGATGCTTTCAGAATGAGCCTTAAAATAAGGCTGCCATCTTCCAGTACATCAACGGGGTCTACAACGCCCGGCAACGCCATTCATATCTGGGCGGCATAGAGCCTTATTTTAGCTTCACTGGACCACGTCTCCGTTATCGCATGGCGTGCCGTGGGTAGATGACCGACGGATATTGCGCGGGATCATCTTTGTGATCCGCAATGGTCTACGCTGGCGCGATGCGCCTGCTGCTTACGGACTGAAGCGTCCCGGGTTTGCTGGAGGCTCCTATCTGTGAGAAGGAGCTATAATGAGCAACGCAAGAAACAAGTTTTCGCCTGAGGTCCGCGAACGCGCGGTTCGGATGGTTGGTGAGCATCGTGCCGATTACGGTTCGGAATGGGCGGCAATGACCTCCATCGCTGGGAAGATCGGCTGTACGGCGAAGACGCTGCGCCGCTGGTGTCGTGAGGAGGCGAGCCGACGAACGGGGCCAGCGGCGCAAGCCGCCAGTGAACGGGAGCGCCTCAAGCTGCTGGAGCGCTGACGTAAAGGAACTTCGCCGTGCCAACGAGATTCTTCGCAAGGCATCGGCATATTTTGCGCAGGCGGAGCTCGACCGCCAAGGCAAATGGTGATGTCGTTTATCGACGACCATCGCAAGGAACTGGGTATCGAGCCGATCTGCCGCGAACTGCGGGTCGCCCCATCGTCCTACTACGAGCACGCTGCAAGGCTTGTCGACCCTGACAAGCGCTCGGTGCGGGCCCGGCGCGATGATGAACTCAGGCAGCAGATCGGGCGGGTCCACGAAGCCAGCTTCGGCCTCTATGGCACCCGCAAAGTCTGGCACCAGCTACGCCGCGAAGGGATCGACGTCGCCAAGTGCACCGTGGAGCGGCTGATGCGCGCGATGGGCTTGGCAGGAATAAGGCGCGGAAAAACCTGCGTGACCACCGTCAGTAATCCGAAGACACCGTGCCCGCTGGACAGGGTCAACCGCGAGTTCCAGGTCACCCGGCCTAATGCGCTGTGGGTCGTCGACTTCACCTATGTCCATACCTGGACCGGCTTCGTCTACGTCGCCTTCGTGATCGACGCCTTCGCCCGGCGGATCGTAGGCTGGAAGGTCAGCACCAGTGCCACGGCGGGCTTCGTTCTGGATGCCCTGGAGCAGGCAATCCATGCTCGCAAGCCAAGTGCCGACGATGGCCTGATCCATCATAGCGACAGGGGCGTTCAATATTTAGCCATGAGCTACACCCAGCGGCTGTCCGAAGCCGAGCTGGTGCCCTCGGTCGCCTCGACTTTGGCATGATGCCCCGCATCATGCGCCGCCTTCGCCGTCGGCGACTCGTATGACAACGCCCTCGCCGAGACCATCAACGGCCTCTACAAAGCCGAAGTGATCTGGCGGCAGCGCTCATGGCCAAACGCTTCAGCGGTGGAAATGGCAACCCTGCGATGGGTCGACTGGTTTAACAATCACCGCCTGTTCGGTCCCATCGGGCATATCCCGCCCGCCGAAGCCGAAGCTAATTACTATGCAGCCTGCGAGAACCTCGATATGGTCGCTTGACTCAAATGAAACCGCCTCCGGAAAACCCGGGACGCTTCAGACCCCATAAGACGATCTATAACCGCTTTGTGCGCTGGAGTCGCGCTGGACGCCTTCGAGGAAGGTCCCGGGAGCCAGAAATATCCGGCGATCGCACTCAGCTGGCGGCGGCTTTGGGAGCACATCAGCCCGTTTTTTGTGTTCGGTGCCCCGATCCGGCGGATCATCCGGCAACGCCTTCGAGGCGCAGAACTCGAAGCTTAGGCGGGCCGTTCGAACGCGTGGGCACTTTCCGGGTGGCGATGCCGCCATGAAGCTGCTGTACCTCGTTCTCGATTAGGCAGCGGCCGAATGGAAAAGGCCGTCTCGCGAATGGACCGAAGCGAAAAAACCCGGTTAGCCGTTGTCTTGGGTGAAAGGTTCCTCATCTGATGATACAAAACGGCCTCCCGCACAAAATTACTGACAGTCCCAGCCAACATAAGCCCAGTCACGATCATCGCCTAAGCCATCCTTGGCCCCCACAGGATCACCGATGCGCCGGCTAAGCATAGGATATTCCGCGCGAACGCGAAGGACGCTTTGATGCGAAACTGATCGCCAAATATCAGCGCCGTTTTCCCGACTTTGATACCAAGATAATCTCGATGTATGCGCGCGGCATGAAGGGTTGAAACAGACTCGATCGTTGCGAAAGCGCAGGTATCTCAATCGCAATCGGTTCTGGCCACTGCCAAACAAGCGCTGCGCGACGCGATTGCCCGCGCGCCATATAACGGCGTCGTCACTGCCAGATTGGTCGACGAAGGGTCCTATCTCCACAATCGCTTTCGATGGGTGAACTGTCACGACGGTGCCCTCGATATCCATCATCGCCAGTAATCTGGGGATGGTGGTAATCTCGTTCGACTTTCCGTCGACCTTGATCTGGCCCAGCACCAGCCGCTCGCGTGCAGCAAAGGCCGAGACCATGTGGATTGCGGCTTTGCCGCCTGCCTTCTGGTGCGAACGGCGATGTCTTTGCGTCGACCGCGATCACCTCGGCAGAGGTCCCGGTGAGCGAGGCAACCCAGCCCATAAAACAGCGCGGGAACTTCCCGGCATCGAGTGTTGCGAAGATGTCGCCCAAATGATCGTGCGAGGGCGTGCCTGCCTCGAACGGCCGGAACCGGCGCAGAAATTCCCGCTTCTTGTTGCCGAAGCGGGCAATGTCGACGAATCTCTCGGCACCCGCCAGCACCCCCAGCAAGGCCAAAAGCAATATCTCGTCGAGCGGATACATCACCTTCGCCGACTGGCGTCCATCGGGCAAATCCCCAAAATACTCGAGAACACCACTGCCTCGCCAAGCGCACCACTCGACTGATCGCTACTATCCAACACCAAATCCCCTCTTCCAAATCAGAGGATATGCATAGATTCAACAATTCACGGGTTTGTCACCTAGTTATTCGCCCGATTGCCATGGACTACACTACGCAGCCCCTTGCTTCATACACGCATTTGCGCAACAATATCGTAGGACTCTAATACAAACTGGATGAATGTTGGGGGGCACGTCAAGTTTGACACAATTTCGGTAATCTAAGATCAACAAATTGACGAGCGAGTAACGGATAAAACGTCAACCCATTTCAACTTTTCAGGAAATAACGAGTCATGAAATTTGCAACGATTATTGAAGACGGCGACACAGTTGGTACAGTGGGAATTCAGCAAAATCAGCTGGTCCGTCTGTCAGATTTAGGACCGTGGGCCTCAATTCGCGAGTTAATTGAAGGAGGTGACGCCGCGATTGAGAACGTTAAAAAAGCGTTGTCGAAAAAAAAATTGCGTACAATTTCTGCTGCGCAAGCAAAATGGGCACCTCCGATACCAGATCCATCGAAAATGCTATTCATTGCCCTCAACAACGTCGTACTAGATGAAATACTAGTTCATCGACCGGATTTCCCGGTTTACTTTCCGAAAATCAATTCGGCGCTCGCCGGTAGCGGCGCGATTTTGGAATTGCACACACAATACGGACTCACGCATGCCGAACCTGAACTCGGTGTAATAATCGGTAAGCGCGGTCGATATATTGCCATTGAGAACGCCATGAACCATGTCTTTGGCTACACTGTAATAAATGATGTGACTTCGGCTACCATGCGAATGGAGGACGTATATCTCGTTCGTTATCCAATGCCGAAAGCCGACTTAGCATATGCGCCAGTTGAAGAACATCTCCTTTATCCGGGTCGCTATAAAAATGGAGATGGATTTGCACCGATGGGACCGTACATCGTCAGCAAAGATGAAATTGACGATCCTCACAATCTTTACGTAAAGGCCTGGATCGACGAAGATCTTATTGCCGATGATAATACTAAAAATCTGCACTATTCCGTATCAGAAGTAATCCATTGGATAAGTATGCATTCAACTCTCGAAGCAGGGGACATAATTTCGATGGGTACCGCTCTGCATCCTGATGCTCAATGCGACCCGCTTTCTAGAGGTGACCTAAACAGTAGAGGGGAGGTCGTTCGGGTTGAAATCGAAAGTATTGGAACAGTCGAAACACCAATCAAACGGATCCGCAATGCTGACCCAAAGGAATATTTCGCCGCGAACAAGCGTTTTGTTAAAACATTGAAAACATATTGATGCAGCTGTGTTAATTACATAAAAGTAACATTCTTAAAGAAATTCACTGCTGAAAATTTCAGCCGTAGGACAGTCGCAACCGAAGCCGCTGATCACCAGGCAGACAGTGAATGTCCAGCCAGTCGCGAGACACATCTATACCAATGATCCTGTTATGAGATAGCTTGTTCATGCTCTAACCTTCTGATCCGTGGTCCTATGTGTATAGCGCGACAATCTGGGTGAAACGCTGGCGACAATCAGGATAGGATACTATGTCGCGGCATCAGTGACGTTAGCATTGTTTTTGTCGCGGGCAAGAATTTCTTCGTCTGCTGATTGTCGCGTAGGTGGCAGGCCTCCCTCGCTTGCGTTTGGCCTCGAGTGCGGATCGGCGCCTGTAGCTCTCAACATTCATCTCGAAGATGGTCGCATGATGAACAAGCCTGTCGACTGCCGCGAGGGTTATGACCGGGTCTGGAAAGACCCTATTCCATTCGCCGATCGGCTGATTGGCGGTGATGAGGATGGAGCGCCTTTCGTATCGCGCCGAGATGAGTTCGAATAGAACACTGGTCTCGGCCTGATCCTTGGTGACATAGGCAAGGTCATCGAGGATCAGCAGATCGAATTTGTCGAGCTTGGCGATGGCGGCCTCGAGTTGCAATTCGCGACGGGCAACCTGCAGTTTTTGGACCAGATCTGTGGTTCTGGTGAACATGACCCGCGAGCCGTTCTCGATCAGCGCCAAGCCAATGGCGGCGGCAAGGTGGCTCTTTCCGCCGCCGGGTGGGCCAAACATGAGGACATTTGCGCCCTGGGCCAGCCAGCTATCGCCTGCGGCCATAGCCATTACCTGCGCCTTCGAGATCATCGGAACAGCGTTGAAGTCGAAGCTGTCCATGGTCTTGGCGGAGGGCAAGTGCGCTTCTGCGAGATTACGGGCGACCCTGCGGTGAGCGCGTTCAGCAAGTTCTTGCTCTGCGATGGCGGCCAGGAAACGCGCGGCCGGCCAGCCTTCCTTGTCGGCTTGCTCGGCGAACTGTGGCCAGAGGGTCTTGATGGTGGGCAGCCGCAGGTCGTTCAGCATGATGCCGAGGCGGGCCGCGTCAACGGTGTGGGAGGT
Source organism: Sphingorhabdus sp. YGSMI21 (assembly GCF_002776575.1). Classification (GTDB taxonomy): domain Bacteria; phylum Pseudomonadota; class Alphaproteobacteria; order Sphingomonadales; family Sphingomonadaceae; genus Parasphingorhabdus. The sequence continues at coordinate 1,496,231 of NZ_CP022548.1, read as the reverse complement.
CTTCATGCACGTTCTCCCGCTTTTTCTGCCGATCCGACGAGGGCTTCATAGCTGTCCAAGGAGACGGACCGCACCGTGACAGTCGGCAAGCTGGTCGGGTCCGGCGCGAACCTGCTGCGTAGGATAGCGAGATCAGGCAGATCACCGGCCTCGAGGATCCTGGCCAGTTCCAGTGCCAGCGCAGCCTCGCAATTGCGGTCATGGGCAAGGCTGAGCAGCTCGACCGTGGCCTTGCATGCCTGCAGTTCAGGCAATCGGGCGGCAAGCGCTTCAAATGCCCGCCGATACTCTGCCCGCGGGAAGAGCTTGTCGCGATAGACGAGATGCAAAAGGGCCATGGGCTTTTTACGGAGCGAATGGATGACATGGTGATAGTTCACCACCTGGTCGTGTTTGCCATTCGCCTTCGCCCGCCCCCTGGGCAGCGTCATCAGGTGAGTGCCGCCAATAAACATATCCAGCCGGTCGTCGAATAGGCGCACGCGCAGCCGATGACCGAGCAGGCGCGAGGGCACGGTGTAGAAGACCTTGCCCAGGATGAAGCCGCCGGTGCTCGTGACGGTGACAATCACCTCCTCGAAGTCCGTGCTGCGGCGTTCGGGTAGATCCTGAAGATGTGGACGCTCGACATCGATCCCCTTGCCATGAGTTGCGTTCCGTCGGCTGACGATCTCGTCGACAAACGCGCGGTAGGCTCCGAGGTCTTCCAAGTCCGAACTGCCGCGCATCAGCAGTGCATCGTGGATCGCACCCTTGAGATGTCCGTGCGCGCTTTCGATCGAGCCGTTCTCATGCGCCACCCCTTGTCGTTCCGCGTTGGCGTCATCTTGTAATGGGCACACAGAGCCTCGTAGCGCGCGGCGAGATCGGTCATGTCCTGTCCTCTCTGAACGCTGCCCGGGCACCGTTCAGAGAGGACAGGACTGTGAAGGGGCAAACCCTCAGGCTCCTATAAAGTCACATCTCGCCCGTTGCCAGGGCGACTTGATGGCCGACACGTCAACGCAATGACACGTGGTCAATCGTAGCATGGGTCAGACCATCAAGCCGCAATAACATAATCACAGTCGTAGCAGTTGCCTTTGCTGCTCATCGATGGTCGCAGGCCATAAGCCTGCAACCTCTTCTAATAATCATAAGCGCAGTACGGGCTGCCACGATCTGAGTGGAAGATATAGTCTTCAGCGGGTTGGAGCAGGTTTACCGCCATATCTAATGCCCGGATCGCCAAGTCTTTCTTCATCCTGTCGCTAACCGCCCAACCGACAACGCGGCATGAGTGCAGGTCGAGAATCACGGCAAGATAGAGCCATCCCTCTGCGGTCCAGACGTAGCTGATATCACGCGCCCATTTGCGGTTAGGCGCGTCAGCTGCAAAGTTGCCATCCAGCAGGTTCGGCGCAATGCCAAGCCGGTGATTACTATTGGTGGTGACCTTGTGCTTGCGGGTGCGAATTGGCTTGATCCCGTTTATCCGCATCAGCCGACCTACGCGCCGCTCGCCAACATTGAGCCCCGCTTCCTTAGGCTGCATCGTCATGCGAGGACGTCCATAGCTGCCAAGGCTGAGGCCATATTGTTCGCGGATGTGTGCTAGCACTTTCATATCACCGCGGGCCCGACGGCTCATCGGTCGCGATCGCCAGGACCGGTAACCGCGCGTCGATAGCTGCATCACCCGGCACAGCGTCTCCACAGGGCATATATGACGCCAGCTGTGCACAAACGCGAACCTCACGGGCGCTGGCTCGCGAAGAACTGGGTAGCCTTTTTTAGAATCTCCCTCTCCTCCTTGAGAACGCGGTTTTCCAAGCGAAGCCGTTCATTCTCGCGGGCCAAATCTGCTTGCGTGGCTGACTCCATATCCGTCGGGCGATGTTGAGAAACCCACTTGCCCAGCGTCGATAATCCACCACCTAAATCAGCAGCAACACGCCGCCGTGATAGCCCACTGGTCAGGGCAATGCGAACCGCCTCTTGCTTGAAATCTTCTGTATGCTTCTTCATCTCGTCGGTCTCCTTGTATGAGTGTTATACTCTCAAGTGACCGGCACGAAACCGGTACAAGTCCAGATTGACGCTGAGTCTCATCCAGTTTGTCGCGCCGCACTCTTGGCGATGCTTGGACATATCTATGGCTACCAGTGTCCCCCGTCAGCATTCAATAGACAGACTGGCTGCATAAAATAAGTGAGTGTTTTGGTTTCATTGCGGTGACTGTAAGGAACGGAAATGAAAACAAAACACTCAAAAGCCCCCGCGGAGCGGGTGGTGAAAGATATCCGCAGAGCAACGCGCAAATAGTATAGCGCGGAAAAGAAAATCCGGATCGTGCTGGAGGGCCTGCGCGGTGAAGATAGCATTGCCGAGCTATGCCGCCGTGAGGGTATCGCGCAGGGCGTATACTACAAATGGTCGAAGGACTTCATGGACTGAGGCAGCGCAGCCATGCCGGGGGCATGGCGAGAACCGAAGGGCAAGCGCAGGCTCGCTGGCGATACGGCGCGAGCTGCCAATAGCGATGAGGTCCGTGATCTTCGTAAGGAAGCCCGTGATCTGAAAGAAGTGGTTGCCGAACAGATGCTCGAAATGCGCCTACTCAAAAAACGTATGGCCCGCCTCTTTGCAAGAGTAGATTTTTTGATAGCAATCGCACGGTCTGCGTAAACGTATGCGGCATATCGATCATCTGATCGTCGCCAAGATGGATATTCGCGCGGCCCGGTCCTCATAAGCTTGTCGGCTTCGAGAAGCCATTTTTTTGACCAGGTGTCCGGTCCGCCGATCAACCGTTCGGCCATCTCACTTTCCACTCGCAAAAGCGTATCTCTCGATAGATTGTAACTCCTTTTTATTTTTGCCGCAGATTTGGCGGGCACATTCCGATATGTTTCTTGGTGACGCAAGGTTGCCTACGCGTTGTTGGCTAGCGCTACAACTACAGTGTTGCGGTGAGACCGGGCAAGCAGCCCGGGCAACCAAAAGCCCAATTGGGTCTCGCTCTTCGCCAGCCACGGTAAAGCAGCTCGCGCACCGTGGATAAACAGTGTTCGCAAATAGATGTTACCCCGCCTGCTTATGCCCAGAAGCTTAGGCTTGCCGCCGGGTGGTTCGTTGTTTTGGAACGAGGCTTGCTGTTCAACGCGGGCGTGTGACACTTGCCGATATCAAGCTGGGCATCTGCGGAGAGCACGGCGGTGATCCGGCTTCGATCGCGTTCTGTGAGTAGGTTGGGCTCGACTATGTCAGTGCTTCGCCATTCCGCGTGCCGATTGCCCGTCTGGCGGCGCAGGCAATTTTGGAGAAATGAAGGGCAGGCTTTTTGACGGCGAAGAATTTTCTTCCCGTCGGTCAAAAGCTCGGCGTACGCAAGATCACCATCCGGCCGTTTGCTTAGTGGGGAGTGATCCACCGCTCGCAGACTGCTCAGAAATGTTTAATTATATATCGCCCGTAACGGATCGATTCCGACCTCTTTGCAACAGGGTTGCGCTTGCCACCATCATCGCAATCATGGCCGCTGCCATGATTGGCGCATCACTCTGCGCGCCGAACTTGCGGAATAATAGTGCGGCCACCAAGGCACCGAGCGTCTGACCGATCAACCGTGACAACGATAGCATTGCCGATCCAGCTCCCGAACGCGAGTGGGGCGCGGTTGCCAGCATGCTATAGTTGTTGGGAACCTGGAAAATTCCAAAACCGATACCGCAAATTGCCGCAGCCAAAGCTATCAGGAAAGTTGAGACGCCCGGCTGCATTAACGAAAGCAAGATTGCTCCGCCTGCGAGTAGAATTAGCCCCGCACCGCACAGCCAGACTGATGGATAGCGATTAACCAGTCGGCCGGAGACGAAGGCGGCGATCATGATACCAAGCGGCAAGGGGACCATCAGCAGGCCGATCGCGTCTGGCTCGAATTGAAACCGCTGCTGGAGAATAAAGGGAAATGACAATGTGATCAGTATCATCGCGGCGTAGGCTGCTGCCGACATTGCATAGGCTTTACGCAACGAACGGAGCTTCAGCAAATCTAGAGGCACCATCGAATCTTGGCTGGTGGAGGTGCGTTTTCCGAGGAGAAAAATGGCTGGAACCGCGACACAGACTTCAAACAACGTCCAGCCTGAGATGGTATTCTGGGCAAAGTCGTTAAGAGCCAGGAAGATCGCGGCAAAACCCACGGCGGACAGTAGCGCCGAAGAGTGTTCGAAAGGTTGTCTAGCCGACGCCGTCGAGGGAATTGCCCAAATCCCGAGCGCAAGTGAAAGCAGCCCGAACGGAAGGCCCACGGCAAAAACAGCATGCCAACTTGCCATTGACAAAACAAGTGCGCCAACTGCCGGTCCTGCGGCCGAGGCAATCGAAACGGCTATGGTATTGTAGCCAATTCCACGCGGGATGAATTCGGGGGGATAGATTGTCCGAACCAATGCCCCGCTGACCACCATTACCGCAGCCGCGCCAATTCCCTGGACGAAGCGCGATATTGCGAGAACTGGAAGGTTGGTGGCTAAGATACTTCCAGAGGCTGCAAGCATGAAAAGTACGATTCCTGCCAGATAGACCTTTTTGTAGCCGAGGATTTCACTGGCCTTGGCCATCGGCAAAAGTGCCATCACTATGGCAATCTGAAAGGCATTTATGGCCCACACCGATTTTGCCGCAGTTACTTCCAGGCCCTTGGAGATAAATGGGAGCGCAACGCTCGCGATCGATACGTCCATTATGGTTAGAAATATAGCGCACCAAATCGAAAGTGCTGCCCAGAGACGACGAGGTGCCGGAAGTCCAGTTATGGCCTGGGCTCCGTCCGGTCTACTTGGCGGCCGCCCTTGGGGCGTCCCATCTTTCGCAATCATGTCTTTGTTGCTTTGGGTTTTTCGCCCATCCTGTTGCGCTTCCTACTCAATATGGCGGTCTCCGTCGCGTCAGCCGTGAAATAGGAAGCAAACGGGACGATCTGCTCCGTTTGCCTTCAGAATATCTAGCACACCTGCGGGTTTCAGCAGAAGGCACTCAGGGCGAACGACAGGTGTATTTCCTGCCCTTCGCCCTTTCTAGTGCCTGCCTAATGATCGGCTTTTCTCTCGGGTCGCCTGGCGTAACGTTCTAACTGGGGATAAGCCGATCAGGGAGTACCCTTTTCGGCATTACATCTTGAGAATGGCCTTGATTGCGTTACCGGAAACTTCCGTATCCTCGACGGCCTGATTGATCTGGTCGAAATCGTAGTACGTGCAGAGCCGTTCGAACGGAAACAGGCCGGCCTCGCGCATCGCAATCAGTTGCGGGATGAAGACTTGCGGCGTGCTCGAACCTTCGACAACTCCGCGTAATTTGCGGCCGAAAAGCATATTGTTCATGTCAAGCGAGAATTCGGTACCTAACGAAGCCCCGCCGACTACAGCTGTTTCGCCCATGGTATGTGTACTGTCTACCGCGCTGCGCAGAACTTGAGGAATGGCGGTGGTATCTATAGCATAGTCCGCGCCGCCGCCCGTTAAGGCAATAATCGTTTCCTGGGCATTTGTGTTTGTGGCATCGATAATATCGGTTGCACCAAGCTCACGGGCCAGTTGTAAACGCGTGGGATTGCGATCGACTGCGATAATCTTGAGGCAACCGGAAACCTTTGCAGCCATCACCGCGCTGAGACCAACCGAGCCGACGCCGAAGATCGCGATCGACGAGCCCGGGGCAGGCTGCAATGCATTGAGGACGGTGCCCGCGCCGGTTTGAATTCCACAGCCCAGCGGACCGAGAAGTTCTATCGGCGCGTCGTCGGCGACCTTGACGCAGTTGTTTTCGGTTGCGATCGAGTAGGTCGCGAATGAGGACTGTCCGAAGAAGCATGCATTCATCTCTTCTCCGTTGCGCCTAATTGGAGTCGATCCGTCGAGTCTGCGACCCATAAAATTGAGTGGGAAGAGGCTTGGGCAATAGGCTTGGTGGCCCTTCCGGCACGATGGGCAGGTTCCGCAATAGCTGAATGACAACACCACCTTGTCGCCAGGCTTGACTGTGGTGACGCCGCGCCCGACCTTTTCGATAACGCCCGAACCTTCATGGCCTAGCACGACGGGAAGTGGCGTCGGATAATATTGGTCGCGGACGGTAAGATCGGTGTGGCACATCCCGGCCGCAGCTATCTTTACGAGTACTTCATTGTCACGGGGCTCTTCGATATCTACGTTATCAAGGACAAATTTCCCGCCCTGGCTTTCAATGATCGCGGCATAGGCTTGCATATTGAATCTCCCTTTATTGCGCTCTCGGGCGCTCGCTTAACAGAAAAAATACAGGTTCTTATCTTGCGTTACCCTGGCATCGAGCAGGAGCTTGCGCCGGAACACCTTGAAACCATCGCCAACCCGGCGCAAACTGTCCTCGCGACCCAGCGTGTGCACGGTCGTCTCAAGCTGGCGGCGGTTCCGATAAACGAGCAGGTTTGAATAAACGTCGAATTCGTCCTTGCCCGCATCGAAAGCTTCAACGTTGCCGATAAAATACCTTATTTTGGAGGGAGGATCCTCCATCCACACGGTACCAGTATAGAGCCGCTCGACCCGCTGATCGAGTTCGCCGTAATCGTCATTATAGATAGCGGCGTCGTCAGGAGTGGGGTCGGAGCGGCGGTCCCGGAGAAAGCGCTGTTCGTAGATTGGCATCCAGTAATGGATGTCCTCCGCGACCATATCCTTGAGCCACTCGCGGTATTGTCCTGTTTGCCACAATCGGACTTCGGCGCGGTAATGCGTCTCGATAGCGAACTGCACATCCGGTCCTACTGAAATCTGCTTAACTGACATAAATTCTCCGGTTTTCGGTACGTTTCGTGTAGAAGTGTCTCTACTACTCGACCGCGTCGAGCTTATCGGTCCAATATTCGCGATTGGTGAAAACCGAATCCCAGGTGTTGTCGTTTGCCTTCACCGCCGTCCAATCGGGTGCATCCAGCATTTCCTTCCAGAAACGATAGAAACCGCGATGGGATGTTTCTCCGATGAAACTGGATCCAACGATCCCCGGATAAACCGGATGCGGCCCTTCGAAGCCAGCACCCATGCTGGAGTCCATTCGACCGTCGCGGGTTATGTTTCCGCGGTTGACATGGGTAGCCGACGACATGTTCTCGCCATCATCACTTTCCAGCGTCCCGGCCGTCCCGAAACTTCGAGTGGCTTCACGCTGGATAGTGCTCTTGGTTTCTGGGTCAGCGTCGCGTGGCACCATCGTGTAGGTCCATACCTCAATCTCGTGCGGGCCGCGTGGATGCCAGACCTTGAACGTATTGGTACCGTAAAGGAAGGAGCAGCTCGGGAAGATCGAGCAGTTCCAGTGGCCGACATAAAGTCGCTCACGTTCAGGCCCAAACTTCCGGCCCACTTCAGCTCGCGTTTCGGCAAGGTACTTTGCCCAACCCTCTCGCTTGACGTGGATCGCAGGGGCGGCATTATCAATCACTCCGAAACCGTGCCCGTGGCGGGTCGTGAACTGGAGGCCGAGATCTTCGAACGGGATGTCCGCGCGATTGCCCGCCAGACCGGCCAGTTCGCCGCCGATCCCGGCCAATGCGCCGGCATGGGTCCAGCCAACATGGTAGCCATCGCCGACGAAGTTCTCAGTCGGCACTTTCCAATTGCAAGCCAAAATGCTTTTCATTGGAGGTCCCAGCAATTCCAGCCCGCCTCCGGCACCCTCCCAAATCGTGTCAAGGTACCAGCGGAATTCGCCCAGATATTCCTCCAAGCTTGGCGCGTCCGCATCACCGCAGCCGAAAATGAAACCCTTGTAGGTCTCCACCCGGACGGGTTTAGCGGCTAGCCGCGATTTGTCGAGCTGGTCGTGGTAGCACCGCGATTCGAGTGGGACATCGACGAGACTACCGTCCTGCCCGTATACCCAGCCGTGGTAGTTGCAGACGAACGCCTTGGCATTGCCGCTGTCGGCATGGCAAATCTGGTTGCCGCGGTGGGTGCACGAATTGATGAACGCCCGGAATGATCCATCGGGCTGATGCGACAGGATGACCTTGTCTTCGGCCATATAGGTGGTGATAAAATCGCCGGGCTTGGGGAGGAGCGACTCGTGGCCCAGAAATAGCCACGCGCGCCCAAAAATCCGCTCCAGCTCAAGATCGTACACGTCCTTATCCCAGAAAATCTCGCGCGACTGACTCGATTCGATTGTGTCGACAAGGCGGGGGTCTCCGGTCATAATTCTCTCCGTAAAGCTCATTTGGCTTGCACCAATTAGGCCCAGTCATTATAGGCAACGTGATGCACCATATGCAAAAAAGAACTGTTCTGCAAGCAGCTTTTGTCCAACAAGGCGCAGGATTTTGAACGCGTTTGTTAGGCATCTCGCCGGCTGGCGCGGTGCGGGGCCAGCGATCTGGAACTCGCCCACCTTGCTGCTCTGCCTGGCGTCCTTCTTCTGGGCGTTGAACCCGATTGTCGGCCGGGCAGCGCGCGACCTGATCTCTCCCCTGTCGCTTGCATTCTGGAGATGGGTGGTTGCTTTCCTGTTCTTGCTGCCTTTCGCCTGGCGATATATCAAGGCCGACAGCCAGGCCCTGCGCGAGTCCTGGCCGGGGCTCGTGCTGCTCGGTCTTTTTGGTGTGGGGCTGTTCAGCTATCTCGTCTATTCGGCGCTTCAGTACACTACTGCAACCAACAGTCTGATGCTGCAAGCCATCATGCCGATAATGACGATGGTGATACCAGCGGTTGTGTTTGGGGAGCGGTTGCGGCCACTTCTTGCGCTCAGCGCTGGATTGTCATTTGTAGGGGTCATATGGATCGTGACTAAAGGGCATCCGTTCGCCCTGCAATGGAGCGCACTCAACCGCGGGGATTTGCTCGCCGTGACAGCTGTATTCCTTTATTCGGCCTACGCCACCTTCCTGCGCAAGGCGCCGACCGTACATCACCTTACCTTGCTCGCCGTCCTTTTCGCGATCGGCGCAGCATCGCTGGCAATACCCTACTTCACCATGCTGGCCAGCAAGGGCCTGTCGTTGCCGCCGGCCGAAGTGGTGGCTGCCGTTCTGTATGTCGGGATATTTCCCTCGCTTGCCGCCTATGGCCTGTTCAACCGTTCGGTAGTGCTGATCGGATCGGTTCGCGCAGGGGTCTATATGAACTTGCCGACGGTGTTCGGGGTCGGACTCGCCATACCGCTCCTTGGTGAATATCTATCTTCATATCATTTTGTGGGCGCGATCATGATCATCGCCGCGATCGCCATTTCACGTCGATAGCCCCGCGACCCTCCGAATCCGCAACCCAGGACGCTTAAAGCCATGACCAAAAAACAACACAATCAGTCCTATGCCGATGCGTTTCGTCACGCTGCCGAAGACCCTGAAGGCTTCTGGGCGAACGCCGCGCAGGCGATCGACTGGTTTTCCGAGCCCCGGCTGGCCTATGACGAAGACAAGGGCTGGTTTTCTGACGGGATTCTCAACACCTGCCACAACTGCGTGGACAGGCATGTCCTGGCCGGCCGCGGCGACGCAGTTGCACTGAACTACGACAGCCCCGCGACAGGCTCTTATCGCAGCTTCACCTATTCACAGCTGCTGGAGGAAACGGGACGGGTGGCGGCGATGCTTGCCAGCCTGGGCGTGTCGAAGGGCGACCGGGTCGTCATCTTCATGCCGATGGTGCCCGAGACGGCCTTCGCCATGCTGGCTTGCGCGCGTCTGGGTGCGATCCATTCGGTGGTTTTCGGCGGATTCGCCGCACCGGAGCTAGCCAAGCGGATTGATGATGCGAAACCCAAAGTTATCCTTACCGCTTCGTGCGGGATCGAGGGGGCGAGGGTCATTGCCTACAAACCATTGGTCGATGAGGCGGTCGAACTTTCGTTGCACGGCGTTGAACATGTCGTCCTTCTGCAGCGCGAGCGCCTGGCGGCGGACCTTGGTCATGAGCGGGATAGTGACTGGCAGGAACTGCGCGACCGCACCACAAGCGACGCAATGCCAGCCTGTGTGCCGCTCGCTTCGTGGGAACCGCTCTATATCCTCTACACCTCGGGAACTACCGGAATTCCCAAGGGCGTCGTGCGCGACAATGGGGGTCATGCTGTCGCGCTTTCGTGGTCCCTGACGAATATCTATGGCATAAGCTCGGGCGACGCCTTCTGGGCTGCATCGGACGTTGGCTGGGTCGTGGGCCACAGTTATATCGTCTATGGGCCCTTGCTGGTCGGCGGAACCTCCGTTCTATTCGAGGGAAAACCGGTTGGCACGCCCGATGCGGGCACCTTCTGGCGGACGATTACACGCAACAAGGTCAAGACCTTTTTCACCGCACCCACTGCGATCCGGGCAATCCGCAAGGAAGATCCCGAAGCAAAGTTCCTGAAGGAGATCGGCACGGGCGATTGCCGCGCTATCTTCCTTGCCGGTGAACGCGCCGATCCTGCAACCATTGACTGGCTTGAACGGGAAAGCGGGCTGCCGGTGATCGATCACTGGTGGCAGACCGAACTGGGCTGGCCTGCCATCGCCTCATGTTTCGCGATGGGCGATTTGCGGCGCAAGCCGGGCAGCGCGGGGCTAGCGGTGCCAGGCTACGAATTTGCTATCCTCGACGACGATGGGCGCGCGGTAGACGAAGGCGAAAGCGGCAACGTCGTTATTCGGACGCCCCTGCCGCCTGGTGCCTTCCGGACGCTGTGGAACAACGAGGCTGCCTATCGGAAAAACTTCGCCAGTTTCCCGGGCTATTACGAAACGGGCGATTCCGGCTATCGCGACAGCGCCGGTTTTCTTCATATCATGGGCCGGACCGATGACATCATCAATGTCGCAGGTCACCGCCTTTCAACCGGACAGATGGAAGAGATTGTGGCACGCCTTGCCGATGTTTCCGAATGCGCGTTGGTCGGTGCGAAGGATTTGGTCAAGGGCATGGTTCCTGTTGCATTCGTAACGGCGCGAGCAGGCACAGCGGATGAACTCGCGATTGCCGAACTTGTCATCAAGGCCGTGCGCGCCGAACTGGGCGCAGTCGCGACATTGAAGACCGTGTATGTGGTCGAGCAGTTACCGAAGACCCGATCTGGAAAGATTCTCCGCAACCTTCTGCGCAAGATCGTCGATCACGAACCTTTTAGTCTGCCGCCAACGATCGATGACGCCACCATCCCCCATGCTATCGCCTTGCGAGTAAACGGCACCTGATCATTGGCGCGGCCGGTCTCGAGCAGTCTCCATCAAACCGGAAGCACTGAAGATCGTAGCGCGGCAAGCCGGGTGCGCGCCGTCAGCGCCTATGGCACAGATTTGAGGTTGTGATTCAAGGAGGATTGACGCGGCTTCAGACACTTTCCGTCGGCCTTGCTGCGCTTGGCGTGGTGGCGCTCGCCTTTGGGAAAGGCGGCAGCAGCTTGTGGATCGGGATGGTTCTGGCAGTATCGTTCAGCACCGCCGACCTGATCCGCAAGAATGCTCCTTTGGACCCGCTCTGCGGCCTTCTTCACTTGTTTGCGTTCGGGTGAATCTGGGTCGGATTGGCCTATTTCACCGTGGCCGCCTTGCGCAAAAAGCGCGTGCCCAGAACCTAAGAAATTGACAGGCCATTAGTTTTCAACTGCGCGTACGACCACGCGCTGGCTGTACCAATGCACCAAAGTCGAAGAGTGGATCGGTTCGGCCCCGCTCACTCTCCCCTCCGATTCCGCCCAGTGTCCAACTTTATCGAGACCTTACCACGATCGAAGTCGCTCAATCGCGTCAGCCGGTTAATCTTCCCACTTGGCCGCCAGTGTCAGAACCTAACCTCGAACGAAACGCCGATCTTGCGCGGCTGTTCGTAGAACCCATCTGTACTGAAAGTCCCCGGCCGAATTGTCTGCAGAACCTTTTCGTTGGTCAGATTCGTCACCCATACGCTCGCCTTCCAGGCCCCGCTGTCGGGGGTCCAGAAAATCGAGGCGTTGGTCAGCGTGTAGGAAGGCTGCGAGAAATTATTTAGGAAGTCATAATACACACGCGAACTCCATGAAATATTCGCGCCTGCTCCGAACGTCCCTCCGCCCAACGCAGTCGTATAATCCGCTCCGAGGTTGCCCGACCACTCCGGCGCACGAGTCATCACCTTGTCCGAGGCATCGACCGTGATGACGGTGTTGCCGCCAGTCGGTCGCGGAATGAAGCCTTGCGCCGCTGTGAAATCCTGATACCGGGCATGCATGTAGGCGACGGCAGCACGAAGCTTGAGGCCGTCGAACGGAGAAATGAAGGTTTCCAGCTCTCCGCCGTAAATCTCGGCGTTGGCGGCATTCTGGAGGATATACGCGGGGCTGTTCGCAGCACGAGCTTGGAGTTGCAGGTTTTTATACTCGTAATAGTATCCCGCCAGGTTCATGCGCAGCCATGGCAAGGGATCGGATTTCAAGCCAACTTCATAAGCAGTGATTTCTTCAGGAAGAACCGGAGTACTCAATATCGCAGCCATATTGTATACGCCGCTCTTGAACGCCGTGCTGTGATTGGCATAAACATTTGTACGTGGAGCAACCTCGTAGCGAGCGCCGACTTTGTAGTTGAACTTGTTGAATGTTCTGCTGACGTCGTTTACAACCGTTGTCCCATTCACTACTTGCGTAAAGCTGCGCTTCTCGGTCGTGTAGCGTCCACCGAGCGTTACGAAGAAGCCGCTCGCCAACTCATAAGTTCCCTCGCCGAAACCGGCGAAAGAGCGACCCGCCAGTTCGGGCTGGAGGCGCGGGCCTACCAAGGGACTGGGCGGAGTGGTCGTCGAAAGTGGGCTAAGGTCCGAGTGGCCGCCGAATTGGTAGAAATATCCGCCGAGGAGCCATTGAAACGGACCGGGGTCGGTTGAGCTCAACTTGAGTTCGGAGCTGCCCGATTCAGTGGCGAAGGTTGCCGGGAAATTTCCTATGTCGGTGTTCGAGGCATCGGAGTCGGTCTCCTGGTACCAGCGAAGGTTGAGGAACCCGCTGGTTGACTCAAGATTTACGCTTCCCAGATCGATCGAGACGTGAAGAGCAGCAGTCCATCGACGCAGGTCAAGTACTGGAATGCGGGTTAGCGACGCTTCCCACGCGTCACTGGGCAGAATGACCCCGGGGAATTCTCGTCCAAGTGTATTACCGTCAATCGGCTGGGGGGAATTGGTTGTGCTTTCCTGGTCGAAGAATTCGCCCGTCAGAACGACCTTGATACTGTCTGCCGGGTTCAGCAGGAGTTTGCTGCGGATATCGATCACGCGCTGATCGCCCAAGGCCCCCCCGCGAACGAGGTCCTTGATGTAGCCATCATTCTTGCGGAAGAGACCCGCGATGTCGAAGGCCGCACTTTCGCTGATCGGCCCCGTAACGTAAAAGCGGGCATCATAGTCGCCAGCGTCGTTGCGCATCCGGCCGACACGCAGTGACGCCTTGCCACGAAAATTGAAGCTCGGGTCAGGCGTTATGACGTTGATGAGACCGCCGGTGGCATTGCGTCCGAAGGTGGTGCCCTGCGGGCCACGCAAGACCTCGACCCGCTCGACTTCCACCAAGTCCACCCAATTCGCTGCCGATTCCGGCTGATAGACACCGTCCACATATATCGCAATGTTCGGCTCGTCGCCGATCGAGATGCCAGTCGATCCAACGCCGCGAATGACCGGCTGGAAAACGCCCATGTTGCGGCTACCGACGAAACCGGGAACGACTTGTGTCAGGGTGCGGACGGTCGAAACGTCTGCCGCCGCCAGATTATCACCGGTAATCGCGGTAACTGCGACCGGGACGTCCTGAAGACGCGCCTCGCGTCTGGTGGCGGTAACTACGATTTCCTCGAACGCCGAGCCAGATTTTTGCTGTTGCGTCGAGTTCGGCTGAGGCTCAGTTGCTTGACCTTCCGCCGTATCCTGTGCCGCTTCCTGCGCCAAGGAGACCGAAGGCGAGCAAAGTGCTACCGAGCAAACCCCTGCAAACAATACCAAGCGTATGCGATCAAATCCTATCTTCACGACATTTCTCCCCCCTAATTTGCTGAGCGTTTGTTTCGGGCTTCAGCTTGTTCAAATGATCTCTTCAACAAACAAGCGAGCGCACATGACGTCCCGGACTTGCCACCATAGAGTTCGCACTGCGAATCGCGATGCTTACCTCACCAAGTAAATCTCCTTAGAGAACGCGATGCACTATGTGCAACAGTTTTTTACAATGGACGATCGGATTGGCGAGAGAGCAAGGAAAATTTGGGGCGGTTTCTCGGATCACCGGTCGCGCCGTGTAACCGCTCGATGCTGGGATAGTCCGCCCACGCTGATGTTTGCGGCTTCGTTTTTTGGCGCGCTCAATCCTGTTGTTGCGCATGCGGCGAGGATGAATTCGCCGGTCTCATTGGTTTTTTGGCGCTGGACCATCGCATTCGGTGTCTTGGTGCCTTTTGTAATGAAGTACTTGACGCGTGAGTTCCCGGTCATCCCCGATCCTGGCACAAGCTGGGCACCTCCATCAACCTAATGATTTGACGTTTTGGAGCCATGTTTCACGTCGGCATGATGCCCGGCACGCCTGTCCGGCTAATATTTGATCCATATTCGCCTGTTTTGGCTTCCGATCCTGGATTTTGGACGCACCTATCCTGTGGCCGCCCGTCGCTCGTGGAAGATCAGGCGCTGCATGTTATAGGCGAGATTAACGAGCATGATCTTGGTTTCAGCACGCTTGATTCCGATGGTGCGGATATAAAGCCCCATATGCGTCTTTTGCTGCGCGAAGACATGTTCGACGAATGCCCGGACCTTCGATTTGACACTGTTCGCTTTGCGTGTGCGGTCCGGCATTGCTTTGCCTCTGGGTTTCTTGCGGTGGATGCGGCTCACGCGGCCATGCGCTTCAAGCCAGTCCTCATTTTCTTTGAGCGATAGGCCGTATCCGCCCAGACGTCCGATGCCGTGTTGTTCCTCGTCACCACTTCACGCAACTGCGATCCGGCATGACGCGCACCGTGCGTGACGACCGATTTGCGGATAAAGCCAAAGCGCTGATCAATGGCAATGTGGTTCTTGTAGCCAAAGCTGGGGATCGCAATGTCGATCTGGGGCTTACCGCCTGCAGTGGTACGCGCGCCTTGGCAAACTTCACGGTCCAGCGTGCATCTGTATCTCTTTGTGCTGCCTTGGCGGACTCGTCACGCCAGACCTCGTCGGCTGTTTTTCCCGCCTTGATCGCGTCCTTTTCGGCCCCAGTGTTGCGCTGCTTGGGAGCCGCAACGAGGGCCGCGTCTACAATCTGCCCGCCCATGGCGAGATAGCCATTGCTGCGAAGCCTGTTGTCAAACGCTTCAAACAGCAGTGTAATGGCCTTCGTCTCGGTCAGCCGTTCACGAAAGATCCGGATCGTATTGGCATCAGATGTAGGAGCGCCAAGATCAAAGCCCAGGAAACGCAGCCAACTCAACCGGTCACGGATCAGATATTCCATGCGGGCATCAGCTACATTATTCTGCGCGGCCAGGATCAGTATCTTGAACATCGCCACCGGATCATAGGGCGGACGGCCGCCCTTCGTGTCATCCGAATAGCCAAGCGCATTGTCCAGGATCGGACGAAACGCTTCAAAGTCAACAATCCGACCCAGTTCCTCCAGCGGATCGCCGTTCGCCGACAGCCGCTTCAAATGATCCGATAATCCAAACAAACCTGCATGCTTCATCACCGCCTCCTCATCAAAACAATGAATCAGATCACGCACTAAAATGCGAGAGGTTTTTGGAGGTGCCCAGCTGGCCATCGGGATCAAAACCCGACACGTCGAACCCGAGCATGCCACAGAGCGATTGAATGCCGCTTTGGTAATGGACCAGACCGTCGAGATGGGCGCGCTTGGCCTAGGCCTGTTCGACCGTTTCGCCGACGACGACGAATGCTGCGGGCAGAATTTTCAGATGATCTGGATCTCGCCCGACCTGCGCCATCCGTCCCGTCACATCGGCATAGAAGCGCTTGCCACCAACGAGATGCGATTCTGCTGCAAAGACAACCTCGGCCGTTTCAGCGGCGAGCAGACGCCCCGCTTCCGCGGTCCCGGCCTGGAAAATGACCGGCCATCCCTGGACCGGGCGAGCAATGTTAAGCGAACCGCGAACCGAAAAATGCGGTCCTTTGTGATCGAGCACATGCATCCGGTCAAGGTCGAAATAGATTCCGCTCTCCGCGTCCCAAACGACGGCATCCTCGGCAAAGCTGTCCCACAGTCCGGTCACCACATAGTAGAATTCGCGGGCGCGCAAATAAGGGCCCCATGTTCCGGCTGCACCTCATTACCGAAATTCTTCGCATTGTCGGGGTTAGCTGTGGTCACGACGTTCCAGCCCGCCCACCGCTGAGATGATCGAGCGAAGCAATCCGGCGCGTGACATGTTAGGGTTCTTCAAAATGGTATCGAGCACCGGCTCACCAAACCCTATCACCCCTGGACCAACAGCCACGACCGTCGCTTTGGTAGCGGTCGGTAAATTGCACGCCATTACCGGTGAGGATTGTGTGGATTTTGTAGGGCACTATCTTAACCAGAACCCGCAGAACGGCAGCAGCAGCCAGCTTGGTCGCCTTGCGGTAGATTTGGGCGAACCCCGGCTTTGAGGTGCGATCCACAGCGACGAACAGAAAGCCTTTGCCGCCTTCATGGCGCAGTTCGGAAATATCGATATGGAAGTA
The DNA here is from genome assembly GCF_002776575.1 of Sphingorhabdus sp. YGSMI21. Taxonomy (GTDB): domain Bacteria; phylum Pseudomonadota; class Alphaproteobacteria; order Sphingomonadales; family Sphingomonadaceae; genus Parasphingorhabdus. The sequence continues at coordinate 1,479,537 of NZ_CP022548.1, read as the reverse complement.
GCGGATTGAACCGCCCCGGGATTGCCGGAGGCTCCAACTCTTGAGTAGAAGGAGCTATTATGAGCAAGACCACGAACAAGTTTTCACCGGAGGTTCGCACCCGTGCTACCCGCATGGTGCTGGATCACAGACAGGATTATCCATCGCGCTGGGCAGCGGTAGTGTCCATTTCTCAGAAGATCGGCTGTTCACCACCGACGTTGCATGAATGGGTAAAGCGTGCAGAGGTCGACAGTGGCCATCGCGCCGGTGTTCCAACGGAGATGGCCGACAAGCTGAAAGCTTTGGAACGTGAGAACCGGGAGCTTCGTCAAGCCAACGAGATTTTACGTAAGGCATCGGCATATTTTGCTCAGGGCGAAGGCAGAAGCGGCACCGCTTCAAGCGATGCCTGAGCGCTCGACCGCCCGTTTCGCAAATGGTCGCGTTTATCGATGATAACCGCGAAGACTATGGGGTCGAGCCAATTTGCAAAGTTCTGCCAATTGCCCCGTCGACCTATCACAGTCATCTCGCCAAGCGCCGGGATCCCTCGCGGCTGTCGGATCGCGCTAAGCGTGATATGGTGTTGAAGCCGGAGATCGCGCGCGTATTTGCCGAGAACTTCGGGGTATATGGTATTCGCAAGGTCTGGCGGCAGATGAACCGCGAAGGCTTCGACATTGCCCGCTGCACCATCGAACGGTTGATGCGCAATATGGGCCTTCAAGGGGTGATACGCGGAAAGCCTGTGCGAACGACGGTCAGCGATCATGCAGCGCCGTGTCCGGTCGAGCATGTAAACCGCCAGTTCCATGCCCCTTCGCCCAATATGCTGTGGGTATCGGACTTCACCTACGTCGCGACCTGGAAAGGCTTCGTATATGTCGCATTCGTGATTGACGTTTACGCCCGATATATCGTTGGCTGGCGGGTCAGTAGAACCGCTTACGCCAGCTTTGTTCTGGATGCATTGGAACAGGCTTTACATGATCGGCGGCCCAAGCATCGCGGCGGCCTAATCCATCACAGTGGCCGTGGCAGCCAATTTGTATCGATCAATTATACTGAACGCTTGGCCGAGGCAGGCATCGAACCATCGGTCGGCAGCGTCGGCGACAGCTATGACAATGCTTTGGCCGAGACGATTAATGGTCTTTACAAGGCGGAAGTGATCCACCGGCGCGGACCATGGCGGTCATTCGAAGCTGTCGAATATGCCACACTGGAATGGGTGAACTGGTTCAACAATAAACGGCTGCTGGAACCCATCGGCAATATCCCGCCCGTGGAAGCTGAGAAAAACTACTACGCCATGCTGGACGAAACCGACATGGCCGCTTAACTTAAACCAAATGGCCTCCGGCAATCCCGGGGCGGTTCAGAGAACACTATCGCAATCCGGTTGCGACATGATATAAGCAGCGCTGAGTAGGGCGCGCTAAAGAGGTTGGAAAGGAGAGACAGGAGTTGATGCAAAAAGCCGGTTAAAACCGCCGAAACGGGAAAACTCAGACCGCCCCAGCACTTCGAGTGCGTGCAATTGATCGGGACCCGCTTCGCGCGAATGGCATTAGGGCCAGCGGCAATATGTGCCGCATACACAGGTCGGACACATGGCCGCTCCAACCAGCAATGCAAACGCACCAGTCAAACCCTCACCAACGGAGAGCCGTCCACACATGGGGCGGTATCTCGACGAACATATGGACATGATCGCGCGACAGAGCACCATGGATGATGGTCACGCCCAGCTCGCTGCAAACCTGCCGGATAATCTCGCGCACTCGCAATCGTACCTCACCATGCAGCACCTTGAAGCGATATTTGGGTGCCCAGACAATGCGATAACTATGATGAAAAGCCGTGTGGCTGCCGCGTGAATATGGCAGAAGCACTATCCTCCAGAAAATGACTTCGCCTGCGAGCCAGTCATTTTCTGGAGGATAGTGCTGAGCAAACAATAACGGCTGAAGCCTTCTACCAGCTATAAGCTGGTGGGTTTACTCCAAAGGTGAGACACTAAACACCTAGCCCCGCCAGCCGATCGCTCTACTTGCGCTCTGCGCTACTTCGATCATCCTCTCAATCTTGGCCTTGCTGAAAAACGCCTTCTGTTCTGAACGGGCCAGGACACTCATCGTCGCGACCAAGCGATCTTGCGAATCCAGGACTGGCACTGACGCCGCCGATAAGCCCGGCACGACGGCCCCGTAGCTACGCGCGAAACCAATCCGCCTTGCCTCGTCAATCAGGGCGGCAAGTTCGACGTCATCGACGACAATCCCCTCAGCACGCTCTTTTTCGATCCGCTCCCTAGTCTGTTCACGGGAACAATGAGCTAGGAAGAGAATTCCGGTCGATGACGTCTGCAATGGTAAGACCGATCCTGTGTGCAACGAGGTGAACAGCGGCATTCCGCCATCAATCCAGCGAATGACCGTTGGCCCGTAATCTCCCCACACGGACAGCAAGCCTGTGGTTTTCATCTCTACCAGAACACTTTCCAAATGCTCGGTAGCTATCCGTACAGAGTCGAGCCGTGCTATCGCCGCCAAACCCAAGCGTACCATGAGGCTCCCCAAAGAATATCGTCCGGTCTTTTGGTCTTGTGCGACCACCCCGGTGTTGACAAAAGAGAGCAAATAGCGATGGGCCTAGCTGCGAGACAGACCCGAATTGTCAGAAACCTCCCGGAGATAGGCCCCCTCCCCTTCACCGGTCTTCACCAAAGCCAACAGAACTCGTACCCCGATTTCGACCGATTGAATTGATTTTCTTGGATTATTATTTTCCTCAAATCCTTTTTTCGAGGCTTCAATTATTTTTTTTGTCTCGTAATCCATGATTTTCCAATTTGACATTTGTGGCTGTAGTGAGTGACTTCTCCCACTTTCCCCAAACTGGGAATAAAGTCGAGCAAAATTGTTACGCATGAGCACGGCTTAAGCAAGAGGCAGCGTTGCGGAGGTCGTTCCGGAACACACAATCAAATGCTGCGACCAAACACTTAGGCCCGGATTGCCGCGCTACGATCTTCGTTGGGTCCGGCTTAATCGGTACTGCTCGAGATCGGCCGCGCCAATGATCAGGTGCCCTTTACTCGCTGGGAGATGGCGTGAGCGATGGCAGGGTCATCAATCATAGCAAACACAAGTTTAGGCGTGGCAGTCCCAGGCTATTGGATAAAATATTCTCTTCTAGCAGTTGACGCCAATTAATTTTAGTAGAAGATATATGACCTCAGCGGCATGTCCGCCTTTAAGGTCCAATTGCTATGGTAAGCTTCGATCATCACGAACGGCATAGATGACAATCCGGCCGAACCCTTCGACAAGGAGAGAATGATATGGCGGCTTACGTCTTAGTTGTGACAGGTGCGATTTCGGATCCGACGCTGATGAACCAGTATAAGGAGCAGGCAAGAGAACTCCTTGCGGAGCAGGGCGTTTCTTTCATGGCCGGGCCGGCTGTGGCCGAATCACTGGAAGGATCGCCTCCAAACGGGGCGGTCATAATCCGGTTTAAAACCCTCAAGCAGGCTCAGGACTGGTATCGGTCCGACGAATATCAGAAACTGGCCCCCATGAGGCTTTCAGCCTCCTCCAGCACGGCGTTTATCCTTGAGGGACCCTAGTTCTGCGGTCTTGCCGCGATAGCAGGCGCTGTCTGCAGGCGCTGGACCAACCGAGAGGAAAGAACCCGGCTCCCGGACAACCGGCCAGGGAGCCGACCAAGCAGAAACGAATATAAAGCCGACATCCGAACGCGACAAAGTCATCCGTGACATCCAAAGGCACGTGCGGCCATGAGAATGGTCTAAACGGTAAGGGGAAGAGAAATGAAAGGCATTCTGCCAAAGCACGCATCGTTCGTGGCGGCAGCAGTAATTTCGCTGGCGTGAGCATGGGCAGGGGGTCGCCTGGGTCACTGAGGGAGGCAGTTTGTCTGCCCTACCTAGACGCCGACCCATTACGGCATCTAGGCTTTCGTGATAGCGCTAGTGATTGTAATGCTCGACGAACGCCTCGATCTGGGCTTTTAGGTCCCCTGGCAGGAAGTAGTTTTCCAGCAGGATGCGGTTCTTCAAGGTTTGATGCCAGCGTTCGATCTTGCCCTGTGTTTGCGGATGGAAGGGTGCGCCGCGGACATGACTCATCTTTTGCGCTTCTATATATTCAGCCAGTTCACCTGCGATGTAGCTGGGGCCATTGTCAGACAGCAGTCGCGGTTTATGCTTTACATGGGCAGAATCACATCCCGAGGCTTCCAGCGCCATGTCCAGCGTGTCGGTGACATCCTCGGCCCGCATGGTGCTGCAAAGCTTCCAGGCGATGATGTAGCGCGAGTAATCGTCCAGCACGGTGGACAGATACATCCACCCCCAGCCAATGATCTTGAAGTAGGTAAAATCTGTCTGCCACATCTCGTTGGGGCGCACGGTCGGTGTGTGGAAGCGATCAGCAGCCTTGATCACGACATAGGCGGGGCTGGTGATCAGATCATGGGCCTTCAGAAGCCTGTACACCGTGGCTTCTGACACGAAGTAGCGTTGTTCGTCGGTGAACGTCACCGCCAGTTCACGCGGTGACAGTTCGCTGCGTTCCAGTGCCAGATCAATGATCTGGTCATGTATCTTCTTTGGGATACGGTTCCACACCCGGCTTGGGCGTGATGGCCGGTCCGCAAGCGCTTCAGGCCCGCCTTCCAGATACCGATCATACCAGCGGTAAAAGGTTCGGCGCGGGATGCCCAGCTTATCCAGCGTCTTGCGCGCTGACAGATGCGATTGCTCGACGATCCTGATGATCTCAAGCTTCTCCGATTCCAAATATCTCATGCGTCGTCGTCCCCTTCCGCGATCATGCTTATGGAATGGCCCGCCTCAAACGAAGCTGTCATTATGGGCTGAGGTACAAAATGAGGAGATTGTCATGAACAACACTAACATTGCTGTTTTGGGCGTGGATCTAGGCAAGAACATTTGCAGCCTCGCCGGTTTCGATATCAGCGGACAGTTAATATTCCGCAAGCGCATGCGGCCCGATACGATTCCAAAATTTACAGAGCGACTCTCAACATGCATCGTTGCAATGGAGGCCTGTTGCGGTGCTCATCATCTGGGCCGTTTAATTGCCCGGCAAGGACACGAGATCCGACTGATGTCGCCGGAATACGTGCGGCCATATGTTAAAGCTCAGAAGAACGATGAACGCGATGCCGAAGCTATTGCTGAAGCTGCTTCGCGCCCGACAATGCGCTTTGTTGAACTTAAGAGCGCCGAACAGCTCGACATGCAGACGCTGCACCGTTCGCGTTCACGGCTTGTGGGTACACGCACGATGCTAATAAATCAGATGCGAGCCATTCTGTTAGAGCGGGGGCTCAGATTTCCGCAAGGCAGGCGCAAGCTTGAGCTGGCGATTGATGCGATGCTGGGCGAACCGGCTACCGGCATCAGTCAAAGAATATTCGAACTAATAGCGGATATGCGAGATGAATGGAGAGAACTCGATGGCCGTATTGCCATTCTGGACCGTGAGTTTGCTCAATGTGTCCGGTCAGATCCGGATACTCAGCGCCTGACTTCTGTTCCGGGTATCGGACCGTTGACAGCAACAGCACTGGTTGCAGCGATTGGCAATGCCAGTTCTTTTACGCGTGCCCGTGATCTTAGCGCATGGCTTGGCCTCGTTCCAAAACAACGAACCACCGGCGGCAAGCCTAAGCTTCTGGGCATAAGCAGGCGGGGTAACATCTATTTGCGAACACTGTTTATCCACGGTGCGCGAGCTGCTTTACCGTGGCTGGCGAAAAGCGAGACCCAATTGGGCTTTTGGTTGCGCGGGCTGCTTGCCCGGTCTCACCGCAACACTGCAGTTGTAGCGCTTGCCAACAAACTGGTGCGTATCGCGTGGGCAACCTTGCGTCACCAAGAAGCATATCGGAATGCGCCCGCCAAATCTGTGGCATAAATATCAAGGAGTTACAATCTATCGAGAGATACGCTTTTGCGAGTGGAAAGTGAGATGGCCGAACGGTTGATCGGCGGACCGGACACCTGGTTAAAAAAATGGCTCTTCGAAGCCGACATGCTTATGAGGACCGGGCCGCGCGAATATCCATCTTGGCGACGATCAGATGATCGATATGCCGCATACGTTTACGCAGACCGTGCGATTGCTATCAAAAAATCTACTATTGCAAAGAGGCGGGCCATACGTTTTTTGAGGAGACGGTTTTCCAATGTCAGATCAGCAACGCATTCCTTCAACGCGCCAGCTTCACGGCGCAGGTCTTTGACCTCATCCGATGTGGCAGCACGCGCCGTGTCGCCAGCAAGTCGGCGCTTGCCCGCTTCCATGAACTCCTTCGACCAGGTGTAATACAGGCTTTGGGCGATGCCCTCCCTGCGGCACAGCTCGGCAATGCTGTCATCACCGCGCAGGCCGTCGATCACGATGCGTATCTTGTCTTCGGCAGAGAAATGCTGGCGGGTCGCACGGCGTATGTCCTTGACCACCCGCTCTGCGGGCTTTTTTGCGCTGGAGTGTTTTGGTTTCATGCTTCGTTCCTTCGTCACTACGATGAAACCAAAACACTTACTTATTTTATGCAGCCAGTCTGTCTATTGAATGCTCACGGGGAACAGCAACAAAAAAGGCCCCGCAATCGCGCAGGGCCTTCCTTGTCTATTCCGTCGCCGACTTATTCCGGCATCAGCAGATTGTCGACTACATGTAGCGTTCCATTACTGGACTTCACATCCGCTTGGGTCACATTCGCCTTGTTGCCGGCACCATCTTGGAGAATGATCGTATCACCGTCCATGGTCGCCTTGATCACGCCACCTTGCACGGTGGTGATGCTCGCGCTGCCACCGCCACCGGCAATGGCCTTTCCGATATCTGCGGAGGTCATGCTGCCTTTGACCAGACCAAATTTCGCGATGGTCTCCAGCTCTTCCTTGTTATCCACCGACAGCAGCTCGCTCAGCCGCTTCGCATCCATTTTGTTGAACGCATCATTGGTTGCGGCAAATGCGGTGAACGGACCATTATCTTGCAATTCAGCGCCAACACCGGACAAACCGACCAAAATGCTCGCGGTGCTGAGATCGGGATCGTCTTGCAGAACGGCGATCATATTGGTCGGCTTCGTGTCTTCGGCGATTCGCGCGTCGAGGATTTCCTGTTCCTCTTTGCTCAGTTCCGACGAGCATGCCGGTACCATCGCCAACAGGGTCGATGCCAGAATAATTTTGGGGGTGTTAAACATGAATTTCCTTTCTTCGGATCAATCCGTTCGCCGCATCTTGCGGTCAAACGATGATGAAATTCGTTGGCGCGAGGTACTCCGGCCCGCAGGGAAAAGTAAACCCACAAAAATCTAAAAAAAGGGCTCCGCCTGTCGGTGAATTCCTTGCCTATCCATCCTAGTGGATGACGCCAAACACAAGTATCCGTGATGGTCAAGCCATAGATTCCTTCCATAGCCGGTTGGCTTTGAGTAGTGCGTTTGCCATGACGATGAGCTTTCGCATGACGGCAGTGATGGCGACCTTTGCCAGCTTTCCGATGCTGATGAGATGAAAGTATTTTGCCTTGATGTCGAGATTGAAGCGAGCAGCGACAAGGGTGGGCATGTAGAGCGACCGGCGGACATTGGCTCTGCCTGCATGGATGGGTGCCTTGCCGGCCCATTGGCCTGATTGCCGGGTAATTGGAGCGAGCCCGGCAAGGGCAGCTGCCTGTTTATTTTCCAGTGAGCCCAGCTCAGGCATGGTAGCGATCAACTGTGCGGCCGTGATTGGTCCCAGGCCTTTGATGCTGGCGATAATTTCGCGCTTGCGCGCAAGCGCGAGATCTGCAGCGATAAGCGCCTGCGCCTGTATATCGATGGCATTGATGTGCCGTGCGATTTGCTCGAGACGTGCCTTTACCTGGCGTTTGAGCAGCGGCAGCAGCAGGTTCTTCTCGCGGTTCTTGAGGGCGGTACGATCCCTGACCAAGCCATCGCGGCCGTTCATGAGCTCGGCCAACCCAGCCAGTTCCGGGCTTTTGATAGGCCGGACATCAGGCTGGAACGTGGCCGCCATGCGGGCAAGGACCCCGGCATCGATCCGGTCGGTTTTGGCAAGTGTTCCTGTAGCCTGGGCAAAACGCCTGGCCCGCAAGGGGTTGATCTGGACCAGTAGCTGGAAAGTGGGCCTGAAGCGCTGGCTGACCGGCCATCTGTCCCGAGCCGGGTGTGGAACCGGATCCCAGCAAACATCCATGAACAGATCATCGAACTGGCGCTGGAGCAGTCCGAGCTGAGCCCGCGGGAGCTGGCCGTGCGCTTCACCGATGAGAAGCGCTACTTCGTATCGGAGGCGACGGTATACCGCTTACTGAAAGCCCATGATCTAATTACCAGCCCTGCCTATGTCGTGATCAAGGCTGCCAATCACTTCCATACCCAGACTACGCGGGCGAACGAGATGCGGCAGACCGATTTTACCTAATTCAGAATCATTGGCTGGGGCTGTCTCGGCTTTGGCATGATGCCCCGCATCGTGCGCCGCCTGCGCTATCTGTCGACGGTGCTCGACGATTATGTTGCGCGATGACGACACGGATGGATTGTCGAGCCGATACATGACGGTAATTTAATGGAAAGTTAATTAATTCTTCCTAGAGCGTTTTTCCCTTGAACGATGCAAATAGAACGGTGGCCAGCGTTTCATTGTTTGGCCACAGAGAAATGGCGCTCGGCAAATTCGAAAGCGATATTCGCGCTTAAAAGTCGCATTGGTTTATGAAGAGGGCCGCAGACATGAAGCCGATCAATCGGGAAGATTTCCAGCGGGTAGAATCGTTGCACCAGCTTCATATCCTGGACACTCCCCGTCAGGCTTCCTTTGATCGTATTACCGAACTATGTGCAGATATTTTCGATTGCTCCATCTCTCTCATTTCGCTGGTTGATGAGCACCGCCAGTGGTTCCTGTCCTCGGTCGGTGTGGATGTCCGCGAAACGCCGCGCGAACATTGCTTCTGTAACCATGCAATTGAGGCTGGATGCAGTATGCTCGTGCCCGATGCGTTGGCAGACCAGCGATTCTCCGATAATCCGCTCATCCGTCATGCACCGGCGATCCGTTCCTATCTCGGCGCACCCATCAATAGTCCCGACGGAACAATGATCGGTACCCTGTGCATTGCGGATCAGCGCGCAGGCCGTTTCGACGATGACCACATCCTCAAGCTGGAAATCCTCGCAGCGACCATTGAAGATCTGATAAGAGCGCACTCTCAGGCTTCCGTCACCTCCTATCTGAACTCCCAGCTGGATGCGCGAAGCAGCCGGCTCAACCGAGCCAATGGGATATTCAAGCAGGCGGAGAAAATTGCAAAAATTGGTTCATGGGAGTGGAACGAGGAGACTCGTGAACTGACCTGGTCGGACGAAGCATTTGCGATTTTTGGTTCTCCGGAAAATGTACCAACTTCTATTGAAGAAGCAGTTCTCTACTGCGCTCAGGAAGATCTGCAAGGAGCAACAGAGGCGATCGAAAATGGAAAAAAGCATAAGGACTCCTTTGAATTTGAAACAGGCTTGAACGCGGCGAACGGTACGTTCAAGCGGGTGAAGGCCATGGGCGAATATCTGGAGGCAGACCAACAAAGTCCTGCGCGCCTGGTGGGGATCATCCAGGATATAACGGAATCCCATCACACGCGCCTCGCCCTGCAGCGCGCCGCGGACCGCGATGCCCTGACCGATCTCTACAATCGCAATGCCCTGGATCGCTTTCTGCAGAACACGCTTGGGAAGCTCAAGAAGACCGGTTCGAACGCCTTCTTGCTGATGCTTGATCTGGATGGCTTCAAGGACATCAACGATACGTTCGGACATTTGATCGGCGATGTTTTTCTGGAGAAGATCAGCTCCCGCATAGTGGACGCGCTTCCCCACGGGGCGATTGTCGCAAGATGGGGTGGCGATGAATTTGTGATCCTGACTGCGCCGGACATTGACTTGCAGGCGGCGAAGCAGCTCGGTGATGAAATACTTGTCAGCGTGGAACGTCAGTTCGAAATTTCAGGACGCAAGATGGGAGTCAGCGCGACGTGCGGTCTGGTCGAGATCGACGAGCGATCCATCGCCAGAGAGATTATTCGCAAGGCTGATCTGGCGCTTTATCACGGAAAAGAGCGCGAACCCGGACGCGTACACGCATATGTACCCGAACTGGAGCAAGCGAACCATCACCGGCAAGCGGCGATCGCGAAAGTCCGGGAAGCTCTGGATCGTGACCGCATCTTCGCCGGCTACCAGCCCATTATAGATCTCAGGACAAGCCGGTTGGTCGGACTGGAAGCGCTGATGCGATTGAGCGTCTCGAACGGCGAGCAGATTACCGCATCGCAGGTTCTGCCGGCAATCCTGGATCCGATCCTGTCTCGCGAGATTGGCGAGCGCATGTTGTCCAGCGTGTACAGGGAACTGGCAGAAATCGAGCAGTCCCAGCCAGATCTGCAATTTGTCAGCATCAATGCAACCGAAGCGGACCTGTTGAGCCGCGATTTTGCGGACAATTTATTGTCGAGGTTGAATGAGGTCAAAATCAGTCCCGCGAAAATCACGCTCGAGGTTACCGAAACCATGCTGATGGTCAATGATACAACCACAGTGCAGAATGTTCTCTCCGAACTGAGCGCAGCGGGAATGCGCATCGCGCTGGACGATTTCGGAACAGGCTTTTCATCGCTGTCGCATCTCAGGGATTTCCCCATAGACGCGGTCAAAATAGACAAGAGCTTCATCAAGTCGATCACCGCCGAGCACCAGTCGAGGCTGATCGTCCAGGCGCTGATCAACATGGCCAGCAATCTTGGCATCGAGGTCATAGCGGAAGGCGTCGAGACGGAAGAGCAACGCAATCTCCTGATACAACTCGGCTGCAACCTGGGCCAGGGCTTTCTGATCAGCCCGGCCCAAAGCGCCTGCCATATCAAGTTGATGCAGTTTCCGAATCTACCGAGCGAAGCAATGAGCAAAAGGAAGGTCGCTTAGAGCCGACACAATAAATGGTCGCACTGAAGAACCACATCCGTTCGGAACGAAGACTCTCCGAGGAAGTTCATCTCAATCTTGCGTATCGCTGGTTTTGTCGGTTGATCAAGGCTTTCCGATGTTCATCAAGCTCTGTATAAATTGATCCATGTAAATCGCTAGATCCCGGCTGGGGACTTTGGCAAACTGCATCAGCGCGAGAGTATGTCCGCCGCCTATGAACAATCGGGTTGCTGCTTTCACATTGAGATTTTCGCTCAGTATACCTTCACGTTTGCCACGCAGAAAGACCGGCCGAGTTATCGCGTGTAACTTGTCCAACAACGCAAGATATCGGGGCCATACGCCCGCGCGAACTCCGGTGCTCCAGTCTAACCAAACCTTAATGATATCAGATTTCGTGGTCGCGTCGTTGGCAAACCGCATTGCCAGCGTGGTAAGCGCTTCTTCCACGGATTTTTTTCCACTTAGCGAATCAGTGACGAGTTTGATCAGGTAGTTTTCAACTTCGCAGAGCACCGCTGACTCAAGATCCTCACGTGATCTAAAATAGGAATGCACGGTCGGTATCGCAACTCCGGCCAGCTTCGCGACGTGAGAATGAGTGGCACGAGCGACACCATTTTCCGCAAAGGCTTTAAGCGCGCAGAGTGTCAACTGTTTGCGCCTCTCGTCCGGCTTCAGGCGCCTTTTTCCCAAATCGTGTTTGTATTTCAATATATTAGGCTCCTGATTGAAGGCCGACATCACCGCTTAAATCTGGGATTATTATGTGCCGGTCATCATAAAAAATCGCAACAGATTTTGCTTGTTGACATTATACTCATTTGTAGATGATACTATACTCAATAAAAATCATATATCACCAGGAAAGGATGGCCAGCATGACACGAACCGGCACTGAAGCTGCGTATGCGATACCACTTGATAAAATCGACGTAAGCTCACCAGCACTTTTCAAGGACGATTCGGCTGGCACGTATTTTAAACGTCTGCGGGAAGAGGATCCTGTCCACTATTGCGCTGAGAGTGCTTACGGGCCCTATTGGTCGATCACCAAATATAAAGACATCATGCATGTTGATACCCACCATGACATCTTTTCGTCGTCGGCAGGCTTCGGCGGCATCATCATCGATGACAATATTCAAAAAGGTGGTGGTGAAGAGGGGCTTGACCTTCCTAATTTCATTGCGATGGACCGACCGCGCCATGACGAACAGCGAAAAGCCGTCAGCCCCATCGTAGCTCCCGGTAACCTTGCTCTTCTGGAAAGCACCATTCGCGAGCGTGTCGGGGCCGTATTGGATAGCCTGCCAATAGAAGAAGAATTTGACTGGGTTGATCGGGTCTCGATCGAAATTACCACCCAGATGCTGGCCACTCTCTTTGATTTTCCTTTTGAAGATCGCCGCAAGCTTACCCGCTGGTCGGATGTGACGACAGCTGCACCTGGCGGGGGCGTCGTTGATTCATGGGCGCAGCGCAAAGATGAATTAATGGAATGTGCGCAATATTTCCAGACGCTTTGGAATGAACGGGTAAACGAGGATCCAGGCAATGACCTTATTTCAATGTTGGCCCATTCCCCGGCGACCCGAAACATGACACCGGAAGAATATCTCGGCAACGTGCTGCTGCTGATTGTGGGCGGCAATGACACAACGCGAAATTCGATGACGGGTGGGGTTCTTGCGCTGCATCAGAACCCGGACCAGATGGCCAAATTGAGGGCCTCTCCAGCGCTAATTGAAAGCATGGTGCCGGAAATTATCCGCTGGCAGACACCCTTGGCGCACATGCGGCGTACAGCAAAGGAAGATTCGGTTGTTGGCGGTAAAACCATCCGCAAAGGTGACAAAGTCGTCATGTGGTATTTTTCGGGAAATCGTGATGATGAAGTCATTGATCGGCCTGACTCATTTATCATCGACCGCCCGAACCCTCGCCAGCATTTATCCTTCGGGTTCGGCATCCACCGATGCGTTGGTAATCGGCTTGCCGAAATGCAACTGCGAATTTTGTGGGAGGAAATACTCAATCGCTTCGACCGCATTGAAGTGATCGGTGAGCCCGAACGTGTTCAGTCGAATTTTGTCCGAGGTTACACCAAAATGATGGTCCGCGTTCACGCGCGATAAGAGTGAAGGAATACCAATGCCATTAGTAAAGTTTATTACCGCTCAAGGTGACGACCATCTTGTCAATGTAAATGCCAATTCATCAGTCATGGAGGCAGCCCGAGACAACGGAGTCCCGGGCATCGATGGCGATTGCGGCGGATGTGCAGCTTGCGGCACCTGCCATGTTCATATCGACGCGGCGTGGATTGAAAAAACCGGTCACGCTTCGGACGGCAGTGAGAGCGATATGCTCGAATTTGTGGAAGGAGCCGATGAATATAGCCGTCTGGCCTGCCAAATATCGATTACGGAAGAGCTTGACGGACTGATCGTTCGCTTGCCTCTCGCGCAGCATTGATTTCCGTTCAATGACCGGGGCCAGCCGGAAAAATAATTTCGACTATATAATCGTTGGGGCAGGTTCAGGCGGATGCGTAGTGGCTAACCGTCTTTCAGCGAACCCGGCGATACAGGTCTGCTTGATTGAAGCTGGCGGAGATGACGATCAGATGCTGGTCAACGTGCCGCTCGGCATGGCTGCCATGTTGCCGACCAAAATCAATAATTACGGCTATCAAACTGTTCCGCAGCCGGGACTCAATGGCCGAAAAGGTTATCAGCCGCGTGGCCGTGTGCTTGGTGGATCAAGCTCGATCAATGCGATGTGCTATATCCGCGGCCAGGCCGAGGATTATGACGCTTGGGCGGCGGACAGTGCGCCGGGCTGGTCCTATGATGATGTGCTGCCTTATTTCAAGATGTCGGAATGCAATGAACGCGGTGAAGATCAATATCACGGCGTGTCGGGACCGCTTAACGTAGCAGATCACCGTTCACCCAACCCCGTTACCGATCTCTTCATCGAGGCTGCAGCGGAACAACAACACAAAACAACAAACGATTTTAACGGAGCCGAACAAGAAGGCGTTGGGCGTTATCAGGTAAACCAAAAGGATGGCCGGCGTTGGAGTGTAGCGCGCGGGTATCTGCGACCAATCCTTGATCGACCGAACCTTACGGTGATGACACGAACAAAGGCGCTTCGCATTGTATTGGATGGTGAACGAGCGACGGGCCTGGAGGTGCTTTGCAACAAACGGTCTATGACACTTGGCGCTGATGCCGGCGTTGTGCTGACGAGCGGTGCGTTCGGCACGCCGCACCTTCTGATGGTATCGGGCGTTGGGCCGGAGTCCGAACTGCGACGCCATTCTATACCCGTCCGGTTTAACATACCGGAAATTGGCCAGAATCTTCAGGACCATCCTGATCATGTCACGGTATATCGCGCCAAAAGTCCTGATTTATTTGCTGTCAGCCCTGGCGGTGTCGCGCGTATTGGTGCGTCGATTCCCGACTATATCCGTAATGGTCGTGGTCCGCTTACCAGCAACGCGGCGGAAGGCGGTGCTTTTCTATCCACCAAAGGTCGTGGCAATCGACCAGATGTCCAGATGCACTTCGTCCACGGCATTATTGATGATCATTCTCGCAAGATCCATTTGGGCGGAGGGATGAGCTGCCATGTTTGCGTGCTGCGACCCGAGAGCAGGGGTTCCGTGACACTCGGTTCGGCCGACCCTTTTGCCGCTCCTGTCATCGATCCAAATTTTCTCGCGACAGATGGTGATATTAAAACCCTGTTGTCCGGCTTCAAGCTGGTGCGCGATATTATGGAATCAGACGCGCTTAAGTCCATTCGCGGCACTGAGCTTTTTACAAAGGGCATGAGCGGAGATTCAGAACTCATTGATGCGATAAAGGCGCGCGCAGACACAGTCTATCACCCGGTTGGGACATGCCGGATGGGGAATGATGAAACCGCTGTGTGTGACGAAAAATTAAAGGTTCGCGGCATTCAAAATATCTGGATCGCCGATGCCTCCGTTATGCCCAATCTAATATCCGGCAACACCAATGCCCCGGTTGCGATGATCGCCGAGCGCGCTGCAGAGTTTATTCTGGAAAACCAAAAATAAAAAAAGTCCGAAAAATAGGGAGGAAGAACATGAACAAAACATATTTGGCTGGAGGTTGCGCGTTATTTGTATTGCAAATAGCTCTATCGGGAACTGCCTTGGCCCAAACCAAAGAACAAGATACCAGTGGTTTTGAGGTAATTGTTGTGACTGCGCAAAAGCGGTCACAAGCGCTTCAAGATGTTCCCGTCGCTGTGTCCGCATTGACGGCAAAGGAACTGGAATCTCGCGGCGTAGATGAAACATCAGATTTGCAAGGATTTGTACCAAGTCTTCAGATCACCACGCCTTATGGCCGCACCCAACCGAACTTCGCACTGCGCGGCGTTTCAGTGGCTAATGAATTTAATGCTTCAACCGCTTCGCCTGTCGGTGTGTATGTTGACGAAGTTTACCAGAGCTTCGGCAATTATATACTTTACTTAGCAGAGAATCGGATTCATAGATGTCTGGACAGGCCGGCGCTAAAATTGAGATTACGGACGCTATGATTGAGGCGGGTATTGGCGCGTTTTATAAATTTAATACGCCAGCGTATTCAGTGGGCGAGGCTGTAATTAAGATTATCGAATCTTTCTTTCAGGCGGATGGGGGTCGGATTCAATCGGCGGGCGGTGCCCCCAAATTTGTCGTCGATTTCTCGTCTCTGGAGGATCGTTACCTACCTCTTTGCGCCATTTCGCATCAGCCAGAAGCTTAGATGATAATATCATTTTGTTGTGTAATTCAGTTAAGGAATCAGAAAAGAAAGGTTCTTCTCGGGCATAGCCCTGGCTGATTTCCTTCCAAGATTCTGAGGCGGGACACCATGTGTAGCCCCACAAGCCATGAAAGCAGATGTTTCTGTCAGACGAAAGGGCGCTGATAGAGTGATGTATTTCAATTAACTGGCTTCTGTTTCCTGCATTTTCAGGCTTCGAGATTTCTCGCCATAAATCTGCTAACTTGGCTTTTAAATTTTTTGTTGAGTAGGTCGCTAAATCATCCACCGTGTTTAGGCTCATTAGATCGCGGAGAAGTTCGTCAAGTTTGAACACAATATGCCCCCAAACAACAGCAACCCTTCCTAAAATTATAAGTTGTTCGTCTGAGAGGGGTATCTCATATACAGGGCTGGTTAGGGGCGATATGGAGGTCATTTTGAATACTCGGCAAGAAAAAGATGAAACATACTCCGAAGCGGAGACAGAGGCGCGGCGCGAGGCCACGTTGCAAAAGCTACTTTCGACTCCGCCAAAGCCCCACAAGTCTAGCAAGACAAAGGGTAAAGAGTCTCAATCAAAATAGCGTTTACGCTTCTCGCCGATCTGGCGAATTTCAACCGTCCATTTAGGCGGCGAGTTTGTCAGTCCGCCGATAGGTCAGACGCTTGCCTTCGATGCCCTTAAGGGCAACGGCGGCGCGCTCACCGTCTGTAATGTCGCGGGTGTTGTAACGGAAATCGAATTCCTTGGTATAACGGCCAAGGTGCGCTTCGCTCATATGGTGGTAGACACCGATCACGCCGCGTTTGAAGATAGAAAAGAAGTTTTCAGCGGTGTTGGAGTGCTTGAAGCCGCCCGTGGTGACATATTTCTTAGCGGAGTGATTGACTACACTGTGACCGGCAAATTCGCGTCCTACGCGGGTATATACGGTTGCTTCGTCAGTCATAAGGTGGCTGTCGCGGTGAACATTGGTAACGATAAGGTTGCGAAGGTCTTTTGCATTGACGTTGGCAACATGGAAGCTGCGAACATGGCCTTCACGGTCAACCAGTGCGACAACGGGCTGCTTGTCGCGAGGCTTGCGGTGCGCACGGTTCTTGGCCTTGCCGCCTACAAAGGTTTCATCGGCTTCCACAACGCGGTTAGGACCGCCTAGAGGGCCATTACCGTTGGCACCGTCCATTGCTTCGCGGATGCGGTGGCAAAGGAACCAGGCGGTTTTATAGGTCACACCGATGTTGCGGGCGATCTGGCTGGCTGAAATGCCTTTCTTGCTGGATGCCAGCAGGTGCATGGCCAGAAGCCATTTATGAAGGGGAACATGGGAGCGTTCCATGACGGTGCCGGTGCGGACTGTGAACTTGTCGCGGCAATCGTTGCACTGGAACATTCCGCGCTGCGTTTTGCCCTTCATACGGGTGACGTTGGTTGAACCACAGTGAGCGCAAAAAGGCTCTCCGTTCCAGCGCGATACTTCGATATGTTTCTCGGCTGCTTTTTCGTTGTGAAAAATGGGGTCTGTTAGGTTCGTCATTGGCTGTTTTCCTTGTGATACAGCCTTATATCAAGATTGACCTGCTAAGTAAAGTATATATTTGCCAGAGCTTCCGTGCCAGCCACGGTCAGCAGCTTTACGATCTGGAACGCGTTGAGGTGTTGCGTGGGCCGCAAGGAACGCTTTATGGGCGGAACACAACCGGCGGTGCCATCAGCTTTTTTTCAAACAAACCCGAACTTGTTGATACAACTGGAACGCTTTCGGTTGGCTACGGTAATTACGACACAAAGACAATCCAAGGTGCGATAGAAACAACTCTGGTTCCTGATGTGCTTGGTATCCGCTTTGCGGGAACCTTTGCCAAGGGCGATGGCTGGCAATTCAATCCCGTTCAGAACCGCGATACCGGCACGACAAATTCGATTGCTGGCCGCCTGTCGGTCCGTTTCAAGCCAACTGATACACTGGATATCAACTTGAAGGGATATATCTCCCGGGATAATCCGGTTGCACCCAACCCGTATGCGTTCGGTCAATATGCAGAGGGCCGTGATGTTTTGGGTTATTCACGTTTCGATCCCGCCCAGAACGGGGGGCGCGCGCTAAACCGCGACGAGGTATCTGCCGATACGGGCGGAAACTACTACACTCTGTCGAAGGGTCTGGCGCTAAACGTCGCCTACGAGATTAGTGACAGCCTCTCGGTTACATCGATTACCGGTTATGATACTGGGAATTACAGCATTTCTCCGTTTGACTGTGACGGTTCACCGAATGATGTTTGCGCGATCCGTTTCAATTCAACGAGCAAAAATTTCAATCAGGATCTGCGCTTTGCTTACAAGGACGACCGTTTCAATCTGATCGCTGGACTTTATTATGGTGTAGATAAAATCAAAACGCGGAACGGGATCGATTTCTTTGGTGTTCTGGATCCAGTGTTGCGCAGTTTCGGCATTGGCGACTCGTTCTTTAACGCACCTGTTTCAGCACCTCAGGCTGCTGCGATTGTCCCGGCATTTTTGGTCAATCCAGCCCTTGACCCCACTCTTGCATCGAGCTGTGCACCGGTTGCAACCGGGAATCCCAACGGGTTCCTTGATGCGAGATCCCTTGTTGCCCTCCAAACCGATATCCAGATTGATAATTCGGCTGGCGGCGGCTTCGGTGGAGCCCTTTCTGCTGCGTGTCGGGCAGCTGGCGCACCCCCATTTGGACCAATAACCGGTGAACAGAATTTCACCGTCGAACGTCCTTCCGCTGCCATTTATGCTGATGCCAGTTATGATGTGACCAACGAACTGACGGTCAGTGTCGGCTTGCGTTACACCAAAGACAAAGTGAACTACCTCAACGGGCGAACAGTGCTGGTTGATTTGGGGGGAACCGAGCGAGCAAGTACGATTCCCTATACCTTCCCCTTCAACCCAAACCAACCTCCGCTTGAGCAACGCGAAAAAGAAAGCCGAGTCACGGGGCGGATCAATGTCAGTTATGATTTCACCGACGATGTGTTGGGATATGTCAATTTCAGCCGAGGATATCGCAGCGGCAGTTTTAATGGGTTAGCGTATCAGGGAACCGATCAGGTCTATTATGTTGAACCGGAGCAGATAAACGCATATGAAGGCGGTCTGAAAACGCTCCTGTTTGATCGGCGCGTCCAGCTTAATCTAGCCGGTTTTTACTACGACTACAGCAACCATCAGGTCACTCAGGTGATTGGAGCGACGACGTTTGTTCGCAGCGCCGATGGCAAACTCTATGGCGGTGAGGCGGAACTCGCAATCATAGCTACCGATAATCTGCGCTTTGACGCATCGGTCAGCTTGTTGCGCAGTAAATATCAAGGAAATGTTGTCGATCCTACCGATCCTCGAAGCCCGACCCGCAATGTCAATGGAAATCCGTTCCCCAACGCTCCGCGCGAAACGTTTTCTGCAGGGTTCGATTGGGACGTTTTTGACACTGATGCAGGCAAACTAAGTCTGCGC
Source organism: Sphingorhabdus sp. YGSMI21 (assembly GCF_002776575.1). Lineage (GTDB taxonomy): Bacteria > Pseudomonadota > Alphaproteobacteria > Sphingomonadales > Sphingomonadaceae > Parasphingorhabdus. The sequence continues at coordinate 1,460,196 of NZ_CP022548.1, read as the reverse complement.
GGCGATGCTGCGTATACGGGGAAATATTTCTTCGATCCGTTTGGCGACTACGGCCAAACGCCGTGTGATCGCCCAGGTGCACCTGGTAGTGTTCGTCCGGCAGGTCCGGCGATCACATGCGGAAACCCTGGCTACTGGCTCGTCAATAGCCGGTTGACATTTCAGAAGGATAATTTTTCAGCGAGCCTGTGGGCCAAGAACCTGACCAACAAGGTATATTATAGCTACGGGTTGAACATAGACATCTTCGGACTCGATTATCTTAACCGGGGAACACCGCGCACATATGGCATCGAAGCAACGGTGAAATTCTGATGGGTGGCATGAGCAACGCTGCGAAACTTTCGGCAAGCCGAACCGGCACCGCGGCCACCTCCTATTAACATGACCAAATGACAAAGGGGATGTTGGTCAGGATTGTAAATGCAATCATTGGACCTTATCCTTCAAAATCATGATTACCTTGCACCATTCGGGTTTTTGCGGACATAATTTTTCGCCTCTCCGGCGAACGGAGTCCTTTGTTTGCAGCTTATGCCTGGCTAAGGAATTTTGAGTATGTCTTGTTTACCATACCTTATTGGAAGATAATTGGATGACTGCGCAATCTAAGCCAGATGAACAGACGGGTGAGAAAATGCGGGTTCGACTTGTAACCCCTTACCAATTGACGCTCGGAATGGAATTGCTGGAAAGCAGCAGCGGGCGTTCGATCAGTCGAATGAAAGCCAATAGGCGGATTGCCAAAGCACCGGGAAATCCAAACCTTGATCCGCTGGCGCTCATGGGTTTTATCGACCAAGGATTGTCCGAATCGTTGCAAGGTTTGATTGGTACAGAAATCGGAATTTCAACTTTTGATTTGCGGATCGGACTTTCATCAGGATCTTCAATGGGGGATGAGTTGACGCTGACGGCCGAAGCGGTGATGGTTGGAAAAACATCGGCCACTGCAACAGGTAGCGTAACAAACTCGTCCAAAGATATCATCGGAACAGCAACAGGACTGTTTCGTTTGGGGAGCTTTCCGGGGGGCGCTCCGGCCGACTATAATTTGGTCGGTGATTTCGATGCTCAAGCAATGCCCGGACCGATGACCACCAGTTTGGGATTATCGGGCGCTCCAGACTCGCCACAAATTGTAGCAGGAAACCGGGCTGTTTTGGGCTGGGAGAGCGGAAATATTGTCCATGGGGGCGCGGTTGCTGCGGCGCTGATGGCTGCATGCCAAGGCCGTGTTGCAGGTGGTGAAAGTTCGATCGGCCAACAGCTAGAGTCGATCGACATTCGTTATGTGCGTCCAGCCATTGGTTCGCGCGATCTATTCACGAACAGCTGTTTTGAACGTGAAGGCAAGGCCGCGAGCTTTGTCCGCGCCACCTGTTTCCATAAACCAGAGAAACCGCTCGCCACAGCCATAGCAACTTTTGTGCGCTAGCGCATATTTGATTGGTGCCCCGGCAGGTATCAACGGTATATTTCACCGTCCGATAATTATGAAATTAATTGACCTGGACAGTAAAAAAAGGGCAAGCGGCCCCCGCCACTTGCCCATACTGATCCAACAGGAGAGAGGGATCAGAACCAGTTAAATTTCGGGATCTGATGGGTTCAACACCCTTAGATTCCCAACCATTTTTTCCAGCGCGGTTCGTATGATGGCTATGTTTGCGCTGGATATGCCTTTGAACATTTTCTTATAAACGGCGTCAGCTTCTTTCCGGAGTTCCGGAATAATATCGATTGCCTTTGGACGCAGGAATATCCGCCAGACACGCCGGTCACTTTCTGCCGCCCGACGTTCGACAAAATCCAGTTTTTCCAGATGATCAATCGTCAATCCGATAGTAGCCCGTTCAAGTTCAAGGCAGGCTGCCAACTCGGTTTGTGTCATGCCCTCGGTCTTGATCAGATAGGCCAATGTTCTCCACTGTGTGCGGGACAGGCCGAACTGAGCAATCGATTCATCAAATGCCTTGCGCAGAACTCGGGGCACTTCCTCCAGCAAAAACGCAAACTCATCGGTCTCATTGAGGAACCCGTCTTGCGCGTTGGCACTCATTGTAGCTGTTTCGGTTGTCATCATAGTGACCATATCGTAAATTTAATATAATATAAAGCCCTTTACTGTCTGTCCATATACAGTCTATAAAATCGGTATGGATCATGAAGAGAGCACCTTTACGGGCCACAATGGCTTGAAGATTAAGGCAAGCACGACTGGGCCAAAAACCGGCTTTCCGGTAATGCTTGCGCATGGCGGCGGGCAAACCCGTCATGCCTGGGCAAAGGTGCTGGATGAACTCGCCAATGCTGGCTACCGCGCGACGGCTATCGATATGCGTGGTCATGGGGACAGTGAATGGGCACCAGATGGCGCCTACGATATGCGCGATTTTGCTCGCGATCTGATCGCTATTTCCAATCAACTCGATAACCCCCCAGCGATGGTCGGAGCATCACTGGGCGGAATAGCGGGTATGATTGCAGCCGGGGAATTGGCCCCCGCAAGCTTTAAGTCACTCACCTTGGTTGATATTGCGCCAAAGATGGAAGCCGTCGGAGTGTCAAGAGTGGTGGGGTTCATGCAGGCCCATATGACAGACGGATTTTCCTCCCCTGAAGAAGCTGCAGAAATTATCGCCGAATATATGCCACAACGAAAGAAACGCACCGGCACAGGCAAGCTTGATCGATATTTGCGCAAGCGGGAGGACGGGCGATATTATTGGCATTGGGACCCCAATTTTATTCACCATGTGACGCATGCTCGTGACGACGCTACCGAGGCAAAAGACAATGGCTTCGACAGATTGAGTGCGGCGGCCGCGAAATTGACACTGCCGGTTCATCTCATACGCGGAGGTTCCAGCGACATGGTCTCTGAAGAGGCCGTAGCTCATTTCCAAACGCTGGTTCCCAGCGCGCATTTCACAGACATTGCAGATGCCGGCCATATGGTCGCCGGTGACCGCAACGATGCATTTTGCTCGGCGATCCTCTCTTTCTTGAATGCGACCCACAAGCGCGGTGCTGCAGCATGAAACACAATCCGGAAAATCTAGCTGACGCGATACAGATTGCGCCTTTCCATCGCTGGTTAGGTCTGAAAATCGTTCGCCAAGACAGCGATTGTTTGGAACTGGAAATGCCGTGGCGGGACGAACTTGTATCTAATCCGTTGATTGGAGCGGCGCACGGCGGCATACTGGCATCTCTGATCGATTTAACCGGGCTTTATGCGATTATTGCAGCAGGAGGTGTCGCCAGGGCGACCGTGGATCTGAGGGTAGATTATCATCGCGCAGCCACCAACGGCCCGCTTCGTGCAATTGGGCAGGTCGTGAAGCTTGGAAAAACCATAAGTACCGCAGACACGCGCATTATCGACGATGATGATCGCTTGGTGGCTAGCGGTCGCGGGACCTATTTGGGCACGTAAATGGTCGTCAAAAAACGTATGGCCCGCCTCTTTGCAATAGTAGATTTTTTGATAGCAATCGCACGGTCTGCGTAAACGTATGCGGCATATCGATCATCTGATCGTCGCCAAGATGGATATTCGCGCGGCCCGGTCCTCATAAGCATGTCGGCTTCGAAGAGCCATTTTTTTAACCAGGTGTCCGGTCCGCCGATCAACCGTTCGGCCATCTCACTTTCCACTCGCAAAAGCGTATCTCTCGATAGATTGTAACTCCTTGATATTTATGCCACAGATTTGGCGGGCGCATTCCGATATGCTTCTTGGTGACGCAAGGTTGCCCACGCGATACGCACCAGTTTGTTGGCAAGCGCTACAACTGCAGTGTTGCGGTGAGACCGGGCAAGCAGCCCGCGCAACCAAAAGCCCAATTGGGTCTCGCTTTTCGCCAGCCACGGTAAAGCAGCTCGCGCACCGTGGATAAACAGTGTTCGCAAATAGATGTTACCCCGCCTGCTTATGCCCAGAAGCTTAGGCTTGCCGCCGGTGGTTCGTTGTTTTGGAACGAGGCCAAGCCATGCGCTAAGATCACGGGCACGCGTAAAAGAACTGGCATTGCCAATCGCTGCAACCAGTGCTGTTGCTGTCAACGGTCCGATACCCGGAACAGAAGTCAGGCGCTGAGTATCCGGATCTGACCGGACACATTGAGCAAACTCACGGTCCAGAATGGCAATACGGCCATCGAGTTCTCTCCATTCATCTCGCATATCCGCTATTAGTTCGAATATTCTTTGACTGATGCCGGTAGCCGGTTCGCCCAGCATCGCATCAATCGCCAGCTCAAGCTTGCGCCTGCCTTGCGGAAATCTGAGCCCCCGCTCTAACAGAATGGCTCGCATCTGATTTATTAGCATCGTGCGTGTACCCACAAGCCGTGAACGCGAACGGTGCAGCGTCTGCATGTCGAGCTGTTCGGCGCTCTTAAGTTCAACAAAGCGCATTGTCGGGCGCGAAGCAGCTTCAGCAATAGCTTCGGCATCGCGTTCATCGTTCTTCTGAGCTTTAACATATGGCCGCACGTATTCCGGCGACATCAGTCGGATCTCGTGTCCTTGCCGGGCAATTAAACGGCCCAGATGATGAGCACCGCAACAGGCCTCCATTGCAACGATGCATGTTGAGAGTCGCTCTGTAAATTTTGGAATCGTATCGGGCCGCATGCGCTTGCGGAATATTAACTGTCCGCTGATATCGAAACCGGCGAGGCTGCAAATGTTCTTGCCTAGATCCACGCCCAAAACAGCAATGTTAGTGTTGTTCATGACAATCTCCTCATTTTGTACCTCAGCCCATAATGACAGCTTCGTTTGAGGCGGGCCATTCCATAATCATAATCATCTTGGCTTTAGTCATGCTGGGCTTGGTTTCGGGCTGTGCAATCGAGGATACGGAAAATGTCGATGTAGACGGCATTCGAAAGAACATACCACTCGAAGTGGACATTTTAACGACGAAACTGGAACCCTTGGCCGAACCCGTAGAAGTTTTTGGCACGATTGCGGCCAAGCAAAGCAGTGCAATTGGCGCTCTCGTCGAAGGACCGCTGGAGACCATGTTTGTGACGGTCGGTGACCGGGTGAAGAAGGGCCAAGCGCTGTTCCAGATCAGACAAGCAGATTATAAAAGACGGGTTGCGGAAGCATCAGCGGCGCTACGCCTGACGGAAGCACAGGCTATTCAGGCCCAGCGCCAATATGACCGCGTAATTGCGCTTGCCCCGCGAGGCTTTGTATCGAAAGCACAGGTCGAAAGGGTTGAAACAGACCTGGTCGTCGCGAAAGCGCAGGTATCGCAATCGCAATCGCTACTGGCCACGGCCAAACAAGCGCTGCGCGATACTGTTGCCCGCGCTCCATATAACGGCGTCGTTACAGCCAGATTGGTCGACGAGGGGTCCTATCTCAACAATCGCTTTTCGATGGGTGAACAATCTGCAGCCTTGCAACTACAGGAATTAGAAATAGTGGCAGCAATCGTCAGTGCTCCGCAGGCCCGGGTTGATGATTTCAAGCTCAACCAGAAGGCAAAAGTTTATATTGATGGCTTTGATGAGCCTTTCGACAGCTTTGTGTTCATCATCAATGACCGGGTTGACCCGGAATCCCGAACAGTCGAATTGCGATTGCCGATAAGAAACCCGAACTATCGGATCAGTAGCGGACTTGGTGTGCGGGCGCTAATCGAGACGCCGCCAGAATCTGCAATCATTCTTCCAAGATCGGCTGTTAAAGGTGATAGCGCGGCTCCATATATATTCCTGTTTGAGAAAGGCATCGCACGCCGAAGGAATGTAAAGGTCGAAAGCATAGATTTCGAACGGGTCAAGGTCACACAAGGCGTCCGGGCCGGCGAAAAAATCATCCAAAACCCACCATCCACTTTGCGCGATGGGCAAAAAGTAGAGCGCAAGCAAAGAAAGCCTGCACGGTAAGCTGATGTGGATTTCTGATGTCTCGATCCGGCGTCCCGTTTTTGCGACGATGGTGATTGCTTCGCTAGTCGTTCTGGGCCTGTTGAGCTTTGGGAGATTAGGTGTTGATCTGTTCCCCAAAATCGAATTTCCTTATGTTTCGGTAACAACGACTTTGCCTGGTGCGTCTCCAGATACGATTGAGACTGAAATAACCGACGTTATCGAGGAAGAGGTCAACAGCGTTTCGGGCATTCGGCAAATGCGCTCAGTCAGCGCCGAAGGTGTCAGTCAGGTGGTGTTGGAGTTTGAGTTGTCGGAAGAGGCCGATGTGAAGGCTCAGGATGTCAGGGACCGGGTGGCCAGCATATTAAGCAATTTGCCGGAAGAATCGGACGCGCCTATTGTCGAAAAGCTTGATCCGGACGCGGCGCCGATACTGTCGCTCTTGATAGCAGGAGATGCGCCGGTCCGAGAACTCACGGTCTTTGCAGATGAGGTCGTTAAAGAGAGGCTTCAGCGTATTCGCGGTGTAGGTTCTATCTCAATTGTAGGTGGGCGGGAAAGAGAAATGCGGGTCTGGCTTGATCCGGCAAAAATGCGAGCAAGCGCTATTAGCACGGATAATGTCGTTGCCGCCTTGAGAAACGAAAATGCCGAGTTGCCGGGCGGCCGTCTTGAGATTGATGGTCGCAGCAAGCAATATGGAACCAGAACATTGGCGGAAGCCAATACAGCCTCGGAATTTGGTAATCTCGCGGTAGCTTATCGGCCCAACGGACAGGTCACACGGGTCCGCGATATCGGTCGCGTGGAAGACTCGGTCGAGGATGAAACCAGCTATGCCCAATTAAATGGTCGCCCCGGGGTTGTGCTTGAGGTTCGCAAGCAATCTGGAAGCAATACCGTTGCAATGACCAGAGCAATCAAAGCGGAAATCGAGCAGATCAAGGACCAGCTGCCGAGCGGGGTTGAAATTGTTGTCACCAGAGAAACAGCGCGTTTCATCGAATCGGCCATTGGTGACGTGCTGTTTGATCTGATGATCGCAGTGGTATTGGTTGTTTTTGTCACATTCTTTTTTCTGCTCAGCTGGCGGGCAACTTTTATTGTTATGCTGGCCATTCCGACTTCCGTTATTGCAACGTTCGCTGCCTTTGCTGCGTTCGATTTTACACTTAATTTCATGACATTATTGGCGTTGACGGTGGCAATTGGATTGCTTGTTGATGACGCTATCGTCGTTGTTGAAGCTGTGCAAAGCGATGTCGATGATGGCGTTGATCCAATGGAGGCGGCACCAAAAGCAACCAAGCGGGTCGCATTGGCGGTGCTTGCTGGGACATTTGCCACATTGGCAGTGTTTGTGCCGATTGCCTTCATGGAAGGGATCGTTGGCCGCTTCTTCTTTCAATATGGCTTGGCGATTGTATTTTCGGTCAGCGTCTCATTGCTGGTGGCGCTTACCCTGTCGCCGATGCTTGCATCGCGGTTCCTGAAATCGGAGAAAGAAAAAGCAGGCTGGCTGGGTAAAATTGAAACCTTCCACGAGACCATGCGGAAGCGTTACGAAAAGCTTGTAGGTTGGTCTATCAAAAGACGATATCTCGTTTTTTTGGGAGCGATCATAAGTCTTTTAATCGGCGGTCTTTTCGCAGCAATGGTGCCCGCCACGTTCATGCCCCTCACGGACAGATCAGAGTTTCTTGCAAGTGTTGAACTTCCGCTGGGAACTGGGATTGCGACAGCTAAAGAGGCGTCGCTACGAGCCGACGAAGCGCTACGCAATATTGAAGATGTAGAATATGTTTTCGTAACCATAGGGGCAGGAACAAATCAAAAAACCAATTTGCTGGACTTTTATGTTGATCTCACACCCAAGCAGGGTCGATCAGTCAAACAGGGTGCCATCATGGACCAGGCACGCGAAATTCTTGCAAAGGCGCTACCCGAGGCCAAGGATATTTCCGCCGTGGAAGTTCCATGGGTGTCCGGGGCCGGCGTGGGATCGGCTCAGATAGAGCTTATAATTTCCGGGTCTGACCTGACGAGCATCAACGATTACGCGAACATCATCGCTGAGGAAATGCGCAATATCCCGGAATTGGTGGATGTTGCATCTACCTACGAAGGCGGCAGGCCGGAATTGCAGATCAGGTTAGACCGCAATCGGGCCGCAGATTTAGGGGTGACGGCACGGGACGTCGCAGCAGCATCGCGAACTTTAATTGGCGGGAGTGATGCGGGAACATTTGAAGCCGACGGCAGACGCTATGACGTTAGAGTGCGAGCGGATGAAGATAAACGGCAAAAGTTAAATGACATCGCCAGACTTCCGGTTCGGGCAGGTAACGGGAGTTTGGTCGACCTAGCGGCGGTGGCAGATATTGAAGTTGCCGACAGCCCAGCTCAGATTGATCGCGTGGACCGAGCGAGGCAAATCACAGTCAAGGCAAACACGCCGCCCGGCGTAGCATTGAGCGTCGCTGTAGCTCAGGTTGATAAGATTTTGGCCAAGCATCGCCCACCTGAAGGAATGTCCACCAAAATGGAGGGTATGGCGCGGACACTGGCAGACACAACCTCTGCCATATTGCTGGCCTTCGCGCTTGCCTTTGTGGCCCTATACATTGTCCTCGCCAGCCAATTTAACAGCTTCGGACAACCTGTCCTGATCATGCTTACGGCTCCCCTTTCTTTTTCCGGGGCGTTTATTGCACTTTGGCTTTCCAATCAGGAATTGAGTATGTTCGCCCAAATCGGAATGATTGCCCTGATGGGGATCGTGATGAAAAACGGGATTCTTCTTGTTGATCTTGCAAATGAATATCGGACAGGCGGTATGAGCGCAGGTGATGCAATGCAAAAGGCGGCACCCGAGCGGCTCCGGCCGGTGTTGATGACGGCCCTGGCTGCAATTTTCGGCATGATGCCGGTTGCTTTTGCTCAGTCCGATGGAGCCGAATGGCGCAATGCTATGGGCTTTATCATTATAGGCGGCTTGACTACCTCGACCTTTTTGACTCTGTTGGTCGTGCCTGCTGCTTATGTCTTGCCCGATGACTATGCGCGCCTAAAAATTCGCGTTCGCGCAAAGCTATCGGGACAATTCTGGAGAGCGCGCCGCGCTTAGTCAAATTGTCTCATCACGTTATCAACGCAACCTTTTGCAGATGCCGCTGCGACTCAGGTGATCCATATCCCGATTAACGCTCCTCAATCGGTCAATCTAAGCCAATCAAACCCCTGACGGGAAAAACTCACCGCTCTGACCAGCAGGAATTTTGCCAGCTGCTAAGCTATAAAGGCGACGTTGATATGGAGTAAGCGTGGCGAGGACCTTTCAATTACCCACAAGTCGTCGTTGGCGTGATTCCGTTCATCGCATGATCGTTGCTCGCCTGGAATCGGGCATGATTCATTCTCTGGCACCTGAAATAGTTGGCGGGGTGCGCAGTGAAAGATTCCGGTTTTGATGCAGCCAAATGGGCTGATGGTGAAGTTGATATCGTCGCATTTCGCGACAAGCGACTGGGCGAGCGGCTGCATACGATGCTTGCGCAGATGGCAGCAGCGATTGGCGCGCCGATCCCGATGGCCTGTCAGGACTGGGCGAATACCAAGGCGGCCTACCGCTTTTTGTCGAATAACGCGGTGAACGAAGGCAATATCCTCGCTGGTCATTTCCAGGCGACCCAGGCGCGCGTTGCTGCGCTTGACGGGTTTATCCTGATTTTACAGGACACCACTGAATTTTCCTATCAACGGCGCGATCCCAAACGGATTGGCGCTATTGGCCTGGCTCCCAGCCGACGCGATGAAAATGGTCGGCTGCGGCTTCATACGGTCTGCGGGCTGCTCATGCATTCCAGCCTTGCGGTCACGCCCGAAGGATTGCCGCTTGGGCTGACGGCGGCAAAATTCTGGACCCACAACAGGTTCAAGGGCACCAACGCACTGAAGCGCCGGATCAATCCCACCCGGGTGCCGATTGAAGAGAAGGAGAGCTACCGCTGGCTCGAGAATATGCGTCAGTCGACGGCCCTGTTGGGCAAGCCGGGGCGGCTGGTCCATATCGGCGACCGCGAGAACGACATTTACGAATTTTTCTGCGAGGCGCAGTCGGCCGGCACGCATTTTCTGGTCCGCACCTGTGTCGATCGTCTGGCCGGTGACGGTGGTCACACCATCGCCGACGAAATGAGCGAGGTCGCTGTCCAGGGAATGCACCGGGTCACCATCAACAAGGACGATCATGCCGACATCGAGCTACGCTATCGGCGCATCCAGGTGTTGCCACCGATCCGCAAGCAAAAACGCTATCCGTCCCTGAGCCTGACCGTCCTGCATGCCCGTGAATGTGGAGCACCTGAAGGTCGGCCCCCTATCGACTGGCGGCTTATCACTGATCTGCCGGTTACAACGCCAGCCGAAGCGATTGAAAAGCTCGACTGGTATGCTCAGCGTTGGAAGATCGAGCTTTTCCACAAGATACTCAAATCCGGTTGTCGGGCCGAGGATGCTCGGCTCCGAACCGCCGAACGCCTTGCCAATCTGATTGCGATATTCTGCATCCTGTCCTGGCGACTGTTCTGGGTGACCATGATCAACCGCGCCGCGCCTGCCGCATCACCCAGGCTCGTGCTCACCGACGTTGAAATCGCCCTGATTGAAGGCCTCGTGGCTTCCCGAAAGAAAGCGCTTATGGGCAGAACCCTCGCCGATTACGTAACCCAGATTGCACGGCTCGGCGGTTATCTCGCTCGAGCTCATGATCCGCCCCCGGGCAACATCGTAATCTGGCGAGGGTGGTCCCGCCTCATGGACCTCAAAATTGGCGCCAACCTCATCCGTTGAACTTGTGGGTAATTGAAAGGGCGAGGACACCGCCTTGTCAGCGTGATTTTTTGGTCTGAGCAGCTTTGCCGGCGGCGCGGCGTTTGGCGATGGTGCCTATCCTGAGTTTTGCGTCGCGTTCGTCGATTTCGTCGGGATCGAAAGGTTCCCCATAGCAGTCCTGGTGCCATTAGGTGACATCCTCGTGCTCGGAGTGACTGGGATCGGTGACGGCGTCGAGGAATACCTCAAAGCCGGGCGTGCCGCCGCAGTCCTCGGGCGGGGCGCGATGCTCGCCCTCGACATAGCGCGGATATTTGGTGCCGGCTTCGCTATCCTCGAGCGCTTCGAGCGTGACGATATGCTCCCAGTTGTCGCCCATGTCGTAGGTATAGAGGATCTGGCAAACGCCCCGGTCGATCAGGGTGTTGAGCCTGGTGTTTTTGGCCGCAGACAGCGCGTCGTCAGGTCAGTCCGGATCGGGCAGCCCGTATCGTTTATCTCCCACTTCCAACTCCCAGAGGTGATAATCGAGCCAGCCCATCGCGCTCTGGATGACATCGTGGAGCATCTTGAGGTTGGCATCGACTGGAACTTCGACCCGCCGCCAGATCGAGGGGTCGGTATCGGCAAGCGCGATGTGCAGGCGGGCGATAGTCTCGGTCATGCCGCCCTTCTAACTGCAATGGGGCTGACTGGCGCCACTCCAGCTGCACAGTTCCACGGCATGAGTTCGTCCCAGCGCGAGGCGGGCCAATCGCTGCCGATTTTCTCGATCACATCGGCGATATAGGCTTGCGGTTCGATGCCATTGAGCTTGCACGTTTATGCCGGAAGGCGAACTATGCCGAGCGCCAAAAGCCGCAATTCCATGCCTACCTTGCAAGCGAAACTGCGCTTCAACGGCGCTCGGCATATTTTGAGACATCAGAGCGCGTTCAGGAACTCGAGCAGCCGGTCATTGGGCTGGAATCGTTTTGCTCTCTGGCGTTCATACGGTTTGAGTTTGGCAAGTGGACTTGTAACGGTTTTGCGCCGGTCACTGATCTCATTATATCACCTTTGCTTCGAACGCCAGCGGGCTGATGCCACCCAGATATGAGTGACGGCGGCGGGTGTTGTAGAACCCGTTGATGTATTGGAAGATGGCAGCTTCGGCTTGCCGCCTTGTTTGCCACTTTTGCAGCCAGATCATCTCGGCTTTCAGCGATTTGAAGAACGTCTCGACAGAAGCATTGTCGTAACAATTTCCTTTGCCACTCATCGATGGCCGCAGGCCGTAGGCCTGCAACCTCTTCTGATAATCATAGGCACAATATTGGCTGCCACGATCAGAATGGAAGATGCAGCCTTCGGCGGGTTGCCGCTGGTTTACCGCCATATCGAGCGCCCTGATTGCCAGATCCTTCTTCATTCTGTCGCTGACCGCCCAGCCCACAACACGGCGGCTGTAGAGATCGAGAATGACAGCGAGATAGAGCCAGCCCTCGGCAGTCCATATATAGGTGATGTCGCCTGCCCATTTTTTGGTTAGGAGCAGCGGCAACAAAATCGCCGTCCAGCCAGTTTGCAGCGACACCCAGGCTTTGATTACTGTTGGTGGTCACCTTGTGCTTGCGCGTGCGAACAGGCCGGATGCCATTGACACGCATTAACCGGCCTACACGCCGCTCGCCAACATCAAGGCCTGCCTCTTTGAGCTCCATCGTCATGCGAGGACGACCGTAGCTGCCAAGGCTGAGGCCATATTGCTCGCGGATGTGCGCCAGCACTTTCATGTCACCACGCGACCGTCGACTTGTCGGTCGCGCGTGCCAGGATCGGTAACCGCGCGTCGATACCTGCATCACGCGGACAGCATCTCCACTGGCCAAACATGACGCCAGCTGTGCACAAATGCGAACCTCACGGGCGTTGGCTCGCGAAGAACTGGGTAGCCTTTTTTAATATCTCCCTCTCCTCCTTGAGGATACGGTTCTCAAGGCGTAGTCGTTCATTCTCACGGGCCAGATCGGCCTGCGGCGTGGCCACCGGATCCGTTGGCCGATATTGCGACACCCACTTGCCCAGCGTCGACAATCCAACGCCCAAGTCAGCAGCAACACGCCGCCGCGACAACCCGCTACTCACCGCAATCCGAACGGCCTCGCGCTTGAAATCTTCTGTATGTTTCTTCATCTCGTCGGTCTCCTTGTATGAGTGTTTAACTCTCAAGTGACCGGCGCAAAACCGTTACAAGTCCAATGAGCCAGTTTATAAACGGAGAGGATATCCGCGCAGTCGTCGCAAGTCTCGACCTGTGCACCCATCCACCAGATCACGTCATCGCCATTGCCACCGACTTGGGCCAGATATTATTCGGCCGGGTTCACCGCCGAGTCTCTCGACTGGCGGTAGGCCAGATGGGACGCCATGTTTTCTGGCTTGAGCCCGAAGGCGGTCTGCCGGCTGATGTCCTGGCGGTTGATCTCATCGAACTTGATGAAATAGGCCTTGTGCATCCTGTAAAAGGGAATTTCCGGATAGAGATGATGGATGAGATGGTAGTTCTGATAGACAAGCACCGGTGTCAGCAGCCATTCCCATCCATAGCGCATCGTCGTGGCCATATATGGTTCTTCATCCTGGGCGACCATCGCCGGGTAGTGCGGCAGGATCACGAAGACTACTGCGATCAGGAACAGCGTGATCCGCGAGGGCAGGAACCACAACATGAACAGCTCGAAGCCGAATCCAAAATAGATGGCCCCCACGAAAAGGGCGAGCAAAGCTGCGTAGAAACCGACGAGTTCCCTGCCGTGCTTCTTGCGAACGTTCTGGCCACGTTTGATAAAGTAATGGATATAGGCACCGTCAAAAAACATCCAGCGGAACGGTACCTGCCACCATGGCGATTCGTGTTCGAAACGGTCAGGGTCGAGTGGGCCATTGGCATAGCTGTGGTGCTTGTTGTGCACCCACCGCAAAAGCACCATCGGCGCATAGGGGAACAGGAAAAAGAGCCCGATCGCCCCGATCGTCTCATTCAGCCATTTGACTCTTGACAGGGAATAATGGGCCGCGTCGTGTATCACGCTGAACAGTAAATAGGTGATCAAACCGTTGGCGATGGTGCCGAGCCAGATAGGTATCTGCCCCGTCAGTGCCAGATACCAGACACCGCCTATACTGCCCATCGAGGCGACGAAAAGCAAGGTCGTCGGCAGCGCCAGCAGGGGGGGGCGCCGCAACTGCTCGAAATACTCTTCCTGGTTTTTTGGAAAAACACTCGCAACCATTCCACATCTCCCAAATCTTAATTTACCCATGGATTCAGCCAACTCGGTTTAGCATTTCAAGTTATGCTTTCCACTTGCCCATCGCGCAATCGCACCGATTATAAACATATGTTGTATATTATACAACTCTTATCCCACAATTCCATGGCAGTCAGGCAGCCCGTTGTCCGCCCCAAGACCATTATCCCCCTGTTGGTCGCCGATCTGAGATCAAGCAAACCGTCCGGGCAATCATGTCAGTTGTGTCGCAGGCCCAGTCGATGATGTCGCTCCACCGGGCGGAGCCGTGCAAGGTCAAGAAAGACGGGGAGAAAGCACCTGCAGGTCAGTACCCACCTCGTCCTTTCTTGACCTTCTGGTTCACGCTTTTTTCCAGCAGTCGATCGGGCACTTGAGCACGATAGCTGCTGCCATACTGCCCCCTGAGACCAACGGGTTGCTTCTATGCGCATAGAGGGCCGAGGGTGCGACAAGGTGCGCATGGGCGTCGATGACCATTGCTGATTAATCTTTCGCTAATTACCGCTTTGACGGACAATATCTGTCGCTTCAGCTGATCAATTGGTCAAATCGGATAGACCAGATATCGTGGAAGTACGGAGGTATCGAGCTCAGCCCGCCGCGATAACAGCTTCAGTTCGCCATTCTTCCCTTGCCGCACACTATCGAGATACTGCCCCGCCGCCAACACCTGGGTGATCCCGCTGTCTTTAGGCGTCATGAACACCGAAAAGTTGGATCGCATTTCCAAAGCGGTTGCATCAACGCGATCATAACTGGTGAGTTGGACGAAATGGCGGGTACGATAATCCTGAAAGGTGCCCGCCCAGATGTCGTTCACGAAGGTGACGCGATCCTCGAGCCTGGCGCGGCAGTCGTCGTACATGAAGCCAAGGGCGAGTCCGTGCTCCGAATTTTCCGCCGAACGGCAGTAGTAGGCGGCAGCCTCCTCGTCCGCGTAGTTAGCAAGCCACCCCGGCATATCCTTGCTGTCGAGCGCGTGAGCATCGGCCAGCAGCAAGGCGTTTAGCGCCGCTTCGAGTGATGTATCTGTCTTCATCATACTGTCGCCCTTTCGAACCCCATGACCGAACGGTAATATTCCCAGCGTGGCAGATTGCCGCTCTCGTCATTCTGAAGAAATTCCGATTCCAGCTTCAAAGGGTCATGCACTCCCTTCTGGAAGATGGCCGACCCTGGTGTGTGATTTCCGATGTGGATGCGATGGAAGATCGAGGCATCTTCCATGCTTATCAGACCGCACGGGCCCAGCAGATTGGAACTTTGCCGCAAGCGGTGGCGAACCATCTCCTCGTCGTCATCCTGATGCGCGAAATAGGCGTAGTGAACCTCGACTGTCGCTGCATCGATCGGTGTGGCGAAGCGCAAATTGATGACATCAAGATGTTTCGTTGAAACAAAGGTGGGAAAGAGCGAGACGATCCGGGATCCGACCGCAGGATCCTGCCCCTTGAACTCGATCAGCGACTTGTCCTTGAGCACGGAAGGCCCGGTTGCCACAGAAAGTGCCGATTCGAAACAGATGTGGCCGCGTTTTGTTACCGCAAACTGGCGACCTTTGCCGCCTTGCCAGTTGAGCATCTTGAACGCCTGATGCAACAGCGGCGCATGATAGCCATCGTTATCGGTGTACGACTTCCAGTTCGAATCATAACGAACCTTCTGGTAGCCGAGCAGCTTGAGCCGCCCGTCGCCCGCAAGCAACTCGCGCAGGCAATTCTGCGAGTCACCTAGGTATTCAAGCAGCGACTCGGTTTGCGCCGAAAGCGTCACGAAGATCAGGCCAAAAAAAATGTCGAATCGAGGCTGGGCGAGCGGATAATCGGCCTTGTTGAAGCCGGGCAGAAATTCCCGTGGGTTGGGACAACCGACGAGGTCTCCCTTGGAATCGAACAACCAGCGGTGGTATGGACATTCGAATTCCGTCTTGTTGCCCATAACCGCCGTCTCGAGTTGATTGCCTCGGTGCGAGCAGGCGTTGTAGAACACCCGCACCACGCCTTCAACGTCGCGCCCGATAAGCAACGGTACGCCGGCCAAGCGGTAGGTCTTGAAATCACCCGGGTTGGGCAATTCGCTTTCATGGGCGACCGGGTGCCATTCCGTACCGTGAAAAATGCGTTTGACCTCTTCCGCATAAATGTCCTCGCGAACGAAGGCTTCTTTAGGAATTTCATTATAATTCTTTGGCCAGGATAGCTTTATTTCCGTCATCCGCTCTCTCCCATTTATCTCATTTTTCGGCCGCGAGTGCCTTGCCAAGTTCGGCCCACATTCTGCCCGACAGGCGTGCGCCCTCGAGGTACGGTTCCGGACAAAGATGGTATGGTGGCCGAACCGGGCCAGCATTCATCCACCCACCGGCATTCATGCGCGCCTTTTCTAGCGCGATGTTGTAGGTCGAGAATTCCTTGAAGCTGCCGTTCGGGAACAGCGGAGCTGCCGTCGGTCCGAGTCGCGCCTGGAAGGCGCGTGCCGCGTTCCAGTCACCGGTTTCGCGGGCTTTCAAAATATTGTCGCGAATCGTTGTGGTCACTAACGGGTCGCACACAGAGCCGCTGGACCAGAAAGCGTCGATCGAATCGTCCATGCGGGCCGCAGCGTAATAGTCGAAGTCGATCGGCAACAACTTGATCCGACCGCGAATAGCCGAAAGGTCCGCCAGCAGGTTGCCGATACCGATATATTTGGCGGTAACGACCTGCGGAATTTCAGCTACTTGTGCCCAGAACGGCCGCGGAAAATCAAACTTGAAAGCCTCCGGATTGGCGTAGATTGCAATGTTCATCTCCGGGACGGCTTCAGCGACGTCCTTGTAGAACTGGACAGCAACGTCAAGGCTGGGCGCGCACCACATCGGAATTCCCAGCATCGTGCCATCCGCGCCGAGTTCAAGCGCTTGCCGGGTCAATGCTACGGTGTCGCGGGTGTTGATGCAGGTGGTGCCGACGAATATCGGCACCCGGCCGGCCGCAGCATCGACCAGCGCCTTCATGAAATCGAGCTTTTCGTCGTGGGTCATGGTCGCCGCTTCGCCAAGCGTCCCCATACTGAGAATCCCGTTGATCCCCGCGTCTATCAGGCCGTTCACCACGCGCGCAGTTTCATCGAGATCGACCGTATTTGTCGCTCGCCAATCCGAGGCTTTATCCTTCGCCGGAGTGGGAATAATCGCCCAAGCGCCTTTGACGTCACCAGATTTCATAAGTGTACGTGTCATCTTCGTAGCTCTCCTAGAATTGAGTCCGGTGATTGCTGCCGCAGCGTCCAGACGTTTTACATTGTGTAATGCTTTTCCTTGCATGCCATAAAGCGCGAGTATAAACAAGACAGTCATTCGACCTTGCTTATCGTTGCATGAGTTCGAGAAGGAGGAGCAGACTGAACATGACTTTAGCCAGACGGTTCGAAAACCAAGTCGCGGTTGTGACAGGCGGAGCTCAGGGTATCGGGCTGGCCACGGCCCAGCGCATGGCTGAAGAAGGAGCGACCGTGATCGTCGCTGATCGAGCGGCTCAAGCCACGCAAGATGCGGTCGATCGCCTGCGGGAAAGTGGTGCCGATGTCCACGCCGCCATCGTCGACCTCGAGAGATGCGAAGGAGCGGTCGAACTGTATCGAACGGTGGCCGATCGTTTCGGCCGGATCGACGTTGCAGTCCACAACGTAGGCGGCACGATTTGGGCCAAACCTTACTGGGAATATACCCCGAACGAGATCGTGTCTGAAATCAACCGTTCGCTGTGGCCGACACTTTGGTGCTGCCACACGGTGGTGCCGTACATGCTCGCGGCCGGTCGCGGTTCAATCGTCAATATCGGTTCAGTGGCCACGCGCGGCGTGAACCGGGTTCCCTATGCCGCCGCCAAAGGCGGGGTTGCCGCACTGACCGCAGCCTTGTCGCTGGAACTGGAAGCCAGCGGCGTGCGCGTGAACTGCGTTGCGCCGGGCGGGGTCAACGTTACCCGGGTCACTCCGCGCGATCCTGCACCGATGAGCGAAACCGTCAAGGCTGGTTTTGTTGGGGTGATGGAGCAGACCATGCGCGACACCCCGATGGCCCGCTTCGGCGAACCCGAGGAACTGGCCGCAGCGATCTGCTTTTTTGCCTCTCGGGAGGCGTCGTATGTCACCGGGCAGACACTCTTCGTCGCGGGAGGTGGCATTGGATAAGACCGCTGCCGCGCCGCCCACGCGCTATCAGGCAGTCTGCTTGAGCAACTCGCGCAACGACACGTTCGCATCAGCAAGCCGATCCGCGCTGGCGCTCACCCGCCGTTCGACCAGCCGCTTGCCAATCCCCATATCGGGCGCGCGTTTGACTGTCAGGACACCGTCAATGGTATCGCCGGACAGAAAGAAAGCGACGAAAGCGTTGCTTTCGATATCGCCGCGAAGGACAACCTCGGCCTGCACCGGAATTTGTCCGCAGAACTGGATGTTCAGATCGAACTGGTCGCTCCAGTACCACATAGGCTTGCAGTAGTCGACTTCGTGACCAAGCATCGCCAATGCCGCAGCCTGGGCCTGGTCGGCTGCGTTCTGATAGGTTTCCTGCCGGAAGCGTCCGCCAAAAAAACCGTCCTGTTCGGCCACGTCACCGGCGGCAAATACCGCCGGATTGCTGGTCTGGCATCGACGGTCGACGACGATCCCATTGTTTACAGTCAACCCGGCATCGACCGCAAGCGAGGTTGCAGGAATGATCCCCACGCCAACGACGACGGCATCACAGGGGATGACGGTGCCGTCGTCGATCTCGACGGCGGATACGCCGCCGTCCGCGAACTTGAAACCCGTTACGCCCCGGTTGAAATGGGTCTTGACCCCGCGCTTGCGGTGCTCTTCGCCCAGCCATTGGCCGAAGCGCTTGCCCAGCGCCCGTTCCATCGGAGCCGCCATCGGTTCTACGGCAGTCACTTCGCAGCCCAGCTTGATCGCGCTGGCAGCCACTTCGGCTCCGATCACGCCCATGCCAACGATCACCACCCGTGCGCCCGGGCGAAGGTCGAGAGCCATTCTGGAGGCGTCGTCACGGGTGCGCAGATAATGGACGTTGGCGCAATCGGCTCCCGCCAAGTTCAGCTTGCGAGCGTGTCCGCCAGTCGCCAGCAGCACCTTGTCGGCGGCGACCATTCGCCCCCCGGACAGACGCACTCCGCCCGCAGTCAAATCGAGCGCTTCGGCACGGGTGTTGAGCAGCAGGTCGATCCGGTTGTCGGAGTACCAGTTCTCATCCTGCAGGAAAAAATTGTCCGGCACTTCGGCGGGATTCCACAGGAACTCCTTGGACAGCGGCGGGCGTTCGTAGGGCCGCCAAGGCTCCTCACCGATGAGGGTGACCCGGCCGTCAAATCCTGCCTGCCGCAGCGCTTCCGCCGCTCGCCCACCCGCGAGATTGGCCCCTACGATAGCAACTGAACGCATTTTACATCTCCCAAATTCCTGACCCCGTCCCGCCCTTGGTTCTGCCGCGCGAAAACCTCACTGTGTTGCAATTTATACAATGCATCGCAGAATAGTCAACGCCCCGACGGTCTAGTCGCAACCGTGCATTTTCTCAACCTTGTAAGAGAGCTGTCGACGCGTCAGCCCCAAGTCTCGGGCCGCTTGTGCAACATTGCCGCCAGCGGCTTCAACAGCAGCCCGCACCATGGCATCTTCTATG
Organism: Sphingorhabdus sp. YGSMI21; assembly: GCF_002776575.1. Classification (GTDB taxonomy): domain Bacteria; phylum Pseudomonadota; class Alphaproteobacteria; order Sphingomonadales; family Sphingomonadaceae; genus Parasphingorhabdus. The sequence continues at coordinate 1,440,499 of NZ_CP022548.1, read as the reverse complement.
GTCGAGAGCGTTTCGCCATTCTGGCGAAGCAAGCCAACCAGCTGACAAATCGGGGACGGCTCTTCCTGCCTCGGCTCCGATTCGTCGATGCGGCCATCATGGGTCAGCGTCATGCCGCTTCGAATGCGCATTCTGTCAGACCCGATGAAAAGGTGGCGCAAATCGATAGCACCAGATTCGTCGGCCAGCAGCACAGCGCGCTCAACCATCCGCTCCAATTCCCTAACGTTACCAGGGTAATCGTGCATTAGCAGCGCGTTAATCGCTCGTGCCGTAAAGCCGTCAACGGTCCGCCCGTGACGCTTGGCATATTTGGCGCGGAAGTGTTCCATAAATCCCGGTATGTCCTCACGCCGCTCTCGCAGTGGCGGAACCCTTATAGGGAGTGTTGAAATGCGGAAGTACAAGTCGGCACGAAAGGTCCCTTCGTCCATAGCGGCCTCGAGATCGACGTTGGACGCCGCGATCAGGCGGACGTTTACCTGGATGGTCCTGGTGTCACCCACACGCTCGAACTCGCCTTCCTGGATGGCCCGCAGGACTTTGCTTTGTGCTAGGGGCGAGAGCATCGAAATCTCGTCGAGAAAGAGCGTACCGCCGTCGGCGAGTTCGAAACGTCCCGGCCGGTCTGCCCCGGCTCCAGTAAAAGCGCCCTTGGCCACGCCGAACAGTTCGGCTTCGATGAGGCCTTCTGGAATGGCCGCGCAATTGAGCGCGACGAACGGCGCATCATTGCGTAGGCTCAGCCGGTGCGCCAGCTTGGCAAACACCTCCTTGCCGACACCCGTCTCTCCAAGAAACAACAGGCTGGCATCCGTTCGTGCCGTGCGTTCGATCAGGTTGCGTACTGCGTTGAACCCTGCCGATACCCCTGCGACGAAATGTTTGTCTTGGTGCCTGGACACTGCCGGATCGAGTGGAACCGCATTCGTTTCGGCATCGTCCAGCCCCGGCCATTCCGCTTCCGGCTTGCCATGGAGCAGGCAGGCTGGATGGCCCATTCCTTGGCACTCGATCTCGCGCATTATTATGGGCTGGCCTGCGAATGTGCTCGCAAAACCGCTGGCAAAACCGGTTTGCAGCCAGCACACCGGATCGGTGTGGACGCCTTCGGTGGCGAGATGGATCCCGGCTTCAATAGAATCGTGTACCAGAAACCGGCCTTCAAAATGTCCGTTCTCGGTATCGGTCTCCAAAGTCTCGATTTCTGTCCAGCCGAACCCGGTCACTGCGTGGGCTTGTGGTCCGACCGCAAAGGCATCGAGGAAACTGCTGCCGGGCCGCAAATGTTTTGCTTCAACCGCGCAACGCGAGCCTTCTGCGAAGCCTAGTTCCCAGAACAGCCTACGCGCTTTGACAAGGCCCAGTTGAACGACCAGTTCGTTGCGCAACATGGTCAGTGCGGAATTGCTCAACAATACGCAGCGTTCGCTGTCACGCCAGATGCGTCCTTGCTCAGGCGAGAACCGCAGTCGGCTGGTAAGGTCGGTATAGGCCGGAAGATGTTTCATGCCGCACCATAACAAATATGTGAACCGAGCGCTATATTATCTCGCTAGAAATGACAAATATGTCAATCTGCAGAAAGGTCAATCAACGAGCTATTGGTTATAATGATGGAAACAGCCTGGTTTTCGAAACTGGCACATTTTGTGCATGGGAAAGCTGTAACTCAAGATAGGCTGACCGAAACCCAGCGGCAACGAGTGAGTGGAGAGAGCAATGACGGATGTTTCCGAACTGATCGATACGGCAACGGGTCGGCAATCGCGGACGATTTACTCGAGCGAGGAACTCTACAAGCAGGAGCTCGAACGCATTTTCGGTCGCTGCTGGCTTTTCCTCGTTCACACCAGCCAGATCCCCAAAGCCGGTGACTATTTCCGCACCTTCATGGGCGAGGATGATGTCATCGTCATTCGCCAGAAAGACGGATCAATCAAGGCGTTCCTCAACAGCTGCACCCACCGCGGGAACCGCATTTGCCGCGCCGACCGCGGCAATGCCAAGGCCTTTACCTGCAACTACCATGGCTGGTCGTTCGCGCCGGACGGGTCGCTCGCCGGGGTTCCGCTGGAAAACGAGGCCTATTTTGGCGAGCTGGATCGCAGCAAGCTGGGCCTGGTTCAAGTAACCCATGTTGCCGAATACAAGGGCCTCGTTTTCGGCTGCTTTGACCCCGACGCGCCCTCGCTCGAAGATTATCTGGGCGATGCGAAGTTCTTCCTCGACGTCTGGCTGGATGCGATGCCCGGCGGAACTTCGCTGCTCGGCGAAACCCAGAAGATGGAACTGGGCAGCAACTGGAAACTGCCGGTGGAGAACGTCTGCGGCGATGGCTATCATCTCGGCTGGGCGCATGCCGGGGCGATGACGGCGGTCCAGTCCATGGACCTGTCCGGCCTCAGCGTCGGCAATTCGAGTGCCAACCTCGAAGGCGGACTTTCCGTCGCCGGGATGAACGGCCACATGGCGCTGACCTCGCTCGACGGGGTTTCGGGCTACGCCTTTTACCCCGAACCGAAGACCATGCTGGACTATCTCGAGGCCAATCGCCCAACGGTTATCGAACGGCTGGGCAATCTGCGCGGTGAACAGCTCTGGGGTTCGCAAATCAACATCACGATCTTTCCCAATCTCCAGTTCCTGCCGGGCCTCAACTGGTTTCGGGTCTACCATCCCAAGGGTTCGGGCCGGATCGAGCAATGGACATGGGCGATGGTGGAAAACGACATGCCCGAAGAGATACAGGCGGCGATCCTGGACAATCAGTGCTTGACCTTCGGGCTTGCGGGCCTGTTTGACAATGACGATGGCGATAATCTTGCCGCCTGCACCGAACAGTCCCGTGGCTGGCGGACGGCACAAATGGACGTATTCACCAACATGGCTCTCAACCGTTCGGGACCACGCGAAGGCTTTCCCGGCGACATCGCCGCCGGATTGGTGAGCGAGCACAACCAGCGTTATTTCTACCGCCGATGGCAGGAGCACATGCAGGCTGACAGCTGGGCTCAGGTTCCTACCTACAACATCAACCCGCTAGCCGCTCGGGAGACAGTCGATGCCTGAGCTGAGCGTCGCTCCGGTGCCGTTCGAGAGTCTCATCGCGCTCACACAACGCCTGTATCACGAAGCGCGCCTGCTCGATGCCGAACGCTTCGAGGATTGGCTGGCGCTGTTATGCAACGATGTGACTTACCGGATGGAGCTCAAGCGGCGCCGCTTCCGGGCGGATCGGTCGCCCCCAGCGGCAATCGGCACGGGCGTTATTTTCAACGAGAACCTTGCCCGCCTTAAACTCAGGATAGATCGCCTGCGCTCCGGTTTTGTATGGGCCGAGGATCCGCCCAATTTCGTGCGGCGCGTGGTTTCGAACGTCGAAGTCGAGCCCGTAGATACCGAAAGCGAGGCGATCGTGCACTCGGTAATCGTCATTCACCGCAACCGCATCGACGGTCTCACGCGTGTGTTCACTGCCGGTCGCACTGATCGGTGGCGCAACGGGGCGAATGGCTGGAATCTGTTAGCGCGCAACATCACGCTTGACCATGCGGTGCTACCTGACAGCAACATCAACGTGTTTTTTTAACATGAAATTACTAGGAGAAAAATGATGCGAATTGAGCGGATCGGCCGGGAGCCGGAATTTTCACGTTACATGGATCTCAAGGAAGGCTGGCTCGATCGCCGGATCTTCAGCGACGCCGAGATCTACGAGGAAGAACTTTACCGCATCTTCGCGCGGTCTTGGCTGTTCGTTGCCCACGAAAGCCAGTTGCCCAAGGCTGGCGATTTTCTGACCACCCATATGGGCGAGGATGCAGTTATCGTCGCGCGCCAACCCGATGGCTCAATCAAGGTATTTCTCAACTCCTGTCCTCATCGCGGCAACAAGGTATGCTTTGCCGATGCCGGAAACACCCGCCGGTTTGTCTGCAATTATCACGGCTGGGCCTTTGATACCGGCGGTGAACTGAAAGGCATGCATGAGGAATATTGCTACGACGATAACGATATCGATCGACAGAAAAACGGCCTGAAGCAGGTTTCCAGGGTTGGCAGTTACAAGGGCCTTGTCTTTGCGACATTTGCCGATGATGGTCCCAGTCTCGATGCATGGTTGGGCGACTTTCGCTGGTACCTCGACATGTTGCTTGACAATGAGGATGGCGGCACTGAACTGATCGGCGGCTGTATCAAGTCAGTGATGAACGCCAACTGGAAGTTCGGTGTCGAGAACTTCGTCGGCGATGCGTATCATGCCGGCTGGACCCACGATTCCGGCTGCCGTTCGATGAACAACGGTGAGCCCTTCCCGCCTATCGACATGGAAAATTCATACCATGCTAGCGTTAACGGCCACGGATGGGAGTTCGGCACCGAAGGAGTCGGCGACCTCTTCCTTTTGGGCCGACCGAAAGTTCTCGAATACTATGAAAAGATCCGTCCCCAGATGGCGCAACGGCTGGGCGAGATGCGCTCCAAGATATTCGGATCGGTCGCCTCCGCCTCTATTTTCCCCAACGTGTCGTTCTTGCCTGGTATTTCCACCTTCCGGCAGTGGCAGCCCAAAGGTCCGATGGAGTTCGAGCTCAAGACCTGGGTGATCGTCAACAAAGCGATGCCCGATGATATCAAGGATGAGATCACCAAGGGGGTCATGCAGACATTCGGCCCCGGGGGCACGTTCGAGATGGACGATGGGGAAAACTGGAGCAACTGCACCACCGTCAACCGTGGGGTGGTTACCCGCCACGAACGCCTGCACTACCGCTGCGGCATATCACGCCAGATCGAGCACGATACCCTGCCGGGTATCGTCTACCGCGGCCAGTATAATGACGCCAACCAGCGCGGCTTTTACCAGCGGTGGCTGGACATGATGGAAAACGACAAACTGGGAGCAATGCCGAACCGCCCGGAACCGCGCCTGACCGGCGTTGGTGATACACGCGACCTCCCCGGCTTGTTCGCGCTCTGAAAAAGGATCAACCAATGACACAGACCGCTACAATGGAACGCCCGCAGATTGGCCATAGCGCCTCGCTCGAGCTGACGCATGCCTTGACCCAGACGGTCTATCGCGAAGCGCGCATGCTCGACGACGAGAAATATGTCGATTGGGTCAAGATGCTGGCCGACGACTTGCTTTACCACATGCCTGGCATCGAAACGCGCTATCGCCGCGACACGACGGACCAAGTCAACGATCTGACCCGGATGGCCTATTACAACGACAACCTGACCGAAATCAAGAAACGGCTTTCGCGGCTGGAAACCGGTACGGCCTGGTCCGAGGATCCAGCCACCCGATACACGCACATCATCACGAACGTCGAGGTAGAGTTGACTGAAAAGCCAGACGAACACCGCGTTTTTTCCAACTTCTATGCATATCGGAATCGCAATGAGCGTGAGGAAGATTCACTCATCGGCAGCCGTGTCGATATCTGGCGCGAAGCAGGAGATGCATATCAGTTGGTCAATCGGCGGATCGTACTCAAGCATAACGTTCTGCCCAGTAAAAACTTGAACATCTTCCTTTAGGCTTGCGGGGGCGTGAAATCCGAATGCAGTCGCAATTCGCGTCGCTACCCATGCTTTTTCCGTCGGAGGCATTCCTACGGGCGAACACTAATTTTAACCGGTCCCCGCAAGCCTGCGGACCGGTCGGATCGGAGACGAAAAATGGACGCACTTCGATATTATCTTGTGCCCGCGATGACCTTGACGGGTGTTGTTGGCTTTGTCCTTGGCGGCGAGTTTGTCTGGCTCGGCTTTGGCACCTTCCCTGTGCTGCTACTGCTCGACATTGCACTACCGAGTGACAGAAAAATGCGCGCGCGCGGCATTTCGTTCGCCGCCAATTTTGCGATCTATCTGCAGCTACCTCTGCTGATCGGGCTCTATCTGGCTTTCGCCAACTCGGTAAACTCCGGCACAGATCCGATTTTAGACGGTCAAGCGGCGGGTTGGCAGATTGCGGGATCAATCGCCAGCCTTGCTTGGCTTTCTGCGGTTCCGACCCTGCCCGTCGCACACGAGCTGATGCATCGTCGGCATTGGTTTCCGCGCGCTGTCGCAAAGGGGTTAAGCGCCTTCTATGGCGACCCCAATCGCGATATTGCGCACATTGTCACCCATCATGTCCACCTCGACACGGGCAAGGATAGCGACACGCCATTGCGAGGGCAGACGATCTACAGCTTCGTGCTTTCGGCGACGTGGGGCTCGTACAAGGACACTTGGGAAAAGCAGGCCGAGATCCTCTCACGTCTGGGTCATTCGAAGGGTAGCTGGCGCAATGCCATGTGGTTACAACTGGTGCTGGTTGGCGCAATCATCGCAGTGATGACCGTTCTCGCTGGCCCTATTGCCGGCCTGGTGACGGTCGCGGCGATGTTTTTTGCCAAGATGCTGGTCGAAGGCTTCAATTACTTTCAGCATTACGGCTTGCTGCGGATCGAGGGCGAGCCGATCGCCAAGCATCACGCCTGGAACCATCTTGGCATGATCGTGCGTCCGATCGGGGTGGAGATTACCAATCACATCAACCACCACCTCGACGGGCACACCCCTTTCTACGAGCTACAACCCGAGCCCGAGGCACCGCAGATGCCGTCATTGTTCTTGTGCTTCCTGTGCGGAATGGTCCCGCCGGTTTGGCACAGGTTCATTGCCCAGCCGCGCCTGAAAGATTGGGACCTGAGGTTTGCATCGCCCAGCGAGCGGAAACTGGCACGAGCGGCCAACGCGTTGGCAGGCTGGCCGCAGTGGCTCGACAGTCCACCTGCATGAAGATGAATCCCTCCGATCGTCTTCATGCCACCTGAGCGTCATCCCCTAAGGATGACGCTCACTTTTCTTTTCACCCTCAATCCAGCACAGTAGGTCGCCTTCATGTTCTCCTTCCTGAAAAAACCCGAGCTTAACAAGGTGACCTTGGCATCCGAAGCTCGGACGTTGCTGGTCGCCCGAGACAAGACCCTGCTCGAAGCAATGCTCGCCGAAGGACTGGCGATGCCTCACGATTGTAAAGTCGGCTCGTGTGGAACCTGCAAATTCAAGCTTGTGGACGGTAGGATACGCGAACTCAGTCCATCTGCATTGGCTCTGGAACGCGACGACCTGTCGGCCGGGTACAGGCTTGCTTGCCAAGCGTTACCACGGTCGGACCTGACTATTGCGCTCGACGCTCCCCTGTTGAGTCAGCAAACTGTCGAAAATTATTCCGCGACGATCGTCGCGTCCCCTCGGCTTTGTCCGGATATAATCAATCTCATTGTCGAGCTTGACCGGCCGCTTTCCTTTACCCCTGGCCAGTACGCCGATCTGAGCGCGCCCGGCATCGACGGTCCACGCAGCTATTCCTTCGCTTTCGCACCCAAGGCCGGGCCGGCCCGGCAGTTGCAGTTCCATGTCCGCCATGTTCCGGGAGGCACTTTCACCGACTGGCTGTTCGGAGGTGAGCGTATCGGAACGCAGTTGATGGTGTCAGCTCCCTATGGCGAGTTCCACCTCAAGACGAGCACCGCGCCAATGCTCTGCATCGCTGGAGGTAGCGGCCTCGCGCCGATCATGGCCATCTTGCAGGAAGCTCTTGCGAACGGCGCGAATCGGCCGGTTGTCCTGTTATATGGCGCAAGGAGCCAGGCACATCTTTATTGCCTCGATGGAATCGGCGAACTCAAAGCCGCCTGGAATGGGCCGTTCGAATTTAGACCGGTCCTGTCCGAAGAGGCTCCTGATAGCGCCTGGGATGGCGCACGTGGGCTGGTGACGCAGCAGATCGCCGGACTACTGGATAAGGCGCTATGCGAGGCCTATCTGTGCGGTCCGCCCGCGATGGTCGACCTCGCCGAAGAAGAGTTACTCAAAGCCGGCGTGTCTCGCGATACGATCTCTGCAGATCGTTTCCTCGATCGCAGCAGCGCGCGGTAACCGCAGAGACAAAATGGCCTTTGCGCCAAGCGCGGTCTTGCACCCAGGGCAACAATGCCAAGCCGGGCCCTAGACAGTGATACACCGCCGCCGAGTCAGTTATCGACCCGGATCATCTTGCCAACCATTTCCTGGATATCCACCTTTTCGGTGTTGTCGAGCAGAACTGCAACGCGGTTCAAGGTAGCAATAACCGACGTGTACTGACCATGCGCGTAAAAGGCGTCGATCGGATAGACGACTGTCTTGTCGACCGGCGCACGATGGTAGCTCAGCTGGCCGATCCCGTAAATTGCGAGCCCCCCGGCTTCGGCGTGAGCCATCATCCGTTCCGCACGATCTCTTGTGAGATTGCCGCCGAATTCGGCTAGTTGGGGAGGAGCGACGGCCGGCCCGAAGTGCGTCGGTTTCCACCGCGCGGCTCCAATGACTCCCGAAATGACGAGCAAGTCGGAAAATGGAAATTTCTCAGCCATGGCATCTCTCCTTTTGTCGTGTGCTTGATTCTAACGACCCTAGCTCTGTGCAGAGTGTTCACCCGTCCGGACGTTTGCCGATTCCGATACCGCCATCGCTCAAAAGCACCGTTCCGGTCATGTACGAAGAGTCCCGCCGCGAAGCCAAAAGGGCGTAGAGACCCGCATGATCAGCAGGTTCGGCGATCCGTCCAAGCGGGGTCATGCTGGAAATCAGATCGTCAAGCCCGGGCATCTGTTCCATCTTTGTCTCTGAAAAGCCACCGGTCTGGGTGCCGCTGAGCGGGGTCCGTGTCCCTCCAGGCGCAACGCCATTGACTCTGATGTCCGGTGCCAGTTCCCAAGCCAGCTGTTTTATCAGCCCGACCACAGCGTGTTTGGAAGCGACGTACAGAGTACCGCCGCCTCCAGTATAATAACTAGAGGTCGAGGCTGTGAAAATAATACTCCCCTTGACCTTCCTGAGTTCAGGGATAGCTGCGTGAGCACCAAGAAAATAGGCCTTCAGGTTGACATCGAAGATTTCGTCAAAGACCTTGCCTAGCTGTTCAGGCTCCTGCTGTTCGAGCGGGACCATGAAATCCCAGATGCCAACGTTTCCGACAAACACATCGAGCTTGCCGAAAGCCGCCACGGTTTCAGCCACTGCGCGGGCATTGTCTGCATAGGAACGAACGTCTCCTGTCACCGCAATGACGCTGTCGCCATGCCGCGCACGAACCAGCTCTGCCTGTTCGGCGTCCTTGACAAGCACGCCGACCTTGGCACCTTCTTCGACATAGCGCGCGACGATCGCCGCACCGATCCCGGTGGCGCCACCTGTCAGTAGCGCCACCTCCTCATCAAGCCTTTTAGACAATTTTCTCTCCTCATTCACCGATTGTCGTTCAGTTCAAAATTACTGATCGAACATGCCGGTGCGACCTTCTTGCAAATTGACCACGACCGATTTGGTCTGGGTGTAGTGGTTCAGCACTTCATGGCTGAATTCACGGCCGAACCCGCTCTGCTTGTAACCGCCAAGCGGCATGTTCGCCTTCAGGTTGTAGTAGCGGTTGATCCACACTGTGCCGGTTTCGAGCTTGCGGGCAATACGGTGCGCGCGCGCGAGGTCGCGAGTCCAGACACCACCGGCAAGCCCGTATGTCGTGTCGTTCGCCGCTTTCATCATATCTTCCTCGTCCTTCCAGCTGATCACGCTGGTGACCGGGCCAAAAATCTCTTCACGCGCAATACGCATCGAGTTGTTAACGTTGGTGAAGACCGTCGGGCTGATGAAGTGCCCATCGGCTAGATTGCCGTTACGGCTGCCGCCAGTCAGAACGGTGGCCCCTTCTTCAGTCGCCAGTTCGAGGTAGCTTACGACCTTGTCCATCTGCATCTGCGACGCTTGCGCGCCGAGCTGTGTGGCGAAGTCGAGCGGGTCGCCTTGGCGAATGCCTTCGAGTGCGACCTTGAACTTGGCGAGGAACTCCTCCTGAATCGCTTCATGCAGGAACAGTCGCGAACCGGCCAGGCAAACCTCGCCCTTGTTCAGGACAGTCGACATGGTGGCGCTTTCCACCGCAGCATCAATATCGGCATCAGCGCAGACGATGTGCGCGGACTTGCCGCCCAGTTCCAGCGTCTGCGGAATGATGTTGGTGGAAGCATATTGCATGATCCGGCGGGCGGTCGCCACCGAGCCGGTGAAGGCGACCTTCCGAACGTCCTCGTGGGTGACAAGCGCCTCACCGACGTCGGCACCATAACCGGTGACCACGTTGATCACGCCGGGGGGCAGAAGGTCGGCCATTTCCACGAAGAATTCGATTACCGAAAGGCAGACCGTCTCAGCAGGTTTAAGCACAACAGTGTTACCCGAAGCGAGGGCTGGCGCGATCTTGCAGGCCATCATCAGCATCGGCACGTTCCACGGGATAATCTGCGCGCACACGCCCAGCGGCTCGCGATGAACTATGCCGACAGCATCGGGATAATCAATGGTCTGGCCATGCAGGCCGTAAGCGGCCCCCGCGAACAGTTCGAACTGACCAATTGCCTGCGGCATGTCGAAATGCATCGATTCGCGGATCGGCTTGCCATTGTTTAGCGTCTCGAGCGTCGCATAATGCTGATGCCTCGCCTTGAGCCGGCGGGCGACCTCGATCAGGATTTCCTGTCGTTCGGCAGGCGAGCTTTCGGACCACTTGGGGAAGGCAGCCTTGGCAGCGGCCACTGCACGCTGTATATCTTTGGCGTTGCCAGCCTGGATCTTGGTCAGCACTGCCCCGGTGGCAGGGTTAATCAGGTCGATCGTCTTTCCGCTATCACTGGAAATCCATTCGCCGCCGATAAAGTGACCGTATTCGCCCTTGATTCCGTATTCGTTGGTACCACTTTTCAACTGTGTAGCCATTGCATCTCTCCTCAGACTTCATCAAATTTCGATCAAAAGATCGCTCACCGGAAACACTCTGCAAGCCAGGGCAAAGCCCGCTTCCCGTTCTGCCTCCGAAATCTTCGCCGTGCTCATCTTGCCGGTCTTGTAATCTCCGTCGATCACCCTGATCCGGCAAATTCCGCACCCTCCGCCCCGGCAACCAACGCCGATATCGCTCGATCCGCATCGTTCCATGGCGAGCAAGACACGCTCGCCCTCACCACAATTGAATTCCGCGCCGCCGACGATCCGGATCCGGTGTGATCCAGCTGTCACGCTATTCCTTCCCAGCTGCCTTTGCAGCCGCTTTCGCCGCAAAGGACTGTCCCCCGACCGCGAAGTGGCCGCTCGGCATCTCGCGCAAGATAATGCGAACGGATTCACGCGGCGCCCCAATCGAAGTGATGGCAGCATCGGTCAGGGCTTGGATCAGCCGTTCTTTGTCGTCCGTCGATCTTCCCTCGAGCATGTTGACCTCAATGATTGGCATTTACGCCTCCACCTGGAACATTACGGCACCAAGCCCCTGGATACTTGTGCGGACGGTTTGACCGGGCGCGAGATTGGGAGCGGCGGTGATGCCACCTGCCATGACGATGTCGCCTGCTGAGATTTCTTCTCCGCCTTCAGCGACAAGTCGCGCTGCGGCGACCAACGACCGCAAGGGATGGCCGAGAATAGCTGCAGTCGAACCGACCTCGATCACATGGCCGTCGATTTCGAGAACAACCCCGAGGTTCGAGAAATCCTTGGCCGGATCGTTCCATTGTCCGATCACAAGGCCAGAGGACGAGGTGTTGTCAGCAATAACATCAGACAAAGCGAACTTGAAGTTCTCATACCGGCTATCAATGATCTCCATTGCCGGAGCAATCGCTTCGACCGCCGCCAGCGCCTCCATCGCTGTGACCTTTCCGGAAAGCGGTGCCTTCATAAGAAAAGCCACTTCCGGTTCAACCCGTGGGTGAACGAAACGTGCGCGAGACATCGACGCGCCTTCCTCGATCAGCATCGCGTCGGTCAGGCGTCCCCAGGCCACCTCGTCGACCCCGACCTGCAGCATCTTGGCCCGGCTCGTCAGACCCATTTTGACTCCGATTCGGCGTTCACCGCGGCTGAGGCGACGATCGACCGAAAGCTTCTGCACCAGATAGGCATCCGCCACGCTCAGATCGGGGTCGGTATGCGTGAGCTGTGGCGTTGCGCGCGCATGAAGCGCCGCGCTGTCCAGAATTTCCGCGTAACGTTCAATCTTGTCCATTGCCATCGCCTATGCTGCCCGCGCGGAAACGAGATCGAGCGCAACATCGACGATCATGTCTTCCTGCCCGCCAACCATACGCCGTTTACCCAGTTCGATCAGTATTTCGCGGGTGTCGAGGCCGTATTGTTCGGCGGCCTTTTCCGCGTGACGAAGGAAGCTTGAATAGACACCGGCATAACCCAGGCTCAGAGTCTCGCGGTCGACCCGCACCGGGCGATCCTGAAGTGGACGGACCAGATCTTCTGCTGCGTCCATCAGCGCCATCACGTCGCATCCATGGTTCCAGCCCTTTCGGTCGGCCGCAGCAACGAACACTTCGAGCGGGGCGTTGCCCGCCCCTGCCCCCATGCCTGCAAGGCTGGCATCGATCCGTACGGCGCCTTCCTGAGCGGCAACGATCGAATTCGCGACACCGAGCGACAAATTGTGGTGGGCATGCATGCCGCGCTGGGTTTCCGGCTTGAGCACGCGGTCGTAGGCCCGCAGCCGCTCGCGCACACCATCCATGTCCAGCGCGCCGCCGCTGTCGGTCACATAAACGCAGTGCGCGCCGTAGCTTTCCATCAGCAAGGCCTGCTGGGCCAGCGCCTCGGCGTCGATCATGTGGCTCATCATCAGAAAGCCCGATACATCCATACCGAGATCGCGGGCGATACCGATATGCTGCTTGGCAACGTCTGCCTCGGTGCAATGGGTCGCGACCCGCACCGAGCGAACACCCAATGCGTAAGCACGGCGAAGCTCTTCGACAGTGCCGATGCCAGGCACCAGCAGCGTGGTCAGCACCGCCCGTTTGATCACGTCGGCTGCCGCCTCGATCCATTCCCAATCGGTGTGAGAGCCAAAGCCATAATTGAATGACGTGCCGTTGAGGCCATCGCCGTGCGACACTTCGATGGCGTCGACACCGGCATCGTCCAGGGCTTTGGCGATCGTGCGGACGCTGTCTGTGCCGTACATGTGAAGAATCGCGTGCATCCCATCACGCAGGGTAACATCCTGGATGTAGAGCTTGTCGGTTTTGGGATTGAAGGTCATGCTGCCACCTTTGCCAGGTTTTGCTGCGCGAGCCGCTCGCCGGCCGCCTTGGCCGCGGCGGTCATAATGTCGAGATTGCCGGAATATTTGGGCAGGTAATCGCCTGCTCCCTCTACTTCGAGGAAAACGCTGGTCTTGAGACCAACGAATTCGCCATAGCCGGGAATTTTCAGCGGATGGTTGGAGCCGAACCGTTCGAACTGCACCTCCTGCTTGAGGCGATAGCCGGGGACATAGGACTGGACGGTCTGCACCATGTCCTGCACCGACTGGCGGATCCTGTCCTCGTCAACCTGGTCGGTCAGCGTGAAGATCGTGTCGCGCATGATCATCGGCGGCTCAGCCGGATTAAGGATGATAATAGCGCGTCCGCGGCGCGCACCGCCGACGACCTCGATCGCCTTGGCCGTGGTGCGGGTGAATTCGTCGATATTGGCGCGAGTACCCGGCCCCGCCGAACGCGATGATACCGATGCGACTATTTCAGCGTAATGGACAGGGCTCACGCGCGAAACCGCGGCGACGATCGGGATGGTTGCCTGCCCTCCGCAGGTGACCATGTTCACGTTGCGGACCTTACTGTCGAGCACATTTCCGACCGGGGGCACAAAAAATGGCCCCAAGGCAGCAGGCGTCAGGTCAACGACCAGCTTGCCGTCCCGCTGCAGCGCGGCATCATGCGCCTTGTGGGCGTAAGCCGAGGTCGCATCAAAGACGATTCCGATCTCCGAATAGGCCGGAAGCTTGCGCAGCCCCTCAATTCCCTCGTGGGTGGTCGTCACCCCGCGTTCGCGGGCCATCGCCAGTCCCTCGGATGCCGGATCAATGCCGACTACTACGGCGAGTTCGAGCACGTCCGAACCCTTGAGCAATTTGATCATCAGGTCAGTGCCGATATTGCCTGAGCCGATAATCGCACATTTCATTTTAGCCATAGGTTTGTCTTTCATCCAATCTTCAGTTGCCGTCGGCGGCGAATTCTGCGCGAACTGTTCCAACTCCGTTGATTCTTGCCTCGACAACCTCACCGCGGTTCACGCCGGCCATCGGACCGAGCGCACCCGACAGGATCACGTCGCCTTCAAGCAACGGCCGACCGACACGCGCCATCACCTGCGCCAACCACAAGGACGCGGTGATCGGGCTGCCCAGGCAGGCGATCCCGGCGCCGACCGAAATGGGTTCGCCCTTGATCTCCATCACCATACCGCATTCGCGCAGGTCTAGCCCGTCAAGCTTGCGCGGAACGGCACCCAGCACGAACAGTCCGCTGGAGGCATTATCAGCTACGGTATCCCAAATACGAATGTCCCAGTTGGCCACCCGGCTGTCGACGATCTCGATCGCCGGCACGACATATTCCACCGCGCAGATCATTTCGGCGGTAGTCAGGTCCGGATGCGGTAGGTCGCGGCCGATGACAATCGCGATCTCGGCCTCGACCTTGGGCTGAATCACCTGATCAAGCGAGATCGGCATGCCTTCGGGCACGTCCATATCGGCAAACAGCATGCCGTAATCGGGCTGGTCGACACCAAGCTGCCGCTGGACCGCGAGCGAGGTGAGGCCGATCTTGCGGCCTACCAGTCTTCGTCCGCTGTCGACATAGTGCCGGGTATTGACCTCCTGCACGGCATAGGCCGCATCCACGCCGCCCGCCGATATGAGATCGCGAACCGGCGCCACGGGTTTTCCGCTTATCGCGGCACCGCGCAATTGTTCGGCGGCTTGTTGAATGACCTTAGGGTCGATGTTGGTTTCTGTAGTCATGGTTTCAGAGTTTCACGCAGATGTTTTCAGTTTCAGTGTAGAATTCGAGGCTGTGAACACCGCCCTCCCGCCCAATGCCGGAATGGCCTGATCCGCCGAATGCGGTGCGCAAATCGCGCAGGAACCAGCAATTGACCCAGCACACACCCACTTGCATCGCCGCCGCCACCCGGTGCGCGCGCGAGATATTTTCGGTCCATACGGTCGCGCACAGTCCGTAGTCGGTGTCATTGGCCAGCGCGATGACCTCGTCTTCGCTGTCGAAGAGGATCAGGCCGCAGCATGGACCGAAGATTTCCTCGCGCATCACCGTGCTGTCATGAGCTAGGCCGGTCCACAGCGTTGGCTCCACGTAGAAGCCGCCCGCCTGATCGCCATCGACTTCCGGAACGCCGCCGCCAGTGACAACCGTCGCCCCTTCTTCCACCGCCTTCGCGTAATAGCCGAGTACCTTTTCGCGGTGCTCTGCGCTGCTCAGCGGCCCAAGGTAGGCCGGATCGTCTATGGCACCGGGCTTGAATGCCTGCGCCGCTAGCGTCATCCGCCGGACGAATTCATCAAACAGCGGTCGCTCGACATAGACGCGCTCAGTGCCGAGGCAGACCTGCCCGGTGTTGAGGAAGACCGAGCGCGAGAGGCCCTCGATCGCCTTGTCGAGATCAGCGTCGGCGAAGACGATCGCCGCGTTCTTGCCGCCGAGCTCGAAAGACACGTCGCGAACCCCGATCGCAGCCTTCTGCATGATCGCCTGGCCAGTCCCGGTCTCTCCGGTAAAGGTTATGGCGTCCACATCCTTGTTGGTGGTCAGATATTCCCCGGCCGAGCCCGCGCCGAAACCATGCACTACGTTGTAGACGCCCTCTGGCACCCCCACCTTATTCATGACTTCGCCAAGAAGAGCCGCCGTACGTGGGGTTTCCTCCGACGGCTTGATCACGACGGTGTTGCCGCAGGCCAGCGCAGGTCCGACCTTCCAGGTCATCAGCAGGAGAGGGAAATTCCACGGGCATATCACCGCAATCACGCCCTTGGGCTTGCGCACCGCGTAATTGATTGCCCGCCCGCCATCGGGCGTTGGCGTCGTGAAAGATTCGTTCGGCATCGTCGCAATAACATCGGCGAACATCCGAAAATTTGCTGCGCCGCGCGGAATATCGATATGCGAAGCCAGGTGGCGGGGCTTGCCAGTGTCGGCGACCTCCGCCTCAAGAAAATCCCCCGAACGGCGGTCGATCTCGTCGGCTACCGCAACGATCAACTTGACCCTTTCGGCCGTTGTCATTTTGCCCCACGGCCCGTCAAGCGCTGCCCTGGCCGCTGCCACTGCGTCGGCCACATCGGCTTCACTCGCCTCATGGACGGTACCGATCGTTTGTCCGGTTGCTGGGTTGACGTTGGCAAAGGCCTTGCCCTGGCTGCCCTTGCGAAAGGAACCCCCAATGAAATTGAGAATGGTGTCGGTAACCGGTCGAGACGTTTTGCTAGTCATTTGATTACTATTGTTCCAATGAATGGGGGCACCAGGCGTTTAATGTTGCGCCCCGCCGATTGCGGAGAGGCCGGCGTTGGAGCAGGCAATGTCGATTTCTTCGGACCCACCCGATACGCCGATCGCGCCAACGAATTCGCCGTCAATTACGATCGGCAATCCTCCGCCAAACATCACAATTCCCGTTCGTGCGGTTAGCCCGGTGCTCAACGCTGGATTGCCCGAAACCATCTTGTACACTTCAGGCGTCGGAACTCGGAAGCTGGCGGCGGTATAAGCCTTGTCCTGGGCAATTTGCGATGAGGGGAAGGGTGTGCCGCTCGCGCGAAGCAAAGCCACCAACTCGCCGCCTGCCCCGATGACTGCTGCAGCAACCGGGCAACCGGTTTCGTCGCCCTTGGCGAGAGCGGCCGAAACCGCTTGCGCAGCCAAGCCATGTCCGATTGTCCTGATTGTCACTAAACCGTCCATTTTCAGGTGTTTACCGTCATGAAGCGGTCAGTCAGCACCTTTTCATAATAGAAAATCGCCTTGCCCGCATTCTCCGCCTGCCACATGCGGCGCGGGTTGTCAGGGTAGTAGGAATAGCCGCCGCTGAACGTTTCGTTGCGGTTGCCCGATGGATCAAAGAAGTAAATCGTCTGGCCGCGAGTGATCCCGTGGCGCGTCGGGCCGATGTCGAGCGAAATATCGTAGCGACTGATAATGTCAGCCGCGTGCCCAACATCGTGCCAGGATTCGAGGTTGAATGAAGTGTGGTGGATCCGACCGTCTTCCGGATAGCCCAGAAAGGCGACATCATGGGCCTTGTTGCTGCATGAAAGGAAGATGCCGAGACGTGCCCCCGTACTTTCGTCGACCAGTTCCTCGGTGACCGAGAAGTCCAGAGCTTCGACGAAAATCTTGGCGCTCGCGGAGATATCCACGCCGTTTAGCGCACAGTGATCGAAACGCGTCGCGCGCATGCCGCGCGGTTCGGCTATCCAGACATCAGGATTACGGACCGCCGGCCCGGTTTCGGACAGCTCCATTTCAGCGTATAGGTCAAACACATGCGCGGTTGGGGTATTGAAGCGGATCTTACGTCCGACACCGGGATCTTCACCGGCGGAAATGACGTCTACATGCACACCGCAGTCGAGCAGGCGTTCAGCGAAGTGATCAAGATCGGAGTCTTTCGCAACCTTGAAACCCATTCGGTCGAGTCCGGCCGTATCTGCCTCGCGCAAAATGATACTGTGTCGGTCGAATTCGTCAAAAGCCTGGAAGAAGGCCCGACCGCCCTCGACGCTGACGAGATTGAGACCAATCCGGTCGCGGTAATGTTTGATGGCCTCGTCGAGGTCAAGAACCCGCAGTTGCACGTATCCAGGACGAATTACTCCAGTTACAGCCATTTCATCTCTCCTTGCT
Organism: Sphingorhabdus sp. YGSMI21; assembly: GCF_002776575.1. Taxonomy (GTDB): domain Bacteria; phylum Pseudomonadota; class Alphaproteobacteria; order Sphingomonadales; family Sphingomonadaceae; genus Parasphingorhabdus. The sequence goes on along the minus strand of NZ_CP022548.1, from coordinate 1,422,683 downwards.
CAGTCAGCCCTTGAGGCCGCTAGTGAAAAATTCAGACACCATTCGGTTAAAACTGGCCATACGCTCGATCTGAACCCAATGGCCGCATTCGCCAAACACGTGCAGGTCCGCACAGGGCAGCAGATTTGCCAAGCGCACGCTCGACTCAAGCGGAATGACCTGATCGGACCGGCCATGCAGGATCAGCGCCTCCTGCTGCAGCGCGGCAATATCTTCTTCGCGGCTTGCCAGCATCGCAATATTGCGCTGACGGTCTGGGCCGCCGAAGGTGGTATGATATGGTGCATGCGCACCCGGGCGGACGCTTGCCTCGTATCGTGACTGGACCAGATCGTCAGTTAGCCTGCTGTGATCCCAGGCAAGATACTTGAGCGAGGAGCGCATGGCCTCGACCGAGGGCTCGTAGCCCCAGACTTCATCCAGCGCCGGCGTGATCGGGAATTCAAGACCGGCCGGCCCCATCAATACTGCGCGCTCGACCCGATCGGGATGGGCGATCATGAACGCGAGGGTAATGCCGCCACCGAACGAATTGCCCACCATCGACACTTTGTCGATGCCAAGGTTGTCGAGCAAAGCCACCAGCTGATCAACCCAGATCTGTTTGTCTTCTATGCGGCCCTTGGAATCGGAATAACCAAATCCGAACATATCCGGCGCAATCACCCGGAACCGCTTAGCGAGTTCGGGCATATTGAGCCGCCAGTTGGCCCAAGCGGTGACACCGGGCCCCGAGCCATGGACTAGTAAAACCGCCGCGCCTTCGCCGACATCATGATAATTGGTTGCACAGTTATCCATAACCAGCGATTTGCCGATCTCGGCGCGTGCGACTTCATTCGAACCGGTGATCATATCTCTCCCGAACTTTTTTATGTTGGCTCCGGTAACCCCGACGAATCTTGTTCCCGGAAGAACCCGACTCGCCCGGATTTACTCCTAAAGACCAAATTTGTTATTGCACCAAAAAAAATGCATTTGCAATAGGCCAAAGATTTGCAACCGTCGCAATTGTTCTCCACGGTGTGAGCGAAGAAAATTTAGATGAGGCCTTCTGCCTTGAGAGCTGCTCCCACAGAGGGCCGCTGCGCTATCTTGCCAGCAAAAGCGCCTAGGGCAGGATAAGCTGCCATGTCGATGCCGACATGAGCGGGCCAACTGAGGATCACGAACAGGTAGATATCAGCGACGCTAAACGCCTCGCCCACATAATGGTCCTTGCCAGCGATTTCCTGATCAAGTCCGGCCAGAAGATCTTTCACGGTCTTGGTCGCTGCAGCCTTGGCCTCGTCCGTCGTGCCAGGCGTGAACAGCGGGACGAAAGCCTTGTGCAATTCCGAAGACAGGAAGCCGAGGCGGCTCAGCAGCTGGTAGCGCTCGAGGCTGCCCTCACGCGGAGCCAGGCCAGCTCCGTCATTTTGATCGGCGATGTAGAGTAGAATGGCCGGATTCTCGGTCAGGGTCTCACCGGTGCTCAGAGCCAGCGCCGGCACTTTACCCGCGCGATTGACGGCAAGAAAATCGTCCCCGGCGTCGGTCTTGCGTGAGCCGAGATCGACCTTGACGGCGTCGAAGTTAGCGCCGGTTTCATAGAGTGCAATGTGCGGGGCGAGCGAGCAGGCTCCTGGGCTATAGTAAAGCTTCATTGATTGTTTCCTTGGTTGTGGTTGTCGAATGGTTCGCGCCTCAAATGGGCGTTGCCAGCAGGGTGGCGATGCGATGCGTATCATAGACGCAGGTGCGGCTTACGAGCTTGGCAGAGCCTTCAGCCACAAATAGTTTGTCGATGTACTTCCCGGCGTTATAAATCCGCGTTTCTCCGTCATTGCGCGTTTGCAGCACGGCATAGCTGGCCTCTGCAGACACCATGTTGCCGTTGACCGGGGTAATCACTGCCCGCGAAATCAGGTGGCGGCTGAAGTGCTCAGGGAATACATTGGCTTGGCGTAAAGCCACTACCCGGTCGACCAGCATACCCTTGCTGTCGCAATACATGACCGCAGCCGGCAGGCCGTTGTCAACATTCTCGCGTGCAATCACCTGATAGAGGCAGTCCTCCACAAAGAACTCGGGCCACTCCTCGAGCCGACCGTCATCAAGGCATAACCCGTAAGCAGCGTTCAAGGAATCGACGAAGCCTTGCAGAGCGGGATCGACCAGGTTCATGCGGGCACCTCCACGGCAGAAGTGGGCAGGGCATCACCCATCAATTCCAGATACCCTTTCCAGAATCCGCGCACTGCGTTTTCATCCATACCCATCGGCGCGTAATATCCGCGTACATCGTCCCCGCCCATTTCGATGAAATTGTACTTGCCTTCTGCCCCAACGGTGCCTTGCTGGCAAAGTTCGACCGCCTCTCCGTCTTCCATCGAGATCAGCCCTGATGGACCAACAAGATTCAGGTTTCGCAGCCGGTGCCGGGTTGTTTCCTCATCATCGTCGGCATATCCGAAATAGGTCCAGACCAGCTCTGTCTTGTCAGGGCCATGCGTCACGATCTGACGAGTCGCCAGCGTGTTCTGGATCTGCTGGAGCACCACGTTCGGGAACAGCGACTGGATGTGCAGCCCGATATCGTCGTCGATTTCCGGCCGGAATTGCAGCAGTCTGTCATCCTGCAGTTTCGTGGCACTCTGCATTTCGCGATTGGCTTCGTCGCCGAACGACGTGTAGTCGATGTCGCCATTGGGCTTGGATACGGTAAAGACGTTATGGAAACCCTGCTCGGCAAGTTCACCTGCGCTTTCCTGGCTTTGACGATAGATGCCGAAAGTTGGGTAGAACAGATGCAGCAAGGCGCCGTGATAGCTATCCCGGCTGTTTTCGGAATAGAGCTTCCAATTGCCCGCCATATACTGCCGCGCATAGCCCAATAGTTTGATCGGGCGATGGAAAACCCGGTCGATATATTTGCGCATCACGGGACCAAGAAAATCCTCAAGTGGTTCTATCTCAGACGCAAACGTCCCAAACACCATCCCCTTGTAGCTTTCCACCCGCAGCTTTTCGAGTGAGTGATTGGCTGGATCGAATTCCTTGTCATAGCCCCCCACACCCTTCATTCCGCGCCGGAAAGGCACGCCCACCAGCGCTCCTTCGGCATCGTAGGCCCACTGATGGTAGACACAGACGAAAGCGCCATCGGCCTGGTTGCCGCGCAGCGAGCGGCACACGGTCGCCCCCTTGTGCGCGCACCGGTTAACCCAAGCGAAAATTTTGTCTTCCTGCCCGCGCACCAGAACCACGGGTGTTTCACCGACAAAGCTCGCCCGAAAATCCCCCGCATTGGGAATTTCTGCTTCTAGTCCTAGGTAGCACCAGATGCGACCTTTGAAGACATTGCGCTGCTCCGCAGCGAAGACTTCCGGGTCGTGATAGACCTTATAGTCGACCGCTGTGGGAATAGATTGCTGGGCCTCGACCCGTAAGTGAGAATTCATTTCGCTTCTCCTTCAAATCCCTGTCCCGATGCGAGCCGTCCACAGGTGCGCATCGCGCTCAGCATCATCGCCGCATCCGCCTTGCCTGAACCGACAATGTCGTAGGCAGTGCCATGGGCGACCGACATGTGGAGATAGGGCGGCCCCATCATGATTACGCAGTTGCCGGAAAATCCCCAGGTCTTGACAGCAATATGGCCCTGATCGTGGAACATCGCGAGGACCATGTCGTAGCGGCCTTCGATGCACTGACGGAAGACTGAATCCGGCGCGACCGGTCCTTCGACGGCAATCCCCATGGCCTTGGCCCGCTCGACACCCGGTGCGATGGCCAGCCGCTCCTCATCGCCCATGGCGTGGGGATTAAGCCCGGCAACCGCAATGCGCGGTTTGGCAATGCCCCACGACTGCATGGCATCATTCACCTGACCGATGGCCTTGGCCACCAGATCAGCCGATATGACATCGATCACCTGACGCAAGGACATATGATCGGTCAGATGCGCGACCCGCAAGGGGCCGGTCAGCAAAACGAGATAGCTCTCGCCGGGCGTGGGGCTGATAACCTTGTCCAGCTTGCCGGCCATCTTCAGCGAATCGGTGCTGATAGGTCCCATGATCGTCGCCGCGAAGGATCCGTCCCGCGCCAGCGCATCAAGCTCATCAAGCCACTGCGCCGTCGCGTGCCCCGCAGCCTCGGTGTCTTCGCCCAACGGCAGGACCCCGGCCGGCAAAGCACCTGTGTCGATCACATCAATCACGCCCGGATCGTCACTGGGCGTCTCGAGAGACTTCATGGCACGCACGCGCGCTTTGACCCCAGTCATGTCGATGGCCCGCTCCACGGCCGCAGACGACCCGACCAGAACCGGGACCGACACTTCGTGAACTTGCCCGCTCGCAAGTGCCTTGACCGTGACTTCGGGTCCAATTCCGGCAGGATCGCCAATCATTGTTCCGACAATTTGCCGGGCGCCTGGTGAGACCATTGGCCGGTCAGATGCTGTAGACATCGAGCATGGTCCTTGCGACGTCGTTGATTACGATCGTCTTCTTGCGTTTGATTACATAGGAATCGGCTTCCGGCAGGAGGTCGTATTGGGCCGATCCGCTGTAGACGGTGACATCTCCTTCAAGCACGGAGGTCACGGTCCAAGAAGTTCGCACCTGCAAGGCAACGTCCGCCTCCTCTACCGATAGAAGGCTAAACATATGCTGTGTGCGCGGAGCAGGCGAGCTGGCCGAGGACCGGCCAGTCCGGATGCGAAACACCCGATCTTCCAGACCGCCCCGGTTATGATAATAGATCAGCGAGATTTCACTTTGCGGATCGGCAGTCAGTCGCTCGCTGTCGTCCCAGGCAGGCACCCAATATTCGGCATCCTCGTGGTAGAGCGCGAGCCAGCAATCCCAGTCCTTCTCGTCGAGCGCCTGGGCCTCTCGCCCAAGAAAACGCCACACCGAGAGCCATCTTGCGTCCACGTCGCTCACGAAATCACCTCCTTGTCCCCAAAGGCCATCAGTTCAGCGCTTTCGCGATCGATCGCCGCATTCATGCGGTTCGCCCACTCATCATGGATTGCAACATAAAGGCCTTCGTCGGCTACGGCGGGACTGCTGAGGACGGCGTCCACACCCAGTCCTGCACCGAAATGTCCAGCGTCCTTCTCCCATCTGGGAGCGCCGCGCGACATGTCGTTCATTCGGCCTTCGCCTCTGGCGAAACCGGTCTGGCAGTTGTTGAACTCGGTCAAATCGTCGGGAGTCGCCATTCCGCTGGCGTTGAAAAAGTCTTCATATTGCCTAATCCGCAAGGCGCGGGCCTCCGAACTTTCGCCAACAGGCGCGATGCAATAGGTCGTGACTTCCGTCTCATCAACCGACACCGGGTGAATGATTCGAATCTGGCTGCTGGTCTGGTCCATCAGGAACACGTTGGGAAAAAGCTGAAGGTTGCGGATCCGTTTGTTCATCCACAACGCTTTTTCCTCCCCGTGGTTGGCTGTTAGCCAGTCGAGCACCTCGAAATTCGGTCGGTCCTTGAAATTGGCATAGTCAGCCCACAGGACCGTATGGCCATTCTTGAAAGAGAACGAGCCGCCATCCTGCCGATTGAAATTGGCAAAATCGATCGCCTTGGTATCGTTTTTCGATTCGCCCTGGACACGCCGTTGAACGGTCATGAAGTAGTTGGCGTGGACGGTGCTGACGTGGTATCCGTCCAGACCGTTTTCAACCTGCATCTTCCAGTTGCCCTGATAACGATACCGGGTCGCGCCAGGGATTACCTCAAGCTCTCCGCTTTGGGATTGATCGACAAGCAGGTCGATGAACGCCTTGGACCCGGCAAGATAATCCTCAAGTGGCAAGACGTCGTCGGAAAGGCTCGCGAAGATGAAGCCGCGATAGCTTTCAAGGCGCGCAATTTGCGGCAAACCGAAATCAGACTTGTCGAAGCCAGGCGCATAGCCGCCCGCCGCTTCTTCCGTGACATCAAGCAAATCACCTGCCGACGAATAGGTCCATCCATGAAACGGGCACATAAAGTTCTTTTTATTGCCAGCCTTCTCACGGCAGACACGGGTGCCCCGGTGTGCGCATGCATTGACCATTCCGCGAAGAACCCCCGCATTATCACGCGTGATAATGACAGGCACTCTGCCGATCTTCGTCGTAAGAAAATCATTCTTCTTGGCGACTTGACTCTCATGCGCGACGAACACCCAGTTGCATTCGAAAACATATTTGAGCTCGAGCTCAAATATGTCGGGGTCGGTGAAGGAGGCACGGTCAACCTGGTATACGCCGCGCGTCTGGTCCTTGACCAGCCAGGATTGTAGCCGGCCCCGTAGGACCTGCAAGTCGGCAATGCGCCCATCCAGCTTTTCCGTCGCATTCATGTCTGATCTCTCCCGGATATCATAGATTCTAGTCAGATGCCGCGCCCGAAATCCCTAGTCCCGATGAACTTCCCACGCCCGCGTCACCGGAAACGCGGAGAAGCCATCGAACAACGAATCGACCTGTCAGCTTAACCATCGGCTTCATACACCAAGAATTTATTATATGCAACGTATTGCACAGTGAGAAATCTTAGGCTATGAGACCCACAGAATCGGATGGTCGAAATCGCAAAAATGGCGACGCCGGTTTCGTTGGACAGAACGTTCAAGGCTAAAGATTTAGGGGAGAATCAGTCAATGTCATCGGTCACCGAACTTGGATACTTGGGCTTGTCTGTTACGGACCTTGATGCGTGGCGCGCCTACGCAAGTCAGGTTGCCGGAATGGAAATCGTTGATGAAGGCGAAGCCGATCGTATCTACCTGCGCATGGATCTGTGGCATCATCGCATTGCGCTGCACAAAGGTGACACTGACGATCTGGCCTACATGGGCTGGCGGGTTGGTGATCCGACCGAGTTCGAGGCGATGGTCGAAAAGTTGACCAGCGCCGGAGTCGATGTGACAATTGCGAGCGAAGGCGAAGCGCGTGAGCGCCGCGTTCTTGGCCTCGCCAAGCTGCTCGATCCCGCGGGGAACCCCACCGAAATATTCTACGGCCCGCAAGTGGATGCCCACAAGCCCTTCCACCCCGGACGGGCCATGTTCGGCAAGTTCCTCACTGGATCGGAGGGGGTAGGTCACTGCATCCTGCGGCAGGATGATGTCGAAGCCGCGGCCGCGTTTTACCGTCTGTTGGGACTGCGCGGATCGGTTGAATACCAATTGCACCTGCCCAACGACATGGTTGCCTCCCCGTACTTCATGCACTGTAACGAGCGGCAGCACTCTGTCGCATTCGGGCTCGGCCCGATGGAAAAGCGCATCAACCATCTGATGTTTGAATATACCGAACTCGACGACCTCGGGCTCGCCCACGACATCGTGCGCGAGCAACAGATCGATGTCGCGCTTCAGCTCGGCAAGCATGCCAACGACCAGGCTCTCACCTTCTACTGCGCCAACCCCTCTGGCTGGCTGTGGGAATTTGGCTGGGGTGCCCGCAAGGCTCCTTCCCAGCAGGAATTCTATACCCGCGACATTTTCGGCCACGGTAATGAAGCCGAGGGATACGGCATGGATATTCCTCTCATGTGAGAGGGGCTTTGGATCAGTTGTTACACTAAATATTTCAGAGGATTACATAGCACAATGTTAAATAAGATACGCCTTTGCCCAGTTGCCGACGTCAAGGACGGCGAACCGGTCGGCGTGTTTCTGGATGACCTGCCGGCGCTTGCTGTTTACAATGTTAACGGGGACATCTACGTCACCGACAACATGTGCACCCACGGAAACGCCATGCTGACCGATGGGTACCAGGATGACGGCATCATCGAATGTCCGTTTCATGGTGGCTCGTTCGATATTGCCACTGGGGCGGCAAAGGCCTTTCCTTGTCAGGTTGCAATCAAGACTTACTCCGTCACAATCGACGACGAGTGGGTTTGGATCGACCAACCGGACGGAGTGGCCTGAAATGGACCCGACCATTTTCGAGCGGATTCGCTTGCAGCAGCTTGCAACCGAACTCAACGCCATCCACGCCGAGTGGATAGATGATGATCGACTTGAGGAATGGCCAGAGCTGTTCGCAGACGATTGCATTTACAAGGTTATCGCGCGCGAGAACCATGAGCGCAATCTGAGCCTCTCGGCGATATTTTGTGACAGCAAGGGCATGCTGGTCGACCGCATCATATCGCTGCGCAAGGCAAATATCTTCCCGGTCCACAGCTATCGCCATATCCTTGGGCCTACCCGCATCGTGTCAGAACATGAATTAAAAGTCACGGCACAAACCAACTACGCCGTATTCATGACGCGCGCGGACGGGCACACCGAAATATACAATGCTGGGAAGTATATTGACGAGATCGATTGCAGCGGAGGCCACCCTCTTTTTATATCGAAGGTTGCTGTTTTTGACACAAATGTCATCGATACAATGATGGTTCGTCCAATCTGATCCTTATCATGGAAATTTAGTTATGGCAGAAACAACGCTTAAAAACAGAGAGTCTTCAGAAACGGCGGATGTCGCTGGCTACCGTGTACCTTATCGGGTATTCACCGATCCGGAATATTATCAGCGAGAGCAGGAGAGCATCTTTCAAGGTGAAACCTGGTCTTTCGTTGCCCTGGAAGCGGAAGTTCCAGAGCCTGGAGACTTCAAGTCGACCTTCATTGGTGAGACCCCGGTAATAGTTACCCGAGGCAGCGACGGAAAAGTCCATGTCGTGGTTAACCGCTGCGCCCACCGCGGTGCCTTGGTCTGCCGCGAGATACGCGGCAACCGGCCCACTCTGGAATGCGTATATCATCAGTGGGCCTATGATTTGGAAGGCAATCTGATCGGGGTTCCGTTCCGGCGCGGGCTTAAGGGTCAGGGCGGCATGCCGGGCGACTTCGACATGAAGCAGCATGGTCTCAAAAAGCTGCGCGCAGATTCTGTGGGCGGGCTGGTCTTCGCCAGCTTCTCGCAGACTGTAGAGCCGCTGCGTGACTTTTTGGGGCCGATCGTGATCGAGCACATCGAACGTATCATGTGCAAGCCGATCAAGGTTCTTGGAGACCAGCGCCAGCATGTTCACGGCAACTGGAAGCTTTATGCGGAGAACACCCGCGATCCTTATCACGCGAGTTTGCTCCACCTGTTCCATAATACTTTCGGGCTCTACCGCTCCACACAGACGGGCAAGAGCGTGATGGACGCGAGCAAGCGCCATTCGCTGCTTTACTCGATTGCCTCTAGTAACGACGATGCCGCAGATAAGCAGGCCTATGGGGATTCTCGCACCTTTGACACCGAGTTCAAGCTGCAGGACATGTCACTCCTGAAAGGCAGGCAGGAATTCGACGATGGTGTGACCCTCGTCATCCTTGCCGTGTTCCCGAACCTGGTGCTCCAGCAAATCCAGAACACTCTAGCGGTAAGGCAGATCGTAACCAAGGGCACCGATGGCTTCGAGCTCGTCTGGACCCATTTTGGCTACGCTGATGATGATGCCGAGATGCAAGCGATCCGGACAAAGCAAACCAACCTGATCGGTCCGGCCGGGCTGGTCTCTATGGAAGATGGCGAAGCGGTCGAGATCGTGCAGAGAGCTATCATAGGCGAACACGACGCGGCATCTTACATCGCCATGGGCGGCGGTCGCCCGGATGATGCGGACCATCTGGTCACCGAAGGCGCCATCATTGGGTTCTGGCACAACTACGAGAAGCTGGTGGGCTACGGAACCATGCCATGACCAGAACGATCGATTTCTATTTCGATTTCATCAGTCCCTTCAGCTACCTCGCACAGTTGAAGTTGCCGGACCTGGCCCACAGGACCGGCTGTACAATCGAATATTGGCCGATCGACATTCCGGAGGCAAAGATTGCCGCTGGCAACTATGGCCCGTCCAACCGTGAAGTTGCGCCGAAAATAGAGGTCATGATGGCCGATCTCGAGCGTTGGGCAGTCAAGTACGCGGCACCATTGAAATTTCCCGCGAGCTTCGCCTGCGCGGACTGGAACTGTGCGGTGCTTTACGCCCGCAGCCAGGGCCAGGCCGAAGCATTTGTTACAGCGGCGTACCACAGAATCTGGGGACTCGGGACCGATCCTGGTGATCTCAACGAGCTGCGCAGTTGTGCCGACGAAGTCGGACTCGACGCCGATGCATTGTGCGAATTCATCGCATCGCCAACCGGCCAGAGCGAATATCGTAAGGTGCGCGCTCAAGCCTACCAAAGAGGCGTATTCGGCGCGCCGATGATGTTTGTCGATGATCAGATATTCTGGGGCAACGATCGCCTTGATTTTCTCGAAACTTACCTGCTTGTTAACCAATAATATAGTTTAGAATGGGAGGGGTTGTTATGGCAAGAAAGGGACTTAGAACGTTCGCGATAGCTTGGTGTGGTTCTGCCCTTGTCATTGGCGCTCCCTGTGCTTGGACGCAAGTAGCTAAGGCCGGACAACCCGCAGAACAGGCTGATCTCTCGGTCCTCGCCGACATCGGCGTTACCGCTATCCCTCGCGAGGCAGAGTTGCAGGATGTTGTGACTGCTCTCGCCGGCGATGCGCATGCTTCGGCGGATGTATCTACGGTGCGCACTCTCACTCAAGTCGTGCCCGCCTTTGTCGGTAGCCGCAACATGGGCGTGTTTCAGCCGGTCGTTCGCGGCGTCGGCTCAACCGGCATCGCGATAGGGACGAACCGAACATCGCCACCTATGTGGATAGCGTCTATCAGACTGAATCGGCGGCGACCTCGATAGATCTGTGGAGGTGGAACGGGTTGGAGGCAGTCGACCGCCGGGTTTTACGAGCCTTACCGCAAAGTCGGTGTGACATTCGAAACAAAATTCTAATGTATTAGAATAATAAATAAGTGGTAGAGAAACAAAAACAATCATTATTTAATATTAGGGAGAGAGAAATGAATAATAATATCTATAATATTGGCAAAGGGGCATTGCTCTTAGCGGCCAGCGGTTTGGCAATGGCCGTGTCATCGGGGCCCGCTTTGGCTCAGGACGCAGCAAATGCCGATGTAGCAGCAAATACTGAAACACCTGTTGAGCAGCGCGAAGCCGGCCTCGACGTAATTGTGGTAACGGCACGCAAACGCGAAGAAAACGCGCAGGAAACCCCAATCGCAATTACCGCGATGAGCGGGGACATGATTGAGAACCGACAGATCGCCAATGTCGCGCAGGTCGCTTCCTACGCGCCGAACGTTAATATTCAGCCGGTAGGGAATATCTCCGGATCAAGCGCATCGCTCACCGCATTTATCCGAGGCGTTGGTCAGACCGATTTCAATATCACGGTTGACCCTGGCGTTGGCATCTATGTTGATGGCGTTTACGTATCTCGTTCGGTTGGCGGCCTGCTCGACATGGCCGATATCGGAAGTGTACAGATTCTTCGTGGGCCCCAAGGAACGCTCTTCGGAAAAAACACCATTGGCGGCGCGATCATTGTCAACAGCCGTGAGCCTTCCGACGAATTTGAACTCAAACTCGAGGCAGCCACCGGTCGGTTCAACCGGGCTGACATCAAGGGTATCATTAATATCCCCATCAGCGACACGCTCGCCATGCGAGCGGTCGCATCCTATGAAACGCGCGACGGCTACCAGCTTCGGCTGGTTGACGGTGACCGCCAAGGCGACAAGGACAGTTTCGCGGGACGCGTAGCCTTCAAGTGGGAACCAAACGATGTTTTCACCGCGACCCTGGCGGGCGACGTTAACATCCGACGCGAAGCGACCGCAGCAAGCACTCTTGTCGAGAACCGGGATTCGCCCGATCTGTTGCAGATCGTTACCACTCCCAACGGTACATTCGCTTTCCCCAGTTCAAATTTTGGATACAACAAGCTTGGCGGCGGGGCCGGTCAGTGCGGTGCTCCCGGCGAACTGGCACCCGTAGATAATCCCAACTGTGTCTCCTCTCGCTGGGTTACCGGTGACATCGATACTACGTGGGCCGGCGGGCCCAACCAATCCGATTTTGATTTGTGGGGGACGAACCTGACGATGGAATATGACTTTGGGAATGTAACCCTCAAGTCGATCAGCGCCTATCGCAACCAGAAATCAACCATCGAATTCGACTTTGACGCGACTCCCTTCGAGGTGTTGCAGCTCACCAACAATATCGACCTGTGGCAGGCATCGCAGGAGCTTCAGCTGGTCGGAAGTGTGCTGGACGACCGAATTAAATTTACCTTAGGTGGTTTTTACCTGAAAGAAAAAGGTGAGGATATCGAGCCATTGCGGTTTGGCTTCGCCAATTTTTTCAGCGGCGGCAAGATCAACAACGACAGCTACGCCGGCTTCTTGCAGGCAACGTTCGAAGTTACGGATCGTCTGTCAATAACACCAGGCATTCGTTACACTGACGAAATAAAGCGCTTCGATCCTTCGGCACAGGTCATTACCCGCGATTATACCGCCGGCTTACTGCCCCCATACCCCGATGGCGTATTCATACAGTATAGTCGATGCATCGTCGGAAAGGACGTACCGCAGCTCCTGCCCAATGGGTTCCCTGATCCGTCCTGCGTTCCCTCGGCAACCAATCCGGGCGGTAACCACACTCTCCCGGCGGTGGAGGTTTCCGCCAAGGCCAAGGAATGGACCCCGGCGGTATCGGCAAACTACAAGTTCAGCGACGATGTCATGGGCTATGCCTCTTATTCAAAGGGCTTCAAGAACGGTGGCTTCAGCCAGCGTATCTTCCCGGGCGAACTGGTAACCCCCGCCTTCACGCCTGAATTCGTCGAGTCCTACGAGGTCGGCCTCAAGACCGAGTTGTTCGATCGACGCGTGCGGCTGAACCTGGCGGTGTTCCAGTCTGATTATTCCGATATCCAGATCGTCGTTAACGAGGGCATTGCACCCAAGGTTCGCAACGGTGGTAAAGGACGGATCAAAGGCTTTGAAATCGAGGGACAGGCCGCACCGACCGATTGGCTGCGGATTGACTATGGCGTGGGTTATCTGGATGCTGGCTATCGCTCGGTGGATCCGAGCGCGTTTCCTGTTACAGTCGACTCCAAGTTCGCTTTCGTGCCTGAGTGGACAGGAACCGTTGCAGCAAATGCGACTGCATTCGACAACGAAAACGGCAAGCTGGTAATCCGCGGCGATTGGTACCATCAGAGCGGTACTTTCAAGGACGCTGTGAACAGCCCGCAACTGTACCAACCCGCTTACAGCGTGTTCGGTGCGAACGCTTCGTACACCGTCCCCGGAGATCAGATCACGATTACCGCAGGCGTCACCAATCTGACTGATGAGCGTTACATCCAAGGTGGATATGTCGATCTGAATGTTGGCGGCGTTGCATTGGCGACATATTCCCGCCCACGGGAATGGTTCCTCAAGATCGGTTATGAATATTGACACTTGCGATCAGGGGGCGGCTTAACTTGCCGCCCCCATTGTCTCAGATGAAGAGGAAGGGTGACAGATTCATGACCAGTGCATCTTGTCTATTCGTTGAAATTTCAGAACTAACGGTTTTTGGGATCGTTCGCTCGTGAAACGGATGGTCGTTGCCATAACCGGAGCGACCGGTGCGATCTACGGGTTGCGCCTGTTGACCATGCTCAAAGACCAAGGTGGCTGGGAAACCCATCTGGTCATGTCGCAGGCCGCCTTGCTCAACATCCGCGAAGAACTTGTCGATGGCCGACAGCAATTCGAGGATGCTGCAAACGTTGTACACAGCAGCCGCAATGTAGGGGCGAGCATCGCGAGCGGTTCGTTCCTGTGCGAGGGCATGGTGATCGCGCCATGCTCCATGCGGACATTAGCTGCAGTCGCCAACGGCCTTTCCGACAATTTGATAACCCGCGCGGCGGACGTCATGCTCAAGGAGCGGCGCAAACTGGTGCTGATGACGCGTGAAACGCCGCTCAATCTGGCGCACCTTCGCAACATGACTGCGTGCACCGAAATGGGCGTGGTGATCTTCCCACCTGTCCCGGCGTTTTACAATCGCCCACACGACATTGACGACATCATCGATCACAGCTGCATGCGAGTGCTCGATCAATTCGGACTTCATCGCAACCTGGAGGATCGCTGGCAGGGATTGACTGGCGAAAACCCTGATCCGGCTTTGCCACACAAGAAAATCGAAAGGCAGGCATGATGGCTCGGAAGCTAAGGCGAAGGGATGTTTTGGGGGCCGGAGCGCTCGGCACCGCTGCGGTTGGGCTGGGCAGCCTTGCGCGGCCTGGACCAGGCCCGAACCGCACTATCACCCTGGTGGAGGAGAGTGGCGTGCCTGAAAGCCGCCAGTTCGCTTCCGCTATGATAGACAGCGGCTTTGCAGGTGAAGTGATCCGCATCGACCGATCGCTCAATGGCTTGCTGCACGAACTCGAATCAACCACCGGGACGATCATCGGGATGACATCTGATCCCGCCGCGATGATCGCAGGGCAGTTGCTGGGCGAACGCGGCGCCCACGCGCGGCATTTCTGGCAGCATCACTATACCGATGGCAGATGGCGTCATCGGACCGAAGGAGGCGCACGCCTGATTGGGAGCACGACACACGCCTGGCCGGTGGCAATTGCTCACCAGTTGCAGGGCGCCATTGGCAGCAGATCACCTCAAGTCTCAAACGCCTGCACTTCCGGGGTCTGCGCGCTACTTGCCAGCAGTCCTGGTATGCTGGTGTCATGGGTTTATGAATTTGAAGGGGATCAATCGTGAGCAGCATTGTTCCCCAAGGGGTTGCCGCCGCCGATTTCTCTAATGCGCTCGACGAGTTCGCTGGAGTCGTCGGCAAGGACCGAGTTTACATCGATGAACAGCCGCTGTCGAGCTACAGGGACGCTTATTCTCCTCTCGCCGACGGTGAGTTTCTGCCTTCAGCGGCCGTTGCTCCTGACGACGTCGAACAGATTCAGAATATACTCAAGATCGCCAACGCCTATAAAATACCCATCTGGACAATCGGTACGGGGCGCAATTTTGCCTATGGTGGCCCTGCTCCTCGCAAGTCCGGTTATGTCATGCTCGACCTGCGCCGGATGAACCGGATTATCGAAGTCAACGAGAAATACGGCTATGCCCTCGTCGAGCCCGGTGTTTCGTACATGCAACTTTACCGGCATCTGCGCACGATCGGCAGCAAGCTCTGGATCGATCCCGCAGCGCCAGCATGGGGCGGCGTGATGGGCAATGCGCTGGAACATGGCGCAGGCTACACTCCTTATGGCGACCATTTCATCATGCAGTGCGGCATGGAAGTGGTGCTGGCCGACGGCGAAGTGGTACGGACCGGCCAGGGAGCACTCGCGGGATCGAAACACTGGCAGGTGACCAAGCACGCCGCCGGTCCGCAGTTCGACGGCATGTTTACCCAGTCTAATTTTGGCGTGGTCACGAAAATGGGCATCTGGCTGATGCCTGAACCTCCCGGCTACAAGCCGTTCATGATAACCTACGAACGCGAGGAAGATCTCGAGGCCATCTTCGAGATCACCCGGCCGCTGAAGGTCAATCAGATCATCCCGAACGCCGCCGTGGCAGTCGATCTTCTGTGGGAAGCTTCGGCCAAGACCACACGTCGCCATTACTTCGACGGCAAAGGCCCCCTGCCGCAGTCGGCCCGCACCCGGATCGCCTCGGACCTCCATCTGGGAATGTGGAACTATTACGGCGCGCTGTATGGCCCGCCGCCGGTCATCGCGAACAATTGGAAGATCGTCGAGGATGCCCTGATGAGCATCCCCGGGGCAAAGCTGTACCTCGACCGTGAGAATGATCCCGCCTGGGATTACCGCGTGCGCTTGATGCGCGGCGAGCCGAACATGACTGAATTCAGCATCATGAACTGGATCGGTGGTGGTGGGCACGTCAATTTCTCGCCGATCTCCGCGCCAAGCGGCGCGGAAGCGCTCGCCCAGTACAACATGATCAAGCGGCGCTGCCACGAATACGGCTTCGACTACATAGGGGAATTTCTTGTCGGTTGGCGTGACATGCATCACATCCTGATGATCATGTACGACCGGGCCGACGAGGCTATGCGCAAAAGCGCCTACGATCTCTTCGGTTTGCTGGTCGATGAGGCGGCGGAAGGTGGTTTCGGCGAATACCGCACCCACCTCGCCTTCATGGATCAGATCGCCAAGACCTATAAACACAATGATGGCGCATTGTGGGACCTTCATCACCGCATCAAGGATGTGATGGATCCCAACGGCATTCTCTCACCCGGCAAGCAGGGCATCTGGCCCAAGGCGCTGCGAGAAACGTCGTGATCGAAACGGCAGCTTCGGGCCCTGAATTAAGGCCGCCCGAATTGAGGCTACCCGAATTAAGGATTGCAGGACGATGAAGAATTTGGAACACTGGATTGGCGGAGCTTATGTCGCGCCGGGAAGCAACGCTTATTTCGACGACCTTAACCCGGTCGATGACAGTGTTTACGCCAAGGTAGCTGCCGGCACGGCTGACGACGTCAACCGCGCGGTTCAGGCAGCCTCAACTGCATTCCGCATACATCACGACCTGCCCGCCGCGGTCCGTGAAGGCTGGATGTTCAAAGCTGCGGAAATCATGGAACGCGACGTCGCCAAATTCCAGGAAGTGCTGATCGACGAGGTCGGCTCGCCCATCGCCAAGGCAGGGTTCGAGACCCGGTTCGCGATCGGTTTCCTGCGCGCCGCCGCCGGGGTTCCGCGCCGTGTTCGAGGTGAAACCATCCCTTCTGACACACCGGGCCGCTTCAGCATGAGCCTGCGCCAGTCCGTGGGCGTGGTCGCCGGCATTACTCCTTTCAATGTTCCGCTGATCAAGGGGATCAAGCAGTCGGCCATGGCGCTGGCGACCGGCAACGCATTCGTGCTGCTGCCATCCGAGGCTGCGCCGCGCCTTGCCGATCTTCTCGCCGGGCTGTGGCACGAGGCGGGCGTTCCCGATGGCCTGTTCAACATCGTCTACGGCAATGGTGCCGAGATCGGCGATGCTCTCACCGGCCACACCGATGTCGCTGCGATCACCTTTACCGGATCCTCGCGCGTAGGCAAGCACATCGCCGGGATCGCGGCCAGGAACCTCAAGAAATATACGCTCGAGCTAGGCGGCAAGAGCCCGCTGATCGTCTGCGCAGATGCCGACCTGGAGAAAGCAGTTGGCGCGGCACTGTTCAGTATTTTCATGTACCAGGGCCAGGTGTGCATGGGCGCATCGCGCATCTATGTCGAACGCTCCATTTTTGACGCATTTGCAAAAGCCTTTGCCGCTGCTTCGGCAGGCGCGAAAACGGGCGATCTGCGGGAACCGACGACCATGCTGGGTCCCATCATCTCCAAACGGCAACGCGATCGGGTGCGCAGCCACGTCGATGATGCCCGCGCCAAGGGGGCCAAAGTGCTCGCCGGTGCCAAATGGAGCGGCAATTGCTGTTCCGCCACGGTGCTGAGCGGCGTTACTGCGGAAATGACGGTCTTTGCGGAAGAAACTTTCGGGCCGGTGACGTCGCTTTACCCGTTCGACACGCTCGACGAAGCAATCGAACTGGCGAACGATACCGAATACGGCCTCTCAGCCTCGATCTTTACGCGCGACCTCGACAAGGCCTTGCGCTTTGCTCACCAAGCCGAAAGCGGCATGGTGCACATCAATGCGCCCACCCTGTACGACGAACCCCATGTTCCCTTCGGGGGAACCAAGGCCTCCGGGTTCGGACGCGAGGGCACCGAGGCCGATCTCGAGATCATGACCGAGTGGAAATGGGTCACTATCCAGTCCGCAGCGGCCACTGAAGCGACCGATGCAAGGAAACGAATATGAACGATCTGGCGAATAGAGCGCGCGACATTTCCTCATTGCGGGATTTTCTGGAACTTCTCGAAAGCGAAGGCCAGGCAATCACCTGGAGCGAGCGGGTGATGCCGGAACCAGACCTGCGCAATATCGCGGTCGCGGCCTCACGCGACGCCAATGGCGCGCCGGCGATCATATTCGACAATATGGTCGGCTATCCCGGCAAGCGGACCGTGGTCGGTGTCCACGGTTCGTGGGACAATATCGCGCTGCTGTTGGGACGCCCGAAGGGCACGACAATCCGCGAACTGTTCTTCGAGATCGCCGGCCGCTGGGGCGATGCCGAAGCCCAGATCAGTTACGTTCCCGAAGGGCAGGCACCGGTCCATGAATGCCGGACCGAAAGCGGGATCAATCTTTACGATATCCTTCCGGTCTATCGCATCAACGAATATGATGGCGGTTTCTTTCTGGGCAAGGCATCGGTAGCATCGCGCGATCCGGAAGATCCCGAAAATTTTGGCAAACAGAATGTCGGCATCTACCGGTTGCAACTGCAAGGCCCGGATTGCTTCAGCCTGATGACTATTCCGTCGCACGACATGGGTCGGCAAATCATGGCCGCCGAACGCACCGGCCTGCCGCTGAAGATCGCGGTCATGCTCGGCAACCACCCGGGACTCGCTGTTTTCGCAGCCACGCCGATCGGCTACGAGGAATCCGAATATGCCTATGCCTCTGCGATGATGGGCGCGCCGATCAGGCTGTCCAAATCGGGCAATGGTGTCGATATTCTTGCGGACAGCGAAATCGTTATCGAAGCGGAAATGCAGTTGGGCGAGCGCGTACTGGAAGGACCGTTCGGCGAATTCCCCGGTTCCTACAGCGGGGTCCGCAAGGCCCCGCTCTTCAAGGTCACGGCAGTATCGCATCGCCGGGATCCGATTTTCGAAAATATCTACATCGGCCGTGGCTGGACCGAGCACGACACGCTGATCGGATTGCACACGTCGGCGCCGATATATGCACAGTTGCGCAAGGATTTTCCAGAGGTCACGGCTGTCAACGCCCTCTATCAACATGGTCTGACCGGGATCATTTCAGTCAAGAACCGGATGGCCGGCTTTGCCAAGACTGTCGCCATGCGGGCGCTGAGTACGCCGCACGGTGTGATGTACCTGAAGAATCTGATCATGGTCGATGCCGATGTCGACCCCTTCGACCTCAACCAGGTGATGTGGGCACTGTCAACGCGTACCCGCGCTGACGATATTATCGTGCTGCCCAACATGCCCGCCGTGCCGATCGATCCGTCCGCAGTCGTGCCCGGCAAGGGCCACCGGCTGATCATTGACGCGACCAGCTTTATGCGCCCCGACCCCATCGGCGAAGCGCATCTTGTCAACCCGCCGACCGGTCCGGACATCGATGCACTGAGCAAGGCGATCCGGATACTTCAGCAAGGAGCTGCAAAATGAGTGATACGCTCTGTCCACGCTGTTCAAGTGCCGGTGCAATCGAGGATTATCGGGGGCGCGAAGAAGACTCGGTCGTCTGGACGATCCTCCGCTGCAAGACCTGCTGTTTTTCATGGCGCGACAGCGAACCGGCCAGCACCATCGGGGCCGGGGTGCGTTCGGCGGACTTCGCCGTCGATGCTGCGAATCTCGATCGCTATCCCAAAATACTTCAGCAATAGGCAAATGGGGAAACAAGGATGATAGATCAGGCTCGCCAGGCGGCTGCACTGACAGCAATTGAAGCGGCTCTGGGCACCGGAGCGGTCGACCGATCGCCCGCTGTCCTGGCCCGCTACGCCACACCCCTCGCCATTCCGGCCGGCGTGGTCTTGCCCGCAAATGAGGCGCAGCTGGCAGTTGCGCTAAGTGCGGCGAAAGGCGCTGGCGGGATATTGCAGCCTGTTTGTAATGGCGCGCACGGACTTGAGAAAACCGGGCTGGACAAGGTTATCGTGCTCGATTTGCAGCGCATGAACCGGATTCTCGAGGTGAACGAGGACCTGGCTTACTGCCTGGTCGAACCCGGAGTCACCTTCCGCGAGCTTGATGCCCATATCAAAAGCAAGAATTTCAAGCTGTGGGTGGATTTCCCCGGCAATCCCGACGAGAGCGTGGCCGCCAGCTTCGTGGAACGCAGCGCGGGCTACACACCCTATTCGGATCATAGTCTGATGCAGTGCGGCCTTGAAGTCATGCTCGCCGATGGCAGGCTGGTCCGCACCGGCATGGGCGCTATGCCCAAAAGCACCTGCTGGCAATTGTTCAAGTTCGGATACGGCCCGTGGGTCGACGGACTGTTCACACAATCCGATTTCGCAGTGCCAACCAAGGTCGGCACGTGGCTGATGCCGGAACCGCCTGCTTTCAAGACGTTCATGGTTACCGTGGAGAGCGAGGACGGGCTGGCTCCGCTGCTCGATGTGCTCGGCCCACTCAAGCTGAACATGGTCGTGGCCAATGGCGTGGCTGTGGGTAACGCCCTGCATGAAGCTGCATTGCTCGGCAAGAAGCGCAGCGACTACGCCGGTCAGGGCCCGATGGCGGCCAGCGCGGTCGAAGCGGCTGGCAAGGCGCTGGGTTTGGGGTACTGGAATCTCTACGGCTCGCTCTACGGGCTGCCAGACAACGTCTCGATCCTGTGGGATCTCGTCAACGGTGCCTTCGGATCGGTCCCCGGGGCGAAAGTCATCGCAGACGGTCGGGGTGTCGATCCCCGGCTCTGGTCATGGCGAATGGGGACTATGACAGGCGCTGTGGCCAGCCCTCCGGCAGCAATCGCGCAGTGGAGCGGCAACCAGGCGCTGACGGTCAACCCGGTTAGCCCGGTCGATGGTGAAGACGCGATGCGTCTCTACGAGCTTTCACGCGATACCTGCGCAGAACATGGTTTCGATATGGTCAGTGAAGCTGTCGCCATATGGCGTTCAGCCAACCACCGCCAGTTCCTCCCTAGCACTGGCTCGGACAAGTCCAGCGCAGCGCGCACTCGCGCCTGTGCCGAAGCCTTGATCGGGGCACAGGCGGAAGCCGGATTCGGGCAGGTATTCACCGAACCGGGCCTGCGCGCCACGGTCGACAAGACATTCGCTTCGGGCGGACTATCTACGCTTCACACGAGAGTCAAAAAGGCTCTCGATCCAACCGCGCTGTTTGCGTCAGCCTGATCTGTCGTGCAATTAATCGAGTTAGAGGCATAATGAAAAAACTAATTGCCATGTCGCTCCTCGCCACCCTGAGCGCCTGCTCAGACGAGGCGAAGGTCAAGAAGCCCGATGGCGCGGAAAATTACGCGCTGATGTGCGCCGGATGCCACGCTCCAGGCCCAGGTCATCCTGGAACAATGCTGCTTGAGCAGCTAGAGCGACCGGTGCCTTCACTGATCGGCCGAAAGGATCTTGAACTCGACTATCTGCGTATGATCGTGCGGCAAGGACTCATCGAGATGCCGCCGTTCCGCCCGACCGAGCTGAGCGATGCTGAGATCGATGAAATTTATGCACATATCATGAGTGCAAAGCCACCTGAACCGGTTCCGGCGAAGTCGGCTAAATAGGCGCGCAAAGCGCCAATTGTTTCAGAAGCAGGTGGCGCCGTCCATATCAGACGGCGCGCTCGATCACGTCCGGGTCAGAAAAAGCGATTTTCGGGACGCTGCAAGCCAAAATGGTCGCACAAGGTGGTACCTTCATATTCCTTGCGGAAAATGCCCCGGCGCTGCAATTCGGGAACGACAAGATCGACAAAATCGTTCAGTCCTTCCGGCAGAAAGGGCAACATGACAACGAAGCCGTCTGACCCTCGCTCTTCCAGCCAAAGCTCCATTTCGTCGGCGATCAATACCGGGGTACCGACAAAGGCGAGCCCCGCATAGCTGCCAGCCTTTGCGGCGAGCTGGCGAATCGTCAGATTGTGCGCACGGGCATGCTCGATAACCTTTTCCGGCGCAGCCTTACTGGCGTTGGTTTCGGGGATTTCGGGGAGCTGGGCACCTCCATCAACCTAATGATTTGACGCTTTGGAGCCATGTTTCACGTCGGCATGATGCGCGGCACGCCTGTCCGGCTGATATTTGATCCATATTCGCCTGTTTTGGCTTCCGATCCTGGATTTTGGACGCACCTATCCTGTAGCCGCCCGTCGCTCGTACCGGGGATTCACCAAACGTATTTCCCGTCCAGCTGCCTCGAACTTAGAGCGGCTTACCTTGCGAGAAACCACTACACCATCAGCAGTGATCCCGTGCATATGAAATGATCGCTTCCCCAAATCTACCGCCAGTAATTGAATCGTCATCGTATTTCTCCTTTCCATTAGATCATTTAATATTGATCGGAAAACAGGAGGCGTCCATCCCATAACATATCGACATGATCGCGCGACAGAGCGCCATGAATGATGATCACGCCCAGCTCGTTGCAAACCTGCCAGATGATCTCGCGCACCCGCAAGCGCACCTCGCCGTGCAGCACCTTGAAACGGTATTTTGGCGCCCAGACTATGTGATAACGGTGATGAAAAGCCGTGTGGCTGCCGCGTGAATATGGCATAAGCACTATCGGCTGAACCCTTATACCAGCTATAAGCTGGTGGGTTTACTCCAAAGGTGAGACAATAAATGCGAGAGGTTTTTGGAGGTGCCCAGCTTTCCATATTGGGCTTGATC
Organism: Sphingorhabdus sp. YGSMI21; assembly: GCF_002776575.1. Classification (GTDB taxonomy): domain Bacteria; phylum Pseudomonadota; class Alphaproteobacteria; order Sphingomonadales; family Sphingomonadaceae; genus Parasphingorhabdus. Next base: position 1,400,261 of record NZ_CP022548.1, on the reverse strand, counting down.
GGTGTCGGAGCTTCCACGTACATGGTCTACTGGAGCCTTCAATACACGACTGCGATCGACAACCTGCTTCTGCAGTCGGCCATGCGCATCCCGATGCTGGCCTTGCCTGCGCTCTTCTTCGATGATGCGATTGCAATGCACAGCATCAGGATGGGCTCTGCTCTCCGTATTGGGAATCGTCGGATAGTGACAAAGGGTGATCCGAGCGATTTCACATGGGGGTGATGAACCGGGGGACCTGGTCGCGATCGCGACCGTCGGGCTTTATGTAACCTACGGCACCTTGTTCAGACGAGTACCGCCGATGCACCATCTCAGCCTTTTGGGAGCGCTTTCCGCCGTATGCGTGCTGTGCCTCGGCACTCGTTCGAGACTTCTGGATGGGTCCTATGCCTGCGCGGCCTAATTGGATTTGTTTCGTCCGGATTGACTGTCTTGCCCCTCGCGATCATTTGCGATCGCCATCTTGGCTCTTGAGGGCATGTGTTGGAATTATTTTCGTCTCGACAAAACTCTCCCGCCTGGCAAACGGACAGGCGCGCGTAGCCGCGAGCTGCTCGGCAATCTCAGGATGGTGCTGACAACCTTGCCAACTCGGCCATGGTCGAGCGCTTCGGTCCAGTCTTTATTCAGGCTGGTCGTAGGAGCCGGGCCGGGAGGGCTGATCGGATTCGCCTACAATGGTACTCCGCGCGCGCTGGCCATTTCACTCGTCGCGGTAGGTCTCATGACTCTGGCGCTTGTTCTGTACAGCGAGCGAGGGAAGCTGTTCGACAATTCGGGCGACGCGCAATCGCACGGTTGATCCGGAATTATTTAAAATCGGACCCAATTTCTTCTGAAACCCCGGGCGCAGGTCGGTCTGATACCATCCGGACACCGTCAATGACGATCGGGCTGGCCACTCCGGGACGTCCTGCACGTTCAATCGCCATGCCGCGCGCAATGACTTGCGGGTTGGCGAATACCTGGTCCAGCTCGTTGATCGGGCCGGCAGAAATTCCTGCATTTTCGAGCAACTCGAAAAGTTCCTCCCGGTTCCATTGTGTTGTAATCTCTTCGATAGCCTTGATCAACTCTACCCGATTGCGAATCCGCTGGGGATTGGTGCTGAAGCGCTCGTCCCGGTCAAGCGCAATATTCAGCACCCGGCAAAGGGCGGCGAACTGGCCGTCATTGCCGACCGCGATGATCAGATCTCCATCGCGGGTCGGGAAGGCCTGATAGGGTGCCAGATTGGCATGGCCGTTGCCGACCCGGCGCGGCACCACCCCTGAGGTCATCCAGTTCAGCGCCTGATTGCCCATGACGCTGACCTGGGTATCGAGCAGTGCCATGTCGATATGTGCGCCGACGTCTGATTCACGCCGTTGGTTGAGCGCTGCCAGCACTGCCACCGCGCTGTAGACCCCGGTAAACAGGTCGGCGGCCGCAATGCCAGCCTTCTGCGGCTCGCGCTGCGGCTCGCCGGTCATTGACATGAGCCCACCCATGGCCTGGGCGATGTAGTCGTATCCGGGACGGTGGGCATAAGGCCCGGTCTGCCCGAAGCCGGTGATTGAGCAGGTGATAAGGCGCGGGCTAATCCGCGATAAGGCTGCATGGTCAAGCCCGTATTTGGCCAGCCCGCCCACCTTGTAATTCTCGATCATGATGTCGGCGCTTGCCGCAAGACTGCGGACAATATCCTGACCTTCGGCGGTTGTGATATCAACCGCGATGGACCGCTTCCCCCTGTTGGCCGAATGATAATAGGCCGCGCCCAGGTTTTCGCCCGCATCCGACATCACAAACGGCGGGCCCCAGTGGCGGGTGTCGTCACCACTGCCGGGGCGTTCTATCTTGATAACCTCGGCACCGAGATCGGCCAGCAATTGCCCGCACCATGGCCCGGCCAGGATTCGCGCGAGTTCGAGAACCCTGATGCCGCTCAGCGGTTTTGCCGATGCCTCCGTTGGCGCAGGCCCCCAGTCACACCGCGTCATTTTGTGCCGTTGCCCGCTGCATCGATGCGATTGTGCCAGTCCCGTGCCATGTCTCCCGCAGCCTTTGCTAGCGTAAAGGAATCTATGCCAACCGCGAGGAAGCGAGCACCTCCGTCCAGATATTGCTGCACCAGGCGTTCGTCACGTGACAGGATGCCGCAGGGGGTGCCGGTGGCGCGGATTCGGGCGAGGGTTTCTCCGGTCACTTGGGCGAGAGCCGTTGCATTGGCGGGGCCAAGCAGGCCGAGCGATGCGGCGAGGTCGGCAGGCCCGACAAACAGGGCGTCGATGCCATCGACGGCAGCGATAGCCTCCAGATTATCGAGCGCTTCGGCAGTCTCGATCTGGGCAATGATGCACAGTCGCTCGTTGGCCTCCGCCACGTAAGCGGGATAGCTGCCCCAGCGTGCGGCGCGGGCACCGCCTATACCGCGATCACCCGCTGGCGGATAGCGCGAAGCCTTGACGATTGCCGCTGCCTGCTGTGCGTTATCGACCATCGGCACCATGATTGTCGGGGCACCAAGATCGAGGATCTGGCGGATCGTCACTGGATCGTGGCCGGGAACGCGCACGATTGCAGAGCAGGCCGGAATGGTGTCAACCGCGCGCAACTGGTTGGCAATCGCAGGCAGGGTCTGAGCAGCGTGCTCGCCATCGATCAGAACCCAGTCATAGCCCAAGCCAGAGCAAATTTCAGCGATGTCCGGATTGGCGAGCGCCAACCAGAAACCGAGTTGCGGCGGACCGTCGCCGAGCTGGTCCTTGAAGCGGTTTTGCGGTGTCTGCATAGTCTTGCCCTAGACGAACCGGAAGCCGATAGCGCCCAACTGTCCGAAATCGGCGTTGAAAACATCACCCCTTCGGACTTCGACAGGGCGGGTGAACGACCCGCCCAGAACGACTTCGCCTGCCTCCAGCGTTTGGTCCCAAGGAGCAAGGCGGTTGGCAAGCCACGCCACGCCGTTCGCCGGATTGTTGAGCACGCCTGCGGCGACGCCCGTTTCCTCGATCACACCGTTGCGGCTAAGCAGCGCACTGACCCAGCGCATGTCGATCTTGTCAGGCCGCATCGGCAATCCACCGACGATTATCCCGGCATTGGCAGCATTGTCGCTGATTGTGTCCTGCACTATGCGACACGCGCCGGTTGCGGGATCGACGGGAAATGTGCGGCTGTCGATTATCTCGACCGCCGGGATAACATATTCGGTCGCCTTGAGTACGTCAAAGATCGTTGCACCGGGTCCTTCGATCCGTTTCCCCAAAACGAAAGCGAGCTCGACCTCGACCTTGGGCGTGATGAACCGGTCGAAAGGCACGTCGCTCCCCTGTTCGAATACCATATCGTCGAGCAACGTTCCGTAATCGGGTTCGGTAATCCCGGCGGCTTGCTGCATCGCTCGTGAAGTCAAGCCTATCTTGTGACCGAAGACCTTTCTCCCGGAAGCGAGCTTGAGGTCGACCCATCGTTTGCTGATGCGATAGCCATCGGCGATCGACATTCCCGGTCGGCGCACCGTGAACTGGCGGATCTGCTGACGTGACTGTTCGGCTTGGTCGAGCTCGGCCGCAAACGCTGCTATCTCTTCCTCGCTAAGACTCGCCGCCGAATCGCAGGGTCCGGTTCCGCTACCACCGCCATCTTGGTTCATAAATTGCTCCTCATCCGTAACCCACTTTGACGAATGCATTGCACAGTTATGAACGGTCGTCTATAGCCGTGCCGCACCGAACAGGCCTGTCATGGCAGAAACACGCAGTTTTCAGAGGAGAAACAGGATGCAAGGCGACACGAGCGTAAGGGAAGAGAAGATCACGGGGCGGGGGCTGACTTCGCACACATTGCTGGCAGGTGACCCGAGCAACCCCGCTATTCTTCTGCTGCACGGGGCAGGACCGGGCGCACACGCCGGTTCCAACTGGCTGCACCTGATGCCCGACCTGGCAGAAAATTTCTTCGTGATCGCACCCGACCTGATCGGCTTCGGACAGTCGGTCATCCCCGAACCCTGGCCTGACAACGTCATGGCATGGATCGGTACACGAGTCGAACAGTGCTTCGGCCTGCTCGAGACGCTGGGGATCGAGAAGGCCCATGTCGTCGGCAATTCGATGGGAGGCGCGCTCACTCTTCAGATGATGAGCGAAGAGCCCGACTGGATCGACCGCGTGGTGCTGATGGGGTCGATCGGCGCTCCCGGCCCCCGGACTCCAGAGCTTGTGCGCCTGCTGTCATTCTACTCGGATCCGCGGCCGTCCCGTTACCGCCAGCTGATGCACAGTTTCGCCCACGACGCCGCCAAGTTCGAAGGCATGGATGAGATCGTCAGCAACCGTTACAAGATCGCGACCGATCCCGAGATCATGAAAACCGCTGTCAAGATGATCGATTCAATGAAGCAGGGTATCGAAGCGCTCAACATGCCGCCATCGATCCTGTCCAAGCTGCCGCACAATGTTTTGATCTTCCACGGTAGGCAGGACCGCATCGTTCCGCTCGACACCAGCCTCTACCTGATCGAGCACCTGCAGTACGCCGAGCTCTATGTGCTCGACCGCTCGGGTCATTGGTCGCAGCTTGAGCGTTGGGATGTCATGCGGCCGATGATGGAAATCCATTTCGGCGCGCGTACTTTCTGATGCTCCCGGCATTCCGGCACCGGGTGCGCTGGTAGGCGCAATGCTCTGCGTCTGCCAGCCCGGACCGGTGTGGGAATGACCAAGCGGGATCAGACTGCTGCTTCGGCATTTTGGCAGTTCTCGCTGGACGTGTACGCAAAACCGTACGTCGCCGAGTTGTGCCTAGCCTTGCAGGATGAGCATGGCTTCGACGTCAACGCGGTGCTATTCTGCCTCTGGTCGGCGCAGGGCTCCCGTACGGTGCTCGATCAGTCCAAGATCGGCGAGGTTCTGGTCAGAATTTCGCTGCTCAACGAAAACCTGGTGCACCCGCTGCGAGACGCCAGGCGATGGGTGCGACGGTACATCGACAAAGCGACAGACACGGATCCGGCAGCCGAACTGACGAAGCTTTACGCAGCGTTGAAGGCAGTCGAACTGAAATCAGAGCGCCAGGTCCAGTCGGCGTTAATTGATCTTTCGCGGCCAGCCTCTGTGGATCATCGAACCTCGCCGGAAAGCGCGGCGCATGCCAGTCTCGAAATCTACCGCCGGGCGATTGCCGCTCCCGAAGCGGCGGCTGCTCTGCTGACGCAGTTGGTCGTCAGGGCGTTCGCGCCGGCTTCGAAGCGGGGGAATTCGCAGACCTGATAAAGTCGAAAATTCCCTCGATCTCAAAATCGCTATGTTCGGTCTGGCCGAAGGCCAGATCTCGATGAGGCCATGCCTAAAAATCGAATGCAGATAATCGAACGCGAGATCGCTACGTCCGATCATCCTGGGTATGAGCGCACTAGCGTCCTCGCGATAAACGCTTGCAATATTAGTCTGCTGGTCACGTGTTGTATCAAATCTCGGCCTGACGGTCCAGGTCCTGCGAACTTGTCGCGGCCTTTCGCCGGTTAATCGCGGGGTTGGGAACAGCAGCTCGATTGCGATGCGTTGGAAGTTTGGTTGCCCCCCGATAGGATGAAAACGGGCTCACGATTGTAACCGGGCCCAGCATCAAACAGGAGACAACCATGGAACAGTTTATCGGACTCGACGTATCTTTGAAAGATACATTCATCTCGGTGCGGGAGGGAGGAGCGCGGATCTGGCGCGGTAAGTGCCCGTCTGACCCTAAACTAATAGCAGAAGTGATTCGCAAGCGTGCTCCGAGCGTAAAACGCGTTGTGCTCGAAACGGGTTCTCTGTCGGTTTGGTTTTATCACGCGCTGAAGCAGGAAGACTTGCCGACAATCTGCATCGATGCCCGCCATGCTAAGGCAGCTCTCGACATGGCACCGAATAAGACCGATGCGAACGACGCAGACGGCCTCGCACATCTGGCTGAGGTCGGCATTTGCCGCGAGGTGCGCGTGAAGAGCTTCGAGAGCATGCTGACCCGCACGCTGGTTGCAGCGCGCAATCAGATGTTGAGGGCGACGACGCAACTGTCAAATCAGATCCGCGGTCTGATGAAGACCTTCGGCCTGGTGGTTCCCAAGAGCGCCGGGCGCTTTTTCGAGGGCCATGTACGTAGCCTGCTGGCAAGCAATGCAGGACTCGAGCAGATCATCTTGCCGGTGCTCGAGGCTTGGCGGGGTATCCGCGCCCGCGCCTCCGAATTGAGCAAACAGCTTATCGCCTCGGCGCGAGCAAGCGAGCAATGCCAACTGTTATCTTCGATACCTGGCGTTGGCGCGGTGACCGCCTCGTCCTTCGTTGCGGCGATCGAAGACCCGGAAAACTTCCGGAAGTCGCGTTCGGTTGGAGCCTGGATCGGCTTGACGACTAGGCGTTACCAATCGGGCGAAGTCGATTATGACGGCCATATATCTAGGCGTGGCGACAGTCATCTGCGCGGACTGTTGTACGAAGCGGCAGTCGTGATCCTCACTCGCACCACGGCAGACAGCGCGTTGCGCATCTGGGGTTTGAAACTCAAGGAGAAAATTGGCTTTAAACGAGCCGCCGTCGCGGTCGCGCGCAAGCTCGCCGTGATCATGCATACCATGCTTCGAACAGGTGAACTGTTCGACCGCTCGGTCCCTGCCGAGGCTTGACAAGAGTAGCATGACAGAAAAGCCATCAATGCCCTGATCTGAACTTCCCTATAGTTTGCGTCCATGCTGTGGGCACCGAGCCGTCCCTGTCGGGACGCGGACAGGATCATTCCGTTAAGTGCGCTGCACTTGGCATCATCCCGAGCCAACGTGCGTAGAAGACATAGGAAGATCCGGCCCTCGAAAACCTATCCTGCGGCGGGCACGTCTCGACCGCGTAAACGACCATGTACCCGACAAACGGCATTGCCGATGTGTCCAATCTGAGGGCGTACCCTTCCGACATTCCAACCATTGATCGACGCCCATGATGTGATGGAGGTCATCGGCCGAGGATGATGTGCTGAATGGGCAGCAACCCTATAAAGAACTTGGCTCGCACCGGACGGGCGAATCGAAGTCGCGGTTCCCGTAACTGTTTCGAAGTGCCTTTTTGTCGATCTTGCCCGTCGCGGTCAGCGGGATGCGGGCAAAGACAATTTCGTCCGGCAACCACCATTTCGCTACGCGTGCTGCCAGATAAATGCGGAGATCTTCGCGGGTCGGCGCGCGATCGTCGTGTGGTTCGATCACGAGCAGCGGACGCTCTTCCCATTTGGGATCATGGACGCCGATCACCGCGGCAACCCGCACGCCGGGACAGCCCGCTGCCGCATTTTCCAGGTCGATCGAACTTATCCATTCGCCGCCCGACTTGATGACATCCTTTGCGCGATCAGTGAGCCGAAGGAAGCCAAAGCGGTCGATTGTGCCAATGTCACCAGTTTCGAACCATCCGGCATGGTCTGCCGCTACGGCTCCGGGGTAATAACGGTCGACGACCCAAGCGCCGCGAACCTGCAATGCCCCTGCTTGCTCGCCGTCCCAGGGCAAGGAGTCTCCGGCCTCGTCGACGATACGTAGTTCGATCCCGAACTGCATCCGTCCTTGCCGGGTCAGCAGGACCTCATCGGCAAACTCGGTTCCCTCTGCGGCAAGGGCAGGTGTCGGAGTAGAAATGACCCCGAGCGGGCTTGTCTCGGTCATGCCCCATATCTGGAGAACCGTTACACCATAGCGCTCACGGAAGGTCTCAGCCATCGCGCGTGGCACGGCCGAGCCTCCGATCACCACTCGCTTCAGCTTGCCTACATCCTGCCCACTCGAGGTGATATGCGCGAGGTACATTGTCCAGATCGTCGGCACGCCGCACGAGAACGTCACCCCTTCGTCGCAAATGAGCCGCGCCAGGCTTGGCCCATCCATGCGATCACAGGGCAGAACCAGCTTGCAGCCGTTGATGCCTGCGGCATAGGGCAACCCCCACGCCGTGGCGTGATACATCGACGAGCAGGGCAGAATCACATCGAAAGCGCCGAAGCCGAAGGCGCTGCTCAACCCCGCGGCCATCGCGTGCAGGACGATCGAGCGATGGCTGTAGAGAATCCCCTTGGGATCACCGGTCGTCCCGGAGGTATAGCAAAGCACTGCGGCAGTGTTCTCGTCGAAGCAGGGCCAGTCGAAATTGCCGCTATGCCCGGCAATCAGATTCTCATAGCCGACACACGACAGCGCATCGGGCGCTTCGGCAGCAGCCGTGCCGAGCAGGATAAAATGCTCGATCCTGGCCAGCAAAGGTTTAAGTCGTTCGACCAGAGGAAAGAGATTGGCGTCGAAGAGCAAAATGCGGCTTCCCGCGTGACCAATGGTGAATGCGATCTGCTCGTCGCTTAGCCGGGGGTTCGCTGTGTGGAGCACCGCGCCCATGCCAGGCACGGCATAGAAAAGCTCAAGGTGCCGATGGGTGTTCCACGCGAGTGACGATATACGGTCGCCGGCTTCGATCCCGAGTACGGTCAGCGCTTGCGCGGCCTGCCGTGCGCGCCGGTCGCAGGACCGCCAATCAAATCGCCATGCGGGCTCGTTGACCAGTTCAGAAACAATCTCGCGGTTACCATGGGCTCGCGCGGCGTGCTCGAGAATGGCGCTAATCTGAAGCGGCCTTTCCTGCATCAAGCCCATCAGCATAACAGTCTTCCCATGTAGAGCGCGGTCCACTCTTTGCCAACTCCGAGGTCACCCTGCATCCGCGTCGCATGCCCGGCAAAAAAATCCTGCATCAGCTTCCCGAAGGTCCTATTGGACTAAAATCAGAGACAGGAAATGCCGATCGGACCACTCGCTCTTCCTGCCGGCGAGCAGCGCACTCAGATCTAGGCGAGCCTGCCTCACTATCGTCAGCCCACGCGACGGAATGACGTAAAGCCGCTGGTCGCCCGCACCAGCCGCAACCACCATATCTGGCGGCAGGTCAGCATTGGGATCCGTGATGTCGGTGGAAGCCGTCACCGCATCCCTAGACGGCGTTGTTCGTGGAAGCCACCAAGTCAGGCCATACGCAGGGTTGGCGCGGGTCCCTTCAAACAGCGCGGCAAATGTGCCGGGATCGACCAACTGCGCTCCTCGGCTCTTGCCGCCGCCGCGAACGAACTCGCCGATTTTTGCCCATTGCCCTGCGCTAATCGTCACACCCTGGGGCATCAGTGGGTTGCCGTCTGGTCCGTTGCGCCACTTTGCAACGGTCACGCCGATCGGACCGAGTATACGCCGTTCCAGATAACGGCGTGGATCGGGATCCTGTCCCGCAGCTTCGAGCTTGCGACGCATGATCTCGCCGAAAATCTGTAACGGGGCTGGTCCATACTGGAAGCGTGATCCTGGTTGGGCAGTAAGCGCAATCTTCAGCGACGCCGCATAACTCTGAGGGTGCCCTACGGCTGAGGGTTGGCCGCTGGTCATCGACAGGAGATGGTGCAAGGTGATCGCGTTTTTCGGCGGGTCGCTTTCCCACTCGGTGATAGTTTCCGCCGCGCGCTCGTCCAGATTGAGCAGACCATCCTGAGCGGCCGCTGCTGCCATCAAGCCAACGAGGCTCTTGGTGCCGGACCAAAGTTCATGTGGCTCGGTTGTTTGCGAAGAGGCGCACAGGACGAGCCCGTTCTTGAGAACAAGCACCGCAACGCCCCTGTTTTCATCGGAATAGGCGATCGCTTTCGTGCAGGTTGCCTGTGTTGGGGCGCCTGCTTGTGCTTCAGTTGCCCCCATCAACGTTGCGAAGGCAGTCGCGGCAATCCATAGCTTGTGCACGCTGAGATATCTCCATTCCGATACTTGTCTTTTGCAGTTATTATCGATAATAACTGATTCCGCAATCAATAATTGATTCCGCAATAATCGAATCCTCGCGCGCGCCGACAAATGGAGCGCGTCGCGAGCGAAGAAAGCCGAATGGAAAGAAATGGCCGCGACGAAGACGAACGACGAGAGCGCGCCGACTCAGGACCAGGTGATTGCACGCCTCTTGACGGACGACATCGTCGAATGGCGGATCCCTCCGGGTTCCTGGTTACGGGAAAGGGAAATCGCTGCGCGGTTCGGTGTGAGTCACGCGCCCGTGCGCGAGGCGTTCCGCCATCTCGCACGAATCGGCCTCGTCAAGGTGGTGCCATGGCGTGGTACCTACGTAATCGAAATCGACGAACACGCAGCGAACGAGGTCTATGAGCTGTGGAAATCACTGTTCGGCGTCGTTTGCCGCCTTGCGGCGGCCGAAATGACCGATCGCGACGGACGCGAACTCATGCTCCGGCTCGTCGAATACAAGGATGTAACCCAGCGCACCGGGGACACCTTCGAGCATATAAAGATCTCTAACCGCATCGGCCGATTCATCGCCAAGCGCAGCAATGCACCCCTTGCGCTCGAGTTGCTTGACCGAGTCGCTCTTCTTGCCCGCTGGCAGCACAATGTCTATACCGACAGCTACATTGAGACGCATGGCAACAAGGCGGCGATGCGATCGGCAGTGCTTTATGAGGAGCTTTGTCGGCACATCATCGCGCGCAGCGGCGATGCCGCCGATGCGACCGCACGCGACCTGATAGGCGTGACGCAAGACAGCTTCGGACGGGCACTTGAGGAATATAAGACGCGGCACAAGAAACCCAAGCCGGGGCGCCGCCGCGCGAAGGCGACGTGAGCCGGTGTCCGACCGACCGCCGCACGCTCCTTAAAGTGGGACTCGCGGTCCCGCTAACATTGCAAGCCGAATCTGCTGCGGCGGATTCCAGCGAAGGAAGCGTATTCGGCGCCGAGCGCTTAATGGCGGATATCAGAGTCTACGCCCAGGCGGGTAACAAGCAATCCGGTGGCTCGGGTGATGCCTGGACTGCGGACTGGACGCGGAAACGATTGGCCCACGCCGGATTGAAGGTCGAGTTGCAGTCGTTCGATGTGCCATGGTTCGAGCCCTCGCACTGCGTAATTACCTTTGGCCATCTCAAGGTGCCTCTCGTGGTACAGCCGCTGGCCGTCGAAACGGGCGCGGCAGGACTGGATGGGCCGCTCCGCCTCTCTGAATTTGACGGCCCGCTTAACGGGACGATCGCCGTGGTGCGCTTGCCCTACCGTCGCTGGTCGAGCCTAGCCGACCACGATGCTCGCGAGCCACTCGCCGACGCGCTGACTCGCGGCGCGAGCGCGGTAATTCTCGTGACCACCGGTCCTACGGGCGAAGCGCTGCTGCTTAATACTCCTGCCGACCGATTCGTTTCGGAGCGGCCGCTCGCCTTGCTGGCGCCGCGCCTTGCTGGCCCCGTGATCGAGGCCGCGCGTCATGGTGTTGCGGCCAACTTGATACTCCGTGACCAAGGTGGCACTCGCACTGCGCACAATGTCATCGGGCGCCTCATTCGCCCGAGGCGCCCCTGGCTCGTCGTTTCGACGCCACGCTCCGGCTGGACAGACTGCGTGGGCGAGCGGGGCCCCGGCATTGCGATCTGGCTCGCGCTCTCAGAGTGGATGCCGCGCGCGTTCCCGCAGCACAGCCTGCTGTTCTTATGTAACAGCGGGCATGAATACGAGAATCTCGGTGCCGGCCAAATCATCAGAAACGTCGGCCCTCCGCCCCGCGAAACCGATTTCTGGTTACATCTCGGCGCAAATGCCGCAGGGCGCGATTATCACGAAACGCCGGGGCGCTTGCTGCCACTGCCGAGCGCCGATCCCTATCGCTTCATATTGACGTCGCCCGAATTTGTCGCGCGTGCGCGCGAGACATTCAAGGGGCAACCAGGAATAGAAATGGCCTATCCTTCGGCTGAAGGCACAGCGGGCGAACTTTCCGAAGTGATCAAGGCCGGCTACTCGCGTCATGCCGGCATCTTTGGTGCGCACCGTCATCACCACGCTGCAACCGATGATTTATCGACCGTTACACCTGACCCCCTCGCTGCAACGGCGCGGGGCTTCCGCGACCTGTTGACCGCTATCGTCCCATAAGCAGCTGGATCGGGGCACTGCCGTGCTGCGCGTTTCGGACTTGACTTGCGCGCGATTTTGTACAATATTATCGATAATAATTACTATAAAAAGGGAGAGACTTTATGAAGCGCAAGGCGCATTTTTTTTTCTGCGCGTCCGCCATTTGGGTAGCGGCAAGTCCAAACGCATTCGCCCAGGATCGACCGGCCGAAGCTCTCCCTGCGGAGGAGGCGATGGTGGCTGGGGATGACGGCACGATCGTCGTTACCGCGCGGCGTCGTGAAGAGCGGCTCGCGGATGTTCCCACGGCAGCCTCGGTAATCGACAGCGCCTCACTCGCAGATCGCGGTGGCGCGACCGGCACCGGCGAACTGCTCGCGGATCAGCCCAGCGTCCGGTTCAACAATCTGAACTCGTCGATCACGTCCGAGATTTCCATCCGTGCATCGTCGACCGCTCGGGCGACTAACGGAGATCCGAGCGTCGGCCTCTATCGCAATGGTGCCTATATCGCGGGCGGCGCCGTGGGTGGCAGAAACTTTACGCGCCTCGACCTCCTCGACATTGGCCGAGTCGAAGTGCTGCGCGGGACGCAGGGTGCACTTTACGGTCGGAACGCGGTTGGCGGTGCGATCAACATCATCTCGGCCGAGCCGGAATTCGATGTCTCAGGCTGGGCAAGTGCCCGCTATGGTTTCGAGAACGAAAACCTGCAGCTTCAGGGTGCGGCGAATGTCCCGCTCGCCGAGGGGCTAGCGGTTCGGCTCAGCGCGGACTTTGTCGAGCAGGACAAGGGTTTCTTCTACAATCCCGGCAACGATGTCTATTTCGATCAGCAAAAAGGGCACGGACTTCGTGGCCAGCTGCGCCTCAAGCGCGGCCCCGTCGACGCCATCTTCATGGCCGAGACGCAACGGCTGACCACGCCTGCGATCCATTATCAAATATCCATTCCAGCCGGCACGCCGGGCTTTCCAGGAGGCTACACCCAAGATCGCTTCAGCTATCCCTGGAGCACACCGCCGCGGGCGAGCCAGGACGTAGATGGGCTGCAGGCGATTTTCCGTATCGATCTAGGCGGCGCGGATCTCACGTCGACGACTTCGTTCCGCAAGCGTCATTCAGAGTATGACCTCGACAATGACGCGGTGAGTTCGGCCGAGCTCGCGCGCGCGCGGGCGGCGGGCCAGATCGGTGCGTTGATCCCCATCGATCCCAGCGCTTCGTCCTTCGTGGTCGATACCACCGACAATTTCACGCTGGACATTCACGTCAGCGGATCAAGCGACCGTCTGACCTGGCTTGTCGGTGCCGATCTGCTGCTGCTCGACAGTGACTTTTCGGTGACCACAACTCGTACGCAAACGCTTGCCAATTCCTCGCCCGGCAATATCGCTCCCGCGCGGCTCCATTTCGAGAGCTATGCGGCCTATGGTTCGCTCGGCTTCGACCTTACCGAAAGCCTCAACCTCACTGGCGAGCTTCGTTACACCCGCGACAGCCGGAGCATCACAGCCCGCCTCTACGATCTCGCGACGGGACTCCCAACGGGGGGGGCCGCGCGGATCATCGACGATAGCATCAGCGCCGACAATATCTCCTACAATGCGACGCTTTCGCAGAAGGTTACGGCAGATGTTCTCGCATACGGCAAGGTCGGGAGCAGTTACCGCGCCGGTGGTTTCAACACGCGACTATCCGACCCTCGCGCACCGAGTCCGGTACAGGTCCTGTTCGGTAACGAGAGCAGCACATCCTATGAATTCGGCATCAAGGGCACTCCGATCCGCCGCGGCTATTTCGCAATCGCAGGCTACTACACCGTGCTCGACGATCTGATCGCACAGGTCGACGATGGCTGCGCGCTGACCAATGCGGCCTGTCCGGTCGCCGCGGTCGCCTTTCTCACCAACGCCGGTGATGCAAAAAGCTGGGGCATCGAGGCCGAATACAGCCAGGGCTTCGACCTCGGCGAGGGTTCGGGACGCCTTGCGCTCAGCGGCTCGCGCCAAGGCGGCGAGGTCAAAAGCGGCCGCTTTGATGGTCTCGACCTTGCGCAGGTCCCCGACTGGCTCGCCTCGGCTAACCTCAATCTGCGCTATCCGGTGGGCAAAGATGTCGCCCTGACGAGCAATGTCCTTGTCAGCGGGCAATGGGGGGGCAAGCAGGAACTCACGGCAACCTCGGTCGATCTCGACGATTATGTCCTCGTCAATCTCAGGGCCGGAGTCGAGTTCGGCGATTTCAGCCTGTCCGCCTTCGCCAACAATGTGTTCAACAAAATCTACTTCGTCGCTCAGGCACCGACGATCAACCGCTACAGCCAGCCGCGCGTTATCGGGATCGAAGGTCGTGTCAAATTCTGATCCGCTCCGGGCCACGCGAAGTAACAGGAAAACGGATCTCGAAATGAAGCCAACGTTTAGATCTCCGATTTTTATCATTATTTCTGCACTTTTTTCACTGACGACCGCAAGCGCGGCCGCGCGGGCTGCGGACGTACCGCACGCAACTAGCGAGCAGGGACGTTTAGCCGGAGCAACTGACGGTCTTGTCGAGCGATTCCTGAACATTCCTTACGCGGCCGCGCCAACTGGTCCCTTGCGCTGGCGTGCGCCCCAGGCTGCGCCAGGCTGGCGAGGCGTTCGCGATGCCTCGGTCATCGGTCCGGCATGTCCGCAGACAGTACGTCCGCCGCTGATTGCGGGCGGCATCGCCGAAAAGCAATCGGAGGACTGTCTCCAGCTCAATATCTGGCGGCCGAAAGGTGCCCGCGACCTTCCGGTAATGGTCTGGATGCACGGGGGCGCGCATGTGATTGGGTCGGGTACCTTCCCTGTGTTTGACGGGTCGGCCTTCGCCCAGCAAGGCGTCATTCTGGTTACAATAAATTATCGTCTCGGCCCGCTCGGCTATTTTGCCCATCCCGCATTGACGGCGGCATCTCCGCAAGAGGAGGCGATCGGAAATTATGGGCTGATGGACCAGCTGGCTACGCTACGTTGGGTCCAGGCGAACATCGCTTCATTCGGCGGTGACCCGCAGCAGGTCACACTGTTCGGCGAATCCGCCGGCGCGATCGCACTCTCGACAATTCTTGCGAATCGCGAGGCCAAAGGACTTTTCGCACGCGCGATAGTCCAGTCTGGGGTCGGACTCACCGACCTTCGGATCCTTGCCGATGAGGAAAAGCGGGGATTGGCTTTTGCGGAAAGTGCTGGGGCACTAGCTTCGGCCAGCGCGGATGACTTGCGCGCTCTGCCGGTCGCGGCGCTGGTGGCGGCAGGTAAAACCCGTGCGCCGGGTGCGATGATTGGCCCCTTCATCGATGGAAAGCTGGTGCGCGAATCGCCATGGCGGACAATGGCGCGTGCCGAACCGGTGGATGTCCCGCTAATGGTCGGGGCGAACAGTAACGAGGCAAGCGTAATCCTTGCGATGGGGGTACCGCCCGCCGCTGCACTTGCTTTTCTGGGGGAAGATACCGGCGTCGGTCGCGCAGCGTATGGCGCGGGGCTCGCGGACGACGAACTGGCTCGCCAGGTTTTGGGTGATGCCTGGTTCGTGGCCCCGGCACGGTGGCTTGCTGGGCGAACGCAGCACGGCGCACCAAGTTATCTCTATCATTTCGACTATGTCGCCGAAGGGCGCCGCGACCGGGTGCAGGGTGCGGCGCACGGGTCCGAAATTCCTTACGTTTTCGGCACGCTCGATTATCTCGCGTCGCTTACCGGATCCGTAAGCGCCGCCGACCGCCGCTTCAGCGCCGAGTTGTCCTCCTGCTGGGTGGCCTTTGCAAAGAGCGGGGTGCCGCGTTGTTCGCTCACGCCCGACTGGCCACGATATGACGCAGCCACGGACCACCTTGCCCTACTCGCGACGACGACCCATGTCGTGTCGAAATTTCGTAAGCCACAGCTCGATCATTTGCTGAAGGTTCACGCAGAGCAAGCTCGAGCCGTTCATTAGGCTTCACACGAGTGTCTCGCGAAAGTGATACCCAGATGTTTCTTGCCGACCCTTGCACACGAGCAGGGAGAATCTGCGCCAGGCGAATGGGTGAAGTCGGCGCGTTGACGAGGGTCGGCTTCTGCGGACAGCGTATAGATTGAAGCCAATCGACCGCCGCAGGCCCGACCGTCGAGTCCACCGCATACGCATGATGCGGGCCGCCTTGGTTGAGTTCGCAGCACGCTGGCAGCCGAGCTCGTCGATGATCATTCCAGTCTGACGGAAATCCAGCGCTCGATCTCATCTTCCGCCCACGCCACGACATACCCTCCAAGCTGGGCCGGTTTCAGGAACTTGCCCTCCGACATCCAGCGATAGATGATCGAGCGCCCAAGACCGACGCTATTCTACACCTCTTTCAGCCGGATGAGCCGAGTCTTGCGTCGTGGCTGATTCGCCACCCGATCATCTTCCTCACCCATGAGAGCCTCCGTGCGTAAACGCCTCGCCGAGAAGAGCATCCCTGCGCTCGAGCTCATCGATGTGGTCGGACAGGAGCCGGGCAACACGGTGCACTGTGCCTTTGGCCCAATGCGGTCTCACATCGTGGACCTGGTTGCCAAGAACACGTTCGAGTGCAGCCGGCAGCTCGCCGGTGAAGTCCTCGAAGAACTGTACGAGATCCGATTGCAGCCCGGCAATTGCATGATCGCCGCTGCTAACCATGAACAGCAGGATATGGGCCTGCGGTGTAACGCCGCTCGCAGCATGGTCCACGATATTGTCGTGGGAGGTAAACACCCGATTGGATAGCCAGTTGTCGCGCATTGAACTGCCAGATATTCTCGACCGGGTTGAGTTCAGGGCATTTGGCCGGGAGCGCAATGATGCTGATATTGCCGGGCACATCCAGCTTGTCGGTCATATGCCAATCGGCCTGATCCATCAGTACGACAGCGTGAGCGCCGGGGGCGATGGCGAGCGCTATCTCGGCCAGATGGAGCGTCATGGTTTGGGTATTGCAGAAGGGCAGCACCAGCCCTGCGCCCTTGCCGTGCTCCGGGCAGATCGCGCCGAAGATATAGGCCGATTTCGTCCGCTGGTCTTTGGGTGCCGAGGGCCGCGTCCCTCGTCTGGCCCAGCGCCGCGTGATCTTGTTCTTCTGCCCGATCCGCGCTTCGTCCTGGAACCATATCTCTATTGGCGTGCCCTTCGGGAGAGCTCTTCTGACCTTTGCCAGCTCGGCGGCAAAGCCCCCATTTTAAACGCCTCCAAGGCAAGTTCGTTCTGGGCGTGGTGGCGAGGCCGTGCCGTCAGCTTGACATAGCCCAGTCTCTTCAGCTCACGCCCCACGGTCGTTACATCAAGCGAGACCGCAAATTCGTCATAAAGCCACCGAACCAGGTCGATCAGCCGCCAGCGAACGACGCCATTGATCGCCGGGATCGGACCGCGCTCGACCGTTTCAACAAGCGCTCGGCGCTGAGCATCATTGAGCAGCGACTGTCTTCCCGGTGCCTTGCCATCGAGCAGGCCGCCCGGACCCCTAGCGTTGAAGCGGACCACCCAGTCACGCACGATCTGCAAGCTCACCCCGCCGATCCGCGCCGCCGATGTCCGGCTACCGCCGTCGTAAATTTCGGCCAATGCCAAAAGCCGCCGGGCCTGGTTCGCGCTTTTCGACTTCCGCGCCAGTTGCCTCAAGGCAGTGCCGTCAAAATCATCACGCAAGCTAATCGCTGTTCCCATGTCACGTCCTCAAAATGAAGGACGCCATAGATTCAGACTTTCGACCGTTTGGCATTCACAAATGTGAGTCAGCCTCAGCGCAACTTGGTATTAGAACCGACCAAAATACACATTTTCAAAGCACAAATTGGGTCTCTTCGCCCGAACACAGATAGCCTACCATATTGTCAATTTGGGAAGCACAAACTCTATGCAAATAAACGCATCAATAATCGGCAGATTGCGCCGCAGATACGAAGTTGAGGTCGCGAACAATACCGGTTCCGCGGCGTGGCGGGTCGAAGCACACAGCTATCTAACTGATGGACCCTGCTGAAATAAGTTGTGACAGAACAAGCAGGACGTCCGTCGGCAAAATAGCATGAAGTGAACGGCTATTGCCGCGCAGATAAATCGACGAAAGAAGAGTTTTGAGCGGATCACCGTTCACAATATCGCTTGCAAAACTGCGCTGGCTGCCAAAGGACATAGTGATGGACTTGCAATGATGCCGTTTAAATTTTCCGGTATATTTTCAATTGTGGCTTTTATATTGAGATGGAATGAATCCCTAAATTCAAGCCCAACGTTCTGTGATGCGCTATATGCGACCTCGACCTCATCGATTTTGGCAACGAGATATAGATGTTGAGTTTGTTTCGCAGCTTTCAGAGCACCATAGCGCCATCTTAGCATGCACATCTGCCATGCACAGCATCTGTGCTACTGAGAAAACTATCCAACTGAAGAGAAAAGGTCCAGATCAGACGGGAGTTGCAATCCGCTGCGCGATCCATTCATCGATCTCTTGCTCAAGCCAGGCAACAGCGTGACCGCCAAGCTGATAGGGTTTGGGGAATCGCTCCTCACTCATCCACCGGTAGATAGTTGAGCGCCCAAGGCCGACGCGTTTCTGGACTTCCGATAATCTGATGAGCCGCGCGACTGGGGGGCGTTCCTGCGTCTGGGTAGATGACTCAGGCATCGGCGCGGCTCTCCGATCCTGCATATATATCGCCAAGGAGTACGTCCTTGCGCTCCAGCTCTTCGATATGATCGGACAAAAGCCGCGCCAGACGCTGCGCCGTGCCTTTGGCCCAGCGCGGTTTTACGTCCTGGATCTGATTTCCCAATATGCGTTCCAGCGCGCTAGGTAGCTCGCAGAAAAGCTCTTCAAAGAATAGAGAGATATCTGTGTGAAGCCAATCTGATGAACGTTCGCCGCCAGCGACCAGAAACAATATAAGATGCGCATGCGGCGATGCACCGGACGCGCGCATGATCCGCAAAGCTTCAGCCAAAGTTGCTGAGCGCGTGCCATCCAATATGCGGCGCAGCGCATCCTTATGTATGCCTGCAGCCTTGCCGATGTCCGTGCGGGTCCGGCCGCTATTGTCCGCAGCCGCAAGCAACAATGCCGCCAAATCACCGCGCACGTTATGTTCGGCCAGCATCTCCATTTCTACCATTGCTTTGAATCCTTTCGAATTTTGAAAACCGACTCAGCAAATAGGCCAAGAGGAAAACTGTAGGAAAACAAAAAGAACATATAAGGAACATATAGGAAGAATCGAATCATATGATCAGAGAGATTCGCGCAGGTTCCGGCAGGCAAATCGCGATAGCCGTCGCGCCTTACGCAAATCGCGGCAAGATGAGCGCAATCTGGCATCCCATCTGCGCAGAAGTCTGCCGCCATATGCCCTATTGTCGGTTTTTGCTTGGATAACTTCCAAAAATCGCACGTCCTGTTTTCCTACAGACCAGATCTTATTCCAGAAAGAACATACAGCGAACGAACAGTCGCTGCCCGTTTAACATCTGGAGTACGCCATGACACAAACCTTGCCCAAGACCCGTCGCCGGATCGCTGACTATATCATTCCCGCAAGCGTCGCCCTTGCCTGTGCGGGCGCTGCTTATGCAGGCGCTGATACCACTTTTGATCCTGCTCTCGCCAAATTTACCGATTTTCTCGAAGGCTCGGGCGGCAAAATCATCACCGTCCTTAGCCTTGCAGCTGGCCTGATTGGTCTTGCTTCGGGCCGATTTTCCCTTGGCCAGATTGCAGTGCCGGTTGGCGTCGGCATCGGTGTCGGCACCGGTGTTCCCATCGTTACCTCGGTCGTGACCGCGGTCATCTGAGCCTGAGCGAAGAATAGGAGGGCGGCACATGGCTGACAGATATCTTATCCCCAGACGATTGGATGATCCTGAACTTATTGGTCTTTGGACCATCGATGAGTTTGCCGGAATTCTGATTCCCTTTGCTTGGGGCATATTGGCCCAGCATGTCTTTATCGGCATCACGCTTTCCTGCGTCTCCTGGTTTGCTTTGCGGAAGTCAAAATCGGGCGGGAAAGCAGCGCGGCTTATTCATGCTGTCTATTGGTATCTGCCAGCCAGTTTTCTTGGCCTCAAAGCCACGCCGCCCTCCTGTCACCGTCGTCTGGCCGGTTGAGGAGATAGAGAATGCGCGCTCAATTTGCCCACGAACAGGCCCAGTCCTATTTGCGCCAGCGCAATCGCCTTGCGGTGCTGGCAAGCGTCACCGGTCTCGCTGCTATCATCCTGTCCGGTTTTGCGATGACAAAAGCGCGCGAGGTCGTGCTGGTCCCTGTCACCGCGCAGCAAATGAGCGTCTCGAGCGCAGGCGTTTCAGCCGCCTATCTCGAACTGGTGACCCGCGACACCGCGTTGATGCTGCTCAACCGCTCGCCGCAAAGCCTCGACTATTGGATGGATGAAATTCTCAAAATTGCCGATCCGGCCGCGCATGGCCGTCTCAAAGCCGAACTGGTCAAAATTGTCGAAGAACAGCGCGGCTCCGATGTCAGCCAGTCATTCATCATCCGGGGGCTCACCGTCGATCCGGCTACCCTGGTCTCGACTGCAACCGGAACGCTCAAGACCTTTGTCGGCGCGCAGGTGATTGCGAGCGAGGCTCGCTCCTTTGAATTTCGCTGGTCGCAGCGCGGCCTGAGCCTCGCGCTCACCGGTTTCCGCCGTCTCCCCCAAGATGAATCGAACAAGGACTGATCTGCATGAGCCTTTTTGCTTACCTTTCCACGGCTGCGCTAGCGGGCACCGGCCTTGGCCTGTTCAGCCTTGGCGCTACGCGCAGACCCGATACCGGCTTCAAGCCGCTGGGAATTGCAATCCTGGCATTTGCTCTGACCGCGGCGCCTGCCCATGCCGACCAGTTTGTCGAGGCTGCGGACAACGCCCAGATTGATTGCCTGCTCTCGCGCGGCGAGCTCACCCGCATTGCGCTGGTCGATGACGGCTTTGCCAATGTGTCCAAAATGGCGAGCGGCTATCCCTATAATGATTTCAGCGTCACCCATGAGCCGGTGCGCGGCGATATCTATATCTCGGTTCCCGTCCAATATGCCTCGGACAAGGTCAGCTTCTTTGCGACCTCGAAGGCAGGCTATGTTTATAAATTTGCCTGTCGCGCAGAAATGGCGGGTGCAAGTCAGATATTTATCAGCAATCCCGCGCTCGCAAAAAGCGAAGCCAGAGACTGGGAAGAAGAAACAGGGCCTGAGAACGCTACGATCCGGCTCATTGAAGCCATGGCGACAGACGCCGTTCTGCCCGGCTTTACCGCCATGCAGAAAATCGACCGTCCCAAAGTTATCGGCGGCCTCGAAGTCCAGCTGATCGCGCAATATGACGGCGCGCAGCTATCCGGCCAGCATTTCCTGATCCGCAACAAAAGCGCGCAGACGCTCGATCTCACGCGCGAGCGCGATGCGCCCGCAGGCGCGCTCGCCTTTGCCTATGGAGCCGATCGTCTTGGTCCCGGTCAGAGCGCCAGCGCCTTCCTTGTCTTTGCCAAAGGAGGCATCAACTGATGGACAAGCAGCCAGATAATCAGGCAGCCGAAACGCCGCCGGAAGCGCAGCGTCAAAACGCCCGCCGCAGTCTCAACCACCAAATTGCACGGCGTCAGAAACTGCTGCTCGGCGGTATCGGCGCGCTTGCTCTGATCGGCGGCAGCTGGATCATATTTAGCGGCGATGATGCGGGCAACAGCGGCACTACAGGCGCAGTAACCATCGATACCGGCGGGCTCGTCAACCGCGATCTCGCTAGCCGCGAATTCGTAGCAAGCTATGGCAATCGCCTCGACGCGCTGGCGCGCGAGCAAAAGTCGCTCAAGGACGCACAATTGCCGCGCCCGGCCATCGAACAGGAACTCAATGCGCTGCGTCAGGAAAACGCGCAGATGCGCAGCGACGGGCAGGCCGCGATCGATGCCATTTCGGCGGAAAATGCATCGCTCAAAAGTGAACTCCAAAAAACAGCAGCTGCGCCTCCGGTTTTACCGCCGCAGCCCGACTTTGGTCCCGGTAGCGCCGGAACGAGAACAACCGCTCCCGGAACACCGGGCGCGCAAGCCCACGCTGCTGAGGGCGACAGCAAGGTAAGCCTGCTCAGCTTTTCAGACAGCGCGCCCACTAAAGAAAGCAAAGCGGCAACGAGCACGCCTGTATCGCCATTGCTGCTCGAAGACAGCCCGGAATATCTGCCGCCCAACAGCTATGCGCCGGCACGGGTAATTGTCGGTGTCGACGCATCCACCGGCGTTGCCAGCCAGAGCGATCCGCTTCCCGTGGTGCTGCGTATTACAGGACCTGCCCGCTCGGTGATGAGAAGGGGTAAGCTGCTCACCACCGACATAACCGGATGCCTTGTCAACGGTGCCGCACGCGGCGATCTTTCAGCAGAGAAGGTCTATGTCAAACTGGCACGAATGACCTGCGCGCAGCCGGGCGGCCGCTATGCGGTAAGCGAGGTCAAAGGCTTTATCAGCTTTGCCGGAAAATCGGGCGTGCGCGGACGCATCGTCAGCCGCGAGGGTAGTCTTGTCAGCCAGGCACTGCTGGCCGGTATTGTCGGCGGCTTCGGGCGCGGTTTCTCGGCCAATGCCAATGGCATCTTTGCCGGCAACATCGGCGAGGATGGCAAGCGCAGCAGCCTGTCGGGTGCCGACATAATTACCGGCGGCCTCGGCCAGGGCGCGGGCGATGCCGCCGATACCGTATCCAAATATCTCATCGAGAGAGCGGAACAATATCAACCCGTCGTCGAGATGCCGACCGGCATTTCGGTCGAGATCGTCTTCCTCGACGGCGTCCACGTGAGGAGCACAAAAAAATGAACAATGCCGATTTTTCTACCCAAAAACGATGCCTGAAGACCACGGCATTGGCAGCCATACTCGCTGTCGCCAGCGCGGGACTCGTCACCGCCTCGGCCATCGCAGCGGTCACGGGCGTGAACGGGTTTACTGATAGCGGAAAAAGCCAGGTTGTCGCCGCGCTCAAATTGCGGCTTCCCAAAACGCCCATCACCAGCCTTGGCTGCGAAGGCTTTGGCGGGCTATGCGAAGTGGTGTCGGGCAAGGCGCTCTTCTATATCGATGAGCGCGCGCGATATCTGTTTGTCGGACGTCTGTACGATATGGAAACGCGCGCTGATCTGACGGCGGCCAAATTACTGGCTATCAATCCCGACCTGCTGGCGGCAGGTACGGCTTCCGCCAGCCAGAAAATAAATGCCGGGCGGCCAACGGCCAATGCTGCGCCGCAAAAGGTCAATCTTGAAGGTCTGCCGAAAAATGGAGCGATATTCTGGGGCAATCCCAATGGCCCCAAGGTCATCGTCTTCTCGGATTTCCAGTGCAGCTATTGCAAGCGGCTCACAGAAGAACTGAAAAAGGCGCGCGTCCGGGTCGAGGAACGGCCGATTTCAATCTTCGGCGCACAGAGCCGGGCCATTGCCGAAAGCGTGATCTGCGCTGCTAACAAGGCGGTAGCCCTCCACCGCGCCTATGCCGGAGGGCAAACGGATGGACGCAGCTCCTGCGATACCAGCGGTCTTGATGCCAATGAAGGTTTTGCGCGTAGACAAGGTTTTTCCGGAACGCCGGTGATGGTCCGCGCATCTGATGGCGCCGTTCTGCAAGGCTATCGCAGCGCTCCGGAAATACGGACGTTTCTAAGCGCATCCGCAGCACAAGGAGGAGCGCGCTGATGGCCAAGCCTCTCACCTATTCGGCGCTCGCATCAGCGATACTTGTACTCAGCGGCTGCGCCAGTCTTGGCGGCAATATCAGCGGCAGCTTTGATTGCCGCGCGCCTGGCGGAACCTGCGCGCCAACTTCGGCGATTGATGCCGAGGCGACCGGGCAAGGGGTTTCAATACTGGCAGCCCCGTCAGGAGCAGCCATGACTTCTGGCTCCACTGGCCGGATGCTCAGGGTCGTACTCGCAGCTTACCGGGATGCTGAAGGCCGGATGCACGAAGCGCGCGTGGTCCATGTCGCGCTGCCCGAGGCAGCCAGCGCCAAATATCAGGCTCCCAGAAGTACGGCCGATATTGGCAAAGCGATCGCGCGCGGCATTGGTAGCCAAGACAACCAAAATCAAAAGCACAGCAAGCAGGAGCATGAAGGCGAAGCTCCTGCTGCCAATCCTTTTCCCTTGCCGGACGCGCTGGTTTCCCCCTCGCCAGTGCCAATGGCAGATCCCGGCGTCCTCCCGCCGGGACCAGAGGGGTCCGGCGTGATTGCTCCCCTGCATGACCGGGCCCCTCAACTTATTCGCCCGCAAAGCATCGACATGCCCGAAGCGGAATTGCAGCCATGACCCTGTCGCTCGCAAAAGCGCGAAGCGCGCTCCTGACCGGTCTGTTTTCTGATACGGCCAGCCCCGATGCGCCGCGCCCGCATCTGGCCATCGATATGCTCTCGAACTGGCTCCCCTACCGGGCGTTCGACGAAGGAACGCGGCTCTATTGCAATGCGCGATCGAAAGGCTTCATCCTTGATGTGACGCCGCTCATCGGCGCGGACGAACGCAGCGGCGAGATATTGGCGCAATTCTTCTCCGAAGGCATGCCGCAAGGCAGTAGTCTGCAAATACTCAATTTTGCCTCCCCCAGAATAGCCCATATTGTCGGACCCTGGTTTGCCCGCCGCTATGAACAGGGCGGCATCTATGAAGCGATCGCCCGCGCGCGCACCGACCGGCTCTATGATCTTGTCTGGAAATCCGGCTCGGCGCACGCGCCTTTTCATGCCCGCGCGACCCGGCTGGTGATATCTCTGGGCGTGCCAAACCTGAGCAGCACCGGGGACAGCGAACTGGTCCAGTGCCGCGAAGGGCTGATCGGCATGCTGCAATCCCTGGGACTTGGCGCGCGGGAAATGGAGCCCGCAGAGCTTTTGGGGCTGATTGATGATCTGACCTCACCCACCAGTGCGCGCGACGCAGAGCCTTCCAGCTGGAATCCGCTCGACCCGATTGCCGACCAGGCGATCCGCCGCGATATTGAACTGGAGGTGGAAGACGACCGCCTGATCTTGCGGACCGAGAGATTTAGAAATCTTGGCCGCGATAGCGAAGGCAGCCCGCAGATTGGCGAGGTCTATCCCGACCGCTTTGATCTGCGCCATTATGGGGTCCGCGCGATGCCCGAACGCTGGAGTCCATGGGAATGCGCGCGGCTGATCGGCGATATGTTCACCGACAAGCTGCGATTTCCTTGTCCAGTGGCAACGATGCTTTGCCTGCAATATCCCGATCAGGAGGCGGCCTCGGCCAAAGCAGGCTATAAGTTCATGCGCACAACCAGCCTCAGCCAATCGAAGAGTGCGCGCTTTTTGCCGCGCCTTGCCGAGCAGTCTGCCGAATGGAGCCATGTCCAGGCAGAATTGCAGGCTGGCAAAAGACTGGTCAAACTTTTCTATGGCCTCACCAGCTATTCGCCATTGGGCCAGGGCGACGCCCATGAGCGCACGGTCAAGGCGGTCTATAAAGCCGCCGGCTGGGATCTGACCGACGAGCGATTTCTGCAATTACAGGGCCTGATCGCATCCTTCCCGTTAAGCCTAGCCGATGGTCTGGGCGATGACATGCAGCGGCTCAAGCGGTTCCGGACCATGCTCTCGACGACGGCCGCGCATATTGCGCCGATGCAGGGCGAGTTTCTGGGCGGCAATATCCCTCATTTGTTGCTGGTTGGACGGCGCGGTCAGCCCTTCTGGTGGTCGCCGTTTGAAAATGACGCAGGCAACCATAATATCGCGATTTGCGGCAAATCGGGTTCGGGAAAATCGGTGCTGCTGCAAGAGCTATGCGCCGCTTTACGCGGTGCAGGCGCAAAAGTGGTGGTGATCGATGATGGCCGCTCGTTTGAGCATTCGGTCAAATTGCAGGGCGGGCGCTTTGTCGAGTTTACCCTCAAATCAGGCTTTTCGCTCAACCCCTTTTCGATGGTCGACGATGCCCGCGCGGTGGATGACGAGGATTATAGGCTCGATTGTTTTGCCATGATCAAGGCGATCATCGCGCAGATGGCGCGGCACAGCGAAGCGCCGAGCGATGTTGAGCACGGCCTGATTGACCAGGCGGTGACCAAAGTCTGGGAAAGTCTTGGCAGCGGGGCGAGCATTGATGATGTGGCCCGCACGCTCGTTGCGACAGCCAACCCGATTGCCGAAAATCTCGCTCTATCGATTGCGCCTTATTTGGAAGGCGGAAGCTATGGCGGCTTTTTCACCGGGCCTGCCAGCTTTGCGCTTGACGATGACTTCACCGTTTTTGAGATGTCGGATCTCGCAAGCCGCGAGGATCTCAGAAGCGTAGTTCTGTCCGCCATCATGTTCATGACCAGCCAGTCGATGACGCGCGGGGTCAGAAGCACCAAGAAAATGCTGCTGATCGATGAAGCATGGAGCATGCTGCGCGGCGGCTCGATGGGCGAATTTGTCGAGACCTATGCGCGCACGGCGCGCAAATATGGCGGCGCACTGGCGACAGCAACCCAGTCGCTCAATGATTATTATAAATCGGATGGCGCGCGCGCTGCGCTTGAAAATAGCGACTGGATGCTGGTCTTGCAGCAGAAAGCCGAGACGATAGCCGATTTTCGCAAGAATGACCGGCTCGATATGGATGACCGGACCGAAACGCTGATCCGCAGCCTAAAACGCTCGGGCACCGAATATAGCGAAGTCTTTATCAAGGGCCCGGACACGCAGGCCATCGGCCGACTCGTTCTCGATCCCTTTTCAGCCACGGTCTATTCCTCCTCGCCCGATGTTTATGCGGCGATCGAACAGGCACAGATGAACGGCCGGAGCCTGGCCGACGCTATTGCCCATGTCGCAGCTCAGATAGCTGCGCAGGGAGCAGCATGATGCGTCGTGCCATGCACACACCCGCCATCCCGCAGGTCAGCAGAGAACCAGTGGCAAGGCCGGGCAAAGCGCCGTCCATCCCGATAAAAGACCTGATACAGGGAAGCTGCTTCCTGTTCCTGGAAACCACGCGCCTTGCCGTCTCCACCATCCTCATCGTTCTGGGACTGCCGCTGTTTGTCTTTCTGTTTCTGGTGGGATGGGATTTGGGGCTGCTCTTCACCCAGCTTGGCAATCTGGCGGTCCATTATCACAGCGCAGAACCCGGCCAGCGCTTGCTGTTTTCTACAGATCTCAAAATCGCCTTCATCGCAGCTACGGGCGCGCTGCTTCTCGCCCGCATGCCGCGCTTTTTCCGAACGCTTGCCGAAGCCTTTCCTGACAAAAGTGACGGAGAACCCGCCCAATGACCGATCAAACGGAAACA
The DNA here is from genome assembly GCF_002776575.1 of Sphingorhabdus sp. YGSMI21. Classification (GTDB taxonomy): domain Bacteria; phylum Pseudomonadota; class Alphaproteobacteria; order Sphingomonadales; family Sphingomonadaceae; genus Parasphingorhabdus. Next base: position 1,372,985 of record NZ_CP022548.1, on the reverse strand, counting down.
TTCCAAAGGAAATCTTTTTTGCCGCGGCTTCTCCTTCTGCTCGGCTGCATCGCCCTCCTGCTCTGGGCCGGATGGGTGAGCCGCATGATATTGCAGCCGCAAAAACCCGAGATCGCCACCGTTCGGCTTGCCGAGACAATAGGAAAATTTGTCGAAGCAGAGGCGCGCGGCTCAGGAGATCCGGAAACAGCCAAAGCCAATATTGGCGTTTTTCTAAGCGCCAGCGAGCAGGCTGTTCAGGATATGGGCCAGGGTGGCCGGATCATCCTGGTCGCCGAAGCTGTGCTCGCAGGAGACGCACCCGATGCAACGGTGGAACTTGAACGCCGGATTGCCGCACGCCTCAAAGCGGGAGACGGCAGATGACAATCAAGTCCTTATCCACAAAAGCGCACCGACGCATCAAGCGCATCGCTATTTTAACCGCGCTCGCCTCCTTGCCCTTTGCTGCGCAGCCATTCGAAGACTTTCGCCAAAGTCATGCCTTTTTGCTCAATGCCAGCCCAAGCTTGCCAAACTGGGCCTTCTGGCTCGACAAGCACATGCCGATCAAACGCGGCGGGCTGATCTTTTTCGAACCCAGGCCGTCCACAATTCTCAGCGCCCAGTTTGGCAGCAGTCCGCAGCTCTTTGGCAAATATGAACTCGGCATGCCTGGTGATATTGTGACCCACAAGGGCAAGGATGTTCTGATCAACGGAAAATTCGTTGCCCGAACAAAATCTGAAACCCGCCTGGGTCTGAAGCTTACCAAAGGTCCTGCAGGCGCAATACCTGATGGCTGCTATTATGCCGGAAGCGCTCATAAAGATGGCTTTGACAGCCGCTACGCTGACATCGGCTTTGTCTGCGGCGCCCAGATATTGGGCAGCGGGAGGGCAATCCTGTGAAGACAGCTGCTGCCATCATTGCTGCATTTTTCCTTTGCGCAGGCCAGGCGCAGGCCCGGGATTACGGCCAGCAAGGATCGGTTTTTCCGGTGATAGAGCGCGATCTGCTCGAACAGATCCAGACGCGCCTTATCTCGATGCAAAAGAGCGGAGAGATGGACCGGCGCAATGCCGAACTTAAGCGTCGCACATTGGCGAGGGTAGAACGACCCGAAGCGGTAACGGGTCTCGCAAACGCCCGGAGGGGCCGAAGCTGGCAGTTTGATCCGACCATCACGCTTGCCGATGACATATTTGGCGCCAATGGCGAACGCATTTGGACGCGCGGCGCGCGGGTCAATCCACTCGACAGTGTAAAACTCAGATCGCCACTGCTCTTTCTCGATGGAGATAATCCAGCGCAGCTTAAATGGGCGCTCGGGCAAAAAGACAGTGCCAAGCTGATTCTGACCAAGGGTGCGCCGCTGGCGCTAATGCGCGCGGAGCAACGGCGCTTTTACTTCGATCAGGGCGGCAGGCTCGTCCGGCATTTTGGCATCAAAGCGCTGCCAGCGCGTGTGCGCCAGAACGGAAGGCTTCTCGAAATCAGCGAGATCGCGCTCTTGCCCGATCAGAGGTCAGCGCCATGATAAAAGACATAGGCTTATATCGCAAAATTGCTTGTCTGCTGGCGATGCTGATGATCGTCAGCCTCGCCAGTCCAGCCCGTGCGGATGCGGGTCCTGGCAAATGCACCGGCAGTTTTGTCAATCCCATCACCGATATCTGCTGGTCCTGTCTGTTTCCTATTTCCGTGGGCGGTCTCAAAATATGGCCTTCAAACAAGCCTGATCCCAAAAACCCCGCCAGTCCGCTGTGTCTATGCGGCATTCGTCCCGGCATCGCCATGGGATTTTGGGAACCGGTGCGTCTGGCCGATGTCTCGATGAAGCCCTGGTGTTTTGTCAATCTGGGCGGGACCAAGCTCGATCCCGGCTTTGATATCGGCTACCGGTCAATCTCCGGACCATCGGCGGTCGGCGGGGCGAGCCAATATTATTCAAGCTGGCATGTTCACTGGTATGCCTATCCGCTGATCTACTGGATGGAAATTGTTGCCGATTTCCTCTGCCTTGAGCCCGGCTCGATCGATATATTATACATCAGCGAAATTGATCCGCTGTGGCAGGATAGCGAACTCACCGCGATCATCAACCCGGAAGCCGTCCTGTTTGCCAATCCGCTGGCGCTCGCTGCCTGCGCTGCCGATTGCGTCGCCGCCACCGCCAATCTGCCGCGCGACGAACTATTCTGGTGCGCTGGCTGTCAGGGTTCAATGTACCCGATGAACGGCAATGTGTCGGCTTCCATTGGCCATGTCCAGGCTTCAAGACTGGTCCTGTCCCGCTTTGCGTATAAATTGCATCGGCAGCTGGTGGCCTGGGGCACGATGGGCAGCAAAGGGCTGTGCGGCAAATATCTGATGCCGGTGATGCGCAAGCAGCAATATCGCTTCCAGATGACCAATCCCAATCCCGCGACCAAGGGCCGCTTCGCCTGTCCGCCGATTGGCACCTCGACCACCTTTCAATCTGCCGGACAGGTCATTCCCGCCATTGGCGAAGACATGGGCTATCTCGTCTGGCGCAAACGGAACTGCTGCGCGCTATGAAAAAATTGTTGCCCACTTTAGGCCTATTGACCTTCGCCATTGGCGGCATTGCTGCCGCGCAGCAACAGGCAGATGACAGCCTTGATATCGAAGCCATCAGGGAAAATGCGAAGCGCCATGCAGGGGAAGCCGAGGCGCTGGCTGCCAATGTCCGTGAGCGGGCGCAGAATATCACGCCTGAAGCCCGAACGCTTCAGAACGAAGCGCGGCAAAATGCAGGCAGTTACCGGCAAAGCGTCGAAACTGTTTCAACCAAAAACGAACTGCGATTCGATTTTGATGCGATGATCCGCGATCATGCAGAAGCGGAACAGGCGGCGTTCAAGGGAACACCGCGCTTCATCGCCTTTGCCAGCCTGTCGATGCCGGCGGCAAGTTTGAAGGCGCTGCTCAGGGATATGAGCGATGCAGGCGGCGTTGTCGTGCTGCGCGGTTTTCCTGAGGGCGACGCGGGCAAATTCAAGGCGCGCCTTGCTGCGCTCTGGGAAAGCGGAGAAGAGACGGATGGTCTGGGCATCGACCCACGCCTGTTTCGCGCATTCGGTGTCACGGCCGCGCCGACGTTCGTGATGGCTTCGTCTGATTTCGAGCCTTGTGACGGCTTTGACTGCACCAGCATTGTCCCGCCCTTTGATCGCATGACCGGAAATGTCTCGGCTGCCCATGTTCTGGAACGCTTTGCATCAGGCGGCGGCCCCGGTGCGCAGCTAGCAGGCCTTCACCTTAAACGCCTGCAAGCAGGAATGCGCCCATGACGAGGCGACACATCCCTGCCCCCATTATCACACTCTTTGGCTGGATTGCGCTTGCCTCGTTAGCGCATTCCCAGACGCAGGAAAGCGCACGCGCCGATGGCAAGGCCTTTGGTCAGGCGCAGATTGAAAAAGCAAAAACGGCGGCGTCCACGAGCCCTGATGCTGACCGCATTCCCAATTTTGATGCGGACAAGGCAAGCGCGCTTTCCGATCTGGCCGAGCAGCCTGAACGGCTTGAGGCGGAAGCGCGGAGCGCTGCTCGCTCGCATACGGGTCTTCAAACGATCGAAGACAGCGTCCGGCGGCGCGCGCGCTTCACGCCAGCTGAGATCGAACGGGTCATTGCCCGAGCCGGCGCAATCAATGAAACACCGCTTGAATATACCAGCGGCATGGCGATCGGCGGCGAGAAAGGCACCTGTGTTCCGCTACCACCGGGCAGCGGGACGGCGGGCAGCTATTTTGCGACCTGCAACACTGGCACGATCATTGAGCAGGGCAGCGGTATGTGCAGCGTCACGCTATTAGCCGAAATAGAACAGCAACCCCGTTATCACTATCTCTGTCACGCGATAAGCACCTATGGTTTTGGCGTTGCTCCTTCGTGCGATATTTTCAAAGCGGATAGATGTCAGGCTACGGGATCGCGCCCCGGACCCTGCCTGCAATGGGGAGGCAATCGGGAACAGGGGCGTTACTGTGTCGAGCCAGGCGAACCTTATGTGGAAATGACCTGTTCTTCATCAGTTGTGGGCGAGACTCCGTACCTTGTCACCTCAGAAAATATCGTCACAATCAGTCGCGATGAGAGCCGGTGCCAAAGCTGGAGTGATGAAGCCGATTGCAGTCAAATATCCGAGACATGTACCGATGAGGCTCCACAAACCCGGATCGTAGACGGCGTTGCTGTCACCCTAAGCTGTTGGGGCTGGGAGCGCCGCTACCAATGTATTCGCCGGAGCGCTGGCAATGACTGCAACGAGATTGAAGCGAGGTCCGATTGTCGCTTTGTGCGCGAGGACTGCATCAGCGAAGACAGCCCCTGTTCGACTATCGAGCGTGTCTACGAGTGTCCGGTTCCCGGCGGCGATGGTACGGGCACGCAATATGTCTGCGACGGTGATGTTTATTGCATCGACGGATCCTGCGAAACGATTGAGCGCAAAGCGAATGATGAATTCAAAGACGCAGCCACGGCGCTGCATGCCATGGACGAGGCGCGCGGACAATTTGATCCCGAGACGCTGACCTTGTTCAAAGGCAGCCGCGAAACCTGCTCCTCGAAAGTTTTTGGCGTGCTTAACTGCTGCAAGGGCAAGGGCTTTCCGCTGATCCCCGGCGTCAGCCTGCTGGTCGCGCTGGGCTGCGACCGTGAAGAAATCCTGCTCCACGAACGCGATGCCCGGGGCCTGTGCGCCTATGTTGGTACTTATTGTTCAAGCAAGTTTCTTGGGGTCTGCACTACCAAGCGCAAGGCTTATTGCTGCTTTGAATCGAAACTGTCGCGCATCCTGCAAGAGCAAGGCCGCAAGCAGCTTCCCAAGCCCTGGGCCAAAGCTAGGGAAGAACAATGCGCCGGGTTCACGCTCGATGAATTTGCCCGGCTTGATCTCAGCCAGATGGATTTTAGCGAAGTCTATGCCGAATTTACCGAAGCTGCGCGGCTTCCCGATGAACTGGAGACCAGCGCGCTTATCCAGCAGAAGATAAGCGATTATTATGAACGGAGCGGACCATGAAGCAGCGTGCTTTTTATCTTAACCCGCAACAACATCTCTACGTGCTAGCTGCCATCATCCTCATGCTTTGCGCCATGTTTGAAGGGTCGGCCAGTTCGGCCAGCGCGCAGGAAACAGCGTCCAATCCTGCCGATGCGCTCTACTGCCAGGAACGGCGACTGGGCTATTATTTTTACTGTGTCCAGCCAAAGGTAGAAGTTCCTGGTCCGTCAGAACAAGAGCATGCTGCAGAAACCGCGGTCGAGCAGCTCGGCGCGATCACAAAATCGCTGCGCGAACTCAAAGCCAAAGCCATCATCGAACCGACGCCAGCCAATGTGACGGCCTATATTCGCTTCCAGCGCGAGCAGCTCGACCGCGCTTCGCTGTTCTCTGATGTCTGGCAGCGGGCAATCTGGCAGGACCCGGGTCTCGATTATACGCTGGAGCGGCCGGTTTCGACGCTCGCCAAAAGGCAATGGCAGGACAACCGCCAGCAGGGCCGCGATGCAGTTATGGCGCGCCTGTCATCACGCTACGGACTGTTCTACTTTTTTGCCCAAAGCTGCGGTGCCTGCGAAGTGATGAGCCCGATTGTCAAATCGGTTGCCGCCCGCTGGAACATAACCATACGCGCCATATCCACCGATGGCGGCCCGTCGGCGCATTTCCCGGGTTATAAGGTCGAAACCAGCGAGCGAACGCGCATGGGGCTGGAGGCTAAAATTACCCCGGCGCTGGTGCTGTGGGACAGCTTGACCAAGCGGCCCATCCCGATCGGTTACGGCGTCCTGTCGGCCGACGAGCTGCAGGACCGTATCTATCTTCTCACTTCGAAGGAAGCCGGACATGACTACTAAGCTATCCAAAATCGCGGGGCTTTTGGCGGCGCTCAATCTTGCCGTCAGCCCGGTCGCGGCCCACGTCGGTGACAGCATGGACCGCTTCATGGATGACATGGGCGGGGCAGCGAATGTAACCGGGCCGACGGCGTTCCAGGGCCAGTCGGCAGGCTATTACAGCCTCGGCAATGTCTGGACGCGCTTTCCCCAGAAAACGACAAATATCGCCAATCTGCAGCTACCCCGCGCACGCGCTGGATGCGGCGGCATCGATATATTTGCAGGCAGCTTCTCCTTCATCAATGCCAGTGAAATTGTGGCGATGCTCAAAGCCGTGGCCAATAATGCGGTGGGCTTTGCCTTCAGCCTCGCCATCGACACAGTCTGTCCCGAATGCTCGAAAATCATGCAGGAGTTTTCCCAAAAAGCCCAACTGATGAACAATCTCAATATCAACAGCTGCGAGATGGCGCAGGGGCTGGTGGGCGGCGTCTGGCCGAAAGGCGATCTCGCCGACAAGGCGATCTGCGAAGCCATTGGTAATTCGGAAGGCATATTTACCGATTATGCCGCAGCCAAACATGGCTGCGGCACGAGAGGCCAAAGGAGCGCGACCAATGCGAGCGCGGGCGCTGACTACGCCGACGTAAATCCCGGTGTGGCGCGCAATTACACATGGCATATCTTGAAGAAATCGGCCTTTTTCAATCCGAACGGAACATTTGACCGCGAGCTTGCCGAATATGCAATGACGCTGATTGGCACGGTCATCTATGTACCGCCCAAAGACGATAGCCCCGGCAAGTTCACACCTTTTGGCGGCGATGCGTCTTCAAGTCTGGTCACCGCTTTGCTCGACGGAACGCAAAGCCAAACGATCAAGGTTTTTGACTGCGACGAAGCCGATCAATGCCTCAATCCGACGTTCCGCAATATGAGCCTCGCTACCTCAAAAGCGATCCGTCCCCGCGTGGCAGCGATGATCGGCAACATGGTCAATGCGATCCGCAGCGACAGCGCGATTGGCGATGCGGAAAAGGAACTTCTGCAGGTCGCGTCGGTGCCGCTCTATAAAATCCTCACCGTGCAGGCCGCTTATGGCCGCGGCATGCCCACCGATGATCGTGAGACGCTGGCAGAAATTGCCAGCATCGATCTTCTTTATGCCATTTTGGAACGGATCGTATCGGAATCTGGCCGCTCTATGGCCAGTTTCATCGCCGCTGACGAAGCCAAGCTCAGCCTGTGGCGCGGGCAGCTTGCTGATGTTCGGGCTGGTCTTGCACAGCGGCAAGCCACGGGCCAGGCGAAAGTCTCAGCCATCATGCAGATCATTGAGAAGACCGCGATGATCGAAAATCTGCTCGCGGCTTCAATGTCGCCCTCGATGGCAGCAGCGCTAGACTGGTCGCGCGGCGTTCAGACCCGCAGCCTCGTTCCGTGACAGGAGAGTAGCCAGACATGCTCGAGATTTTTACGGTCGGCGGCGGCGAATATATCGTCAATGTCCTCAATGCAGTTGCCAGCTGGACCGGCGCGGGCGGCTATAAGAGCCTGATCCAGGTCACCATGGTGATGGGGCTTGCATTGGCCGTCATTGTGCTCGCATTCAATCAGGACTGGCGCGCCTGGCTCAACTGGTTTTTGGGCGCAACGCTCATCTATATGTGCCTCATGGTGCCGCGGATGGATGTGCAGGTCACCGACCGCGTCAATCCCGGCCTCGCTCCGAGCGCGGTCGCCAATGTGCCATTAGGATTAGCGCTCATGGCGAGCTTTACCAGCCAGATCGGCGATTATCTGGTGCGAAGCTCGGAGGTCGTGTTCGGTCTCCCAAATGATCTCAATTACTCCAAAAATGGCATGATCTATGGCGCGCGCTTGTTCGAGGCAACGAAATCCTTGCGCATTTCCGATCCGGAATTTGCCACCAATCTCGACGAGCATTTTCGTCAATGCGTATTTTATGATCTGCTGCTTGGCCGGATATCGATGAAGGAAATCTCCGAGAGCAATAATATCTGGACGACGATTGCGCCGGGCAGTCAGGCGCGTGCACAGAAATTTCTGACGCGGCAGGCCGATGACAGTGTCACGGCCAGTATCATTACCTGCCGCGAGGCTTATGATAATTTAAACGCACAGTGGGCGGGATTGATTGACGCGATGAGTGGCACTTTTGGTCGCCAGTTATACCCGAAGCAGACCGCAGCGCTCGCCAAAGCCAAGCTGATAGCGGATCTTCCGGTTGCCTATAATTATTTGGCAGGCGTCTCGACAAATGCGAGCGACATTTTCCGGCAGGTGCTGACGATCAATGCGATGAATCAGGCGATGCATGGCATGGCCGGGGCCAGCGGAACATCAAGCGTTGATGTGTTTGCGCAGACCCGCGCGGATATCCAGACCGAACGCACTTATGCCTCGATTGCGCACAATGCTATGAAATGGGTCCCTATCCTCAATGTGGTGCTGACGGTGGTGTTTTACGCGCTATTCCCGGTGCTGTTTCCGCTCTTCCTGATGCCGAAAACCGGCCCGGTCGCGCTGCGCGGCTATGTGACCGGCTTCTTCTATCTTGCCGCATGGGGGCCGTTGTTTGTCATACTGCACATGATCCTGATGTTCAAAGGCGCAAGCGAAGTCAGTGCGGTGGCCGGCGGCAGCGGGCTTAGCCTTGCCACCTTTACAGGGATGAGCGACGTCAACAGCGATATTGGTATATTGGCGGGCTATCTGGTCGCGTCGATCCCGTTTCTTGCAGGCGGCGTTGCCAAAGGTGCGATGGCGATCTCGTCGCAGGCTACGTCATATCTTAATCCGAGCCAGAATGCTGCGGAAGAAGCGGCGCGCGAAGCCAGCACTGGCAATGTCTCTATTGGCAACAGCAATCTCGACAATAGCAGTGTGTTTTCACGGCAATTCGCGCAAGCCTCGCTGGCCCCCAATATCGGCTATGGCGCAGCACAGACACGCGGCTTTGGCGAAAGCGGGACACAGACGACCAGTTTTGCCGATGCTGAATTTGCTACCGTCCCGAATTCGCAATATCCCTTCACCCCGACATTGGGGCAGGACTTCACATCGAGGCTGTCAACGCTGGCGAGCAACAGCCGCAGCCAGAGCGAGACCTTCTCCAACATGGCCCAGCAATCGACCAGCTCTGCGATCACAAGGTTCAATGAGCTGCGCGACACCTACAGCAGGGGCACGTCTTTCGAGACCTCCAGCGGTCAGGGTTCCAGCAGCAGCATTGGCAGTGCATTCAGTGAAGTCGACAATGCATCCAAAGGTCTGCAGCAGCAATATGGCCTGTCACGCCGGGCTTCCGATGACATTACCATCTCATGGTTTCTCAATGGTGATGCCGGATTGGGTGTAAAAGCGGAAAGAGGAGCAGTGAAAGGAAATGCGGGGCTTAAAGGCGGCCGGAATCAAAGTTGGACGGACAGTGATATTGGCATTGCCTCGGAAGACCGTAGCAAAATCCTAGGTTCGCTCAAACAGATCTCGGAGACCAACAACTGGTCGAACACGCGTGACAGTTTCTTGCGCAGCGTAAGTACGAGCAACAGCTCGCAGGTCTCGAGCAGCGCGTCGGGGCTCACCAAATCGCTTACGGAAGCGCAAAGCTATACCGTTGAAGCAAGGCGCGCGCAGGAGGTTGCCAGCAGGCTTGAGAACCAGGCGACATGGTATGAGAATAATAATGTTGCCGGATCGCTTAACCTCAGTCAGGCCTATCGCGACTGGGGAATGTCAGAAATAGATGCCAACCGTGACTATTATGGTCAGGCACGCTTTGATGACATCGATTTCCAACTGAGCGCGAAAGGTCAGCAGTTGCAGGCGCGTTTTGTTGAAAGCTATGCCGATCAGCTTCACGATGAAGTTGCGACTGATCTCAACCTTCCGGCCTTTGCGCCCGTCAGTAAGCCGGGCGTGGGCAGCGCGGGAGATGTGCGAGGTAGTGTATCGCTTTCGCAATCGGGACGTAGTCCAGTGGGCGGATCGTCTGGCGACGGCTCGATTGTCGAAGAGGTAAGTAGCGTACATCAACGTGGCCGCGAACGGATTGGAACTGTAAAAAGCTATCTGGGCAAGCAGACAAAAGGCGCGAAAGGGGCTACCGAAAAGGCCGCAGACGATATCAAGGAATGGGGAGAATAGTGCTCAAAGCAATCCATCATAAATGATAACATATATGACGAAAGCCAAGAGTAATAAGAAAAATGCAACTAGCCCTGCCTTCCCCCAAGGGTCGGCCCAGGTCTTTTTCCATGTATAGGCGGTAAGCCGGTTTTCGGCGATCGCACGGTCAATTTCCTGAAACCCCTCCCATTTTGGATCTTGGCGATTTTGTTGTTTTTGCTCGTCAGTCATGGTCCTTCACTCCAATGCGTCCTGGCAGTTCTCACTATATCATCATCGATGTCTATTTTCGACTGCAACAAATCACCCTGTTCAGAGCTGCACTCTACTTTAATGCATTATGTTCGATACATAATTTGAATATTAGATCATAATGATTGAATATTGACATATTATGCATATTTCAATAATGAAGCATAATCGATACACAAATGTATTTTTTAGCGTTAAAGGCTTAACAATGGCACATTATATGGAAACGCAGCATAGGCCGCTTGCGGCAACGCTGGCGAGTCTCGGCCAGAGAGTGGAAGCATACCGTATTTCGCGCAACCTCAAGCAGGCGGAATTAGCAGAAATGTCAGGAATTTCACGCTCGACGCTCGCGCGCATAGAGGGCGGCAAAGGCGGGACAATCGATAGCCTTGTCCGGGTGATGCGCGCATTGGAGCTGGAGGACCGGTTGCTCGAGATCGTCCCAGATGCGACCCTTAGTCCGCTCGATCCACGGTCGGATAAGGGCAAAACCCGACAACGGGTCCGGCGGCCCGAAGGCGAGATTGAAACGGAAGAGTGGACATGGGACGATAAAACGCCATGACACGTGCGGTCATCAATCTCTGGGGCCGTCAAATCGGCGCTGTATTATGGGATGAAGGCCGAAATATCGGCGTCTTTGAATATACTCCGGAATTCGTTCGCAGCGGGATTGAGGCCGCGCCGCTTAGCATGCCGCTGCGAAGCGGCGTCTATGATTTCCCGGCATTGCCATTTGAGACCTTCAAGGGGTTGCCTGGAATGCTCGCGGACAGCCTGCCGGACAAATTTGGTAACGCCCTCATCAATCGCTGGCTTGCAGAACAGGGAAGAAGCCCAGACAGCTTCGATCCTGTCGAGCGACTATGTTATACTGGTCGGCGCGGAATGGGCGCATTGGAATTTGAACCAGCCGCAGGCGAACCAAGGAGCCAGGGCGGACCAATTGAACTTGCGCCGCTAATCGAGCTTGCCAATCGCGTTATAGCCGCCCGTGAGGACTTGGCGGGTGTGCTGAATGGCGACGACGATCACCATGCTCTTCAGGAAATATTGCGCGTGGGAACTTCAGCGGGCGGCGCGCGGGCGAAGGCAGTCCTTGCATGGAATGAGGAGACCGGCGAGTTTCATTCAGGGCAATTGAAAGCAGGCCCGGGCTATACCCAGTGGCTCCTCAAATTTGACGGTGTTTCCGGCAATGCCGACAAAGAGCTCGCTGATCCGATGGGCTATGGCAGACTGGAATATGCCTGCTATTTACTCGCCAAGGAAGCGGGTATTGCCATGATGCGGTCTCGGCTCCATGAAGAAGGTGGCCGCGCTCACTTTATGACACAGCGTTTTGATCGTACCGAAGATGGCCGTAAACTGCACATGCAATCGCTTTGCGCAATGCGGCATTTTGATTTTAACCTAGCTCGGGCATATAGCTATGAACAGGCCATTGAAACCATTCGCATTCTGGGTCTCGGGCGCGATGCTCTAAAAGAGCAAGTCCGACGCGCTCTGCTCAATATATTCATTCGCAATCAGGACGATCATACCAAAAATATTGCATTCCTGATGGACCGCGATGGAAGCTGGAGTCTATCGCCAGCATTTGATGTCACTTATGCATATAATCCTAGCGGGGTCTGGACGAGCGAACATCAGATGTCACTCGCAGGCAAAACAGACAATTTTAACTTGGAGGATCTCATCACATTTGGAAAATTTGCCGACCTCAAAGCAGCAGAAACCAAAGCGATCATAGCAGAGATTAAATCCGCAATCGGTAAGTGGGATCAATTTGCTCAGATCTCGGAAATTCCTAGAAAAATGGCAGAAAAGGTCAGTAGCGGCTTCCGCAATCTTGAGATCAAATGAATCGTCCGACATTGCCCATGGCAATCTTGGGAAAGTTCTGAATGTTCGAAGTGATTACATATTTTCAATAAATGGTTAGCCAAAGCCAATATGATAGAGACAGCGGAATGCATTCGTAAACCTACGTTGAAGCATTAGCGCCCTTAAGCAAATTCATACCGCCAAATGCTCTAAGCCATAACGGCTCAACCATGGCATTAGCGGTTCGATTGAGCTTGCTGGATAGAGTGAGTTTTGCGCAAAATCGGCAACCCTTCCCAATTCGTTGCGAAGAAAATCGCCCGCTTCCTTAGTCGATGAGATAGCATTTTGTGGCAGAACGACAACAAAGTCATAGATCTTCGCATATTCTTTGTCCACAATATGGTTCAGATCCTACGCCAGGCTCTGGAAAGACTTCCCAAAGCCTATTAGAATATTTGGTTACTTGTCTCGCCTAGATACTTTTCCACCTTCTCAACCGTCCGTCGCCTCGGTCTTCGCCCCATTCTTAGGTCCAACACGAACCTAGGATCGCCAACTGCTCGCCTCCCAAAGCGCGTTGCAGAAATATGGGTTTGCTTCAGGTGCAATTCGATACGGTCTAATAGTTTCATTACCTTCCTCGAATCAGTTTTCACTTGTGTTCTTGTTTTGTTCCTATTAGGAAGAATCCATATTGTCTAGGATAATTCCTATGAGCAAAATGACTGGATTGAATGAAAGGCATTGCCGATGGACAATGTTAGAGAAGAGCTGGACCGGCTTATCCGGCAAAACAAGGATGATTATTCAGGCCTATCTCGGCTACTTGGCCGCAATCCTGCTTACATCCAGCAATTTATAAAACGCGGCAGCCCGCGCAAGCTTGATGACGAAGATCGCCGGAAGCTAGCGCGTTACTTTGGCGTCGATGAGCAGCTGCTTGGCGGACCGCCGCCTGCTATCCATAACGGACTTGTCGAAATCGCTGTCCTCGACGTGGATGCTTCGGCAGGGTTTGGGGCGATTGCCGAAAGCGAAAATAGCCAGACCCGCTTTGGCTTTGACGAGAGATGGCTCAAGAAACTGACACCGTCCAAAAGTTCAAGCCTTTCGATTGTTCGTGTGCTCGGAGAATCTATGGAGCCAACTCTCAGCCACCGTGATGAGGTGCTTGTTGATGCTTCCGATCACGGCTCGCGCCTGAGAGACGGAATCTACGTCTTGCGTTCAGACGATACGCTTGTCGTCAAACGGGTTGCCCTCAAACCTGGCGGCAAACAAATCACGATCTCCAGTGATAATACAGCCTATCCGACCTGGGATGACGTGGACCGCGCGTCCATTCATATCGTTGGCCGGGTCATTTGGTTCTGCCGCACGTTGTAAGCATTTACAGCTTGGCAATTATCCAGTGAAAGAGCGTATAAAGCGGCCAGCCCAGTATCAAAAGAGCTATAAGACCCGCCGCAAAATAGAGCAGCCTCTCCCGCCAGCTCTTGTTTGGCCTGCTCGACTGATCAGGCACAGCGATGCCGCTTCCAATATTTGTCCCACCGGGCGGCCCATCCGCCGCGCACCATTGCGCAGTTGATATCGCCGCTTTTGGGCGAGACGCACCAGGCTGCGGTTCTCGATCCACCAGCTCCGCCATCGGACCTACACCGCATCGCGCGGCCACTCACCAGAATATGACCTTCGCTGGACGTGCCGATCGGACGGCCGACAAGATTGACGAGTGCATCGCGGGCTGCTTTTGCTGTTGCATTGGGACAAGGATGACCGGACCTGCAGGTGCCATCCATTTCGCGGGCGGCTATGCCGGATAGTCTAATTCTTGGACCTTCAGCGCACCAAATTGGTCCATCGCCATCCCAGACCCTGATAGGCGTGCAGGTGAACGTTTCACCGCTTGGAACAATGGCCACCTTCAAGGCGAAGAGCAGGAGCAGATTAAACATCATCCAAACCACATGCGATAGTCCCAAAGATATGTCCAGTGATGGTAGCACCCATTTTGTCGTTTAAATCCCGATTTCGAACGGCTTCACCATGTCTTTCGCAATTTCCGGCTTGTCTTTGCCGAGCGGTTTTTCCTGGGCCGGCCTGCCCGCTTTCAACCCCGTCGCAGCAGCTTGACGGAGCCGCTCGGTTACTTCCAGTGCAGAAGTTTTCGTGCCTGGATTATGAGCTACCGCGCTGCTGAGCTTGCTGGCATTATCAACAAATAGTGTCAGACTGTCGCGCAGCCGGGTTATCGTCACCAGAAATGTCTGCTGGTTGGCAAGGTTCTTTTCGCGGCTATCCATAACCGCGATACCGTGGTCAGACGTCAGGCCCTGCGCCATATGGGCATTGAGCGCATAGGCTAAATCAAGCCGCTTGAGCATTGGGTCGCTGCGTTTGAGCCTATGTTCAAGGCCGGCTGATGTTACCAGCGTGACATAGGTGTTGTTGATATCGATAATCTTTGCCTGATCTGCATTGAAGAGGCCGCGCCGGTGATCATTTTTGGTCCACCGAATGCGGTCTCCGCTATGAATGTCGATCTGCTTTTCTTCAAATAAGGCCAATCGATCTGCGCCTTTCGCAGACCGCATTTTGGAGGACTGAAACTGCACTATGTTCCCTTTGCTATCGCGTAATTTCACGATTCTGCGGGGCGCATCAACGGCAGCTATTTGGTATTGGCCCGGCCTCAGACCTTGTTTGCGATCGCGGGCTTCGACCTCAAGCACCATGCCTGCTTTATAGGCCGACATATAGCGCAGCTCCTCGCGCGTGGCGTTAACGCGGGAAAGAGTGGACAGGCGCAAAGGTGCCTGTCCAAGCTCGCCATTGGCTTTTAAGCCGGTCTGGACGGCCTGATTGACCGCAGACCGCAGAGCCCGCCCCGACGCATAGATAGCGGTATTTTCGCGCTTCGATGGCGCAAGCGACAACCAGCGTTCGGCGGCCATGACCGCGCTGTCGCCATTGGTTTCGACGGTATGATCCTTGAGATAGCCCATGGCTTTGGCGACCTGACCTGATTGCGCGGCGGATTGTGCGCGGCGCAATCCTGAATCGCGCGCGCGCAGATTGACGTCCATGACCGCGCGTTCGGCGCCAGCTTTCTGGATCAGATCAAAAGGCTTACCAGCATCAACAGCGCCGAGCTGCTTGCGATCCCCGATGAGCACCAGCCTGTCGACACGCGCCAGATTGGCCAGGCGGATGAGCTTCTCCTTGTCGGCACTGGACACCATTGAAGCCTCGTCGAGAACCAGAACATGATCTTTGAGTTGCCGTCTTGCCTGTGAAAGCAGTGCGCGATCAGCCGGCGTATCCAGCAATTTGGCATGGTTCCTTAAAAACCGCGCCAGCGTCATTGACGATATACCAGTGTCGCGTTCCAGCATCTGGACGAGCGTATTCTGGACGGCAAGCCCCAGGACCTTTTTGCCTTCCTCTCGTAATAGCTCTGAAACAGGTTTGAGAAGGCTAGATTTGCCAGCGCCAGCAACCCCCTGAACCGCTACAGTCCGATTGTGAGACGACAATATGAGCCGGGCACCGGCTTCCTGTCCCTCGTTGAGCGTCAGGCCGTGGTTAAGCGCAGACACGGCTTGAACACGCTGGGACGCAACATCGCTGCCGACAATAGGCAAAACCGCTGAGCGTCCGAGTGCGACGTGGGATAATATCTGCTCCTCAAGCGTTATTGCGTCCTGCGAGGTAAGCCAGTCTTTCTGTCCGCCTGCGCCTTTGACAAGAGTGCCCGAGCGGACCAGAGCACGCACCTGCTGTTCGACATGATCAATGGTCGTTGGCAATCCAAAGTCGAGTGCGGTTTTGAGCAAAGCCTCGCGCGACCAAGCGGCCTCTCTTTGTCCAAGATGCCTGACGGCAGATGCAACACACTGCGCCGCTGCAATGGTTTCAGCATCTTTCTTGAATATATGGTCTGGAATCAGCGGGTCATCCGCATTTCCGCGAATACGCGCTGCAAAATCGCGCAGCAGTTTTTTACCGCGGTCGGCCAGATTTTTGGCGAAGCTTGGAGCCGCATCGAGCATTTCGGCGCGATCAAGAGCAGATGAAATCTTGCCCTGTAGATCAAGACCAATATCATCAGCTGCGCCGCGCCAACTCGACGCCAATTCATCACGGTCTGCTATCGGGGCTTTTGCCGATCGGGTCTGAAGCGCTGCGATATCCCGCGCTTTGGGCGTCTGAATTCCGAGGCGGTGAACCGCATCGACAATTTCCTGACGCCGGGAAGAAAAGGCCATAATGTCGGCTCTTGTGAAACCCTCGGCCTCAAAATTGCCATGCTTGCCGGTCGCGCCCGGCTGATAGCCAAGCTTTTCAACGGCAATTCTGAACCGCGCCATGGTCATGCTGTTAAGCAAAGTATTGAGCGACCAGAGACGATCATTTTTGAGGCTGAGCCATTTCCCGTCCGGGCCCTGCGTGACATTGGCGACAACAGCATGAAAATGCAGATTAGGTTCCTGATTGCGATTGGTATCATGCTGGAACAAGCCAATAGCGAGATTACCGGTTGGCACCGTTTTGATCTGTCTCTTTTCTACAATTCTGGTTTCTGCTGCATTCTTCTCGGCCCATGCCAGCGTTGCGATCACAGCTTCACGATATGCCTCGACAATACGCTTATCACCGCCGACCAATGCCAGAAGCGACCAGCTTTTCGGCAGCGAAAATGTGAGATCAGTTCCAGGCCGGTGCGCCTGGTTTTGATTACCGACCTGAATAGCTCCAGGCAGTTTGCCGCTCAGTAAAGCATCAAAGGCCTTGGCATCCACTTGACCGCTAAGGCCCAGCGTTTCAGCAGCGTTTCCTACCCATATTCCTGATCGGTCGGCATCGGCTTTGGCGTAATAATTGTCGGCAGCAAAATAAGTTGCGGCGGCGGAAGAAGAGCGCACATTGGCAATGGAGAGCATAAGAATGACCTATGGTGAATGAGCCCCTCGCTCCCGATATTATCTATCCTACATGTCAGGCTCCCAGTCACCGAGATCGGGCTCTTCGTGCGCGTCGACAGCGCCTTCCAATAGGTCTTTTTCCTGCGGCGGACGGATATCGCTTTGGATACGCGGTAACGCATTATTTGGAGCTGATGCCGCTGCTGCTATTCCCGCGATCTGGGTTGCCTCGTTTTGACCATGGCCTTCATTCAAACCATCCTGTGCAGCTTGGTCGTCGCCCGTCACAAGGTTCTCTACAGGCAACGTGGCGTGATAGCCGGCGGCCACCAAGGACGGATCGCTGCCTCGAGTTTCAGCAGGCGCGCTGGTGCTGTGTTTCAATATTTCGGCAGGTTTATCCCGCGTTTCGGGATCACTCGATTTTGCGGGATCATCGTCTTTGTTTTCCAAACCCGACAATAGGTCCATTTGACGCAATTCGACCGGTTTCCCGGCTCCATCATCGTTGGCGGATGGATGTTCACCATTGTCGCTTGTTCTGCGTTCAGTTTGTACTTTCTCAGGCGATCCATGGTCGAACATGGTCGGATTGGTTTTGACGGCTTCACGGGTAATGAAGCCTTCGGCAATTCGCGGCCAGTCGCGCGGCGTCAGAGCAATGGGCGCTGCGGGAAAACCGTCTGGAAACTTGATATAGCCGGAGAGCCTCGGCAGGTTCATGAACTGGTCGGGAAGGAGCAATGGTTCAACCTGACGGCGCGGCGTCAGGCTCACCGCATCGCGGGCGTTATTATAACCGTAGCTATAGCCCTCCTCCATATCCTTTACCTGCCGATGCCCGATAAAGTCAGAGCACCAGGTCGCAGTCTCGCGGTCTGCGGTGGCAAGGATAAGCTTGGTACGCGCGAGCGAAGAAAGTGTCATCGCCATATTCTCCCCATAGACCTCTTTCAGCTTGGCGAAAGCGTGCACGCCGGTCACGATAGCCCCACCAAAATTTCGGGCCGTTTGCAGCCCTTTTTCCAGTGCTGGCAGGCGGTGGAGTGCGCCAAGTTCATCGATGAGGAACCAGAGGCGAAGATCCTTTGTTCGGTCCGTCGTCATCAGTGTATTCATCGCGGTGTCCATCCACAAGGTGAGAAGCTGGGACGAAATACTCATCTCGACATAGCGCGCTGAAATGAACAATATGGATCCGGCCATGCAGTCGCCGCGCACCCAGTCTCGAAGGGAAAATGCAGGTCCATCTGTGGGCAATAATTTGAGCGCCTTGGCATTGGCGTTGAATACCGCACGGATGGACTCAGCCATGCGCGCAGCTTCGGGAGCTGTAAGTGGATCGGCCATGGTTCCGCGCATAAGTTTATGCACCTGCGCAAGGTCGGCGGTCATTAATTTGGACGCCAGCGCTTCATTGGTTGCTTCGCCTTTGGCCCTTAAATGAAGACACATTTCCACAAATAGCATACGCGCGGCGAGCACCCAGAACTGCTCGCTACCCCCGCCATCATGAGGCACCAATGCTTCTGCTGCCGCATGAAACTCGCCCTCGCTTGAGCAATCATTGAAGACACTCCAGGCCGGGCAACGTTCGTCAAGAGGATTCAAAATGACGTCGCGGGACGCATCATAAAATGTCTCGACAAACGCCCCGGTCAGATCAAAGATCACCGCCCGCTGGCCGCGTCGGCGCGCTTCGGATACCAGATCAAACAATGCGACGGTTTTACCTGTTCCCGTTGTGCCGATAATCATCGCATGGCTTTGTTCCAGCCGCCATGGGTAGCTCAACCCCGCCAGATGCGAAGGTACATAATAGCCCGCATGTTCCAAGGCCGCGCGGCCTGCCAAATGCCATTTGAAACCCAGTTCGGCGCGCATCTCGCGCCCCTGTTCGATCCGGTTATGCCGTTCAATCTCCTGTTCCAGTTCCGGCAACGTTACCAGCATCGCGCCGCGTTCATGTTTACGTTCCTTGGACTTGCCGCCGAAATGTTCGGCGAACCAATAGAAGAAGATGAAAGTCGGCGTCAGGACCGAGGCACCAAGAATAATCGCAAAGCGGACCGCGTCCCAAAAAGCGGCCACTGCTTCTCTCATCAGCGGGAAATCGCGTATCAGTGACATTGGCAACTGCGCATGCCCGCCAGCTGCCAATTTGAGGTTTACCAGCTTTGCCGGATCAAACTCCATAAAGGCATAAAGGCTGGCATAAATTTGCATCCAGACCAGGTAGAGTTGATGATCATCCAGAGCGCTTGTAACGTTCCACCAGCACAGCCCGATCGTTACCACTGCAGCTACTATCACCGGTCCTTTTAGACCGGCGGCAAACATGAATGCAAAATGCCCAAGTAGCTGACTGCCGCGCGTGAAATTGAGGAGGTTACGCTTCATCATCGCCTCCTGAAACAGGAGCCGAAGTCAGTCCCAGACGAGCCAGTTTACGGTGATAGGCTTCGAGCGTTCGTTTCCTCAAGCTGCTATCTGGATGGCCTGCCAAAAGAGCATCGAGCGCTATGCTGATAAAAATATTCTGGCGCTGGGAATCGAGCGGAAGGATCTTGCCACCAGCAGAATTTTGCGCATGCCATGCATCGACCAGAAGGTCGCGCACGACAATGCTGACACTGACCTTACGATCATCTGCCTGTGATCTCACCCAAACGGCAAGAGCTTTTGGAACGTAGGTTTGAAGACTGATATGCTTGTTCATGATCAGGTTCCTGTGGGAATATGGAACCTGGTTCACCTTGCGGAAGGTATGATGAGAATAAATCGTGAACAAAGTAAAGTCAAAGGCTTTATAATTATTGATTTTCAGTACATTAAAAGAATATAAATTGCAGGCAAATCGCGAATCCGGCTTGTAAATCACGCTTAAATTATTTGGGACCAATGCAAGTTTTTGATATTAAACTATTGAATTTAATGCATATTGCGAAGGCAGCCCGCTGCGTAGGGTGTGCACCCCTGTCCCCAGCCGCTAAGCAGGGATCCAGCAATTCGGCGCATCTTCTCCATAAAAACTTGAACGCCTTCATCCAGCTGACCCAAAGCGCGCGCGTCGGCACTTGTGCCCGCGCTCATTTGGCACGTTTTCACTATCCGCTTAATTCGGAGCGAGCATGAAAAAGGGCAGGAACTGCTTGCAGTTCCTGCCCTGATCCAGATCAGAAATCGTCTAGCAAAGCACCGTGAACCGTGTGCACGACGCGGGAGTAAAGAGCAGCGGGTAGCGCGTTGTAATCTCCTTCATCTACGGCAATATAGCCAAGCTCATCATCTTCCAATATATGCTGGTCAAAGTAACTGTGTAACGCCCTGCGCTCGGCGCATTCCAGAGCTTCAAAATAGCTCTGCGTTGGTGAAGAAATGCAGACTTGAAATGACATGATAATCCTCCTGAAGTTTGTCGAAAACGACAGGAAAAGTTGAGAGGTTCGCTTGCTGGACCGGGTCACAGGATCGCCCGAAGGGTGACCGCGATAGCGGCGGTGGGGGAAACGATTTTGTTCGCATGGATAAACGCCCTCATAAGGGCGCCATGTGGGCAAAATGGTGGGGCCCCGCCCGTCCTTGACGCGGGACAGGACCGGACCTCAAACTTGATAGATAGTGAGCAGCACACCCCTCCATCCTCCGCCAAAGCGACTATGAAGAGATTGAAAATTTCCCGTTTCCTACAGCTCAGAATGTGTGCCACTAAGCTAACAGGGCGAGCACAAAAGAGGGGATTTGAAAGGATCCTGTAATGCCTACGAAGCGCAGCGCGCTTGCCGCACTGAAAAGACTCGAAACCGAAAAAGCAGCGCTTGCTGAAAAGCAGCGAACATTAGAGCAAAATGCAGCCCTCGAGATTGGTCAGATATTTCTGGGCAGCGGGATAGAGAGCTTCACACCTAAAAACTTGAAGCGGATCGCAATCGCGCTTGGCGCTATGGGCGAATCTGACGCACTTGCCCGGCTTGGTATCGCAGAAAATTAGGGTGCAGCTTTTACCCATCTTGCGCGCTTAAAAAACAAGAAAAAGGCCCCGCCGGTTGTCCGGCGAGGCCTGAATTTTATGGCTGCAATGCAACCTGTGATCAATCGATTTCGGGCGCATCCTGATTGTCTTGCGAACTGCCTTTGGTGAGGAAATCAACCTTGTCGGCGAGGATCTCGCAGCCATAGCGTTTGATGCCATCATTATCTTCCCACTGGGTATAGTGGATGCGGCCTTCGACCGCGACCAGCTGACCCTTGGTGCAATATTGCGCGACGTTTTTGCCGAGACCGTTGAAGCAGGTTACGCGGTGAAATTCGCTATCCTTGACGGTATAGCCATTGTCATCCTTGTAGGTTTTACCATCCTTGTTCCGGGCGGGGCGGTCGGTCACGACTGTGATCGATGTGACGGTAATTCCACCCTGGGTTTCTCTGGCTTCGGGATCGCGTGCGATGCGGCCGGTCAGTATTGCGATATTGGTCATGATATTTCTCCTGAATTAACAAATCCGGAAACCATTTCCGGCTTGCGAACAGTCAAAAGAAGCAGGGCATGAGGGAACTGCACCGAAGGGGAACCTGCTTTGCCCGGGTGGTGCGGGCAGCCGGTCGCAGACCGGCAACACGGCCGGAAGCAAAGCGGGTTGCATGTTTCCTGCTGTCCTGATTCAGACAGGTTCGCGAAAAAGCCGGATTGGGTTTCGGTATGGCGGTTCGGGGATCGTCAAAGCCTATTGAAATAATGACCGGTTATCTTGCTATCACTCGGCAGACCTTATCGGGGCGGAATGTTTGATGCAGAGAGCAAAATGCGGCGTGATGCCCAGCGTATCTTGATGGTATAGCCAAGGGACGAAATATTGGCGCTGCCGTTTAGCGAAATTGAATCATCGCCGCTCAAAAGGGCCGCGCAAAGAAACGTCTCATCGTCTATATCACCCGGTCAGACGCGGCGTCACGCAAACACAGATATTGGCTATAACGGGGAGATAAGAATGCCATGCCAGCGTCCGGACCTGAGCCGTGTTGATGCT
This sequence comes from Sphingorhabdus sp. YGSMI21, assembly GCF_002776575.1. Taxonomy (GTDB): domain Bacteria; phylum Pseudomonadota; class Alphaproteobacteria; order Sphingomonadales; family Sphingomonadaceae; genus Parasphingorhabdus. Next base: position 1,350,937 of record NZ_CP022548.1, on the reverse strand, counting down.
CTTTTGGCATAGCGGAAAGGATCCAGCGGTTTGGGTGAGCGGTGCCGGTTGGAATTACAGAAATAGCATGCGGCTACGACGTTCTGAAGCGAATCAAGTCCTCCTGTGCATCGTGCGTCTAGATGTTCCGCTGTACATCGGAGCAGTAAAGCCTGTCTTGACTAAATCCCGAATCGCGCAGCAAAGTCAGCCGCATTTTCGCCGCACATTGGTTGTCTGCAATAATAGCAAAACCCGTTTTGGGCTTGCATCTTTTGCTACGTATTTTTTGTAGTTGGTTTGCCATAAACATCCTGTCTTTGAATTGCTTCAAAGCGGATGCGCAGCGGCCTTTAAAAGATACCGCCCCTCAGTCGGGAGCCTTGGCTCGCGCTGGACAACGCCGTTTATGCGCTACCCCGCAGTCTCTTGTTGGCAGACGTCTAAAACGCCCATAAAGTTACCAATGCTGGTTCCCGTGAGGAATTATGTTCCCCGCCAACACGGAAGAGGATAGTCAACACTACAGATGTTTCAACTTAAATATGCGCCATTGCGTGATAGCTCTAACGGGGCCTGGACCAACAAAATTCCTGAGCTGACCAAAAGCAGAAGATAATGCTGGCGTCCCAATGATAAGTGATTTGGTTGAATGACCGGAGTGAGTGGTTTGCCGAAGGCCGCTTCTGGATTGCTAATAGTCGAAGCGGACATTTAAACAGTCCGTTTGGGATGTCAGCTTCGCGCCCTCATCTCGGTCATTCGGGGACTTGTTTGACTTACCCAAAAGCGGACGTCGCTCGGAAACCGAGAGGCTTGAATGGCGAACGGTCAGTTTACTGCCAATCGTGCATCGGGCGGCCTCCTCCAGGTAGCCGGCAAACTGCGGCATTGCTGCTGACGTTCCGGGCCGAGCAACCTGCACACTTCAGGCAGATGGTGTTCGGGCACCCGCATTCTCGCAACCAATAAGGCCCGAAACAGGCTGTCCGCGAGATCATCGGCGGTCATCGCGCTTTGCACAGCCTGGGAAAGCAACAGATCCGTAGTGCTCATCACTTTGACCGACGGGAATTGATTCCCGCAGAGAGCCGTCGCTTTACGTTCGTCGATCAGCGCGACCGATCCCGATCCAAGGGCGTATGCGATTGTCGCGGCCTCGCCATCGTCGAGAGTTTTACTGATAGGGCCGGCAACCAGTCCAAGAAAGGTTTCCTCTTCCGCGGGCCTGAGCGCTACCTCGCTGATCAGTCCGATCTCGATCAGCTCCGCAATCACAATTGCAGTCCGCCGCCCCTTCGCGCGGCCGGCCTCAAGCTCGCCGAGCGCCGTCGATGTGATGAGGTGACGCACCGACGACGCTCGAAGGACGACATCCGCGCGTTCGGTTGCGACGAGATTGATCCAGACGCTGGCATCGCTTACCAGCGATCCGGCATCGTCAAGCCAGGAGCCAGGGTGACTCATCGTCGACCGCTCCTTCCTCTTCAAATTCGTCGATCATCTCGCGAGCCTCGACCCGGTCGATGTGCAGCAGCCGCGCCAGCTGTCCCTCGCTCAACAGACCCCGTCGCCACGCTTCGCTGGCCAGCAAGCTCAATCGCATCGAGACCGGCCGAGTCGCATCCCCCTTTGCGGGATCCGACGCGATAGCGTCCCCCAATACCTCACGAGCCTGTTCGTCAGTGATCCCACCATGGTCCGCGAACCAGTCCCAAGTTCCGGATTTGGTGAGGCCGAGTTCTTCGAGACGGCGCACCATGGCCTCGCGCGACACGCCAAAGGCGTGCGCGAGGATAATAATGTGGCGGCGGGTCAATCGTGCCGCCCCGGCGGTGACATCCTGGAACCGGGCAGCTACTGCCCTTGCAGGGGTCAGTAAGCATCGCGCAAAAGCGTTCGCATAGCGCTCCTCACGTGTTGCTTCCGGCGAGTCACTATAGAGCGCGTCGGGCGCCCGGCGTGTCGAAATGAAATGCCCGGTCTCATGGGCGCCGGTTTGCGTCCGGCGATCCCGGGGATGCGCCGCGTTGAGAAGGATGCACGCACCCGCTTCCTCGTCGAATGCGTAGAGACCGGACACTCTCGCCGGTAGCTGTCGAACGAATACGCGCGCACCGAGTTGCACCTCCAATAGGCTGAGCATGTCGTGAATTGGCGCCATGCCAAGTCCGAGCCATTGTCTCAGTTCCGCAGCATCCTGTTCAGCTTGCAAAATTACGTTCCCGGGCAACAGCGGCCGCTCCGGTGGGTCGTTGCGAGCACGCTTAATGCCGAGCAGATTTTCAAGCTCCAGCTCAGCTTGGACCAGACTGTTGAGAAGGGCAACCGCGCTTTCCACCTCCTGATCGTCTTCGCCAGCCTTCCGGAATCTCGGACGCAGATCGACCCTCACACCATCCTGTCGTAATAAGACATTGAGTGAGACGCGATACAGCGCGGCAAGCTTTTGAAGCTCCTCGATGCGAGCACGGCGTTGCCCCTGTTCGATGGCAACCAGCGTAGTGCGTGCCACATTGAGCGCCTGCGCCGCCGCCGCCTGGGTCAGCTTCGCATTCTCTCGAGCTTCTCGCAGAAGTTCTCCAAGCGCTTCGGGCGTAAGGCTGCCGGTCACCGCGGCCATGGGGACACCTGGGCAAGCTGGGAAACAAACGAGTTCGGCCCCAAGCTGGACTGGAAGGCAAGCCATTCGTCGCGATGACGCGACAAGAGGTCATGAACCCTTCGTTCCCCTTCGACGGGATCAATTGAGAGGGCGTTGGCGGTCTCGCGTGCAACACGATCAATGGTCCGACGATGGATGGGCGATCCGGCCAGTGCGGAAAGATGGTCGAGATGCAGCACGCCGGCGATAGCATGTTCGCGAAGAGCTTTGGTCATAAGGGTGAAGCCCGGTACGGCACCCGATGCGATGTCGGGAGCAGAAAGATTCTCCCAGATATAATTGGATGCAGGTTCGTCTACCTCTGCCGCGTGCATGCTAAGCCGGCGAAGCATACAGGCCGCGCAAATACCACACTGGCGCCGCTGCTGCGCGAAACTGACTTGCCGTGAATTCTGCCAGCAGGAGCGGGTGCTCGACCAGCCGGGAGCAGATGCCAGCGCATTGGCCGCTATTACGGTTTCTCCCTTAGTCGACCAGATCCGCGGATATTCGTACCGGATTCGTTTGCCGGTGAGCACCGCGAATAACGCTTCGATCCGGCGGGTGAAAGCTGGATGCACCCGATAATCTGCATAGGCTTGCCCCAAGCTGGCGAGGATCGGACCAAGCGCACCTTGGCCGCTCTCGGTCACCACAATGCGCTCGACATCCGCTAGAACTCCGGCGATTCCGGTGATCACCGCAAATTTGAAACCGCGCGATCGTGCGGTGGATTCGACCCGCTGTCGCCCGTCAAGCCGGACCTGATAGGGAACCGACATGAACCGGCGCTCCCTCGGATCGCGCGAACGAGTATCAGCGCCCTTGGTCCCGAGGCGCACCCGCACGAGCCCGCCCCCTTCTTCCGCTTCAACAAGGGCCGAGACGGCCCGTGAATCGATGCCGTCGCTGTAGGGCATGATAATGCGATCGCGGACGTCGAAGCCCAGTGTCCCTTGGCCGACACGCGCGATGTCGTGCTCGCGTTCGACGAACGAGATCGCCCACTGATCGCCAGTCAAAAATGTCAGCGCATCTTCCAGCGCTAAGCCGACGGCTCTGTCTTCCCATCGCGCAAGGTCATGGACGGCGACACGCAGATCGAACGACCGTGCCCAGCCCCATCGCGGACGCCGAACGCTGAGATCGCAAAATTCTGCGGCTCCGGCGATCACCATCAGGTCGACCAATTCAGGTCGCCAGCCTGTGTAGAAATAGCTCTCCAAGCCCGCGGTCGACAGGCTGATCGCAGAGTCCAGAAGGGCACCGGCAGCACCGTCGCGCAGACGGGAGCCAGCCTCGACGGCGTCTATCAAGACCGCGTCTTCGCGACTTGCGTGATAGGTTCTGGCGGTCATAGCGGTACTCCAGCATCAAGATCGGTATTTGAAGCGCGGGTTCGTCGCGGCAAAGGATCGCCGGTCCTCAAAAGTGCGCGGGCAAGACCTTGGAAATCGACCTGCTGATGGGCGGCATCAAACCTACTCCGGACGAAACGCGCATTCTGCAATCCGTCATCGCGGCGGACATGCTCTTCCACTTGGCGATAATTGCTGAGCAGGCGGTCGGAGAGCGCATCCTCGGCAGCCCGCTGAACGGCAGCTGCCCCGGACTGCCCCGACCGAACGGCTTCCATCGTGGTAAGAACGAAAGTCGATTCCATCGGGGAGGCACATATCCTCTGAAGGCTGCCAAGATCGCTCAGAATCTGATCGGCGAATAAGGATTGCTGGCCGATGGAATTAACGATTGCGGCCACGCTGCTAACGAATGTCTGCCGCACTTCGCTGCGCCAGTCGGCATGCGATGCCCGAGTGACGCTCTCCACGACCTCCTCCGGCGAATAGGCCTCCTTGTAGGCGCACTTAGCGGCTCGCCGCCAACGCGGTTTCATCGGCAGCGATTTATATGGACCATCACTCATGCGGAACTCCCGCATTCTATCTGCGCCTTCACTCTGACATTGTCAACCTACTAATTTATCAAACCTGACATTTCTCTTAAACGGTGGACCTGCCACATCGAAAAAGACATGATGATTATCCCTCTCCGGCGCGACGAGCGGGAGAAGGAACGTAGGGGCAAAGAATTTATGATCGACGTCAACGAACTGCGTGATCCCATCATTGCGATGTACCGCTTGCCCGGGATCGATGAGGTCTTCACCTTCTACTATGACGAGACCAACAACGTCAGAAAGCTGCACCTTACCGCCGGCGGAATGAACATTCGTCGTCCAGATTGCTTCGTCCTCGGCGGCATCGTGCACGCCGGCGCGCCGCGGGCGATCAACCTAGGTTCGTTGCGCGCTGCGCTGCGCTTTCAGCCGAACGTCAAAGAAATAAAGCTCAGGCTCCTTGGCAACGGCGACCTTCTTGAACTTCTCGATTCGGCAAAGGTCGAGTGCTTCCTGCGATGGCTCTCGGATGAAGGTTTTCTCGTCCACTATCAGGTCACGGACCTGCTCTACTGGTCGATCGTCGATATCGTCGATGCGATCCTAAGCGAAGCTGACGCTCCCCAATTGGTCGCCGTACACATGATGCTCAAAGACAGCCTGTACACCTTGCTGCGCGACGACGTTGACGGAACGGCCGAGTTGTTGGGGCGCTACAGCTATCCCGACGTGGGACATGAACGGCGCGGCGCCTTTGTCGCCGAGCTGCTTGATCTCCTCGACTATCGCGAGAACATGCTGCCGCACTTTCAATTCTATATGCTCAAGGGCCTGCTACAGATCGCTCGCGGCCTTCCGTCGCTGCCCTATCTTGAGGATGAATCCCCCAACATCCTAATCGATGGTTTCGGCACCTTCTTCCTGAACCGACTGTGCCTCTTCAAAAACGCTAGCCACATCCTCGACGATGAGCAGCAGATCGAGACCTATCTCCGATCCATCGAATTGACCGATGACGGCGCGGCGCTGGAGCATTTCCGTTTCGCCGATTCCAAATCTGAGCAGGGAATCCAGCTTTCGGACCCAATTGCCGGTCTACTCGGCAAACTCTTCACCTATCTCAATCAGACGACGGCGGATGAGATTGCGGACGACCTCGCCCGTATGGGCGATCGACAGCGTTCCAGCCTGGCATTGCTCGCACGCTTGCTCGACCGCTCGACCGACGTGTGTCCCGCCTTCGCGCAATATGTGATCTCGGACGAGGACCGGCGACGCGCGAGCTTCATGCTCGAAAGCGAGATTCTCGCTGGTTGATGTCGCGCAGCCTAGCCCGAAAGCACCAAGTCAGCAAAACGGGTGCGCTCTTGCCATATTTCCAGAGTTTGCCGCCTTCCAGCAGATTTGTCAGCGGCTGTTGTCGGATCAGTTGGATTGGCCGAATGTATGCATTCCAAAGTCCGACTCCCAAGAGCGGGCAGACCGCTGCCGGCCCACACCAAGCCATTTCACGTATCTAATTGAATGGCTGGTTGTAGGAAATGAACGGGCTGTCGAAAATGTCGCAATCCGTAGCGATTGCTGACCGGCAGCTATTCTGCAAATCATTCCTGAATCCAGCGATGTTGGACAAAGCAGATAGGATTTATTCTTCCGTTAAAACGATTGTCCAGAAATCTACATTGGCACTGCATATATATCTATCGCTCACCCAGGCGATTTTGGAGAAGTCCCAAACAGGCCGCGGCGATCAACAACCGTTACACGGCGCGTCTTGGCCTCGATCACAAGTCGTTCCAGAACACCTGTACCAGGAAAGGCAATCAAATATCGCGGATTGAGGGAGAGCATCTGCTCGTTGCGCTTAAATCCTGCCCGGGCTCCGAGGCGACGGTCGAGCGAGAAGACTAGCTGCTGAATGCCGCGACGTTCCGCCCAGGATGCGGCTAAGCGATCTGCACCCTTGGTGTCACCGCCATGGACAAGAACCATATCGGGAACACAGTTCGATACCTTGTCGAGTGTTTCCCATATGTTTTCGGCAAATCGCTTCGCATCGTCAGTGCTGTTTTGTTTTGTTCGGCCGCCAGCGAAGATTACTGGCGTACCTTCGGGAATATAGGCTTTCTGGCGGCTTTGCGCGCGAGCGCGGAGAAAATCACGGCCATTGATCACCGCTGATGTGATGCCGTTGGCATGATTTGGCCGGGAACCGGTCATCGGCTTCCAGGACGAGCCGGTTTCGTGGATATAGAGAGATGCCGCTGTTTCGCGCATGGCTTCAAAGGCAATCATGCTTGCTTCAGCAGCCTGTGCGCACTCGATCTGCTCTTCGAGATTGGAACTGTGGATCTCTGATCCATCGGCGCTTGCAAGAAACGCCCGGATTTCGTCGGTTGCGCGGTCAACAGCCGAGGATTTGCGCGAAGCGGCCCGGTGGAAGAGATTGACGAAGCCCCACGCGATGTCTTCGCCATCAGCTTCCAGAGCGGTATCGCTGAAGAGCGCAAAGAGATCAGACCAGACGCCGGCAAGCGTCTGCTGGATCGCGTTTTCACATGGAAAATCTGTGGGGCCAAATGGCGGCGTGGTGATCGACAAGCCTGAAAGATCAAGTCCTGACAGCGACCGGGTAAAATTGTCATACATGGTTTTGCCTCCTGATATTGGAAGCAAAGCGGTCAGCGGGATTGCGACGCGCTGTTGCCTCCGGCAGTGCCCGCATCGGACCGGGAATAGGCAGACATGCCGCACCGCCAACGGCGGGAAACCTCAAAGGCAAGGCTGGCGCGGGCCACACGGGCCGCAGTCCTTTGAGGTTGCGGCTGGCTGCCGACCGGTCCAAGGGCCTGTCCTGAAAGGAGGCAAGAGGCGTACAGCAATGCAGCCAGCGCGCAACGATCGAAGGGCAATAACAAGTTCATGCCAAGACGAACCGGTAGCGAGCATTTAAGGAATGCATCGTATCAGCCCGACACTGGCTCATATATGGCTTCGCCGTTCGAGAAATGGCCGATACAACGATATTGGGAAAACATCTCCAGAAAGCGGGCTTCAATTTGGGAGAGCCTTTGATCTGTGCGTCCCTTCAAGGGAGCAATGCTATCATTGTCCCAGTAGCGATTGTCATCACGCGCGGCGATCCAGATGGCTGCGAGACCGCAATATACCGAAGTACCAAGTTCAGCAAAAGCGTTGCGCATTAGGATGCTGTCCTCACGTCCGCACCAGCCATTATAGAGGTCAAGTGACGGAAAAGCTTGTTTGGCCTGATGGATAATATCCTTGACAAGCGTCTCAAGTTCCAGGTCCCAATGATCATCGCCTGCTTCGATGAGCTGATAGGCAGTGATGGCGCCGGTTGGAAAGCTCACCGAACGTCCCATGATCTCCTTCAGGCTGCTTCGGCAAATTCAGCGTCGCTATCCTGCGCACTCATCGGCTCTTTGCCGCCGAGGCGCAGCAGGAGCGATGCGGCTTCTTCGGCTCGTGCCGCAGCAGTCAACATGGCGCGGTCATCAGATTTCAGCAGCTTGAGCCAGTGGCTGATGTAGCTCGCATGACTATCAAGATGACTTACCGGCAATCCAAGCTCTGCGCCCAATATGGCGCTTGAAAGTTCGGCTACCAGTTCTTCTGCGGCATAGGCAGCGCTGCCAAAGCGGTTTTTAAGATCGCGATCAAGGCGCGATTTGTGCCCGGTCCAGTGGCCCTTATGCCGATATCGGCATAATGGTCATAATGCCGTAACCGGGATTATGCCGCATCGCATCGAAGAAAGGCGGCTTTCAGTATGATACCGCCAAGGGCGTTCGGCATTATCTTTGCTGCTCCAACAATATGGAGTATGATGATTATGACTGAATCTATTAACGAGATACAGCGCACACGAGCAGCGTTGCTGATGGACTTTGAGGACTATCTTGTAAGGCAGCGAGGCCTCAGTCCGCGCACCATCTACCACACGCTTCGCTTCGCCAACCGGTTCCTCGATCACCGCTTCGGGAGCCGAATGATCGACCTGACGCGCCTTCGCGCCGCCGACACTACCAACTTTGTGCAGCACATATTGGCGCGCAGGACGCCATATCGCGACAAGACAGTGACGACCCATTTGCGGACCTTCTTCCAATATCTGTTCGCGTGCGGGGCGACCTCGGCAAATCTGGCCTTGAGTATACCAAAGACGGCCCAGCGCTGGAATGCGCGGCTGCCCCGGCACCTGTCGCCCGGTGCAGTCGAGGCCATTCTCGCTTCGGTGCACAGCAATCCCCGTCATGGCGCACGCGATTATGCAATGTTGCTGCTCATGGCGCGGTTGGGGCTGCGCGCTTCCGAGATTATCAAGGTCCAGCTTGATGATATAGACTGGCGAGCGGGCGAACTGCTCGTGCGCGGCAAGGGCGGGCTGCATGACAGGCTGCCAATAACAGCCGAGGTTGGCGAAGCGTTGAGCCGGTATCTTCGTGAGGAGCGTGGGCCGACGACCTGCCGAACGATGTTCGTCACGCACCGTGCGCCGCATCGCGGGTTCAAGGACGGCCAGATCGCCAACGCTATCCTCAAGGATGCACTGGCGGCCACGGGGCAGAAGCCGGTCACACCTTATGTGGGATCGCACCTCCTGCGTCATAGCCTTGCGACCCGGCTCATCAATGCTGGTGCATCGCTCGACGAGGTGGGCGATATGCTGCGACACCGCTCGCGATCATCGACCATGATATATGCTCGGCTTGATATTGAGGGCCTCAGGTCCATCGCGCAGCCATGGCCGGTTGCAGGAGGCGGACAATGAATGTCACATCCCAACTGGACCGCTATCTTGGCGTTAGGCGCAGCCTCGGTTATGACCTTCGCACCGATGAACGGGTACTGCGCCGGTTCGCCCGGTTTACCGATCAGGAAGGCGCTGCGCGCATTGATACGGCGCTGTTCCTGCGCTGGGATGCAAGCCTGCCTGACGTCAGCACATCGACACGTTCGGCCCGGCTTGGCAAGGTGCGGCTGTTCGCGCAGTGGCTGAGCAACATTGATCCCGCCCATGAAGTCCCGCCGCGTGGGCTGCTGCCGGGCCATACCGGGCGCTCGCGCCCGTATATATACAGCGAGGCCGAGATCACATCGATCATCGCGGCTGCGGGGGCGCTGCCCTCGATCTACGGTATGCGCGGACTGACCTTCTCGACCCTGTTCGGGCTTATTGCGGTGACGGGTCTCAGGATCAGCGAAGCGCTTGCGCTCGACCATGATGATCTTGCGAACGGTGTGCTGCGCGTTCGGCGCGGAAAACTCGGTAAGGAGCGGCTGCTTCCCCTTGATCCCACGGTGGTGACAAGGCTCGTCGCCTATGCTGCCGAGCGCGACCGGTTGCTGGGAAGTGTCCCGACATCCTTCTTCGTTAACTGCAAGGGAGCAAGGCCGACCGATTGCGGCACGCGCTACAACTTTGCGCAGGTATGCCAGCATATCGGCTTGCGAGCGCATCAGCGATATGGTCGGCATGGCCGGGGACCGCGTATCCATGATCTGCGCCACAGCTTTGCGGTGCGCACAATGATAAACTGGTACCGTACCGGCAAGGATCCGGCCCGCGAGATGATCCGGCTGACCACTTATCTGGGCCATACCGACCCCGACAACACGTTCTGGTATCTCGAAGCGGTGCCCGAACTGCTCGATCTGGCGATGGCGCGGGCAACCTCTTGCGGGGAGACGGACCAATGAGCGCTGCAACCTTGCCTGCGCTGATCCAGCGCTTCTTCACTGACCGGCTGTGCACCCAGATGGAAGCCAGCCCTCATACGGTTGCAAGCTATCGCGACACGTTCCGCCTGCTGTTGCGGTTCGCGGGTGCGCGCTGCGGTAAGCCGCCGGTCAAGCTCGCGGTCGAGGATATCGACGCCGATCTGGTTGCCGACTTCCTCGTTCATTGCGAGACCGTGCGCGGCAACAGCGCCCGCAGCCGCAACATCCGGCTTGCCGCGATCCGCTCGTTCTTCCGCTATGTCGCGATGACCGATCCGACCTGGCTGCTCCACTGTCAGCGCGTGCTGGCGATGCCCAGCAAACGCTATGTGAAACGCACGGTGACGTTCCTCGATACACCGGAGATCGCGGCATTGCTGGCGGCTCCTGATCGTGCGACGTGGGCCGGACGGCGTGATCATGCGCTGCTCCTGCTCGCGGTTCAGACGGGTCTCAGGGCGTCCGAGCTGGTGAACCTCAAGTGCGGCGATCTGACGCTTGGTACGGGCGCGTATATCCGTTGCATGGGCAAGGGCCGGAAGGAGCGATGCACACCGCTGCGCCGCGACACCGCCAAGCTGCTGGCGGCATGGATGAGCGAGCGCTGTGACGATAACAGCCCGCTGTTCCCGTCGATCCGGGGTGAGCGGCTGAGCCGTGATGCACTTGAACATCTGGTCCGCAAGCACTGCCTCACGGCATCGCGCGCGTGCCCGAGCATCGGGACCAAGCGTGTCACACCGCATACGCTGCGCCACAGCACCGCGATGGACCTCCTGCATCATGGCGTCGATCAAGCGGTGATCGCTCTCTGGCTCGGACATGAGTCGGTCGCAACCACCCAGATATACATCCACGCCGATATGCGAATGAAGGAAAAGGCACTCGCTCGGGTCGCTGCTCCGCAGGTGCCGACAGGCCGATACCGGCCCGATGATGGCCTCCTCGCGTTCCTCGAAGGACTCTGATTATGCCGAACCGCCGCATGGTCAAAGCCCGGAAATTAAACCCCCAGTGGAGGCTATGCGGCATAATCCCGGTTACGGCATTATGCGACAATTCATGGGCCAGTGTAGCGTAATAATGATCATAGCCATTAAACAATTCTGGAAGCGGCATGGTGATCCGGTCGGGCCCTGACTGGTAATAAGCCTCGCAGCCCTGTTGCCGAATATTGGCACCGATGGACGCGAAAAAAGTGTCGAGTTCAGCCATGCGTCCTTCCGGCTCTACTGCCGGTACTTCGGCTTTGGGGTGATATAATTCCGGTAGGCCATCGCATTGGTCGGCATTGAATACACTATAGGCTTTGAGAACGCGCCGCGTCTCTTGCGTATCGCCGCCATCGGGCTCTTCCACGTCCTTTAAATAGCTTTTGTAGAAGATGGCTATCGCCGACTTCTCGCCCTTGCGGACCTGTCCGCCGAGCTTCGCGCATTGGCGATATGTCATCCAATAGGGCGAACCAAATCCTTCAGATTCGGCTACCATCCAGAGCCAGAAAACATTCATGCCTCGATAGGGCGTTCCGCAGCTGCGCAAGGGCCGGGAGAGAGGAATGCCGAGCCATGGCTGAACCCAGGGCTTGGTGCCGGTTTCCAGTTTTTCTATAATCGCAGCTGTAATTCGCTGGGCAGGTGACACTGCGTTTCGCCGTGAATGGCGGCGGTTAGAGGCTTTTTTCTTATACATGGCTTTTCTCCTGAAATCTCCGGACGAGATTGTCCGGTTCATGTCGGCAAAAGCCTCTCTCTCCTCTTCCCTCTGGATTGGTACCGGGCTTGTGAAGTGCGGCTGATCGATGCGGCCAAGCGAAAAGGCGGCCCATCCAGATGTGGATGGACCGCCTCAGCCGAGCAAACAAACCTGTCAGGAGGACGTCAGGCCGCTTGGTCGGCTATCTCCTTGTCGCTGGCATCGTGAGCGTCCGGACAATCAGCTGAATCGCCTGCGGGGCTAAGCGGCGGGAAAGCCATGACAGCGGGCACCCATGCCAATGCGCGTTCCTTCACGCCTGCTTCGGCAATGAAGTTGCCGGAGAAGATGCGTTCGGCGGTCGCAGCCAGATCTGCCTTTTTGGATGCGGCGTAGCGGCTAACAAGTTCAGGTCCGCCGACGGCATCGAACGCCTCAAGGGTGCGCGCCTTGGGTATCCGGTCAAAATAATTGGCTGCGGTTGGCCGCCACCAATGCGCCATTTCGATACCGAGCATGCTGCCCAGACAGTCGTGCAGCGGGTTCTGGCGCTCGCCAGTTACAGCCAGGCTGGCAACCAGCGTCCGTGCAACCACATGGCTGAGCCATTGGCTGCGGGCATCGTCTGTAAGACCGCGGAACAAGAGGAAGCGAGCGACTTCTCCGTCACCGCTTCGCCAGCTTTCGTCCAATGCAGCCGATGTTTCTGCAAGCGCTGCGGTGGCTGGCGCGTCCTTGGCCTCAAATCCCGTCACTGGGCCATGTGCGACTGGCCCGGAAATTGTAAGCGCCTTGGCCCTCTGCCAATCATGACTATCCTGGTCAGCGAGCGTGAAGACCATAAGATCGAGCGCAAGCGCAGGATCACTGGCAAGATAGAGCGCGAGTATATCGCGGCGCTGCATCGAGAGTTCATCAAGAAGGCGCTGGGACAATATTGCAGGTTTGCCTGCATCTTGGGATCCACTTTCGACGGGCTCAAGCGCGCAGTCGTTCACATTATCCGGTTCACTTGCGCTATAATATTGGGGTACCAGCATCGGTTCGCCCTCGCGAGAGAGGATGAGGAACGCGCCCGCATCTTGTTTCAGCTCTTCGGCAAGAATGGGTGGGCGATTGCTAAGGGCGCGCAGTTCCTTGTCGATTATGGCAAGTTCGGATTCTGCCTTCATCACCTCGTCTTCGGCGCTATCCTCATCTTCCAAAATCGCTGCCTGGACGTCGTAGGCCGCTTCGAGTTCACCCAGACGTGCCGCTTCGTCGGCTTCCAACGGGGCTGGTTCAGCAGGAAGCCGGGTAAGACCGCCTACGAGCTCGTGGCTGACGTAGCAGTCGAGTGTCGGTTTGACCCAGGCAAGACCGGTTTCGCCGGCTTTTGCTTGTGCCGCTGCGTCCATGGCCCTGGCTGCCAGTTCCTCGAGTAAAGTGATATCGAGCCAGCTCTCGCTTGCTTCGTCGTCAAACAGTTCGCGCTCAATGCGGCCACCAGCAGCAATATAGGCGTCGCGCCCGACAAGAATAGCCCGGGGATCGTTGCCGCGTACGCTGCGTTCGAGTACCATGCGGCGAATACTGTCGGCGGTGATCTGATAATAGGCGTTCTGAACCTCGGCAAATACTTGAGCTTGCCGATCGATATCCGAGGTTGCTCCATAGGCTTTGGCGATATCCAGCGTGATTTCTCCGGCAGCCAGACTTTCAAAGACGCAAGGCGCAAGCGCAGCGAGCCGCAGTCTGCCCTCCACAAATCGCACGGTGACGCCGAAACGGCGCGCAACATCCGCTGCACATGCGCCCGCTTCGATAATTGCTGCAAAAGCCTGCGCTTCGTCGGCGGGGTTCATCTGCAACCGCTGAAAATTCTCCGCAAGGCTGGCTTCGCGCATTTCGTGCTCGTCGCCTTCGATCACCAGGCAAGTGACCGGCATATTTTTCTTCAACACGCCCTCTTCGGCCAAAGACTTCAGGGCTGCCAGACGACGGCCACCGGCTTCGACCTCGAATTTTCCGCGCCGTGCTTTGCGGACAAGAAGATTCTGCAGCAGACCACGCGCTGCAATATCGGCTTTCAACTGCGCGTCAGCTGCTGGATCGGAAGACTTGCGCACATTGCGGGGACTGGGAACGAGTTTGTTCAAGGCAATAGACTGGATCATGATATTTACTCCTGATTGAGATGGACGAACCAGCCCGAAAGGCGGGTTCATAAACCCCCCGAGCATCGCTCTTCTTTCAAGGCTTTTGGGGCTGGTTTTACGCCGGTTCGGCTCAATTTGGTGAAAGCGCTATGACCAGTCAGACCGCGAGATCGGCCAAAATGCTGGCAGCCTCATTCGTCGGCACGAATAGCCGCGTGCGGTAGCGGATAATTTCGGTGAAACAGCCCTTTGCCTTATACCAGTCGAGGCGCTGGGGACTGAAACCAGTAAGCTCAATGCGCTGCGATCCATTGACCAATGATCGCTTCACATCGAGCGCATCTTGGCTGGCGAGCGCTATGGGCTTGCCATTTGTCATGACCAGATTTGCGATATCGCTGGCCGGAACGCTGCCTGAATGCGCAAGACCGAAGCTTTCTGAAATCGCTGCAAGATCGGCGGCATCAACCTGCCTGCCAATCAGCGCGCGTCCATCCTTGGCAACAATACGAGCGACGTGGATATGCTCGTCGCCAAGCTTGTTCCAGACCGGCAGGAGCAGCCCGGTGGTCAGATATATTCTCATGTGCTCGCGGCGCCTGGTGGCCTCTTGTTCTTCGGCGCGCCAGATGCGCTCGAATGATTCAAGGTCGACAGGCTCCCAGAGGCTTTCGCTCAGCGCTTCGATTGTCCAGTTGGCAGATTTGAGCGGACGCAGGAGACGTTTGCGCTCAGTCACTGATCCGTCATCGTTGATGATACGGCGAGCCGGGATAGCAAGCGCGGCGGCGCCCGAGCGTGCATTGCGCATAGGCTGAACATGGGGCGACGACAGGTCATCCAACCCCGCCAAACGCTCAAATCGTAGCGGATTGAGTTGCCGCTCGGCATCGAGACTGAGCAGATGCGTGGTCGCGCCCGATACCGGATCGGTGCGCAGCAGCTGATCCGAAACAATCGCAAAATTATCGACCGCGATCGTTTCGATGCCAAGATCGAGCGTTCCGGCTTCGCGGGCGGCTTCGATGCGCGCCTCGATGAGCCCCAGATATTCATCGAAGATGGCGTTCTGGATGGCGATCGGCAGCGCAAGGATGCGGTTCAGCCAGCGCTGGATCGAGGGCAGATTGTCAGTGAGGCCGCCATCTGGGTTCTCAAGCCTCAGGCCTGTCAGCTCGCAGAAGCGGGCAAAAGAGACCGCTTCTAGCTTCCCGTCATAGAGCAAATGAAACCAGCGAGTCAGCGCATCGCGAGCATAATCGCTTTCGAGATTATCGGCCGGATCAAAAAGATTTTGACCGCCGGTTTGTCTTTGGCCCCGGGTGAGCGCACCCAGCGTATCCAGACGCCTCGCGATTGTCGATATGAAGCGGCGTTCGCCTTTGACATCGGTGGTTACAGGCCGGAACAAAGGCGCGGAGGCCTGGTTGGTCCGGTTGGTGCGGCCAAGGCCCTGAATGGCGTTGTCCGCCCGCCAGCCCGGCTCGAGCAGGAAATGGACCCGGCGCTGCTGGTTTTGGGCGTTTAAGTCCGCATGATAGGACCTACCGGTGCCGCCAGCGTCTGAAAATATCAGGATCCTCTTGGCCCCGTCCATGAAGGCCTGCGCCTCCGTGAGGTTTGAGCGCGGCGACCGGCGTTCGAGTTGCTGCTGGCCTTTGAGGTCGGTTATCAGCCGGCGGGTGCGTCCGGTGACTTCGGCAACGGCCTGTTTTCCAAAATGATCGATCACTGCGTCGAGCGCAATGGCAATGGGCGGAAGCGCACAGAGCTTCTCAATGAGCTTGTCACGGGCGGCAACCGCGCGGCTGCAAAGAACGGGATTGCCCTGCGCATCGCTCATTGCTTCGGAACGTAGATTGCCTTCCTCATCAGTGAACAGCTGCATCAAGCGAACCGGAAAGCTTTTGGACAAATAGTCGATCACATATTCGCGGGGCGACAGGTCAATGTCGAGGGCTTCGCGCTCTTCATCGCTGAGTTCGGCGATCCGCCGATCGAGCATTGCTTCCGATGTCGATACCAGCTGGATGACGACCGATTTGTCATTTGCGAGCACCTGTTCGATAGCCGGAATTAGACTCGGGAGCTTCATCGAAAGCAAGAGCTGCGCAAAGAAGCGCTGCTTAGTGCCTTCGAAGATGGACAGGGCCGCTGCCTTGGCATTGCGGTTGAGCGTATCACCGCTGTCCTCGTCAACCACGCGTGTTGCCTCAAGTGCTGCTTCCAGATTTTGATGGATGATTGACCAGGCCGCTGAATAGGCATCGTAGACCGCGATCTGCGCAGCGGTAAGTTGATGCTCAAGAATTTCATATTCGACGCCAGCAAAGGAAAGCGCTCGGGCAAGATAGAGGCCTTGAGCTTTCAGATCCCGGGCAACCAATTCCATTGCCGCAATACCGCCCGCGCGGATACTGCTCAGAAAGTCGTCATAGGTCGCAAAGGCGGTTTCTGTGCCCCACAGACCAAGACGCGTCGCATAGCCAAGATTGGCAATATCCGAAGCACCGGTTGCCGAAGCATAGAGGACACGTGAACGCGGCAGGAGATTTTGCAAGCGAAGGCCTGCTATTCCCTGTTGGGATCCCTTGACCGGTCCGCGGCTACCGATGCTGCCAAGCGCATTGGCCATCGCATGGGCTTCATCAAAGGCGATAACGCCCTCGAAATCACCTCCGGCCCACTGGATTATCTGATCAAGTCTTGTGCATTCCATCCGGCCCGAGCGCAATGTCGGATAGGTCACGAACAGGATGCCTTGCGAGCTTCCAACCTTTTGACCAAGTTTCCACGCCGACAAGGGCTGGATATCGAGCGGCAATCCGCCAAGGGCCTGCCAGTCCCGCCGCGCGTCCTCGATCAGCGCTTCGTTCTTGGATATCCAGATGTGGCGGCGCTCGCCCGCAAGCCAGCGGTCCATGATAATCGCAGCTATCTGACGGCCTTTGCCAGCGCCGGTTCCATCGCCAAGGAAAAAGCCTTGACGGTAGCTGTGACCATCTTCGGCTATTGCTAACTGGCTGCCTTTATCATCGGGTGCAAATCTACCAGGCAAATCGCGTGCGAAGGCGGCGCTTGCATAGATGAGTGTTTCGCACTGCGCCTCCGAGAGGAGCTCCATGTCTTTCCAGCCAGCAGGTAGCAGAGGGTTTGCGGTGACAATTGGCGCTGGGACCGAACCCATCGCAACCGATTCCACCAGCGGCGTCGGGTGCGGCGGTGCTTCTTTTATCGATACGCGGCTTGGCCGGTAGGGCAGATAGATACCCACCTGCTCGGGCAGTTCCGCCGGGTTATCAAGAACAACATAGTCGAGGGCCTCGCAAACGGCAATTTCTGCGCCCCGGTTCGCAAAGGGTGCCAGTGGCCGGTTGCGTCGTTCAACGCTCGGCGGCAGATATGCGTGGCGAAGCACAGGTGGCGCAAAGTTCGGCACAGCAGAAGATTGCCGACCGGGCAGGGCTGCGATAGAATCATGAAGTGCGCCGAGCGATGCCACCAGCTGTGTGTCAGCGGCCTCCCTATTGCTGCCCTTGTCGATCACAACCAGGCGCACCGACACGCCGGTACCTACTTCGCGAAAGGCTCCCTCGATGACCAGATCAAGAAGCAGCCCTGCCGGATCGTTACCTCGAACAAAGTCTTTAGCCTTGAAGCTTTCGGGCATGATTGCAACGATACGTGCTGTCGGCGATGCCAGACGAAAAGCAGCGCGCAGATGACGCATCGCCGTCTTGGCGTCCTTGCCGCGTTCGGCGCTCTGCGCAAAGGGTGGATTGATGAGTACAACGTTTGGCCGAGGCGCTGCGGGAAGAAGGTCATCGATCAGCTCGCCGTCATGGGCTGAGATAGCAGCGCCCGGAAAAAGCTCGCGTAGAACAAGTCTGCGCGCAGGATCAATCTCGTTGAGGAGTACAGGAATTCCTTGGATAGCTGGCCAAAGCGCCAGCATACCCGTGCCGGCCGATGGTTCGAGGACAAGGTCAGCTTTCGAGAGCTGCGCTGCCTTTGCCATAAGCCAGCTGAGTATCGGCGGCGTGGAAAATTGCTGAAGTGTATTTTGCTCCTCGCTGCGCACATGGCGGGGCGGCAGTGCGGAATTCAGCCATTCAAGCCTGGCTTCAACTTCTGCCAATGGAGAATTGCTCCCTATCCGGCTGCGGTCTCTAAGCCAGAGCAGCGCGCCCAGTTCGATCGCATGATTGCTGTCGGCGATGGACCAGGAATGCGCCGCATCACTGCCGCCTGTTGCGGTTTGAAAAAATTCATTGATATCATTTCGCTTGAGATGCCGCCCGCAGCTAAGCGCATAGGCTATCTGCTGCGCAACTTTAATGAGCGCAGGCATAGTGGTGCCAGCAGTGGATTCGGGGTTGACAAATAGGGATGTCTGGAAATTCATGAGTGGCCTCCTGAGGTTTGCGCGACCGGCCTGACGCTATTGTCAGACCCATGGTCACCCCTCAAAAAGCCTGCTTTCCTCTTAAACCTTTCGCCGCGCCGTCCAGTTCACCAGCTCGTCATTCCAGTCAGTTCCGGGCAATGATGGTGTGCGGACTAGAATGCGGCGACTACCTCGCAAATAGGCTGACTGGCCTCGTTTCGCGGCGAGGTCACCGCCCTGGTCGGCATCGACGAAGAGATGTAGCTCGGTCACACTTTCCGGGATGGCAACAAGACCAAAGCGCTCGTTACCAAGCGTTGCCCAGCAGGGAATGCCGGTGAGCGCGCACGCTGAGAGCGCGCTTTCCACACCTTCTGCCAAGCCAAGACAGCCATCTTTTGGAGGAAACAGACGAACTGCGCCTTCGCCGAGGCGACCAAGCGCGCGCTTGGGTTTTTCAAAACCAGCTTTGCAGGGAAGCGTTTCATCCAGAAAAGTCCGGTGAACGGCAATGACACCTTGGTCGAGACTGACAGCTGCAATCATGGCCGGCAGAAAACGGACCATCCCTTTCGGGCCCAATGGTGTTTGGGCGTTAAAACGCAGCATTGGCGATGAGGCCAATATGCTCCGGGCTTCGAGATAGGCTTTGGCGCGTGTGCCAGAGATATACCCGGCTTCGCGCCATATACGCAGCGCCGCACGTGATGGCCGGACGTTCGCGCGCGCGGGTCCATCGAACGGTACGCTGCCGCCATCGAACAGATCGCGCTGATCCACGCCTTGGTGCGCCAGGGCAGTTAGCACTTCGCTCTGCGTACAGCCCGCGAAACAGTGAAAGAGTATTGCATTTCTACCGATACTCACTCCGAGCGATGGCGTGCGATCTTGATGCGCAGGGCAGCAGGCCATTCCCTTGGTACTTGACCAGTGGCCGTTCAATTTTTTGCAAAGATCACGAGCCGTTTCTTCGAGAGACGACCGGGACTGGGCGCGGACAATTTGGGACATGGGGAAGCATCCTTCTAAACAAATCTGATCCCCCAATTTAAGCTCACTCCCCTCTTCGGACCCACAGAAAGCGTTTTCCTACAGATCAATGTTCATATTATGTTCTTATTTGATTCGAAGCAATATGGAGATCAAATATGCTGAAATTATATTGGGTTTTGTTGCCTGTCGCGGCGCTTCTCGGCGGCGCGACATCCGGTGAAAATATGCAGGAAAATGAAACAGGAAGCGCGGAAGGGCTGCTTCCTTCGACTGGACAATTTGAACTCTTTCAACACGATATTTGGCCGAGAAACGATGTCAGCTCTGATGCTGGAGATATTTATGTCGAGCAAGCTGCTCAGCCCATAACTCACTCTCCAACTCGATCGTCGTTTCGAGAGAAAATATATGAAGCTGCAATTCGAAAAGCCGAATTGCGCCATGGTATTCCAATCGGGTTGCTGCAGGCATTGATCTGGCAAGAATCGCGCTTCGATCCAATGGCGATAAGTCCGGCTGGGGCAGCTGGCTTGGCGCAGCTAATGCCGGGAACGGCTCGCTATCTCGGCGTAACCAACCGGCACGATCCCAATGCCAGCATTGACGGGGGTGCACGATACCTAAAGGAAATGCTTGGGAAGTTCGGGGCAATCCATCTTGCGCTTGCAGCCTACAACGCCGGTCCCGGAGCAGTTGCACGTGCGAGGGGAATCCCCAAAAATCGCGAAACACCGGGATATGTTAGAAATGTCATTTCCCGCTGGAAAGCTATTGTTGGTTGAATTGGGGGTCCGAATTGCTGAGAGTCGTAATTGGCTTACTAATTCTATGACGCTAAGCCGCAGTTATCGGAGTCTCAAACGCTGTCTTTTGTCAACCAACATAGTGACAGGTTTCGCCCCAATTTCGGTCGTTGCAGCCCTCTCGCCACATACCCGAAGCGGACGTCGCCTTCTTTCCGGTAGAACGGCTACAAGGCATAAAACTATGGAACGGCCGATTTCGGTAACTGGCGAGTTCGAAATGGCCATTCCCAATTTCAGCCTCGCTTATGGCTGAAAATTGAGCATGACCGGATAGGAAGCGGACCAATCATGTTCAGGGGCAATTGGATAAAGGAGCACGGTGATCGATGCCCCTAACCGTTTATGACCGCTGAAATACCGCTTAATGTCGCTGCACCACAGTGATGCAGCAACTAACGTGCGTCTATTCCAATTTGAGATTTCTCAACGACTTGCACACAGACGAAAGGCGCAAGTGGCTTACTTCGATTCAAGTAACGGCGTTCCATCAATAGCAACGGTCCCTATCGTTTCTGCTATCTCGACCTTATAAAGTTCTGCCCATCTTTGAAGGGATACCGGTCGATAATCATCGCGCGATCGCCATCTTTCAAAAACGGTTTCATCGATCGTTTCGTTAATCGTCGTGTGCACATTCCCAGCCCCGTCCTTATAAGGTTGCGCTCCAATTACGCGGTGAAAACGTTTAACAAACTTGCGATACGTACCTTTCATGAATGGTCGATAGGAGTCAGTCACATTGGCTGCAAAAATATCACCATCAAGCTCAACCTGAAAGCGGAAGCACAAACCAAGGCTCGAAGCCTTTTGAAGTATCCAACGAAGTGGAGGTTGTGCAAGAAAATCGAGCTCATAGCCGCCGCCGACGTTTCCATGGGCTCCAGCAAACCATCGCTGTTCGACACTGCTCAATGACCGAGGTGCAGCCATAATGCCCTGCCGCGCCGACCATAATGTAGGGGCAAATGACTTCCTATGCTCATCGATCGCGAGCGCGTGGAACCCGTGCTCAATTGAGCGACGTAATCCTGTATGAAGCCAATTCAATGTACTGCGGCTTACTCCTTCGATCCCAAAAAACGGCAAGCCCAATGCGCCGACCGTGTCCCAGACGCCGACCATTTTAATCGGAACCCGTTTGGAATATTTCTTTAGCAATGATTCTTCTGTTGAAATCTCTAACCTTTGCGAAAGACGCTCTTCTTCAGCGTCTGCGTCGAGCAAATTCCAGATTGTTTCCTCTTCCGGACGCTGATACCTCGCTAGTATTTGCCGGGTGCTTATGGGTGAACCGGGCTTTAGCAGCCCGTATTTTGCTATCAATCCAGCCAAACTTCGTGCGGTGTAAGCGCCGCGACTAAACCCGAAAATGAAGATTTCATCACCGTCGTCGTGCTTCGATATTAGCCATTCGTAAGCCTCCAGAACATTGTCGACGAGGCCCTTCCCAAACGTACCGCCAAAAAACCCGTTGACACCAATGTCGTAGCGCGCGAGCTGTTTGCAGCCGTCTGCTCCCTCTTCAGCCAGAATAGCGTGCGTTCTCCAAACGTTAGTGTTGTCGTCGCCCTGGTTCCAGGTCCCGTCGAGAAAAATTGCGATTCGCTTCATCTGAAATACCTCTCGTGCTCGGAGTCTTGTTTGTGTTTATATCAGGTCGGTCGTCGCAAGATTCGGATGATGCTGGCGACGAATCATGAAGCAACAGCGGTCTCCGGCTGTGCGGCGCTGAGCGCCAGCACATGTTGTACCATGCGCAGGCTGTAGTTCTTGGCCGCGATCGCACAAAACAGATATGTCGCAAGTAAGAACAACCCGTAAAGCATCGACCGGCCAGCATTGTCGGTGGCGACGAACGCCAGTAATGAGAGCGGGACAACGAGAAGGGCGGTAATGGTCCCAATATCGCGGGCTGCGAGATATCGCCGGTGTGAATCGCAAACGCCCACATCATCGCGCAACGGCTTATAAATCCTGTAAAACAGCTTGTTCTGTTCCGCTGCATCGCTTGGCAATTGTCCCAGTCTTGCCGACAGGCCGTCCATATCGACGTGGCTTGCGGCGGGGCCGATGCTTGTGAATGCACGGCATCCCGGCAGTGGATTTTGCCAGCGCAAATGAATGATGCGATCACGCCAGTTCGGCGGTACCAACCCAAGAAGGACGAGCGAAGCAATCACAATCAGGCCGAGAGACATCGACCCGGGAAGGGCCACTGCCTCCAGCTTATGCAAGAAATCCGATACGCTGCCTTTGATAATTTTCGCAGGCTCGAGTGCAATCCATGCAAAGCCCGCGATATGCGCAATCATTGCGGCCCTGATTAGCCAGGCATTTTGCTCTTTCAACGACTTAGGCTCGCTCACCGTTGTTGTCCTTCCCTAAAATCGCATGGAATCTTCTGGGTGTCACTATAAGCAGTACGGATGGCGGCGTTCGGTCTACCTTGAGATCCGCTGCGGTCTGCCAATCGACAACTGAAGGTCCTTCGTCGGAAAGATGGCTATGCCACGTCCCCACGTCGAATAGCGTCTTGCCGCTCATCTCATGGCGTTGCTCAATTGCGTCCTTCAAGCCCTCCTTGCCCAAGACAAACAAACTGGCGGAACGTGTACTGTCAGGCGGTGCATTGAGCAAATCGACGACCGTCACCGTCTTGAGCCGTTCACTGGAAAGGCCGATGAGTAACCCACCCGTTTCCGCTGAGTGAAAGTCTTTTGCCTCGCTGCGTATCCGATCAGCGATTTGAGGCGCAATGCGAAGCTGCCAGCCGCCGCTTTCCTCGATCATCACTGTTTCAAATGGCGCGACGAGACGTCGCTGCCATCTTGTGGCGGGTGTATCGGGTTCGCTTACACCGACTACCAGCAGCCCCTCGTTAGCCAATTGGTCACAGCTGTGGCCGATTTGGCGGAACAGGCCTGCCGTCATCATCGAAATTTGCGCATCGTCAATAGCCATGGTCAGCGAGCCGCAGCCTTGGCCGATCTGGACTTGCTCCAAGCCGAAATCCGGGTCTGATATGAGCTTCATCGCCTCTGGATCATCGCAAGAGGCGTAGAACTCGGCAATCAGGTCACAATGACTTGGATTATGGCCTTTCCCGTCGACGAACAAATATCCGATCCGGCCCTTGCCAAAAAGTGCAGCTTCAGCATAGCGAGTGCGTTCGCGAGGAACCGCCGATGCGGCGATGGCCTCACGCACCGAAAGCGAACCGGTGGCATTGATTGCCATACCCGTATTTTTCGGCACGAGGTTGGGCCGAATGCTTTCAGTGCGCAATCCGGCTGCGATATCGCCGTTGTTGACCGCAGGAACTTGCCCGAAAGGGAACAGTTCCTTCGCCAGGGCATCCGCTTTCTCCGAAAATACCCGGTCTGCTCCTGCTGCGTGCCGCGCCATGTTATGCGGCCGTAGCCAGCCTGCATCGCTTATCGCAGTGATGGATTGGCCAGCGCGGACGGCATGAAGCGCAAGTTTCGAACCGACGCTTCCGCACCCCAAAATAGCCAGCGACGGCCTTTCTGGAACATCGGACATTGTTCGCAGCAACTCTCCGGTAAGGGACTGGACGTGGGCAATAGGTTCGACCGGCCCGTCTTCGCCGCCTCCAATCAGCTCCGTGCGATTTTCGCAAGGATTGATCTCGAGCATATAAGGCAGAAGCTCGATGCAAGAGTCCGAATGGACCAGCGGAAACGGCCGCCTTACACATAGGATGATGGCGATGGGAACAGTAGCGCCGAGCACGCGCTTGTTCCATCGACGGTCCAAGTTGCTGAGAAGCATATCCAGCCCCCGCGAACATCCGTAAATTTTTGCACGCCTGCGCAAATCACCCAGCATCGACACATCTTCCGGCGAATATTGGTCGCATATGTGTGGACGCCCGTCAGGTTGCTTATCAGGCCAGATTACAGCCGCGATGGTATTTCCGCGACCGTCGGCTTCCGAATATGCAAATTGGTTCTTGTCTTTGCGGTCGAGCGGCTTGCGTTCGGCATCGCTCGTAATTAGAAATCCGGCGCTGCCGCCTTTACCGTAGCGAATATACTCCGCGCCCCAGATGACGCATCCTCCGCTTTTCGTGACCGTTTTGCGCGCAGCTTGTGCGTCGCAGATCAGGATGCTTCGCATTTCGCGACGCAGCATCGGCTCCCAGCCATGCGCCGGATCATTGAGGTGATCGATAGCGGCCTTTCGCAACCAGACTGCCAATTGTTCGATTAGATTATATACACCATATTCTACCAAGCCATATTGCAGGAAAAATTCATCCGGATCGCCATCGATCAGACAGGGACGGGGCGGGGAGGTGTTCGGACCTGGCAGCAAGTGCGGAAAGTGCCTCGGGAAATCGTCGCGCAGCGTGACGCGCGGCGATTTCCAAGGATAGTCGTCCGGTAGATGCAACATGACCGGCTCCACGGTTCGCACGCCAGTCACGCTTATGTTGTCGGCCTTATAGGCTATAGGCATTTCCACTTTCAGTTCGATGCGGACCAGCTTGTCGTCCTGTATTTTACCGCTAGCAAATTCCGGATGCGCAGCTGCAATCCGCAGCAGCTTTTCTGCATGCAAGGGGCCGGCATCGGGCATTAACGATTGCCGTGCGGCCGCGCATGCGCGGCGGTTGCGGCTACGCCGAGCGCTGCCGCAGCAGCCTTGACAGCATTTTTGACAACCTTGATGGCTCCACTCGATCCGATTTCATATTTTAGCGGCTGTTTTTCGTCGTCCCAGATATCTGTCACGCAAATGAAGCGATCATCGTCATCTTCTACAATAGAAATATACTCCCGCTTGGCCCGGTCGCTGGGCGGATCGGCATCTTCGGGATCGATATGCTCGCAGCTTGCGACGACGATCGCGCCCTTCCTTATCTGGCTGAGCGCGCTGCGCGCGCCTTCGCAAACCTCTGCGTCCTCCCCGTATGTCGAATAGCTGTCGTAGCTAAGGCTGTGCCAGGAGCAATGATGGGGCGCCTGCAATATGTCATATTCGAGCCAGTCTGCGTGATCCATGCCATGCGTGTCCCACAGGCGTTCCCATATTGCGACTTCCGCATCACCGCCAGTCAGAAACCGGCATTTGTCCGCATGACCGTCGCCGCGGAGAGAAAAGCGCAGGATGATCGACGACCGATTTTTTGCAAGCAGTTCGTCCAATTCTTCATCGTCACCCTGCGGCAGGGGTGCGAGCAGCCGCGCCTCGAATGCCCCGGCCGATGCCCGGTTCAGCGTCGTGACCAATTGCTCAGCCTTGGTGACAATGGTCGGGATATCGTCTGTTTTACCGTCGATATCTTCGCCCATGATCTGGATGCGGTCCCCGTCGGCACCGAAGCTTCCCGTATCGCGATGCAATTTGACGCGCCTGCGAGCCTCCTTCGCCCAGGCATTGGCATCGCTGCACAAGATATGATGTTTGGAGCTCCGACGAAAAACAATGGGTGACGACCACATTTCCCGGATCAGAATCTTGTCATAGTCCTCGTCCCATTCGTCAGGCGGCCCCAAGTGAAAGTGCGTTTCGAGACCGCAAACATGGTCTTTGTCCGGATGACTGAGGAGGAAACCATCGACAAAGAGCCTGCCCTTTTCGTCGCGGGAAAGCTCACCGCGCAGCTGTGACATCACATCAGGCGTATCGTCGTCTTCATCGTCCGCGGCCTTGCGGAC
The DNA here is from genome assembly GCF_002776575.1 of Sphingorhabdus sp. YGSMI21. Lineage (GTDB taxonomy): Bacteria > Pseudomonadota > Alphaproteobacteria > Sphingomonadales > Sphingomonadaceae > Parasphingorhabdus. The sequence continues at coordinate 1,324,969 of NZ_CP022548.1, read as the reverse complement.
ATGCAAGTCAATAAGAAGCTTCTGGTCATTGTCCAAAGTGACCAGGGTCATATCCCCGTTGCAAACGGGGAAAAATGTAATCGAAGTTGTCATGTTATTCCCTTCAGCCTGAACCTTGTTAACCGATGTTGCCGTCCGCCGATTGTCGCCCTATCGCAATTCTCTGTTGCGCCTGGCAGCGACTCGTGGCACCCTTCTATTTATTAGATGGGTAAAGTTTTTAGTCCCGTCAAGTTTTTAGGATGGTATTATTTTTTATGAGTGTAACGGATCCAGCATCGCAAGCATCTTCAACCCTCAAATGGGGTCAGTTGAAACGGCTTGAATTCATCGAATTCCGGCTGCTTTGGGAAGGGAGGGTTATACGCCGCGGGCTGCGGGAAGCTTTTCAGATTTCAGAACAGCAGGCTTCGCTTGATATCGGTCGCTATCTCGACGCCGCGCCCGACAACATGGCCTATGATCCAATCGAGAAGGCGTATGTCAGGCAGCCCAAATTTGCACCGAAGTTTGTCGGGGATTTCACCGACCGATACTTACTGCAGCTTCATGCCGTCCGAAGCGGCATCATGGCAAAAGAAGACAGCTGGTTCAAAAAAATGCCTGCCGCCAAGGTTGCTGCTTTGGCGCATAAGCCGACTCCATGGCGATTTATCATGGGTGTATTGGACGCGATCAGATCCGGCAGAGAGGCAGTAATCGAATATCGCTCGCTGACAGGAACAACCGAAACGCAAAAGCACATCGCGCCTCATGCGTTGGGGCACGGGGCGGGGCGTTGGCATGTCAGGGCCTGGAGCCGGGAGCATGATAGTTTTCGCGATTATAATCTTGATCGGATAGCAAGCATCAAGCTGCTTGATCGATCAACGGTGAGTTCGGAGTGCGACAGGGCCTGGCACACCGAATTCGAGATGATCATCATCCCCAACCCCGCTTTACCGCAAGGCTATCGCGTCACGATTGCCGAAGAACGCGGCATGGTGAACAATGAGCTGCGCTGTAGCCTGCCTGTCAGCATGTGCTTCTATCTCGACATCGAGTATCTGCTGGATCTGGCGGAAAAGGTCGAATTTGGCGACGGAACCGGACAGACGGTCAGGGCCGAACGCTTTCATTTGAAACTGAAAAATCGCAAGGCTTATGAGATGGCGGTCAGCGCAGCCAAAGCCGAAACCCGGGCCGCTCTCGATGCAGCGCGAACAAACGCGGATATCTCCTGAAATGAAATCGGCTAATATTTTGCGTGCTGTTCTATGACCGCGATCGCGGTCGCACTTTTCGGAAGCAGGGCAAGGGGCGATCACAAGCCGGAATCGGATACTGACATCCTTCTCGTGGTCACTGAGGGGACAGCCCGGGTCACGACTTCCGGAACAGTTTCCTTGTCCATCTATCCAATCGATGACCTTGCTACCCGTGCTCAGCGGGGCGACCTCTTCACCGGGCATCTCGTCATTGATGCCCAACCTTTGTATGACCCTACCGGATTCATTCCGCAGCTAAGGGGGCTGTGGAAACCAAAGGACGATTATTCCCTCGAAATTCGCCGCGCGTCGGATCTTGCGACCTTCTTGATGTTGCATCAGAATATACTAGCAGCGCCAGCATTCTCCAGCCGGCGCATCGCTTGGTGCGTAAAGACGATTTTGATAGCTCACAGTGTCGCGGCTGGACGACCGGCATATTCCGATCATGACCTGGCCAGCCTTGCGGGCGATGTGAATCTGTTACGCCTTCTGGAGCTCAAGACGCAGCCCGACACGACAACTGAGCGCATGCGGCAACTGGGCGATTTTCTTACACGCTGGGGAATTGTCGGTTTCAGCGCTAACGACAGTAGCGTCTCGGCATTTGTCTCTCACTTCGTAGCGACAGGCAACGAGATCGCATTGAAAACCTTGGCGGCCAAACACGAATATTCTGACGATGATTATGGCGGTTGATGAAACCCGTATACCCTGTGATGCGCCATTATGGTCAAGTTTAGGAAGGAGCGCGAGCAACAGCGGCGCATTGACCTGTTCGATCGAGAATCTGCCGCCCAGCGCCATAAAGTCAGGATCGCCATTCTGGTCGCCGCGCCGAACGGCCTTGGCAGTTGGATGAACGAAGGGCGGTTTATCTCACCTTTCATGCAAAACCGGACTGTCAGGATGGTTCCCTTTGTTGCCAAAACGATCGCTCCGGCAGATTGTCCGCTTTTAGGTAGTTGAGTGGCGGCTCGAATGACTTGAATGAGGGCGCGAAGCTGCCATCGCAGCGGCGGATGAACTAACTGCTGATTCTTGCACCTTCAGCTCCGATACCGGGCTGTCAGGACTGTCCAACTAAAAAGACAGAGACGGTATAGGCACTATTTTCGTCGCGCATACTTGAATTGCACTACTTTGCCGCCTTCGCGCAGTTCATCGAGATAGTCACTCCACCATTGTGCCATCTCGACACGTTCTTTCCAATGTAGGCCGCGATGATAGACGCCGCGCACTGCATTGCTGTCACCATGTGCAAGAGAACGTTCAATAGCATCGGGGTTCCACAATCCGCACTCGTTTAACAGTGTCGAAGCGGTAGCGCGAAGCCCATGCGCTGTAACCTCATCTTTGCCAAAGCCCATCCGGCGAAAGGCCGCGTTTAATGTGTTCTCACTCATGGGCCTTTTGAACGAACGTATTGATGGAAAAGCATATCCTTCAGTTCCGATGTATGACGAGAGCTCGTCAAGGTAGCCGACAACCTGCCGCGACAGCGGTACTGCATGCATCCGCCGTGACTTCATCTTGCCGGGCGGAATTTTCCAAACTGCTTCGTCGAGATCAATTTCGTGCCATTCCGCATGTCTTAGTTCACCGGGTCGGACAAAAACATGTGGGGCAACTAATAAGGCATATCGCGTGAGCAAATTACCACCATAACCTTCGATTGCGCGCAGCAGTCCTCCAAAGTCTATGGGATCCAGTATTGCTGCATAATTGCTGGGTTTCGGTTTGATCAGCGCTCCCTGAAGCATCGTTGTTGGATCACCGCTGCACCTCGTTGTTGCGGCAGCATAACGGAATACCCGGCTGGCGAAGGAACGGCATTTCTTGGCTGTCTCATGCTTACCCTGCGCTTCAAGCCGCTTCAATATCGCCAAGATCTCGAAAGGTTCGATCTTGTCAATCGGCCGCTTGCCAATGCCTGGCTTTAGCTGGCGCAGAAAATACTGTGCCTTTATGATTGTTGCCTCAGCCCGACCATTTTGAGCCATGATGCCTTCAATATATTCCAGAGCAATATCGCCGAAGGTATGCGCAGCCAGAAACTCATTGCGCAGCTTTTCTTTTTTCTTGTCGAATGCTGGGTCGCCTCCGGCGGCCACCAGCTGTCTGGCATCTATTGCAGCGTCGCGTGCTTGTCGCAGACCAATTTCGGGGTAGCTTCCGATAGAGAGCTTCTTTTCAACGCCCTCCATTCGATAACGGAATTGCCAGAGTTTTCCTCCAGCTGGCGTTATTTGGAGATAAAGCCCACGTTCGTCGACGACCCTGTAAGTCTTGTCGCGAGGACGTAATGAACGGATGCGAGTGTCGGATAAAGCCAATTCGAGTCCTTCCCAATGTGGTTTTCCAAAAGGCCCACAAAAAGGCCCACAAAAACTCCGAGAAGGCCCAAGATTTGATGGAACAAGCTGGAACAACACGAAGTCAGAAACCTAGCGTTTCTGCGGGTTTTATAGACTATTAGAGAGAACAAGGGAAGAACAAATGGTGCCCAGAAGAGGACTCGAACCTCCACATCCTTGCGAATACATGCACCTGAAGCATGCGCGTCTACCAATTCCGCCATCTGGGCCCATGCAGGCGGTGATCATGTCGATACCACCTGATAGAGGCGGGCGATTAGCCGCTTGGTGGTTCTGCTGTCAATGATTCATATCGGCAAAAAACGCATTGCTGCCGGCCACCGGTGCGCGGGCCGTGCGGATCGGAGGCGTGGCGGCGGGAAATATGCTATGCCGGGGAAGGAATCGGCTGTTGCTTCACCCGCCCGGCTGAGGCAGAGGCAAGTGAACAAACCAGGGCACGAGTGGAAAATGGACATGGATCTCGACGGACAATTGATTTGCATATTTGGCGGCGGCGGCTTTCTCGGCCGCTATGTGGCGCAGGCGCTGCTGGAGCGCGGGGCGCGGCTGCGCATTGCCGAGCGTAATATCAAGAACGCGATGCATATCAAACCGCTCGGCAATCTCGGCCAGACGCAATTTGTCAGCGCCGATGTGACCAAAGCCGACAGCGTGGCCCGTGCGATCCACGGCTGCGACGGCGTGGTCAATCTGGTCGGCATATTGAACGGCAATTTCGAGGCGGTCCATGTCGGCGGCGCGCGCAATGTTGCCGAAGCGGCGGCCGATGCCGGATGCAAAACCCTGTTGCATATGTCCGCGATCGGCGCCGACAGCGAATCGCCCTCGCGCTATGGCAAGAGCAAGGGCGACGGCGAACAGGCGGTTCTCAGAGCCTTTCCCGACGCGATCCTGTTCCGGCCGTCGATTGTCTTCGGCCAGGAAGACCAGTTCATCAATCGCTTCGCCGCGATGATCCAGATGTTGCCCGTCGTGCCGATCATCGGCAGCAGCACGAAATTCCAGCCGATCTTCGCCGGCGATGTCGCCGATGCCGCAGCCGAAGCCTTAAGCCATCCGGAGCTTTATGCCGGCCAGACCTTCGAGCTGGGCGGGCCGGAAGTGATCAGCATGGGCGATCTCAACCGGCGCATTGCCAGGATGACCGGCCGCGAACGGACCTTTGTCGATGTGCCCGATGCCGCTGCGAAAATATTGGCGATGCTGCCGGGCTCCCCGATCACCACCGACCAGTATAAGATGCTGCAGAAGGACAATGTCGTCTCTGCCGGCGCGAAGGGGCTGGACGCTTTCGGCGTGGCACCAACCCCGATCGCGGCCATCGCCAGCGGCTGGATGGAAAAATATACCGCGCACGGCCGCTTTGGCGCGCGCGCCAAGGCGATCTAGTCGCTGCCAGACAAAGGCTGGACTAGAAAAGCGCCAACAGCGCGATGCCCATCGCGACGCGGTAGACGACAAAGACCATCATCGAGGCCTTGCGCAGAAAGCGCATCAGGAAGGTCATGGTCGCCAGCGCCGCCAGAAAGGTCAGCGCGCCGGTGATCAGTGCTTCTTTCAGCAACGCGCTGCTCGCCCCCATCAGGTCGGGGATGATCAGCACGCCGGCGCCGGCCACCGCCGGAATCGACAGCAGGAAGGAAAAGCGCGCCGCCTCCACTCTGGTATAGCCCAGGAAGCGGGCTGCGGTCATGGTCACGCCGGAACGGCTGGTGCCGGGGATCAGCGCCATCGCCTGCGCCAGGCCGACAATGATGCCGTCCTTGAGCGTCAGATCCTCGAAGGATTTGACCTGCCGCCCGAAGCGGTCGGCGATGCCCAGCAAAATGCCGTAGACGATCAGGTTGACCGCGACCAATGTGGTGCTGCGAAAACCGTCGAGATAGCCGCCTGTCTTCAGAAACAGGCCGACGATCACGGCCGGAATGGTGCCGAGGATGATCCACCAGAACAATCTTTTCTCGGCCGGGGCCTGGCCGATACCGATGGTGGCCAGCCCGCCGCGGCCCAGAGACCAGACATCCTTGAAGAAATAGGTGATGATCGCGAGCAGCGAACCGACATGGACCGCGATATCGATCATCGGACCCTGGTCGGCATAGCCGGTGAAGACCGGCAACAGGATCAAATGGCCCGAAGAGGATATCGGAAGAAATTCGGTAACGCCCTGCACAATCGCGAGGAGCAGCATTTGCATGAAGGTCATTGGACAGCCCGTAATATGGTTTTGCGCTCAATAGCTTTTCCGAATCTGCTTGTCGTGAGGAAAATATAGGGCCGATCCGATACTGTTTAGGGCGGCGGCGAAAAGTTTCTGTGTAAGGACAAGTTCTTTGCAGAGATATATGTCATATATACTGTCCTATCTTGCAATTTTCGCGTGACTCCCGCCGTTTTTTTGGCTAGTTCAGCCCGCACATCCCGACAACCGGGCTGTTTCGACCATCAAAAATTTACGGGAAACGAGTATCCGGCATGGCAAAAAGCCCGCAGAAACTGGAAATGCTGAAATTTGTCGAGAAGGGCCAGGCCTATCCCGAGAAACGCGACCCCGATCTGCGCGCCGAGGATTTTCGCGAGATTGCCGATCGCTATGCCCCCGACAAGGCAGCCGAACAGGCCGCCCGCTGCTCGCAATGCGGCGTGCCTTATTGTTCGGTCCACTGCCCGCTGCACAATCATATTCCCGACTGGCTTCGCCTGACCGCCGAGGGCCGGCTGCGCGAAGCCTATGAAATGTCGAATCTGACCTCGACCATGCCGGAAATCTGTGGCCGCATCTGCCCGCAGGACCGTTTGTGCGAGGGCAATTGCGTGATCGAATTTTCCGGCCATGGCGCGGTCACCATCGGCTCGGTCGAAAAATATATCACCGACACCGCCTGGGAAGAAGGCTGGGTCGAACCGCTGCAGCCCGGTCGCCCCAAGGGCCAGTCGGTCGGCATTATCGGTGCCGGGCCAGCGGGTCTGACCGCCGCCGAATATCTGCGCGTCGCCGGCTATGATGTGCATGTCTATGACCGGCACGACCGCGCTGGCGGGCTGCTGACCTACGGCATACCCGGCTTCAAGCTGGAAAAGCATGTGATCATGCGGCGGGTGAAGCGACTGAAAGACGGCGGCATCGAGTTCCAAGAGAATTTCGAAGTCGGTCGCGATGCAACGCTGGAAGAATTGCGCGACAGGCATGATGCGATCCTCATCGCGACCGGGGTCTACAAGGCACGCGAAATCCAGATGCCGGGCGTCGGCGCACCGGGCGTCGAGGAAGCGCTCGATTTCCTGATCGCCTCGAACCGCAAGAGCTTTGGCGACACCGTTCCCGACTTCGACAATGGCCGTTTTAATGCCAAGGGCAAGAATGTCGTCGTCATCGGTGGCGGCGACACCGCGATGGATTGCGTCCGCACCTCGATTCGGCAGGGCGCGAAATCGGTCAAATGCCTCTATCGCCGCGACCGCGCCAATATGCCCGGTTCGCAGAATGAAGTGCGCAATGCCGAGGAAGAGGGCGTCGAATTTGTCTGGCTGTCCGCCCCGAAAGCGGTCGAGGGCACCGACCATGTCACCGCGGTCCGCGCGAACAGGATGCGTCTTGGCGCGCCCGATGCCAGCGGCCGCCGGTCGCCGGAAGTAGAGCCGGACAGCGATTTTACCGTCGAGGCCGATCTGGTGATCAAGGCGCTCGGCTTTGATGCAGAAGACCTGCCTGGCCTGTTTGGTTCGCCGGACCTCTCCGTCACCCGCTGGGGCACTTTGCGGGTCGATCACAAGTCAATGATGACCAATCTGGAAGGCGTGTTCGCCGCCGGTGATATCGTCCGCGGCGCCAGCCTGGTCGTCTGGGGCATCCGGGACGGCCGCGATGTAACCGAGCATATGCACCGGTTTTTGCGGACGAAGAGATTGGCTGAGAAGGTGGCGGCATGACAATTTTTCTATCTCTCTTGCTGGCCGTTGGCGGTCCCGTAGTGCCCGCCTCCGACCAGAGCGCTGCCACTGTGGCACCACAGCCAGTATCACCAGCGCTGCAGCTGTCGAGAATATTGCACAGCGAAGCCAATGTCATCGGCACCGCCGACGACGACCAGCAGGCCGTTGAACTGATGCAGGAACTTTTGGACGGTGATCCCGAAATGGTGGAACTGGAACAGGAATTTCCCGGTATTGTAGCGCAGTTTGCCGAGGCGATGATCCCTATTGTCAACGGGTCCAGTCTGGAAAGACTGCCGCAATTGCAGGCGCGCCAGGCGGCACTTTATAGCAAGACCTTCACCGATGCCGAACTGGCTGTACTGATCGAATTCTATTCCTCGCCGACCGGCCGCAAAATCGTTGCCCAAACGCAGGACGCGATAGATTACGAAGCAACTATGGCGGACATGAAGCAGTCTCCGGATTATGAATTTAGCGCAGAATCGACACTTGCCGATGTGCGCACAGCCGGGGCCAAAATTTCCGGCCAGATGGATTCCCAGGACCTGCTTGTTCTGGCCCAATTAGGACGCAGCGGGCTGGTCCCGAAACTGCGTGATATGGCTCTGGAATCCCATCAGATCACGAATGAATGGACCAGTGAATATTCACCGGGGGAAGAAGCTGCGCTGGAAGCAGTTATTGGGACAATATTCGAAAAACGGATGGAGAGCATCGATGAATAGGATCAACCTGCCTTCGACAAGAATGGCCAGCAGCCGCGCTACGACAGGCAAACGGCAATGTTCCGTAACGCAACAGCAGAGGGCAAGAACATGACCCGTCCATATTCCGCACCCGGACTTGAGCGTGCTCATTGCAAGAATATGCTCCGCCCGAAAAATCGAATCTGTGGTGCTGGCTTGGGCAGTGATCTCGGAAACTATCAGACAATCCGGCTTTTCATGCTTTTATGTTTTGCCGTTGTCACTCTCGCATCACCAGTTTCGGCCTACGCCAGCGAGGATCCGTCCGCGGGTCCGAAAACGGAGGGCGACGACAAAGGCCATTTGACCCGGAATTTTGCCGAACTCTATCTCCCCGCGGAAATATCGATCGCGGGCGCCTTGGATAATTTTGAACGTCAATTTTCGCGCACCTTGGAATCCGAACCGAGCAACGCTGCGCTGGAGAAAAAATATCCCGGGATCGGAAAGGCTGCCATGTCAGCAGGCAGGGCGGTACTGAGAGACGGGCTTCAGAAAGATATTCCGACAATTCAGCTCGAGCTTTCGGCATATATGGGCGAGAATTTCTCTGCGCCGGAAATCAGAGCGATCAATCAATTCTACACATCAAGCGCAGGCAGGTCTTTGCTCCGCGGCGTTCGCGAAAATCTCGATGCTGACCAGCTCACCGACAGAATGATCGAAAAGATGAAAACCGGTGACGGTCAAATGGTGATCGATAATGACGAGATCATCGACATGACCGGTCAGGCAGCCATGAAATCGCTTGAAGAGGAACATATCCCGGCCATCGCTGCATTTATGACTTCGCCGGCCGGTCGGAAATTCTCCCTTCACGCCAAGGACCTGATTGCAATCGTTTCGCAGGGAATGAATGTTTCCACCAACAGGATGATGCCAGATATACAAGCTGCAGGCCTGCGCGCCTCGATAGCTTTTGCCGCAGGTAAACAATGACACAGACTTTCGAACAATCTCTAGCAGAGGGGGCTTACCCCACGCCCGAACATGAACGGCTCGCTCGCGAGGGCATGTACCGGCCCGAATTTGAATCCGATGCCTGTGGTGTCGGACTGGTCGCGGCCACCGACGGCAAGCCGTCGCGGCGGGTCGTCTCCTCGGCCATTGATGCGCTGAAAGCGGTCTGGCACCGGGGCGCGGTCGATGCCGATGGCAAGACCGGTGACGGCGCCGGCCTGCATGTCGATCTGCCCGAGCGTTTCTTCGACGATGCGATTGCCGACAGCGGCCACAAGGTCCGCCCGAACCGACTCGCCGTGGGCATGATCTTCCTGCCGCGCACCGACCTCAATGCGCAGGAAATGTGCCGCACGATCGTTGAAGCGGAAATCATCGAATCCGGCTATACCATCTACGGCTGGCGTCAGGTGCCGGTCAACGTATCGGTAATCGGCCAGAAGGCCCAGAACACCCGCCCCGAGATCGAACAGATCATGATTGCCGGGCCGATGCCGGACAAGCAGGACGCGCGCGAATTCGAGAAAAATCTCTATCTCATCCGCCGCCGGATCGAGAAGAAGGTGATCGCGGCGCAGATTCAGGATTTCTACATCTGCAGCCTGTCCTGCCGCTCGATCATCTACAAGGGCCTGTTCCTCGCCGAATCCCTGTCCGTCTTCTATCCCGATCTGACAGATGAACGGTTCGAAAGCCGGGTCGCCATTTTCCACCAGCGCTATTCGACCAATACATTCCCGCAATGGTGGCTGGCCCAGCCGTTCCGCTGCCTCGCCCATAATGGCGAGATCAACACCATCCGCGGCAACAAGAACTGGATGAAGAGCCACGAGATCAAGATGGCGAGCCTCGCCTTTGGCGACCATAGTGAAGATATCAAGCCGGTGATCCCGGCGGGCTCCTCCGACACCGCCGCTCTGGACGCGGTGTTCGAGACGATCTGCCGCTCCGGCCGCGATGCACCGACCGCGAAGATCATGCTGGTCCCGGAAGCCTGGCAGAACAATCCGGATATCGATCCCGCCCATCAGGCGATGTACGAATATATGGCGAGCGTCATGGAGCCGTGGGACGGCCCGGCCGCGCTGGCCATGACCGATGGCCACTGGGCCGTTGCCGGCGTCGACCGCAACGCGTTGCGACCGCTGCGCTATTCGATCACCGCCGACAATCTGCTGATCATCGGCAGCGAGTCCGGCATGGTCGTCGTTCCGGAAAGCCAGGTCATCGAGAAAGGCCGGCTTGGCCCCGGCCAGATGATCGCCGTCGATCTGGATGATGGCATCCTGTTCAAGGACCGCGAGCTCAAGGACCGGATCGCGGCCGAAGAACCCTATGCCGATCTGGTCAAGGGCTTCCTGACCGTCGATGATTTGCCGCCGGCACCGGAAAATTCCGGCATGGGCTATTCCAGGGAAGAACTGATCCGCCGCCAGACCGCCGCCGGCCACACGCTGGAGGATATGGAAATGATCCTCGCGCCGATGGTCGAGGATGCCAAGGAAGCGGTCGGATCGATGGGCGATGATACGCCGCTCGCGGTGATCAGCGTCAAGCCGCGCCAGATCAGCCATTTCTTCAAGCAGAATTTCTCCCAGGTCACAAACCCGCCGATCGACAGCCTGCGCGAACGCCATGTGATGAGCCTGCGCACGCGCTTTTCCAATCTGGCCAATATCCTCGAACAGGACAGCCAGAACGAGGATGTGATGGTGCTGGAAAGTCCGGTGCTCAGCTGCGCCCTGTGGGAGCGGCTGAAGCTCGGATTTGGCGATGCGGTGGCGCAGATCGACTGCACCATGAGCACCAGCGGCGGGGCGATCGAGCTGCGCGATGCGCTCGCGCGGATCCGCTCCGAGGCGGAACAGGCGGTGCGCGCCGGCAAGACCGAGATTTTCCTGACCGACGAGGATATTGACGAGGACCGGATGGCGATCTCGATGGTGATCGCGACCGCGGCGGTGCACACGCATCTGGTCCGCAAGGGTCTGCGCTCCTATGCCTCGGTCAACGTCCGCGCGGCCGAATGTCTCGACACCCATTGCTATGCGGTGCTGATCGGGGTCGGTGCGACCACGGTGAACGCCTATATGGCGGAAGCGGCGATTGCCGACCGCCATGCCCGCGGCCTGTTCGGCGATCTGACGCTGGACGAATGCCTCGCGCGGCACAAGAAAGCGGTCGACGACGGGCTGCTCAAGATCATGTCGAAAATGGGCATCGCGGTCATTTCCAGCTATCGCGGCGGTTATAATTTCGAGGCCGTCGGCCTGTCCCGCGCCCTGTGCAACGATCTCTTCCCCGGCATGCCGACCAAGATTTCCGGCGAAGGCTATGCTTCCCTGTTCATCAACGCGCAGGAAAAGCACGAGGCGGCCTTTGAACCGGCGGTCGTGCGCTTGCCGGTCGGCGGCTTCTACAAGCAGCGCGATGGCGGCGAGGCTCATGCCTATGGCGCCCATATGATGCACCTGCTGCAATCGGCGGTCGCGCATGACAGCTATTCCTCCTATCTGCAATTTTCGCAGGCGGTGCGCGAGATGGAGCCGATCTATCTGCGCGATCTGATGGAGTTCAACTATGCGCCGGAACCCGTCCCGATCGACGAGGTCGAGGCGATCACCGAAGTCCGCAAGCGCTTCAACACGCCGGGCATGTCGCTCGGCGCGCTCAGCCCGGAAGCGCACGAGACGCTCGCTATCGCGATGAACCGGATCGGCGCGAAATCCGTGTCCGGCGAAGGCGGCGAGGAGAAACGCCGCTACACGCCGTTCGAAAATGGCGACAATGCCTCCAGCCCGATCAAGCAGGTGGCTTCCGGCCGCTTTGGCGTGACCTCGGAATATCTCGGCGCCTGCGAGGAAATCGAAATCAAGGTCGCCCAGGGTGCCAAGCCCGGCGAAGGCGGCCAGCTGCCCGGTTTCAAGGTCACCGAATTTATCGCCAAGCTGCGCCATTCGACGCCCGGCGTCACCCTGATCTCGCCGCCGCCGCATCATGATATCTACTCGATCGAGGATCTCGCCCAGCTGATCTACGATCTCAAGCAGATCAACCCGCGCGCGCGGGTTTGCGTCAAGCTGGTCTCCTCGGCCGGGATCGGCACTATCGCCGCCGGCGTCGCCAAAGCCCATGCCGATGTCATCCTGATCTCCGGCAATACCGGCGGCACCGGCGCGTCGCCGCAAACCTCGATCAAATTTGCCGGCACCCCCTGGGAAATGGGCCTGACCGAAGCCAATCAGGTGCTCACCCTCAACGGCCTGCGCCACCGGGTCAAATTGCGCACCGATGGCGGCCTCAAGACCGGTCGCGACATCGTCATCGCCGCCATTCTGGGCGCCGAGGAATTCGGCATCGGCACGCTCAGCCTCGTCGCCATGGGTTGCATCATGGTCCGCCAGTGCCACAGCAACACCTGTCCGGTCGGTGTCTGCGTGCAAGACGAGAAATTGCGCGAAAAATTCACCGGCACGCCGGAAAAGGTGATCAACCTGATGACTTATATGGCCGAGGAAGTGCGCGAGATACTGGCGCGTCTCGGCTATCGCTCGCTGAACGAAATCATCGGCCGCACCGAACTCTTGCGTCAGGTCAGCCGCGGCGCAGAGCATCTCGATGATCTCGACCTCAACCCGATCCTCGCCAAGGTCGACGCGCGCGATGACCAGCGCAGCTTCAACATCGACACGCCGCGCAACGAAGTACCGGACAGTCTCGACGCGGAAATGATCGACGACGCGAAGCCGGTGTTCGAGCGGCGCGAGAAAATGCAGCTCACCTACACGGTACGCAACACCCACCGCGCCGTCGGCACGCGCTTCTCGGCCGAGATCACTGCCAAATATGGCATGAGCACGCTCAACGAGGACCATGTCCATATCCGCCTGCGCGGATCGGCCGGCCAGTCTCTCGGCGCCTTCCTCTGCCAGGGGATCACGCTGGAAGTGTTCGGCGATTCCAATGACTATGTCGGCAAGGGCCTGTGCGGCGGCAAGATCGTCGTCCGTCCGATGGTCAGTTCGCCGCTGGTCAGCCAGGACAATACGATCATCGGCAATACCGTGCTTTACGGCGCCACCGCCGGGCAACTCTATGCTGCCGGACAGGCGGGCGAGCGTTTCGCGGTGCGCAACAGCGGTGCGGACGTGGTGGTCGAGGGCTGCGGCGCCAATGGCTGCGAATATATGACCGGCGGCAATGCGGTCATCCTGGGCCCGGTCGGCAGCAATTTCGGTGCCGGCATGACCGGCGGCATGGCCTTCATTCTCGACACCCAGGGCGATTTCGAGAAACAGGCCAATGGCGAGAGCATCATCTGGCAGCGCCTCGACAGCAGCTATTGGGAAGCGCATCTGCGCGCGCTGATCGAGCGGCACCAAAAGACCACCGACAGCAACTGGTCCGAAGCCATTTTGCGCGACTGGGACCGCTGGCGGGACCGCTTCTGGCAGGTCTGTCCGAAGGAGATGGTCAGCCGGATCGACCATCCCTTGTCGGATAAAGAGGCGATCGAAGCGGCGGAGTGAGTTTGTGAGTTGGAAAATTCAACGCGCTTATTGGATCTGGAAAGTCAAACGCGAGCGGGGCCTGTTCTTGCTCGCGTTAGGCCTCGGGGCCATTTTCGCTCTGCTATATTACATCCATACGACGGGATTCTGGGCAGCGACAAAAAATCCACCTGAATTTGTCTCGGGAACTTTGGTGAAAATCTGGCAGCCATCAGTCACAGAAGTTCCCACTTACGTGACCTTGTTGAAAGTGAAGATGGATGACGGGAGCCATGTGCAATTAAAGGGGACAAGCAAGTTGATTGTCGATTGCTCAATCGGAGACAATGTCGAAATACTGAAATATACGAATGAAAACGACACAAGTTATTTTCGCATTGGCCCGAGAGCGTGCCTTGATGCCACCTAGATAATGTTCTTATCATGCTCCCTGCACCATCCCATCCTTCTCCGCATGACAAAACCCAGAAATGTAATTTCTGGATTAGAAGTGCTAGCAATGCCTAGCTGCATATCTGCGTCGCCCATGCGAATTTAAGAAGGAAAAGCCATGCCCAAAATAACCCCCAACTACGTCGAAATGAAAGCCAGCGATCTACCCGCTAGCAAGGCCTTCTACGAAAAAGCCTTCGGCTTTGCCTTCACCGATTATGGTCCGGGATATGCGGCGGTCGAAGGCGGACCGGTACAAATCGGCATTGCAGCAGGATCGGAGCCGGTTGCCCCGATGTCAACATTCGAGAGCGACGATCTCCAAGCATCTCTCGCGCAAGTGAAGGCCGCGAACGGTGAAATCGTCGAAGAAATTTTCGCATTCCCCGGCAGACGGCGGTTCGAGTGCCTTGATCCGGCGGGCAACCGGCTGGCAATATATCAAGCGGATTAGTCCAATCCCAAATGGCAATTGTCCATTTCCACCAAGGCACGTCGTTGCGAGCGTAGCGAAGCAATCCAGAGCGTCGCGCGTGCGGCTCCGGATTGCCACGTCGCCTGCGGCTCCTCGCAATGACGTTACTCCTTGTTCGAAACGGACAATTGTCCCCCAATCTGGGGGTAAAATTCGCTCACCAATGCATCAAGTCTCTTCCCCCCGTGCCCAATCGCGATTAAGCGATACCCATGTGGCAGTTGTACCAATTCCCTCTTTGTCCGTTTTCGCGCAAAGTCCGCTTGCTGCTGGGCGAGAAGTCGGTTGGCTATGAGCTGGTGCGCGAATCACCATGGGACCAGCGCGACGAATTTCTGGAGATGAATCCGACCGGCCGGACACCGGTGATGAAGCATAGCGAGCGTGGCTTCCATCTGGTCGATAGCGTCGCCATTTGCGAATATATCGAGGAAACGGTCGAGAAGGCCCCGATGATCAACGGCACGGCGGTCAACCGCGCCGAGATTCGCCGCTTGGTCGCCTGGTTTGACGAACAATTTTATGGCGATGTCACCGCACCGATGCTGCACGAGCGGATGCACAAGAGACTGGTCCGGCGCGAGCCGCCGGATGCCAAGATCTTGCGCGAAGCCATGCGCCGGGCGAATTCGCATCTCGATTATATCGACTATCTGATCGACCACCGCAGCTGGCTGGCCGGGGCGACGATGAGTCTCGCCGATCTGGCGGCAGCCGCCCAGATTTCCGTTGCCGATTATCTCGGCACAATCGACTGGACAGGACACAAGCAGACCAAGGACTGGTACAGCATGTTCAAGTCCCGCCCGTCCTTCCGGCCCTTATTGTCCGAACGGATGGAGGTGATCGCACCGCCGCCGCATTATGAAAAAGTGGATTTTTGACGCGCCACGGAATGCGATAGCGTTGCGCAGCGTCAACCCCGGACTTCATCCGGGGTCTGGTTACGACAACCCTAAAGCGTTTTGATCATCAACACCTTGTCCATGCCCGGCGCAAAGCCGTCTTTTTCCCGACCGGTTTCGACAAATCCGAATTTCGCGAAAAAGGGCGCGATCCGTGGCGTGGTGGATAGGTCGGCTTCGCTAAAGTCGCCGGACCTGACAATTTCCTGCAGCCGGTGCTCGGTCAGCAGTCGTCCGAGACCATCGCCGTGGAGCGCTTGATCGACCATGCCCCAGGTAAAGCGCGCCTGCCCCTGCCCTTCCCTGGCAAAGCCACCGCAACCGACAATCCGCCCGTCCTTTTCGATACAGAAATACTGCCCTTTCGGCCGGTCGAGAAATTCGACAAACAGGTGTCGCTCGGTCGGATCGAAAAAATCCGGGACATTGCTGTCAAACAGGGCAAGGCAGGCGTTCTTGTCGGCAATGGCATAGGGCCGGACTTCGACCATCAGGCTTTGACGACAGTCATCAGATAGTTGAGCGACAGATTGTCGGACAGCGCGAAACCTTTCGACGGACTGTAGGACAGACCGCTGGTGTCCACGACCTCGAGGCCGGCACTGTTGAGCAGCTTCTCCAGCTCTTCCGGCGTGACAAACTGTTCGTGATGGTGGGTCCCGCGCGGAATCTGCCCGGTCCGCTCGGCCAGCTCGACCAGCAACAGGTTGGAAAGCGCCGTGCGATTGGGAGTGGAGATGATCATAAGCCCGTCATCGGCCAGCGAGCCGGCCAGACCGTTGACGAAAGCCTGCGGGTCATCGACATGTTCGATCACCTCCAGCGAGGTCACCAGATCGAAATCCTTGCCTGCAAAATCCTCGATTGCCTCGTTGCGATAATCGATATCCAGCCCCTGCGGTGCGGCATGGGCCCGCGCCACAGCGATATTTTCCGCCGCCGCATCCAGGCCGGTCACCCGCGCGCCCAGCCTTGCCAGCGGTTCGCAGAGCAGGCCCGCACCGCATCCGACATCGAGCGCTGTCCTGCCGGCAAGCGGCCTGAGCAGACTGCTGTCGCAGTGGAAATGCAGATCGATCGCGTCCCGGATATAGGCCAGCCGCACCGGGTTGAGACGGTGCAACATCGCCGACGAGCCCTTCGGGTCCCACCAGTCTGTGGCCAGTGCACCGAAATGCGCGGCTTCTTCGGGCTTGATCGTGCTACTTGCCTTTGTCATGTCGCCTCTTTATCAGGCTTTTCAATCCTGTTCAGGCCCTTTTTATCGAAAGTTTTAGCGACAGCAGCATGGCACGCATAGTGATGAAATTCGGCGGCACCTCGATGGCCGGAATTGAACGTATCCGCCGGGTGGCGCAGATCGTCAAACAACAGTCCGACGCCGGTCACGAAGTCGCGGTGGTGGTCTCCGCCATGGCCGGCGACACCGACCGGCTGGTCAATTTCTGCCGCGAAGCCAGTTCGCTTTACGATCCTGCGGAATATGACGTGGTCGTGGCCTCCGGCGAACAAGTGACTTCGGGCCTGCTCGCCATTGCCTTGCAATCCTTGGGCGCAAAGGCGCGCAGCTGGCTCGGCTGGCAAATGCCGATCCATACGATCGAAGCGCACAGCAAGGCGCGGATCGATTCGATCGACGCAACGGCGCTGACCACGGCCATGCAGAGCGGCGAAATCGCGATCATTCCCGGCTTTCAGGGCGTTAGCGACAATGGCCGGATCACGACGCTGGGACGCGGCGGATCCGATACCAGCGCGGTTGCCATGGCGGCCGCGGTGAAGGCCGACCGCTGCGACATCTATACCGACGTCGATGGCGTCTATACGTCCGATCCCCGGATCGTGACCCGGGCGCGCAAACTGAAAACCGTGACCTTCGAGGAAATGCTCGAACTGGCGAGCGTCGGGGCAAAGGTCTTGCAGACCCGCTCGGTCGGACTGGCGATGAAGGAAGGCGTGCGCATCCAGGTGCTGTCCTCCTTCACCGACGAAAATACCAACTGGACCGCCGACGACCTGCCCGGAACAATGATTATCAGCGAAGACGAAATGGAGACGGACGATATGGAAGGCCAATTGATTACCGGCATCGCCCACGACAAGAATGAATCCAAGATTACCCTGACCCGTGTCCCCGACAAGCCCGGCGCGGTTGCCAATATCTTCGCGCCCCTCGCCGATGCCGCGATCAATGTCGACATGATCATCCAGAATGTCGGCCGCGAGAAGGGCGAGACCGACGTGACCTTCACCGTGCCCAGCGCCGATCTCGACCAGGCGATGCAGGTGCTGGAAGGCGCCCGCGAAGGCATCGGCTTCAACCGCCTGATCCCCGACAGCAATGTCGCGAAAATCTCGGTCGTCGGCGTTGGCATGAAGAGCCATGCCGGCATTGCCGCTACCATGTTCAAGGCACTGGCCGAACGCGGCGTCAATATCCAGGCGATCACCACCTCGGAAATCAAGGTCAGCGTGCTGATCGAGGAAGACTATACCGAACTGGCGCTGCGCGTATTGCACACGGCTTATGGCCTGGACGCAGAGGATGCGGCCTGAGGCCAAGCGGACCAATTCCGGCGCGGCATCGCACGCGGAACCAAAATTTGTGAACAAGGATCTTTTATCTTGAGCGATCTCCAAAGCCTGATGCAACGCGGCACCGATTTTCTCGGCTGCGAAACCGCGATCATGTGCGGGGCTATGTCCTGGGTGTCCGAACGCAATCTGGTCAGCGCGATTTCCAATGCCGGCGGCTTTGGCGTGATCGCCTGCGGCGCGATGACTCCCGAACTGCTCGACACCGAGATTGCCGAGACCAAGAAGCGCACCGACAAGCCGTTTGGCGTCAATCTGATCACCATGCACCCCGATCTGATGGAACTGATTGCCATTTGCGGCAAGCATCAGGTCAGCCATGTGGTGCTCGCCGGCGGGCTGCCGCCCAAGGGCAGTCTGGAAGCGATCAAGGAAACCGGCGCGAAGGTGATCTGCTTTGCCCCGGCCATGGCGCTGGCCAAGAAATTCGTGCGTTCCGGCGTTGATGCTATCGTTATTGAAGGCATGGAAGCGGGCGGTCATATCGGACCGGTATCGACTTCGGTGCTCGCGCAGGAAATTTTGCCGGAGATCGCCAGCCAGTTGCCGGTCTTTGTCGCCGGCGGCATTGGCACCGGCGAGATGATCGCCGCCTATCTCGAAATGGGCGCCAGCGGCGTCCAGCTCGGCACCCGCTTTGTCTGCGCCCATGAATCGATCGCTCACCCCGATTTCAAGAAAGCCTTCATCCGCGGCAACGCCCGCGACGCGATTACCAGCGTCCAGGTCGATCCGCGGCTGCCGGTGATCCCGGTCCGCGCGCTGAAAAACAAGGGCACCGAAGAATTTACCCGCAAGCAGATCGAAGTCGCCAAACTGTTGGATTCGGGCGAGATAGAAATGGGCGAAGCGCAGCTACAAATTGAACATTTTTGGGCAGGAGCGCTCCGAAAAGCGGTCATAGATGGCGATATTGAACATGGAAGTGTCATGGCCGGGCAGTCGGTCGGCATGGTCAAGGCCGAGGAATCCGTGGCCGAAATTATCAAATCTTTGATCGAACAGGCCGAAACCGCCCTGGCCCGCTAGGATGGACCGTTGCGCTTCGCTGCATCATCTGTCTTGCTTCGGTAACACAGTTTCGGCATAGCGGGCGCATGGACGAACATGCTTCCAACTCTTCCAATATCGATCCCGCCAGCGTGCCGGAACCCGCTCTGGCGTCCCGCTTCAACCAGGGGCTGACTCCGCTCCACCCGCCGCAGAAAAGCCTGATCCGGGCCAATATGGTCCTGCGCGCGCTGATCCTCCTGATCCTCGCCTCGGTCGCCGAACTGCTGCTCTTCCTGCATCACGAGGTGCAGCCCGGCATGGTGCTGTTTCCAGCGGCAATCTTTGCCGTTCTGACGGTCGCTGTGCTGCCGAACCGCATCTACCGCCGCTGGGGCTATGATATGGGCGACGAGCAATTGCGGGTGCTCCGCGGCTTTCTCTGGCGCACCGACACGATCGTCCCGTTCAACCGGATCCAGCATATCGATGTCGCGCAGGGCCCGTTACAACGCTTCTTCGGCCTCTCGACCCTGATCGTGCACACTGCCGGAACGCATAACAGCATCGTCACCCTGCCCGGGCTGGCCACCGCGGACGCCGAGGATATGCGCGAGACGATCAAGGACCATATCCGCCAAGACATGATATGAACGAGGCCGCAGAAACACCGCCCGTGCAGGACAGCGCGCCATTCCGGCATCTGCACCCGCTCAGTATCATCCTGAAATCCCTGTCGATGATCGGACGGAATATTGTCGCTATTGCCGTTCTCCACTTCAGCCTGTTCGACCAGAATATCGCCTACACCGGGCTGGCTGCATTCGCGCTGTTCGCGCTGGTTGGCGGCGTCACCGCCCTGATCTGGTCGCGCTTCACCTATCAGGTCACGGAACGCGAAATCCGGATCAAGAGCGGGCTGCTCAACCGCAACAACCGCTCCATTCCCTTCGACCGGATCCAGGATGTCAGCCTCGAACAGAAGCTGGCCCACCGCTTGCTGGGTCTCGCCACGGTCGCGCTCGAAACCGGCTCCGGCGGCGGCGAGGATGGCCAGCTTGATGCGCTTTCGCGCCCGGAGGCCGAACTTCTGCGCGACACGATCCGCGATTATAAGGCCGGATTGGCACCCGGTCGCCTTGTCGGCGGTGACAAAGCCGAGATAGCAGAACCACCTCCGTTATTTGCTATGGACAACCGCCGCATATTGATTGCCGGACTGTTCAATTTCTCCTTCGTCCTGCTCGCGATACTCGGCGCTCTCGCCCAGAATCTCGACTTTCTCCTGCCCGACGGCTTCTTCGATCCCCGCCGATGGATCGACGCCATTCCGGAGCAGGAGACGATCAATGCCTTCACCTCGTGGATGCGGATCGGCGGCGCACTGATCGCCATAATCTCGCTCATTCTGGTCGGTGTGGTCAGCGGTGTCGTCCGGACGTTTGTGCGCGAATATGGCTTTCGCCTTGACCGAGTCGACACCGGGCAGCCGGGATTGCGCCGGCGGCGCGGTCTTTTCACGTTGACCGACATGGTGATGCCGATCCACCGGGTACAGGCCGCGATATTGCAGACCGGTCCCGTTCGCGCGCGGTTCGGCTGGTATCATCTCAAGTTCACGTCGCTGGCAGGAGACGGGACCGGCGAGACCGACCATAGCGCAGCGCCCTGCGCGACGCTGTCGGAAATCGAACCGATCCTCGATGAATGCGCCATCCGCCCACCCGCTGCCGATCTGCTGTTCCACGGCGTCAATCCGGCTTTCTGGTGGCGCGATGCCATCATGGTCTTGCTGGTGCTCGCGATCGTCGCCACCGGCAACGGCCTGTTTGTCCATCCGGGGCTATACGCGATCATCCTGGTTGCCGTTCCGGTCGGGCTGATCCAGTTGCTCAACTGGCGGCACCATCAATATGCCTTGCACGATGGCCAGCTATATGTCCGCACCGGTTGGTGGCGGCGGCGGCTGACCATCCTGCCGATCCGCAAGATCCAGAGCGTCGATGTCAGCCAGAGGCCGCTGGATCACCCGCTGCAACTCGCCACGCTCACCGTCGGCATCGCCGGGGGTTCGGCAATCGCACCGCTCAGAATCACCGCCATCGGCTTTCGCGAGGCTATGGACTTGCGCGATCGGCTGCTTCGCCTGCAAAATCAGACTTGACTATAGGCGTCGATTCTCCACGATAGTTTCCAGAGATATTATCAGGACAGTTTCGGAGAAAAATGATGCGCAGAACTAATTTGACCATGCTGGCACCGCTGGCGATGCTGGTCGCTGCGCCGGCCTATGCGCAAACGGATGACAAGCGGGCATCTTCCGCGCTGCATGAAATCATAGACAGCTATTGGGCTTATCAGCTGGAACAATATCCCGAATTTGCGTCTTCCCTCGGCGTAGACGATCCGGTGGGCCGCGTCAGCGACGCCAGTATCGAGGCAGAGGACAGCCGCGTCGCAAAGGCTAAGACCTGGCTCGCGCAACTGGACGCCATCGACACGAAGACGCTGAGCGAGGATGACAAGACCAACCATGGCATATTGCGCCGGTCGCTCGCTGAACAAATCGAGGCGAACAGCTATGGCCAGCGCACCATCAATTTTACCAATCGCGGCGGCTGGCACCAGAATTTCGCCAGCATGCAGAACAATCTACCGTTCCGCAACGCGCAGGATTACCAGACTTACATCAACCGCCTGAAGCAATATGCGCGGGTCAATGACCAGTCGATCACCGTCGCCAACCAGGCGCTCGCCGGCGGCTATGTCCAGCCCTGCGTGTCGATGGTCGGCTATGAAACCAGCATTTCCGGCCTGCTGACCGATGATGCAAAACAATCGCGTTTCTATCAGCCCTTCACCCGCAAGCGGCCGGAGACAATCGACGAAACGACGTTCGACAAGCTGGCCGCTGAAGCCGCCGGGACCATCACCAGCGTGATCAATCCGGCGGTCAAAAAGCATCTCGACTGGTATATGCAAGACTATGCCCCGAACTGCGCCAAGACACCCGGCGTCTCGGCCCAGCCCGGCGGCGCGGAATATTATGATTTCCGTATCCGGCAGATGACGACGACAACCAAAACGGCCGACGAGATCCACAATATCGGCCTGAGCGAAGTGACGCGAATCCGCGCCGAGATGGTCGAGGTTGCCAAAGAAGCGGGCTATGACAGCCGCGAGGCCTTTATCGAACATCTCCGCACCGATCCGCAATATTATGCCAAAACGCCGGAAGAGCTGATGGAAAAGGTCGCCCGCGTGACCAAGATCATCGATGGCAAAATGCCCTCGATCATCGGCAAGCTGGCGCGGTTGCCTTATGGCATCAAGGAAATTCCGGCCGAGACCGCGGAAGGTACGACCACCGCTTATTATAATCCCGGTTCGCCCGATGTCGGGATTGCCGGCTATTATTATGTCAACACGTCGAAGCTCGACCAGCGGCCTTTCTGGGAAATTCCGGCGCTGAGCGTGCACGAGGCAGTGCCCGGTCACCATCAGCAGATCGCGTTGCAGCAGGAACTCGACATGCCCGACTTCCGCAAACATGGTGCCTTTTTCACCGCCTTTGTCGAAGGCTGGGGCCTCTATTCGGAGCGGCTTGGTATCGAGATGGAACTTTACGACACGCCCGCCAAGAATATGGGACGGCTGTCCTATGAAATGTGGCGGGCCTGCCGGCTGGTCGTCGATACCGGCATTCACAGCAAGGGCTGGAGCAAGCAGCAAGCGATCGATTTCATGACCGACAATACCGCGCTTAGCGAGGCCAATATCGAGGCCGAGGTCAACCGCTATATCAGCTGGCCCGGCCAGGCTCTGGCCTATAAAATGGGCGAATTGAAAATCCGCGAGCTACGCCGCAAGGCCACCAGCGAACTGGGTGAGAAATTCGACTTGCGCGCCTTTCACGATGTCGTGCTCGGACAGGGCGCGGTGCCGCTCGATATGCTCGAGGCGCAGGTGAACCGGTGGATTGAAGCCCGGAAGGCTAGCTAATCATTCATCATCCGGTCCGGGGGTTTCATCCGCCCCCGGTGGCACGGCAAGATCATTGGTGGCTTCCAGCGCATCCGCATCCCTTGCATCAAGCCGTTCTCTGGCGGCATCGGCGGCTGCTTCACGCGCTTCCCGCTGCGCTTCGATTTCCAGCAGGCGCTCTTCCACCGCGTCGGCTTCGGAATCGATCCGTGACAGGCGTTTCTGGCGTTCCTCCTCGATCAACTGGCCCCAGTTAACCGTGTCATCGATGCCTTTTTCGGCATAAGCCTGACGCAATAATTCCTGCGTACATCCGGTGAAACCGCCAGCACCGGTCGGCGAGCAGCTGCTGGTACCCGATGCGCCCACATATTCGTAGGATTTAACCCGCTCCGACCATGCCTGATTCTTCGCGTCACCCAGGCCGCCGCCTCTCAGCGTTTCGGGAATGCGATAGCGTTCGCCCTCGTCCTTGCGCGCGCAGACAACAATTTCGTCCTCGCTGCTCTGTGGACAGGGGTCGTCACCATAGATGACCAGCTGGTTGACGCGGTCTCCAGCCTGATCCTGGGCCTGGGCCGGAAAGGCGAGCAGGCCGGTAGCGGTCAGCGCAGCGGCGGAGATCAAAATTTTCTTCATCATATCGTTCCTTTGTCCACAGCGGCCTGAACCGGTGCTGAAGCGGGTTGCGCTTCCTAAATCCGTTTCGACAATCCTATCGCGAACCGGCATCCCAGCCGAATTGCCGCGCTCAGGACCGGATAGCCGGGCGTGTCTTCCGCTCCCGAAGCTATTGCCGTAGCCTTATGCTCCAATTCCTCTTCGCGAAACTCCGCAATCATACGGGTCAGTTCCGGTTCGCTTTCGGTTTCGAGCGCGTCCAGCTGTTCCCGATAATGCTGGTCAATTTCTGTTTCGACGGCAGCCGTACAGGCCATTGCCGCACGCGGCCCCATCGCTGCCGTGGTCGCGCCCAGCGCATAGCCGGCAATCTTCCAGAAAGGCTGCAAGGCGGTGGGCCGCACGCCGCGCTCGGCGATCATCTGGTCAAAGGCATCAAGATGGCGCTGTTCCTGTTCCGCCATATGGTGGATCTCGCTACTTTGCGGCGCATGGTCGCCCATCACCGCCAGCTGGCCCTTGTAGATTTGCGCTGCGCCATATTCCCCGGCCTGATTGACCCGGATCATCGAGGCAATATCCGCTCTTGTTCGTCCCAATTTTGTCTCAGACATGGTCGGCATCCTTTCGCTGCCCGGCAAGCATCACCAAGATGAGAATGGCGCCGCTTACTGACAAGAGAAAATTGTAACCGGCCAGGGAAATGCCGAACAGCGACCAGGGCGCGACATCGCAGCGGACCAGCGGCGCATTCATGATCGAATCGAGCATATTGCCGTCCGCCGGAATATTGGTTGCGCAGGACGTAAGCCCTTCCCACCAGCCATATTCAACCCCCGCGTGAAAGCCGCCAATCAGTCCACTGACCATTATTGCGATCGCAGCGGCAAGGACCAACAGCCTTGATACGGGCCCGGAACGCATGATCAGCGCCAAGAAGGCCAGAATGATAGCGGCAAGATGCGGCCATCTTTGCCACATGCACATTTCGCAGGGATAGAGACCGAAGCCATATTGGCCAATCAGCGCACCACCGAGCAATGCTGCCGGAAGCAGAAGGGCCAGCCAGCCAGCGTTGCGGACGGATGCCACCGGACGACCCTAGTTTTTCGCGACCTGGGTTTTCTTGGCTGGCTTCTTGGCAGCCTTGTTCATCGCCATTTTCAGTCCATCGGGGCCAAGACGACCAATGGTCTGCAAGGCATAATGCAGCTGAAAATCCTCGACGCCCTGTTCCTTCAGCTCCTCGGCTGTCTGGGTGAAGCGCGGATCATCCTTGCTGTCTTCTTCCAGAACTTCGTCCTTCAGCTTGATCTCGTTGACCAGATGGCGTCTCAAGTCGGATTCCCGGAAACGCGGCCGGGTCTTGTAATCCGGGTCGGACAGTTGCGGTACATTGATGTCGGGCTCGATCCCGCCTTCCTGCACCGATTTTCCGGATGGCGTATAATAGCGCGCCGTGGTTAATCGCAGCGCACTTTCATTGGAAAGCGGCAGCAAAGTCTGCACCGAACCCTTGCCGAAACTGCGCTCGCCCATGACCAGGGCGCGGTGATGGTCCTGCAAGGCACCGGCGACAATCTCGGATGCCGAAGCGGAGCCGGCGTCGATCAGTACAATCACAGGCAAGCCGCCAGCGGCATCGCCGCTCTTGGCAAAATAGCGTTCAATGTCGGATTTTTCGCGTCCGCGCTGCGATACAATTTCGCCGCGCGACAGGAATACGTCGGAGACGGACACGGCTTCATCAAGCAGTCCGCCCGGATTGGAGCGCAGGTCCAGCACGTAGCCCAGCGGCTTCTTGCCGAGCGACTGGTCGATACCGGCAATCGCGGCGGCGACATCGGCGCCGGTGTCATTGGAGAAGCTGTTGATGCTGATCACGCCGATCTGGTCCCGGACTTCCCAAGTGACCGGCTTCAGGTCGATGATCGCGCGTTTCATGGAGAGATCGAATGGCTTGTCGCGGCCGGGGCGGACGATCGTGATGGTGATCGGTTCGCCAGGCTTGCCGCGCATTTCCTCAACGGCTTCGTCCAGCGTGCCGCCGTAAATCAGTTCGCCATCGATATGGGTGATATAGTCGCCCGCTTTCACGCCTGCCTTGTCGGCCGGCGTATCCTTGAACGGTGCAATGACCTTCACCGCACCGTCTTCCAGCGTCACCGAAAGGCCAAGGCCGCCATAATTGCCGTCGGTCTGCGTCCGCAGATTTTCGAAATCTCGTGCGTCGAGAAAGCTGCTGTGCGGATCAAGACTGGCCAGCATGCCTTCGATGGCACCCTTGATCAGGTCGGCATCGTCAACCTGATCGACATAGTCATTCCGCACCCGGTCAAAGACGCTCATGAACTGTTCCATTTCGCGATAGGTATTCGCATCGACGGCCGAAATTGCAGAAGTTGTCGCGGGCAAAAGCGCAACGGTCAGCACAAGGGCGGCGGCTTGCAAAACGGGCTTTTTCATCAATAGTGTCCTGTCGGTCTAGATCGGCGCCAAATATAGGCTGGAATCGTCCGTAAAGCAAAGCAGCTTAACCAATAATGACGGAAGCATTCGACCAACGACGCTTTTCTTGTTCTTTTGACCTTTTTCAGCCGACCAGCGCGGCAATATCGATCGGCCGGCCATTGCGGCGCAGCTCGACGGTGACGGCGGGATCGTCGGTACCGGACCGTCCGACCGGAGCGCCCTGCACCACCCGGTCACCGACCGCGGCGCTGCTTGTCGCCATATTGGTGATCAGGCTGGTCCAGCCGCCATCATGTTCGATGATCAATATGTTGCCATAGCCCCGGTAGCGACCGGAATAGGCCACCCGTCCCGCTGCCGGCGCCACGATCTGCGCGCCGGGATCAACGGCAATGGTCAGGCCGCGAGAGCGATAGCCGCTGTCGGATATCTCGCCGAGTCCAGTGACAATTTCACCGATCACCGGCAAGCGATAGGCGCCGGCAACATCGCCATTCTGGGCGGACCGGTCAACCGGCGGCTCGCGTCCCTGCCCAGGCCGCAACAACGGACCATCCAGATCGGCCAGAGATTCCCGGACCGCCCCGCTTTCGCGTATCCGGTCCATCAGATCCAATATGTCGCGCGCTTCCTCGCCAAGCGCCAGCGCCTGATCCTGCTCGATACCGGCATCATCGGAAAACCGCTGGGCCTCGATCCGCTCGCTGGCTTCCAGACTGGCCAGCTGCCGCCGCCTTTCGGTCAGGCGACGCTGGCTTTCATCCAGCGACACGATCGCACGGGCCGCCTGCAGCCGAAGCTGCTCGCCCTGCCTGACCTCGTCGCGCAGGCTGGCAGTGCGCCGCTCGATTTCCGGCATCACCGCCGAGAGGATCGAACGCATGTAGATAAGTTCGTCGAGCGACCGCGGCTCAACCAGAGCGAGCGCGGTCGGCTTGCGGGTCATCATCTGCAGCGCCGCCGTCAGCTGGATCATCGGGCCCTGCTTTTCCGCCAGCCGGGCCCGCTGGCGCTGCTGAAGCTTCGTGACAATGGCGATGCGGGTGCGGGCAGCCTTGATATCGGCTTCCGCCGACTGGATGCGGGCAGCGAGAGCAGCGGCTTCGGCAGCGAGCCGGTCGGCATCATTGCTGGCCGCCTCCGCCTGGCGCCGCAAGGCTTCACTGCGCTGGCGCGCGCGCTCGGACTGTTCGCGTGCGGTCAACAGGCTGCGCTGCTGTTCCGCAATACTCGGACCGGGCGTCTGCGCAGAGAGCAGCGCCGCTCCTGCCGTGGCGAGGCCGAGAAAAGCAGACAGGGCCAGAAGGGAACGGATCATCATGGTCATCCTTCCCGGTGATAGGGATGACCGGCGATGATGGAGGTTGCACGAAACAGCTGTTCCGCCAGCATCGCCCGCGCCATCATATGCGGCCAGGTCGCCTTGCCGAAGGAAAAGAAATGGTCTGCGCTGGCGCGTTCGTCCGCGCTCAGACCGTCCGCGGCACCGATAAGGAACCGCGCCTCGCGCGCGCCGTCATCGCGCCAGGCCGACAGCAGGTTGGCGAATTTCTTCGACGTCCAGTTTTCACCGGTTTCGTCCATGGCGATGATTCTGGTTACGCCCTGAAGTTTCGGCATCTTGCCGCCCTGATCCGGAAGCTCGCTGATCTTCACGTCCCAGCCGATCCGCTTCACATAGCGGTCGACGAGTTCCGCTTCCGGACTGCGGCCGATCTTGCCGCGGGCGACGATATGCAGTCTCATCGCCCGGCTATATCAGGCTTCGGCGACTTCCGCCGCATCGCCTTCCTCGTCGACAGCCCACATCCGTTCCAGATTGTAGAAACTGCGGACTTCCGGCCGGAACAGATGCACGATCACATCGCCGGCATCGATCAAAACCCAGTCGGCATTGGCGAGGCCTTCGATTCGGGCAGTGCCGCCCGCCTGCTTGACGCGCTCGGCAAGCTTCTGTGCAATGGCAGCGACCTGTCTGGTCGAACGCCCTTCGGCGATCACCATATGGTCCGCAATATTGCTTTTGCCGGCCAGCGCTATGGAGACAACGTCCTGCGCCTGATCATCGTCGAGCGATTTCATGACAAGCGCGTGGAGCGCGTCTGATTCGGCCTTTCCTTCCTTGGAAGTGGCAGATTTCAGAGCTTTTACCTTCGGTTTCGTCAACTTAAATCCTAATCTTCTGGGCCAATCAGCCGGTGTGTCACCGCGTCGCGGACGCGGCGATCATCATATTGCTGATGCCAATGGGGCCGGGCCATCCGGATCGCGGTGGCCGAGCGTGGGTCGGGACGATAGCGCAGGAATGTCAGCGCCGGCGTACTCCAGTAGGTCCAGTTACGACGCTGGCGCGCGGGGTGGACGAAGCGCCGCAGCCAGGCCATTGCGGGAGCCGCAAAAGCATCGTCATCATAGCCGGGTCTCGAAATAACTGCAATCGGCAATAATCGGGCGATCTTTCGCCAGTCTTTCCAGCGATGGAATTGCGCGAGATTGTCGGCTCCCATGATCCAGACAAACTGCCGCTTCGGATAACGCCGGACCAGTTTGCGCAGCGTATCATAAGTAAAGCGCGTGCCCAGATCCTGTTCGATGGCCGTCGGCTTGATCCTGCTGCGGCGCGCCATTTTCTGTGCCGAAGCCAGCCGCGCATGCAGCGGTGCCATGTCCTTGGCCCCTTCCTTCAGCGGATTGCCCGGCGAGACCAGCCACCAATATTCGTCCAGATCAAGTTCTTCTATGGCAAACAGGCTGATCGCGCGATGCGCGCCATGAGCCGGATTGAATGATCCGCCGAGCAGGCCGGTGGTTTTCACCGAATCATACTCAAGGACGTATCTGCCCGGTTCCGCGCACCACCCATTTATAGGTCGTCAGCCCTTCCAGCGCCACCGGGCCACGTGCGTGGAGCCGTCCGGTGGAAATGCCGATTTCCGCGCCCAGACCGAATTCGCCGCCATCGGCAAACTGGCTCGATGCATTGTGCATCACGATCGCACTATCGGCCCGCAGGATGAACCGTTCGGCCAGATCTTTATCTTCGGTGACGATGACGTCGGTATGATGCGAACCATGTTCGGCAATATGAGCCAGCGCCTCGTCGACGCCGTTGACCATCGCGACCGACAATATCGGTGCGAGATATTCGGTGTCCCAGTCCGGAGCCTCTGCCGAGACGATCCGCTCGTCCAGTTCAAGAATGCTGTCGTCGCCGCGCAGTTCGCATCCGGCATCGAGCAGGGCCCGCATCAGGGGACCGGGCGCCGGATAATCCTGATCGACCAGCAATGTCTCCATTGCGCCGCAAATACCGGTTCGCCGCATCTTCGCATTGACCGCGATCGCCAGCGCCTTTTCCGGATCGGCATCCTTGCCGATATAGGTGTGACAAATGCCGTCGAGATGCGCCAGCACCGGCACCCGCGCTTCGTCCTGGACCCGCTTGACCAGCGACTTGCCGCCCCGCGGAATGATGATATCGATCAGCCCGCTGGCTTTCAGCATCGCGCCCACAGCAGCCCGGTCGGTGGTCTGGACCAGCTGGATCGCGTCAGCGGGGAGCCCCGCCTCGACGACACCCGCAGCCATGGCTTCGAAAATAGCGCCATTGCTGTGAATCGCTTCCGAACCGCCACGCAATATGACGGCATTGCCCGAACGCAACGTCAGGGCGGCGGCATCGGCGGTTACATTGGGCCGGCTTTCGTAAATGATGCCGATCACGCCCAGCGGTACCCGGACGCGCTGCATCACCAGTCCATTGGGCCGTTCGGCGCGGTCGATGACCTGGCCGACGGGATCGGGCAGGTCGGCAACCTGCTCGACGGCCGCCGCAATGGCTTCAAGCCGCGCTTCGTCGATCATCAGCCGGTCGATCATGGAATCGCTCAACTCGCGATCGCGCGCACTTTCTACGTCCCGCTGATTAGCGGCAAGAATGGTCTGTTGACCGGCGCGCAAATGCCGCGCAGCCGCTTTCAGGGCAGAAGATTTCTGGGCATCGCTCACGCCGGTCAGCATCGAAAATGCAGCGCGCGCCTTGCGGCCCATGTCGGTAATCAGTTGTGCAGAATCTGTCATAGGCGGCTGCTAGCATGGCGGCGGCAGCAATTTAACCCACAATCGCCACAGGTTCGGGCAAGAAAATTTTATCGCGGAACAACAACCGATTCTCCCGAATCGCCATTCCTGCGCACAAATTGTTCGCCAGCGCGCAATTCATCGCATGACTCGTTCGACTCGTCACGAGTCAACCCGATGCGAGTCGCCAGCTTCGACAGCCTCTGCTAGCGAACGGTCGGGGATTACGAATTACAACGGCGGGTCATGCACAAACACAACACCGGAAAAGGGTTAAGAGCCCGGCTGGATCATATGTTTACGGATCGCGAATTTTTCATGCGATCACACGGACAGGTCCGTTTTCTCACGATTTCAGCTATATTGCAGAAACGTGTCTTCTACACCGTCGCGGCGGCGCTGGGCTTTTGGCTCCTGATCACGCTGGCAATGATGGTCAACCAGCTTACCGTGACCGGAGAGCGCATGGCGCTTGCCCAGAAGGAAGCCGAGGTCAACAGCACCGAAAGCCGCGTTGCCGATTACAAGGCTTCGATCGAAGATGTCGCCGCCGATCTAAAGCAACGTCAGGACGTGCTCGACCAGATGACCGAGCAATTTGTCGGCGAACAGCCAGAAGCGGCTGAATCCTCCGCACAGAAACAAACCGACGAACAATTGTCGGAAAACACCCGCAAAATCAGCGCAGCTTTCCCCGAAGCGGCCCGTCTGGCCGAACTGGAAGCCCGCCAGATCAAATTTGCCCGGCGCCTGACAATGGCCGCCATCCAGCGCACCCAGCAGGCAGAAGAGGCAATCCGCAAGTTCGGCCTGAACCCCGAAAAGCTGAGCAAGAATTCCATGGCTGCGATGGGTGGTCCGTTGATCCCCTTTTTCAATGGCAAGGACCAGCATTTGCATCCGACGCTCGAACGGCTCAATCTTGCGCTGCAGCGCATGGACGCACTGGAGCGGACGCTGATCGCAATCCCGTCCGGCAAACCGTCCAGCACGGGTATGATTTCAAGCAGCTATGGCTATCGCCGTGATCCGTTTACCGGCGGTGGCGCCATGCACAGCGGTATCGATTTCAAGGGCCCTCGCGGCCTGCCGATCCTCGCAGCCGCCGGCGGCAAGGTCACCCATGCAGGATGGAAGTCCGGCTATGGCAAGACCGTGGAAATCACGCATGGCAACGGTTTGATGACCCGTTATGCGCATTTGTCCAAAATCGGCGTGACCGCGGGGCAGAAGATAGAACAGGGAATTCAATTGGGCGCTATGGGAAGCACGGGCCGGTCGACCGGCACGCATCTGCACTTCGAGGTGCGGCTGAACGGACGCGCCATCAACCCCCGACCATTTTTAGAGGCGAACACAGATGTTCTCAAGATCAAAGCCATCGCGCGACAGCGTGCAAACTCCCCGAAGCGCAACGAGTCAGGCGCCGACCGTGGCTAGAAGCAGCGGCAGCAGCGGATCCAGCTTCTCGATCATCGGTGACGGGATCACTATCACTGGCAATATCGAATCGAAGGTCGACCTGCATATCGACGGCGAAGTGATTGGCGACGTCAAATGCCTGTCGCTCGTCCAGGGTCCATCAAGCAAGATCAAGGGCGCGATCGTCGCCCAGAACGCCAGCCTGTCCGGCGCGGTCGAAGGGTCGATCGACGCCGGCGATCTTGCCATTGCCTCCACCGCCCGCATCGGCGGAGACGTCACCTATGAAAATGTGACGATCGAGCAGGGCGGGCATGTCGACGGCAAGTTCAAGCATCGCAGCAGCAAATCGCCCAATCTCGCCAAAT
Organism: Sphingorhabdus sp. YGSMI21; assembly: GCF_002776575.1. Lineage (GTDB taxonomy): Bacteria > Pseudomonadota > Alphaproteobacteria > Sphingomonadales > Sphingomonadaceae > Parasphingorhabdus. The sequence goes on along the minus strand of NZ_CP022548.1, from coordinate 1,292,844 downwards.
CTACGGTGAACATGAACGAAATGGCGATTCCGCTGGAACTGACACCGGACGACAGGGCCGCCTGATCACGGCATTGCGGACCTGCAGTCGAGCGGGCAAGCCCCAAAGGTTAATTTCGCGGTGGCTGTCTCCGGTAGCTGAGCGCTTCCGCCACATGGATCCGGCCGACAGCCTCTGCTCCCGCGAGATCCGCGATGGTGCGGGATACGCGCAACACCCTGGTATAGCCCCGCGCGGTTAGCCGCATCGCTTCCGCCGCCTGGCCCAGCAGGACCTGCCCCGGCTCGTCGGGCGCGGCATATATTTTCAGGGCATCGCCGTCGATCTCGCTATTGGTCCGCGCGTCGAGATCGGCGTAGCGCTGGTGCTGGACCGACCGGGCAGCAGCAACCCGCGCAGCGACCTGGCCCGAACCCTCTGCCGGTGCCGGCATCGTCAGATCCGCAGCTGACAGCGCTTCCACCTCGATATGCAGGTCGATCCGGTCGAGCAGCGGCCCCGACACTCTCGCCTGATAATCGACCGCACAGCGTGGTGCCCGAGAACAGGCCAAGGCTGCATCACCGAGATGGCCGCAACGGCACGGGTTCATCGCCGCGATCATCTGGATACGGGCCGGGAAGGTGACATGGGCATTGGCCCGGGCGACGCTGACTTCTCCGGTTTCCAGCGGTTGCCGCAGCGAATCGAGCACCGCTCGCTGGAATTCCGGCAATTCGTCGAGAAACAGGACGCCAAGATGGGCGAGGCTGACCTCGCCGGGACGGACCTTGAGCCCGCCGCCGACCAGCGCGGCCATCGAGGCGCTGTGGTGCGGCGCGCGAAAAGGGCGCTGGCGCGACATCTGGCCGCCCTCCAGCGTCCCGGCGACCGAAGCCACCATCGACACTTCCAGCGCTTCGGAAGGGGACAGCGGCGGCAAGATACCGGGGAGACAGGACGCGAGCAGCGACTTGCCCGAGCCGGGCGGGCCGCTCATCAACAGGTTATGGCCGCCGGCCGCCGCAATCTCCAGCGCGCGCTTGGCCGTTTCCTGACCCTTCACCTCTTTCAGGTCCGGGCCATAGTCCGGTTCGGGCGCCTCGCCGGTTTTTGGTGGCGTCAATATCGACTGGCCCTTGAAATGGTTGAGCAACGCCAGCAGGTCTTCGGGCGCCAGCACCTCGACATCACCCGCCCAGGCCGCTTCCGGACCCTGCAGGGCCGGGCAGACCAGACCCAGGTCCCGGCCCGAGGCGTGAAGCGCCGCCAGCAGCACGCCGGGCGTGACAGCGAGCCGGCCGTCAAGCGACAATTCTCCGACCACTATATAGCTTGCCAGCGTCTCGGCATCGATGATCCCCATTGCCCCGAGCAGTGCCAGCGCGATCGGCAGGTCATAATGGGAACCGGCCTTCGGCAGATCGGCGGGCGACAGATTGACGGTGATTCTTTTGGGGGGCAGCGAGAGGCCCATTGCCGCAATCGCGGCGCGCACCCGTTCGCGGCTCTCGGCGACCGCTTTGTCCGGCAGGCCGACCACGTTGAAGGCGGGCAGTCCGGGCGCAACCTGACATTGCACCTCCACGCCCCGCGCCTCCAGTCCGAGATAGGCCACCGTCTGAACCAGCGCCACCATTATAGCCGCCCAAACTTCATGCCGGGAATAGTGGCAATGACGCGGGATCGAGTCGAGCCGCAACCGCGCCATGTCCGCAACGGTCAAAAGTGCCGCGCGTGAGAAGGGACCAATGGTTAATATTGGGTAACTAGGCCCCGATACTTTGTGGCAAGCGCCAGGCCCCAGAGAAACGGCATGAGCAAGAATTATCATATAGACACGATCCCGAACCAAAATGACCCTGCCGGCTCAAACGGCGGCTTTCTGGTCAGCGCGTTCCTTCTGCTCGCGCTGCTCCTCTTCCCGGCCCAGCCCGCGCTCAGCGCCAGCAGCTATATCGTCACCGAGACCGTCGAGGTCTTCGAATATGATCTGCTGGAGCCGGAAGCACAGGCGGAACCGGCCGGCGCGGCCTATGGCAATTATGGCCCGTTTCGCGTGGTCGCTGCCGATACGGTGGAAATGACGGGAACGGTCGACAGCTACACACCCGCATTGTTCCGGCAGATGATGAAACATTTCCCGGGGATCAAGCGGATCGAGATGCTCGATTGCGACGGATCCGTCGATGAAGAAGCCAATCTCCGGCTTGCGCGGATGATCCGGAACGCGGGTATCAGCACCCATGTACCGGCCGGCGGCTCGGTGCGATCCGGTGCAGTCGAACTTTTTCTCGCCGGTGTCCGCCGGACGGCCCATCGCAATGCCGAATTTGTCGTGCACAGCTGGATGGACGAGGATGGCCGCGAAGCCAATGACTATCCGGCCAATGATCCGGTCCATTCCGAATATCTCGACTATTATGCCGAAATGGGTGTCCCCAGGGGAACCGCCCAGGAATTTTACGCGCTGACCAACAGCGTACCTTTTTCCGAGCAGCTGCGCCTGTCGCGAAATGATATGGCCCGCTTCCAGATGGTCCACTAGTTCCCGGTTTCGCTGCCCCTCCGTTCATGTTTCATGCATGGGCCGGGAACAATAATCTCTTCCACGCGCTTTAGTTGACAGAGCAGACTTGCGACTCTGCCTGCAAAGCACCAAGTGGAACGAGATGACCGACAAAATGACCGACAAGCGCTGGAAATATACTTCGGGATCGCGATTCGTGCTCGCGGTCATCGGCTTCATGCTGATCATTGTCTCACCGATTATCGGTGCCATTCCCGGACCGGGCTTCATCATCGTCTTTCCCATCGGCCTGGCCCTGGTCCTGCAAAACTCGCGCTGGGCCAAGAAGCGCTATGTCGATTTCAAACGCCGTTTCCCCAATTATGGCAAATGGACCGACTGGGCGATGCGACGGCGGCACCACAAGACGCTGCCCGACGATTTTGAACTGCCGATTTTCGGCAAGGTGAAGACCGGCAATCGGGACAAGAAAGTCTAGCGCAAACGCTTGACTTTCCGCGCCTGCCTGCCTAATCGCAGCGACAACGTATCGGCCGCAGCTTATGGCGGCCTTTTTTATCGAAATTTTGACGTAGGATAATCGCGATGAAGCGTACATTTCAACCAAGCCGTCTGGTCCGCAAACGGCGCCATGGTTTCCGCGCCCGCAAAGCCACCGTTGGTGGCCGTAAAGTGCTGGCTGCCCGCCGTAGCCGTGGCCGCAAGAAGCTTTCTGCCTAAAAGCGAATGACCGCCCGTGCTGCGCCTGTCGAAGCACGCCCAGCGCCGGATCATCGGGATTTGCAAAATCCTTCAGCCGATTCGGCGCCCGCTGATTCAAACCAGCCTATCGAAGTGATTCGCAAACGTGCGGATTTCCTCGCTGCCAATCGTGGCAAGCGATTCGTCACTCCCAGCTTTGTCCTGCTCGCGCATCGCCGCCGCCCCGATCATTCCATCGAGACGGACAGGATTCGCTATGGCATCACGGTGACCAAGAAAATCGGCAATGCCGTGGCGCGCAACCGGATGAAGCGCCGCTTCCGGGCACTGCTGGCGCAATGCCTGCCCGACGAGGGCATCGCCGGCGTTGATCATATTATGATCGGCCGCAAGACCGTCCAGGAGGCGGATTTTGCCACCATGAAGGCGGATCTGGAAAAGGGCCTGAAATATCTGGCAAAAAAGCTGGACCAAAAATGTTGAAGTCTGTTTTCATCTTCTGCGTGCGATGCTGGCAATGGGGCCCGTCGCGAATCCTGCCTCCGACATGTCGTTTTCTGCCCACTTGCAGTGCCTATACGATCGAGGCGATTGAGAAACATGGTGCAATTAGGGGTAGCTGGCTGGGGGCTAAACGGCTATTGCGCTGCCATCCTTGGGGCGGCTCGGGTTTTGACCCGGTGCCTTGATACCCTGAACACCGATCCTTTTTACAACAAATGGCCGAAAGCGGGACGAGATAGTGGACGACAAGCGTAATATTATCATGGCGATACTCCTCACGGGGATCATCCTGTTCGGCTGGCCTTTGCTGATGGAACAATTTTTCCCGGACATGGCCAACAAGAACGAGGTTGTGGAACAGGCGGATGCGCCCGCAAATGACCAGGTCGCCGGCGACCTCAGCGTTCCGGGCACGGGCAGCGTGAACAGCAGCGCCGATATTGGCACCGCGACCGCACCTGACAAAATCAGGCCATTGGCCACCGTCTTGCGGGAAAATCCCCGCATCCTCATCGATACCCCCCGGCTGCAGGGTTCGGTCAACCTCAAGGGCGGACGCATTGATGATCTCACCCTGACCGATCATACCGTGGATATGAGCAAGGACAGCAAGCCTGTGCGGCTCTTTTCCCCGTCCGGCACCGAAAACGCCTATTTCAGCCGCGTCGGCTGGGCGGGTGACGGCGTCGCGGTTCCCGACGATAATACGATCTGGTCGGCTGACCAGAACCGGCTGACCCCGGACACGCCGGTGACGCTAAGCTGGTCCAACGAGACCGGACAAATCTACCGGATAAAACTGTCGATCGACCCGGACTATCTGATCACCACCGAACAGAGCGTCGTCAATCGCGGTGCCAATGCCATTGCGCTCAGGCCTTATGGTCTGATCAACCGGAAACGCGATCTGAACAATGTCCCGGCCAATGAGGCCAGCACCTGGACCATCCACTCCGGTCCGGTCGGCGTCTATGAAGGCGCGGCCAATTATGACGTGGACTACGAGAATCTCGCCGGCGAGGAACCCGGATTTTTTGCCGGCCTGTTCGGCACATCTGCGGTTGCCGGAACCAATAGCTACGACAAGGAAGTCAGCTGGCTGGGCTTTACCGACAAATATTGGCTGGGTGCCCTGATCCCGGAAAATATCAACGATGTCGACGCCAAATTCCGTTCCGGCGGCGGCGATATATTCCAGGCGGAAATTGCCAAGAAGAGCGCGCAAATCATCGCCCCCGGCAAACAGCTGACGACTACGACCCGGCTTTTTGCCGGCGCCAAGGAAAACGCGCTGCTGGAAAAATATGAAGCGGAATATGGAATCAAGAACCTGGATCGCGCCATTGACTGGGGCTGGTTCTACTGGTTCGAGAAGCCGCTATTCTATCTGCTCAACTGGCTGTTCAAGCTGGTCGGCAATTTTGGTGTCGCAATCATTTTGATGACCTTCGTCGTGCGCGGCGTCATGTTCCCGATCGCCCAGAAGCAGTTCGCCTCCATGGCACAGATGCGTGCGGTGCAGCCGAAAATGAAGGCAATCCAGGAAAAGCACAAGGACGACAAGCAGCAGCAACAGCAGGAAATCATGAAGCTGTACAAGGACGAGAAGGTCAATCCGCTGGCTGGCTGCCTGCCGATTTTCCTGCAGATTCCGATCTTCTTCGCGCTGTACAAGGTGTTGATGCTGTCAATCGAGATGCGTCACCAGCCTTTTGCGCTTTGGATCAAGGATCTGAGCGCACCTGATCCGCTGACGCCGGTCAATCTGTTCGGCCTGCTGCCTTTCGATCCGCCAAGCTTTCTGGCTGTCGGCATCTTGCCGATCCTCATGGGCATCACCATGCACTTGCAGTTCAAGCTGAACCCGGCTCCGATGGATCCGATGCAGAAACAGATTTTCAGCATCATGCCATGGATATTGGTGTTCATCATGGCACCCTTCGCCGCCGGCCTGCAGCTCTACTGGACCGTGTCCAACATCCTCACCATCGCGCAGCAGAAATGGCTCTATTCCCGTCATCCGCAGATGAAGGAAATGATGGCCAAGGAAGCAGAAGAAAAAGCGCGGAAAGCCGAAGCCGATAAGGCCAAGGCATGAACCGGCACCTCTTCCTTTCGATGAACGGCGTCTAGATGGACACTCCTCTCAGCCCCAAGCTCTTCTCCGGCCCGATCAGCTTTCTGAAAAGTGCGCCGCAGCTGCAGTTTCTGCCTGATCCGAAGGTCCCGGAAATTGCTTTTGCCGGCCGTTCCAACGTCGGCAAGTCGTCGCTGATCAACGCGCTGACCAATCGCAACGGTCTCGCGCGTACGTCCAATACGCCCGGACGGACGCAGGAACTGAATTTTTTCGACATTGGCGATCCGCTGATCTTCCGCATTTGCGATATGCCGGGCTATGGCTATGCCAAGGCGCCGCCGAAAGTGGTCCAGAAATGGCGCTTCCTGATCAACGACTATCTGCGTGGCCGGGCTGTTCTGAAGCGGACTTTTGTCCTGATCGACTCGCGGCACGGTATCAAGCCGGTCGACGAGGAAGTGATGGAAATGCTCGACAAGGCAGCGGTCAGCTACCGGATCGTTATGACCAAGGTCGACAAGGTGAAGCAGGAGCAGCTGGATGCCACGGCCCAGCAAGTGGCGGATATTGCCAAGAAACACCCTGCGGCCCATCCCGATCTGTTGCTGACCTCATCGGAAAAGAAACAGGGAATCGACGAACTTCGGCTTGCGGTGCTCGACGCCGTGCAGAGCTAGAAGCAGCCAAAACTATTCTCCCCGGCAACGCTTTTCTATACACAGACTTCCATATTTGGTTATGGGGCAGACTATGAAACTGATAATCGGAAACAAAGCCTATTCCAGCTGGTCGATGCGCGGCTGGCTGGCGTGCAAGCAGTCGGGCCTGTCCTTTGAAGAACTGACCGTTCCCCTGTTCGGCGACGATTGGGACCATGTCCGCGAAAGCGAGAATTTCGCACCGTCCGGCGGCAAGGTGCCGATCCTCTGGGATGGCGAGACGGTAGTCTGGGACAGTCTGGCGATCATTGACTGGCTGGCCGACAAGACGCACCGCGACCGCTTCTGGCCAAAGGACGAGACCGCACGCGGCATGGCCCGCTCGATGGCCGCCGAAATGCATTCCAGCTTCATGGCGCTGCGCCGGCAATGCCCGATGAACACACGCAAGATTTATGAAGATCTCGACCTGAGCGACGAGGTCAAGACGGACGCCGCCCGGATTATCGAGCTTTGGGCTCAGGCGCGCGCCCGCTTCGGCAGCGGCGGACCGTTTCTGTTCGGCACCTATGGCGCGGCCGATATCATGTATGCGCCGGTGGTTTCGCGCTTCCAGACTTACGGATTTCGCCTGCCGGGATTTGCCACCAGTTACATGCAGACGATATTGGACCATGAATGGACCGCGCAATGGATGGCTGCGGCGGAGGAAGAGCCATGGGTTATCGAGCGGCTCGAGCAGCCGAAATCGGCAGAAGCTTGAGCAGACGCATATGACCGCACCAACCGCTCTCGAACTGGCCAAACGGCTGATTGCGCAGCCCAGCATCACGCCCGCCACCGGCAGCGTGTTTGACGAAATGGAGGCAATGCTGAAGCCTCTGGGATTTGAGGTGCACCGCTTTGTTGCCGGTGAAGCGCCCGACGGTCCGGTCGAAAATCTGTTCGCCATTCGCAAGGGCACATCCGGATCCCGGCATGTGGCCTATGCCGGGCATCTGGACGTCGTGCCACCCGGCCAGGGCTGGCAGACCGATCCTTTTGTTCCGGAGATACGCAGCGATCTCCTTTACGGCCGGGGTGCGGTGGACATGAAAGGCAGCATCGCCGCCTTCGTCCGCGCGCTTCACCAGTTGCCCGACGATCTGGGCACGATCAGCCTGATCATCACCGGTGACGAGGAAGGACCGGCGCGCTACGGAACGGTGGCGCTGATGGAATATATGGCCGAGCGCGGCATCGTGCCCGATCTGTGCCTCGTCGGCGAGCCGACGTCCGTCCACCGGCTCGGCGACATGATGAAGATCGGCCGCCGCGGATCGGTCAATATGTGGGTGACCGTCAACGGCACGCAGGGCCATGTAGCCTATCCGCAAAATGCCGACAATCCGATCACCAAGCTGGGAAAGATTCTCAGCGAGATAGATTCGCTGCAACTGGATGAAGGCACCGACTGGTTTCAGCCGAGCAATATCGAATTTACCGATCTGCACGTCGGCAATCCCGCCCATAATGTCATTCCCGCCAAGGCCGAGGGCCGGCTGTCGATCCGGTTCAACGACCGCCACAGTGGCGAGAGCCTGAGTGCGATGATCCGCGAGATTGTCGAGCGGCACGGAGGCGAGCTGAAACCGGTGATTTCCGGCGAGCCTTTTCTGACACCGCCGGGCGACTTTTCCGATCTATTGCGTGATGCGATAAGCGGCGCCACCGGGATCCAGCCGGAACTGAGCACCAGCGGCGGCACATCCGATGCGCGTTTCCTGTCAAAAATCTGTCCGGTGATCGAGTTCGGTCTCTGTAACGCCACCATGCACAAGCTGGACGAGGCCGTCGCCATCGATGATCTCGCCACATTGGCGGATATTTACGAGCATTTCGTTTTGCTCGCCACCGCCTGAACCGAGCTTTCCGTCAGCGTCTTCGGCGCAGGATGATATAAAGCGCGCCCGCACCGCCATGACGCGGATGGGCCCGGCGCACCGTGGCAATATGCGAGGCGTGGCGGGAAGCGGCGAGCCAGTCGGCAATCGCCGCCCGGATCGCGCCGCGACCACCTTCGCGGCGGCGCTCTTCGTCGTTCCGCGCCTTGCCGGTAATCAGCAATATCGCACGATGGCCAGCGGCAATGCTGAGTTCCAGCGCGCTGTCCAGCCGTCCGTGGGCAGACGATAATGTATAACCGTGCAGGTCGACCGTGACATCGGGTTGCACCATGCCCTTCGTCAAACGGCGATCCCAGCCGCCATCCAGTCCGTGGCGGGTCGGCACCGGCTTCTGCTCGCGCAGCGGGACGGCTTTGGCGGGTTTTCCGCCGAAGCTTTCCGCGGTTATCGGCCCGGGAATATCGCGCGGCCGTCTGGCTACCGGAAGGCTTTCCGCCCGCTTCACGCGCCCCTGGTCGAGCGGTTCGACGCTCTCGATAAATTTCTGCCAGAGCGCCTTTTCACCGGCGGTAAGGGGCCGGTCGGACATGGTCTAGTTGCCCGGGTTCTGGCGGGCTGCAACGAGCCGCGACACTGTTCCCTTGGGCAGGAAGATCAGTGCCTGTCCGCGCGAGGACATGCCGCCCGCGATTCTGGCCGCTTCCTCGCCGCCACCCCAGAATGTATCGAAACGGTTGGGGCCCTTGATCGCGCCACCGCTATCCTGCGCCACCCACAGGCCGTCGGCGATATCATGTTCCATGTCGAGGAACACCGGCGCGCCCAGTGGCACGAACATCCGGTCGGCGGCGACCGATGTCCGCGCTACCACCGGATGGCCCATCGCGCCCAGCGGACCCGGGCCGGTCAGTTCCTGGAAAAAGACATAGCTCTTGTTTTCGCGCATGATCTTCATGCCCTCTTCGGGATGCGCGCGCAGCCATTCGACAATGCCCTGCATATTGGTCTTGCCGTCGGCGAGCAGGCCGCGTTCGCGCATCACCCGTCCGATACCGGTATAATCGTGGCCGTTCTGTCCGGCGTAACCGATTCGCATGACCGATCCGTCGGGCAGCAACAGCCGGCCGCTGCCCTGGATCTGCAGAAAGAAGAAATCGATATAGTCGCGGGCCCATGCGATCTCGAGACCCTGTCCGGCGAGCGCCCCGTCATCAATGGCCGCCCGGTCCTCGAAGGGCACCAATCTGGTTCCGTCGACCTTGCCGCGGACGCGCTTGTCTTTCAGCGCTTCGGAAAACAGGCCAAGATCGACATCGACGAGATTTGCGGGGCGGCGATAGACCGGGACCTGATACCGGGCGTTGCTGATTCTGGAACCGTCTATCTGCGGTTCGAAATAGCCGGTGGCGAAAGCCTGGCCATCGCCAACCTGCACCGTTTCGAAATAAGAGATGAAAAAGCGCGCGGCGTCCCGGTCCTGCCAGTTCTGGGCAGCCGTGCATGACAATTGCCAGTCGGCGCCCCTGGTCAGACCACTATTGTCCTCGCGCCGGACAAGAGAAGGGCAGCTGGTCCGATAGGATCGCAGCGCCGACGCGGCTTTGGCATCGGTCAGCGCAAGACTGCTAATATCCGGTCCCAGCGCAATGCCGGAACCGGTAGCGCGGGTAGAATCATCGCCAATCTTGACGAGCTGGGCCGGATCAACCGGCTCAAATGTCGCCGGCGCGCCGTTTCTGGCGACCGGCGTATAGGCTGGCGGCGTGGCTGCCGGGGTCGGCACATCGCCGGCCACCCATTCGCCATCCGCCTGTGTGGAACGGCTTTGCGCGGCGCCCTCGGGGATGATGGTCATCGAACAGGCGCTGACCAACGCCATGGCTCCGAAAAGCGTCCCGATTTTCATGATCCTGTAGCTCGTCGACCGGGGGTCAGGCCTCATCGGTTTCGTCGAGTCGCCAATTGGGGTCTGCACTGGAGAGATCGCGGCTGAACGTCCAGACATCGTGGGTTTCGGCGGCATCGGATAGGGACCCGCCAATCAGATTGCCCTGCTTGTCCTTGACCACCGCAGCGATATCGGCGTCAAACTGGACGGTGATGCGTGCGACAGGCCGGCGATATTCCGCTGCCGAAATCCGCGCATTGTCGATTCGAACCAGCTGGTTCTCCAGAATCTCGCCGCGTTTTTCACGGGCGTCGATGACTTCGACGAAACTTTCGTAGACATCGTCGTCACAGAGCAGTTTCAATTCTTCCTTGTCGCCCTTCCAGAAGGCTTCCAGGATCATGCCATAGGCTGCTTGCGCACCCTCCACGAACCGTCCGACATCGAAATTGCGGTCGGCGCTCAATATTTCGCGCATCCCGGCTTCGGCGTTGCTGTCATAGACCATATTCGGCGCCCCGGCCGTTGCGTTTGCGGGAACGATATCGGGAATATGCGGCTTGGCATCTTCCAGCGGCCGGCGTTCACTGGCGCGCGGATCGATGTTTCGTGGCATATGTTCCTGCTCATGACCACTTCGCTTGCCCAGCACGGAATAGAGGCGCAGGCCGAGAAAGGCCGCTACCATTGCCAATAATATGATTTCGATGGTCACTTCACAATCCAATCTTTTCTTTGACCCTATACATAGGCGGAAACAGGGGCGGTTTCAAATAGCATTGATGAAAAAGCCGTTTTGCCCCAATTGGTCGGCTCCTTCTATCGCCCGATTTGTGAACCTGTGCTTACAAACGGGTGCCTCTGCAGGCCATCCGAACGGGGGTTTACTCTTTCATTGCCCTCGGTTCTTTCCCCTGCTAGGCGCGCAGCGAATGGCGCGGCAAGATGCGCCAAAGGACATGTTTGACTGTTTATTCCGAAAGGACAGGCCCGATGGCTGACGAGAATGAAAAAGACGAAAGCAAAATGGAACCGAGCGGGAATGTGACGACTCCGGATCCCCTTGCCAATGGCGCCGATACCCAGCCGCAAATCGGCGTGATTTCGCAATATGTGAAAGATCTTTCGGTCGAAAATCCCAATGCGCCGGACGTCTACCAGTGGAATGCACAGCCTCAGATCGACGTGCAGTTCAACATCGGCTCCTCGCAGATTTCCGATGAAGTCCATGAAGTCGAACTGAAAATCGACGTGACCGCGAAAGCGGACGAAGGCGTCGCCTTTGCCATCGAACTGCTCTATTGCGGTCTTTTCGGGCTGCGCAACGTCCCCGAGGAGCAGGCCCATCCATTCCTGTTTGCCGAAGCCCCGCGGCTTCTCTTTCCCTTCGCCCGGTCGATCATTGCCGACGCCGTTCGCGATGCCGGCTTCCAGGCCCTGTTGCTCGAGCCGATCGATTTCACGGCGCTCTATCTGCAGCAGCGCGAGCAGATGGCAGCCCAGCAGGCAGGCGAGCAACCGGTTGGTAACGCCTAGACAATCTTGCTAGGATAGCAGGGATGAACCTGCTGAAATCCACCGGAACGATTGCCGGACTGACGCTTGTCAGCCGCATTTTCGGCTTTGTCCGCGATATCATGCTGGCCCGTGTTCTCGGGGCCGGTGCTGCAGCCGACGCTTGGCAACTGGCTTTCCAGCTGCCCAATATCTTCCGCCGGCTGTTTGCCGAAGGCGCTTTCTCGGCCGCTTTTGTGCCGCTGTTCAACCGCAAGATGGAAGCGGATGAGGACCGGACAGCGGCGCAGAATTTCGCCGTTGACGTGCTGTCGGTATTTGTTCCCCTGCTACTCGTCTTTTCGGCGATCATGATGCTCGCCATGCCGGGCATCATCTGGCTGATCGACGATTTCGGAAGAGGCGGCCGGACCGACGGTTTTTCGGTTTCGCTGGCCCGGATAACCTTCCCCTATCTCGGCCTGATCAGCATCACCACCCTGTTTGCGGCGATATTGAATTCGCTGAGCAAGTTCGCGGCAGCGGCGGCGGCACCGATCATGCTCAATATCTGCATGATCAGCGCGCTGCTTGCGGCCCATTTTGTCAATGACGGCAACGACCCGCGCCAGACCGCCTATTTTCTGGCGGTTGCCGTGGCCACGGCCGGGCTGGTACAAATGCTCTGGCTCTATTACTGGGCGCGCAAGACCGGCTTTCGCTTTCCGCTCAAAATGCCGAAATTCAATGCCGATGTGAAAGAGCTGGGCGTGCTTATCCTGCCCGCCGTATTCGGCGCCGGCATCTACCAGATCAGCCGCTTCATCGATCTCTTCTTCCTCGGGCGCTTGCCGGAAGGATCGTTCGTCTATCTGGCAATGGCGGACCGGCTGAACCAGCTGCCGCTCGGAATTATCGGCATTGCCCTTGGCACCGCCATCCTCCCGGCGCTGTCGCGCTTCATCGCCAAGGACGATCTGGGCGGCGCCCAGCGTCTGCAAAGCAACGCCATCGAACTGGGTCTGCTGCTCACCATTCCGGCGGCCATCGCCCTGTTTTTCGCCGCCGGACCGCTGGTCACATCCTTCTACGTCGGCGGCAATTTTACCGCTGCCGATGGGCAGACCACCGCTGCGGTTGTCGCCGCGCTGGTCGTCGGATTGCCCGCCTATGTGCTGGTGAAAGTGCTGATCCCGGGCTTTTTCGCGCGCAAGGATACGAAAACGCCGGTCTATACCGCCGCCATTTCGCTGGTCATCAACATCACGCTCAACCTGTTGCTGATCCCGCTCTACGGGATCACGGGATTGGCCGTTGCCGGCGCGATTGCGGCCTGGTGCAATTGCGTGATGCTCTACACGATGCTCCACCGCCGCGGGCATTTTCATCTGGAATGGACATTGTTGCTCCGGATCGGCCGGATCACGCTGTCCGCTGCCGGCATGGCGGTCGTGCTGGTCTATGCTGCGCCGATCGGCGACGGACTCTATGACGGCACGATCTGGCAGCGGGTCGGATCTATCACCGCTCTGGTCAGCGTCGGCGGACTGGTTTATGCGGCGCTGGCATGGCTGACCGGCGCGATCGATCGCGACAAGATCACCATGTTGACCAAGAAGAAGGCGGCAGAAGAAGCCGCAAGCGAAGGAAGTTAAGACAATGCGTACGGTATCGGGCATCCAGCCAACGGGGAATCTCCATCTCGGCAACTATCTGGGCGCGATCAAGAACTGGGTGAAGATGCAGGACGAGAGCGAATGCCTGTTCTTCCTCGCCGATCTCCACGCCATCACCGTCCATAATGATCCCGTCGAACTGTCTACCAATTGCCGCGAAATGGTCGCAGCGCTGGTTGCCGCCGGGGTGGATCCCGACAAATCGATCCTGTTCAACCAGGCCCGCGTACCTGCCCATCCTGAACTGGCGTGGATGCTGATTTGCAACACGCCGATGGGCTGGCTGGACCGGATGACCCAGTTCAAGGAAAAATCCGGCAAGCACAAACAGCGCTCCTCGCTGGGCCTGCTGGGTTATCCGGTGCTGCAGGCGGCCGATGTCCTGCTCTATCAGACCACTCATGTTCCCGTGGGCGACGACCAGAAACAGCATCTCGAACTGGCCCGCGACATTGCGACGAAGTTCAACAGCGATACCGGAACCGAAACCTTCACCCTGCCCGAGCCGTTTATTGGCAAGACGGCGGCGAGGATCATGAGCCTGCGCGACGGCAAAGCAAAAATGAGCAAGTCGGACCCGTCCGATCTCAGCCGGATCAACATGACCGACGATGACGAGACAATTGCACGGAAATTCAAGAAGGCAAAGACCGATCCGGAACCGTTGCCCGACAATATGGACGATCTGGCAGAGCGGGCGGAAGCCAGGAATCTGGTCGGCATCTATGCTGCGCTGGCCGACCTCTCGCAAGAGGCTGTGCTTGCCCAATATGCGGGCAAGGGCTTTGGCGACTTCAAACCGGCGCTGGCCGATCTGGCGGTGAGCAAATTGTCACCCATTCGCCAGCGGTTCGAGGAATTGCGCAAGGACGAGACGGCGATCGACACGATTTTACGCAATGGTTCGGAAAAAGCCTCCACAATGGCACGGCCGACAGTAGAAGCCGCCTATGCAGCCCTGGGGTTGTTGCGAAACTAGCCGGTCAGCCAAATACGCTAACCATCTTCCGCGCAATAGACTTGCCTGCATCACCATTTCCGGTAAATGCTAGACCATGGATATTATCTCAATACGCGGCGGCAATCGCCTCTCCGGTACGATCCCCATTTCGGGAGCCAAGAATAGCGCCCTGACCTTGCTGCCTTGCGCGCTGCTGACCGACGAACCGGTCACCCTGCGCAATTTGCCGAGGCTGGCCGACGTCGACAGTTTCGGGCATCTGCTCAACCAGCTGGGTGTTTCGACCACGATCGAAGGCGCGAGACCGGAAGATTTCGGGCGGGTGATGACGCTGAAAGCCGGCCGGATCACCTCGACCGAAGCGCCTTATGATATCGTCCGCAAGATGCGCGCCTCCATATTGGTTCTGGGCCCATTGCTGGCCCGCGCCGGTGAATGCCGGGTCTCGCTGCCCGGCGGCTGCGCCATCGGCAACCGGCCGATCGATCTTCATCTGAAAGCGATCGAGGCGCTCGGCGCGACCATCGAGACCACCAGTGGCTATGTGATTGCGCGCGTTCCCGACGGCGGCCTGCCCGGCGGCGATTTCACCTTTCCGGTCGTCTCGGTCGGCGCGACGGAGAATGCCTTGATGGCAGCGGTGCTGGCGAACGGCACCAGCGTGCTCAAAAACGCCGCGCGGGAACCGGAAATCGTCGACCTTTGCAATATGCTCGTCGCCATGGGCGCGGAGATCGAAGGAATCGGCTCTTCGACCCTGACCATCACCGGTGTTGAGCGGCTGCACGGCTGCACCTACCGGGTGATGTCCGACCGGATCGAAGCGGGCAGCTATGCCTGTGCTGTCGGGATTGCTGGCGGTGAAGTCGACCTGCTCGCCGCCAAGGCCGACGAAATGGAAGCCACGCTGGATGCGTTGCGCCATGCCGGTCTGCAAATTGATGTCCACGCAAAGGGCATCCGGGTTTCCTCCGACGGCAAGCTCAAACCGCTGACTCTGTCCACCGCACCCTATCCCGGCCTTGCTACCGATATGCAGGCGCAGCTGATGGCGATGCTCTGCCTCGCCGATGGTGCCAGCGTGTTGACCGAGACGATTTTCGAAAACCGCTACATGCACGTACCCGAACTCAACCGGATGGGTGCGGATATCGAGACCAAGGGTCGTACCGCCGTGGTCCGGGGCGTCAAGAAACTGACCGGCGCGCCGGTAATGGCAACCGATCTGCGCGCCTCGATGAGTTTGGCGATTGCCGGACTGGCGGCAGAGGGCGAAACCCGCCTGCAACGCATCTACCATCTCGACCGCGGCTATGAACGGCTGGAAGAAAAACTGGCGGCCGTCGGAGCGGATATTGAGCGGATCGGCGGCGATTGACCCCCTCTCGCTAGCACTTATGGCAGCTTGTCTTTGCGGCGCTTTTGCCGTGTAGTCTCCCTATAATCAGGAGAGGACGAGTCCATGTTTTCAGGGCCGATAGAAGACCGTTTGGCAATCCGCGAACTGCACGATGCCTATTGCGATGCCGTGCTGCGCAAAGACCCGGATGACTGGGGTGCCTTGTGGACGGAAGATGCTGTCTGGTCACTGATGGGCACCGAAGTGGTCGGCCGCGAGAATATCGTCAATCTCTGGAACGGTGCGATGGCCCAGTTCGACGCCGTCAGCTTTCTGGGCATACCCGCCAGTCTGGAAGTGACGGGTGACACGGCATCCGGTCGCTATCAAACGCACGAGATATTGGTGGAAAAGGGCGAACCCCGGGTAGCCGGCGGCCGCTATGACGATGAATTTTTCAAGGTCGATGGCCAGTGGCTCTACAGCAAACGCATCTTTGTCGTCGTCGCGCAATTTGGCGGAAACAAGCTTTAAGGGAGTATCGCAATGGCGAAAATATTGATCGCTGCGCATATCGACGTGGAACCGGCAACCCGCGAGGAATGCCTGAAGCAAGCCCAACCCTTCATCGATGGCGCGCTGAGCCAGGACGGCTGCCTCTGCTATAGCTGGGCCGCCGACATGCATAATCCGTCGCGCATCGAAGTGTTCGAGGAATGGACCGACGAGGAAGCCCTCGCCCGGCATTTCCAGAATGTCCATTATGCCAATATGCTCGCCCATATCGGCAGCTTCGGCCTGATCAACGCCGTGAGCGCCAAATATCGGGTGGATGCCGAAGGGCCGGTTTACAATGCGGACGGCAAACCCACCCCGTCTTTTGACTAGTACAAGCAGGAACCTGTGATGAACGAAGCTGTATCCAAATCCCTTTTTCAACCGGACATTCTGGTCGATCCGTTCGAATTTTATGAAGAGAAGCGCGCGGAAAGCCCGGTATTTTTCGACGAAGCCAGCGGCACCTATGTCGTGCTGGATTATGACCTGATTTCCGAAGCCGTCGGCCGGCTGGACGATTTTTCGAACAATTTCAACGCATTGCTCTCCGGCGGGAAAACCGAGGAAGAGCTGGAAAATGACGAGGAGCTGCAGGCGATCCAGTCCCAGGGCTGGCCCCAGGTCAATACCCTGCTGACCGCCGACCAGCCGGTGCACACGCGGTTCCGCAAACTGGTCAATCTCGCTTTCTCGATGCCGAAAGTGAACAAGCTGGAAGACAGCATGCGGGTGATGTCGAACGAACTGATCGACAATTTCATCGACAAGGGCGAATGCGAATTTGTCGAAGAATATGCCGTGCCGATGCCGGTTCGCACAATTGCCGTGCAGCTCGGTCTCGATGTGGCCGATGCCCATACGATCAAGCGCTGGACCAATGCTTTTGTCGATCGCCTGTCCGGCATGATGACCCGCGAACGGCAGCTGGAGACCGAGCGCGAAGTTGTCGAATATCAGCACGCGCTGAAAGCCAATATGGACGAGCGGCGCAAGGAAGCGAAGAATGATATCCTCTCCGATCTGGTCAACGCCCGGGTCGATGGCGAACGTCCGCTTGATGACGCAGAATCTTTGTCGATCGTCCAGCAATTGATGGTCGCTGGCAATGAAACCACGACGGCGGCGCTGGCCGAGGGCATGCGGCTGTTCGCGACCAATCCGGACCAGTATAAGAAAATCCAGGACGATCCGTCGCTGATCCCCAATGCGGTCGAAGAAGTGCTACGCATGTCGAGCGGATCGTCGGGCATCTGGCGGGTTATGCACCGCGATGCCGAGCTGGGCGGCGTAATGCTGCCCAAGGGCGCGATGGTGATGATGCGCTATCACGCGGCCAATCGCGATCCCAAGCAGTTTGAAAATCCGAACGAATTCCGGGTCGATCGCAAAAATGCCCGCACCCATATGGCGTTCGGCAAGGGCATCCATATGTGCGTCGGCAATATGCTGTCGCGCAAGGAAATGACCGTATCCTTCCAGCAATTTGCCAAGCGGATGGACAATATCCGGCTCAAGGAAGGCGCGGAACTGCACTATCCGCCCAATATGATGCTGCGCGGACTGGCCAATCTGCCGATCGAGTTCGACAAGAAATAGACCAGGAACAGGCCAGGAAACGGGAATATAAAATGGGCATGATGGACGGAAAAGTCGCACTGATATCGGGCGGCGCAGAAGGCATTGGCGGAACCGCCGGACGACGGGTTATCGAGGAAGGTGGCTCGGTAATGCTGGCCGACATCCAGATCGACAAGGCGAAGGAACTCGCGGTCTCTCTGGGCGACCGCGCCGATGCGGTGGAACTGGATGTCCGCGATCTCGACCAGTGGCAAGCCGCGGTCGATGCCACGAAGAAGCGCTTCGGCAAGATGACGACGCTGTTCAATGTCGCGGGTATTTCGGAGCCGGGGTCGGTCGACGAGGTTGACCTCGAAAGCTGGAACCGTACCATCGATATCAATATGCAGGGCACTTTCTACGGTTGCCGTGTCGGACTGCCTGCGATCCTCGAAAGCGGCGAAGACGGCGCCATCGTCAATATCGGCTCCATGCTCGCCATGCGCCCCGGCGCGCAGTTCGCGGCCTATTGCGCCAGCAAGGCCGCGGTCACATCGCTGAGCAAATCGCTGGCGCTCCACTGTGCCGCGGAAAAATATCCGGTGCGGGTGAATACCGTCCACCCCGGCGCGATCGACACGCCGATGTACCAGCGTTATCTGGCCGCCTATCCCGGACCGCATGACGAAGCGGTGGAATTGTTCAACCGCAACCATCCGATCAACCGGGTCGGTCAAGCGGTCGAGGTCGCCAATGCGATGCTATGGCTGGCCAGCGACCTGAGCAGCTTCACCACGGCCAATGACATCACCGTCGACGGTGGCGGTAGCTACCGCGAATAACGCGGACGAAAAAAAGGTGGCCGGCGCGGGCCACCTTTGTCAGCCGGTGATGTGCATGGCGCAACCCGGCATCGCTATTTCACGAACTAGCGGCCGTTGCTCGCAACGATGTCGACAACCGTGCCGCCGCCCGAGCGTTTGTTGAGAGTGATCACATAGGCGCTGTCCTGGTTCGGCTTCGATCCGCCGAGGACATGCTCGCTGCCGCGCAACAGATATTCCGCGTCATATCCGCCCTGCTTGGCCTTGGTATAATAGAAGTCGACAATATTCTTGATCGGCGTAGCGGTGGTGAAGCTGACCACCCGAAGATCGCATTTTCCGGCCGCTTCCTGCACATTTGCTTTCGGATAGACCGCAAATTCGGGCGGCATGCGGTTGGCCCAGGCCATATCGTAAGTCAATTTTTCCTTGCAGACCGGCTTGTTCTGACGCGCTTCCTGCAATTCGGCTTTGTCACCGAGCGTCAGGGTCTCGTCGTCGGAGGTCATCTGGCGCGGCTTTGGTGCGCTCTGGATCTTGCCACCCAGGGCGGCTTTGGCCGCGGCCCTGCCGTCTTCCCCCGTGCCGGGAGGCACCGATCCGTCCGCCGCGCCATTGGCCCCGCGAATAGCATTGCGGTTCGCCTGATCGGTAAGTTCCGGATCCACCAATATCGCATCTTCCAGCGCGTCATTCATCGCCGGATCGGAGGTCAGATTATCGTCCAGCTTTGCCAGTTCTTCTTCACTGGCTTCGTTGCTGCCGCATGCTGCAAGCGTCAGGGGCAGCGCGAAAGCCGCTGCCGACAGCCATAGGGTTCGGGAAAGATTAGACATGCAATTTGCTCCTGAATTTAGGGAAACACATGCATAAAAAGCGTTAATATTCCGTTAGGGAAACTGGTTAATCCGGTGACATTTTGTTAACGTTTTGTCCGGAATCGGGAATTCAACCGAACGTATCCGGCCCGTCCATCTCCCCGAAGCGGATCAGCCGGGAGGTCAGAACGGCAGCCTGGCGATTGACGACTGCTTTCTTATATTCCGGATCGGTGACCATTTCCATAAACGCACCGCTATTGGGATAGCGCGCGATGAAGGAGGAATCCCACTGCTTGTCGTCGGGGCCGATTACCATGCATTCCATCTGTCCGCGCCAGATCACCGTTCCGCCGACCCGCTGGAAAATCGGACCGCTGGTCTTGCCATATTCCGCATAGGCTTGCTCCCCGGTCCAGCCCTTGCCGGCATTGGGATGATCCTCCGGATATTGCGCATGTTCGTGAAAACGCAGGAGATTGAGCATGTTGATCGGCACGTTGCGCGGCAGCGCCTTGAATGCGTCGAAACTTTCCCGCGTGGGGTCGAGATAGCGGTCTTCGGCCATGGCCTGCTCTCCTACTGGAATTTCTTTCTATTCTCCTGCCATTGTTCGCGGGATTGCCCCCAGTCGTCAACCCTTGCGACGATATAGGGTTCGGGCAGTTGCGTCGGCCCCCTGTTGGTCGAACCAAGCCGCTGGGCCAATTTGATCGAGGCGAGATTGTCGGGATCGATAGTATGGCAAATGTCATCCCAGCCCAGCGTATCGACGGCATAGTTCATGCTCGCAACCGCGGCTTCCAGCGCATAGCCCTTGCCCGCATATTCGGGCGCAACAGCCCAGCCCACCTCGCGTGCCGGCCAGCCGTCCGGATACCACGGACCGATCCGGCCTATCCATGCGCCACTATCCTTAAGGATCAGGGAAAACATCGCATAGCCGCGGACATGCCAGGCCCCGACCATGGCGCACAGGTCGCGCCAGCTTTCGGCGCGGCTCTTGACGCCGCCGATATAGGTCATCGTGTCGGCATCCGACTGGAACCTGGCCCAGGCGTCGAAATCATCGGCATTGGGCGGACGCAAAATCAGCCGTTCCGTTTCAATCTGCAAAGAAGCTATATCCGTCATCAAACCTGTTCCCTCCCCGGCGCATTTGGCCCGTTCATATCACAATCGCTTGAAATACAAGTGATCTATTCCTATAATACAGTTATGTTCAATATAATCTCCATTCTCATCGGCATCATTGCCCTCATCCTGTCCTTCATAGGGTTGGTTCCGCTGCTCGGCTGGACCAACTGGCTGATTCTCCCGATTGCCGGGGTCGGCGCGCTGTTCGGTCTGATCTCGTCACGCACCAGCGGCATGTATTTCTGCATGATCGTCATGGGCATCTGCGCCCTGCGGCTCTGGATCGGCGGCGGCATCATCTGATCCTTCGGCCGGGTTTCCCGGCCAGTAGCATTTCTTGATTGCCCGGCAGCAACCCGGGGCTTAAGCGCTGGAACATGTCCAGCGCGCTCTCCTCCAGCCGAATCGGCCTTGTTCAGGCGCTGACCGCTTGCATCTTCTGGGGCCTGATGCCGGTCTATTTCAAGCTGCTGCAAAATGTCGGCGCGCTGGAAGTGGTTGCCCATCGTATCGTCTGGTCGGTGCCGCTGTTGCTCGTCATCCTCTATTTTCGCAAAAATCTTGTCGGTCTGGCATCCGCACTGGCGGATCGCAGACTGCGCCTGGCCATGCTGGCGAGCGCTTCGCTGATTGCTGCCAACTGGCTCATCTATGTCTGGGCCGTGCACGAGGATCATATTCTCGCGGCCAGTCTCGGCTATTTTATCAGCCCGCTGCTCAGCGTATTGATGGGCAGGCTGTTTCTGGGTGAAAGGCTCTCCCCGAAAAAGTGGATCGCGATCGCAATAGCCACCGCCGGGGTTTCGGTTCTGGCGCTGCAGGCTCTCGATACGCTCTGGATCAGTCTCGCCCTCGCTATCAGCTGGAGCAGCTACGGACTGGTGCGCAAGATCGCCGACATCGGTCCGATCGTCGGGCTGACCGCGGAAACCGGCATGTTGTTCCTGCCGTTCACCCTGCTGCTGGTCTGGCTGACTATGTCCACACCCTCCTCGGCTTCCGGCCTGCATCTCGGCGATGATCGCACCATCGACCTGTTGCTGATCGGCGGTTCCATCGTCACCGCTATCCCATTGCTGCTGTTCGCTTCGGCGGTCAAGAAAATGACCCTCGGCGCCATCGGCCTGCTGAATTATCTCGCGCCGACGATCCAGTTTCTGGTCGGCGTTCTGATCTACAGGGAGCCGCTGACACCGTCGCACATCATTTGTTTCATGCTGATCTGGACCAGTCTCGCAATCTTTTCGACCGATTCCTATCTGACCGGAAAAGCCGAACGGAAACCGCAATCTGCCTGATATTTCCGATGGTTCAGGATGACAGGAAGCGCCAGTTCAGTTGCGCGCCGGCATGGAAGGGAACGAGTTTCGAGCCGGCCGATTCGATTGCATCCGGCACGGCTGTCCCGCTCCGCTCCAGACTGACCATGGTTTCGTTGACCGGCAGGCCATAGAATTGCGGGCCGTGTAGCGACGCAAAACCTTCCAGCCGGTCGAGCGCACCCTCTTCGTCAAACACGACCGCATAGCTTTCCAGCGCATAAGGCGCGTTGAAAATGCCGGCGCAACCGCAGGCCGATTCCTTGGCATGGATTTCATGCGGCGCGCTGTCGGTGCCGAGGAAATATTTCGGAGAGCCGGAAGTCGCCGCCTTGCGCAGGGCCAGCCGGTGCATTTCGCGCTTTGCCACCGGCAGGCAATAAGCGTGCGGACGCATGCCGCCGGTGAACATGGCGTTGCGATTGATATGCAGATGGTGCGGCGTGATTGTCGCCGCGACATTCGGGCCGCAGCTGTCGACGAAATGGACCGCCTGTTCGGTGGTGATATGTTCGAATACGATTTTCAGATCGGGCAAGGCTGCGATCAGCCCCTTCATCACCCGCTCGATAAACACCGCTTCGCGATCGAATATGTCGATATCGCCATCGGTCACTTCGCCATGGACGAGCAGCGGCATGCCGATCGCCTGCATCCGCTCGAGCACCGGCATGATATGCGCCACATCGGTAACACCGTGGGCGCTGTTGGTGGTGGCATTGGCGGGATAGAGTTTTGCGGCGGTAAAGATACCGGCGGCGTGCCCCGCAGCGATGTCGTCTGCATCGGCATCATCGGTCAGATAGCAGGTCATCAGCGGCGTGAAATCGGAGCCGACGGGCAGGGCGGCCATGATCCGGTCGCGATAGGCGGCGGCGCTGGCGGCGCTGGTCACCGGTGGCGAAAGATTGGGCATGACGATCGCCCGGCCGAATTGCTTCGCGGTAAAAGATGCAACCGCTTCGAGCATCGCGCCGTCACGGAGGTGCACGTGCCAGTCGTCAGGCCGTCGGATGGTGAGTGTGTCGGTCATATAGCTCCGTGCAAAGGCTTGGTTTTTCGCTTCGCACACCCTACCTAAATGGCATGACCGAAACCAGACTTAATGACCGTTCCATCATCCGTCTCTCGGCAACCGATGGATCGGAAGATATCCGCGCGTTTCTGCAAGGGCTGGTGACGCAGGATATGACCGCTGTGGCAGAGGGTGCACCGCAATGGTCGGCACTGCTGACCGCACAGGGCAAAGTCCTGTTCGATTTCTTCCTGTGGGCCGACGGCAATGATATCCTGATCGACTGCGAAGGGGATCAGGCCGACGCGCTGGTCAAACGGCTGAAGCTCTATCGGCTGCGCCGCAAGATCGACATCGCCCGGGACAATAGCCTTGCCGTGCACTGGGCCCTGGATACCGGAGACCGCCCAGTCGATCCGCGATTGGCTGGATTGGGCCACCGCTGGCTGGCCGATACGGACGCTGGGGAAGCCGCCGATGAAGCCTATCGGAAACACCGCCTGTCGCTCGGCGTGACCGAGGGCGCTGCGGAACTGGGCAGCGACAAGACGCTTTGGCTCGAATGCAATGCCGCCGAACTCAATGGCGTCAGCTTCACCAAGGGATGTTACGTCGGACAGGAAAATACCGCGCGGATGAATTACCGGCAAAAGGTCAACCGGCGGCTGGTCGTCGTTCCGATTGCGCAGGCCGATGAAAAGCGCCAGCGCATCGCCTACCCTGATTATGACCTGTCGGTGGAACATCGTCGTGTTGACGATCTGAAAGCGCTCGATCTGCCGGACTGGCTGGCGAGAGCGCTTTAGCAACGAATAGGCGGGCATCGGCTTCCGCCGCTGCCCGCCATTGTCTTCGTTAAACCTGGCGTCGCTTAAGCAGCGTCGCTTTCTTCGGTTGCCTTGGGTTTCATCACCCGTTTTTTACGAGCCGGCTTCTTTTCGACTTCGACTTCGGTCGACTGCGAAATTGCCGGTGGCAGAGCGCTGGCGTCCAGACCGTTGCTCTCGCCATTTTTTTCCGATGTTTCGCTGCGAGCCGGTGCGGCTTCGACTTTGCGCGGGCGCCGGCTGCGAACCGGTTTTTTCTCTTCAGGCGCGTCGTTCGCGGCGGTCTCGTCCTGATCGTTGCGATCATCGCGTTTCGGACGATTTTGCTGCGGACGGCTGCGCTGTCCATTGCCATCATTGTCGCCGGAATCATCCTGGCCATTGCCGCGATTGTCGCTGCGGTTGTCCGTACGGTTATCCGAACGATTGTCTCCGCGCGGTTCTTCACGGGCAAGCCGCTGTTCTTCGCGGCGGGCAATCGTGTCGGCGTTGACCCGGAAATAATGGTCGGCAAATTGATGATAATATTCGGCCTGGACGCGGTCGCCATTGACCTGAGCGTCCTGCGCCATTTTCTTGTATTTATCGAGCATTTGCGCTGCGTTGCCGCGCGCGCGGTTGTCGATCCGGTTATCGCGATCCGATCCACCACCCCGGTTGCCCTGCGGGCGGTTATTGGTGTTCCGGCTGCGCCCACGGCGGCCAGGCTGACGATTGTTCATCAAATTTTAGGTATCCTTATACCGATAATAAACTTGGTCTTTCTCAAGTCATAGCCACACTGCGGTGGCGATTGCGCTGCGGACAACCCGTCCACAGCGGCCCATACAAGACAAATGCACGCCGAAAACCAGCAACATTATCGAGTTGGGGGCAGGCCAGAGATTTAGGGAAAAAGCCAGAAATCCTCTGGGCCTTCGCAAGTCTTAGCGAGTCGCTCGGTCAAAACCAAGCCCTTTTTAGCGGCGGAGCACCAGCAACCGGTCGTTTCCGCCCAAATCCTGTTTTAACTCAACATGATAGCCACTATCTGCAGCCAGTCTGGAAACCGGTTTCGCCTGATCAAAGCCGATCTCCAGCAAGGCGATTCCGGCTGGGGAGAGCAGTTTTTCCAGCGCGGGGATGATGATCCGGTAATCATCCAGCCCGTCTTTCCCGGCGAACAGGGCCTGGTGCGGTTCGAAACCTGCGACATCCGCAGACAATCGCGCGCCAGTTGCGACATAGGGCGGGTTGGCGAGGACCAGATCGAAGCCGGAGCCAAGCGAATTTGTCCAATCTGCACCCGCCCAGTCCAGCAGCACGAAGCGGGCACGGTCAGCCAGTCCCAATGCATCGGCATTATTGTGCGCAATCTGCAGGGCGGCAGCGCTGGCATCCATACCCAGACCCCGGGCTTGCGGAAATTCGTGCAGGGCGGCGAGCAGAAGCGCACCGCTACCCGTGCCCAGATCGACGATCCGTGGCGGAGGTGCGGGCGCGAACAGGCGCATCGCTTCCTCGATCAGCAATTCGCTGTCGGGCCGGGGAATCAGCACGTCGGAGGTGACCTGAAAATCGAGGCCCCAGAATTCCTTGCTGCCGATGATATGCGCGATCGGCTCGGACCGCTGGCGGCGTTCCACCAGGCTTGCGAATTGCGCTGGCGCCTCCAGCTGCGGGAGGTTCAGCAGCAGTTCGGACCGGTCGATCTGCAACGCATGGGCCAGCAGCAATTCCGCGTCGAGCCGCGGACTGTCGGAAATGGTGGACAGCCTCTGCGCCGCTTCGCGCAAGGCGCCGGCGGCATCACCCATCCAGATTGGCGAGCCGGCTGGCTTCATCCTCCGCGATCAGTGCATCAACCAGTTCGCCAAGCGCACCGCCCTCTACAATTTCCGGCAATTTGTGCAGCGTCAGGTTGATCCGGTGGTCGGTGACCCGGCCCTGCGGATAATTATAGGTGCGGATGCGCTCGCTGCGGTCGCCGGAACCGACCATCGACTTGCGCGCCTCGGCTTCCTCGCTCTGCACCGCGTCGCGCTCCTGCTCGTAGAGCCGCGCGGCCAGCACCTTCATCGCCTGCGCCTTGTTCTTGTGCTGCGATTTGCCGTCCTGGCATTGCACGACAAGACCGGTCGGCAAGTGGGTAATGCGGATCGCGCTGTCGGTCTTGTTGACGTGCTGGCCACCGGCGCCGCTTGCCCGATAGGTGTCGATGCGCAGATCCTCGGTGCGTATCTTGATGTCGACCTCTTCGGGCTCCGGCAGAATCGCAACCGTTGCTGCCGAGGTATGAATACGCCCGCCACTTTCGGTTTCCGGAACGCGCTGCACCCGGTGGACGCCGGATTCAAACTTCAGCTTGGCGAACACGCCCTTGCCCTGGATATTGGCGACGACTTCCTTGAAGCCGCCGACTTCCGAGGCATTGGCGGAGATCATTTCGACCTTCCAGCCCTGATCCTCGGCATAGCGCGTGTACATGCGGAAAAGGTCGCCGGCGAAAAGCGCGGCCTCGTCGCCACCGGTTCCAGCGCGGATTTCGAGCATCGCCGGCCGGTCATCGGCGCTGTCCTTGGGCAACAATTGCAGCGCGAGGGCATGTTCGGCCTTTTCGAGCGCCTTCTTCACGCCATCCACCTCGTCAGCCGCCATCGCCTTCATCTCGGCGTCATCACCGGCCAGCATCTCGGCCAACCCCTCTTGCTCGTCGCGCAGATTCTTGACCTTTGCAGCAGCCTCGGCAACCGGCTCGATCTCGGCATATTCCTTGGAGACGGCGACAAATTTGTCGCTGTCGAGATCGCCCGAGGCCATCATCGCCTGCAGTTCGGCAAAGCGCGCCTCGATCTGGGCGATGCGTTGGGGGGTGATGCTGGTCATTGAAACTTGTCTGAGCCAGGTAGAGCCAAGCGACTAGCCAGACTTGGCGCGGGAGAGATATTTTCTTCCGCCACAATGCTGTCTGCTAAGAGAAGATCTGTTATTCCCACCGGTATCCAGCTCATGGGTACTTTTTCTTGCTCACCGCTCGAAAGGTCCTTGATATTGAACTGACCCGCTGCAAGTTCATCCTCTCCGAGAATAATCGCATAATCAGCTCCAGCCGCATTGGCCTTCTGCATCCGCTTTTTCATATTGCCCTTATAGGCCATGTCGCAGCTGACGCCCGCTCGGCGCAACTCGCCCATGAGTTTCATCGCCGACGCTTCGCAGCCATCGCCCAGCGGAATGAAAATGGCATCGGGTCCAGTGGCTTTCGGCTCTTCCAGCAGCATCCCCAGCCGCTCTATACCGGCAGCCCAACCGACAGCAGGTGTGGCAGGTCCACCGAGAGATTCCATCAGACCGTCATAGCGCCCGCCGGCCAGCACGGTTCCCTGCGCACCGAGCCGGTCGGTGACAAATTCAAACGCCGTGTGGCGATAATAATCAAGCCCGCGCACCAGACGGCTGTTGCGGGTCCAGGCGACGCCGCAGGCATCCAGACCTTCGGTCACCTGGGCGAAAAATTCCTTCGCTTCGTTCGACAGATAGGCGTCAATATCCGGCGCAGCATCGGCAATCGGACGGTCCTGCCGTTCCTTGCTGTCGAGAATCCGCAGCGGATTGCGTTCCAGCCGATCCTGGCTGTCTTCGGACAGTTCCGCTTTATGCGCCTGGAAGTGCTCGACCAGAGCATCGCGCCACGCATCGCGGCTTTCGGCATCGCCCAGAGTATTCAGCTGCAAAGTCACGCCATCATCAATGCCCAGCTCCTTCAATAGCTGATCGGCAAAGCACAATAGCTCAACATCAGCAGCCGCTTCGCCCGCGCCGATAATCTCGGCATCAAGCTGGTGAAACTGCCGGTAGCGCCCCTTTTGCGGCCGCTCGTAACGGAACAGCGGCCCGTGTGCCGACAGTTTCAGCGGCACATGCTGCTGCCAGCCGTTGGTCAGAAACGCCCGGCAAATGCCCGCGGTAAATTCGGGCCGCAGGGTCAGGCTGTCACCGCCGCGGTCCTCGAAGCTGTACATTTCCTTGGACACAACATCGGTGGTCTCGCCGAGCGAGCGGGCAAAGACCGCGGTCGGTTCGAAAACCGGCATTTCGACGCCCTTGAATCCATAGAGCCGCCGTACGCGCTCGAAGGTTTCCACGACATGCTGGAACCGCTCCTGCTCTTCGCCAAATATATCCTGCGTGCCGCGCACCGGCTGGGGTGTCTGTATCTTTGCCATGGGGAGCGCTTTAGCCAGTGAAGCGGCAAAGCGGAAGTGGCTTATTTGCACATGGCCTCTGGACGAAAGTTGCAAAATCCCCCATTTACGCGCCCCGATCATCAAAGGATTATCTACGCATGCGTCTGGTTGGCATATTCGGTCTGTTTCTGGCCCTCGGCATCTCTACATCGGGCTCGGCAATGCCCGACGGGCTGAGCAAGCCGGCCTATATCGCGCCGCAGGACCGGATCCCCGAACCGCAGGACATTGCCTATCCCGGTACCATGGGCCTGACCGTCGATGCCCGCGATCATGACCAGGGCATTTTCCGCGTGACCCAGACGATTCCGGTCGCGAAAGCCGGCCGCCTCACCCTGCTCTATCCCGAATGGCTCCCCGGCAATCACGCGCCGCGCGGCGAGATCGAGAAAATCACCGGGCTGGAATTCACCGCCAATGGCGAAAAACTGCCCTGGGTCCGCGACGATGTCGATGTCTTCGCCTTCCACCTGACCGTGCCGGAAAATGTTGACGCGATCACCGCTAAATTCGAATTTGTCTCGGCCACCACCAGCAGCCACGGCCGCATCGTCATGGCGCCCTCGATGCTCAACCTGCGCTGGCATCAGGTGTCACTCTATCCGGCCGGCTATTATGTCCGGCAGATTCCGGTCGAGGCGACGGCCATCTATCCCGAAGGCTGGCAGGCGGCGAGCGCCCTGCGTCCGAAATCGACCAGCGGCAACAGAATCATCTATCAGAAGACCGACTATGACACGCTGGTCGACAGCCCGGTTTTCGCCGGGCGATATTTCCAGACCCATCAGCTGACCAGCCGCGTCCATCTCAATATTGTCGCGGATGACGCCAAGTTCCTGAAGCCGAAAAAAGACCAGATCGCGCCCCACATCAAGCTGGTCAGGGAAGCGGAAGCGTTATTCGGCAGCCACCCTTATGACCGCTATGATTTCCTGCTGGCGCTGACCGACGAAATGGGCGGCATTGGTCTCGAACATCACCGGTCATCGGAAAATGGCGTAAACCGTGAATATTTCACCAATTGGGACAGCGGTCCGGGCCGGCGCAATCTGCTGCCGCACGAGATCACCCATGCCTGGAACGGCAAATATCGCCGGCCGCAGGGCATGTGGACGCCCGATTTCCGCCAGCCGATGCGCGACAATCTGCTCTGGGTCTATGAGGGACAGACGCAATTCTGGGGCTATGTTCTGGGCGCACGCTCCGGGCTTTATTCCAAGCAGGACACGCTGGACGCCCTCGCGGCGATCGCGGCGGGCATGGATCAGCGGGTCGGACGGAACTGGCGCCCGCTGATCGACACCACCCATGATCCGATCATCGCCGCCCGGCAGCCCAAGCCGTGGACCAGCTGGCAGCGGGCCGAGGATTATTATAACGAGGGCCTGCTGATCTGGCTCGAGGCCGACCAGATCATCCGCCGCGAATCGGGTGGGAAAAAGTCGCTGGAGGATTTCGCTCGCGCCTTTTTCGGCGGCAAGAACGGCGACTGGGGCGTTGTCACCTATGAGCGGGCGGACGTGATCGCCGCGCTCCACAAGGTCCATCCTTATGACTGGGACGCCTTTATCGAAGAACGGGTCTACCGGACGAACAAGGAAGCCCCCAAGACCGGCCTGACCCTGGGCGGATATCGGCTCGTCTATGTCGATAAGCCGAGCGCTTATATATTGGCCAATGACAAGCGCCGGAAGCAGGTCGACCTCAGCCACAGCATCGGCCTGATCATGGGCAGCAAGGGAGCGATCAAATCAGTGATCTGGGACAGTCCGGCGTTCAGGGCCGGGCTCAAGTCCGGACTCACCATTTCTGCTGTCAACGGCAAGGCCTATAGCGACGAGGCGCTCAAACAGGCGATCGAGGAAAACCGCGGCCGCGATGGCAAGATAGATATTTTTGCAAAAAATGGCGAAGCCTATCACAATTTTATGGTCGACCATTCCGATGGCCTGCGCTATCCGGCGCTCGAGAAAATCACCGGAGAGGGTGTTGATCAAGAAGGCGGCATAGACCGGCTGTTGCAACCGAAAACCAGATAAGGATCCCCTTTTCCATGGATATTAACAAAATTCCTATTGGCGATAATCCGCCTGAAAGCCTGAACGTCGTTATCGAAGTCCCGGTGGGTGGCGAACCGGTAAAATATGAATTTGACAAGGAATCCGGTGCGCTCTTCGTCGACCGTATCCTGCACACGCCGATGCGCTATCCGGCCAATTACGGCTTCATTCCGCACACATTGTCGCCCGATGGCGACCCGCTCGACGCGCTGGTTGTCGCGCGCTCGCCCTTCATGCCGGGCTGCGTCGTGCGTTGCCGCCCGATCGCGGTTCTCAATCTCGAAGACGAGCATGGCGGCGATGAAAAGCTGCTCTGCGTCCCGATCGACGCGACCTTCCCCTATTATCGCAAGATCGACGAAGGCAGCCATCTGCCGGAAATCGTGATGCAGCAGATCGAGCATTTCTTCACCCATTATAAAGATCTCGAACCCGAAAAATGGGTGCGGGTCGGCAAATGGGGCGATGCGGACGAGGCGCGGCGCGTCGTGCTCGAGGCGATTGAACTGGCGAAAAGCAAGAAATGAACGCAACCTAACGGCTATCCTGTGCGTTAAGCTGCCAAGCAGTTTAACAGGAGCCTTGCATGTCCCGCGTCACCAATATCGAAAACTTCGCACGCGCCGGTTATCTCGGTCGTGCGGTCGTTTACGGTCTTGCGGGATATCTCACTCTGACCACCGCCGGTTCGACAGGCACAACCGGCGTATTGGAAGAAATCGAAACCATGTCGGCAGGAGCGATCCTGCTGGCCCTGGTTGGTCTCGGTTTGCTGGGCTACGGAATTTTCCGGCTCTATGGTGCGGCAATGGATTTGCAGGGCAATGGTACCGACGCCAAAGGCTTGGCGATCCGCATCGGCCATGCAGCCAGCGGATTGGCCCATATATTCCTCTGCTATCTGGCATTCAAAGCCGTTCTGGGCTGGCCTTCAGGCTCCACGGGTGATGGGGAATCCGCCGGCCAGGCGGCCGGTACGCTGGCATCCATGCCTATGGGTGATGTGCTGCTGGGCGTGATAGGAATTGGCTTTATCGCAGCGGCCATAAATCAAGCGGTCAAAGCCTATACCGCAAAGTTCATGGGGCTGCTCGATGCTGACGCACCCGCTCTGGCCAAATATGTGGGGCAAGCGGGATATGCTGCTCGGGCCGTCATATTCGCTGTCCTTGGGTGGCAAATCACATCGGCTGCCTTGAGCGGCGATACAGGCAATGTCGGCGGTGTTGGACAGGTGCTGGACAGCTTGCGATCAACCAATTGGCTTTATATTGCGGTGGCCATCGGCCTGTTGCTGTTTGGACTGTTCAGCCTGGTCATGGCGCGCTATCGCCGAATCCGGAATGAGGATGTGCTGGAGCGACTGAAATCTTGAAAAGCTGGAAAATTACGGGCCTGACCCTGGCTGGATGCATGCTGCTAGCGGCTTGCGCCACCCCCGAAGCCCGGGTTCGCAGCGGGCTGATGAGTGCGGGATTGTCCGCGCCGGTGTCGGCCTGCATGGCCGACCGAATGGTGGACCGTCTGTCACTGGGGCAGCTCCGGAAACTCGGCGATCTGGGCAAGCTGAAGAAGCGCGATCCCGGTGAGGTGACGGTCAAGGAATTTGTCAAAGAGACACGGTCGTTGCAGGATCCGGAAATTCTCGCTGTCGTGACGTCGTCCGGGCTGATCTGCGCGGTTCAATAGGCGCGGCCCTGTTATGACCGGCATCTGCATCCGACCGGCAAATGCCGATGATGCCGCCGGTTTTCCGGCTATCGAACGATCGGCGGCCCAGGCCTTCCTGTCGGTTGCGGGTCTGGAATGGATCGCCGGCGAAGCGGTAATGTCCGCCGAGCAGCACCGGGTCCATATCGACGCAGGCACGGTCTGGCTCGCCGAGACGGACGGGCGCAACATCGGCTTCGTTACCGCCGCGATATATGAAGAGACCCTGCACATAGTCGAATTGTCGGTCGCGGACGGGCATCAGGGCCGGGGTGTCGGGCGACGCTTGCTGGAGGCAGCAGCAGAATATGCCAGGGACAACGGCCTTGCGGCGCTGACCCTGACGACTTTCCGGGACTTGCCCTTCAACGAGACATTCTATCAAAAGCTGGGCTACCGGACGCTGAATGAGACGGAAATGCCGAAACGACTCGCGGACATACTCGAGGCCGAAATCGAAAATGGTCTGCCGGGAAATCGCCGTTGCGCCATGCGTCTGATGCTTTAAACGCGCCGCGGGGCCATGCGGTGGGGAGCCAGACTAGAACATCTGATAATTATCACGAAACAGGGTGGAAATAGGCGCGTGACTGTGCTTTAGCCGTGCCAATTCATCGCGTGTCTTGAGATTCAAGACCTCCAATTTGAAAGGTGCTCACCCTTCCCATGAACATTCACGAATATCAGGGCAAGGAACTGCTTGCCAAACATGGCATCGCTGTTCCTGCCGGCTATGCTGCGCTCACCGTTGACGAAGCGGTTGCCGCAGCCGAGAAACTCCCCGGACCGCTTTATGTCGTCAAGGCGCAGATTCACGCGGGTGGCCGCGGCAAGGGCAAGTTCAAGGAACTGGGGCCGGACGCCAAGGGCGGCGTGAGATTGGCGAAATCGGTCGACGAAGTGCGCACCAATGCAGAAGAAATGCTGGGTAACACATTGGTCACGATCCAGACCGGTGACGAAGGCAAGCAGGTCAACCGCCTCTATGTCACCGACGGCGTCGATATCGAGAAGGAATTTTATCTTTCGATTCTGGTCGACCGGGCCAGCGGCCGCGTGGCGCTTGTTGTTTCCACCGAAGGCGGAATGGACATCGAAGACGTAGCCCATAACACCCCGGAAAAGATCAAGACGATCACCATCGATCCGGCACAGGGCTTCATGCCACACCACGGTCGGACCATCGCTTTCGCGCTGGGGCTGGATGGCGACCTCAACAAGCAGGCGCAGAAGCTCGGCAAGAAACTTTATGACGCCTTCCTCGCGATGGATTGCGAAATGGTCGAAATCAACCCGCTCGTGGTCACCGAAGACCAGCAGCTGATCGTGCTCGACACCAAGATGAGCTTCGACGGCAACGCGCTGATGCGGCACCCCGATCTCGCCGCGCTGCGCGACGAAACCGAAGAAGATCCGGCAGAAGTCGAAGCCAGCAAGTCCGACCTCGCCTATATCAAGCTCGACGGCAATATCGGCTGCATGGTCAATGGTGCCGGCCTGGCGATGGCAACGATGGATATCATCAAGCTGAATGGCGCTTTCCCTGCCAACTTCCTCGACGTGGGCGGCGGCGCGACCAAGGAAAAGGTCACCGCAGCGTTCAAGATCATTCTCGCCGATCCGGCGGTCGAGGGCATTCTCGTCAATATCTTTGGCGGCATCATGAAATGCGACATCATCGCCGAAGGTATTGTTGCCGCGGCCAAGGAAGTCGATCTGTCGGTGCCTCTGGTTGTGCGCCTCGAAGGCACCAATGTTGAAAAGGGCAAGGAAATCCTGGCCAATAGCGGTCTGCCAATCGTATCGGCCGACGATCTCGGCGATGCCGCGAAGAAAATCGTCGCGCAGGTCAAAGAGGCCGCTTGAGCGGACGGGAAGCCATATCCCGTTCGTCCTGAGCCTGTCGAAGGACGCTGGAAAGCGCCAGTTCGCCCTTTCGACAAGCCCGGCACGAACGGAGGCGGCCATGGTGCCGCAAAATCGACGATGCTGCACCGCAGCGCAAAAACTTGACGTTTACGTGAACGTAAGTTAATCGCGTAGTGAAATTTGAAAAAGAGGAAACAGCAATGAAAATCCTGGTGCCCGTAAAACGGGTGATAGATTATAACGTGAAACCGCGGGTCAAGTCCGACGGCAGCGGTGTCGATCTGGCCAATGTCAAAATGTCGATGAACCCGTTTGACGAAATCTCCGTCGAGGAAGCCATCCGCCTGAAAGAGGCCGGCAAGGCAGAAGAAATCGTCGCGGTTTCGGTTGGCCCGCAAAAGGCGCAGGAAACATTGCGTACCGCCCTCGCCATGGGTGCGGACCGGGCGATCCTCGTGGTCACCGACGAAGAAGTCGAGCCATTGGGCGTTGCCAAGATCCTGGCGAAAATCGTCGAAGAAGAAGCTCCGCAGCTGGTCATCACCGGCAAGCAGGCGATCGATGACGATTCGAACCAGACCGGCCAGATGCTCGCAGCCCTGCTCGGCTGGGGCCAGGGTACCTTTGCCAACACCGTTGAGCTCGACAGCGACAGCATCACCGTCAAACGCGAAATCGACGGCGGCCTGCAGACGGTCAAGCTGAACCTGCCCGCCGTGGTCACCACCGACCTGCGCCTCAACGAACCGCGCTATGCGTCGCTGCCGAACATCATGAAGGCGAAGAAAAAGCCGATGGATGAGAAAACGCCAGCCGATTACGGCGTCGACATCAGCCCGCGTCTCACCACCATCACGGTTACCGAACCTCCGGTTCGCCAGGCTGGTGAAAAGGTCGAAGACGTCGACGCGCTGGTCGCAAAGCTCAAAGCTGTGGGAGCCATTTAACCGTTTGAGCCCAATCACCCCCGTTCATCCTGAGCTTGTCGAAGGATGGTGGGACAAGGTGCTTCGACAGGCTCAGCACGAACGGAATGGAACAAGGATTTAAGGAGTTACAAAATGAAAACTCTCGTACTCGTAGAACATGACAACACCACCATGAAAGACGCGACGCTGGCCGTTGTCACCGCCGCGTCGCAACTGGGCGAAGTTCACGCTCTGGTCATCGGCTCCGGCTGTGGCAGCGTTGCCGAACAGGTCGCCAAGGTCGCCGGCATTGCCACCGTTCATGTCGCCGACGACGCTTCGCTCGCCAACCAGCTCGCGGAAAATGCCGCGCCGCTGATCGCCAGCCTGATGGAAACGCATGACGCGTTTCTCGCGCCTGCCACCACCACCGGTAAGAATATCGCCCCGCGCGTCGCAGCGTTGCTCGACGTCATGCAGATCAGCGACATTCTCTCGGTCGAAAGCGAAGACACGTTCACCCGGCCGATCTACGCCGGCAACGCGATCGCAACGGTCAAATCTTCGGATGCCAAGAAGGTCATCACCGTCCGCGGCACCGCCTTTGACAAGGCAGCAGCCGAAGGCGGCTCCGGCACCATCGAAGCCGTTGACGGCGCCAGCGACGCTGGCCTGTCGAGCTTCGTCAGCGAAGAAATCGCCAAGTCCGAACGCCCCGAACTGACCAGCGCCAAGATCATTGTCTCCGGCGGTCGTGCTCTGGGTTCGGGCGAGAAGTTCGAAGAAGTGATCACGCCATTGGCAGACAAGCTCGGTGCCGGCATCGGCGCCTCGCGCGCTGCGGTCGATGCGGGCTATGTCCCGAACGACTATCAGGTCGGCCAGACCGGCAAGATCGTCGCTCCGGAAGTCTATATCGCCATCGGCATCTCCGGCGCGATCCAGCATCTCGCCGGCATGAAGGACAGCAAGATCATCGTCGCAATCAACAAGGACGAAGACGCACCGATTTTCCAGGTTGCTGATATCGGACTGGTTGCGGATCTGTTTGACGCGGTGCCGGAGTTGACTTCGAAGGTTTGAAGCCAACACAGCGCCTCACTGCATGAGGTCCTGATCCAAGTTCAGGATTTGCTTATTTGACAATATCGGACCCCGGCGTGCAAACGCTGGGGTTTTATATTGCAAAAAATGCAATGTTCTCATCGGGGGTGATATGATGAAGAAACTAGCGTTTTGTTTTGATGGAACTTGGAACAAGGTAACCAGCGGCTTTCCTTCCAATGTATCGAAGATTGCCCGCGCAATCGAAGAAGAGCACGCCGGCAGTCAACAGACAGTGTTTTATGATGAGGGCGTTGGAACTCATGAATTAGGAAACTTGACAGGAAAACTAGTTAATAAAATTTCTGGGGCCTTGGGTTTTGGCCTGCAACAGAACGTCATTGAAGCTTACACCTTCTTAATTTTGAACTATCAGCCTGGCGATGAAATTTATGTCTTTGGCTTTTCAAGAGGTGCTTTTACAGCTCGCTCATTTGTCGGTCTCATCAGGAATGTCGGAATTCTTCCAAAGCGACGGTTGTTTAACATTCGAGAAGTATTGGAACAATATCGAAGCCGGTCTCCAGAAGAGCACCCAAGTTCTTTTAGAAGCTGCGAACTACGATATAAATTGTGTCCCCATTTGCTTCTCCCAGGAGACGCTGAGTGGCGATCGAAGCTAGACACGAAGTATGATGGCAACACAACAGAACTAAGTATTTCATATTTGGGTGTATGGGATACAGTCGGTGCTCTGGGTTTGCCAAAGCGACTTGGTCTTTCAAAAGCAATTAATAGAAAATACCAATTTCATGATACTAGATTGTCCGGGTTTGTAAAAGCTGCCCGCCACGCCGTGGCAGCGGATGAAATGCGTAGAACATTTGAACCTGCTTTATGGACAAATTTACAAGAATTAAACAGTCGCTCAGAAAACAAGAAATATCTCCAGAAAATTTTTCCCGGCACTCATAGTGCAGTCGGTGGCGGAGGGCCTCATGTGGGGCTGTCTGACGGTCCGTTAGAGTGGATATACAAAGGTGCACGAGAGGCCGGATTGGGCTTCGATACAGCACTTGGCTCCCCCCTTTTTGGCCTATTACCCGACCATCGAGCTCCTTTATTTAACGAAGAGGGAAAGTACGGTTGGTCGATTGGGGACAAGTTTTTAGGAGCAGGATTAAGGCCACGAAATTTCTCTTCAGTCAGTATCGAGCAGATTGATGAAACGATCAATCGCCGTTGGCACGATCCAAACATGGAAAATTCTGGGGATGGAAACTATCGACCGGCCTCATTGATGGATTGGCATGATTACATAAAATCTTCACCTCCAAAGACAAATATTGATCTCGACGAAGAGATATTTGACGGGATTTGTCACAACAATAGAGACCTTCGGACACCAAAATCTGTAAAAACATATATCGTGCAAGCTACTGATAGATGGCCAGATATCGCGGAAAAATTTGGTTACGCGCGCGATTTTTGGAAAGCTATATTTCTGTTCAATTTCGATGCATGTAGGGTCTACAAGCCAGAAGAGCTGTATGCGTCTCGTGAGATATTGATCCCAATATATTAATCCCCCCCAAACCGTAAAGCTCTTCCCACACGCGGCGGACACCAATAAGTTGAGAACGGCGATATAGTATCACCCGTAACCACTCACCTCTCCCACACCCCGCTTCGCCGCTAAAACCACCCCCTCCCCTTGCGCCCGCAAAAAGCGCGCCCTAACGGCCCGCCTCCCCGATCAGTGGACGGGGCAGACGTCAACGGTCAGGGTTTCATGAAGCCCACCCGCACGGGCTATCTCTGATAGTTCCATGTACGGATGCTGCTTTGTCTTTGGTTGGTTGCATGAGTAGCTCAACGGGAGAGCACTGGCCGGACAGGTCAGGGGAACGAGTTCGACTCTCGTCTCAACGCACCACTGGATAGCTCAGATGGGTAGAGCACAAGATTGTTAATCTTGAGGTCGCAGGTTCGACTCCTGTTCCACAACGGTCCCTCTAAAGGACCGCAGCACTCATAATGCTGTCTGAAATACCGGGTTCGGGGACCGGCATGTGAACGGCGCGGCGCCTGCGGCGGTGGGCGGATATCTTCGGATGTCCGACCGCCAAAGGCAAAGCACCTGCCACCATGGCAATCGGTTCGGTCTGTCAAAATGGCTGCGCTGGCCCAGCGTCGAGCGGTCTGGTTTTCGAACCGGTCCGATCCGCGCTGATGCCCGCAACGCCCGCTCTGGCTGACCCGCTTTGCGCCATGCCACCGGTCCCTGAATCTTTTTGATCGGGTACAGTCCTGCGCCAATTCCGGCGTTGGCAACAAGAAGGAGATTGGCGTGAGCTGATATTTGCGTGAATATTATGTTGTATTTGATTGACAAGCTGATGGGCCGGAAGCGGTTGACCATCAACGAAAACGAACGGGCAATCTGGCTCTACAAGGGCGAGGTCAAGGGTATATTGGGTGCGGGCGAGCATGTTCTGCCAAATTGGCGGAAGCAATTGCGGGTCGAGCGCATGGTGCTGAACAGTGCGGCATTTGTGTCGGTCTATGAAAAGGCGCTGTTTGAAAAAGCGCCGGACCAGGCGAACGCGCATCTGACCCGGTACCGGACCGGAACCGGCGAAATCGCTGTCATCATTTGCGACGGACAGATTCATTCTGTCCTCTCACCGGATAGCAAGCTTACCGTCTGGAGCGATGCCGGTCCCTGGGCTGCAGAGATTGTGCAACTGGAAGAAAATCCGGTTGTCGCTCCTGCCTTGCTCAGCCGGCTGATGAAGGCGGAAAAGGCAAGCCTGCTCGACCAGGTCCGGATTGTCGAGGTTGACAAGGGCCAGATCGGCCTGCTCACCGTTGATGGCCGGATGGCCGGTGAATTGACGCCGGGTGTCACGGGCTACTGGATGGTCGGTCAGAAGGTCGCCGTAAAGATCGTTGATCTGACGCGGCAGCCGCTTGACGTTACCGGCCAGGAGCTTTTGACCAAGGACCGGGTGACGCTCCGGATCAACGTTTCCGCCGAATATCGGGTCGTTGATCCGGTCAAGGCGGTGACCGAGGTCAAGGACTTTGCCGATGCGCTGTACCGGGCGCTGCAATATGCGTTCCGGAAAACGCTGGGCGCGATGACGCTCGACCAGATCCTGGAAAAGCAGGTGACGGTCGACGACACGGCGGCCACGAAAGTGCGGTCCGACATGGCCGATATCGGCCTGGAAGTCACCGATATCACGCTCAAGGATGTAATCCTGCCGGGCGAGATGCGGGAGATTCTGAACCAGGTGGTTTCGGCCCAGAAGGCGGCAGAAGCCAACGTCATCAAGCGGCGGGAAGAAACGAACGCAACGCGGTCGCTTCTGAACACCGCAAAGGTGATGGCCGACAACCCGGTCATGCTGCGGCTGAAAGAGCTTGAGGCTCTGGAAAGCATCGCGGGCAAGGTCGACAAGCTGACCGTGACCAACGGCACGGCTGGCCTGATGAACGATCTCGTCAAACTGTCCGGTGACTAGCTTGCCGCTTCAGTAACGGCCATAAGAACGGGGGCGCGGGGAGAAATTTCCGCGCCCTTTTTCTATACCGTGAAGGACTCCCCGCACCCGCAAGCGCCCTTGGCGTTCGGGTTCTCGAACACGAACCCGGCCGTAAAATCATCTTCGACCCAGTCCATCGTGCTGCCGATCAGGTAGAGCACCGATCCGCCGTCGACATAGAACAGGCCGCCGGGGGTCACGATCTTCTCGTCGAACGGGACTTCGTCGGTGATATAGTCGACCGAATAGGCCAGGCCCGAACAGCCGCGGCGCGGGGTGGAGAGTTTCACACCGATCGCATCGTCGGGCGCTTTGGCCATCAGGTCGGCGATGCGCTGCTCCGCCGCCGGCGTCAGATTGATCGCGGCGGGTATTTCGCGGGTTTTTGTTTTCGTGTCGGTCATTTCATTCTCCTTCTCCCCTCCCGTTTACGGGAGGGGTCGGGGGTGGGATTGTAGATGGCCCGAAAGCTCACTGTAGCCCCACCCCTAGCCCCTCCCGCAAGCGGGAGGGGGATATCTTACAACATCCCCAGTTCAAGCTTCGCCTCGTCGCTCATCTTCTGCGGGTCCCATGGCGGGTCCCAGACGAGATTGACCTCGGCGTGGCCGACGCCGGGCACGCTGCCGACTTGCAGTTCGATCTCGCCGGGCATGGATTCGGCGACCGGGCAATGCGGCGTGGTCAGGGTCATCGTCACAATCGCGTGGTTGTCGGGCGTAATCTCGACGCCGTAGATCAGGCCGAGATCATAGATATTCACCGGGATTTCCGGATCGAATATCGATTTCAGCGTATCGATCACCGCTTCGTAGAGATCGCCACCGGCTTCTCCGGCCGGTGTCTCGGTCGGTTTCTGCGCCAGAAAGCCTTCGAGATAATCCTTCTTGCGACTGAGCTTCGCCGCATCGCTTTCCGCTTCGAAAGGCGAAGGCGCCATGACGGGTGCCGGTTTTTCCGCGGGAGTATCCTCGACAGCGTCCTCGACCTTGGCCAGTTTCGGCTTTTCCACCGACTCAACTTCTTCGACCAATATTTTGCGTTCTTCGTTCATATTGTCACCTTACCCGAAAATCTTTCTGACCCGATTGATGCCATCCACCAGCGCGGCGACATCCTTGTCATTACTGTAAATCCCGAAACTCGCCCGCGCCGTTGCCGCTACGCCGAGATAGTCCATCAAAGGCTGCGCGCAATGATGGCCGGCGCGGATCGCAACGCCGCCTTCATCCAATATAGTGGCGACATCATGCGGATGCACGTCACCGACCGCGAAGCTCAAAATGCCCATGCTCTTGTCCGGGCCAAAGACCCGCACCGAGTTGATCCCGGACAAGGCTTCGCGCGCCTTGGCCAGTGTAGCATTTTCATGCTCGGAAATCACATCCAGTCCGATGCCCTCGACATATTGAATCGCCGCATCCAGCCCGACCACGCCTACAATATGCGGCGTCCCCGCTTCAAAGCGACCCGGCGGCGGTGCATAGGTGGTACCGTCAAAAGACACGCGGTCGATCATCGACCCGCCGCCCTTCCAGGGTGGCATGGACTCAAGCGTCGCATAAGGCGCCCACAAAGCACCAATGCCAGTCGGCCCGTAAATCTTGTGCCCCGAGAAAACATAAAAATCGCAACCGAGATCCTGCACATTGACGGGCAGACGCGGCGCGGCCTGACAGCCATCGAGCAACAGCTTGGCACCGACCTTGTGCGCGATCGCCGCCGCCCGCTTCCCATCGAGCAACGATCCGAGCACATTGGAAACATGGGCCAGCGCGACCAGCTTGTGCTGTTCGGTCAAATGTTCCTCGATCCAGTCGAGATCAATCTGACCATCATCGGTTAGCGGCGCGACATCAATATGCGCGCCGACCCGTTCGGCCAGCAATTGCCACGGCACGATATTGCTATGATGCTCCAGCTGCGACAGCATGATGCGGTCGCCCTTGGCGATGAACTTGTTACCCCAGCTTTCCGCGACCAGATTGATACTGTCGGTCGCGCCGCTGGTGAAAACGACTTCATTCTCGGACGCGGCGCCGAGAAAGCCGGCGACGCGTTTGCGCGCGGCTTCATAGGCGAGTGTCATGTTGGCCGAGCGAGCGTAGACGCCGCGGTGGACGGTGGCGTAATCCGGGCCGTAGGCGCGGGCTATGGCGTCGAGGACCGCCTTGGGTTTCTGCGCGGTGGCGGCGGAGTCGAGATAGTGCCAGTCCGGCCCGATACCGGGGAAGTCGGCGCGGTGAGATGGTGCAACACCGTTCGTGTCGAGCGCAGTCGAGACACCACTATCGGCCACAACCGGCTTCTCGACTTCGCTCGAAGCGAACGGAAGAGAGCTGCTCCCGCTCACGACAAAGCCTCCAACACCTCAAGCGCCTTGCCTTCGATCGCGTCCCGCGCCGCATCATCGTCGAGCGACACAAAGGCATCGGCAATGAACGCCTGCAGCATCAGCTTCTTCGCCAGCGCCGGCGGCAGACCGCGCGAAGCGAGGTAGAAGAGCGCCTGCTTGTCCAGTTCACCGACGGTCGCGCCATGGGCGCATTTTACGTCGTCGGCGAAAATTTCCAGCTCGGGCTTGGCGTTCGCGGTCGCGCCGCGGTCGAGCAGCATCGATTTGACCGACTGGGCCGCATCGGTTTTCTGGGCGTGGCGGGCAACATTGATGCTGCCGAGAAAACTGCCGGTAGCCGTGTCCGCCAGCACCGAGCGCACCACCTGGTTGGAGGTCGCATTGGGTTCGGCGTGGATCGTCTCGGTAACGATTTCCAGCGTCTGCTTGCCGCAGCCAAGGATCGCGCCGCCCAGTTCAAAATGCGATCCATTGCCGAGGGTCGCCCTGACCTGAATCCGGCCATAGTCGGCATTATGCGCGAGCACGTGCAATATGAAGGTCGCCTTGTCGCCAATGGTGACATCAAGATCGATCATGCCGACGCCATCAATGATCGGCAGTTCCGCAATCTGGCGCGAGACGGTTTCGCCTGCGGGGACTATGATTTTCTCTGGCCCGTCGAGCTTCGCCCAGACAGTTTCAAGCGCTTGAAGGTCAGCATAACGCCAACTCTCGTCCCGACGCGTAGGGAGCGGAGCGTTCATATCAACACCTCGTCATGCCAGCGCAGGCTGGCATCCAGACCAAATGCGCCTTTACGAGACACGGGTTGGGCCCCAGCCTGCGCTGGGGCGACAGATGTAAAGATACCAGCGGTCATCATGCCGCCTCCGCGATCGCTTCATAGCCTTCATTCTCAAGCTGCAGCGCCAGTTCCGGCCCGCCGGTCTTCACGATCCGGCCATTCGCCAGAACATGGACAAAATCGGGCTTCACTTCGTCGAGCAGGCGTTGATAATGGGTGATCAGCAGCACTGCCTTGTCGGGCTTGCGCAT
This sequence comes from Sphingorhabdus sp. YGSMI21, assembly GCF_002776575.1. Taxonomy (GTDB): domain Bacteria; phylum Pseudomonadota; class Alphaproteobacteria; order Sphingomonadales; family Sphingomonadaceae; genus Parasphingorhabdus. Next base: position 1,250,329 of record NZ_CP022548.1, on the reverse strand, counting down.
GATCGCGTTGATGCCGGACCCCACGGTACGCAGCGCGTCGATATCGAGGCCGCTGTCGGTCTCGTCGAGGATCGCCAGCTTGGGGTTGAGAATCCCCATCTGCACCATCTCGTTGCGCTTCTTCTCGCCGCCGGAAAAGCCGACATTGACCGCCCGTTTGAGCATATCCATGTCCATCTTCAGCAGCGCCGCCTTTTCCTTGGCCAGCTTGATGAATTCCGCGCCGTTTAGCGCGTCTTCGCCGCGCGCCAGCCGCTGTGCATTCAGGCTCTCGCGCAGAAATTGCAGGTTGGACACGCCGGGAATTTCGACTGGATATTGGAAACCGAGGAAAATGCCCGCCGCGGCCCGCTCGTGCGGATCGAGCGCGAGGAGGTCTGCCCCCCTCCCGCTTGCGGGAGGGGTTAGGGGTGGGGCTTCGTCGGAGGTCTGCCCACCCCCGGCCCCTCCCGCAAGCGGGAGGGGAGTAAACGTCACCGACCCCGCAGTCACTTCATAGCCGGGCCGCCCGCCGAGCGCATAAGCCAGCGTGGACTTGCCCGCGCCATTGGGTCCCATGATCGCATGGATTTCACCCGCGTTGATGGTGAGCGAAAGCCCCTTGAGGATTTCTGTGTCGCCGACGGTGGCGTGGAGGTTTTCAATTTTTAGCATGTGAGAGTTCAATCTATCTATCTAGTAACTGGATTTGTCGTAGCAGTGATGCGTAAGTCTCTTCTGCATCGATTCGGCGTCAATCGGTTCATCTTCTTTGAAAGCTGCAGACCGGCTTCGTTTATAGAAAACCCGCCAATTGGTTTCACAAGCGGTCGCCACATCTCCACAGAATTCGTCTATCTCGCTTTGCGTGGCACCGTTATTACGATAGCGGTAACGGTACATGTTCTTTCGATTTTGATCTCTGCCTAGTCGACAAGTCAACAAGGCATAACCGGAGCCATAGGCGGCCCATCCAGACGCAGCGCACTCCTGTGGAAAACGGGACTTTAAACACCGCTCTTCAATGCGGCGTTTCCAATTCCTTATTTGGCCAACGCTCACAGGCTCAAATGGAACAGTGGCCGTGGCAGCACTGAGCACAAATAGTAAGCTCATCACAGCAAACTCCTTTCAGTGGCTATCGCCTGCTTCGTGCCTTCGTGTCTTTGTGCGGGAAAATTTGACTCGCACGAAGCCACGAAGCCGCCAAGAAGGGTGACATCCCTAGTTTCGTCATTGCGAGGAGCCGCAGGCGACGTGGCAATCCAGATGGCGCGCACGCCGCTCTGGATTGCTTCGCTGCGCTCGCAAAGACGCTCTCGGGAAAAGCAGCCGCTCACACCACACTCCCATCCCGGATAGCGGGTATCATCTTGAGAAACATGAGCACAGAAACAAAGCCGAGGCCCCACTTCCAGAACAGTGCAAGAGATTTAAGGAAGAATCTTTGCGTGGCCCTGTAATCTTTAAACGATTTGAAAAATGGGGGTTTTTTATATCGGCCATTAGAATACATTCCATATTCCGGGTTTGCCATCTCGTTTTTAAGCGGCAGAATGGTGCCCTCATCAATCCTGCGCAGGATAACGTGCGCAAAATAGGCGATGCTCACGCAGGCTATTCCCACAATCAACAATTCTGCCGCAGTGTCGGGTTGCCAGCTCACCCCACACTCCCCTCAAGACTGATTGCCAGCAATTTCTGCGCTTCGACCGCAAATTCCATCGGCAGTTCCTTGAGCACTTCCTTGGCAAAGCCGTTCACGATCAGGCTCACCGCCGCCTCTTCATCCAGCCCACGTTGCTGGGCGTAGAACATCTGGTCGTCGCTGATCTTGCTGGTCGTCGCCTCATGCTCGATCGTCGCGGTCGGATTCTTGACCTCGATATAGGGCACAGTATGCGCGCCGCTCTGGTCGCCGAGCAGCAGGCTGTCGCACTGGGTGAAGTTGCGGACATTTTCCGCATTGGGACCAACCCGCACCAGACCGCGATAGGTATTGTCGCTGTGACCGGCGCTAATCCCCTTGGAGATGATCGTCGAACGGGTGTTCTTGCCATTGTGGATCATCTTGGTGCCGGTATCGGCCTGCTGGTAATTGTTGGTCAGCGCCACCGAGTAGAATTCGCCGACGCTGCCTTCGCCGTTTAGAACGCAGCTCGGATATTTCCAGGTCACCGCGCTACCGGTCTCGACCTGGGTCCAGCTGATCTTGCTGTTCTTGCCCTGGCACAATCCGCGCTTGGTGACGAAATTATAGATGCCGCCCTTGCCATTCTCGTCGCCGGGATACCAGTTTTGCACGGTCGAATATTTGATCTCCGCATCATCCATCGCAACCAGTTCGACCACGGCGGCGTGCAGCTGGTTCTCGTCGCGCATCGGTGCGGTGCAGCCTTCGAGATAGGAAACGTAAGAGCCTTCGTCGGCGACGATCAGCGTTCGCTCGAACTGGCCGGTATTTTCCGCGTTGATCCGGAAATAGGTGCTCAGCTCCATCGGGCAACGGACGCCCTTGGGAATATAGACAAAGGTGCCGTCGCTAAACACGGCGCAGTTGAGCGTGGCGAAATAATTGTCGTGCATCGGCACGACCTTGCCGAGATATTTTCTGACCAGATCGGGATATTCCTTGATCGCTTCCGATATCGACCGGAAGATCACGCCCGCCTCTTCCAGCTCCTGCCGGAAAGTGGTCGCCACCGAAACGCTGTCAAACACGGCGTCGACAGCAACCTTGCGCGCGCCCTCGACGCCGGCGAGAACTTTCTGTTCCTCGATCGGGATGCCAAGCTTTTCATAGATGCGCAGAATTTCCGGATCGACCTCGTCGAGCGATCCCAGCTTTTCCTTCGCCTTGGGCTCGGCGTAATAATAAGCGTCCTGATAGTCGATCATCGGGATTTCGAGCTTCGCCCAGTCCGGCGATTCCATCTTTTCCCACTGGCGGAAAGCCTTGAGACGCCAGTCCAGCATCCACTCGGGCTCGCCCTTCTTGTCGGAGATAAACCGCACGGTCTCCTCGTTCAGGCCCTTGGGCGCGAAATCCTGCTCGATATCCGACGACCAGCCGAATTCATAGGTGCTGGCCTTGTCGACCGCCTCCTGCGCCTCGGCATTCATTTCCGCGCGCTCTGCATCATAGTCGGATGTTTTGACGTCTTCGCTCATCATGCTTTTTCCATCGTTCGAATTTTGGGGGCGACTGGCAAATCCGACAGGCTGGCCAGACTGACATCGGCCAGCGCCTTGCGGATCGTCCGGTTCACAACGCCCCAATGGGGCTTCACCGTGCAACCGTCCTCCAGCATACAATCGTGATTGCCGTCAATGGTACAACTGGTAATCGCCAGCGGCCCTTCAACGGCTTCGACAATATCGGCGAGGCTGATCGAGGCCGGCGGGCGGGCCAGCCGGATGCCGCCACCGATGCCGCGCGTCGATTCGAACAGGCCGGCGGTGGTCAGCTTGCTCACCAGTTTCTTCGCCGTTGGCAAAGGAACACCCGTCTCCTGCGACAGCTTCGTTGCGTTCAGTTTCCCTTCCGCAAGCAGCGCCGCACCGCAATGGCGCGCCGCAGCGGACATCAGGACAACAGCATAGTCTGCGAGGTTGGAAAGACGCATTATTCTCGATTCGCCGGGGGTTGAACACTAAACAAGACTAATTTAGTCTCATTTATCCAACATTGCAAGCATAGCGGGGTTTAGCGGGGCCAGCGCCGGCACCGAAACATGCTTCCAATTCTTCCATTCAGGTGTCGGAAGTCAGCGGTGCAATCTTGCCCTTCAGGTCGGCGCGCTGGTCGATCAGGCGCGCGATTTCGCCCTCGCCCACACGGAGCTGGGTGGGAGTCACGCCGGCGAAAAATTTCACTTCCCGGATCATGTGCGACTGGTCGTAAAAGGCGTCGACCAGCTCCAGCAATTCTTCCTCATTATGCTCGGCATAGGCCCGGGCCGCTCGCAACGCCCGGTATTTGCGCGCGAGATATTTCGGCGGCATGCCGTAAAGCTTGTTCACCGTGCGCAGCACCTGCCGCGAGCTTTGCGTCGACCGCTCCATCAAGCCGCTGATCGGTGGCGATGGCTCCGACGACAGCCATTCGTCGACCATCTTGGTAAAGGCCGCGGTTTCCGGCTTGAGTCGCGGCTTCAGCGAGCGATAGACTTTATCGGCCCAGGCAACCATCTCTTCGGGGGTCTCGCAACCGCGCAGATATTCGAGATTCTTGTCGATTTCCTGAGTAAAGACCTCGGCCGCATTGACGGCCTTGTCGGTATATTCCGCCGCGGACTTCCGCGTGGAAATCGCCCATCCTGCGGGCAATACGCCGATGCCGAACATGCGGAACGGTCCGGTTACATCGACGTGCATCGCTCCTGTCGAAGGCCCCTGCAACACCGCACCCTCGTGCGAATAGCTGCTGCCGTCGGCGAAGCTTATGACCGCGCTGCCCTCCAGCAGAAAGCGCAATTGCGCGATGGCAGCCCTTTCATTGTCGGCGAATCGCGGCTGATCATCCTCGAAAAGATAATAGACCGAAACAAGGTCCCGGACATCTTCTGCAGGCGCATAATATCTCAAGCTTACCAATTCACGACCCCTTGATCTGTCCCTCCCCCAGGTTCAGATTCCATATGGAATGCGCTTTTATAGCAAAGAAATATAGTTAAAAAAAAGGCCTGACCAAAATAATGATCAGGCCAATAAGGAAAAGAACTCCGATACCTTCGAAATACGATGGCAAGAGCCCTTCGGGTCGCCCCATCGCTATGCACCGCTAGTGGACCGGCTTTATTGGACAAATACGACAGATTCCCCATATAGTTTTGACATTTAAGGACAAACGCTCCTTTTCTCCGTCGCTGATCAGCTGCTCGCAGCGATCCAGGCGTCAACCCGTTCTTCCATGATATCGAGCGGTACCGGGCCGCTTTTCAGGATCACGTCATGGAACGCGCCCATGGTGAAACGGTCGCCCAGCGCCTCCTGCGCGCGGGTCCGAAGCTCGAGTATCTTCAGCTTACCGATCATATAGGCGGTCGCCTGGCCGGGGTAGACGATATAGCGCTCGATCGCCTTGCGGATGTCGCCGTCGGGATTGGGCGTATTGTCCGTCAGATACTGGATCGCCTGTTCCCTGCTCCAGCGCTTGTCGTGGATGCCGGTGTCGACAACCAGCCGACAGGCCCGCCACAACTCCATGCCGAGCCGGCCGAAGTCGGAATAGGGGTCGGTGTAAAAGCCCATATCCTTGCCCAGTTCCTCGCTATACAGACCCCAGCCTTCCGAATAGGCGGTGACGCCGCCAAATTTGCGGAATGCGGGCAGGTTGCCCAGTTCGGTCTGGATTGCCAGTTGCAGATGGTGACCCGGCAAGGCCTCGTGATAGGCCAGCGCTTCCAGTTCGGTTTTCGACATGCTTTTGAGATCATAGAGATTCACATAATATGTCCCCGGCCGGGAGCCATCCGGCGCAGGCCGCTGGTAAAAGGCCTTGCCCGCCGATTTTTCGCGAAATGCCTCGACCGGCTTGATCACGAAGGGCGCATTGGGCAGCGTGTCGAAAAATTCCGGCAGCTTCTTTTCCATCACGTCCAGCTTGCTGTTGGCTTCGGCCAGATAATCCTCGCGGCTGGTGTGGAAATATTGGTCGCCGGTGCGCAGATGGACGAAAAATTCCTGCAGACTGCCTTCAAAACCCACATCCGCCATGATCTTGCGCATCAGTCCGTGTATACGCGCAACATTGTCGAGACCGATCTGGTGGATCTCGTCGGCGCTCAAATCTGTCGTTGTGTAATTTTGCAACCGTTCGGCATAATAAGCCTCGCCGTCCGCGAACCGCCAGATACCGTCGCCATCCCCGGCCATCGCCTGCTGACGCTCCATTTCGGCAATGAGCTTTTCGTAAGCGGGCTTCAGGCTGTCGAGCAGCGCTTCCTCGCCGCGGGCAATCAGGTCCGCCTTTTCACTCTCCGCGATATCAAGCGCATTCACCTTTTTCTTCAGGTCCGCAAATATCGGCGAATCATCGCCCTTGGTGAAAGGCGCGCCGCTGATCACATTGCGCGCATCGCTGATCACATAGGGGAACACCCAGTCCGGCACCATGATCCCGTCATCGGCCCGTTCGGCAGATTGCGCGACCAGCATTTCCATCATCGGCCCCGCGCCAAAGAGGCGGCTGACATAGGCACCTGCGTCGGCCTTGCTGGCGACCCGGTGAATATTGATCATGAATGCCGGAATCTGGCTTTGCGCGCCATTCATCTGGTCAAAAATATAGCTGTTCCGCCGGAACGGGAAGGCATTGCGGGAACGTTCCGCCCTTGCTTCAAACAGGCGGTAGCTCAACTGGCCCGCTTCGTTCAGCTGGTCCTTGTCAAACTCGGCTTTCATTTTCGCCAGCGCAGCCTGACCCCGTTCATATTGCTCTATTGCAGCGGCTTCGCTCGGATCATCCCATTTGCCATAATCGTCGTCGCGAATGCCGCGATAGGCTTTGGACAAGGGCGAATGGGCAAGTTCCTGATCGTCATAATCCTGGAAGAAGGCGGACAATTGTGCGTTGATATCCTCCTCCGCCTGGCTGGCAGCCTGGCTGGTCTGCGCATGGCTTGCAGGTCCGGCGGTGACGGCGGTCAGGGCCAGGGCAGAAGCGGCGGTCAGCAACAAATATCTCATCGAAATCATCCTCGTCTGATATGAATTTCCCGGGTCTTATCACTCGCTTTGCATTTGCACAAATTGGCCGGCTCCGTGATTCATTCGGCACTGGCAAGGCCATAGGGGCAATTGCCGGTTGCTGCCGCGATTGTCCGACGGTAGGTCTCGCAGCATCATGAATGCACAGGCACCCGACGCATTGATTATCGGCGGCGGCCATAACGGTCTGGTCTGCGCCTATTATCTCGCCCGCGCCGGGATGAAGGTCCGGATATTGGAAGCGCGCAACGTGATCGGCGGCGCCGCGGTGACCGAGGAATTCCATCCCGGCTTTCGCAACAGCACGGCCAGTTACACGGTCTCGCTGCTCCAGCCGAAAATCATCGCCGATATGGGACTGGTGGAGCGCGGCTACCGGGTGGTCGAGCGACCCAGGAGCAACTTCCTGCCGCTCGGCAACCGCAACTATCTGCTCACGGGTGCCTCTCTCGAAGCAACGCAGGATGAGATCGCGCGCTTTTCCAAGGCCGATGCAGCGCGCCTGCCGGCATATTATGCGATGCTGGAATCAGCTGCGGAAATATTGCGGGAACTGGCCCTGCAGGCCCCGCCCAATGCCGGCGGCGGCAGTCTGGCCCTGCTGGCAGGGATAAGGACCGCCCGGCGATTTGCACGGCTATCTGCGCCGGCCCAGCATGACATCGTCAAACTGTTCACGCTGAGCGCGCGCGAGTTGCTCGACCAGTGGTTTGAAAGCACACCGGTCAAGGCAGTCTTCGGGTTCGACGCCATCGTCGGCAATTATGCGAGCCCCGACACGCCCGGCAGCGCTTATGTCCTGCTCCATCATGTCTTCGGCGAGGTCAATGGCAAGAAGGGGCAATGGGGCCATGTCATTGGCGGCATGGGCCGGATTACCGAGCTGATGGCCGAGGCCTGCGAGGACGCCGGTGTCGAGATCAGCCTCGAGACAGAGGTTGCGAAACTGCTGATCGAAAATGGCTGCGCGGTCGGGATATGCACGAAATCCGGTGAGCAGATTCGTGCGCGACGGATTGTCGCCAATGTCGGCCCGAAACTGCTCTATGACCGGTTGATCGATGCCGCCGATCTGCCAGCCGGTTTCCGCCGGATGATGGACGGCTATCAATGCGGCTCCGGCAGCTTCCGGATGAACCTGGCGCTGCGCGGCCTGCCCGATTTCACCGACCTGCCGGGGACCGGCGATCATCTGAAATCCGGGATCATCATGGCGCCCTCGCTCGACTATATGGACCGGGCCTATCAGGACGCGCGTCGATATGGATGGGCGCGCGAACCGGTCGTCGAAATGCTGATCCCCAGTCTTGTCGACGACAGCCTGGCCCCCGCCGGACAGCATGTTGCCAGCCTCTTCTGCCAGCAATTTGCGCCCTTGTTGCCAGAGGGTCGCAGCTGGGATGACGCGCGCGACGGCGCGGCGGAGGCTGTACTGGACGTTGTCGAAAGTCACGCACCGGGATTTCGAAAGCTGATCCTCGGGCAGATGGTGCTGTCACCGCTCGATCTGGAACGCAGATTCGGTCTGGTCGGCGGCGATATATTCCACGGCCGGATGTCACTCGACCAGCTCTGGGCGGCGCGGCCGGTGATCGGTTCCGCCAATTATAAGGGCCCGCTCGAGGGTCTTTACATGTGCGGATCGGGGACCCATCCGGGCGGCGGCGTAACCGGCGCGCCGGGCCATAATGCTGCCGGAACCATCCTGCGGGACCGCGGTTTTCTGGGTCGATGGCTTGGCTGACGCTACGTCAGGCTCGGCTAAACAGCTGCCTATTGCACCCGACCGCCGGGAGAGATAGCTTCCTTCGCTTGGGATGGGAGACTCACTATGCGCAAATCACTGATGTTGGCAGCATGCACGGCTGCTCTGGCTTTATCGGGCTGTTCGAAAATCAACGGGGATGAAGACCGCAGCGCAGAGGTAGTGAACACCGAATATCCCGAACAGGTTTTCTGGGGCGACACCCATCTCCATACCGACAATAGCATCGACGCCTTTGGTTTCGGCAACCGGCTGGACGCCGAGAACGCCCTGCGCTTTGCCCGCGGCGAAGAAGTGACGGCGACCAAGGGATCGAAAGCAAGACTGTCAAGGCCGCTCGATTTTCTGGTGATCGCTGACCATAGCGATGCGATGGGCGCAACCAAGGCGATTATGGAAGCGCCGCGCTTTGCCCTGCTCGCCAATAAATTCCTGCTGCGCTGGCATGATATGATGAACGAAAGCGACGAGGGGTCCATGCGCGTAACCGCCGAGCTCATCGACGGCGCGGCCAAGGGCACGTTGCCGGCATCGCTCACCGATCCGGAAGAATCGCGGGAACGCACGGCCGATCTTTGGAAAAAACATGGCGCGACGGTGGACCAGTATAATGAACCCGGGAAGTTCACCGCTTTCATGGGCTTTGAATATACGTCGATGCCGGATGGCGACAATCTTCATCGCGTCGTGATGTTCCGGGACAGTCCCGACAAAATGGGGGATACCATCCCTTATGGAGCGCTCGGATCGCAAGACCCGGAAAAGCTCTGGGCCTATATGGCCGCCTATGAGCAAAAAACGGGCGGCAAAGTGCTCGCGATTCCGCACAACAGCAATGTCTCGAACGGGCGGATGTTCGCGATGAACAAATTCGATGGCAGTCCAATCGACGCGGCCTATGTGAAGACACGGGCACTGCGCGAACCGATCGTCGAGGTCACCCAGATCAAGGGCGACAGCGAAACCCATCCATTTCTGTCCCCAAATGACGAATTTGCCAATTTCGGTGTCGCTGGCTGGGACAAGTGCAATTTGAGCTGCACCCGGGATATGGCGCCCGAAACCTATGCTGGCAGCTATGCCCGCGAAGCGCTGAAGCGGGGGCTGGAACTGACGCTTGCCATCGGCGCCAATCCGTTCAAGTTCGGCATGATCGGTTCGACCGACAGCCACACCTCGCTGGCCACGGCAGACGAGAATAATTTCTTCGGCAAGCACAGCGGCAACGAGGCGAATAACAGCGCGCGCGGCCTGGACCCGCAAAATCTCGGCACTCGCGAAGGCCGTTTCGGCTGGCATTATCTGGCGAGCGGCTATGCCGCAGTCTGGGCGACCAGCAACACGCGCGAAGCCATTTTCGACGCGATGATGCGCCGCGAAGTCTATGCGACAACCGGTCCGCGGATGCAGGTCCGCTTCTTCGGCGGCTTTGATTTTTCTGCCGACGACACCGCTGATCTGGTCAAAGCCGGCTATACCAAAGGTGTGCCGATGGGCGGCGACCTGACGGGCGGCGATGGCGAAGCACCCAAATTCCTGATCAGCGCGCTTATGGACCCGGAAAGCGCCAGTCTCGACCGGATCCAGGTGATCAAGGGCTGGGTCGACGCAACCGGCAAAAGTCAGGAGAAAGTCTATAATGTCAGCTGGAGCGATGCCGGAACGCGCAAGCTCGGCGCCGATGGCAAGCTGAGCCCTGTGCCCAACACGGTGGATCTGGCCAAAGGCACCTGGGACAATGCCACCGGCGCGCCGGAACTGGTGACCTTCTGGCAAGACCCGGATTTCGATGCCGCGCAGAATGCATTTTATTATGTGCGGGTGCTGGAAATCCCGACGCCGACTTGGCCGGTCTATGATGCAATGAAATTCAACCTGAAGCTGCCCGATGACGTGATCAAGATCCAGCAGGAGCGCGCCTATAGCTCGCCGATCTGGTACACGCCAAAAGCCTAGGCATTCCGGGCCAGCGAGCCGGGACCTGTCTGTCGACGGGCCCCGCAATTCTACGCCATGCTGCGGCTGAACTAAATGGGTTACCCGATATATGTTGCGCAAATTTTTGAAAGAACCGCTGGTCCATTTTCTCGGTGGGGCGCTGCTCGTCTTTGCTTTCTTCTGGGCCACCGGCAGCAATCGTGATCCGGCGGAATATACCATCAGCATCGACGAGACCGATATCGAGCGGCTCAAGGCCGGATGGGTCCAGAATTTCCGCCGCGCGCCGACACAGGCGGAACTCGACGCCCTGATCGATCAGGAGATCGCCGAGGAAATCTACTATCGCGAAGCCTTGCGGCTGGGGCTGGACAAAAATGATCCGGTGATCCGCCGCCGGCTGTTCACCAAGATGCGCTTTGTCGATGGCGAGGACAGCGCGATTCCCGAACCGACCGATGCGCTCCTGCAGCAGTGGATGGACGAGAACCCCGGCAAATATGCCCTGCCCTCGCTCTATGATTTCGAGCAGATCTACCTCGGGCAGATCAGCGTAGCGGACGCCCGCGACCGGATCGACCAGCTGAACGATGGAACGCCACCCTCCGCCTTCGCGCAACCGCTTTCCAGACCCGGTGCGCTCGCCCGCGCCAGCAGCGCGGAAATCGGCCGCCAGTTCGGCGACCGCTTTGCCGAACAGCTGGAGAAGCTGGAACCAGGTGTCTGGAGCGGTCCCGTTATCTCAGGATTTGGCGCGCATGCGGTCAGGATTTCCGCCAAGGTGCCGGGACAGAAGGCGGATCTGGCGGACGTCCGGCAACAGGTCGTCAATGACTGGCGCGCGACCCGGTTGGCCAAGCAGAAAGAAGAAGCGCTTGCCGCTTACCGGACACAATATGAAGTAACGGTGGCTGGCCGTCCATGAACCGCTGGTTTGCCGTCCTGTGGGTCTGTTTCGGGCTCGCACTATCCCCGAACAGCGCCCGCGCCGACGAACTGCGTCCGGCCTATATCGAGATGACCGAACAGGCGCCGGGTCAATGGTCGCTACTGTGGAAAGCCTCGGCCAATTCACGTCTGGGCCATAGCGGCGAAGTCATAATTCCCGCCAACTGCAAAGCCGAAGCCGAACCCCAGCGCGAATTTGCCGGCAGCAATATTCTCACCCGACTCTCGCTGCGCTGCGAGGGATCGCTGCAGGGCGAGAGCATCGGTCTGAAAAGACTGGAACTGTCGACCACCGATGCGCTGGTTCGCATTGCCCCGATCAACAGCGCCATGCAGACGCTGCGCCTGACCCCGGACGAGCCGGTTGCCATTCTGGCGAAGCCCTCGATCATCTCCAATGTCGCGGCGACCTATACGATCATTGGCGTCGAGCATATCCTGCTCGGCTTCGACCATCTGTTTTTCGTGCTGGCGCTCGTGCTGCTGCTCAAGGGCGGCTGGCTGGTCGCCAAGACCGTCACCGCCTTCACGGTCGCGCATAGCATCACATTGGTGGGGACGACGCTTGGCTGGCTATCGCTACCATCGCAGCCGGTCGAAGCGGTCATTGCGCTTTCCATTATCTTCCTCGCTGTCGAGGTGGTGAAAGCCAAGCCCGATAACCGACGCCTGTCGGAACGCTTCCCGTGGATCGTCGCCTTTCTCTTCGGCCTGCTCCACGGTTTCGGCTTCGCCGGTGCGCTCGCCGAGATCGGTTTGCCGGAAGGTGACGTTCCCCTTGCCTTGCTGACATTCAATCTGGGCGTCGAAATCGGCCAGCTGGCGATTGTCGCCGTCGCTCTGGCTCTGCTCTACGCCTTGCGGAAGTTCCGGATCGAATGGCTGCAGCCGGCCAAAACCGTCACGGCCTATGGCATCGGGATCATCTCGACCTACTGGTTCGTCGAACGGATGGTCGCCTGAAACGGATCGGCGCCATTGGAAACTAATCTGATAACACCACCTGATCACCTGATGCGCTTTGTGCGCAGGAGCTTGTTCTGAAGAGAAGGCACGAACTTCAGGGTATTTTGCAATATTGTGTAAGCGCCTCGGTCTGTCTCACGTGTCGAATGTAGACGTAAGCTCTAATGAAAATCACCTTTTAATCCCTTCGATAAATTCAACCGAGAGCTTGCTAGCGAGAGCAGCTTTGGACTATTGCTCAACGATGAGAAATATTGCTTATATTTTGAGCTTCCAATCATGTTACGAAGCCTCTTACGGACAGGCCTTGTACGTCGTAGAACAAAAATCAGCGGGGCCGAATGGCAAGCATAACGTGTAATGTTCTTGAGTTGGGCGGTCACTTATCGATGTTGGTTTCGGGTGAGGCACGATTATGTGACAATCACGGCGCGTTTGCTTCTAGACTGCAGCAATTCGTCAAGCAGGTGATTGGCAGTTTTTTTATTGATAATGGCACCCTCAGTTCAAAAAATGATGGTCACTTCCTCGTGACCGGCCCATTGCTGTCCAAGCATGCACCGCTTGTTCGTCGGCGACGAGCGACAAGCTCTCCAATTTGCACCACTAATAACAAGACTGGTGCACCCACCCATGTTAAAACCTTGGGTGCTGGAAATAGCTGCGCTTTGGCGGACTACAACAATTCGAAAGACCTAGTGCGTGAGAGTTTGCGCAGGGGCCTCGTGGTACTCCATCAGAGATCTGCAGCGACTAAATCACATCCAAATATCAAAAAGGGAATAACCGGACAATGAAAATTGCAATGATCGGCACGGGTTATGTGGGACTCGTATCGGGCGTCTGTTTTTCGGATTTTGGCCATGACGTGGTCTGTGTCGACAAACTGCCAGAGAAAATCGCTCAGCTCGAACGCGGCGAAGTTCCGATTTACGAGCCCGGTCTGGATGCGGTCATGGAACGCAATGTGGCCGCCGGCCGGTTGAGCTTCACGACGGATCTGGCCGCGGCGGTCGATGGCGCCGACGCGGTGTTCATCGCGGTCGGGACGCCGACCCGGCGCGGCGACGGTCATGCCGATCTGACCTATGTCATGGCCGCGGCCGAGGATATCGCAAAGGCTCTGACCGGCTATGCCGTGGTGGTAACCAAATCGACGGTACCCGTGGGCACCAACCGCAAGGTCGAAGCGGTTATCCGTGATGCCAATCCCGACGCGGAATTTGACGTGGCTTCCAACCCAGAATTTCTCCGGGAAGGCGCGGCAATCGATGATTTCATGAAACCCGACCGCGTGGTCGTGGGCGTCGAGAGCGAACGCGCCAAATCGGTCATGGGTGACATCTACCGTCCGCTCTTCCTGCGCGAATTCCCGATCGTCTATACCGATCTGGAATCGGCAGAAATGATCAAATATGCCGCCAATGCCTTTCTCGCCACGAAGATCAGCTTCATCAACGAAATCGCGGCGCTGTGCGAGCGGGTTGGCGCCGACGTCAAATCGGTCTCCAAGGGCATCGGGCTGGACGGCCGGATCGGCAACAAGTTCCTGCACGCCGGCCCGGGCTATGGCGGTTCCTGTTTTCCGAAAGATACCAGCGCGCTGGCGCGCATCGGTCAGGAGCATGGCGTTCCCCAGCGCATCACCGAGACGGTGATCGAGGTGAACGAATCGATCAAGCGCCGGATGATCGACAAGCTGCTCGACCTGTGTGGCGGCTCGGTCAACGGCAAGACGGTTGCCATCATGGGCGTCACATTCAAGCCCGAAACTGACGATATGCGCGATGCACCGTCGCTGACGATCGTTCCGGCACTGGTGGGTGGCGGCGCCAATGTCCGGGTGTGCGATCCACAGGGGTTGCGCGAAGGCGAGGCGCTGTTGCCCGGCGTCACCTGGGTTGACGATGCCTATGAGACAGCCAGCGACGCGGATATCGTGGTCATCCTGACGGAGTGGAACGAATTTCGCGCGCTCGACCTCGCGCGCCTCGCCGGGGGCATGAAGTCCCCGGTCATGGCCGATCTGCGCAATGTCTATGATCGTGATTCGGTTCTGGCAGCCGGCTTCTCCCAATATGTCGGGGTCGGGCGATGAAGACAGCCTTCATAACCGGAACCGGCGGGTTCATCGGCTTTCATCTGGCCGAACTGCTGCTCCAGGAAGGCTGGACGGTGGCCGGCTATGACGGCATGACCGACTATTATGACGTCCGCCTTAAGGAACGGCGGATCGCGCTGCTCAACCAGCATCCGAAGTTCACTTTCACTCACGCCATGCTGGAAGACAATGATGCCGTGCAGGCTGCAGTTCAGGCCGCCACGCCGGATATCATCGTGCATCTCGCGGCGCAGGCAGGGGTCCGGTACAGCCTCGAAAATCCGCGCGCCTATATCGACGCCAATATCGTCGGTACCTTCAACGTCATGGAGGCTGCCCGCGCGGTACCGGTACAGCATCTGCTGATGGCCTCGACCAGTTCGGCTTATGGTGCCAATACCGAAATGCCTTTTGCCGAGACGCAGAAAGCCGACACGCCGCTGACCATCTATGCCGCGACCAAGAAGGCGAACGAGGCCATGGGCCATTCCTACGCCCATATCTACGACATGCCGACAACGATGTTCCGCTTCTTCACCGTCTATGGCCCCTGGGGGCGTCCGGACATGGCCTTGTTCAAATTCACCAAAGGCATATTGGAAGGCACGCCGATCGACATTTACAACAATGGCGAGATGTGGCGTGACTTTACCTATGTCACCGATCTTGTGCGCGGGATCCGGCTGCTGATCGACGCGGTGCCGGGCGGACCGGAAACCGCGGTCAAAGGCGACAGCCTGTCCCCCGCCGCTCCGTTCCGGGTGGTCAATATCGGTAATTCCGACAAGATCCGCCTGCTGGATTTCGTGGAAGCGATCGAGGATGAAGTGGGCAAGAAGGCGGTGCGCAATTACATGCCGATGCAGACCGGCGATGTGCCGGCCACCTGGGCCGATGCCGGGGTGCTGCAGCAGTTGACCGGTTACCGTCCGCAAACCCCGTTCCGCGAAGGCGTGGCCGAGTTCGTCAACTGGTACCGCGACTTTTACGGAGTTTCTTGACGGTCAAAGCCAATCGCTCCGTGTCTGACCCGATGGACTGGAAGTTAGCTATTTCTCGCTAATGGCACTATATACAACGGTTATTCCCTCTTTATCCAGCCATTCACCAAAAGCTGCGCCAAGACCGGGGCGCGATGCGCCGCCGATCCCCACACAACTTTGCGATCCATCCGGTGCGCCATGGCTGCTATCCCGCAGGCGGACGGTGCGCGTCTTCCGACCAGTCCTGCCGTGCAGCCCATTCTTCGAGCGTCTCGAATTCAACTTCCGGCAGACGCTGCTGCATGAAGTCGGTGTCCACTTCGAAAGGCCGTGTGACGTTATTGTTATTATATTCGTAGAAGGCAGTGATCCCGGCAGCGAAAGCCTCGCGATTTTCCGGCGGTACGTCATCGCCAAAGGCCTCGACCAGATAGTCGCCGAATTCCTTGGGCGTGCAAGGGTCATATTTGATTTCATGCCCGAATACCCGCGACAGGGTTTCCGCCACTTCCGGCGGTTTCAGACGCTGCGGTCCTCCGATATTAAGCCATGAACCTTCAAAATCAGGGCGATCCATCGCAGCAACCATACATTTGCCGACATCGTCGAGGCTGATCCAATTGGCTTCCAAAGTCGCGTTATGCGGATAGACATAGCGTTTTTCATCAACGATGAACGGCCGCGCCCAGTTGGTCAGCAAATTGTCCATGAACAATACCGAGCCGAATACGGTGGCGGGCATGCCGGAGC
Organism: Sphingorhabdus sp. YGSMI21; assembly: GCF_002776575.1. Taxonomy (GTDB): domain Bacteria; phylum Pseudomonadota; class Alphaproteobacteria; order Sphingomonadales; family Sphingomonadaceae; genus Parasphingorhabdus. Next base: position 1,234,188 of record NZ_CP022548.1, on the reverse strand, counting down.
GAAAAATCTCGTTCACCGCGATGGTGTTGTTGCCATAGGTATGGGGCTCACCAGGGCGTTCGGGAATCCAGCTTGATGTGTTCCAGACGAAACGCTCGGTGCCGGCTTCTTTGGCCGCCGCCGCGACCCGGCCAACCATGGTCGCACGATCTTCGCGCGCCTGCAGCGGATGGGTGTAGAAAACCGCGTCCGAGCCTTCAAAAGCGGGAACCCAGGTCGATTCATCGGTGAGATCAATCTTGCGGCATTCATCCGCTGCATTGGTGCCCCCCAGATCAGGATTCTCGCTGCGTGACAAAGCGCGGACCTTATGACCCGCTGCCGCCAATTGCCGTATTTGTGCAAGGCCTTGCCGGCCGGTTGCGCCCACGACTGATACCAATGCCATGATTCTCTCTCCTATTGCATTTGCAGCAACGCTAGAGACGAATATGCAGAGCCCCAATGCTCCATTTTATCAGGACAATAATGTTAGGGCCGTGTCAGGAAGCCTGTTTGGTCAGCTCTGTTTCGTCAGCATCGCCTGCCAGCGCTGCATGCCGGATATCCAGCGCTCGGGATCGGCCCCCTTCTGTTTGACATAATCCCCGACCACCGGATGGGGGAGAATGAGGAAGCGCTCGTCGCCAATCGCCTCGACGCACATATCTGCGACATGTTCCGGCGAGACAATCCCGTCCTTGGCGACGGTGGATGTGTCGACCCCGGCAATCATCGGCGTATCGACGCCCTGCGGACAGAGGACCGAAACCTTCAGCCCTTCGGCACCATGGGTGATCGCCAGCCATTCGGCAAAACTGACCGCGGCATGTTTGGTCACCGAATAAGGCGCAGAACCGATTTGCGCCAGCAGCCCGGCCGCCGAAGCGGTGTTGAGCAGATAGCCGCCGCCGCGCGCCAGCATCTTCGGCACCAATATCCGTGCGGCCTGGATATGGGACAAGACATTGATCTCCCAGATATTCTGCCATTCCGCGTCCTCGACTTCGACACCTCCGCCGGTGATGATTCCGGCATTGGAAACGAACAGGTCGATCGGCCCGATATCGGCCTCCACCGTTTCGATAAGATTGCTGATATCCGCAGCCAGAGACACATCGGTTTTGATCGCCACGCCGCCGATTTCGTCGGCGACGGCCTGGGCACCTGCAAGATCACGGTCGGCGCAAATGACTTTCCTGGCCCCTTCCGCTGCAAAGCGGCGCGCCATGGCGGCTCCGATACCGCTTGCGCCGCCGGTGATAACGATAATCTTGTCCTGCAATATCATTTTGATCTTGTCCCGCTTGAATAAATTAATCACTCGCTTAAAGATGCGAAGCGGCTAGAACAAGGCAAGATTGGCAATAGACCCGAGCTGGTCCAAATCTCTGGTCCGGAACAAGCAAACAGGGCACGATCGCAGGCGCTGGTTGCGGTGTAACAAGAATGAAAAGCAGGAGAAGATAATGTTCAGTCATATCATGGTCGGTTCGAACGACATCGAACGGTCGAAAAAATTCTACAACGCCCTTCTGGCGACACTCGGGGCAGGAGAACCAGCGGTTGATGTCAAGGACGGCACGACCCGGCTATTCTACATGCATAATGGCTCGATATTCTCGGTGTCGGAACCGATTGACGGACAGGAAGCCTGCGCGGCCAATGGCGGCACCGTCGGCTTCGCCTGCGATTCTCCGGAACAGGCCGATGCCTGGCACAAAGCCGGCCTCGAGAATGGCGGCACGTCCATCGAGGATCCTCCCGGCGTTCGCACCGGCGGAATGGGCAGCCTCTATCTCGCCTATCTGCGCGACCCGGACGGCAACAAGCTCTGCGCCCTGCACCGGATGGGCTAAGATATATGGCGGACAAGACTATCCGCATTGGCGGCGCGAGTGGTTTCTGGGGCGAAAGCGCCATGGCCACTCCGCAGCTGCTCGGTGCGGGCGTGGATTATCTGGTCTATGATTATCTCGCCGAAATCACCATGTCGATCATGGCGCGTGCGCATGCCAAGGATCCGGCAGCAGGCTTTGCCGGCGATTTCATCAGCGCCGTCCTGAAGCCGCACGCGAAGGCCATTGCCGCGCAAGGCGTAAAAGTCATTGCTAATGCCGGCGGGGTCAATCCGGCCTCTTGCGGCGAGGCTGCGCGCGCGCTGATCAAGGAACAGGGCCTGGACCTCAAGGTCGCGGTCATCACCGGCGATAATCTGCTGGGCGAACGGGATGCCATCGCTGCCGCTGCACCTACCGAGATGTTCACCGGCGCAGCTTTTCCGGACAAGGAAAAAATTGCCAGCATCAACGCCTATCTCGGCGCTTTCCCGATAGCCAAGGCTCTCGCCGAGGGCGCGGATATCGTGATCACCGGCCGCTGCGTCGACAGCGCGGTGACGCTCGGCGCCTGCATCCACGAATTCGGCTGGTCCACAAACGACTATGATCTGCTCGCCAGCGGCAGCCTCGCAGGCCATCTGCTCGAATGCGGGCCGCAAGCGACCGGCGGCAATTATACCGACTGGGAAGACGCCGGCGACATTTCCAATATCGGCTATCCTATCGGCACGGTTTCTTCCGACGGCTCCTTCACCGTCAGCAAGCCCGAAGGCACCGGCGGCTGCGTGACGGTCGGCACGGTGTCGGAACAGATGCTCTATGAAATCGGCGATCCGCAAGCCTATATGTTGCCCGATGTTGTGTGCGATTTCTCTGATGTAGAAATCACCCATACCGGTCCGGATATGGTCCGCGTCTCGCCTGCAAAGGGCTATCCGGCTCCGGATCATTACAAAACCTGTCTGACCTATAGCGAAGGCTTTCGCGGCGGCACCTATATCAGTTTCTACGGCTTTGACGCCGCCCGCAAGGCGCAGAAATTCTGCGACAATGTCTTCATCCGCGCCAACAAAATCCTGCGCGGCCATAATCTCGGCGACTATAGCGAAACCAGCGTCGAGCTGATCGGTGCGGAAAGCCAGTTTGGCGATTATGCGTCCGGCCATGAACCCCGCGAAGTGGTCGCGAAAATCGCGGCCAAGCATAGCGAAGCCGCGGCGATCGGCATCTTGCTCCGCGAACTGACCGGACTGGGCCTTGCAACGCCACCGGGACTGGGCAGCTTTTCCGGCGCGCGGGCAAAGCCGTCGCCTGTGGTGCGGCTGTTCTCCTATCTCACGCCGAAAGATGCCGTGACCGTCACGATTGATGTCGACGGCAAGACAATTGCGTTTGAGGACGCCGAAGGTCAGGCTTTTGACCCCGACGCCATCGTGCGTCCGCAGCCGCCGCAATCCCCCGATGAACCGGCTGATCCGGTCACCGTTCCGCTGGTCCAGCTCGCCTGGGCCCGCTCCGGCGACAAAGGCAACAAGGCCAATATAGGCGTTATCGCGCGCGATGTAGCCTATCTGCCCTATATCTGGGCGGCACTCACGCCAGACTCGGTTGCCAGGCGTTTCGCCCATTTCATCGAGGGTGGTGCCAAGGCGGCGAAAATCGAAAAATATTATATGCCCGGCTCACACGCGATCAACTTCCTGATCGACGCGGTGCTCGGCGGCGGCGGTGTTGCGAGCATCAGAAATGACGCGCAGGGCAAAGGCTATGGCCAGATATTGCTTGCCCATCCGGTCACCATACCGGCGGAACTCGCTCAGAAACTGAATTGAAAAGGACGCAATCGATGATGCAGGAAGCCCGGGATTTCAAGGACGAAAGCGACACGCTGGCAGCCGTGCTCGCCGATGCGGGGGACGACGTCTTTGCGACCATCACCCAGTTCAAGAGCTGGACGATAGAGGATGTCATCGGCCATCTGCACATCTGGAACGCGGCGGCGTTGATGACCCTGCAGGATCCGGATGCCTTCAAGCAGTTTCTGCACGACATGATGGCCGCCTTCAAGACCGGCAAGGGCCATATCGATGTGCAATATGAATGGCTGGACAAGCATGCCGGCGGAATCCGCGGCAAGGCGCTGTTCGACGCCTATTGCGACTATTATCCGAAGCTCGCCGCCGCTTATGGCGAGGCTGATTCCGAACATCGTGTCGGCTGGGCCGGACCGGACATGACCACGCGCTCCAAAATCATCGCCCGCCAGATGGAAACATGGTCGCACGGGCAGGAGATATTCGACATATTGGGGCAGCAACGTCAGGATGGCGATCGCATCCGCAATATCGCCCATCTCGGCGTCACCACCTATGGCTGGACCTTCCGCAATCGCCGTCAGGAACCGCCCGCACCGAAACCCTTCGTCCAGCTGACCGCACCATCGGGGGCTGTCTGGGAATGGAATGACCCGCAGGATGATAATATGGTAAAAGGAAGCGCGGTGGAATTCTCGCAGGTCGTGACCCAGACCCGCAATATCGATGACACTGCGCTCGAGACTGTTGGCGACACCGCCCGCCAGTGGATGGAAATCGCGCAATGTTTCGCTGGCGGTCCGGAAAACCCGCCGGCAAAAGGAACACGGAGTGCCGTAACCAGCTGAATGGAGAAGATGATGACCACCAGCGACCGTATCGCCGCCCTTGCCGCGTTTTTTTCCTGTTCGCCGGAAGAAGCCGCGAAGGTCGATGCGGCGACCCGGCTGGTCCATTATCGCCACAAGGACATTCTGGCCCATCAGGGCGATCTCGGGGCCAAGCTGTGGATCGTGCTCGAAGGCCGGGCGCAGCTGCAGATCATTGGCATGGATGGCCAGACCAAATTGCTCGCTGCCCACGGCCCTGGTGAATTATTCGGCGCCTTCCCGCATGAGCGGATCGTGATTTCCGATATCGTGGTGCAGAACCGGCTCTCGGTCCTCGAAATCCCCACCGCAAAAATGACCGCCCTGTTGCGCGAGGAAGCCCGTATCGGCAGCGGCCTGTCAAGAATATTGGGGCGGCAATATAATGCGGTGCTCGACCGGATGGCAGCGCGCATAACCCTGACCGCCAATGGCCGCGTCTATGCCGAATTGCTGCACGAAGCCGGGGAGGAAGGTGAAATAACACCGCCGCCGGTGATCGCGGCGCTGGCCTTGTCCGCCCAGACCACGCGCGAAACCGGATCGCGGGCGATCAACGCGCTGGAACGGCGCGGGATCATCCGGCGCGACGAGGAGCGGCTGGAAATCCTGTCGCGCGGGCTGCTCGAGGAACTGGTGGTCTGAACCGCTTCCGCTCAGGCGAGGGACCATAGAGACAGCGGGCCGTGAGCGGTCTGCAATTCGCCGATCTCCTCGACCGCATGCCTGCCCGGTTCAAGCGTCAGGACCATCGCGGATTTATAGTCGGTCAGAGCCGCTCCGCCGCCCGAAGCGCGCGCCATGTCACCGGCCTGTTCCAGCAACGAGGCCGCAGGCCTTTGCGGATCCATGATATCGATGAGCAGGCTGATCCGGCTGTCGCTATTGTGCTGCAACAGCGACCGGCCGGTCGCCAGCATTTCCGCAATATTGGTTGAAATCCTGTACTGGCCATCGCCGGCAGTCTGAAACGCGCGGGCAGCTTCGGGAAGCTGTGACAGCACATCCCGGTCAAGATCCTCCACCCGGAGAATCGCGGCAACCTCTCTGGTCTCCTCGTCGGAGAGCCCGGTGATCGACTGGTGATCCGCCTTGCGGGCAACGGAAATGGCAAATTGATCGTGACCGGTCTCGGCCCAGACCAGATGTTGGTGGCGCGGTGCATCGCCGATCCCGGTAATCGTGAGCGCCTTCGGGCGGCTCTGCAGCACCCCGGCGTTGCGGACGCACTGGCCCATAGCCACCAGATCGGCCAGCTCCACCGCAACCCCGATCGACCGTTCTTCCTCGTCAGGCAGTTCGGCCAGCACATCGAGCCGGGCCGCCGCCTCGACCAGCGCATCAAAGCGGGCGAGCCAATGTCCGCCAAAAGGTGCAACCGACAATTCACGAAAGCGATCGACCGGATAGGGCAAGATGACATGAAGCTCCACGCCCGCCCTGTGCAGCGCCTCTGCGATCAATATGTCCGCTCCCGCCGCCAGCGCGCCAAAGCCGAAGCCCGGCTGTTCGCGTGCGATTATCGCATCGATATCCTGCCGGATGGTCGGGTCTGTCTCGTCGAGCCCGATGATGCCGCTGAAATAGAGGCTGGGCGGCGGACGGTGACGGTCGAGCCAGGCAGCGTCCTTCCCCTGCTCGGCAAGGATCAGTTCAAACTGGCCTATGGTCGCGGCATGATCTTCCCAGGCCCGGGGCAGTTTGCCGATCCCGTCGGCCAGCGCCGCCCGCGCCCCGGTTTCGTCGCCCAGCAACAGCAAGGCCTCCGCCCGCGTCGCGGCCCGCCAATAGGCATTTTCGCCCTGCTCCGGATCGCTTTCGAGCAACGCCAGCGTTTCCCGAGCCAGCGACCGCGCCCGCTCCGGCTTGCCCCCCAGCAGCGCCAGCGCGGCGGCATTGATCAGCGGATAGCTATCCCGCTCCAGCGCCGCTGCCGCCGCATATGCCTCCGCCGCTTCGCCATAAAGCCGGGCGCGGTCAGGCCCGTCGGCAGCCTTCGCCTGATCCTTGAGCAGACGGCCTTTTAGGGTGAGCGCCTTGCGATCATCAAGGCGTGCATCCCAGCCGGAAGAATGGAACAATGCCCACGCCCGCGCGGGGTTACCTGCGCGGGCGATTGAGAGGATTTGGTGGAGGGTGGGCACGCTATACTGCCCTAACCACCATCGTTGCCGCCAGGGTACCTCACGTCTGGGTCAATTACAATTGGGATCAGTGCACCGTCGTTGTCTTTGATCACCGTATACAGATTGAAGTAATCTTCATAATCACCATACTTAGATGCAGCTTCTCCATCAGCTGTGAAGTAAGCAATTACAGTGTCATTTTGTGGATTGTCTTCCTTTACGACAACTCCATTTCGATCCATCTTTCTAACATCTCCGTAATTTTTCGATGAATTAATGAATTTTTTTATAACGTCCTCATGATTTTTAGTTTCTTCAATATAAGACCAGTTTTTCTCCGGATTGAGCGCAAAAGCTATAAATGACTTCTTATTGTTATTTATCGATAGACCGGTGTCTATTTTGTTGCACTGTATAGTTCCATTGTGGCCTGTCGTTTTACATCGCTTCAACAACCTTTTCCATTGTCCTGGAGTTGGGTAGGGTGGACCATCAGCAATTTTCTTGAGATATGATTCAAAGTAATCGCGTTTGTCTTTGACCGTAGCTCCAATCAGTCGTTTGCTAACCATTCCAGAGAAATAAAAGTCGATGTATGTTGGACCCGCGCTTATATCTACTAAGTAGACCTGCCCATACTCGGGGTTCACTGCGGATTGATCTGGAATTGGTTCATCTGGAAAAAGCGCCGGCTTAAAAAATAGCCACGCAATAATCGCAGTTATAATTGCTCCTAGGCCGGTTATACCGACCAAATAATTCCTACTGTAAAGTTTTTTTTCAGACATTATTTTTTCCTTTCGGTATCTAATGCCTCAACGTGGGAGAACAGCAACTGCCATCGACGGTTGCCGGGGTCTTGCTTCAACAGTTCTCTCGCAAGAGACATCGATTCTTTTTTGATCACAGTCGCTTCATCGAATCTCCGAAGAGTCTTTAGTCCTTTGGTCAAAGATATTTTTGCTCGGATCAGCTCGTCCGTGACTTCGAAGTTGTTAGGTTCCATCTCTCTTAATTTCGTAAGAAGATCATGCTGGGCATTGTACTGCTTTAAAGAACCGTGTTTGTCGCCTTTCTTGTTCAACGCCTCTCCAAACCAAGCATGACGATTCGCAACATCCAAGATCGCTCTATTGTCGTCCGGCAAAATATCTCGAACAGCTTGCATCTCGGCAAGAGCTGATGAACAAGCTTCATAATCAATTTTTGAACGATCAGTTCTGTCCAGCGACAAAGTACAAAGATTACCTTCTGCATAGCCCAATTCACGAAGCCATTTAGGCAACTTATTGTCATGCTTGGACAGTAATCTTGCAAGTGATTTATACTCAGTCCAATATCTCTCCGTCGTCTCCCAATCCTTCTGCAAATAAGCAATATACCCAACCCAATATTCACTCTGCGCATGCCCGAAAATCCGGTCCGGGTTCTCCGGATCTCGCGCCAGCAACGCCTCCGTCACCCGATGCGCCTCGGTGAATTTCGCCAGCGCCTTGTCGAGATCGCCGCGCTTTTCGTCATCCTCGCCCATCGCGTGCAATATCCGGGCGCGGCGTTCCAGACTCTCGGCGGGCAGGTCGGACAGGTCGCCCTGGTCCTCATAATAGTCCATCGCCCGTTCGTTGACCTTGGTCATCACGTCGAGCCGGCCGACACCCTTCAGCTCGGTGCGCAGATCGGTCAGCATAAATTCGACCAGCCCCTCGGCTTCGGCCTGCTGATGCTGCGCCTCGTTGCGCGACTGGAGTGCGAATATCGTCATCCCGATCATCGCTAGCACCGCCACCAGCGCACCACCCGTGACCGCCATCACGCGGCGGATGCGGCGGGAGGCATCGCGCTGGACCAGCGCGTCGAGCGGGACACCGGCGATGCCCGCGACGATCTTCAGAAAGCCCAGCCGCCAGCCGTCACCTTCCTTGCGCAAGTCCGCCGCCAGCGGTTCGGCGCCGTCCAGCAAGGGCGGAGGGAAAGACTCCTCCGGTTCACCCCGTACCAGTGCCGCCAGCACCGGCCGGCCGGGGTGCAGCGCCCGGAACAGTTCGATTTCGCGGGCGACCCATTTCGAGCCCCTGGCATCGGGCGAGCAGATGATGATCAGCGCCTCGGACCCCGCCAGCGCCTGCTTCACCGATTCCGAAAGATCCTCGGTCGCCGGCAGGTCCTCACGGTCGCGGAAAATCCTACCGAGACGGCCATTGTCCGCATCTTCACTCTCGCGGTCCCGCAAATGCTGCGGCAGGCGGTATGTCTCGATTTTCCGGTGGAGCTTTTGCGCGATCGCGGCATCGGCATGGCTGTAGCTGACAAAGGCGCGAAAACGCACCGGTTGCGGATCAGATTTCCCTGCATCTCCCAATTTTGCCCCGCGATCGAATGTTCAGACGACATTTGCCCGATTGCTTCCGGTGGAAGGATATCGGTAATCGTGATGTCTGTCACGGGTTAAAAGTGCGGCCATCTACTACCCGTTATCGCAACAGTTTCGAATCAACAACAATAGCAAGACACCGACAATTATCAGCCTTGAATATGGATTATGCCGTTACGAGTTTCATCCTGACCGCAATGGTCGTCACGCTGAGAAAGAAAACCTTATTAGCCATACACCCAACATTCATAGTTATGCTGTGTCGGGGGCGAAGGGCGGTCTCAGGCACCCCTGGGAACCGGATGCCGTCCCTCCAGCGCTTCATCACCAACGCGCAAATGTCGACAATAACAGTGTTAAAAGATCGACCGGCGACACCCAGTCCGGCTAACCTTTATTTGCCAAGGAAATATGACCATTCGCCGGTCTCGATGATCCCCCACCGAGGCACGCCGAGTATTGCACGTTTCGGCTTTTAAGCGAAGGGCAGATGAGCCATCATATCGGTACAAAGCTCACATATCCCGCGCTGCCGGAACATGCCATCTGCATGCTTGGGGACAAAGGCTATGACAGCGAGGAGTATCGCGCCGCCCTGCAGGCCGGAGGCATCACGCTATGTATCCCGCCACGAAAGGGACGGATACTACCCGCTGGCTTCGACAAAACCCTCTACCGGCAGCGTCACAAAATCGAGAATATGTTCGGGCGCCTCAAGGACTGGAGACGTATCCACACCCGCTATGACCGATGCGCGCACACCCTCATGTCCACCATCGCAATCGCAGCTACCGTCATCTTCTGGCTCAGTTAAGGAGTCCTGACCCTAGGATGCATCGGGAAATGCTCGAATCGATGGCTCAGAAGGGGGATATAAGGAGACTTTTGATACAGTGCCTATCGCAGATATATGCCCGGCAGATCGAACTGTGTCAGCCCACCAGAATATGTCTCAAAGCCAAACAATCGGCCAAATATCCCTTTGAAATATCCCCAATACCCGATAAGTGAGGCCGACCTTCGCTAAATAGGCGTCCGTGAACGCTTTTTGATATGGTAACGGCTTACGGAGGGTCGCGGACATAGTTTCATCGACAGGACAGAGTCTCTATGACGTTAAATATTGCGGTGATGGTAATTGTTTCCTTCTTGTTGACCGTAGCGCTGATATCAACGGGTGGCGGCCTTGCGAAGAAATTGGGCTTGATGGATGTGCCGGGTGGTCGCAAAAAACACATGCAGCCTACTCCGCTGATGGGGGGGCTGACCGTTATTTTGATTATCTTGCCCTTGATGATCGGTTACTCCCTATTCTTTCCCAGCTATTTTCAGAGTGCCATTTTGGCGATTGCTACCGTGGGAGGCCTGATTGCAGCTCTCGCGATCGTTGATGATCGAGTCCATATATCGCCCATAATCCGTTTGGCTATTTCCGCCCTGTTCTTTGGTGTTGCGATGTCATTGGTTCCAGGCTTGCAAATTGGCGCTATCACCTGGGACGGAGGAGCCGGATACATATCGCTGGGGCGATATACCATCATATTGACTGTCTTGGCGCTGATCGCGTTGATAAACGCGATAAATATGGCTGACGGCAAAAATGGCTTGGTCACTGGCCTCTGCTTCGGCTTTTCGCTCATCTTGCTTGTAAGTGCGCGATCCGATCTGGCTCCGATCCTTGCCATTCTCGTCGGCGCTACGTCAGCGTTATTTGTGTTCAATTTGAACGGCAAGATTTTTCTCGGCGACGGTGGGAGCTACGGACTCGCTGCATTTGTGGGCATGTTTGCTATATATATCTATCAAAGATCGGACATATTGATGTCGGCCGATCAGGTGGGGCTAATGTTCATGATCCCTGTCGGTGACATGGCCCGGTTAATGATCGCGCGCATACGTGCCGGGGTATCCCCAATGAAACCGGATCGAAACCATTTGCATCATTTGCTGCAAGAGCGGATTGGATGGAGAAATGGATTGTTTACTTATTGGGGGATGGTATTTCTTCCGACCATAATCGCATTCACATTGCCATCGTCGAGCTGGGCAATGATTCTGCTTTCATTCGTCTGCTATTGTCTTGTCTTGGCATACTGCAAACGCGACAGAAAAGACGTTTTTCCCGTCGCGTGATCAAAGCACCTCCATCAACCTAATAATTTGACGCTTTGGAGCCGTGTTTCGCGCCCGCATGAAGGCTGGCACGCCTGTCCGGCTGATATTTGGTCCATATTCGCCTGTTTTGATATCCCATCCTCGATATCCGACGCACCGATCCTGTGGCCACCCCTCGTTCGTGGAAGAACAGGCGTTGCATGTTATAGGCGAGATTAACGAGCATGATCTTAGTTTCAGCACGCTCGATGCCGATGGTGGGAATATAAAGCGCCATATCCACTTTTTGCTGCGCGAAGACATGTTCGACGAATGCCCAGACCTTCGATTTGACACTGTTCGCCTTGCGTATGCGGTCCGGCATTGCTTTACCTCTGAGTTTCTTGCGGTAGACGCGGCTCACGCGGCCTTGCGCTTCAAGCCAACTGCAAAAATCGCGGTCTTGTTGCCCATCCGGGCAATAGCGGCGGGCAATGAAACACAAATTTATAATAACAGGAAACCACAGAGCCTCTGTGAATGCTGCCGCACGCTAGTGCAGAGATGATCGAAGGGACATAGCGCTGCAAAGCATATATATGCTGGTGTGATCCGATTTTAGATCATCGCAGTGGTAGCCTTGTTCGGCACTCTTGTACCCGCGATTTTCCAACTTCTCACAGGTTTCGCCAAAATTGATTTTTCCTGATCCATGTCAAACAGAAACAATGAAAAATTTGTCCAGTCAAAACGGTTGCGGTAAAATTGCAATTGAACGAATTTCACCTTTAAGGTCTGGTTTGTCCGACCACGCGCGTACGAATATCGAAATGTTGATCATTCCGCAATTCTCTGGGATGCTAGATACAGAATAGATACTAGGCGATTCTAAGAACGCTCGTTCGATCAGCGTCTCTTTTCTTTTTGCGCATTCCACGCGAATTTTAACATCTTTGAGCTGCCCTAGTGGTACCATATCATGTACTATTTTGATAACAAATGGCGAATTCGGACCGACAGTTAACCTTTCGGCAATGGTGTCAGCCTTTCCGCTTTTGACGAAGAAAACGAGCCGTTCTGGCTTCCCGCGGACTTCCGCACGCGTACTGGGATCATCTTTCAACTGCCAATCGAAAGGAGGCATGTTGGTGTTCCAATCGACTTTTTGGAATTTTCCGGCTGAACCGAAAGTGCCACCAGCAGATGGTTCAGAAATACTTTTATAAAGTGCCGCTGCAGGTTCTATTCGCCCTGTCTTAACCAGTGCACCAATAATTGCCTTATCGGTATCACGTTCTACCGCCACCTTATCAAACAGACCCATCCGTACCTGAGTCAGGTTTGGTAACGTATCGCGTTCAACAGAGGCAGCTCTCAGAAAACTGTCAGACCAACTCGGTTTCTGGCTCAGCGCCCGTACAAATTCCGGAATTGATCTTTCATCCTTTAACGCTTGTATCAAGATCGGAAACATTGTTCCTTGCTGCTCAGGATGAACGGTTAGGATTTGATTAAGCGTACCGATGCTGTTGAAAAAATCATCTCGCGACGCAAAAAGCAGAAGCAAGTTTGATTGTAAAAGAAGCGTCCTTCGATTGAGGTTAGACGCTGCCAGCAGAATCGCATCTTTTTTAGCGCCGTCCTCTTGAGCCAAGGCCAACATTGTCCATGCTGCTGGTGACAAGGGTTCTTTTGCCACAACCTTCTTGACCAAAGGCGCGAGAGATCCGCTCTCTTGGTGTTTCATACTGTTTAATGCAACTCGCTCCAACGCGAACCCATTTAAAGGAGAAGCGCTTGCAGCTAATGCGGGTTGGTCATTTGCCAAAACGTTCGTGAAGGCTTGCATTGCTAGAACGCTGCCTAGAATGATGCCTCCGACCGACAGACCTGTGGCTTTCACCCAATTCATAATTGTCGGGACAGCAAGTGGGTCACCATTCAACTATCGTGGTTGTCACCATAGCTATGGCCATAGCCATAGCCATAGCCATAGCCATAGCTCAGATTACGGTCATCGAGCTTGGTAACAACAGCACCGAATATGCGAGCGCCGCTTGTTTCAAGCCTGCCAAGCGCTTGTTGAATCGTACGGATTTTTCCGCTGTTGGCCTCGATTACAAAGACGACACCATCAACTACGGCAGCAATTTCAAGCGCATCGGCTAGTCCCAGCACAGGCGGACTGTCGATGAGAATATGATCGTATGTAGCGCGAAGCTTCTCGAGCAGCGATTGCATGCGCGGTCCAGCCAGCAGTTCAGCAGGGTTAGGCGGCTTTCGTCCACCCGGGAGAATATCGAATGGATGCGATTCCAATGATACAATGCTTTGCTGATAGTCGTCGCTACCGGCCAAAAACCCGCTCAACCCTCCACCTCGATTGGGCACAGTATTAAAAACTTCGTGCAAGCCTGAATTACGCAAATCGGCATCTATATACAGCACCCGCTTGCCCAAGTGTCCAAGACTTTCGGCGACAGCGATGGTGGTAAGCGTCTTTCCTTCATCCGGCCGCGTGCTTGTGAACATAAGCGTGGCGGGAGCCCCGTTATCCGTAAGAAATGTCAGGTTGGTTCTGGTCGCCTGATAAGCTTCGTTCAATTCAGATTTCTTGTCACCCAATTCTGCCTGAATATCATCAGCAGGAATTAATGGAATCAAGCCCAAAACAGGGAGATCAAGGACCCGTTTTACATCGGCTGGGTTTCGAATGCTTTGATCCAAGGTTTCGCGCAAGAACACCAGTCCGCCGCTGCCCAGTGCGCCGAATAAAAACGCCAACAGCAAGTTTCGGGATAGTGACGGTTCATACGGCTGCTTGGGAACTTCAGCCTTGTCGACCAAACTCATATTGTTTTTGCCTGCGCCAACGACACCTATCTCTTTATATCGCTGCAGCAGTGCATCATAAAGTTGACGGTTTGTATCGACTTCACGTTTTAATATTCCGTATCGAACGCCCTGTCCTTGCTGGCCCAGATACCCCGACTTAGCGCGATCAAATTCTCTTTGGAGCGCTTGCTCTTGTAGTAGCGCCTTCCGCAAATTCGCCTGAAGTTCCACTGAAATGTCATTCGAAGCAGCCTGCATAGAAGACCGTAGCGATGCCTCCTCTGCAGCTAGTGCAACGATTTGAGGATAAGATGGACCAAATTGAGACTTGAGACTAGCAAGCTTAGCCTGCACCTCGGATAAACGAGATTTCAAAACAGCAGATGCACTAGTCGAGTTAGCTGCCACCGCATTGGCCCGTAACGCGCTCTCCGCTTCGATCCGGGCTGCTGTAGCACGGGCCAAGTCTCCGCTCAACGCCGATAGTATAGATGAAGCCAAGGTTTGGCCGCCGCCAGTCGATCCTTCTTCGGTTGCTATCGGAGTGATATTTACAATCTCGTTTGCATTGGCATAGTCGATCAATTCCTGTTCGGAAAGTTGCAACTTTTCCCGCATTTCTGAAATTTGGTCTGCCAAGAATTTTTGTGCCTCGACGTTGGATCCAAATCTTTTGTCAAAATTTGTACCCAAAAACTCCTGCGCCCAGAGATTTGCGATTTCGGCAGACAACCTTGGATCCGGGCTGGAAAATTTGATATCGACCAAGTTCGAATTCGGTATTGGATCAACGCTAACATTCGCAAGTAAAATATTGGCTATCGTACTGTCCGAGACCCCTTTTTCGGCCAAGCCAAACGTATTTTGAAAATTCTCGTCTCGATTCAGATTGCCGGCACTGACTACCCGATCGGCAAGACTTCGGGATTGAAGAAGTTCGTATTGTGTTGCAAAATACAGCCGGTCTCCTGCGATATTTTGCAATTGTACATCACCAATATTGGTCGCGTCAGACTCAATCTGGCTGATTTCAATTCGAGCAGTTGACCTATAAAGGGGCGTGTGCAGAAGCGTCACGATCAGTCCGACGACGAGTGACAAAACTATAATGCCCAGAATCACGTATCGCAGGTTTATGGCTTGCTGCCAAAAACGCTCCAAATCATGGATGCTTAAGAAATCGGAATTTGCCGCCTCAAACTCATCATTGTCGCCACCTAATGATCTTGCTTGCTGATTGTTCATTGCCATAATCTTTATTAGCCTATCGCCCTACTCTGTCGATCATGATCGCAGTCGTAGAAAGAAGGGGGATATACGCCAGAATAGCCTGGAGGAAGCGTTTTGAAGGGGAATCACCGACGGAAATAACGTCATTTGGATAGATGGCGGGATCCGGATAATTCCCACGCTCGATCGCCTGGAGATTGTAGGCGCCGATATATTTCTGGCCTCCTACGGTACGTGATATTAGGACCTCTTGGGATTTTGCATAATCTGACAAGCCACCCGCGTTGTAGACGGCACGGAGCAGGGTTTGCGAATTGGAGGACATATAGGTTCCCGGTTTCTTCACCTCTCCCCCGATCGAAACGGTCAGCTCCGGCAATTTGGTCGGGCGAACGGTAACCTGCGGGTTGAGAATATATTTACCGCGCAACTTGTCCTCGATCACATCTTCGACACCGGAGGGCGTCAGGCCATCCGTATCGACAAGACCGATCAGAGGGAAATTCAGCCGTCCTTGTTCATCCGGAAGATAGGTGCCGGTCAGCAGTTCCGAACCGAAAACGGCAATCTCCAGAGTTTCAAGCGGTCGGACGGAATAGGGCGTCCCGACATTGTTCGCAGGAAGCTCCTCCAATGTCGTCAGTTCGATGTCCCTCGACGAACCGATTGGTGAGGTTGCGCAAGCGCTCAACAGAGCCCCCGATACCGCCAAAATGAACAATTGTTTCAATTGGATTTTCATTTCCACTCTCAAAAACAAACGATTGAGTTATCCCGTAGCCAGCAATATCCGATTAGGCAACCTTGAACGATGAGTATTTCAGACGAACGGAAGGCCCGGGACTGGCCAAATTCATTTGCTGGAATTCTATCAAAAACATGACTATTCATGTCCGCCTCTGATTATGCGCCGGACTGGACAAGCAGGGAGCATTGCCGCAAATGTGGGTTGGTCCCTAACGGACCAATGACCTGCAGTGGTTCAGCCTGTTCGCGGCGCCCGTAGCTCGCTGGCTGCCAACAAAATCCGTAATCTATGTTTGCGGGCTAACGCCGAATGATGCCAGATTGTGCCGGGCGGTAAACAGGAAAGCCACGATCCAGATAGTGACAGCGCTGAATATTGGCGTTCTCAGAGGGTAATCCACAAAACTGGCAATGCCGAGAATAGCCATAGTCCCGAACCCGACAAACAAATGGCTCGCGTTATTTGACGTCGCAAAAAAAAGCTTGAAAACATTGATGATGTACCAAGCGATGCCAACAACAACCAACAAGGCGACCGGAGCGCCCCCTTCGATAAGAATTTGAAGCCAGTCATTATGTGCCTGATTGAAATAACTAGGCATCAGCAATTCGTTTCGTTCGTGAATAAAATAGACCTTATCGAAGGTACCAAATCCAGATCCAACAGGCCAATAGGATCCAATCATTTCAAAAAGGGTCGGCATCGCCTCTGTCCGTAGATCCGACATAGGATCGCTCTCGATAAGGCGGCTGAAAGCAGGTAGCCGGTCCGATACAAAAAACAGCAATATCAGAGTAGCGCTAAACATAATAATAGCAATCGAGCCGACGATAGAGCTAATTTTTTTCACTCGCCTTCCTTTATAGCGCACAGTTCCGAGGGGATTGAGGTTAAAAAGTATCAATCCAACAAAGAGAGCTATTCCGCAGCAAAGAAGTCCGGCTCGCGATCCGTTTATAAGGATAGACAGGAATATGACGATATAAACCGTTGCCAAAAATATATTGGTATATGCTCCAGAGAACCGGAAGACATGCCATCTTTGCGCATAAAAATAGCTGATGAGCAGCAACGACAAACCTGAAAACACGCTCGAGTGATTTCGGTTCGCGAAAAAACCAACCGCATCTGATGGATTTGTGAACTCATAAAAATAGAGAGCTCCGCCGCTAGGCCCAAGTAGCTGTAAAATACCAAGCATTGCATTGCCGACCGCGATGATAATTATCACCGCAAGGAGGTCTTTTTTGCGTTGGTTAGGATATATATGGAATAGCAAAACAGCCGCCAACGGGACTATCAGGCTAGCCAAAGAATTGCCAGTTCTAGACTGAGATAACGAAATAGATCGCCACAATCCTGTGAGGCCGCCGGCAGCGTCAAGATTTACAACCACCTCACGGCCCGGAAGTTCGGACCATATTGCATATGGCAGCGGGATCATTTGGATGATCATCAATCCACCCATGATTCCAAGGCCCGCGTATAGCGGCACAAGCCCTTTAACTTTTTGCGATCCTAAACGGTAAATTCCGTAACCGACAAACAAGCAACAGATCGGCCTTAAGAAAACCAGTTGCGCCGCATCACCGCGTGCGCTGCCCCCCAAAAGGCAAACAGCAGCTACAAATACGCCAAGCACAACCAACGGGGCGCGGTCCATAATATCGCGATTGTGCTTTGCGCCGTTGATTTTCTTATCATTCATCAGGGTCTACATAATCTTGAACACAAATTGCGAGAGGCTTTGGATTTTCCTGTGGATTTGCCTCTAGATTCGATGGTGTGGTATGGATTGAGAGTCAAACAGAATTGTAGGGCTTTGCTGCATCAGCCCTTTCAACAGACCCTCTGTCCAGGAAATTCGCTTCGGGACCAACAATCGATATCTCTCAGATTTGATCTTCTGAGCGCGGCCAAACTCTGCCTGACATGTGGTGTTATCGCGCGAGGCCTCCCTCAAGATGTGTAGGAGGGGGTAGGGTCAAAAGGTTTATCTTGATTCAACCCCCTGCACAGTAGAAAAATCACGTCTTTTCGGCTCCGTGTTTTACCCGGTCTGTGCTAATGTGGCCGTTCAGCTGGAGAAAGACCTTGGCCAAAAAGCCGGAACTGACTGCCGAAAAGGACCCTCCCGACACGAGCGAAAAGGCTGATTTGGGCGCATCGAACAATTCCGCCGTCAAGAAAATGATGAAAGATGCGACGGGCAGTGATTTTGAGTCTCTACAAACCCGCTTGCTGGACCATGTACTGGCAAGTGTCTGGGTGCGGAAGGGAAAGGATCAGAATGATGCCATCATGGCGACGATTGCCGCTATTGCCGCAATCAAACCGACCGACGGGCTTGAGGGCATGCTAGCCGCCCAGATGGTGGCAACTCATGAAACGGTTATGGAATGTCTGCGGTGCGCGATGTCGCCCGAGCAGTCCTTCGAAGGGCGTGATAGCAATCTCAAGCATGCCCCAAAGCTGCTGCAGATCTATACCCGCCAGATGGAAGTGCTCGCGAAACATCGCATCCGGGGGCAGCAGAAAATCACCGTTGAACATGTGAATGTTCACGCTGGCGGCCAGGCAATCGTTGGCAATGTCGATGGCTCAGCGCCATCGCCGAGCAAGGCCGCCTCTGCCTAACGCGCACTGCAGGACGCGCCAGATAACGGGGTCCCGCTGCCCAATCCTCTCGCGACCCCCGCGCGCGCGAAACAACCGGCTCGCAAGAGCAGCAAATGAAGAAGAAGGTCAGCGATTACCAGCGCAACACCATGCCAATGGCGGCAAGTCCTCGCTGCGGCGCGAAAACCCGCAAGGGATCCGCCTGCCTTTCGCCCGCGGTCAGCGACAAAAGCGCTGCCGGATGCATGGCGGCGACGGCGGATCTGGTGCTCCCAAGGGCAATCAGAACGCGCTGAAGCACGGATTCACCCGCGAGATGCTCAAGGAGCGTAGGGAACTGATGCAACTGATTCGCGAAGCGCGTGAAACACTGCGCGAGATCAGTTGAGGTACACCGCGCTGCAGCGCGTCAACGCAGACGGCGCAGCAGAAAGACACAGCCAAGCACGGCGGCGGCTGCAAGCGTGTCGGCGGCCCAGTCGATCCAGTCAGCTTCTCGGTTAAGCGTAGGGATCAACTGGACGAATTCGATCAAGGCGCCAAAACTGCTCAAGCCGGCCAGAATAATGAGCAACCTGGTGCGCGGGTAGGCAAATGCCGCGAGTAGCGCGAGGACTGCAAAAGCTAGAATATGCAGCAGCTTGTCGTTGGGGTCGCCAGGCAAGGCGACTACCTGCGGCAGGCTAGCCATGAGCAGCGCAAATGCAGCGGCGGCCCAGAACAGGAGCCGCACAACGCGATGCAGCGGAAGCAGGTTGGAAAACATTGTAGCGTGGAGCTTTCTATCGGCGCAGACGAACGCCGGGCGAGGTTACCGGATCGCCAATGAACTCGATACCGGCGCCTTCGAGCGCGGCTTTTACGCGCTCGAGTGTTCCGCTGCGAGAGGGCGGGACGCCCGAGGACGCTTCAAAACGTTGCACTGTCTTCCATGTTACTCCCGCCAACTCGGCAAGATCGCTTGCACTAATTTTTAGAAGCCCTCGCGCACCGCGTATTTGACAAGAAGAAATCATTGACTCTCGCTTATTAGGTACTATTTTAGTACACATGAGTCTCTCCGATCAATCTCAAATGGACGGCATGTTCGCCCGCTGCGAAGGAGCATATTCGGAAAATACGCTGCGTGGCTATCGCAACGATCTAAAACATTTTCAAGCGTGGTGTGCCAGTCGCGCATTGGGCTGGCTCCCTGCAGCCCCACAAACGATCGCCGATTTTGTCGATACTCAGCTCGGAACCAGGGCGATATCGACCATCAAGCACCGCGTCGACGCGATCAAGTTTGCGCACCGGATGGCGGATCTGCCCTCACCAACCGACAACAGCGCGGTTTATCTGGCCCTGCGGCGCGCCCGGCGCGCCCGCCACCGACGGCCGAAACAATCGGCAGGGCTTACGCGTGAACTGTTAGAGAAGATTGTTGCAGCGTGCCCCGGCAGTTTGAGCGGGCTGCGGGACGCGGCGCTGCTGAGCGTCGGCTATGATACGCTATGCCGGAGCTATGAATTGGCCGCCATGCAGGTCCAGCATCTGAATGAGGATCGCTCGAGAATACGGATTCCGACAGCCAAGTCCTATCCCTTCGGCGATGGGCGGATCGCCTATCTCTCTATAGCCACGGTCACGCGCCTGAACGCCTGGCTGAGCGCGGCAGATCGTCAAGAGGGGCCGCTGTTTCGCGGCCTGCACACGCGCAAATTATCGGACCGGCCCTTGGACACAACATCCATTCGCCGGCTGATCAAAGCCGCCGCAAAGAGGGCTGGGCTTGAACCAGCAACGGTGCGCGCTTTATCGGGCCATTCGATGCGTGTGGGGGCTGCGCAGGATATGATGGTGGCCGGGTTCGACACCCTAGGCATCATGCAGGCTGGCGGGTGGCGGACTTATGCGGTGCTCGCCCGCTATGTGGAGAATGCTTCAGCGGCGAGCATGCATGAGCGGCGATGGAATAGAATTGGAGAGGCTTAGTGGACGAATGTTTTGATCGTTACCGAAGGCATCAGACAGCGCCGAACAGCATGTCCTTATTGAACCTTAATGCCAAGCACATGGTCAATTGCCGTGACGACATCAGAGCCGGTTCGCTCCATATATTTTTTGACTTCAAACAGTTTGGCATCGACAAGATAGCGGTACCAAAAGCCTTGAAGCACATGAAAGGCAGCCCCTTCACTTCCGTCGAGGAAGCCCAGACGGACGATGTATCGATAGAAGAAATAAACGAATGCCCTGAGCCCGCCGGGAAGCCTTGCATAAACCTTTTCTTTTAGCCAGCGCTTCACACCGGCCTGTTGCCCGCTCTGCAAGTTGGCGATTGTCTCATGGGGCATGAAGCCATATTCGAGGTTCAAGACATCGACGACTTCACGGCTCGCATAGGAGTTGTGCTTCTCAGTCCACCAAGAAAGCGAATTGAGATTATCGTCAATAATCTCCCCATCAAACTCCGCCGTTGCTCCCTCCACTTGGATATGTTCATCCATCCACCGGTTTTCACAGCGACCTTTGCCATAGCGGAATATCCGTAAAACGCGGACTGGAAATACGCCGCCCCAGTTGATCGGACGGCGCAAAAACGTCATTCGCCTCGATACGTATACTCCTTCGATTTGAGGCCCTAGCTCACGGAGCTTTTGCGTGATTTCTGTCAAGAGTTCTGGTGTTACAATCTCGTCTGCATCTAGGCGCAACACCCATTCGGTGTCGTGTGGCAGTTGATCCAAGCCCCAATTTAGCTGCGTTGCATAGTTGACCCAAGGGTTTTTCATGACCTCGGCGCCGTGCGCTACGGCCAGCTCTACAGTGTGGTCTGTTGACCCGCTGTCGACGACAACACACCGATCCGCGATGCCTGAAACAGACGCAAGCGCACGCGTGATGTGGCGCTCTTCGTTCTTGGTAAGGATAACGACTGTAAGGGTCATCTCGTCTCTTTATTGGGAAAGAACTTGGGGAAAAACTGGCTCAAGAAGAAAATCCATAGAGCAGCATTGTCGAGCACTCAGGGATTTTCTAGGGGGCGTTATAGCGCGTTTGAAGTCGGTTCAGGGCTTGGGCTTTTGGGCAATGGCGATCATAGATTGTGCCAACGGCGGGACGCGCCCGACGCGCACAAATCGGATGTCATTGAAACCAGCCTCACTCAGAAGTGCCGACAGGGTCGGGATCGACCAAAACTTGATATGCCCATGATCCCACAGTGCAGTAAAATGCTTGTCCATCTTGCCTGTCACGGCCATGGCCAAGTTCTTGAGATAGCCATGATAGGGCGTGGAAATGATTGCCGTCCCCCCGGGTTCAACCAAGTCAAAGAGTGTACGGGCGTATTCGCGCGGTGCATAGACGTGCTCAACGACTTCCAGGCTAAGGACGACCGGAAATCGGCCATAAAGTGAAACGAGATCATCATAAGCTGACCCTTCCTTCAAATGTAAATCGGGGTACGTCTTTGCTGCTGCCGAAATGCCTTCGGAGGAAGGGTCCACACCGCTCACCTCCCATCCCTCTTTTGTGATGGACGCCGCAACACTACCGTTGCCACAACCTAAATCAAAGAGCCACGCCCCACCTTGAGAGCTATCGTTTATCTTACGGAGTTCAGCTTTCACCGCCGGCATGAGAACAACTATCCGTCGCATCTGAGTATCGATAACCTGAAATCGCATCCTGATCTTTCATATATCACTCCTCTTGATCTGGCGGGCTGGATTACCAACCATGATTGAATGAGTTGGTACGTCTTTCATCACCACAGCGCATGCGCCAATGATCGCGTCATTTCCGATCGCCACTCCCGGTCCAATAAAAGCGTTGGCACAAACCCAAACGTCGGCCCCAATCGTAATTGGTGGCTTCAAGAGCGGCATGGTCGGATCGCGCCAATCGTGGCTGCCGGCGCACAAGTGTGCATGTTGCGATACTGTGGCCCGTTCGCCCACGGTAATCGGTCCTAAAGAATAGAGAATGGTGTGGTCACCAATTGCACATGAGTCTCGAAGGATGAGTTTCCAAGGAATGGCAACACGCACTGTTGGGAAAACATGCACATCTGCTCCTATCTGCGCACCGAAGCGACGTAGCAGCCACCTCCGCCACCCCCAGAGTGGTCGTGGACTGAAACGAAAAGCTGGCTGTACCAGGCCCCAGAGCGCACGGCCAACCAGTTCCTTGCGCGTCCACTTTTGCGCAGCACGGTTTCGGCTCACCCAATTATCCTCATGAGCCTGCTGGCCATCTTGTTCTCGGGGCCTCATCAAATTTCTACCTCCGCAGGCCTGTGTTCTCTGGTTTCGAGCCAGCGATAGAGAGCGTCAAGCTTCTCGCCGACAGTCGTCCAAGAAAACTGTGTTTCTACAAGCCGACGTCCATTCATGGCTAATCCTTCCAATTCTTTGCGATCTAGGCGCTCAAGAAAAGTACGGGCAATCCCATACGGATCTGTATTGATCTCCACTGCGGCACTCGCAACAAAACCTTCGGGCAGGTTACAGGCTCGTGTCATAAAGACAGGCTTGCGATAAGACCAAGCCTCAAGAACTGACATCGGTAACCCTTCGGAATAAGAAGCCAAAACGAAAGCATCGCAATGGGCCAGAAGACTCGCCTTCGCTGCACCATAGACTGGACCAAGAAATGCCACATGCGTTTGAAGTTCCAGAGCCTCGCAAAGGGAAGTTAATTCCGCTTGGTGCCCTCCATCGTCCCAACCTGCGATGACAACGCGCCATTCTTGGGCCAAAGCAGGTCGTTCAGCAATCGCATGCGCCCAAGCTTTCAGGGTCTCAGCAATCCCTTTCTTGGCATGCAGCCTGCCAAGAAAAAGCATTACTCGACGGCCATCGCCACATGGCGGCGGAGGGGGTGCGGAAAGTTTGGGCAAGTCCACACCGTTTGGAATCACTGCGACCGGGCATGTTAAGCCCATTGCCCGGATAGCATCAAGCTCGGCTGCGTTAAGCGCATGCAAGCAATCAGCTGCCTCCAAAGTCTTCCATTCGAAGGCAGTGAGTGCGAGGCGTTTCTTCCAACGGCTATTGGCAAGCGCCCAAGGATCAAGCATGCCATGCGGTGACAGAACGAGATGTTTGGCCTGACTTGTCTTCCATCGCCGAGCTGCAACCGAAACTGATCTGATCCAGAGCCCGTGTAGATGGACTATATTTGCCCCACTGGCATCAATTGCGGTCTCTAAGCCCGGAGCGGGCCCGAATGCCCGACTATTTAGGTACGGCACAACCTTGGTATGCAGTTCAATAGGTAAGCCGGCAACGTCTTCTGGTTCTCCAAGTCCAACGAGTCGTATGGGACGTCCCTTATCGCTCAAGCCACGGGCCTGCCCTAAGATCGCGGCTATCACGCCGCCGGCACTACGCGTGAGGTTCGGGGTCAGAATGCATACTGGAGCTGTCATTCCGGCATCGCCTTGCTAGCCTGGGTTCTCGAGAGCTCATACCCGAAACGGCGGAGAAGCGGGCCGATCCTTTTGTTCACCCACGCCTTGTCTGCATCATTGAGAGCCTGCGACCAGTCCTCGGCTGGAAAACTCATTCGGTCTGCTACGATCGCTGTCGAGCTGGGGGACAAGCGCATTGCACGATCAACGCGCGTCTGGGTGATTGAGGTGACTTTGGGCGGGAGCATTGGCTGAAGTTTGATTGGCACTTCGCCAATCCAAAGGCCAATTCGATCCACTATGGTATCTGTGTCTGCTACGATATCCTCATAGCGTAGAAACAAGGTGTCCGGGCGGGCTTCCCAACCAATCAGGTGACGTTGCCACCAGCCCAGTCTGTCGGTTTCGCCAGATCTGTGTGGACTTCGCAGGAATTCACTGAAAGACATAGAGGCTATCGCCGGTTCAATCCCGGCCATAAATTGATGATAAGATACCATCACGTCCATCGGATGCCGAACCACGTAAAGAACCTTGGACCTTGCCAGAAGATCCATCCAAGCAGGGCCGGGAGGCGTCGATTCCTCAGGCACCCAACTTTGTGAGAAATCTTCCTCGAAATGAGTTTTGACTAGCGCTCGGCGAGGACGGTTTACAATCTTCCGCGCCAGCTTGTTCGAAAACGTGCGGTTTGGAGACGCGAGCCGTTCAAGATTAAGATATAGGTGGTCTAGCGGCAGCCCCCACCAGCGCCAATTGCGCGTGCTCTCAAACTGGCGACGCAACAGGTCGATCACAAGATGCGTCCCAGAGCGGGGATGCGAGACAACCAATATTGGATCAAATGCGCCGGGGCGGGAAAGTATGGGACGGTCAGTCATGCGACGGTCTCGATGACTTTACGGCTCAGAAGCCTAATAATTACTCGGTCGACGAGCGA
This sequence comes from Sphingorhabdus sp. YGSMI21, assembly GCF_002776575.1. GTDB lineage: Bacteria > Pseudomonadota > Alphaproteobacteria > Sphingomonadales > Sphingomonadaceae > Parasphingorhabdus. The sequence continues at coordinate 1,209,324 of NZ_CP022548.1, read as the reverse complement.
GATCCGTCCGTTCCTTGATGCTTCAGCAAGACTTGCTACATGCGCGAGCTCACGAGCAAAGCGCTCGGGACCCCAATCAGCGACGATAGACTTGCTGATGGCCCCCATCTCTGCGCGCTGTTCTTTTGAAAGGCTCATCATGGCCCTTAAGGCAACAGCTAGTCCGTCTACGTTCTCTGCCTCGACGCTCCAACCATTGCGATCTTCATGCAGCAACTCACTTGCGGCACCACACTCTCTGGAAAGGATCATCGGTAGCCCGCAAGCGGCGGCTTCGTTAACCACAAGTCCCCATTGCTCACTAAGCGAGACGTGTACGAAGCCCTGCGAAAGACCATAAACGGCTGGCATATCTTCATACCGGAAAAATCCAGGCAAGTGAACGTGACCGGGAATACCCAAGCTGCGAGCGGCCGCTTCAAGAACAAGACGCTGTTCTCCATCGCCGGCAATCAGCAGATCAGGTGCCGCCACCAACCCTTGCCGTGCCCGGGCGTACCCAGTCAGCAGACTGGTTAGGTTTTTTTTGGGAATGAACCTTGCGGAGGCGAGTATATAGTTTTCTGGCAAGTTTAGGCGGGCACGACACTCCGGCTCCGATTTACGGGCTGTTAAGGCACCACCAGCAAAATGAGCATTGTCTACCGCGTCATAACCCAGCCGAATCCTCTCTGCAGGAAGGCCCAGTTTCACAAGATAGTCCCGGTGTGTTCTGCCTGCCACAAGCCCAGCACCACAGAGCCGGACGATCCGTCCTTTGATCAAGTCGCGCACCTTGTTACGTTTCGCATCGTGCGCTTGACTATCGGATAATATCACAACCCCTCGCGCCCTTTTTATTGCCCAGATTAGCGCCGAATAGCTTTCCGCAGAAGCCCAGCCCGCGATAGCCACTACATCTGGGTTGAGCCGATCGAGCTGGCAGGTCACCTCACTGGCAACAGCACCCTCGGCTGCGGCGCGACGATAGCTATCCATGTCGGGGAACAGGCGTTGCAGCGTGTAGCCTTCTTCGCTCTGCTGCGAGAGTATTTCAGCAAACTTGCCTTGATTTGCGAGCGACAGGATGTCGACACGGCCGAACTCCTGCGCTGCGGCCTTGAACCGGGCATGATGATAGGCCGTAACCTGACGAGAAATTATCACAATGCGAATTATTTAGATCCCTCTAAGTTCTCAACCGTGGCTAATGTCTTCTTCACGGTCGCAGGCGCTCCCGCAATTAGAACTCCGTCTGGAAAGGTGCCGTGTACCACGCTGTTGGCCCCAACGACACAATTCTTCCCGATTCTTGTCCCGGGACCGATGAACGCGCCCCTACCGATCCAACTGTAGTCACCGATACTGACCGGTTCAATTTTGAATCCTTGGTCGCGAACTCCGCGATTCGGTACGAATATATGTTCTTGATCACGAATCGAGACATACTCACCAATCGAGACTCGATTGCCAATATGGATTTCTTTGGCTGCAACTAGCATACATCCGCGGTTTAGTGTGACTTCATCACCCAGAACGATCAGAGCCTCGCGCCCCGGAGCGAGATAGACATTTTCGCCAATACCACAGCGACGGCCGAGCCGTATGCGAACTGGAAGGTGAGTGAAGTCCAAACGTCCATAGAACTTTGTGCTGAGTGGCGCAGGAGTAAACCAGATAAAAGCACGTAAATTATACCACAACCAGCGCCAAGCCATTTGTACCTTCTGCGAAGCGACCGATGCTGCGCGCACTGCGAGTTCAATACTCATTGGCTGGCCTTACTCAAGCGAGTGCGTCGCCTCGAATAACGCGGTGGCGACTTGCGTTGACTAATTTTTTTCAAGGCAAATAACACTGCGGTGACAAGCGCTAAGTTTACGAAGAACAGATCATGGCCGTGGGTAATCATTGTGAGGCAAAAAGGGAGGATGGCGAGATATGCCGTCTGAAACCATGGATCGCCCCTCATTGCCACCCTATAGATCCGGGCCATAATGTAGCCGACTAACAGGTAGTAGAAGAAACCAAGGTAACCGAAGTCCGCGTAAGCCGACCCTACGCCAGTAGACGTCGTTCCCGTCTGATATTCGAAGTTGTAGCGATAATAGATATCCTCAGCTGCTATCCCGCTGCTAGCTATCAACAGGCCGACCTTGAAATCCTTACCCAAAATCTGGCCAGGTATGAAGCTCAAAACGAACTTATTCCAAACGGTAGCTCCATAGGAGAAGCCCCCGTAATCGTTCAAGTATTTGGTCCTATAAACTGCATTTTGTACGTCTGGGGACTTGTCTATAGAAGTAGCGACAGCTTTGCCGACATCAATATTCTTCCATAAAATCGGATTTATGATCGAAACATTTTGTCCGGTTTGACTCTCGTGAGTGTTCTGAGCACTGCGCAACGGCCCGATCGTGAACACTACAACGGCAAACAAGACGGCGCCGGCGACTATATAAAGCGGCGCTATTCGGATGCGTCGTGCGAACCATAGAGCGCCGAGAATCGCGATGCCAAGGTCAACCATCTCCGACCGGCGAAGATAGATGAGTGCGACTGGAATTGTCACGGCAAGGTTCGCCACTGCCAATGTTAGTGTAAGTGGAGTGCGCTTATGCATAACCATAAGAAGAGAGAAAACTAGCGGGATAGTTCGCAAGCCAGCGAAAAAGGCGACTATCGTAATCGGTCCTGTCCACTGGGAAACCTGCCCAGCCTCGGATCCGCGCATTTGATTAAGATAAATGTTCATCACAGTTGTGAAGATCGTGAGTAGGGCCACGGGAGCTATCAGTGCATCAACGTTAATTATAATCCGCTTGCTGGGCGTCCTAATTGGAGTTGCCACGCCACGCCACCAACCAAAAAATACTGCGAGAATACAGAATAATGCGAGCATCCCGACGTCAAACACCGCGTCCTGCGGAATCGTGGAAATCTGACCGGCGCTAAACAATTGCGGCGCAAACCAAGCCGCAAAAACAAGGGCCATCAGCGCTGGAGCCTTGATGTAGCCTGCTGGTTGAAAGATCGAGATGGCAGCGACGATAGACGAGAAGATCAACAGCAATATCGTCATATTTTGCTCCATTCAGGCACTAACGGAAGTACCTCCTAAAATCGCGGCCGCAAAGCGGTCCGTGTATGTATCCCAAGAATACATCTGCGCCCGCCGCCTTGCGGCGCGCGCCATCTCTTCACGCGTCGCCCGGTCTTCAATAATCCGTTCAAGCGCATCAGCGAGCGCATCCGGATCGCCCTCTGGCACAATCACTCCCTCAACGCCATCGCGCGCCACGCTGCCAGACGCGTTTGTAGTCACGACAGGGACTGCACAGCCCATCGCCTCGTATGTGACACCAGCCGATCCTTCCGAAAGTGAGGGGAAAGCAAACACGTCTGCGCGTGAGAACTCTTCGCGCATAGCCTGGTACCCGAGCCGACCGAGAAAGGTAAGCGGCGCCGTTTCGCTCCTAGCTCTTACGGTCTCACTCGCGTTGCCGGCAATGCGATACTCGTAGGTCCGCCCACGTCCCTTGAGGATGGCGGCAGCAGCAGCGAGAATATGAATTCCCTTGCGAAGTCCCGCCTCACCAGCGAACAAAATCCGTCCAGTGATTGGTTCCGGCACGACATCAAACCAGCGCGGGTTCGCGGCGTAGGGCAGTAGTATGGTACGCTCCCGTGCCACTCCGAAGGTCTCAACAAGATCGGAGCGCACAAACTCGGACGGGCAGAGGAAGATGTCAGTCTTCTCGATCACTTCTGCGCTCGGTCGAAATGACGCGTCAACTTCGCCGAGCGTTTCACCCCAAAAATAGCCGTCACGCTCCCAGCCGGGGTTGCGGTGCCGTTCGTCACGCACGATTTGCTCAGATGATAGCGCAACATTAACGTCGGTAATGGTTGTCAGCCCCCGATCCTTCGCGGCAGTCAGCAAGCCCCGCGCTTCCATCAGCATCACCATTAAATGCGTTGCGCTCCCGAAGCCCGCCCGGGCCATTGCCTGACCAGCCAGGCGATGGGCGTGATCTTGCGCACGCACGCGCTCTTCCGAATTTGTGAGGCGAGCTGCCCGCAGCATTGAGAGAGTCCACGACGGGAAAGTCCGCGTTCTTGCCGCTACTGCCTCGGGAGGCCGCCGATTTAGAAGCTTGGTCAGCCTAGCACCGCTAGCCTTTTCGAATGGCGCAAGCCATCGCCCCAAGCCCACTGTCCCACACATATCGGTGTAAAGCGCTTCCAGCATTCCAGCACTTTCGAGCGCTGCTGGCATGGCATATTGCCGCCGAGCGCCCAATTGCACGACGAGCACACGCGGATCTGTCTCACTGATTCCGGTCACAAACGACGGGGACTTAGTTTTTGTTTAATAGTCGATAGCGCATCGCGGCTGCGGTCGAGCAAAGGAGGTAGGACGGGGCGACGATTATGTCCTTGATTCGCGCACCACGCTTGGAAATCGGATAGGATCGGGCCATCAAGCACCTTGAGCCAATCGGCGGCGATGGCTTCGATCGTCACTTCAGTGCGGCGTCCCTTTCCCGCTTGGACGATGGCTTCATAAAAACCAGAATCGTTACACATACGTTCGAGCGCTTTGGTGAATTCCGATTCATTTGTGACACGGACATAATCAATGCCGGGCTTGCCAACACTGCTAAAGGCGCTGTCAGTCCCGCCGATCAAAGGGATACCAGCGATCCAGGAATTAAACAGCTTGCTTGGCGGTTTGTTGTCATGCGTCGCACCAGAAAAATCGCGGACGGCAATAAGCAGATCGACTCGCGACATGTCGTGCCACTGGTCGGGTGCTATCACTGCGAGTTCCCGACCACCCGGCTGAATGCCTAAAGATTTGAGTGGCCCCGCGAGGTTATTCGCCCCGAGACGCCCTGCATAGGCTATGCGGCTGACGCCTTGCCGAGCAGGATCACGCGGGATAATGCCTGGAACTGGCCAGTACGGTACATAAGCCTGCTTTGCCCCCCTCGGCGCAACAGAATTTTGCAACAATTCAAAATCAACATCGCGCAGACGAGGATAATCGGCTCGGACGCTGATTCGATACTCACCAACGCGATCGCCCGTGGCACGCCAGCCCATGCAATGAGAGAAATTGCGGACGCCCGGCTTTGGCGCAGAAGATATCGTCATCCCCTCGCGATATTGCCGCAATATCATATAGGACTGCGCCACCCAATTGAAGCGGCCACCAAGCCAGTACGGATAGTTGCCTCCAACCGTCTGGTCGGGCAGGGCAGCCAATTGCTCAGCGAATTGGCTTGGGACAATGAAATGAATGCTCATGGCAAGGCATGACTGTCTGATTGGGTGCCAAGATAATGCGGCGCTCCGTTCACTTGCCTGCACCCACCTTCGCGGCGGCTGAAGAATCGGGCCGAATGGACATAAATTTTTCGCCTTTTATAGGAATATCGATTCTGCCTACAGCCGCCTCGCGAAATGCATCGGTTGCGCCCGGAGCAATTCGGTCGTGGAGTTCAATAACGATGACGTCGGTCTTTTTGACCCAGTCGGGTGAGTCACGCAGCAAGGCTAACTCGCCGCCTTCAATATCAAGCTTCAGCAAGTCGATTCCCGACACGTTGAAATGGTCGAGTATATTCGTTACACTTTTTGCTTCCACGGTCTCCATCGCACGTGCCTCACCATCAGCGCTATCCGCGACGACTGTGTATCCCCAAGGCCCGGTGCGCCGGTCGCTCAGGGTAAGTTGCCCAGACTGTGGGGCAAGGGCGCAATTCCAAACTTCAATGTTCGAATATGGGCGGCAGTTTTCCTTCGCCAAAGCAAAGTTTTGAGAGCTTGGTTCCAAGCAGACGATCTGCGCAGCGGGAAATTGACGGGCCAAAAGGATGGATACTAAGCCGATATAACCTCCAGCATCGACGATCAGGCCGTGTTCGTTTCCAACTCTTCCCATGACCTCGTCGAATTCCCCTAGAAGACAAGTTCTCACGACCTGCAGGTCTGTCGTTGTCGGACGAACAAGTAAAGGGATGCCTCGGAACGACAGGCGATAGGAATTACCATGCTTGCCGCGAAGATGATCAATGCCAAAGCGGATGGCATTGATCGGGTTGGCCGCGAAAATCGCGGCTGCTTCAAGATAACGGTTCTCATTCTGAATCGGCATTAGGTTTCCTTTGCACTCTGTCAATCAAGGGCTCACGCATTACACGGGCTTCATCCGCCGAGCGGTCTAGCGTATCAGGGAAGCCTTCGCGCTGACCAATTTTTTTCGCCGGGATGCCACCGAAGATCGAGTAGCGGTCGACGCGGATACCGGTAACCACCGCTCCCGCGGCAATCACGGCACCCACTTCGATATGACTGCCATCGAGAACTGTTGCCCCTGTGCCCAGCCAGACATCGTCTTCGATGGTGATCCCCTTCAGCACCAGCCCCTGCCCACGAACTGGCTGAGAAGCATGAGTCGCGTGATTTGCCGGTATGACGTTGGTTCCCGCCGCAATTAACACCTTATTGCCGATCGTGAGGCCACCATGACCGTAGAGAATAGAGTTAGGGTTGACCGAGCATTGGTGACCCATTGTAACTGAGCCACCGTGAGCAAGAATCTGGGCGCCGGAATGGATTAGACTATTGGCTCCGATGACGATCCGGCCATGCGGACCGCGCCTTAAAATCGCGCCCGGCTCGATAATTGCGCCCGGGCCGATTTCAATGCCGAACAAGAACGAATAAATTCGCGTGTGGAGCTTATTGTGTAAAATTCCAATGGGGCGGCCCAATCCCTCAATGACACCCCATCGCTTGAAGTAGGCGTATATCCTGCCTCCCATCAGTCGCTCCGGTCCTGCCGGGTATAGCCATATTCAGAGAGCAAAGCCGCAATCCGCGGAACGCGTTCTTGCAGGTGGACGTTCGACAGCTCAAAGGTTGTCAAAATTTGTTTCTTTTGGCTTTCGTCTAGATAAGGAATGATCCGACGAGTCCGTAAATTTTCTATCGGCTTGATCATCCTGGCAAAGCGAACGGCTGATCGGACACCAGGAATCCAGTCGAGAGCATCGACCAAGGCTGACTTTTGTCTAACTCGGACCCCGCGCTCCGCCTTGTCCTTTACGTTGTGATTAGGCAGGGGCAATGTAATGACCTCCATACCTTCTTGCTTGATATCTGCTAGGCCAAGAATCATGCGTAAGCTATCCTGTTCGTTCCGGATGAAGTCCTCGAAAAGATACACTCCCAGTTCCGCGTCAGGGAAGTTCGCTTGGTATGTCGCGATGCATTGGTCGTAGTCATACATCGAATGGAACAGACTTCCTTGGCTCAGGCATTCCGCAACGTAGGCCTCCAAACTCTCGAATTGATCCGCATTGGCGTGCCGGGTCCTTGCGATCGCTTCGATAAAGAGAGAATGAAGCAATGAATCCTGTCTTCTCAACCCGATGAGCAGTCTAACATCCTGTTGCGCGAAAACAAGCGCCAGCCGTCTTGCGCTCTCTTGTACGTCAATTGTTACCCCGCGGACCCTTGATGAAAAACTCGACAACAGGAAATGCTCGTTGGAAAGCACCATTGGGAGATTGGCATCATTGCGTGCTTCTGCCGCGACAAGGTCCTCGTGGAGTTTGGGTAGAACCGCTGCGAACGCATCCTCTTTGAGGTACATCGCAGCCTGCAGGTCGTCAAAGAAGCAGCGATCTGGATGATCCTTTTGCTCGCCAAGGAACATGCCGAAATAGTGAATATATCCGGCCTGCCGCAGTGGTTCGAAAACTGCCTTCTGCAGCGTACTCGTTCCGGTCTTGCCATAGCCAATATGCAGTAGGAACTTAGTTTTACTCATGCCAACCTCCACATCGCAGGGGCGCGCCCCTCTCGCTCAAGTAATCGGACACAGTCCTCGCCAACCAATTCAAAAAAGCGTCGTTCTGTCTCAGACGTGATTGGGACTTCTCGTACCGGACGCTTGACCCATCCCCTCGCGGCCTTGCGCAGCGACGCAGGAGCCCATCGGCGTAAGAGTCCAGCAAGGCCCGTCGCCCGGATCAGTTCGAGAATCTTCGTGTCCGATCGTTGTCCCGTAGAGACGTTGGCGTGGATTGCTTCGGCCGGCAGGAACGTGGCGATCCCCAGAAATTCGCACAGGGCAGCATAGAAAGAATCCGGGTCGGCGACCATGTCCTCGAAGAACATAACCTTGCAGTTTTCCTGCCCGACCTTTTGTTCGAAATGATCAAGCTGCCGGGCATAGCGGCTGCTGTCGACCACTATGCCCTCGTTGGATAGCGCTTCATTGGGGTCGGCAGGAATACGGTCCTGTCCACCATCACGCAATTCGCGCCACATGGAAAGGGCACGCGGCAGTGGATCGCGCACTATATAAATCACTTTAAAAGTCGGGATCGCAGCCAGCATGCGGTCGCGAGCTTCAGGATAATTATCTTTGCAGGAGTATCGCCAGCTCTTTTCCCCTATCGCCTTTTCGCCCTTGTAATGCCGATAGCGATGGCGATAGGCCTTAAGCCCACGTTGAAAGTAATGATCGAAGGCAAAGAAGTTAGGCTCATGCGCCTCGCAAAAACAAACATCGGGGTGCTGCTCGAAGAATTGCGCGAGGCTCGTAGTTCCGCATTTGGCGGTCCCGATAACGAAAAAATTCGGTAAAGGTGGATGAAGATTCATATCAACTGCCCCACCTTCCATCTGCATCGTCCGATTTTTCGGCAGGCCGGCGCGTCAACGCCTGGTAAACCAACAGGCCAAAAAGGACAACCGTGAACGCCGCTGTGCCAAGTCCCGCACCCTGAATGCCGAGGAAATAGGGGCCTGCACATGCCGCCGCCAGAAAAGCCACGAATGCCGCCATCTCCATTCCTAAAAAGCGCCCCGCACCAAATGCCAATTGCGAGTAGGGAGCGAGCGCGAACAGGGCCGAAGGGATGAGATAGGCGATAAGGAGCCAGACGAGGCTGAACTGGCCACTGGCGAATTCCGCACCAAAGGCCAGTGCAAGTAGAATGCCACCAAAGCCGATGGCCAGTAGCAGGACGGGAAGGGTCGCGACGAGACCGATGCCGCTCATCTTGAAAACCAGGCGCTTGGCGGCGACAAATTCTCTCTTCGCAACCAAGAGGGCGAATTCAGGATAGATCGCTTGGGTTGCAGCATCAACAAACCGGGCAAACAGCGCTCCGATGCGATAGGCGACCCCATAAATTGACGCACCCTCGGGTCCAAGAAAGGCGGCGACGATCAGAACTTCGCCTCGCTGGCGGAAGCCCTTCAAGGTTCCTCCTGCCGAGGAAGCGAGAGCAAAATTCAAGAATGTCTTGTAATCGACATTTGTAGCTGCATGACTCCCTTCCATGTGAGCGACTCGGCTTTGAACGACTATAAAACCGGCAAGGTTTAGCGCCGTGTTCCAAGTGATGACGATGCCGCCAACGGTGTATATATAAATCGCGAAGGGAGCGTCGATTGCGTAAAGAACCAGTGCGTTTCCAAGCAGACACGCCGCTCCGATGACCTGTATTATCACTGCAAGACCGAAGCGTTCGGTGATACGTAAAATGCCGACGCTGGCAGAGGTCCCTTGAAACAGGTTGGTGAACGAATACAACATACCAAGCGAACGAGTTTCTTCGTCCAAGCCAAAATAGGTGCTAAAAAAAGCGAACGCGATGATTGTGATTATCGTCGAAAACAGAGCAGCGCCCAGATCGAGTATAAATCCAAAGCGATAGCGCTGGCGCAAGAGGTCGTAACGGCCCGCCGCAACGTCGTCTGCACCAAATTTGTGCAGCGCCCGCCAAGTGGTGAAGCCGAAAATCTTAACCACCAATTCAGTGGTTGACTGGATGATGATCAGAATGCCGAAATAGGTGATTCCGAGCGCCCGCGTATTAATCGCCAGCGTCAAGAAATTGAGTCCCGCCACACTCGCTTGCCCGCTTACCACTTTGGCGAAGTTGGTGCGGATACGACTAAGCGCAGGCCCGATCATTGATACAGAATGGTTAGAAATGCGAGCGGACCCGTTTGTAAGTAAGTATTCGGTAGCAATTGCCTGATGCGCAGAAAAGTCGAGACCAAGCCCTGAAACCCGATATCAAGAAATGTAGACTCTTCATTGCATTTATTGGATAAGTACTAAGATACTCAGGGTTCGGTCAATAGTCCAGTTGGGTTGAATAGCCGAGCGATTCGATGTTATTGCTATGATCCGCTAGACCTTCGGCAATTAATTTAATCTGATGAGAGTTCAGTCGTGCGACCTGCTCTGCATTCATGTTGCGTAGAGTATCGTCCTTGTAGTCCTTCACTGAAACAGTCGCATCGACGCGGACATCGCTTAGTACTGGGAATAACTGCTGTAGGCCGTCGATTAGCGTCTGCGGATTACTTGTCAGGCACTCATAGCGAATGGTCAAGGAAGCACGTTCGCGAGCCTCGAGCATATGCCCCGCCCATTCCCCATAGAGTCGACCAAGCATCCGCAAATGATCGGCCTGTGTCTCCATCTTACCAGCAAAATCGGGCCTCCAACTGCGTACCACGGCGGCGGCGCTATATCGTCTGAACCAACTAGCACAGACCGCAAAGGGATCACGAGTCAAGCAAACCACGTGGCGCTCCATCGGCGCGAGAGCATCAGCGATCCTATCGATTCGGCACAAGTTGGGCGGCGACTTCTCAATCACCACGCTCGGAGAGGGGAGGCGTGGTACACGTGATAGCCAGATCTGGCGCATCCGCTTGTAATCGGGGTGATGCGCCGGGTCCCAACGCCGGCCAGGGGCCGACATCGCCGGAACAAGCCATTGACCTTCTCCGCTCGGCGTCAACGAGACTGCAGCGGCGGAGTTCTGAATGAGCTTTGAAACCGCCGTCGAACCGCTGTTCGGCATAGTAGCGAGAAGCAGCCATGTGATGTCCTCACGGATCATCCAGGACGATCGTAGTCGCGCGCCCAACCCGACATAGGTGCCGTATGCGTTGAGCGCCGCAGCTTGTGTTATCCATCGGAGTGAATCCTTCAGACCGGGAGAAGATGTTTGGCCGCGGGGCGTTGCAGCTAGACTTTGCTTCGACTGCATCGTTATCACACTCCAAATTGTAAAGTTTTCATAGCTGCCTGGCGGAACATCTTCGCACCAACCAAGATCGCGAGCGATCTTGGTTGCCTCGCTCATCACCGAATAAGCCAGCTCCATCGGACTCATTTAGTTGATGAATGGTCCGAGTGAATTCATCGCGCCGGGCCCTTCGAAACGAATAGTTCTTCGCTTGCGCGGAAACCGCGATGGCTACATTCACCAGACCCAGCATTCCATGATCATATTGTAGTGATTTTCGAGCAATGCAAACACTCAACATTCAAATGGATCTGCCATAAAAATGCCGTTCCGGCGTTGCCGCTTGCCGTTCGATAACCATCAGCGCTTGACGCACAAACAAGCTATTTGAGCCGCGTCCGCTTTGCGCCTTGAATATCGAATGCGTCGACGGCACGTAGAAAAATTGTGTAAAGCCAGCATCTGCTAAAAGCCCACAGGCCTCTTCGTCGACAGTTTCGAGTTGAATTGCAAAAAGTGAATGTTCGGTAAAGACCGACATAGCGTCCTGCAAAGCCTTAGTTTCAAAACCTTCAACATCCATCTTAATATCCGACGGGCTTTCATCCTTGTGGATCATATCAAGCGTCGACAAGGAGACTGCCTGAACCTCCGTGTCAGCAGAAATAGCAACTTGATTGGTTGTGTCCTGTCCGACGGAATAACTTATCTCGCCTACCTTATCGCCCATCGCAGTCCTTGCCACAGTCGCTAAATCACCCAAGCCATTTTCATCGATATTGCGTTGAAGGTGAGCGGCAGTTTTTGGATCGGGTTCAATTGCTATTGTTCTTGCGCCACATACACCCGAAGCAAGGACCGTGCAGCCTTCTATGTTCGCTCAAACATCGACAATAAGATCGCCGGGTCGAAGCACATGGAGAACGAAAGCCATGTCCTCATATTCATGAAGGCCGCAGTAAATATTGCCCGTGGCGCCGGTCATACCCCTCTGCACTACAAGCTTGGCCCCCGAAATTCAATTGAACGCAACCTCTCGCTTGAGGCGGCTTTCAATCTGCCAGCGGAAGAACCGCGTGACAGCGCGAAACTGGCCACCACGATTAAGCGGATGCCGGACAATGAGCCGAAGGGTCTTCAGGAGGCTCAAATTTGGCCCTTTCCAAAATCAGCAGATGTCGAACCGAGAGTTTACCTGCGAGCTTTTTGCACCTGTGCGAGAGACCCACGCACGATAACACCGACAGACAGGTATCTTACGCCACATCACTTCGCATCCCCTCCCCGTTTGGGCAATTCGCGCTCGAGGAGCGCAATCTGCGCTTTAAGATGGTCGTATTCGGCCAGCTTGCGCTTCAAAAACCGCCCCGTCATCGCGCCCTTGCTGGCAATGCCGTCAGGCGTAAGTGCATAAATATAACGCTGCTTATGTGATGACTGGCGAAAGTTTTCCAGCTTTACCCAGCCCTTTGCAGCAAGCGCCTGCAAGCAATAATTGACCCGCCCCAAGCTGATCCCAAGCCGCCGCGACAATTCTCGCTGCGATAATTCCGGATTCTGTTCGAGCAGCAACATCAATTCATAATCAAGGCTCTCGCGCTCGGAAAGGCGCGCCATTGAAGGAGAATCGGCAATGGGTTCCACAGGCTTCACGGCTACCGCACTGCGGCGGAAACGACCGCTCACAGACAGGTATATTACAGAACTCGGTATTCAATGTTCAATTTTGAACAGTGTCATAAACGACTTTTTTTGACAAGAAGAGAATTGTACAAAAAAACATGTTAACTCGCCAGCGGTGACCCGCAATCGTTCCGGTTCAAGTAGCGATCAAGCTTGAGCGAGGCATCGTCACTTTCGTTTCACCAGCGAGCATTTGCAACAGCACGGTCACCCGCTCCCGGCCGCCGCTGCTCGCCAGCGAGCCGCACAAGCCATCAAATGGTCCGCCGACGATTCTGACCCCGTCGCCCGGTCGCAGGGCCTCATCAAAGCGGACGTGGCCGTCGTCGCCTGCCAGATTCTGCAGCTGTTCTACAAACCCGCGAGGCATCACGGCAGGCTGCATTCCAAAACTCACGAGGCGAAGCACGCCGATAGTGCCATTCACCGAACGCCAGGGCTCGCGCTCGCAATCAAGCGCGACAAAGACATAGCCCGGGAACAGCGGCTCGGCGGTGCTAACCGATTGCTTGCGCAAGCGCCTAGTCCGCTTGATAATGGGACAATAGGTTACGAAGCGCTGCCTCCGCAGATGCGCGAGTGCTAACTGCTCCTTGCGCGGCTGTACCTGCGCGACATACCAACGCTGGGTTCCTTGGGCTTTTGGCGCTTCGGCGAGCGAGGTTTTATCGATGGCCGAGGTCATGACTGTAATCCCTTGCATTGCTGACCATTGGCCAGCCCGTTAATCCGCGAAGGGCCCACCACTGCTGCACCTTCGAGGGCCAAATAATCATTAGCTTTCTGAGTAGATTTTGCCTCGTCCAAGGAACCAGACATTTCCGTAGTGGCCAAATCGCAAAGCAGCGCAGTCCATTCTGCAAGGCGGCTGTCACGAGCGCAAATATCCTCAGCAAAAAGACGCGCGTTCTGGCCCAAAAGCTCACGCAAATTACGGTCCGCCGAAAGCTCTCGTAAATACTGCGTCAGCGCACCGACTGCACCGGGGGCAAAGCTGCGCCCACATTCTCCCTGCGCGATCAGACGGGCAACTTCTCCATCTTCATCGCCGACGAAAATGATCGGACGTCCGGCAGCGGCAGCGCCATAGAATTTGCTCGGCACAATCAGGCCTTCGAGCTGCGGCGCAAGCGACAGCCAGTGAATATCGGGCACCGACAGGCTTTCGCGCAGCTGCTCGCGAGGCTGATAGTTGCAAAAGCGGACTCTGTCATAGGCTTTCAGGCGCTCTTCAAGCCCCTTGCGCTGGGCCCCGCCTCCGACAAACAGAAATCGCGCCGGCGATGCGGCATCGCCGACAAGCTGCTCTATGGCGCCCAGCATTGTTTCGCTGTCATGGGCACGGCCCAGATTGCCGGAATAGCCAATCACGCAATCTTCGAGCAAGTAGCCCCACTTGCTGCGCAGCGGGTTTTCTTCATGAGCAAGCGGGGCCAATGCTTTCTCGTCGGCCCAATTCGGGATGATTCGAATATCGGCCGCATCGGCGGTGCGGTGCTTGACATATTCCGCCATGCGCGCTCCGATCGCGACATTGACTGCACTTGCCTTCCAGCAAAAGTCGCGTAATCGGGCCAGCATGCCAAAGAGAGGATTGCCCGGCGAACCGAAGCCTAGGCGAATGGCGGTTTCGGGATAGATATCCTGTACCCAGTTGATGAGCCGCGCGCCTTTCAGCCGGACCGCAAGAAGACATAGCAGCTGGCCAAAAGGCGGATCGGTCAGACAGACCACTAAATCGCCGCGCCGCGCCAATCGCAACAATGCGACAAAGCTAAAAAGGTAGAAAATGACAAAATTGGCGACACGCCGGACGAGCGAAGTCTGCCCGCCCTGCAGCGCAGGCAGCCGGTGAATGGATGTTCCGTTTACTTTTTCGCGCGACGGCGGCCTCTCTTCAGAACCCGTATAATCCGAGCCACTGGTCACAACGTGGAGCGCATAAGGTTTAGCCTCTAGCGCGAAGGCGAGGTCAGTCAGCATCAGCGAGGTCGCCGACTCGTCAGGATAGAAGAAGCGGTTTACAAAGATCACGCGCACTGGCTCGCCTTTATTGTGAGAGGCTTTTGCGCCCACTGAATGGTCAGACATGAGGGTCTACTTTGCACCAAAACCGGTGAGTACCACTCGCACCGTACGTGCGGCAATCAGTATGTCGAGCCAGTAAGACAAGTTCTTTATATAATAGAAATCATATTGCAGCTTGTCGTCGATCTCGTCGAGCGAGGACACATGACCCTGATTAACCTGCGCCCATCCACTGATGCCGGGCCGCACGATATGGCGATAGCGGTAGAAAGGAATTTCAAGCTCATACCATGACGACAGGCTTACAGCTTCGGGGCGCGGCCCGATCCAGCTCATCTCGCCCCGCAGGATATTGAAGATCTGCGGCAGTTCGTCCAGCCGGGTGCTGCGCAGGAACCGACCGACCATAGTGATACGGTGATCATCGGTCTGGGTGACCGAGCAATCGCGGTCCCCACCGTCATGCGTCACCGTCATGGTCCGAAACTTAATCACCTGAAACACTTTGCCTCGAAATCCCATGCGCCGCTGCCGGAAGAAAACCGGCCCAGCGCTGTCAGATTTGATGAGAATGGCGCAAACAGCCATCAATGGCAGTGCGAAGGGGAGCGCGACGACACAGACAAGCAAATCAACTGCCCGTTTGAATTTCTGATAAACAAGGCTAGGAACCAGCGCACCAAAGCTGTTTTCAGAAAGATGGTCGATCTGAACCTTGCCGGTCTGGGCTTCCCAGACCTGCTTGTAATGATAGACGGGCTTTCCGGCGATCGCGGCCTCGGCGAGCAATCGCTCCCATTCAGGAGCCAGATCCGCATGCAAATCGGCAATAATCGCGCAACCCGGTAGACCGGAAATCGAGGGAGAGGTCATCGAGATGGTCGGTATATTTGCGAGTTTGTGAACCACGGCGGCCCTGCCTCCGGGCACCACATAATATAGCACTCCCTTGGCCTTAACATGCAACGTTTCGATGGCATAACGGGCGGCAAGCGTAGCGACAAAACTGAAAAATAATATGCGGCTGGAATAATCAATCCTCAATATCGCCACCAATGACAGCAGGACAGCGAAAAAGGTGAAGAGAACCGGCAAAATAGACCGCGCGACAGCCGTTCCAGGATATAAACGGAACCGGCGCAGCGTCAGAGTCATTGCAACCGCACACGTACCAGCCCCGATCAGCGAATTTTTTACACCTATTGGATAATATTGGTCGAGAGCGGGCAGGCCGACAGTAACGGCAGATGGCAGGAATACGCCGCAAATCAGCACGAAGGCCAGTTCGAAACGCAACGAGTGGAAAAATGGACGTCCGGTCGCTAAATGCGGAATCTTAGTGAGTAACACTTCACCCTCAATTCGTTAAATAAGCCAGCAGCGACCAAACCGTCTTAATAATCTGTAAAAGCTAAACAATTTCCATCTAAATGGAATCATATTGCATTGCAGCAATCTATGCAAAGGCGGGGGCGGTGTCAACATGGCGTTTAAATATCGGTGACAAGGCTATGCCGAGCAGGTTTGGCTATATATCTCCACTTGGGAAATCATGGAGCCACTTTAGCTATTTCCCTGCATCGGCAACAATAATCGAGTCGATGATAGCAATATTAAGTGCGCTTATCGCATTCGCCGCTAACGATCCCGGAATCAGTTTTTCTGGTCGGCAATTTCGCAGAACAGGGCGTGACGAAAGCGGGAAAAATCTCAAAATCGTTAAAAACTGCCTCCCGCTGGTTAGCAGAATAAAGCAGTCGCCCGCCATTATGCCGGCGCGTTAAATTTTTGCTTACGCCCTCGCGCCTTTTCACTTGCATTGCTCAGTGTTACACTCAAAACAAAACCGAGATTAATTTATCTACCTGTAGGTCCGAAATACCCGTTTCTCGAGGTTGTCTAAAGGCATTTCTGATTCTAAGTCATAAGAATCGGGTCGAAATCTCCAACAACAAAAAATCAAATTTGCCACAAGGAATTTATCGTGACCGTGCCAAAGCAACCTGTCGCCCTGATTACCGGTGTAACCGGACAAGATGGCTCCTATCTAGCCGAGTTTCTGTTGGAAAAGGGTTATGAGGTACATGGTATCAAGCGGCGTGCATCTTCCTTAAACACCCAGCGTGTCGATCATATTTACGAAGACCCCCATACCGACAACGCGCGTTTCAAACTGCATTATGGCGACTTGACCGACAGCTCAAACCTGACGCGCATTCTCCACGAAGTTCAACCTGACGAAGTGTATAACCTCGGCGCTCAAAGTCATGTGGCGGTCAGTTTCGAAGCGCCGGAATATACCGCTGATGTTGACGCAATGGGCACATTGCGCTTGCTGGAAGCGATGCGGTTTCTAGGTTTGGAAAAGAAGGCCCGCTTTTATCAGGCCTCCACATCCGAGCTATACGGATTAGTCCAGGAAACACCGCAGACCGAAACAACACCTTTTCACCCGCGAAGCCCTTATGCCGTTGCAAAAATGTATGCTTACTGGATTACGGTAAACTACCGAGAAGCTTATGGGATGTACGCTTGCAACGGTATCCTGTTTAATCATGAAAGTCCCCGCCGAGGAGAAACTTTTGTAACCCGTAAAATCACTCGTGGTTTGGCGAATATCGCGCAGGGCCTGGAGCAGTGCCTTTACATGGGCAACATTGATGCCCTTCGCGATTGGGGCCACGCCAAAGATTATGTCCGCATGCAGTGGATGATGATGCAGCAGGACAAGCCCGACGATTTCGTCATTGCCACCGGTGTTCAATATTCAGTGCGCCAGTTTCTTACATGGTCGGCTGCCGAACTGGGCCTTACATTGGAATTTAGCGGAACAGGCGTCGATGAAACGGCAACGGTCACCGAAATAAATGGAGACTTTACCCCGGCATTGAGTGTCGGTGATGTGATCATGCGCGTTGATCCACGCTATTTCCGTCCGGCAGAGGTAGAGACGCTCTTAGGTGACCCGACCAAAGCCAAGCAGCGACTAGGTTGGGTTCCAGAAATCACGGTACAGGAAATGTGCGCCGAGATGATCGCGGAAGATTTAAAATCCGCTAGGCGACACGCGCTTCTAAAAGAACATGGTATGAATCTGCCGGTCTCAATTGAAGGATAGGACCATGAAAATCTATGTCGCCGGTCATCAAGGCATGGTCGGTGCTGCAATTTTACGCCAATTGCAAGCTCGCCAGAACTCTGGAGCAGACTTGGTGTTGGTTACACGAACGCGTGACGACCTGAATCTTACAGATCAGATGGCAGTCCGCAACTTCATGCAAGCCGAACGCCCTGATCAGGTGATTTTAGCAGCGGCAAAAGTCGGTGGAATTGTGGCCAACAACAATTATCCTGCACAGTTTATCTATGAAAACCTGATGATCGAATGCAATGTAATTCATCAGGCATATGCCGCTGGCGTTCAGCATCTTCTGCAACTGGGATCGAGCTGTATTTATCCGAAAAACGCGGAACAGCCAATGCGGGAATCCGCTTTGCTTACAGGTACATTGGAACCGACCAACGAACCCTATGCGATAGCCAAGATAGCGGGAATCAAACTATGCGAGAGCTATAACCGGCAATATGGCACAGACTATCGTTCGGTGATGCCGACTAACCTTTATGGGCCTGGCGACAATTTTCATCCCGAGAACAGCCATGTTCTCCCAGCATTGATCCGCCGCTTTCATCAAGCGGTACGGGATAATGCTGCTGAGGTAGTGATTTGGGGCAGCGGCAATCCGATGCGCGAGTTCCTGCACGTGGACGATATGGCTGCCGCTTCACTATTTGTGATGGACTTGGATCGTGAAGCTTATCAAGCGGAAACTCGGGAAATGCTGAGTCATATCAATGTCGGTTCGGGTACAGATGTCACCATACGCGAACTGGCTGAAACCATTGCCGAGGTAACCGGCTTTAAAGGTAGACTCAGTTTCGACACCACCAAACCAGACGGAACGCCGCGAAAATTGATGGATGTCAGCCGGCTCGCGCGGATGGGATGGGAGTATACCATCACCCTGGACGACGGTATTCGCGACACCTATGACTGGTTTTTGAAACAGCGAGACAAAGATCTGCGCGCCAAATGAACGGTTGAGGCCATTCAAATAGAATTTCGATTATTAGCTGCTGCCAAAAATTTTGGCGCGCAAAACTAGCAAATATCAACCGTTGCTAAGGTGTGTCCCCGTCTGTCCGTCGTCAGATAATTTGAGGCATATGGCGGTTTAGAATAGGCGAGTATTTGGTTCCATCTGGTTGATTGATTTTAGGCGGCGATCTTGCGGTATTGCAAGCGCCGATCTTCGATGGTCTTTCGTTTGATCCTTTCTCGATGTTTGATAATGCCTTCAGCCCTTCCAAAGTAAGCGTCTGCGGGCGTCACATTTTTCAGGCTTTTATGGTAGCACCGGTGGTTATAATGCTCGACGAATGCCTCGACTTGGGCTTCGAGATCCCAGGCAAATAATAATTTCGAGCAGGATGCGGATTTTAAGCGTTTGGTGCCAACGCTCGATCTTGCCCTAGGTTTGCGGATGGAACGGTGCACCGCGAACGTGGCGCGTCTTCTTGTCGGCCAGATAATCCGCAAGTTCACCCGCAACGTAGCTACGTCCATTGTCCGATAGCAAACGCGGTTTGTGCAGCACATGTGCCGACGCACAGCCTGATGGCTCAAGAGTCAGCTCCAGCGTATCGGTTACATCTTCTGCGCGCATCGTCTTGCACATCTTCCAGCTGATAATGTAGCGCGAGTAATCGTCGAGGATTCTCGATAGGTAATACCAACCCCAGCCAATGATCTTCAGATAGGAAAAGTCGGCCTGCCTCAGCTGGTTGGGCGCAGTGGTCTTATCCTTGAAGTCGCTGGCGGCCTTCATCACGATGAAGTTCGGACTGGTAATCAGGTCATGGGCCTTCAACAGGCGGTAAACACTGCCCCCGACACGGATTCGTAGCGACGCGGAGAAGGGCAAGCGAAGCGCGCCCAACTATCGCTGTTCATCGGTAAACGTCACCGCCGGCTCCTGCGGGCTCAGCTTACAGCGTTCCAGCGCAATATTTACAATCTGGCCCTGCACCTTGTCGGGGATCCGGTTCCATGCACGGCGCGGACCCGGTTTCCGATCTTCCAGCGCATCTTCGCCAAAACGCTGATATAGATCATACCAGCGGTAGAAGGTAGGCCGGGGCGATGCCCAGCCTGTTCAGCAACCACTTCTTTCAGATCACGGGCTTCCTTTCGAAGATCACGGACCTCATCGCTATTGGCAGCGCGCGCCGTATCACCAGCAAGCCTCCGCTTGCTCGGCCCCATGAAGTGCTACGACCAATTATAATATACGCCCTGCGCGATACCCTCACAGCGACATAGCTCGGCGATGCTATCCTCGCCGCGCAGCAGTGAAAGTTAATCCAACTATCCTCTATTCAATATTGTTACGTTCTTGTAGAATACGCTTCACATTTTGTGATTGACCCCTGGGTATGATCATGACCTGCTTTTCGTTGGCAACAACAATCAAATTCTCAAGCCCAAATGTTGACACTTCAATCCCGCTAGCATGGACAAAAATATTCTTCGAACTAATCGCGTGGACCCGTCCAAAAGTGACATTGGGGTCGTTATCGGTCGCATTAATATCAAACAGTGAATCCCAACTTCCTACATCAGACCAGCCAGGATTAACCGGCGTTACCGCCACTTTTTCAGATTTTTCCATCACGGCATAATCAATGGAAACAGACGTTGATTTCCCAAATTCGTGCGCATCGGGCCGAATGACAAAATCTTCATCACCACAATTTTTCATGGACTTGATAGCTGCTTGCAAAATTTCCGGCGCATATTTGCCTAAAGCGGCCAAATAAGCATCCGCACGAAATAGAAAAATTCCCGCATTCCAATGGAACCCGCCCCGACTCAACATCTTTTCTGCATCGTCCTCAGCAGGTTTTTCAACAAAACGCCTCGCGGCAAAGCTGTTTTCACTGTCGACAACAATGTCGCCTTGCTCGATATAGCCATACCCGGTTTCCGGACCGGTCGGTGCTATTCCAAATGTTACAAGCCAGCGTTCTTCCGCGAGCGAAAGCGATTGCTTGACCGCCTTTTGGAAGGCCGGGACATCAGAAATGATATGATCGCTCGGCATCACCAACATTATATCTCGCGGATCTGTGCACGCTAAAGCCGCAAGCGCAATTGCAGGAGCTGTATTACGTGCACATGGCTCAAGAATAAGTTTGGAAGACCGGACTTTAATTTCGTCCAGTTGCTTGACCACTAGATCCCTATGGGATGCGCCTGACACGATTATCGGCGTGGCGAACAAAGCTTTGTCATTGCATCGTTCTACGGTCTGCTGGAACAAACTGAGCGGCCCCGTCAGTGTTAAAAATTGTTTCGGACACTCATTTGTCGATAGTGGCCAAAGCCGCGTTCCTGAGCCGCCCGACAATATCACGGGTGTTATTACTTGTTTATCACTCATATCGATTTACTCATTTGTTGGGCAGGCGACAATGAATTTTCCATTTTTTGAAAGCTCAATATCAGTTTGTCTTGCACAGATTCCACATTCACCAGTTTTAATAACGACCCCACTGATCCATGCAGTCCCGTCTAATGGTATAACCTGCCATTCTGAGGCTTCCACATCGGTAAGAATTTCAATGTTGCTACCAATTATTTGAAAAACGCGAAAATGTGGCCCATCGACTAGCATCATGGTCTGATCTGGTGGAACTTTTCGATGATAACTCATATTGTAAGGTTTTAATGATGCCACTTTCATTGCATCTTCGAGGTGTAATTCACGTGGTCGCCGATAATCATAGATCCGATAGGTCAAGTCTATATTTTGTTGCACTTCGACGAGAACAATTCCAGGGCCGATTGCATGTATCGTCCCAGCAGGAATATAAAAAAAATCACCTGTTTCAACGGGTATCCAATTGACCAAATTTTCCATCTCTCCCGATGCAATCGCTGCTCGCAAGTCAGTCGACTGGACTTCTTTTGTAAGACCTATACCCAGCTTTGCCCACGGCTCAGCGTGTAAAATTAGCCAGCATTCCTCTTTTCCATGGGGAAACCCCGCCCTGCGGGCTTGCCTGTCATTCGGATGGACCTGGATGGATAGCTTCTCACTTGTGAACAGATACTTCACCATCAAACCCGCGGTGACGGCTTTGGGTGGTTCAAACCAGATTTCTCCGATTTTCTGTTTTTTGTTATTGTGAAAAGGGCTAGGAAAAATAGATTGTCCCCAAGGCTTGACGACTGATTTTTTCTTAAGCTTCATCTCGCACCTTCAAAAATTTTTATTTTCAGCCGCTGGTGATATTTTCTCGTTATCCCTTGCATCATCGACAGAATTGTCAATTGTGCTCTATGTCTGATAATAAGTGAGCGCACATTCCGATCTCACGTGTTTGCCTATGCCGTCCTCGAAAACAATTGCCGGGAATTTGGGTGATGGGCCACCGGCTTTAGCGCCTGACCAATATGGGCGGCAGGATTATCTATCATGATACCTATCGATCGCGCATAAACAAACACTGCGCTTATCCTTTGCTTAAGGCGGTGCGCTGCCTCGATCGCTTCACGGGCTTCAACCTTTCACAATACGGCCAGTAATAGCGGCTCATCAATTTTGTGAGCGGCATCGGACCCAGCAGAGGAAATATATCTCGTTCGAGACTGTTTAATGACATCTTTGGCGTGGATAGGTCAACGCGGCTGCCTCAGATCGTACCCTTCACGAGCCAGCGCCTCGAAGCTTTTGGAACCGGTCGTATCGCCGACCAGTTGCATTAGAATAAACGAATGTCGAGGATCACGACCTGCGCGCAGCAATTTACGCGTCTCGTTGCGCCTTTCTCGGGCGCTGGTCGAGGGTTATATCGGGATAGGTTCACTGCTCCTTGTTCTCGATTCGGAACTTGAACTGCTAGGTCTTGCGCCCTTGTTTATAAACATGAAGGGAAAGGCTGTTGCCATCGCTTATCTTAAACGGTCTCTCCTTTGCAACCGCAGCTCTTACGGCTTTGTCCGTCAGCATTTTTACCCCTGTTTTGGTATATCCGTACCGCCCAGTATACCCCCACATGCTTTGGATGAGCTTGGATTGGGCTGGACGGAATCTATAAGAAATCGCTGTAAAAGCCTAGACTTTCACGCGGTTCTGGATGGTAAAAGATTAAGTTGGAAAAGGGAGTGGAGGACACGGAGGGATTCGAACCCTCGAAGCCCGTAAAGGCTTGTCTCCTTAGCAAGGAGGTGGTTTCAGCCGCTCACCCACGTGTCCACGCAGTTTGGCTTGAAGTCGCGCTATAACGGCGGAAAGCGCTGGCTGCAACGGGAAAAATGGACCGAATTAAATCCTGCCTGAAAATCGAGATTATGCCTGATGCCGGCCACGGGACTCGGACCGCCGCAGAATCGAGTCCGTTCGTCGTCCGTTCATTGCGTGGTCATATCCGACGGCCGAGAGCCTATATCTGGCTGGTAACGGGAAGGAGTTTACCCATGTTACGGTTATGCTTGAAGAAATCATTGGGTTTATTTGCTGTATTGGCCCTTGCCGGTGCACCGGCTCTGTCGCCCGCATATGCCCAGGTGGAAACCGTCGATCCGAATGACGTCATCGATGCCGATCTGGCCGCGCCCGACTATGACGGGAATTTTGAACCCGACGCCTCTCGCCCGGCCACGGTCGAGGACGCGCCGATGGACAGCGATATAAACGCGGATATTGTTGCGCCTTCCGGACCCGCAACGACCGCTGCCCAGACCGGCAGTGCTGTCGCTCCGGCGACCGATGACGGCAACACCTATCAGGACGACGACCTGATCGGCGCGGCAGAAGGCGTCTTCGGCAAGGGCGCAAAAGGCCTCGCGGAAGTGATCGAGGATATCTTGAAGAAACAGGGCCGGCCCAACGCCTATATCGCCGGACGCGAAGCCAGCGGCGCTTTTGTCGTCGGACTGCGCTATGGTTCGGGCAAGCTCTATCACAAGGTCGAGGGCGAACGCCCGGTCTACTGGACGGGGCCTTCCATCGGTTTCGACTTTGGCGGCAACGCGGCCAACACCTTCGTTCTGGTCTATAATCTCTACGACAGCGAGGAATTGTTCCAGCGCTTCCCCGCCGGCGAGGGCGCGGCCTATTTCATCGGAGGCTTCCACGTCAGCTATCTGCGCAGCGGCGACAAGGTGCTGATCCCGGTACGCCTCGGCGCGGGTCTGCGCCTGGGCGCCAATGTCGGTTATATGAAATTCAGCAAGAAGCAGAAATGGCTGCCGTTCTGATCAGGTGATCGGCCGGGCAGCCGGCCGTGACTCCCGAGTCTACGTCAGCGACCGGACCTTTTCCATCCGCGCCAGATAGCGCGCCAATATGTCGATCTCCAGATTGACCGGACGGCCGGGCTCGAGCTCGCCGAGCGTGGTCACCTGCGCGGTATGGGGAATGATGTTGAGGGTGAAGACTGCGCCCTCTTCCTCGTCGGTAATGGCGTTGACGGTCAGCGACACGCCATCGACCGTGATCGATCCCTTGGCGGCAATGAACGGCGCCAGATCCTTCGATACGCGGATCACGACTTGCTGCGAATCGCCGGCGGGCTCGCTGGAGACCACGGTGCCGACCCCATCGACATGGCCGGTCACGATATGCCCGCCCAGTTCGTCGCCGATTTTCAGCGCCCGCTCCAGATTGAGCTTGCGGCCCGCGGCAAATTGCCCCTGCGCGGTGCAGGAAACGGTTTCGCCCGACACATCGACGGCGAACCAGTCCGGCCCCTTGTCGACCACGGTCAGGCAGACGCCGGAACAGGCGATGGATGCCCCCATCTCAACGCCGTCCATGTCATAGCCGCACCGGATCACCATGCGCAGATCGCCGCGCTGGTCGACCGATTCGATGCTACCGATATCTGAAACAATGCCTGTGAACATGCGCGATCCTATTTGCTGAGCCTATTTGCGGTAAACCGAGCGGAACCTAGGCGGCGCGGTCATATATCTCAAGCATATCCTGCCCCAGATCGCGCCGGTCGGTGCGCTGCCATTCACCATGCGCCTCGGCCAGCTTATTCAGCCCGATATCGCCGATCGACGGCAGGCCGCCGCCAATGAGGATCGGCGCGCGATAGAGCAGCAGCCGGTCGACCAGACCGGCCGCCAGAAACGAGGTCGCGGTTTTCGCGCCCCCCTCGACAAGCAGCCAGTTTATATCGGCAAGACCGGCGATGGCGGCAGGCTCGTCAAGCTGTTGCCAATGTTCCGGCATATCCTTGTCGGTGCCGAGCACCACCGGTTGCGGCGAGCGGTCGGCCAGTCCGTCGAGCCTTACATCGAGCCCCGGGCGGTCGACCCTGGCCGTGCCCGCGCCCACCAAAATAGCATCACTGCGTGCCCGTTCGAGATGGGAATGCGCGCGCGCCCGGTCGCCGGTGATCCACTGGCTGGAGCCGTCGGCCATGGCGATACAGCCGTCGAGGGACATTGCGAGCTTGAGCGTGACAAAAGGCCGGCCATTTTCGACACGGCAGAGGAATCCGGCCATTGCGCGACGCGCTTCTGGTTCCCTTATGCCGACCGATACCGGTATGCCGGCATCGCCCAGCCGGTCAATGCCGCGGCGTCTGGTCCGTTCGTCAGCGTCAAGAGTCGCGACAATCACTCTTTTCGGCTTTGCGTCGATGATCGCATTGCTGCAGGTCGGGCCGCGCGTGCTTTCATGGGCGCAGGGCTCCATCGTAACATAGATATCCGCGCCTCTGGCGGCGGTCCCGGCCTGGGCCAGCGCCATTTCCTCGGCATGCGGGCGCCCACCGGGCTGGGTCCAGCCGCGACCGATGATGACACCGTTCTTGACGATGATGCAGCCGACATTGGGATTGGCGCCGGTCTGGCCACGGCCCCGCTCGGACAGAGCCAGGGCAGCGGCCATATAATGGGCATCGCCGGGAGGAGTCAGCATTGCAGGCCGGCGGGGCGTTCCACCTCTACCTCACCGCGTGCCCGGCGTTCCGCGATCGCATCGCGCTCGATCTGGTCTACATCCATGCCCGACATCCGGCCGAGCGATTTGACCGCTTCGCGTCGCTTGGTCTCCAACTCGTCCTTCAGGCACTGGATCTGCCAGCGGTCCTGCAGGATTTCCTCGTCGGTCCGATCGGTCGTCCAGTTTTCTACATAAATGACCTCCTGCGGTACATAAGTGTAGGTGTTGACCTTCGGATCGAGCCAGAAAAGGAACAAAATGAACGATGTGCAGGCAATGGCCATGGCTGCCGGGAGCAGGCGCTCGCCGGGTTCACTCTGGCGAAAAACGGCAATCAGGTCGCCAAAGCCGCCGGTTACTGACACATCTTTCAACATTCCCATGCCGTTCAAATAGTGCGGACACCGCCGGATGACCAGCCCTTCCCGCAAATTTGCCGTGGGAAAAAGCGGGTCGGCCGTCCGGACCGGTGATCAGCTGTTGATTTCAAACCGAACTTTCAGGGTCATCCAGCTTTCGATCGGCGTTCCATCCCTGGTCGCTGGTGTGAAACGCCATTTGCCAAGCGCCTGTTTGCGCGTCGCCGTCCAGAAATCGACATGCGGCGAATCGATCAGTTCGATCTGCTTCACGCGACCATTTGTTCCGACCAGCACCCGGACACTGACCTCGCCCTCGCGCTCGAGCCGCAGCAGACCGGTCGGATATGCGGGCTGGAACTGCCCCGCGTAGCGCGTGTTCAGCCGCGCGCCGACGATCACCGGGTCTGGCGCAATTTCGATCGTTTGCAGAGGAATATCAATGCCTCTTCCACCGGAATCACTACCAAGCGTCGCCTCGGCATATTGGATTTTCGGAACAGGGGGCAATTTGATGATCGTCCGGTCCGGTGCAATTTGCTG
Source organism: Sphingorhabdus sp. YGSMI21 (assembly GCF_002776575.1). Lineage (GTDB taxonomy): Bacteria > Pseudomonadota > Alphaproteobacteria > Sphingomonadales > Sphingomonadaceae > Parasphingorhabdus. The sequence continues at coordinate 1,182,633 of NZ_CP022548.1, read as the reverse complement.
CGTTTGCGGAGCAGCTTTGACTTCCGGTTGCTGCTCTTCGATAACCGGTTCGGGAGGTATCTCGGCCAGTTTCGGAAGGGCAACTAGAGTCCCTTCTGGTCGCTCGGTCACGATGATCGCGGGCATCGCTATCACCGCACCGATAATCGCCGCATGCACGGCGACAGTCATAATCAGGCCTTTCGACCGCGGGGTTTTGTTTTCGTAGACAGATACATAGCTCATGTTCAAATCCTCTCAACCATCCTCAGAACGGCGGAGCGGCTTCGTGCCTGTTTGACTATCTCGCCCCAGCGCCAATTGTGATGTTATACTATTACATTACATAATGCAAACAGCGGGGACTGCGAGCGCGTGGCAAGTGCCGAAATACTATCTAACTATTTGTTTTTAATAACCTTTTTAAGGCCTCTTCGCGCCCGATGAGTGGCAGCAAGGCGTTCATGTCCGGCCCGTGGTCGAGCCCGGTCAAGGCCTGGCGCAGCGGCATGAACAAGGCCTTGCCCTTGCGCGCCGTCACCTCCTTGAGCGCGCCGGTCAACACCTTCCAGAGATCAGAAGATGCTTCCAACTCTTCCAATCTGTCGTGCGCAATGGACAGAAATTCGCGGTCCTCCGGCGAGAATTCCGGTTGGACTATCGGCCCGGTCACCACCTGCCACCACTGGTCGACATCGCCCATATCGTGCAGATTGGGCCGGATCACCGCCCATGCTTCGGCATCCATGGCGTCCGGCAGCCGGTGCTTCACATCGTCATAGTCAAGCAGATGGACGATCTTCTGGTTAAGCTGGGCCAGCTCTTCATCGTCAAACCGCGCCGGTGCCCGGCCAAAGCGGGCAAAGTCGAAGGTCGCGATCAGCTGCTCGACATCGGCAATCGGTTCTACTGGATCGCTGGTCCCGATACGGGCGAGCAGGGCGACAATGGATTGGGGCTCGATTTTCTTCTCGCGAAAGCTGCTTACGCCCAGCGAGCCAAGCCGCTTGGAAAGCTTGCCCTCGGTCCCGACGAGCAGCGCTTCATGGGCAAATTCCGGCGGCTTTGCGCCGAGCGCCTCGAACATCTGGATCTGCACCGCGGTGTTGGCAACATGATCCTCGCCGCGCACGACATGGGTGATCCCCATCTCGATATCGTCGATTGCCGAAGGCAGCATATAGAGCCAGCTGCCGTCTTCGCGCAGGATAACGGGATCGGACAACAGGGCCGGATCGAAATTCTGGTCACCCCGGATCAGGTCGGTCCAGGTGATCGGCTTTTCGTGATCCAGCTTGAAGCGCCAGTGCGGCTTGCGCCCTTCTGCTTCGAACGCCGCGACCTGCTCTTCGGTCAGGTCGAGCGCCGCGCGATCATAGATCGGCGGCTTGCCCCGGCCGAGCTGGATCTTGCGTTTCAGATCCAGTTCCTGCGCCGTCTCATAGGCCGGATAGACCCGGCCAGCGGCCTTCAGCTTCGCCAGATGCTCTTCATAGCGGTCAAAGCGTGCCGACTGCCGCTGCTCTTCGTCGGCTGTCAGGCCCAGCCAAGCCAGATCAGCACGGATCGCCTCGACATATTCCTCTTTCGACCGCTCGCCATCGGTATCGTCGAGACGCAGCAGAAAGGTACCGCCCTGTTTCTTCGCGAACATCCAGTTGTGCAATGCGGTCCGGATATTGCCGACATGGAGGTGGCCCGTGGGAGACGGGGCAAAGCGGGTTTTTATGGTCATACGGTCCTGAATGCGTTGGTGATCGGATAGCGCCGGTCACGGCCGAAGTTTCTGGTGCCCAGCTTGACTCCGGGAGGCGCCTGACGGCGCTTATATTCGGCGATATAGAGCAGCCGCTCGATCCGCACCACCGTTTCCCGGTCAAACCCGCGCCCGACCATGTCGCTGACCGACAATTCTTCCTCGATCAGCCCGTGCAGCAGCGGATCGAGAATCTCGTAATCCGGCAGACTGTCGCTGTCTTTCTGGTCTTCCCGCAATTCCGCGCTTGGCGGTTTGGTAATTACCGTTTCCGGCATCACCGGCCCGTCGGGACCGAGACCGAGGCTCGGCTTGTTGCGGTTGCGCCAGGAGGACAGTTTGAAGACGGTCAGCTTGTAAGCGTCCTTGAGCACCGAATAGCCACCCGCCATATCGCCGTAAATGGTCGCATAGCCGACGCTCATCTCGCTCTTGTTGCCGGTGGTCAGCAGCATATGGCCGAACTTGTTCGACAGCGCCATCAGCGTGACGCCGCGAATCCGCGACTGGATATTTTCTTCGGTGATATCGACATTGCTGTCGGAAAAACTGTCCTCCAGCATCGCGTCAAAGCCCTCGACAGCTGGATTGATCGGGATGGTGTCCAGCCGGGTGCCGAGCATTTCGGCGCAGCCCGCAGCATCGTCGAGGCTTTCCTGCGAGGTGAAGCGCGAGGGCATCATGACATTCCAGACCCGGTCCGCGCCCAGGGCATCGACGGCTACCGCAGCCGACAGGGCGCTGTCGATCCCGCCCGACAGTCCGAGCAACACGCCCGGAAACCGGTTGCGGTTCACATAGTCGCGCAAGCCGACGATCATCGCGTTGTAAATATCGGCCGGATGATCATCCAGTTGATGGATATCTCCCGGCGCACAGGTCCATTCGCCGTCTTCCCGCGACCAGTGGGTATCGACGATCGCTTCGTCCCAGTCCGGCAGCTGGTGCATCACGCTGGCATCGCCATTGAGCACGAAACTGGCGCCATCGAATACAATTTCGTCCTGTCCGCCGACCCGGTTCAGAAACAACAGCGGAATAGCCGTTTCCCGCACGCGCTTCGTCGCCACCTGGCCCAGACGCTTGTCGTCCTTCTCGATCTCGTACGGGCTGCCGTGCACGGAAATGAACAGCTCGGCACCCTGCGCCTTGAGATGCTCGCACACGGTTGGAAACCAGACATCTTCGCAGATCGGCAAACCGATCCTGCAGCCTTTGAATTGAATAGGTTCCGGCAGCGGGCCGGAGGCGAAGAGCCGCTTTTCATCAAATGTGCCGTAATTCGGCAATTCGACCTTGTAGCGGATGTCCCTGACATGCCCGCCTTCGAGCAGGGCGATGCCATTGTAGAGCCTGTCATCCTCGCGGAACACCGATCCGACCAGCATCGCCGGTCCCGGCCCCGCAGTCGCCGCGGCCAGCCGATTGAGTTCCGCCTCCGCCCGCTCCCAGACCGCCGGCTTCAGCACCAGATCTTCCGGCGGATAGCCGATCAGCTGCAATTCGGGAAAGACAATCAGATCGCTATCCGGCTTGCTGCCGTGCGCCGCAATCATCGCATCGGCATTGCCGCGCAAATCGCCGACACTCTGGGTCAGTTGCGCCATGGTGATGATAAGCTTGTCCGTCATCGCGCCCTGATAGAAAGGGCCACACTGCGGAGCAATCTAAATTAACGCAAATACGGACTTTTGATTCGACCGCCTTCTGTCTAACAGGGTCACGAAACTGTCATGGGGTGCCGCTGGCGATTCTTGCGGGCCATTGAATCGGGGAAACGCAACTATGAAACTCATGTCGGGCAACAGCAATCTGCCGCTTGCTACAGAAATCGCACAATATCTGGATATCCCGCTGACCGATGCGAGCGTCAAGCGCTTCGCCGACGACGAGATTTTCATAGAAATCCACGAAAATGTCCGCGGCGAGGATGTCTTCGTTGTCCAGTCGACCAGCCATCCGGCCAATGACAATCTGATGGAATTGCTGATCAGTATCGATGCCCTGCGCCGCGCTTCCGCAAAGCGCATCACCGCAGTCATCCCCTATTTCGGCTATGCCCGGCAGGACAGGAAGCCAGGCCCGAGAACACCGATCTCGGCCAAGCTGGTTGCAAACCTGATCACCGAAGCGGGTGCCGACCGCGTGCTGACCGTTGATCTTCACGCCGGCCAGATTCAGGGCTTTTTCGATATCCCGACGGACAATCTCTATGGCGCCCCGGTGATCAGCCAGGATATTATCAAGCGCCATAGCGACAAGGATATCATGGTTGTCTCACCCGATGTCGGCGGCGTGGTTCGCGCCCGGGCACTGGCAAAGCGGCTCGACAACGCACCGCTCGCGATCGTCGACAAACGCCGCGAGCAAGCCGGAGTCTCCGAAGTCATGAACATCATCGGTGACGTCAAGGGCCGCTTTTGTGTGATGATCGACGATATCGCCGACAGCGCCGGCACGCTCTGCAACGCCGCCGATGCCCTTATCGCGGCCGGTGCCACCGATGTGGCCGCCTATATCACCCACGGTGTATTGTCCGGAAAAGCCGTGGACCGGGTCAATGCCTCCTCGCTGCGCAAGCTGATCATCACCGACACCATCCGGGCACCGCAATCCGCGCTCGATTCCAGCAAGATCCGCATACTCCCGATCGCGCCGCTGCTCGGAGAAGCGATCAAGCGGATCGCGGACGAAAGCTCGGTCAGCAGCCTTTGGGACTAGCCGCTACCAGATTTTCCATTTCAGGAAACAGCAATGCCCGGTTTTGAAACTCTTCTGAAATACCGCATATATATCGCGCTGCTGGCGATTTTCATCTCGCTGTTCGCCTGGTTCACGGAATGGGCGGGCTGGGTTTATGTCTGTCCCTTTTGCCGCGCACAGAGGACGGTCATCGGACTGCTTGGCCTGCTTTTACTGGCCAACCCCATGCACTGGCTCAACCGGTGGATAGCCTCGACGCTTGCCATACTTGGCCTGGTTGTCGCCGGAATGCAGCATTTCAACGGCTGGAAAAAGATCATGGCTGGCCAATTTACCTGGGGTGACTATTGGTATGCCAATGCCTGGGTTCTCTCCGGCTGTGCGCTGTTCATCATCACCGGCCTGATCCTCTATCTGTGGGCCTGGCGGCCCAGTCCTCCCGCTATGGATGACCAATGACACCCAAAGATATCGAACTTGCGCAAAAGCTTGCAGAAGCTGCGGGCGAAGCGATCCGTCCGTTTTTCCGCGCCAAATTTGATCAGGAAGCAAAGAGCGATTCGACCTTTGTTACCGAGGCAGACCGCGCCGCTGAAGCGGCTATGCGGACGATCATCGAAACCGAAAGGCCGGATGACGGCATTATCGGCGAGGAATATGGCACACGAAATGAAGGTGCTTCTCGACAATGGGTACTCGATCCGATTGACGGAACTACCAGCTTCATCGCCGGGCGTCCGATATTCGGCACCCTGATCGCGCTGATGCAGGAGGGTTTCCCGCTGATCGGCATCATCGATCAGCCGATTGCGCGAGAGCGATGGGTCGGTGTGGTCGGACGCCCGACCCTGTTCAACGGCCAGCCGGCCAAATCTGCGCGCTGCCGGGAACTCAAGGATGCCGTTCTCGCCACCACCTCTCCCCATCTTTTTGACGAGCATGATGCCGATCATTTCATGGGACTTGCCGGCAAAGTTGCGCCGCGCAAGATTATCTATGGCGGCGATTGCTATAATTACGGCCTGGTCGCCAGCGGCCATGTCGATGTCGTCTGCGAAGCGGGCCTGATGCTCCATGATTTCGCTGCCCTCGCCCCGATTGTCGATGGCGCCGGCGGGATGATGTGCGACTGGAACGGCGAACCGTTACACGCGGAATCTGACGGCCATGTGCTGGCGATTGGCGATCATGCGCGAGTCGATGATGTGCTGGAGGCTATTGCTTGCCATCATTAAAAGCGACGCACAATCCGTTCTTCTGCTTCCGAACGCAGACCCATTGCCGCGCGTGTCACGGGACTGGTTTGCATTTCTCTAATGATTCGTGTTGCCGGGCTGTCATAGTAACCGCGAGCTAACCGCTGTGCGGGACTATCATGGAATCCATTGAGGATGCGCTGAAGGGGGCTGTCAAAAAGAGCTTTCGCAACTTTCTGGGCATGTCCATTGAGAAGTGAATCAGCTTGTTCTGCAGCTGATGCCATCGCCCCGATTTTATTGAGATGACGCGGAAATGACAAATTCACAATGCCAGATGTATTAGGTTCTGATGCACCTTTTTCGGGTCTTTTAGCTTCCTGCAAGTATGGCGCACCATATTGTTTCCAACAGCGCGCAAGACTGTCGATGGCGTTTTTTTCCGGATCAGTCAGAACAAGCCTTGCAGCTTTGTAAGGTCCGACCCCACTTGCGGCTATCTCATCTGCCATTTTTGGCAGAAGCGGGAGGTGCAATGTGCTAGGTCCCATAGGCCGCCCCATTTTTCCGTTTTCATCTGACATAGTAATGTCCTTTTGTTGCCGTCGATATCCATAATGCCAAGGATTAACTCTTGCACAAGCGATAAGAAAACAACTCGGGGGGAAGTTTGCGACAAATAGCGCCATATTTGGCAAGAGTTTTTGTCGCTTTTTTATAGATCATTATCCTTGCTTTCGAGCCGAATCCTGTTAATGCGCCCCTTCCGAAGTGACGCTCTGGCCAGTGTTGGGCTGCCACAAGTGTCCGTAACGGTACCATCTAGAGGAGACCAAAATGCCCAAGTTGAAGACCAAAAGTGGTGTGAAGAAACGCTTCAAGATCACTGCAAACGGCAAGGTAAAGCACGGCGTAGCCGGCAAACGCCACCGTTTGATGAGCCATAACAGCAAATATATCCGCCAGAACCGCGGCACCAAGAAATTGTGTGATGCGGATGCTCGGACAGTCAAGAAATGGGCGCCATACGGTCTGGGTTAATTCCCGCCGCAGCGACATTCAAACTTACAGGATATAGAATATGGCACGTGTAAAACGGGGTACGACCACTCGTACAAAACATAAAAGATTATTGGTTCAGGCGAAGGGCTATTATGGCCGTCGCAAAAATACCATCCGCGTCGCGCGGCAGGCCGTCGAAAAAGCCGGTCAATATGCCTATCGCGATCGTAAAGTTAAGAAGCGCGCTTTCCGCGCGCTCTGGATCCAGCGTATCAACGCTGCGGTTCGCGCCGAAGGCATGACCTACGGCACGTTCATCCACGGCACCAAGCTGGCCGGTATTGAACTGGACCGTAAAGTGATGGCCGATCTGGCGATGAATGAACCGGCAGTGTTTGGCGGCATCATCAAACAGGCGCAGGATGCTCTGGCCAAAGCCTAAGCATTTTCATAATTTCAAAGAAGCGCCGGGGAGCAATCTCGCGGCGCTTTTTTATTGGGTTTTTCGTGAGGCTTGCTAGACGGGCAACGAGCAAGAACGGGACAATATGATGAGCGACATCGAAGCGGTCAGGGACAAATATCTGGAGCAGATTGGCGCGGCGGCCGATGGCGAATCGCTGGAAGCAATCCGCGTGGCCGCGCTCGGCAAAAAGGGCGAGATTTCGCTGCTGCTGAAAACCCTGGGCAAGATGACGCCGGAAGAACGGCAGGAACAGGGTCCGAAGATCAATGGCGCGCGGCAGGCGGTTGCCGATGCGCTGGCTGCGCGCAAGGAGGCGATGGAGGCCGCCGCTCTGGATGCGAAGCTTGCCACCGAAAAGCTTGACCTGACATTGCCGCCGCCTGTCGCTCCGAAAGGCAGCATCCATCCTGTTAGCCAGGTAATGGACGAGCTCGCAGAGATATTCGCCGACCTCGGATTCTCGGTCGCCACCGGCCCGGAGATCGAGGACGACTGGCATAATTTCACCGCGCTCAATATTCCCGAGACCCACCCGGCGCGGGCGATGCACGACACTTTCTATTTCCCGCAGACAGATGAGGGCGGGATGCCGAAACTGCTGCGCACCCATACGTCTCCGGTGCAAATCCGGACGATGATGGATGTTGCGAAGAAGACCGACGGAGCGGGTGAACCGATTTACCTCATCGCTCCCGGCCGCACCTATCGCAGCGACAGCGATGCCACGCATACGCCGATGTTCCATCAGGTCGAAGGGCTGGTGATCGACAAGGGCATCCACATGGGCCATCTGAAATGGACGCTGGAAACCTTCGTCCGCGCTTTCTTCGAGCGCGATGATATCGAACTGCGCCTGCGCCCGAGCTACTTCCCGTTCACCGAGCCCAGCGCCGAAGTCGATGTCGGCTTTTCGGTCGAGAAAGGTCGCCGGATCATCGGCGGAGACCCGCGCGGCGAAAATGGTGGCTGGATGGAAATATTGGGTAGCGGCATGGTCCACCCCAATGTCATCCGCAATTGCGGACTGGATCCCGATGTCTGGCAGGGCTTCGCCTTTGGTTGCGGCATCGACCGTCTGGCGATGCTGAAATATGGCATGGACGACCTGCGCGCTTTCTTCGACGGCGATCTGCGCTGGGCCGATCATTATGGCTTTGACGCACTCGACGTCCCGACATTAAGCGGAGGAGTCGGCGCATGAAATTTTCCCTGAGCTGGCTCAAGTCGCATCTCGAAACCGATGCAAGCCTCACCGAAATTACCGAGAAGCTGACCGATATCGGCCTTGAAGTGGAAGGGGTTGAAAACCCCGCCGATGCCCTGCGCCCATTCCGTGTTGCCAAAGTCATCGAAGCCGGGCCGCATCCGAATGCTGACAAGTTGCAATTGTTGAAAGTTGACGATGGTGCGGCGGAACCGTGGCAGGTGGTGTGCGGTGCGCCGAATGCCAGGGCGGGGATGATCGGTGTATTCGGGCCTCCGGGAACCTATATTCCGGGTAGCGATTTCACGCTGAAACCCGCAAAAATCCGGGATGTCGAGAGCTTCGGCATGATGTGCAGCGCGCGCGAGCTGGAACTGGGCGAAGATCATGACGGGATCATCGAACTGCCGGAAAGTGCGGCCAGTAAAGTTGGCACCAGTTACGCCGACTATGCCAAGCTCGATGATCCGGTCATCGACGTCGCGATCACGCCCAACCGTCAGGATTGCATGGGCGTGCGCGGCATAGCGCGCGATCTCGCCGCCGCCGGCCTCGGCACGCTGAAGCCAATGGACATCGCCAACATCGCCCGCAATGGCACCGGTCCGGATATCGCGATTGAGGATCCGGAAGGCTGTCCCGCCTTTTACGGCTGCACCGTCAGCGGCGTGACCAATGGCGCGTCTCCGGACTGGATGCAGGCGCGGCTGAAATCTGCCGGCCAGAAACCGATTTCGGCGCTGGTCGATATCACCAATTATGTGACGCTCGATCAGGGCCGCCCGCTGCACGTCTATGACGTGGCCAAGCTCAACGGCGGTCTGGTTGCGCGCAAGGCGCAGGACGGTGAAAAGCTGGTCGCGCTCAACGACAAGGAATATCTACTCGACGAGACCATGACCGTGATCGCCGACCAGGCGGGCGCGCATGGTATCGGCGGCATCATGGGTGGGGCCGCCAATGGCACCGACGAGAATACCAAAGATGTACTAATCGAATGCGCCTATTTCGATCCGGCCCATATCGCCCGCACCGGCCAGAAGCTAATGCTGACCAGCGATGCGCGGCAGCGGTTCGAGCGCGGCGTTGATCCGGCTTTCCTGGAAGAAGGCATAGAAATCGCAACGGCCCTCGTCCAGTCGCTTTGCGGCGGCAGTGCCAGCGCGGTCACCCGCGTCGGCGAAGCACCGACAGAGCAGCGCGTGATCGATTATCACCCGCGCCAATGCGCCGCCCTGGGCGGGCTGGATGTCGATCCGGATCGACAGCACGGCATTTTGGAAGCGCTGGGCTTTGTCATCGGTGATAATTGGCAGATCACTGTGCCGACATGGCGTCGTGACGTCACCGGCTGGCAGGATATCGTCGAGGAAGTGATCCGGATAGAGGGACTGGACAAGGTTCCATCGACACCGCTTCCCCGCAAGCCGGGTGTCGCCAAGCCCACCGCCTCTCCGGAACAGCTGGCCGAGCGCAAGGCACGGCGGGCCGCGGCAGCGCGCGGTCTCAACGAAGTCGTCAACTGGAGCTTCATTTCCGAGAAGGAAGCGGCGCCTTTCGGTGGCGGAAGCTGGTCACTGGCCAATCCGATCAGCGAAGACCTGAAGGTGATGCGCCCATCCCTGCTGCCCGGCCTGATCGCGGCCGCCCAGCGCAACGCAGCGCGCGGCGCAACGTCGATCCGCCTGTTCGAAGTCGGCCGCCGCTATCTGGAAAGCAGCGAGCATCCGACCATCGGCCTGGTTCTGGCCGGCGAAAACCGCGCCCGCAGCTGGCAGGCCGGCGCCGCAAGTAAATTTGATGCCTATGATGCCAAAGCCGAGGTGTTGGCGATATTGGACGCCGCTCGTGCACCGACCGACAAGCTGATGGATTTCGGCGAAGCGGGCGATCATTATCATCCCGGCCAGTCCGGTACCTTGCGGCTGGGACCGAAGAAGATTTTGGCGGCTTACGGTGTGCTTCACCCGTCAACGACCAAGGCGATGGGTTTCAAAGGCTCTGCCGTTGCCGCCGAGATTTTCCTCGATGCGATTCCGCTGAAGAAAAAATCCGGCCACATGCGCGACGCTTTTGCGCCACCGGCGTTGCAGGCGGTGACCCGCGATTTCGCCTTCATCGTCGATGCGGATCTGCCAGCGGGCGATCTCGTGCGCGCAGTCAAGGGCGCGGACAAGAAACTGATTACCGATGTCCGGATTTTCGACCTGTTCGAGGGACCGAGCGTCGGCGAGGGCAAGAAATCGCTGGCGGTGGAAGTGACCTTGCAACCGCAAGATGCGACATTGACCGAAGAGGATTTGAAGGCGCTCTCGGACAAGGTTGTGGCCAGTGCGGCAAAATTGGGCGCTGAATTGAGAGGATAGAATATTCGTCATCCTGAACTCGTTTCAGGATCTTTCGAGACAAGCGAGTACATGGAGATGCTGAAACAAGTTCAGCATGACGAGAGTTAGATATTAATATGACCAAAGCACGCCGGACATTCGCGATTATCTCTCACCCCGATGCGGGTAAGACGACGCTGACCGAGAAGCTGCTGCTGAAGGGCGGCGCTATCCATCTGGCGGGCGAGGTCAAGGCGCGGGGCGACAACCGGCGGGCGCGGTCGGACTGGATGAAGATCGAGCAGCAGCGCGGGATTTCGGTGACCAGTTCCGTCATGACCTTCGAGCGCAACGGCATTGTCTTCAACCTGCTCGACACGCCGGGCCATGAGGATTTTTCCGAGGACACCTATCGCACCCTGACCGCCGTCGACAGCGCGATCATGGTGATCGATGCGGCGTCCGGCATCGAGGCACAGACGCTGAAACTGTTCGAAGTCTGCCGGATGCGCAATGTGCCGATCATCACCTTCGTCAACAAGGTCGACCGCGAAGGCCGCGACCCGTTCGAACTGCTCGACGAGGTCGCCGACAAGCTCGCGCTCGACGTCTGTCCGATGAGCTGGCCGACCGGCATGGGCGGGCAGTTTGAAGGCGTCTATGATCTGGTCAAAAACCAGCTGCACCAGCCAACCGGCGACAGCAAAATATATGACGGTGTGACCCAGCAATTCACCGGCCTCGACGATCCAAAACTGGCCGAAGTGCTGAGCGAAGGCGCGCTCGAGCGACTGACCAGCGAAGGCGAACTGGCGCAGGGTGGTTATAGCAGCTTTGACCTAGAGGCTTATCAGAACGGCGATCTGACGCCGGTTTTCTTTGGTTCGGCGCTCAAGCAGTTCGGCGTCGAGGAGCTGATCGAGGCGATTGCCGATTACGCACCCTCGCCGCGCCCGCAACCGGCCGAACCGGCTCCGATCGATCCGGAGAGCGACGATGTCACCGGCTTCATTTTCAAGATTCAGGCCAATATGGACCCGCAGCACCGCGACCGGATTGCCTTCATGCGGCTTTGCTCCGGCGAGTTCAAACGCGGTATGAAGCTAACGCCGTCCGGGCTGGGCAAGCCGATTGCGATTCACAGTCCAATTATGTTTTTCGCGCAGGACCGCGAAATTGCCGACACCGCGGAACCGGGCGATATCATCGGTATCCCCAATCACGGCACCTTGCGGGTTGGCGACACCTTGTCGGAAAAGAACCAGGTGCGGATCACCGGCCTGCCCAATTTTGCGCCCGAAATCCTGCGCCGCGTCATCCTGCGCGATCCGACCAAGACCAAACAATTGCGCAAGGCTTTGGACGATCTGAGCGAAGAAGGCGTCGTGCAGGTTTTCTATCCCGAACTGGGCGCCAACTGGATCATCGGCGTGGTCGGGCAATTGCAGCTCGAGGTGCTGGTATCCCGCCTGCAGGCCGAATATAAAGTCGACGCCTTTCTGGAACAGGCCCCGTTCGAAACCGCCCGCTGGATCAGCGGTGATGAAGCGACCTTGAACGCCTTTGCCAATATCAACCAGTCCAGCCTTGCCCGGGACCGCGATGACAATCTGGTGTTTCTGGCCAAATCGGCCTGGGATGTCGGCTATCAGGAAGAGCGCAATCCTGACCTAAAGTTCAGCGCGACACGCGAGCGCTAATCCGGTAACTCCGGGTCATGGCCAGCAAATCCACGACCCAAAAAGCCTTTCAGGCGATCACCATCGATGACGAAGGTCGCGTCTGCGCCGATATCCCGGAAAGCGCCTGCAATCAGGAACCGGGCAATTTCTTCAAACATGTAGGCTCGCTGGCGCTGACCAAAAGCGCCGACGGGCTGATCGACCCGAAGCTGGTGCTCAGCTGGCTGATGACGTCGCTGGGCGCGCCGGTGGCGCTGATCGGACTGCTCGTCCCGGTCAGGGAGGCAGGCGCCTTGCTGCCGCAGCTTCTGACCGCCGGATATTTGCGGAAATTGCAGCGCCGCAAATGGGCATGGGCGGTCGGATCGCTGGTACAGGGTCTGGGAGCAGCCGCGATCGGGCTGATCGCGATCACCATGACCGGTGCGGCCGCGGGCTGGGCGATTGTGATCGCGCTGGCGATATTGGCGCTGGCGCGCAGTATCTGCTCGGTCTGCTACAAGGACGTGCTCGGCAAGACAATCGACAAGTCCCGGCGCGGCACCGCGACCGGTCTGGCAGGCTCTATCGCGTCGGTCAGCGTGATTATCTATGCGCTCGCTCTATCGTCCAATCTCGTCGACCGGATGCTGCTGGTCACCGGCGGCCTGTTTCTGGCCGGCATGGCATGGCTATTGAGCGCCTTGTTGTTCGCTAGCTTGAAGGAAGAGCCCGGAGCGACCGAAGGCGGGAAATCCGCGCTGAAGGAAGCCTATAAAAATTTCGCCTATTTGCGCGATGATCCACAGCTCGTCCGCTTCATCCTGACCCGCGGCCTGTTGACCGCCACCGCATTGGCGCCGCCGTTCATGATTGCCGTCGGCAGCCAGGCCGGGGAAGGCTATGACAAGCTCGGCTTTCTGGTCCTCGCTTCGGCCCTCGCCAGCCTGTGCAGCAGCTTCGTCTGGGGTCGCCTGTCCGACCGGTCCAGCCGCAAGGTGCTGGTCTTCTCGGCAATGGTGGCGGCGCTCATATTGGCCGTGACAAGCTGGCTCGCCTTCGCCGGAACGCTGAGCGGCGGCTATATATTGCCGGTGCTGCTGTTCGGCCTGATGATCGCCTATCAGGGCGTGCGCCTCGGCCGGTCAACGCATCTCGTCGACATGGCCGACAAGGACAGCCGCGCCGCCTATACCGCGCTGTCGAATACGATCATCGGATTGCTGTTGCTGGCGGGCGGCGTTTTCAGTCTGGTCGCGAACTGGTTTGGCGGGGAGATGGTGCTGGCGGTGATGGCGGGAATGAGCGGGCTGGCGATATGGGCGGCGTTTGGGTTGGACGAGGTGCAGCGGGGGTGAAGGTACCCTGCGGTCGGCGATGAACCTTTAGGAAATTTTCGAGGGTAGACCGCTCCAAATCGGGTCTTATCAACCTTCATCCTCTCCCATAGGGAGAGGCAACTGCAGCTTGTCAGCTTTGCTGATTAGCGAAAGTCGGTGAGGGGTTTTGAAACTTGGAAAGATCCACTCCCTCACCGAGTGCGACTAGGCCTGTCGGCCAAGTCTTACTTGCCTCTCCCTATGGGAGAGGATGGTTCGGTTTCACCGTCATCTGATCCGCGAATTTCGCTGCCATTGGGTTGGATCCCAGCCTTCGCCGGGATGACGTTGATTACTATGAACAAGCCCGAGTCAATAATGATATCGGCATTGCGCTATTTCCAGCACTTGCTCTGCCCCTTCGCCACGGACGCGATAGACCAGGCGGTGCTCGCGGTTTATACGCCGCGACCACCAGCCTTTCAGTTGGCCGCGCAATGGCTCTGGCTTGCCGGTACCGCGGAAAGGCGTCCGGCGACATTCCTCTATCAGCGAATATATTCGTTCGGAAAGCTTTGGATCATGTTCCTGGAAATATCGATATTCCGGCCAACTTTTCCCGGAGAATAATACATTCACTGCTTGAAAAGCTCAGGCTCGAATCCCTCTCCGGCATCAAGTTGCCTTATCGACTCCAGCAAGCGTTCGGCATTTTTTGGTGAAGACAGTAAATGGATAGTTTCTTCCATACCGGCCCACTCACTCTCCGAGATCATGACCACCGCCTCGCCATTTTGACGGGTAATTTTCAGGGGAATCTTGTCCGCCACGACGCGATCCATCAGCGCCTTGAGATTGGCGCGGGCCTTCGAGAAATTTTCCATCAACATGCTGGACTCAACTTGTACCTAATGTTGTACAATGTCAAGATGACTCTTGTCACCCCAGCGAAGGCTGGGGCCTAAACCAGGTTCGCGAACCTCGCTGCCATCGGGTTGGATCCCGGCCTTCGCTGGGATGACGGGATCACCCGCGCAACAAGAACACCGCATGTTCCGCCAGCAGGTTCGCCAGGCCGCGCCCGGTCTGCTTGTCGCCGCTGAGGAACCACTGCCCTTCCTGCGTATATTTGCCGTCCTGCACCAGCGCGCGGAAATCGTCGATCGTGACATGGTGGATATTGGGCGTGTCATACCAGCTTTGCGGGATCAGGCGGGTGACCGGCATCCGGCCGCCGAACAGCAAGGAACTGCGCACCCGCCAATGGGCGAAGTTGGGGAAGCTAACGAAGGCCTGGTTGCCGATGCGCAGCAGCTGGTCGACCATGATGTCCGGTCGGTGGGTGGTCTGCAGCGTCTGGCTGAGGATCGCATAGTCGAAACTGCCGTCGGGATAGGCGGCCAGATCGGTGTCGGCATCGCCCTGCACCACCGACAGCCCCTTGGCGACCGCGCTGGCGACATTGACCGGATTGATCTCCAGGCCGCGGGCATCGCAGCCCTTTTCATCGCGCAGCGCCGCCATCAGCGCGCCGTCGCCGCAGCCGATATCGAGGACGCGGCTGCCCGGCGCGATATTATCGGCGATGATCTGCAGATCGGGACGGAGTCGGGTCATGCGGCCACCCTTGTTTCGTCATGCTGAACTTGTTTCAGCACCCCTTTGTTCGCGCTCGCTGCCTGTGTTATCAGGCGCGATGGGCCCTGAAACAAGTTCAGGGTGACCATGGATATAAAATTGCTCATCGGCCCTCTCCCGCCTTCAGAAACCCATCGACGATCCGGTTCATCTCGGGATTGTCGAGCAGGAAGCTGTCATGGCCGAAGGGGCTCGACAATTCCATGAAGCTGACTTCTGCCCCCGCTGCGTTGAGCGCGTGGACGATCGCCCGGCTTTCGCTGGTCGGATAGAGCCAGTCGGTATCGAAGCTGATCAGGCAGAAGCGGGTTTTCGAGCCCCGGAAGGCATTGGCCAGCACACCGCCATGGGCCTCGGCGAGGTCGAAATAGTCCATGGCGCGGGTGATGTAGAGATAGCTGTTGGCATCGAAACGGTCGACAAAGCTGATCCCCTGATGGCGGAGATAGGATTCGACCTGGAAATCCGCATCAAAGCCAAACGTCTTGGCGTCACGATCCTGCAGCCGGCGACCGAATTTCTCGGTCAGGCCGGCTTCCGAGAGATAGGTGATATGCGCCGCCATCCGGGCGACCGCGAGGCCGCTGCTCGGCGGATCATCATCCGCATAATAAGCCCCGCCACGCCAGCGCGGATCGGCCATGATTGCTTGCCTTCCGACCTCGTGAAAGGCGATATTCTGCGCGCTGTGGCGGGCCGCCGATGCGATGATCACCGCCGAGCCCACCCGATCCGGATAGAGCGCCGCCCAGCTGACCGCCTGCATCCCGCCCATCGAGCCGCCAACGACGACGTGCAGCCTTTCTATGCCGAGATGATCGATCAGCAAGGCCTGCGCGCGCACCATGTCGGAGATGGTCAGAACCGGAAAATCCATGCCCCAGGGTTTTTCGGTCGCGGGATTGACCGTCGCCGGCCCGGAACTGCCGAGACAGCTGCCGATCACATTGGCGCAGATGACAAAATGCCGGTCGGTGTCGATCGGTTTGCCCGGTCCGACCATCCTTACCCACCAGCCGTCCTTGCCGGTCAGCGGGTGTTTCGAGGCGACATATTGATCGCCGGTCAGCGCATGGCAGATCAGGATCGCGTTGCTGGCGTCGGCATTGAGCGTGCCATAGGTTTCATAGGCGAGATCGACGGGCGCGAGCTGTGCCCCGCTGTCCAGCGGCAGCGGTCCGAGCAGGCGAACCTTCCGATCCAATCCAAAGCGGGCATCTTCAGTCATCAACACGGGAGCTAAGCGGCGAAATCCCGAGCGTCAAACGATAATGCTGTTGACTGACAGGCCGCAAAGGTTAGTCCGGCGACACGGAACATCTTCAGACAAGCGGACCAAGGCAATGAGCGGACCAAAACCTAAAGACTGGATCATGGGCATTGCCCCTTATGTGCCCGGCAAATCGACCGGCGCGGATGGCCGCAAGATCGTCAAGCTGTCGGCCAACGAGAACCCGCTGGGCTGCAGTCCCGCGGCGGCACAATCGCTGAACGCCGCTTCCGGCTCGGTCGATCGCTATCCCGATCCCGGCTCGACCCAATTGCGCGAGGCGATCGCCGCGAAACATGGTCTCGATCCGGCGCGGATCATCTGCGGCACTGGTTCGGACGACGTGCTCCACCTCGCCGCCAATGCGTTCAGCGGGCCGGGCGATGAAGTGATCTACGTCAAATATGGCTTTGCCGTCTATGATATCGCGGCGCGGCGCTATGGCGGCACGCCGGTGGTCGCCGACGACAAGGATTATGGCACCGACGTCGACGCCATTCTCGCCAAGGTCACCGACCGGACCAAGGTCATATTCATAGCCAACCCCAATAACCCGACCGGCACATTCACCCCGCGCGCCGAGATCGCCCGCCTGCATGCCGCCCTGCCCGGCCATGTGCTGCTGGTGCTCGATGCCGCCTATGCCGAATATATGGACGAGGGGCAGGATGATGGCGCGATGGAACTGGCGAGCAACCAGCCCAACGTGCTTGTCACCCGCACCTTTTCCAAGATTCACGGACTTGCCGCCGAACGGATCGGCTGGGGCTATGCGCATGCCGATATCATCGGCGCGATGAACCGGATCCGGTTGCCGTTCAATGTCACCACCGCCGGCCAAGACGCCGCCGTCGCCGCGCTGGCCGCCGACGATTTTGTGACCATGAGCCGCGAGCATAATGCCAAATGGCGGCAATGGCTGAGCGACGAGATGGGCGCACTCGGCAATCACGGCCTCAAGGTCGTGCCGAGCCACACCAATTTCCTGCTGGTCCTGTTCGAGGGCAAGGTGACCGCCGAACAGGCCAATAGCGCGCTGATGGACAAGGGCTATGCGGTACGCTGGCTGCCCGGACAGGGGCTGGTCAACGGCCTGCGCATCACCATCGGCACCGAAGAGGAAACCCGCGGCGTGGCCCAGGCCCTGCGCGAGATACTGGAAGCCGCCGACTGATGCTGCCTTTTGCCAATATTGCGATCATCGGTATCGGGCTGATCGGCTCGTCGATTGCCCATGCCGTGCGTGAAGCCATGCCAACCGCGCGGATCACCGGATATGATGCCGATCCGGCGGTGCGGGCGCGGGTCATCGAACTGGGCTTCTGCAACGATGTCAGCGACTCTGCCGGAGCAGCGGTCACCGACGCCGATCTGGCCATCCTCTGCGTACCGGTCGGCGTGATCGCAGAGGTTGCCGCCGAAATTGCCGACGACCTGCCGGACGATGCCATCGTCAGCGATGTCGGGTCGTCCAAGGAAAGTGTGCTGGCCGCTCTGGCCAAGGCGCTTCCCGGCGCCCGGATCATCCCGGCCCACCCCGTCGCCGGCACCGAGAATAGCGGCCCGGATTCCGGCTTTGCGACCCTGTTCCAGGACCGCTGGTGCATCCTCACGCCCCCGGAAAGTGCCGCCGAAGGCGATATCGAGCGGGTGAAGGCCTTCTGGGAAAAGCTCGGCGCCAATGTCGAGATCATGGATGCCAAACATCATGATCTCGTGCTCGCGGTGACCAGCCATTTGCCGCATCTGATCGCCTATACGATCGTCGGCACCGCGTCCGATCTGGAAGATGTGACCCGCGGCGAGGTGATCAAATATTCCGCCGGCGGCTTCCGCGATTTTACCCGCATTGCCGCCTCCGATCCCACCATGTGGCGCGATGTGTTCCTGTCCAACAAGGACGCGGTGCTGGAGATGCTCCAGCGCTTCTCCGAGGATCTCTCCGCCCTGCAGCGCGCGATCCGCTGGGACAAGGGCGACGAACTGTTCGACCTGTTCACCAAGACCCGCGCGATTCGCCGCCGGATTATCGAAGAAGGCCAGGACGATGCCGCGCCCGATTTCGGACGTACGCACGATTAACGCTCTTTAGTCGCAGCAAAGCCATCGCCGGGATATTGCCTGCCTCCGCGCGATCCTAGTTATTGATAGCCGGCAGGAACTTTACAGCGTTGGCCGCTTTTGTTTTCCGCGACCTTTGCCCCGAAGCCGCAGATTTCTCGCCTTTGTTGGTCCGCGACCGCTCGTCTAGTGTGACCTTCCGGATTACCCTCGACCCGGTCCGCTAAAAACAGGCGGCAGCAGCAAGCGTGATCATTCCATCCCAATTGTCAAAGAGCCCGTCCTGCCCATGGCGCAGGATCTTTGGCGATAATAGACGGTCGAGATTGGTGTAGGACAGCGCTATTTGGATGACGGGTTCAGGGATCGTTACAGCATTTACGCCTCCCCTCTCTGTTCCCCGCCGCAGGGCGGGGTCCAGTCGATCGGACAGGACTGTTCCGGGCGCCGCCCTTCGGCGGCGAACGCGCTTCAGAAAAACCGTTCGTGCTGTACTGGTCGAAAGCGTTTTTTTACAACGGGATATACAATGCCAAAAATTTCGGTACGATGCCGGGATACCCAACGGCAACAATCAGTTGGGAACCGCTAGGGGAGTCTGGATTTGGCCGAAACTACAGCGACCGAGGTCGCGCATTCCAACCATGGTGCCAGCAATGGCGGGAGCCCGGACACGGGTTATGGAACCAGGAATTACCGCAACTATATTCTCGGCATCCTGCTCACCGTCTATATTTTCAATTTCATCGATCGTACGATCATCAATATATTGACCGAGCCGATCAAGGAAAGCTTCGGGGTTGAGGATTGGCAGATGGGACTGCTCGGCGGCCCGGCTTTTGCGATTCTCTATACATTTGTCGGCATCCCGATCGCCCGTTTCTCCGAGAAGAACCACCGGGTCTGGATCATCGCCGGATCGGTGGCCTTGTGGAGCCTGATGACCGTCTTATGCGGCTTTGCCACCAGCTTTATCGCATTGTTCATATTCCGTATCGGCGTCAGCATCGGCGAAGCGGGCTGCTCGCCGCCCGCCAATTCGATCATCGCCGACTATTTCATTCCCAGGGAACGCTCGACCGCCGTTTCGGTCTACGCGCTGGGCATCCCGCTGGGCGGCATGGTCGCCTATGTGTTCGGCGGCTTCATTGTCGGCAATCTCGATGGCCCCACGGTCGCTGCGATGTTCAACAGCTGGAACTGGACCTGGGCGGCGAACGCGCTCGACTGGCAGAATATCGAGGGATGGCGCGTCGCTTTCGTGGTCGTCGGCGTGCCTGGTCTGATCGTCGCGATGATCGTCAAGATGACGATCAAGGAGCCGCCCCGCGGCTATACCGACCCGGTGGAAATGCAGAACAAGGCGCAAGTCGGGTTTCGCGAGGTCTTGAAAATATTGTCGCAAAAGCCCGCCTATTGGCACGTCACCATGGGCGTCACCATCGCCTCGTTCGTCAATTATGGCGTCGGCCAGTTTTTCGTGTCCTTCCTGATCCGCACCCATGAACTGTCGATATTTGACGCCTCGGTCAAAGTCGCATTGGCGCTGGCGGTCATGGCGTCGATCGGGACCTATATGTCAGGTTTTCTGGCGGACAAATATGCCGAGCGTTTTCCCAAGGCGCTGGCCCTGATACCGATGTTCGCGCTGCTCGGCGTGATTCCCATGCACGTTGTCGGCTATCTGGCGGAGAGTCTGTGGCTGGCGGTCCCGCTGATGATGGTCGGCCAGATGCTGCTCTATACCTATCTTTGCCCACTCTATGCCGTGCCGAGCGGGGTGGTCGACAGCCGGATGCGGGCAACGGCGGTGGCCGTGACCCTGTTCATCGTCAACCTGCTCGGTTACGGACTCGGACCGCCGCTGATCGGCGGCCTGTCGACGATATTGAACGCGACCTTCCTGTCGGGGCTGGATCCGGCGCTGACGCTGGAGGCGTGCAAGGCAAGCAATCTTGCGGTGGCCGCCCAGACCGCTTGCGATTCGGCCAATGCCGACGGACTGCAATGGTCGATGATCCTGTTCAAATGCCTCTATCTATGGGCGGTGTTCCATTTCTACATGGCCAGCCGCACCATTCAGCGCGACATGGGGCGGTAATATCCCAATCGGATGACGGTGACAATTTGCTGGCTGCAGCAAAGTCTCCGTCATCCGATCCGGATAACCCAAATGGAAACGGCAGCTATTCGGTCGTCTTGCCGTCAAAATGCTCATGCTCGTTTGCAGCATCAGCCGCAGTGGCATGGACGGTTCCGTCGATATGTTCGGGTGGACCGTAGATGGTGTAGAGCCGAAGCGGTTCCTTGCCGCTGTTCACGACATTATGGCTGGCGCCCTGCGGCACGATGATACCGTCATCGGCCTTGACCTTGTTTGCCTTGCCATCGATCCAGATTTCCCCGCTGCCCTCTTCGATCCGGAAGAACTGGTCGCGGTCGTCATGGACCTCCATTCCAATCTCGTCGCCGGGCTGGAGGGTCATCAGCACCAGCTGCAGATTATGGCCGGTGTAGAGCACCCGGCGGAAGTCATTATTTTCTTCCGTCAAAGCTTCGATATTGTCGACAAATCCCTGCATTCAAATTTCCTTCAATTGGCGCTGGTCGGCTGTTCCGGCCCTTATTCGCTTTCGCCGCCGTCCTGCATTTCCTTTTCCCAGGTTTCCTTTGCCGCAACCTGGGCCGCTTTGCTAGCATCCGCAGTCGCCGCCGCCGCTTTGATCACAGCCTTTTGTGCAGAATCCGCAGCCTGTTTCGCGGCGGCGGTGTCGGATTCCAGTCCCGCCATCAGCGATGCGTTGGTTTCGAGAACCGCTGCGCTGGTGGCAGCCACGGCCTCTTCCACCAGATCCTGCGCCTTGCGGGCATTTTCATTCACCGCCAGATCGATTTCGGCATTGGCTGCCATGATGCGGGCTTGCGCCTGTTTGGCGGCAGCCTCGGCCTCGATCGCCATTTGTGCGGCGGCCTCTTTGTCTTTCTGTGCTTCGGAACAGACCGCAAGCTTCGCCGCCATCACCGCCATTCTGGCCGCGTCATGCGCTTCCATCGCCGCTTTGCTGGCATCATTCTTGGCCGCTTCCATGCTTCCCCGCGCATCGGCCATCGCGTCATTTTCGGACGTGCTGCATTCCGCACCGTCATCGCTGTCTGTTTTCTGGGTGCAGCCTTGAACCGCGAGGGATAGGGCCAGCGCGGTGCCAATTGTTGATATTGTCTTTTTCATGCCTCGGGCTCCTTGAAGATATGGGTGGCGAGATATCATCATCGCCTTGGGTAGGGCCTCAAGACAATATGGGCATCGATTTGTAACTACGTAATTTCCACAACAGCGATTTGACAGAATGCTTTTTGGAGCGTTCGGGAGTCACGGCGTTTCAGACCGATATGAGGCGCAACCATCTAGGTGCATTTACGGATTTTGAGCCATGATATCCGGTCGTAAATAGCAGCCGCGAGTTTGATCAATCCGGATTCCAACACAGTCTGGATTTACCACAACCAAATATTTGAGCGCTGCCGTTGCCCTGATTGGAGAAAGACTATGACCGCCGCTACCCAAGATGATCCTTCGGTTTTCGAAGAGAAAATATCCAGCAGCCGTGGCTGGATAATGGCGACCGGGATCATCATGATCCTTGCCGGTACAGGCGCGATAGTCTTTCCGCTGATCAGCAGTTTCGGCGTAGCGATATGCGTTGCCGTTTTGCTGGTCATTGCCGGAATTGCCCAGATCATACAGGCCTTCAGCTTTCACAAATGGAGCCGAATTCTGCTGGCTGTGCTCGTCGGCCTTCTGTGGCTGGCCGCTGGCATCTTGCTTATGCTCCGGCCCCTGGAAGCTATTTTCGTGCTGACCATCTTTGTGGCCGCGGCATTTCTGGCAGAAGGTGTTTTGAAAACCATATTTGCCTTCAAGATGCGTCCCGCGACCGGCTGGGGCTGGATGCTGTTCAATGGCATCGCCGCCGCCGCTGTCGGCATATTGCTCTGGTGGCAACTGCCCTTTTCCGCCCTCTGGACGCTCGGCTTGCTGGCAGGAATCAACATCATCATCTCCGGCTGGACACTGGTGATGCTGGCATCAGCCATTGGCAAAACAACCGAAACACCTTCGACCGCAAAGAGCGCCGCTCGATCAACCAAACCCGATTCCCCCGAAGCTAACCTCAAGGAAATATAAAATGACCAATCAAAGCCATCTTCACAGCTATATTGAACGCGCCAAGAATCGCCTCGACGAAATTGACGCCTCCGTCGCCCATTTTGAGGCACGGGCACAGGATGTGCAGGCAGATGCCCGCGCCAAGGCGGATGCAGCGATTGCCAGGATGAAGGCCAACCGTGACGCCTATCAGGCGTGGGTTGCAGAGAATCAGGAAATCGGGGAGTTGGTAACCGCCGAAGCCCGCAAGGATATGGAAGCCGAATGGGCCAAGTTCGAAGATAATGTCATGGCCTATTTTGATGCCGCGGCCGGAATGTACGAACAAGACAAAGCCTATTTTCAGGTGCGTATCGAGGCGCTGAAATACGCCTGGGAAAAAACCATGGAACGCGTCAGGAAATCGGCAAAGACATTCCAGGCGAGCAGCAAGGCAGAAGTAGATGCTGCCGTCGCAAAGCTGGAGAAAAATGAGGACATTGCCATCGCCAAGCTGAAAGACCTGAACAAGGCAGGCGCTGCATCATGGGCGGCGGTGCGTGACGCATTATCCGCATCGCGCGCGGCATTCGACAAAGCGCTCGATGAAACGCAATCCGCCTTCAAAAAGGCGATGTAATCAACCGGGCACATTCAGCGGAATGCGGGGATGCCTCCCTCCCTCATTCCGCCAATATATGTACTCCATGTTGAAAGGCCCGGGTTTCCTGTCTGGAAACCCGGGCCAATTCTTTTTGGGTACCGGCAAGCACGACGCCAGCCAGCTGTTACGGAGCTGAACCGGAAAGCCCGAGCCGCTTACAGCCGCTCTAGCGCCAGATTGATTTCCTGCAGGCGATCGCCGTTGACCGTTGGTTTCATGCCATCATCCGATGCGATCTCGAGCTGCTTTTCGCCATAGGCCCAGCGCTTGAGAATATCGGCCTTGATTGGATCCGGCAGGTCGGTGGCCAACAGCCTGGCCGGCGTTTGAAATACACCAGCGGGATTGCCCAGCAGCGACTCGATATCCCAGCCTTGCTCTTTCGCTTCGGACCGCAATGTTTCGAGATAGAGATCCCGGTCAATCCTTGCCTTGACGCATCGTTCGGTCGGCAGGACTTCACCGGCGATATAATATTCGCCATTGGGGAGATAGGAATAGGGCACGCCGCGATAGGCTTGCAGCTCACCGGGGAATGTTTCGCCATTATAGCGGTCTTCCAGGACGGCATGGGTCGCGGGCAGTTCGTGAACATGGACATCCGAGCCGCTATGTTCGGCCAGAATCCTTACGGCGCGCGCTTCATCTGCGGCATTCCATGTCCGCACCCATAAAAGCAGTCCGCCGCGTTCCAGCTGGTCCTCGATGATATCGGCGTGATGCTCTCCGATCAGCTTTGCGAGGACCGCGCCAATCGCTCCGCCGCCGATCCCGCCGGCTGCGGCGGCGATGATGGCCGCGCCAATAGCACCGCCCGATGCCACGACTGCGGTGAGCGTCGCCAGCGCGCCGACATAGATCAAGCCACCGAACACGCCGCCTTCTGCATCGCCGATCGCGTCCGTCGAAATATAGGCCGTGGTGGGAACCGCCGCCTCGTCTTCCAGTTCTGTTACCGAAGTGAAGCTGTGCCCCAGTTCCTTTTCAACCGCGGATAGGGGCGCGAGCAGGCTGAGTTCCGACCGATGGAAACCATGGGACATCAGATCATCGACCGCCGCCTGAAGCGCGGTTTCGGATGGAAAGACGCCAACCGCTTCGCGGACGGTGGATATTGGTTGTTCAGACATATTCTCTTCTCCGGACTCTATAGGGGAAAAGTGCGATATTATCCGTCATCCGCCCCTTCCCGACCATGAAGCCTTGCCCTAACCCGTCCTCGCCGACAGATAACCACGTAATCTCCCTTAGCTGGATCTGGCAGACAAGACCGGCCGGCCCGGTTGCCATTCGGAAACGGAGCGGGACAAACTGGAAAAGCCGGTTGTTCCTAGTCGTTCAGCATATTGATGGCGGCGTGTACCCGGTCGCGGATATCCTCGCGGTCGAGCCCCGGTTCGATCTCCGGCTGCACTTCGTAGGTGATCACCCCGCTTTTCTGGACGAACGTGTCGCGCGGCGAGACGATGCCGCTGTTCAGCGCCACCGGCACCAGCGGGATGCCGAGCAGCTTGTAGATGCCGGCAAAACCGGTCTGCAGCTCCGGCCGTTCGCCATGATGGGCGCGGCTGCCTTCGGCGAAGATGACGATCGGGCGGCCTTCCGCCACCGCTTTCTTCGCCTGCTTGATGATCTGCCGCATCGCTGCGCCGCCGCCGTCGCGGTCGATACCGAGCAGACCGTGCCTGGTGGCGATCCAGCCCCACAGGGGAATGACCAGCAGCTCTTTCTTGGCGATCACCACCGGCTTTTCGAACAGGCGCAGCAGATCGATGGTTTCGAACATGCTTTCATGCTTGAACACATAGAGCAGCGGCTCGTCGCGAATCTCGCCGCGGACCTCGACCCGGATGCCGAGAATCAGCCGGGCGCAGACATAGTGATAGCGGCTCCAATATTGCGCCATATAATAGATGGTCGGCGGCCAGAAAAAGGCGCCGAGAAAGGTGGCGATGATGATCGGAACCGAGCCGATGTAGAAAACCGCCATGAAGATCAGCGAACGGATGACGGACAGCATCTCAGACCCCCGCCAGAGCGGCCAGACGGCGCATCAGATATTTGTTATATTCGGTGAACAAGGTGCCGAGCGAGGGGCGCGTCTGGACGGCATCGGAGAGGATCCGGACATCGGCCGGCATCGCCCGTTCCAGTTCCAGCCGGGCCCGGCGCATATGCCAGTCGGAGGTCACCAGGCGCACCGACTTGTCGCCCCGCCGCGCCGCCCAGCGGGCGATTTCCAGAGCATTGGAACGCGTGTCCACCGCCTGGAAACCGAGATCGATGCAGCAATCGAACAGGTCATCCGGCCGGTCATATTCGGCGGCGAGTTCCGCCGGCTTCACATCGCGGTCGACGCCGGAGATCAACAGCCTGCCCCCTGATTTGGCCTCGAGCATGTCGAGGGCCCGGTCGATGCGCCCGGCACCACCCGTCAGGACAACGACCGACCCGGTATGGGCGTCATCGTCCGCCGGACGCGGCAGATCGATGGCAAACCAGGCAAAGCCAATGATCCACAGCAGGATCAGGAAAGAGAAGAAACGCAAAATCATCCGGCAGGCTATAATATCTTTTTCAGGGCGCCGATGACCGTTAATCGGGCGGTCACCATGGCAAGGAACATCCCCAATATCGGAATGGCGGCAATTATCAACCAGCTCCACCAGTCGAGACCGACGGATTCGACCAGTCCGGACCCCAGCGCGTTCAGCTGGATGCTGATCAGCCAGATGATCGCGGTGCCGCCAACCAGCCCGATCAGGCCGCCGAGCAGGGCGTCCAGGGCGATGCGCCGCTGGAACAGGCGGCTGATCTGCTGGTCGGTGCCGCCGAGCAGATGCACGACCGCGATCGTTTCACCATGGGTGTTGAGCGCCGACCGCGCCGAAATGATCACCGCGGCCCCGGTCGCCAGAGCGAGCAGGCCGACCAGACCGAAGGCGATCCACTGCAGCGATCGCACCAGCGCAATGACCGGCGCGATATAGCCGCTGCTCGGTTCGACCCGGGCGCCCGGTGCAATCGCCTGCAGCGCGCCGCGCAGGGACTGATATTCTGCCTCCGTCGCCACCCGCACCAGTTTCAGATCGATCAGCGCGGGGAGCGGGATATCGTCGGCCAGATCCTGCGTACCCAGCCATGGCTCGATCAGCGCTTCTATTTCCGCGGGCGGCAGCACCCGGACCTCTTCGATCAGCGGCAGGGCGCGCAGCCGTTCGGCGGCGGCGGTGGCCTGACGGCGGCGGATTTCCGGATTGGCTTCGATAATCTGCACCGTCGCCCGGCTGGACAGTTCGTCGGAGACATCGCTGATCGCCCGGTTCATCGCCAGCCCGGCGGCGGCGGCAAGGACCGTTAGAAAGATCATGATCGCGATCACCCAGGGCATCGGACCGGACAGGCGGCCTTCGGGTATCAGGCGCCGGTCATGGGCGGGAATGGCGAAAAATTTGAACATCGGCCCTGCGCCCTACTGCCTCTGGTCTTTGGGACGCGGCGGGTGGCGCAGCGATCCGGTCGGATCGGCAAGCATGCCTTTTTCCAACCGCATCATCTGCGCGCCGGGAATCTTGCTGAGCAGATGAATGTCATGGGTTGCCACCACGATCGTCGTTCCCAGCGTGTTCAGCGCCTCGAACAATTGCAGCAGGCGGATCGCCATTTCCGGGTCGACATTGCCGGTGGGCTCGTCGGCGACCAGTATTTCCGGCCTGCCGATCACCGCCCGGGCAATCGCCACGCGCTGCTGCTCGCCGCCCGAGAGCGTTGCCGGCCGGGCCGATGCCCGGTCTCCCAGCCCGACCCATTCGAGCATTTCCGCCACCGGGACTTCCAGATCCTTTTCGCGTACCCCGGCCACCCGCAGGGGAAGCGCGATATTGTCGAAGGCAGACAGATGCGGGACCAGACGGAAGTCCTGAAAAACCACGCCGATCCGGCGGCGGAAGCCGGGCAGACGCTCGCGCGGCATGGTGACCGCATCCTCGCCGAACAGCCGGATCACACCGCGGCTGGGGCGCTGCGACAGATAGAGGAGTTTCAGCAACGATGTCTTGCCGGCACCCGAGGCCCCGGTGAGAAAATAGAAGCTGCCCGGAAACAGGGTGAAATTGAGATCGGCCAGAGTTTCCGCGCCCGCACCATAGCGCAGACCGACATTTTCAAATCGAACAATTTCGTCCATTATGCTCTACATTCCAATATCGCGGCGAAATATTGCCCGGTCGCCTGACCAATAGGCCGTTAACACCCCCCAAATCAACTCCGCTGTCAGGCAACGACAGGCGATTCGTCAGGAAAACGCGGAAAAACCCGATTCGGTCTCAAATCGGTCAAGCAGCCACTTGCAGTTTATCCTCATGGCGTGTTTAGAGGGGTGTCATGATTTTGAATTGCCCGGCTTGCAAAACCCGTTATCTCGTGCCCGACAGTGCCATCGGACCCAATGGTCGTTCGGTTCGCTGCGCATCCTGTCGCCATAGCTGGTTCCAGGAGCCTCCGGTTCTGGAAGAGGCGCCGGTCCGGGAAAAGCAAAAGGACGAGAGCGCCCCGCCCGCGCAGACTCCACCCGCTGCCAAGGCAGAACCGGTGGTCGAGCAGGACTGGGAACCCAACCCGCCTGCCTCTCCGGTCACGCGTTCGGCCCCGCCGCCACCGATTTCCGTCACCCCGGGCTATGCCGCAGGCGAAAGCAGCTTTGCCCACGAACCACCATTCAAGGCGCGGCGCAATCCGGCGAAGCTGTGGACCATGGCCGCCATTGTCTTTGCCGCCCTGGTGCTGGCCGCGGGCGCCGCCTTATATTATTTCGGACCACCGCAATGGGTCTCCGACTATGAATTTGCCTCGACCGAGGAAACCCCGCTGCTGATCGAACTGAGCGAGAAGCAGGATCGCCGGACCCTGGCCGACGGTACCGAATATTTTGCCGCCAGCGGGACGATCATCAATCCCACAACCAATGACGAGGCGATCCCGCCGATGCTGGTGATCCTGCGCGATGCCGGTGGCCGGATCGTTTACAGCTGGAAAATGAAGGCACCGGCAGCATCGCTCGCACCGGGTGCCAAGATCAATTTCAACGAAGCCAAGCTGGATGTGCCGCGCGCCGCAAGCCAGCTGGAGGTCGGCTGGGCGGATCAAAGCCGCGAATAGACGCTTTTCCCGGCCGGTTCAGTGAAATTCCTGCAATCGGATCAGCTGGCCATCGGCGCTTTCGGCCACGCCGGTCGAGCGGATTGTGGCCGTCCCGAATTTGTCCTCTCCCTGACGAAAGCCCCGCAAGTCCCGCCGGTCGAGCGGACCACCAAAATCGATCACTTCCGCGCGCAGGATTCTGGCGCTCGCCACGGCCTGCACCTGCGACGGTCCGGCAGCGGCCTCGACCGCGGGCCGGTCGGGCGTTGCGCCGAGCAGGAGCATGAAAAGAAACAGACCGTCCATGGCCATGATAAAGCGGACCTGGGCGGGCACGAACAAGGTCAATAGAAGGTTAACAGCTGCCTCGACCGGCATTTTTCTGCGGATCGCGGCTGCTGCGCCGCCGGCTGTGCTTTTGCGGGACATAATCGGGCCACCGGTTAACGGAGAAACGAGATCGCGACGAATATCTGTTGCGGCTGGGAAACCCCTTTGCTAAGGGCACGCGCCTACCCGGGACTTTGCTGTCCCAAGCTAGAGACAGTGCGGTCGTGGCGGAATTGGTAGACGCGCAGCGTTGAGGTCGCTGTGGGGTTAATACCCCGTGGAAGTTCGAGTCTTCTCGACCGCACCATTTCAGACTTTACCCGGAAAACCGCCATTGCTGCCCGGGCCAGGCAGTCAGGATGGGCACCAAGTCTGCAGAAGCGGGCCGCAGAGCGCAACAAGCGCATTTGGGTTCATTGCGAACCAACGGCGCCTGGCTCGCAACGTCATGCAAGCAGACAGCTTCCTCGACGCGATTGAAACGTCAGCTTCCGCCCCACATATCGCCATTCTGGTCGTCCGAAACCGCACCCAGAAGCCGACCTTCAGGCCGCGCCGTCCCACTCGATCCGCTCCATTGCCCACCCGTCGTCACCCTCAAGATTAAAGCGCATCCACTTGTCAAAAGTAGAAAAATCTAGGTTGCGAGGCGAAATCTTCGATATGCCGTTCGCGACGGCTTCCTTTTCAAGGTCCGCGAGCCCCTGATGGAATGCCCACAGCGCAACCTGTCGCCAATTATCGTCCACTGATAGCGTTCGTTCATTTGCCCAGTAAATATTGTTCGCTGCGTCGGTTGCTGACAAGTCTAGCATCTCAGGCCAGAGTGCCTTTGTGCTTTCAAACAAATCGCGCTTGTCGATTGCCACCCCAATTTTCCTTACCCAGTACCTATTGCCTGATTATGGCCTAGACGGGTCGGAGGCGCAATGACCGCTTCGTTAATTGGTCAGAACGAAACCTGCCTGTCCGCTTCCCACCCATTTATTGCCATTGGGGCGCAAGCAGATAATTCGTGGTCAATGGCCGCTCTGAAGATGAACATGCTTTAGGAATGGGGCAACCGTGACCGATGTGCTCGCCCGAGGGTAGCTCGGCTGAAATTCAGCAATGATTCGGGTGCCCGTCTTTAAAGCCTATGGGGCACCATTGCAGACAAATTGCGGAGTGGATTGCGGCTCTCGCGCAGGCCGGATGGTTGCGACTATCTGCCAATTTGGAAACATGCCCTCTTGAGCCACTATTCCCGCGTCCCCTCTGGCAGGGAAACAGCCGGTCAGGCAAAATCATCGATGACCAGCCATGCCGGAGACGGGCCTCGGCACCGGCGCCTGATTTCTAGCGGATAATTGCGCTGTGTAACCACCGGCACCGGTTGGCCGAAGATAATATGTCTTTGGTCGGAAGCGGGTTGCGATCGGGCGGCCGCCAAATATGCAATTGACTATGGTTAAAGGCATGAGGCAATGTTCCCTGGTCGAGAACCATGAAGTGATGGTAATTTAGATGTCCGCAAATGTTATCCTGCTCGCTGCCCAGCGCCCCGGAATCACCGATCCGCTGGCCACTGCGCACAATATGTCCCACAAATGCATCATTCCTATCGGCGGCAAACCGCTGATCATGCACGTGCTGGAGACATTGACCAGCCATCCCGCCGTGGCCGACATCGGCATCTCGATCGAACCGGACGCATTTGCCGCGCTCGCCCCGATCATCGAGGCACTGGGAGATAGCGGCAGGCAGATCCGCTGTATCCCCTCCGAGCCGAGCATCACCGACAGCGTCATCGCCGCGATGGACGAAATGGGCGACACGCCCACCATGATAACGACGGCGGACAATGCGCTGTTGACCGCCGTCGCCATTCAGAAAATGGCCGACGCGCTGCTGTCCGATGCGGATGTCGCGGTTGCCCTGACCACCAAGCCCGCCGTGCTGTCGACCCATCCGGAGGGGCAGAACCGTTTCTACACCTTTTCGGATAATCATTATTCGAATTGCAATCTTTACGGCCTGTCCGGCACCCATGCGCTGGCCGCGGCGGAAATTTTCCGCGGCGGCGGGCAATTTGCCAAGAAAATGGGCCGGATCGTCGAAAGCTTCGGGGTGCTGAACCTGCTGTTGTTGCGGTCCGGCATGGTCAGCCTGGATTTCGCAATGCGGCGGATATCCAGACGTATCGGTCTTCGCGTCAAGCCGGTGGTCCTCGAAGAGGGGCGCAATGCGATCGATGTGGATAATGAGCGGACATATCGGGTTGTTGCCAAATTGCTGGAGCAGGACGCGAAACGCGCCAGCGGATAGCCGGCCCCTGCAAAATTGACCCCGATGATCATGGCGGGGGAAACCTCCACGGGAATGGGTGGACATATCGTCCGGGCCAGCGCGCGGTCAGGTGGAACCCGTTTCACCGCCCTCGTAACCGCCCTCGCGCAGCCATTTCAGCGAACCGGGATTCATGCCCTTGAACTTGGGCGCACCGGATAGCGGCGCCAGAAGCAGGGGACTGTCGTCCGCAAGCTGCCATTTGATGCGGTGATAGAGCTTCGAGCGGGTCAGTTCACTGCTGACGAGATACAGATCATCATCGACCTGATACCCGTCGCCATGGAGATCGAGCGGGCTATCGGGGCTTTCCGGGCAATATAAGAGATAAAGGGTCATGACGGATCAATAGCTCTCCCGAGCCGTACAGGCGAGGGGATTTCGGCATCGCGCCGCGCCGAGCCCGTTTGCGGCCCTGTTGCCGCTTGCCGGGACGATCGCGGCTGACCGCGTCGCTTCGCCCGGTTTTGCGGACCGGCAGCCTGATTCGCGGCCTGCCATTCGCGGCCCCTGCCCCTGTATATAATCATGGCTGGCCAATATTCTCGCAACCCGACCACAGGATTGGCGCAGAAAATCCGCAGAATATCATGAAAACCGCCAGTATTTCTCACGAATATTTGTCTTAACCGGACAACAGGCTTGATCGCGTTTGAATTTGTTAACCAGCTTGGTGCGATATGGCTTACTATTCTGGCTCCAGCAGGGAACACAGATAGTGAAATCAATATTGGTGGTCGGCGCTCGTGGCATCCCGGATGTCGAGGGCGGCGCCGAGAAAAATGCAGAACGGCTATTTCCCCTGATTGCCAGCCGGGGCTGGAAGGTGTGCATTGCCGGGATGAAACGCCATGTGCAAAGCGACCATTATCGTGGCGTCGCGCTCTGGCGCGCGCCGTCGGTGGGCCTGCTGACAATCGACCGGCAGCTCTATGCCATGGCGACATTGTTCAAGGCGGTCCGGACGCGGCCGGATATTGTCCATTTCACCGGCCTGAAATCCGCCCTGCTGCTGTGGGCCTACAAGCTGATCGGCTGCAAGACTGTTGTCTCCTACGGCGCCAATTGTCACGCCCCTCCGCCGAGCGGTCCCGCGAAATGGATCATGGATTGGGCGAAATACCAGCTGCGCTGGGCCGACCGCATCATCGCCGTGACCCCGGCGCTGGCCAGAAAACTGGATGGTCCGGGCGGACTGGACAATATCCATGTGATCGGCAACGCGCTCGACAAAGCCGAACATTATCCGGATGATCTGCCCGCCCCGGTCAGCGGGGACTATATATTGTTCGTTGGCCAGATATCACAGAAGAAGAATATCCACAGCCTGATTTCCGCCTTCCGCATATTCGCCAAGAACCATCCGCAGATGCAGCTGGTGATCGTCGGCGACTGGAGCAAGAACAGCGGGCGGAAGCAGATAGAGGATCTGGGGGACGAGCGGATCGTGCTGCTGGGCAGCCTGCCGCGGTCGGGGCTCGCGCCGCTCTATCGCGGTGCCCGCTTCTTCGTGAACCCGTCGATCCGCGAAGGCCATTCCAACACCCTGCTCGAAGCGATCAGCCTCGGTTGCCCGCTGCTGCTGAGCGATCTTCCGGAAAACCGGGACCTGAGGCTCAACGCCAAACATTATTTCAGCCCCGGCAATATCCGCAGCATGGTCAGCGCGCTGGTCCGGGCCAACGCCAATCCCGCAGTGTTTCGCGTGGACGCCGCGCGCTTCCCGCACTGGGAAGAAATCGCCGAGCAGACGATTGGCCTCTACGAGAAACTGTTCGCCGATGACGGCGCCCGCGAGACATCCCGGGTCCGGCCGTCGCGGGCCTAGGAGCCCGGCGAGGGCCAGCTATATCGACGGCCGAACGAACCGCTCGGCGCCCAGCGGCCGCCATTTGGCGGGCCATCCTCAGAATTTATAGCCGACCTCGACACCGAAGCGGCGCAGGCCGCCGGGCGACACAAAGGACCCGCCAAATTCGACCGCGGTGATCACCTCGTTGAGATAGCGCTTGTCGAGCAGATTGTCGGCAAAGGCGGTGATGTTCCAGTTTTCGCCTTCCAGGCCGAAACGCAGATCGAGTACGCCAAAGGCATCGCGCTCGGTGATCGACATGTCCGCGTCACCGACGAAGGCGGGCAGCGCCAGGGCAGAGCCGGGCAACAGACCGCTGAACAGGGTCGGGCCGGTGTCTTCCTGCACCGTGTGGAACCAGGTCGGGCCGGTGATGCGATAGTCTGCGCGCATTACCAGGTCAAAACTATCGGCAATCGGTGCAACCATCTGGGTGCCGAGGTTGATCGTATAGTCCGCGGTGTGCGGGGACTTGTTGCCCACCGTATAGGGGCGGGAAGCATTGGCCTTGATCTCGCTTTCGGTGAGATTGACCGAACCGAAAATATCCCAGCCCTCGACAATTTCCGCATTGGCGTTGAATTCCACCCCGTAGATGTCAACCTTGTCGATATTCGAGACCACCCGGAGCAGGCCGAAGGATCCGACGAAAAATTCGAAGAACTGCATGTCGTCGACCTTGGTATAATAGCCGGCAAGATCGAAGGTTATCGCGCCATTGGCCGCCGAGCCCTTGAACCCGGCCTCGAACGCGCTCGAGGTTTCCTTGCGGTAGATATCGTTGATCAGGACGTTGGTGCCGAGGAACTGGTTGAAATTCTGGTCGACAATGGCGGCGGATCCCTGATTGTTGAATCCGCCCGATTTGAAGCCGATGCCCCAGTTGGCGTAGAAGTTCAGATCGTCGGTCAGACCGTAGCGCAGCGAAAGTTTCGGCTGCAGCTCCTTGAAGGTTTCCTTCTGGTCGGGGATCGCGCCGAAAGCCTGGCCGGGGTTGATCGGACCGCCGGTGATCGGATCGGTTACCAGCGGCACCCGGCTGGAGACTTCCCGCTGTTCGATATCGTAGCGCAGGGCCAGACTGACATCGAAATTGTCGGCGACCTGATAGTCGAGCGAGCCGAAAGCGGCATAGACATTGGTGTTGAAATTGTCGGAAAACAGCTGCGAGGTCGGGTTGCTGCTGTCCGCGTCATTGTACAATTCGCGGATGATACCCTGACCGAGATCGGCACCGAGGCTGATTCCGACGTCGCGGTCGATGTTCAGATAATAGGCTCCGATCTGCCAGGCCAGCGGCCCGTCGCCATTGGACGCCAGCCGGACTTCCGCGCTGATGTCCGTCTGTTCGCGAATCTGATATTGGGTGCCGTCGCAGGTGGTTGGGCTATAGGCACCGAGCGTTGATCCATTGACCGGATCAAAGATGAACGGGATCGGATTGTTGCCGATGAAGGTCGGCGCGTTGAGCGGAAAGCCGGTCAGTTGCGCCGTGCTGGTGAAACAGGCGTTCGACGCCGCCACCGACGCGGGCGTTGCACCGGGGAATGTATAGCGCGCAAAATCCGCCGACGTGCCGTCGGCCGTCAACGCCTGGTCGACGTCGCTGTAGAGCGCCCATGCGGTCAGCGTCATCGTGTCAAATTCATGCGTCAGCTTGACCGATGTTTCGAAGGTGGTCTGGTCGTTGGTCGGACGGATATTGGAATAATAGCCATATTCGTGATCGTTCACATCTTCGAAAAAGGCCGGATCGACACCCGCGAAATTGGGCAGATGGAAGGCCGTGTTGAAATTGATCGAGGCGCCCGAAAGATCGGCATAGCGCGCCTTCACATCGATTTCGGTTGAATCGCCCAGTTCGGCGATGAACCGGCCATCCACCGACCAGGTTTCCTGATCATCGACCACCTTGCGGTTGTCGAGGAAGCTGTTGCGGTAGAAGCCGTCGCTGGTGTTGTAGGACGCCGACAGCACCAGACCGGCGCTGTCGCCAATCGGTGTCGAGATATAGCCCGAGGCCTTATATGTATTGTCTTCTGCAGCGCTGAGCTTGACGCCGCCTTCCAATATATCACCGGGCTTGAGCGTCTGGATGACGATCGCGCCGGCGGCAGCATTGCGGCCATAAAGCGCGCCCTGCGGGCCTTTCAAAATCTCGATCTGGCGCAGCGTGCCCTGATCCTGGTTGAGCTGCGCGGTATTGGTCTTGAGAATGCCGTCGACCACCAATGCGACCGAGCTTTCCGCGTCGCGCGCGCCGTTGATGCCGCGAATGTTGATCTGGGTATCACCCGCTTCCGCGGTGCCGCTGACAATCGTCACGCCGGCGGTCAGCTGGACAAATTCATCGGCCTGCTGGACGCCGGTACGGTCAAGCATGTCGGCGGTGAACACCGTGACCGATGCCGGCACCTCGGCGAGCAGTTCGTCCTGGCGCCGTGCCGTGACGATGATGACATTGCTGTCCTGGCCTTCGCTGGCATCCTGTTCGCCGCCGGTTTGGGCGAGAGCCGGATTGAAGCTTACCAGCGCGGCGAAACCGGCTGAAAGTGAAAGAGCTGTTTTGATGCGACGCATTGTTGATTCCTTCCCTGAATGGAATGATTTGCGGGCCTTTTGACCCGTCAAACAAATTTAAACGAGCACATTGGCTCCGCTCATATAGACATAGACTTCCTGAAATTTGCCGTCCCGGACCCGCCAGAAATTGGTGTTGTTCAGCAATGTGACGCCCCCGTCGGCATCGGTCAGCTCGGCGACAAAGGAGGCGGCGATCCGGCCGTTTGC
Source organism: Sphingorhabdus sp. YGSMI21 (assembly GCF_002776575.1). Lineage (GTDB taxonomy): Bacteria > Pseudomonadota > Alphaproteobacteria > Sphingomonadales > Sphingomonadaceae > Parasphingorhabdus. Next base: position 1,146,801 of record NZ_CP022548.1, on the reverse strand, counting down.
CTCGTCGACGGTGCAGGTGAAATCACGGTGGACGATAGTCTCATAGGCTCCGAAGAAATCCTCGAACATCCGCCGGATTTCTTCCTTGCCGCAATGCCGGGTAAAGTCGGTCTGGACGCAGAAGAGCGCGCCGTCGTGGAAACAGTCGAGCGTGGCTTCCATATTCTTGGCGTCGACATTGGCGAAATAGCTCTGCGTTGCCAGCTGGATCAGTTCGTCGCGCGAGAGGCCGGGTTCATATTGCATCAGACGTCTCCCTCTTTCAGCAGATTGTCGCCGCTCATATAGACGGTGACGTCCTGGAACAGGCGGTCCTTGCAATAGAAGCGGTTGCAATTTTCATAGCGCAGCTGCTCGCCGCCATTGGGGGTGATCAGCACGGTGAACTGCGAACAGATCGCGTTGGATGCCGGGTCGGCGGTGTGGACAAAATTGCCGTGCCAGATCTGCTCGAAATCGGCGAACAGCTTTTCGAACATCGCCCGGATCGCATCGCGGCCCTTGTGGGTGGTATCCGAGGTTGCCTCGTGCAGCACGGCGTCGGGCGCGAAACAGTTGAGCACCTGGGTCATATTCTTGTTATCGACGCCGTCGAAATAGCGCTTGGTCACAATGTCGATATAGAAAGGATAAGGCAGCGGGACCTGGCCTGCCATTCCGGGTGTCCAGTCAGTCATCAATACCATCCCTTTCGAATATCGTCATCCTTCGGCACTTCGGGCGCCGGAAAGGCTTTCTTGCTGTGGGTCAGGCCGAGTTCGATCAGCGTTTCGAGAAATTTATAGGCGACCTGCCCCGGATTGAGCACCGGGATCGGCAGCTTATCGTCGAGATATTTGGCCGATTGATGCATAGTGGTCGAGCCGAGGACGATGACGTCGGCGCCGTCCTCTTCCATCGCCAAAGTCGCCTCTTCCCGGAGCTTGTCGAAAATCACCTCTTCCTTGCCCGCGAGCAATTCGGTGACATCGGGCCGGGTCTCGATCGAGCGCAGCGAAGCGACCCGTTCCCACCAGCCATATTCGGTGATCGTCTTTTCGTAGAGCGGGAACCATTCCGGCCACATCGTCAGCACCGTGAATTTCTTGCCCAGCATCATCGCTGCGGCAAAGGCCGCTTCGCCGGGACCGACCACGGGGATATTGAGACGGGAACGCAGTGCCCGCATGCCGCTGTCGCTGACCGTGTCGATCAGGACGCCGGCATAGCCTTCTTCCTCGGCCTTGATTCCGGCCTGAAACACCGTCCAGTCCATCAAAAGCGTGTCATGATAGCTGTCGCCCAGCGCCGCGCCCCAGGGAACGGCGACAAATTCGGGCTGGAAACCTTCGCGGACAAAATCTGCGGGCAATTGCTCGGCTCTGGCCGCCACACCTTCCGCGTCCATCGGGATGGGAACGATGACCTTGATCCGTTTCATAGCGATTGCGGCACGTGCATAGCGGAAATCCCCCTTTGCTCTTTCTATTGTATACAATTACGATCCGTCAAGAGGAAACTGCCGGCCCTGCTCGGGACTTGCCCATCGCCGGATATTCAGCCAATAGCCATTGCATGAGCCGTGCTTCCGACCGTGCCTATCGAAAAATACGCAGCTTCATCCTGTCCGGAGAGGTGTGCCCGGGTATGCAATTGACCGAGGAGCGGCTCGCCGAGATTTCCGGCGTCTCTCGGACACCGGTGCGCGACGCGGTCCAGCGGCTGGAAAACGAGATGCTGCTGGTGCGCAGCGCTTCCAAGCGGCTTTCGGTGGCGGACTGGTCGGACGATGAGATAGACGAGATGTTCACGCTGCGGGCAATGCTCGAATCCCACGCCGCCGAGCGGGCCGCGCTGCGGATGGATGCGGACAGCCTGCGGCGGCTGCGTGAAATCAACGAGGGCCTGACCAGGGCGGTGAGCCAGCCGGAACCCGACGTGATGGCCTTTCTGGACGCCAACCGGAAATTTCACGATCTGATCCTCGCCTGCGCACAATCCCCCCGATTGAGCAAGCTGCTGCCGGCGCTGGTCGAACAGCCGGTGGTTCGCCGCACGGCCAATCAATATTCGCTGGAGGACCTGATCCAGTCGGGCACCGATCATGACGAACTGATCGCCGCTTTTGCCGCCAAGGACCATGTCTGGGCGAGCGCGGTGATGACCAGCCATATCCGCCGCGCCTTCCACAGTTTCAGCGGCGCCACCAGAATGGCCGACGAGGACTAGGCCTCAGATAATACCGCGCTCCTGCAGATCGGCCATTTTCGCACTGTCCATCCCGAGCAGTTCGCCATAGATGATTTCGTTATGCGCGCCGAGTTCCGGACCGACGCTGTCGATATGGCCCGGCGTCTTGGACAATTTTGGCGCGACATTCTGCATCACGAAATTCTCGTGCTGCGGATGATCGACCTTGACCAGCGCTTCCCGCGCCTTGAAATGCGGATCCTCCAGCATTTCCGGCGCGCGATAGACATTGCCTGCGGGCACGCCATGTTCCTCGCACATGTCCAGCAGATCCTTGCTCGTGATCGTTCTGGTCCATTCCATGATCAGCTCGTCGAGCTCGGTCTGGTTCTCGCCGCGCGCCACATGCGTTGCATAGCGGGGATCCTCGCCAAGCTCCGGCCGGCCCATCATCGCCGCCATCCGCTTCCACACGCTGTCCTGGTTGCCGCCGATCAATATGCTGCCGTCGCTGGTCGGATAGACATTCGAAGGCGCGATTTTCGGCAGAATCGATCCGGTCCGTTCGCGGATATGACCGGCGACCGTATATTCCGCCACGGTCGATTCCATATTGGCCAGCACCGCTTCGTAAATCGCCGAGTCGACCACTTGTCCCTCGCCGGTCTTGTGGCGATGCTGCAGCGCCATCAGCGCGCCGAGGCAGGCATAAGTCGCAGCCAGCGAATCGCCAATGGAAAGCCCTGCGCGGCTCGGCGGCCGGTCGGGCTCGCCCATGATATAGCGCATGCCGCCCATCGCCTCGCCAATGCCGCCATAGCCGGCGCGGTGCGAATAGGGCCCGGTCTGGCCATAGCCGGACACGCGGATCATGATCAGCCCTTTGTTGATCGCGCTGAGCGTATCATAATCGAGACCCCATTTTTCCATGGTGCCGGCCCGGAAATTCTCGAGCAGAAAGTCCGATTTCTCGACCAGTTTCTTGACAATTTCCTGACCCTCTTTCTCGCGCAGATTGAGGGTGATCGACTTTTTGTTGCGCCCGACAACGGAGAACCAGAGCGGAATGCCCTGGCCCCAGCTGCGCATCGCGTCGCCGACCTTGGGCGGTTCGATCTTGATGACCTCCGCGCCATGATCGCCCATCAACTGGCCGCAATATGGCCCTGCAATCAGCTGCCCCATTTCGATCAGCCGTAATCCTGTCAACGCCCCTTGCGTCATGAAAAATACTCCCGCATCATCCTTTCTTCTATACAAAGCGCGAACAGGATTGTATACAATTTAAATGGACAGAATTAACCGCACTGCGATCACCATATTGGAAGTCGGCCCGCGAGACGGGTTGCAGAATGAAGCCGAGATCATTTCGACGGCGGACAAATTGGGCCTGATCACCCGCATGCTGGACGCCGGCGCAAAGCGCATGGAAGTGGCCAGCTTTGTCCATCCCGGTCGCGTTCCGCAAATGGCCGATGCCGAAGCGGTGATCGCCGGACTGCCGGACCGCGACGATGTTTCCTATATCGGCCTGTGCCTGAACAAGCGTGGAGTCCTCCGCGGCCTGGCAACGCGCGAGGGAAACAAGCGCGGGATTGACGAAGCCGGCTGCGTGGTCGTGGCCAGCGATACTTTCGGGCAGAAGAACCAGGGCCAGACGATAGAGCAGGGCATCAAGGAAAATCGCGAGATGATCCGCTTTGCCAAGGCCGAGGGGCTGAAGGCGCAAGTCACCATCTCGGCGGCCTTTGGCTGTCCGTTCGAGGGCGCGGTGGACCCCGAGACGGTTCTCCATATCGCCGAGGAAATGGCCGCCGAAGATCCGATGGAAATCGCGCTGGCCGACACAATCGGTGTCGGCGTTCCGGCACAGGTCACCGACCTGTTCGGACGGCTGAAGGAAATATTGCCTGCCCATATCAAGATGCGCGCCCATTTCCATGACACGCGCAACACCGGCATCGCCAATGCCTGGGCCGCGGTGCAAGCCGGCGTGGAGACACTGGATTCCAGCCTTGGCGGACTGGGCGGCTGCCCGTTCGCGCCCAATGCCACCGGCAATATCGCGACCGAAGATCTGATCAACCTGCTCGACCGCTCCGGCGTCGGCCATGATCTCGATCTCCGCAAGGCGATTGCCACCAACCAGTGGTTCGAACCGATTCTCGGTCGGCCGCTGCCGTCTCTGGTCGCGAGAGCCGAAGCCTGAATGCACACTATACAAGAGAGAGATTGAAATATGGGGTATCGATTGGGTGTCGACGTCGGCGGAACTTTTACCGACCTTCTGCTGATTGACGAGGCCACGGGTCAGACGTTCCGGGACAAGGTCCCGTCGACCCCGAGCGATCCCTCCCAGGCGGTCATCAACGGCGCGCGCGGCCTTTGCGAACGCCAGAATATTCTCCCTGCCGATATCGACCTGTTCCTGCACGGCACGACCGTCGCCACCAATGCGGTGCTGGAAAAGAAAATCGCCAAGGTCGGTCTGGTTGTGACCGACGGCTATCGCCATCTGATGCAGATCGCGCGCAGCCTTGTGCCCGGCGGTCTGGCGGCGTGGATCATCTGGCCCAAGCCGGAGCCGATGGCGGCTCTCGAACGGACCATCGAAGCGCCGGAACGGATGGATGCCGAAGGCAATACCGTCCGCGAACTGGACGAGACGGAAATGCGCGCCCGGCTGGAAAAGCTGAAGGCATCGGAAGAGATCGAGGCGCTGACCATCTGCCTGATGAACAGCTATGTCGACGGCCGTCACGAAAAGGCCGTCGCCGCCATCTGCGCCGAGGTCTTCCCCGACATCCCGATTTCCATCTCCTCCGACATCCTGCCGGAAATGCAGGAATATGAACGCGCCCTCACCACCATCGCCAATAGCGCGGTGCGCCCGGCCGTCGCCCGCTATGTCGGCAATCTGGAACGGGAGCTGAAAGCCTGGGGCACCAAGGCGAAGCTCAATCTGCTGCGCTCCGACGGCGGGCTGATGTCAGCGGAAAAAAGCGCCGAGGCTCCGGTCAACCTGCTGATGTCGGGACCGGCCGGCGGTGTCGCCGGTGCGGTCTGGGTGGCAAAAAGCGCGGGCGTGAAAAATATTCTCACGCTCGACATGGGCGGCACCTCCACCGATGTGGCGCTGATCGAAAATGGCGCGGCCCGGTTGCAGCGGGAGACCTCTGTCGGGGACCTCAATGTCCGCGCGTCGTCCATCGACGTCAAGACCGTCGGTGCCGGTGGCGGCTCGATCGCCTTCGTTCCCGAACTGACCAAGGCGCTGCGGGTCGGCCCGGAAAGCGCCGGCGCGGTGCCCGGGCCGGTGGCTTATGGCAAAGGCGGCGAATTGCCGACGGTGACCGACGCCAATGTCGTGCTCGGCTATTTGCCGGAATCGCTGCTGGGCGGCAGCTTTACCCTCGATCGCGAGGGCGCGAAGAAATCGGTCCAGACGATCGCCGACGCGCTGGGTATCGACCTGATGGATGCCGCCGCCGGCATCATCGATATCGTGAACGAAAATATGTTTGGCGCGCTGCGGCTGGTCTCGGTCCAGCAGGGCTATGACCCGCGCGACTTTGCCCTGATGGGCTTTGGCGGCGCCGGACCGCTGCACGCCAATGCGATGGGCAAGCTGATGAACAGCTGGCCGGTGATCATCCCGCCGTCACCCGGCGTGCTCTGCGCCTATGGCGATGCGACGACCCGGCAACGCGTCGAAACCCAGCGCAGCTTCAACAAGATGGTCCAGAACACGACCGATGACGAGCTCACCGCCTATCTCGACAGTCTCGGTGCGCAGGTGAAACAGGAACTGGAAGCCGAGGATGTCGCGCCCGGTGATATCGAGCTGCTCTACGAGATCGATATCCGCTATGCGGGGCAAGCCTTTGAAATTCCGCTATCGGTGGAACCCGAAGGCCTTTCGATTGCCAGCCTGATCGCCCGCTTCGATACCGAGCACGAACGATTGTTCACCTTCAATCTCGACGAGACGCCGCACGAGATCGTCAATGTCCGCGCCGTTGCGCTCGGCAAGTCCGCCGATGTCGCGCCACCGGCAATCGAAAAGGGCGATGCGGATCCATCGGGCGCCAAGACCCGCGATCACCAGCTCTACATGGACGGCAGGATGCAGGACGCCGCAATTTATGATCGCGCGCTGCTCAAGGCCAGCAATCGCGTCGCCGGTCCTGCGATTGTCACCGAAATGGACAGCACCACGCTCGTCCACAGCGGCTGCGAAGCTTTGGTCGACGCCCATGGCAATCTGATCATCAACCTGGTGGAAGGAGCCTGATATGCCCGCACAGATTATCGAAACCAACAAGGCTCCGTTCAACAAGGTCGAGGTCGACCCGGTCACTCTCGACATCATGGAAAACGCCCTGCGCAACGCCCGGATCGAGATGGACGCCACATTGGTCCGCACCGCCATGTCGCCCGGCATTCGCGAACAGGGCGATGCCTTTCCGCTGATCGCAGACCGCGCCGGCAAGATGGTGGTCGGCCAGTTCGGCAGCTTCATCGACGGCTTCCTGCGCTCCTATCCCGGCACGATCGAGGAAGGCGACATGATCTTTCTCAGCGATCCGTACAGCTGCGACGGCGCCGTCAGCCATAATAATGACTGGCTGGTTTTGCTGCCGGTCTATCGCGGCGGCAGGCTGGTCGCGTGGACAGCCATGTTCGGCCACCAGTCCGACATTGGCGGCAAGGTGGCCGGTTCGATTCCGATCGACAGCAAGAGCGTGTTCGAGGAAGGCGTCCGGATACCGCCGGTCAAAATCTACCAGAAAGGCGTCTATAACGAGGAGATGGTCAAGGTCGTCCTGCACCAGAGCCGCAAGCCGGACTGGTGCGCCGCCGATCTCAACGCGCTGATCGCCTCCTGCCGGGTCGCCGCCCGCCGGGTCGACGAAATGTGCGAACGCTTTGGCGAGGACGAATTTGCCAGCGCCACCGATCTGCTGCTGGCCCGCAACCATCGCGCGATGAAACATCTGATCGAGACCAGCATCGGCGAGGAACCGGTCAGCTTCACCGATTTCATCTGCGACGACGGCGTCGGTTTTGGCCCCTATAAGATCAGCTGCAAGATGTGGCGCGAGGGCGGCAAGGTCATTCTCGACTTCGAGGGCACCGACCCGCAGGCGCCGAGTTCGATCAATTTCTTCCTCAACGAGAATATGTTCAAGATGTTCTTCGGCATCTACATGATCATGGTCTTCGACCCGCAGATCCTGTTCAACGACGGCTTCTACGATCTGGTCGATGTCCGGATTCCGGAAGGGTCGCTGCTCAAGCCGAAATATCCCGCAGCACTGGCCGGACGGACCCATGCGCTGGGCCGGATTTTCGACATATTGGGCGGCCTGCTCGGCCAGCGCCAGCCGGAGTTCCTGAACGGCGCGGGTTTCTCGTCCAGCCCGCATCTCATGTATTCGGGCTTCGACAAGGGCGGCGAATGGTTCCAGCTGTTCCAGATCGGCTTTGGCGGCATCCCCGGACGGCCCTTTGGAGATGGTCCGGACGGCCACTCGCTGTGGCCCGGATTCACCAATGTGCCGAATGAGTTTCTCGAGAAATATTTCCCGCTCAGAATCGAACGCTACGAGGCAAAGCCGGACAGCGGCGGCGCGGGCAGTTTCCGCGGCGGCAATGGCATCCACATGACCTACCGTTTCCTCGAACCCGGCACGGTGGCGATCCACGACGACCGCTGGTTCACCTATCCCTGGGGCGTCAACGGCGGCCAGCCGGGTGACCGCGCCACCAAGATACTCGAGCGCGCCGATGGCACGAAAGAAGTGGTCGGCAACAAGCAGGACGGCGTCGAGGTGCGCGAGGGCGATCTGCTGCATTTCATCACCTGGGGTGGTGGCGGCTGGGGCAACCCGCTGGAGCGCGATCCCGAACTGGTGGCGCTGGAAATCCGCCAGGGACTGGTTACCGTGGAAGGCGCGCGCGACTATGGTGTGGTGATCGCCGAAGACGGCAGCGTCGATGGCCCGGCAACCGAGAGCCTGCGCGCGGAAATGGCGGCGAATATTGTCGAGAGCGACAGTCCGTTTAACTTCGGACCGGATATCGAAACCTTGCGCGCCAATTGTCTGGAAGAAACCGGTCTGCCGGCACCGGTGCAACCGGGACGTGTCGCCGCCTAGCAAGTTCCGGCTATCCAAAGTGCGGTTTGTCCCGCCTTATCCAAGCCCCTAGACTGGTCGCCAATCCGGTTACGGGAGAGGTGCAATAGTCGATAGCGAGACAGATGTTCTGATCATCGGTGCGGGGGCCGCGGGGCTCACTGCTGCGCTCGCCGCGCATGAATCTGGCGCCTCGGTCCGGCTGATCGAAAAGCAGGACCGGCTCGGCGGCACCGCCGCGATTTCCGGCGGCGTGGTCTGGCTGCCCGATCATGACCAGATGGCGGCGCAAGGCATCAAAGACAGCAGCGCCGATGCCCTCACCTATTTCCTTTCCCTCAATCATGGCGAAATGGACGAAGCGGTGCTCTCGGCCTTCGTCACCGAAGCCGGCCCCATGTTTTCCTTCCTGACCGGCATCGATGCAATCGATCTGACCATGATGCCGGACTATCCGGATTATTACGGGGACCGGCCCGGTGCGAAAACGGGTGGCCGGTCGCTGGACAATGAACTGTTCGATTTCACTTCGCTCGGCGCGTGGAAAGACCGCGTGTTCGATCATGGCCCGGCGCCGCGGATGATGCTGCGCGAAACGCCGCTGGGTGGCGGCAGCGGCATGGTCGAACCGGAGGAATTGCAGCGGCGCGATGAAGGAGATCTGCGCGGCTGGGGACAAGCGCTGGTCGGACGGTTGCTGAAAGCCTGTCTCGATCGCGGCATCGAACCGATTCTCGGTTGTGGCGGTTACCGGCTTTGCTTGGAAGAAGGCCAGGCAACCGGTGCGATTGTCGAGCGCGGCGGCGAGCGGGAGACCATCACGGCACGCAATGGCGTGATATTGGCCACTGGTGGATTCGAGTGGAATGATGCGCTAAAACACGCCTTTCTGCGCGGGCCGCTCGATGCACCGGCTTCACCACCTACCAATCGCGGCGATGGACTTAAAATGGCAATGGCGGCGGGGGCGGGCCTCGGCAATATGACCAGCGCCTGGTGGGTGCCGACCCTCGCAATTCCCGAAGCGCAATGGGCGAGCGGCGAGACCCGCAACATGCCGGTGCTGATCGAGCGGACCCTGCCCCACGGCATCATGGTCAACCGCGAGGGCAAGCGTTTCTGCAACGAAGCGGCCAATTATTCGGCGCTCGCGGGGGCCTTTCATGCCTTCGATCCGGCGACCTATGATTATCCCAATCTGCCCGCCTATCTGATCTTCGACTCGCAATATCGGGAGCGCTATCCGCTGGCCTCCTTCATGCCTGGCACGCCGTTGCCCGAATGGGTGGCGCAAGCCGATACATTCGAAGAGCTGGCCGCACTGATTGGCGTCGATGCGGAGGATCTCCCGGCCACCGTCAACCGGTTCAACGAAATGGCCGAGCAACTGGACGATCGGGATTTTGGTCGCGGCAAGACCGACTATGACCGCTTTTATGGTGACCGCTCGAGAGAAGGCGCCGGGGCCACATTGGGCGTTCTCGCCAAAGCGCCATATTACGCCGTGGAAATCAGAATGGGTGCGCTTGGCACCAATGGCGGCGCGAGAACCAACGCGCAGGCGCAGGTCGTGGATGTCGATGGCGAGCCGATTGCCGGACTGTTCGGAGCCGGTAACGTGATCAGCGCGCCCACAGGCAGCGTTTACGCCGGCGCGGGCGGCACATTGGGGCCAGCCCTGACATTCGGCTATATCGCCGGCCGCGCGGCGGCCAGACGGGTCAACCGGTGACCGGCAAGATCAAGGAGATCATATGATGGCTATATTGGACCAATTCAGACTGGACGGCGAAGTCGCTGTCGTCACCGGCGCCGGCAAGGGGATCGGACGGGCGATTGCGCTCGGGCTGGCGGAAGCGGGTGCCGACGTGGCGGTCGCCGCGCGCTCTGCCGATGATCTGGAGAAGGTCGCCGGAGAGATACGCGCCATGGGTCGCCACGCAATTGCGGTCCCCACCGACGTGACCAGCCGCGCCGCTCTCGAAAATCTCGCCAACCGCGCGGTCGAGGAACTGGGCCGGCTGACCATCTGGGTCAGCAATGCCGGCGGACTGCCCGATGGCACGCCCCGCTATCTGACCCGCACCCCGGAAGAGAGCTGGGACGCGCAGATTGAGCTCAATCTGAAAAGCGTCTGGATGGGCGCCGTCGCTGCCGCCAGCCATATGAGCGATAATGGCGGTGCGATTATCAATATTTCCTCGCGCGCCGCAATCGGCGGGCAGGTCAAGAACGCCCCTTATGGCGCTTCCAAGGCGGCGGTGAACAGCCTGACCGCCAGCCTGTCGCTTGAACTCGCACCGAAAATTCGCGTCAACGCAGTGGCGCCCGGACCGATCCCGACCGAAAATTTCGATGAGTCGATGGGTATCGATTCGGAAGAGAAACGCGCGGCTCTGCTCAAGCAGTTCCAGATTCCGCTGGCCCGTTTCGGCCGGGAAGAGGATATCGCCGCTGCCGTGGTCTATATGGCCTCGCCCGCATCCAGCTGGGTAACCGGCCAGTGTCTCTATGTGACGGGCGGCAAGTGACGCTTCAGGCGCGCTGACGCTTCATCCACACCCAGACGCGCCAATAGTGGAAACCCGCCCAGAGGTTGAACAGGGCCAGCACCATCAGCGCCTGCTGCAGGGCGCTCGCCTCCAGAGCGCGGTTGCCGCCGGCGAAATAGTCGGACAGGCCGCCGACGAAAACGGGGCCGATGCCGAGGCCTATCAAACCCGCGATCATCAGATAGATGGCCACTGCCATCGCCCGCGTCCGGTCGCTGGCCAGAGTCTGGACGGCGGCGAAGCTGGGGCCGAAATAGAAGGTCGCGGCAAAGGTCGGAATGCCGAGCAGGGCGATCGCGACATTGGCGTTTTCTGCATAGATGGCGGCAATCATGCCGGGCGCGGCGAGCGCCAGCACCAGCCCGCTCGCCAGCAAGGGCAGCGCCGGATCGCGCTTGCCGATCAGATCACCAGTCTTGCCGCCGAACCAGGCGCCGAAACCGCCGGTTATCCCGACCATCACGCCCAGTTTCCAGCCAAGCTCGCCATAGTTCATGCCATGCACCCGGACAAAGAGACCGCCGTAGAAACTGGCGAGGCCATAGGAAATGAACTGAACCAGCACGCCAGCGGCGACCAGATGCCAGTAAGCCGGTTTGCGTGACAGTTCGAGCAAGGCGGCGCGCAAGGTCATTTCGCCCGCCGCGGGCTGAAAGGCTTTGGCCAGGCTGACCTTGCCGCGCGGATCAGGGACGGTGAACCAGATCACCAGCGCGATGATTATCCCCGGCAGGCCGGCCAGCAGGAACGCGGCGCGCCAGCTGAACATTTCGGTGATATAACCGCCACCGGCATAGGCAATGAACGCGCCGACGGGGACTGCTGCCCCCATGATGCCGAGCGCGCCGGCACGGCGTTCCGGCGGGAACAGATCGGCGATCAGGCTGTGCGAAGCCGGCGCCGATCCCGCTTCGCCGATGCCGACGCCGACACGCGCCAGGAACAACTGCACAAAACTTCCCGCCAGTCCGCAAAGCACCGTCATCAAAGACCATATGGCAATGGCAATGGCGATGATTCGGCTGCGGTTCCAGCGATCCGCAAGCGCGGCCAGCGGAATCGCCAGCGTCGTATAGAAAATCGCGAAGGACAGGCCGGTCATCAGGCCAAGCTGGGTATCGGACAATCCGAGATCACGCTTGATCGGCTCGGCCACGATCGAGATGACCTGACGGTCGAGAAAGTTGAGCATCGTCACGATGAACAGGATCGCGAGCGCGTAATTGGCGCGCCGGCGCGAGGCAGACGCATTGTCTGCCATAATCTCGATGCCCTCGTTGGGGCGAATGTCCTCTGCCATCCGACAGCTATGACAGGATTATTTTGCGCCCGGCACCCTTTGTTTAGCTAGGGCCGGTCATGCTTCTTGTCAGAGCGACTGACCGTCATCGATGATGATATCCGAACCCGTAATCATCCGCGAAGCGTCGGAGGAGAAATAGAGCATCATCGGGTCGAGCGATTCGATATCCTGCAGGCGGCGGCGATGGAAACCGGCGATTTGCGCTTCGCCCCCGGCGGTCTGATACCAGTCGCCCTGGATCTCCGTCGGGATATAGCCGGGATGGATCGTGTTCACATTCACCCCCATCCGCACCCATTCGCGCGCCAGATTGCGGCCGAGATGGGTCACGCCCGCCTTGCTGGCGGCATAGGCGCTGTCGCCTTCGCCGGTCAGCCGCGAGGTGATCGAACCGATGATCACGATCCGGCCGTTTTCCTTTTCCCGGCTGCCGCTGGCGATCAGCCTTTTGGCCCCTTCGCGCGCCACCAGATAGACGCCCTTGAAATTGGTATCGAGCAGCATCTGCAGCCGGTCCGCCGGTACTTCGGTTGATCGCCCCGTCGCGGCAACACCGGCATTGGCGACAATCGAATCGACCGTGCCGAATTGCGCTTCCGCCGCATCATAGGCAGCGATGATCGAGGCCTCGTCGGTGACATCGAGCGGAACAGCCAGCGCCTGACCGCCTGCATCAATAATTTCCTTCGCCAGCGCGTCGGTCCGGTCGGTCCGCCGGGCACCCAGCACCACATTCGCGCCCGCCGCAGCAAACAGCTTGGCGAAACGCGCACCGAAACCCGATGAGGCACCAGCGATCAGAGCGGTGCGGCCTTCCAGCGAAAAGGGGATATCCATAATGTCTCTGCTCCGGGATAGATTGTTCAACAAGCCCTAGACGATCCCGAAATGGTCGGCCAATAGTCAATTGCATAGGAGAAGATAATGATAGACACGTCCATCGATTTTACCGGGCAGACCGTTTGCGTAATTGGCGGCTCGAGCGGCATCGGCAATGCCAGCGCACAGGCCTTTCGCGCCCAGGGGGCCGAAGTCCATGTCACCGGCACGCGGAGCAGCGAAGCCGACTATGATGCCGACGAGGGATCCGATCTGTCCGGCCTGACCTATCACCAGCTCGATGCCGGTGACGATGCCGCGATCATCGCCCTGCGCCAGAAATTCACCAGGCTCGACATATTGGTCTGCTCGCAGGGCATGGTGATGTACAAGCGCGCCGAATTTGAACCGGAAAATTTCGCCAAGGTCGTGCAGGTCAATCTCAACAGCCTGATGACCTGCGCCGGGCAATTTTATGATTTGCTGAAAGAAACAAAAGGCTCGCTGATCATCATCAGTTCGACCGCCGCTTTCCACGCTACCGTTGGCAATCCCGGTTACAACGCGTCCAAGGCTGGTGCCGCCGGACTGACCCGCACCCTGGGCAAGGCCTGGGCGCCGGACGGCATCCGCGTCAACGGTGTCGCGCCGGGCCTGATCGCCACAAAGATGACCAAGGTCACCACCGACAATCCCAAGCGGCGGGACGCCACCATCCGGTCCATCCCGCTGGGCCGCATCGGTGATACGGACGATATGGCGGGTCTGGTGCTGTTCCTCGCCTCGCCGCTCGCCGGTTATATCGTCGGCCAGACGATCATCGCGGACGGGGGGCTATTGCTGTAACGCCAGGCCCGAGGGCGTGTCGCTCATCGCCTTGCTGGTCCACCAGAACAGGCCGACCGAGACCGTCAGGCTGACCACTGCGGTGACCATGACGGCGTAGCTCAGCGACATCGCGCCATATTGACTGGCCCAGCCGTCACTCATCACGCCGATCAGGGCCGGTCCGATCGCATAGCCCAGCAGATTGGCCAGCAGGCTGCCGAAGGCCGAGGCCGTGCCCCGCTCGGTCGGCTTCACCGCCGCCTGCATCATCGAATAGGCCGCCCCCTGGGTGGACACGAGCAGGATATAACCGACGATATACAGCCCCAGCGTCCATTGCAGGCTGTCGGCGAGCAGGCAGGAGGCCCAGAAGGGCAGAGTCAGTCCCAGCGCCAGCGCGCAATACCACGGACGCCATTTCGGGGTTCTCTTGGCCAGATGGTCGGCCAGAAATCCGCCAAATATCATGCCGGGGACGCCGCCGATGAACAGCACCGCTCCGAGATAGAGACCGGCTTCTCCCTGGGTGATCTCGAATTTGCGCATCAGGATCGGCGCCAGCCAGATGGCAAAGGCGAAGGCCGGGACATTGGCGAAGGCATTGGCCGTGATCACCCGGGCGAGAATCGAATTGCGCCAGAGCGAGAGCATCGCGGTCCTGAACGGCTCCTGCTTCGCCACACCCGCCGCGTTCGCATCGGCTTGAAAATAGCGGCCGCGCACCGGTTCCTTGACGGTCAGATAGAGTATGATACCAAGCAATACGCCGGGCAGGCCGAGCAGGATGAAGGCCCAGCGCCAGCCATATTCGGACGCCAGATAGCCGCCCGCCGAATAGCCGAGAACCGGCCCCAGCACAGCACCGGCGGTAAAGATACCCATGGCACGCGATAGTTCGTGCGGCGCGAAATAATCGGTGATGATCGACACCGACGGCGGCGCGCCCCCGGCCTCGCCAACGCCGACACCGAGACGCGCGAGAAACAAGGTCCAGAAACCGGTCGCCGCGCCGCACAGGGCCGCCATGATGCTCCACAGGGAGACCGCCATCGCGACCATCGTCCTGCGGTTGGTACGATCCGCCAGCCGGCCGGCCGGAATGCCGAGCAACAGATAGAATATCGTGAAAGCGGTCCCGGCGAGCAGCCCGATCTGCGTGTCGCTCAGCAGGAACTCGGCCTTGATGTCCTCGATCAGGATCGACATCACCAGCCGGTCGGTGATGTTGAACATGAAGGTCAGCATCAGCATGATCAGCACATAATATCGATAGACGCCGCCGGAAGTCTGCTCGGGTAACTTGCTCATCAACATCCTCTCCAACGGATGGCAATGATCTAGCGTGAAAAAGGGGACAGAACCAGCATGGCTCTATCCCCTTAAATGATAGGGTCAAAAATCATATCGACCCGCGATGCCGTTCGTGCTGAACTTGTCGAAGCACATAGGAGGCCGCTCGGTGCCGCGTTCATCCTTCGACAGGCTCAGGACGAACGGGTTTGTCCGCCTAACCCGCGGTCAGCGCAATATGCCGCCGCATATGATGGTCGACGCTGCCGAACTCGCTCTCGATGATCGACAGGCGCTTGAAATAGCTGCCCACCGCGAGTTCGTCGGTCATGCCCATGCCGCCATGGGTCTGGATCGCCGACTGGCCAATGAAGCGCGCGGCCTGGCCGATACGGACCTTGGCCGCAGACACATTCTTCTTGCGTGTCGCGTCGTCCTCGTCGAGCTTGATCGTTGCCAGATAGCACATCGAAACCGACTGCTCATATTCCATCAGCATGTCGGCCATGCTGTGCTGCAAGACCTGGAAGGAACCGATCGGCGTGCCGAACTGCTTGCGCTGGCGCGAATAGTCGACCGTGGTTTCGTTGGTCACCTTCATCGCGCCCACCGCTTCGGCGCAGACCGCTGCGGTCGCTTCGTCGACGACCTTCTCGATCAACGGCAGGCCATTGTCCGCCTCGCCGATCAGGGCATCGCCGGAGACTTTGACATTCTCGAAATAGACTTCCGAAGCGCGGCGACCGTCGACCGTCGCATAGTCGCGGGTGCTGACGCCTTGCGCTGCCTTGTCGACAACGAATACCGAGACACCGTCCTTGTCGGTCTGGCCACCCGAAGTGCGCGCGGTGACGACCAGATGGGTCGCCCAGGGCGCGCCGATAACAACAGCCTTGTGGCCGTTGATGACATAATCGCCGCCGTCGGCCTTGGCCGTGGTTTCCAGATTGGCCAGATCGTAGCGACCGCGTGGTTCGGCATAGGCAAAAGCAAAGATCATCTCGCCGGAAATGATTCCGCCGATATATTCTTCGCGCTGCGCAGCGCTGCCGCCATGTTTCAGGGCACCGCCGGCGCAGACCACGGATGGAATGAACGGCTCGACCGCAAGACCCTTGCCGAATTCTTCCATGATGATCATCGCTTCGGTGGCGCCGCCGAAACCGCCATCTTCTTCCGAAAAAGGAGCGGCCAGCATGCCGAGTTCCGCGAGCTGCGCCCAGAGCTCGGGCCGCCAGCCGGATTCGCTGGCAATCACCTTGCGGCGCGTATCAAAGTCATATTCTTCACGGATCAGGCGCGAAATGCCGTCACGCACCATATTCTGTTCGTCGGTAAAATCGAAATCCATTTTGGTTCCCCTCTGTCGGTCCGGTTAAAGGCCGAGGATCATTTTGGTGATGATGTTGCGCTGGATCTCGTTGGACCCGCCATAGATCGACGTCTTGCGCATGTTGAAATAGGTCGGCGCCGCGTGATGGGCATAGTCCGGACCAATCGGGAAGTCGTTCGACCCGTCATCCGGGAAGCTGCGGAAATCGGGCGCGCCATAATGGCCGACCGCTTCCAGCGTCAGCTCGGTCAGCCGCTGCTGGATTTCCGTACCCTTGACCTTGAGCAAAGAGCTTTCCGGCCCCGGCCCCTTGCCCGCCTGTTCGCCGGCCAGCGTCCGCAGCTCGGTGATTTCCAGCGCCGAGAGATCAATCTCCAGCTGGCTGATCTTCTGGGCAAAGCCCATGTCCTCGATCAGCGGCTTGCCATCGAGCATTTCGGCAGCGGCAATTTCCTTGAGCTGTTCGACGCCGCGCTTCGACCGCGCCACGCCGGCAATGCCCGAACGTTCGTGGGCGAGCAGGAACTTGGCATAGGTCCAGCCCTTATTCTCTTCGCCAATCAGATTGGTCGCCGGTACGCGGACATCGGTCAACCACACTTCATTGACTTCATGGCCACCGTCGATCAGCTTGATCGGGCGCACTTCGATGCCGGGTGTTTTCATGTCGACGAGAATGAAGCTGATGCCCATTTGCGGCTTCGGCGCATCCGGATCGGTCCGGCACAGGAAGAAGCCCCAGTCGGCATGCTGCGCCAGCGTCGTCCAGGTTTTCTGGCCATTGATGATATAATCGTCGCCGTCGCGAACCGCGGTGGTTTTCAGCGAGGCCAGATCGGAACCGGCACCGGGTTCCGAATAGCCCTGGCACCACCATACGTCACCCGAACGGATACCTGGCAGATGCTGGGCCTTCTGCTCTTCATTGCCGAAGGTATAGATTACCGGTGCGACCATCGCGACGCCGAAAGGAAGAGGCATCACGGTGTTCATCCGTGCATTTTCCTCGCCCCAGATATAACGCTGGGTCGGGGTCCAGTCGGTGCCGCCATATTCCTTGGGCCAGGCCGGCGTGGACCAGCCCTTCTTGCCGAGGATCTTGTGCCAGGCGAGCAGATCCTCGCGGCTCATTTCGTCCTGCACACCGCGAGTCCCGATATCTTGCGGATAATTATTTTCAATAAATTCACGCACTTCGGCGCGAAAGGCCTTTTCTTCTTCGCTGAATTCAAGATTCATGGGAGCGCTCCTTGGTAAGAATTTGGCCGGACTATAGGCTGAAAACCGCGCAAAACAAGCAATTAACCGAGCAATTAAGCTGACGCTACGGCACGCAGGGATCGGCGCTATCCGCCCGCCTGTTCCTCGGCAGAAAACTTGTCCTTGCGGCGCCGCCCAAATCTCATGCTGCGTTCCAGCCGGGCGCGCAGCGCGGTATAATAAGCCTCGAGGAAGATACGTTCGTCGCCACTGCCCGGTTCCCAGCCGATTTTCTGGCAGATAGCGGCGGCCACTTTTTCCAGCGCCTCTTCCTGGTCGCCGCGCAGGACATTTTCCAGCGTCTGCAATTCATATTCGCCGTAAACCGACAGATCTTCATCGGAAAATTGATAGCTTGCGGCGGGCGCGGCCCCCTCGGGCGCGAGCGCCGAAGGGGCGACGATATCCCCGAGATTCTTTTTCACATCCTGGATCACCCAGGTTCCGGCGATCACGTCGCCGCCGCGCAGCCGGTCCTTGTTGAACAGCGGAAAAAGCATGAACATCAACAGCCAGAGAAGCCCGGCCCAGGCGGTCAGATCAACCAGCGACCCGCCGGCTTCGACCGAATCCAGAAACGTCAGCGGCAGAAACAGTTCGACGGAGCGCACGATATTGCGTGCGATTACCGCTTCCGCGGTCAGGCGGCTGCCGTCCCGGCTAGCCACGCGGATGCCAACGGCCCGCTTCCCCCAGGTGGCGGACTTGTAGCCGAGCTCGAAAAAGATGAAATAGCCGTTCAGCAGCAGGAAACTGGCTATCAAATAGAAAACTGCGATCAGTCCGAGCGGCCCGTCCAGATTTTGGAAGTCGGTTTCGCCATCCAGAAAGGGAATCGCCAGAACGATACACAGCAGAGCGATAAACATCGAGATGAGCTGTATCATCACCAGATCCAGCAGCAGCGCACCGACACGCGCACCGGCGGGAGCGATGGTGACATTCAACGGCACGCCTTCCGGCGTGACCATCACCCGGTCAAGTTTCGGATTGGCGGATCGCTTCATCCACGGGGTGGCTGCTTGGCTACCACTCATGCGTCTGGCCTCCGCCCTTCCCGGCCAAAGCCGAAGAAATAAATCAGCCACAGCAACAGCATGCCGCCGCCAACGCCGAATCGGGCGATGGTATTGTCGATCATCTGCCGGGCGAAGCCTTCGAGCAGACCCGCGCAGATCAGCATGAAGATGACCCCGGCCATGACCAGTGCAGCGCGTTTGCCCGCATCGCTGGCCGCCTTGAGATGCGATTGGGCGCCCGGAAAGGCGATCGACCGGCCGACATGGATTCCGGCAGCCCCCGCCAGCAGGATGGCAAATAGCTCCGTCGTTCCATGAATCGATAGCCAGCCGACAAAATCAACCGTCAGCCCGCGCTGGGCAAAGACCCAGAGCATCGCGCCAAGCAATGCCATATTGTGAATCAGCAACAATATGCTGGGGATGGCAAAGGCAAAACCGAGCGCAAAGGCAAGCAGCGCGACCTGCGCATTGTTGCTGAACAGAAAGGCCGCGAATACGGCGAGGCCGCCCTCCTCCTGCGCGCCGAAAAGCGTCCCGCGCAGCGCTTCTTCGCTCGCACCCGGCACCCGGACGTCCATGAAATCGGCCGGGACCAGTGCGTAGAACCAGTCACTGTCGCCGGCGACCAATATATAGCCAATCACCGCACCCGCGATCATCACCAGCAGGGCCACCCAGATATCAAATTGTATCGCCCGGACCGCACGGCTCCAGCCGCCGCCGAAAAAGCTGCCCAGCCAGCGCCTGAAGCTGCTCTGCGTGCCGTAGACCATGAAATAGGAACGCAGCGCCAGTCCCTCGAGATAGTCGATCAGGCCGGCATCGAGCGAGTTTTCGCGGGCGATCGACAGGCTGGACAGCAGCGTCCGGTAGAGCGTCGGCAGTGCCAGCACATCCTCGTCGGACAGGAGGCGGGCCTGGCCCTTTTCCATCCTGGTGACGATCGCTTCCAGCCGGATCCAGTCCGCTTCCCGTTCCAGCCGGAAGCGATCACTGCGCAGCACCGCTGCGTTCAGGGCCTGTTCGTTGCTCACAGGCTGCCCCGCCTCTTGATATTGAGATAGCTGTTGATCAGCCGGGTTCCGATATCCTGATGCGCCCCCTCGATCACGTCGATGCCCATATGGCGCAGCTTGGTCAGCACCAGATTCTTCTGTGCGAGCAGATTTCGCGCGGTCACGGCGCGCGCGACATCCTCCGCGCTTTCCGGCGCCTTGTCGATAATCCCGGTCAGTTCCCGATCCTGCAATATCACGAACAGCACCAGATGCTTGTCGATCAGCCGCGCCGCTCCCTCGAGCATCAGATCAGCCGCAGTGGGATCAGTGAAATCGGTAAAGATGACGATCAGCGAGCGCCGCTGGAGCTGGCTCTGCAGAGTCGACAGCGCCAATGTATAATTGCTCTCCTGATGCCGGTAATCGATGCGCGCGGCTTCCTGCTGCAGCCGGAAGAAATTGCGGCTGCCCGAGAGGAAAGGCGTCGACAATTCGGGTCTCGCGGCAAAGCTGAACAGGCTGGTCCGATCGCCTGCCTTCAGCGTGATATAGGCGGTCAGCAGCGCCGCCGACACGGCCCGGTCGATCCGCGGCAGGCCGTCTATCGGCTCGCACATCGCCGAACCGCAATCCAGCGCAAAGACGATCTGGTTGTTGCGCTCGGTATCATATTCCTTGGCCAGCAATTTGCTGTGCCGCGCCGATCCTTTCCAGTCGATGCTGCGCCGGTCCATGCCCGGCTGATATTCGGACAGCGCTTCAAATTCGCTGCCTTCGCCCCTGATCTTGCGGGCCAGCAGACCGAAAACGGCATCGCGCAGAAACATCTGGATGGTTGGGCTGCGGATCGCCGCGATATTCGGCACCACGGCCACGCTTTGCGTGCTTTGCTTCTGGATCTGCCGCCAGGCGAGACCCAGCGGTCCGGTCCATCTCAGCCAGAGCCTGCCAATGTTCCCGGTGCCGCGACAGACGGGAATGATCGTAGTCTTGCCGGAAAAAACACCATCAGCCGCCGGATCGGGTTCCATTGCAACGGTGACTGCGCCCGCGTCCGCCAGCCGCCCGTCCAGCCCGAGATTTCCCGACAGGCTGCGCGGGGCGATGCCACCGGCGAATTCAGCCGCCAGCACCAGTTGCAGCGGGGCGCCGATCTCTGCGCTGTTGGGCACCGCCAGCCGTATATCACGGGCTCTGGCAGCAACCAGCCCGTCGAGCAGGAGAAGCAGCAACAGCATCAGCGCCCAGGCAGCACCGATTGCCCACAGGGCGGGAACGATCGCCGCCAGAATCGCGGCGACCGGCGCGCCCAGCGCAATGAGCCACACGGCCCGCCGGGTCGGATAGAAATTCAACGCGGCGCTTCCGTCCGTTCGACCAGCCCGTTGATAATGGCGTCGACCCGCCGGCCTTCGATTTCGGCAGCGGGCGACAAGATCGTCCGGTGGCGCAGCACGGATGGCGCGAGCGCCTTCACATCATCGGGAATGACATAGTCCCGGCCCTGGATCGCCGCGCGGGCGCGGGCAGCATGAGCGAGCATGATCGCGGCCCGGGGGCTGGCGCCATTTTCCAGATCGGCGGTTTCGCGCGTCGCCCGGATCAGCCGCACGACATAGTCGACGACATCCTCGACCAGCTTCACTGACTGTACGGCTTCATTCGCCGCGGCGAGAGTCGCACTGTCGACCTGTTGCTCGATGCCGAAATCTTTCGCCACCGGCGCACCGATCCGCTCGCCATATTGGCCGACGATTCTTTTTTCTTCCTCTGCATCGGGATATTCGATCAGCAGCTTGAACAGGAACCGGTCGAGCTGCGCCTCGGGCAGCGGATAGACACCTTGCTGTTCGATCGGATTCTGGGTGGCAACGACCATGAAACGCGAACCCAGCGCATGGGTCTCGCCATCGATGGTGACGGAACGTTCCTGCATCGCTTCGAGCATCGCCGCCTGGGTCTTCGGCGGGGTCCGGTTGATTTCGTCGGCGAGCAGCAGGTCACAGAAGATCGGGCCGCGGGTCAGGGTGAAGCTGCTGGTCTGGAAATTGAACAGGTTGGAGCCGATAATGTCACCGGGCATCAGATCGGGGGTGAACTGGATGCGACCGAAATCGAGACCCAACGTGGCCGCGAAACATTGTGCCAGAAAGGTCTTGGCCGTGCCCGGCGGCCCTTCGAGCAGCACATGGCCGGACGAGAAGAGCGCGATCAGCAGATGGTCGACAATCTCTTCCTGTCCGATAATCGCCTTGGCCACCTGTCCGCGGATATTGTCCGCCAGCGTCTTCAGTTCGTCGATATTCATCCGATAAATTCCTTTTTCCAGGCGTGGAGGGCCGCGGCCCCGTCGGCAATGTCTTGTGGATGGCGGGCGCGCACGAGCTGGTGGTAGAGGGCCGAGAACCGGTTCCCGTCGCTCTCCCCCAGTTCATCCAGTGTATGATGGATCTCCTGCTCATCGGCCTGCGGGCTGATCCCGACCGCCTCGGCCGACTGCGCGCGGATCATCTCGGCATATGGGTCGGTGACCAGATATTCGCGCTCCATCCGGCTGATGAAAGCCGCGCTGTTGCTGACCAGCGCGGTCTTGCCGAAGTCGAGCCCTCGCCGCTCGCGAATCGGCGGGCCAAAGCGGTTGAAGGCCATCCAGGCGGCGGCCAGAGCTGCGGTGATCAGGCAGATGGTGGCCGACAGGAAGGGGGGAGTGAAAGCCAGGGTGAGCAGATTTTCCGCGCTCCCCAGACCATTGAAGGTCAGGTCAAAGATGACGCCGCTGTCGGCGGCCGTCGAAGCCGCCTTGACCAGCGCAAGCGCGTGGCGCGCGGTCGCCTTGTCGGCCATTCCGCCATTGTTGAGCAAGTCGGCATCGGCGACGATCACCACCGGATAGAGGGATGCATCTATTTCGTCTTCATCGGTGAAATGCGATTCATCGAGCCGGTCGAGCTGCGCATAGACACCGCCATCGTCCAGATAGGCAACCAGCGCGCTCCCGGGCGACGGTCCGCGGACGATCGTGCGGATAAATTCGCCCTTCATGCTGACCGCCTGCTCCGGCGTCGCGACGCGCGCGCCAACCGCCGAAGCCAGAGGCTTGCCGGGGCTGGCCTTTTCATCGACGCCGAGACTGACCTCGGTCAGATCCTTCAGCAATTCTTCGCCCGTATCCGCGCCCCACCTATCGCCGCGCAGCACCCATCCCTTTTTCAGCTTGTCGCTTCGCGCGACCTGCCATTTCGGCAGAATGATCATCGTCGGACCGACATAGGCCCGCTGCTGGATCACTGCGTCAATTTCTTCTGCGGGTGTAAACGGTCCGGGCGTCAGGATCAGCAGCCCCTCATCGTCCATGCCCGACGGGGAACGCGAATATTGCACCGGCACGCCCGTCTTTTCGAGCAGATTGGCCAGCGCCCGGTACCCGACGACGCTGTTGGACGCGCCGTGCGCATCGCCATTCTTGCCCGACGCCAGCGGGTCGCCCAGACCCAGCCCGTAGAGCAGGGCAATGAATGCCGCGAAGCTGACCGCGAACATGACCATGATCGTCGTGCGCTGAAAAGGATTGGCCTGACCGCTCATCCGCTCGGCGCCGCCTGCCAGCTATCCCTGAGCGCAAAACCGGCATAGGCATCGCGCGATTCCCGCCAGCCCTTCTCGTCGATCGGCAGGGCGGCAAAAAGGCCGCGCTCGACCTGGCCGGCGATCACCGCGAACATCGCGCGCGACGCATCCGGCAGGCTGTCAAAACGCCCGATCTCGCGCGACGTGCTGGATGGTCTGAGCAGGTCCGGGCGGTGTTTTTTGATATCGGCGATGCTGCGGTGGAGCAACAGGCGAACGGCCTGGTCAAATTGCCCGATCTCAGCCAACGCCTCGGCTTCAGCCAGCAATTCGCGGGCTTCCTCTTCGGCGGGCTGCCAGATTTCATCCGCTGCTGCAGGCTTTCCTCTGCTCCATTGCTCGACATAGGGCGCCAATATGACCCAGATCAGCGTCAGAACGCCCGCGGCCAGCAGCAGCAGCAGCAATATCCGGATGACCGGCCACCCCGCGACCAACCCATCTGCAACGGGCCTGAGCGCTTCGCCCAGCCGGTCGAGAAAATCCGTCCACCATTGCGGCATGACCGGAGGCTCGGGTGCAGCGGCCGGTGTGAACTGGACATTCGCATCCGCGCGCACGTCCTTCCAGGCGAGGTCGAACGACGCGGTGTTACTGTCACCCTTTACTTGTACGTCCCTTGCCACAATGAAGATGTCGCAGAAACCGACGGATCGGGCAAGTGGCAAGATCGCTGTTTTGTTGCGCTTTACCTCCGCCGCAATTTATGACAACTTGACTCGATAGAGAAACCAGGGGGGAATATGATATGGCCGACGCAGCAGAGCATCTGGATATTGGACGGGTCCTGAACAACACTTTTGGTGTTATCATGCGCAATCCGCTGATTTTTCTCGGGCTGTCATTCCTGATTGTCGCTCTGCCACAGGCTCTTGTTCAACTGGCCACCGGCGCGGCAACCGCGAGCAGTGATCCGGATGCGATGATGGCGATGTTCAGTTCCCCGTCCATGATTGCCGCATCCGCAGGTGGATGGCTGCTGGTCATGATATTATCGATTTTGCTGCAGGCCACGTTCATTATCGCCACGGTCAAGGATCTCAACGGACAACCGGTCAGCCTGGCCGATTGCATCGCTCAGGCTATCGGCAAATTTTTGCCCTTGATCGGTCTCGGCATAGTGATGACTTTGGGCATAATGGCCGGCATGATATTGCTGATAATCCCGGGCCTTATTCTGGCGCTGATGTGGATTGTTGCCTCTCCCGTGATGATGGCCGAGGACAAGGGGATCATCGATTCCCTGAAGCGCAGTGCGGAACTGACCAAGGGATCCAAGCGCTGGATCGTGCTCCTGTTCGTGGTTTACATCATTCTGTCGATGATATTGGGCATGCTCATGATACCGTTTGTCTTTGCCGGTCCCATAGCCATCATGCTGGTCGGACTGGTCATCAACACGCTGACTGGCGCGATACAAGGCACAGGGATTGCTGCGATCTATGTCGATCTTCGCATCGTGAAGGAGGGCGGCAATAGCGACGCATTGTCCGACATATTTGCCTGAACCCCGTTAATTCCGCCGGTACCGGCCCACAGATCTGTTGGCTTATGGGCCGTTTCGGCCTATAGGTTGCATATTGCTATTTAAAATCGGGTGAAAATTCCATGATCAAGCTGAACGTCAACGGTCGGGCCCGCGAGGTCGATGTCGACCCGGCGACGCCTATATTATGGGTGGTGCGCGAGAATCTGAACATGCCCGGCACCAAATTCGGTTGCGGCATTGCCCAGTGCGGCGCTTGCACCGTGCATCTCGACGGCGTGCCGGTGCGCAGCTGTTCGACGCCCCTTTCTGCTGCCGAAGGCAAGACGATCACAACCATCGAAGGCCTCGCCAGCGAGGACGGCACCCTGCACAAGGTCCAGCAGGCCTGGATCGAGGCGCAGGTTCCGCAATGCGGCTATTGCCAGTCCGGCCAGATCATGTCGGCTGTCGCGCTGCTCGAAAAAAATCCCCGGCCGACCGACGCGCAGATCGACGAAGCCATGGCCGGCAATGTCTGCCGCTGCGGCATGTATGGCCGGATACGCAAGGCGATCAAGGCCGCCGCCGATATCGATCAACCCGCGAAAGTGGAGGCGTAGATCATGGGCAAATGGTCAAGACGCGCTTTCATCGGCGCCGGCGTCGCAGCCGGTGGTGCTCTGATCGTCGGCGTTGCCGTCCGTCAGGGCAATCCGATCGACGAACTGGGTCCGCTGCTCACCAATGGCGAGAATGAACAGCTGCTCAACGCGTGGGTCAAGGTCGACACCGACAATGTCGTCACCGCCGTCATCCCGCATGTCGAAATGGGGCAGGGCGTCCATACGGCGCTGGCCCAGATGCTGGCGGACGAGATGGATGCCGACTGGAAAAAGGTGCAGATTCTCGAAGCACCAGCCGACATGCAATATGTATCCGATTCGATCGGTCGCGATTTTCTGTTTCCCAATCTGCAGGTGCCAGCGCTGCTAGAACCGACGGTCGCGGGCGGCATATTGGAACTGGCGCAGGCCATGGGTCTGCAGTTCACCGGCGGCTCTTATTCCGTACGCGCCACCGGCCAGCGCGCGATGCGCACCGCCGGCGCTGCTGCCCGCGAAATGCTGGTGGCGGCAGCGGCGAGCGAATGGCAGGTTCCGGAAAGCGAGATCAGCACGGCAGACAGCATGCTCATCCATGCCAGGAGCGGCAAGTCCGAACCCTTTGCCGCATTTGCCCGCACCGCAGCGGAGCAAAGCCTGCCCGCCAAGCCTAAGCTCAAATCACCGGACAATTACAAGATCATGGGTCAGCCGATGGCCCGCCACGATATTCCGGCGAAAGTCGATGGCAGCGCGATATTCGGCATTGATGCCGATGTCCCGGGCATGAAATATGCAGCGGTCAAAGCCCCGCCGGTCATCGGTGCCACGGTGGAATCGATGGATGCAAGCACCGCCAAAACCATGCCGGGCGTGCTCCAGATCCTCAACATGGGCGATTTTGTCGTCGTGGTCGCCGACGGCTATTGGCAGGCGCAGCAAGCGCTCAACAGTATCAATGCCCAATATAGCAAGACCGAAGGCGACGACCTTGATCTGGACGCGATCTTTGCCCGCTATGCCAGCTATCTCGACGAGGCCGGTGAAGACGGCGGCGATATGCAGACCGAAGCGGGCGATGTCGCCAAGGGCTTTGCCGAGGCAGCAACCAAGGTGGAAGCCGAATATAAAGTGCCCTTCCTCGCCCATGCGACGATGGAGCCGATGAACTGCACCGCCTGGGTGCGCGACGGCAAATGCGATGTATGGTCGGGCCATCAGGCACCGGTCAATGCGCGCCAGGCGGCCGCCGATGCCGCCGGTCTGCCATTCGAGGATGTGACCTATCACAACGCCTATCTCGGCGGCGGTTTCGGACGCCGGTCCGACAATGATGCGATCATCATGGCAACGCGGATCGCCAAGGCAACCGGCTATCCGGTCAAGATGATCTGGTCGCGGGAAGAAGACACGGCGCAGGATCATTATCGCCCGTCGGCGACCAGTCGCTTCAAGGGCGGGCTCGACAAGGATGGCAAATTGATCAGCTGGGACAATATCCACACCCATCTCTTTGATCCCACAGACGCGCCAACCGTGCCTTATTACAACACCGCCAGTCACAAGATCCGCAAGGTCGATGTGCCGATGCATCTGCGCTTTGGCCCCTGGCGCTCCGTCGATCACAGCCAGCACGGCTTTTTCATCGAATCCTTTGTCGATGAAATGGCCGATGCCGCCGGCAAGGATGGCTATGCCTTTCGCAGGGACCTTCTCGCGGGATCGCCGCGCCATCTGAAGGTGCTCGACACCGCCGCGAAAATGTCCGGTTGGGGTGGCGCTCTGCCCGAGAAACATGGCCGGGGGATCGCCTTTGTGCCGTCCTTCGGGTCGATCGTCGCACAGGTTGCCGAAGTCGACATGAGCGGGCCCAAGCCGAAGGTGACGAAAGTCTATGTGGCCGCCGATCCCGGCTTTGTCGTCAATCCCGACGGCTTTACCGCACAGATGGAAAGCGGCATCGTCTACGGCCTGACCGCTGCGCTTTATGGCGATATCACGATCAAGGACGGCGCGGTCCAGCAGAGCAATTTCCACGATTATCGGATGCTGCGGATCGACGAGATGCCGGAGGTGGAAGTGGCGCTGATCAATGGCGATCACGAACGTCTGGGCGGTGGCGGGGAACCCGGCCTGCCACCCATTGCACCGGCCGTTACCAACGCGATATTTGCGGCCACGGGCAAACGGGTCCGCGAACTGCCCATTGCCAAGCATGATTTTGCCTGACCGGAGACCTGAAATGCTGCCATTCATCCGCGCCGTCGCTCTGTCTTCGCTGCTCGTCCTGACCGCCTGTGGCGCCGATCCCGCACCGGGACCGGTCGAACAGATCATTGTTCGCGAACCGGGCGCGGCCGCAGCCGCTGCTCCCGCCGAAGCGCCAGCCGATGCATTGCTGGCTCAAGGAAAAGCGGCTTTTGCCAATTGCGCTGCCTGCCATACACTCGAGCAAGGTGCGCCCAATGGCGTCGGTCCCAATCTCTTCGGGATTGTCGGAGCCGGGGCCGGCGAGGTTGCCGGTTTCGCCTATTCGGACGCTCTGAAAGGCTCGGGAATCATCTGGACCGCCGCAGAACTGGACAGCTTCATCGCCGATCCCGCGGCGAAAATTCCGGGCACGACGATGGTGGCCGGTGCGATTGCCGACGCGGCAAAAAGACAGGCGGTCATCGCCTATATCGACAGCGTTTCCGCCAATTGAACAAGAAGTCCGGCATGATGCTGGCGCTGCTGGCAGCCGGGCAGTCCCGCCGGTTCGGCGATCAGGACAAGCTGGGCGCGTTGCTCGGCGACCGGATGCTCGGCCTGCACGCAGCCGCGACCGGCGCGGAAATGGGCTTTGTCGGCAAGCTGGTGATCGGCACCCGCGACCATGTCTGCGCGGCAAGCTGGCGCGAGATGGGTTACGAAGTCCTGGACAATGACAAGGCCGCGCAGGGTCAGGCGACATCTGTCCGGCTGGCCGCCGCCCGCGCCATTGATGCTGGCGCGACCAGTCTTTGCATCATGCTGGCCGACATGCCCTTCGTGACGCGCGACCATATCGGGAAACTGGTCGCGGCCTTCGACCAGACAGGCGGTACCCGCACCGTCGCATCCGCCCGCGACGGTCAGCCGATGCCGCCGGCGATCTTCCCGTCCGATGCGCTGGCCGAGCTGGTGGAACTGAAAGGCGATACCGGCGCTCAAAAACTGCTGCGTGATGCGATTCTGGTGGCGGGCAGCGACCGGCTGCTGACGGATATCGACACCGCAGAAGATTTGGCAAAAGCCAATCTCTCTATCCGGCAAATCAGGTAGCGACCTGCTGAAACGCGGTCAGTCGCGGTCCAGCCTCTGCCCCAGTTTCACGAAAAAGACGATCAGGAAAGGCACCAGCAGGAAGGACAGGACGACCTTCGCCGAACCCTGACCCAGCAGCAATTGCCCGATCGGACGCTCGCCGTAAAAGGCGATGGTGATGAAAATGACCGTATCGACAAGCTGCGACAGGGCGCTGGCAATGGCGGCCCGCAAGGCCAGCATCCGGCCTTTCATCGACGCCAGCCGGGAGAAGATATAGACGTTGAGAAACTGCGATACGCCATAAGCGATGATCCCGGCGAACATCAGCCGTGCGCCCTGCTCCAATATGATCGGAAAGGCTTCTTTCGCCGGTTCGTACATGCCCGGATCGGTCGGCAGTGCCAGCACGATCTGGATCAGGACGATGGCGGTGATCAGCGGAATGAAGCCCAGACGGACCAGCCGGTTGGCGACATCCCGGCCATGCAGTTCGGCCACCGAACTGGACAGAACCACCAGCAACAGGAACGGGAAAATACCCGCTTCCACCGCCAGCGGGCCAATCGCGACCTGCTTCGCGCCCAATATTCCGGCGATACAGGTCATGCCGCCATAGAGCACGGCAAAGACAAAAAGGGATCGCGGGATGAGGTTGGTTTTCGATGTTTCAGTCATCTCAACCGCCTAGCGCGATCGGCAGCGAAAAAAAAGAAATAGTCACAACTGTGATTTTTTCTATAGGGGAAAGAATATCAAATGCAGCAGACTGCGGCCCCTCGTGTCGCGTCATCGGGGGATAATTTGCAAAGACTGGCAGTATATTGTGGTGCCAATGCCGGACAGGACCCGGCTTATGCCGAATCGACGGTTCTGCTTGGCCAGGCCATGGCGAAGCGCGATGTCGAACTGGTCTATGGCGGCGGCAGGCTCGGCCTGATGGGGATTATTGCCGATACCGTGCTTGCCGAGGGCGGCCGCGTCCATGGCGTTATTCCCGAAATGCTGAAGGATCTCGAAGTCGCGCATACCGGTGTCACGGAGCTGCACATCGTCCAGAATATGCACGAGCGCAAAGCCAAGATGACCGATCTCACCGATGCCTTTGTCGCCTTGCCGGGCGGTGTCGGCACGATGGACGAATTGTTCGAGGCCTGGAGCTGGAACGCGCTCGGCTATCATAACAAGCCCTTCGCCATCCTGAATATTGGCGGCTACTGGAATTCGCTGATCGATTTTCTCGATACGATGTCGCAGCAGGGTTTCGTCTCGGCCGAGCGGCGCAAACATCTGATCATCTCCGACAATATCGAAGACTGTCTCGACCGGCTCGCCGCTGCCTGCAACACTGAAACCGGCAGCTTTACCTGGTGAACCAGACCCGACATGAAATAGTGACTGGAAGAATCCGATGATACCGATCCTGACAAGCATTGCCGGCATGGCGCTGATCCTGCTGATTGCCCTCGCGCTGTCGACCGGGCGGAAAAATATCCGCTTCCGCGTCGTGGGTGCCGCTTTCGCGCTGCAGGCCGGGATCGCTGTGATCGTGCTCTATATTCCCGCCGGCAAGCGGGTCATCGAGGCCATGGCCTTTGGCGTGTCCAATCTGCTCGGCTATGCATCGGCGGGCACCAATTTCATCTTCGGCCCGCTCGCCGACCCGTCGATTGGCGGCAACAGTTTTGCGATCGCCGCGCTGCCGGTGATCATCTTCTTCTCGGCGCTGATCTCGATTCTCTATTATCTCGGCATCATGCAGTTCATCATCAAATGGGTAGGCGGCGGCATCCAGAAAATTACCGGCATTTCCAAGGTCGAATCGCTCTGTGCCGCGGCGAATATCTTCGTCGGCCAGTCCGAATCGCCTTTGGTCATCCGCCCCTATCTCGCCAGCCTAACCCAGTCGCAACTGTTCACCGTGATGAGCGTCGGCATGGCTGGTGTCGCTGGCACCATTCTGGCGGCCTATGCCGCCATGGGCATCCGCATCGACTATCTGCTCGCCGCCGCCTTCATGTCGGCACCCGGCGGAATCCTGATGGCCAAGATCATCATGCCGGACAATCCCGAAGACCCCGCCCCGGAAGAGCTGGTCGTTGCGGTGGAATATGAGGACGAGAAGCCCGCCAATATCATCATGGCCGCGGGCATGGGCGCGCAGACCGGCGTGAAGCTGGCGGTGGCCGTCGGTGCCATGGTGCTGGCCTTTGTCGCTTTGGTCGCGCTCGCCAACGGACTGCTCGGCGGAATCGGCGGCTGGTTCGGCTATCCGGAGCTCAGCTTCCAGCAAGTGATCGGCTATATATTCGCCCCGATCATGTATCTTATCGGCGTTCCCTGGGAAGAAGCGCTGAACGCCGGCGGCCTGTTCGGCACCAAGGTCGTGCTCAACGAATTTGTCGCCTTCATCGAACTGGGCAAGATGCAGGCGGGCATCTCGCCGCTGACCAATGCGATCGTGATTTTCGCGCTGTGCGGCTTTGCCAATTTCAGCAGCATCGCCATCCAGCTTGCCGTCACCGGCGGCCTGGCTCCCAACCAGCGTCCGGTCATCGCCCGGCTCGGCCTGCGCGCGCTGGCCGCGGGATCGCTCGCCAATCTGATGAGCGCGGCGCTGGCCGGTATCTTGCTGTCGCTGGCCTGATTCATCCCGATTGACAAAGAAACACGAGAGCGCATTTTAAGAGCATGACCCAGAACCCGGATACATTGGCCGCCGTTTCGCTCGCCATGGCGGACGAAGACAGCGACGCATTTGCCGAACAGATCGGCCGCAGCTTTTCAGACTGGGGCTTCGCGGTGGTCGCCGACCATGGCATATCCGACGACCTGATCGAACGCGCCGAAGCCATGTCGCGCGCCTTTTTCGCTCTGCCCGAAGCGGTGAAGCGATCCTACCATATCCCCGGCGGCGGCGGCGCCCGCGGCTATACGCCGTTCGGTACCGAAAGCGCCAAGGACAGCAATATCAGCGATCTCAAGGAATTCTGGCATATCGGTCGCGATCTGCCGGCCGGCCACGCGTTCGAATCTTTCATGCCACCCAATATCTGGCCCAAGGAACTCGACGGATTTCGCGAAACCTATCTCGAGATGTTCGCCGCCTTCGACAAGGCCGGCGCGCGTATTCTGGAGGCGATTGCCCGCTTCCTCGGACTGGCGCCGGATTTCTTCGTCGACACGGTGCGCGACGGCAATTCGGTGATGCGGCTGATCCACTATCCGCCGGTCCCCGAAGATTCGCCAGCCGTCCGCGCGGGAGCGCATGAGGATATCAACACGATCACCCTGCTGATCGGCGCCGAAGAAGCTGGCTTGGAACTGCTCGACCGCAACGGCCAGTGGCGGTCGGTGACCCCGAAGCCCGGCGAGCTGGCGGTGAATATCGGCGACATGCTGCAGCGGCTGACCAACAACCGCCTGCCCTCGACCACGCACCGGGTGGTCAACCCGGCACCGGAGCGGCGTGGCTTTTCGCGCTACTCGATGCCCTTCTTCCTTCACTTCCGCCCGGATTATTCGATTGAGACATTGCCGAGCTGCGTCGATGACACCCAT
This sequence comes from Sphingorhabdus sp. YGSMI21, assembly GCF_002776575.1. Taxonomy (GTDB): domain Bacteria; phylum Pseudomonadota; class Alphaproteobacteria; order Sphingomonadales; family Sphingomonadaceae; genus Parasphingorhabdus. The sequence goes on along the minus strand of NZ_CP022548.1, from coordinate 1,114,544 downwards.
CCGGACCTCTATCCGGAACCGATTACCGCGCACGACTATCTGATGCAGCGCCTGCGCGAAATCGGCCTGGCATGACCGCAACAGTCGTTGGCATCAGCGGCGGCAGCTGTTCCGGGAAATCGACCCTGACGCAGCTGCTGTTCGAAGCGCTCGGTCCCGATCAGTGCGTGATCCTGCCGCAGGACGACTATTTCTTCGGCCTCGGCGATGCGCCGCAAGGCAAGGGTGGCCCCAATTTCGATCACCCCAACGCAGTGGATTTTGAAAATCTGTGCGAACAGCTTGCGCAGCTCAAGAACGGCCAGGCAATCGATCGGCCGCTCTATGATTTCCCGACCCATATGCCGAAGGCGGAAACCCGGCGAACCGAATCACGCCCGGTCATTCTGGTCGACGGCATATTGATTCTGCAGCACCGGCCGCTGCGCGAACTGCTGGACCTCAGCATTTTCGTCGAATGTGATTCCGACACCCGCTTTGCCCGCAGGCTCGAACGCGACGTACGCGAAAGAGGACGCAGCGCCCAATCGGTGCGCGAACAATTTGCCAATCAGGTGGGGCCGATGCACGATCTGCATGTCGAACCGTCAAAGTCACATGCAGATATCGTGATAAATTCGCAACAGTGCCAATCCCACTATGAACAGCCGCTTCGCCTGATCCTGTCAAAAATATCAGTGCAAAATCAGTAAGCTAATCGAACCACTCACGCTGGATAGGGCCGGGCTGCCGCCAATTCAGCCGGGCAAGATTGCTGCGTTGCAAAAGTAAAATGCTGCATTGCGGCATTTCTCGTTTCAATTGAGATAAAACTGTCATTAATGGCCCCTAGGGCTGCTCGTGCTTTGGTCTGGCAGCGTATTAATTTTGCCAGCAATCACCATAAGACCATTTTTTTAATGCGGTTCATGAACGGGGAAATCATATCATGAAAATCAAATATCTTCTGGCTGTCAGCGTTGTCAGCCTTTCCACAGCAGGCATTTTTGCCACACCGGCGGCGGCACAGTCCACCGGTACGCTGGATTTCGAAAATGACGTCATCGTCGTCACCGGCGGCAGATCAAGCGATGTTGGCGGTGTAGAAATTCCCAACACGCCAAAGGCGAAACAGGTTCTCGAGGAAGAAATCATCCGGCGCCAGCGCCCGGGCCAGACGGTCAATGACATCGTAAACCTCGTTCCAGGCGTCAGCTTCCAGAATAACGATCCCTGGGGTTCTTCCGGCGGCTCGTTCACGATTCGCGGTTTCAGCGACGACCGTATTTCGCAGACGCTGGACGGTTTGCCACTCAACGATTCGGGCAACTACGCGCTATATACCAACCAGCAGGTCGATTCGGAAATCATCGAGCAGGTTAACGTAAACCTGGGCGTAACCGACGTCGACAGCCCGACCGCTTCCGCAGTCGGTGGCACGATCAACCTTCGTACCCGCGAGCCGAGCGACGAATTCAAGCTCACCGGCACGCTTTCAACCGGCAGCACCTTTGCAAAAGGTGACAATGGCAACCGCGACCGTCTCTATGTTCGTGGCTTTGGCATGATCGATACCGGCGACCTTACCGGTTTCGGTACCAAGGCATTCGTTTCGGCAAGCTACACGCGCTACAACAATCCGTTCAACAATTACGGCATTGTCGAGAAGCAGCAATATAATAGCCGTATCTGGCAGGATATCGGCAGCGACGGCGACTTCATCGCCGTGGCCGGTCACTATAACGAAAACCGCAACAACTTCTTCGGTTCCTTCTCGCTGGACAGCTTCCCCACAACGAAGGCAGACCGCTTCTACGATATCAACTATCCTTGCACGGTCGACTTGCCACAAGCCGGCACCGCCCAGGTTGACAACAATTGCGGCGCGGAATTTGACCGTCGTTACAACCCTTCGAACACCGGCAATATCCGTGGCGCATCGCGCTTCACATTGACCGATGGTCTGGTGCTCTCGGTCGACCCAAGCTTCCAATATGTGAAAGCCAATGGCGGCGGTGACGAAGAGCTGCTCGAGCAGACCCGCAACGTAGGCGGCGTCGAAATGACCGGCTTCATCCGCGGACGTTATTATTTCGGTCGCGATCTCAATGGTGACGGCGATACGCTTGACGAAGTAACCGGCCACGATCCAAGCCAGACCCGCACCCGGCGTTTTGGCGTGATTTCGAACCTCTCCTATGAGCTCAACCCGGACCACCGTTTCCGTCTCGCTTATACTTATGACGATGCCAACCACCGTCAGACGGGCCAGACTTCGGTCGCTCTGCTCAACGGTGAGATCGCCGATGTTTTCCCGGTCAACGATGGCCTGGTGACGGTTGACGGCTTCGAACTCAACAAGCGTGACCGTCAGTCTTATGCAACCCTGCATCAGATTTCCGGTGAATATCGCGGTAATTTCGGTGACCTCACTGCGGTCCTCGGCCTGCGTGCACCATTTTTCACGCGCGAGCTGAACCAGAATTGCTACACGACCTCAGCCAGCGGTTTCCTCGATTGCATAGGTGGAACCAGTGCCGCCTATGAAGCAGCAAACCCATATGTGTACGATCCGGTAACCAACGATGCCAGCGGTTCGGCCCTGCCTACGTCGCGTACATATAAATATGACGACATTCTGCCGAATGTCGGCCTGACTTATGCTTTCGGAAGCGCATCGGTATTTGCAAACTATGCCAAGGGCCTCTCGGTACCGGCAACCGATCCACTGTATGACTCGCTTTACTTCCCTGAAGATGCGCCGGGCGTACAGCCGGTTCCGGAAACCACCGACAGCCTCGATCTCGGACTGCGTTACCAGACCGGTAACATACAGGCCCAGTTCGCTGGCTGGTTCACGCGCTACAACAACCGTCTGGCCTCGGCCTATAACCCGCTTCTGGAAGAAACAATCTTCCGGAATCTGGGTCGCGTCGACAAATATGGTCTGGATGGTTCGATCGCATGGACACCCACACGTGACACAATGGTTTATCTCTTCGGTTCGATCAACGAGTCGGAAATCAAGGATAATGTCCAGACCGGCAATTGCACCGCAGACGATCTGACCGATGGCGTTGCGCAATGTACCGCTGTTGGCGATCCGATCTTCGCCCTGACCGCAGGCAAGAACGAGAGTGGCGCTCCGCTGTGGACCGTTGGCGCCCGTGTGCAGCAGCGGTTTGGTGACTTTGAACTGGGTGCCCAGGTCAAGCACACCGGCAAACGCTGGGTGAATGACACCAACGAACGCTCTGTCGGTGGCTACACGCTGGTCGACCTCGACCTGCGCTGGACGATCACGCAGAACCCGTTCGGTGACGATGTTGCGCTTCAGCTGAACGTGACCAATCTGTTCGACGAACTCTATGTCGGCGGCTTTGGCGGCGACCTCGACGGCAACTCGCCGTTCGTGCAGATCGGTGCTCCACGCGCCGCTAGCATCTCGCTGATCTTCGGCTACTAAGCCGGAAAGCTCTCCGGCCCGGTGTGATTGATCATTGCACCGGTCCACAGGACAAAGGAAAACGGCGGTGCTGCAAAGCGCCGCCGTTTTTCATTGCGGCGTGCTCCGCCGCCAACCGGGAAAATGCTACAGCCTCTACCGCGCAGCCATTTAGGGCCGGAGGCTCGGCAAAATTCAGACCGGATTTGACAGGACGCCCGGTGCTTCCGGGCACTGGGCCGCCAAGGTTGCTCTAGCGCGCTTCAGCCCTCAGCATCACTTGCTGGGCAACCATTTTCAGTTGGTCATTCACAGATTCGTCGGTGCAAATCCCTTGGCTGAATATCCCACCCGAGGCATTGATCCCGACACCCAGCGGAGTCGGCCAGCCACGCAGGGCGTGGACGATCGAACGCAACGCGGCGAGGGTGCTGCCCACCGCCTGCCAGCCGTAAGCCGTCACGATCAGTCCGATGGGCAAGCCATCCAGATAGACCCGATCATCGGTCGATGTTTCCTCGATATAGTCTATCGCGTTTTTAACCAGACCCGAGATGGTGCCATGATAGCCCGGACTCGAAATCAGAAAACCGTCGGCGCGGCGTACCAGCTCGACAAGATCCTTGCCGGTCTGGTTCAGACCGGCCGGATCCGACCGATAATGCGGCAACGCCATCAGACGGTCCGAACCGAACAATTCGGTTTCTGCTCCGGCCGCCTCGGCTGCCTGCAGGGAAATTGCCAGCGCGACTTCGGTCGAGGAGGACGGACTGGTGGTACCACCAATGCCGAGAATGAACGGTTTCTTTGTCTGTTTCACAAGGACGCCATAACGAGGGTTGGAGGGCAATTGCAACGGACTTTTGCAACAGAATTGTTTCTTAATTGACCGATTAAATTTGCGACATTAAGACCGGTTGCAACGAGCGGGCCTCGAGCGCGCTCGCCTCTCCACCGACCAAAGGATTATCCCATGCGCCAATTTACCGAAGAACAGCATATGTTCCGCGATGCCTATCGCCGCTTCCTCGCCGACGAAGTCGCCCCCCGGATGGACGAATTCCGCGAAGCCGGGATCGTTGACCGCGAGATATTCAAGAAGGCGGGCGACCAGGGCTTTCTGATGATCTGGCCGGACGAGAAATATGGCGGCATGGGCGACAATGACTTCCGCTACGAGCAGATCATCATCGAGGAAACCGTTCGCGCGGGCTGCGCCGAATGGTATAATACGCTGCACAGCCGGCTGGTCGGACCCTATTTGCAGAATATCGGCAATGAAGAACAGCGCGAGCGCTTCCTGCCGAAATGCGTCAGCGGCGAGACGATCCTCGCCGTTGCAATGACCGAACCGGGTGCCGGTAGTGATCTTTCGGGCATGAAGTCCATGGCAAAGGACATGGGCGATCATTGGCTGCTCAACGGATCGAAAACCTATATCTCCAACGGCATCAACGCGGACGTGGTCGTCGTCGCGGCCAAGATCGACGGTGTCGATGACAAGCATGCGATGGTGCTGCTGATCGTCGAGCGCGGCATGGAAGGCTTCGAGCGCGGCCAGAATCTGGAGAAGATCGGACTGCACGCGCAGGACACGGCCGAGCTGTTTTTCAACAATGTCAAAATCCCCAAGGAAAATACGCTGGGCACGCCGGGCAAGGGCTTCATCCATCTGATGGAAGGGCTGGCCGAGGAACGGCTGATCGGGATGGTCGGCTATGCTGCATCGGCGCGGCGGGCATTTGACGTGACGCGCGAATTTGTCATGGAACGGGATGTTTTCGGCAAAAAATTGTCGGATATGCAGAATACCCAGTTCAAAATGGCCGAAATGGACGCAAAAATCGACATGTTCCAGGTCTATGTCGACCATTGTATCGACATCCACAACCAGGGCGGGCTGACCGCCAATATGGCCGCCAAGGGCAAGATGCTCGGCAGCGAGATCGAGTGGGAAATGGCCGATCTCGGGCTGCAGCTGCACGGCGGCGCCGGCTATATGAAAGAATATGAAATCAGCCGGATCTTCACCGACGCCCGGATGAGCCGCATCTACGCCGGGTCGAGCGAGATCATGCGCTACATCATCGGCCGCGACGTTTTCAGCCAGAAATATCAATCGATCCTCGAATAGTTTATAGCGGAATAGCGCCGGTCAGGGGGCGAGTCGCCACCTGGCTAGCTTGACGTTTACGTAAACTGCTTGACTGTGCTGCAGCGCACCATTAGCATTGCGCCATATCCTTCCAATTCTTCCAGCAAGAGGAACCCCAATGACCGAAGCCTTTATCTATGACGCAGTGCGATCCCCGCGCGGCAAGGGCCGCAATGACGGCGCCCTGCATGAAATCACCGCTCTTGATCTGTCCGCCCAGGTGCTGGCATCGATCAACGACCGCAACGAACTCGAGGGCCACGAAGTCGAGGACATCGCCTTTGGCTGCGTCTCTCCCGTGGGCGAGCAGGGCGCGGTCATCAGCCGCATGGCAGCGCTGAAAGCCGGCTATGCCGACACCACCTCGGCGATCCAGGTCAACCGCTTCTGCGGGTCCGGTCTGGAAGCGGTGAATATCGCGGCGGGCAAGGTCTGCTCCGGCGAAACCGATCTGGCCGTCGGCGGCGGCATCGAATCCATGTCCCGCATCCCGATGGGCAGCGACGGTCTCGGCGGCATGGCCGACCCGACCCTCGTCTTTCAGGAATATTTCGTGCCACAGGGCATTTCCGCCGATCTGATCGCCACCAAATATGGCTATAGCCGCGATGATGTCGACGCCTATGCCGTCGAAAGCCAGAAACGCGCTGCCAAGGCGTGGGACGAGAAACGCTTCGCCAAATCGATCCTGCCGATCCGCGATGTCATTGGTGAAGTCGTGCTCGACCATGACGAACTGATGCGCCCCGAAACCGATATGCAGTCGCTCGGTGCCCTCGGCCCCGCATTCCAGATGATGGGCGAACAAATGCCCGGCTTTGACGATGTCGCCATCCTCAAACATGCCGAGATCGAGAAGATCAACCATGTCCATCACGCGGGCAACAGCTCCGGTATCGTCGACGGTTCGGCCGCCGTATTGATCGGAAACGCAATGGCCGGCGAGAAATACGGTCTCAAGCCACGCGCCCGCATCATTTCGATGGCGTCCATCGGTTCGGAGCCAACAATCATGCTCACCGGTCCGGAATTTGCCGCGAAAAAGGCGCTCGATCGCGCCGGCATGACCGCGAAGGACATCGATCTGTGGGAACTGAACGAAGCCTTTGCTGCCGTCGTCCTGCGCTTCATGGACGCGATGAAGGTCGACCATAGCGACATCAACGTCAACGGCGGCGCGATCGCCATGGGCCATCCGCTCGGCGCGACCGGCGCGATGATCCTCGGCACCGCGCTTGACGAGCTCGAACGCTCCGGCAAGTCCACCGCCCTTTCGACGCTGTGCATCGGCGGCGGCATGGGTATTGCCACGATTATCGAGCGCGTGAACTAGGAACACAGATTGCAGTGCCCCTGCGCAGGCAGGGGCCCATCTCCCGTTCGTGCCAGGCACAACAATCCGGAGATGGACTCCTGCCTTCGCAGGAGAACAGGAAAGGAAAAAACATGAGCTACGAAACATTTACCGTCGATATCGACAGCGACGGCATCGCCCTCGTCACCATCGACCTGCCCGGCCAGTCGATGAATGTCTGGAACCAGGCGCTGATCGCCGATTTCAAGGGATTCACCGAAGAGCTGATCAGCAACGACGCGATCAAGGGCGCGGTGATTACATCGGGCAAAAAATCCGGTTTCCTCGCCGGTGCCGATCTCAACATGCTCGGCGCATCGAAAGCCGACAGCATGGCCGAAGCGTTTGAAAGCGCATGGGAACTGAACGGCATGTTGCGCCGCATGGAAACCGGCGGTCATACGGCGAAGGAACTGCTCAAGGGTACGGCCCATGCCAAGCCAGTGGCCTGCGCGCTGAACGGCCTTGCCCTCGGTGGTGGTCTGGAGCTGGCACTCGCCTGCCATTATCGTGTGTGCGCCGACCATCCGAAAATCCAGCTCGGCCTGCCCGAAGTGCAGGTTGGCCTGCTACCAGGCGGCGGCGGCACCCAGCGCCTGCCACGTCTCGCAGGCCTTCAGGCCGCCGGCATGGCGATCATGACCGGCCAGCCGATGAACCCACAGGCTGCACTCGCGCAGAAGATCGTGGATGAAGTTGTCCCGGCGGACGAAGTCGTTGCCAAGGCCAAAGCATGGGTCAAGGCCAATCCCAAAGCGTCCGCGCCATGGGACAAGAAGGGCTATAAATTCCCCGGTGGTGCCGGATCGATGGATCCCCGCGCCGTGCCGCTCTATCTCGGATCCTCGGCCATCGCGCTGAAGCAGAGCAAGGGCAATTTCGAAGCGGTCAAGGCGATCCTGTCCTGCCTCTACGAAGGCTCGATGTTGCCGATCGACACCGCCTTGCGCGTCGAGAGCAAATATTTCACCAAGCTGCTCGCCGGCCCGCAAGCCAAGAATATGATCCGCACCCTGTTCATCAACAAGCAGGCAGCGGAAAAAGGCGCGGCCCGTCCGAAAGGCGTTCCGCCCTCCGATATCAAGACGGTCGGCGTTCTCGGTGCCGGCCTGATGGGTTCCGGCATCACCCATGTCACGGCCAAGGGCGGCATGAATGTCATCGTCCTCGACCGCAATATGGAGGAAGCGCAAAAGGCCATCGATTACAGCCAGAAGATCGTCGACAAGGGCGTCAAGCGCGGCAAGATGACCCAGGAAAAAGCCGATGCCTTCATGGCGCGGATCACCCCGACCGACAATTATGATGATCTGAAAGATGTCGACCTGATCATCGAGGCTGTGTTCGAACGGCCCGATGTCAAAGCCGATGTGATCAAGAAAACCGAAGCGGTCATCGGCAAGGATGTGGTCTTTGCATCCAACACCTCGACCCTTCCGATCACCGGCCTTGCCAAGAACAGCGAACGTCCTGACCAGTTTATCGGCATGCACTTCTTCTCGCCGGTCGAGAAAATGCCGTTGCTGGAAATCATCCCTGGTGCCGAAACCGGCGACAAGGCTCTGGCCGTTGCCCTCGATTATAATGCGAAGATCCGCAAGGTTCCGATCGTCGTCAAGGACGTCCGCGGCTTCTACACCAACCGCGTCTTCCCGCCTTATGCCAATGAAGCGATGCTGATGGTCGCCGAAGGCGTGAAGCCGGCGCTGATCGAAAATGCCGCCATCGCCATGGGCATGCCGATCGGTCCGCTCGCCGTGGTCGATGAAACGACACTGCAGCTGGGCTATGACATCATGACCTCGACCAAGGAAGAAATGGGCGACGCCTATGTTCCAAGCGGTACCGAGGATCTGATGGAAATCATGGTCAACAAGATCGACAGGCGCGGACGGCGCTTTGGCGGTGGTTTCTACGAATATGCCGAAGACGGTTCGAAGAAATTGTGGCCCGGCCTTGCCGACCATTTCCCGCTGGCTGAAGAACAGCCGGATGTCGAAGAGGTCAAGCAGCGGCTGATGTTCATCCAATTGATCGCCACCGCGCAATGTTTCGACGAGGGCGTCGTCTCCGACCCGCAGTCCGCCGATCTCGGCGCGATCTTCGGCTGGGGCTTTGCGCCCTGGACCGGCGGTCCGATGAGCCATATCGACACGATGGGCGTCGACAATTTTGTCCGCATCGCTGACAATCTCGCGCAGAAATATGGCGAACGGTTCAAACCGCCGATGAGCTTCCGCGAGAAAGCGGACAAGGGCGAGAGCTTCTACCAGGCAGCTTAAGTCTGACCAGAATGATATAAGAAAGAGCTCCTTCGGGGGCTCTTTTTTTGCCTGCTACGAAAGGCGTTTTGAAAGCGTATCGATCTTGTCGGAAAGCCGGTCGAGCTTTTGCGACAGCTTGTCGATTGTCGCATTCTCCGCGCCGCCGCTGCCATCAACCGTGCCGTAATGCGACCGGAACAGCGCCACCATTTGCTCCACAACCGGCGCCTGCTCGCGGGCCTTGTGATCTGCGTCCAGGGTCATTTCGATGGACCGGCTGCTATATTCCAGACTGCCGTAGAATATATCGCGCGCCTGCCAAAGTACGGCATCCTGTCGCAATTCCCCGCGATCCTGCCCGCGCAGGAACAGCCGGTCGAAGACCGCTACATATTGCCGCAAATGATCGCGCGAGACGCTGACCTCGCTGTTGTTGCGCCGGAGCGCAAAGCTGAGATTGATGAAGTCGGCGTTCACGATCAGGATATTCAGATGATATTGCGCCAGCGCCCGCAAACGGTCGAAAAAGCCGTCTGCGGCGACTGACGCCATGACCGCTTCGGCTTCCCGGGTCAGCCCGTCCCAGAATTGCTGCAACACCGCGAGCATCAGCTCGGCCTTCGATTCATAATAGCTGTAGATCGTGCCTTCACCGATCTGCGCCCGGCGCGCTATTTCGGATACCCGCGCACCGTCGAAACCATGCTCGACAAAAACGGCGCGGGCGGCATCGAGAATCGCCCGTTCCCTGCGCTCCAGCTTGCTCCGCCGGGTTTCCGGATTGACCGCCTTGGTTGCCAAATTCTGTCCTCTATTGAGCTTGACTCGGAAATACCGAGTGCTATTCAAATAGCCTTTGCGGACTCGCCGTGTCAAATAGCGAATGGTCCGCTCGGTAAAATCGGAAAGAGGCGCTGCACCAATGCCCCAGTTCAAATCCAAGATCGTCACCGGCTCGGAAAGCTTTGCCCAGAATCGCAAGGATATGCTGGCGCTGATCGATCATTTGCGGTCGCTGGAAAAACGCGCGGTGGAAGCATCGGAAAAACGCCGGCCGACCTTTGAAAAACGCGGCCAGCTGACTCCGCACGAAAGGCTGAAACGCCTGCTTGACCCCGGCATGCCGTGGCTGCAGCTTTACAATATGGCCAATTATCTGGTCGAGGACAGCAATCCCGATACCAGCATCCCCGGCGGCAGCGTGATATTGGGGATCGGTTTCGTCAAAGGCGTGCGCTGCATGATCTGGGTCGATGACAGCGGCATCCGCGCTGGCGCGGCGACAACCGGAGGCTGGGATGCCAGTAAGGGCGCGCAGAAAATAGCGCAGGACCTCAAACTGCCGTTCATCCATCTGGTCGAAAGCGCGGGCGCAAACCTGATGGAATATAAGGTCGAGCTCTGGGCGCACGGCGGGATGCTGTTCCGCAATCTCGCCTGGCTAAGCGCAGCGGGTATCCCGACGATGGTCGTCCTGCACGGTCCTTCGACCGCAGGCGGCGCCTATATGCCGGGCATGTCCGACTATGTGATTGGTGTTCGCGACAATGGCATGGCGGCGCTGGGCGGTGCGGCGCTGGTGCACGCGGCGACCGGAGAGGTGGCTGATGACCGCGAACTGGGTGGCACCGAAATGCATGCTTCGACGACGGGCAGTGTCGAATATCTCGCCGATGATGATGCCCACGGCATCGCGATTGCGCGCGAGACGATGGGCAGGATCGACTGGAACAAGAATACCAGCCCGATCCGCCGCAATGATTATGAAGAGCCGGTCTACGATATCGACGAGATCGCCGGTATCGTGCCGACCGATTATACCATACCCTATGATGTCCGCGAGGTAGCCGCGCGGATCGTCGACGGGTCGGACTTTGAGGAATTCAAACCACGCTATGGCCCCGGCACCGTCTGCATGCAGGCGAGCATCATGGGCCATGCGGTCGGCCTGATTGGCAACAACGGCCCGTTCGATCCCGAAGCGGCGGCGAAGGCCACGCATTTCTTCCAGCTGTGCGACCAGTCCGAACTGCCGATCATCTTCCTCAACAATACCACCGGCTATATTGTCGGGACAGAGTCCGAGCATAAAGGCATGATCAAGCTGGGCAGCAAGATGATCCAGGCCGTATCCAATGTCCGGGTCCCGAAACTGGCGCTCTATATCGGCGCGAGCTTTGGCGCGGGCAATTACGGTATGAGCGGCACCGCCTTTGAACCCGATTTCCTGTTCAGCTGGCCCAATGCCAAAACTGGTGTGATGGCCGGCGCATCAGCGGCCAACACGATGAGTCATGTCGCCCGGGTGCAGGCCAAGCGCAAAGGCGTCGAGCCTGACGAGGAAGCCATTGCCAAACAGGAACAGCGGATCAAGGATATTTTCGAAGCGCAGGAAAGCGCCTTCTTCACCTCCGGCCGGGTGCTCGACAATGGCGTGATCGATCCGCGGGATACGCGCAAGGTGCTGGGCTTTGCGCTGGAGACGATCTTCGAGGCGCAGAACCGGAAGCTGCATCCCAATGCCTTCGGGGTGGCGCGGATATGAACGTCGTGGCGACATTCATGCTGTGCTCCGCACTTGATGCGGAGCTCTCGCGGCGCAACGCTGCCGACGCCAGGGCTCCGGCTCGGGGGCCGGAGCACAGAACGGGATACAGGCTATGACCAAATTTCCTCAAACTGAAACGCTCGAACTCGAATTCAAGAACGGCTGGCTGACCATCTGGTTCAACCAGCCCGAAAATCGCAACGCGCTGAGCGACGCATTGGTAGCGGAGCTGGGTACTGTTCTGAAAAGCGTTCGCGATGATCGTGCAGTACGCGGGATCACCCTGCGGGGCCGCGGCGGTGTATTTTGCGCCGGAGCGGATCTCAAGAATTTCAAAGAGAATTTCCAGCAAAGCGGTGACCGCGCGGCGATCATCAAGATGTCGAGCGGCGCAGCGGAGATTTTCGACTTGGTGAACAGCGCTCCCCAAGTCGTGATCGTGTTGATCGAGGGCGCAGCGATGGCGGGCGGCTTTGGTCTGTCCTGCTGCGCGGATGTGGTGATCTGCGAAAGCGGCGCACGCTTTGCAATGACCGAGACTGCCATTGGCGTGTCGCCGGCGCAGATTTCGCCCTTCGTGATCCAGAAGCTGGGCTATGCGACCGGCCGCCGGTTGATGCTGACCGCTGCCCGCTTCGATGGAGCGGAAGCCCACAAGCTAGGTTTTGCAGATTTCATTGCCGATGATGTGGCGGGCCTTGAGGCGATCGAAATGCAGCTGCGCAAACAGGTGCTGGGCGCAGCTCCGGGTGCGGTGGCCGCGACCAAAGAACTGCTTGGTCAGATTGCCGGAAAGCCACGCGAGGAAGTGATCCGACTGGCCGCGGAGAATTTTGCCGATCGCATGGTCAGCGACGAAGCCAAGGAAGGCGTCGCCAGCTTCTTCGAGAAGCGCAAGCCCAATTGGGTGGTGAAACCGGAATGAGAAATCAGCGCCTCTGCATAATCGTCATCCTGAACTTGTTTCAGGACCTTTCCCGTTCATTATCTCACGAGATGCTGAAACCAGTTCAGCATGACGAGGTTTACAAATGACCCGAATCAACACTCTCCTGGTCGCCAATCGCGGCGAAATCGCCTGCCGGGTGATGCGCACCGCCAAGACGCAGGGCATGCGCACCGTCGCGGTCTATTCCGACGCGGACGCTGATACACCCCATGTCAAAATGGCGGATGACGCCGTGCATATCGGCCCGGCCCCGGTGAATGAATCCTATCTGCAGATCGACAAGATTATTCAGGCGGCCAAGGACAGCGGCGCGGATGCGATCCATCCGGGCTATGGTTTCCTCTCGGAAAACGCCGCCTTTTCCAAAGCCTGCGCGGACGCAAATATCATCTTTGTCGGCCCGCCGGAAAAAGCAATTGATGTGATGGGCGACAAGGCGCGATCGAAACGCGCGATGATCGCTGCCGGCGTGCCCTGCGTGCCCGGCTATCAGGGCGATGATCAGGCGGATGATGTGCTGGTCGCCGAGGCCAACAATATTGGCGTGCCCTTGATGGTCAAGGCGGCCGCTGGCGGCGGCGGTCGCGGCATGCGGCTGGTCCATGATCTGAAAGACGTGCCCAATGCGATCAAGCTGGCTCGGTCCGAAGCGGAGAATGCCTTCGGCAATGGCGAGCTGATTCTCGAGAAAGCGATCATCAAGCCACGCCATGTCGAGATCCAGGTCTTTGCCGACAGCCACGGCAACACCATCCATCTCGGCGAGCGCGACTGTTCGGTCCAGCGCCGCCATCAGAAAGTGATCGAGGAAGCGCCATGCCCCGTCATGACGCCAGACTTGCGCGAACAAATGGGCGCGGCGGCTGTCGAAGCCGCCAAGGCCGTCGATTATGTCGGCGCCGGCACAGTGGAATTTCTGCTCGACCAGTCGGGCAGCTTCTATTTTCTCGAAATGAACACGCGGCTGCAGGTCGAACATCCGGTGACCGAGGAAGTGACCGGTCTCGATCTGGTGGCGCTGCAGCTCAAAGTCGCGGCGGGCGATTTGCTGGGGCTAGACCAAGCGGACATCACGCTCACCGGCCATGCCATGGAAGTGCGGCTCTATGCCGAGGACCCGGCGGATGATTTCCTGCCCAGCACCGGCCCGGTCCATCTGTGGAAACCCTCCACCCTGTCGCGGGTCGACAGCGGTATCGAAAGCGGCGGCGAGGTTTCGCCCTTTTATGATTCGATGGTTGCCAAGATCATCACCCATGGTGCCACCCGCGACGAAGCCCGTCGCCGGATGATCAAGGCGCTGTCGGAAACCGCCCTGTTCGGTCCCAAGACCAACCGCGATTTCCTGATCGATGCGCTGGACAAACCGGACTTCGTGAAGGGCGAGGCCACGACCGCCTTTATCGCCGAAAATTATGGCGAAGACGGAGTCGATCTCGGCGCGCATGATTTTTCGTCTTATGCGATCGCTGCGGTCATCCATCACAAGCTGAGGCAGCAGGCGGCGCACAAGCTCGCGCTCAACGTCAATCCGGAAATGCTCGACTGGTCGAACACCGGCACGCTGGAAACGGTCACCCAATATGCCGATGGCGAGGATGCCCAGACCATCCATGTCCATGTCGACAAGCCGGGTCACTATCGGGTCAGCTCCGGTGAGGAAACGGCCACGATCGAGCTGATCAGCCTGTCCGCAGACCGAGCGAAATTGCGAGTCGACGGCCGTACGGTCGAGACGATCTATTTTGACGACCATCGCACCCTCTATCTGGCGCTGCCCAAGCGGTCATTGACCGTGACCGACCTGACCGGACTGAGCGCCATGGAAGATGCCGGCGGCGGCGGCACCGTGGTCGCACCGATGCATGGGCTTTTGCTCGAGATATTGGTCGAAACCGGTGCGCGGGTGGCCAAGGGCGACAAGCTCGCTGTGCTCGAGGCGATGAAGATGCAGCACGAGATTCTCGCGGAGATTGACGGCACGGTTGAAACTATTGCGGCGACGGCGGGCGTGCAGATTGCCGCCGATGATCTGATCATGGAAATTGTCGCGGATGAAGAAAGCGGCGAGGCATGATAGCGACCGTTCGCCCTGAGCCTGTCGAAGGGCAGGCCGCACGCACTCATGCTTCGACAAGCTCAGCACGAACGGAGAGACCCACCAATGAACAATAAAATCTGCGACATGCTCGGCATCGAATTTCCGCTGGTCGCTTTCTCCCATTGTCGCGATGTTGTCGCGGCGGTTTCGAGAGCCGGCGGCATGGGCGTTTTCGGCGGCGTCAATTGTTCCCCGGAGACGCTGGAGGAGGAGCTCAGCTGGATCGACGATCATGTCGACGGCAAGCCTTATGGTCTGGATATCATCGTCCCCAACAAGGTCGAGGGCAAGGGCGAACAGCCGGACCCGGAAGCCGTTCTCGCGTCGATTCCCGACCGGCACAAGCAGTTCACCAATGACATAATGCAGCGTCATGGCGTCGACCCGCAGCGCAGTGCGGAGGACATCGAAGCGGTGCGCCGGGAACAGGTCGCCTTTACCGACAATCTCCGCGGCGGCACCGCAGAAGCGATACTGGAAGTCGCTTTCCGTCATCCGATCAAACTCATCGCCAATGCCCTGGGTATTCCGCCGCAGGTGATGCTGGAAATGGGACAGAGACATGGAGTTCCGGTCGCCGCTCTGGTCGGGACACGAGACCATGCGATGAGCCAGGTCGCTGCCGGTGTCGATATCATCATTGCCGTTGGCGGCGAAGCGGGTGGCCATACCGGCGATATCTCGACCATGGTGCTGATCCCCGAGGTCTGCAACGCGCTGGCCCAGATTGGCGATAACACGCCGGTGCTTGCCGCCGGCGGCATTGCCACCGGCGCGCAAATGGCCGCGGCGATGGCTATGGGCGCCAGCGGCGTCTGGTGCGGTTCGGTCTGGCTGACCACGGTCGAAGCGGAAACCAATCCCATCGTGAAAGAGAAAATGCTCGCTGCCACCTCCCGCGACACGGTGCGTGCACGGTCCCGCACCGGCAAGCCGTCGCGGCAATTGCGTTCGCCCTGGACCGATGCCTGGGAAGCGGAAGGCGCTCCGTCACCGCTGCCGATGCCACTCCAATCCTTGGTCGCCGAACCGCCGCTGCGGGTGCTCGACAAGCTGAGCCAGGGCGACAATCAGGGCGCGAAGGATCTTGCCACCTATTGGGTGGGGCAAGGCGTCGGGTTGATGAACGAACAGATGACCGCGGGTCAGGTGGTGCAGGGCTTCAAGGAAGATTTCCTCACGGCTTATGAGAGACTGACCACCACTCTCGGCGAATGACGATGTCCTATCCATCCTGAGCTTGTCGAAGTTCGGGTTGCGCCATATGGTCGGGCCCGCTCTGCAGAGACAGGGTCGGGATTGAGGATCGCATGACAGAAGCAACACAGCCCCTGGCCGGAATCAAGGTCGTCGAATTTTCCACCATGATCACCGCCTCGCTGGCGACGATGATGTTCGCCCAGCAGGGCGCCGATGTGATCAAGGTCGAGCCGCCCGGGATTGGCGATCCGATGCGCTGGCTCGGCAGCCAGAAGAGCGGCATTTCCGGCCTGTTCCACAATTGCAATCAGGCCAAGCGCTCGATCACGCTCAATCTCAAGGCCGCCGAGGGTGTCGCTCATGCCCGCCAGCTCTGCCTGTCGGCCGATGTCGTGATCCACAATTACCGCCCGGGTGTGATGGACCGGCTCGGCCTGGGCAGCGAGGCGCTGCGCAAGGAGAAGCCGGAGCTCGTCTATTGCGCGATCACCGGTTTTGGCCATGAAGGCCCGCTCTCCGGTCGTCCGGCCTATGACCATGTGATGCAGGCAATGGCCGGCTTCATGACCCTTCAGGGTCATCCCGACAGCTTTGCCTATGTCAAAACCCTGATCTGCGACAAGATCACCGCCTATACTGCCGCGCAGGCGATCACCGCCGCCCTGTTCGCCCGCGAACGCGGTGCGGGCGGCCAGCATATCGATCTGTCGATGCTGGAAAGCTGCATTGCCTTTCTCTGGCCCGACGGCGGCATGCATCTGACGCTGCAAGCCGACGACGTGACGCACGGCGCGCCCTTTGCCGACTATTACCAGCTTCCGCTTCGATCTACGGACGGAGCCATCGCCTATGCCGCGATGACCGACGATCACTGGGCGGCGATCTTCGATATCGTCGGTCGCCCGGATCTGAAGACGGAAGAAAAATATCAGGGCATGGCCAACCGCAGCGTCCATATGGCGGAGCTTGCCTCGATCATCGCCGCGCAAAAGCCCGACCTGACCAGCGCCGAAATGGTCGCCGCTCTCGCCGAACATGATGTGCCGGCCGCCCCATGCCTGGCGCTCGAAGACCTGCCCGCCCACCAGCAGGCCGTTGCGATCGGCATATTCGAACAGACAGAACATCCGCTGCTCGGCGCGGTCCAGCATGTCAGCGCGCCGGCCCGCTTTGGCGGTACCAAGCTCGCGCCCTGCGGCCCCAGCCCGGCACTGGGCGAGCACAGCGACGCGATTCTCGCCGAGCTCGCCGCACGCCCGCAACCATAGACCGCTTCAATCGAATCCTGACGCCGTGATCTGGTTGCACATGGCTGCAATCTGGCTATTCTCTCCGAAAAAATAAGGAGAGAATCGCATGACCTGGCAGATGGCAGATATCTGGGAAAATATTGCTGCGGCAATTCCCGACAAGCCGGCAATCGTCGATGGCGACAAGCGTTATAGCTGGGCCGAATATGAAGATCGGGCCGCCCGTGTCGCACAGATACTGGCCGACCATGGACTCAAGCCCGGCGCGAAACTCTCGATCTATTCCTATAATTCGGCCGAATATCTGGAGACCCAGTTTGGCGCGTTCAAGGCCCGCGTCACTCCGGTGAATGTCAATTACCGCTATCTCGAGGCGGAGCTTACCCATGTCATCAACAACAGCGACAGCGAGGCTCTGGTCTTCCAGGCACAATTTGCTCCGCGCGTGGCGGCAATCCGCGACCAGCTCGAGCAGGTCAAACTCTTCCTCGAAATCGATGATGGTTCGGGCGAGCATCTCGACGGGGCCGTGGCCTATGAAGAAGCCCTGCAAAACGCGCAGCCGATGCCGTCGATCGAACGGTCGAATGACGATGTCTACATGCTCTATACCGGCGGCACCACCGGCATGCCCAAGGGCGTGATGTATGATCACAAGAGCTTTGCCAGCGCGCTGCTCGCCAAGGGGTTCGAGATGCGCGAAATGGAGCCGCCGACAGACGCTTCCAGCTTTGGTCCCCTGGTCCAGCAACTCCATGCTGCAGGCGCGACGGGTCGTTCGATTCCCGCCTGCCCGCTGATGCACGGCACCGGCATGTGGATCGGCGCGATGATTCCGCACAGCCTGGGCGGCTGCGTCGTGCTGTTCGACAACAGCCATTTCGATCCCGTTGCGCTGTGGCAACTGGCCGAAGAGGAGAAAGTCACCGACATCACCATCGTCGGCGATGTCTTTGCCAAGCCGATGCTCGCTGCGCTGGATGATGCCAAGACGGCAGGCCAGGTCTTTGATTTGTCAGCGCTTCAGATGATGGGCAGTTCCGGCGTGATGTGGTCCACGGAAGTCAAACGCGGTCTGCTGGGCCATTTGCCGCATATGGCGATCGTCGACAGCATGGGTTCGACCGAGGGCAGCATGGGGACATCAATCACGACGGTGGAAAATATCGATATCGACCAGACCGCGAAATTCGAAATGAACCCGACAACCAAGGTGCTGACCGAAGAGGGCAAGCCGGTCGCGCCCGGCTCCGGTGAAATGGGCCTGATCTGCAACGGCGGGATGGTGCCGCTCGGCTATTACAAGGACGAGGAAAAAAGCGCCGCGACCTTCAAGACCTTTGACGGTGTGCGCTATTCGATCCCCGGTGATTTCGCGACGGTCGAGGCTGATGGCTCGATCACTTTGCTCGGCCGCGGCTCCGCCTGCATCAACAGCGGCGGCGAGAAAATCTTTCCCGAGGAAGTGGAAGAAGCGCTCAAGACTCATGGCAGTGTTTACGACTGTCTGGTTGTCGGCCTGCCCGACGATCGCTTTGGCCAGAAGGTAACGGCGGTTCTTTCGCTGGCCGAAGGTGCCAGTTTCGACGAAGCAGAACTCAACGACCATGTCCGCTCGAAACTCGCGGCCTACAAGGCGCCGCGTGCCATGGTGCTGGTCGACGAAGTGCCGCGCGCCGCCAATGGCAAGGCGGGCTATAAGGCCGCAAAAGAAATGGCGCTGGAACGGCTGCAGGTGCCCGCCTAACTCCGGTTCCGCCTGAACCCGCCGGCCTCTGTCGCCAGCTCGACCATTGACGGATCGTGACCATCCACCGCATGGACGGGAGATGATTGTCGAACTGATCCACAACCCGGCTTCGGGGACCTTTGACGAATTCCGGCTGGATGTGCTTTCCCGGGCCTTTCAGGCCTGTGGGGCGCAGGTACGGATCGGCCGGACCGAGATCGACGGGCGGTTCGAGATATTCCCGGAATGCGATCTGGTCTGCGTGTCCGGCGGTGACGGCGCCTTGCGGCTGGTGGTCGCATCGATGGTCAGGGCCGGACTGTCGAAACCGCTCTGCATATTTCCCGCCGGCACTGTCAATCTGGTCGCCAAGGAACTCGGCTATGCCAGCGATCCGGAAATATTTGCCCGCGAGATCATGGCGGGATTTCTTTCCCCGAAAACCGCCCGGCTGAAAGCCCCGCTGGCGACCAGCGACGGTCAGCCCTTTGTTGCCTGTATTAGCGCGGGACCGGATGGACAGGCTGTCGCCCGGCATAGCCCGGCGTTGAAGACACGTATTGGCGGGGCCGCTTATGCCTGGTCGCTAATAAAGCTACTCGGCGACTGGCCGGAGCTGCGCTTTTCGCTGACGGTGGAAATGCCCGATGGAGCGACCAGACAGCTGACCAGCAGCGCTTTTTACGTGATCAAAGCCCATCATTATGCCGGGGATTGGACGCTCGCCCCGGCAGCGCAAATGGCGTCCGACATATTCCACGTCATAGCGCTGACCCGCGCGCGTCGCCGGGATTTTTTCCGCTTTCTGGCAGCAGTGGCGCTTGGTCGGGATCCGGCGCGGCTTGATTTTGTCCAGTCGCTACCCGCTTGCCGGCTCTCGATAATTGCGGAAGACGAACCGTCCCGACAGGCCGCGTTCCAAGTGGATGGCGACTTGCTTCCAAAGCAGCCGAGCGAGATCAGGATGACCGAACGAACGGTCGTCTATTGCTTGCCACTTCCGGCGTAAACAGCGGTTATCTAAGCGTTCCGGCAGTGCGTCGCGATCAGGTCGACCATCGCCGGCAATTTGCTCGGCGGGAGGTCATGGCCCATGCCCTCGACCAGCTCGAACCGGGCGTTTTTGACATTGGCCGCGATATCTTCTCCGCATGCGGACGGAATAAGCGGATCATCCGCGCCGTGAATAACCATCGTCGGCGCGCTAATCCGCTGTGCGACCGGACGCAAATTGCCGGTATCGATGATCGCTGCCATCTGGCGTTTCGGCCCCGGCGGGTAGAAACCGCGCTCCTGCGCCAGCTTCATCATCGCCCGCCGTTCCTCCGGCCGATTGCGCCCTTCTTCCGACGCAATCAGCGAGGAAAAGGCCAGTCCGAGTTCCAGAGCCTCGTCCGGCGTGCGCGCCTTCGCCCGTGCCGTCTGCATCAAAACCTTGCGCACGTCGGCGCTGGCGCCGGGCAGGCCGGGACCATTGGTCGATGACATGATCGGCGTGAAGGACAGCACCCGGTCGGCGTGATCCGCGGCGATCAGCTGGCCGATCATCCCGCCCATCGAAGCGCCGACAATATGGGCCTTGTCGATTTTCAACGCGTCGAGCACCCCGACCGCGTCATTCGCCATGTCGCTGAGATTATAGGGAGACATCTGACGCTTGGGAAAGAAGCGCTTGGCGAGCATCTGACGGATCGGATGGGGCGGCCGCACGCCGTCAAATTTATAGGAGAGGCCGACGTCCCGGTTGTCGAAGGTGACGACGCGAAAGCCCTCGGCCACCAGGCCGTTGACGAAATCCATCGGCCAGTAGATCAGCTGCGCGGTATAGCCCATGACCAGCAGGATCGCCGGATCGGCCGGGTTTCCGTGGTCTTCCACTTCGATATTGATGCCGTTGGCGATGACTTGCATATGCACTTCCCGATCTGCGCGAAAACCGAATCAGTAACAGAAAGCGCCAGCGTTACAAGAAGCCTGGCACCGGCTCGCTAGGGTGTGCCGGTCGGTTCCGGCGAATCCCTGTCATTGGCCACCATATTGCCAGTCGATCCGACCGTCACGGCCCCCAGTCTGGCAACCTGATTGTCGTCGTCGACCACCGCGCGCGCCGTCAATAGCGTCGGCACCCTGATGGCCTGGGCCGACAATTTCTCGATGCGCACCGTGTAGCTGCCATAAGGCACCCCATCGAACAGGAAGAAGCCGTCAAACTCGGTCCGGGTTTCGCGCACCACCCGCCCCTCGCCATCGAGAAGTTCCAACCCGACGCCGGCGATCGTGCCGCCGCCCCGGCGAACCAATGTACCCTCGACCTCGCCGGCACTCACCAGCGGCAGTTCGACCGTCGTTGCGATTCCGGGCCGCGGCGTGATCACCACGCCGGGCAGGGCCGGTTGCACATAGGGGCTGGACAGGCTGCTGCTGTCGATCCCGATCAGCACCGGCCGGAAGGGCTGCAGATTGTCGATAACCGCCCGGCCCCGGATATCGGTGGCAGTGAAGGCCGCCGACTGGCCTGCGGTCAATTCGACATTTTCCGCCAGCGATTCCCCGGGCTGGCGAATCCCGTCCCGGTTTTCGTCATGAAAGACGATGGCCAGCGCCTGGCCGTTGTTGGCCAGCTTGTTGCTCGAGAAGCGGAATTTGCCGTTGCGCGGATCGGGTCCCAGGCTGAAGGCCAGATTCAGGCCGGCCGCTATCGAACCATCGGTCGCGGCTTCGGCGGTCGCGGTCAGCGAAAAACGTTCGAAGCGGCGGATGATCCCGACAGCCGCCCGCCCGCGATCAAGCCCGGCGTCATAGCCCAGTTCAGCCCGCCAGTCGGACCGCTCCCCGGCGCGCCATTCACCGGTAAAATTGACCTGTTCAAATCGCTTTTCGGGGGCCACGCGATAGATGGCTTCGCCACGGAGCCGGACCTTGCCAATCCGGCCGTTGGCGAGCAGCCGGGCACCGATACGGTCCGAGGGAGCGGGACCGAATTCGCTGAACTGCTGTTCCCAGCTCAGCTCGCCGGTCAGCGACAGGCGATTGAGATTGAACGACATGCGGCCCGTTATATCCAGACTTTCACGGCCATCCGAACGCGTTTCATATTGCGCGTCAAGATGCACCGGTATGACCTTGCCACCCAGCTTGAAACTATGGTCAACCGCCAGGCTGTGGCGTGAATCCGCGTTTTTCTCGATCTGGTCCGAAATGAAACCGCCGCGCGCCCAGATCGACTCCGCGGTGATATAGCTGTCCCCGATCTGGCCAAGCAGCTGGCCGCGTATCGCCATGCCGCTGCCAAGATTGGAAGCGGCCGAAAGCTCGACCAGAGCCGGGCCCACGGCGCGGCGCACCGAGCCCTCGAGATAATCATGCCGCTTGCCGTCAATCTGCAGGCTGAACAGGGACGCTGCGACCGAGGTTTTGGCGTTGAGTCCGCGTTCGAGTCCCACGCCGCCACGCCAGCCCGCCTGACGGGTCGGCAGGAAATCCCCGAGCCGGATCAGATCCTCGCCGGCTTCGTGAATACCGGCCCAATAATAGGTCTGGCGGGGCGGGATCGAGTCGATGCCCACCGGGATGACCTGCACGTCGCGCCGGATCTGCCCCTGCGGACCGTAGAGCACCACTTCAAAGCGATTCTGGCCATAAAGCAGCGGCACGTCGATAAATTCATAGCGTCCGTCGGTACGGTTTTCGGCAAAGGCGAGCAGCTGGCCGTTACGATAAAGTTCGGCATCCCAGCCGCTGGGCAACTCGCCACGAAAACTCGTCCGGTCGAAACTGTCGGGCCGTTCGATCGGGCGATTGGTCACCAGGGCTCCCCGTCCGGCGACCGACTGGGAAACCAGCGGAGTCGAAAAGGTGGAAACATCGCCCAAGGCAAAATGGGTGGCCTGAAGCGGCCCGAGAAGTTCGCCCCTGGGGTCGGTTCGATAGGCCCTGACCCGCAGGCTTTCGGGAACACCGTCATTATCGGAGGAAAGCCGGGCATCGAAACTCGCCTTGCCGACTTCACCGGACGCATAAAGCTCATATTGCAGATCGACTTTCTGGCCCGACCGTTTGTCGCTCAGCCCGCCGGCCGAAACCACCGCATCAACAGACGGTGTGCGCCAGAATTTGTAGGATTCCGAAGATTGCGGGAGAGAGGACAGGTCGAACGCCTTGCGCGGCCGGATTTTTGCCGCCTGTTCCTTGCGTTCCAGCGCGCGCTGGAAGGGCAATTTGGTCTCGGATTCAACAGTGAGAAGCGCGTTGGAAAGATCGGGAACGAAATCGACCGCAAACCAGTCCGACAGGCTTTTCACATCGACGCACCAGCCCTCGGGCACATCGTGAATCTGGCCGGGCAGAAGCGTCTTGCCAGCGTTCACCTTTTGTACCGTAGCACTGTCGCGATCGATGGTCAGCGTCTGGCTCTCGGAAAAGATCCAGCCAGTTGCGCGGCGCGACTTCTTGTCCAGACGCAACGGAATATCCATGGCAATGATGATATCGGCGAGATCGACGCACACGCCCTTGTCGGTCTGATAACCCCTGACACCGTCGCCAAGGCGGTATTTGCCCGAACGCAGATCGAACAGGAGCGCATCGTCATCACTGGCAGTCCATTTTTCGACCGCCTGGGCCGGACTCCCGAGAAACAGCGAAGCCGCCGAGATCGCGATGATCCCTGCGGCCTTGACCAGGGCATTGAAGCCCCGGCCGATTATATCAGTTCGCTGTATCATGGATTACATCATGACTTGGTGAAGGCTTGATGCCATACTAAGTCATTGATATAAAATTCTTATCTAAGAACCATGTCGGTTTTGGCGATGAGTCCGCCGCCGGCATTGGCCGTCTCGTAATATTCCACGGTGATAGGTCCGGAGAGCTGGGCCGCGATTTCCGGAGGTACCGGCAAGGTTACCGTGCGCTTTTCCACTTCCGGATAGACGGCGATGCCGCGGGCCACCATGACCGGCTCGTCCACGCCTGGCTTGGTAATCACGATTTCACCATAGGTGGACCGGTTGCCCGAGCGGCTGAGATCGAATGCGAAGGACTGGCCTTCCGCATTCTGTTCCATACGTCCGTTGGCGATGGCGGCGGTCGCCTGGAGATTGCCCT
The DNA here is from genome assembly GCF_002776575.1 of Sphingorhabdus sp. YGSMI21. Lineage (GTDB taxonomy): Bacteria > Pseudomonadota > Alphaproteobacteria > Sphingomonadales > Sphingomonadaceae > Parasphingorhabdus. The sequence continues at coordinate 1,090,464 of NZ_CP022548.1, read as the reverse complement.
GGCGGACGATGACCGGAATGGTCACGCCATAGATAGGCGTCAGGGCGATCGTCAGTCCGCCCTCGGTCGCCGACTGTTCGGTCACCGAACGGGCCTTCGGGATGGCGCGGAAAAGGAGATGGACGCGATATTCTCCGTCCGCGAGACCGTCGGGTGCTCTCACGCCCAGACGAATGGCCTGCGGCTGGTTTGGCGGCAGCGTAACCCGGCGCGGCGCGTAGCGAATCATCGCCTTCGACGCTGTCTCGATCTCGTTGATCTGGTCTTCCGGCACATCTTCCAGACGGCCGTCGGCGGTCATCCGCCGCAACTCCATGGAAATCCGGTAGGTGGCGGTTTCGGATCCGATATTGTTCAGGATCACCTCGGTACCGCGCTCCCCGTCGAGCACCACCCGGGTCGGAGCGACCAGTAGATCGCCGGCGGCATAGGCCGGTGTCGATGACATTGATAGTGCGGACGCGATCGCGCCCAGCATGATGCTGTATTTTCTTAACGTCTTGAAACCCTGAATGGTCATGATAATCTCCGCCTTGCTGGTCATACGGATAGGTCGGCCGGTACGGCCTTTTCCCACAGCGCCCTTATGCGCAAAGAGGGTTACCAAAGCGCTAACCATGCCGGATTTTTGCGCGGCGTCCGGCTTCGGCAAGCGTGACACATGAAGAAAAAACCCGCCTGCAAGCTGGGCTGCAGACGGGCTTTCCGTGTTAAAAACTGGTAGCGGGTATTGGACCCGCCCGATCAGCTATTACTGATAGTCGACCGATACGCTGAACGTACCGGAATAGGCACCATCTGCCTGGTTAGCCGCAACGCTCAGCGTGCCGCCAACAGCGAAACTGTCGGTACCGTCCAGAACGAGCGTGGAATTGCTCGACGTCAGGGCAGCGGTCATGGTTCCGCTAGGTCCGTTCAGGGTCACCGAAGAGTCGACCGAAATGTCGACGGTTGCACCGGAAGTACCGTTAATGGTGAAGCCGGCAGCGGTAGGCGTACCCGAGCAGACGAGTCCGGTGCCACAGGCGCCGACACCACCGGTGCTTACGGAAACGGTCGACGCGGTCGCACCGGTGATGATCGTACCGAAGTTGAGATCAACTTCGTTCGAATCAACGGTTACCTGCTTGAGAATATTGGCGCGCGCATCGGCGGAAGCGGTGGCAGCTTCTGCTGCATTTGCGCCCACGACAGAAGCCAAGAGCACGGAAGAAGCCAAAGCGGCTTTCACAAATTTCGACATAGTTACTGGTCCCTATATTTGGTTACATCATTGAAAGGACACATGCGGTGTAGTCAGACCAAACCCACTGGACTGCTATCGCCTGTGTCAACATTCAGCTGCTCTTATCCAAGGGAAAGAATAAGGCTTTGCTGTGAGTCATGGTTAATTTCGGCTTAACAATTTAAGTCCCTGATATATATAGATTATATAGGGTTAATCTGCGCGTTACCCTGCCCTGGCAGGGCCGTGTTCCGGCCCGAGAGGCCATTTGCGGCCGTCCGATATCAAATATGTTCGCCGGTAAGGCGCTGGCAAATCAGATCGAGCTGATCGAGATTGGCATATTCGATAGCCATCGTTCCGCCCTGACCGTTCGACTGGATCTTGACGTTCAGTCCGAGCAGATCGCCAAGATGCGCTTCCAGCGCCTGGATATCCGCATCGGTCTCCGACATGGCGGCCATTTTCTTCGCCGACATCGGCTTCTTGACCGCCATCGATTTGCGCACGAGCCGTTCGACATCACGGACCGACAGTCCCTTTTTCGCAATTTGCGGCGCCAGTTCTTCCGCATTGGGCGCGTTGATCAGGGCCCGCGCGTGCCCCATGGTCAGTTTTTCTTCGACGACCAGGCTTTTGACGCTGGCCGGCAGTTCCAGCAAGCGCATGATATTGGCAATATGGCTGCGCGATTTTCCGACGATCTCGGCCAGCCTTGTCTGGCTGTGGCCATAATCGGTGCTCAACCGTGCATAGGCTTCCGCCTCTTCGATGATATTCAGATCCTTGCGCTGGACATTCTCGACGATTGCGATCTCGAATGTTTCTTCATCGTTGAGATGGCGGACGACCGCGGGGATCTGATGCAGCCGGGCCCGCTGTGCAGCCCGCCACCGGCGTTCGCCGGCGACAATCTGGAACGTCTTGCCGTGCGGCCGAACGACGATCGGCTGGATGACGCCGCGTTGCCGCATACTGTTGGCCAGTTCGTCCAGCGCATCGGTATCGAAATGCTGTCGTGGCTGGTCGGGATTGGGCCGGATATCGGAAACCGCAATCGAGCGCAGACCATCGACCACGCTTTCCGGTGCATCGTTATTGCTTTCGGCGGGTTCGCTGGTGACGATCGGTTCTTCGCGCTGGATTTCGCCAAACAGGCTGTTCAGCCCCCTGCCCAGCCCGGTTGCTCGCTTCGGTGCCTTCTTCGCCTTTTCGTTGAGCGCCTGGTCCTCGTCCATCAAGCGGCCACCTTTCGGTCTGGAAGACGCTCGATCAGCTCGCGGGCAAGATCGATATAGGCGACCGATCCGCTGCAGCGATAATCATAGATCAGCGCGGGAAGTCCGTGACTCGGTGCTTCGGACAGACGGACATTGCGCGGTATCACGGTTTCGAACACCACGTCGCCGAGACAGGCCCTGACATCGTCGGAGACCTGTTCGGTCAGCTTGTTGCGGCGGTCATACATGGTCAGGACCACGCCCATCACCGAGAGCTGGCGATTGAAGCGGGCGCGGATGCGTTCCACCGTCTGCAACAACTGGCTCAGGCCTTCGAGCGCGAAAAATTCGCACTGCAAGGGCACCAGCAGCGATTCAACTGCGACCATCGCGTTGAGCGTCAGCAAGCCGAGCGACGGCGGGCAGTCCACAAGAATGATATCCCAGCGCCCGTTGTCGGCCGCGTCGAGCGCCTTTTTCAGCCGGTGCGTCCGCTCTTCAAATTCCACCAGTTCCACTTCGGCACCGGACAGATCAACGGTGGCGGGAACGATTTCCAGACCGGGCACCTTTGTCTGGTTGATACAATCGGTCAGCGAGACATCATTGATCAGCAGATCATAGCTGCTGTTGACGCGGTCGCCCTGCGACAGACCGAGACCGGTGGAAGCATTGCCCTGCGGATCAAGGTCGATCAACAGGACTTTCCAGCCGCTCGCGGCCAGTGCCGTAGCCATGTTGATTGCCGTGGTGGTCTTGCCCACTCCGCCTTTTTGATTGGCTATTGCGATACGAACCATCTGCAGTTCTACCCTAGAAATTAGGTTTCTAGCCCTTTCCCACCAATATACCGGCGTCCGGATCGGTCAAACTATGTTCCACGTGAAACATTTTTTGCCGTTTTGGCGACAGGCCTTTCAACTCCCTTACCGCATTTTTGCCTTTTGGTAAGAGCCAAAGCGTATTTTTTGTGGAAAAACGGTGTGAAAGTGCGATGAGCCGTTCCAAAGGTGCAAAAGCGCGAGCACTTATGACATCGACCGGGAAGCTTTCGACATTTTCCAGCCGATCGGCGATCACGGAAGCATGTTCCGCGATCCCGGTTTTCGCGATGACGTCGTTCAGAAATTCGACACGGCGTTTGCGTGATTCCACCATCCGGACCTGGTAACGCGTCAATATGGCGATAATCATACCCGGGAAACCGGCACCGGTACCCAGATCCAGCCAGATTTTGCCGGAATCGGGCGTTGGTGCATAGCGCAGAAGTTGCGCGCTATCGACGATATGGCGCGCCCAGAGGCTGTCGGCGCTGGCTCTGGAAATCAGATTCTGGCGCTGCATCTCGTCTCGCAACAGGGCGTTGAAGGCTTCCAGTCGCTCCCATGTTTCACGTGAAACATCATATTCAGCGCGAAGCCAGGCTTGCGCCTCTTCCTCGGTCATGCCGCGATATTCCTGGCATCGCGGCGCCTTGCGTGGACGAGTATCGCTGCGAGAGCCGCCGGCGTAATACCACGGATCCGCGACGCCGCGGCCAAAGTCTCGGGACGCGCTGTCGTCAACCGCTCAACCATTTCGTTGGAGAGGCCTGCGATACCGGCATAATCAAGATCATCTCCGAGACGGATCTGCTCATTGGCCCGCAGATCGCGCAACTCGGATTCCTGCCGTTCGAGATAGGGCGCGTAACGGGCATCCTCTTCGATCTCGAACATCAGGGCCGGCTCCGCTCCGGTCAAACATGCTTCCAAGTCTTCCAGCGCAGTGATGCTGATATTGGGAAAACGAAGCCACTGGAACAGGCTTTGCCGGGTGCCGTCGCGCCGGACTTCAATCCCCGCCTTCACCAGATCTTCGCTGGAATATATGCTTTCCAGCTTGCTAAGAATATGGTTGCGCTGCTGTTGACGAGCGGAGAACCAGTCAGCGCGCTCGCGTGATACGCAACCCGCTTCCATGGCAATCGGCGTCAATCGGGTCGAGGCATTGTCCGCCCGCAAGCGCAGGCGATATTCCGCCCGCGCCGTGAGCATGCGATAAGGCTCGGTGACGCCCTGCAGAACCAGGTCATCGATCATCACCGCCATATAGCTGGTGCCGCGATCCAGCACCGGCGCGACCTTGTCCTGAACCGCGCAAGCCGCGCCCAGTCCGGCGATCAGTCCCTGCGCCGCCGCTTCTTCGTAGCCGGTGGTGCCATTGATCTGGCCAGCACAATAGAGGCCCTCCAGATCGCGGACTTTCAGCGAGCGATCCAGCGCGCGCGGATCGATATGGTCATATTCCACCGCATAGCCCGGCACCAATATTTCCGCCTGCTCGAGACCTTCCATCGTGCGCACGAAAGCCAACTGGACATCGGCGGGAAGCGAGGTGCTGATACCGTTCGGATAGACGAGATCGGTATCGAGACCTTCCGGCTCCAGAAAGACCTGATGCGAATCCCGGTCGGCGAAGCGGTGAATCTTGTCCTCGATCGAGGGACAATAGCGCGGGCCCTGCGCATCGATCGCGCCGCTGAACAGAGGCGAACGATCGAGCGACCCGCGAATGATCTCATGGGTTTCGGCTGTGGTCCGGCTGACGGCGCAAAATGTCTGGGGAACCGTTCGCCCATTTGACAGCGGCGACATGGTCCACTGGTCGTCATCAGACGGCTGTTCCGGCAGGGCAGCCCAGTTGATCGTCCGGCCATCAAGCCGTGGCGGCGTACCAGTTTTTAGACGCGCGATCGGCAGACCGGCATCACGAATTTGCTGCCCGAGGGAAACCGATGCAGCCTCCCCTGTCCGTCCGCCCTCAAGCGTTTCTTCGCCGCGGAACAATTTGCCGTTGAGGAAGGTTCCGGTTGCCAGGATGACGGCTTGAGCGTTGATCGTTGAACCGTCGGCCATGCGGATACCGGTGACCTGCGATTCTGACATGACCAGACTGGCGACCTCGCCCTCGATAATCGTCAGATCGTCCTGCGCGTCGAGCATGCGGTGAATCGCCGCCTTGTAAAGCTTCCGGTCCGCCTGGATTCTCGGCCCCTGCACCGCCGTGCCCTTGGACAGGTTGAGCATCCGGTAATGGATCGCGGCGGCATCGGCGGCACGCCCGATCAGCCCGTCAAAGGCATCGACTTCGCGCACGAGATGGCCCTTGCCCAGTCCACCAATTGCCGGATTGCAGGACATGGCGCCAATGCTGTCTTTTGTGAAGCTGACCAGCGCTGTGGATACACCCATGCGCGCGGCCACCGCGGCTGCTTCGCAACCGGCATGGCCACCGCCCACAACAATGATGTCAAATGTCTGCGTCATAGCGCGGCCCATAGCGGAAGCGGGATTACAGGTCAAAACCTACCGTTCACGCCCTCCTGTTCCACGTGGAACAATCACTTGCCGATACAGAATTTTCCGAACAGTCCGTCGAGCATATGCTCGGTGCTGGCTTTGCCGGTGATTTCGTCGAGTGCTTTGCGGGCCATGCGCAGATGTTCTGCAACAATCAGATAATCCTGTTCGCCTTCCATTGCATCCAGACTCTGGCAAGCCGCAGAGAGGCGATCCGCCTGGCGCGCATTGACGCTGACCTGATCGGCGTCCGGTAATATATGTCGGGCTCTTTCCACAAGATGATCGACGAGGAGGTCCATTCCCTGGCCGCTGACCGGCGACAGGGTAAATGCCGCAGCGGCCTTCGGCGTGTAATCCGGATGGTCGCAGCGCGAGCTGATCTCGATCAGATTGTCGCGATCCGGCCCCTGCCCCTCTTCGCCCAGCCACAGGATGATATCCGCCTCGGCAAATTGTTCCCGCGCCCGGTCGATGCCAATCTGCTCGATGGCTTCCGCACCGGTTTCGCGAACACCGGCGGTATCAATGAAAAGAAAGGGAATCCCGCCGAGCGCAATCGGCACCTCGATCACATCGCGCGTGGTGCCGGCAATATCCGAAACAATCGCAGCTTCCCGCTCGACCAGCGCATTGAGCAAAGTCGACTTGCCGCTGTTGGGCGGACCACCAAGCACGACCCTTATGCCGTCGCGCAATTTCTCGGCCCGCGGACGCTTCAGGAGAATCTGCATTTCGTCGACCAGCAAACGGGCAGTATTTTGAATTTGCGCCATTTGCGCCGGGGCAACATCATCCTCGTCGGAAAAATCCAGCTCGGCTTCGACCCGTGCCGACAATCGCAATATTATCTGCTGCCAGCCATCGACCTTGCGCGACAAGGCGCCGCCCGCATTGCGCACCGCTGCCTTGCGCTGCAATTCGGTCTCGGCAAACAGCAGATCGGACAGGCCCTCGGCTTCTGCCAGGTCCATTTTTCCTGACGTGAAGGCACGGCGGGTAAATTCTCCCGGCTCGGCCCGGCGCAACCCGTCCATCTGTTCCAGCGTCTGTTCGATTGCCCGGATAACCGCCCGACCGCCATGACAATGGATCTCGGCCAGATTCTCGCCGGTTGCGCTATTCGGGCCGGGGAACCAGAGACACAGTGCCGAATCCAGCAGCTCTCCACTAACCGGCTCGGTTATATCTGACAGGAAAGCAACACGCGGTTCCGGTGAGTTACCGGTCAGCGATTCGAGTGCCTGCCCGGCCTTCGCGCCGCTGATCCGCAGGATTCCGATTGCCGCCGGCGGTTGCCCGCTGGACAGGGCAAAAATGGTATCGTCGGCGGTCATAGAATCGAAAAACGGGGGCTAATCGGACTTTTTCTTGGTCGAAGAAGATTTTCCTCCACCCGATGCCGCGCCCATGGCGCCGGTCAGAAAAGAGGAAAACATCTTCAGGCCGGCCTCGCCCATCGGGGCGATGATCTTGGTGAAATTCTGCAATTGTTCGACCGAATTGGCGCCCTGCAGAAATTTCGACATTTCCTGGACATAGCTTTCGTTCAGTTTCGCAACGTCGGGCAAACCGATCAGGCGGCGCGCCTCTTCCGGCGTGCAGTCCAGTTCAACGGTGACTTTCATTTTGACTTCCTCTGTTTGACCGTCGAAGCGAGTTCCCCCCTCACTCAACAGGTTGATGTTCCACCTTGTCTGAAGCTGATATGGGGATAATGTAGCCAAAGAATCAAGAGATGATGCAAAGGAGCTGTAACGATGGGCGCGTTGGAACAAATCAAGACACTGAGCGGAGACGCTGAATTTCCCTGCTATATCGCCCGGCCACAGGGCGAGATCAGCGCTGCAATCATCGTCATCCAGGAAATATTCGGGGTCAACAAGGGCATCAGGGCGAAATGCGATGACTGGGCCAGCAAAGGCTATCTCGCCATTGCCCCCGATCTGTTCTGGCGGATTAACGAAGGCACGGATCTTGATGCCGACGTGGAAGCGGAATTCCAGCAGGCGCTCGACCTGATGGGCAAATTTGATCAGGATCAGGGAATTCGCGACATCGAAGCGGTAATCCATTTCGCCCAGAACAGCATCGGCAGCCACAAGGTCGGCTGTGTCGGCTATTGCCTCGGTGGCCGCCTCGCCTTCATGACCGCCTGCCGGACCGATATCAGGGCCTCTGTCGGCTATTATGGTGTGGGTATCGACGGTCTGCTCGGCGAAAAGCACGCGATTGCCCATGAAGTCATGCTGCATATTCCCACCGCCGACGGCTTTGTCCCCGCCGATGCGCAGGCAGCGATGCACACCGGGCTGGATGATCATCCGAAAGTGACGCTGCACGATTATGAAGGCCTTGATCACGGTTTTGCCGCCCAGTTCGGCGCACGCCGCAATGAAGAAGCCGCGACATTGGCCGACAGCCGGACCGAAGCCTTTTTCAAGGAGCATCTGGCATGAGCGCGCGCGCCAATCTGAAAGTCTGGCACGACCATTTCGAGGATAAAGGCGGTTCCGGTCTGGCCGACCAGATCGCCGACGATGCCGTGTTCCATTCGCCCGTCGTGCACACGCCGCAATCCGGCAAGCCGATGGTCGTCGCCTATCTCAGCGCCGCCGATGTGGTGCTGGCCAATGACAGCTTCCGCTATGTCCGGGAAATTGTCGATGAATCGCAGAATATGGCGATGCTGGAGTTCGAACTTGAGCTAGACGGGATCCAGGTCAACGGCGTCGACATCATCAGCTGGAATGACGACGGTAAGATTCAGGATTTCAAGGTAATGGTCCGGCCGCTGAAGGCGATCAACAAGGTCTGGGAAGAAATGGGCAAGATGCTGGAAAAGATGAAGGGTTAGGCTTCTGCAGTCCTCGCCAGAAAATATTCACTGCAGCCTTGCGGATTCACCGGAACACCGAGAACAGAAAGCGGGATGAGGGCAAGGCTTGGTATCCAGAATTCCGGATCATAGAGAATTCTGGGAATAGCTAGCAAACCGACGATACCGATCCACAGTAGCAGGAATTTCACCACCGCACGTCGCAAACCATAGCTGAACCTGAACTCGCCAAATCCGGGTGTATCGAGAATGACTGCACTCGCCTGAGCATGTTGAAACGCTGGCACCGTCAATCGGAACCCACCCAGCGCGAGCGGACAAATCGACACCGATGCATGATGATATCCGCCGATGTGAACCAATATCCCGGCTGCATCCAGCAGCGATGCAACAACCATGGTTTCGCTACGGGAGTTGATAATGGCAATCGGGATCATCTGGTCTGACACCAATCGATCCTACAAAAATTTTTCGCCCCGCTCAACAATCACCCGAACAGCGTCAGCACCCCGATCGTCTGCTCGTCACCGACCAAGCCTGAATAGATCATCTTGCCGGCGACATAGACGATGACCGCCAGACCCAGATAAGCGATCCATTTGTAGCGCTCGATATATTTGGCGATGACATTGGCTGCGAGGCCCATCAGCGCGACCGACAGGATCAAACCAACGACCAATATACCGGGATGCTCCCGCGCGGCGCCAGCGACGCCCAGCACATTGTCCAGGCTCATCGATACGTCGGCGGCCATCACAGCCCAGGCGGCAGCCCAGAAAGTTTTTCCTGATTTGACACCGCTATGCTCGTCGCCTTCGATTTCCGGCGAGCCTTCCGACTCTCCTTCGTGGAAAATTTCCCGGTAGAAGTTCCAGGCAACCCAGAGCAGCAACAGTCCACCCGCCAGCACCAAACCGACAATCTGAAGCAATTGCACCACGATCAATGCGAACAAGATGCGCAATATCAACGCCGCGCCAATACCGATCAAAATGACCTTCCGGCGCTGTTCCGCCGGTAATCCGCCGGCCAGGGCGCCCACGACAATCGCATTATCCGCTGCAAAGACAAGATCAATCAGGATCACCTGCCCGAACGCCGCCATGGCTTCGGGCGTGCCGATCTTGGAGAAATCGGTGAGAATCGCCTGCCAGATATCAGCGGGCGAACCGAGCCCGGAGGCGGCGGCGGAAAAGATGGAGATCAGATCAATCATGGAAAATACCGGGTCCGTAATAAGTTATCTCGGGCATAGGGTCGTAAAAAGCGTGAAGCAAGGCGCGCCAGCGCTGGTAATCTTCGGAACCGCGAAATCCGTCGCGATGCGATTCTATCCGGTCCCATGTCACCAACAACAAATATCGATCCGGGTTCCCTTGTTCCGGTCGAACCTCGACCGAATGGCACCCCGCCTGGCGCGCGATGATCGGTCTCGCTTCCGCCATAGCCGCTTCGAAAGCATCCGACTGCCCGGGCCGAACCTGCAACAGGGCATGTTCCAGAATCACCAGGAGAACCGTTTGCTGCTACTGGTTCATGCTGTCGAAGAAATCATCGTTGGACTTGCTGTCCTTCATCTTGTCGAGCAGGAATTCCATCGCGTCGATCGTACCCATCTGCATGAGAATACGGCGCAGGACCCACATTTTCTTGAGTTTCTCGTCCTCAACCAGCAGCTCTTCCTTGCGGGTACCGGACTTGCCGACATCGAGCGCCGGGAAGATACGCTTGTCCGCAACCTTGCGGTCCAGCACGATTTCCGAGTTGCCGGTACCCTTGAATTCCTCGAAGATCACTTCGTCCATCCGGCTGCCGGTATCGATCAATGCGGTCGCGATGATCGACAGCGAGCCGCCTTCCTCGATATTCCGCGCAGCACCAAAAAAGCGTTTCGGACGCTGCAGGGCGTTGGCGTCGACACCACCGGTCAGCACCTTGCCGGAGCTGGGAACGACGGTGTTATAGGCACGGCCGAGACGGGTGATGGAGTCGAGCAGGATGACAACATCATGCTTGTGCTCGACCAGGCGCTTGGCCTTTTCGATCACCATTTCGGCGACCTGGACGTGGCGGGTGGCCGGCTCGTCAAAGGTCGAGCTGATGACTTCGCCCTTCACCGAACGCTGCATATCGGTCACTTCTTCCGGCCGTTCGTCGATCAGCAACACCAAGAGATAAATCTCCGGATGGTTGTCGGTGATCGCCTTGGCGATATTCTGCAGCAGCACGGTTTTACCGGTCCGCGGCGGCGCCACGATCAGGGCGCGCTGGCCCTTGCCCTGCGGCGAGATGATATCGATCACCCGCGCGGACTTGTCTTTTTCGGTCGGGTCGAGACTGTCGAGCTTGAGCTTCTCGTCCGGATAGAGCGGCGTCAGATTGTCAAAATTGACGCGGTGACGAACGGCGTCGGGATCGTCGAAATTGATCGAGATCAGCTTGGTCAGCGCGAAATAGCGTTCTCCGTCACGCGGGGCGCGGATTTCGCCTTCGACGGTGTCACCGGTGCGCAGGCCGAATTTGCGAACCTGATTGGGCGACACGTAAATATCATCGGGACCGGCCAGATAATTGGCATCGGGCGAGCGCAGGAAACCAAATCCGTCGGTCAGCACTTCGATCGTGCCGACGCCCATGATCTGTTCGTCATTGTCCGCCAGTTCCTTGAGGATCGCGAACATCAGATCCTGTTTGCGCAGGGTGGAGGCACCCTCGACGCCCAGCTCTTCAGCCATCGAGACCAGGTCCGCAGGCGATTTTTCTTTTAATTCTTTTAAATGCATGGAGTTTTATCCAGATATGTCAGGAGGTAATTTTTCAATTCCGCATGTGCGCAGCATGTTGCTGTCTTCGATTCACATGAAAATTCGCCCGGACGGGCTTTGGCGTCTAAATACGCCTTTGTCATTTGGGTGTCAACCAGAGCCGGTCAGAATGGCTTGACGATTACCAATATGACGATGATCGCGGCCGTAATTCCCGGCACTTCGTTGACCAGCCGCAAGGCCTTGTCGGTCATCGTCCGCTCGCCACGGGCCAGTTTTTTGACATAGCCCATCATCCAGCCGTGATAGCCGGTCAGCGCCAGCACCACGAGCAATTTGGCGTGAAACCAGCCCTGGCTGAAAGCGCCGATATTATAAGCGAGCGCCAATCCGACGATCCAGACAATGATCAAGGAAGGATTGAGAATGATCTTCCGGAGCTTGCCCTCGCGCTCGATCCATTTGCGGTCCTCGTCGGAACCAACGGCGGATTCCTGATGATAGACGAAGAAACGCGGCATCATGAACAGCCCCGCCATCCAGAAAATCACGAAGATAAGATGGGCCGATTTCAGCCAGAGATAGAGCATGGACAGAATTTCATTCATTGCCTGACAAGTGTAAGCAGCTTTTCAACATGTTCAATGGGTGTGTCCGGTAAAATCCCGTGGCCGAGATTGAAGATATGCGGGCGATCTTCAAAAACCTGCAGGATATGCCGGACCGATTTTTCCAGCGCTTCGCCGCCGGCAATCAGCGCCAGCGGGTCGAGATTGCCCTGCAACGGCAAATCGTTCGGCAGATTCTCATGCGCCCAGACGGGGTCCACGGTTTCATCGAGGCCAATCGCATCGGCGCCGGTCTCGCGGGCATAAGCGAGCAATTTGGCGCCCGCACCTTTCGGAAAACCGATGATCGGCAGATCGGGATGGACCGCTTTCAGCCGCGCGATAATTTCCGCATTGGGCGCGATCACCCATTTTTCAAATTGCGCGGGTGACAGGGATCCGGCCCAGCTGTCGAACAATTGCAAAGCATCGACGCCGGCCTCGATCTGGCCGAGCAGATAGGTGACCGTATTGTCGACAATGGCGGCGATCAGTTCGCCGAAGGCCGCCTCGTCACGATAGGCAAAGCGGCGCGTGGCTGCCTGGTCCTTGCTGCCCTGACCGTTGACCATATAGGTTGCGATCGTCCACGGGCTTCCGGCGAAGCCCATGAAGGTCGTTTTGTCATCGAGCTGCGAAGTGACAGACCGGACCGTGGCATATATGGCCTCAAAATGCTCGGGAGCGGCCTCCAGAGAGCCCAAAGCCGCGTCCAGTAACCTCGGGGCCAGCCGGGGGCCTTCCCCCGTCTCAAACCAGAGCTTCTGGCCCATGGCATGCGGTACGATCAATATGTCGGAAAACAGGATCGCGCCGTCGAAACCGAAACGCCGGATCGGCTGCAAAGTCACCTCGGCCGCAGCCTCGGCATCATAGCAAAGTTCCAGAAATCCGCCCTTTTTGGCCCGCAACTCCCGGTATTCCGGCAAATAGCGGCCTGCCTGACGCATCAGCCAGACCGGCGTTTGATCACTTTTCTTGCCGAGCAATGTCTGCAGGAGAATTTTCTGTGATTCATTTCCATTCGGCATAGCGAGACGGTTATCCATTATATTATCTTATATATTATATTAGATTGTTGTTGATGATAGAGCGTGGAAAAGGCGGTAACCCGCGAGCGCCGCAATTACAAACAGATTGACAGGCGCTGGTTGATGAAAATTTGACCGATTCCGAAATCTCATCCCCGTTATCCACAGACTGTTGATGGAATCGATCAATGTTGATCCGCTGTGGATGAAATTGCGGACGTCGGGGAAGAATATTGCCCGACCACTTATCCACATTTTCATCCCTTGCTTTATCCCCCGTGAAATCACAAAGCTTAGGCCATGAATCGTCTCCACCTCCATCTGCTGTCGGATTCCACCGGCGAGACCCTGGAAAATATCGCCAAAGCGGCGCTGGCCCAGTTCGACGGTGTCGAGATTATAAAACATTTCTGGCCTATGGTCCGCTCCGAGAAGCATCTCAACCGGATATTGGTCGAAGTGGCGGACAATCCGGGGCTGGTGATATTCACGATCGTCAACCGCGACATCAGGGCAAAGCTGGAGCGCGAATGCCGGCATCTGGGCCTGCCCTCGGTTCCGGCGCTCGATACGGTGACCGATGCGCTGTCCAATATGCTGGGTCAGGAAGCAAAGGCCCGGCCCGGCCGCCAGCATATTCTCGATGCGGCCTATTTTGCCCGGGTGGAAGCGATCCAGTTCACCATTGCCCATGATGACGGCGTCGGCTGGGAAAATTGGGAAGAGGCCGATATCGTGCTCGCCGGCGTTTCCCGGACGTCGAAAACCCCGACCTCCATCTATCTCGCCAATCGCGGCTACAAGACCGCCAATATTCCGATCGTGCCGGAATCGCCGCCGCCCGATTCCCTGTTCCATCTGAAAAACCCGCTGGTCGTCGGCCTGATCACCGGCGCATCGCGGCTGGTGCAGGTCCGCCGCAACCGTCTGCTGTCACTGAATCAGGCGCCGGAAACCGACTATGTCAACGAAGAGAAGGTCAAGGCCGAAACCCAATATGCCCGCCGCATGTTTGCCGACAATGGCTGGCCAATGATCGATGTGACCCGTCGTTCTATCGAGGAATCGGCCGCGGCGATCATCAATCTCTACAACGAGCGTCACGTTGCCGCCGGGGAAGATCAGAAGGCCGGTCCGGATGAATGACAGGCCGCTGATACTGGCGTCCCGCAGCAAAGCGAGACAGGCCATGCTGGCCGCCGCTGGCGTCACGGTCGAAGCCATTGCGCCGAATGTCGACGAGGAATCGCTGAGGGACGGCCTCAAAAGCGAAGGCGTGACCGCGCGCAATCTTGCCGACGCGCTGGCCGAGGCGAAAGCGGTCCGGCTGTCGCAGCGGATCGGCGCGGGACTGGTGCTGGGCGGCGACCAGATGCTGGCGCTTGACGACGGCAGCATGCTCGACAAGCCGGTCGATCAGGCCGACGCGATAGCCCATCTGAAATTGCTGTCCGGCAGGAAGCACAAGCTTTTCAGCGCTGCCGTGATCGCCGAACAGGGCAAGCCGGTCTGGCGCCATGTCGATATCGCGACGCTGACCGTGCGCCCGCTGAGCGATACATTCATTGCGCAATATGTGGAATCGGAATGGGACAATATCCGCCATTGTGTCGGCTGCTATGAAATCGAGGGCCGGGGCGCGCAGCTTTTCTCCGCCATCAACGGCAGCCAGTTCACGATCATGGGCCTGCCGCTTCTGCATCTGCTGGACTATCTTCGTATCCGGGGTATCTTACCGTCATGACCACAGAAATGCCTTATGCCGAGGTGATCGGAGACCCGATCGCCCAGAGCAAGTCGCCGCTGATCCACAAATTCTGGCTCGACCGGCTGGATATCAAGGCGGATTATCGCGCCTGCCATGTCACGCCCGACGAACTGCCCGGCTATATCGAGCGGCGTCGCGCCGATCCGGCCTGGCGGGGATGCAATGTGACCTTGCCGCACAAGATCGCCATGCTCGATCTGGTCGCCGATCCGGGCGGCGTGCGGGACAAGATCGGCGCGATGAACACGATTGTCCGGCAGGATGACGGCAGCCTGATGGGAACCAATACCGACGCCGCGGGATTTTTCGCACCGATCGCCGACACTGACTGGTCGGGCAAACATGCCGTGGTCATCGGTGCCGGCGGTGCGGCTCGGGCCGTATTGTTCGCGCTGAAACAGGCCGGCATCGGCGAGATTACCATTGTCGCGCGCAACGGCCTGAAAGCCACCGGCTTGCTGATGCAGGCCTCGGCCAAGGGCGGGGTGATGCCGATGGACGCGCAATTGCCCGCAGCCGATCTGCTGATCAACGCGAGCCCGCTCGGGATGACGGGCAAGCCGCCGCTCGAGCTGGATCTCGGTCCCCTGCCGGCCGACGCGCTGGTCTATGATCTGGTCTACGCGCCGCTGAACACCGGTCTGCTGCGCGCGGCGAAAAAGCGGGACTTGGCGGTGGTCGATGGTCTCGACATGCTGATCGGCCAGGCCGCGCTCGCCTTCGAACTGTTCTTCGGCGCGACGCCGCCAATGGAAGATGATGAGGAATTGAGAAAGCGGCTGATCGCATGACCGACCGGACCCGGCCCTTCATCATCGGCCTCACCGGCTCGATCGGCATGGGCAAATCGACCGTTGCGCAGATGTTTGTCGATGAAGGTGTGCCGCTGTTCGACGCCGATGCCGCTGTCCACGAGCTCCAGGGCCGGGATGGTGCGCTGGTCGAAGAGATCGAAGCGCTGTTTCCCGGCACCACGAACAGCCAAGGCGTCGACCGGCAGAAACTGGGTGCGGCGGTGCTCGGCGATCCGGGCGCCATGCAAAAGCTCGAAAAGCTGATTCATCCAGCCGTGGGCGAGATGCGTATCGCCTTCCTCGAAGAGAATCGGCATCGGCCGATGATCCTGTTCGACATTCCGCTATTGTTCGAGAAATCGGGCGCTCAGGGTGTCGATCATATCGTCGTCGTCTCGGCCGGCGAAGACCATCAGCGGGACCGTGTTCTCGCCCGGCCCGGCATGAGCGAAGAGCGCTTTTCCCACATCAAGGCGCTGCAAATGCCGGACGCGGAAAAGCGCGAAAAGGCCGATTCCGTCATCGACACATCGCTGCCACTGGCAGAAACCCGTCAGCAGGTGCGTAAACTTGTTCAAAAACTGAAAGCTGCCCTTGCGTAACCCAAAGATCGGTCCGATATTGGCCTTATGCGAGAGATAATTTTCGACACCGAAACTACTGGCTTTGATCCTCAAAATGGTGACCGGATGGTGGAAATCGGCTGTATCGAAATGATCAACCGGGTCGAAACCGGGCAGACCTTCCACTGCTATTATAATCCCCAGCGGTCGATGCCCAAGGCGGCAGAGGAAGTCCACGGGCTTTCGGACGTGTTCCTGTCCGACAAGAAACTGTTTTCCGACGGCGCCGAGGAATTGCTGTCCTTCCTGCAAGATTCGAATCTGGTGGCCCATAATGCCCAGTTCGATTTCAAGTTTCTCAACGCCGAACTGGTCTTGTGCGGGTACAAGCCGATTTCCCAGTTCCGCATGATCGACACTTTGGCGATCGCCAAATCCAAACATCCCGGTGCGAAACTGTCGCTGGACGCCTTGTGCTCGCGCTACGGCATCGATCGCAGCCACCGCGTCAAACATGGCGCTTTGCTGGACGCCGAACTGCTGACCCAGCTTTATATCGAGCTGACCGGCGGCCGGCAGATCGGACTCGGTCTGGCCGATGATGCGAGAAAGCAGGATCCGGTTCGCGATATGCGGCCCGCGGCACGGCCGGCAGAGCGGAAACAGTTCATCGCCGCGCGCGAGCATCATGCCAGCGAGGACGAGCTGGCGCGGCACAGGATTTTTATCGAGGGCATAGAAAACCCTCTTTGGTCTGAGGTTTAGCTGCACCACTGTTTGCGTAACGGTGCAGAAGCAAAAGGAGAGTGAATATGGAAGTTCGTGTTTCAGGACATCAGGTCGATACCGGCGATGCGTTGCAAACCCATGCCGAGGATCGGATGAACGCGATTGCCAGCAAATATTTTGCCAAGGCGATTTCAGCGAACGTTACCGTGAGCAAGGCCCCCCACGCCCAGTTCAAATGCGATATCGTGACGCATGTGATGCAGGGTCTCACCCTGAAATCGGACGCGCAGGCCGGCGATGCGCATCAGGCGTTCGAACAGGCCGCCGACAAGACCGAAAAGCAGCTGCGCCGCTATATGCGCCGGCTGAACGACCATCATGTCCAGGCCCAATATGCGGCGAAGCAGGAAGAAGCAGCCTATCGCGTGTTCGAAGCCTCCGAAGAGGAAGAGGAAAGCGAAGTGAACGGCGAATCGCCCGCCATCATCGCCGAAACCAGCACCGACATCCCGGAAGCCAGCGTATCCAATGCGGTTATGATGATGGATTTGCGCAATACCAGCGCGCTTTTGTTCAAAAACTCTGGCACTGGCGCCCATAATATGGTTTATCGCCGCTCCGATGGCATGATCGGTTGGGTGGAACCAAATAGCTGACAGGCCCGTATCGCTTAAACCGAACGGATAACCGGTATTTGTAGCGGCTGGTTCAACGCGCATCAACGACCGGATTATACGGTGGTTGCCGAATTGGCTGAGTTTCGCCGGGACAAGAGGAAAGATTCATGACTGATTTGCCCGTTAGACTGGAGCTCGCCGCCGTGCGGGATTGTCAGGACATTGGCGACAAGAATGATATCTTCCGCACCATCGGCCAAATCGGGCAGGAATGCTATCGACTCGATGCCGAGGCCATCCGCACCGGTCTCGAGGCTCGCGAAGCGCTGGGATCGACCGGATTCGGACGGTCGGTCGCGATTCCGCACACCAAATTGCCCGGCCTCGATCATTGTATCGGCATTTTCCTGCGGCTCGCCGAACCGGCGCCGTTCAACGCGCATGACGGCAAGCCGGTCGATCTGATCTTCGCGCTGCTGTCGCCGGAGAAAAGCGGTGTCGAGCATCTCAAGGCGCTGGCCGCGGCCTCCCGCTTTCTGCGGGATGACCATATGGTGGCGAAACTTCGGGGTGCATCGGGTCAGGATGCGCTTTTCGCGCTGCTCAACAGACAGCGCGAGCAGCGGGCGGCCTGATCCTTGGCGATGAACGACAGATCGGCGGACGGTCCGCAGGATGCTGGAGGGGCGCAGGAGCATTTCCGGGCTCTCGAACGGCTATATGCGGAAGCGCCGATAAACCGGCTGTTCAATTCCCGTCTTGAAATCGCCGATGCCGGCATGGCGCGAATATTTTTCACGGTGGACGAGCGCTATTATCATGCCGCCGGCGCGGTGCACGGAACCGCCTATTTCAAAATGCTCGACGATGCTGCCTTTTACGCAGCCAACAGTCTGGTTTCCGACCGGTTCATCCTGACCACAGCGTTCAATCTGTTGTTCACCAAGCCGCTCAAGTCGGGACCGGTGATCGCGGAAGGCCGGTGGGTCAGCGGTAAACGGAGGGTGTTTGTCGCGGATTCGCGTCTGGTCGATGACGAAGGCGAAGAAATAGCCCGCGGCACCGGGACTTTCATGCGTTCGCACATCCCGCTGGCATCCTTGCCCGGGTACAAGAAGGATGATTGAACCGCGGCTTTCCGCGGAAATGAAGGTCCAGACGCTGCTCCGGCTGGTCGACCAGCGTGGCGGTTTCGGGGCAGTGCTGAAAAAAGGGGACCGGATTTCGGGAACCATTCTCGTCCAGTGCGTTGAAAAGGGGGAAAACCCTAGGCTTCTGGAGAATATGCCATCGCTGGATGGTACCCCCAATTGGCAGCAGATATGGCCTCAAGGTACTGATAATTCAAAAGAATTATCCGAATATCTCGCCCGCAGATTCCGTTTTGACCCCGATATGTGGTTAATTGAACTGGACATCCCGGATGGGGAACGGCTCATCGCCCTAATGGGTCAGTAAACTTGACTTTATTCACCAGAACCATATTTGGCGCTCAACTTTGATGCGCAGGTTGCCGCTCGTTTGTCGAATTGACAGGCGGTAAACACGCAGACGGGGAGAACAGAAATGGACCACGGGTTTTGGGTTTTCGGTCCATTTTCGGCATTCCGGACGGGGTTTTTGTCAGGATATGCTCTGGTCTCACCGCATAACAAAACAGGTTTATGAGAAAAATTTTTCGTGCCACGAGCGTTTTGTCGCTCGCACTGACTGTTGTGGCGGCCTTTTCCGTCACAGATGCGTCTTTTGCTCTGGAAGCAAATGACGAGATTCCTGAATCCGAAATATTTGTTGATCCGGCGTTGCTGGAAGAAGATGAACCCGGCCAGGCCGTTATTTTCGGCGAACAGCAGGAAGTTGTTGCCGAAATCCCGCAGGATGTCGTGGAATCGGACAAGATTGCCAACGGCGAGGCGGAAGCTGACCGCTGGGCCACCGACGATTTTGTCAATGACGGGGCAACGACGCTGCGCCAGCTGGTCCGCCAGCAATCGGTCGCCGGCGCGCTCGATGAAGAAATGCACTGCCTTGCAGGCACCGTCTATTTTGAATCGAAAAGCGAATCGCTGAAAGGCCAGCTGGCGGTAGCCCGCGTTGTTCTGGCGCGTGTCGCTTCACCCCGTTTTCCCGACACGATCTGCGGCGTTGTATATCAGCGCAGCCAGTTTTCCTTCGTGCGCGGTGGCAAGATGCCCCGCATCAACAAGGGCCACCGGCAGTGGCGCAACGCCGTGGCGATTGCCAAGATTGCGATGAACGATGGCTGGGAAAGTTCGGTCGAAGGCGCGCTGTTCTTTCACGCACGCTATGTTTCGCCGGGCTGGCGTCTCAAGCGGCTGGCTACGATAGACAATCATATCTTCTATCAATAGGCGATCCGGAAATTGGCGAATAAATGAAGGCTCCCGAACGGGGGCCTTTATTTTGTTCTTTTTATGTTCTAGTCAGATGCGATGACATCGATCGATGATTCCTCCGGATTGCTGATGACCGCCGATGTGTTGAGCGGAGCACAGGCTGTTGCCCGCGGCGTCGCCCGGATGTTCATGCGACACGATATCATGGTGTTGCCCGAGGTCAGCTTGCGGAACCGGCGCCGGGCCGACCTGATGGGTATTGATGCCAAGGGCCAGATTGTCATCGTCGAGATCAAGGTCGCGCGCAGCGATTTGCTGGGCGACGCCAAATGGACCGAATATCTGGACTATTGTGACCGTTTCTACTGGGCGCTTCCGGTCGGATTCGACGCGTCCCCGGTCGAAGGACCCGATTTCATGCCCGAGCGTACCGGGCTGATCATCGCCGACGCCTATGATGCGGAAATGGTGCGGGCTGCTGCGACCAATGCTCTGGCACCGGCACGGCGCAAGACCGAGACGATGCGGCTGGCTCGCCGCGCCATGCAGCGGTCGGCGATTTCGGATGGCTGGATCAGTCCGGTGCGGGGACAGCACGAACCAGACGGCTATTGAGCGTCGACTAGCCTTCCGGTCCGAAGAAACGGCCTTGCGGTTCCGGTTTTTTGTCAGCGTCCGCTTTTTCAATCTCGGCCAAGATGGATGCGCCCCGGCGATCCTGCCTGGCATAGTCGCGGGCCGATTTTCCGGCGAGTGAATCGGTGTGGTCCGGGTCGGCGCCATTGGCGAGCAACAGGCGGACCAATTCGCTATCGCGAAGCTGGACGGCTCGGATGAGGGCCGTTTCCCCCTGTCTGTTCGTTGCATCCACCTTGGCCTTCTTGGCCAGAAGGGTCCTGACACCGTCGACGAAGCGCAACTGGGTCGCCAGCATGAGCGGCGTCACACCCTCCTTGTCGGCGAGATCGGGATTGGCGCCTTTTTGCAGCAGGAAACCGACCCAGATATTGTCGCGACGGGCCACAACGATATGCAGGGCCGTCTCTCCGGTCGAGCGGTCGCGCGTGTTGACGATCACCGACCCCGGCTGGCTGAGAAATTTGGTTGCTTCCTCGCCATCTCTCTCCTTGACCGCTTTCAGAAAATTATAGCTTTCCGAAAACTGGGCGGCAGCCGGAGCGGAGATCGACGCAAGGGCAACCGCCAGCAAGGCGAGCTGCAGGAATTTGACCAATGTACCGGACGAGTGAGTGACCGAAGATATATTCTTGAACATTTTTAGCCCCGTTTTTTGACCGGTGACCATTTGCACCGGTCCACTGCAATTGCTGTCTATCAATTATCTGTTGAAATTGATCCACTAGCAGACCATGTCTGGCCCCGTAATGAACAATATCAACAATGTCGTAAAAATGATCCTCGCCACAGGATTACTGACACTTCTGGCCGCCTGCAACCCTGCGTCCGACGGAGGTGCGCCGGCCGGTGCGGAGCCACCGCTTGCGGGCGCGAAGATCGGCGGGTCCTTCACGCTGACCAACCAGGACGGCGGCAAAACTTCGGACACTGACTTCAAGGGCCAGTATCGCATCATCTATTTTGGCTACAGCTATTGCCCCGACGTCTGCCCGGTCGATCTGGCCAATATCATGCTGGGATTGAAACAGGTGGAAAAGGACGATCCGGCTCTGGCCCGGAAGATCCAGCCGATTTTCATCTCCGTCGATCCCGGTCGCGATACGCCTGCCGTGCTGAAACAATATGTTTCCGCTTTCCATCCGCGGCTTGTCGGTCTTACCGGAAGCGTCGAGGAAATCGCCGCTGTCGCGAAAAAATATCTGATTCTCTACGATATCCGTAACGACGAAGGATCGAGCGAATATCTTGTCGACCATAGCCGCCAGGCCTATCTTTTCGGACCGGAGGGTGAGCCGCTGGCGCTGTTGCCCTTTGACGGCACGCCGCAGCAGGTCGCCGACGAAATTATCCGATGGGCGCGCTAGGCGCCGACCAGCCCTTCTGGGAAGCACCGCTTGAATCGCTGGATCGCGGTCAGTGGGAGGCCTTGTGCGACGGCTGTGGCAAATGCTGCCTGCTGAAGGCCGAGGACGAGGATGACGGTCAGATATATATGACCAATATTGCCTGCAAATTGCTCGATCTGCAGAGCGCCCAGTGCAGCGATTATCGCCACCGCAAGTTTCATGTCCCGGATTGCGTCCGGCTGACTCGCAACAAGCTGGAAGAATTTGACTGGCTGCCCGACAGTTGCGCCTATAAAATTCGGGCCCGGGGCCTGCCGCTGCCGGAATGGCATTATCTGGTCTCCGGCGACCGGGAATCGATCCATGCGGCGGGTCAGTCGATCCGCGGCAAGGTCATTCCCGAGAGCAAGGCCGGACCGCTCGAGCAGCATATTCTCGATGCGCCTCTTTAGCTCCTCCCGCTCCGAAGCGCTTGCTATCAGCCTGGACGGGGTCAGCTATCCTCTGCAGCTGCGCCGATCGAAGCAGGCCCGGTCGATCATCGTGTCAGCCGATACGGTCAAGGGCGTCGTTCGCCTGACCCTGCCGCCTTATGCGTCGGAAAATCAGGCGCTGCGCTTCGCCCAGTCAAAGTCCGACTGGCTCAATGCCCGCTTCGCCGAAGCCGTTCCTCCGGTTCCGGTGGAGGATGGCGGCCAGATCGCGTTTCTGGGGGAGCCCTATATCATCAGATGGTCCCCGGAATTCGCCCGCACGCCGGAGATTCTGGATGGAGAAATCCGGTTGGGTGGACCGACCGAACTTGTCGAGGCCCGCATCCTCCGCTGGCTCAGGGCCCGGGCGCGCACGATATTTGCCGATGATCTGCAATTCTACTGCAGCCGGGCCGGAACCGATTTGCCGCGGCTGGCCGTCGGCGATGCGCGGCGCCGCTGGGGCAGTTGCTCCAGTCGCAAGTCGATCCGGTTGAGCTGGCGGCTGGTCATGGCGCCGCCGCATGTCCGCCGGTCGGTGGTTGCGCATGAAGTGGCCCATCTCACCCATATGGATCACAGCAAGCGATTCTATGCCCTGCTCGACCGGATATTCGAATCGGACCGTCACGTGGCCGACCGCTGGCTCAAGGACCATGGTCGTGGCCTGCACATGGTGGGCGCCGAAAGACAGTCTCCGCCGGTCGACCGAACCTGATCCCTATTGCTGTTCCTGACGCGCGGCTTCGGGAAGCAGGGATTCGGGTGGATTCTGTGGTGGTTGCGGCTTCGGTTTCTTGACCGGTGCCGGTTCCGGCTTGCGGGGACCGGGATCCTCGCCGCGACCCAGCACCGAATCGATCCAGTCCTGGTCTAGCCGCGGACTGTCGGCGGCTTCCCCGCCTTCCAGATCATATTCGAATCCGCGACCCGTCTCGATCGGCATCCCGTTCTCGTCGACATAGATACCGTCTTCGGGCGCTCCGAACAGCTCGTCTTCATCCGGTTCCAGCTGCCATTCCGGCAAGACCAGTTCGGTATCGAATTTCTCGACCTTGCGATTGGCTACGGCCATTTTCATGAACTGCGCGAAGACGCTGGCCGGAGCCCGGCCACCCTGCAATCCGCCGACCGGTTTGGCATCATCACGGCCCATCCAGACGCCGGTGGTCAGCCCGCTGGAAAAGCCGAGGAACCAGCCATCCTTGTTGCTGCTGGTGGTACCGGTCTTGCCCGCAACCGGTCTGCCGATCTGTGCGGCCCGCCCGGTGCCGGTGGCGACGGCTGTCTGCATCAGGTCCGTGATCCCGGCTGCGACCCAGGGGTCGACCAGCACGCGGCTGCCGTCAAACTTGCTCTGGTACAGGATATCACCCTTCATCGTTTGCACCTTGGTGATACCGAACGGGGTTATCGCAATGCCCTTGGCGCTGATCGAGGCAAAGGCACGGGTCATGTCCAGCAATCGCACGTCGGACGTACCCAATACCATCGAGGGGTTGGTGTTGATCGGAGTGGTGATGCCGAACCGGCGCGCCATATTGGCGATGGAGGATGTCCCGATATCATTGCCGATCGCCGCCGCGACGGTATTCTTGGAAAAGGCAAAAGCGGTGCGGACATCAATGTCGCCGGCATAGCGGTCCCCGCTGTTGCGCGGCGTCCAGTTGCCGATCGTGATCGGCTCGTCGGTCACCGTGTCATTGGGCGTATAGCCCGCTTCCAGCGCCGCCATATAGACGAACACTTTCCAGGCCGAACCGGGCTGGCGAACGGCCTGGGTTGCGCGGTTGTAATTGGAGGTCACATAGTCGGTCCCACCGACCATCGCGCGCACCGCGCCATCGCGGTCGATTGCCACCAATGCGCCCTGGGCACCGGCCGGCACACCGGACTGGATGGCCGCGGTGGCGACGCGCTGCATATCAAGATCCAGCGTCGTCCAGACCTCGATAGGCTCCACGCTCTCGTCGATCAGCAGGTCCAGCTGCGGCAGCGCCCAGTCGGTGAAATAGCGCACACTGTTCTGCCGCGGTTCGGGCGCCAGCTTGACCGAAGCGGGATTGGTTTTCGCGGCTTCGGATGCGCTTATCGCACCGGCATCCTGCATCACTTCCAGCACTACCGTAGCGCGCCCAATGGCTGCCGTGGCGTCGGCGGTGGGGGAATAGCGGGACGGTGCCTTGACCAGACCGGCGATGATCGCGGCCTCGGCCAGGTTGAGTTCTCTGGCGCTGTGCGCGAAGAAGCGGCGCGATGCGGCGTCGATGCCATAGGCACCGCCACCATAATAGACCTTGTTCAGATAGAGTTCGAGAATCTGTTCCTTGGAGAATTTCCGCTCCATTGCCAGCGCGAGCAATATTTCACGGCCCTTCCGGCCAAAGGTGCGGTTGTTGTTCAGGAACACGTTGCGCGCGAGCTGCTGGGTGATGGTGGAGCCGCCCTGCGCCCAGTGGCCGCGCTGCATCCTTACCTGTAACGAGCGCGCGATGCCGATCGGATCAACGCCGGGATGGCTTTCGTAGCGGCGGTCCTCGACCGCGACCATGGCGGATTTCATGACTTCCGGAATGTCCGAATATTCCAGCCATTCACCGTAGCTCGGGCCCATCGAGAACAGCTCTTTGCCATTCACGTCCAGCACCCGGATCATCTGGCCGTTGGGAGAGGATTTGAGATCCTCGAAACCGGGGAGTGACGAACGGACAACCAGGACCGCAACCACCAGAGCAATGGCGGCCAGCAATCCGACGACCAGACCCGCTTTGGTCAGCCGCCACAGCCATTTGCGGACTGGACCCTGTTTGTTGCTGCGTTTTTTGGCCCGCGCCATATCGATCCACCCACTATATACTAAACCAGAGATTTTCTAGCGTTCTGGTGCCTTAGCGTAGGCTGAACAGGGAAGCACAGAAAAAAGTCAGTCGGCCTTGGGTTCGAAAGCCATGGCAGCGCTGTTCATGCAATAGCGCAGACCGGTTTCGGTTGGCCCGTCGGGAAAGACATGGCCCAGATGCCCGTCGCAGGTGGAGCAGCGTATCTCGATCCGGCGCATGTCGAGGCTGTTATCCTCGATTTCGGTGACCGCTTCGGAATCGGCGGGCGCGGAAAAGCTTGGCCAGCCGCAACCGCTGTCGAACTTGCTGTCCGATTCAAACAATTTGCTGCCGCAGCCGGCGCAGAAAAATTCACCATCGCGATATTCGGTGTTCAGCGCCCCCGTAAAGGGCCGTTCGGTGCCGGCTTCGCGCAACACGTGATATTGCTCCGGAGACAGCTTTTGCCGCCATTGCTCGTCGCTCAATATAGTTTTTTCCATTCCCGCTAGATGGGCATTCGAGGGCAGCCGGTCAAGGGATCTGACGAAGCCAGCCGATCCGCCTTTTTGTTGGTTAACCCGATGTTAGGCATATCTGGGCAGGATGTGTGATTATGACAATGGTGGTGAAATCCTTGCTGACTGGCGCAATGCTGATGGCTTCCCTGGCCTTCCCGCCGGCGAGCTTGCAGGCGCAATGCCGCCTGTGTGCGGCCAGCGGTCAGCCTGACAGCCTGTCCGGGGCGGTGGACGGGCGACCGGAGATTCCGTTGCAGATCGAGATTACCGCCAATCTGGATTTCTCGCGCATGGCCTTGCTCAGCAGCAGCGGCGGCGTGGTGAGCATTGATCCGATGTCGGGTGACCGGCAGATCCGCGGCAGCATTGCCAATCTTGGCGGCATGGCGCTGCACGGCGAAGGACGCCTGACCGGTGAACCGGGCCGGAGCGTGCGGATTTTCCTGCCGGAGCGGATTCAGCTGAGCGCACCCAATGGTTCGACGGCCGAACTGGAGCGGCTGGAAACCAATCTGCCGGCGCTGGCAAGGCTCGATCCGTCGGGACGGCTGACCTTTGCCTTTGGCGGGCAATTGCGTATTCGCGGTGACGCCAGCGGCCGGTTCCGCGGCCGGATCGCGATTACCGCCGACTATGAGTGAAGCCGCGCTTTTGTCCTAGCGACCGCTGGCCGCTTTTCGGGCGATCAGCAGCAGTTCTTCCTCCAGAAGTACCTGATCAGGCTGGCCGCTGCTTTTCATCGCGATCTCCAGCTGCAGGATCCGTTCGATCAACCGCGCGATATGGGCGGATGACCAGATGCGCAGTTGCCGCTTGAAATGTTTCTGTTCCTTGAAAAACACGCTGGGATGACCGGCGACAGCATCGACATTGCCACCCTTGTCGACCTTGCTGCGCAATTCCGCGAGCTTAGACAAATGCCGGAGCATTATCCGTATCAGGCCGATCTCGCTGATGCCCTGCGCCCGGGTTGCGGCGATTTCCTGCGCCAGCCGGGCCGCATCGCCATTGAGCGCGGCGTGGATCAGCAGATTGATATCCTCTTCGTCATTTTCAGCACCGAGCAGCAGCAATATATCGTCTTCCGGGGCCAGCGGATTTTCCGGCGTCGCATCAAGATAGAGCGCGATTTTTTCCACTTCCATGCGCGCCAGCACCAGATCATTGCTGGTCAGCGCGGCAATTTCCTGGGCCATTTCCCGGCTCAGTCGCAGCCCTTCGGTTTGCGCCATCGTCTGGATCGCCGCCGCTGCCTGCTGGGGCGTCGTTTCATAGCAGGTCGCGATCAATGCATCGGGCGCGGCGATGATGCTTTTTGCCAATGCGGTCTTGTCGCCCATGCCGGGCGCGATGACAAATACCGGGTCGCCAGCCGTTTCGCTGGCCAGAAGATAATCGATTGCCGCTGTTGCGCGGACCGCTTCGCCGCTGTTCAGCCGCAAGACGAGAAAACGCTTGTCGCCGAATAGCGATGCGGAATTGGCTTCGTCATTGAGCCGGGCCGGCCCGTCGGCAATATCGCCGATCGTCAGATCGACCCGCTCGGCGGCTTGCGCCAGCGGCTTGACCAGTTCCTCGACCAGCGCCTGGCAGCGGGTGACATTGGGACCGCACAGCAGGACCAGTCTGAATTGATCGGACCCGGCGTGAAAGCGCCTGACAATGTCCTCCGGCTTTGCCTTCATGGCTGCGGCGTCGCGCTGGCCTCTTTCCGGGCGAACAGGGACAGCCGGGTGACAATCTGGTTGGCCACGCGGGTCGCCAGATTTTCCAGTGCCGTGTCTTCCGCCGCGAGCGTGGCATATTCCGAAGAGACCACGTCGATACCCGCATCCGATCCGGCTGTGGCATCAAGGACCACTACGGAATCAGAGAGACGGACCAGCTGATAGCGGGCGCGCAACGTTCTGCGCTCGCGCGTGATCCGGTCATCGCTGCGCACGCCGAAACCGGCAATCTTGTCTTCCAGTGCGACCGTCAGCCGATATTTGGCCTGTTGTCCCTCAAAGGCGCCGAGCTGATCCTTCAGTGCATTGCGGGTCAGCCATCCGGCCTTGCCGGCGATCGGTTCAATCTCGACATTGCCCAGTTCCTGCGCGACGACGCCGTTCGTGCCACCAGCATAGAGCGGCCGCAGGTTGCAGCCGGCCAGCATCACTGACAATGCCACGACCAGGCCGATCCGGGCGATCATGGAACTCATATGACGATATTGACCAGTCGGTCGGGCACGACAATCACCTTCTTTATTTCCGCTCCGTCGAGGCTACGCTGCACCTTCTCGGAAGCGAGGGCAAGCTCTTCGAGCTGATCCTTGCTGCTGCCCTTGGCCACGGTGATCGTATCGCGCAATTTTCCGCGCACCTGAATCGCAATCGTCACTTCGTCATCGACCAGCAGGCTTTCGTCCACCTCCGGCCATGGTGCATTGGCGACCAGATCGCTCTCGCCAAACAAGGCCCATGCTTCCTCGGCAATATGCGGCACCATCGGCGCCACGATCCGGGCAAGCGACTTGATCGCAATGGTCCGGTCTGCGGAAGGCTGCGATTTTTCGATCAGATTGACCAGTTCGAATATCTTCGCGACCGCCTTGTTGAATGACAGCGCTTCGACATCGCCAGCCACACCGGCGACGGTCTGGTGGAGCTTGCGGCGAAGCGCCTTGTCTTCGCCTGTATCTTCACTGTCTGCGACAGCGATAAACAACCGCCACAGGCGCTGGACAAAGCGCCAGCTGCCTTCGATACCCGCTTCCGACCAAGGCAGGTCGCGCTCGGGCGGGCTGTCGGAGAGCATGAAGAAACGCACCGCATCGGCGCCATATTGTTCGATGATCGGATCGGGATCGACGACATTTTTCTTCGACTTCGACATTTTCTCGACCCGGCCGGTGGTGACCGGCGACCCGTCAGCGATCACCGCCCAGTCGCTACCGTTTTTCTCGACCTCGTCAGGCGACAGCCAGCTGCCGTCGCCATGTTTATAGGTTTCGTGGGTCACCATGCCCTGGGTGAACAGGCTCTCGAACGGCTCGGCAAAATCCAGCTTGCCGATGCTCGCCAGAGCGCGCGTCCAGAATCGGGCATAGAGCAGATGCAGGATCGCATGTTCGACGCCGCCGATATATTGTGTCACCGGCAGCCACTGCTTGACCACTTCGGGGTCAAAGGGCCGGTCGTCCGGCTGGCTGGCAAAGCGCAGGAAATACCAGCTGCTGTCGACAAAAGTGTCGAGCGTGTCGGTCTCGCGCCGCGCCGCCTTGCCGCATTTGGGACAGTCGACATGTTTCCATGTCGCGTGGCGTTCCAGCGGGTTGCCCGGAGTTTCAAAATCGATGTCTTCGGGCAATACGATCGGTAGCTGATCCTTGGGCACCGGCACCGGACCGCAAGCATCGCAATGAATGATCGGGATCGGCGTGCCCCAGTAGCGCTGGCGCGATACGCCCCAGTCGCGCAGCCGCCAGGTCGTCTGGGCCTTGCCCCAGCCTTCGGATTCCGCGCGATCGATAATCGCCTGCTGCGCTGCTTCGACGGTCATGCCGTCGAGAAAGGCGCTGTTCACGATTTTGCCGGGACCGGTATAGGCCTCGTCCCCGATATATTCGGCAGCGGTTTCATCGCCGTCCGAGACAACGCGCTTGACCGGCAGGTCATATTTGCGGGCAAAGTCGAGATCGCGCTGGTCATGCGCCGGCACGCCGAATACCGCGCCGGTGCCATAATCCATCAGCACGAAATTGGCGACATAGACGGGCAATTGCCAGTCGGGATCGAGCGGATGGGTGACGGTCAGGCCGGTATCGAAGCCCTTTTTCTCCATCGTCTCGAGCTCGGCAGCGGTGGTGCCGCCAGCCTTGCATTCTTCGGCGAAGGCCGCGAGCGCGTCATTCTGGCCAGCGAGTTTCTGCGTCAGCGGATGGTCGGCCGACAGCGCGACAAAACTCGCTCCGAAAATCGTGTCGGGCCGGGTCGAGAACACCTCCACGCTGTCGATATCGCCTTGCGCTTCGGCGAGCTGGAAATGGAATTGCAGGCCCTGTGACTTGCCGATCCAGTTTTCCTGCATCAGCCGCACTTTTTCCGGCCAGCCTTTGAGGTCGCCGAGTCCGGCCAGCAGATCCTCGGCAAAATCGGTGATCTTTAAAAACCACTGGCTGAGCTTGCGCTTTTCCACCGGTGCGCCGGACCGCCAGCCCTTGCCGTCGATCACCTGTTCGTTGGCGAGCACGGTCATGTCGACCGGGTCCCAGTTGACCGCCGATTCCTTGCGATAGACCAGACCGCCTTCGAACAGATCGATGAAAAGCGCCTGTTCCTGCCCATAATAATCCGGTTCGCAGGTCGCCAGCTCGCGGCTCCAGTCAAAGGCGAAGCCCAGAGTCTTCAGCTGGCTGCGCATCGAGGCGATATTGGCCCGGGTCCATTCGCCGGGATGGACTTTCTTTTCCATCGCGGCATTTTCCGCCGGCATTCCGAAGGCGTCCCAGCCCATCGGGTGGAGCACTTCATAGCCCTGCATCCGCCGGAACCGGGCAAGCACGTCGCCCATCGTATAGTTGCGGACATGGCCCATGTGGATGCGGCCCGAGGGATAGGGAAACATCTCGAGCACATAGCTGCGCGGCTTGCTGCTGGCGTCGTCCGCCTCGAAAGTGCCGGCACTCGCCCAGCGCTCTTGCCAGCGTTTGTCCGCCGCCAGTGGATTGAATCGCTGATCGGTCATTGCGGCCCCATGATGTGGCAGGAAGGTTTAGTTGGTGATCGCACCGCGCCGCAAATCGCGCGCCTTGGTGAGGATGATCTGTTCGAGCTTCTGCGTGGTCGCGGCCTTGACCGGGGCGTCCACCCAGGTGCCGTTCTGCGCGACCTGCCGCGACGCTGCAACGCGCAGGGCGTCGGCGCGCAGATCCTGGTCGAGGATCGAGACATTGATCTTCATCCGCTCGCCCGGGTTCTGCGGGTTTACATACCAGTCGGTCAGGATCACGCCGCCGTTGCTGTCGGTCTGGGTCAGCGGCATGAAGGCCAGGGCATCGAGCGATGCGCGCCACAAATAGCTGTTCACGCCGATTGTGGTAACCTGGGACGCTGCGAGATCGGCTTTCGGCCGCTCTTTTCCGCCACAGGCGGAGAGCAGGGACAATGTCAGCAGGCTAGCGGTTGCAGACCGCAGGAATAGGGATGATTTGAGGCGGGACATGAAGCGCTCCTGGTTGCATTTTGCGCCGGGACGAAATCCCTTTTGCAGGATTTGTTCCGGACATGATATCATTTCAGCGCTCTCTATAAATGCTTTGCCGCGAGGGGCAAGCATAAGCGCATGTTTCGCTCTTGTGGAGCGCGGACTGAACCCCAGTTGAATGGCCGCAAAATCATCTCCGGTTCATCTTTTTCCTGCTAGAAAATGAAACGATGTCCGGACAAAAGCGTAACCGAACTGCAACAGAAACAGGCTAGTTTGAGAAAATCGGACAAAAACAACATGTTGACTCGTGCAGATCAGCGGTTTTTGTTATATCGAAGGCCATATTAAGGGGAAGCATCTTCATCATGACGAAAAAGGTCAGTCATTTCGGTTGGTTAGCGACGGGACTCGCGATCTCTGGCCTTGCCATGACTCCTGCTCTGGCGAAAGTTCTTTCCGGTGATGACACGATGGTGTCGCTGAAAACCCTCGGATCGATCGGTTCCTTTACCGTTGCCGGTGCCGACCCTGACCTCGTCGCCAAATATAATCTGAATGCCTTGCGCGGCAATGCCAGTTTCAAATTCACGCCCTCCGGCGGGACCCGTGACGGCGAACGTTCGGTCACCGTCGTGGTTCGCCAGAAGGCGGACGCTGTTTCGATTCGCGAGAATATCCTCGCCGCAGCACCCGGATCGGGCGTGACAAGCGCGGCGAAAATTGCCCCCGTTTCCTATAGTCTCGGCGCTGCAAAAGGTCTGAAGAGCTTCGCGATTCCGGTCAAGAAGCTGAACGGCAATATGCCTGATCTTTCGGAAATCGGCGGGGAAAGACTGCTGGGCGAGGAGGATAAGGGCAAGAAGAGCCGTTTCAACCCGCGCATGTCGCTCGATGCCTCGGCTCCGATCAACGCCGCACCGCGGGCGCTGGACGCGAGCGAGAAAGATTATACGCTTGATGTCGGTGGCAGCTATTCGCTTACCCGCAATCTGCAGGTGACCGCCGGTGTCCGGATCAATAACGAGCGTGACCGGATGGCACCGCTGACCGACAGCCGTCAGGATAGCCAGGCCGTCTATGTCGGAACGCAGTTCCGCTTCTAGACATTCCTAAATTAGCGCAAAGCGTCGATCGCCGCCCAGCCGTGCGTCAGATGGTTCTTGCGCGTCCGGTAGCGATGCCGGTTCATCCCGCCCAGATAGATTACCGCGCCCTGGCACAAGGCGGCCAGCCGGCGCGCCTGCAAGGGATTGAGAGGCCGCTGGCCGGGATGCGAGCGGGTCGTGAAGACCGGCGACAGAAAATAGAGGTCAGCGCCGGCACGATTGGCCTGCTGGATCTCCCCCGCATCATGAACCGCGACGCTGTGCAGCAATCCGGCGGCTAGCCTCCGCCGCGGCGTCCGGCCATGCACGCCATCGGCTCCCCAGCGCCGGGCCTGTTCCACCGGCCCCGCGAGCAGCAGCCTATGCCCGTACCGCCGGGCGAGACGTCGGATGGTCTCAAACCGCGCCCGCCGCGCGTCTGCCGGCAAATGATAGTGCCGAAAGACAATCCCGCTGCCGCGCGGCAGCTTGCGCACGGATTGTTCTAGCTGCGCGTCGTTTCGCTCGTCGGTGAACAGCCACAGGCGCGGCGGGAGCCAATCCGTCCGGTCCGGCAAGAAGGGGCAGGGCTGGTCTCGCAACATAAGCAGGCCTATAGACGCAAGCTTGGCGAAAGAGAATGATTGAGAGAGATTCACCCTTGGCAAATCCAGCACTCGAGGACATCCGTGGCAAAATCGCGAAAGCCGCCGGAATAGCGGACCGCAAGCCGTTCGATATCGCCCTGATCGCGGTATCGAAAACCCGCAGCAGTGACGAGATCCGGCCGCTGCTGGAATCGGGCCATCGCCTGTTCGGGGAAAACCGGGTGCAGGAAGCGATGGACAAATGGCCGGCGCTGAAAGCGGAATATCCCGATATCGAACTGCATATGATCGGCCAGCTGCAATCCAACAAGGCGGCCGAAGCCGTCGCCCTGTTCGACTATATCCATTCGCTCGACCGGCCGTCTCTGGTCAAGGCGCTGGCGAAGGAAATGGAACGGCAGGACCGCCAGATTCCCTGTTTTCTGCAGGTCAATATCGGCGAAGAATCGCAAAAGGGCGGCTGTGAAATCAAGGCGGTTCCGGATCTGCTCGCCCAGGCCCGGTCTGCCGGAATAGAGATATTGGGTCTGATGGCCGTCCCGCCGGACAATGCCAACCCGGTCCCCTATTTCGCCCTGTTGGCCAAACTGGCGCGCGAAGCCGGGCTCGCGGGACTGAGCATGGGCATGTCGGGCGACTTTGAAAAGGCGGTCAAGCTCGGTTCCACCCATATCCGTGTCGGCACTGCCCTGTTCGGGCCGCGGGACGCGCCGGCCGGATAATCAGCTCTCGCTGTTTTTATCGCCGTTCTTCTCGCTGTCTTTCGCTGCGCGGTCCGCCTTGCGCTCTTCCGGCGTATCGGCCGCGACATAGCTGATCACGACATCGCCATCCTCGATCACCGGTCGGGCATCGGTGGCGAAGAATAGAAGCCGCCGGTCCGGCTTGAAGACGGCCAGCGGCTCCTCGCCTTTTTCCAGATTCCTGCGATAGTCATCTGCGGTAAATTTTTCGGTGATATTGGTCTTGCTGAACCGCCAGCCCGCCAGGTCCCGATCGAGCAACGTGCCGAAATCTGCGCCGGATTCGAACAAGAGACGGCCATGGCCGACCCGGCTCTTGCTCTGGCTGTCATTGGCCAGGCGACTGATCTGCTCATAGCCCATCTCGGGGCCCAGATCGGCGGTGATCAGCTGGTTCTGGCTGTCATTGTCGGTCGCGGCAATGAGATGCTGATATTCGCCCATATCGATATTGTCATTATGGGCCTCGTCGAGCACATCGCCATGGTGGATCTCCAGACCCTCGCTGCGGGCACGGCGCAAGGCAAATTTGCTGTCGTCGGTGACGAGGACATGGATATCGAGAGATTTGAGCATTTTTCCGAGGGCGATCGACCAGCGATTGGCACCGGCAATCAGGACGCCCTCGCCCTTGCCTTCCGAAATGCCCAATCGTTCGGCAACCCAGGAGGCGGAGAAGCCATGCGCAAAAATCGTTGCGATGACGACGGCAAAACTGAGCGGTACAAGCGCTTCCGCCCCCGGCATGCCATAGTCCACCAGACGGATCGCAAACAGGCCGGTGATCGCGACAGCGACAATACCGCGCGGTGCGATCCAGGCGATAAACAGGCGTTCACGCCAGGGCACCGAGCTGAACAGCAGGGCCACCAGCACCGAAACGGGGCGTACGAAAAACAGGAGCAATATCAGGAAGATGACAAATTGCGGCCGGAATTGCTGCACGGTTTCCCAGTCCAGCGTGGCGGAAAGAATGATGAAGACACCGGAAATCAGCAGCACCGCCAGATCTTCCTTGAACCGGTAGAGCGCCTGGCTGGAATAGATCTGCCGGTTGCCCATCACGATACCCATGACCGTGACCGTGATCAGGCCGGTTTCATGCTTGATCAGATCGGCGATGACAAAGCCGGCGATCACGGTGACCAGCAGGAACGGCGCTTTCAGATATTCCGGCACCAGTCCCCTGGGAAATAGCCAGGTGAGCGCGAAACCAAGCCCCGCGCCGATCAGGCCGGCAATGAAGCTGGCCGCCAGCACATCCATGCTGATGACGGCGATATTGGCGTCGGCACCTTCATAGGTGATATAGGCATAGATGCCGACCGCGAGCAAAGCGCCGATCGGGTCGTTCACTATGCCTTCCCATTTCAGGATATTGCGAACCCGGGAGGGCACCCGCAAGGTCCGCAGCATCGGGCCGATCACGGTAGGACCGGTGACTATCATGATGCCACCGAGCAAAGCGGAAATTTCCCAGGACAGGCCGGCACCATAATGTGCGGCTCCGGTGCCCAGCACCCAAGCTATCGGACCGGCGACAAGCACCATTGCGGTCACTGCGCCTCCCGCCTGGCGCAATTCGCGGAAGTTCAGGCTGAGACCGCCCTCAAACAGGATGACGGCAACCGCCAGCTTGATGATCGGTTCCTGCAGCGCGCCGAAATCGCGTTCGGGGTCGATAATGCCGAGCACCGGCCCGGCAATGATGCCGACAATCAGCATCAGCGCGATGGCTGGACGGCCGGTCCGCCAGGCGATCCACTGCGCGCCGATACCGAGCAGGCCGATCAGCGCAATCTTGACCATCAGTGAATCTATTATTTCCATGATCTATCCTTGGCGGGTTTTTCGCCTTTATGCAAAAAACTTTCCGGGACCTGGGGATCAGGCGTTGCCGAAATGGCCGATCGCTTGATCAATAACGCCATAGACGGAATCCAGTTCCTCGCGGCCGATACAATAAGGAGGCATGATGTAGACCGTATTGCCCAGGGGCCGAAGTAAAATGTTGCGATCCCGGAAATAGCCGAGCAGTTGCGGTCCGAGGCTGGACATATAATCGCCTGCGCCATCGTCGATCTCGAACGCCAATATGGTGCCGCACTGGCGCAGGCCGCTGACGTTGGATTTTTGCGCAAGCCGCCCTGCAAAGGCGCGATGCGAGGCGATGATACCGTCGATCCGTTCCTGCACCGGCTCGTCGCGCCAGATCGCGAGATTGGCATTGGCCGCCGCGCAGGCAATCGGATTGGCGGTGAAGCTGCTCGAGTGGAAAAACATCTGCGCCCGGTCTTCGGAATAATGCGCCTGATAAATAGCATCACTGGCAGCGGTCACGGCGAGCGGGATAACCCCGCCGGTCAGGCCCTTGGCCATGCACAGGATATCCGGCTCGACGCCCGCCTGTTCGCAGGCAAAGACGGTGCCCGTGCGGCCCCAGCCGGTCATCACTTCGTCGGCAATGAACAGCACATCATGCTCGCGGCAGATCGCTGCCATCTGTGCCAATATTTCGGCGCTATAGACCTTCATGCCGCCCGCGCCGAGGATCAGCGGCTCGACGATCAGCGCCGCCGGCGGGGTTTCGCTGTCTTTGCAAAAGGCTTCGAGCTGGTCGAGCGTGTGCTGTTCTGCTCCGGTCTCCGGGAAGGCTATCGTTCCGACATCGAACAGCAGCGGCGCATAGGCCTGATTGAACACGCCGCGCGCGCCGACCGACATCGCGCCGATCGTATCGCCATGATAGCTATGCTCCATCACCAGGATTTTCTGCCGCGCTTCGCCACGATTGTGCCAGTAACCGAGCGCCATTTTGAGCGCGACCTCGACCGCTGTTGAACCGCTGTCGGAAAAGAAGATATGCTCGAGGGAATCAGGCAAAAAATCCGACAGCCCTTCGGCCAGTTCCCGCGCCGGACCATGTGTCCATCCGGCAAAGATCATCTGGTCCAGCCGGGCGCTCTGCTCCTGAATCGCGCTGACGATGGTCGGATGGCAATGGCCGTGGGTCTGCACCCACCAGCTCGATATCGCGTCGATGATCCGGGTGCCGTCGCTCTTGTAGAGGCAGGCGCCTTCCGCCCGCGCGATTTCCGGAATCGGTTCGCCCAGCCCGTGCTGGGTGAAGGGATGCCAGATATTGATGCTCATGATCGGAAGTCCGCGAGATTGAAATGGGCGGCGAAAGCGTTGCGCAACGCATCCGGCGTGAGATTGTCGAGTATCGGCAAACGCCCGAGGTGCCGCACGGCACCGATCCGGCAGATGGTCTGCTCGCTGTCGACAATTTCATCGCCGATGAAGGCGATGCCGTGAATCGGCACATCGCGGGCGCGCAGGGCTTCGACGGTCAACAGGCTGTGGTTGATGGTGCCGAGGCTGGTCGATGCGACGATGATCACCGGCTGGCCCCAATGGGCAAAGAGATCGGCGAACAGCAAGTCCGGATTGACCGGCACCAGCGCTCCGCCGGCCCCCTCGATGATCAGCGGACCTTCGACCGGCGGGATATCCAGATCGCCCAGCGCAACGGTTATGCCTTCTTGCGCCGCCGAAAAATGCGGGGAAGCCGGGATTTTCAGTCGGTAGCGTTCGGGCAATATCCGGGCGGGATCAACGCCGCCGATCCGCGCCACGGTTTCGCTGTCGGTGCCGTTTGCGAGGCCCGCCTGCACCGGTTTCCAGTAGCTGGCACCCAGAGCCGCGGTCAGTGCGGCGGAAAAGACGCTTTTGCCGATATCGGTATCGGTGCCGGTGATGACGAACCTGCCGCTCATGCCGCTTTCGCCATTGCCAGCGCCTCGTGCAAGGCGGCTGCGAGATTCCGGATATCCTCCGGCGTCACATTCAGCGTTAGCGAGATGCGCAGGCGCGCGCTGCCGGCCGGTACGGTCGGCGGGCGAATGGCCCGGACATCATAGCCCTGTTCCTGCAGCATCGCCGCTACGCTCACCGCCACCCGGTCCTCGCCGAGAATGACGGGAAAAATCTGGCTGTCTTGATCGTCACCGAGCGACAGACCGTCAAAGCAGCTCCGGGCCAGCGCGCTATGCTCCGCCAGACCGGTCTGCAGCGCGGGATTGGCCGCGACATGGGCGATCGCCTGCTGCGCCAGATGCGCGGTTAGCGGGCTGGGCGCGGTGGAGAAGATGAAGGGGCGGGCGCGATTGATGAAAAATTCGCGCAGGATTTTCGGCATGGTCAATATCCCGCCTTCGCCGCCCAGCGCCTTGCCGCAGGTGCGTAGCAGGATTGCATTTTCCTGCCTGCCAATATCACCGGCCAGACCGGTGCCGCCCTCGCCGAAAACGCCCACCGCATGGGCCTCGTCGATCACCAGCATCGCGTCATGGGCATCGGCGATCTGTGCGAGATCACTGAGCGGTGCCCGGTCGCCGTCCATGCTGTACAGGCTTTCCACCGCGATCCACACGGTGCCGGTGCCGCCGGATTCGCGCCATGTCCGAATCTCTTGCTCGACTGCATCGCAATCATTGTGCGGGAAAGCCCGGAACGCGGCGCGGCCCAGTTTCATCCCGTCATGGACGCTGGCATGGACCAGCGCGTCATAGAGCACCAGATCGCCGGTCTGCGGCAGGGTCGCGAACAGGGCGGTGTTGGCGGCAAAGCCCGATCCGAAGAACAGGCTCGCCTCCGCGCCATAATGGCTGGCGGCAAAGGCTTCGAGCGCTTCATGCTCGGGATGATTGCCGCCGAGCAACCGTGATCCGCCCGATCCATGCGGCATGCCACCGGCAATCGCTGCCTGCGCGACCTCTTTCAGATAGGGGCTCCGGGAAAGGCCGAGATAATCATTGGAGGAAAAATCCTTGCCGGCCGGAATCAGAAGCCGCCGCTTGCGACCCGCCGTGTCGAGTGCGTCCAACTGGTCGCGATAGGGTTTGAATCGATCCATCACCGCGCCGTTAGCAGTCAGCGACCCGTGGTGGCCAGAGGCAATGCAAGCTGGCTGTCATCGACCGCTTCTATGGCCCTGTCGCGGAAGGGCAGCGGGAAGCAGAGGGGCTTTTCCTTCAGGCCGATGATCGCTTCGGCCGGTCCGCCGACGCAGGCCTCGATCACCGGATCCTGCGCCGCCATGCCGCCGGTCAGCGCCCCGAAAGCGGGCATGATCAGATGCTGGCGCCCCCTGACAAAACAGCGCCGCGACAGATGGCGGCCGCGTGTGGCGATCCGGATTTTCGGGTGATAATGACCGGATATTTCAGGCAGCCGGCTTTCCGCTGTGGCCTCGTGCCGCAGCGCCAGCCCCTCGCCGGTCCATTCGTCGACCACTGTGCCACCCCATAGCCCGGCAACATCGCGGTCATGATTTCCGGTGATCCAGATCCAGTCGAGTGCGGCGGTCATCGCCGAGAGCTGCCGCGCCGCCTCCGGTTCCAGCCGGGCTTCGCCCTCCCCGTCATGATAATTGTCACCGAGGCAGAAGACCCGCGTCGCACCGGTCTCGCTCACCAGACCGGCCAGCTCGGCCAGCGTCGCCTGACTGTCATAGGGCGGCAGCATCTGCCCCTGCCGCGCAAAGAAACTCGCCTTCTCCAGATGCAGATCAGCCACCAGCAGCGCATTTTTTGCGGGCCAGTACAGCGCGGCCGGAGCGACGATAGAGAAGCGGTGCTGGGCGAACAGAAGGGGAACCATGGAGCCGCTATGCGATGAACATGGGCGCTATGCAAGCCACCGGGTTGGAATTTCTGGCTCGACCGCACTATATGCGCCCTCATGACCGAATCTCAAACGCCCGTAAAAGTCGCCGCACTCTATCATTTTGCCGTGGTGGATGATCCCGCTGCCCTGCGCCTGCAAGTGCTCGCCCTGTGCGAGGACCATGGCCTCAAGGGCACGATATTGCTGGCCCAGGAAGGCATCAACGGCACCATTGCCGGCGCGCCCGACGCGATTGACGCAGTGATCGAAGGCCTGCGCCAGCTGCCCCGTTTCACCGATCTCGAGGTCAAATATTCCGAGGCCAGTGCGATGCCCTTCCTGCGGATGAAGGTCCGGCTCAAGAAGGAGATCGTCTCGATGGGCGTCGAGGGCGTCGACGCCGCGACCGAGAAAGGCGCCTATGTCGATCCCGCCGACTGGAACGACCTGATCGCCGACCCCGACACCATCGTGATCGATACGCGCAACGCCTATGAAGTGGCGATCGGCAGCTTTGACGGGGCGATCAACCCGAACACGGAAAGCTTCCGCGACTTCCCGGCCTGGTTCGACGAATTCTCGGAAAAATTGCGGCAGGATTCGGAGACAGCGCCGAAGATCGCGATGTTCTGCACCGGTGGCATCCGCTGCGAAAAGGCGACGGCCTATGTCAAGGCGCAAGGCTTTGACGATGTCCAGCATCTCAAGGGCGGCATTTTGAAATATCTCGAAAATGTGCCCGAAACCGAAAGCATGTGGCAGGGCGACTGTTTCCTGTTCGACCAGCGCGTCGCCGTCGGTCACGGGCTGCGCGAAGCCGATTATGGCCAGTGCTACGCCTGCCGGATGCCGCTGAACGCTGCCGACCGCGCTTCGCCCGACTATATTCCCGGTGAGGCCTGCCCGCATTGCATCGACCAGCGGACCGACGAGCAGCGCGCCCGTTATCGCGAGCGCCAGCGCCAGGTCGAGAAAGCCGCGGCCGAGGGTCGCCAGCATCTCGGCACCGAATGACCGACCTGCCCGTCCTCTACAGTTTTCGGCGCTGCCCCTATGCGATGCGCGCAAGAATGGCGCTGCTGATCAGCGAAACGCCGGTCCGCCTGCGCGAGGTCGTGCTGCGCGCCAAGCCGGAAGAGATGATCATCGCCTCGCCCAAGGCGACGGTGCCGGTGCTGGTGCTGCCCGACGGACAGGTCATCGACGAAAGCCTGGCGATCATGCGCTGGGCCTTGGAACGCAACGATCCTCAAGGCTGGTTGCAGGGCAGCGCTGCCGAATCCGAATTGATCGCGGAAGCCGACGGCCCGTTCAAACAGGCACTCGACCGCTATAAATATCCCACGCGCTATGACAATGTCGACCCGCTCGAGCATCGCGCGGCCGGACTGGCCTTTCTGGAAAAGCTCGACGGTTTGATCCAGACTTCGGGACAGCTGCTCGGCGCGAAGCCGACTTTGGCCGACCACGCAATCTTCCCGTTCGTCCGTCAGTTCGCCAATAATGACCGCGGCTGGTTCGACGCGCTGCCCCTGCCCGCCCTGCAGAAATGGCTCGGCGACCATCTCGCGTCGGCGTTATTCACCACGACGATGCAGAAATATTCGCAGTGGAAAAGGGGGAATGAGGAACCGGTTTTTGCTTTGGAAGTGGCGGCGTAACGCGGCCTGCGGGACTCGCACGAAGCCACGAAAACGCAAAGCGCCCCGCTCTGCAGCGGGATTGCGTGCTATCTTATAATCTTCGTGGCTTAGTGTCTTCGTGCGAGTCCAATTCGTGCCTGTCGCGGAAGCGGTGTAGACGACAAGCGATCGGCGTGGGTGTCGGAAAGCACCCCGATCAAATCCCGACCCGAAGCTTCAGCCCTACCCGCGTATCCGGCGCAGCATCCGACAGGCCGACGGCGCCATCAACGCCGATCCGGACCGAGCGGCTCAGATTGGTCCCGAAGCCCATATTGAGGCTCTGGCTGTCGCCGATGCTGGTCGAAGCGGATTGTTCGTAGGAATAGGAAGCCGTCAGCGCGCTGCTCTTGCCGAGCAGCAGATGGCTGCCCGCGGTTCCTGATATCGTGTTGCGGGTATCAAAATTGTCCGGCTCGCCGATGATCGTATAGCCGGCGCCGACGAACGGTACGACCGCGCCGATTTTCTTGGAAAGCTGGCCATTTATGCCATAATCGACCTTGCCGGTCCCCAGCCCTTTCTCGCGCGATGCGGTGGGCAGTTTGACGGACGCGCCGATGCTGGCATTCACGCCGGAAACGGGCAGCTGATAGGCGGCGTTGAGCGACAGGTCACCGATGCCCTCGCGCTTCACCTGACCTGTCTGCGATCCGGTCGAGCCCAGCAAAGGCGTGCCGAACAGCCCGCCCTGGTTGACGATAACCTCCTGCGGGGCGGTGGAGGAGATATAGGGTAGCGAAGCGGACGCGCTGAACCGGCCTTTGGTCATTGCGACGCCTGTGGTGGCGAATGTGGTCTTGTAATCCAGCCCTTCACCGACATCGCCTTCGATATGATCAACGCCAGCGAGCAGGTGGAAACGGGTTTCGTCCGCGACGGTTTTATCCTGTTGGACGCTGGCGTCCTGCAGATCTTTACTCTGCGCCAGAGCAGGGCTGGCAGCGGCGAGAAAAATCGGCAGAGTGAGAAAAATACGCATATCGGGTTCGCTCCTTGAAGAAAAAGCAACGCACCTGCGCGGCGGATGCTTGTCTGTATGGGGAGGGAACGAACTGCGGCGGCGATTTAATCCATTTTAATTTTGGAGACCCGTTTGGGCAGCCTAGCCGATCTGCGATCATCGGAAACTTGTGTCTGCCAAGCGGCCGTGCGATATTGGGGCGAAGAAGTACGCTTCGGTTGTGTCGCTTTTTGTTTCGACTGCCGATGGTCCTCCTTGATCGATCCTCGTGGGAATCGGTAAATGTTAGCTTTACTTAGGGTTGGTGCTTGTACGTCCTATTTTTTAATTCTCCGGTATATTTCTAGAGACGTCACAATTCTTTGATCTTCATCACTATTCGTTGGCGAGTGAAAGCCCACAACCACGCCAATTTTCCGGGACTCGCTAAAATATGGTTGCAGAACCAGGAGCGACGGAAAATGACCCCGTTCTGGTAGAATTGGTTCTTGCGGAAAAAATCGTAACTCGCGGAGGCTTAAATCGATATCATCGAAAAAGATTTTCGAGTTCTTCTCCCAGACTAATTTCGCCTTCCTGTTATTTGAAATAGGGCGATCATTTTGACGAAAGCCACTTGCTTCTAGTCTTCCCCTGTAGCCATTGCTGCATAATCCATCCAAATTTATGGGATAAGTTCTCCGGGAACGATCAGCACAATGAAAAACATGACGATTGAGTGTGGCGGGGTTGGGATGTGGCGCGCCGTCTCGATAGGCATCATCAAGAAAAGCTCTCAACGAGCTATTGGATCTATCCACGCACTCACTGAGTAACTGAACTACCCTGTCTAGCGCCTCGTGGAGAGCGTATTTTGTCTCTAATGATGACGTGCCATCGGATGTTAATTTATGGCTCTGAAAGTCTTCAGGTTGCACCGCCGCATAGGCTTTGTCGCACAATGCTCGCTGGGCGTGGCTACTTAAGATAGGTCCTTTGCGACTGGTCAATTGCTGGTCGTTGGATAGAGAAGCGCAGCCCATTGTGATTGTGATTATAAGCAAAATAGCGATTGCGACTCTCATCTTGACTCCAACCGCTCCAACCTTGTCTTCGCTTCCGCCAGCCCGCTCCGCTTCGGTCCCGTATTCACCGGAATCGTCCGTCCGCTGGTGCCATTGCCGACGGGTGGCGAATAGACCCAGATCGTCCCGCCGCTATCGCTCGCTGCCGATCCGTATAGTTTTCGCGCCTTGTCGATATCCCGCTCGACGCCGCGCCCCTCTTCAAAGCGGATGCCGAGTTCCAGCTGGGCCTGCTTGCTTCCCCCTTGCGCTTCGCTGGCCAGCGCGGTGAGCGGCATATCGGCATAGCTGCGCTCGAAGACCAGGGCGGGGCGGCGCAATTCCAGCAGGGCAAGTCGCAGGGCAATCGCACGACAGACCGCTGGCTGGCCCGCATCCGCTTCGCCAATGCCCTCGCCAACCGGTGCATCAGCCGCCTCGTCCGCTGGCTTGCTTGAAATGCATCCCGCCGCCTGCGCCTGATTATACAGCATATTCTGTGCCCGGAAAAAGCCAGCCTGTTCCGGGGAAAGCGTAAACGCAGGAGCAGGCTGGCTGATATCAATGCCCATATAGCTGGTCGGCGCCGCACAGCCGGCCTGCACCGCCGTCAGAAGCACGGCGGCCATGGCAAGGGTCAAACGCCGCATGCGCTGCCAGCCACCACTATTTTCAAAACCTGACCGCACGCAACTCCTTCGTCCCGCAGAGCGGAGAATGATCCTGATTGAGGACTCGCGCTGTCCACTTCCGTGAGTCCGCGACTTGTGAGGCCCAGTCTAGCCGGATGGTTCCGGATTTCAAGGCAGGCGGACAGGACGTACGGGTCAGGTCCGCCGGTTCCGGCCCATCACCCGGCGCGCGGGTCCGCGCTGCATATTGTCAGAAATGGATCCGCTGGTTCAGCGGCTCGTCGACAAATTGCCGGGTGTTCTTGGGCGTCAGGAAGTGGAT
The DNA here is from genome assembly GCF_002776575.1 of Sphingorhabdus sp. YGSMI21. GTDB lineage: Bacteria > Pseudomonadota > Alphaproteobacteria > Sphingomonadales > Sphingomonadaceae > Parasphingorhabdus. The sequence continues at coordinate 1,046,870 of NZ_CP022548.1, read as the reverse complement.
TTTCCGTCTCGGAAAGTCGATCGCGACCTGGTCGAATTTCCGCAGCACGTCCATCCCCATCAGCAAGGTCGGCTTGTCGGCCAGGCCAAAGCGTTCGAACGGTGGCGAATCGGCGAAGGCGACGGACAAGCGCGGGAACCGGGCGCGGCCGATCCGGAAATCACGGACCATGCCGAATTCCACGCCCAAGGTCTCGCCGGTGACCGCGATCAGCAGATCGGCATCGTCCAGTTCCTTGGCGCGTCGCTGCAATCGTTGCCGCAAGGCCAGATTGCCGATCGACATTTGCGCTCCGGTATCGACGATGACATTGACCTCGATCCCGGCAATCGTGGCATCGGTGAAGATCAGCTGGCCGGAACGCCGTTTCGCGGTCACGATGATTTCCCGGGATTTCAGCCGGCCACGGGTCTCGTCCGCATCTTCGATAACGATCCGATTGGTGAGAAAATCGAACAGAATGCGCTGGTCCTGCAAGCCGTCCAGACCCAAAATGCCATCGGCGCCGATATGGTGGGCGGCCAGAACCGGCGAAATCAGACCATCATAATTTTTGCGTCCCATGGTCAGCCGCGGCACATAGACCATATCGACCATGGTCGTTCCGGCAATGCTCATCAGTTCGGCCGGCTTCTCCCCTTCCAGGGCCAGGCTGTCGGCAATTTTACGGGAGATCACGCTCCGTTCGGCACCGGTGTCGATGACGAACGAAAAAGGGCCCTTCCCCTCGATACTGACCGGAACGGTCATCCGCTTGGCGCGATCCTGGTCGATATCGACGATCTCGCCTTCGGGACTGGTCAGGCTGCCGGGCTTCACCGACTGGCCGAGGGGAAGGGGATAGGCCATCGTCAGCGCGTAGGCCAGTAAAGCGGGTGTCATGCTGGTAAAAAGGGCTGACATCGTCTCTCCTATCTGTCTGAGCCGGACGGCGAAAACTTAGTCCCTGCTGCCCGGCTTGCCGAAGCTATACCACAAATCATCCTCCTGCTTCCACAAAGAAGTATCTCAGGCATCTTCGGGCAGCAGAAAGTAGATTTTCCGGTTGGCGAAATCGATCGCCACCCGGTCGAATTTGCGCAACGCGTCCATGCCGAGAAACAGCGCCGGTTTCTTGTCCAGTTTCAGCGCCTTGAACGGCGCTATGTCGACAAAGGCGATCGGGATGAGCCCGAAGCGGGCGCGTCCGATCAGCAGCTCTTCGGCAATACCATAATCGGCTTCGATCGAGCGGCCGGTAACATCGACAAGTTCGGTTTTGACCAGTTGCGAAGTATGGATGCGCAACCGCCGCTGCAACGCCCGGTTGCCGATCGACAGTTCGCCGCCGGTGTCGATGATCACGCTGGTCCGGACTCCGGCGACCGTCGCATTGGTGAAGATCAGCTGGCCCGAGCGCCGTCTTGCCGTCACCACAATCTCGCGGCGGGAACGGCTTTTCAGCTTCTTGTCGGTGTCCTCGACCGTGATATTCTTGCCGACAAAATCGAACAATATCCGCTGTCCCTGCAGGCTGTCGAGGCCAAGGACACCGTCCGCGCCGATATTGGCTGCCCGGAAAGTCGGGGAAATCAGGCTGTCATAGCTGCGCTTGCCGAGCGTCAGGCTGGGCACATAGACGGTCTGCACCGTCGTCGTGCCGGCAAGTGCGATGATATTGACAACATCCTCGATATCGAGCGCCAGCGCGCCGGCAACTTCCCGTGATAATATCGTGCGCTGCGAGGCCGTGTCGATGATGAACTGATAGGGGCCGCCATCGGCAATGCTGACCGCCACCGTCATCCGGTCAAGCCGGTCCCGGGCAATGGCAATCTGTTCGGCATCGGGCTGCAGAAAGGCATCGGGCAGGGCATCGGCGACATAGGCTTTGGTCTCCGGCTCGACCGGAATCGCTGGCGCAACCTGTCCTGCGAACAGGGAGGCACAAAGGGGAAACAGCATTGTCGAACAAGCCATTTCGCCACTCTACGCCAAAAAGCGTTTTCCGCCAAATCCCGGAGGACCGCGCGGCCTTTCTAGTCCGCCTGCATCGCCTCGTTGATCAAAGATTCCGCCTCGATCAGCAGCGCGTCATCGGTCGCTCCCTGGGCGACATGTTCGCGGCCGATCATCACCAGCACCGGTACCGCCAGCGGGCTGACCCGCTCCAGTTCGACATGGATGATCGACTCCGCCGCCCGGTCGAGCAGGTCGCCCAGCCGGCCGACATCGGTCATCCGCGACCGCGCATCGGCCCAGGCCGCCTGCATCAGCAAATGGTCGGGCTCATATTTGCGCAACACGTCGAAGATCAGGTCGGTCGAGAAGGTGACCTGCTTGCCGGTCTTGCGCTTGCCCGGATGCTGCCGCTCGACCAGACCGCTGATCACCGCCACTTCGCGGAAGGCGCGCTTGAGCAGATGCGAGCCCTCGACCCAGTCGAAAAATTCCTCCTCCAATATGTCGGCGCTGAACAGCGGGCGGGGATCGGTGACCGGCTCGACGCTGTAGCAGGCCAGCGCATAATCATTGGCGACAAAGCCGACCGGCTTGAGCCCGCGATCCTCCATCCGCCGGGTCAGCAACATGCCGAGCGACTGGTGCGCGTTCCAGCCTTCGAAACTGTAGCAGACCATATAATGCAGCTTCTTGTGCGGAAAGGTCTCGACCAGCAATTGCCCCGGCTCGGGCATCACCGAGCGATGGTCCTGCATCTCCAGCCATTCGCGCACATCGTCGGGGAAGCGCGCCCATCCGGCGCGATCGGTCAGAAAGCCGCGCACCCGGTCGGACAAATGCGTGGTCAGTGGCAGCCGCGCGCCGCCATAGCTGGGGATCATAGCGGCTTTCTTGGCCGCGCGGACGATGACGTCGCTGGCATCCATCCTGATCAGTTCGAGGCTCAGTCCGGCGAAGAAAAACGTGTCACCGACCGACAGTGTGGCGGCAAAGCCTTCCTCGACCTTGCCGAGATTGCGCCCGTTTTTGAACCGCACATTCATCATCGCGCTGTCGACGATGATCCCGGCGTTGAGCCGGTGCTGGGCGGCAAATTTCGGATGGGTCAGGCTCCACACGCCTTTTGCGTCACGCCGCAGCCGCTTGAACCGGTCATAGGCCTTGAGCGCATAGCCGCCGTCGCGGGTGAAATTCAGCACCCGCTCGAACTGCTCTTTCGACAGCGCGCTATAGGGCAAGGCGCTTTGCACCTCGTCGAGCAGATCATCCTCCTGAAACGGTCCGGCGCAGGCGCAGCTCATCACATGCTGGGCGAGCACGTCGAGGCCGCCGGCGCGAAACGGCTCGCCGTCGCGGCGGCCCTCGTTCACTGCATCGAGCGCCGCCTGCGCCTCGAGATATTCAAAGCGGTTGCCGGGCACCAGCAGCGCCTTGGACGATATATCCAGCCGGTGGTTGGCGCGGCCGATCCGCTGCAGCAGCCGCGAGGATCCCTTGGGCGCGCCCATCTGGATCACGCAGTCGATATCGCCCCAGTCGACTCCCAGATCGAGCGAGGCGGTGCAGACCAGCGCCCGCATCTGGCCCGACGCCATGGCATTTTCGACCTTGCGCCGCGCTTCCTTGGACAGACTGCCGTGATGGATGCCGATGGGCAGCGTCTCGTCGTTGATATCCCACAGCTGCTGGAAGGTGAATTCGGCGAGAAAGCGGGTGTTGCTGAAGACCAATGTCATCCGGTTGCTGCGTATCTGCTCCATCACCTGCGGGATCGCATAGGTGCCGGCATGGCCGGACCAGGGCACGCGCACCGGATCGCCCTCCGGCGTTTCGGGCAGCATGATCGACAGATCGGCCGGCGCACCGTCCGCGCCCAGTACATGGGTGACGCTATCGATATCGCCATAAGGCGCTAGCCAGGCGCGGAAATCGTCGGGCTCGGCCACCGTGGCGGACAAGGCGACCCGCTGCATCTCCGGCGCGATTTTTTGCAGCCGCGCCAGCGAGAGCGCCAGCAGGTCTCCGCGCTTGCCGGTGGCAAAGGCGTGCACCTCGTCGATCACCACCCGTTTCAGCCCGGCGAACAGGGCAAGGCTTTCCGGCTGGCTGAGCAGCAGATTGAGCGACTCCGGCGTGGTCAGCAGAATTTGCGGCGGTTTCACCCGCTGGCGCGCCTTGCGATTGGCCGGCGTATCGCCGCTGCGCGTCTCGACGGTGATCGGCAGGCCCATTTCCTCGATCGGCGTCAGCAGATTGCGCTGCACGTCCACGGCGAGCGCCTTGAGCGGGGAGATGTAGAGCGTGTGGAGCCCGGGCTGTTTGCCCTGAGCCTGTCGAAGGGTCGATTGCGTCCGGTCGGGTGCTTCGACAGGCTCAGCACGAACGGTGGTTTTACGGGTACTGGCAGACCCCTCCCGTTCGCCCTGAGCTTGTCGAAGGGCGGGTTGCGCCAAGCCGGATGCTTCGACGGGCTCAGCACGAACGGGCTTCCTGTCCGCCTGTTCCACAAGCTCTACCAGCGTCGGCAAAAAGCCGGCGAGAGTCTTGCCCGCCCCGGTCGGCGCGGTCAGCAAGGCATGGCGCCCTGCCCGCGCCGCCGCGAGCATTTCCAGCTGGTGCCGCCGCACGGTCCAGCCGCGCGCGGTGAACCAGTCGCTCAGGATCGACGGAATCTTTTCATCGGCCATGGCGCTGCTCCTGCTCCGTCCTTCCTGCATCGACACGGCATCGCGCCTGCCATCAATATAGGGACGATATTGCGACTGGCAATCGCGCCTGATCCTTGCCCGCGCCCGAATTTTCCCGTATTCACCGGCCGGAGCGATTTCAACATGGTCGCGCCAGCAGATCCAACAAGAGCGCCAAAGATGGACAACCGGACAATATCGAACAGCCGCATCGAATGGGGCTTCATGATCACCCTTCTGGTCATCATCTCGCTGGCCTTCGCGGTGCTGATCGAACCTTTTTTCGGAGCTGTCGTCTGGGGCGTCGTCGTCGCGGTACTGTTCCGGCCGGTCTACGAGCGGCTGCTGGGCTATATGCCGGGCCGGGCCAATCTGGTCGCGGCGATCACGCTGATCCTCATTCTCCTGCTGGTCATCGTGCCGGCGATCCTGCTCGGCATGGCGCTGGCGCAGGAAGCGGCCACCATTTATCTGCGAATGCAGGAAGGGGAGATCGATTTCGGCGCTGTTTTTGCGGCCTTTGAAAATAGTCTGCCGCAATGGGTGCAGAACCAGCTGGCCGCTTATGGCTATGGCGATTTCGCCAGCATAAGGGCGGAAATCGAACAGTCGATATCCGCCATTCTCGAATTCCTGGTAACCCAGCTGCTCAGCGTCGGCCAGGGCGCTTTCCAGTTCATGCTCGCCCTTGGCGTCATGCTCTATCTGACCTTCTTCCTGCTGCGCGACGGCCGCGCGCTGAGCGACCGGATCGAACAGATGGTGCCGCTCGGAGAGGAGAAGCGGCGCATTCTGATGGAAAAATTCCTCGTGGTCATCCGCGCGACGATCAAGGGCAGCCTGATCATCGCGATCATCCAGGGCAGTCTCGGCGGCCTCGTCTTCTGGGCGCTCGACATCCGCGGCGCCTTGCTCTGGGCGGTGCTCATGGGCATTTTCTCGCTGATTCCGGCAATCGGTACCGGGTTCGTCTGGGTCCCGGTCGCGCTCTATCTTTTTATCACCGGAGCTGTCTGGCAGGCCGTCGTTCTGGTGCTCTGCGGCGTGTTCGTGATCAGTATGGTCGACAATCTCGTCCGGCCCACGCTGGTCGGCAGGGATACGCGGATGCCCGACTATGTCGTGCTGATCTCGACCCTCGGCGGACTGCAGCTGTTCGGCATCAACGGCATTGTCATCGGCCCGCTGGTGGCCGCTCTGTTCATTGCGATCTGGAGCATCTTCTCCGACATGCAGCAGGGTCAGGTGGAGCCGGAAAAAGCTAGCGAATAGTCGCGCGACGCGCCGCTTCGTCCGCCATCGTCATCATCGACCGCGCATGGCGCAGCGCCACCGCATGATGGTCATGGCCATAGCCGCCCCCTAGCGCGCTGGCGACGGCAATGCCGCGGTCACGGGCCTTGCGGATGACCATCCGGTCGCGCTGTTCGAGTCCCGCATCGGTGAGCGCCAGCCGGCCCAGCCGGTCATCGGCGTGCGGATCGACCCCGGCCTGATAGAGCAGCATATCCGGTTTGAAGCCTTCAAGAATTTCCTGCAGAGCTACATCCAGTATCGCCAGATAGGCCTCGTCTTCCACCGCATCGGGCAGCGCAATGTCGCGGCTGGAGCGCGCCTTTCTGGTCGGGAAATTGCGTTCATTATGGATCGACAGGGTGAAAATATCCTCGCGCCCGGCCAGCAAAACCGCGGTGCCGTCGCCCTGATGCACGTCCAGATCGACAATCAATATCCGGCGCGCGTCGCCTTCCGCCAGCAGCCGGTTGGCGGCGATCGCCAGATCGTTGAACACGCAATAGCCGGCGCCGGTGTCGGCCAGCGCATGATGGCTGCCCCCGGCGCTGTTCGCCGCATAGCCATGTTGCAGGGCCAGCTGCGCCGCCAGCCAGGTGCCACCCGACGTATATTGGACGCGGCTGGCAATATCCGCCGACACCGGAAAGCCGATCCGCCGTTCTATTTCACGTGGAACAGTCGCGCTCAGCACCTGCTCGACATAGTCCGGGTCATGCACCGCCTCGATCCACTGGCGCTCCATTAGAGGTGGCTGATGGGCTTGATGCAGCGGCGCATGGGTCTGGATCGCTTCCATCACCAGCCGATATTTATCAAAGACAAAGCTGCCGCTGGCCGGGCGCGGCGCGACATAATCGGGATGGTGGACGATATGGAGCATGGATAGCCTAGGAACGCTTCTGCAGATGATAGGTCAGGGCCATGGCGATACAATGTCTGACGGCCTCGGTTGGCAGTTCCTCTTTGCTGTCAAACAGCACGGCGCGATTGCCGTCAAAGGTCAGTTCCTCGCCATATAGCTGCCGATAGCGCTCGACCAGATCGGTCTGGCAATGCACATAGAGCGCATATGTGTCCGGCGATTTCTTGTGCCGATGGATCCGCACGGTGGTGCCCGACCCGCTCGCCGCCGTCAGAAATGCCGGCTCTCCCCATTTGACCGTCTCTTCCAGCGGACCGATAGCCGGATTCTCGCGCGCAACCTCCAGCACCAGCTGGCGGAGCTGCACCAGCCTCTTGGCTATTTGCTCCGGAAGGCCTTCCCAGGCTGAGCGCGTGGGTTCGGGAATTTCGTCTGTCATGCCCCACCATTATCAGCCGGTCGGGCTTCTTGTCACGCGCCCCGTATCAACCGCCCCGGCCGCGCGCCTGTCGACTGGTCGAAGCGCCGGATAATCTCGCCCGACACGATGGTCGCATCATAGCCGGTGGCGCGCTGGTGCAGGCGTTGCCCGCCCGCAGGCAGATCGCGGACGATCTCCGGCAGATGCAATTGCAGCCGCTCAAGATCGATCACGTTGATATCCGCCTTTGTTCCAAGCTTGAGCAGCCCGCGCTGGTCCAGCCCGACCGCTTTCGCAGCCTTGTGCGACAACATATGGATGGCTTCTGCCAGTTCGAAACTTTCCGCTCCCGGATTGCGGACATATTGGGTCAGCAAATAGGTCGAGTAGCTGGCGTCGCAAATCGCGCCATAATGGGCGCCACCGTCGCCGAGGCCGGGAATGCAGTGCGGGTGGCTCAGCATTTCATGGGCGCTGGCCAGCGTGCCATTCTCGTAATTGCCCAAAGCGGCGAGGAACAGGCCCTTGCCGTCGGTATCGAGCAGACGGTCATAGGCTATCTCCTGCGGCGTGCAGCCCTTGGCGGCCGCCTGCCCGGCCATGCTCATCTCCTTTGGCGGTGCATAATCTGGTGGATTGTCGAGCGGGAACAGCCAGTTCCAGTCGCGGGCCAGCGCGTTGAACGGATGGCCGGGCTCGAATTCCTCGCTCAGCAGCGCCTCTCGCAAGTCCGGATCGCGCATCGCCGCAACCTGCTCCTCTATGGACAGGTCGGCAATCTTCGCCCAGCTCGGGCAGAGAATGAACGGATGGACGGTCAGCTCCAGCCCGGCGATCAGGCCGATCGGGCGTGGCATGATCTGGGCGGTTGCTTTGCCGCCATTGGCATGGGTGGCGTCGATCATATCGAGCACCTTGCGCCAGCGCGGCGGGCCGTCATTGCCCGAGGCGAGCGTGAACGTCGCCGGCCGGCCGGAGCTTTCCACCACCCGTTCGATCACCTGATATTCCTTGTCCCAGCCGACAAAGGCATCGAGCACGACCTGAAAGGTCCCCGTGCCCGCATCCTTCATGCCGCCGCAAATCGCTTCCAGTTCGGCGACATCGGCTTCGAACGTCGGGATAGCCCCGCCGTCGGCGGTCTTGTGAATCGACAGCCGGGATGTGGCAAAGCCGATCGCTCCGGCTTCCATCGCTTCCCGCGCCAATTTGCGCATCATCGCCAGATCATCATCATTGGCCGGTTCGCGGGACGCACCGCGCGCGCCCATGGCATATACGCGCAAGGGGGAATGCGGCAGATAGGCCGCAATATCGATATCGCGCTTGCCCTTCTCGACCACGTCGAGATATTCGGGAAAAGTCTCCCAGCTCCACGGCAGGCCGTCGGCCATGACCACGCCGGGAATATCCTCGACGCCTTCCATCACATTGATCAGCATGTCGTGATCTTCCTTGCGGCACGGCGCGAAACCGACGCCGCAATTGCCCATGATCGCTGTGGTCACGCCGTGCGAAGATGACGGGCTGAGCTCTTCCGCCCAGATGCACTGGCCGTCATAATGGGTGTGCACATCGATAAAGCCGGGGGTGACGATCTTGCCCGTCGCGTCGATTTCTTCGCGACCGGTTCCGGGCACCTGCCCGATTGCCGCGATCCTCCCGTCATTGACCGCGATATCGCCGTCAAAGAGATCACCGCCGCTGCCATCGGCAATGGTCCCGCCGCGAATTACCAGATCATATATTTTGGTCATGTTTAGATTCACCCTCTCACAAGCTGAACGATGCCACCGATCAAGGTGCCAAGTACGAATATATAAATGGGCGGCATGCTGGCGTAGAGCCAAAGCAGCCGCTTTTCCGGGGCCTTGTGATAGCCCAGCGCATAGCCGACCCGCATGAACGGCCAGATCAGTCCGATAGCCGCCGCCCAATAGGGGCTGACGACATAAGCGAACAGCCACAGGCCGGGCAGGAACAGCACCAGATGCTCCAATGTGTTTTGATGTGCGCGCACATGGCGCTCATATTCCGGTGGCCCGCTGTGCGATGGCGGCACGATCTGGAACCGGCCGCGCGCCAGGCCGGCCATCAGCAAAGTGAAATAATAAGCGAGCAAAGCCAGCGCGCTGACAATCGCCACATAAATATACGGGTCCATGATGCCCTAATCCCCATCCCTTTTTCAGACTGTCCTGAACGAAGGGATCGGCCCTGACCATAGTGCATTTCGATAAGAAAGCCGTGCCGGGAAGAATTTGCGGCCTGGCGGTTCTCGTTCCAGGCGACCAGCCCAAAGCGCAAAACCAACCATTGGCAAAATATGCCATTATTCAGTAACCGTTTATCTACCCGCTAAGGCCGAAATCAATCAAGTTATTGATATATAGAGATTTTATCAAACTGGCACGCCCTGTGCAAAGCTATGTTCATCTTCGCAACACAAGTCGCGAAGCACCAGTTTAAACAAAAGGAAATTGAAAATGACCAACGTAAACATCCAGAACCAGGTAGCCGCCGCTTTTGCCGCTCTTTTCTCCGCAGCCGTTTTGGTTGTCGCAAGTGTTGGCCCGGCCGTTCAAAACTCCGCCGCCCTGATCGCATAACCCCAAACAAAAGGAAGGAAAAAACCATGCGCCGCTTCTCATTCCGTCAGGAAATCGCCGCCGGCTTCGCCGCCATATTCTGCTCGGCCATTCTCGTAATCTCGTCGGTCGGTCCGGCAACAAACGGCGCGACCTTCATCTGATGCCAGTCGACCGGTCCAATGGTATCGGTCGATTGTGCGGGGCTAGTGCCCCACTGTTTCCCCGCGCTCCAGTCCCGACAATGCCAATTGTTCGTCAATCTGCGCCATCAGCCGGTCGAGGCCTTGTTCCGATTTTGCCTCGGCCCGGGCGACCAGCACATCCTGTGTATTGCTCGCGCGCAGCAGCCACCAGCCGTCCTCGGTATTGACCCGCGCCCCGTCGGTGTCGTTGACATCGGCGCCGCTGGCCGAAAGCCGCTGCAAAATTTCGTCGATCACCGCGAACTTGCGACTCTCGTCGACCTGAAAGCGCATTTCCGGCGTGTTGATCATATCCACCATATCGCTGCGCAGTTGCGTCACGCTCTTGCCGATATTGGTTGCCGCCTGAATCAGCCGGATCGCGGCATAAGGCGCGTCGTCGAAACCGTAATAGTCATGTTTGAAAAACACATGGCCGCTCATTTCGCCGGCGAGCGGCGAACCGGTTTCCTTCATCTTCGACTTGATCAGGCTGTGGCCGGTCTTCCACATCAGCGGCTTGCCGCCGCATTCCGCGATCCGGTCATAAAGCGCCTGCGAGGCCTTGACATCCGCAATGATCGTCGCGCCGGGTTCGCTCTTCAGCACATCCTCGGCATAGATTTGCAGCAACTGGTCGCCCCAGATCACCCGACCCTCGCCGTCGATCGCGCCAATGCGGTCGCCGTCGCCGTCAAAGGCCACGCCGAAGTCGAGGCCCTTCTCCGCCACCAGTGCCTTCAGGTCGGCGAGATTCTTCTCCTCGGTCGGATCGGGATGGTGGTTGGGGAAGGACCCGTCGACATCGGTGTAGAGCAGATGATGCTCGCCGGCGCCGCGCTCGGTCAGCAGCTTCGCCAATTTCTCGATCACCGGCCCGGCCGCGCCATTGCCGCAATCCCATCCGACCTTGAACGCACCGCCGGTAAAATTCTTCAGCAGGCGCTCGACATATTCATCCTCGATATCGATCCGCTCAAGCGTGCCCGTTCCGCTGTCCCAGTCTCCGCTGGCTGCCATCGTGCCCAGTCCCAAAATGTCGGCGCCGAAAAAGGGGCGGCCCTGAAAGACCATTTTGAAGCCGTTATAATTGGCCGGATTGTGACTTCCGGTAATCATTATGCCACCCTGGACCGTTTCCAGTACAGATTCGGCATAATAAAGCATCGGAGTGGGACCCATTCCGACAGAAATGGCGTTGATTCCGGCATCATTGAGGCCGCGGACAAGTGCCTCTTCCAGCATCGGGGAACTGTCGCGACCATCAAATCCGGTTGCCACCGCAGTCCCGCCATCGCGCGCGATCAGGGTTCCGAAACCCCGGCCTATCGCATAGGCATCGTCGGCCCCCAGCGTCTCGCCGATGATGCCGCGAATGTCATATTCGCGAAGGGAAGTGGAGTGGAATTCGTGGGATTTCGGGGCGTTCATGGGCATGGCCTTGCTTTATTGGACTGGCCTCTGTTTCTAAGGCGCAGGTTCCTGAAAATCCAGCGATACTGTCAAAATATGACGCGCGGGCTACCGGCGCGAAGATGCTTCCAATTCTTCCAATAATATGTCGCGCGCCCGGTTGATCATCTTGGCCAGCTGCTCGTCCCCGCCATTGTCGGGATGATGTTCCGCCAGCCTTTGCTTCCACGCGGCATTGATCTCGATAAAGCCGGCGTCGTCACCCACGCCAAGCAGGGATCGCGCCCGGTCCAGTTCGAAATTGCGCGGTTTGCGCTTCGGTTCTTCCACATCGCGGGCTGGGATCAATATCCGCCAGCCGCTGAGAAAGGCGGCTCCGGCCAGCATCGCGCCGCCCATGATCCAGCTGCCGCCGCGCAGGAAATTGGCACCGATCAGCGCGACCACCAGCGCCAGCCATTGATTGGCGGTCATCGTCTTGGCTTTGCCCGAAAGCACCAGCCAGGCTAGAATCGCGCCGCCAAAGATGAGCAACGGCGTCATGCGTCAGGCAACCAGCTTTGGCTTTGTCGACGCTGGACCGGCGTCTTCGGCTTTCTGTTCCGCGGTCTGCGGCAGCGCCAGATGCTTGATCAGCTCGCGCAATTCCTGTCGCGCCGCCAGATGGCTGGTGGCCAGCCGACCGAGATATTTCTTGTCGAGCATGGTCAGGCCGGCCGGGAAAAGTTCGCGGTAGATCACGCGCTCGCTCAGCCCGGGAATGATGCGGAAACCGACGCGCTGCGACAATTCTGCCAATGCGGCGACGATCCGCTTCATATTATGCGCTTCGACATATTGTGTCCGGTTGCGCAGCAACACCCAGTCGATGGTCGTACCGTCCGCCTTGGCCCGGGCCTTGCGCGCATCCCAGATCAGTTCGGCATAAAAGCTCAATTTTCGGACCTTGTAAGTTTCCGGATCGACCTGTCCGATCAGGTCGAAATCGACGAAACTGTCGTTGATCGGCGTCACCAGGCTGTTGGCTCTGGTAGCGACAAAGCGGGCGAACTTGTCATCGCGACCCGGCGTGTCAAACAGCAGATAATCCACATTGTCCGCCATTTTCGCCATCAGCTGCTCGAGCCGGGCGAGATTGTCCTCTTCGAACACTTCGTAATAGGGCTGCGGAATATCAATATTCAGCCGCTTCATCGTCGCATCGCGGTTTTCCAGGTAGCGATAGGATGTCCGCTGACGCGGATCGAGGTCGATGATCCCGACCTTGTGACCCTGATAAGCGAGGGCAACCGCAACATGGACCGCGGTGGTCGACTTGCCGGTCCCGCCTTTCTCGTTGGCGAAGACAATATGATACGCACTGCTGGTCACGTTTTGATCAATACCCCTGTTCTTGGCCCTTGCGAAGGACGATACACCGTCCCATAGCTTACACGAGCTTTACAGAAAATCTAAACGCAAAGAGTGTTCCATGCAAATTGTTCGACAGCTTGACCCGCTGCGGGACGCTTTGGCGTCCTTTCGCAAAACCGGTGCGAAAATAGGGCTGGTTCCGACCATGGGTGCGCTGCACGCGGGCCATATGCGGTTGGTGGACGTCGCGATGGAACAATGCGACGCGGTCGTCGCTTCGATCTTCGTCAACCCCACCCAATTCGGCGAAGGAGAGGATCTTGATGCCTATCCGCGTCAGGAAGCCGCCGATGCTGCCCTGCTGCAGGCGGCGGGGGTGAAGCTGCTGTGGGCGCCCACGGCCGATCAGGTCTATCCGGACGGTTATGCCACCCATGTCAGTGTCAGCGGGATCAGCGACGGGCTTTGCGGCGCCGCGCGCCCGGGCCATTTTGACGGCGTCGCCACGGTCGTGGCAAAACTGTTCAACCAGGTTCGCCCCGATGCTGCCTATTTTGGCGAGAAAGACTATCAGCAGCTTGCGGTCATCCGCCGGATGGCACGCGACCTTGATTTTACCCATGATATAGTCGGTGTGCCGACTGTCCGCGATCCTGATGGCCTCGCGCTGTCGTCGCGCAACGCTTACTTGACCGCCGAGCAAAGAGCCAATGCTGCGGCGCTTCCCGATGCCATGCGGGAAGCGGCCAATGCGATCGCCGCAGGGGGCAATATTGCCGATATACTGGAAGCTGCCAAAGCAAAGATACTGGACTCCGGCTTTCACAAAATCGATTATCTCGAGCTTCGCGACGCCAATGGGCTGGCGGTTCTCGATATTTTTGCAAAACCGGCACGGCTTTTCGCTGCCGCCCGTATCGGCAGTACCCGGCTGATCGACAATATCCCCGTTTCCTAAGGTTGCAGCGCTCTTCGGTTAACCAAATTAATTGGAAAAAACAGCTGATTTGCGGAGGTTTTGAAGCGACCAAACCGCGCTTCCGCGATTCGCGTTAACCATTTCTTTAGGACATTGCGCTGAAAGTCGGCCTGTCGCCAGCAAGTGCGGCAACAGAAACAGGGACTGACAATATGGGCAACAGCATGAAAAGCGCCGCCTTTCTGATAGAAAGCCGCCTCGCCGAGGCATCGCATGGCAGCAGCAATGCTTATTTCGATCTGGGCGTGATCTATTCCACCGGATCGGATGGCGTCGAGGTCGATCTGATCGAAGCGCATAAATGGTTCAATCTGGCGGCCTTGTCCGGCCACGATGAAAGCAAGGTCTGCCGTGCGGAAATATCGCTCGACATGACAGCGCGCGAAATCGCCGAAGCACAGCGGGAAGCACGCAGCTGGTTACAGGAAACTTCACGCCGCGCTGCGTGACTCTAACCGGTTTTTTTGAACGGCCCCAATTCGGCCAGAAATTCGATATCGGCAGCGACCGCCTGCCGTTCGCGTTCGAGATAGTCGGCTATCGCAGACCGAAATCCCGGATCGACGATATAATGGGCTGACCAGGTCGGCACCGGCTGATAGCCCCGGGCCAGCTTGTGGCTGCCTTGCGCTCCAGCCTCGACGGTCTTCAATCCGCGCGCAATCGCCGCGTCGATCGCCTGATAATAGCAAATCTCGAAATGCAGAAACGGGATATTGCGCGTACAGCCCCAATAGCGACCGTAAAGCGTTTCTTCGCCGATAACATTGAGTGCGCCCGCGACGGGGACCCCCTCCTGCATCGCGAATATCAGCAGCAGCTTCTCGGCCATCTTCTGATGCAGGAGATCGAATGCGCTGCGGGTCAGATAGGGATGTCCCCATTTGCGCATCCCGGTATCCTGGTAGAATTCCCAGAAATAGTCCCAGTGATGCGGTTGGATTTCGTCGCCTGACAGATGGACTATGTCGACTTCTTCCTGGGCCTTGGCCCGTTCCCGGCGGATCGCCTTGCGTTTCCGGGAAGACAATGCGTCTAGAAAGTTATCGAAGCTCTGATAGCCGTCATTGCGCCAGTGGAACTGGCTGTCGGTCCGGATCATCCACCCGGCTTCGCGAAAATAGCCGAGCTGGCCCTCGCTGACAAAAGTCGCATGAACCGACGAGATTCCGTTATTCTCTGCCAGCTGCTCGACCGCCCGCAACAGCGGCACCGCGAGGGATTGGTCACGCAACAGCAGGCGGGGGCCTGGCACCGGAGAAAAGGGGGCCGCTATCTGGATCTTGGGATAATATTGGCCGCCGGCATTTTCATAGGCATGGGCCCATTGCTGGTCGAATATATATTCTCCCTGACTGTGAGACTTGAGATAGGCGGGCAGGCAGGCGGCGATTTCACCGGCACTATCCTCGATGATGACGGGCAGGGATTTCCAGCCGGTACCGGGTCCGACGCTGGCCGACTCTTCCATCGCGGACAGGAAAGCGTGGGATACAAACGGATTGGCGGAGCCGGCGCACGCATTCCACTGGTCAGCCGGCAGGCTGGCGATATTTTCGGCAACGCGTGCAACGATCCCGGTGGCGGCGGCTGGCGGCTCAGGCATACGGATCAGCTCTCCGGAATCTCGTAAACCGGTTCGTCTGCATAGAGGGCCGCGGTTTTTTCCTGCTCGGCGGACCGCACGGTCCAGGTGACGATGGGCAGGCCGCGCGCCCGCTGGGCTGCGGCAAAGCGGGACGGCAGGTCGCGGATATCATAAGCCAGGAAATCGGGCTTCGCTGCCCAGAGATTGCGATGACGCGCGATCCTTCCGCGCCAGTTCCCGCTGTCTTCTTCCGTCACGACCAGTCCCCGGACGATATGGTCGGCATTCTTTCGAAACCAGGCACAGACCAGCGGATTGAACGACATGATGGCTGCCTTGCCGCCATAACCTTCCAATGCCCTGCGGACAGAAAGACACAATGGGCCTACCCGCACGCTGCGCGACTTGATCTCTATCAGGACCGGGACCCGCCCGCCTATCTGGGCAAGGGTTTCGCGCAAGCGCGGAATCTTGCCATGGCCGTCATTGAGCTGGATCCGGTCAATATCGTCGGCCCGCAGGTTTCCAATCCGGCCGCTCCGGTCCGTCAGCCGGTCCAGTTCATAGTCATGGAAGACAAAGGCGCGCCCATCTTCGGCGGCCTGGACATCGCATTCAATTCCGTGACCCAGCTTGATCGCGGCCTCGAAGGCGGCGGGACTGTTTTCCAGTACGCCCCTTCCGTGCAGACCCCGATGCGCATAGGGCTGGCCTTTCAGAAATGCTACGCGACCGGCCGCCGGAGCGGGTGCCAGCGCATTGTCTAGCAGCTTCGCGATCACTCGGGCTTCAGGGCGATGATGGCGTCAACCTCGACCGCAACCCCAAGCGGCAGCGAGGCCACGCCGACCGCGCTTCGGGCATGCTGCCCGGCGGCGCCGAAAATCACTTCCATCATGTCGGAACAGCCGTTTGCGACCTTGGGATGGTCAGTATAGTCCGCGGTGCTGTTGACGAAGACCCCGAGCTTCACGATCCGGTCCACCCGGTCGAGCGATCCAGCAGCTTTCTTGATTTGCGCTGCGATCATCAGCGCGCAGGCCTTGGCGGCCTGTTGCCCGTCTTCCAGTGACATATCGTCACCCAGCCGCCCGGTGATCAGCTTGCCGTCGTGCATGGAGACCTGTCCGCTGATATGGAGCATGCCATTCATTTCGATGGCGGGAACATAAGAGGCAACCGGGGCCGCCGGTGTCGGCAATTCAATGCCCTTGGCGATCAGGGCCTGTTCAATATTGTCGGTCATAAGGCAAAACTCTCACGCATGGTTGGCAGGGTCAAGCTCTTGCGATGGCAAGTCCATCGCCGGAGCCGGTACGGCATTGTCAAACTTGTCCGATATCCAGGCCGTAGCCTCGCCCCACAGGTCAATCCGGGCGTGGGCGGCCGGGTTGGTGGTGACATGTCTGGCCATGATTGGTTCACCGACCATTTGCAGGCGCCATACGTCGGGTGCATGTTTGGCGACGCTGCCGTGCTGGTGACCCAGATCATCGACAAAAACAGTCACGCTGGGCTCATATTCCGCGAGAATGCCGGCCAGCAGTTCACCCTTGCCGCCCTGGTTGGTATAGACGGGAAAATCGATGCCGACGGCCTTGAGCTGCTCGGCGCGGGCTTCGCGGCGGTCATCGAGCAGATTGGTCAGGATCACGACATCGGCGATTTCACCGAGCTTGTTGATGGATTCAACCGCGCCCTCGATCGCGCCCTGCCGGTGCATTTCATTGTCGAAAAACTCTTTCAGCATCGGCCAGATCTGTTCCGGCAATACCTGGGTCCCGTCATGTTTATGGCGCAGGGCATTGGCGAAATTATTGCCGTTTTCCAGGTCGAAATGGATATGCTTGTCACTGTCCAGCCATTGCTGGAACGGGACCACCATGTGCAGCAGGACTTCATCGCAATCGCTGATCAGAAGCGGCTTGTTACTCATAAAAGTCTCCGGAAGAGTTTAAATGCTGCGCTGCTGCAGCGAGTTTTTCGGGGGCGACACCGATAGCGTCGGCGCAGGCGACCAGATCGGGTTCGTGATTGGCGAGAAAACCGAGCAGCGATGACAGCATCGCCGGGTCTTCGAGACCCGACCGCAGTTCGCGGGGATCGAGGCCGGTCAGGGCGAGCAGTCGCTCGGCGCGATCCTGATCCTGCAGCACCCATCCGAGCGCCTGCAAGGCGATGATTTCGCTGTCCGGCCCGAGATTGGGATTTGTTTCCATTGCCGCTTTCGCCTAATGGTTTGGCAGCAAGTTTGAAAGGGCAAATCCGGCTGTGGCAAAAAGAGTGTTGGTGGTTGAGGACAATGAATTGAACCTCAAGCTATTCTGTGATCTGCTGCGGGCCCACGGTTTTGTTGTCGAGCCGGTCAGCGACGGCCGGGAAGTGCTCGAAAAGGCGCGAAGCTTCGTGCCGAATCTGATCGTCATGGATATCCAGTTGCCACATGTCAGCGGTCTGGAACTGATCGAGCAGATCAAGAAAGACGGGCAGCTCAAGATCATACCGATCATGGCCGTCACCGCTTATGCCGGCAAGGGGGACGAGGACCGGATTTTGAGTGCCGGGGCAGAGGCTTATGTCTCAAAGCCGATATCGGTCGCGAAATTCATCGAATCGGTGCAGAAAGTTCTGCACCGCTAAAGACTGGCCAAAGCCTGCTTATTTGATTTTGGCTTCCTTGAACTCGACATGCTTGCGCACAACCGGATCATATTTGCGCTGCACCATTTTCTCGGTGAGATTCCGCGGGTTCTTGCGGGTCACATAGAAAAAGCCTGTGTCCGCCGTGCTGACGAGTTTGATCTTTACATTGGCTGGTTTCGCCATGGTGCATTCCTTAAGGCAGAAGCTGAAATAAAAACAGCGACGCTATCGGGCGCCGCATTCGTTCCCGCGCTAATGGTGAAAAGCCCGATGAATGTCAAGAAAAAGCCTTCACGCTTCCCGGCGTGGCAAAGGGCGTTCCATTTACGACTATTTAACCATGTTTTTGCATGGTCATCCGGAAACAGGGGCCGTTGCGATGAACCATGATCAAAATCCGTTTGTACAGGCAGAAATGCTGAACTTGCTCGACAATCTGCCAGCGGAACTGGCCGCTCGTCATCCACTGCAATTTCTCATGCATCTGGACCATGTCCGGCAAAAAGCGGCCGAGCACCGGCTTTCGGCGCTTCGCGACCTCAGCTCCGCGCTGGAAAGCGCATTGCAGCCGGCCATGCAAAATGGCGGTGCCATGACCATCGCGCGTTCATATCTCGAGGCCATGCGCGCCACGCTCGATATGGGCCAGATAAACCCGGCGATGACCGAAGCGCTGCTGGCCAATGTCGCGCTTCGTCTCGGCGGGCAGGCCTGACGCCGGGCCTTGTGGATGCTTTCCTAACTTCGCTTTTTGCTCTGGCCGTTGCCGAATTTGGCGACCGGCCGCAGATATTGTGCGCCGCTCTGGCGATACGATATGCCCGTGTCTCGCCGGTCATCTGCGGCCTCGGCCTGGCTACGCTCTGCAATTGCGTGATTTCCGCCATCGCCGGATCGGCGGTCCATGGCTGGATCAGTGAAGATGCTCTGCAGCTTTTCTATGCCCTGTCGCTGATATTTGCCGGTTTTGGCATGGTGGTCTGGCGCCGCCCGGTCGACTTGCTGCAAAAATGGCGGTTAGGGCCGTTCTGGACGTCGTTTCTCGGGCTCTTCATCTTGCAACTGGGTGACAAGGGACAATTTGTCCTGATGGCCACCGCTGCCCGGACGGACATGGCGGCCTTCGCCGCCGCCGGAGGATGGGCCGGGGTGATGATCGCCTGCGTGCCCGCGATATTGTTCCACCGGCAAATGGCCGCGCATGTTCCGATGGCACGCGTCCGCTATGCCGGTGGTGCCGGCTTTATCATCGTCGGTATGATAGTCGCGCTCGGCGCATGGGGTATATTCTGACCCGACTCGAACAGATCGATGTTATCAATCTTAGATAGCAATTCTTCTCGTTTTATCGATCAGTCGATATGGTTTAGTCTTCCTGCTGTAGAATGAAAATTCCGAAAAGGAGATCGAACATGACCACAGGTGACAATGCAAAGAAAGCCGTAGCTGAGGCGCTGAACGGGATTTTGGCGGACAGTTTCGCCCTCTATCTCAAGACCAAGAACTTTCACTGGCACGTTTCCGGCCCCCATTTCCGCGACTATCATCTGATGTTCGACGAGCAGGCGGCGCAGATTCTTGCCACCACGGACCTGATCGCCGAACGGGTCCGGAAAAATGGACATCGGACGCTTACCTCAATCGGCGATATCGCCAAGCGACAGAGCATTTCGGACAATGACAGTGCCAAGGTGAAGGCATCGGATATGCTCGCCGAGTTACATGCCGATAATCTGAAGCTGGTCGAAACGCTGCGGGAAGCAAAGGAACTTGCAGGAGAAGCCGGTGACAATGCGACCGATGGTCTGCTCGACGACTGGACCGACCAGGCAGAAGAACGGGCCTGGTTTTTGCTCGAGATCGCCCAGAAAGACTGACTCAAGTTTAGGCATCAACTGTCTGACCGCATAGAAAATGACAGTGTCAATATATCTCCGCCGCCCGTTTACTTGGCTAAACTGGCGGCGGAAGAGTCTGTGGCCGTAATATTGACGTTTCTGTTGCCAAATCATCACAGATGTAACCAAAATTCGTAATCTCGCTCTCAGGAAATCCCAGAAAACTGCTGTTCGTTAGCCCCGTTTTGGTAAAATGGTAAATTTGCCTTTGATTCAAGTCAGAAAACCAAGCACAGTAATGGCAGAGGTCTATTCTGACTTAATATTGTAAGGGGCATTCTTCGATGATCAAGAATTTCGGACATTCCAAAAGATCGGTACTTTTGCGTACAGCAGCAGCCGGCGCAATTGCTACTCTCGCGCTGGCATCGCCGGCAAAGGCCATTGTGCCTGGTCAAAACGAAACCAGCGAATCCATTGTCGATGAAGATGGTGGAGTGAATGGCGTCGGTCAGATGGTCATATCCAACGGTGGTGGATCTGTTGGCTTGTGTACCGGAACCCTGATCAATCCCAGAACCGTGATCTTTGCGGCTCACTGCGTGAATAGCCGGCCGGAAGATGCATATGGCTCCAATACCGGCGGCGTTCCTATTAGTTTCGGGTTTGCCGTTGATAATTTTCCTGCAATCCTGAACTGGTTTGGCAGTGGCTTCAGCACCAACACCGCTGATTTTCTCTACAATGTGAATCAGGTAAACTGGAATATCGCGTCCGCACCTACCGGTTTTCTGGAAGCCGATGTAGCGCTGGCGACGCTTGACACACCAGCGGCGGATATTCCGACCTGGGCTATTCTGTTTTCCGCATTGCCTGATCCAGGCGCAATCGATTCGGTAACCGGCACCGGATATCATGTTAATCAGACCGGCTATGGCGGAACCGGTAATGCAGTTGATGGCGCTGTCGATGGCATTGATTTTCGTCGGCGCCTGGTCGAAAACTATTTGGGTGCCCTAGCATCGCTGAACGATTTGGGAGAGCCACTGGTTGGTCCTGAGCCCTTCGGAGCCGATTTCCCACAAAATCTCTACTGGGCCGACTTTGACAGCATAGAAGATGCCAATGGAAATCGTTCGGTTTTCTCGGATTTCAACTGGTTACGCGATGAGGCATTGCCAAACGAGGGAACAACCGCCGGCGGCGATTCAGGCGGTCCGCTTGTTCTGGATGCAGCCAATAATGCAATAACCAGCGAAGATCTGGTACTGGGCGTATTGTCCGGCGGCGCGGGTTTTTTAGGAGGTTCCGACCAGCTCGGTTCGGCCAGCTTCTATCAGCCTCTGTTCCAATTCTGGGACTATATCGCGGCCAATAACGCCTATCACTACGTAACCGCAAATGCTGGTGATGGCGATTGGGAAGATGGAAGCCACTGGACCAGTCTGCTTGATCCCAACTACCGTATCATTGATGAGAGTGGTGCCATTGTAAATGGTATCCCGACGACAGAACCGGGCGGCGTAAATGCTGTGGAACCGGATTTTGGCGCAGTGTGTATTCAAGGACCGGTTGTCGGTGCGATTGGCGGGAATGTCTGTATTGATCTGAGCGACGGTGAAATCACTCCGACCGATCCCGCTGGTGATGATTTACCAGCCGCTGTGATGAACAACGGCGGTGCGGCCGCTGGCTCTGTTACCGTTTTGGGCGATAACAGTGCGACGGTGCAGTTGACGGATGGCACCTCTCCGCTGGCCAATAACAGTGCGACTGTCGAAATTGAAGTAGCTGCTGCGGACGATGCCGGTGCAACCGTTGTTTCCGGAGCGGCCAATGCGCAATTCAGCGAACCGGTTCTGGAAAGCCATGCGGAAGGCGATCCGCTGCCAGCGCCGACAATTGCTAACGGATTGCCTGGCGCAACCGATTTCGTGCCAAATAATGTCGATCCGGATGGCTTGGGAGCCGCTGGCGCTTATTATGATGTCACGCTGAGCAATGCGGGCATCACCACTCTGGGCAGCACGGTTGAGATTGACCGCCTGACTGTTTCTGGCGCTGCCGGGCTTGATATTACCGCAGACGGAAGCTTGACCAGCCTTATCGATGTTACTCAGGCCGGGGGCATGGTAAATATCGATGGTTCTCTGACATCTGTCGGCGACTATTTCCTGATGGCAGGTCTGCTGTCCGGTACCGGCTCGGTGAACACGCCATTCCTGACAAATGTGATGGGTGGAATTGCACCGGGCACGATGGGGACGATCGGAACATTGACGGTCAATGGCAACACCATCCTGTCTTCCGGCTCCACGCTGCTGGTTGATATTGGCGCATCGGGTGATTCCGATCTTCTCGCAGTCAATGGTGCTGCTGATTTAGGCGGTACTGTCGTGTTCTCGCCGGTCAGTGGTTTCCAGACTGCAACAGCCAGCAATTACCAGATTCTCACTGCGACCGATGGCGTTACGGATGAGTTCGATGGCGCGGCGCAAATTTCGGCGATTCTGCTTTCCGAATTCAGCTATAGCGCAAATGCTGTCGACGTAACCATCAGCGCGCAAAGCTATCAGAATGTGATCGCTGCAGATAATGCGGTTCAGGTCAGCTTTGCTGCTCTGATGGACAACAACCGTGGCAACACGGCTGTTGCAGATCTGTTCACCTTCCTCGACTTTACCGATGCCGGTACCATCCAGGCGACGTTTGACAGCTGGGCGCCGACAACGGAATCTACTGTTCAGGCCATGGGTCAGTCTTTCCTCGGCAATGTCTCTGATTTCTACCAGAACAGAATCAGTCTGGCCGAGCGGTCCTCCAATGGCGGTACCATCGCTGTAATCGGTCGTCCGATGCAGCTGGCGGCCACGTCACTGGGCGGGCTGGCAATGAACGGCGCAAGCGTCCTGAGTGACGCTGCCGCGAATGCGGACGATACCGAAGTGCGTTCCGGTGGTGTCAACGAAGACATGGCCGTCTATCTCGCCGGTGGTTTTGTGAACGGGGATGGCGGTTCCATGCCTCTCACCAATCCCGCTCCGGGATCCGACGGAGAAGACGAGTTTGACGGCTTCTTCATTGCCGGTGGTCTCGAATATTATCTCGACGAAGCCTCCTTCATCGGCGTCTCGGCATATTATTCGGATGTGGATGCGACGGCTGCCCTTGGCAATACGGCGCAATCGACAGCGATCATGGGTTCGATCTACGGTCGGAAGAAAATGTCAGGCGGTCTGGTTCTGGATGGCCGGGCGACGGTCGGTACCTATAATGCAGAGACGCTGCGTACCGTTTCGCTTGGTACCCAATCCTTCAGCCTCACCACCGATGACGACAGCATGGTCTATGCTGCTGAACTCGGCTTGTCGAAAGAGATGGAAATGCTCGACGTGATCGCCGCTCCCGGAATTCGGGCACGCGCGGCCAAGATCAACTTCAGCAATGTCGACGAACAGGGCGGTGGACCGGCTTTGACGATCATCCGTCCCGACTATGAGAGCATCCAGGGCCTCGCGGGTATCGAGTTCAAGTCCAAGCCGGGCCGGAAATTGCAGATGCGCGCGTCGATGAATTATGTCCATGAATTCCAGGACAACCCGAACAGCTTCGGTGCAAATTTTGTCGGTGGCAATGGTGCTGTGGCTCCATTCGCACTGGCTGAACGCGACAAGAACTGGGGCGAAGTTGGCGTCGGGCTGCGGTACAATATGGGCAATGTCTCGTTTGACCTCTCCGCCGATTCAACGGTCGGCCGGTCAGATGTGTCCAGCCAGCTGTATTCGGGCGCGATCAGCTTCCGCTTCTAACGGTTAGAAATCCGGAAAAGCCCGTCGGAGCAATCCGGCGGGCTTTTCTGTATCTGGGTGATCTGACGAGTATCTCGCGGTCTTCACAGGGCAAAAAAATGGCGGGTCAAAGCCCGCCATTTTCAGAATATATAGGATCGAACCCGTTATTTGGCGACCAGATTGACCGCCGCCGTCTTGCCGCGCTGATCCACTTCCAGTTCGAACTCCAGCTTGTCGCCTTCTTCCAGCCCGCGCATGCCGGCACGCTCTACGGCTGAAATATGGACAAACGCATCGGGTTGGCCATCATCACGCTGGATGAAACCGAACCCCTTGGTGCCGTTGAAAAATTTCACGGTACCCGTTGCCTTCTCTCCGGTCAGTTCCCGACGTGGAGGACCGCCACGGTCTTCCCGAGGGGAGCCTCCGCCCGCCGGAACCTCGATGAGATCGCCTTCGATCTGAATGTCGGAGGCGGAAACCTTTCCGCCACGATCGACCAGCGAAAAACGCAAGGTCTGCCCTTCCGCGAGTCCCTTGAGACCGGCGCGTTCAACCTGGCTGATATGAACAAAAACATCTTCGCCGCCACCGTCTTGCACGATGAAACCAAAACCTTTTTGCGCATTGAAAAATTTTACGGTGCCGGTGCTCTCGCCGACAACCTGGTCGGGCATGCCGCCGCCTCGTCTGCCGCCGGAATCACTGTCCGGCCGCGTATATCTCTCTACGGGTGGACCGCTGTCACCTTGATATCCATCGAAGTTTTCGTCACCGAAGCCGTCGCGCTTGTCCCGGCCTCTACCTCGCCGGTTTCTGTCAAAACCCATTCTTAAATCGTCACTTTCAATTCGCCCTACCCAGTAATTTCAATGTCACAGCGGACGATCTCCGGACCATTGTTTTGCGCGAATCCTATTACCGCACGTGCCAACCATATAGAAAAACGAAGGAATAAGCGAACGAATTCGGTGTTTTGACAGGTGGCCGGGCGAATCTGATATTCGAACGATCCGGCTTAGAAAAGCCAGGTTTTCGGATCGGCCAGGGGTTCGTGTTTCTGCGCTTTCAACAATGCGACGACCGAACGGACCAATATCCAGACCGCGAGCGCCAGAAGAATCGGGATGCCGATCAACAGAAACGACAGTAATATACCGATAATCCCGACCACCAGGCCGATGACAAATGTCATGACGTGAAATTGCAAATGGCTTTCTTCCCACGTGCCTGCCACCTCGTCTTTCCATATCAGGGCAAGAACGAAGCCCACCAGGCCGGTAATCCCCACGAAGAAGCCGGCAATATTAGAGTAGCGATATTATGGTGGCCTTGTTCAGATCAAAACCGGGAGCGACCGGTTCGGGTGCTTTCTCTGTCATATTGTCAAACCCCTGTCATAACCGCGCATTTGCCATGCAAATGGAAGCTCAAACTAAACTTGCTGTTTGAACCGGCCTGCGGCACATAGCATATTCAAAGATGAACTGCTGTCAATTTTCACAGCCGTAGCTCTGGCACGGGGCCATGTCCCGCTGCCGAATATGGTGTCATACCGAGTGGTAGGTTGGGGAAAATGCAGCGGGTTCAGCGATAAATTGGACAGGCAAATATCAATGGCAGTTTTTTTTCATGAAGAAGATATCCCGGCAGGCGTCCTCGGCGGCGGCGCGGTTGCTGTGGACACCGAAACCATGGGCCTCCAGACCCCGCGTGACCGGCTCTGCCTGCTCCAGATATCCGATGGCGGGGATGACGAGCATCTGGTCCGTTTTGGTCCTGACAGCGACTATTCCGCCCCCAATCTCCGGGCGATCTTGTCCGATCCCGGCCGGGTGAAGCTGTATCATTTTGCCCGTTTTGATCTCGCCGCCATCGAACATTATATGGGCGTGATGGCAGAACCGGTATTCTGCACAAAGATCGCTTCGCGGCTCATCCGGACCTATACCGATCGCCACGGGCTGAAAGAGCTGGTCCGCGAGCTTCTTGGCCAGGATATATCGAAACAGCAGCAATCAAGCGACTGGGGCAATCCTGTTCTTAGCGACGCGCAGCAGGAATATGCCGCATCGGACGTTCGCTTTCTGCACCGGCTGAAGGATGAACTGGAAATCCGGCTCGAGCGGGAAGGCAGAACGGCCCTCGCGCAGGCCTGCTTCGACTTTTTGCCGGACCGGGCACGACTCGACCTCGCCGGCTGGCCGGAAACCGACATTTTTGCGCATGCCTGAACGGATAGAAATCCTGCTCGGCCGTGGTGCCGATTGCCAGCGGATGAGGGGCTAGCCATGCCTGCGACCGTCAACCCTGTCCGGACAAAGCGCCAGGAGTTCGCCGCTCCCAACAGTTCGCATGACCGGAACATCAAATGGCTGCGCTTCATTCTTCCCGTGGGGGTTGGCCTGTTGGGCGCGATGCTGGCGCTGGCGCCCTTTACGACAAGCGGCGAACTGAGCTTCGTTCTGGACAAGAACAGCGTTGACGTCGCCAAGGAGCGGATGCGGGTTACCGAGGCGCTGTATCGCGGCGAAGATAGCGAAGGCCGTCCATTTTCCCTCAAGGCCGGTTCTGCGGTGCAGAAAAGCTCGAGCGAAGCAATTGTCGATCTGCAGGATCTGTCGGCCCGGATATTGCTGAAAGAGGGGCCGGCCCAAATCCGCGCCAGCGAGGGCAGCTATGACATGGATCAGGAGAATGTCCGGGTACCGGGGCCGGTGCAGGTTGAAGCGGCCAATGGCTATCGTCTCTCGACCAGCAATGTCACTATTGATTTGAAGCAGCGCAGCTTGCGCAGCGATGGCTCGGTGGAAGGGCGGACCAATATCGGAACCTTCGGTGCAGACCGGCTCGAAGCGGATCTGGCGGAGCGCACGGTCCGCCTTGATGGCAATGCGCGTTTGCGGATCGAACAAAATGGACTAAGAAGACGCTAGATGAAATTACACCCTTTTCTTTCCCTGACTGCGGGCAGTTTTGTTCTTGCTTCTGCATTTCTCCTGTTCACGGATTCGGCACCGGCCCAGGTATTCGGAAGCCATGACAGCAATGCACCGGTGAATTTCAACGCCGGACGGATCGAGGTTCAGGACCGGGCCGACCGCGTTGTCCTGTCGGGTTCCGTGCGAGTCGATCAGGCCGGGCTGACGCTCAATGCAGCGCGCATGACCGTGGCCTATCGCAGCACCGGCGGGATCGAGATCGACCGGATTGACGCATCGGGCGGTGTCACCATCCGCAAGGCCGGCGATACCGCTTCTGGAGATGTCGCCATTTATGACCTCAACCGGAGACTGATAACCCTGATCGGCAATGTCACGCTTACTCAGGGAACGAATCGACTCTCCGGTGGCCGGGTCATTATCGACCTCGAATCAGGCAGGTCGACGATCGACGGGCGTTCGACCGGCGGTTCTTCGGTCGGCTCGCAGGATTCCAGCGGGCGGGTTTCCGGCACCTTCACGGTTCCACAGCGGAAAGACTGAATTTTCGACCAGTGCTATCGGGAATCCAGTTCGATTACGGCAGCGGGAGGCGCATGCCGGCGTGGCAACCGATGCCACTGGATTTTCAACCGTTGATGGGGCATTTCAATCTTCCATGCACAAAGCTTGCCAATTCCGATAAGATTGAGGCATGCTGTCCGCCGACAGGCAGGGCAGCCGATGCGAATGAGGACCAGTGATGAATGATTTAGCCGCGACCGACGCGACAACGATGGCCGATCCGGGTGCCGCGATGGCCAGCGATGCCATGGAACATGGCCTGGCGGTGGTTTCAATCGCCAAGAGCTACGACAAGCGTTCGGTTCTTTCCGATGTTTCCCTTTCTGTGGGCCGGGGCGAAGTCGTCGGGTTGCTCGGCCCCAACGGTGCGGGCAAAACGACTTGCTTCTATTCGGTCATGGGTCTGGTCCGGCCGGATGCCGGACGGATCATGCTCGACGGAGAGGATATCACGTCGCTGCCGATGTATCGTCGTGCGATTCTCGGCATCGGATATCTCCCGCAGGAAACATCGATCTTCCGCGGTATGACCGTCGAGCAGAATATCATGGCGGTGCTCGAGATGGTGGAGCCCGACTCCGGCGTGAGAGCGGAAACGCTCGACCGTCTGCTCGATGAATTCGGACTGATGAAATTGCGCGGTTCCCCGGCGATGGCGCTGTCGGGCGGTGAACGGCGGCGCTGCGAGATTGCCCGCGCGCTCGCGGCAAGCCCCTCAATCGTGCTGCTCGACGAACCCTTTGCCGGCATCGATCCCCTGTCGATCGCCGATATCCGTGATCTGGTTTGCCAGCTGCGCGAGCGCGGCATCGGCGTGTTGATCACCGACCATAATGTGCGCGAGACACTGGATATCGTCGACCGCGCCTGCATCATCTACGACGGCCAGGTATTGTTCGCTGGCAGTCCGGAAGACCTGGTTGCCGATGCCAATGTTCGCAGGCTCTATCTCGGCGAGGGCTTTGCGCTCTAGCCATGGCACTCGCGCCTCGCCTCGATTTGCGACAAAGCCAGTCGCTGGTGATGACGCCACAACTGCAGCAGGCGATCAAGCTGCTGACCTTGTCCAATCTCGAACTGGAAACCTTCATTTCCGACGAGATCGAGAAGAACCCGCTTCTGGATACCGGCGAAATATCGACCGAGAGCGGCGAGTCTGGCGATGGTCCGGAGCCGCCCGCCGAACCGGGCGCGCAGGGCAGCGACGAAATATTGTCTGCCGGACCTTCGGAAGCCGAAGCGGCTCTGGATATGGAAGGGCATACGGACAGTTTTACCAATAACAGCCTGTCGGACAGCGATGGCGCGCTCGACGGACAGCTCGGATTGAACGGTGCCAGTTCCGGTTCGGCACCCGGGGGCGAAGCGCCCGATTTCGAGAATATGCTGGTGGCCGAGACAAATCTCACCGACTATCTGATGGAACAGGCCGGCGCAGTGCTTTCCGGAATCGATCTTTTTGTCGCGCAGCATATCATCGACCAGATCGACGAATGCGGCTATTTGCAGGCAGAGTTGCTGGAGCTGGCGCAGCGCCTGAATGTCGGTCTTGTCGACGTCGAGCGCATTTTGGGTGTCGTCCAGACACTGGACCCGGTCGGTGTCGGCGCCAGAGATCTGGCAGAATGTCTGGCATTGCAGGCCAGGGATGCGGACCGTTATGATCCCGCCATGGCGCGGCTGATCGATAATCTCGATCTGCTGGCCAAGGGCGCGCTGCCGCAGCTCAAGCGCATATGCGGTGTCGATGACGAAGACCTGATGGATATGATCAGCGAATTGCGCAATTACGATCCGAAGCCCGGCTGCAAGATCGGCGGCGGGGCGGTCGAGTCCGTGGTGCCGGACGTGTTTGTCGCGGAACGGACCAACCGCTGGATCATCGAAGTGAACAGCGCCACCCTGCCCAAAGTGCTGGTGAACCGCAGCTATTATTCCGAACTGAAGGACGGCGCGCAGGACAAGCAGTCGAAGGAATGGCTGAACGAATGCCTCGCCGACGCCAACTGGCTGGTCAAGGCGCTCGATCAGCGGCAGCGGACGATCGTCAAGGTCGCGACCGAGATCGTCAAGCAGCAGGAAGAGTTTTTCCGTAAGGGTGTAGCGCATCTCCGGCCGTTGACGCTTAAGAATATCGCCGAGCAGATCGAGATGCATGAGTCGACCGTCAGCCGGGTGACATCCAACAAATATCTCTCCTGCTCGCGCGGGACGTTCGAGCTCAAATATTTCTTCACCAGCGGAATCCAGTCCTCGACCGGTGGCGAAGCGGCGTCGGCGGAAGCGGTAAAAAGTCATATCAAATCCCTGATCGATAACGAGGATCCCAAGAAGATCCTGTCCGACGACAAGCTGGTCGCCCTGCTCAAGGAGCGGGGGTTCGACATTGCCCGGCGCACCGTGGCCAAATATCGCGAAGCGCTGGGTCTGGGCAGCTCGGTCCAGCGGCGCCGGCAGAAGGCGCTCGAAGGCAAGGCCGCCTAGACAGGCTTGCGCAACACCGCGAATTCCAGTTCCGTGGTCTTCGGCAGGCCGAAGCGCCGATCACCATGCGGGAAGGGACGCAGCTCGCCGGTCCGCGCATAACCGCGGCGTTCGTAATAGGCGATCAGGTCCTCGCGCTGGCGGATGACGGTCATCTCGATCGCATTGGCCTGCCATTGATCCCGCACAAACCGTTCTGACTCTCCCAGCAATTGCTTGCCGAGGCCAGCCGCCTGCA
The DNA here is from genome assembly GCF_002776575.1 of Sphingorhabdus sp. YGSMI21. Taxonomy (GTDB): domain Bacteria; phylum Pseudomonadota; class Alphaproteobacteria; order Sphingomonadales; family Sphingomonadaceae; genus Parasphingorhabdus. The sequence goes on along the minus strand of NZ_CP022548.1, from coordinate 1,017,057 downwards.
AGGCAGGATCCACAGTCAGCAGCCCGAGATAGGCAAGCCCCCCACCGACACGGGAGAGCTGGACGCATCCGGTGATCGCATTGCCCTTCTTTGCAAGCAGGATCACCTGATTGTCCGCCGCGATCATTTCGCGCAACGCCTCGGCATCGGTCCGCTGCCCGCCGAGCAGGTCCGCTTCGTGGGTCCAGCCGCGCCGCGCGCTCTCTCCGCGATAGGCGCTTTCGACCAGCGCGTGGAGCGCCGGGATATCGCCGTTTTGTGCAGGTACGAAATTCATGCCAGCCTTATCCCGTCCGCTTCCAGGAGCGTGCCGTCGATGACCCGGCCGATTACCACCACCCGCTTCTCGACCTCGTCAACCGGCGTGCGCAGCAGTTCGAGCCGGTAGCGCTGGCCATCATCGCATTGCAACAGAAAGCCGCTCGCATCGCGCTGCAGCAGACCGCCATATTCACCGGCACCCTGGTCTTCCGTCTCCATCATGCAGCGGCGAGCAGTTTCTCGCTGATCTCCCAGAGTCGCTCGGCGTCTTCATCCACCGTGATATGCGGCGCGCAATGCTGATAGGGCAGGCTATCCTCGCCCATCAGCTGCGCGACGTCGCAATCCTCGCAATAGACGCCGGGCATGTCATTGAGCAGCGGTGAGGTGGCGGCCCACAGGCTGGTGGTGCAGCCCTGTGCCGGCGTCTTGAAGATTGCGGCAACCGCCGGTGGCACGCTGCCGTCCTTGTTCAGCCAGCCCAGTTCAACCTGCTCGTCGACCGGCAAATGGCGCTGCAATGGCGTGAAAATCCCGCCCGGATGGACCGAGAAAGCGCGTCCGCCAAAGGCCTGCATCCGCCGGCTGAGCGCATTGGCGAACAGGGCGTTGGCGCTCTTCGCCTGGGCATAGGCGACCCATTTCTGATATTCGCTAGTCTGGAACTGGATATCGTCCCAAAGGATGCCACCTCGCTTGTGGGCAATCGATGACAGCGCGACGACGCGTGGTGCGCTTGCCTTTTCGAGCAAGGGCAGGAGCGCCTTGGTCAGCGCGAAATGGCCCATATGATTGACGCCAAACTGGCTTTCCCAGCCCGGCCCGACGCGTTCGAGCGGGCAAGCCATGATACCGGCATTGTTGATCAGCAGGTCGAGCGCATCGATAGAGTCATAGACCGAAGAGGCAAAGCCGCGCACCGAATCGAGATCGGCGAGGTCCATCGTTGCCGAGGAGACATCGCCCTCGATCGAGGCAAGATTCTCCTCCGCCTTGGCCGGATCGCGCACCGGGACGATCACCGTGGCACCGGCATTCGCCAGCGCCCGGGTGGTTTCCAGACCAATGCCGGAATAGCCGCCGGTGACGATCGCGGTCTTGCCTGTCAGATCGATGCCGGCGAGTATCTCGTGCGGTTCGCTCTTCGCGTGAAAGCCCGATCCGAGCGGTTTCTGGTCTGCTGCTGCCATCTGTTGTTCCTTCATTCAGTGCCCCGGCGAAGGCCGGGGTCCATCTCCAACTATTGCGTCTGGCCCAACTGTCTGGAGATGGGCACCTGCCTGCGCAGGTGCACAATATGGCGATCGCCTACAACCAGATTTAAGCCTTCAATCCCACAACCTCCGACACCGGCATATAGTCATAGCCCAGATCCTCGGCGACCGCCTTGTAGGTTACATGACCATCCCACACGTTCAGCCCCTCGGCCAGATGACGATCCTCGCGCAGCGCGCTTTCCCAGCCCTTGTTGGCAATCGCCAGCGTGTGCGGCAGGGTCACATTGTTGAGCGCATAGGTCGAGGTCCGCGAGACCGCACCGGGCATATTGGCGACGCAATAATGGACGATATCGTCGACCACATAGGTCGGATTTTCGTGGGTGGTCGGCTTCGAGGTTTCGAAACAGCCGCCCTGGTCGATCGCCACGTCGCACAATACCGAACCGGGCCGCATGGTCGACAGCATGTCGCGGGTCACCAGTTTCGGCGCTTCTGCTCCGGGGATCAGCACCGCGCCGATCACCAGATCCGCTTCGGCCACACATTCGGCCAGATTGGCCTTGTTCGAGAAGCGCGTCTTGGCCCGCGATTCGAAATGGGTGCCCACCGATTCGAGCACGTCCGGATCACGGTCCAGGATCGTCACATCCGCGCCGAGGCCGGCGGCCATTTGTGCAGCGTTGAAACCGACGACACCGCCGCCGATGATCGTGACCTTGCCGGGAGCCACGCCGGGGACGCCGCCGAGCAATATGCCGCGGCCGCCATGGGCTTTTTCCAGCGCGGTTGCGCCGGCCTGGATCGACATGCGGCCGGCGACCTGGCTCATCGGCTTGAGCAGGGGGAGCCCGCCGGTGCCGGTTACCGTCTCATAGGCAATGCAGGTTGCCCTGGATTTGACCAGATCGGCGGTCTGTTCCGGATCGGGCGCGAGGTGGAGATAGGTGAACAATATCTGGCCTTCGCGCAGCATCGCCCGTTCAACCGCCTGCGGTTCCTTGACCTTGACCACCATTTCGCATTTTTCGAAGATTTCGGCAGCGGTCGCAGCAATGGTTGCACCGGCGGCGACATATTCGGAATCTTCGGCGCCGATGCCAAGGCCGGCGCCGGTCTCGACCAGCACATCATGGCCATTGGCGGTCAGCTCGCGGACCGATTCGGGGGTCAGGCCGACCCGATATTCGTGATTCTTGATTTCTCTGGGGGTACCAACGCGCATGGAGGAGCTCCTGTTCTGACGAGTCTAATCGCACATCATTACCAGCAAATGACGCTGCGCGCGAGACGCGTTGTAATTTTATTACCCTATTCTGAAACTTTCCTAATGGGCACCGGGACGGTGCAGATATTGCCATAGCCGCCATGGGCCTCGATATATTGCAGAAGCGACGGGCTGTAGCTGGCGAGATATTCATAAGACGGCTGTTCTGCCAGCGGCAGCTCGCTGGCCAGCCGGATCGACTTTATCTCGACATATTCCGATTTGTCGGCATAGAAGCCGCCCGGATCGGTGCCGAGCGGCAGATTCTGCAAATGCTCCAGTCCGTCGATCACTCGTCCGACCATGCCGAAGGTCGTGTCGAGGCTGCGCGCCGCTTCGCCGGTGATCACCGACATTTCCGCGCCGCTGCCGGTGTCCGGCGGATCATAATGGGCAGGGGACAGCGACGCGCGACAGGTCAGCGGATAATATTTCGTCTCGCCGTCGATGGTCTGGCTGCCGATCGGCCAGCCGCCGCCAAAGCCGACCGTCTGCGCACCCGTATTCTCGTAAATCATCTTCGTGAGCGGCTCGATTTCCGTGCCCTGATATTGATTGCTATAATCCACCGCAGCCTTCAGTGCCGCCATATCGGTGTCGCGTTTCGCCCCGAGCGCCTGGTTGAAATATTCGCTCTCCGGCACGGTCTCGAGTCCCTTGGGCGGTGTCTTGGCATCGGGATTGCCGCCGAACTGGGTGACGAAATCCTTGGCGACGCGATAGATTTTGGTGCCGTCCCACCAGCGGTTCCTTGCGAAGGTCCGGACGTTGCGGACATGGCCGCCGGAGAGATTGGCGGGGAGTAACTGGATCACCGCCTGGCGTTTCGTTCCGTCGGGGGCGTCTGGTAGAGTCAGGATCATCAGGTCGGTGAGGGGGATGGGCAGCCAGTGTTCGGCCGGGGCAGCGGCGAGGATTTCTGCTGGGGTGGCTTGCGGCGTTTCTTCTTGCGCGAGCGCGGGAGACACGAGTGAAAAACAGGCTGCCGCAAGCGAACAAAAGGCGATATGCGCGGATCGAAAATAGTTTTTCATGCGACTCTTTCCTTGCTGAACTTTACAAACTTTACATTGTTAAGAAAAAGAAATCCTGCTTCCCCTGTAAAGGCGGTTTCCGTGCCCCGCCGCAGGGCGGGGAACATTCTTTGGGTCACACAGGGTCACACCCCCTATTCCGGAAGATGATCGGCGCACGGAAATTGCTGGAAACCGAGGGTGGAAGGTCGAGGAAAGGGGGTGGAACATGAGGCCAGATTAATCCAAATTACCGGATGTAGGAAAGGCAAAATTGTGCCCCGCCGAAGGGCGGGGTCCAGTCGAGTCCTGCCGGTGCGGTTTAAAAGGCGAAAGCGGGAATATTCTGGGCCCCGGCCTTCGCCGGGGAACCATCCGTGAATCACATATCATGATGTCGGAAAGCGGAAAGGCGTCCATTGTGTCCCCGCGAAGGCGGGGATCCTTCTCCCGGGCCAGCGGCTAGACGCCATGACAAGAGATGGGCACCTGCCTCCGCAGGTGCACTGCACTCCTCACTCGCCGCTTACCCGTCTCACCGGCACCGGAATATTACAGATATCCGCGCCGCCAGCCGGCACAATGAAAAACGGATCGCGGCGATTGGCCCGGGCGTCGGCATATTGGGCGAAAATGGCACTGTTGGTGTCGAGATATTCGAAGGCGGGAGCCGGTTTTTCGGCCAGTGCATCACCCAGCCGGATCGATGTGATCGGCACGCGCTTGCTCGCGTCCTCGTAAAATCCCAACTGCCCCTTGCCGCGCGGCAGGCTGGAGAGATGCTCGATGCCCTCGATGACCCGCCCGACCACCGCAATATTGCGATCGAGATGGCGCGGCGCATGGCCGATCGCGGTGTAAAGTTCGGCACCGCTGCCAGTGTCGGGGGAATAGTTGCGGCCCACGCCTACCGCGCCGTAGCAGTGGATGGGCCAGCTCTGTGTATCATTCCGCCCTACGGGCCATCCTTTTTGAAATCGGACGGAAGGCGCATAAATGTCGCGAGGCACCCAGTGTTGTAGAGCATACTCCCGTATCTTTTGAGCGTCTGGCTTATGGGTAAAAGGCATTTCCCGTATCGTAATATGGGTTTCGACAACATAATCGCTCTCCGGCACCGTCTCCAACCCATCCGGCAAAGCCTTCTGCTCTGTCTCGCCCGATTCCGGATTATCGTACCCTGCATCGCCCCATTGCACGACATAATTATCCTGCACCCGGTTGATGCTGGTGCCGTCCCACCAGTGCGCGGCGGCAAGCTTGCGGATATTGCGGATCCAGCCTTGCGAGAAAGGCTCGGGCATCAGCTGGATGACCACGCGGCGCTCGTTGCCTTCGGCATCGGGCGCGAGATCCATGACGAGCAGGTCGCTCGGCGGAATTTTCACCCAGTCGCTGGCCGGGGCCGCTTCGACAATCGCATTGGGGCTCGGATATTCGGCTGTTTCGGTGTCCTGCGCGATTGCGGGTGTCGCCATCAACAGGGCGAATGTTGAAGTGACGGCGCTGATCTTTCTCATAAACATATCCCCAAAATTCCGTTCGTCCTGAGCCTGTCGAAGGACCAGGAGCGTCTGCAACTGCGTTTCGGCAAGCGCAGCGCGAACGGGTTTAATTGCTTAGCACCACCCTAACTCCACACTATCGCTTGCGAAAGCGCGAATCCCGCATTAGGGAAGCGGCGCTGTCTGACATTCGACCGGATTCACGGGTCAGGCGGTATTTGCGGAGCCGTGGCAGAGTGGTCGATCGCGCACGCTTGGAAAGCGTGTATAGGGCAACCTATCGAGGGTTCGAATCCCTCCGGCTCCGCCATTCACCTATTTCTCACCATTCCTGAAAATCCCCAACCCTTAGTGTACCCTTTGGCTATTCGGGCTTTTCGTGTAACTAGCTGTCGCTTGCTATTCCCTGCTAACCCGATTACGATGTGGGTAACAGTGTGGGAAAAATGAAATGGGCAATCTGACAGCAACGGCAGTAAAGGCAACAAAGGCGGCTGGTCGCTATGGCGATGGTGACGGGCTTTATCTGGTTGTCGGCGAATCTGGTTCCCGCTCGTGGATGGTTCGCGTTCAAAAGGACGGACGGCGGCGCGACATTGGATTGGGCAGTGCCAAGAAAGTCTCGCTGGCCATTGCTCGGGACCGTGCGGCCATCGTGCGAAGCCAGATTGAACTGGGTATTGACCCGATAGCCGAACGGCGCAAGTCGGCTGGCATTCCGTCATTCCGCGAGGCTGCGGCTCTGGTCTATGCCGAACAGCGCAAGGCTTGGAAAAATAAGAAACACAATGCCCAGTGGATTTCTTCGCTGGAGGCTTATGCTTTCCCAGCCATTGGAGACAGGGCGATAAGCCAGATCGATGGTCCAGCCGTGCGAGACATATTGGCGGCTATCTGGCTGACCAAGCACGAAACCGCAACGCGTGTGCGCCAGCGTATCAATACGATAATCGATTGGGCGGTGGCCAAGGGTTACCGCGATGCGCCTTTGTCGATGGCCATCATAAACAAATCACTTCCAAAAATGCCCAAGGGACCGAAGAACCATTTTTCTGCGATGCCCTATTCTGACGTTCCCGCATTTATGCGACAATTACGGAAAAAGAACAGCATTGGCGCACTGGCCTTGCGCGCGGTGATCTTGACGGCGGCGCGGTCTGGAGAGGTGCGGTTGGCCACATGGCGAGAGATTGACTTTGAAGCGGCAACGTGGACGATACCAGCCGAACGGATGAAGGCAGGGCGTGAACATATCGTGCCGCTATCTCCAGCCGCTCTGGAGTTATTTCAGGCGGCTAAGGGCCATCGCATAGCTGGCAGCGATTTTGTGTTTCAGGGGACCAAAAAGGGCAAGCCGCTGTCTGACATGACGCTTACCAAAATATTGCGGGACCAAGGCTTGCCGTTCACGGTGCATGGCTTCCGCTCTAGCTTTCGCGATTGGGTTGGCGAAGAAACCAGCTTTGCCGGTGACGTTGCCGAAATGGCTTTGGCGCATGCCATCAAGGACAAAACCGAGGCGGCTTATCGTAGGGGGAGTATGCTCGATAAACGACGGATTTTAATGGATAATTGGGCTGAATTTTGTCTCTCAACTCAGAATATGTTGAGGATTGTAAAGTGAACGAAAACGATGCGGTGAGATTAAGCCCATTTATTGCCAAAAAACTAGCGGACCCTAAATGCTTAGCTAGCGAGCGAAAGACGCTGGAACATGAGTTGGATTGGATCGATGCCGGGTTCATTGACCCACCAGAAAAAGCAGCAATAACATATCTAGATGCGTTTAGAAAATTCCAGTTTGAATTGGTCCCCTCTAGTGGTTTGGTTTCGCTGGCTTTTGATATTTCAGTGATAATTGGTCGCTTGTATGGACAATTGCCCAACCGTTATTTTACCCCGAGTAATATAGCCAAAAGAGGCGAAGCGCTTAGCGAACGATTTTCTGCGGCGCGCAGTGATTTGATGCTTTTTCTTAATCAGTCAGGGCAGTTTCTCGACTTCAGCGAGAATGGCCAAGCACGTGAAAAGTTCAACTTTGGACGGGATGAATTTTCTACCTTAGAATCCATAAGCCGCAAGCTAGATTTGATGTCCTCTGAAATACGATTGAAAAAGCTGCCGAAAAAATGGGCGGCTTCAGATTTGCGGCATGTAAGAATCCGACTGGCGGGTGAGCTATCAGAAGTTTTTTTGCGCGAATTTGGTAAAGAACCGAAACCGTTGGGCGGCAGTTCCAGTCTGAGCTTGGATGACGAAAACGACTGGGTGCGCTTTTATCAGGCTGTCGCATTCTTGTTGATGGACGAATCTGCGACACCTGACAGGCAGGCCATTTTGTGGAGCGGTTACAAAATCTTCAAGCTGGCCAAATCGAGAGACTAAGATTGTCAGAAATAGAGCGTATTTTTGTAGCCCTCTAATTCTGACAGGATTCCACCCTAGAATCGGTACTGTGGCTTCCATCGGCATTGCTCGGTGCGCCATCGGATAACCTTGGCGCTTTCACAGACGCCAGAAAGGGAACCCAATGGCAGAACTTTTAACAATCAACGACTTTATGACCCGATATTCAATTTCGAGGTCACAGACGTATAGACTCGTCCATCAGAAAAAAATCACTCTTCTAAAACTGGGGACAGCCAGCCGTATCAGACGCGAAGACGCGGAAGCATGGGCGGCAAGCCTTCCCACTTATCAGGGGGAGGCGGCATGATGACGATACAAACCACAGAATCGCCCACCTCAAAAGAAAAAGCCAACGTCCCGGGGCAAACCGGGACGAAGGCCAAAAAGAAGGCTCTCTCAAGCAATCTCGAAAATCCGATTAGCACAATCTCACCGCACAAAAAACAAATAATGTGCCGGTTGGGTGAGCGCTATTTTGTCCGATACGAACTCGCATCAGTTATAATCGACAATAGCGGGATTGGGGGTGGCCTGTGAACCGCGCGTTCAAGGTGACGGCGATAGGACCGTTAGGACAATTCACAGTGCGAGGACAGACCGCCAAGGCGTTGTTGCGGTTATCAGATGCAGGAAAGAAGGGTGTGACCGCTCAGGAAGTGTCATCCTGGGCCTATCGTTTCTCTGCGTATTGTTTTGATCTCCGTCACAAATACGGACTGACGATCTTAACCCATAAAGAGCCGCATGAGGGCGGCTGGCACGGCAGGCATGAGCTGACGACGCCAGTGACCATCCTCGACGTTAAACAGCCTAAGAAGGCAGCCTAGCGGCTTATACAGGGCGGGGCGGCTGGCAACGGTCGTCCCGACAATCTTATGCGAAAGAAAAAGACTAAATTGAATTCCAAAGGCCGGTCGGTAAATGAGCAATTCGTCAAACTGCCATTCTGGATGCTCGCCTGCCCTGCCTATCGTTCACTCAAGCCGGGACCGCGCGCTTTGCTTGTCGAGTTTCATGGCCGTTTCAATGGCAGGAACAATGGCAGTATCATCTTCAGCCAACGGGATATGGCGCGAGAAATCAATATCAGCGACCGGCAGACCATTGCCAAATATGTAAGGGAGCTGGAGGCGGCTGGTTTCATTCTGGCGATGCAGCGGGGCGGTTTTAATCAAAAGTCCCCGACAGAAAGCCGCGCGACGGAATGGGCGCTGACGATGTTTGCGATTGGCGACAAGCCTGCCGACAAAACATTCATGAGTTGGCAGCCTGAAAAAAACAACGGGACGGAAAAACCAACGGGCAGGGAAGGAAAATCCATCCGTGAGGTTAATAAGACTGTCCCTGCTGGTTTCGAAGGGCAGGAAATTCCAGCCGTGAAAGGTCTAAGCGGGACCAATTCGAGGGCGGAATTTCCGTCCACATATACATCTATTACCATAGGTAGGGAGTTAAACTGATGGAGAAAGCAAAACCGAAGGACGGTGCAACGACACTCAAGATATCAGTTGAAAAGGGCAAGTCTGAAAGTCGGCAAATGGCCGAAGTCGCAATGCGACCGATGATCCGCAACGGTTTCATTGTTGGCTCGCTTGGCAGCAAGTATTTTTCCGGTGAACAACCAGATTTAACTGAGACAGTTGATATCATGGCAGAGGCTTGCGCAAAGGTTCGGACTAATGATCTAAGCGACCAGCGAGATATTCTGACGTCACAAGCCATGGCGTTGGACGCAATCTTTACCGCAATGGTGCTGCGTTCTGAAAACAATCTGAAGGACTATTTCGACGCCTCTCAACGCTTCATGCGAATGGCGATGAAAGCACAGGCACAATGTCGAACGACTATCGAAGCGTTGGATCGCTTGGCAAGGGGTGGCGAACAAGTCATAAAGCATGTGCACGTCGATAACCGAGGCGGGCAAGCTGTTATCGCCGATAACGTCCAGACAGGGGGGCAAAATGGCAAAATCGAGAAACAACCCCATGCAGTCGCAGCACTCGGCATCCCCGATCCACAGTCGGTGCGGAGCAAAGACGCGAAGTCTGAAATCGTGCAAATCTCCAGGAATGGCTAATGGACGTTGTCGGATGCATGGCGGAGCATCGACGGGGGCTCCAAAGGGCAATCAAAATGCTTGGAAGCATGGCGCGTATTCGGCATCGACTTTGGCAACAACGCGGTATTTGAAGGCAATAGCTAAGATAGTTGAGCTTGAGTAAAATGGCGGTCAATTGGTTTGAAGGCGGAAGGCGAATTACCAATCTGCTCCAATGGCTGGTTGCACTCGGCTTTGGCGGGGCAATTCTATTCACATCCGACCCTGATGCTGTATTGTTTGAGACATCGTTGCCTAGCGAAAGATTTGGCTACTCAACAACGGAATGTGTTTGGCCGGATGAACAACGCGATGCTAATTTGATACTTTTTCCCGATGGAGAACAGCGCGAAATATCGCTATGTTTTCGAACACGACCGGATCGCAATATTGTTTTCTTGGAAAGCATCGCCGATAAAGATGAAGCCGAGCGAGGTTTTAAGAAAGGCGACCCGCTAATTTCGTTTGGAGACACCTATGATGATAGGGTGAGAGTGTATATTTCCAATCGTGTTAATAATCCTGACATTAGTCCCAGCGAGTTGGTTTACGCACAACAGAACCTATGGAAGCGAAAGCCGAGAGCAATATGGGGGCGGACAAAGGAAATGCTTCCTTTCGCGGCTGGTGCAATTGGTTTTCTGTGGCTTTTCTCATCGGTCATAGGGTGGATCATAAGAGGCTTTGCGGGCATACCTAGCGGAGAAGACTTTAGGCCAATAGGTAAAATCAAGGATGTGTAATCATTATCAAATTCATCCTGATGCAATCCCTACGTGGCGGGAATATATTGGTGCTGCGGATGGACTTCCATTTTCCGTAACCAATATCGATATCTGGCCGAAATATCAGGGCTTAATCACTCGCGTTGATGAAGGCCGAAAGATGCTCGATACAATGCAATGGGGTGTCCCACTCAAAATGAAGGGCAAGCGCCCCGGAACAACCGTTACCAAGCGGATAACCAATGTTCGCAACCTTTCGAGTCCGTTCTGGCAATCAATGCTCACAAAGCCAGAAAATCGCTGTCTCGTGCCTTTTACCCAGTTTGCCGAACCGAAGCCCAAGGCAGGACGAGAGGAATGTTGGTTTAAAATCAATGAAGCGCCAGTTTCAGCATTTGCCGGAATCTGGCGACCATCAGATGAAGGCAATGTTTTTGCTTTCCTGACATGCGAACCTAATCCGTTGGTAAAGCCGATTCATCCCAAAGCAATGCCAGTTATATTGCATCCAAAAGATTATGATAAATGGCTTGCCGGAGAGGCTGCGGAGAACTTTGCAGAGCCGTTTCCATCGCAACTAATGTCGATGGCTGCTTAATTTCTTTCCTGCACGAAACGAACTCAGTAATCTGGCGCTATGGAACCTCCCGAACCAGAAGAATTATTGGTAGGCTTGCTAGTTTTTTTGCTGGTCCTGCCAGCGGCATATTGGTTCATGCGGGGACTGTTTGCACTGTTGATTGGTTTGTAAGATGCTTTTCGGCTGTTCAAAATGTTCTTATTGTGTTCTTTTATGGGAATGCGCCGAGTCTCTCTTGAACAGCTGGAAATAATCATCGCGATAGCTATCAAGGTGGCTCCCAAGCATTTGAAGCGGGGATTGCTGAATCATATCAGCGATGATGCAGCCGGAGCTATGGCAAAGCATATCGTTGGAAAGTTGAATATTGTTGAAGCGATAGCCGAGGAAGTGCCGCTCGACAAAGGCGTTTGAAGGACTTTTTGTAACCCTTAACGCGCGCGTATATAGAGGGGGTGTTCCAATCTTTCAGGCCACCGCTCTGGAAACCAGCTCCAATGCACTGCGATAGCGTTAATACAGTTTTTTGCCCGCGCGCGCGAGGCCACGAATGAATAAGCATTTTCGGAGCAATACACGCGCGCGTGTAAATAGGGGCGTTTAGATGTTTGCGAACCGCTGGGTTGAGTTGGTCATAGGAGGTTTTCCGTATTAATTTGAAGTCAAAAATTGAGCAAATATTGCTGAGCAAAAATGCGAGATAATTCAATCAACCGGTAACTGACTCAATTTTAACAAGAAATTTACACGATTCGGATATTGCGTTTAGCGGTACTAACGTTATATAATTCTTATATTAATTAGATTCAGAAATGGCTCATAAAATGAACATGGCAATTAAAGAAAATGAACTGCTTGGCGATGATGCCGATGAGTCTGAACTCGCGACTTCCGCTAGTCGTGCGTTGGCTAGATCAAAAGATCGCTTAGTAAAAGTCACAATGGATGATGGAACGGAGTTAGCGTTGCCAAAATCTGTGAGAGAGCTTTTGGTTAGGATTCTAACCGAAGTGTCCCACGGCAATATGGTCAACATCGTCCCTGTGCACGCAGAGTTGTCGACTCAAGAAGCTGCCAATCTATTGAATGTTTCACGGCCATACCTTGTGAAACTATTGGAGGCAGGTGAACTTCAATTTCACAAAGCTGGAAGCCATAGGCGAATCAAATATACCGACCTAAGAGAATTTATGACTCATCAAGAGGTCAAGAGATCGCAGGCAATGGAGGAATTGGCCAAGCAATCGCAAGAGCTGGGAATGGGCTATTAAGCTATCACGTTACACGGTTATATTGGATGCCTGTGTTCTTTATCCAGCTCCACTGCGAGATGTTCTAATCGAACTATCGGCCACAGATTTGTATCGTGCGAAATGGACCGCTAAAATTCACAACGAGTGGATTTCAAATCTGTTGGAGAATCGACCAGACCTAACTTTACAGCAGCTAGAGCGCACTCGCGATTTAATGAACGCGGCTGTTCTGGACTGTATGGTGGTAGGGTACGAGTCCTTAGAAGAAGCCCTGGAACTTCCAGATCCTGATGATAGACATGTTTTAGCTGCCGCTATTCACTCGGGGGCTGACGCTATTGTCACCATGAACCTCAAAGATTTCCCGAAAGAGGTTGTTGAAAAATACGACAAAGAGATTCTGCATCCGGATGATTTCTTGCATTTTCAATTTGAACTTTCGGAAGCGGACTTTCTGACATCAGTGCAGCGCATAATAGGGCGGCTCAAAAACCCGGTCATCAGTGCAGAAGAGTATTTGGAGACACTGGAACTTCAAGGGCTACCGAAAACTGTTTCTGCATTGAGTGAGTTTGTGAGTATTCTTTAGCAAGCCTTGGGCCTTCATTTGCCACAAACGAGGGATAAAATGAGGGAAGAAAATATTGAGAAATAAAATAATCATTATTTCTCAATGATATATATAAACTATTATACGGACTCCGGCTCCGCCATTATCTAGATATCGTCAATCATCTCGGCCAGCGTGGCCAGACATTCGCGGGCCAGCAGGTTGCAGCGTTCGGGCGACCAGCCCTGGCTGGCGTCGGGCAGGCAGCGATTGTCCTTGAACGGCATCTCCAGAGTCATCGCGACCGCGCCGAACCGTTCAGCCAGCTGGTTGGTCGACATCGACAGATTGGCCTTGCCCTCGGCAGCGGTCGGATAGCCGAGCGTGGTCTGGAAGTCCGGGGTGCGCTGGGCGAGCCGGTTGCGGTAGCTGTGATATTTTTCCAGCTGCGTTTCGGTGATCGAGGGGATGCCCTCGAAGCCGGCTATGAAAACCGCCGGAATCGCCTCGTCGCCGTGCACGTCCATGGCGAAATCCACACCACTCTCGTCCATCGCGTCACGGACGCACAGGACTTCGGGGGATTTTTCGGCGCTTGGTTGATCCCATTCCCGATTGAGATTGGTGCCGGCAAAATTGGTTCGCAGATGACCTCTGCACGAACCATCCGGGTTCATGTTCGGGACGATATGGAAGCGGCAATGCTGCAACAGCAGCCGTGCATTCGGGTCAGCCGGGTCGGTCAGCATTTCCAGCGCGCCTTCCATCCACCATTCGGCCATGCTTTCGCCGGGATGCTGGCGGGCGTAGAGCCAGACCTGCTTGTCGCCGGTCCCCATCTCGAGACAGTCGATCGGCTGCCCTTCCAGACTATGGCCGAGCGCGCGCGCGGTCACGCCTTCGACCGATGCGGTTTCGGCGACCAGGTCATGATGGCGCTCGATGCTGTAGGGCGCGAAATAGGCAAACCAGACAATATTGCTGCTGGCCGTATAGCGGATCGTCAGGGTGCCGCTCGCTTCGTCATAGCTGCTCGGCGCGCGGCCCCAATAGTCCCGGTCCTCGCTGACACAGGCGTCATAGTCCGGCCAGCCCTGCGGATAGGCCGATTCCTTCAGCCCCTCGATGTTCAATTCCAGCTCGTCGCCGACCGCGCAGGTCACGCGGAAATGGAACCACTGGAAAAATTCGCTGTCCTTGTCCTTGCGGATCGACAATGTTGCGGTGGTGCCGTCGATGGCTTGGACTTCGATATTGCCGCTATCGAACGCGCTGGTGATATTTATGGTCATTTCACCCTGATAGTGGTTCCGGACTCTCCGGGGAAGTCCTTGAATAAGGCTTCGGCCAGTTTTGCCGCCGCCAGGCCTGGCTGCGATGCCGGTGATCCTTCCTTCGCCTCGATCGAGGCACGGCCTTCCCAGACGACATTGCCGTCACTGCGCCTGGCGATCCGGACCGACAGGTCGGTGACGATCTTGTCCTTGGGCGGGCCGCTGAGATCAATACCGATGCCCAGGCCGACGCCCGATCCCCGGCTGCCGGTGCTGCCGCCGACACCGACCGAGACGGGAGAGCGGGCCCCTCCGGCGCTCAACACCGACCGTTCGAGCGTGTAGCGCGCGACATAGTCGCTTTTTTCGCTATCGTCGCGCGCTTCGGTAAAGTCGACGCGCTGCAACTCGCGCAGCAGGGCCGCGCTATAGCTGGCATATTCGATGCTGCGGCCGGGACCATCATCGGTAATATTGGCCCTGATGGTGACGCTGCCCGGGGCAATCGGGGCAAGCTGGGCATTGTGAAAGCGGGTGACGTCAACCGGCGGGGTCATAGCCGTGCATCCGGATACAAGAGATCCTGCCAAGAGCAATGTCGCAAATGATTGAAAACCGGCCATAATACTAACTCCTAAACTTGCCCCGTCGCATATTAGCGCATAATCTCCGCGACTGCGGCAAAAAAATTGCATTCATGGCCGCCCGCGCTTAACCGGTTGGTGACGGCGGAGCGATAAACAGCCGATATTGCACGAAAAGGGGATTAAGAAACCATGGCGAAACCCTTCACCATCCTGGTCACCGGCGGTGCCGGCTATATCGGCAGCCACGCGGTGCTGGCCCTGCAGGATGCCGGCTGGCCGGTCGCGGTCATCGACAATCTGACCACCGGTTTTCGCTGGGCGGTGCCCGATGGGGTCGCCTTCCACGAGGGCGATATCGAGGATTCGGATCTGCTGGCGCGGATCATCAAGGACGATAATATCGGCGCGATCATGCATTTTGCCGGATCGATCATCGTCCCCGAATCGGTCGAAAATCCGCTCAAATATTATCATAACAACAGCGCCAAGAGCCGCAGCCTGATCGAATCGGCGGTCACCGGCGGGGTTCGCCATTTCATTTTCTCGTCGACCGCGGCAACCTATGGCATTCCGGAGGAAAGCCCGGTCAGCGAAAGCACGCCGCAGCTGCCGATCAATCCCTATGGCATGTCCAAGCTGATGACCGAGCATATGCTCCGCGACGTCGCGGCGGTGCATGACCTGAATTTCTGTGCCCTGCGCTATTTCAACGTCGCCGGTGCCGATCCGCAGGCACGGACCGGTCAGTCCACCGCCGGAGCGACGCATTTGATCAAGGTCGCGGTCGAGGCGGCGCTGGGCAAGCGCGACAGCGTCGCGGTCTTTGGCACCGACTATGACACGGCGGACGGCACCGGCGTGCGCGATTATATCCATGTGTCCGATCTGGCCGCTGCCCATGTGCTGGCGCTCGAAGCGTTGATCGCTGAGCCGGAGCAGAACCATCTGCTCAATTGCGGCTATGGCCGCGGCTTTTCGGTGCTCGAGGTGCTCGATGCGGTTGACCGGGTCACCAACCTGCGAATCAAGCGGAAAATGGAAGGACGCCGCGCCGGCGACCCCGATTCGCTGATTTCCGACAACCGGGCGATCATGGACCGCTTTCCCTGGCAGCCGAAACATGCCGATCTCGACGAAATTGTCGCCCATGCACTGGCGTGGGAACGCAAACTGATCGAAATTCGCGGAGATTAAAGCTGTTCGCTTGACTTTGACCGCCGCCGACCTTAATTGCCCTGCTTCAACGCAGCAAGGCTGCTTTCAAGAAATTCAGATAATCAAGGCGTGGTACCAAAATGAAAGTCCGCAACTCTTTGAAGTCGCTTAAAAACCGTCACCGGGATTGCCGCGTCATCCGTCGCCGTGGTCGCACCTATGTGATCAACAAGACGAATCGCCGGTTCAAGGCGCGCCAGGGTTAATCGCCTGTTTTTGGCGGGAGTTCTGCCATCTCAAAAATTGACACGGTCATCTTCGATATAGGCAATGTCCTGTATCGCTGGGACTTGCGCTGTCTCTTTGAAAAATTGATTGACGATCCGGAAGAGCTGGACTGGTTTCTCGCCCATGTGGTGACACCGGAATGGCATTTCCAGCATGATGCCGGTCGGCCTTTTGCCGACATGGTTGCGGAGCGCAGCCGCGAATTCCCCGAATATCGGGACCATATCATTGCCTATTCCGAGCGCTTTCCGGAAACCATTCCGGGACCGGTTGAAGGCATGATCGATCTTGTCCGGCTGCTGGCGGAGCGCGCCGTTCCCCTGTTCGCCATCAGCAATTTCGGGGCTGAATCCTGGGCGCAGTTCCGGCCGTCGGCGCCGATATTCGAGATATTCTGCGATATTGTCATTTCCGGTGAAGAAAAGCTGATCAAGCCGGATGCGGAGATATTCGAGCTCGCGCTGAACCGCTTCGGCCGTCGCGCCGACCAATGTCTTTTCATCGATGACCGGCAGGACAATATCGAGGCGGGCGAAGCTATGGGTCTTGCCGGCCATCATTTCAGTGATGCCGCCAGACTGGAACAGGAGCTGAAGGCCTTGCGCCTGCTTTAGCTCCGCTTGAGCTCGTCGCCGCTCAGCCTCACGATATGGAGCAGATTGGTTGAGCCGGGCGTACCGAAGGGCACACCGGCGCAAACGATCAAGCGGGAACCCGCTTTTCCGAGCTTGTGCCGCAACGCCATCCGCTTGGCCTTGGCAATCATTTCCTCAAAATCGCTTACGTCCTTTGTGACCACGGCATAAGCCCCCCACAGCAGGCCGACCCGCCGCGCCGTGTGGCGGTCCGGCGTCAGCACGAGCAGCGGCACCGAGGGCCGTTCGCGGGCCATCCTCCGGGCGGTCGAGCCGGATGACGTATAGCAGACAATCGCCGAGGTCTCGATCGTGCGGGCAATATTGTAACTCGCGGCAGCAAGAGCATCGGCGGTCGTTTCATCCGGCACGGTCTCGGTAAAATGCACCCGGTCGGCGTAGGACGGATCATTTTCCACCTGCGCGGCGATCCGGTCCATCATCGTCGCCGCCTCGATCGGCCAGTCGCCGACGGCGGATTCGGCCGACAGCATGATCGCGTCGGCGCCGTCGTAGATCGCGGTGGCGACATCGGACACCTCGGCGCGAGTCGGCGTCGGCGACTTGATCATCGATTCGAGCATCTGCGTGGCGACGACCACCGGACGGCCCAGTTTGCGGGCAGCGGCAACGATCTTCTTCTGCAGCGGCGGAACCTGTTCCGGCAGCAGCTCCACCCCGAGATCCCCGCGTGCGACCATCACGGCGTCCGACAGTTCGAGTATCTCGTCGAGCCGATCAATCGCCGCCGGCTTTTCGATCTTCGCCAGGAGAGCGGCCTTGCCGCGAATCAGCCGCCGTGCCTCTGCGACATCTTCCGGACGCTGGACGAAGCTGAGCGCGATCCAGTCGACATCCTGTTCCAGCGCGAAGGTCAGATCCTTGCGGTCCTTGTCGGTCAGCGAGCTCACCGGCAGAACGACTTCAGGGACATTGACCCCCTTGCGGTCGGAAATTTCGCCGCCGACGATCACTTTGGTCTCGACGCTCTTGCCGTCGGCTTCGGTCACTTCCAGCCGGATTTTGCCGTCATCGAGCAGCAATGTATGCCCGGGCTTCAGCGTGCCCAGAATTTCCTTGTGCGGCAGCGTGACACGCTTCGCGTCGCCTTTTTGCTTGAGCATGTCGAGCGTGAAACGCTGGCCTTCTTCCAGCATTACGGGCGGCTTGGCAAATGTGCCGATGCGCAGCTTCGGCCCCTGCAGATCGGCGAGTATCGTGATCGGCCGGCCGACTTTCTTTTCCAGCGCCCGGATCGACTTCACGTTGGCGGCGTGCGCCGCGTGCTCGCCGTGGCTCATGTTCATCCGGAAGGCATCGACACCGGCGCGGTACATTTTCTCGATCATTTCCGGGCTGCCGCTGGACGGGCCGAGCGTTGCGAGCACTTTCACTTTGCGATTACGGGAGAAGATCGGCGATGCCATGCAAAAAATCCTTAGTGGCGCTTTACCTGCGCGTTTCCTGTTTCTAATTCATGACAGGATAATAACAAATAACAATGGAAACAAATATGACCGATCAAATAACCGATGCCGCCGCCGCTGCTGCCTTTCGCCGTCTGGTCAATCATCTCCAGCACCGCCACGATGCGGAAAATATCGATCTGATGGGGCTGGCCGGCTTCTGTCGCAACTGTCTGGCCGACTGGGTGATGGAGGCGACCGAGGAAGCTGGCGGCTCCATGACAAAGGACGAGGCCCGCGAGGCGATCCACGGCATGCCGGCAAGCGAATGGAAGCGAAAATACCAGACCGAGGCAACCCCGGAACGGCTCAAAAAGATGAAGGAAAGCGTGGCCAAGAACGCCGGCGCATCTTAAAGACGGGCATCGAATCCGAACATGTTATTTCAAAGGAATGAAGAATGAGCGAAGGCAATGTTGCCGCAGACCAGCTGCGTCTGTTTATCGAACGTATCGAGCGGCTGGAAGAAGAGAAAAAGGGCATGGCGGACGATATCCGCGATGTTTACTCCGAAGCCAAGTCGCAGGGTTATGACGCGAAGATCATGCGCCAGATCGTCCGGCTGCGGAAAATGGAAACCCATGACCGGCAGGAAATGGAAGCCATTCTCGACACCTACAAGTCGGCGCTTGGTCTGGCCTGATGATCGCGATTCGGCCTGCGACGGTTGCTGATGCGCCGCGCTGTGCCGAAATCTACGCGCCCTTCGTAACCGACAGCTGGGTCAGTTTCGAGACGGACCCGCCGGATGATGCCGCAATGGCTGGCCGGATAGCCGGGGCGCTGGACACGCACGACTGGCTGGTTGCAGAAACGGATGGCCGGGTGCTCGGCTATGCTTATGGCTCCGGCCATCGCACCCGGGCCGCTTATCACACCAGCTGCGATGTGGCGGCATATGTCGATCCCGATCACAAGCGCCGCGGCATCGGACGGAGTCTGTACGAGGCGCTGTTGTCACGGCTGAAGGCGAGAAAAATGCACGCTGCCTTTGCGGGAATCGCCCTGCCGAACGAGGCCAGTATTGCCCTGCACCGGGCAATAGGCTTCGACCCGGTTGGCATCTACAGGCAAGTGGGCTGGAAAATGGGTGGTTGGCGCGACGTTGCGTGGTTTCAGCAGTTGCTCTAACGGCTGCAGGAGATTAACAGCAGCAGGTAACTGGTTCGGGATCTGAAAATTATGACAGGCAGGATAATCGTCACCACCACCCCCTCGGTCGAGGGGCATGCGATTCGCGACTATCGCGGGATCGTCATCGGCGAGGTGATTGTCGGAGCCAATCTGTTCCGCGACCTGTTCGCCAGCATCACCGACATTGTCGGCGGACGCTCGGGCAAATATGAAAATGTCCTGAAACGCGCGCGCGATGAAGCGCTGGCGGAGATGGAAGCCGAAGCGGCGAAGGTCGGGGCCAATGCCGTGGTCGGCGTGGATCTTGACTATGAGGTCGTCGGCGAAAAGGGTTCAATGCTGATGGTATCCGCGTCCGGAACCGCGGTTGTTGTGGATTAAGCAAATCGGGAATTTGAGGTAAAATGGCAGGCCATAGTAAATTTAACAATATCAAGCATCGCAAGGGCGCTCAGGACAAGAAGCGTGCGGCGCAATTTTCGAAGCTCTCGCGCGAGATAACCGTGGCGGCCAAGTCCGGCATGCCGGACCCGGATTTCAACCCGCGGCTGCGGCTCGCGGTCAACAGCGCCAAGGCGGTGTCGATGCCGAAGGACAATATCCAGCGCGCGATCGAAAAGGCGTCGGCCAACGAAGGCGATGACTATAGCGAGATTCGTTACGAGGGTTTTGGGCCGGGTGGCGTGTCGCTGATCATCGAGACGCTGACCGACAATAATAACCGCACTTTTACCAATGTCCGTACCATCATGTCGCGAAATGGCGGCAATCTGGGCGAAAGCGGATCGGTTTCGCACGGTTTTGACCGGGTCGGCTATATTCAATATCCGGCCAGCGCCGGCGACGAGGAAACAGTCCTCGAAGCGGCAATGGAAGCGGGCGCGGAAGATATTTCTTCCGATGAGGACGGCCATGAAATCTGGACCGCGATGGAAGACCTGCACGAGGTCTCCGGAGCGCTCGAAAAGGCGCTCGGCGAAGCGGCCAGCGTGAAGCTGGCATGGCGCCCGACGGTTCAGGTCGAAGTCGACCAGGAGCAGGCGGAGACCTTGCTCAACCTGATCGATCTTCTGGAAGACGATGACGACGTCCAGACGGTCTGGGGCAATTATGACGTGTCCGACGAAATCATGGAAAAACTGAACGCCGGCTGATGTGGGAATTTGCCGCCAAGGCCGCTCTGGCAGGAGTGATCGTGGCTCTGGTGGCAACCATCGCCCAGCGCCAGCCCAGCTTCGGGGCGCTCGTCGCCTCGCTGCCCCTGATCTCGATATTGGGCATGGTCTTTCTCTGGTATGCGCGGCCTGACGCGGAAAATATGGCGCTGCACGCCGAGGCGACCTTCTGGTATGTGCTTCCATCTCTTCCAATGTTCCTGCTGATTCCGGTGATGCTGCGCAATGGTATCGGCTTCTGGTTGTCGCTGGGGACCGGATGCTTGCTGACGGTAAGCCTTTATATGATCATGGCTTTTGTTGGCCGGCGCATCGGTTTGCCAATCTGATGGGGCGGAGCTGAATTGATCATTCTCGGCCTCGATCCGGGTCTTGGCACCACCGGCTGGGGGGTGATTGTCGCGGACGGCAATCGCCTGTCCCATATCGCCAATGGCCAGATCAAGACCGACAGCAAAATGGCGATGGCCAGCCGTCTGCTCAAGCTCGATCTCGAGCTGACCGATCTGCTGCTGGAATATAAGCCGGATGCGGCAGCGGTCGAGGAAGTGTTCGTCAACAGCAATCCGCAGAGCACATTGAAGCTCGGGCAAGCGCGCGGCGTCGTGCTGCTCGGCGCTTCGCGCACGGGAATCGAAGTCGGCGAATATTCGGCGAAGACGGTCAAGAAATCCGTGGTGGGGGTCGGCAAGGCGGACAAGGACCAGGTGCAGGCGATGATCAAGATCCTGCTGCCCGGCGTGAAGCTGGCCGGCGCGGATGCCGCCGATGCGCTGGCGGTGGCGATCACCCACGCGCATCACCGGAAGAGATAGCGGAGCAAAGCACCGTTCGTCCTGAGCCTGTCGAAGGACCGGACTAATTTTTCGCGCACGAAGACACAAAGTCACGAAGACAAGTCCTAGGCACCAATCGCTTAGTGCCTTCGTGTCTTTGTGCGAGCTCCTATTTTGTAGCCCGCTTGCGCGGGGTAGAGAAAGAACACTGGATTGCGTGCCAAGTTAGTCTAAAACAACAATATGATCGCAAAACTGACCGGCACCATCGACGAAATCGGCACGGACAATATCGTGCTCGACGTAAACGGCGTCGGCTATCTGGTCTTCTGCTCGTCGCGCACCATCGGCGCGATTGGCGGCAAGGGCGATGGCGCGACCATCTATACCGAGATGCAGGTCAGCGAGACCGACATGCGGCTGATGGGCTTTGCCAGCGGCTCGGAGCGCGACTGGTTCCGCCTGCTGATCTCGGTACAGGGCGTCGGCGGCAAGGTGGCGCTGGCGATATTGTCGGCATTGGAACCGGGAGAAATTTCGCGGGCCGTGGCGACCGGCGACAAGGCGATGGTTTCGCGGGCGAACGGGGTTGGTCCGAAACTGGCGCTGCGGATCGTCAATGAGCTGAAAGACAAGGTCGGCGGCATTGCGACCGATCCGATTAGTGGAGCAGGCGGCGCGGTCCACGCGCCATCGAACAACAGCGCTGATGCGGTGAGCGCGCTGCAGAATCTGGGCTTCAAACCGGCGGATGCGAGCGCGGCCGTAGCGGCGGCGGATGCCGAGGTCGGCGATGGCGCGACACTCGATGCGCTGGTGCGGCTGGCGTTGAAGAAGGCGGCGCGGTGAGCCTTTGCCTATTTTCAAAGTTCAAACTTTGTTGGTTGATGCGATTTTTTGAATTTGGACTCACAGTGTCGCTATTTTTTGCTTTGTTCCACTTTGGTTTTGAAATGGCGTTTTTAATAGCGTTTACATTCATCGTGCCGCTGATTAGCCCATTCGGTCGATGGGGATTTCCTGTACCGACATTGACCTATTATATTTTTCGATACTTTCGTTTCACAGAATGTTCATCATGTAACCACTCGATATTTAATGATTTTCCGGAGAATGGATATCAAGGGAAAGATTTCAGCTTCTCGCCTAATAAGTTCTGTGCAAACTGTGGGAACGATAATGACTGACCTTGATCGCCTCCAATTCCCAGAACACACAACTCGTCATGCTGAACTTGTTTTAGGGTCCATTCGTCCACGTTCGCAGTTTGCGAACGGGGTGCGAGGGATGCAAATGAATCAATGCAATCGCCATCACCCCGGCGAATTTGACGGCGTCGCTGTTATTGAATCACGCGAAGCCGCGAAGGCGCAAAGGGATCAGGACTTGCCGCACTATCTTCGCGCCTTCGCGGATTCGCGCGAACTATTGTCCACTGGTGATACAAAGAACCGGGTTCCCGCTTTCGCGGGAATGACGGATGAGCTAGGTCACTTTGCATGAGTGAAGTTGAGAGCGAACGGATGGTTTCCAGCGAACGCAAGGTCGAAGACATCGACGCCGCCCTGCGTCCGAAAACGCTCGACGAATTTATCGGGCAGGAAGCGGCGCGCGGCAATTTGCGGGTGTTTATCGAGGCGGCCAAGGGGCGTAGCGAGGCGCTGGATCATGTGCTGTTCTTTGGGCCTCCTGGCCTCGGCAAGACCACGCTGGCACAGATCATTGCACGGGAACTGGGCGTTGGCTTTCGCGCCACTTCCGGGCCCGTCATCGCCAAGTCCGGCGATCTTGCAGCGCTGCTGACCAATCTTGAAGAAGGCGATGTCCTGTTTATCGACGAGATTCACCGGCTCAATCCGGTGGTCGAGGAAGTCCTCTATCCGGCGATGGAAGATCGCGCGCTCGATCTGATCATCGGCGAAGGCCCCTCGGCGCGCTCGGTACGGATCGACCTGCCGCAATTCACCCTGATCGGCGCGACCACGCGCCAGGGCCTGCTGACCACGCCGCTGCGCGACCGTTTCGGCATACCGGTGCGGCTCAATTTCTATACCACCGAGGAACTGGAACAGGTCGTTCATCGCGCCGCGCGGCTTCTCGATCTCGATATTGCGCCCGATGGTGCCACCGAAGTGGCGCGCCGCGCACGGGGCACGCCGCGTATCGCCGGTCGCCTGCTCCGCCGGGTGCGGGATTTTGCCAATGTCGCGGGCACGAGACTGGTCGACCGGAAAATCGCTGATGAATCGCTCGTCCGTCTCGAAGTCGACAGCATCGGTCTCGACGCGATGGACCGGCGCTATCTCTACATGATTGCGGACGTCTACAAGGGCGGTCCGGTCGGTGTGGAGACGCTCGCTGCGGGCCTTTCGGAACCGCGGGACACGGTGGAGGAAGTGATCGAGCCCTATCTGATCCAGCTCGGCCTGATCGCCCGGACCGCGCGCGGCCGAACGCTGAATGATCGCGGGTGGAAACATCTCGGGCTGACGCCGCCTGCGGGGAAAGAGGTGGACGGAGAGTTGTTTGATTGACCATCATCCTCTCCCAACGGGAGAGGCAACAAGACTTGCTGCTTCAGCAGCTTAGTCGCAGTCGGTGAGGGGTTGAACTCTTCGAAGGTTCACGACCCCTCACCGAGTTCCACTAATCAGCAAGCTGATAAGTTCCACTTGCCTCTCCCTTTGGGAGAGGAGGAAGTTACTTCCCTATCTGCTCCGCCGAAGCCCATGTGGCATGGGTGCCGCTGCTGATCCGGTGCGGCAAGATGATCGTGCAGACCGGGCCCGCCGCAATATCCTGCGCGTCAATGATGATACATTCCGACCGGTCCTGCGCCATATCGGTGATGAAGCTGATCAGATAGCCGTCATCCTCTGACTGCGGATTTGCGCGCGGAATGAATGGCGCTTCCGATCCGAACCGCTGCTCGCCAAAACTCAGATGTTCCGCTTCGCCGGTCTCGAGATCATGCTTCGTCAGCCCGTTGAACAGGAACCAGCCCGGCTCGCCGGTGACGCTATAGACATAGCGATAGGGTTTGCCGGCGATCTGCTGGTTGATCATCCCGAATTCGACGGGATAGTCGTCGAACAATGTCTCCTCGCGGGTCTCGCCGGTTTTCAAATTGAAGCGCCAGCGGTGCAATTCGGGTTTGAAACTGTGCAGGTCGATGCTCGCGCCCATGCTTTCATAGCCCGCCGGGAAATCGGTCAGCGGTGCCGGCACCGGTTCATTCTGGAAATAGCCGTCGAGCACCACTTCATCGCCCTTTTCATAGGCATTGGTCCAGTGGAGGACGTAGGTTGGCTTCGCGTCGAACCATTTTATATCCTCCGGCTGGCCCATGCGCGGAATAATCCCGAAGCGGGTGGGCTCGTCGGGATGATAAGCGGGGATATAGAGATTCCGCTCGATCAGTTCCGGTTTCCAGTAGAGCGGGCAGTCGTTGAAAATGGCAAAATTCTCGGTGAACGCCATATCGTGCGGCAGGCGCGCGCCGGGCAGTTCGATGGACACAAAATGCTTGAGCGCATTGTCCGGCCCGACGACGCCATAATGGAGATAGGGCGCCGTGGTCGAATAGTTGAAGAACAGCAATTCGCCGGTGGCCTCGTCGACCTTCGGGTGAGCGGAAATGCCGTCCTCAGGAACCCAGTCCGCCGTGCCCAGCGTTTCGAGCGTTTCCGGATCGAGCCGATAGCCTTCACCGCATTGATAGAAGGTCGAGAGGATCGCGCCGGCGTGGACGACGACATCGGTAGAGCTGCTGTCCTTGACGCTGCCATGCGCGCCCCAGCCCCTGCGTTTTGAATCATCGGGCTTGCCCATGATCCCGACCCACAAAGGGCCGCCTTCTTCCTGCTCGGCCTCGAAGCCTTCGGTCCGGACGAAGCGGTTGCGATAGTGCGCCTTGCCGTTGCGCAGGCGGATCGTATGGATCATCCCGTCACCGTCAAAGGGGTGATATCGGCCGATGCTGTCGTGCACCGGATTCTCGGTGTTGCGGACATAGAGTCCGTCGATATCGGCCGGAATCGTCCCGATTATCTCGAGTGCATCTGTGTCCAGTTCCTCGAAAACCGGAGTCCAGGCACCGTTGCGATAGGGGTGGTCATTCGGTTCCAGCGTTACCTTCACCTGATCCACCCCCGCCGCCATCAGTCGCGCAGCAATTCGTTGATACCGGTCTTGGACCGGGTCTGCGCGTCGACCGTTTTGACGATTACGGCGCAATAGAGCGACGGCTGCGGCGCGCCATCAACAGCGACCTTTGGCGGCAATGTGCCCGGCACCACGACCGAATAAGGCGGGACTTCGCCCATCCATATCTTGCCAGTGTCGCGGTCAACGATCTTGGTCGACGCGCCGAGATAGACGCCCATCGAAAGCACCGCACCCTCGCCGACGCGAACGCCTTCGGCGACTTCCGACCGTGCGCCGATAAAGGCGCCATCCTCGATGATCACCGGATCAGCCTGCAGCGGTTCCAGCACGCCGCCGATGCCGGCGCCGCCGGAAATATGCACATTCTTGCCGATTTGCGCGCAGCTGCCGACGGTAGCCCAGCCATCGACCATCGATCCTTCGTCGACAAAGGCGCCGATATTGACGAAGCTGGGCATCAGAACGACGCCTTTGCCGATGAAGGCGCCCTGCCGGACCACGGATCCCGGGACCGAGCGGAAACCGGCTTCGCGGAAACGGTTTTCACCCCATCCGGCAAATTTGCTGGGAACCTTGTCCCAGTGATTGGCGCCGCCGGGGCCATCAATGACCTTGTTGTCGTTCAGCCGGAAGGAGAGCAGCACCGCTTTCTTGAGCCACTGGTTGACGACCCACTGGCCGTCTTTTTTCTCGGCGACCCGGCCGCTGCCATTGTCGAGCATGGCAAGCGCCGCATCCACGGCATCGCGGACCTCGCCCTGCGTTGTCAGGCCGAGGGATTCCCGTTTGTCCCAGGCGTCGTCGATGATGGTCTGCAATGCTGCGGTCATGTCGGTGTTTCTTCCTTCGCTTTGTGGAGGCTGGTGACCCAGCTCTCCAGATCTGTAATTTCGTGGTCAATATAGGCGGGATCATGCTCGCGGCCAGCCCATTCTGCGCCGGTGTTGATCCACACGGTGGTCATGCCCAAATCTTTTGCCGGGCGCAAATTGCGGGCCATGTCTTCGACGAACAGGGCGCGGGTCGGGTCGATGCCGGTGGCGGCGATCATGCTTTCATAAGCAGCCGGCTTGGGCTTGGGGACGAGGCCGGTGTCCAGGATGTCGTGCATCTGGTGAAACAGGCCGTCGAGCCCGCGCTTTTCCAGCACCCGCTGGGCATAGGGCCGGTCTGCGTTGGTAAAGACCAGTTTTTCACCGGGCAGCGCGGCAATGGCATCGCGAACGAGAGGGGCAGGTGCCAGGCGATCCATATCGATATCGTGGACGAAATCGAGAAAATCATTAGGGTCGGTGCCATGATTGTGCATCAGCCCGGCGAGCGTGGTGCCATGATCGTGGAAAAATTCCTTCTGGATCCTCCGCGCCTCGACGGGATCGCAATCCAGCGCCCGGGCGATATATTCGCCCATCTTGATATCGATCAGCGCGAACAGATCACACTCGACCGGATAGAGAACATTGTCGAGATCGAAAATCCAGTGATCGATATGGGAAAATTGCGGTGGCATGCCGAAGCGACTAAACACCGTTTCCCGCAATCACAAGCAGCAATATCGGTTAGGCTCGGACCCCCGTATCCTCGACATTTGCACTATTGTGCCGCAGCGCTTTCAGCACCGTATCGACAATACCATCCGCATCCAGTCCCGCTTCGGCATATTGGAGATCCGGCTTGTCTTGATCCTGAAACACATCAGGCAAGCGCATCGTGCGGATTTTCAGGCCCGCGTCGGTCAGACCATTGTCTGATGCATAGGTCAAAACATGCGCGCCGAGACCACCAACCGATGCTTCCTCTATGGTGACTGCGACTTCGTGGGTTGTCAGCAATTTGCGGATCAGTTCCTCGTCCAGAGGTTTGGCAAAGCGCAGATCGGCGACGGTTGTGCTGAGCCCCTTGGCTTCGAGCCGCTCCGCGGCCTTCTTGGCTTCTTCCAGCCGCGCGCCGAGCGACAGGATCGCAACCTTGCTGCCCTGTTTGACGATCCGGCCCTTGCCGATTTCCAGCCGTTCGAGCTTTTCCGGAATCGGAACGCCGGTGCCATTGCCGCGCGGATAGCGGAAGGCGATCGGGCCACTGTCGTGCAGCGCGGCGGTATAGGTCATATGCGCCAGTTCCGCTTCATCGGCGGCGGCCATCACCACCATATTGGGCAGGGTCGCCAGATAGGTGACGTCGAACGATCCGGCGTGGGTGCTGCCGTCTGCGCCAACCAGACCGGCCCGGTCGATGGCGAAGCGCACCGGCAGATTCTGGATCGCCACGTCATGGACAACTTGGTCATAGGCGCGTTGCAGGAATGTGGAATAAATGGCGCAAAACGGCCGCATGCCCTGCGCGGCCAGACCGGCTGCGAAAGTAACGCCATGCTGTTCGGCAATGCCGACATCAAAGGCCTTGTCGGGATGCGCCTTGGCGAATTTGTCGACACCGGTGCCCGAGGGCATGGCTGCGGTAATCGCGCAGATACGGGAATCGCTGTCGGCCAGCTTGGCAAGGGTTTCGCCAAAGACATTCTGATAGGCCGGCGGTCCGCCACCGGGCCCCTTGTTCTGCTTGCCGGACACCACATCAAATTGGGCGACGCCGTGATATTTGTCAGCGGCTTCCTCGGCAAATTTATAGCCTTTGCCCTTTTCTGTGACCACGTGAACCAGGCAAGGTCCCTCCGCCGCGTCGCGCACATTTTCCAGCACGGGAATCAGATGCTCCAGATTATGCCCGTCAATCGGACCAACATAATAAAAGCCCAGTTCTTCAAACAAAGTCCCGCCCATGGTCATGCCGCGGGCAAATTCGTCGGTCTTGCGCGCTGCGTCGTGCAGCGGTTTTGGCAGCTTGCGGGCAATACGCCGCGCCAACTGGCGCACGCCGAGAAATTCGCGGGACGAAACAATTCTGGCAAGATAGGCCGACAGGCCGCCGACCGGCGGTGCAATCGACATGTCATTGTCGTTGAGAATGACGACCAGCCGGTTGCCGGCCGCCTCGGCATTGTTCATCGCTTCATAGGCCATGCCGGCGCTCATCGCGCCGTCACCGATCACGGCAATGCCGCGCCCGGGCTTGTCGTTCAGCTTGTTGGCAATGGCGAAGCCGAGCGCCGCGCTGATCGAGGTCGAGCTATGCGCAGCGCCGAAAGGATCATATTCGCTTTCCGAACGCTTGGTAAAGCCGGAGAGACCGCCGCCCTGACGCAGGGTCCGGATCCGGTCGCGGCGACCGGTGATGATCTTGTGCGGATAGCATTGATGGCCGACGTCCCAGATCAGGCGGTCTTCCGGCGTATTGAAAACATAATGGATCGCCGTGGTCAGTTCGACAACGCCGAGGCCGGCGCCCAGATGACCACCGGTCGTGGACACGGTGTCGATGACTTCGGCGCGCAATTCGTCGGCAAACTGGCGGAGTTGCGCGGGCTTCAATTTGCGCAGATCGGCCGGGAAGGAAACATCATCCAGCAATGGTGTATTCGAAACTGGCATATTCACTCCCTGTTTGTTTCCAGTTCTAACGGCATTGCCATGCGCTGTCGAACTTTCAGCAGGCTGCTTGTTAACATTTGCTGACAATCGGATCGGCTCAAGTGCATTTCTGGCAAATGCCACGCACCTCGATCACCGGCCGGATGGAACTGAATCCCTGGTTTTTTGCGACCTTGCGCACTTGCTGGGACAGGGGGTCGTCGTCGATATGGGTGGCCTCGCCACAGCTGTCGCAGACCAGGAAAATACAGTCATGCTCGCAACCGGGATGGCTGTTGGCGAGATAGGCATTGGCGCTTTCGATCCGCATCGCGAGATTGTTCGCCACGAACAGGTCGAGTATCCGGTAGACGCTGTTCGGGGCAACCCGCTTGCCGCGTGCGCTAGAGACGAGCTCAGCGATGTCATAGGCCGACGCCGGGCGCGAGAATCCGGCCAGTGCCTCGAAGATGGCGGCGCGCGTATTGGTCCATTTTTCTCCGGATTTCTCCAGATTGGTGCGCGCTGCGTCGGCTAAGGATTCGCCGTGATGCTCATGATGATCATGTTTTCCCATAAGGACAATTTAGGGATGTTTCGCCGCGAGGGCAATGGGCAGCAGCTCAATGGGTGGCGCGGTAGTTCAGGTCATGGGCCAGGGCCAGCAAACCGACGCCCAGCATGGTGTAGAGAACCTCGCGGCCGTCATGACCGCTGTCATGGCCAAGGGTGATCGCGCCCATCATCATGCCCAGTCCCAGACTGCCGATCGCAACCGGCATGATATAGCCATGGTCGAGCACGCCGCGGCCCAGGGCGAAGAAGCCCAGGGCAATAGCTATTCCCAGCCCGATTTCATGGACCAGCGGATTGAGGAACATACCGCCCGCCGAGGACAGGAGCGCGACAAAGGCAATGGTTGCGACACAATGCGCCAGGCACAGACCGGAAATGAGCACGGCGATACGGTCCCACAGGCCATCCCTGACCATCAGACCGTTTCTGTCCCAGAATTTCGCTGTCGTAAACACGACTCACTGTCTCGCTTATTGTTTGTGTGTGATGGATATAGGAGCAAGCTTGTTAAGATACAACATATCATTTTGCGGGAGGAGATAAATTGATGTGAGCTTTGGGTCAGCGCCAGATATCTGAGCATGCCGTTCCGAAAAGGAAATCCGGCAAATGACCAGTAGGCTTGGCTGACCGTGACGGAAGTCACGCACAATGTGCAGAACACAGAATTAGAGTCGCAGAACAGATTAACGCTGGAGGCGGCTATGCAGGACGGGGAATCGAAAAATCTAATCTATAGTTTTCTACTGGAAACAAAAAAGAACGGACCGCTAAGATTTGGAGCTTTTTTGTGCTTTGCGGGATGGTTGTTCTTTTTTATCGCTACCGTTTATCTGATTCTACCGTCCGAACGCGCTGCTATTTCCGATGAAGCTCTCGCGGTTTATGCGGCTATGATGCTGCTATTGGGTCTGTGCTTGTTGACAGGTTTCTTGTTTTTCAATTCCCAAGTTGCGTTCACCAACCCTCCAGACCAGTGGCGAAGCAAGATTCCGGGACTCGATATAGCCGCGCTGGGAGCCGCCATTCCCTCTGGCCTTTTGTCATTCTATATTTTGATCGGATTGGTGAATGCTTATCCGGAGGACACGCTTCCGGATAGTCAATTTGCAGTAACTATTCCGCTGCCGGCAGAAAAAATTCCACCGCAGGGAACTGATGCCGGAGCCCGTCATGCGGTCATGTTTTGGACTGTCGACCCATTGGAAAGTTCCCCTCACGAAGGTCTGGCCAAAATGGTTGTCGCTTGTATTCTCGTTATGGGATTTGGTTTGATTTACCCACGATTGGGTTCGGAAGCTGATAATGACAAGGGGCTGATGCAGGGATTGGTGATTCCGTTTATCGGGACGATCCTATTCGGAGCCGGCGCGGTTGAGCATGCAGATGCAGAAGAGCTTAGAAATGATGTGAAGCTGCTGAAGCACGATCTGCCTCCGGTCAGGAACATTTTGGATGGCAAGCGGGAAATATACATTACCAACATCAACGAGCTCTCTCCTATCGGGCTGAGACAGATGCAAAGCTCTCTCAAGTCCTTGTCGACGAAATTTGCGAAAACCGACTTCTCGGAAAAATCGGATATACGTCTCGTAAAAGGCGATGTCGAAACGCTTCGCGGAGAATTGCGAGTGGTTCAGAAAACAATCGATGCTATTCCGAACTTGAGGATCGTTACTGCAGTGGATCCCAAAAACGACGTGCTCGCTGCATTAAAAAAATCGATTGATTCGATTCATTCGCAAACGAAGCAGGTGTCCCAAGAGACGACGAGACTTACAAATGATTTTGCAACTCTCAACGTTTCTCAGAAAAACTGGTTTTGCGCTCTTATGCGCGAGCGAGTGGTGATGGCGGAAAACGACACCAAACGCTGGAGGGTCAGCGCAGAAAATTTGGATCGTGATGCGGAGAGGAACCTTCTTGAGAATATTGTCGTCGGGATAGTTGGTGAAAGCAAACGCGAAAATTCCAGACGCAGGGAGATCGATTATCCAATGAGTGGAGATGCGCGATTCAAAGAAATAATGTCATACTGTGGTTTGGAAACAACTGAAGTCCGCAAGGTCACAACGGCAAAATAGAAAGAGAAAATTGAATCGGCTGCTTGATTGTTCGCAATCCTGACGCGATATATCCGCGTCGATGCCCTCACATTTAACTTCCGCCCGGATTCGCCCCGTCGCCCTATCCAACTGGCTCTATTCCGTCGCCTTTCTGGTATTCATCATGGTTGTCGTCGGCGGGATCACCCGGTTGACCGAATCGGGCCTCTCCATAACCGAATGGAAGCCGGTGACCGGCGCGCTACCGCCGCTGAGCGAAGCGGACTGGTTGTCAGAATTCGAAAAATATAAACAGATTCCCGAATATCTCGAGATCAACGGGCCCGCTGGCATGACGCTGGCAGACTTCAAATTCATCTATTTCTGGGAATGGGTGCACCGGCTGCTCGGGCGTTTGATCGGCGTGGCCTTTGCGCTGCCGCTGCTGTGGTTCGCGGTGAAGCGGGCGATTCCGTCCGGTTACGGCTGGCGTCTGGTGGCTTTGCTGGCGCTTGGCGGATTGCAGGGCACGATCGGCTGGTGGATGGTCAGTTCCGGCCTCAGCGAGCGGACCGATGTCAGCCATTTCCGGTTG
This sequence comes from Sphingorhabdus sp. YGSMI21, assembly GCF_002776575.1. GTDB lineage: Bacteria > Pseudomonadota > Alphaproteobacteria > Sphingomonadales > Sphingomonadaceae > Parasphingorhabdus. The sequence continues at coordinate 984,839 of NZ_CP022548.1, read as the reverse complement.
GCGGTCCATTTGCTGACTGCGCTTTTCATATTGGGCGGGCTGGTCTGGACGGCGCTTGACTTGCGGCAGCTGGCCGCCGGCCGGCCAAAGCCCTCGCGTCTGACCGGTTTTGGACTGGCGACGATAGCTGTTCTGTTTGTCCAGCTTCTGTTCGGCGCTTATACTGCGGGTCTGGACGCCGGCTATGTATCGAGCAGCTGGCCGCTGATGAACGACTATTTCATCCCAGGCGGGATTGATTGGGGAACGGGCATCTGGAATGCGCTCAATAACGACCCCTATCTGATCCATTTCATTCATCGCTGGTGGGCCTGGGTCGCTGTTGGCTTTCTCGTAGTCCTCGCCCGGAAGGTCCGGCCCATCGACCGCAGGGCGTCGATCGCCATCCACACTGCCTTCGGAATCCAGATATTGCTTGGGATTGCGACCGTCATGACGGGGATCAATATTCATCTTGCGGTGCTGCATCAGGCCGTCGGGGCACTGGTCGTCGCATCCTGCACGTGGGGCGTACATTTGACCGGTCGCTCGCAGGCCTAAAAGAGGCTGCGGTAATATTATACCCTCCAGCAAAGCCCCGCTTTCGCTTGACTTGCGGAAAAAACAACGCCAATAGCGCCGCAGTCGGCCGGAACCTCGAGTCCGGCTTTTATCATTTCTGAATCTATCCACTCTCCAAGAAGGAGCCACCCCATGAAGGGTATCACGAAACAGACACAGTCGGCCAAGCCAGCTGATGTCGAAAAGAAATGGCATATCATTGATGCCGAAGATCTGGTCGTTGGCCGGGTTGCATCGATTATCGCCAATATCCTGCGCGGCAAGCACAAGCCAAGCTACACCCCTCATGTGGATTGCGGCGACCATGTCATCGTGATCAACGCCGAGAAGGTGAAGTTCACCGGCAACAAGACCAAGCAGAAAACCTATTACAAGCACTCCGGCCATCCCGGCGGCATCAGCGGCACGACCGCGGAAAAGGTCCTCGAAGGCCGCTTCCCCGAGCGCGTCATGGAAAAAGCTGTCGAGCGGATGATCCCCAAGGGTCCGCTTGGTTTCGCCCAGATGCGTGCATTGCACGTTTTTGCCGGTACCGAGCATCCGTATAACGGCCAGAACCCGGTGGCGCTCGACGTCGCTTCGATGAACCGTAAGAACAAGGTGGGCGCATAATGTCTGACGTAAAAACCGATCTCGCTGATCTTAAAGATATCGCTGGCCCGGCTGTGGTCGATGCACCGGCTGCTGCTGAAGCGGACGCCGAAACCGTAGCCGCTGAGCCTCCCGTCTCCACCATGCCTTTGCGCGAGCAGGAGCTGGACAAATATGGCCGTGCCTATGCAACCGGTCGCCGTAAAGACGCGGTTGCCCGTGTTTGGCTGAAGCCCGGCAAGGGCAAGATCACGATCAACGGTCGTGACCAGGAAACCTATTTCGCTCGCCCGACCCTGCGTCTGGTGCTCAACCAGGTTTTCGCGATCACCGAGCGCGAAGGTCAATATGACGTGGACGTTACGGTTAAAGGCGGCGGTCTTTCCGGACAGGCCGGTGCGGTCAAGCACGGCATTTCGCAGGCCCTGACCAAATATGAACCGGCTTTGCGGTCGGCCGTGAAGGCAGAAGGCTTTCTTACCCGTGACAGCCGTAAGGTTGAACGTAAGAAATACGGTAAGGCAAAAGCGCGCAAGAGCTTCCAGTTCTCCAAGCGTTAAGCGAAACCAAATCGAATTGCGAAAAAGGCGGCCTGCGGGTCGCCTTTTTTATGCTTATCGCAATTTGCGGACCGGTTGCCGGGGTTTGCTGATCACCGCCCGGCTCGACGCGAGCAGGATGATGCTGGTCAATATGGCGGAGATCAGCATGGCCCAGGCCGCGCCGATTGTACCGAATCGAGGCAGTGAAAACGCCATGAGCAGCCCAAGCGCGATCAGACCAACCAACCGAATCAGAAGCGCATTTCTGGCTCTGCCCGCAGCCTGAAGCAGCGGTTCCAGACCCAGCCCCGCCAGACTGATGATGGTCGCGGCTCCCAGCAGCAGCAATAGAGGGAAGGCGGCGAGATATTCGGGGCCTGAAATCAGGCTGATGATCTGTTCCCCTAGCAGCAGCAAGCCGAGGAAAAGGACGCCGCCGCTGAGCGCCGAAACCCGCAGGGACCGCCAGAACAAGGCTCTGGATTTGCGCGATTGTCCGATAGCGAAAAGGCGGGACAGTTCGGAAAAAAGCGGACGGGCGAATACTTCCGCGAGCCGGTTTAGGCTGTTGGCGATCTGGTCGGCCAGACGGAACAGGCCGGCAGCGGCCGGGCCGACAAAGAAACCGACGATGACAACCACCAGCCGTTCTCGGATCACGCTGATCAGATAGGCGAGATTGGTGAACAAGAGAAATGCCGCAAATTCCCGGCGGCCTGGCGCCGGCACGGGCAGGCTGGTTGCGCTGCGAAGGGATTGATTCTGTTCCTGTCTGCGCCAGACCATCAGCCACATCACCATGAAGCTAACAAATTCGGAAAGCCCCCAGACGATCAGGAATCCGGTCATCGACGGCCGGGTCAGGAACAGGGCGAGCGCTCCGGTAAAGCGGATGACCGGAATGATGGCATCGCCGAAAGCGTTGCCGCCGAACCGGTCCTGCGCCCGCAATATACCGGTCGGCGTCGAGCGGACCGCCAGAAAAACAATCAGGCCATAGCCCATGACAGCCTGTTCGACCGGTTCGTTCCAGCCAAATTGGGTCGCGCCATAAGGGAGCAACAACCATAAGGTGGCACATGCGATCAGCCCGCCAGTCAGTTCAATCCAGAAGCTTTGCGCCGACAATTTTCTGAAGGCCTGATGCTGGCCGGCGAGCAGATAGGGCACGCCAAATTGCACGACCGCCTGCCAGGTCTGCAGTTTCAGAACTGCCGACAAGACCTGTACGGCGCCGACGATGATCATGAATTCGCCAAAGCCGGCAACCCCCAAAGTGCGGGTCAGTATCGCGAGATAGAAGATGCTAAGGATCGCGCCGATTCCCTTGGCGGAGAACAGCCAGCTGCTGTTGCGGAACACGCGGACCAGCGAATCCTCGCTGCTGAACCAGCTGGAGAGCCTATTTTCCGACACAGATCTCTACTTTTCCCATTTACCACCAGACGGTTGAGCTCCTCTTTATCGCAAAATGCGGCATTTTCTATCTCTCTATTGTCGACCGGCTTGACGAGCGACCATTTCGCTTAGCGCTCGGGCAAAAAAATAGGCGCAGACTGATGAGTAACTGCCCCGGCGGTGCTTCGCCATTGCTCTGCCGACCGGAGCGCCATTGCCAGCGTCAGAGCTGCTGGCTAAGGCCTGGTGTATGAAATGGCTTGTCATGATTGCGATAATTATCCTCGCTTGCGGGGGCTTTGCCTTGTGGTTCCTTGCGCAGCCGGGGCCGAAGCAACTGGATATGGTCAATAATATCGTCCCGGGCGACAGCGATGCCCGGCTGCTGGTGCAGGACCAGTCCTATGACGACGAGCTGGGTCTGGGGCTCAATATCTGGACCCCGGAAACCCTAGCGGACGAACCGCTGCCGGTTGTCGTTTTCATCTACGGCGGCGGCTGGCGCGCCGGGGCGAAGGATCAATATGCCTTTGCCGGGCGGGCGCTGGCCAATCGCGGCTATATGGTGGTCCTTCCCGATTACCGGCTGTTTCCCAACACCCGTTTTCCCGGCTTTCTGGAAGACAGCGCAAAGGCATTGGCCTGGGTGCACGACAATATCGCGACGCACGGAGGTGATCCGGAGAGAATATTCCTGTCCGGCCAGTCCGCTGGCGCCTATAATGCGATGATGCTCGCGCTCGACCGGCAATGGCTTGGTCGAGAGGGTAAATCTCCGGATCTCATCAGGGGCGTGGCAGCGCTGGCCGGACCCTATGATTTCTATCCGTTCGATTCCGAAACCACGAAGCAGAGCTTTGGCGAATATCCCGATCCGGAAATGACCCAGCCAGTCAATTTTGTCCGGGCGGATGCGCCGCCGCTCTGGCTGTCCAGCGGCAGCAACGACACCCAGGTGAGACCACGCAACAGTAAGATATTGCGCGACCGGATTCTTGCGGCGGGCGGGGATGCGGAATATGTCGAATATCCCGATATCGACCATCTCGAGATCATGATGGCGTTGGCCAAGCCGTTTCGTCACAAGGCCCCGGTGCTTGACGACATGGTCGCCTTTTTCGACCACCACCGGTGATTGCAGGAATTGGAAGCCTCCTAGTCTTTTTTGCAGTGCAAAACGGTTGAGATAGCTGCACTTCTTGGTTATGCCGATCCGCAGAACAAGGGAATCCGACAGACATGGCTACTTTCACGCTCCCCAAGAATAGCAAGATCCGCAAGACGGGCGAGTTGCATCAAGCGCTGACCAGCGGGAAAAAGCGACCGTTCAAAGTCTATCGCTATGATCCGGACAAGGGCGAGAACCCGCGCTACGACACGTTCGAAATCGACACCGACGATTGCGGGCCGATGGTGCTGGATGCGCTGATCAAGATGAAGTCGGAACAGGATGCCACGCTGACCTTCCGCCGGTCCTGCCGCGAAGGAATCTGCGGATCCTGCGCGATGAACATCAATGGCAAAAACGGCCTGGCCTGCACCACCGCGATCGAGGATTGCGGTAGCAAGGTGACGATCACGCCGCTGCCGCATATGGAAGTGATCAAGGATCTGGTCCCTGATTTCACCCATTTCTACGCGCAATATGCCTCGATTCAGCCCTGGCTGAAAACGGTCACGCCGACGCCTTCGGGCAAGGAGCGGCTGCAATCACCGGAAGACCGCAGCAAGCTGGACGGGCTGTACGAGTGCATCCTCTGTGCGTGCTGCCAGACCAGCTGCCCCAGCTACTGGTGGAACAGCGACAAGTTCCTTGGCCCCGCTATCCTGCTGCAGGCCTATCGCTGGCTCGCCGACAGCCGCGATGAAATGACCGGTGAGCGACTCGATGAACTGGAAGATCCGTTCCGGCTCTATCGCTGCCACACGATCATGAATTGCGCCAATGCCTGCCCCAAGGGCCTGTCCCCGGCCAAGGCGATTGCCGAAATCAAGAAGATGACCGCCTCGCGCGAAGTCTGATTCGAAAGCCGGCGCCCATTCATGTCTGAAGCAGAGCGCAATTTTGTCATCAGCGAGCCCGATCCGGACTTTCCGGACTGGAAGATATGGCAGCTGAACGATCCCGATTGCTATAACAGCTTTCTGGGAAAGATGATTGTCCGGCGGGGCGGCGACGGAATCGATGACGCTATCGCCCGGGTGCGCATGTTTCCCGAGCGCAAGCACCGTAATCTCGGCGATGCGGTCCATGGCGGAACGATGATGGGCTTCATCGACTGTTCGCTGTTTGCCGCGATGCGGGTGCTCGACCTCGGGCCGTCGGGCTACGCCGTCACACTGGAATTGCAGACGCATTTTATCGGTTCCGCTCGGATGGACGAGCCGCTCGAGGCGCAAGTAGAGATCACGCGCGAAACCGGGCGTTTCCTGTTCATGCGCGGACTGGTCGTGCAGGGCGACAAGGGCCAGGACAATATGGCCTCTTTCACCGCCATCGTGAAAAAGGCGCCGCGCCAGAAAACAGATTTGCAATGAGCAGCTTCTACCAGCGCTATCTGGATCTGATCGCACAAGGGGAACTGAAGCCCGATCCCGATCAGGAAGCCTGCGCCAAACGGCTTGCCCGTTTGCAGGAGGAGCTGGAAGCCGTGCCGCCACGCGGCAGCATATTGTGGCGGGCCTTCGGCAAGAAACCTGCGGCACCCCAGGGCATTTATATGTGGGGCGGGGTCGGTCGCGGCAAGTCGATGCTGATGGACCTTTTCTATAACAATCTCGGCATTCAGCGGAAGAAACGTGCCCATTTTCACGAATTCATGCTCGATGTACACGCCCGGCTCAATGAAGAGCGCAAGAAGGAACAGGGCGATCCGGTGATCCCGGTCGCCAAGGCACTGGCCAGCGAAGCACGATTTCTCGCCTTTGACGAAATGGTGGTCAACAACAGCGCCGATGCGATGATCATGTCGCGCCTGTTCACCGGTCTGGTCGAGGCCGGGGTGACCATTGTCACCACCTCCAACCGCCCGCCTGACGACCTCTATAAAAACGGTCTCAACCGCGAGCATTTCCTGCCGTTCATCGATCTGCTGAAGACCAGGCTCGATGTGATTTCGCTCAACGGCCCGACCGATTACCGGCGGGAAAGACTGGGCGATGTCGATCTGTGGCATGTGCCCAATGGCGAGGCCGCGACAAAAGCGCTGAGCGAAGCCTTTTTCCGCCTGACCGACTACCCGCCGGAAGACCGCGCGCATGTGCCGTCGGCCGAGATAGAAGTGCAGGGCGGGCGGATGCTGACCGTCCCGAAATCGCTAAAGGGTGTCGGTGTCTTCTCGTTCAAGCGGCTTTGTGCGGAAGCGCGCGGGGCGCAGGATTATCTCGCGATCGCGCGGCACTATCATAGCGTGATCATTGTCGGCATTCCCGTGCTGTCCAAGGAGAATCGCAACGAGGCCGCGCGCTTCGTCACCCTGATCGACGCGCTATACGAATATCGGGTCAAGCTATTGGCCAGCGCGGACGCCGAACCGGATGCGCTCTATCCGGAAGGCGACGGTTCCTTCGAGTTCGAGCGCACCGCATCGCGGCTGCTCGAGATGCAATCCGATGCCTATCTGGCGCTCGGCCACGGGGCGGCGTCCTAGAGCAGGCTGAGGCTGTCCAGATCGATCGCCATTTGCGCGGGGCGTTCGGCCATGGCGGCGAACATCCTATCGCCGCGCTCGGTCTGTTCGACATGCAGCGAGGCGTTGATCGCCATCAGAAATCCGGAAAAGGCGTGGCGGCGATATTCGTCCCAGAAAATCTCGAAGGCCGGTGCATTTGATCGTCTCGACAGATAGTCTCTGACCAGTCTTTGTTCCTGATCCCGCCGCTCCGCCGGAACGGCAAAGCTGGTTCCGATCAGATAGGCCACATCATTGGCCGGGTTGCCGAGAGAGCAGGTCTGCCAGTCGACCAGCGCCGCGATCCGGCCATCGGCATGGAATAGGATGTTGTCGAGTCGCATATCCCCGTGGGTGACGGTCAGTTCTGGCGGTTCATGCGTAATATAGGAACCGATGCGGTCAACCAGCTCCTGTCCCAAGTCCAGTATTTCCGGCGAGAGCAGGGACGAGAATCGCTCGCGAAAGACCGGATAGCCGGTGGGCAGGCTGGACTCGAGAAACTGGCTGTTGCCGGTGCCATGATCCAACCATTTCAGGTTGTTGAACCCGCTGGCCGGTTGAAAATTGTGGAGAGCGGCGGCCTCCGCCAATGTTGTCTCCACCTGAACCAGTGACGCGCCGGCCAGCTGGTCGCCTTGCGAAGCAGGGGCCATGTCTTCCAGAAGCAGCACAAATTCCTGCTCATTTTCCGCGATGTCGGCATGGTAGGATTTCGGGCAGAGAGCGCTACAATTATCAGCAATATCCCGATACCAGCCCACTTCCATATCATAGAGATGGAAGATCGCTGCGGCGCCCCGGCTGACCGGATCGGCGCTCGGGCATTTGGCGATGAAGGTTTCCGGATGGCCTTCTTCCGCCCAGTCGCAGGTGAAGCGATAGCTGTCGCAAACCTGCCCAGTGCCGACCGGTTCATGGGTCAGCGATCGGAGCGATCCGGGAGTGGCAGCAAAAACCTTCTCGACGAAGGCGCTCTCAAATTCTTCGGGACGTACAGGGAAGCGACCGCTCATGCTGCCGGGTCCATGATGCCGGTCAGGCCACTGGTGGCGTGCGGGCCGATGAACAATTGTTCGACCACGCCAACGCCGCGATGTTCCGCGCCATCGACGGTGAGCACAGCATCGCTGAGCGCCTGGATATGGATGGTGGTCATGTCGATTGCCGGTGCGGGGTCGAGGGCGATGACATCATGGCCGACCTCGATCTCGCCATGATCCATGCCGTGGCCCCAGACCGGATGGAGATAGCCGAGGCCCGACATGTAGAATGTGCGCGCCGCGTCGCCGGTGCGCGGTGTGATCGAGAGCGACCCGGTGCCGGTTTCGAGCTGCACCTGTTTGATACGGCGGGAACCGGAATGATAGGTAAGATCGATGGCCTTGGGCTCGAACTCTTCGGCCGTTCCGGTGATCGTATCAACCACACCGCGCCGGTTCCACGGCACACCATCCCCGTCGTCATTGCTATGAAAGAAACAGGCGTGATTGTCGAAATTGAGCGGTGTCCAGAGCCACCAGAATTGCGGAAATTCGCCGGCTGGCGGAGGCTGCGACTCGGAGGCTCCGACCTGCCGGATGCCCCAGCTTCTGTCGCGGGTGCCGCGGCAATTGGCGGCATCGATATCCTGGCCATCGACGGTAATAATGCCCGACCAGTCGCCGCTTTGCGTCATTCTGGTATAGTCCATCATCAGCCGCGGACCTTCGCGTCGGATGAAGCGCGGTTCCTCGATTGGCTGGTGGCGGGCGGTGATAGTGATATCGGCGGTGACCGGACTGTCATTACCTGCCACCGTTATCCGCAGTTTCTCCAGCGGTTCGACGATGGTGACGGTGATCGGGCCGACCGTCAGGTCGAGCCTTTCGCTTCCCATTCTCTTGGAAGCCCGCAGATTATATTGCTTGCCGTCGATCGAGACGCAAAAGGCGGCGTCCATGATATCGAGCTGGGGGTAGATGCCGAGGGCTGCGGCAAAGAAGATGCTGCCGTCGGCGCTATAGCCGTTGAAGAAATAGCGGTCGTAGAAATTACGGTTGCCGCCCGATAAAGCCATTGGTTCCGGCGTCTGGTGCAGCGGATATTCGTCGCCTTTTGTCAGCATGTTGCATCCTCTTTTTCTTCGCATCATGCCATTTGAATTTCACTTTGCAACGCAAAAGAATGGAAGACTTGGAAGCATGTTTGGTCTTGATCGTCGTGCCAGCGCAGGCTGGCATCCAAACCGATCTATGGAGAGACTATCACTATTGGTTTTGGCCCCTGCCTGCGCAGGGGTGACGGTGATTTCCGATATATTCACTACACACTATTGCTACTGCGAACCAATTGCAAAGATAGCGGTCAAATTGGTGCTTTCTGCGGTTGAATTTGTCATAACAGGGGCCTAATCCAGCCATTAAGTTACTTTTCGACTCTATATTAGGAGAATTTCCCACATGGCCCGTAACAAGATTGCGCTGATTGGCGCAGGCATGATCGGCGGCACGCTCGCCCACCTCGCTGCTTCCAAGGAAATGGGCGATGTCGTCCTGTTTGATATTGCCGAGGGTATGCCAGCCGGTAAAGCGCTTGATCTGGCGCAGGCCGCTCCCGTGGACGGATTTGACAGCAAGCTCAAAGGCACCAGCGACTATGCCGATATTGCCGGCGCCGATGTGATCATCGTGACCGCAGGCGTGCCGCGCAAGCCCGGCATGAGCCGCGACGATCTGCTCGGTATCAACCTGAAAGTGATGAAGGCTGTTGGCGAAGGCATCAAGGCGAACGCGCCCGACGCCTTTGTCATCTGCATCACCAACCCGCTCGACGCGATGGTCTGGGCCTTGCGCGAATTTTCCGGACTGCCGCACAACAAGGTGGTCGGCATGGCCGGCGTGCTCGACAGCGCCCGCTTCCGTCACTTCCTTGCCGACGAATTCAACGTCTCGGTTGAAGACGTCACTGCCTTCGTTCTCGGCGGCCACGGCGACACGATGGTTCCGGTTCCGGCCTATTCGACCGTCGCCGGCATCCCGATCCCCGATCTCATCAAAATGGGCTGGACCACGCAGGACAAGATCGACGCGATCGTCCAACGCACCCGCTCCGGCGGCGGCGAAATCGTCCAGCTGCTCGGCAATGGTTCGGCTTATTATGCGCCGGCAACCAGCGCGATCATGATGGCGGAAAGCTATCTCAAGGACAAACGCCGCGTGCTGCCTGCTGCGGCTCACCTGACCGGCCAATATGGCGTTGACGATCTTTATGTCGGCGTACCTTGCATCATCGGCAAAGACGGTGTCGAGAAGATCATCGAAATCGAACTGAGCGAAGAAGCGCAGGGCAATTTCAACGTGTCGGTCGATGCGGTTAAGGAATTGCTGGAAGCCTGCAAGGGGCTGGATCCGAGCCTAGCGTAAATTTGGTGTTCAATTATCTGGCTCTAAATCTGGCGATAAGCGGCGCAGCACCGATAGATGAGCCTCGGCTTCTTGACATCTTTTGGTCAGCTTGTGCGGAAGGTAGCGTTAAATTTAGAGAAGGAGAAGCGCACAAGCGGGAATTTGGTGATTTGCCTTTTTGGGTTCGTCAATATTATCGAGGCGTAAAAAAGTTGGTGTCCGTTTATCAGCTTGGTGAGCAAGAGACCGCTTATCTGGTTTTTTTCGATAATAATGATGCGTGGGGACATGAATATACCAGCGGCTGTTCAGTGGTGGCGCAGCAATTGTCCCTGGATAGAGCCAATAAATTCATTTCTTTGAAATACGCGGGAGAAGTTGTTCCGCTGAAGAAATGTCGGCAAAATGTCAGATGGGAATGCAGTAAAAACAATCTGTATTTCGAGTTTTTTCCCGAAGATATAAGTTTCCAGATTCGAGGTGTCGAACTGAGTACCGACTTCAACGTAATTCAGCTTTCGAAATTAAAAAAGCCCACCCAGCAGTATCTGGAGCGTCAGCGAGCGCTGAGAGACGGAGATCGCTGATAGTTGTTATTATGGGACATGGCAGAATTCAGAAAGGAATAGAATGAGCATTTTAATCGACAAGAACACGAAGGTCATCACCCAGGGTATGACCGGCAATACCGGTACGTTCCATACGGAACAGGCCCTGGCTTATGGCACGCAGATGGTTGCGGGCGTTACGCCGGGCAAGGGTGGCACTACCCATATCGGTCTGCCGAATTTTGACACGGTTGCCGAAGCGAAGGAAGCAACCGGCGCGACGGCTTCTGTTGTGTATGTTCCGCCGCCATTTGCAGCGGACTCGATCCTCGAGGCGATTGATGCCGAGATCGAGTTGATCGTCGCGATCACCGAGGGCGTTCCCGTTCTCGACATGGTGCGCGTCAAGCGCGCGTTGCAGGGCAGCAAGTCGCGCCTGATCGGCCCGAACTGCCCCGGCGTCCTCACCCCCGACGAATGCAAGATCGGCATCATGCCCGGCAGCATTTTCCAGAAGGGCTCGGTCGGCGTGGTCTCGCGTTCCGGTACGCTTACTTATGAAGCCGTGCATCAGACCACTGCGGTTGGCCTCGGCCAGACCACAGCCGTCGGCATCGGCGGCGACCCGGTCAACGGCACCAATTTCATCGACGTGCTCGAACTGTTCCTGGCCGACGACGAAACCAAGTCGATCATCATGATCGGCGAAATCGGCGGCAGCGCGGAAGAAGAAGCGGCGCAATTCATTGCCGACGAAGCCAAGAAGGGCCGCAGCAAGCCGATGGTAGGCTTCATCGCCGGTCTTACGGCTCCTCCGGGACGCCGCATGGGCCATGCCGGCGCGATTGTCTCCGGCGGCCAGGGCGGCGCGGAAGACAAGATCGCGGCGATGGAAGCTGCGGGTATCCGCGTGTCGCCTTCGCCGAGTGAGCTGGGCATCACGCTGGACGCGATGTTGAAGGAGCTGGTTTGATTGTTTGAAGCGGATCGCAATTTTTTGTTCCCTGCCGCAGGGCAGGGCCCAGACGATAGTGTACTACAGTTCTGGGCACCGGCCTTCGCCGGTGAACAATGCGGTCGGTGAACGGAAATGGGCAAGCCGGGATATGTTTATATCATGGCGAGCCAAAGGAACGGGACGATCTATCTGGGTGTGACGAGCAATCTTCCGAAGCGGGTCTACGAGCATCGCCAGGGATTGTTCGAGGGATTTACGAAAAAGCACGGATGCAAATTGCTGGTCTGGTATGAGGGTTATGACGACATTCAGGAAGCCAGGGCTACCGAACGCCGGATGAAAAACTGGAACCGGCAGTGGAAGCTCAAGCGGATCGAACGAATGAATCCCGAATGGAATGATTTGTGGGATGATATTGTGAAGTGATTCTGTTCCCTGCCGCAGGGCAGGGTCCAGACGATTGGACAGGACAGTTCTGGACATCGGCCTTCGCCGGTGAACAGTTAAGGGCCGGACTGGAGTGGTTTGAGGTTGTGAGGTGACGATGATTTGATGTTCCCCGCCGAAGGGCGGGGTCCAGGCGATAGTGCACTACAGTTCTGGACACCGGCCTTCGCCGGCGAACATTGAAGATACGGACTGAAGTGGTTCGAGTTTGTGGCGTGATGATGATTTGATGTTCCCTGCCGCAGGGCAGGGTCCAGACGATCGGACAGGACAATTCTGGGCACCGGCCTTCGCCGGTGAACATTATGGGGCCGGTACACGAGGTAGTATATTATGGGTTTTGAAAATCAGGATTTTATCGGCTCGGAACAGGAGCAGGGCCCGAGCTGGCAGCGCAAGCACTGGCCGGTTGATGACGCCGACGAGCTGACCAGCGCGCTCGATCCCACAAAAATGGGCATCGAGATCAAGGCTTCTGCCGAGAAATCCGGCAAGTCGATGTCCGATGCCGAAGTTGCCCAGGCGGCGGAAAAGTCGATCCGGGCGATGATGCTGATCCGCACCTATCGGGTGCGTGGACATCTGGGTGCCAATCTTGATCCTCTGGGTCTTTCCAAGCTCGAGGAGCCGGCGGACCTGACGCCCGAATTCCACGGCTTCACCGCCGAGGATATGGACAAGCCGGTCTATCTGGGCGGCGTGCTCGGCTTTCAGACCGCGACCGTGCGCGAGATCGAGGCGGTGTTGCGCGCCAATTATTGTGGTCCGGTCGGGCTCGAATATATGCATATTGCCGATATCGAGGAACGGCGCTTCCTGCAGGAGCGGATGGAAGGCAAGGACGCCGAGATCCACTTCACGCCGGAAGGCAAGAAGGCGATTCTCAACAAGGTGATCGAGGGCGAGGAATATGAAAATTTCCTCGGCAAGAAATATGTCGGGACCAAGCGTTTCGGTCTCGATGGCGGCGAATCGATGCTGCCGGCGCTGGAAAATGTCATCAAATATGGCGGCCAGTCCGGCGTCCGCGACATTGTCTATGGCATGGCCCACCGGGGGCGTTTGAACATTCTCGCCAATGTGATGGCCAAGCCTTACAAGGTCATCTTCCACGAATTTCACGGTGGCTCGGCCAATCCTGACGATGTCGGCGGCTCGGGCGATGTGAAATATCATCTCGGCACCAGCACCGACCGCGAATTTGACGGCATCAATGTCCATATGAGCCTGGTGCCCAACCCGTCGCATCTCGAGGCGGTCGATCCGGTCGTGCTCGGCAAGGTCCGCGCGCAACAGGTGGCGCGCGACGATCTGGAAAAACATGACCAGGTGTTGCCGGTGCTGATCCACGGCGATGCTGCCTTCGCGGGACAGGGCATTGTCTGGGAATGCCTCGGCTTCTCCGGCATCCGCGGCTATAATACCGGCGGCTGCATCCATTTCGTGATCAACAACCAGATCGGTTTCACGACCAGCCCGCAATTCGCGCGCAGCTCGCCTTATCCGTCGGACGTCGCCAAGGGCGTGCAGGCACCGATTTTCCACGTCAACGGCGATGATCCGGAGGCGGTGACCTTTGCCTGCAAGATCGCGATCGAGTTCCGCCAGCGTTTCGGCCGGGATATCGTGATCGACATGTGGTGCTATCGCCGCTTTGGCCATAATGAAGGCGACGAGCCGAGCTTCACCCAGCCGATCATGTATGCCGCGATCAAGAAACATCCCAAGGTCAGCAAGCTCTACGAAGCGCGGCTGGTCGAGGAAGGCGTGATCGATGCGGGCTGGGCCGATACGACCCGGAAAGCCTTTGCCGACCATCTCGAAACCGAATTCCAGGCGGCGGCCGATTACAAGGCCGACAAGGCCGACTGGTTCGGCGGACGCTGGCAGGGGCTGCATATTCCGGCCGATCCGGAAACCGCACGGCGCAATGTCGAGACGGCGATTGACCCGAAACTGTTCGACAGTCTCGGCCGGACGCTGACCAGAGTCCCCGAAGGGCTGACCATTCACAAGACATTGGGCCGGGTGCTCAACGCCAAGGCCGAGATGTTCAAGAGCGGCGAGAATTTCGACTGGGCAACCGGCGAAGCGCTGGCTTACGGATCGCTGGTTTCCGAAGGCTATAATGTTCGCCTGTCTGGTCAGGACAGCGGCCGCGGAACCTTTTCCCAGCGCCACGCCGTCTGGGTCGACCAGAAAAGCGAAGAAAAATATGTGCCGCTGAGCACGGTGCCGCACGGCCGGTTCGAAGTGCTCGACAGTCCGCTCTCCGAATATGGCGTGCTCGGCTTCGAATATGGCTATGCCGGTGCCGATCCGAAAACTTTGGTATTGTGGGAAGCGCAATTCGGCGATTTTGCCAATGGCGCGCAGATCATGATCGACCAGTTCATCGCCTCGGGCGAAGCCAAATGGCTGCGCGCCAACGGTCTGGTGATGCTGCTGCCGCATGGCTATGAGGGCCAGGGTCCGGAACATAGTTCGGCGCGGCTCGAACGCTTCCTGCAGCTTTGTGCGCAGGACAATATCCAGGTCGCCAATATCACCACACCGGCCAATTATTTCCATGTGTTGCGCCGGCAGATGCTGCGGTCTTTCCGCAAGCCGCTGATCATCATGACGCCGAAATCGCTGCTGCGCCACAAGCTGGCCGTATCGAAGGCAGAAGATTTCCAGGGCGACCATCATTTCATGCGGATATTGTCGGACACCAACCCGCCCGCGGACGAGGATGTGAAGCGTCTTGTGCTCTGCTCGGGCAAGGTCGCCTATGACCTGATCGAGGCGCGCGACGCGGCGGGTGACAAGAACACGGCGATCATCCGGATCGAGCAGCTCTATCCCTTCCCGGGCGAGCCGCTGGTGGTCCGGCTGAAACGGATGACCGGTCTGGAGACCGTGGTCTGGGCGCAGGAAGAACCGAAGAATAACGGCAGCTGGCATTTTGTCCGCTCCTATCTGGAAGACTGTCTGGAACAGGCGAACGTCGGACCAGTGGAGCCGGTCTATGCCGGACGCTCCGCTTCGGCTTCGCCGGCGACGGGTCTGGCGTCCCGGCACAAGCAACAGCAGGAGCGGCTGATCGCCGAAGCGCTGGGGCATGCAGTCAGCTAATATGTAAGGGCCGTTCCGCTGCCGTGGCAGGAACGCAGGAAGTTACGAAAGCAGAGTAGATATTATGGCAACAGAAGTAACAGTCCCGGTACTGGGCGAATCGATCACTGAAGCGACTTTGGGCGAATGGCTCAAGCAGCCCGGCGACGCGGTCGCTGCTGATGAACCGATTGCCAGCCTGGAAACCGACAAGGTGGCGCTGGAAGTGCCCGCGCCGGAAGCCGGCGTGATGGGCGAGCACAAGGTCGCTGTCGGCGATACGGTCGAGGTTGGCGCGGTCATCGCGACAATCGAGGCGGGCAGCGGCGCGGCTCCGGCAGCGAAATCCGCTCCGGTTTCGGCTCCGGCCAGAACCGAGGCAAAGGCGGACGAATCCGATGCGTCGATCACCCTGTCTCCGTCGGTCCGGCGGCTGGTCCTCGAACATGGCGTCGACCCCAGCCAGATCACCGGCACCGGCAAGGACGGCCGGCTGACCAAGGCGGATGTCGAGCAATATGTGAAATCGGGCGCGCAGCAGGCGCCAAAGGCCGAGACCGGCGCGGCCAGCAGCGCGCCGGCTCCGGCGCCATCGCAGGGCGGCAACCGCAACGAGGAACGGGTGCGGATGACCCGTCTGCGCCAGACCGTCGCGCGGCGCCTGAAAGAGGCGCAGGATACGGCGGCCCTGCTGACCACGTTTAACGATGTCGACATGACCGCGGTGATCGAGACGCGCAACAAGTACAAGGATCTGTTCGCCAAGAAGCACGGGATCAAGCTCGGTTTCATGAGCTTTTTCGCCAAGGCCGCCTGTATGGCACTGAAAGACGTGCCCTCGGTCAACGCGCAGATCGACGGCGAGGAAATCGTCTATCATGATTATGCCGATATTTCGGTCGCGGTCAGCGCGCCCAATGGTCTGGTTGTGCCGGTCATCCGCAACGCCGAAGCGATGAGCTTTGCCGATGTCGAGAATACGATCGCCGATTTCGGCAAGCGCGCCAAGGACGGCACGCTGACGATGGCGGACATGCAGGGCGGGACCTTCACCATCTCCAATGGTGGCGTGTTCGGCTCGCTGATGTCGACGCCGATCATCAACCCGCCGCAGTCCGCCGTGCTCGGCCTGCACCGGATTGAACAGCGGCCGGTGGTGATGCCCGACGGTTCGATCGAGGCGCGGCCGATGATGTATCTGGCGCTCAGCTATGACCATCGCCTGATCGACGGCCGCGAAGCGGTGACTTTCCTGGTGCGGATCAAGGAAGCGATCGAGGATCCGGCACGGCTTTTGATTGATTTATAATTTTTTCGTCATCCTGAACTTGTTTATCTTCGATGGTTTGCAACTCAGGACCTCCAGAGATCCTGAAACAAGTTCAGGATGACGAGTATAGAGGTGAACTATGACCGACAATTTCGACTATGATCTTCTGATAATCGGCTCCGGCCCCGGCGGCTATGTCGCAGCGATCCGCGCCGCGCAACTCGGTCTGAAGACCGGCTGCATCGAAAGCCGCGAGACGCTGGGCGGCACTTGCCTCAATGTCGGTTGCATCCCGTCCAAGGCGATGCTGCACGCTTCGGAACTCTATCACGAGGCCCATAGCGGCGCGCTGGAGAAATTCGGCGTCAAGCTGACCGGCGCGAAGCTCGACCTCAAGCAGATGTTGGCCGAGAAGCTGAAGGCTGTCTCCGAATTGACCGGCGGCATCGAACTGCTGTTCAAGAAGAACAAGGTCGACTGGATCAAGGGCCGCGGCGCGTTTGAAGATGCGCACACGGTCAAGGTTGGCGACAAAAGCTATACCGCGAAAAATATCCTGATCGCCACCGGCTCTTCGGTCACCCCGTTGCCGGGCGTCGAGATTGACAATGACAAACATGTCGTGGTCGATTCGACGGGCGCGCTCGAACTGCCCAAGGTTCCCGGCCATATGGTCGTGATCGGCGGCGGCGTGATCGGGCTGGAACTGGGCAGCGTGTGGCTGCGGCTCGGTGCGAAAGTCACGGTGGTGGAATATCTCGACCAGATTCTGCCCGGCATGGATGGCGCGATCCGCAAGGATGCGGCGCGGATGTTCAAGAAACAGGGTTTCGATATCAAGACCGGCACCAAGGTTACCGGCTGCACCGTCAAGGGCAAGAAGGCGACTCTCACCATGGAACCGGCCAAGGGCGGCGACAGCGAGACGCTGGAAGCCGATGTCGTGCTGGTGGCAATCGGCCGCAAGCCGAATATCGACGGGCTGGCGCTGGAAAAAAGCGGCGTCGAAACCAACGACCGCGGCCAGATCGAGGTCGGCCACGATTTCCAGACCAAGGTTCCCGGCGTCTATGCGATTGGCGATGTGACCCCCGGTCCGATGCTCGCGCACAAGGCCGAGGACGAAGGCATTGCCGCGGCGGAATTTATCGCCGGACAGCAGGGCATCGTCAATCACGACCTGATCCCCGGCGTCGTCTATACCTATCCCGAAATTGCCAGCATCGGCAAGACCGAGGAAGAGGTGAAGGACAGCGGCACCGAATATAAGGTCGGCAAATTCGTCTTCGCCGCCAACAGTCGCGCCAAGACCAATCGCGACACCGAAGGCTATGTGAAGGTTATCGCCGACGCAAAGACCGACCGCGTGCTTGGCTGCCACATCATCTCGTCGCTCGCCGGCACGATGATCGCGCAGGTCACCCAGGCGATGGAATTTGGTGCGACCAGCGAGGATATCGCCTATACTTGCCACGCCCATCCGACCCATTCGGAAGCGATCAAGGAAGCGGCCATGGCGGTGCAAGGCAAGCCGATCCATATGTAGTGTCCATGCTCCGCACTTGATGTGGAGCCCGGTCAGCAGTAGCATCTCTTCCCAAAGGGTCACGGCTTCCCGCCCGGAACCCGGGGGGAGAGACTATGGCGATTGCAACACTGACCACCGAAGCCACCGCGACCGGGATCGCGTCCGATATTGTCGCCGGAAAATTATCGGCCCGGGACGCGACGGAAGCGGCTATCGCCCGTATTGAAGCGCTGGATGGTCCGATCAATGCCGTGGTCGTGCGCGACTTTGATGCTGCCCGTGCTGCAGCCAATCGGCTGGACGATGAAGGACCGCAAGCGGGCCA
The DNA here is from genome assembly GCF_002776575.1 of Sphingorhabdus sp. YGSMI21. Classification (GTDB taxonomy): domain Bacteria; phylum Pseudomonadota; class Alphaproteobacteria; order Sphingomonadales; family Sphingomonadaceae; genus Parasphingorhabdus. The sequence goes on along the minus strand of NZ_CP022548.1, from coordinate 966,518 downwards.
GCCGCTCTTCGGCGTGCCGATGACGGTCAAGGAGAGCTTCAACCTCGCCGGTCATCCCTCGACCTGGGGTCTGGAATATGCGCGCAATAATATTGCGCCGTCCGATGCGGCCGTTGTCAAACGGCTCAAGCGGGCGGGGGCTGTGATCGTTGGCAAGACCAATGTCCCGCCGGACCTGGCCGACTGGCAGTCAAACAATCCCGTCTATGGCCGGACCAACAATCCGCATGATCTCGACCGCACCCCGGGTGGCTCCTCCGGCGGCGCCGCGGCCGCCGTCAGCGCGGGGATGCTGCCCTGTGAATTCGGATCCGATATTGGCGGTTCGATCCGCGTGCCTGCGCATTATTGCGGCATCTGGGGGCACAAGCCGACCTTCGATGTCATCAGCCTCGAGGGTCATGGCTATCCCGGCACCGATAGCGCGCGACCGGCGCTGTCCGTCTGCGGTCCGCTGGCGCGTTCGGCGGAGGATCTGGCGACCTTGCTGGAGGTCACGCTCGACCATCCGCTGCAGCGGCGGGATGTTGCGATCAAAGGCGGCCGGTTTCTGCTGATCGATGAGCAGCCGATGGTCGGATGTTCGCGCGGCTATCGCGCCGAACTGGACCGGGTCGCCGGACAAATCGAGGATGCCGGGGGCCAGGTCGAGCGGCGCAGCGAATGGATTCCCGATCTTGCAGCATCCCATGACAGCTATCTCAAAATGCTCAATATCGCGATGGCCGGTGGCCTGCCGGCACCCGATGGCACGCAAGCCACGGTGCGCGACTGGTTTGACCTTTGCGACATACAGGCGCGCGTCTATCGGCAATGGCGGGACCTGTTTGGCGCATTTGATTTTGTGCTGGCTCCGGTAAGCGCCACCCCGGCCTTTCGGCATCATGACGGGCAGATTTTTCAGGGGAATATAGAGATTGACGGCGAAAATCTCCCCGCCAGCCCGCAGCTCGCCTGGGCGGGACTGGTCACCTTCCCCGGTCTTCCAGCAACCGTGCTGCCTATCGGCACCGTCGACGGCTTGCCCGTCGGCATGCAGGTGATCGGTGACCGGTTTCAGGATTATCAAACAATTGATGGTGCGCGACAGATCGGGGCTCTATTGGCGACTTAGCCGTTTTTGCAGGAAGTCCGGGACGCCAGAATGAAACATTATAAACTCATGCGCTGGCATGTCTGGCTCGGCTGGCTGATCGGGGTGCCGATCATTATCTGGACCGCCAGCGGACTGCTGATGGTGGTGCAGCCGATTGAAACGGTTCGCGGCAATCATTTGCGCAGCGAAACGCCGGTGCTCGATGCTATCCAGCCGGTGCCCCCCCTGCTCGACGGGCGGCAGGCAAAGAGCCTGACCCTGCAGCAGAACAGCAGCGGTCCCTTCTGGGTAATTGCCTATGCCGATGGCGGAAAGCGAAGGGCGGACGCGGAGACCGGCGCCCTGTTGCCGCCGGTGTCGGGTGCCGAAGCCAACAGGCTGGCGAGCGCGGCTCGGGCCGGCGAGGCGGCGATCCGCTCCGTTACCCTGTTTGCTGCCGACCAGGCGCCGCTGGAGCAGCGCAGCGGACGGCCCTCGTGGCAGGTTATATTTGACGATGACGCGCGCTTCTATATCGACGCGGACACGGGCGAGACGCTGGCGGTACGCACCCGGTTCTGGCGCGTCTTCGATTTCATGTGGGGCCTGCACATCATGGACCTGCAGACGCGCGAAGATACCAGTCATCCAATCCTGATCGGTTCGGCGGCGCTCGCGCTGCTGGGATCGATCCTCGGTTTCGTCCTGCTCTTCACCCGGCACAAGCGAAGGAAGACATCATGAATTCCGGTTTTCTCTACAGCGCGCTCGGCTGGCTCGATCTTTTCGGGATTGCGGTATTTGCCATTTCCGGGGCGCTGGTCGCGGCGCGCAACCGGCAGACTCTGGTGACCTTCGGCTTTTTCGCGCTGGTCACCGGGGTTGGCGGCGGTACCGTCCGCGACCTGCTGATCGGCGCGCCGGTTTTCTGGGTGCAGGATGCGCGCGTGCCGATCCTGTGTCTCAGCATCGCGCTGCTAGTCTGGGTAACGCCGGTCAAATTCTGGCGCCCTGCGGCGGTCGACTGGTTCGATGCGATCGGACTGGCGGCCTATTCGGTGTTCGGGGCCGCCAAGGCGATGCAGCTCGGCATTGATCCGGTCCCCGCCGCGATCATGGGGATCATCACCGCCAGCGTTGGCGGGGTGATTCGTGATCTGATTTCCGGCGAGCCGTCGATCATCATCCGGCCCGAGCTTTACGTGACCGCCGGGGCGCTCGCGGCCTCGGTGTTCGTGCTGCTGGTCCAGATCGGCGTAAAGGGATTTATCGCTGCACTGATTGCCTTTGCCGCGGGATTTGCCCTGCGCGCACTGGCGATCATCAAGGGGCTTTCGCTGCCCGCCTATCGCGGCGCTGAAGACAAGGAATAAAGCAGCAGCCGGTCGATCCAGCCGGCCGACGCGGCTGTGTTGCGGCTCACGCCGGTTCCGCATTCCAGGCACAGGGCCTGCACATCCTCGCGTGCCAGCAAGCCCTGGGCGGTGGCCAGCGCTTCGCCGAAGGCCGCTTTCTGGCGCTGCGCGGCCCAGCCGATGACGCCGCTGACCGGCGCGCCCTGTTGCCGGACAAAGGGCATGCCTTCAAACGGGAGCCAAGAGAATCGGGGCTGCGGATCGAGATATTGCGGATGATAATCGCCTTCCGCGAGTCCCGCGCGTTTGGCTGCCTCGGCCAAAGCCTCTGGCATTCCGCCAAAAGCGTCGACCAGCCCGAGTTGCCGCGCGGTCCCGCCATCCCAGACGCGGCCCTGACCGATTGTATCGACTTCTGCCGGTGTCTTGCCGCGCGCTGCGGCGACCAGCTTGATGAAGTCGCCATAGCTGTCCTCGACTCCCGCCTGCAAAATCGCATTAAGGTCGTCGCTGAAGCCGCCGACAAAATCGGGTTCGCCGGACAGTGGTGTGGTCTGGACGCCATCGGCGGTGACACCCCATTTAGCGAGGGCCTTTTCAAAGCTGGGCAGAACCGCGAAGACGCCGATGGAGCCGGTGATGGTGTCGGGCTCGGCAAAGATATGGTCACCGGCCGTGGCGACCCAATAGCCGCCGCTGGCCGCAACATCGCCCATCGAAATGACGACCGGCAGTTTCTTCTTTTTCGCTTCGAGCAGCGCCAGGCGGATTTCCTCGCTGGCAAAGGCCGAGCCGCCGGGCGAATCCACGCGGACCACCAGCGCCTTGAGTTCGTCTTCTTCCAGAGCGCTATAGATGAGTTCGGCAATCCGCCCGCTGGCGGCCATGCCGGGGCCGGTCTTGCCGCCGACAATCTCGCCGGCAACGGTTATCACGCCGATTGGCGAGCCGTCGGTTTCGGCGGGATGGGCCGCGACAAAATCGTCATAGTCGATGGCGTTGAAACTGTCGGGCGCGGACGTTTCGTCTATACCCACTTTCTCGGCAACAAACCGGTCAAAAGCGGTCTTGTCACCCAGCTTGTCGATCAGCTTCTGCTGCATGGCGACCGCTGCATAGTCGCCGCCGGCAGCGGTGATGAAGCTTGCCGGATCCTCGGCAAAGGCCTTGATCGAAGCCTGCGGCCGCGATTTGGCGATCTCGGCAAGCCAACCGTCCCACAGCACTTTGTAAAGCGCTTGCGACGCTTCGCGGGAGGCCGGTGACTGGTCGGAACGCATATAGGGTTCGACCGCGCTCTTGTAGGTGCCGACGCGATAGATATTGGCGGTTACGCCGAGCCGGTCGATCAGGCCCTTGTAATAGAGCCGGTTGCCGCCGGGGCCGGCAAAGATGATTCCGCCCATCGGGTCCATCCAGATTTCGGTCGCGTGAGCGGCAATCTGGTAGCTGTCGTCACTGTAGAAATTGGCGAAGGCATAGACCGGTTTGCCGGCCTTCTTGGCGCGCGCGAGCGCCTCGCCGATATCGGTCAGGCTGGTCTGGCCGCCGCCGACAAAACTGCTGAGGTCGAGGACGATCGCCTTGACGCGGTCATCCTCCGCGCTGGCATCGATCGCACGGACGACATCGCGCAGGCGATATTCGCGCGGGTTGTTGCCGGCACCGGCCAGAAAATCCTCGAAAGTGGGGGCTGCCGGTTCTTCGACAACCACACCGTTCAGATCGAGCAGCAGAGCGCCGTCGCGGATCGCGCCGCTATTGGGCTGGGAAGACAGCAGGGCATAGAGCGCGCCGAAAAACAGCAGCATGGCAATCAGGACCATGCCGTCCTTGATCGCGACCAGAAATTTCCACGCCGCTCGTGCAAATTGCATATTCATATCCCTGTTTAGACCGGATTCATCCCTTCTATATGGGATAGCGGCCCGATATTACCAGCGGATAAGACGGGGAACCAGCAAGCGGCCGACAATCGCGCAAGTGGCGACGGCGAGAGAGTACCACAAGCCGATATAGAATATGCTGTTGAACGGGCAGTGCAGGCTATAGGCCGCCGCGCCGAGCGCGCCGGAGGACATGCCGACCAGCCAGCCGGCCCGTTCCAGCGCCACCGGAGCGCCGCGGCGCAGCCAGAGAACCTGTACCGTCGCTATGCCGAGGCCTCCCAGCATGCTGACGCCCAGACATTCCATGCCATAGCGGGGGACCAGTATCGCCATATTGCCGGGCAGGGTCATCATTGCCATGACCGCCGCCGTGGCCGGGAACAGCAGGGCGGCTGCCAGCGCCCAGATCCAGCCCTTGAAGCTGTTGCCGACGGCCGGCTGGCTCATCGCGATGACCGCATAGCTGCTGGTCAGACCGAGCAGCAGCAAGGCGCCGCCCCGCAAGAAGAACATCGGATGCGGCACACCCATCAATATGTCGCCGCGCACGCCGGCAATCAGGGCGACCAGCGCCGTCAGAATCGCCGCAATGGCCAGCGTCAGCGCAAAGCCATTGCGGTTCTTCAGCGGTTTCACCGGAGTCAAATCCTCGACGAGACGGTCTATCATCATGTCCGACATAAATTATACTCTTCTACTCTCATTCTGTTTCTACCATCGCGGAGAGCTTCTTCAGCCCGCGATGGATATTCACTTTGACCAGCGATTCAGACTGGCCGGTTTTGGCCGAGGCCTCGATGATGCTGAGGCCCTCGATCTTGACCAGACTGATCACTTCGGCCTGCTTCGGCGGGATCCGGTCGAGCAGCCGCTCCAGACTGACCTTGGCCGTCACTGTTTCATCCTGCGGATCGGCGACCATATCCTCGTAGAGCTGGTCATGTTCGTGCCGGTATATCTTGCGCAGGCTGTCGATCCAGCGGTAGCGGCCGATGGCGGCGAGCCACGGCAGAAAGGGCCTTGCCGGATCATAGCTCGCCCGCTTGCGGTGCAGCGAGATCAGCGTCTCCTGCACCAGATCATCGATCGCCGCCGGGTTGATCTTGCGCGCATAATAGCGCCGCAGCCATTTCTCGCATTCGGTGAGCAGGCTGGAATAGCAAAGCTTGTCGCCGGCCTGGGCCTTGGTCATCAGACGCCGGAAGGTTTCTTCATTGGCGATCATCGGTTCAGCCGAACTTGTGACCGGTCAGCCGGTCGAGCGAGAATATCCCGCCACCGCGCACGATCAATATGCCGGCCAGCGCGACCCAGAGAATATGCACCTGCCACCAGGCCTCGGGATAGACGAAAAACTGGATGACCAAAGTCATCACCAGCAGGCCGGCGGCGCCGATGCGAGTGAACAGGCCGAGCACGACGAGGATCGGGAGAAAATGTTCCGCATAGGTCGCCAGCAGACCGGTGATTTCCGGCCAGGGCATGCCATATTCCTCACGGAACAGCAGAACCGTGGTGTCGCTCATCTGCAGCCAGCTGCCGTCCTCGACCTTGGTGCGGGCCGAGCGCCAGAAAATACCGGCCAGCGCCACGCGGGTGAACAGCAGGACGATCCCCTCCGGCACCGAACCGCTCACCAGGCCTATCATTTTCCGGATCATGGATTTCATATCAACTTCCCTCGACTGGTGTCAGCGCCCCGGCCTGGATCAGCTTGATAATGGGCTGCATCGCCGTGGCTTCTGCCTCCAGTTCGAGCGCATGGGCTAAAAGGTTACCCAAGGTTGTGCATTCGGGAAGTTTTTCCGCAATGGCCTGCTGCGTCGCGGTCAGCGGATAGAATAATATCTGCGCTTCTGCTCGGGTGATCATCAGCGCGCGGGCATCTGTGCCGGCCAGTTCGGGCAGCGCCGGCGACAAGGGCGCGGTCAGCGCGACCAGGCGCATCGCCGGATGGGCGGCCACCGGAAAGGCCAGCAGATCGGCTTCGCCGAGCGATGCGATATCGGCGAGCGCGAGCGGATGGGCCTCGGCGCTGCGATAGCTTTCCAGCCAGGCCCATTCGATCCGGGCAAGATCGATGTCCGCGCCGCCATGGTCCCTTTCTTCCAGAAAGGCGGGGAAGGCCGCGCCGATTTGGTTGAGGTCGCTGGCCATGACGGAAGCCTGTTCGACATAGGCGCGCGAGAGACTGTGAAAAAGCTCGTGACCCAAATGGTCATGCAGGCGGGGATAGCAGTCTTCCAGCGCCACCAGCCGGGCGTGGGAGATGGTGTTGGCGTGCGCCTTCAGGCCGAGCAGCGCCCGCGCCTTGTCCTCGGCGAACATATCGTCGGGAAAATGTGCTGGGCCCTTCTGCAGGCAGGCGACGAAGCGCGACTGGCCTTCAGCGAGCGAGGGCATGGCGCACCGCCTCCGGCACAGGGGCGGCCAATATTGCTTCCGCCTTGGTGACTTCCGCCATCAGCACATCATAAGCGGGAATATCCGTGTCCCATTCGATCAGCGTGGCGATCGGGCCGGCGCGGGTGATGAATCGGCGATAGAGGTCCCAGGTGACGTCGCTGACAATCGAGCCATGGTCGTCGATCAGCAGCGGCCCGCTGTCGTGGCTTTCCGTCGCATGACCGGCGAGATGGATTTCGCCGACGATTGCCGGATCGATCGCGTCGATATAGGCGTGCATATCCAGCCCGACATTGGTCGCGGTCACCTCGACATTGTTGATGTCGAACAGTAGGCCGCATCCGGCCCGGCGGCAAAGCGCGTGGATGAAGTCGGTCTCGCTCATTGTGTCGTCGCGATAGGAGAGATAGCGGGACGGATTTTCGATCAGGATCGGGCGCTGCAGACGGTCCTGCACCTTGCCGATTTCGCCGGCGAAATGGTCGAGCGCTTCCTGTGTATAGGGAATGGGGAGCAGGTCGGGATAGCGGTCATGGGCATTGCCGCTCCAGCTGAGATGATCGGAGACCATCGCCGGCTGATAGCGGTCGCAGAGCGCGGCCAGCTTTTCCAGATCGTCACCATTGAGTCCGCCCGCGCTGCCCAGCGACAGGCCGACGCTGTGAAAGCTCAGGGGATAGACTTCGGCGACGGCGGTGAGCCAGCGGTGCGCCGGTCCGCCATCGCCGAAGTAATTCTGTGGATGAACCTCTACCCAGGAGGGACGTTTCGCCGGTGCGTCATCGTCCAGTACATTGCTATAATGTACCGACTTGAGACCGATGCCACCCGATGGGGGGAGGGAGCGCGGCATCGTCATCACCGACGAAACATGAGGGTCAGGAATATCGGCCATCCACGGAATTTAGCGCGTTCAGCCCTTTTTGGGAACCGGTTTCGCATTGCCCTTGTGCGCGGTCAGCGTGCCGCCCATTTTGACGCAGCTGCCCTTGGCCACATATTTCCAGGCGTTACCCTGATAGTCGGCGGTCGAGGTTCCGGCGCATGTTGTGCCCGGACCGGCGGCACAGTCATTCTTGCCGGCAAGCGCGATGCCGTAGCATTTTTCCTTGGCACCGGCTGCCTGGGCAGCGGTGGCGGAGAGAGACAGTGTGGCTGCCGCGGCGAGAGCAGCGGCTGCGGTAGTGGTTTTGACCAGAGTAGACATGGATTTTCCTCTTCTTGGAATTGGGGGACAAGTCGGAACCCGCCAGAACGGGCTCATATTGCCATTCGGCCTCGGCGATGCTCCGGTTACATCGCGCCTCCGTAGCAATGCGGATTGCATGGGAAACGAATCGCAATGCCTTGGAAATCCAATAAAAACGCAATGAAATATTTTCCGCCCTTTCCCTTGACGGCGGATGAATAGCTATTACATGGACTTCGTTAGCACTCGAAAGGAGAGAGTGCTAATTCACACAAATTCTGCTCTGCCGACCGGCCGCAACGGCTGGTCTGAAGAGATTTGGATTGGACAAGAAAGGGAAATCTATGAAATTTCGTCCATTACATGACCGTGTACTGGTGCGTCGCGTCGAAGCGGATACCAAGACTGCTGGCGGCATCATCATTCCGGATAGCGCCCAGGAAAAGCCATCTGAAGGCAAGGTTGTCGCTGTCGGCAATGGCCTGAAAGACGACAGTGGCAAAGCCACGCCGCTCGACGTCAAAAAAGGCGACAAGATCCTGTTCGGCAAATGGTCCGGCACGGAAGTCACCGTCGACGGCGAAGAACTGATCATCATGAAGGAAAGTGATATTCTCGGCATTCTCGAGAAATAAGCCTTTCTCCCATCATCATTTCAATCAACTAAGCAGAGGAAAATATCATGGCTGCTAAAGACGTAAAATTTGGTCGCGACGCTCGCGAACGCATCCTCAAGGGTGTGAACACGCTGGCTGACGCCGTTAAAGTAACCCTCGGCCCCAAAGGCCGGAACGTTGTGCTCGACAAGAGCTTTGGCGCACCGCGCATCACCAAGGACGGTGTTTCGGTTGCCAAGGAAATCGAACTGAAAGACAAGTTCGAAAATATGGGCGCACAGATGCTTCGTGAAGTCGCATCGAAAACCAACGATGTTGCTGGCGACGGCACCACCACCGCAACCGTTCTCGCCCAGGCGATCGTCAAGGAAGGCATGAAATCCGTTTCTGCCGGCATGAACCCGATGGATCTGAAGCGCGGCATCGACCAGGCTGTTGAAGCCGTGGTTGCGGATCTCAAGAAACGCTCGAAAGACGTCAAGGGCAGCGAAGAAATTGCCCAGGTTGGCATCATCTCCGCCAACGGCGACCGTGAAGTTGGCGAGAAAATCGCCGAAGCCATGGAAAAAGTCGGCAAGGAAGGCGTTATTACGGTTGAAGAAGCCAAGGGTCTCGACTTTGAACTCGACGTTGTCGAAGGCATGCAGTTTGACCGCGGTTACCTGTCCCCTTATTTCATCACCAACCCGGACAAGATGATTGCGGACCTCGAAAATCCCTACATCCTGATCCACGAAAAGAAGCTGACCAACCTGCAGCCACTGCTTCCGATTCTGGAAGCCGTTGTCCAGGCCGGACGTCCGCTTTTGATCATTGCCGAAGATATCGAAGGCGAAGCGCTGGCGACCCTCGTGGTCAACAAGCTGCGTGGCGGCCTGAAGATCGCTGCGGTCAAGGCACCTGGTTTCGGTGATCGCCGTAAAGCGATGCTCGAAGATATTGCGATCCTCACCAAGGGTGAAATGATCTCCGAAGATCTCGGCATCAAGCTGGAAAGCGTTACGCTGAACATGCTCGGTGAAGCCAAGAATGTCACGATCGACAAGGATAACACCACGATCGTCGACGGCGCTGGCAAGAAAGCCGACATCAAGGCACGTGTTGAAGCGATCCGTTCGCAGATCGAAAACACCACTTCCGACTATGACAAAGAGAAGCTGCAGGAACGTCTGGCGAAACTCGCTGGCGGTGTTGCCGTGATCAAAGTCGGCGGCGCGACCGAAGTCGAAGTGAAAGAGAAGAAAGACCGTGTCGACGACGCGCTGCACGCAACCCGTGCTGCCGTTGAAGAAGGCATTGTCCCTGGCGGCGGTTCCGCTCTGCTCTATGCAACTTCGGCACTCAAAGGTCTTGAAGGCGTTAACGACGACCAGACCCGCGGTATCGACATTGTTCGCAAGGCGCTGCAGGCTCCGGTTCGTCAGATCGCTGAAAATGCGGGCTTTGACGGCGCGGTTGTTGCCGGCAAGATGCTGGACCAGAAGAGCAAGGAATTCGGCTTCAACGCATCGACCGATGTTTATGAAGACCTTGTCAAAGCTGGCGTCATCGATCCGACCAAGGTTGTGCGTGCAGCACTGCAGGACGCGTCGTCGGTTGCCGGTCTGCTGATCACCACCGAAGCGGCTGTCGCTGAAACACCATCAGAAGACAAAGCCGGTGGCGGCATGCCCGACATGGGCGGCATGGGCGGCGGCATGGGCGGAATGGGCTTCTAAACCCGACCGTTCAGTCTACGCTGAAATCAACAAGAGGGGCTGGAAGGAAACTTCCGGCCCCTTTTTTCGTTGTCGCCGCGACCGGGGACATTGTCGATTGTTTGGAAATGGAAAATAGTGATTTCCAGAACCAGTCAATTATTCCGCCACCAGAATATTCTAGGGATGGCACGCAGCAAGCCAGGCGGCACCAGCAAAAGGATATCGATCATGAAAGCCATTGGACTAACCCGTTACCTGCCCATCGAAAATCCGGAATCCCTGGTCGATGTGGAAGTGGAAAAGCCCGTTGCCGAAGGCCGGGACATATTGGTCAAAATTCACGCCATTGCCGTAAACCCTGTCGACACAAAGGTGCGCGCGCCCAAGGATGATGTGGAGGACAGGCCCCGTATTCTTGGATGGGATGCCGCAGGCGTCGTGGAGGCTGTTGGCCGGGATGTGACATTGTTCAGCCCCGGCGACGAAGTCTATTATGCCGGGGATATCACCCGGCCTGGCGCCTATGCCGAATATCAGCTGGTCGACGAGCGGATCGTCGGCCGCAAGCCGACGTCGCTCGGCTTTGCCGAAGCCGCCGCCTTGCCGCTGACCACTATTACTGCCTATGAAGCCTTTTTCGACCGGCTCGACCTCGACCGGGACGGCGGCAACCGGGGCGAAACGCTCCTGATCATCGGCGGCGCGGGCGGCGTCGGATCGATCGCCATCCAGCTGGCCAAAGCGGCCGGCTTGTCGGTGATCGCAACCGCATCACGCGAAGAAACATCGCAATGGGTTCGGGATCTGGGTGCCGATCATGTGATCAATCACCGCGAACCTTTGCGCCCGCAGGTCGAGAAGCTGGGGCTGGAATTTGTCGATCATATCGCGATCTTCAATCACACCGACGGCCATTGGGATGCGGTGACCGACCTGATCCGGCCACAGGGAAGGATCGTGTCCATTGTTGAGAATGAAAAGCCGCTGAGCCAGGCCGTGCTGAAGACCAAGGCCGCCGGTCTGGTCTGGGAATTCATGTTCACCCGTTCGATGTTCCAGACGCCCGACATGATCGAACAGCACAGGCTGCTCAATCATGTCGCCGACGAAATCGACGCGGGCCGAATTCGCTCGACGGTCAACGAGATATTTACGCCGATCAACGCAGAGAATCTGCGCAAGGCGCATGCCCTGCTGGAAACCGGTCGGGCGACCGGCAAGCTGGTGCTCGAGAATTTCGCTTCCTGACCGTGAGCGGTTTCGGGGCGATTCCGGATCACCGAGAGTCAGGCGATCGCCCGGAACAACGACGAGGGCCGGGAAGAAATTTCCGGCCCTCCTTTTGTGGCTTTACACCTGTGGCCTGGACGCAATCTGGTTACAATCGCTATCATCTCGTTCTTCGTCTTGATATAGGCAATCCCCGAGGAGACAGACCCCGGCCGGCGCCGGGGCAGGGGGAGGGACGGGATATATGGTCGCCAGCACATTTGATCTGTTCAAGATTGGCGTAGGCCCGTCGAGTTCACACACGATGGGGCCGATGCTGGCGGCTGCCATGTTTGTCGAACGTCTGGGCGAGTCCGGCAGGCTGGGAGAGGTGACAAGGCTGGAGACCTTGCTCTTCGGTTCGCTGGCGCTGACCGGCAAGGGGCACGCGACCGACCGGGCAATCCTGCTCGGGCTTTCCGGCCAGCGACCGGACAATATCGAGCCCGATGCGGCGGACAATCTGGTGGAGCAGATTCGCTCCTGCGAAAAGATCAGCCTGAACGGTTCGCGGGAGATTGCCTTTGACGAGGCGGCGGACCTCATCTTCGACCAGAAAAAGCGGCTCGATTTTCACAGCAATGCGATGCGCTTCAATGCCTATTCAGGCGAGCACGTTATCGATATGCGAGTCTATTATTCGGTCGGCGGCGGCGCGATCCTGGACGAGGACCAGATCGGCAGCAACAATCCGGAAAGCGGTCTCTGGGATGTGCCGCATCGCTTCTGCTCGGGCGCCGATTTGCTCCGGATCGCAGAGGAAAAGGGCCTCTCTATCGCCGATATCATGCGCGATAACGAGCGCACGGAAAAATCCGACGACCAGATAAGCGCCGACATTCGCGCCATCGCCGATGCCATGTCAGCCTGCATCGACCGGGGCATATTGCAGGGCGGGATTTTGCCGGGCGGGCTGCGTGTCAAGCGCCGGGCGCCGCTGATCCACGCGCGGTTGATGGAGCGGCAGGAGCGCGCCCTGTCCGATCCGCTGACCATTCTCGACTGGGTCAATCTCTGGGCGCTGGCGGTGAACGAGGAAAATGCCGCCGGCGGCAAGGTGGTGACCGCGCCGACCAATGGCGCAGCCGGGATCATTCCCTCGGTGCTCCGATTCTACGAAAGATTTGCGCCCAAGGCGGATGCAGCGGGCGTGGAGACCTTTCTGCTGACGGCAGCGGCGATCGGGTCCCTGTTCAAGGAAAATGCCTCGATATCGGGTGCGGAAGTCGGTTGTCAGGGGGAAGTCGGTGTCGCCTGTTCGATGGCCGCAGCCGGCCTGACCGCGGCGTGGGGCGGTACGCCTCTGCAGGTCGAGAATGCCGCAGAAATCGGCATGGAACATAATCTCGGCCTGACCTGCGATCCGGTCGGGGGGCTGGTGCAGGTGCCCTGTATCGAGCGCAACGCGGTGGGTGCGGTCAAGGCGATCGAGGCGGCCCGCCTGTCGATCCTCGGCGACGGCACGCACCGGGTCAGTCTCGACGAGGTGATCGAGACGATGCGCAAGACCGGCCTCGACATGTCCGAGCGCTACAAGGAAACCTCGCAAGGTGGACTTGCCGTCAATTTGGTGGAATGCTGACCGAATCGGGAGGGAAATCAAATGAAGAAGCTGGGCCTGGGTCTGTTGCTGCTGATACTGTTCGGGACGGGCGCCGCCCTGTTGTTTCAGGAGCAGATCGGAGAGCGGCTGTTTGCCGGTGCGGTCGAGACCGCGGTGACGCGCGATGTCATTGGCGATCTGCCGGACGGCATGCATGTCGCGCTCTGCGGGTCCGGATCGCCGTTGCCCGATCCGACCCGGGCCGGACCCTGTTCGGCGGTGATCATCGACGGCAAGCTGTTCATTGTCGATATCGGCGGCGGCGCGGTGCGCAATCTGGGGCTGATGGGCCTCAATCCGGGCGCGACCGAAGCCCTGCTGCTCACCCATTTCCACAGCGATCATATCGACGGCATGGGCGAATTGATGCTGCAGCGCTGGGCTGGTGGCGGTCGTGACGCGCCGCTGCCGGTGATCGCGCCTGAGGGCGTCGGAGCGATCGTCGACGGTCTCAACGCGGCTTATGCTGCCGATGTGCAATATCGCATCGCCCATCATGGCGAAGCGACGATGCCGGCTTCCGGTGCGGGCGGCGCGGCGCAGCCCTTCACCATCCCCGAGGGACAGGACCAGATGGTCGTCTACGACAAGGATGATATCCGGATCACCGCATTTTCCGTGGCCCATAAACCGATCGCGCCCGCGGTCGGCTATCGTTTTGATTACAAGGGCCGCTCGGTCGTTTTCAGCGGTGATACGGTGAAGCTGCCAGCGGTTGCCAAGGCCTGCAGCGGCTGCGATCTGCTGGTCCACGAGGTGCTGAACGCCAAGATGGTCGGCACGCTGGAAACAGCATTCGAAAAAGCCGGACGCAAACGGCTGGTGAAAATCATGGCGGACATTCCCGACTATCATACGACGCCGGTCGAGGCGGCGGAGACGGCAAAGGCCGGCAAGGCGAAGATGCTGGTTTTCTCGCATATCGTTCCGGCGCTGCCGCTCGGCTATCTTGACGCCTATTTCATGAGAGGCGCCGATGCCGCTTATGATGGTCCGATCGTGCTCGGCAAAGACGGGATGCTGTTCAGCCTTCCCGCCAATAAGGATAGTATCGAACAGGGCGATTTGCTTTAATTTGGCGGTAATTCCTGTGCTCCTGCGCAGGCAGGAGCCCATCTCCTGACATGGCGTCTAAATGCACAAGCGGGAGATGGGCCCCCGCCTTCGCGAGGGCACGACTATGACCATCAACCGATATTGGCGGCTGAATTCTCGCCCCGAAGCACAGGATGTTTCAGGCTCGCTGTCGCTGGAAAGCGAGCCAATGCCGGAACTCGCCGATGGCGAGGTGCTGGTCAAAGCGGCCTATCTGTCGATGGACGCGGGCACGCGGATGTGGATGACCGAACGCGAGGACAGCTATCAGCCGCCGCTGGAACTCGGCACGAAGATGGTCGGGCTGGTGCTCGGCCATGTCGCGGCTTCCCGCCATGACGGTTTTGCCGAGGGCGATCTGGTGCGCGGATTCGGGCAATGGGCGGACTTTAGCGTGATGCAGCCGGAGTTGGCCGGACTGGTCAAGGTCGACAACGCCATCGACGATATCAAACAGCATTTCGGCGTGCTCGGCTTCAACGGCTGGACCGCGCTTTGGGGGATCAAGGAAACGGCAGGCGTGAAGGCCGGCGACAATGTGCTGGTCTCTGCCGCTGCCGGGTCTACCGGCGTGCTGGCCTGCCAGGTCGCGAAGATATTGGGCGCCAATGTCTATGGCCTTGCCGGAGGACCCGATAAATGCCGCTGGCTGGAAGACGAGCTCGGCATCACCAAGGCGATCGATTACAAGAATGACGATATCGCCGCCGAACTGGCCAAGGTCGAGGGTGGCATAAACGCCTATTTCGACAATGTCGGCGGGCCGATACTCGACGCGGTGCTGCCCAATATGGCGCTCTACGGCCGGATCGCGCTTTGCGGTCTGCTCGCCCAATATGAGGGCGACGGCCGCGGGCGCGGGCCGGAGCAGTTCGACCAGATATTGATGAAGCGGCTGCGCATCGAAGGCTTTTTCTCGCCCGATTTTGCCGATCAGGGCGAACGGCTGACGGTGGAGCTGAAAGGCTGGCTCGACCAGGGACTGATCGACACGCCGTTCGACGTGACCGAAGGGATCGAGAATGTCCTGACCGCTTATGGAAAATTGTTCAGCGGCGGCAATATCGGCAAGGTGCTGGTGAAGGTCTAGGCTCTGGCCTGGCGGAAGCGCAGGCCCCAGAGCGACAGGCCCATGATGGCCAGCGCATAGCAGATCGCCATGACCGAAATCCCGGGCCATCCGGCATATTCATATGTCGCCGCGCCCAGCCAGCTCGATATGCCGCCGCCGATGAACATGATGACGATATAGATGGTCATCAGCCTTGTGCGGATCTCCGGCGCGCGTTTGAACAGGATTGTCCGGCTGCAGATATCCACCGAAGCTCCGCCAATCGTATTGAAGATGACCGCGATGACCAGAAGGACCAGATTCTGGCCGGCAAAGGGGAGGATGCAGACACCGATCAGCTGTGCCAGCGAGAAATAGATGCGCGCGCGCTCGGCGCCGATACGGTCTGCGAACCGGCCGGCAAAGGGCGAGCCGAAGACGTTGATAATGGCAATGATCGCCAGATAGCCAACCGTATCGACACCATAGCCGTTGCGCGGCAAGTGCAGGCCGATCGCCAGCCAGATAGCGAGAAACAGGCCGAAGGACAGCGCCTGTATCAGCCCGCCCAGCGGTACCTCCGGCAGGGATTTCATGATCGGCCAGAGCGAGCGAAGCAGCTCGCCATAGCGCGGTGGCTCGACGCCAGACGGTTTCTCGTCCCGTCTGCGCTCCATGATCAGCGGCAGCAGGATCACCAGCAAGGCCATGCACGCCACCCCGACCCAATATGCCGAGCGCCAGCCGAAATAATGGCCGAGCAGACCGCCGCCGACCCGGCTGCCCAATATGCCGAGCGTCACGCCCGCGGTCATGATGCCGGTGACATGGCCAATGCGTTCCGGGGCCACGCGTTTCGTCACATAGGCCGGCAGCAGATAGGGGGCGATGGTGACAAAGCCGAGCAGCGAGGAAGCGGCGACAAATATCACGAAGCTGCCGGACAGGGCCATGGCGAGCATCGCCAGAAACTGTCCGCCGACAAAGATCGTCACCAGCGTGCGGTTGTTGATCCGGTCTCCAAGCGGCAACAGCAGCAATATGCCCAGCGCAAGCGCGATCTGGTTGAACGCCGGAGCCAGTCCGACGGTCGCGCCGCTGACACCGAATTCCTCGGCGACCGGCGTGATCAGGGGATGGAGATAATAGCCGTTGGCGATCACCGCCGCAGACGACAGCGCGAAGAGGAAGAGCCGCAGCTCGCTGATGCGGGCGGGCGCACGGCTTTCGATCGGGGCGGGACTGTTCATTCCCCACTGCGCTTACGCGATAAGCAGCGCAGCGGAAAAGGAAATTCCGGACCTATGGCCTATCAATAATGTCGGCCAGATCCCCGGCCGCCTTTTCGTAGACGCGGTCCAGCAGGGCAGCGAGCAGATCGGGATCGGCGACATCGGGGTGGCCGCTGTCGAACGGCGGGTGCGGATCATATTCGAGGCTGAGCTGGATTGATTCGGCCCATTGCTGTCCGGCGATTTCCGCCACCACGGTCAGGGCGAAGTCGATGCCCGAAGTTACCCCGCCGGCGGTGATGATATTGCCATCCTTGACCACCCGCGCTTTTTCATGCGTTGCGCCGAATTTTTCGAGCAGGCCGGTATAGGCCCAATGGCTGGTCGCCCGCCTGCCCTCCAGCAGCCCTGCCGCGCCGAGCGCCAGCGAACCGGTGCATACCGAGGTGACATATCGGGCAGCCGCGGCCTGATCGCGCATGAATTGCAGCGTGGCTTCATCCTGAATGACATCCCGGGTGCCGAAACCGCCGGGCACGCACAGCAGGTCGGCTTGCGGGCAGCCGATGAAATCGGTCGAGGGGAGAATGGCGAAACCGCTGTCTGTCTGTATCGGCTTGATATCCTTCGCCGCCGTGTGAACGACGGCGCCGGGAATCCGGCAAAGCACCTGCGCTGGACCGGTAAAATCCAGCTGGGTGATGCCGTCAAACAGCAGAAAGACGATGTGAAAGGGTTTCGGACTGTCGGTCATGGGGCTGCTCCATAGTTTGAGAGGCGCCCAGGCGATCGGCTTTTGAAAATTCGTCCGCTCCCCGATGGTAAGCCATCCTGATCTCGCCAGTCACGAACAGCGCCGATATACCAGAAAATACGCTTGGCACCAAACCGGAACCGGCGCCGGCCAGAATTTATTCATGCTTCCCATGCTAGATAGGCTGCATGAACTATGTGGCGGAAACCGGCTGGCGGCAGCGCACCAAATCCATAGCGGGCGTGATCTTCATTCATCTCGCGATCGGCTATGCGCTGGTCAGCGCTATGGGCATGGACGTTGCAAAGACTGTGACGGCGGGATTCACGGTCATCAATGTCACGCCACCGCTGCCGCCGGAGCCAGCCCCCGCCGAGAAGCCGGCGGAAGCCTTGGAAAAGCCAACCTCGCCGGAAAATCTGAACGCTGCGCCGACCCAGATTGTGGCGCCGATACCGGAGATCAAACTCGAGATAGAATCGCCGGTGATTGCCGCGCCGGTTGCCGGACCTGGAGATGAATCCAGCGCCGGTGCTTCCGATCAGGCCGGGCCGGGCTTCGGCAGTGGCGGGCAGGGTGATGGCTACGGCGGCGGTGGTATTGTCTCCGGTCCGCGCTATGTTTCCGGGGCAATCAGCCGCAAGGATATCCCACGATCCGTTTGGCAATCCGGCAATCGGGGCAATGTGGTGGCCCATTTCACCGTCGGCGCGGATGGCCGGGCAAGCGACTGCCGGATTCACCAATCCAGTGGTCACGCCACCCTTGATGCCACCACTTGCAAGCTGATTGAACAGCGTTTTCGCTTTGAACCGGCGCGGGACGCAAGCGGCCGGGCGGTGGCGCGACCCTATGGCTGGCTGCAGGAATGGTGGCAGGATGGCCGCGGGCCGCAGCGGGCCGACTGAGCCGCCCTACATGCCCATATATTCGCGTTTGCCGATCGCTACACCTTGCATCCGCAACAGATTATAGGCGGTGGTGACGTGGAAGTAGAGATTGGGCAGGAAGAAGCTGAGAACATAGGTCTCGCCGTCCAGCTCGATGGTCTGTTCCGGACCGATCGGCATGGTGATTTTCATGCCGGCATTGCCATCGATCGTCGCATCATCGGTAGCGGCGACTGTCGCCGCACATTCGGCAATCCGTCCGATCAGGGCGTCGAATGTTTCCCCTTCCATCGGCAGGTTCGGCAGATCGTCGGGCGTGGTTCCGCTCATCCGCGCCGCACCACGAACGGCAAATTCGGTGATCATCTGCACCTGCCATTTCAGATCGTTCATGTCGGGAAACAGGCGCGCGCCGAGATAGGCCTCTTCGGCGGTCCCGGCTGCCTCTGCGGTTGCCCTGGCCTTTTCCAGAACCGTGGTCAGTCCGCGAAACGCCTGCGCGGTGGAGTCTTTGAAAATCCTGGAGAGGGCAGTGGTCATGATATGTCTTTCTGAGATCGGGTGGAACGGGAAGGTCTAGAACAGGCCGGCGACCAGATAGCCGCCCAGCGCGATGAAGCTGCCAAAGGTGCTGAGCGCGCCTATGGCCCGGAAGGCCTGAAAAATCTTGCCGGTTTCCGCACCGTGCGAACCGGAAACCGTCGACAGGGCAATGGCGTGCAAAATGCGGCCGATGATGAAGACGATGGCGATGATCCGGACGATATCATTGGGCACCACCGTCATTTCCGCCAGCGCCAGCACGACGATGAACAGGGCGGCATTTTCGGCGAGATTGGCATGACGACGGACCTTGCGTTCCAGCGCCGGATCGCCGCCGGTGCCCAGGGCAATCCGGTTGCGGATGCGGTGCATGCCGACCGCAATCATCAATATCGCCTGCAATATAACGAGAATAGCGCCGGTAAAGGCCGCGATAATCGGTATGGTCATGGGCACTCTCCTGATAGTCGATATTGTCCTGGCTCAACCTGCGGCAGGGGTGGTGCGATGACAAGATTTTTATCGGCGTAAAAACAGGATGTCAAAGCGACGGATTGCACCTTGCTGGTGCAAATTTTAGCCATGCAATGCCGGGCTCTTGCCGCTACAGTCCGCGCTTATGGACTGGGAAGAGGTCAAGACGTTCCGCATGGTTATGAAAGTCGGCACGGTGCGTGCCGCCGCCAAACAGCTTGGCGTGCACCACAGCACCGTAAGCCGCAGGATCGAACAATTGGAAAAGTCGCTCGACAGCCGTCTGTTCGAGCGCCGGCCGGAAGGCTATTTCCCGACCGCGTCGGGGGAGGATCTGGCGCGCGTCGCCGACCGGTTCTCTGAAGAATTATTTGCAGTGGAGCGCCATATCGCCGGGCGTGACAATGAACTGACCGGCACTCTCAAGGTGACCATGGCCGAACCCTTCGCGGTGGCCTTTTTCGCGGACCGCCTGCCCGAGTTCTGCGATGCCTATCCGGGGCTCGACCTGCAAATTCTTACCAGCTTCGACTTGCTCGATGTCGCCCGGCGGGAAGCGGATATCGCGATCCGGATGGACAATAATCCGCCCGATGCCCTGGTCGGCAAACGGCTGTTTTCCTATTATACGTCCATTTATGCCAACCCGGACTATCTGGCGCGTCAGGATTTTGAAAACCGGCCGGAAGATGCGCGTTGGATCGGCTGGAGCGAGCATGACGGCCGCTATCCCGACTGGACCCAGGACAGCGAATATGCGCGGGTGCCGGTCTGGGGCAGCTTTGCCAGCATGACTTTGCAGGTACAGATGGCGCGGGCCGGAATGGGTCTGGTGATGGTTCCCTGCATCGCCGCCGACGGCGTGCCCGGTCTGGTGCGGGCAACCAACCGCGATCCGGTACCCTCGCGCGATATCTGGATATTGACCCACGAGGATTTGCGCAGGACCGCCCGGGTTCGCGCCTTCATGGATTTTGCCGAAACGGTGCTGCGCGACAACCGGGCGGCCTTGCAGGGAATCCTGCCCGATTGAGGCCCGGAAAAGCCGGTCTCCGGACCGACCTGCCCCAGAACAACACAATATGCGCGCCAATCAAGACCAGCGCGTTAACCAATGATCTGCATAGGCGTTCAATATATCTCCGCTATTGGACAGTTTCATGAACACAACAATGTCCAGCTTGTCGCCCGTTCGACAGACCGCCATCATTTCGGCCATCGCGGCATTGTTATCGGTTACGTTCACCGGAATCGTCTATTTCCTGTTCTTCGGCGTGGACGACCGTTTCTGGCCGGCGCTCAACATGTCTTTTCTGATTCCCTGGGCGATTACCTTCCCGCTGGGCCTTTACATGTCGAAACAGCGGTTCAAGCTCGTCCGGCTGACCAACCGGCTCAAGGAAACGCAATCCGACTTGCGCCAAGCGAACAAGGCGCTCGAACAGCGGGCCAATTTCGACGGCATGACCGGGTTGCTCAGCCGCGACAGCTTTTTCGCCCAGCTCGATATATTGCGCGTGAATGACCAGTCCAATGTGCTGATGATCGTCGACGTTGATCACTTCAAGAAAATCAACGATAATTTCGGACATCCGATAGGCGACAAGGCGCTGATCCTGCTGGGTGACGTCTTCCGGAAAATCTTGCGCAAGGATGACGTGGTCGGCCGGATCGGCGGCGAGGAATTCGGCATATTCCTGCCCGACACCAGCGCGCCGGAAGGACAGATCATCGGCGAGATCATCCGGCACGAGATCGAGAACACGATCTTCGAGCCGCACCGCAATATGCGGCATGTGATCACGGTCAGCATCGGCGTTGCCGATATCGCCCCGCATCAGGACCGGGCCGCGCTCATGGGCAATGCGGACACCGCCTTGTTCACCGCCAAACGGCGCGGGCGCAACCAGGTTGCGCTGTTCGAACCGGGCATGAGCGCCAAGCCGCGCCCCGTCCACGATCGGGTCCAGGATTTCAAACCATTTGTCGTCCATTCAAATTTCCGCTGAAGCAGAATTTGAAATGACGAAGGCTGCTGGTACTGCTAGTGCTGGCAGCCATGACGGACCCTACAGACAGCAAACCCAACCATCTCTATCTTGTTGACGGCTCGGCCTATATTTTCCGTGCCTATCACCGCCTGCCGCCGCTGACCAATGTCCGCGGCGAACCGGTCGGCGCGGTCTATGGCTATACGACGATGTTGTGGAAGCTCGCCGACGAGCTGAACAAGGCCGACGGTCCGACCCATATGGCGGTGGTGCTGGACAAGGCGGGAACCAGTTTCCGCAACGATCTCTATGATCAGTATAAGGCCAACCGGCCGGAGGCACCGGAGGATCTGAAGCCGCAATTCCCGATGATCCGCGATGCCACGCGGGCATTCTCGCTGCCGCTGATCGAGGAAGAAAATGTCGAGGCCGACGACATGATCGCCTCTTATACCAAGGCGGCTCTGGCCGAGGGCTGGAAGGTCACGATCGTCTCGTCCGACAAGGATCTGATGCAGCTGATCGAGCCGCATGACGACAGCCGCGTCGACATGCTCGATACGATGAAGAACGCCCGGATGAACCGCGCCACGGTCGAGGAGAAATTCGGCGTCGGGCCGGAGAAGCTGGGCGATGTGCTTGGCTTGATGGGCGACAGTTCGGACAATATCCCCGGCGTGCCGGGCATCGGGCCGAAGACGGCGTCCAAATTGATCAACGAATATGGTGATATCGAAAGCGTTCTCGCCGCCGCGCCGGAGATGAAGAAATCCAAGATGCGCGACAATTTGGTCGAATTTGCCGATCAGGCGCGGCTGTCGCGCGAGCTGGTGACCCTGCGCGAGGATTGCCCGCTGCCCGATACGCTGGAGAGTTTCCTGATCCAGGATATTCCCGATGGGCCGCTGCGCGAATTTCTGGCGGATCACGGGTTCAACAGCCTGCTCCGCAAACTGGGTGGCGACGGCCATGCCGAACCGCAAAATCCCGATGTGGCGGAGGAAGCCGGTACTCCGGTTGCCGCAAAATTGCCGGACGCACCGGCGATAGATCGCAGCACTTATGAATGTGTGCAGGACATTGATACGCTGGACCAGTGGATCGCGCGGGCAACGGCGCAAGGCGTCTGCGCGGTGGATCTGGAAACCGACAGTCTCGAAAGCGTCACCGCGCGCATCGTCGGCGTCTGTCTGGCCACCGGTCCCAACGAGGCCTGCTATGTCCCGCTCGGCCATGGCAGCGGCGACATGTTCGGCGAGACGCCGCAGCAGATCGGGCTGGAGGATGCGCTGGCGAAGCTCAAGCCGCTGCTCGAGGATGATGCGGTGCTGAAAGTCGGTCAGAATCTGAAATATGACATGGGCGTACTGGCCCAGCATGATATCAGCATCGCGCCTTTTGACGACACTTTGGTGATGAGTTTCAATCTCGATGCCGGCCTGCATGGTCATGGTATGGACGAACTTTCCAAGCTGCATCTCGGGCACGAATGTATCAGCTTCAAGTCGCTCACCGGCACCGGCAAGAAGGCGATCGGCTTTGCCGAAGTGCCGCTCGACAAGGCGACCGAATATGGCGCGGAGGACGCCGATGTCACGCTGCGCCTGTGGGAAATATTGCGGCTGCGGATGGTCCCGGAACGGGCGACGCGTGTCTATCAGATGGTCGACCGTCCACTGGTGCCGGTGATTGCCGGGATGGAAGCCAGCGGCGTGCTGGTCGACCGCGAGGAACTGGCGCGATTGTCCAAGACATTTGCCGAGGAAATGGAAAAGCTGGAAGCGGATATCCACGAACTGGCGGGCGAATCCTTTTCCATCGGCAGTCCCAAGCAGCTGGGTGAAATCCTGTTCGGCAAGCTCGGTCTGAAGGGCGGCAAGAAGGGTAAGTCTGGTCAATATTCGACCGATGTCACGGTGCTCGAACGGCTGGCCGGCGATGGTGAACCGATCGCGCAAAAGGTGGTCGACTGGCGGCAGCTGGCGAAGCTGAAATCCACCTATACCGATGCGCTGCAGGAGCAGATCAATCCGGAAACCGGACGGGTGCACACGTCCTACAGCCTGAGCGGCGCGCAGACCGGTCGGCTGTCCTCGACCGAACCCAATTTGCAGAATATCCCGATCCGCACCGAGATCGGGCGGCAGATACGGCAGGCCTTTGTCGCTGCACCGGGCAATGTCATTCTCGCCGCCGACTATAGCCAGATCGAACTCCGGCTGGCGGCGCATATCGCCGATGTAGAGACATTGAAGGAGGCGTTTGCGAACGGCGAGGATATCCATAACCGGACCGCGCGCGAGCTGTTCGGGGCCGAAGACCGCGACGCCCGCGCCCGTGCCAAGACGATCAATTTCGCCATACTCTACGGCATTTCGCGCTGGGGTCTGGCCAAGCGGCTCGAGGTTGATCCGGATGAAGCCCAAGCGATGATCGATACCTATTTCGAGCGTTTTCCCGGCATCAACCAGTATATCTCGAAGACGCTGCAATCGGTCCGCGAGACCGGCTATACCGAGACATTATTTGGCCGAAAGACATGGTTCGAGCGGATCAAATCCCCCAATCAGGCCGAACGTCAGGGCAGCGAGCGGGCCGCGATCAACGCGCCGATCCAGGGCACCAGCGCCGACATTATCAAGCGCGCGATGGCGCGGATGCTGCCTGCCCTGGCCGAGGCCGGACTGGATAAGGTCCGGATGCTGATGCAGGTCCACGATGAACTGGTCTTCGAATTGCCCGAGGGTGATGTCGAAGCCGCCAGCACGGTGATCCGCACGGTCATGTCCGGCGCGGCGGAACCGGCGGTAAAACTATCGGTGCCGCTGGATGTGGATATCGGGACTGGCAAGAGCTGGGACGAGGCGCACTAGGCGCCGGGTCAGGTCTTGATCCAGAAGCGGATGAAATAGCCGACTGTGCCGACTGCCAGCACGCCCATCGCCCAATAGGCGAGCATCCAGAGCAAGCGTTTCGGCAAAGGTGCGCCGTCGGCCTTTTTGCCGTCGGTCGAGAGCGGATCAAAAGCCATTAATGGTAACCGTCCGATCCGACCTTGCCACGGAACACCCAATAGGCCCAGGCGGTGTAGGCGAGGATGACCGGGACCATGATGGCCGCGCCGACCAGCATGAACAGCTGGCTTTCATAGGGAGCGGCGGCTTCCCAGATCGTGACCCGGCCGGGGATGACATCCGGCCACATCGAGACCGCAAGGCCAACGAGACACAGCCCGAACAGTCCGAGCGCGTAGAAAAAGGGTGCGGCTTCCTGGCGTTTGGACAGGCTGCGGAAAAACAGCACCGAGACGACCAGCGTCGCCAGCGGGATCTGCGCGGTGGCCAGTACGCCGGGATAGGCGAGCCAGCGGCTGTAATATTCTTCCTCGAGAAAGGGCGTGGCGGCGCTGACCGCGATGATCGCGAGCAACAGCAAGATGCCGAGCCGGCCGGCATAGCTGTAGCACTGGCGCTGCAGCGGGCCTTCGGTTTTCCAGATCAGCCAGCAGCAGCCGAGCAGCGCATAGCCGGCCAGCAGGGCAAAGCCGGTTAATATGCTGAACGGGGTCAGCCATTCCCACCAGCCGCCGGCATAAGCGCGGCCCTCGACCGTGATGCCCTGCAAGAGGGCGCCGAGGGTGACTCCCTGCGCAAAGGTCGCGATCACTGATCCGGCGGTAAAGGCGAAGTCCCAGCGGGCCCGGTGCGAGGGATCGCGCCAGCGGAACTCGAAGGCCACGCCGCGCAGCACCAAACCCAGCAGCATAGCGATCAAAGGCGCGTAGAGCGCTGGCAGGATGATCGCATAGGCGAGCGGGAAAGCGGCCAGCAATCCACCACCACCCAGCACCAGCCAGGTCTCATTGCCGTCCCAGACCGGCGCGATGCTGTTCATCGCCGTGTCGCGGTCCTGGCCGACCTTGAAATTGGGAAACAAGATGCCGATGCCGAGATCGAACCCGTCCATGATCACATAGACGACCACGGCAAAGGCGATGATGCCAGCCCAGATGACGGTCAGGTCGATGCCGTTCATGACGCTGCTCCTTCTTCATGATCCCCTTCGAGCACCGCCGCCGCCGGGGTGATCCCGGCCGAGCGGATTGGCGCGTCGTCCGGTGTTGGTTCGTGCGCCTCGGGCGTTTTTGCCGCCAGCTTGAAAATATAGACGATGCCCGCGCCGAAGACGATGAAATAGACCACCACAAAGGCGAGCAACGACATTGCGACGGCCGGCGCGTCCAGCGGCGCAGCGCTCTCGCTGGTCCGCAGCAGACCATAGACGGTGAACGGCTGGCGGCCGACTTCTGTGGTCACCCAGCCGGCGAGCACGGCGATGAAACCCGATGGTCCCATCACCAGCGCGGCGCGGTGCAGCCAGGTCCAGTCGTAGAGCTTCTTGCGCGCGCGGGCGAACAGGCTCCACAGGCCGATGCCGAGCATGGCAAAGCCGAGACCGACCATGATCCGGAACGCCCAGAAGACGATGCCGACGGGTGGCTGGTCGGCTTCGGGAATCGTATCCAGCCCAGCCAGCGGCGCATTGAGATCATGCTTGAGGATCAGCGACGAGGCCTTGGGTATCTCGATGGCATAGTCGACCCGCTTTTCCTCGCTGTTGGGAATGCCGAACAGGATCAGCGGCGCGCCATCGGGGTGGCTTTCATAATGGCCTTCCATCGCCATCACCTTGGCCGGCTGATGCTCGAGCGTGTTGAGCCCGTGCAGGTCGCCCATGAATATCTGAGTCGGAGCGACCAGCGCCGCCATCCACATCGCCATCGAGAACATCTTGCGGGCGCCGGGATTGGTCCTGTCTTTCAGCAGATGCCAGGCCCCGACCGCACCGACCGCAAAGGCGGTGGTCAGATAGGCGGCGAGCACCGTGTGCACCAGGCGGTAGGGGAAGCTGGGGTTCCAGACGATATCCCACCAGCCCGCTGCGGGCACGAACTGGCCGACATCATTGATCGCATAGCCGACCGGTGTCTGCATCCAGCTGTTCACCGACAGGATCCAGAAGGCGGAGATGAAGGTGCCGATGGCAACGGCCAGCGTCGCGACAAAATGCAGCTTGCGGCCGACCTTGTTGATACCGAACAGCATCACGCCGAGAAAACCGGCTTCGAGGAAGAAGGCGGTCAGCACTTCATAGGCCATGAGGGGCCCGATGATCGGTCCGGCCTTGTCGGAGAAGACCGACCAGTTGGTACCGAACTGGTATGACATGACGATCCCCGAGACGACGCCCATCGCAAAAACCACGGCGAAGATTTTCAACCAGTAGCGGTAGAGATTGGCGTAGACGCCCTTGTCGGTTTTCAGCCACAATCCTTCCAGAACCGCGAGATAGCTGGCGATGCCGATGGTGAAGGCAGGAAACAGAAAGTGGAAACTGACGGTGAAGGCGAATTGCACCCTCGCCAGAAGAATTGCGAGTTCATTGTCGATCATATCAGGCCTCTTGCCTTCCAAATATCAATATCAGTGTCGGCGTTATCTTCGTTTTCCGCAATTGCAATAATCGCAGTATAAGCTTCGTTTTGTGAAAGAAAAACCTGTCCGGAGAGCTGCTCCAGAAAATGCGAGCGCTTCAGCGCGTCCATCACCGGTCCCTTGACCTCCGAGAGGTGCAGGGAGATGCCCGCATCCGCCAGACGGTGGTTGATCGCCTCGATGCTTTCCAGCGCGGAGGCATCGATCGCATTGACCGCCGAGCACATCAGGATGACGTGGCGGACGCTTTTCTGCTCGGCGACCTGTTCGAGAATGAAATCCTCGAGCCAGCGCGCGTTGAGATAGGTCAGGCTTTCATCGATCCGGATAGTGAGGATGCGGGGATCGGTGAAGACCTTGTGCCGATTGACGTTGCGGAAATGCTCGGTTTCGGGAACCCGGCCGACGATGGCGGCATGGGGCCGCGAGCTGCGCCACAGGAACAGCGCGAGACTCAGGCCGACGCCTGCGATGACGCCCGGCTCGACGCCGGCGAGCAGAGTGACAATGATGGTCGCGGCCATGGCGGCAAAGTCCATTTTCGAATAGCGCCAGATCGTCCGCGGCGTCTTGAAGTCGACAAGGCTCAGCACCGCAACGATTATGGTTGCGGCCAGCGTGGCGATGGGAAGGGAGGCGAGCAGCGGGGTGAGGAACAGCGCCGCCAGAGCGATGCCGACCGCAGTGAAGGCTCCAGCGGCGGGCGTCTCCGCACCGGCATCGAAATTCACCACGGACCGGGCGAAACCGCCGGTGACCGGATAGCCGCCGGAGAAGGCCGCCGAGATATTGGCCGCGCCCAGACCGATCAGTTCCTGATCCGGGTCGATCCGCTGGCGGCGCTTGGCGGCCAGCGTCTGGCCGACAGAGACGGATTCGACAAAGCCGATGATGCTCAGCAGCAGCGCCGGTATCGCCAGCGTTTTCCACAGTTCCAGATCGACCAGCGGAACCGAGAAGGGTGGCAGGCTCTGCGGAATATCGCCGACCACGCTGACCCCCTTGGCCTCCAGATCGAACATTATCGTGGCGATGGTTGAAACGGCAACGGCGGCAATCGGCCCGGCCTTGGCCAGCAGCTCCGCCGGGCGCGCGGAAATGCCGATCCGCATCAGCAGCGGCTTCAGCCCCTTGCGGACCCAGAAGAGAAAGGCGGTCGCCGAGACGCCGATGATCAAGGTCGGGATATTGGTGGTGCCGATGGTTGCGGCAATGCTGGAAATCAGTTCGGGCATGGCCGCCCCGCTCGCCTTGATCCCGAAAATCGATTTCAGCTGGCTGGTTGCGATGATGATGCCGCTGGCGGTGATGAAGCCCGACACCACCGGATGGGAGAGCAGATTGGCCAGAAAGCCGAGCTTGAATATGCCGAGAAGCAGCAGGAACAGACCGGAGAGCAGGGCCAGAACCAGAGCGGCGGCGATAAAGTCGGCGCTGCCCGGCGGGGCAATGGCGCTGGCGGCGGTCAGGGTCATCAGTGAGACCACCGCAACCGGTCCGACCGCCAATGTCCGGCTGGTCCCGAATATCGCATAGGCGATCAGCGGCAGGATCGAGGCATAGAGCCCGATCTCCGGCGGCAATCCGGCGAGCATGGCATAAGCCAGGCTCTGCGGGATCAGCATGATCGTGACGATGATCGCGGCGACGCCGTCATTGGTCAGCGTGGTGCTGTTATAACGGCTGCCCCAGTCGAGGATAGGCAAATAGCGGGCGATTTTCATGGGCCCGGCTTATTCCGCGCCGATCCGGTGCGGTTTGACCATCCATTCGCGGCCCTTGAGCATGCCATGCCAATAGACCGGCGGCAGGATCGTGTCCTTGAGCAGCCACGACAGCCGCGATGGCCGCGTCCCGTCGATCAGCCAGTTGGGGAAGCTGGGGAGCAATTTGCCGCCATAGCCGAATTCGGCGAGCACGACCTTGCCGCGCTCGACCGTCAGCGGGCAGCTGCCATAGCCATTATAGTCGGCAATCGGCGGCTTGCCCTCCAGTGCGGCAAGCGCGTTGACTGCAACCACCGGCGCCTGTTTGCGGACGGCGGCCATGGTCTTGGCATTGGGCGCGCTGCACGCGTCGCCGAGCGCAAATATATTGGTATATTTTACGTGCCGCAGGGTGTCCGGATCGACATCGACGAACCCGCTTTCGGCAGCCAGCGGACTGGAGCGGACAAAATCGGGCGCCACTTGTGGCGGGACGACATGGATCATGTCGAACTTTATCTCGACCCTTTTGATTTCCTCGCCACGTTTCTGTTCAAATGTGGCAATCTGCGCCGGGCCGTCGACTGCCACCAGTTTGGACTCGAGATTGAGATGGACGTCATAGCGCTCAACATATTCCATCAGCGCCGGCACATATTCCTTCACGCCAAACAATACCGCGCCTGTATTGTGGAACTGCACGTCGATATTGCCCAGAACGCCCTGTTTTTCCCACTTGCTGCAAGACAGATACATCGCCTTTTGCGGCGCGCCGGCGCATTTGATCGGCATTGGCGGCTGGGTGAACAGGGCGGTTCCGTCCTTCAAGTCCTTGACCAGCCGATAAGTGTAGGGCGCGAGATCGAAGCGGTAATTGGACGTGACACCGTTCTTGCCGAGGGTCTCGGGCAGGCCGTCGATCGCCTCCCAGTCGAGCTTGATGCCCGGGCAGACGATCAGCACATCATAGCCGATATTCTGTCCGTCGGCTGTTGCAACGGAGCCATTTTCAGGATCAAAAGAGCGGACTGCAGATTTGATCCACTGCGCACGTCTGGGGATCAGGTCCTTTTCCTTGCGGTGGGTGAATTCGGCGGAAAAGGCGCCGCCGCCAACCATGGTCCAGCCGGGCTGGTAATAATGGTCGTCGGCCGGGTCGATAATCGCGAGCGAGATAGTCTTGTTCCGCTTGAGCATGCTGGCGGCGGTCGCGATACCGGCGGAGCCGCCGCCGACGATGACGACATTGAAGCGGCTGGATGTAGATGGAGTCTTCGCTGGTTTCGCCTGCGCCATTTCGGTCAATTTGGTTGAACGGGCACCGGACCGACAATAGGCGAGGACGGGAGCGGGAATATCTGCCAGCGCGGACGACATTTTCTCTCCGTCCTGATCGGTGATCGCGCCTGACACTGCCGGGACATATGCGAAATTCAGGCCCGCTTGTTGTGCGGCCTCCGCCACGGCGGCAGAACGGGGATGGTCGCCTGCCTCATCGTCGGGCCGGTTGCAGATGATCGATTTGAAGCCGGCTTTCGCCAATGCCGCGACATCGCTGAGCTCCAGTTGCGGCGATACACTTACGGTGTCACTCAACTTCGTGATTTCTGGCTTGCTCGTCATTGGACATCCTTCATTATCGTGTCTCTGCTTAACTTGTCACCCGATGCGCGATCATGCCGGTTAGCAACGCGCCGACGAAGGCCAGAGCGGGCAGGGGGTTGATCGCCAGATCCGCCAGACCCGGACCCGGACAAAGGCCGCTGATTCCCCAGCCGGTGCCGAACAGCACCGCACCGATGGTCAGTTTACGATCGATCAGGGTTGTGCCGGGCAGCGAAAAATGCGCGTCGGCAAAGGGCTTGTCGAGCCGCCGCTGGATGATCCAGGCAATGGCCATCGGGATCATCGCGCCGCCCATGACAAAGGCGAGCGTGGGGTCCCAATTGCCGAAGAGATCCAGAAATCCCTGCACACGCGCCGGATCGGCCATGCCCGAGAAGGCCAGACCCGCGCCGAATAGGGCTCCGGCGAAAAGGGCTACCAAAATCTGTTTCATAGCAAGCCTCCTGCGCGCATCAGCGCGACCGTGACAAAGCCGCTGGCCATGAAGATGGCCGTGGCGATCAAGGAGCGGGGCGACAGGCGCGACATGCCGCAGACGCCGTGGCCGCTGGTACAGCCCGAGCCAAGCCGCGTGCCATAGCCGACCAGCAAGCCGCCGATAATCAGCGGAATGACCGAGGGCGGAAAGCGGGTCTCGATCCCGCCGGTGAGCTGGGCGATTATAAATGCTCCGAGCGGCAGGCCAATAACGAAAGCGATGGCTATGCTGCGGGGCGCTCCGCCATCGGCAATGCCGGTGGCGCGCGCCGCCAGTCCGCTGACTCCGGCGATCCGACCGAGGCCGAGCAGCATCACTGCGGCTGCGACACCGATCATCAGTCCGCCGATCAGGCCTTCCAGCGGCATGGCATGGGGAAATGCAGCGAGCATCAGACGCCGTTCAACGGAACTTTGAGGTAGCGCACGCCATTGTCCTCCTCGGGCGGCAGATGGCCGGCCCGCATATTGACCTGGACAGAGGGCAGGATCAGCCGCGGCATATTCAGCGTCTTGTCGCGTTCGGTCCGCATTTTGACAAATTCGTCCTCGGTCACGCCGTCATGCGCATGGATATTGTTCTTCCGCTGTTCCGCAACCGTGGTTTCCCACACATATTCGTCGCGGCCTTCCGGCAGATAGTCATGGCACATGAACAGGCGGGTGGTGTCGGGCAGCGACAACAGGCGCCGCATCGACCGGTAAAGCTGGCGTGCGTCACCGCCGGGGAAGTCGGCCCGGGCGGTTCCGTAATCCGGCATGAACATCGTGTCGCCGACAAAGACCGCGTCGCCGACGACATAGGCGATATCGGCTGGCGTATGGCCGGGCACATGCATCACCGTCACATCGAGAGTGCCGATCTTGAACGTGTCGCCATCGGCGAACAGGCGGTCAAAATCCGATCCGTCGCGCTGGAATTCGGTTCCGGCGTTGAACAATTTGCCGAATACGTCCTGCACCGTCACGATATGCTCGCCAATGGCAATCTTGCCGCCGAGCTTTTCCTGCAGATAGGGCGCAGCCGACAGATGGTCGGCATGGGCATGGGTTTCGAGCAGCCACTGGACCGTCAGGCCCTGTTCCTTGACATAGGCAATCACCTCGTCGGCGGACTCGAAGGACGTCCGGCCGGAAGCCGGGTCGAAATCGAATACGCTGTCGATGATGGCGGCGCATTTCGTCTCCTTGTCGTGCACGACATAAGTCACCGTGAACGTCGGCTGATCGAAAAAAGCCTGGATAACGGGGAGATGCTGCTGCGCGCGGGAGATTTGTTCCGTTGCATGAATCAGTGCCGAATCAGTCATAGATAATTCCTCAAATTCATATTTACATAAACTATGTAATACATTATATGTGTTGCGTCAATATGCCAACACTGCCAATTCTCGGGAGAGGTGAAAATTAATGTCAGACGCGTTGCAGGTAAAGTCAGGGTCATTGCGTATAGGGGACGTCGCCCCGGACTTTGAGGCGCGCACGACCCGTGGCCCGGTCAAACTTTCGGATTATCGTGGACGCTGGCTGATCTTCTTCTCACATCCCGCCGATTTCACCCCGGTCTGCACCACCGAATTTGTCGCTCTGGCACGTCATCAGGACCAGTTTGAGGCGCTGGACTGTGCTTTGCTCGGCCTGTCGGTGGACAGCCTCTATTCCCATCTCGCCTGGGCGCGGGCGATCGAGGACAAGTTCGACGTCAAAATCCCTTTCCCGATTGTCGAGGACCCCAGCATGGCGGTCGGTCGTGCCTTTGGCATGATCGACGAAACCGCCGCCGATTCTGCGGCGATGCGTACGAGCTATTTCATCGACCCCGAAGGCGTGGTCCGCGCGACCACCTGCTATCCGCACAATGTCGGGCGTTCGGTTGACGAGATGATCCGCCTGCTGGCGGCGCTGCAACTTGCCGACAAGGCCGATGTCCTGATCCCGGAAGGGTGGCAGCCCGGTGATGATGTGCTTCAGATCCCACCGCTCTCGGAGACGGAAATCAGCCGGGAGGACGACTGGTTCTGCCACAAGGTGAAGGCCCCGTGACGGCGATTTACGAAAGCCGTGACCGCGCCGATGCCGCGACCGAGAAGCTTAAAATCTTCGCCCAGCCGCAGCGGCTGATGATCCTCTCTTTTCTGCTGCGCGGCGAAAACAGCGTCAGCGAGATCGATGCCGCAACCGGTATCGGCCAGCCGGCGCTCAGCCAGCAGCTAGCGGCGCTGCGACAGGCGGATGTCGTGAAGACGCGCCGCGAGGGCAAGCAGATCTGGTATGATCTTGCCGACGATGCCTCGCGCCTCTGTGTGCGGACGATGGAGGCCCTGCTGACCGACAAGCCCGATCCGCAGCAGATCATGGAGGCTGCGACCAGGACCGTCGCGCCGAAGAAAAAACCGGTCACCGGTACGGGGACGGCCAGCTTCGCGAAAATATTATAGAGCAGGAACACGCGCATGAGCAACGACAGCAATATTTCAGACCAGCAACCGCAGGAATTGAAACCGGAAGACTGGGCCGGTGAAATGGGGCTCAAATGGCTGGCCAGCCTGTCGCTGTTCGAAGAGATGATCGCCCCGATAGGCGAAGCTCTGCTGGCGCGCGCCGCATATCAGGACGGTGAAACGGTGATCGATCTGGGTTGTGGTGGCGGGGCCACGACGCTGGCCATCGGCGAGGCGGTTGCGCCCTCCGGCAAGGTCATGGGTCTTGATATATCCCCCGACCTGATCGCCGCCGCGCGGGAACGGGCCGACCGGTCCGATGCCGGCAATGTGGAATTTACCTGCGCCGACGCCGCCACGGCGCAATTGCCGGACGCGCCTTATGACCGGCTCTTCTCCCGCTTCGGCAGCATGTTTTTTGAGGAGCCGGTCAGCGCTTTCAAAAATCTCCACGCTCTGGTCCGCCCAGGCGGGCGCATCGATCTGGCGGTCTGGGGGCCGCCGCGCGACAATTTGTGGATGATGGAAATGATGGGCGTCGTCCGGAACCATGTCGAAATCCCCCCGGCGGTGCCGCGCGCGCCAGGCCCCTTTGCCTTCGAGGATCTGGCATATCTCGGCGAGATACTGGACGGCAGTGGCTTCACCAATGTCGATGTCGCCGCCTATGAAGCCCTGCAACCGGTCGGCGGAATCGGTGCCACGCCCGAGAAAGCCGTCGAATTCGCCTTTGCTTCGATGGCGGTCGGCCGGGCGCTGAGCGACAAGGGCGATGCGGTCATTACCGCCGCCAGCAAGGAACTGGCCGACGTCTTTGCCCGGCACCATATCCCCGGCAAGGGCGTGATGATGAAAGGCAAGGTCTGGCTGGTATCGGCAACCGCCTGAATTTCACCGGATTGACTTGCTTTTACGACTCGATCGCTTAGATTTGTCCGGACAAATTGAGAGGGGATTGGATCGATGGTAGCGGGATATATGCTTCTCCAGGCGGCGGTATTGGCGACTGCTCCGGATGCGGGGTCTGATATTGCCGACCTGCTGTCCGGCACGTTCAGCAACGAGGAACAGGTCTATTTCGAGAAAGACGCCGGCCGCGCGGCACCGCCCTGGCTGTCGCTCCGCATCTCTCGGAACAAGGATGGCCTGACGCTGGAGCCGATAGATGCATACGGAGAGACAATTGGCGCAACCAAGCCAGTTGTCATCTCCGCCGGTGCAGCGCGCAGCACGGTCCGGGTCGGGTCTTGCAGCCGCTATTTCGAACGGACCGGTGAAGGCTGGCGCTATGGCGCGGTGCAGAATCGGATGGCCTGCAAGCAGGACTATCAGATCATTGCCGTCAATCCCGACGGCGTCCAGCTGCGTCTGAACGACGGTTCCGAGACAATCCTGAAACGGGCAAGGCCGGTGCAATGCTGGGCGGCGATTCCCAAGGCAGAGCCGAAGGCAGACGGCAGCACCGACTGGGTCTTCGCTGGCGATCTGGCATTGCATGACCAGGGTGGCCGTGCGCGCGTCGGGGGTGGTGACAGCGGCGCCGAAGCGGTGACATTGCGGATGCGGGCGGTGCACTGGCCCGCGCCCAGCCGCAACCGGCCAAGCATGGTGCTCTACGTGCACAAGCAGGACCCCGACCGGGCCGAGAGCTATAGCTGGGCCGATATCGACGCAAGCCGGGTTGGCCTCAACCTGCGCTGGATGCAGGCCAGCTGCACGATTTCCGGCGCCGAACGGCCGTCCGGACCCGGCGCCGACTAGATCCGCGAGCTACTCGACCGGCGGCTCGAACAAGCCGGCGTCGATAACGCCATTGACCCTTGTCTCGGTCCAGAATACTTCGTTCGCCTTGCGGCCGTCATAATAAAGAGTGACGTGGCGGGCCTGCAACCAGCGCGGATTCTGCAGCTCGACAAAATCGTCGTACAGTCTCTGATGCCAGCCCTTGGGCGTGCGAAAGCCCATGGAACGGATGGCATGGCTTTCCCGGTCAACGCCGAACAGGGTCTGTCCCCCGCCCGGATCGGTCAGCTGCACCATGTAAAGCGCATGGCCCGCTAAGGTGTCGTCGGGCATTCTCGTGGCGACAAAGCCCGGCTTGCCGGCGTGGCGGATGATGCCGAAACCGAAATTGCTGGCCCAGAACCGGTCTGCCTCTGCCTTGGGTGTGATCCCGCGTTCGGTCCAGGTCGTTTCACCATCGAAACCGACCTCGAAGACCAGCCGGTCGCCGGCTTTTGCGATGATCCTGACCTTGCCGTCCGCGCCATGGGCGACTTCCCGATCGGGATCGAATATCCGCCACATTCGGTAATCATCGGCCACCGCGCGCGGTTCATGGCCCGTTTCGCCATAGAATATCGCGCGGCCTGACAGACTCAGCGTGCGCGCATTGGCCCATTGGTCACCCCCGGCCGCTTCCCGCGCCAGCGCCAATATCTCCGCACCGGTCGGCGAGGTTTCCGACTGTGCCTGCGCTGCCGGCATGGCCAGCGCGAACAAGGCCAGCAGCAATGGTGCATATAATCTTAAACGGTTCATCACGGGTCTCCCGAAACAAGAAAGCCGCCCAATCGGACGGCTTTCTTTTACTGATCGTTCAGGCGTCGAGGCCTCAATATCTGGCTGACAGCACCACGCCGAAACGGCGTCCGGGGCGAAGGCCCGCAGTAAAATTCCGTTTGAAGGATTCGTTGCCGTCGGCGTAGCGGAGAATCTGCGCCACCGAATCCTCGTCGGTCAGATTCTTGACATAGCCCTGAATTTTGAAATTCTCGTTTTCAAATCCGATGCGGAAATCGGCCACGGCAGATCCTCCGGTTTCGGCCAGATTGTGAACCTGAGCATAGCTGGAGGAAACCAAGGAGATATTGGCGCCGGTAAAGAAGGTCCAGTCGCTCGATCCCAGCGGCATCCGGTAATCCACATCGGCAAAGACCTGATGCACGGGCGCGCGGGGAATTCTCTTGCCCTTGATCGAACCGAACAGCGACTGGCAACCGGCGGTGTCGGGGAACTGATCCCCGGTGGAGCAATTGACCAGACCATCATCCAGCACATCGTTCAGCACGCCCTGGTTCTCGTCAAAGCCCGACTTGAACTTGCTGTCGGCCAGTGCATAATTGGCGGTAAAGGTCAGATTGTCGCTGGGCCGGGCGACAATCTCCAGCTCCATACCGACGACCCGTGCCTTGCCCGCGTTAACGACAGCGGAGACGACGCTGGTCGGCGATTGCACATTCTGGGTCAGCTGATAGCCCGTGATCGTATTGTGGAATGCCGCGAGATTGACGGTCAGGGCGCGGTCAAGAAACTGGTTTTTCGAACCGATTTCAAAGGCGTCGACATCCTCTGCCTCATAGGATGGCACATCGGCCTGAATAGCGGTGACGCCATTGAAGCCACCGGGCTTCTGCCCCTGGGCGAACGATGCATAGAGCAGATTATTCGGCGTCGCCTGCCAGCCGAGCAGCACCCGCGGCGAGAATTTCTTGAACGTGGTGCCGACGCTCACGGGTGTGGCTGGCGGATCACCGTCGTTGCGGGCGATGGTCGTCTGTTCGACTTTTTCCTCTGCATATCGTCCTTCGACGCTCAGGGTCAGGGTTTCGGTAAGATCAAAGCTTGCCGCTCCGAACAGTGCCCAGTTGCGGATGTCGTAGTTATTCTCGTTGCGCGGAACAACGACAACACCGGCCGCGGCGGGATCGGTCAGAAAGGTGAAGAAGCAGCCAGCAGCCGGAGAGCATAAGGCAGCCCGGCGGGCTTCGGAATTGGCAAGCGCGAGTGCGTTGGCATTGGCCGGCAGTTCGCGGATGTCCCGGCTGTCATCGGACTGGTCGAAATAATAGCCGCCCACCATGATATCGAACCGGTCTCCGTCGTAAGCGAGACGCAATTCCTGCGACCAGTCCTCGGTCTCTGCGGCGCTGGCAAAAGAGAAATCGGTCGGTCCGCCGTTTACGATGCCGATGCCGGCACCGGCCGGGAAAGTGGCGAAGGTGGAGGCCTGAAAGCTGCCTGCGCTATAGTCGCCGTCGGTCACGAGGCTGTTCTTGACCTTGTTATAGCCGGTCAGGGATGTCAGCGTCAGCTGATCGGACAGTGCATATTCCATTTTCAGACTGGCGTTGAACGTCTTCACATCAAGCCCGACATCCTCGCCGTCGTTGGCAAATTGGCGGGTATAGTCGGTGTTGATCTCGGCGGGTTTGATCGTACCGCAGAAATAGCGCCCGCCGCCGGCGTAGAAACCGCCATTGTCGAAATAGCAATTATTGTCGCTCGCGCTGGTCGAGAAAATGGCCGGCTGGCCGTCGTCCGTGCGGTTATAATAAGCGCGTAACTGGGCAGAGAAGGGGCCGCCATCATCATAGGCAAGGCCGGCGGAGAAGGAATAGGATTTCTGTTTGCCGATCTTGCTGCCGTCATACTGGTTAGTATATTCGCCGTCATTGGTGAAATAGCGACCAGAGGCAAAGGCGCTGAGCGCTTCGGTAACAGGGCCGCGAATATTGGCTGTAATATCATAGCGGTCGTGTTCCGAAATATCCGCCGAGATGTTGCCGGTCAGGCGGTCTGCGGTGGTTTTGGAAATGATATTGATCGCACCGGAATAGGTGTTTCGTCCGTAGAGCGCGCTTTGCGGGCCCTTCACGACTTCGATGCGTTCGATATTGTCGACATTATAGTCGCCCACCGAGCCGCTGAAATAGATGCCGTCGATAAATACCGCGACGCCGGATGACCCCAGAACATTCGCCTGTCCGCGAATAACCGGGCGGTTGGCGTCGCGTCCCAGACTGTCATCGAAGGTCAGACCCGCGGTGGTCTTGGAAATGTCGGCCACGCTGTTCAGTGCGAGATTGTCGATCGATTCGGAGGTCACGACAGCCACTGCGGTCGGCACTTCCTGAAGATTTTCGGAGACCTTGCGGGCGGTCACGATGATCATGTTCGAATCACCGGCGCCCTCGCCGGATACCGGTTGCGCTATAGCGGATGCCGGCACGGTCGCTGCCGCAGCCAAAAGCAAATATTTATAAGAAATTTTCATAAGAGTTCTCCCTGATACCAGCATCGCTGATTTGCATTTCCTCCATCGCGGGAGTCTCACTGCTTTGAGAATTTGTCCAGACAAATTATTTTTTTGGGCATCTATAGCAGCGGACTGTAACAATTTTGCAACGCACAATTTGCCAGTCTGGCGCAAAATCGCGGCTTCGCCGGCCCGATCCTCCGGCGTCTGAACCCGCCGGATTCCGCAATTCATTTAGGCATTGCAATCAATCATAATGCAGCTAATTTGTCCAGACAACTTTTGGAGATATGATATGCCCGCCTATATGATCGTGACAGCCGCAATTGGCGACAGGGAGGCTTTTATCAGCGGCTATGGCGCCGCAGCGGGTGCTCTGGTCGAAAAATTCGGCGGCAAATATGTCCTGCGCGGTCCGGGCGCCGAGCTGCTCGAAGGCGACTTTGGCGATGGCGCTTCCATGGTCATTTCCGAGTGGCCCGACAAGGCGGCAGCCAAGGCGTTCTGGGATGGTCCTGAATATCAGGAAGCCAAAAAGCTCCGTGAAGGTGTCGCGGATGTCCAGGTTCTTCTGATCGAAAGCCCCCGAATCAATGACTGATATTATCAAACGCACAACATTGATGGTCCGTGACGGCGACCGCGCATCGCATTGGTATGAAAATGTTCTCGGTATGGCAAAGTGGATGGATACGCCCTTCACCCTGTCGGGAACCCAGCTCGCTGCAGGCAGGAAAGGCGACCAGACCCGGCTCATCATCCTGAAATGCCAGGACGATCTCATCGGCATGATCGGTCTGCTCGAATGGCTGGATCCGAAAATGGATGCGCCGGCGGAATTGCCCACCGAAATACAGTTCGGCGCGCCCGTCTTTGTCGTGGCATCGGAAGATGCAAAGGGTGCGCTGGAACGAGCGCGGGCGCTGGGATCACGGATCCATTGCGAACCGCGCGAATGGACGGTTACCGGCGCTGACGGCAAGCAAAAGGACATGATCGGCTGTTCCTTCTGGGATCTGGACGGCTATTTCTTCGAAGTGAACCAGGTCGTGAAGGTTCACGGCTAGGTGAGCGGTGACGGCCTTGATGCGTTTGATTCCCTGTCCGCAGACAAGCAGATAGATGATAGCGCCAATTACCAGTGGCGCGTCGCATCGCGGCCGGTCGGCAATGTCGTGCCTTCCGATTTTCAGTGGACCGTGACCGATATTCCCGAGCCCGGTGAGGGCGAGGTGCTGCTCAAAACCCATTATCTCGGTCTCGCGCCGGTCATGCGATTCTATATGCAGGGCACGGGCGCCGCCGGCGAGCGGGCGCTCGAACCGGGTGATGTGATCCACGGGCGGGGCGTGGCGCAGATCGTGAAATCCCGCCATCCCGACTGGCAGGAAGGCGAGATGGTGCAGGGGCAGCTGGGCTGGCAGACCTACAAGGTCTCCCAGATGACCGCGCAGGAGAAATTCTTCAAAATGCCGCATAACGGTCTGCCGGCCGCACTGGGCTCCGGAGTATTGGGCATGACAGGACTCTCGGCCCATGCCGGGCTTTTTGCCTGTGGCGATCCGCGGCAAGGCGACCGGATGGTGCTTTCGGGCGCTGCCGGCGGAGTCGGATCGATGGTCAGCCAGATGGCCGCCAATGTCGTCGGCTGCGAGGTCATCGGCCTGGCGGGCGGAGCGGAAAAATGCGCTTTCATCCGGGACCATGGCTGTTTGCAGGCGATCGACTATAAAGCGGAGGATATCGGGCGGCGTCTGGATGCACTGCTGCCCGATGGCATCGATCTCTATTTCGACAATGTCGGCGGCGAAACGCTGGCGGCCTGTCTTGAACGGCTCCGCATGCACAGCCGCATCGTGCTGTGCGGATCGATCAGCGAATATACGCGAGAAGAGCCATTTAGTCTCACCAACTATACGCGCCTGCGCGCTACCGAAAGCAGGATGCAGGGCTTTTTTGTCTATAACCATCTTGGCAACTGGCAGAAGGTGATGGATGATCTGGCGGGATGGATACATGATGACCGTCTGAAGCCGGTGCAGGACATCGAGGACGGATTCCAGAATATGCCTCGGGCGCTCGCCAATCTATATTATGGCCGCAATGTCGGCGTCCAATGTTGTTCGGTTCGCGGTGAACCGGCGCAGTGGAATTGAGGAGAATGATATGACCGAAAAACCGGCGGTGCGGTTCCAGCGCGCAAATTTCGTGGTCGAGGATGTCGACAAGGCGCTGACCTTCTATCGCGACGTACTCGGTTTCGAGGTGACCTTCCGCAAGGGACATAATCCGCAAAGTTATTCGATACCCGTGTTTGAAATCCCCGACGGGGCCGAGCTTGATTTTGCCATACTCTCGCTGCCCGGCCAGCCGCGCATCATGGCGCTGTCTGGAATAGGGAAAATAAGGCTCGAGCCGGTCCCCTATCCCCGGCGCAGCGCGATCGTGCTCGATGTCGCCGATCCGGACAAGGTGATGGCCCAAAGCGCCGCGCTTGGCCTGACCGTATATGCGGAAGGGCGCCTGGAAACGCACGACGGCCGCATCGGACGGGAAATCGGCATAGTCGACTTCGACGACAATCTGGTCGTCATCTATCTTATTCCGGACAACGATTAATGGGCCGCGAGGCGGAGGCCGGGGCCGCAAGGCCGGGGACGGGCGGCGCAGGGCCTTCGCCGGCCCGGCCCTATCCGAGTGCGACGGCCGGCTGGTTCCTTGTCGTCATGCTGACCATCGCTTATATTTTCAGCTTTGTGGACCGTTATATTCTTGGCCTGCTGATCGAACCGATAAAGGCGGAATTCGGCCTGTCCGACCGGTCCATCGGCTGGCTGCTCAGCGCCTTCACATTGGTCTACGGTTTCGTCGGCATCTTCATGGGCTGGCTGATCGATCGCGGCAAGCGGATCTGGATCGTGTCAATCGGTGTCGGCCTCTGGTCGATCGCGACGGTTGCCACCGGCACGGCCAAGAATTTCGCACAGCTGTTCGCCGCCCGCATGGGCGTCGGCGTCGGCGAAGCGACCCTGAGCCCGGCGACATTCTCGATGATCGGCGACAGTTTTCCGGCGGAGAAACGCGGCAAGCCGATCGCCTTCTATTCCTCGGCCCTGCCGATCGGCGCCGGCCTGGCGTCCTTGCTGAGCGGCGCTATCATCGCCTGGACAGCATCGGGCGGCACGCAATCGCTGCCTTTCTTCGGCGAACTGTCACCCTGGCGATTCACCCTGATCCTGGTCGGGCTGCCGGGACTGGTCTTCGCGCTGTTCTTCCTGCTGATGAAAGAGCCCGCGCGCCGTCCGGCGGCCGCCGCCTCCGACGTGATCAGCGGCAACGGCTTTACCGACGCGCTCAAATATATCTGGCGCAACCGGCTCCTCTATCTCGGCTTCCTGCTGCTGATCGGCACAATGACCACGATCGCCTATAGCCAGGGCTTTCTGGCGCCGACCTTCGAAAGGACCTGGGGCTGGTCACCGCAAAAATATGCATTTGTAAACGGTGTTGCCCTGCTGGTCATCGGTCCCGCCAACATGCTGCTGATGGGCAGCATTTCCGACTGGTGGACCCGTAAGGGCGTGAAGGATGCCGCCTTGCGACTGCTGTTCATCGGCTTTCTGATCATGGTGCCGACCGCGTCGCTTCCGCTTTTCATGCCGACCGCCGAGCTCGCCTTCGCGATCCTGTGCATCAACACCGTCGGCATCGGCATCGTTTCCGCAATTGGGGTAACGGCCCTGCTGGTGATCACGCCTGCCCAGGTGCGCGGCCAGATCGTCGCGATCTATTATCTGTCGATCAGCTGGTTCGGTTCGCTGGGGCCGATCGTGGTCGGCGAATTGTCGAGCAGTGTCTTCGGCGAGGAGAATATCCGCTATGCGGTCGCAGCCGTGCCGTTTATTTTCGGTTTCATACCGTTCCTGATGATGCCGCTGACCCGGCGTCTCTACCGGGCCCAGATGGAACGGCTGGGGGATGGCGCCGGATGATCCGCAAAGGCTATTCGGATGGTCCTTTTGGCCAGATCCACTGGCGGATGCTGGAACCGGAACAGCCGCCTTCGCGGCCCGATCTCTATTGCCTGCATCCCGCCCCGTTCAGCGGTCTTGCCTTTACCACGATCATGCCGTTCCTCGCGCGGGGACGCCGGGTAATTGCACCGGATTTTCCCGGCCACGGCGGCTCGGACTCTTTTCGCCCGGACCCGGTGATTGCCGAATATGCGCAGGCCATGCGAGCGGTGGTGGCGGACCTGTCCGGCCAGCGACCGGTGGATATCACGGCCTTTCACAGCGGCAATCTGGTCGCGACCGAAATGGCCGGCGACCGGGGCGCACAGGTGCGCAAGCTGGCGCTGGTCGACGTCCCGGCTTTCGCCCCCGATGTCCGTGCAAAATTTCTGCCCGGTGCCGCCCGCCCGTTTGAAATCACGGCGGATATCCTGTGTCTGGAAAAAGCGTGGGATCTCGGCATGACCAAGCGGTTGCCAAGCCAGGGCCCGGACCGCAGCTTCGCAATGTTCACCGAACAATTGCGCCACGGCACGGCGATGAACGCCGCTTTTCACGCTGCCTTCACCTATGATGTGGAAGGCCGCCTGCCGATGGTTGCCTGCCCGGCTCTGATCTTGGCGACGCAGTCCGGATTGCTCGAGGCCACCCGCCGCGCTGCAGGCCTGATAGCATCCGCCCGGCTTGTCGAAAGGCTCGATATCAAACGTGCCGTGCTTGACGAGGCGGCGGACAAGACGGCAACAGAAATACTAACCTTCCTGGACGAGGACTCCCGATGAAAACATTTGCTATCTATTGCACCGACAATCCTGATACCGCCGAGAAAAGGCTCGACGCGCGAGCGGCCCATTTTGCCCATATGGAAAAGATGCTGGAGCATTTTCTTATCGCCGGGCCGCTGCTCGACGAGCAGGGCGTGACGGTCGGATCCATGCTGGTCGTGAAAGCCGAAACCGCGGCTGAAGCGCGCAAATTTCCGGAAGCCGATCCTTATTATGCCGCCGGTATCTGGGCCGACATCCGGGTCACCGAATTCATTCCCGCGGCCGGCGACTGGATTGGTGGCAAAATCTGGTAGACCTGTCCGCAACAAGGAAAAGGCGTAAAAAAATGACCCGCATCAGACCATTGTCGCTGGCCGAGCTGCCCGGCGAAACGCAGGCCGCCCTGAAATTTTCTGAAAATCTGATGGGCTATGTGCCGAATTCGGTGATGACCATGGCCCATTGGCCGGAGCTGCTGGCCGCCTTTCGCGGTCTGGTCTCTGTGATCTACGGGGAGAGCGCGATCGACAATGGCCTCAAGCGGATGATCGGCGCGGTGGTAAGCGCGGCTGCCGGATGCCGCTATTGCATGGCGCACACCACGCTCGGGGCGCGGGACGTTGGTGTTGACGAGGAAAAGGTGAAAGCCGTCTGGGACTATCAGACCAGCGATCTGTTCAGCGCCGCAGAACGGGCCGCGCTCGATCTCGCCTTTGCCGCCGGACAGGTTCCCAATGCAGCGACCGACAGGCATTTTGCGGCGCTGGACGCTCATTATGACGATCGGCAGAAGACCGAGATCATGGCGGTGATCAGCATGT
Organism: Sphingorhabdus sp. YGSMI21; assembly: GCF_002776575.1. Taxonomy (GTDB): domain Bacteria; phylum Pseudomonadota; class Alphaproteobacteria; order Sphingomonadales; family Sphingomonadaceae; genus Parasphingorhabdus. The sequence goes on along the minus strand of NZ_CP022548.1, from coordinate 923,001 downwards.
TCGGCTTCCTCAACCGCTGGAACGACACGCTCGCCACCGGCCTCGAGGACAAGCCGCTGGACTCTGCCAGCACCTTGTTCACCCCGGACCAGTGGCAAGCGGGCCCGCATCGCCCGACATGATTGTGGCCGGTCCGCTAGCCGATCTCGATCAGCTCCAGCAATTCGCCGGCCTGTCCAATGGTCGTGGCTGACCGGCGTCCGGCATAGGGCGCTGCTTCATGGACCTGGGGCGGGGTGATCCACTCGGCTTCGATCCGGTCGAAATCCTCTACCGCCAGGCTCACCAGTGCATTGCCCGGTGGCAACATGCCATCATGGCGGGCCCGTGCCCTCGCCTCGGCGGGATAATCATCGACCTCGACGATCGGCAGGCGGTCTTTCTGTACCATCGTCAGGTCGGACAATGTGTCTGCCGGCTTTCCGAAGGCGTCGTTTATCATACTGTAGGCCAGGGTATAGGTGTCGGCCTCGGTCAGATCGAGATTGTCGCAATACCATTGCACGGTTGCGGCCCGATCCGGGGTCGCCAGAATGACGATGAATATATGGTCGGTCAGGCATTGTGCCTGGGGCAGATCGGAAGACGGCGTATTCTCCCGCACCTCGTTGAGATAGACCATTTCCCGGCCGGTCCCCAGCACCTGCATCGGCACGAAATAGGGCAGCCCTTCCAGCTCCTTGGGCGGGCCGACAATATCGAAACCGCTGCCGGTCAGACGGTCCAGCCATCCGAATACATCCTGCACCGTCAGCTCGAAGGCCGCCCAGCCATAGGTCGTGGTGGGTTTGAACCCGGGATGATCGGGCTGCTCGACGAGCCGCAGATGACAGTCGGCTCCGCTGACCGGCTGCAATATCGCCATCGGCGCGCCGGCGCTCTTCGGGCAGCCCCAGCTTTCCGCCAGCCCGGAGGACAGGGGGCCCTGTTCGACCAGAGTCATACCGAGGATATCGCGATAGTCCCGCAGCGCGGCCTCCAGGTCAGGCACGACGGACAGACCGCCCAGTATCGCGCCATGTTGCAGATGATGGGTCATATCAAAACTCCGGCTTTCTCTTTTCGAGAAAGGCGCTCACGCCTTCCTTGAAATCGTCGCTGTCGAAAGCGGCGTTGAACAGCGCTTCCGATTCAGCATCGTCGTCGGCCTGTCCTTCCAATATGCGCTGGATGACACGCTTGCTCATCCGCTGGCTGTGCGAGGAGACCGACGCCATTGTCTCTGCCATCGCCATCGCCTCGCCATAGGGATTGTCGGCCAGCAGGGTTATCAAACCGATCCGCAGCGCTTCCTCGGCAGGCAGAATCTGCCCGGTGAACAATATGCGCTTGGCTTGCGAAGGCCCGACCGCATCGACCAGCAATTTGGTGTCATGGAGCGGATAGACCAGACCCAGTTTTGCGGGCGTGATGCCGAAACGGGCCGCTGGTCCGGCGATGCGCAGATCGCAGGCCAGGGCGATGCCGCAACCGCCACCGATACAGTCCCCGTCGATCACCGCCATGGTGGGTTTCGGGGCCTGCGCCAGATCATGCTGGACCTTGCCGATCGCCGCCTGGTTTCTGGCGCGCCAGACCGGATCAGAGGATCCGGTGCCGAATTCGCCGATATCCGCGCCGGCACAAAAGGCGCTGTCTCTGGTGCTGGCGTGGACCATCAATATCCGGATGGCGCTGTCGGCCATAGCGTCAGCGAGCAGGTCGGGGAACAGCTCCCACATGTCCTGGGTGAAAGCGTTGCGCTTGGCCGGGCGGTCGATCAGCAGACGCGCGATCTTGCCCTCTTTCTCGAGCCGCAGGGTCATGCCGGATCCACTTGTGCCAGATGCTTGGCAATCTGGTGCCGGCTGGTTACCCAGACATCCTTTTTCGAACGGACATGCTTGAGAAATTCCTCGAATGCCCAGATCCGGCCCGGACGACCGATGATCCGCAGATGCAGACCAAGCGACATCATTTTGGGATTGCCCTCTTCGCCTTCGCGGTAGATCTGGTCGAAATTATGCTTCGCATAGTCGAGCCATTGCTGCGGCGTCATCGCCGGATCGGTCCACATCTTCATGTCGTTGCTGTCGAGCTGATAGGGCACGATGGCCAGCGGCTTGCCGGGCACGGTCTGCTTGTCCCAGAAGGGAATATCGCCGGAATAGTCATCCATATGATAGGCAAAACCCTCCTCGATCAACAGGCGCCGCGTATTGTCGGTGTGAAAATAGCGCGACAGCCAGCCATAGGGGCGCACGCCGACGCTTTTCTCGATCGAGTCGACAGCCTTGCGAATGAACGCGCGCTCCTTCTCCTCGTCCATCTTGAACTGGTGCACCCAGCGATAGCCGTGGCTGACCGGTTCGTGACCCAGATCGGCAATCGCCTGCGCAATCTCCGGATAGTTTTCCAGACTCATCGCCGCCACCGTCCAGCTGGCCATGATGTCATAATCGCGCAGCAATTTGACGATCCGCGGCGCGCCGGCCTTGATCCCGTAAAGATAATTGCTCTCGTTGCCATAGTTGCGGATCGGCGACTTGATATGGATGCCCAGTTCGTCGACCGGTTCCATCCCGCGATCGCCGCGCGCGACCGTCATCTCGCTGCCTTCCTCGACATTGACGACGATGCTCAGCGCCATTTTCGCGCGATCCGGCCAGTCCATGCGTTCTTCCTGCATCAGTGCATTTCCTCCCCGCCCGAAACGTTGATCGCTTCGCCGGTCACATAAAAAGCTTCATCGCTGGCCAGCCATGCGCAGGCCGCCGCCGTGTCGCTCGGCAGGCCGGGACGGCCCATCGGGTTTTTCGTGCTCATATTGGCGATATAGGCTTCGACGGTCTCGAACCCGAGCAGCTTGGAGAAATATTCATTCTGCTGGGCACCCAGACCGGTCGTCACATGATTGGGGCAAACCGCGTTGACGGTGATGCCGTGCGCGCCGAGTTCCACAGCGCTGGCTCTGGTCAGGCCGACCATGCCATGTTTGGAGCTGACATAGGCGGGCAGATGCGGGAACGCGGTCTTTGCCGCCTGACTGGCGATATTGATGATGCGCCCGCCCTTGCCGGCCCTGACCATCGCCTTGGCCGCAGCCTGTGTGCAATAAAAGGCACCGGACAGATTGACCCCGATGACCGTCGCCCAGTCCGCCGGGTCGACGTCCAGCAGCGGTTTCATCATGAAGCCGATCCCCGCATTGTTGACGAAAATATCGACCGAGCCAAAGGCTTTGACCGCCTGATCGACCAGCGTCTGGCATTGCGCAGCGTCGCTGACATCGCAGGCAATCGTCGCAACCCTGACTCCCCGTCCGCGCAGTTCCTCTGCGACAGCCTCTTCCTCCTCGCCGATGGCCAGATCGGAGACAACGCAATTGGCGCCCTCATCGGCAAAGCGCTGCAATATGCCTTGCCCGAGCCCTTTCTGTTTGCCGGAGCCGGTGACGACAACGGTTTTTCCTGCATAACGGCCGGACATCAGAGATCCTCGGTCAGAATGAATTGTGGATTGTCGGCGAATTTCTGGAATGGCGCGGCCATCGCCTGGAACTGCTCGGTCGAGATGTCGGCGACGAAACCGTCCATATCCTTGATGTCGAGTATTTCGATATATTGATAGGGTGATGCTTCATCCGATCCGAACAGGCCGGTGGCCTTGTGAACCGTGAAACCATCGACCGAACCGAGTTTGTTCACGCCCGGAATATCGGCGGTCTTTGCCCAATTTTCATAATCGGCGGCACTGACGCCCTGTTTCAGGTTGAATATGACAATGATGCGCATGGTCTTTCTCTCTTTCATCTTCCGTAAAATAGGGGCGGTTGGCGATAGGCCGACATTTGGTCGTCGAGCTTTCCGGCGAGGTTCAGCAGACCGGCCTCGTTTCCTGCTGCTCCGATAAGCTGGACGCCGACGGGCAGGCCGTCCTCGTTGCAGCCTGCCGGAATGCTGATCGCCGGCAGACCGGCGATATTGGCAAGGCAGGTGAAATCCGCCTGATTGGCGGGGGCTTTGCCAGCGTGGCTGAAGGCCGCCTGTGGCGCAGTCGGCAACAGGATCGCGCCATGCTGCGTGACGACTGCGTTCACAGCCTCGCTGACCTCGGCCAGGATCCGGCGGTCTTCGGCCAGATCGACCGCGCTGCGGTTCGGGCCGAAGGTCAGGAGAAATTTGAGACCGTCGGATATTTCTGCCGTACCCGATTCGATCAGTCCGCCGAGCGTCCCGGCGAGCGCGAGCGAGGTCAGGATGAACCCTGCGTAGCGGATGCGGGTGAGCGGATAAGGCAGGGAAAAGCTTTCCGAAGCGCCCAGAGCGCTGCACGCCCTGACATGGCTTTCCAACACCGCGGGTTCGCAGTCGACATCGCCGAGATTTTCCAACAATGCAATGTTATCAATGACTTGTTCTGGTTTCCAGTCCATCAAGACGCGCGAACATGCTTCCAAGTCTTCCAATGATCGCGCCATTGGCCCGATGCTGTCGAGCGTCGCTTCGGCAATCTCCAGCCCGTCCTGGCTGATCGCGCCACGGGTCGGCTTGAGGCCATAGATCCCGCAATAGGCCGCCGGTATCCGCACCGATCCCATGGTGTCGGTACCCAGCGCCACGTCGCAGAGGCCGGCAGCAACCGCCGCCGCGCTGCCACCGGAAGATCCGCCGGGCGTATAACCGATATGGTGCGGATTCTGCGTCGCACCGAAAAAGATATTGTCGGTCTTGGCGCCCAGCGCCGCCTCTTCCATGTTGAGCGTACCGATAATCGCCGCGCCCGCCGCCCGCAGCCGAGCCACCGCATCGGCGTCGCGGGTTGCAATGCGGTCCCGATAGGCGCCGATGCCGCCGGTCCATGGCAGATCTTTGACCGCGATATTGGCCTTGATCCCGATGGTCATGCCATCCAGCGGCCCGGCCCCGAACGTCGCGCTGTCGTCGAAATCGACAAATGCGTTCAATCGCGCATTGGCTGCCTCAAGATCATTCCACCGGATCATCGGTCAGTTCACAGCCCCCGCTCGTCGATCAGCCGGATCGGCTTTTGCCGGACGTCGATCTGGCTCGCTGCCGCGGTGCCGCCGACGCCGACCAGTTCGATCGCCACATCGATACCGATACCCTTGCGCAGCAGTTCGGAAAGCTGCGACGGGTCGGAGCCGCCGCGGCTTTCGAGCACCACTTTCATCTCGTCCCGGCCCTTTTCATCGCGGGTCACATAGCAGACATATTCGCCGGTCAGATCGTCGCGATTCTCGATGATCGAGCCGACCGCATGGGGGAAAATGTTGATCCCGCGCAGCTTCACCATATTGTCGCTGCGGCCCTTGAACCCGGATATCCGCTTGAACACCATGCCGGTTGCATTGCTGTCGGTCCGTTCTTCGGTAATATCGTGGGTGTTGAAGCGGATACAGGGCGCGATGTCATCCTTGAACAGGCAGGTCACGACCATGTCGCCGGTTTCGCCCGGCGCGACGGGCGTGCCATCGTCAATGTCGAGCAGTTCCAGATATTGCGCATCTTCCCAGACATAGAGGCCGTCGCGATCCGGGCCTTCGCCGGCGATGCTGCCGGTGTCGCCGACCCCGTACCAGTCATAGGCCTTTGCGCCGTGCCAGGCGGCCTCGGTCGACGCCCGGTCCTCGGTACCGAGATGGCCGATGATCATTTTCAGATTGATCCGGTCGAACAGTTGCTCCGCTTCCGCGACATCCGCCAGCTTGCGGACATAGTCGACAAAGCCGACCATGCAGGTGACGCCGAAGTCGGCCATCAGATTGACCTGGTTGATCGACCGCGTCTCGATGCCGGTCCCAGCGCTCAGGAAAAGGGAATTGGTGAAATGGGTCACCGCCTCGCGGATATAATGGCCGCCGTTGATCATCCCGTGGCCGTAGACCGACTGGACCACATCGTCGCGACCCAGGCCCATCCAGCGATACATCCGCCCGACCAGCAGATTGGTGACTTCGCGACCCTTGGGGCCGAACATCAGCGGCTGCGGCCGTCCTGTCGTGCCGCTGGTCGTGTGGAAAATGACGGGATTATTGCCACGCCCGTCGAAATCGCCATAAGGCGGGTAGTCGTTGACCGAGGCCATCAGGTCGGACTTGTCATAGACCGGCAATTTGGTGATGTCGGCCAGACCCTGAATATCGCCCGGCTCGATTCCCTGCGCGCCCCACAGCCGCTGGTAAAAGGGAATCTGCCATCCGCGCTGCATCAGCTTCAGAAACTGCCTGTTCTGGATCGCGTGGAGCTCGTCGCGGGACATGCTTGTGTAGCGGCTGACAAAGGCATCGCCGACCGGATATTGGTCGAGCATCTGTTTGGCGTCGAAAGCTTCAAAATAGGTCGGAAAGGTCATCGGGGCTCCGTCACATAGGCTAGAGGATCGTCAAAAATTCGGGGGTCGTGGCCGGGGTTGGCGAGGCTGCGGGCCAGATCACGCTTGGACTGCGTTTGCGCTTCGGACATGGGTGACTCGGGGCTGCCCAGATTATTGGTGATGATCTGCTCGACTGCGCTGCCGTCGGCCAGGCCGATGGTCAGGCGTTGCGGCGCCAGCGCATTATGGTCGGGATTCTCGTCAATCCGCACCACCACTTTTCCACCCAGTTTCACCAGATCGGGATTGGCAAATTCTGCTGGTGTGAAACAGCGCGGATCAATGATCCGGTCGCGCAGCATCAGCGGCACCAGGAACGGCAGGCACAGTCGCGCATAGCTGGGGCTCATGTCCGTTCTGTAGGGGCGTCCGACCAGACGGTGGATCAGCGGCGGCGCCGCGACGTCGACGGCGACAACCTGCGATGGATCCAGCGCGCCCGCGCGCAGCATGACGTCGAGCGCACCCAATATGCCATGGCTGGCCCGGCCCGACGGAAAGGGCTTCACGCTGACATTCTCGATCTGCCAGCTGCTGCCGATAGTGTCCGTATAGCACGCCAGATCACCGGGCTCGAACAAGGCGAAATAACCGAACGGGCCTTCCAGCGCATCATGTGGTCCGTCCATGCCGGCTTTCGCCAGATCAACGGCTGTGATGGCGGCGCGTGATGCATTGGCGATCTGCAGGGGCAGGGCGACGGATGCTTCGACATGCGCCTGCATCGTGCCTGCGGCCTGCGAATAGGCGAGCCCGAGAATGTCCGGGAACCGTTCTGCCGGCATAGATTCCAGACGGGCCACGGCCAGCGCCGCGCCGATCACCCCGGCGGTGGCGGGCCGGAAAAACTGCATCGCACCGGTCGCGGCAATGCCTAGCCCGCTGGCGATATCGACACCCACCGCGAGCGCCGTGAGAAAATCTTCCGGATCACAGCCTTGCAGTCGGTCCGCCGAAGCAAGCAAGGCGGCAGTCACCACCGAAAGTGCGTGGACCACCGCCGGTTCGTGCACCGCGTCCCACTCGAGGCAATGAATGGCAAAGCCGTTGAACCAGGCCGCCGAAGGCGTGGGCAGACGGTCGCCCGAACCCAGCAGCCGCGCTTCCCCGCCGGTTCCCCAGCCGATGACGGCGCCGAGCATGGCGCGTGCTTCATCGGCAGCAGCACCGGCCGCGCCGCCGGCCAATGTATCGCTCAGAAAATGGAGCGCTGCTGTTCTCGCGGAGTCCGGCAAGCCATGGTCGGCTGCCGCAAAGGCGATGATTTTCCCGGTCGCGCTCATGACAGCCAGTCCGTCAGCATCCGGTTTATTGCTCCTGCGTCTTTACCGTTGAGCGCCAGATCAACCGCGCGGTCCGCTTCCGCTTCGGGCAATCCTCCCCAGGCGATCAGCGCGCGCGCCTTTTCGACTATGCCGTCTTTTGACAGCGGCCGTTCCGGATCGCCTCGCGTATCGACCAGCTCGACCGTCTCGCCGGCGCAATGGATCCGCGCACCATAATGTTCGGGATAGCGGCTGGTGATATCCGATGCTTCGGACACGGTGACCCGGCCCCGGGCATCGGCCAGCGCGGCTATCGCTTCCGGCTCGAAATCGGCGAGCTGCGGCACATCTCTTGTGGCGACGATGGCCACCGCGTGCTGGATCGAGAATTTGGCGTCATGGACCGTCTGCGGATCCGGCCGATCGCAAAAGGCGACTGCATCGGCATAGGTTTCGACCAGTATTTCTTCCTCCAGCGCGCCGAGCCTGGCCTTGAGTTCCAGCGCGGCGTCAATCGCCGGATGGGCATGGCGACAGGCGCCCCAGGGCTTGAAGCTGACCTCGTGAATCCGCCATTGGTCGGGGAAGGTCATCGGCTTGGGATTTTTGCAGGTGGCGGCGTAGAGACCTTGTGGTCCTTCCAATATGAAGCGCGGCCCCTTTATGCCCTTGAACGCGACAACAGAAGCATCCAGACCCGTCTTGACGGCCCGGGCGATATGCCATTGTTTCGCATCGCTATCTTCGTGTCGCATTTGCCACAGTCCGGAACTCGAGGTTCCCGCCAGACCGAACGCGGAGACGAGCTTTTGCAAATTGTCTTCGGTCTGCTTCTGATCATGGTCATCGTCCGGGAATGGCCAAAAGGCTGCCGTTGCCCCGAAAACGCCAGCCGTCGCGGTGTTGTGGTAAAAACCGTAATGTGCGTCGTCGAAAGTTTCCCCAACCGTAATTACAGCTTCGTATCCGATTATCGCGGCATCGAGCATATGGTCGAAATCATCTGCGTCATTGTGCAGAATGCATGGCCAGATCACTGGTCCAGGGTGCAAGATTGATGCGCGATGGACATCATCCATCTCCATGACATTGCCGAGCCAGGACGCGGTGGCGAGAGCATATGTTTCTATCCCTTGCGAGATGACACACTCGGCAACCCGACTCCGCCGCGCGCCTGCAACGCAACCCAGCCAGTCGAGCAAATGCAATCTTGCCCGCTGTCTTGTCGCTTCGTCGACAGGTCGCATCAAATGGGTTGCGAGTTTCTCGGTCAGGCTCTCTTGCGTCATGCCGTCACCCGTCTTAAGACAAGTCCATGTCCGGACAGAAATCTGAAACTCCCAGCAAAAAGAAGCCGCGCTATCTCGAGCTTGCCGACGAGTTGCGCGAGGAAGTGCTGCGCGGCGATTATCCCGATCCCGGAGATTTCCCAACCGAATCGGTACTTTGCAAGAAATTTGATGTCAGCAGGTTCACGGTCCGCGAGGCCTTGCGCAAGCTCATGTCCGAGGGACTGATTTCCCGCAAGCGCGGATCGGGGACGATCGTTCAACCGGCGACCGCGCGGGCGGGCGCTCTTCACCAGCCGCTGAGCAACGTCGGCGAGATCATGCAATATGCGCGCGATACGACGATCAGTTTTGAGCGGCTGCCGGCGCAGGAAATTCCGGTCAAGATTGCCGAACAGATTGGCATCACGCCGAAGCACAAATGGTTTGTCTTCCATGGCAAGCGACTGAAGCCGGGGCGCAAACGCCCGATCGCGGTAACCGTTGCCTGGATCAATCCCGACCTTGCCGATGCCGTTGACAGGATTGACGCCAACGGAGCGACGCTCTTTGGCCAGATCGAGGAATATGCCCAGGTCACGGTCAGCCGGGTGACCCAGGATATCCAGGCGATCGCGGCGACCAAGAAATTCGCTGCGGATCTCGGGCTTGAGGAAGGGGATCCTATCCTGCGTATCCTGCGCTGTTTTTTCGACGAGAATGGCCGCTTGTTCGAAATTTCGGCCAGCTACCACCCCGGCGAACGCTTTGCCTATGCCATGCATATCGAGGTGGACTGAAAGATTCATTTGCGCAGTTCCGGTGCGTCGGAAGCCTGCCATTCCTCTTCCGACTTGAAACGGAAAGAAGGACCGATCTGGTGCCAGCCATCGGCTTCGACGAGCAACCCCTTTTCCTTTACAAAATCCTGGTCCAGCGCCTCGCGGAAATCGAGCACGGGGGAAAATGCGACATCCTTGTCGGCAAACCATTCTACCCATTGATCGCGGCTCTTCGTGGCAAAGGTCTGGCGCAGGAAATCGATCAGCGGCCGTTGCGCTTCTCCGGCTTCCCGCTCCGCCAGCGGCAGCAGATCGAGCCGGTCGAGAGCGGTCAGCAGCACTTTCGCGAATTTGATTTCGCGGGCACCGAGAACGACATGCTTTCCATCCATGGTCTGGTAGACATTGTAGAAAGCGGCTCCGCCTAGCGACCGTTGCGTCTGTGATTTCGGCGATGTTCCGCCTTGTATGGCGCTGCCGGCAATATGGGCGCACCACGGCAGCATCGAGTCATACATGGCAATATCGACATAATCGCCACGTCCGCTCTGCTCGCGACCGATCAGCGCCATTAGCACGGCGGACAGCCCATTGAGCCCGGCTGCCATATCCGCGGAGGGTACGCCCGGTACAACCGGCATGCCGTCGGGACCGTCGTTGACCGACAGGAAGCCCGACAGGGCCTGGACCGCCAGATCATGCGCGGGATGATGCGCCATCTCGCCTTCCTGGCCAAAGGCGGAAATCGAACAATAGACAATCCCGGGGTTCCGGGCGGCAACCGCGTCATAATCGAACCCCAGACGTTTCATCACGCCGGGGCGAAAACCCTCGATCATCACATCGGCTTCGGCGAGCAGGGCCCATAGCCGCTCGCGGCCTTCGTCGGATTTCAGATCAAGGGCCAGCGCCTGCTTGCCGCGATTGAGATTGCGAAACCAGACCGACTGGCCCGCTTCGACCGGAGCCATTTCCCTCGCCGGGTCGCCGGTCGGCGGCTCGACCTTGATAACCTCTGCACCATGGTCGGCCATCATCATCGACAGCATCGGACCGGGCAGGAACAGCGACAGATCAACAACATTTATGCCGGACAATTTTCCCATCGGATCAGATCACCCCGCCGGCACGAAGCGCGGCAATGGCATCTGGATCATAGCCGATTTCGCCCAATATACTGTCATTGTCCGCACCCAGCAGGGGCCCCGCCCTGTTCGGCAGACGCTGGCCGTTCAGCTTGATCGGGCTGGACAGGACATCCATTTCCGGCTTGTCGGGATGGCTGATGGTGTCGCGCATGCCGATGGTTTCGAGCCAGGGATTGTCCAGCGCCTGATCGAGTTCATATACCGGCGAGACCGGCATTTCCCCTTGCAGCAGCTCCATCCAGTGCGCGATCGGCCGGGTCGAGAAAATCCCGTCCAGCACGGCTGACAATTCGGTGCGATTGGTCAGGCGATTGGCCGGTGTATCGAAGCGGGGATCGGTCATCAGAGCCTGCTGGCCGATGCGTTCGCACAATATCGTCCAGAATTTCGGCAGTTGCGCCATCACGAACATCCAACCGTCAGCAGCCTTGAACATCTGGCTCGGCGTGGCCGAGGGATGGGCGCCACGGGGTGCGCGCGTGGTCACATCGCCCTCATTCATATACCAGAGCGCCGGATAGCTGGTCTGGTGGATGGCAGCGGAAAGCAGGTCGACATCGACGTCGCAACCCTCGCCCGACCGCTGGGCATCGAGCAGGGCGGCGAGCAGGCCGACCGCCATTTGCGTGCCGGACATGAAGTCGACCATCGACAGGCCGAAGCGGACCGGCGGTCCGTCGGGTTCCCCGGTCAAGGCGCAGAAACCGGCCTCGGCCTGCATCAGATAATCATAGCCCGGCCATTTTGCCCGTTCGTTGTCGCGACCATAAGCCGAGACATGGGCGCAGACGATGGCTGGATTGACTGTCTTGAGGGCCTCGTAGTCGAGGCCGATTTTCGCCGGCACATCGCCGCGCAAATTATTCGCCATGACATGCGAATTGCCGACCAGCTTGTGCAGGATTTCGATGCCCTCGTCCGAACGAAGATCCAGAGTGAGCGAGCGCTTGTTGAGATTGAAGCTCTGGAAATAGAGGCTTTCCTGCTCGCGCAACCAATGCGGGCCGACGTGCCGTGCCGTGTCGCCGCCCCTGGGCGGTTCGATCTTGATGACGTCGGCGCCGAGCTGGGCAAGAAACATCGTGCCATAGGGGCCCGCACCATATTGCTCGGCCGAGAGGACACGAAAGCCTTTGAGAGGTTGTTTTACGCTCATGAAGATATTTCGATCCGGCACCCGCCGGACGCTCCTGAAAATTGCTGATTTCGGCGAGAATATCCCGGACGTTCAAATCCCATCAAGCCGGATTCCTTTTTACCCATTGTTTCGAGATAATCATCCGCTGCATTTCGTTGGTTCCCTCGCCAATACACATCAGGATGGAATCGCGATAATAGCGTTCAATGTCATATTCTTTCGAATAGCCATAGCCGCCATGGATGCGCAGGCCTTCTTCGGAATTTCTGACCGCGGCCTCGGATGCGAAATATTTCGCCATGCCGGCTTCCATATCGCACCGTTCTCCACGATCATAGATTTTCGCAGCGTCCAGCGTCAGCAGCCGTGCAGCGCGGGCGCGGGTAACCATTTCCCCGAGCTTCAACTGGATCGCCTGATGCTCGCAGATCGGCTTGCCCATGGTTTCGCGCAGCTGGGCATATTCGGTTGCCAGCCGCAGCGCTCCGTCGGCGAGGCCGACGCCGCGCGCCGCCACGTTGATCCGGCCCAGTTCGAGACCGCCGGTTGCCTGGAAAAAGCCCTGGCCTTCGACGCCACCGATCAGGTTTTCTGCCGGGATGCGATAATTGTCGAACATCAATTCGGCGCTGTCGATCGCCTTATATCCCAGCTTGTCGAATTTCTTGCCGACGGTGAAGCCTTCGCCCTTCGGCGCGATCATCAGGCTCATGCCCTGATAGCGCGGTTCCGCCTTGGGATTGGTCTTGACCAGCAGGGCAAAGCACTCGCCCTTGATCCCGTTGGAAATCCAGGTCTTGGTGCCATTGATGACATAATCGTCTCCGTCCCGCGTCGCGACCGTCCGGATGGCCTGCAGGTCGGTGCCGGCGTTGGGCTCGGTGAGGGCCAGCCCGCCGCGGATTTCCCCGCTGGCGAATTTCGGCAGCCATTTCGACTTTTGCTCCTCGGTACCGAACCGTTCGACTGCCGCGGCCATGATCAGATGCGAGTTCACGATTCCGGTGATCGCCATCCAGTAGGACGAAACATATGCGATGATTTTCGCATAGGTGGTCGCGGGCAGACCCAGGCCGCCATATTCTTCGCCGATGGTCGCACCAAACAGTCCCATTTCCGCCATCTGGACGACCAGTTTCTCGGGCCAGATGTCTCCATGGTCATGTTCCATCACCACTGGCTTGACTTCACCTTCGACCCATTTCTCAATCGCATCCATGAAGGCGCGTTCGTCGTCGGGGTCTATCGTCCTGATCTGGTTCATATTCACGGCACTCGCCATATTCACGCTCCCTTATTGCCTGTTCTAGTCGTCTGCGCCGCCGAAACCGCGCTTCCAGATCAGCATGGTGCGTTCGAATGTGCAAACCACATCGCCATCCTGGTTCTTGCCGATCGTCTTGACCGTGACAATGCCTTGCTCGGGGCGCGAGGAGGACTCGCGCTTGTCGAGCACTTCGCTCTCTGCATAAAGCGTGTCGCCCGGGAACAGAGGATGGGTGAGACGGATCTTGTCCCAGCCAAGATTGGCCACCGCCTTCTGGCTGGTGTCCGAAACGCTCATTCCGACCATCAGCGCGACCGTCAGCGGCGAGCAGACCAGCGGTTTCTTGAACTCGGTCTTCTTGGCGAATTCATAATCGAAATGCGCCGGGTGGGTGTTCATTGTAAGCAGCGTGAAATGCACGTTGTCGGTGTCGGTAATCGTCCGGCCGGGGCGATGCTCGTAGATATGACCAACGGCAAAATCCTCGAAATAGCGGCCAAATGTCTCGCGGAAACGTCCCGGACTGACTTCAATAACTCCATCACGCATATCTATTTTCCTTCATCCATATTTGAATTGAACCGGGCGGATTCGACGATCCGCCGGTATCTTTGCATGACCGGCGCTTCCAGCATCCGGCCATTGTGATTGATTGCCTTGCCGCCGGCCTGTTCGTAGGCCGCAAGCGCTTCGGTTGCTTCGGCGATCTCTGCATCGCTTGCGCGCATTGCGGTCTGGATCGCCGCGAGCTGCTTGGGATGGATCGCGGCCTTGGCGTGAAAGCCCATCGCTTTGGCGCGGGCGCATTCCTCGGCCAGCCCCTCTTCGTTCGACATGTCGATATAGGGGACATCGATCGCGCCGATCTGCGCTGATGCACAGCACATGATGAATGCACCCCGCGCGGCGAGCAGCGGCTCCCACTCCAGCTTCGTTCCCAGCTCTGCGGAAAAGTCTCCACCGCCGAACATCATTGCGGTCACGCCCTTGCTGGCTGCGATCGCGTCGCCGACCCGCAGCCCCTTGACCGTTTCGATCAGGGGAACCAGTCCGTCGACCTTGTCGCCGAGAATATTATGGGCGATTTCAATTTCGCCTGCGCTCTCGACCATCGGAACGAACAGCAGCGCGGGACAATGATCGGCATTCCGCAATGCCAGCAGGTCCGCAAGACCGTCGACGGTGTTCAGGCCATTGATCCGGACGGCGGTCTTTTCCCGATCGAGATCGGCCAGCGCTGTCAGCACGGATTGACGCGCCGCGTCTTTTTCGCCGGCAGGCACCGAATCTTCCAGGTCGATGCAGATCATGTCGGCGCCGCTGGCCGCTGCCTTTGCGTAGCGTTCGGGACGGTTTGCCGGAACAAAGAGAAAGTTGGTGAAGCTGATCATGTCATCCAATGTCTAAAAATACGATATTGTCCCTTCCCAATTTGTCCGGACAAATATAAAGTCAACCGGAAAGTGAAATTATTTCATCTCATTCACTTCGGGAGAGCTATCTATGAAATCTGTTTTTAAACTCGGTATTGCGTTGGCGGTGGTCGCCGCTACATCCTCTGTAACCCCTGCTCTTGCGCGCACTCTGGACGCCAATGTGCCGGAAGATGCGCTCGAGATCATGAAGCGTACCCAATGCGGGGAAGCCGACGGCGTGCCGGCGGTCTATTATTGGTCGGGCAAAGTCTATTCCCGCGTGGCCGGCGAACCGGACCGCCATTTGTTCAATGGCGAAGGCATGAATATACGCCAATGTGTCCGCGTCGAAGATCCGAAACGCGGAGTCGGCTATCGCCAGGTCAGCCGCGAAGTCATGTTCTATCTCGATCCGGAAACCAACGAGGTTCTCCGCACCTGGGACAATCCGTGGAGCGGGGAAACGGTCAATGTCATGCAGATCGCCAATGATCCGGTGAATGGCCATCCAAGCTATCCCTATTCCGCAGATGGCAAGCCTTATGCGCTCCCGACCATGCACCGGCAGGGCAAATGGCTGTTCCTGCCGATGGAAGTGCCGCTCTTCTATCACAATGTTCTGGCCGGCGATTATCAGGAGTATGTCGGCAACAAATATCACGCCATGGAGATTTTCGACTTTGCCATGCTGGCCGACGAAATACTCGATACGAAGAACCCGACTGCTTATCCGACGATCAGCTGGGTCCGGATATCCGACTGGATGCCGTGGATGAAAATGCGCGGCCGGCAAGGACAGATGGTCTTCAACGCAATGGGTGCCAAGCTGAAAAGCTATGATGACCTGCCCAAGGTGATCAAGGACGAGATCGCGCTGAACCATCCCGAATATACGGCGCCTCCTCCCGGTGACGATCCGCGGCCCAATGAAACGACCTGGACCGTGTTCAAGGAAATGATCGACGCCGAGCGGGCGGCAAAGGCCGAAGGCAAATAGATCCGGGGCAGATTCTGTCTCGCTGAAAGGCCGGTCGGGGGACCGGCCTTTCTTTTTTCCGTCACTGCTCATTCCGGTCAAAATGGCTTGATGTTGCCGAGAAAGGCCGTCGCCACCAGTAGCAGGTAAACGACCCACACCCAGATTCGCGTCCGGTCCATCGTGTGGAGCAGCGGGATTTCGGTTTCGTCGGACGATCCTTCGGCGATCAGTTTTCCCAGCTGTGGACCGACCGGCTTGAAGGCCACGTCGATCATTATTGCCGCAGCAAATATCAGGCCGAACATCAGCGCCTTGGTTGCCAGCCAGACCGGCGCAAGCGGGGCGCCCTGGGTCAGGGAAACCAGTCCGAGACCGATGTAGAAAACCGTCAGGCCGACGGTCAGCGGCTTCTCTATTTTGCGATCGCGGGTGGCGCGTTCGGTCTGGTCATGGCGGTGCGCATCCCAGACCAGCCAGAGCCAGAAGCCGCCGACGGCCCACGCCACGACCAGCGCCCAGACCGGCAAATCCCACCAGCCACCGGCATCGACCATGGTCAATGTCAGCGGCACCATCAGCGCCCAGGCGGTGCGCGGCACCATGTCGAGATTGACGAGCAGCTGCAGCAATATCAGCCGCTGTGGCAGGTCATATTTTTGCCGTTTGCGGAAATGTTGTCCGAGCATGAACACCCCGACATCGGCCCCCAACCATAGAACAAACAGGATTATGTGTACAAATACAAGAAGTTGGTAAAAACTGACGGTGGTGAAATCCATAATATTATTCCCTTATGCGCTCTTTTTGCCACAGATAATCGCTCAAATGAAAGGCGAACGAATCAATATCTTGCCAAACTGTATACACTATGTAGATTTGTCCGGACAAATGGGAACGCTCCGGGAGAATGATATTGTGAAAAATTTACTGCTTGCCTCAGTCGCGCTAGCCACATTGGGAACTTCTGTTCCGGCGCTCGCGCAAACTGCCAGCGAAGACGAGTCGGCCGAACAAGGCGGTCTCGGCGTTATCGTGGTGACCGCTCAGCGCCGCGAGGAAAGTGTCCAGAGCATACCGATTTCGATCAGCGCCTTCGACGAGGAGGAATTGCTCCGCCGAGGGGTGTCCAATGCGCTGGAAATGGCGCAATTTGTTCCTAATCTGGTCGGCTTGAACAATACCGGTCTGGGTTCGGCAAACTCCTATTATCTGCGGGGGATCGGCAATAGCGAAACGATCCCGACCTTTGATCCGTCGATTGGCACCTATGTCGACGATATCTATATCAGCCGCCAAAATGCCAATAATCTGTCGCTGTTCGACGTCCAGCGTCTGGAAGTCTTGCGCGGCCCGCAGGGCACGCTCTTTGGCCGCAACACCACGGGTGGCGCGGTCAATGTCTTTCTCAAGGAACCCGGCAATGAATTCGCCGGATTTGTCGAGGCGGGCTATGGCAGCTATGAAAAATATATGGCGAGAGCCTCTCTCGACATTCCGCTGGCGGACAGTTTCGCGGTCAAGGTTTCCGGATATTACCAGCAGGATGAGGGCTATGCCCAGAATACGACAACCGGTGAACGGGTGAATGAAAGTGATGGCTGGGGCGTTCGTCTCGGCTTTCGTGGCGAGCTTTCCGACACGGCCCGCTGGACCGGTTCCTACATGCACATCAATACCGAGGGCGCGAATATCCTGAATTTCGATTGCGACCCGGCGGATCCGTCCAATTGCGATGGGCGCTTTGTCACCACCGGCTATACCAAGGATGGCAATTTCGGTGGCCTGTTTACCGGCAAGAAGAATGATTTCGGACTCGGCAATAAAACCGACATGGATTTCATCTCGTCCAATCTGGAAATCGGCAGCGGCGAGGATATCTCGGTCAACATCATCACCGGCTATGTCTACACCGCTCAGGATTATGCGCTGGACTTTGCCGATGGCCGGGGCCTGCCAAGCCTTTCAAATCCGGTACCGGACGTGCTGGGTTATACGTTTGGCGGTTTCACCATCGCCAATGAAGGCGAGTTTTCCCAGTTCACCCAGGAAATCAAGGTGAATGCCTCGTTGGGAGACGGGCTGCTCGATCTGGTCGGCGGGGTCTATTATTTTGAAGAGGATAATTACAGCGATTTTGGTGACCTCTTCTCGATCAGCCTGCCATTCGCTCCGCCACCGGACGGCTTCCCGCTGATTCTTGCGGACCGCACATTGCGCAATTCGACCACGGCCTATGCCGGTTATTTGCAGGGCGACCTCAATGTCACCGACCAGATCAAGCTGACCGCGGGCATTCGCTATACCGACGAAACCAAGAAGTTCAGCATCAGTGACAACCGGGCCAGCTGCAACGACGGTACCCTCGAAGCAACCTGTATCGATGACCAGAATCTGACGGCGGCCAATGGTGCGGCAATCCCCCAGAGCCAGACCACGAAAATCTGGACTCCCCGATTCGCTGCCAATTACCAGCCGAGCGACGATCTGCTCTTGTTCGTTTCGGCGACGCGCGGCTTCAAGTCGGGCGGCTGGAACGCGCGCGGCACCGCGCCAAGCGAGCTCTTGCCATTCGGACCGGAGACCGCCTGGAACTATGAGGCGGGATTCAAGACGGAATTGCTCGACAACCGCTTGCGGCTCAATCTGACGGCTTATTATCTCGACGTTTCCGATCTGCAGACGCCGGCTGCCTTTACCAGAGCCGATGGCTCGATTGCGTTCATCACCCGCAATTTTGCCGATTACGAGAATAAAGGCATCGAACTGGAAATCAATGCGGCTCCGGTGGACGGTCTGAACCTGTTCGCGTCCTTCGGCTATCAGGACGACAAGTATAAGATTGATGCCAATGCGCCCCTGCTCGACGCCTATGGCGTTTCTTCCGTCGCCAGCCAGCAGGCAAGTTGCCTGGCGCAGCTGGCAGCCGGACTTGTGCCAAGCGGCGGCGCCACCGAAGCGTCCAATTGCGGTGTCGGTATCGTGGCGCCGGACGGCAGTCTGGCAGAGCCGGTGCGAACGCCGAAATTCAATCTGGCGATCGGCGGCAGCTACGAGGCCGAGCTCGGCGGTGGCCTGTCGCTCATCCCGTCGGTCAATGCCAGCTGGCGTGACAAGAGCGAAGTCGGCACCAGCCAGTTCAGCCTGTTCAGCGGCTCAATTACCAGTTCCACCGGAACCGTCTTCGACTCCAACCCGTTCGGCGGCGATTTCATCACCGGCTCGTTCAGCGACAGCCGCTGGATCGTTAACGCCAATATCGTGCTGCGGAGTGATACGGGCTGGGCGCTGTCGGCCGAATGTTCCAATTGCCTCGACGAAGAGGCGGTCGAGTCCGCTCTGGCCAATTACAGCTATTTGAACCCGCCGCGCACCTTCCTGATCAAGGGACGGTTCGAGTTCTGATAGCCTGGCGGATAGATCGAGAAAAAAAGGCGGACCGTTTCGGTTCGCCTTTTTTGTTCTGGTATAATAGACTGGCGCGGTTATAGTTGTCCGGACAAATTGTGAGTAGTGAGGGCATATGGTATCTAGCACAGAAGAACGCGGTGAATTTGCACTCGGCTGGAAAGTGCTGTTTGCCAGTGTGCTTGGCGTGGCTTGCGGTGCTTCACCGCTTCCTTTCAACGTCATCGGCTTTACCGTCGAACCGCTGATCGCCGAATTTGGCTGGACCCGCACGCAGATATTGATGCCGGTCACCATCTTCGGGATCATCGCCTCGCTGCTCGCCCCGTTTTTCGGCTCTCTGGCGGATAAATATGGCGTACGGAAAGTGGCGCTCTATTCGTTATTTGCCTTCGGGATCTCCTTTGCGATGGTTGCGTTGACGCCGACCGCGCAAGTGACGTCGACTCTCTATATCTATTATGCCCTGTGGGTGCTGATCGGGCTGGTGGGAATCGGTTCTACGCCGGTCAGCTGGAGTCGCGCGATCAACCTTTGGTTCTACAAGCGACGCGGTCTCGCCCTCGGCATATTGCTGATGGGTACGAGCCTTGCCGCGATTACCGTTCCCAAGCTGGCGGTCTGGGGCATCGAGAATTACGGCTGGCGCTCGATGTTCGCCATCGTGGCGATTTTGCCCTTGGCCGTGGCGCTGCCTCTTGGCTATTTCCTGTTTCGCGAACCACGGGCCGACGAGCGACCCCAGGCGATAGCCGGCGTGAGCGGCAATCTGACCGGCGTGACGCTGCGGACAGCCATGAGGGACTATCGTTTCTGGCTGATCTGGATATCCATCGCAATTGTCGCAGGTTCCTTCGGCGGAGCGTTCATCAACTTGCCGACGATGCTGGCTGATCGCGGGCTGGAAGCCCAAACCGCGGCCTCGGTCATGGGTGTTCTGGGCATCGGGATCTTTACCGGCAGGATAATCACCGGGATGCTTCTCGATCGCTTCTGGGCCGGTTTTGTGGCCTTTCCCCTGCTCTGCCTCCCTGCTATTTCCTGCTATATCTTGCTCGGCCACGATATCGCATTTCCAATGGCCGCGCTGGCCGGTTTCCTTCTCGGTTTTGCTGCGGGCGCGGAGAGTGATCTCATTGCCTATCTGACCGGCCGCTATTTCGGCATGGCCCATTATGGCAAGATCTACGGCATGCTCTATATGCCTTTCGGCTTTTTCTCGGCTCTTTCTCCGATCATATACGCCAATGTCAGGGACACGACCGGCAGCTATGATCCGGTCCTGTCGGTTGCCCTGTTTGCCTTTTTCATCGGCGGCGCGCTTCTGATGCTGCTGGGCCGTTATCCGGGCAGTTTGCCGGAAGCCGAAGCGGCTCCCGCGGGCAAACTGGCTATGGAGGCAGGCTGATGGCGACAAAGGCGAACATGTCCGCGGCGGACCATATTGCCGAAACCGGGGTAACCGTGCTGACCGAGAGCGCCATTCTCGATTTCTATGCGCACGATATCTACCAGCGCGGTGCGGATCTGCTGGCGGTTGTCAGACCGAAGAACAAGCAGGAACTGTCGGCGGCCGTCGCGGCTGCTACCGCGCAGAATATAGCGGTGATTCCGCGCGGCGGCGGGATGAGCTATACGGGTGGCTATACGTCCAGCCGCCCGGACGCGGTGCTCTTCGACCTGGCCTCGATGGACCGGATATTGGAGATCAACGAAACCGACATGACCGTCACCGTGGAGGCGGGCTGCACCTGGGCGATGCTTTATGAAGCGTTGCAGGCCAAGGGCCTGCGCACGCCCTTCTGGGGGACATTGTCCGGGCTGAAAGCCAGCATCGGCGGGGGCATGAGCCAGAATGGCGTGTTCTGGGGCTCGGGCCGCTATGGTACCGCGGTACAAAGCTGTCTTGCGATGGAGGTGGTGCTGGCGGACGGAACGATTCTCGATACCGGCGCAAATTTCACCCGGCCCTATGGACCCGATCTGACCGGACTGTTTCTGGCAGATACCGGCGCGCTGGGTATGAAAGCGACAATCACGCTGCGTCTGATTCCGGAGGCTCAGGCCCATGGCTATGCCAGCTTCAGTTTCGAAAGCTATGAGGACACGCTGGCCGCACTGGGCGTGATAGACCGGTCCGGCGTTTCCACCGAATGTTTCGGTTTCGACCCGGGGCTCAACGCCATCCGGATGAAACGGGACAGCCTTACCAGCGACGCAAAAGCGCTGGGCAAGATGATGAAGAAACAGGGCTCGGTCTGGGGCGCGATCAAGGAAGGCGCAAAGGTGGTGGTTGCCGGGCGCGATTTCATCGACGAAGCCAAATATTCGCTGCACGTGCTGACCGAAGCGCGCCTGCAGGCAGCGGCCGATGATGACCTGGCGCGCGCGCGAAAACTGGCACTGGCGCATGGCGGGACCGAGACCGAAAATACGATCCCCAAAATCATCCGCGCCAATCCGTTCGGCCCGCTCAATTCCATGCTCGGCCCCGAGGGACAGCGATGGGCGCCGATCCACGGTTTGCTGCCGCACTCGAAAGCCGTCGCCTGCTATGATGCCATCAAGGCATTGTTCGCGGAACATGGCGAGGAAATGGACCGGCTGGGCATGTTTACCGGTACGCTGGTATCGGCGGTCAGCGGTTCGGGGGCGATTATCGAACCCTGTCTCTATTGGCCTGATGCCGCCAATCCGCTTCATCGCGATACGGTGGAAGACGCGCATCTGGCAAAGCTGCCGGTGCTGGAAAGCAATCCCGAGGCATGGGCCTTTGCCCAGCGCATGAAACAGGCGCTGGTTGACCTTTTCCACGATCATGGCGCGGTGCATCTGCAAATCGGTCGAACCTACCGCTATCGCGACAGCCTCGATCCGGCGGCGGATGCCTTGCTGGTTGACCTCAAAAAGTCGCTGGACCCGAGGGGGTTGATGAATCCGGGTTCGCTGGGTCTCTAGAGACCGATGGAGATCGATCGCAGACAGTTGATGGCCGCCGCGATCTGCGCTTCAACGCCAACAAGTCTTTTCGCGGGTGTACGGGAAAATGAAGATGAGAACAGCATGACAGACACGGAAACATATGCGGCGGTCGCCATGCAGCTGGCGGCGCGATCGGTAGAAAAAACGCCCGACAAGGCAGCCGCGCGCGCGCAGATGCTGGCAATGATCGGAGAACTGGAAAGCAAGATCCGCTCGGCCACGATATTCATCCGGCAATATGCCGGAAGTCCGGTAAAACTGGCGGTGTTGCCGGAATATCTTCTGACCAGCTATCCGGGACGTATTTCCATTCCCGAATTTGCCGACAAGGCGGCGCTTGAGGTGGACGGCCCGGAATATGAAGCCCTGGGGGCCATGGCGCAGCGGCTGAACATGTTCGTCGCTGGCAACGCCTATGAGACTGACCGGAATTTCCCGGGCCTTTATTTTCAGGCCTGTTTCATCATTGCCCCTTCCGGCGACGTGGTCCTGCGCTACCGCCGGCTCAATTCGATGTTCGCGCCGACGCCGCATGATGTCTGGACGAAATATCTCGATATTTACGGACTGGATGGCGTGTTCCCGGTTGCCCGGACCGAGATCGGCAATCTGGCCGCGATCGCTTCGGAGGAAATTCTCTATCCGGAAATCGCCCGCGCTCACGCCTTGCGCGGAGCGGAAATCTTCGTCCACAGCAGTTCGGAGATCGGCTCTCCGCTCGATACGCCCAAGGATATCGGCAAGCGCGCCCGGGCGCAGGAGAATATGGCCTATGTCATTTCTGCCAACACCGCCGGGATTGAAAATACCACGCTCCCGCTCGCATCGGCTGACGGCAACAGCATGGTTGTCGATTATAAAGGCAGGGTGCTGGCCGAATCGAACAGCGGCGAGACATTTACCGCCTTTGCCGACATTGATCTGGGAGCGTTGCGCGCCGCGCGCCGAAAGCCCGCGATGACCAATTTTCTCGCCCGGCAGAGGCTCGATCTTTTCGCCGCGACCTATGGTGAAATACGGATACAAGGGGCCGACGGGCTGATGAAAGACGGGAAGGCCCAGATTCCGGACCGCGATTATTTTTTGCGCACGCAGGAAGAAGTGATTGAACGCATGATCAAGGAAGACCTGATATGAGCAGTGACAACAAGCTCGACGTAGCACCGCCCTATACAGCCGTGGCGCGGCACGGCGTTTCGCCGGTGCCATCGCATGACGAAATTGCGCGATTTGACTTCCTCGCCAATTTCAACAAATTTCTGTCTGGTGCGCTCGGACCGGGCAACAAGCTTGCCTACGATACCCGCGTCCTGCCGAAGTTCAGGAAGGACCATGGACGGGAACCGAAAGACCGGTTCGAAATCCGCCATGCGATGAATGACGATCCCTTTCACCAGTTCTGGTCGGCGTTGAAACGCAATTCGATGGAGATGCGCCAGCAGAATGGACGGGCGATCGCGCTGCGCCAGATTGACGAACTCAACGCCAAGGCACGGCAATATAACGAAGGCCGGGATACGCTGGAGCTGAATCCCGAGATTGAAATTCCTCGCTACCAGAGCGCGGTCGATATCCACTGCATGCCAGGCAGCTATCATGGTGAAGAACATCCCGGCGATGTCTCCACCGGTGCAAATTATGACAGCGGGCTGTTCGCCACCACGGCGGGCGGTTTGGGGGCTCTGTCCGACGGCGGTGGACAGGCGCTGGTCGAATGGATCAGGAAGACCCGGCCCGGCTGGGAACCGCGCCGCGTGCTCGATATCGGCTGTACCATCGGTCACAATATCGTTCCGCTGGCACTGGCTTTTCCGAATTGCGAGATCATCGCGATTGATACGGCGGCGCCGGTCCTGCGCTACGCTCACGCTCGGGCGCAATCGCTGGGCGCTACCAATATCCGGTTCATACAGGCGAATGCCGAAGATCTCTCACGCTGGGAAGACGGCAGTTTCGACTGGGTGCAGACGACGATGTTCCTGCATGAAACCAGCGGCAAGGCTTTGCCGAAGATATTATCCGAGGGCTATCGCGTGCTCGCCGACGACGGGCTGATGCTGCATCTCGAGCAGCCGGAATATCATGACGGCATGCCCTTGTTCGAACAGTTTCTGCGCGACTGGGATGCTTTCAACAATAACGAGCCTTTCTGGTCCTCGATGCACGCGCTCGACATGAAGGGCGAAATGGTGGCAGCCGGCTTTGCACGCGAGGAGCTGTTTGAAACCGGCGTACGCGCAGTCGTTGACCGGGATATTTTCCCCGAAGCGCCGACCGGGGAGGACGAGGATCATGGGCGGGCAGCCTATTGGCATGCTTATGGTGCCTGGAAAAATTCGAGCGAAATGCAGGAGGCCGCAGAATGAGCGAAGCAGCATTTGACTGGATGGCGGCGGCCAATAAAAAGGCCAAAGGCAAGCGCCCCGAATATTTCGATGCGCCCCAGGACGAGAGAATGCTCTCGATTCTTATGGCGGTGGTGGGTGAAGTTTCGGTCCTGCGTGAGCGGATGGATACCGTCGAACGGCTGCTCGACGCCAAGGGTACGATTTCCCGCGACGATATCGAAACCTATGTTCCCGACAAGGATGCCGCCTATGAGCGCGGTGTGATGATCCGTGAATATATCTACAGGGTGATGCGCGGACCGCACCAGATGGTCGAAGAGCTGAAGCAGGCCGAACCGCCTGTGGAAGACGTAAGCCGGGAACTCAAGGAAATCTGAGCAGTGTGCCTGTCGGCTACGGGCGGCGGCCCTAGAAAGGCTTTACCGCACCAAGGAAGCATACGCCGGCGATCGTGATCCAGTAGATATAGGCAGCAAAGCGCGCCTGGGCGATTTCCCGCTCCAGTGCCGCTTCCTGCACGGGGTCCGGCCCCTGCGCCAGGATACGGAAGCGTTCCGTCCAGCGCCGCATCACTAGACGCAGGAACAGGCCAATGCACAGGGCAAAGGCATAGAGCGCAATCTTGGCAGGATACCAGTGGTTGCCTTCACCCGACACGATCGGACCGCTTCCCTGGAACGCTAGATAGGACAGGACGAACAGGGCGATGATCAGGGGATAGCGGAGCTTCTCCTCGATCATCGTGACGGTAATGCCGATATTGGTTTCCCGCTTGATGAAGGCGGTCCACGTCATGGCCAGCCAGATTGCGAAAAACAGCCACATCCACCAGATACCGCTGCCTTCGAGCATCGGAACAAAACCGTAAAGCTTGCCCATGTGCAATCCGAGAGGGAGCAGCAGCACAATGCCCGTGCGCGCCAATATGTCGATGCGATAGGCGGTTTCCATATGGCGCTTGCGCTCGTCGAGCGACAGATTGCGGTTGGTGACATTATAGCTTGTCTGGAACACGCCCCATTCGCCGCCGAGCCAGTAAACCATCGCCAGGATGTGAATCCAGCGCAAAATGCTCAGTTCGTTTACGGTCAGAAATTCCATGGCCTGATTCCCCGTCTATCGCCAAAAAAGTCGCTAATAACTTGTCCGGACAAATTATTCTTGGCAATCCGATAATCGGCTGGCATGACAAAGACAAGGAGAAATTGGCATGAAGCATCGCATCATCGAAGGGCGTCTGGACTATACATCGCGCAAACCCGGAATGGAGGGGAAGAACCGGGGCTTCGAGACCTTCATGTTTACGCGGCACGGCGACGGCAAGGTGACTCTGCGTGCCCATTGCGAAATTGAAGAGCCGGAGCCAACGGTGATGCGCGACGTCATCTATTCGCTGGACGAGAACAGCCAGCCAATGGATTTGCATGTCCGGCTCACAGTTGGCGATGCTTTCATGGGATCCGGCTGGATGCGCTTCGACGGAACCGATGTAGAGATGGAAAGCTTTGGACCGTCTATCGGGCGCCTGTCGCAGCGGGTGAAGGCGGAACTGCCGCTGACCGGCTTCGGCACGCATCCGATCGCGTCCGACGGCTATATGCTCTCGACACTCCAGTGGCAGGACGGGGACAAGAAATTGTTGAATTTCT
This sequence comes from Sphingorhabdus sp. YGSMI21, assembly GCF_002776575.1. Taxonomy (GTDB): domain Bacteria; phylum Pseudomonadota; class Alphaproteobacteria; order Sphingomonadales; family Sphingomonadaceae; genus Parasphingorhabdus. The sequence goes on along the minus strand of NZ_CP022548.1, from coordinate 896,980 downwards.
ATCTGCCTTCCCCCGATCATCGCGGCGCCACGCCCCCGCAAATTGCCCAGGTAAAAATCGGTGCACTCTATATCGGCAAGGAGGAGGTGACGGTTCCGGCGGGCACCTTCGCCTGCAAGCATCTGCAGTTCATCGATGATGCCAGCATCGTTCCCGGCACGGGCGGTATGGCTGGCGAACATCCCCCTTATGACGTCTGGATCACCGATGATGAGGACGGCATTTTCGTGCAGGGTGGCGTCGGCGGCTATATGATGACCTGGTACGAGCTGGTCGAGCTGAAGCGCTGAAGGTCAAATGCGCGCGATGAAAGTCTTGATCATCGGAGCCGGGCTCGGCGGACTGACGGCAGCAATTGCGCTGCGGCAGCAAGGGATGGATGTCCAGGTCCACGAAGCGGCTGGCAGGCTTGAGGAAACCGGTGCAGGCCTGACCCTCGGCCTGGGTGCTCAACATGTATTCCGCGCGCTGGACCTGCAGGGCGCTGTTGCGGACAGAGCCTGCCCCGCAGGTGTCCTGCCGTTTCTCCACTACAAAAATGCCCGGCTGTTGATGGGTGATTTTGACACGGGCGACGGACGGGCGGATGACGGAACGGCCGATATAGTCCGCCACATCTACCGGGCCGATCTGCAGCAGGTCCTGATTGCCGCGCTGGAACGGCTCGGCGGTCGCATTTTTACCGGTCGCAAGCTGGTCGACTTTGCAGAAAGTGGCGACAGGGTGACCGCGAAATTTGCCAGTGGAGAGACGGCCACAGGCGATTTTCTGGTGGGGGCCGATGGCGTCCGATCCGCCGTTCGGGCGATACTCTGGCCCGGCGACCAGCCGCGTTTTACCGATCATGTCGCCTATCGCTTTCTGGTTCCGATGGATGCGGCACGCCCGTTTATGGCGCTGGGACGCAGCGCCATTTTTATCGGTCCGCAGCGGACTTTCAACCGCTACACCATGTGCAACGGCGAAGTCGTCAACTGCGCCGGACTTGTGGAGACGAAGGAGCCGGTGCCGGAAGGCTGGTCGATCGGTGCCACGCAAGCCGAACTGGCACAGGCATTTGAAGGATGGCATGAGGATGTGCGTGGTCTGATCGGGCACGCCTCAAATATCATCAAATGGGGTCTCTACGATCGCAAACCACTGGCCAGCTGGTCGCGCGGACGGACGGTGTTAATGGGTGATGCAGCGCACGCCATGCTCCCTTTTCTGGGCATGGGCGCGGCCATGGCGATCGAGGACGGCTATATTCTGGCCCGGGCGCTGACGCTGGAATCCGATACAGACCTGGCAATTGCGCGCTACGAAGCCGCGCGGCAACCGCGCACCGAACAGGTCCACGCCGCATCTCTTGTGCAGGGCCAGGTTACGCAGGCGATAGATCCGGACCTGTTCAAACCGGCCTCTGCGCCGATGAACAATATGGAGATGATGGCGTTCAATCCGGTTATCGCCCCTTTGTAGGGCGCAGCCGATCAATCCGGTCGGATCAGAATTTTCCCGAAATGAGAGCCGCTCTGGAGATGGCGAAAGGCCGCCGGCGCGTCCGAGAAGGAAAATTGCTGGTCGACGGGATTGCTGATGCCATGTTCGGCGATCACTGCAATGGCCGCGGCTGTCATTGCGCGGCTACCCGACGCAATGCCCTTGATCGTTATATTCTTGCCGATGATTGCACCCTGACTGGCGCTCGCCGTGGCCTGGGGTGTTCCCGATAGCGCGCCCACTGTGCCTATGCGACCGTTCACTCCGGTGGCCGCGACCGTTTCTCCCAGGGCAGGAAAACCGAGCGTGTCGACCACGACGTCCGCGCCGCGACCGCCGGTTTCTTCCAGCAGGGCGGCCGCCCAATCCGGTCGTTTGCGATAGTTGATGGCATAGTCGGCCCCCATTTCTTTCGCGCGCGCCAGCTTCTCGTCGCTGGATGAGCTAATGGCAAAATCGGCACCCAGCGCCTTGGCCAGCTGCAGGGCGAAAATCGATACACCGCCGGTTCCCTGGGCGAGGACGAGCTCGCCTGGCTTTACCGCGCCGAACACGACCATGGCGTGCCAGACGGTTCCGGCGACAACCGAAAGCGAAGCAGCGGTCTGGTCGTCGACGGCATCGGGCAGAACAATGGCGGCGCTGGCCGGAAGCGTGATTTTCTCGGCCAGCCAGCCATCGGCTGTCACACCGAGATCGGCTCCGAAAATTCCGAAATTATAGGGGCCAGCGAGCCAGTTCAGAAAATGCGGCGCGGTGACCCGGTCGCCGATGGTGAAACCGGAGACGCCTTCGCCGATCGCTTCGACCACGCCGACGCCGTCGGACAGGGGGATACGATCTTTTGGCAGATCGCTGCCATAGTCGCCTGCCAACACCATAAGATCGCGGTAGTTGAGCCCGCTCGCCGTGACCTTGACCAGCAATTCCCCGGCTCCGGCTGCGGGTTCGTCCCGCTCGGCCATGCGCAGGCCGTCAATTCCGGTGCGTGCACCGATTTCCCAAACTTTCATCAATCAGGCTCCTTCGCGCAACGGCGCAAAAATTCGTTCTATGAATATTTTCATCTTCGCTTCCCGGTCTGCAGGATCCGGCTCGCGACCTTCCAGTGTCATGAGGCGTTCCTCCTGCACCCACATCTCCTGCGCCATGTTCATGATAACGGCGACGAACCGGTCCATACCCGGATCGTCGAAAAATTTCGGTTTGCCATCGGGACCGTAGATGTCCTTCGGTGTGCCATCGGGTTTGAAAGCGGGTTCTGTCATCATCGTTTCCAGGCCCCGAAACCGAACCACATGATACCTTCGGCAAGCCGTCCGGTGGTTTCGCTGTCGACCGCATTTGCGGCTTCATCTGCGATGGCATCGGTCACTGCATCGGCCCCGTAGACGCCGATGCTGGGGACAACGAACTGGAAATAATCGTCCGGGTCGAAGCCACCCTTCTCGCAAAGCTCTTTGGGGTCTTCATCCCGGAAGCCCTTGTAAAAGGGTTCGTTATTATACCAGCTGTCCCAGTCGAGATAGAAACCGTCGAAAGCGTTCATCTGCCCGTTCGGCGGCAGTTCCATGTGCAACAGCAGACCGCCGGGCTTGAGCACCCGATAGGCCTCCTCGAAAGCCGCTGTGCGTGCCTTCCTTGAAAGTTCGTGCAGGAACATCGACGAGAAAACCAGATCAAAGCTCGCGTCTTCATAGTCCAGCGCCTCGGCGGACATTTGCCTGAAGTGCACTTCCTGCCCCTGCATCTTGGCGCGCGCCGAAGCATAGCGCAGTCCCCCGGCAGCCGCGTCGATGGCTTCGACATGGGCTTCGGGATAGGTCTGTTTCCATGGCAGGGTATTGTGGCCGATGGTGCAGCCGGTATCCAAAATATGTTCCGGCCTGAAATCCGGGAATTTGCCTGATACATAAGCAGCCATCGAGAGGCCGATATCGTCGAGATTGGCACCCATCAGGCCCATGGAAAAGACCGCCAGGCCCTGATCATACACGGCCCCGGCTTCGAGCGAATCTCCGCCGCGTGTATAGCTGCCGGGCATCAGATGCACCTCGATGCCGTCGATATTGCGCGGGATATCGAGATCGGGGTTGAGCGTCAGCGAGCCGGAAGCCCCCTCGACCTTTGCTGCCTCGGCCTCCATCCGCGCGATATCGCGGGCCACCACGGAACCCGCGGCGTTCCAGACCATTTTCTGCGCCTGCACCCGCATGGCAGAATAGATATTGAAGGCAGCATCGCCGCGCAGCGCCTTGTGGGCCTCGTTGCTGGTTTCGGGTGCACGGCCGGTCTCGCGGGCAAAGGCGGGTGCCGCCCGTTTGTCATAGGCCGTTCTCAGATCCCCCGCGAGGTCATTGAGTATGAAAGAACGGATACCGGAGACGAACCGTCCCCGCGCCGCCTCGTCGGGTTTCAGTTCCGGTTTCATCGGATGCTGCAGTTCTACGCCCATTTGCCATGCTCCTATGCTAGTCGTTGCTCGTCACATAAAGTCCGTCGATAGGGTGTGCCGTCGTGGAACCATTGCCAGGTTCGTGCCCTTGATTGTCCGTTTCCGGCGATCTCGATCATTTCGGTATAGCGTTCACCGGGCGCATCGTTCCGGTCAAGTCGCAACAATATCAGCCCGTCGCTTTCCCAGCCATAGCCTGAGAAGCGATCGGTTTCCCAATAGAGCCGGCCGTCCCGATAAACGCCGCCAAATTCGAAATGCTGCTTGCGGCCGTCGGCCCAAATCAGGTCATTATGCTGGATATAGGCAAATTCGCCGTCGTCGGGAAATTCGCAACGGGTAAGGGTGCGATGTTCGTCGAGCAGATTGCCTTTGTCGTCCTGATGGCGGTAAATACCTTCCCAGCGGCCTTCATGCGCCAGCATATTTGGCATATTCTCGGCCATCAGGGCGCGCCAACCGCTCACGGGCGACCATCGCCCGCAAAATTTTCTTCGGCGAAATCCTGTATCCGTGCCGGGCTCGTGGTCTGGCGGATCAGCGCCTGCTTGCGGAAGAAGCGGGTGAGGCCGCTCTCGCCCATACGCGAAGGTCCCATGCCCGACATTTTGAAGCTCGAATTTTCCGCATCCCAGACCATTGCCGTCATCGATCCGTCGTTGATCGAGATGGCGCCGGCTTCCAGCCGTGTGCCAACCGCCTCCGCTTCTTCCGTGCTGCCCGCCAGAACCGCTGCGGACAGGCCATAGATGGTGTCATTGGCCTGAGCGATCGCGTCTTCGACGTCGTCAAAGGGGATGACCGGCAGCACCGGCCCGAAGCTTTCATCGCGGACGATGGCCATGTCCGGCGTGACATCGGCGATCACGGTGGGTCGCAAATAGGTGCCGCCGCCCAATATTTCGACGGTTCCCCCGGCCAGAATGCGCGCGCCCTTTTCCTTGGCTTCGGTAATCTGCTCGGCGATTTTCTGTCCTTGCGGCGCGAAGATAAACGGTCCGATCTCGCCCTGGTGGATATCCGGATAGTTGAGTCGCACTTTCTCCGCTTCGTTTACCAGGGTCTCGAGGAATTTGTCGTAGATCGGGCGGGCCACATAGAGCCGTTCGATCGACTGGCACGCCTGTCCGGTCGCGAGGATGCTGGCCCGGAGCGCTGTTCTGGCCGCTTCGACGGGATCGGCGCTGGCCATTATGATCATCGGATCCTTGCCGCCCAGTTCGAGATTGGCAGGAATGAACGCCTCTGCTGCGGCCACTGCAACCTTGCGACCGGTCGCAACCGAGCCGGTGAAGCAGACATAGTCGACATTGGCGACCAGAGCCTCGCCGGTGGTGGCATCACCGACGACAATCTCCAGCACTTTCGCCAGTTCCGGGACTTCGGCGATACTCGCCCGCAACGGTTCGACAAATCGCGGGGTTATCTCGGAGGGTTTGATCAGCGCGGCGCAGCCGGCAAATAACGCCGGGATCGCGTCGATGGTACTGAGCGTCATCGGAAAGTTCCACGGGGCTATCGCACCGAACAATGCAAAGGGAACCAGCCGCGTGCTGTTGATAACGGTCGGGTTGGCCGACTGGATTTCGGAAGGCGAGTGGCGCGCGATAATCTCGGGGGCCTGTTCGGCCCAGCGCCGGATCGTCCCCGGCACGCCGCCGACCTCGATTGCCGCGATGCCCGCCCTGCCGGTATCGATGGTCAGCTGGCCGATGATCGCGCCGGCATGTTTCTCTATCGCATCAGCCCAACGCAGCAGGATGGCGCTGCGTTCGGCAAGCGGCATGGCGGCCCATTCGGGCTGGTGCCGGCGCAGGCGTTTGGCGGCAGCGGCGACCCCCTGGCTGTCCACGGGGGTGAATTCATAGTCCGCTTCACCGGTGCGGGGATTGCGGACCTTCATTGCTGCGATCTCCAGCTGCTGAGGATGGATTCGCCGATCGCAAAGCCGATTTCCCGGCGTGCGGCGAGGCCGGCAATCAGCGTTTCAAATGCGGCAATGCGATAGGGCAGACCCATGATATAGGGCGTGAGGTGCATCGGCATCATCCGCCCGCCGAATTGATCCGCTTCGCCGAGTAGCCAGTCGGCCGCATCGGTCATCTGCTGCGCGTAGCTGTCTACCGATTGTTGCTGGACATTGATGATCTGCCGATCCGACAATTCATGGTTGAGCGGCAGGTTGGTAATCTCGCCGGCCGGTGTCTGAAAGCCATAGGGCAATTCGTCATTGGCCCAGTCGCACATATAATCAAGACCGGCACCGGCCAGTAATCTGGCCGTGTTGAAGCTTTGTGACCGGGCAATCGAGAGCCAGCCGCGGGGCCGGTCGCCGGTCGCTTTTTCAAGGCTGTCGAGCGATTGCATGATCAACGCCTTTTCGTCTGCCTCGCCCAATCCGCTGGCAATGGTGCCGTTCATGTCGGTGCTATGGGCGACAATCTCGTGTCCGCCCGCCAGGATATCCGCGATCAGCTCGGGATAGCGTTCGGCGACTGCACTGTTGGTTGCCACCGAAATTCTGGCGCCCACTTTCTCGAACGCGCCAAGCAGCCGGTAAATGCCTATTCTGGTGCCATATTCCCGCGCGGTATAATGGCGATAGTCGGGATGGGCGGTCTGCATGTGACCCGGCGCGCGAAACGGATCATCACCGGGAATCATCGGGAAATATTCCAGACTGATGACCGGCCAGATCAGCAGCTTCTTGGCATCCGGCCATTGCAGCGGTTTGCGCTCGAAAAAATTCGAATAGGGATAATAGTCGTGATCCATCCCGCGGCCACGTTTCGGATATTCCAGATAGCTCGGATCAAGGCTCATGCGTTTTGCTCCCGGAAACGATCGACGATGTCGCCGGCCTTTGTAATCCAGGCCCGGCCATCGCCGGCAATATGTTCGAGCACCGATTCAAAGGCGCCGATACGGTGAGGCTGACCGATCAGATAGCTGTGCAGCGGGATGCACATGACCGTTCCGGACGTTTCGCCCTCTTCTGCCAGCCGGTCATATTGCCGGATCAGCGTGTCGGCATATTCGCGTGGTGACATATTGTAGATGAAAAAGCCGTAATGGTCGTTGACCTCGAGACTGTAAGGGATGGCGGTCAGCTTCCCCGATTTCACTTTCACGTCGGTGGGCTGGTCATCATGATAGAGGTCGCAGGTATAGTCGAGACCATATTCGGCGATCAGGTCGAGCGTGCGGGGCGTATGGGTGAGTGCCGGCGCCAGCCAGCCGCGGATCCGCTGACCGGTGGCGCGCTCTACTGTCTCGATACTGTCTTCGATGATCGCGCGTTCCTGCGCTTCGTCCATCCCGTAGCTGTAGCGCGTATTGTAGATGCCATGGCTGAAAAATTCCCAACCGCGCTGGCTCGCATCTTCGACCACTTCGGGAATATGGTCGCAAAGCGCCACCGACAGGCTGACCGAGCCGGGGAAGCCGTGTTTGCTCATCATCTCGGCCATGCGCCAGTGCGACACGCGGTTGGCATGATCGCGATGGGAATAGCCGACCACATCGGGATGCGGCTTTGCCCAGCTTTTACGATGCGGATTCACCGCGGGGTCGAGTTCGTAAAATTCGAGATTGGGCGCCACCCAGACGGCGCAGGTCTTGCCGTCCGGCCATTCGATCCTGGGCCGGTTGCGGTAGGGCAGATAGTCATAAAGGCCGGGATCGGCTTTCTGCATCTCCCCCATCACCGCGCTTCCAGCCAGTCTATAACGGCCTGCACCGGTTCGACATCGGCATATTTGATTTGCAAATCGGTCAGATTGGCAAAATGATAGCTTTCGTGCTTGTCGGCGCAGGTTTCGATTGGAACGATCGTGCGATACCCATGGCTGAGCGCGTCCACTGCCGTTGCCCGGACACATCCAGAGGTGGAACCGCCGGTGACGACAACCGTATCGACCTTGTGCCAGACCAGATAGCTCGCCAACTGCGTTTCAAAAAAAGCGCTTGGCATCCGCTTGGTATATTGCAGGTCATCGGGACCGACTTCGCAACGCGGATCCAGTTTGTGCCGTTCGCTGCCATATTTGATATTCTGAAGCGAATCTTCGGTATCGGTGCGCGTGCCCCAGACACCGGCGTCGCCGGCGTCATTCTTGTAGGCGACCTGGCTCCAGATCACGGGCATGTCCTTCGCCCGCGCCAGATTCGAAATCCTGTTGATACAGTCGATCTGTCCGGGATCGGTCTCATAAGCGGTCTTGAACATGTCGGTCCGCGTATAGGCTTGCTGCACATCGACATTGACGATCGCCAGCTTTTCGCCAAATCCAAATTTTTTACGGGCAGGATTACCAATCACCTGGTCGAAGATTTCTCTCGCTGTGCGGCCATCTTCCACCATTTTGGTACCAATAAGCGTCATAATTTTTGTACTCCGGATTCGAATAAAGCATCTTAATCACAAGAAAAAGCTTGTCGAGACATATTTGTCCGGACAAATTGGGGTTTATGATTACACGCCATTTTATCGACGTCGAGTCCAACGGCAACAAACGCCGTGTCCATTATCGCTTGTCGGGTAGTGGGCCGGTGTTGCTGATGGTGCACCAGAGTCCGCGCAGTTCAAAGGAATATGAACCCCTGATGCGAAAATGGGGAAAATATTTTACCTGTATCGCCCCTGATACGCCGGGTTTCGGCCAGTCGGACCGGTTGCCCGGAACGCCCGATATCAATGACTATGCCGACGCGCTGATCGAATTTCTCGATGCACTGGGTGTCAAAAAATGCGCGGCTTACGGCTTCCACAGTGGCGGGATCATTCTGGTCACGGCGGTCAAGCGTCACGCGAATCACTTCACGACTTTGGCGATCGGCGGCTATGCCATCTGGACGCCGGAAGAGATGGAGCTGTTCAGCCAGCAATATCTGCCCGAATTCCACCCTTCAAAATATGGCGAGCATCTGGTCTGGTTATGGAGCCGGATTTTGGAGCAGAGCTGGTTTTTCCCGTGGTTTGCAGCCGATAACCAACATCGTCTGTCGGTGGCCCATGCCGATCCGCAACGCGTGGATGCCGTGGTCCGGGAAATGCTGGATGCCGGCAATGCCTATCAGTTTGGCTATGGGGCTGTTCTGCGCGCGCCGCGCGATATTCCGGCGGTGGATGCAGAAGTGCCACCCTGCCTGATCAGCGCCTATCAGGGGGATCCGTTGAAGGATCATATCGACCGGCTCGGCGAATTGCCGCCATCATGGTCAGCCCGCAAGGTTGCGACGCCGGACGACCATCAGCACCATAGCCTAGCGCATCTGCGGCAGACAGAAACGCCGGTGACCGGTCCCTTGAACGATGTCACGGACGAAGGATTCATTCATGTTGAATCCGACGGTTTTGACGGGCTGATACACTGGCGCGGCAACCCAGCGGCATCTACTCTGGTGCTGCATGCGCCGGGCCGGGCTGCACCCAGGAATACCGGAAGCGACGCCGTGTATATCGACATGGCCGGGCACGGCTTGTCGGATGACTGGCAAGGCCAGGCCCCTACAGACTGGTCTGGCTGGGCGAATCTTGTCGAAGCCTGCGCAAAACGGCTCGGTACGGATGATGTCCGGTACGAGGCCCTGCCTGCTGGTGAGGCGGATTTGCTCTACCCCGATCTTTCGCCGGACCGCTTTGGCTCTTACCTGACAAAAGCATGGCAGATTGTCCGGGCGGCGGAGATATTCGAACCATGGTATGAGGCAACGGCAGCCCACGCCGTTCCGTTCGATCCCGAAAATCTGGAACCGCACATGCTGGCCGAACGGCATCTCGAATTGCTGAACGCCAGAGCGGCCAAGGAATATCATCTCGCATTACAGAACAGACAGTTACGCTAACGAAGGAATAAATTATGGGAATTCGCGAAAACATGCCCCTGCTGGCGCGCCACGAAGGCGTTTGGGATGGTACCTATACCTATTTCAACGCGCAGAACGAAAAGATTGACGAGCATGCATCGCGCTTGCTCTGCCGCTTTCCCGATGATGAGAGCAAGGCACCTTATCACCAGACCAACCATTATACATGGGCGGACGGCAAGACCGAGATTCGCGAGTTCCCCGCCGAATATCGCGACAATCGTATCTGGTGGAACAATGACCTGATCATCGGCTGGGCCGCCGAAGTGCCGCTGGATGAATATAACCGCACCGTGATGCTCTACTGGCAACGCACTGGCGATCCTTCGCTTTATCTCTACGAACAAATCCAGATCAGCGACGACGGGCAGAACCGGTGCCGGACCTGGCACTGGATTCGCGACGGCAAGCTGGAAACGCGCACCGCGATTCAGGAAACTTTCGTAACCAAGGACTGGCGCGCGATCGACAAGGAAATGGGGCTGGGCATCTGAAACAGGCGCTGACCCTTTTCGACAAATTGTGGCGCAGCCATGTGGTGGCCGATTTGCCTGGCGGTGGCGCGCTGATTGCCATCGACCGGGTGTTCCTGCACGAGCGTACCGGAGCGGCAGCGCTGAATTCGCTGGCGGAAGCCGGTCGCAAGGTCGCCGATCCGTCTCGGGTGTTTGCCGTTACCGATCATATTGTCGACACGCGGCCGGGCCGCACGGACCAGACGCTGATGCCCGGCGGTCAGGCCTTCATTACCGAGACACGCGCCGCGGCGAGGGCAGCGGGGATCACATTGTTCGATGTCAATGATCCCGACCAGGGGATCGTCCATGTGATATCGCCGGAGCTTGCCATTGTTCTGCCAGGTACCACGGTCATTGCGCCGGACAGCCATACCTGCACGCAGGGGGCCTTTGGCGCTCTGGCATGGGGCATCGGTTCCTCGGAGGCCGAACATGCCATGGCGACCGGTACGCTGCGCCTGTCCAAGCCAAAATCCATGCGGGTGACGTTCACGGGCAAGTTAGCGGCCGGAGTTACGCCGAAAGATATGATCCTGACCCTGCTGGCGCACCATGGTGCGGCTGGCGGCAAGGGGCATGCCGTGGAATTTGCTGGAGAAGCGGTGTCGGCGCTGGATATGGAAGGACGGATGACCTTGTGCAACATGGCGACGGAATTTTCCGCCATGTCCGGCTTCATCGCGCCAGACGACAAGACGTTCGAATATCTCGAAGGTCGTCGCTATGCGCCGGAAGGCGATCAATGGCAGCAGGCCCTTGCGAACTGGCGGAGGCTGGGCAGCGACAGCGGCGCCAAATTCGATCAGGAAATAGGGATTAATGCCGACGCCATTGGTCCGATGGTGAGCTGGGGTACCAATCCGGGTCAGACGGTCGGCATCGATGACAGCGTGCCGGCCGATGCGCCGGCTGCGCCGCTGGACTATATCGGCCTAGCGCCAGCCCAGCCGATCAGGGGCATTCCGATCGACGCTGCGTTCATTGGCAGTTGCACGAACAGCCGCCTGTCCGATTTGCGCCGGGCTTCCGCCCTGCTCAGGGGGCGGAAAATCGCCGAGGGAATCAAGGCGATCTGTGTGCCCGGCTCCACCCGTGTCAAGCGCGAGGCAGAAGCGGAGGGGATCGACCGGATTTTCACCGATGCCGGGTTCGAATGGCGCGAGAGCGGCTGTTCCATGTGTTTTTACGCAGGGGGCGAAAGCTTTGCGGCCGGTTCACGGGTGATCTCTACGACCAATCGCAATTTCGAAAGCCGTCAGGGGCCGAATGTCCGGACCCATATTGCCAGTCCGGAAACGGTGGTTGCCAGTGCTCTCGCCGGCATGATCTCCGATCCCCGGGACCTGTTGGAAAGCGAGCTGGTCTGATGGCGAAAGCTTTTGAAATCCTGACCTCGCTGCCGATGCCGCTGATCCGCGACAATATCGACACGGACCAGATCATTCCATCGCGCGAGATGAAGAGCACCGGCAAGACCGGCCTCTCCGACGGCCTGTTTGCCGGCTGGCGCTACACCGAGATAGGCGGTCGCGAGCCCGATACCGATTTCGTGATGAACGATCCGGTCTATGCTGATAGCCAGATCATTCTGGGCGGCACCAATTTCGGTTCGGGTTCAAGCCGGGAACATGCGGTCTGGGCGCTTTCGGAATATGGCTTCCGCGCGGTGATCGCGCAAAGCTTCGCGCCCATTTTTGCCGGAAATTGCGTGCGCAACGGAATCCTGCCAGCGATATTGGATGCCGCTGCGATCACGACGATCGAACGGTCCGGTGCAGCGGTCACCGTCGACCTGCGTGCCCAGACCATCGCAACCGCCGACGGCCAAATCTGGAGCTTCCCGATTGAGGCCGAGGCAAAGGCGATGCTGCTGGAAGGACTGGACGCTATCGATCTCAGCCTGAAAATGGCCGATGAAATCACCGCATGGCAGCAGGCTGACCGCGCCATGCGACCGTGGATATATCTAGGAGCAAACAGATGAGCAAATCCGTGACGATCAGCGAAGTCGGGCCGCGCGACGGCCTGCAAAGCGTGGATCGTGTCATGGCAACCGAAGCGAAAAAGGCCTGGATCCGGGCCGAAGCAGAGGCTGGCGTGAGCGAGATCGAGGTCGGCAGCTTCGTGCCGCCTTCGCTGCTCCCGCAGATGGCCGATACGGCGGAGATTGTCGCTTTTGCCAAGACCATCCCGAATCTCGACGTGGTGGCGCTGATACCCAATCTGAAGGGCGCCGAGCGCGCCATCGCCTGCGGTGTTGATAAGATGTCGATCCCCTTTTCCATGTCGGAAACCCACTCGATCAACAATGTCCGCAAAGATCATCCGGCGATGCTGGCGGAGATCAGGGGCATCGCCGATCTGGTCGCGCAGCAGCCCGAGGGCCAGCGCCCCCATTTCGAAGTCGGCCTGTCGACCGCTTTCGGCTGCACGCTCGAGGGGTCTGTGCCGGACGACCAGATCGTCCGCCTGGCTGAAGCGGCGATGGAGGCCGGTGTCGCCGAATGCGGCCTCTCCGATACCACCGGCTATGCCAATCCCGCGCAAGTGACGCGGCTGGTGCGCAAGGTGAAGGCGGCAATCGGCGCGGACAAGCTCAATACATTGCATCTCCACAACACGCGGGGGTTGGGCCTGGCAAATGTCATGGCCGGCCTGACTGAAGGAATCACCACCTTCGACAGTTCGCTCGGTGGCCTTGGCGGATGTCCGTTCGCGCCGGGTGCTTCGGGCAATATCGTGACCGAAGACCTGGTGTTCATGCTGGAAGCGATGGGCATCGACACCGGTATCGATCTGGAAAAATTGCTCAAAGTGCGTGATATCGTGGCCCAAGCGCTTCCCGGCGAGCCCCTGTACGGCTTCACCCCAGACGCAGGCCTTCCCCTTGGATTTGAGAAAGCAGCAGCATGAACCAACCGACTCCCCTTGCAGGCCTGAAAGTCATCGAATTCACCCATATGGTGATGGGGCCGGCGGTCGGCGCGATTCTCGCCTCGCTGGGCGCGGACGTGATCCGTGTCGAACCGATCGGCGGCGACCGGACCCGCAATCTGGTCGGCTCGGGATCGGGCTATTTCCCGATGTATAACCGGCACAAGCAGAGCATCTCGCTCAATCTGAAGGATCCGGAAGGGCTGGCTATCGCGCGAAAACTGGTCTCGGACGCCGATATCCTGATCGAAAATTACCGTCCCGGCGCGATGGACCGTCTCGGACTCGGCTATGAGGCGCTGTCCGAAAAAAACGAGCGTCTGATCTACTGTTCGGAAAAAGGCTTTCTTCCCGGTCCCTATGAAAACCGCACGGCGCTCGATGAGGTTGCGCAGATGATGGGCGGACTTGCCTATATGACGGGGCCTCCCGGCCAGCCGTTGCGCGCCGGTTCCAGCGTCATCGACGTGACCGGCGGGATGTTCGGCGTCATTGCCATTCTTGCTGCCGTCGAGGAACGCCATCGCACCGGCAAGGGGCAGAAAGTACAAAGCTCGCTGTTCGAGACCACCGTCTATCTGATCGGCCAGCATATGGCGCAGAAGGCGGTCACCGGAAAAGCTGCCGACCCGATGCCCGCACGGATTTCGGCCTGGGCGATTTACGATGTGTTCCAGACAAAGGATGATCCGATATTCATCGGCGTGGTCACCGACGCTCTATGGGAGAAATTCTGCAAGCTCTTCGCGCTGGACGAACTATGGGCCGACGAAAGCATTCGCGAGAACAACAATCGTGTGGCCGCGCGCGACCGGATCATGCCGCAGATCCGCGAGCTGGTGGCGACCTACAGGCGCGATGATCTGATCGCCCTGCTGGACGGCACCGGCCTGCCTTTTGCCCCCATCGCACGCCCCGAGGACATGTTCGATGATCCGCACCTGACGGCCAGTGGCGGGCTGGAAGACGTGACCCTGGTCGATGGCACGCAGACCAGGCTGCCGGCCCTGCCGATCGAAATGAACGGCACCCGCCCCTCGGCTGCGGCCACGCTGAAGACGGAAGGGGCCGATACCGGCTCCCTGCTGGGCGAACTCGGCTTCACCGCAGAACAGATCGCCACGCTCAAGGCGGCCGGCATCGTGCATTAGCCGGCACCCCGTTGCAAGCCGACGCAGTGATACCCGCGTATGCTACCGCCAGGAATCACCTCGGGCGGCAGTTCAAGCGTAACGTAAAGGGTGCGCCTGTAGTTGGATGTTGTCTGTTTGAAGATAGTGGGAAAAATGGTGCCGCTTAGAGGATTCGAACCTCTGGCCCCCGCATTACGAATGCGATGCTCTACCAACTGAGCTAAAGCGGCATCGAGGAAACGGATGAGGTTCGGCCTCACGCAATTTCCGTTGATCGCGCGCCATTAACAGCAGAGTCTTGCCGTGACAAGTGCGCGCAGTCGATATTTCGAGGGGTGGGTGCGGATGCGGTCCGGGGCTCGCGGCAAACGGCTCTGGCCGTCATTATCCGGATATTTACCATATATTTACCATGTGCGGTGCAGACCAGTGTGGAATTGATGCAATCGCAATGGGGCAGCATGGAAAACCTACGCAATCACAACGAACTCGGCGATCAGGACCTGCTTTCGGTACCTGATTACACGGTCTTTGAAGATGACGACGCCGCGGTCGAAGCGCCGCCGCCGATCAGCCAGGACGAACGCCGCATGCATGTGCGCGCCTATAATTTCTGGGCCAGCCTGCTGGGCGAACGGCATTTCCCGAATGTCGAGGATCTTTCGCCCGAAACGGACGGGGACTTCGGACCGAACAGCGTTTTGCTCGATTTCACCAATGGTGTTGAAAATCCCTCGATCCAGTTTCTCGGTCGCGAGCTTCGCGAGGAGTGCAATATCGATGCGTCGATCACCGCGGTTGCCGACGTGCCGCCGCGTTCCTTGCTGTCGAGGATTACCGACCATTATCTGCAGATCATCGCCAACCAGGCCCCGATCGGTTTCGAAGCCGAATTCGTCAATCATCAGGGGATCACGATCATGTATCGCGGCATCCTGTTGCCCTTCTCGACCGACGATGACACGATAGATTTCATCTATGGCGTGATCAACTGGAAGGAAGTCGCCACCGACGCCGTCCAGCAGGAGATCGAGGGGC
Source organism: Sphingorhabdus sp. YGSMI21 (assembly GCF_002776575.1). Lineage (GTDB taxonomy): Bacteria > Pseudomonadota > Alphaproteobacteria > Sphingomonadales > Sphingomonadaceae > Parasphingorhabdus. The sequence goes on along the minus strand of NZ_CP022548.1, from coordinate 881,552 downwards.
AGGTATCCGAAGCGATGCTCTCGGCCCCCGAACGGAAAGTGGCAGGACCGGTCTGGGAAGACGGGCCGAATGCGACCGGTCTGGACGAACGGGAAGCGGTCAAGCCGCTGGAACTCACATCTGCCTTTGCCATTACAGCGGAAGCGGCCGAGACGGAATCGCCGGAACAGCCGGCGGAGGACGCAAGTCTGGCCGACTGGCTGGCAGCAGCCCGGAACAGCGCCGACCACGCCGCGCATAATGAGCAGCGCAGCCGTGCGGCGCTTTATGCCGCAATCAGCCATGCCTATGATTTCTACCTGATGACCGAGATGTTTCCGAGCGAATATGAGATGCTGCTCGAGGACAGCGGTCTTGTGGTCCAGGAACGCGCGCCGATGACGCCGATTGTCAAACTGGTATTCGGCACCGGCTACGACAAGACGCGGCTGACCGAATATGCGACCATCCTCAAATATGCGAAGCGCAACGCGATTCCCAGGGGAACGCTGGCTGATCTTCTGGGCCAGCACGAGGGCGGGCTGAAAGCGATTGTCCATGCCGAACGTGCTGCAGGACGGACGTCCGGCCTGCTCAACAAGCTCAGATCGGCCGGTGAGGATTTGCTGGTGAAACTGCGCGCGGCGCCGTCACAGCGACTGCAGGATATTGATCCGGGCGACTCCGAATTTGTCGTGCTGGTTGCCCGCAAGGGTTCGGACGGTGAATTATCCATCGTCGGACCGGTTCGCGGCAATGACAAGCTGACCAGCCAGGCGCTGAAACATACCGAGATCTGATTGTCGCCGGCGCGCCGGCCATGCCGCGATCATCCCGGCAATAGTTACATCTGTAACAGAAATATCACTATCGCGAACATTCTCGTGCAGCCCTGCGAAAAGGACCGGCTAGCCTCTTGAGCGCGTTGCCGATTGGGCGCATAGCATGGCCATGCCGACGGGGTCCTGACCCGTCTCGATCCACTTGGGGGAAAAATGGCGGCCAATCGCGAACGGAAATCCAAGCCAGCTCGAACCAAAGACGACAGCCTGGAGAAGGCGCTGGTCGCCGCCTTTCGCGAAAGCGCGTTGCCGGGTGAAAATATCGGATTTGACGAAAAAGCGTGCGAGGAAGCGGCGCGTTTCACGTTGCGATCCGCCCGAGAACGGCGCGGCAGCGAGGCGAACCTGTCGCTGGAAAGCGTAAGCGGCGAACAGGATCACCGACATTTGCGCCTTGCGGTCGTAAACGACGACATGCCGTTTCTGGTCGACTCGGTATGCGCGACCATTGCCGGTTTCGGTCTGACCGTCGAACGGCTGATTCACCCGGTGGTAGCCGTGAGGCGCGACGCCGAAGGCCAGCTGATCGAATTTGTCGAGCAGGCAACCCGCGGCGAAAAACGCGAGTCGGTCATCTATATCGAGCTGGAGCGGACCGATGCCCGGATTCGCAGGGAACTGGTCAAGGCGCTGCGCGCCAATCTCAAGGATGTTGCCGCGGCGGTGGCTGACTGGCTGAAACTGCAGATCGTGCTCGGGGAAAATGCCGACGGCCTGCCGGAAGGCGAGGGCGCGACCCTGCTCCGCTGGTTCCTCGATCGCAACCTGACTTTGCTGGGGCACGAACGGGTCGATACCAGCGGTGGCCGCACCCAGGAACTCGGGATCGCCCGCATGCGCCCGCAGCCGATATTATCGGACGAAAGCCGGAGGCGCGCGTTCGAATGGTTTGAAAATGGTGGCAAGGCGCCGCTGATCATTAAATCGAACCAGCTTTCCACGGTACATCGCCACGTGCTGATGGACCTGATCATCGTGCCGGTCCGGGAGAAGAACAGGATCACGGCGCTGTCGATCATTTCCGGCATGTGGACCAGTGCGGCGCTGGCCGCTTCGCCCGAGAATATTCCGGTGTTGCGAACGCAACTCACCCGACTGTTCGACAAGTTCGAATTTTCGGTATCGGGGCACGCGGGGAAAAGCCTGACCCATGCACTGACATCCTTGCCACACGATCTGCTGATCACATTTGCGCAGGATGATCTGGAAAAACTGGCCCTGATCTCGATGTCGCTGATCGACCGGCCGCGCCCGAAACTGCATAGCGTGATCTCGCCGCTCGCCCGCCATCTTTTCGCCTTTGTCTGGCTCCCGCGCGAGCAGCTTTCGACCGAACGGCGGCAGAATGTCGAACATATGCTCACGGAGGCAACCGGCGCAAAAATATTGAGCTGGTCCAATACGCTGGAAGAGGGGGGAGTCTCCTCTCTGCGCTATACGCTCGACATGGGAACCGACGGCCGGATTCCGGATCCCGACCTGCTCGACCAGGAACTGGAGAATATGGTCCGGGGCTGGAAGCCGGAAGTCGAGCGCAATCTGAGGGAGGCGGGTCAGGAAAACCGCGCGGCGGTTCTTGCGCAGCGCTACGCCAATTGTTTCCCGGGCACCTATCAGTCGACCTATGGCGCGCTGGAGGCCGCCAAGGATATCATGCGATTGTTCAAGCTGGAGCGTGGCGGCCAGCGCTCCACCCGGCTTTACCGGCTTGCCAGTGATGCGGACAATTTGCTGCGGCTGAAAATCTACCATCTCGGGGGTGCGTTGCCGCTTTCGGATGCGGTTCCGACGCTGGAGAATTTCGGGTTTACCGTGCTCGAATCGGTTCCGACCCCGCTTGACGATGGCCGGCTCGGTTTCATTCACGATTTCCTGCTCGAACTGCGCTCGGAAGAGCGTTGCGACAGCTTGATTGCCCGGTCCGACGAAATAGAAGCGGCAATCACCAATGTGCTGGACGGCGAGGCCGAAAATGACGCCTTCAACCAGCTTATCACCACCGCCGGCATCGATGCCCGCTCGACGGTCTGGATGCGGGCCTGGTTCCGCTATCTGCGCCAGACCGGTCTGAGCTACGGCCTGATTACCGTCGTGGAAGCCTTGGCCGAGGCGCCGGATGTGACGGCCGCAATGATCGCGCTTTTCCGCGCGCTGCATGATCCTGCTTTTGACGGCGATCGCGTGAAGGCAACCCAGGTGGCAATGCGGGACTTGGACGCCGGTCTGGTCACCGTCCATGCCATTGACGATGACCGCATCCTGCGTTTGTTCCGGGCGGTGATCGAATCGATATTGCGCACCAATGCCTTTGCCTATCGGGCCGGCGAAGCGCTGGCTTTCAAGATCGAGAGCGCCAAAATCCCCGAATTGCCGGCGCCCTTGCCGTGGCGGGAAATATTTGTCTACAGCCCGCGCGTGGAAGGGATCCATTTGCGGGCCGGTCCGGTCGCCCGTGGCGGGCTGCGCTGGTCCGACCGCCGGGACGATTTCCGCACCGAGATATTGGGGCTGATGAAGGCCCAGCGGGTCAAGAATGCCGTGATTGTGCCGACTGGCGCAAAGGGCGGCTTCTTTGCCAAACAGCTGCCTTCGGGCGATGACCGCGACGCTTTTCTCGCCGAAGGCGTCGAAGCCTATAAGATATTCATCTCTGCGCTGCTGTCGGTGACCGACAATATCGTCGATGGCAAGGTCGTGCCCCCTGCGAAAGTGCAGCGGCTCGATGAGGATGACCCCTATTTTGTCGTGGCGGCGGACAAGGGGACGGCGAGCTTCTCCGATATTGCCAACCAGATCGCGATCGATCGGGGTTTCTGGCTCGGTGATGCTTTCGCCAGTGGCGGCAGCAACGGCTATGACCACAAGGCCATGGGGATTACCGCGCGTGGCGCATGGGTTTCCGTACAGCGCCATTTTGCCGAGTCGGGAATCGACATCCAGACCGAACCGGTCAGGGTGGTGGGGGTCGGCGACATGTCGGGCGACGTGTTCGGCAACGGCATGCTGCTCTCGAAAAGTCTGAAGATCGTGGCCGCTTTTGATCACCGGCATATTTTCATCGATCCGGATCCCGATCCGGCGAAAAGCTGGGTCGAACGGAAAAGGCTGTTTGAACTGCCGCGGTCGAGCTGGGAGGATTATGACAAGGGTCTGATCTCCACGGGCGGCGGGGTATTTTCCCGCAATTCCAAAACGATCCGGATTTCCGAACAGGCCGCCAGGATGCTCGGTCTGCCCGAGGATGTCGAGACGACTCCATCCAGACTGATGACCGCGATACTGGCATGCAACGCCGATCTGCTGTGGTTTGGCGGGATCGGCACATATGTGAAAGCGGCGTCCGAAAATCACATCGAGGTTGGCGATCCGGCGAATGACAAGATCCGCCTCAACGCCGAGCAATTGCAGGTGAAGGTAATAGGCGAGGGTGCCAATCTGGGGATTACCCAGGCCGCGCGGATCGCTTTTGCCGCGAAGGGGGGCCGGATCAACACCGACTTTATCGACAATAGCGCCGGGGTTGATTGCTCCGATAACGAGGTCAATATCAAGATTGCGCTGAACGCGGAACTGGCCAGCGGCAATCTGCAGCCGGACGCAAGGAACATGTTGCTCAAGTCCATGACCGACGATGTTGGCGCACTGGTGCTGGAAGATAATCGGCTACAGGCGCTCGGCCTGTCCATCGCCGAAATGGGCGGGGCGAAATCTCTACCCTCTTACGTTCGCCTGATCGAACAGTTCGAGGAACAGGGCCAGCTGAACCGGGCGGTTGAAGGGCTGGCCAGCAACGAGGATCTGATCCGGCGCGGTCAGGAGAACCGCGGGCTGTACCGGCCGGAACTGGCAGTGCTGATATCCACCGCCAAGCTTGCTTTGCAGGGCGCGATTGAAAATAGCGACCTGGGGGATGACCCGGGGCTGGACAGCGAATTGCTGCAGGCCTTTCCGCCGGCGATGCAGGAAGGCCATCGCGAAGCCATTCTCAGCCATCAGCTGCGCCGCGAGATTATCGCGACCAAATTGGCCAACCGGATGATCAACCGGCTCGGGCTGATCGACCCGTTCGAACTGGCCGAGGAGGAAGGCTGCACCTTGGGAGAGGTCGCGCGGGCCTTTGTCATGGCAGAACGTCTGTTCCACGCCGACCGGCTGTGGCACGCGCTGGAGGTGGCCGAGATTGCGGAAGATATAAGGATCACGCTGTTCGACCGGCTCGCCTATGTCCTGCGCTCGCATATGGCGGACCTGATGCGAATCGGCGTGTCGGACGACCGGATCGACGACACCGTCAACATGCTCGCGCCTGGGGTCACCCTTCTCAACGAGAATGTGGAGAATCTGATCACCGCCGAAGGGCGCCTGCAGGCGTCGCGCCAGGTCAAGCTGCTGGTCGAGGCGGGAGCGACCCCCGAAATCGCTGGCAAGATCGCCAATATCTACAAGAATGACGGCGCGGCCGGCATCGCCTATCTCGCGCATAGCCGGGAAATCGATGCCCTGGACGTCGCTGCGGCCTTTACCCAGCTCGGCAGCCAGCTTGGTCTCGACTGGGCCCAGATGACCGCGACCCGGATCAATCCGTCCGATCCCTGGGACCGCTTGCTGGTCGCCGGTCTGGCGCGCGATTTCCAGCAGATGCGCCTCGATTTCCTGCGTCGCACCCGCGGCAAGGACATGCAGCAATTTGTCGAGAGCTGGGCGGAACGGAATATTGCCCGGGTGGCCCAGTTCAGGAAGATCATGGACCGGGCGCAGCAGACGCCGAAGCCGTCGATCGCCATGCTCGCGCAAATTGCCGGGCAGGCGCGCCTGTTGCTCTCGCGCTAGATCCAGTAGCCCAATGTGTGGAGGGACAGGCCGACCAGCCCGCCAACCAGCGTGCCGTTAACGCGGATAAACTGCAGATCGCGGCCGACCGCATTTTCGACCCGGTCGGTAATCGTCTGCGTGTCCCAGCCGCGGATCGTTTCTGACACCAGCTTGACGATATTGTCGCCATAGCTGTCGACGACGCCGATGACGGCGCGTCGCCCGAAACGATTGATCTGGCGGTTCAGCTGCTTGTCCTGCTGCAGGCTGTTGCCCAGCTGAATCAGCGCATCGCCGAACTGGCCGGCCATGGCCGCATCGGGATCGCGCGCCGCGCGCAGCAACGCTTCCCTGCCCTGTTCCCAGATTCCGTCGAGCCATGAGGCGATCGCCGGATTCTCGATCATCTCGAGCTTCCATTCATTCACCTTCTGGCGCAGGTCCGGATCCTGCTGCAATTCTCTGGCCAGTTGCTCGAGGCTTTCCTCGGTTTTCGCCCGGACCGGATGATGGGGATCGGCCGCCATGTCCGCCATCAGCTTGTAGAGACCATCCAGCACCTCGTTGGCAACCCGGTCGTCCAGACCCGTCCAGCGCATCACCGCATTGGCACGGTCGGTAACGATTTTACGGATCACCGCCTCGTTGGTGTCCAGCGTCCGATAGGCCCAGCGAATGCTCGAATCGATCAGCGGTCCGTGCCGGTTTTCCGCCATGACCGCGGCGAGAATCTGACCCATCGGTGTCGCGATATCGAGTCCGACGGCCTGCTTCTTGACCGCGCCCTTGAACATCGTGCCTAGGCGATCCTTGTCGAGCGAGGCAATGGCATCGCCCAGCAGCCGTGACGCACCGAATTTCAGCCGGCCTTCGCCACCGCTCGGCGATTGCAGGAAGCGGCCGATACCGCTGGCAAGATCGACATGGCGCATGCGCTGGGCGACCAGTCGCGAAATCAGGAAATTATCCTTGAGGAAATTGGCCAGCGTATCGCCGATCCGGTCCTTGTTGCGCGGAATGATCGCGGTATGGGGAATCGGCAGACCCATGGGATGGCGGAACAGGGCGGTGACGGCAAACCAGTCGGCCAGTCCGCCGACCATTGCGGCCTCGGCGAAGGCGCGTATAAAACCGAGGGCGGGGTGGACGCTTTCATAGCTTTTGGCAGCAAAATAGATGATCGCCATCACCACCAGCATGCCGGTGGCGATGATCTTCATATCCCGGCCCGCGTTGCTGGACTTGGTAGCGGAGCCGGTAACGCTGCCGCTGCTTCTGTGTGACGATATCGGCTTCACTCGGCGGGCTGGACCTCTGCCCCGGGCCGGTCATGGCGATCGTCCCCGGTCTTGTAGGTCAGCATCTTGTTGCGCAACCAGGGCCCAGCGCGGCGTTCGAACCCGTCTGCCAGACTGAAGCCAGCAGGTACGATAACCAGTGTCAGCAGGGTCGACACGATCAGGCCGCCGATCACGACAACACCCATCGGCGCGCGCCAGGCGCCGTCGCCCGACAAGGAGAGAGCGGTCGGTACCATACCCGCGGTCATTGCGACTGTGGTCATCACAATCGGCTGCGCACGTTTGTGCCCGGCATCCATGATCGCCTCGAATTTGGGCACGCCTTTCTGCATTTCCTCGATCGCAAAGTCGATCAGCAGGATCGAGTTCTTACTGACGATACCCAATAGCATGAGCACGCCGATCAGTACCGGCATGGAGAGCGAGAGGCCCCAGACCCACACCAGGAATATGCCGCCGAGAGGGGCAAGCGCCAGCGAGCCCATATTGACCAACGGCGACATCACCCGCTTGTACAGCAGGACCAGCGTCGCGAAGACCAGCAAGATACCGGAAATCAGGGCGATCATGAAATTCACGGCCAGTTCGGCCTGCCATTCGTCCTCGCCAAAGGCCTCGTTCGATACGCCCGTCGGCAGATTTTTCATAATCGGCAGGTCGAAGATCTGCTCCATAGCCTCGCCCTTGATGACATCGGGCGCCAAGTCCGCTCCAACAAAGGTGCGGCGGTTCTGGTTATAGCGCTGGATCGAAGTTGGTCCCGAACCAAAGCTTACTTCGGCTACCCGGCTGAGCGGCACGGTGCCGCCGCTGGCAATCGGAATCGGCAGGTTCTGAATGGTCGTCAGATCGTTTCGCGATTCCAGCGGCAACATCACCCGGATCGGAATCTGCCGGTCCGACAGCGAGAATTTCGCCGCGTTCTGGTCGATCTCGCCAAGCGTGGCGATGCGAATCGTCTGGCTGAGCGCAGCGGTGGTGACGCCGAGCTGCGACGCGAGATCTAGATAGGGCGTGATAATGATTTCCGGGCGACTGAGATCGGCCGCGATCCGAGGAGCGCGGACGAGTTTGATATCCTTCATCTGTTCGACCAGTTGCGCGGCGGTCGCATCGAGCAATTCCGGGTCGGATCCGGTCAGCATGATCGAGATATCGCGTCCGGTTCCTCCGCCACCGCTTTGCGACTGGAAGGAAATCCGGGCATCGGGAATCTTCTGAAGCTCGGGCAACATGCTCCGCTCGAACTCGATCGAGGTTTTCTTCCGTTCCTTTTTCAGCGATACGAAGACCGAAGCATTGGTCTCGCGCACCCGGGTCAGGGCGCGATCGACTTCCGGCTGCGCGTACATCAGCTCAGATACCTGATCGGCGATTTTCTCGGTTTGCTCCAGAGTGGTGCCGGGAACAACCTCGATCTCGACCCGGCTCGTGTCCTGATCTGTAACCGGCTGGAACTCCTGCGGGGTGATCGCGAACAGGATCACGGTCAATACGAAGGCTATTATCCCGACGCCCATCATCCACATCCGGTGATCATGGGCACGTGCCCGGAATCGGCCGGCACGATAGGCGTACCAGTCGCTAAAGCGACCACCGAGGCCCCCCGAAAGAATTCTGAACAGGAAGGCCACGAAATATCCGGCCAGCCCGCCCACGGCAATGCCGCCAGCGAGACTCAGCAGGGCCCTGAGAAGATCACTGGGAATCAGCGTCTCCATCAGTCCGTTCAGCAGGAAACCGACCGCGAATGCTGGCACCAGGAATGCGGCAACGATCAGGGTGAACATCACGAAGCCCCACAGATATTGCCACCAGGCGGCTTTGGCCGGCACAAGACTTTCCCGGATTCGATCGGCTTCGCTGCGGTCGAGAACCCATTGCAGCAGCCGCATATAGCGATCCATCCAGACGCCTTCGCCATGCTCCGCATGGCCCTTGGCCTTGAGGAAATAGGCGGCGATCATCGGCGTGATCATACGCGCGACCGCCAGACTCATCAGCACGGAGACAACCACCGTGATGCCGAAATTCTTGAAAAACTGACCGGATATTCCGGGCATCAGGCCGACCGGCAGGAAGACGGCGACAATGCAGAAAGAAGTCGCGACCACGGCGAGGCCGATTTCATCGGCAGCGTCGATCGACGCCTGGTAGGCGGTTTTCCCCATGCGCATATGGCGCACGATATTCTCGATCTCCACGATCGCGTCATCAACAAGCACACCGGCCACCAGGCCGAGCGCCAACAGGGACAGGAAGTTGAGGTTGAATCCCAGCAGATCCATGAACCAGAAGGTCGGAATTGCAGACAAGGGAATGGCGATGGCGGAGATAACCGTCGCGCGCCAGTCACGCAGGAAGATGAAGACCACGACCACCGCCAATATGGCGCCTTCGATCATGGCGAGCATCGAGCTCTTATATTGTGATTTGGTATAGTCGACGCTGGTGCCGAGCGGAATGAATTCGATGCCCGGATTTTCGGCCTCGATCTTGTCCATTATTTCGATCGCCGCGTCATATACCGTGACGTCGGAGGCACCGCGCGCCCGGTCCATGGAGAAATTGACAACCTCTACGCCCTTGACCTTGCTGATCGAACTGCGCTCGCCAAAGGAGTCGCTGACTTCGGCCACATCGCTGAGTTTGATGACCTGTCCATTGGGCAGGGCGATCTGCGTTTGCGACAGTTCATAGGCGTCGTCGGCATTGCCCAAAACGCGGACCGACTGGCGGGTGCCACCCACTTCCGCGCGGCCGCCGGCCGCGTTGATATTCACCTGGCGCAGCACGCTGTTGACCTGGTTGGCGGTCACACCCAGCGCCTGCATCCGGTCGGGTTTCAAAATGACGCGGATTTCCCGGTCGACGCCGCCAAAGCGGTTGACCTCGGCCATGCCGTTGACGGTCAGCAGGCGCTTGGCGACCGTATCATCGACGAACCAGCTGAGCTGTTCGACGGTCATGTCAGCGGCTTTGACCGCAAAAAATCCGATCGGTCCGCCGGCGACGTCGACTTTCGATATTTGCGGTTCCAATATGCCATCGGGCAGCGACCCGCGAACCTGGTCCACCGCATTTTTCACTTCGTTGACGCTGTCGTTGACGTCGGCACCAATCTCGAATTCGACAAATGTGCTGCTGCTGCCTTCGCTGGCTGTCGAGCTGATATTCTTGACGCCGCTGATTGACCGGACCGCTGCCTCCACCCTCTGGGTGATCTGGTTCTCGATTTCCGTAGGCGCGGCACCGGGTTGCGAAATTCTTACCGAGACAGCCGGAAATTCGACGTCCGGGTTGTTCACCACGTCCATGCGGTTGAAGCTCAGCAAGCCGGCAAAGAGCAGGGCGACAAACAGTACCATCGGCACAACCGGATTGCGGGTGCTCCAGGCGGAAATATTGCGAAGATTCATCGATCAGGCCTCAAATTCGCGCACGGATCAAGCGCCGCCAGCATTTTTCTGCACGGTTGTCCGAACGGTTTCGCCAGGGCTCAGGAAGCCGCCTGCGCGGAGCACAACTTTTTCATTTCCGGTCAGGCCGGAAATGATCGAAATCCCGGCACTCGACACCGAGCCGACAACGACGTCGCGCCGCACGGCCTTGTTGTCCGCGTCGACAATATAGACGAAACTGCCTTCGCTATCATTCTGCAATGCCGATTCCGGGATGACCGAAGCTTCGGATGTACCGCTCTCGATGCTGGCGCTGGCAAAGCCGCCGGGCCGCAGGGCGCTGTCATAGCCGAGAGCGATCCGGGCTATGCCCTGACGGGATTGGGGATCAATTGTCGGAGAGATTTGCCAGATCTGTCCGGTGAGAATCTTGTCGGTTCCGACCGGGGTAACCTGGGTCGTGGTGCCGACCGAAATATTGGCCAGGTCGCTTTCGCCCAGTCGCGCCTGCAATTCCATCTCGCCATTTTGCGCCATCCGGAACAGGGTTCCGCTGCCCTGCGTGACGGTCTGGCCCGGTTCGACATTGCGCTCCAGAACCAGTCCGGCCTTGGGCGCGACGATGTTCAGCCGGCCATTGCGCGCCCGAACTTCGCTGAATTGCGCCTGTGCGACGCGCAAACGCGCGGCGGCGGAATCGCGGGTCGCTGTCAGCCGGTCGATATCTGCCTTGGAAATGAAACCCCGGTCGACCAGCTGTTCGGCGCGATCAAGATTGGCCTGCGCCAGATTGAGATCAGCGCGCGATACACCCACTGAAGCCTCGAGGCTTGCGGCCTGCTGGGACTGGACCGACTGGTCAATGCTCGCCATGATCTGGCCCTGCTTGACCCAGTCACCGGCGTCGACGTAGACATTGGTCACGCGGCCACCTTCACCGACCACGCTTACCTGAATTTCCCGTCGCGCGGCCAGAGTGCCCGTTGCATTGATGGTGCGCACGACCTGTTGCTTGCCTGGGCTCATAACCGTGACCATCGGGGCCTGGCTCGCGCCATCTTCCTCGACCGCGCTGCCAACAAAATAATTATAGGCGATATAGGCCAGCAACAGCGCCAGGAGGACGGCAACCGTGATGATCAGCCGCGTACGTTTTGTGCTGCGCATTTCCGCATCTTCGAGCGTTGCGATATGATCGCTGGGGATGGTTGATTCATAATTCATTTTTTTACTCTTCAGTCGGGCTCTTATCGTATTTTCACACTGCAATACACAAAAGAATCGCTGATTTTCCGGTCAATCCGGATTTTCATCAGCTGTGTTACATAAATATAGCACCGGCAGCAAGCCGGAACAGAATTCGGCCCGTCTTTCAAGTCCCGGTTCGATCAACGATCGATATCATCGTATGAAAGGGCCGATCCGCCAACGGACCGGCCCTTCCCGATTCAGAATTTCCGGCTGAAGAGCGGGTTTAGCGTACCCGGCCGCGCTGGATGAGATTGAGGATCAGCAACAGGACAACCGCACCGACAAAAGCTGTGAGCAGCCCGGCGATCGAAAATTCCTGAATGCTGCCGCCAAATCCGAAGTATCGTCCAACAAAGTTGCCGATCACCGAACCGATGATGCCGACAATGATATTCCAGAAGACACCCATGGAAGCATCACGCCCCATGACCATGCTGGCCAGCCAGCCCGCAATACCGCCAACGATCAATGCAATAATCCAACCCATATGTTCCTCCTGATTGTATACGAATATAAATTCTTTACACTCGCGAATACAATTACATAGACGATTATTGCTTGAACTTGAAGGAATAAAAAAGGACCACCGGAGCAAGTCCGGCGGTCCTGTTCAATTTCTCATGTCCGGAAGCTGCATCCGGAGGAATGGCGGTCAATATTTCTGCTGACGCTCGTACAAGTCGCGGTAATGCTGGATTCGCGTCACGCGCAGTCCCGGCATGCCGGACCGATCGACAGCCCGTTGCCAGGAAGCGAATTCTTCCAGAGACAGATCGTAGCGGTCGCAAACTTCATCAACAGTCAGCAGGCCGCCGTTCACTGCCGCGACGACTTCTGCCTTGCGGCGGACTACCCAGCGAGTCGTACCCGGCTTTGGCAAATCGTCAATGGTGAGCGGTTCGCCAAGGGGCCCGACAACTTGCGCTGGTTTTATTTTTTGGTTTTCAATCATACTACCCTCAATTTTGCCTTGCGGCATTTTACCCCGTTCCCGTTACGTCTGGCCTTCGTACCGGTAGAGTTTTTCGATTACCTGAACTGCCAAGGTAAACGTCACGTTTATAATTTCACTACTCTCTCATTTTGTCGATTCCCTGCTGTGCCAGATCAGGCCGAAAACTCCCGGTCCTGAACAATATTGCTTCCCTGTAGCCGGACGTGCCGGAACGCGACCTTCCGGCAAAAAAAGCCATCCGGTCGTCCATGAAGGAGGCGTGCAGCGGCTGCTTTGCGCCTCCCGCATCATGCTTGGCTGCCACAAACTTCCGGGCCGACTGGCTCGACGTCTGTCTGGCAATGGCCCTGGCAAGCAAGGCCTGCTGATCCGCACGTTGCGCGGCAACATCCCGACCTTCATCAAGCACAGGCCATTGCATGCCTTTATGGGGGAAGTTCATTTCCATAGACGCCGGTCTAGCAGTGAAGGTATAAACTAGTGTAAAAGGGATGTTTACGAGGCCTTAGGAGAAGTTAAGCAATCCTTCCTTGTGTTGGCCCAATTCGTACCAAAATGGATCATATCGGGGATCGGGAAGGGAATTGTTCGCCGCGCTGGCGCAATCGGCGGGAATTCTCTAAGGGGTGCAATTGTGATGACGGACAGAATGAACGGAAATTTTCAGCTGGGCGATGACCTGACGGGCAAACGCATTGTCGTGGCCATGTCGGGCGGTGTCGATTCAAGCGTGGTGGCGGCTCTGGCGGCTCGTACCGGCGCTGAAACCATTGGCATTACCCTGCAGCTGTATGACCATGGTGAGGCGGTCGGGCGCGTCGGCAGCTGTTGTGCTGGCCAGGATATTCGTGATGCCCGCGCCGTGGCCGATCGGCTTGGCATTGCTCATTATGTCTTTGACCATGCCAGCCGGTTCAAGGATTCGGTGATGGATGTCTTCGCCGACGAATATATGGCCGGCCGGACACCGATACCGTGCGTACAGTGCAATATGGGCGTCAAATTCACCGATCTGCTGCAGTTGTCCCGCGAACTGGGTGCGGACTGTCTGGCTACTGGCCATTATGTCCGGCGCGTGCCGGGACCAGAGGGTGCAGAGTTGCACCGGGCGCTCGATCCGGCGCGGGACCAGAGCTATTTCCTGTTTGCTACCACGCAGGATCAACTGGATTATCTGCGCTTCCCGCTCGGCGATATGCCGAAAAGCCAGGTGCGTGAAATCGCCGAGGAAATGGGGTTGGCGGTAGCGTTCAAGCCGGACAGCCAGGACATTTGTTTCGTACCGAATGGTGATTATGCCAGCGTCGTACGCAAATTGCGCCCGGATGCCGACGATGACGGCGAGATTGTCCATATCGATGGCAGAATAATGGGGCGCCACAAGGGCCTTATCCATTATACCGTAGGCCAGCGAAAGGGATTGGAAATTGGCGGTCAGGCCGAACCACTATATGTCATTCGACTGGACCCGGAGGCTAAACGCGTCATTGTCGGTCCGAAAGCGGCCCTTGCGGTGGCTTCTGCATCGTTGCGCGACATCAACTGGATCGGCGGTGATTATGCTGGTCCGGTGGAAGTCAAGGTTCGCTCGATGTCGAAGCCCACTCTCGCCCGACTAGAAGGACAGGAACTGCGGTTCCACAATCCGGAATTCGGTGTCGCTCCAGGTCAGGCGGCGGTTTTCTACCATAAGGACCGGGTGCTGGGTGGTGGCTGGATCGTCAGCACCGCTGCGGTTGAGCAGAAATGGCTGGCGGGCGTCGAAGTCTAGCCTATTCAGCCTCGACTTGCTCGTCGGTCAGCATCAGGCAGCCCCAGCCTTCGCGAAATTCGGCGGTAGCAGATTCCATCAGCAACGCAGATGCGGTCACTCTCTTGCGATCCTCGTCGACAGTCAATCTGATCACTTCCATGCCGGGCTCGAAATCCTTTTCGCAATCCTCGATATCCCGACCGCCGATATAGTGGCACGAACAGGCAACCCGGGCCCCGTAGGCAGTCCCGATGTCAAGCTGACCCTTTATGCTTTTATAATTATATACGAACAGAGCGACCAGAACGACAAGGAAGAGCGCCCCGGCATATATTGCGAAACGCGCCTTGCTCGGTCGTGATGATGATGTGTCTTTTACGGTTGCCATGGCGGCTTCTATTGGTGCAACGACGGCTCATGCACAAGATTAAACTCGCTTTGATACCGGCCCTGACGCTCGTTCTTTCTTCTTGCGGATCGAATGGGGAAGCCGTTGAGGCCCCGCAAAAAAGCGCGGCGGAACTGGCATATATTTCGGATGCCAGCCCCGTTGCCAAGGCGCGGCTGGATGCGGCAATCTCCCCGCTTTTTGAAGACCCGGCGATGGCGGAAACGCGGGCTTTCCTGATAATGTATCAAGGGAAAATTATCGCCGAACGCTACGGTGAGGGTTATGACGAGGATACGAGGTTCATCAGTTGGTCGATGGCCAAAAGTTTCACCGGAGCATTGATTGGATTCTTGGTAGCAGATGGCCGGTTGGTGCTCGATGATCCGGCACCGGTGCCGGCATGGCAAAGACCGGGTGATCCGCGTGGCGACATAACTCTGCGTCAGTTGCTCCATATGTCCTCCGGCCTCGATCATACGGAGGTGCCGGAAGAAGGCGGTAAAACTGTATTCGAGGCGGATACCAACCGGATGCTGTTCCTGGACGGTGCGCAGGATACCGCGGCCTATGCCGAAGCGCGCCCGATGGAAGCGCGTCCGGGCGAGAAATTTGAATATAGCACCGCAACCAGCATCATACTTTCCGATATTATAGCCCGCACCCTGACGAAGAGTGCGGACCCCGAGGTGCGCCGCCACGACACTTTGCGGTTCATCCGGGGCCGCCTCCTGGAGCCGTTGGGGATGGATGGTACCTATCCGGAATTTGGTCCGAACGGCACTTTCCTTGGCGGCAGCTTCATTCATGCCACTGCCCGTGATTATGGCAAGTTTGGCGAATTTTTGCGCAACAATGGGGCCCGTAAGGGCGCACAGCATTTGCCGGTCAGCTGGGCCCGGTTCATGAAGACCTCCTCGGAAAACGACCCGGCCTATGGCGGTCATCTCTGGCTGAACAAAAAGCGTCCCGAGGGTCGCAATCAGGTGCTTTTCCCCGACAATGGGCCGGACACTATCTTCGCCGCGCTCGGCCATCTCGGTCAGCAGATCGTCGTGTCGCCCGAACAGCAACTGACAGTGGTCCGGCTGGGCAAGACGCAAGATGATGAGCTGGCGCCGATGAGCGCACAGATTGGCCGGATCATGGCTCTGTTCCCAATCCGGGGCTAACGGCAGCTTCGGCCGGGGCGCTAAAGGCGAAACCTGCCTTCGACGACCGTTACGCATTTCCCGCCCAGCCACGCTCGGTCGCCGTCCAATCGGCAATTGACATAGCCGCCACGCTGACTGGCCTGATAGGCCGTGAAGCTGTCGCGCCCCAGCTGCCTGGCCCAGAAGGGCGTCAGAACGGCATGGGCCGAACCGGTCACGCTGTCCTCGTCGACTCCGCCGCCCGGCACGAAAACCCGGCTGAGCACATCGCTGTCCTGGCCCGGGGCCGTGCAGATAAACTGCGCATTGCCCAGTGCGGCGAGCGCTTTCAGGTCCGGTTTCAGGGCCAGTATCTCGTCGGCACTTGCATAGCGAAGAACATGATAGCGCCCTTCGTGAAACTGGGTTTCAACGGGATTGCCGCCAATCAGCGCGATAATTTCCGGCATGTCTTTGGGCCCGGGGGGATAGGCGGGGAGGTCCAGCGCATAACCCTCGCCATCGCGCACGACGGTCAGGATGCCGGCCTGCCGTGTCCGGAAAGTCACCTGCTGGCGATCGGGCTCCTGCGACAATATGATATGCCCGCTGGCGAGCGTGGCATGGCCGCAGAGCGCTATTTCCACGGTTGGCGTGAACCAGCGCAGTTCATAGTCTGCCTCGCCGCTATCATCGGGCAGGTAAAAGGCTGTCTCGGCGAAATTATTCTCTTCGCCAATGGCCTGCAATATTTTGTCTTCCAGCCAGTTATCGAGCGGCATCACCGCTGCCTGATTGCCTGTAAAGGGTCGGTCGGCAAAAGCATCGACATGATAATAAGGCAGGTTCGTCATGGGTAGAGCAGTCCTTCTGTCCACGTGTCTCCGTTGCGAACAAAGGTCCGCCGTTCGTGCAGCCGGTGTGCGCCGTCTTGCCAAAATTCAAAACGATCTGGGGTCAGGCAATAACCGGACCAATGCGGCGGACGCGGGACATCCTGGCCATCAAACCGCTGCTTCATGTCCTCGAATCGGGAGAGGAAGGTTGCCCGGTCGGCAAGCGGGCGCGACTGGTCCGATGCCCAGGCTCCCAGCTGTGAATCCCGGCTGCGCGAGGCAAAATAGGCGTCTGCCTTGGCATTATCTACCGCTGAAAGCTGGCCTTCGATCCGGATCTGGCGACGCAGGCTTTTCCAGTGAAACAAGATCGCGGCCTTGGGGTTTTCCGCGATATCGCTGGCTTTTCGGCTTTGTTGGTTGGTGTAGAAGATAAAGCCATCCGGCCCATGGCCCTTCAGCAAAACCATCCGTGCCGATGGCTGTCCATCGGCATCGGCGGTGGCAATGGTCATTGCGTTACTGTCATTGATCTCGGTTTTTCGCGCTTCGGCGTACCAAGTCTCGAATAGGGAAAATGGATCTGTCATGCCGCTGCCTTTAACATCCTGCCGATAACCGGCAAACAAACAAATTTTGTCCGGCGACAAAACGCTGTTTTCTGCTAGAGGCACGGCAAGGAGGGGCTTTTATGAACTGGGACCTGATATTTACGATCACTAACAATTATGCATTGCTGATGTGGCTCATTCTCGCTTTCGCGCCGCGGTCGCAAAATATAATGACCGGATTGTTCTATGGCGGGGTCGGGCTGCTGGCCCTCGCTTATGCCCTGATCGTGATCCCCATGACGGTGGGTCTGATTGACAGCGGTAGCGGCGGTTCGCTGGACTTTTCGAGTCTGTCGGCAATCCAGCAACTGCTTTCCAGTCCCGGCGGTGCTACCGTCGGCTGGATACATTATCTGGCCTTCGATCTGTTTGTCGGAATCTGGGTGGCGCGCAATGCGGATAAATACGGGTTTGCACGTTGGTTGCAGATACCTATCTTGGCGTTTGTCCTGATGCTGGGGCCATTGGGACTGGTTCTTTATCTGCTGTTGCGTTTCACGCGGCATAACAAGGTTGCAGATGCCGTTTTGCCCGAATAAGACAGTAGAGTTGAAAATTGGAGACAAATGCCAATCTCTGCATGGTAAGGATTTGAAAAAGGTCAAATAATGATAGATCCCTATCAAGCATTGGGTGTTGCCAAGGGGGCAAGCGACAAGGAAATCAAGTCTGCCTATCGCAAGCTCGCCAAGGAACTGCATCCCGACAAGAACAAGGATAATCCCAAGGCAACGGAGCGTTTCTCCGATGTCACACGGGCTTATGATCTGTTGCTCGACAAGGAAAAGCGCGGGCAATTTGATCGCGGCGAAATTGATGCGGAAGGCAATCCAACAGCGCCCTTCGGCTTTGGCGGAGGAGGCGGTGGATATCAGCGGGGTCCGGGCGGCCAGCAACATGATTTCGGTAATGCCGGTGCGGATTTTGGAGATATTTTTGAAGGCTTGTTCGGCGGTGGGGGCGGTAGCTCGCCTTTCGGCAGCCGTCAGCGCAGCGCGCCACCACCCAAGGGTGCCAACGTCAGCTATCGCCTAAAGGTCGAATTTATTGCCGCAGCAACGCTGCAGAAGCAACGTATCACGCTTGAGGATGGCAAGACCATCGACCTCAGCCTGCCAAAGGGGGTCGAGGAAGGCACCCAGATGCGGCTTAGCGGCAAGGGGCGACAGGGTCCGGGCGGCAATGGCGATGCGATTGTCACCATCCATATCAATTCCCACCCGTTTTACGAACGCGATGGTGACAATATCCGGCTGGAACTGCCGATCAGCCTGAAAGAGGCCGTGGAAGGCGCAAAGATCAAGGTACCGACGGTGGACGGGCCGGTGATGCTTTCGATTCCTGCCGGGTCGAGTTCGGGCAAGACTCTGCGATTGAAGAACAAGGGATTTCACAGCAAATCCGGCGTCCGGGGCAATCAGTTGGTGACTTTGATGATCACCCTGCCGGAAAAAGACGACAAGCTCGCTGAATTTGTGAAAGACTGGAATCCGAAAGACAATCCCCGCGCCAGCATGGGTGTGTAGGCTTGAATCGCGGTCCCCTGTCCGAGTTGTCGCCGGAAGCCCGTCACCAGGACAGGGGACAGCCGGGACCATCCGGGAACCGGGCCACAGATAAACTGGCCGACGAAAGTCCGTTGCGTCAGGCGTGGATCATTCTGGAGCGTACAGCGGTCGGGGTCTACTATGACGGCTTCACCTTCGCGGGGAATTTTGCCTATCTGTCGTTGCTCGCGGTATTCTCCTTTTTCATCATTGCCGCAGCGGTCGTCGGCGGTTTCGGACAGACCGCTGTCGGCACCGATTTTGTAGAGGCGTTTCTGGTCACCGTTCCGCCATCGGTCGCGGCGGCCCTGCATGATCCGATCAACGATGCCATGACCGCGCGGACCGGCCCCTTGTTGTGGCTCAGTGCGATCGTGGGGCTTTGGACCACCACCAGTTTGATCGAGACTATCCGCGAAATCCTGCACCGCGCCTATGGCGTCCAGGCCCAACGTGCCTTCTGGGAATATCGCCTGACATCGATCGTACTCATTCTCGTTTCGGTATTTTTCGCGATGCTGGCGCTCAGCGCGCAATTCGTGGTTGCAGGGATCAGTGAATTTCTGGGAACTTATTTTCCGGCCCTCGAGGGCGATGCACTATGGGTATCGCTGTCCAATGCAGTCCCGTTTCTGGTGCTGTTTGCGACGCTCTATCTCCTGTTCCGGTTGCTGACCCCCCGGCAATATCGGCCGCGCCAATATCCCAAATGGCCGGGCGCGGTATTCATCAGCGGCTGGTGGCTCATGATTACCGGACTCTTGCCCGTTTTCCTGAAATATGCGTCAAATTACCAGCTCACCTATGGCAGCCTTGCCGGGGTTATCATCACACTGATATTCTTCTATCTCGTCGGCCTCGGAATGGTAATCGGGGCCGAGATAAATGCTGCATTGGCCGAACGGCCCTCCAGAAACGGACAGGACGAATGATACGCTGGAAAATCATCCGGATAGCGTTTATCAGCGGCGATTATCGGAATTCAGGAGACCATGGCAATGAGTGATTTAATGAAAGGCAAGCGGGGCTTGATCATGGGGCTTGCCAACAACAAGTCTCTGGCCTGGGGTATCGCGCAGCGTCTGGCCGCCGATGGCGCCGAGCTGGCTATCAGCTATCAGGGCGACGTGATGGCCAAACGGGTCAAGCCGCTGGCCGAAGAACTGGGCTGTGATTTCCTGCTCGATTGCGATGTCAGCGACATGGAACAGCTCGACGCGACATTTGCCGAAATCGAGAAGCGCTGGGGCAAGCTGGATTTCGTCGTTCACGCGATCGGTTTCACCAACAAGGAAGCGCTGCGCGGCAAATATTTCGATGTGACGCTGGATGATTTCCTGATGACCATGAACATCAGCGTTTACAGCTTTACCGCCGTCGCCAAACGCGCCGCCGCGTTGATGAGCGCGGGTGGGTCCATGCTTACCCTGTCTTATTATGGAGCCGAGAAAGTGATCCCGCATTACAATGTCATGGGCGTGGCCAAATCCGCGCTGGAAACCTCGGTCAAATATCTGGCCAATGATGTCGGTCCTGACGGCATCCGGGTGAATGCGATTTCTGCCGGCCCCATCAAGACCCTGGCGGCGTCCGGTATTGGCGATTTTCGCTATATTTTGAAATGGAACGAGCATAATGCACCGTTGCGGCGTAATGTGACGATCGATGATGTCGGCGCGTCGGCCCTCTATTTCCTGTCTGATCTGTCCGCTGGCGTGACCGGTGAAACCCATCATGTCGATGCGGGTTATCACACGGTCGGCATGAAGCAGGAAGACGCGCCGGATATCGCGCTGGATTGATGAATGCCGATGTCCGGGCAATGTGGATCGGATGCTGAATAAGTCTTTAAACGCGGAGAGCGAGTTTTGAGTTTTAATATCTTCGGTCACGCCTTTCGCTTTTCCACTTGGGGAGAAAGCCACGGACCTGCGCTGGGCGCGGTGGTTGACGGCTGCCCGCCAGGACTGGAACTGAGCGAGGCCGACGTGCAGCCATTTCTGGATGCCCGGCGGCCCGGCCAGTCGAAATATACGACCCAGCGACAGGAACCGGATCAGGTCAAAATCCTCTCCGGTGTTTTCGAAGGCAAGACAACCGGTACGCCGATT
This sequence comes from Sphingorhabdus sp. YGSMI21, assembly GCF_002776575.1. GTDB lineage: Bacteria > Pseudomonadota > Alphaproteobacteria > Sphingomonadales > Sphingomonadaceae > Parasphingorhabdus. The sequence continues at coordinate 860,632 of NZ_CP022548.1, read as the reverse complement.
TCGCTGATGATCGAGAATGTCGATCAGCGGTCCAAGGATTATAGCGAAGTCGCCAAAGCTTACCGCCCCGGTCATGCCGACTATGCCTATGACCAGAAATACGGCTTTCGCGACTATCGCGGCGGTGGCCGGTCCAGCGCACGGGAAACGGCATCACGGGTTGCTGCCGGTGCCGTGGCGCGGCTGGTGATTCCGGAAGTCACGATCCGCGCATGGGTGGCCGAAATCGGCGGTGACGCCATTGATCCGGCAAATTTTGATGCCAACGAGATCGGCAATAATCCGTTTTTCTGTCCCGATCCGGTAGCGGCCAAGCGCTGGGAATCCCTGGTCGATGGTGCGCGCAAGGACGGCAGCAGCCTCGGTGCTATCATTGCCTGCGAGGCGACCGGTGTTCCAGCCGGTTGGGGAGCGCCCATCTATGCCAAGCTGGACAGCGAAATTGCCGCAGCAATGATGACGATCAACGCGACTAAGGGTGTTGAAATTGGCGACGGTTTCGCGGCTGCTCGCCTGCGCGGCGAAGAAAATGCCGATGCGATGCGGCCCGGTAACAACGGCCCGCGATTTGACTCCAATCATAGCGGCGGCACCGCAGGCGGTATATCCACCGGCCAGCCGGTCTTCTGCCGTGTGGCGTTCAAACCGACCAGTTCCATTCTGACGCCCGTGCCGACCATCTCTCCGGACGGCGAGGCGACCGAAATATCGACCAAGGGTCGTCATGATCCCTGTGTCGGCATACGCGGTGTACCGGTCGTGGAAGCGATGATGGCGCTCGTGCTCGCCGATCAGAAGATGATGCACAGGGCGCAATGCGGATGAGCTCTCTGGCAGATATAACGACCCAAGGAGCGGCATCTCGCGCTTCGGCAAGCTCTATTGAAGGTTGTTCCTGATCCATGATCGACCTCATCCTCCACGTTATTGATGAATATATCCAAGCCAACAAGGCTGTCATCGGTCTCGTGATTCTCGGCTTCCTGTTTGCCGGGTTCATCATGGAGCGCTTTCCCGCCGCAGTGGTTGCGGTGCTCGGTGCCTGCATGTTCCTGTTTCTCGGGATCATCGATTCCGACGGTTTGTTTTCGGTCTTCTCCAACACGGCGCCGATCACGATTGCCGCGATGTTCATCCTGTCTGGGGCTTTGCTGCGCACTGGCACAATCGATGCCATTGCCGGATTCATCATCAAGCGCGCCAAGCGGCATCCGAAGCTGGCGGTCGCGGAAATGTTTCTGGGGGCCTTTGTCGCTTCCGCCTTCATGAACAACACGCCGGTGGTGATTGTTCTGATCCCGATCATCCTGCGGCTCTCGCGGGCGACCGGTTTTTCGTCCAAGAAATTGCTGATCCCGCTGAGCTTCATCTGCATATTGGGCGGTACGACCACGCTGATCGGCACGTCGACCAACCTGATTGTCGATGCCGTGGCGCGTGACCAGGGGCTGGCCGGGTTCGGGATTTTCGAAATCACGCCTTATGGCCTGATCGCGGCTGTTGCCGGCACCGTGATGATGGTCCTGTTCAGCAGCTGGCTGTTGCCAGGCGGAGAGGTTCAGGGCCAGTTTGACAGTAGCGATGAAAGCGCCTTTCTTACCGAATTGACGGTGCGCAACAGAGCATCGGTGATCGACAAGAAACTTTCCGCCGTCCCCGAATTGCGCCGCGCCGGCCTTGAGGTCACGGCTGTCAAAAGATTGAGCAGCTATATTCGCCACGATCTTGATCACCATGAACTGCGGGCGGGCGACCGGATCGTGGTGCAGCTGGATCTCGCCGAGCTGATCTCGCTGCGCGAATCGGAAGATTTCAAAGTCGGCATCGTCCACAAGGGTGATGCGGGGCCATTGGGAGAGGAACTGGTCGAGGCAACGGTGGCGCCGAGCCATCCCAGCATCGGTAACCGGCTGTATGACATACCGTTCCTGTCGCAGCTCAATGTTCGCATATTGGGCATGACCCGCTATCGCAACCTGCCGCGGTCCGACCTGACCAACGCCCGTATTCACGCGGCGGACCGGTTGCTGGTGACTGGATCGAGCGAAGATATTCACCGCATGTATCAGAACCCCAATCTTTTCGGGGTCGGACAAACCAAGATTCGGGCCTTTCGCAGGGACCGGGCTCCCGTTGCTATCGGGGCCCTTGTCGCGGTGGTGGTTCTTGCCGCGTTCAATATCATATCTCTCGCGGTCGCGGCCATTCTGGCGGTTGGTGCAATCCTGCTGGCGCGCTGTATCGACGCGGAAGAGGCCTGGGGGTCAATCGATGGCAATGTGCTGGTTCTGATATTCGGGATGCTCGCGGTCGGTCTGGGGCTGCAGCAAGCCGGAAGTGTCGACCTGATCGTGTCCGAACTGACTCCTTTTTTGCGGGAAGTACCACCATGGGGGCTGGTTTTTGCGATTTACGTCCTGTCCGTGATCATGACCGAGATCGTTACCAACAACGCGGTCGCTATCATCATCACGCCGATCGCCATTGCACTGGGCAATGATCTGGGAGTAGATCCTCGCCCGCTGGTGATTGCGGTGATGTTCGCCGCTTCCGCCAGTTTCGCCACACCGATCGGCTATCAAACCAATACGCTGGTCTACGCAGCAGGCAATTACCGGTTCACCGACTTCTTCAAGGCCGGAATTCCGCTGACCTTTGGCGTCGGACTGTCGACCTGTCTGGCGATCAGCTTCTGGATGTAACCACGGCCTAAAGGCTTGCCGCGCCCCGCAGCGGTCGATAGGCATGGGTGGATAGAATTTCGGGGGACAATCGCATGTTGGCATTCTGGTTCAAGATACCGCTCTGGCAGCGTGTGATCGCGGCGCTTGTGCTCGGCGTCATCACCGGCCTGGTTTGGGGGCCGGAATCGGAAACCATCAAATGGATCGGCGATTTCTTCATCAAGGCGATCAAGATGCTGGTCGTTCCGCTGATCTTCTTCTCTCTGGTTGCCGGCGTAGCGGCGCTGGGGGATCTCAAGAAACTGGGCAGCGTTGGCGGGCGGGCGATGATCCTGTTCGTGATAACAGGTCAGATAGCCGCCTGGCTGGGTCTTGCGCTTGGCACATTTTTCCAGCCCGGAGCGGGCGTCGACACCGATACGATCGAAATGGGCGAAACTCCTGCGCCCAATGATACGACCGCCGTGGACATGATCCTCTCGATCGTCCCGGACAGTCCGGTTCAGGTCATGGCCGACGTGCGCGTATTGCCGCTGATCGTCTTTGCCTTGCTGATCGGTATAGGCATTCTGATGGCCAAGGAAGACGGCAAGCCGCTGGCCAAAATTTTCGATAGCGGCGCCATCGTCATGCAGAAAGTCACGATGATCGTGATGGAATTGACGCCATTTGGTGTGTTCGCGCTGATGGCTTGGGTCGCAGGCACGCTGGGCATCGATGCCCTGATCTCGCTGGCGCAGTTGGTTGGACTCAACTATCTCGGCTGCCTGCTGATCATCGGGATCGTCTATTCGGGGATGATTAAGTTCGTCGCGAAACTGCCTCCGATCGATTTCTTCCGCGGTATCGTTGACGCAATCGCGGTCAGCTATTCGACCGCTTCTTCCAACGCGACCTTGCCGGTGACGCTGCGCTGCGTCGAACGCAATCTGGGTGTCCGCAATTCGGTGGCCAGCTTTGTCGTCTCGCTGGGCGCGACGATCAATATGAACGGAACGGCCATGTATCTGGGCCTTGCGACGTTGTTCGGGGCACAGATTTTCGGCGTTGACCTCTCTTGGGGCGACTATTTCCTGATCTCCATCACCTCAACCCTCGGCGCGATTGGCGCGGCGGGTATTCCGGGCGCTGGCCTGATCATGATGGCGCTGGTGTTCGGCAGCGTTGGCGTGCCGCTTGAAACCATCGCCTTTGTTGCCGGTGTCGACCGGATCATGGACATGATGCGCACGACCACCAATGTCTCGGGCGATGCAGCCGTAGCGGTGACAGTGGCTTCGATGACCGGCGAGATCGACCGCGAGGAAATGATCTCTGCGGACGATGTTTAACGCTGAAATCTGGCGGCCAACTATAAGATTTGAGTCCGAAGGGGGCCTCAATCCGCGAACGGATCCGTCACCAATATCGTATCGTCCCGCTCCGGCGACGTGCTCACCAATGCCACAGGACACTGGATCAGTTCTTCCACCCGCCGGATATATTTGATTGCCTGCGCCGGCAGATCGGCCCAGCTGCGCGCGCCGGCGGTGGATTCGCTCCATCCTTCCAGCGTCTCGTAGACCGGTTTGACCGCGGCCTGATCCTGATGGTGGGGCGGCAGATAATCGTATGTGACGCCATCGAGTTCGTAACCGACACAGATTTTCAGTTGCTCGAATCCGTCGAGCACGTCGAGCTTGGTCAGCGCAATGCCGGCAACGCCGGACACCGCCAGAGCCTGCCGCACGAGCACCGCATCAAACCAGCCGCAGCGCCGCTGACGGCCGGTAACGGTGCCGAATTCATGGCCGCGCTCGCCAAGCCGCTGACCGATATCGTCATTCAGCTCGGTCGGGAAGGGGCCGGAGCCGACGCGGGTTGTATAGGCCTTGGTGATGCCAAGGACATAGCCGGTCCCGGACGGGCCGATGCCGGAGCCACCCGCAGCGGTGCCCGAAATCGTATTCGAGCTTGTGACAAACGGATAGGTGCCGTGGTCGACATCCAGCAACACGCCCTGCGCGCCTTCGAACAGGATGCGCTTGCCGTCGCGCCGCGCCTCGTTGAGGCGCTTCCAGACCGGCTGGGCATATTGCAACACACTGTCGGCAATTTCCTTCAGGTCATTGAGCAGCCGCTCGCGGTCCACCGGCGGTTCGCCAAAGCCGGCACGGAGCGCGTCGTGATGCGCACACAGCCGGTCGAGTTGCGGACCCAGATCATCGAGATGGGCGAGATCGCAGACCCGGATCGCGCGGCGACCAACCTTGTCTTCATAGGCCGGGCCAATACCGCGGCGGGTCGTCCCGATCTTGCCCTTGCCGCTGGCATCCTCGCGCATCGCGTCAAGATCGCGGTGGATCGGCAGGATCAGCGGGCAGGTCTCGGCGATGCCGAAATTGTCGGTATTGATTGCCACACCCTGTCCGGTCAGTTTCTCGATCTCGTCGCGCAGATGCCACGGGTCGAGCACAACACCATTGCCGATAATCGACAGGGCGCCACGAACGATGCCCGATGGCAGCAGCGAGAGCTTGTACACGGCGCCATCGACGACCAGCGTATGGCCCGCATTATGGCCGCCCTGAAAGCGGACCACGACATCGGCGCGTTCGGAAAGCCAGTCGACGATCTTGCCTTTGCCTTCATCACCCCATTGTGCGCCGATTACCGTTACATTGGCCATTGAATCACTTTCTTATACTGGTTCCGGCTGATCGCCGTTTAGAATATGGGAACATCCGAGCGCCTCGGCCCGGTCTTTGTCTGAGAGGGCCGCCACCGTGCGCCATCCCGATTCCCGCAGCTGCGCGGCAATATCCTTGTCATGGCCGATCGGCAAAAATATCTGCTCGCTGGTTTTGGCACCAAAGCCGGCGTCGATCAGGGGATTGGGATAGAGCGAGAAGCCGACCGCGGCTTCTGTTGCGCCGTCAGGGTGCACGATTTCATAACTGCCGCCACGGCCCAGGGCACCGATGAAACTGTCGGCATAGAGGGTGAAGCCGAACCAGTTCTGATATTCGAAACCATGGCGTTCGGTCGGATCGAGAGTAAGGCTGGCTTTGCCCTGGATGCTGGCGGCGATCCGGGAAATACCGTCCAGTCGTGAACCCAGCAGACCGTCGCTGTCGAATTCCCGCATTTTCGCCATCGCTTCGTCGAACGGGCCGGTTGCCTCGATCAGCGGCAGATAGCCGGTGGCCCCCATCGCGTTGAGCCCGCCGGCATCCTTCATGTCCAGTTCGCCGCGGACCTCGGCAATCTGGGCCTCGTTCAAGGGCAAGGGACCGGCGGCCAGAATATCGATCAGGTCGGGGAGCGTGAAGTCGACGGTGATGCCGGAAACACCCGCCCGCTCGAGCGCTTCGATCGCGACCGAGACAATTTCGCTGGCGGCAATGACGCTGTCGCTGCCAATCAGTTCCGCGCCAATCTGCAACCGGCTGCGCTCCGGTTGCAACTGCCCCGAGCGCAGTTTCAATACCTGGCCCGAATAGCTCAGCCGAAGTGGCCGCGGCCGGTCCGCCAGACTGGTCGTGGCAATCCGGCCGACCTGCATTGTCATGTCCGGACGCAACGCCAGGGTGCGCTGGGAGATCGGATCGACAAACCGCATCAGATCGCTTCGCGAAGCGCCCTGCATCCGGTTGGTCAACCCGTCCTCATATTCGACCAGAGGCGGTGTGACCCGCGCATAACCGTGGCTGGCCAGCGTATCGAGTACATCGCGTTCCAGTCGCGATGCCGCCTCGGCATAAGGCGGCAGCGCGTCGTGAAATCCTTCGGGCAGAAGATTGGATGGTTTTCGCATGGCCCTGCTCCATAGCCCAAGCAAAGGCTCAGGCCATCTTTTTTCTTGGGTCTCGCCCTATTGAATCAAAAGCTCAAGGCCTTGACCGTTTTGACGCCTTCCAGCTGACAGACCGACCAGAGGACGGGCTCTTCGACCGGTGAATCGATCGACAGCAGTAATACAGCTTCGCCACCCGGAGCATCGCTGCGACGGCCAAGGTGGAAGGTGCCGATATTGACGCCCGCCTCGCCCAGCGTCGAACCGACGCGCCCGATAAAGCCGGGCTCGTCGCGGTTGACGATATAGAGCATGTCGCCTTCCATATCCGCCTCGACCTTGATGCCGAACATCTCGACCAAGCGTGGCCCGGACGATCCGAACAAAGTGCCGGCAACCGATTTTTCGCCTTCGTCCGTTGTCACCGAAACGCGGACCAGAGTGTGATAGTCGCCCTCGCGCTCGTGACGGATTTCGCGAACGTCGAGACCGCGTTCCTTCGCCAGATAGGGCGCGTTGACCATGTTGACGGTGTCGCTATAGGCCCGCATCAGTCCGGCCAGAACCGCTGCCGTAATTGGCTTCTGGTCCAGCTCTGCGGCTGCGCCTTCCACTTCAACGGATACGCCCTTGATCTGGTCGGCTGCGAGTTGGCCGACGAGAGAACCAAGCTGGGTGGCAAGCGCCATATAGGGTTTCAGCTTCGGTGCCTGTTCAGCCGAGAGGCTTGGCATGTTGAGCGCATTTTCGACGCCGCCATTGACCAGATAGTCGGCCATCTGCTCGGCGACCTGGATTGCCACATTTACCTGTGCCTCGCTGGTCGACGCTCCGAGATGCGGTGTGCAGATCAGGTTAGGCGTGCCAAACAACGCGTTTTCCTTTGCCGGTTCCTGAGCATAAACGTCCAAGGCCGCGCCGGCAACGTGGCCGGATTCGAGAGCTTCTTTCAAGGCCGCTTCGTCGATCAGGCCGCCGCGTGCGCAGTTGATGATCCGCACGCCCGGCTTGGTCTTGGCGAGCGCTTCGGCAGACAGGATATTGCGTGTCTGGTCAGTGAGCGGGGTGTGCATGGTGATAAAGTCGGCGCGGGCGAGCAAATCGTCCAGCGAGACTTTCTCGACACCCATTTCAACCGCGCGCTCCTCGGTGAGGAACGGGTCATAGGCGACAACCTTCATCCGCAGGCCGATGGCGCGTTCGGCTACAATCGAACCGATATTGCCGGCGCCGATCAGGCCGAGCGTCTTGCTGGTCAGCTCGACGCCCATGAATTTGGATTTTTCCCATTTGCCGGCCTGAGTCGACAAGTCGGCGGCGGGAAGCTGGCGCGCGAGCGCGAACATCAGCGCAATGGCATGTTCTGCTGTGGTGATGCTGTTGCCGAATGGCGTGTTCATTACCACAACGCCCTTGGCGGAAGCGGCGGGAATATCGACATTGTCGACACCGATACCGGCGCGGCCGACCACTTTCAGATTGGTCGCGGCTTCCAGTATTTCGGGAGTGACCGTGGTCGAGGAGCGAATGGCAAGGCCGTCATATTCACCGATGATCTTCATCAGCTCTTCCGGTGTCTGGCCGGTGATTTCGTCAACTTCGCAACCGCGTTCGCGGAAAATCTCGGCGGCTTTCGGGTCCATTTTGTCGGAAATAAGTACTTTTGGCATGATAATGTTCCTTGTCGGAATGATCGCGCCGGCACGGGCCGGCTTCTAGACCAATGGCTTTACAGCAGGGCATTGGTCTGGCCCCGGCTTGCGCCGGGGCGACACAATTAGGGAAGCTCGGCTTTCACCTGAGCATAGGCCCATTCGATCCAGAGCAGCAGACGGCGAACGTCTTCCTGCTCGACGGTCGAACCGCACCAGATGCGCAGCGACGGCGGCGCATCGCGATAGCCGTTGAAATCATAGGCAATGTCCATTTTTTCGAGCATTGCGGCGATCTTCTTGGGCACGGAAGCCTTGGCGTCTTCGTCGAGGCTGTCATACCATTCGCCCTGGAACACCATGCAGACGCCGGTGTTGGTCCATTTGGCCGGATCGCTGACCATATTGCGCATCCATGGCGTGGCTTCGAGCCAGTCGTGGACGGTTTTGGCGTTGCGGTCGGCACGGGCATGCAGTTCGGACAAGCCGCCGATCGACTTTGCCCATTCGAGCGAAGCGATATAATCTTCGGTCGCGAGCAGGGACGGCGTGTTGATCGTTGCGCCTTCGAAAATCGCGGTGTTGAGCTTGTCGCCCTTTTTCACCCGGAAGATTTTCGGCAACGGCCAGGACGGGGTGTAGCTTTCGATCCGCTCGACGGCACGCGGGCTGAGGATGAGCATGCCGTGACCGGCTTCGGAACCCATGACCTTCTGCCAGCTGTAGGTGGTGGCATCGAGCTTCGACCAGTCCATCGGCTGGGCAAAGACGGCGCTGGTAGCGTCGTTGATCGTCACGCCTTCGCGGTCGTCCGCTATCCAGTCGGTATCGGGAATTCGCGCACCCGAAGTGGTGCCGTTCCAGGTGAAGACAATATCGTCACCCTTGTCGATTGTGGTCAGGTCCGGGATTTCACCATAATCGGCTTCGAGGACCGTGAGGTCGGCAGGCTTGAGCTGCTTCACGGCGTCCTGGATCCAGACATTGCCGAAGCTTTCCCATGCTGCAACCGTCACCGGACGCGCGCCGAGCATGTTCCACATCGCCAGTTCGACGGCTCCGGTATCGGAGGCCGGCACGATGCCGATCAGATAGTCGTCGGGGATGCCGAGCAGCTCGCGACTGAGGTCGATAGCATATTTCAGGCGCGCCTTGCCGGTCGCGGAACGATGCGAACGGCCCATGGCGATGGTGTTGAGTTTGTCGAGGGACCAGCCGGGAAATTTGGCTGTGGGACCCGAAGAAAAATTCGGGCAGTCAGGACGCAATTCTGGCGTCGGTATAGTCGTATCAGTCATTTAAACGCTTCTCCTTACAGAGAGCTCGCGCGGCGTTGGGACCGCGTGGCCCGGCGCCGCTTTGTATGGTGCGGCGCAGCATGTCAAGCGCGTTCTTGGTTGCGATTGATACCGGCTATTGCTTGCGGAAAAGAACCTTGCCGCGGCGTGAAACCAGCAGTTTTTCGAGCGATACAGGGTGAAAATAGGCCTCTACCGGTTCGCCTTCCGGAGTGGTGCCATAAACTTCATAGCAGCCGCCATCGACCTTGGATTTTTTGACCGTCCAGCCCTGTTCTACCAGCGCCGCTTCGAGTTGGGCCTGCGTTTTCCAGCCGGATTGGGGTCCTGCATCGCAGGTCATCTTGCCCGTCGCGAGGGCGGGTGCGGAAAATCCGGTGGTCGCCAATATGGTAGCGATCGCTACGGCAATTGTGGAATTTTTCATGATCATTTCCTCCAACTCTAATCGATTTGCCGCGATCTGGAATGCGCGGTCTTGTCCAGTCCCGTGAATCGAAAATGTCCGCAGACACCGGAACAATGGCGAATACAATGTTCGAGATCGGGTGTTCCGGCGCCTTTTTCAATGCTCAAAGATGGTTTTTTTTACGGTTTTTCCCCGCCAGACTTTCTGGTTATGGTGTCCGGCTGCTTTACCCCCCGAGCACAAACCATATCTGGCAAGATATTGTTAACCATGGATATCAGTCCGGATTTAACCATCTTCTGACATAGCGCTGGGCATGACAATGAAATCGTATAACGTTCGCCAGACGCGCGCTGTTGCGCTTCTGGGCCTAGTCTCCTTGATGGTCAGCGCATGTGGGGCAATACCGGCGGGTAGCAGCAGCGGTCAATCTCAGCGGCCACAAGCCTCCGCCGGTCTCGGCTCCTTCAATCCGACAGCGGCAGCGCGGCAATGTTACAGCGACCTTGGCAAGGCCAATGTCCGTTTCTCTCCCTTGCCCAATCGCCAGTTCAGCGGAGGGTGCAGCCAGATCGACAGTATCAAGCTGCTCGATGTCGGCGCGGACGTGACCAATCTCGGCCCGGTCAAATGCGAGTTGGCCGGCAAATTTGCCGCCTGGACCGAATATGCCGTCAAACGCGCGGCCCGCAAATATCTCGGTAGCGATCTCAAGCGGATCGAAACGATGGGCAGCTATAGTTGCCGCAATATCGCCGGGTCGGGTAAATTGTCGCAACATGCCCATGCCAATGCGATCGACGTATCCGCTTTCGTGCTCACCGACGGTCGGCGTATCACGGTCGAGAATAACTGGAAAAGCGGGCGCCAGGAAATGCAGTTTCTCGCCGCAATCCACGACAGTGCCTGCAAACGCTTCGGCACTGTTCTCAGTCCGAACTACAATGCCGCTCATCGCGATCATTTCCATCTCGATATGAGCGGAAACGGATATTGCCGCTAGCGGGACAAGGCTACTGGTCAGCCACAAATCTTTGCTCTAGGGCGAAGCCATGACCAATAAAGATCTCCACGACCGCCGCTTTTACCACGCCAAGGAAGAAGCCGAATTTGCCGAGAAGGCCCATTTGGAAACGGCGCAGACTCGCGATCCGGCTTATCGGCTGGCTTTTCAGGACACCGATTTCCTGCTCCGTGAGGAATTGCGGCCGGTCCGCTTCCAGCTCGAACTGCTCAAGCCGGAGATGCTGCTCGACGAAGCCGGTATCGGCTCCACTCTGGTAATGTACGGATCGGCGCGGATCCCCGAGCCGGACAAGGCCGACGCCTTGATCGAGGCGGCGCCTGACGAGGATTCCCGGAGAATCGCGGAACGGCTGAAAGAGAAAGCCAAATATTATGACGAAGCCCGCAATCTGGCGCGGCTGGCCAGCGCCTGCGGCATTTCGGACAATGGCAAGCGCGATTTCGTCGTCTGCTCCGGCGGCGGCCCGTCGATCATGGAGGCGGCCAATCGCGGCGCCGCCGATGTCGGCCAGGAGTCGATCGGACTGAATATCGTCCTGCCGCACGAGCAGGCGCCCAATGAATTTGTCACGCCGTCACTGAGTTTCCAGTTCCACTATTTCGCGCTGCGCAAGATGCACTTCCTGTTGCGTGCCCGTGCGGTAGCCGTGTTCCCGGGCGGTTTCGGGACGCTCGACGAGTTCCTCGAGCTGGTCACGCTGGTGCAGACCGGCAAGATGGAGAAGCTGCCGATATTGCTGTTCGGCAAGACCTTCTGGAATCGCGTGATCAACTTCGACGCGCTCGCCGACGAAGGCACGATCAGCCGCAGGGACCTCGAACTGTTCCAGTTTGTAGAAACTGCAGACGAGGCCTGGGATATTATCCAGCAATTTTACGAACTGGATTGCGACTAGGCAATCCGGGCTTCGGCTTATTCTTCAGCCGCAGCTGCGTCCGCTTCAACCGCTTCTTCAGCCTCGGCATCAGCGCCGGCTTCCGCTTCCGCTTCGTCCGCTGCCGGTTCTTCAACCGCCGGTGGAGGCGGCAGCGGGATGTTCGATCCCTGCGCGTTCAGATAGACCATCAGATTGGCGCGGTCTTCGGCCTTGCCGAGGCCGGCGAAGGTCATCTTCGTGCCATTGGCATATTTGCGCGGCGAGGTCAGCCAGGCGTCCATGGCGGCCCAGTCCCAGTTGCCCGGAACGCTTTTCAGCGCATCGCTATAGGCAAAGCCGGCGACATGGCCATGCGGCTTGCCCATCGTGTCCCACAGGTTCGGTCCAATGCCATTGGCACCGCCCTGGTTGATCGTGTGGCAGGCTGCGCATTTGGCGAAGACCTTCTCACCGGCCGCGGCATCGGCCGTCTGCAGCAGGGTCTCGATAGCAGGACCCGTGTCACCACCACCGGCGGATTCAACGCCTTCGATCGCATAGCCCATGACTTCGGGGCGTTCGTGCTGGCCGGCGTGGAAATATTTGCTGCTGAGAATGGAAAAGCCGAGGGCCGCGATGCCGCCAGCCAGTACCCAACCTGCGATGGTGTTATTGTTGCTCATATTGTCTCTCAAACCCCTGAGTGAGCGGCGGCCAAGGGCCTGCCAAATTTGTGCTGTCTGTAAAGAGAGCCACGGACCAACGCAAGGCCTCAATTGCCGTAAAATACGCGATGGGCCATGCGAATTGCACAGGGTCCCGACGGGCGGGCCACTTCCCTCTTGCCCCGCTGCATCCGGTTCGACTATCGCAGCAGCGTAAAAGAGGGACGAGATGGACAGCTTTCCGAAAAACGCACTGGGCATGGTCAGGAAAATGACCGAAAAAGGCGCTGAAAAGCCTGAAAAGGCGATCGCCTTCCAGGGCGCACCCGGTGCCAATTCCCATCTCGCCGCGCTCGACTATGCGCCGGACGGACTGCCGGTTCCCTGCTTCGCCTTCGAGGATGCGATCGATGCGGTGAAGCATGGCACGGCCGGCAGCGCGATCATCCCGATTGAAAATTCGCTCAACGGCCGGGTTGCCGATATCCATTTTCTGCTCCCCGAATCGGGCCTGCATATCGTCGACGAATATTTCATGCAGATCAGCCACTGCCTGATGGCGCGATCGGCCGATGCCGAGATCCGTACCGCGATGAGCCATCCGCAGGCACTCGGCCAGTGCCGCCACTATCTGCGCGCGCGCGGCATCATCCCCGTGGCCTATGCCGACACCGCCGCTGCCGCTGCCTTTGTCGCGCAGCAGGACGATCCCCATGCCGCCGCCATTGCGCCCAAGCTTGCGGCGCAGATTTACGGCCTGCAGCCGATCGCCGACGCGATCGAGGATGCACCGGACAATATCACCCGTTTCGTCGTGCTCGCGCCGGAGGCGGCGAAACCCGAACCCAATGGTCCGGTGATGACGACCTTCATTTTCGAGGTCAAAAATATTCCCGCCGCGCTGTACAAGGCGCTCGGCAGCTTTGCGACCAATGGCGTCAACATGACCAAGCTGGAAAGCTACCAGCAGGGCAGCAGCTTTGCCGCCACCGAATTTTTCGCCGATATCGAGGGCGCACCCGGCGATCCGGCGATCGACCGGGCACTCGCCGAACTCGGCTTCCATTGCAACAGCGTGCGAATCCTCGGTACCTATCGGCAGGCACGGCCGCGGACGGTCATCGCCTAGCCGGCCGGCGGCCGGGCTCGCCGCTCCTCAGCCGTTCGATGATTCGACATCATTGCCGAACAGCACGATCAGCACGCCCAGCATCGCCAGCAGGACAAAGCCCACGCCCTTGAGCCGGTTGCCCCCGGTCAGGAAAGCGCGCCGCGCCGCGATCACCGATTGCAACGTATAATAAAGCGCGAAAGCGCGGCTGGCATAAGCGATGATCTGGAAAACATCGGCGCTCCAGGTCATCAGCAGCCCCATGCCGACCAGTATCGCATAGCCGGTGCGCGCCTTGACATGGCCCCTGGTCAGTTCCTCGACCAGCCCGCCCGAGCCGCTGGTGTCGGCGATTGCGGCGCTGAACTGCGCGGCCAGCGCAGCGGCGACCAGCAGCAACGGCAGGACCGGGGTGATGATTCCCATCATGTCTATGATCGCGGTTTCTGTAAGCGCGAATTGCTCGCGCTCGAAACTATAGGCGAACAGTCCGATATAGATCATGTAGATCACGGTGCTGACAATCTGCGCGAGACGCATGGATTTGATCCGTGTGGCCGGATCATAGTCGCGGCCCAGATAGCGCGAGGTTTCAAAGCCCTGGACGGTGATGATCAGGCCGAATGCGAGCGTGAGCGCTGGCCAGCCGCAAAGCAGCGGCGGGTGGTCAAACAGCGTTTCCGCACTCGCTTTCTGGTAGAAATACCAGCTCAGGCCGACGAGCAGGCTGACGATGATCGCCAGTTTCAGCGTCACCGCGCTATATTCCATCTTTTCCAGCGCCTTGAACCCGCGTGTCCAGCCGACGATCAGGATCAATATATAGACCGCCGAGGTCAGCAGCTTGGCATTGGCGCTATTGTCAAATGGAGTCAGGCTGACACCGAAGGCGCCGAACAGGTTGAGATAATAGCCGACCGAGATAGTGAAGGCGAAGACCAGTGCCCATGAGGCGGCCAGTTCCAGCCGGTTGGTCCATGGGTCCGGCAGCGGATGGTCGACATTGCGCTGCAATATGTTGAACCGGATGGCCGCGCCAAACAGGAAGGCCCCGAGGCACAGACCTGCCATGACCAGCGGCGCGATATAGCCATAGTCGGATACCAATATCGGCGCGAGCACCAGAAATCCGCTGCCGATGATCGAAGCCAGCGGTGTCACCGTTGCGCGCCAGACGGTCGATTTCGAAAGGCGCGGGGAGAGCAGCAGCAGTCCGGTTGCGATGGCCGACACGATGATGAAGATGTTCAGCAGCAAGATAATGTCCGAAGGTCCCGGAAGGTGACGCCCACAAATAGGCCTTTCACCGATATTTTGTCGACGGCTTTCTTGCCGATCCGCGCGAATCGGGATGCGGCCGGCTTGCAGGGTCACACGGGTCACACCCCCTTAGTGGAAAGACGGACCTTTCTTGTCCGGGCCACCCCAGTCATCAGAGCCATCAAAATGGTCATCATCATCATAACCTTCGGGATTGGCTTTTTCCCAAAAGCCCGGCTGATCCATCATGCCACTGCGCTCCGCGCGCGCCCATTGCAGATCGTCCCAGTCGTCCGCCTCGTACGGATCAAGATCGGACGTATCGACATCTTCCGGCGCCATTGCGGCTATCAGTTCGCGTTCGTGAAACATTTCGAGCCGCTCGAGCAATTCTTCGTCGCTGGCTTCGGTCCTGTACGGGTTCGGGGGCGGGGCCCGCCGGGCCTGTGCCGCGCGATCCTGCGCCTCGAGCATGGCCGCGCAATCATCGCCTTCGCCGATTGCTTCCACCATTGTGTCAAAATCCGCCGCCGCTTCGCGCACGGGCTCACCGGCCAGATCCAGCCCATCGGCCTTGGCATCGAGCCGGGCCAGCGCCGCGAGCAGCAGTCCGGGGGAAAAGCGCGTCCGCTCGCCGACTTCCTCGCCATGATACCAGACCGTCTCGGTCCAGCCGTTGAGTCCGGTTTCGAGCAGGGTTTCGGCATAAAGGTCGCGGGCATGGATCAGCGCCGCATCCCACGCCCGGTCAAAGGCGCGCCCTTCCTGTCGACGGCGCAAGCGATAAGCGCTTTCGCGACTCATTCCGACAAAGGCGGCTGACGACTTTACGGATCCGCAGCGTGCGAGCGCTTCCAGGAATTCGCGCTGTTTTTCCGGGGTCCAGCGTGGTGCGGGCTGGTGGGGAACATCGGTGGCATGCGGTTGGTCAATCATAGCATTCATCCTTTTATGGTTGTAAGATGATCCTTATATAACCGATATGGTACATTGTAGGAAAGAGGGTGCGTGCCTGACCGAATTGGTAAAATGGGTGGCAAATCGACCCGCATTGGCGCTTGCAAGTGCTATGAATGCAGGAAGCCCTTCACTACAGAGGGATCGGGCGCGAATTTGCCAGCCACAAGAAGGTTTTTCATGGTATTGGCCAGTATGTGAACAAAGGCGTCACCACCAACAATATTGAAGGCTATTTCTCGATCATTAAACGCGGAATGCGCGGCATTTATCAGCATTACAGCGGTATCTGGCAGAATTTGACTTCCGCTATCGCAATCGCACCGCGAACGGGTTTAATGACATTGAACGAGCCGACGAACTGTTGAAAGGCGTAGTAGGCAAGCGGCTCACCTATGAAACGACTGGTAGAGCAATCTAATGCCGAAAAAGCAACAAAAAGAAACTCAGCAAGAGCAGTCGGAGCGGTTCAAAAAAGCCGTTCAAGAACTAATCGACGCTGGCGAACTAAACCCCACAGAAGCTGATAAGGCATCCCAAGTGATAATGGGGAATCTAGCGGTAGAATTATTCAGAAAGCCTGGTCGCCAAATGCCGGAAAAATGATTTTGTACTATCGAATATTTCTATGGCTGCTTCCTCATCGTATCTTGCAAGTGGATGCATGGCTTGATTGCGGAATGCATTTTTCAGAAATCTAAAATGAGTCCCCACTTCCGAGGCCCATTGCTCTTCTGCTTTACCGTCGGTCTTTTTTGAAATTGCCTTCAATTTTGACTGAACTTGTTCCAAAACTGCATTCCAATTTTGCTCAGGCTCCACCTCATAATGCCTTGCCATCGCTTGCAGTCCAACTTCTAAGGCCCTCATTAAGTGCATTACACTGGCAGTCCACCTCTCCAGAGCTTGGCATTTTGCTGCTTCTCGGACTTCCGGTACAATCGATGGAAATGCGTCAAGAACAACGTGGCCGAACTTATTCTCAGGATCGCCAAATATGGCCGCAGACGCACTAGGCAAAGAGAGAAAAGTCTTGGCGCGCAATTCGTCACCTACAACTGTTGAGAAATTAACAATCCTTCCCTTCAGCCAGTCTGCTTGGAAATGAGGGGCAGGCCTTTTCATCTCCTCTAGAACGCGATCGAACGCAGCAACTGAAACAGGCATTTCCATTAAGAGTAAATCGTCTCGTAGCGAAATCAGGTCTTTAAATGCTGATTCTGATATTTGAAAACTATGCCCATCGAAATTAATATTCGCACTCAGGCCCGCCTGTAGGCTCATGAGTAAGTTACTCACCCTAACAAAACGCTCTGCGTTAAACTCAAGCATATCCCATAAACTCACAAAGCGGTCAGAAGGCATCACTTAGCACCTCCCGACCCGATTGGGTACGCGAAAAATAATAACGCCCCAATATAACCGATATGGTACATTGTAGGAAAGAGGGTGCGTGCCTGACAGAATATGCCGAAAAATATTTGCGAGATCATTGCCCTGTGCCACGAAAATTGTGCCATGAAAATTCCGTCTCTTCGCTTGTCATCACGGCTTGACCCTATAGCTACTAGAGGGTGCATAGGCCGCCGCGTTGCCATTATTCAAAAAGGACTTTTGTCGTGATTTCCAGCTACCGGCGTTTTCTGCTGCTTTGCTCCTTGCCTGTTTTCAGCCTCCCGATGCCACTCGCTGCGCAGGAGGCCGGTCCGGTCGAGACAGGCCCGGACCACGAACATGCAGAAGAGGAAAATGACTATATCATTGTCCAGGGCACCAGGCTCAACCGCCGGGTCCAGGATGAACCGATTCGCGTCGAGGTCATTGCCGGCGAAGAGATCGAGGAAAAGGCGATCATGCGGCCCGGAAATATTGCCATGCTGGTCAACGAGACGGGCGGCGTGCGGGTGCAGGTCACATCCCCCGCGCTGGGCGCTGCCAATATCCGTATTCAGGGGCTGGAGGGACGCTATACGCAATTGCTGGCCGACAATCTGCCGCTCTATGGCGGTCAGGCGGCTTCTCTGGGGCTGCTGCAGATTCCGCCGACCGATCTCGGGCAAGTGGAGGTGATCAAGGGCGCGGCATCGGCGCTCTATGGGGCATCGGCGCTGGGCGGGGTTATCAATCTCGTCTCGAAGCGGCCGGGGGATGAATTCGAAGCCGACATTCTCGCCAATGCCACCACCCGCAACGGGCAGGACCTGACCGCTTATGTCGCCGGGCCGATCAGCGCCAACGCCGGCCTTTCCCTGACCGCCGGGGCGCACCGGCAAAGCGGTCAGGATATTGATGGCGATGGCTGGTATGACATGGCCGGCTACGACCGTTTCACGGCCCGCCCGCGCTTCCAGTGGGATGGTGACGACGGCTCGTCCCTCTATGTCACGCTCGGCGCGATGACCGAGGACCGGGTGGGCGGCACTCTGCCCGGAAGCACGGTTCCCGACGGCACGACCTTCGTGCAGGCGCAGGATACAGAACGCTATGATGCCGGGCTGGTGGCGGAAAAGCCGATTGGTGATCGGGTCAGCCTGCATCTGCGCGCGTCGGCCATGCGGCAGGATCATCTGCATCGCTTCGGCGCGGTTGTCGAAGACGACCGGCACAGCAACGCCTTTGTCGAGGCTTCTGTTGCGGGGACCAGCGGCAGCACGTCCTGGGTCGGCGGTCTCGCCTATCAGGCAGACAGTTTTCGCTCGGACAGCTTTCCGGCCTTTGACTATAGCTACAAGGTTCCGGCGATCTTCGCCCAGCTCGAGCAGGAGGCGACCCATGACCTGACGCTTGCTGCGAGCGCCCGGGTCGACTTTCATGACGAATTTGGCACACGGTTCAGCCCGCGCCTGTCGGCGCTCTACCGGCCCGGCGACTGGACCGTCCGGGGATCGGTGGGCGGCGGTTTCTTTGCGCCGACACCCTTTGTCGATGCAATCGAGGCCGCCGGCCTGTCGCGGCTGGAGCCGCTCGGCGATCTGGAAGCGGAAAGCGCGCGAACCGCTTCGCTCGACATGGGCTATGCCGACGGGCCGTGGGAAGCCAATCTGACCCTGTTCGGCGCGAATATCAAAAATTCGACCAGGCTCGAAGATATTGCAGCCGACCGGGTGCGCCTGGTCAACGCCAGCGGCACGACCCGGATTCGAGGCTCCGAATTGCTGCTGCGGTACAAGCAGAACGGCTTCACGGTCACCGGAAGCTATGTCTTCGTCGATGCCACCGAACCCAACCCGGCCGGAACAGGCCGCCAGCGGGTGCCGCTGACACCGCGCCACACCGGTGGTCTGGTCGGCATGTGGGAGGAACATGGCAAGGGCCGGATCGGCGTGGAGCTTTACTATACCGGCCGGCAGGAGCTGGAGGACAATCCGTTCCGGACCCGTTCGCGACCCTATGTCCATCTGGGGCTGCTCGGCGAGATCGTGCTCGGCAAGATCAGCCTGTTTGCCAATGCTGAAAATCTGCTCGATGTGCGGCAGTCGCGTTATGATCCGCTGGTCCTTCCGCAGCGCGCCGCAAGCGGTCAGTGGACGGTGGATGCCTGGGCGCCGCTCGAAGGGTTCATCCTCAATGGCGGTATCCGCCTGCGCTTTGGCGGGCACTGATATCGCGGCACGCCGTTCCACGCGCATGCGGTGGTGATATCCGGTCCGGGCGCCGGCCCTGTCTTCGGCTTTTTCATGGCAGCCGGGGGCATATCAGGGCCTGTAACGCCGGTTTTAACGATTTATTCGTGGTTCACCATTAGGGCGATGTGCAAATTTGTCGTTCTGTCGGGCCAGGGCAACGACGTGGTTGTTCAGGGGGGGCAATGACATTTTCCAGACGCCAGTTCATGGCGAGTGCTGCCATCGCCGGTGCCGCCGGGCTGACAGGATGCACAGGCCGCTTCGGTTCGGCGACGTCCTATCTCACGCCGGTGCTGCGACCGCAAAACCATAATATCGTTACGCACTGGTGCGACATCATGCTGCAGCAGATCCGCGACCAGCGGGTGCCGCCGCCGCGCGCGGCCTATAATATGGCGATGCCGACAGTGGCCGGCTTTCTGGCCGCGAACAGCATATTGCAGGCTTATGAGGATCCGTTCGGAACGGGCGGAGGGCCGCGCGGGGCCGATCCGGCCATGGCTTATGGCGTGGCTTTTGCCACCGCCGCCTCGGAAGTGTTCCAGCAGCCTTTCGTCGGCGAACGCATGACCTTTGCCCGGTCGATTCCCGACGGCGAGGCCAAGTCGCTCGGCGCCGCATGGGGCCGGCAGGTCGGACTGGACATCGTCAAGATGCGTACCCGCGACGGATCGCAGCCGAGCAAGGTCAATTATTATCTGGGCCGCTACAAGCGACGCCATGACGCGCTGCAATGGACGCCGACCGGTCCGCTGTACAGCGCCAAGCCAGGCCCCGCCTTCGACAGCTTCTCGCGGCCGCTCTATCCCGGTCACGGGCAGATCAGGCCATGGACGATGGGTCGGGTAGAGAATTTCCGCACCATCGGCTTTCACGATCCGGCCAGCCCGGAATTTGCCGACGAATATGCCCAGGTCCGGTCGCTGGGCCGCGCCGACAGCCGCGAGCGCACCGCCGACCAGACCGAGATCGCGATGTTCTGGGAAGACGGGCCCTGGGGAATTACCCCGCCGGGCCATTATATGCTGATCGGGATCCAGGTGCTGCAGGACCGCAATCTGTCCTTCATCGAATGGGCGCGGGCGATGGCGCTGATCGGCATGACCCAGTGCGACGCCTCGATCCAGGCCTGGGATACCAAATATCGTCATGACGTCATCCGGCCGGAAACCGCGATCCGGCACCGCGCGCCGAAATTCGGCAACCGCGATCCGCGGGTCGAGCGCGAGCAACAGTGGCGCAGCTACATTCCGACGCCGGAATTCCCGTCCTATACGTCCGGCCATTCGACCTTCGGCGCGGCGGGCGCGACGATGATCGGCCATATATTGGGCACCGATCGGGTGCGTTTCTCGCACCAGTCGCCCGACCAGGTGCTGTGGCCGCAATTGCGCGATATCACCCGGCACTGGACCAGCCTGAGCCAGGCGGCCGACGAAAATGGTCTGAGCCGTATCTATGGCGGGGTCCACTGGATGAGTGACCATATGGTCGGGATGGATGCCGGCAAGGCGATCGCCAACCATGCCCATGCCCATTATTTCCGGCGGAGGGTCTGAATGATGACATCCGGACCTTCCCGCTTTCCCTGGCATCCGCTAGCCGTCGGAGTGATCGCCCTGTCCGCCGGTTCGGCCCAGGCGCAGGTCAGCCTCAACTATGACAGTCTCTCCTCGTTCGAGGAGCCGCTGGCGTTCGAAGTGGGCGAAGCGACCGTGCTGGTCGGCGGTGTCGTCGATGTGCCGGTCAAGCTGACGGTCGATGACAGCGTTTTCGACGGTGATGTCGATGTCAGCCTGGTCACCAATCTCGATATCAGTGTCGAGATGCAGCTCGCCAACCGGTGGAATGTCGGGCTGGCCTATTTCGGGCAATATGATGAAAATACCCGCGATTATGACGATAATGTCGCCGGCTTTGTCCGCACCAGCTGGGGCAGCCTGATCGGCGGCAATGTCGATGGTCTGGTGCGCGAGGCGACGCGGCGGCGGCGGGGTGTCGGCAATGCCGATCTCGCTTTCGACGATTTCTACGGCCGGATCAACAGCTGGGGCGGCGGCTATAGCGGCCGCTTCGGTCCGACCACGCTGACCGGGATAGTCGACGGCGACGGCCGTTTCGAACTGGGCGCCCAATTCCAGCGGCCGGTGGGCCACAAGGATTATCGCGTCGCCACGCGCGTGGCCCGCGCCCGTTATCTCGCCGCCGACGGGGTGACGGATTTCGATACGATCGGTGTCGGTGCGGTCGGCGAATTTGTCTATGGCAGCAGCCTGTTCGATCTCGGACTGGGCTATGAAAATCTGCAGGCCGGCGCGATCGATCTCGATCGCTGGTATGTCTCGGGCGGCGCGCAGACCAAGATCGGCGTGCTCAGCCTGTCCGCCGCTGGCCATTATGGCGAACTGGACGGCACATCGGAAAGCTCCGCTTCGCTGGGCGTTCGCTATGATATTGCCCGCGGCCTGTCGACCAATGTCGGCGTCAACGCCCGCAAGGCACAGGTTGCGCGCGACGGCATTTCGGTGGTCAACGAGGACGAAACCAGCGCGACCGCGTCGGTGCGCTACAGCTTCTAGGGGGTCTGCTCTATTCCGGGCCGGCTATTTGCCGGCCAGTTTTTTGGCTTCCGCCAGATGGGTCCGGCCGATGCGGATCTCGGTGCCGCATTTGAGGCAGGCCATCCACACGCCGCCGCCGTCATGGCGCAGGCCGGCAATCCAGTCGCGCCGGACCAGATGCGAGCGGTGCAGACGGATGAATTCCTCGGGGTTCAGTCGCTCTTCCAGGCCGGTGATGGTCTGGTGCAGCAGATAGCTCACGCTACCGACATGCAGGCGCATATAATCGCGTTCGGCCTCGACCCGGTCGATTTCGGAAGCGACAATGCGCCGCAATTCCGATTTATAGGGGACCCAGAATTCCTCGGCCCAGGGCGAATCGTCCGCTCCGTCGCTGCGCGGTTCCGCCGTGCGTTCGCGAACCCGGGAAATCGCCAGCGTCAGCCGCGCATTCTCGACCGGTTTCAGCACATAATCAATCGCCGCCACGTCAAAGGCCTCGACCGCAAAACGGTCAAAGGCGGTGACAAAGATGATCGCCGGCGCATCGGGTTTGCCGGACAGGGCCCGCGCCACGTCGAGCCCGTCCTTGCCCGGCATCGCGATATCGAGCAGCAGCAGATCGGGCTTCAGCTGTTCGGTAAGGCGCAGCGCCGCTTCGCCATCGCTGGCCGTGCCGACCAGGTTGATATGCGGCTGCCGCGCACAGAGCAGTTGCAGCCGTTCGATCGCCAGCGGTTCATCGTCGACGATCAGCGTGGATAGCGGTCTGGTTTCGGTTTCTTCGGTCATGGGTTGTCCAGCATCAACGGGAGGGTCAGCTGCGCAATATAGCCGCCTTCTGCCGGACGTACAGTCTGCAGACCGGCCTGCCGGCCAAAGCGCGTTTCCAGCCGGTCGCGGACATTGGCCAGACCGATGCCGCTGCTTGCGTCGCTATCCTGCAGATCGACCGGTCGCGGATCGCCGTCATCGGCCACCGTGAGGATCAGATTGTCGCCATCGGACCGCGCGCTGATCGAAATGGTCACCGGACGCTTGCTGTGGGCAACACTATGCTTGATCGCATTCTCGACCAGCGGCTGCAGGATCAGGCCCGGAACCAGAACGCCCAGCAGGTCGTCGGGAATATTCACCTTGGTCCGCAGCCGTTCGGGGAAGCGCACCGCCTCGATATCGAGATAGAGATTTTGCAGATGCACCTCTTCCGACAGCGGCACGTCTTCCAGCGGATCGCCCGACAGGCTGGTGCGGTAAAATTTCGACAGGTTGAGGATCATCTCCTCGGCTTCTTCCGGCTGGCTGCGCATCACCAGGGTGCTCAGGCTGTTGAGCGTGTTGAACAGGAAATGCGGATTGACCTGATAGCGCAGCGACCGCAATTCGGCATCCTGCGCCGCCTGGGCGAAGCGGGCGGCCTTGCGCTCGACCTGCCGGACCCTGCCGGCATAGCTCAGGGTCAGATAGAGGGAGGTCCAGCTGACGATGAAGAAAAAGCGCGACGTGGCGTCTTCGAAGATCGCCTTGAACGCCAGATTTTCCTGCGACATATATTTGCGCATTTCCTCGACATGCGCTTCGTCCCACAGATTTTCGGGATAATAGACGTTGAAGACATAATGGTTGAACGAGGCGATGATGATGGCGCAGGGGATCGCGGCGGCAAAGGCGGTGATGATCCGCGTCGAGAGCGCCCGGTCCTCGAACTGCCGGAGAAACAGATAGAGCAGATAGGTGGTGCCGATACCGAAAATCGTCACCACGGTCCGGCGCATGACCATTTCGCCCTGCGCCGGCCAGTCGCCGATCGATGCCCGCAATGTCAGGACGATCATGTAGAAAAACCAGAATCCGAGGATCGACAGGATGGCGACCTGATGTCCGACCGACGGCTTGTGGTTTCCCAGTTCAAATTTTCTCATATGCGTTCAATTCTCGGTTTCGAGTCAGCTTAGGCCAATATGGTATCAATTGTCTCTAGGGGAATCGTGACCGGTCGAACCATGGTTGCGGTTGGTCGAAACTTTATAAGTCTGGCGCGCAATTTTCCCACTCTGCGCGGCCGAGGCGCAATAATCGGCCCATGCTTAACCAATTGCTAACCATGTTTTGGTCAAATGTCTTCGTGGGATGAGTCCACGAGGAGTTGCGAAGAGATGACCAAGGAAACACGATCCGTCCCCGGCGCGATGACGCTGGCCGAGATGAAAGAATTTGCGAGCTTCAGCTCGGCGACCCAGCGCTATATCCGCCGGTCGCTGGATGTCGGTCTCGAACGTTCCGACGCCGTGGAAACCTGGTCGCGCGACAAGGTCGAGGAAGCGGGCATCCAGGTCCAGATTTCCCTGTACCGGCGGATCCGTGACATTCGCAAAGCCATTCCCGAAGATTGTGCGATCGACAGTATCGAGGCGTTCATGCCATCGCTGATTTCGCTTGCGGCTTATGATCTGGGGCAGGGCCGTATTCACAGCTTTCCCGCCTTCCGTTTTCTTTACGAGCGCCTGCTCGGTCCGGATTCGCGTCCGTGGCTGCCCGGTGCCTTTTGCGCGGCTGCGGCGCTACCCCATCTGCACCCGAAAACCCGCAAGGGCCTGTTGCAGTCGATCAGCGAAGCCGCTGCGACGGCGCCCGGCTGGTCCAACCGCGAACCCAGCTTCTTCCCCGAGTGGGTCGAAAAAGTGGACATGAACAGAGCGGCGCATTGAGCGTGCCCGCTTAGACCCCGGACTTTATGCGGCAGCCGGCCGCCCGTTTATCGCCGCGTCATAGTCGCTTTCCGCGCGCTGTATCAGGTGTCGGTCATCCTCGTTCCACGGATGGAATCCGGGCAGGAAAAATTTGATCCACGGAATGATGATCGCCCGCGCAATGCCCGGCTCGACCAGCAGGAATTTTAGCAGTCTGAGTTTTACCCGCCATCCGGTAATGCCATCCTGCGCCAGCAGATCGAGCGTATCGTTCCAGCGGTTGCCCCAGAAATTTCGGGTGATCACCAGCATCATCAGTGCCTTCACCTTCCAGCGTTGCCAGCGGCTCCAGTTCCGGGTCGCGTAGAGCCAGGTGTCATAGGCAACGCCCTTATGCTCTATCTCTTCGAGCGCGTGCCAGCGCCACAGGTCGGCAGTTTCCTCGTCCGAATCCTTCCAGTGGCGGGGATTGGCGAGAAATTGCTGGGCCGTGATCGCGGTAAAATGTTCGAGAATCATCGTTGCCGCCAGATTGGTGATTTTCGGGCGGCCCTTGGTCATGGCCAGCGATTCGGTGATACGCTGTTCGATCCGGCTGGTGTCATAGCCATTTTCCTCGACCCGGCGGTTGAGCGCCAGATGTTCGCGACTGTGGATCACTTCCTGCTGGACGAAGGCGCGGATTTCCTTCTGCAGTTGCGGCGGCGTATGATCGCGGAATTCCTTCACGCTTTCGATGAAAAAAGCCTCGCCGCGGGGAAAGGTGAGCGACAGGCAATTGTAGAAGGCCGTCGCCACCGGATCGCCATTTTGCCAGTATTTTGCAGGATCATAGCCCTCCTCCCGACCGAACCTGCGGTCGCGGGGCGTGATTTCATGACCCGCCGGCGTCGGCGTGTCGATTGGTTCCGGTTCGATATGGTCAATGCCAGGCATATTCATCAGATGTTTCCATTATGCGAAATGCAGCCTATGGCTAACATCAATGACAATAAGGCTACTTACATAAATGTCAATAGCAAAGAGACGTCTCTCTCCGGAAGAAAGCCGCAGCATGGCGCTTGGTGCTGCCCGCGACCTGCTGATCGAAACGGGACCGCAATCGGTGACGCTGAAGGCTGTCGCCAGCCGAATCGGGCGCACCCACGCCAATCTGCTCCACCATTTCGGGTCCGCCTCGGGCCTGCAGAAAGCGCTGGCCGCTTATCTGTCCGATGAAGTCTGTGGCATGATCGCGCAGGCGATCCTCAAATCGCGCACCGGCGAAGGCACCGTGCGCGACATTGTCGACCTGACGTTCGATGCTTTTGACAAGCAGGGCGGAGCGGCGCTCTGGTCGTGGATGATGCTGACCGGCAACGAGGACGCGCTCGACCCGATTGTCGATGCCATTCATGTTCTGGTCGACGACATTGGCGACGACGGCCATGATGATCGCGAAAAGCATGATGACACGCTGGCGCTGGTGCTGATGGCGCTGGGCGATGCGCTGATCGGTGAACGGCTGGCCGGGTCACTTGGCCTGCCGCGGGATTCCGCGCGCGATATGGCCGAACGGCAGCTGGAAGATGCTCTGGAGCGCTGGAAATGCGAGCATGAAGCCTAGGCTTCCCTAGCGCTCAGTCCGTGGCGAACAGCTGGTCGTCGCTGGCAAAGGCCTTGAACTCGAGCGCATTGCCGCTCGGATCCTGAAAAAACATCGTCGCCTGCTCGCCGACCTGTCCTGCGAAGCGGATCGTCGGCGGGATGACAAAGTCGACAGCGGCTGCGGTCAGGCGATCGGCGAGCGCCTGCCAGGTGGCCATGGTCAGCACGACACCGAAATGCGGCACCGGAACCTGTTCCCCGTCGACCGGGTTGACCATCGGGCGGGGCCTGAAATTTGCGTCGAGATGAGTGACAATCTGGTGCCCGAACAGGTTGAAGTCGATCCAGTGCGTGTCGCTGCGACCCTCGTCGCAACCCATCAGTTCGCCATAGAAGGTGCGGGCGGCCTCAAGATCATGGACCGGAAAGGCGAGATGGAAAGGGCGTAAAGGCGGGCGGGCTTCAATGTTCATATTTTCTCTGCTTGTCTTCGGGAGCGGCAAGGGTGAAACAATGTTCGAAATCCAGATTGGAACCCTGACCCGCCGATTCCCGCTCTCTGGCCTCGGCGAGCATCGCTTCGCGGCTCCGGGTCAATAATATGTCGCTCTCCTGACCGCTCAGTCCCTCGGCGCGCATTTGATCGCGCGCGCGGCTGTCGAGCACGGATGCCAGGGTTTTGAGATCCTGCGCGGTCTTGGACAGGCCTTCGCGGTCGTGGACTTCCTCATAGGCCAGTTGCAGCATGCCGGCGCACTGGGTCAGGTCCGGTTTCGGCTGGGGCGGTACCGCGGCATCGAGCAGGGGCAGGCAGGTCGCCATCTCGCTGCCGAGCGCCTCGTCCGGATCGGCGGCAGCCTGCGCGGTGGTCTGGCGTTCGGCAACTGCCGCTATCATCGCGTCGCGGACCTGTTCCCTGCTTCGGTCGCTATCCGCCATGATCTGCTGGCCGACCAGCCCGGCATAGGTCGCGCCGCGTTCGGCGAGCAAGGGATAGTCGAGCGCTGCGGGCACGCCGCGTTCCTGCTCCGAGGCGACGATCGCAAGAACCGCGACGCAGGCAAGCGCCTGCTGCTGCTTTTGCTCCAGAGGTTCCGGCGGGCTGGCCGCCGGTTGCGCCAGCGCGAGCGTCAGGAGGGTCATCATCTTCATGGCCGGACGATAGCAAGCAAATGGCGCTTGCGGCAATTAGCAATTGAATGGTGATCGCGAACACGGCAAAAGCCGCTGGTGTCAAAACTCCGTGAAATGATCGCCCGCCATCCCTACGCAATCTCGCTGTTTGCGGGCGGGCTGAGCGCAACCGGCTTCGCGCCGCTGAATCTCTGGCCGCTGACCATATTGATGCTGGCCCTGTGGATGGCATTGGTGATGCAGGCGCAGAGCCGCAAGGCCGCTTTTTTCACCGGCTGGCTGTTCGGTGTGGGACATTTCATCATCGGCTTGAACTGGATCGCGAAGGCTTTCACCTTCCAGGCGGCGATGCCCGAGTGGCTCGGCTATATCGCAGTGGTCCTGCTGTCGCTCTATCTGGCGGTCTATCCTGCGCTGGCGGCGCTGGCCGCCTATTGGCTGGGCAGGAACAGGCCGGCGGTGTTCATCCTGGCGATGGCAGGCCTCTGGATCATCACCGAATGGCTCAGAAGCTGGGTGTTCAGCGGGTTCATCTGGAATCCGCTCGGGTCGGTCGCGCTGCCGCTTGGCCAGATGGCCGGTGCCAGCATTTTTGTCGGTTCCTATGGCCTGTCCGCGATCCTGATCGCCGGCGCCGGCGGCCTGTGGCTGCTCTGCCTGAAAAAATGGCGGGCCGCGCTGCCGCTGCTGCTGATTTTCGCCGGGCTTTCGCTGCTGCCGCAACCCCGGCCCGGCGAGATATCTGCGGACCAGCCGCAAATCACCGTGGTCCAGCCCAATATCGGCCAGCAGGACAAATGGAAAGCTGGCTATGAAGAGCAGAATCTGGCCAAGCTGGCGGAACTGACGCTGCGCGAAGACGATGATCCGCGGATCATTTTCTGGCCGGAAGCGGCGATTCCCGATTATCTCGAGACCGGCTATCCGGCCCGCTATTATTATGGCCGCCCGCCGGAATTTGTCCGGCAGCAGCTCGGTATGCTGATGAAGCCCGGCGACGTGCTGGTGCTCGGCGCGCTCAAGCTGGAATTTGACGCAGCGGAAGGACGCGCGGTCGGTGCCCGGAACAGTGTTTTTGCGATGGATTCTGGCCATCAGCTGATCGGGCGTTACGACAAGTCCCATCTCGTGCCATATGGCGAATATTTGCCGATGCGGCCGCTTTTGTCCGCTATTGGCCTGTCCCGCCTGGCGCCAGGGGATTTCGATTTCTGGCCGGGCCCCGGCGCCCGGTCGCTCGATCTGGGCGCGCTCGGCAAGGCCGGGCTGCAGGTCTGCTACGAAATCATCTTCTCGGGACAGGTCGTCGATCGCGACAATCGTCCGGATTTCATCTTCAACCCGTCCAATGACGCCTGGTTCGGCAGCTGGGGTCCGCCGCAGCATCTGGCGCAGGCGCGCTTGCGGGCTATCGAAGAAGGGCTGCCGGTGATCCGTTCGACGCCGACCGGCATTTCGGCCGTCATTGATGCCGATGGTGCGATCCGGGCCAGCGTACCGATGGGGCAGGCGGGCCGGATCGACAGCCGTCTGCCGCAGGCCAAGGCACCTACCCTGTTCGCGCGCCACGGCAATCTGCTGCCGCTGGGTCTGGCGCTGATTTTGCTTCTATCTTCCATTGCCATCCGCGTGCGCGCCCGTTAAAGTAGATATAAACTTTTCCTTATGTCTCTGTGGCCGACGTCATTTCGGCTCAAAATCAGGATTTTTGCCATGCGTTCAGAATTTATATTCACGTCCGAATCGGTCTCTGAAGGTCATCCCGACAAGGTTTCGGACCAGATTTCCGATGCCATCGTCGACCTGTTCCTCGCCAAGGATCCGGAAGCGCGGGTCGCATGCGAGACGATGACCACGACCGACCGGGTGATTCTGGCCGGCGAAGTGCGCGGCAAGGGCATGATCGATACCGATGGCAACTGGGCGCCGGGCGCGCAGGAAGAGATCCAGACCGCGGTCCGCGAGACGGTGAAGAAAATCGGTTACGAGCAGGACGGTTTCCACTGGCAGAATCTGACCTTCGAAAATTATCTCCATCCGCAATCGGCGCATATCGCGCAGGGCGTGGATGAAAGCGGCAACAAGGACGAGGGTGCCGGCGACCAGGGCATCATGTTCGGCTATGCCAGCGACGAGACGCCGGACCTGATGCCGGCAACGCTGCAATATTCGCACGAGATACTGAAACAGATGGCGGCTGACCGTCACAGCGGCAAAGCGCCGTTTCTGGAGCCCGACAGCAAGAGCCAGGTCACCCTGCGCTACGTCAATGAAGTACCGGTAGAGGCGGTTGCCCTGGTGGTCTCGACACAGCACGCGCCGGGCTATTTCAAGGGCAGCGACAATCCGGCACTCTACGAAGAATTATATGATTATGTGATGGGTGTGTTCCGCAAGATATTGCCCGACGGTTTCATTACCGACAATACGGTGATCCACGTCAATCCGACCGGTCGCTTTGAAATCGGCGGTCCTGACGGTGACGCCGGCCTCACCGGTCGCAAGATCATCGTCGACACCTATGGCGGCGCTAGCCCCCACGGCGGCGGCGCTTTTTCCGGCAAGGACCCGACCAAGGTCGACCGGTCTGCCGCCTATATCACCCGCTATCTTGCGAAGAATATCGTCGCGGCCGGCCTCGCCAAACGCTGCGCGATCCAGCTGTCCTACGCGATCGGCGTGGCCGAGCCGCTGTCGATCAATGTCGACCTGCACGGCACCGGCAAGGTGAGCGAGGAGAAGCTGGAGGAAATATTGCCGCAGCTGGTCCGCCTGACACCGAAAGGCATCCGCACCCATCTCGGTCTGAACAAGCCGATCTATTCGCCGACCGCGGCTTATGGCCATTTCGGCCGCAAGGCGACCGGCGATTTCTTCACCTGGGAGAAGACCGATCTGGTGGACGCGCTGAAAGCGGCCATCTAGGTCCACAACCCGGCTATTCGCGCGCCCGATTATCGTCTATTCTCTATCGATAACCGGAGGGAGAGAGATCATCATGCGCGGACCGCTAAAATCATATGGCAGGACCCTATGGGGCGTTATCTGCATGTCGGCCCTATTCTTTTCGGCTGCCGCACAAGCGCAGCCCGAACAGAGAACAATCGAGGCGACCGCAGGCGAAGACTGGGATCACCAGAAAAGCGGCATGACGATGCCGGCGCGGCTTGGCGGTTTTGACAGGCAATATATCCGCGACCTGACCGACGAGGAGCTGGATGTTTACGGGCAATATTACGGGGATGACGGGCAGACCCGGCTGACGCTGTTCTTCTATCGCGCCGCGGTTAACAGTGTGCCCCTGTGGTTCGACGCAGCGAATCAGGCCTTGCGCGGCAATGTCAATTTGCTGCCGGGTACCAGCGAATATCTCTCGTCGGCGTTCACCCCGCCGGGCCAGTCCGAAGCGAGCGGATTGATGGCGGTGTACAGCACGTCCGGAAACGAATTCAAAAGCACCGGGGTTGCCATGTTGCCGCTCAATGGCTGGCTGGTGAAAATCCGCTTCACCACTGCCGAACTGTCGGCGGAGGAACTGGCGGCCTCGCTGATGCCGATATTGAATGATATAAGCTGGCCGGAAGAGATTGTTTCCGGGCCCGCCGCTGCCGTAATTCTGCCATGCGAAAATGCATTGAAGCTGAGTGACAGGGTCAAGCGAATCAAGCCGACAATGACCGATGCCCTGTCGGCTGGCTTCCTGAACATCCCGGTCAATGATACAGCCGATGGCGAGGAACCCGGTGTCTATTGCCGGGATCCGCAGGATTTCGGTCCGTTTTCCATCTATCGTGCCGGTGGATCGGAAGACGGATATCTGATGCCTCTGGGGGACGCCGGACGCGCCGCTTCGGTTTACGCAAACCGGCTTGGCGGTCTGACTGGCGGTAGCCGGGAAGCAAGATTTACCCCGGTCATGATGCGGCTGGACCAGAATATCATATTTCCCGATCTGGACAAATTGCCGACGCCGGGCGTTCTTCTGTCGGCGACCGGTGACGGCGCCGCGATTTCGGCTGTCACGACGTGGCCTCCATCGTCCGGACCGACGATAACCATCAACGTACCAGCCGATGAGGATCAATGACAAAATCTAAAGATGGCGACCCCACAACCATCCGCCAGCTCTACGGCCGTCGGCAAGGCCATGCCCTGCGCGACCAGCAGGTAGAGCTGGTCGAGAAGCTGCTGCCGCAAATTGCTGTGCCCACCGAGGGACCGGTCAGCTCGGCGTCGCTGTTCGGCACCGACCGGCCGCTGCATTTCGAAATCGGCTTCGGAGCGGGCGAGCATCTCGCGGCGCGCGCCGACATGCTGCCGGATCATGGTTTCATCGGTTGCGAACCCTATCTCAACGGCGTGGTCGGCGCGCTGCAGCATGTCCGCGACGGCCATCTGGCCAATGTCCGGCTGCATATGGGCAATGCGCTGGATGTGCTCGAACGGATTCCCGGCGGCGCGCTGAGCTTTGTCTATCTGCTGCACCCCGATCCCTGGCCAAAGGCGCGCCATGCCAAGCGCCGCTTCATGAACCACGGTCCGGTCGACCTGATCGCGGCAAAGCTGAAACCCGGCGGCGAATTCCGGTTCGGCACCGATCATCCGGTCTATCTGGAATGGGCCTGCATGATCATGAACCAGCGCGATGAATTTGACTGGCTGTGCGAAAGCCCGAAAGACTGGATGATCCGTCCCGGTGGCTGGCCGGAGACGCGCTATGAAACCAAGGCGCGCCGTCAGGGTCATGATGTCTGGTATTTCCGCTACCGGCGCAAATAAACCAAAAAAGCGCAAAGCTGTTCATGATGCGACTTGCCCGGCTTCCGCCGGTCCGGGGCGCAATAACGGATTTTTAACTATGGCTGTTAGGCATCTTGCGATGCCGAACCTTAACCTTCCTTGTCTAATTGACGCTTAACCAAAAATCGGGTGGCGCCGAAAAGAATCGAACTGGGAGGTTCAAAGATAATATGGACATTGCTCCGACTATTGCTGATTCAGCGACCAACTTCACCGCGCGAAACAAAAGCGCGACACCCGCAGACCTTCATATTCAACCCCGCAATCTCAACCTCGCCAGCGCCGAGATCAACCGGCGTCGCTGGGTCGGCGGTGACCCCTTTGCCTCCGCCTTTTTCAACGCGCTTTCCGTGACCTTTCCCGAAGGAGAGCTGTTTTTCATCGATTCGCTCAAGAAATTCATCAAGCACGTGCCGCCCAAGCTGCGCGGTGAAATCCGCGCCTTCATCCAGCAGGAAGCGATTCACAGCCGGGAGCATCACAGTTTCAACGAGCATCTGAAAGACTGTGATTTCGATATCACGCTGCTCGAGGAAGCGATTTCCCGCGTGGTGACAACGATACGGGCCAAGCCGGACCATGACCAGCTCGTGGCGACCATGTGTATTGAACATATCACCGCAATCCTCGCGGCCGAGGTGATCGGCAATCCTGCACATCTGAAAGATGCCGACGAAGATCAACGCAATCTCTGGCTATGGCATGCTTCGGAAGAAATCGAGCATAAGGGCGTGGCCTATGACACCTGGTTGCATATGACCAGGGACTGGAATCCGCTGAAATGCTGGCTTGTCCGCTGCAGCTTCATGGCCCGAATTTCCTTCGGCTTTGCCAAGAACCGCACCAGGGGCATTCTGGAACTGCTTCGCCAGGACGGTATTACCGGGCTGCGCGCCTACTATGGTCTCGCCCATTATGCGCTGGTCGGCAAGGCGCCTTTCCGCCGGACCCTGCGACCGCTTCTGGCCTTTTTCAAACCGGGTTTTCACCCCTGGGACATTGATGATCGTCCGCTTATCAAGCTTGCCGAGAGCGAATATGAAGCCGCTGTCATGGATGAAGCGGCAGACAGCGCGAAGGTTACACCGATCGCTGGCCGTCGCAGCGCAGGTCCGTTGAAGAAAGTCGCCTGACGTTTCTTCAGGCGGCGATATTTCGCATCGCATCCACCGCCGAATCATCGTCCGAAAGCGACAGGGTGAACTGGATTGCATCTGCTTTCCGTGCCCTGCCTTTTGAATAGCGCGGAACCGAGTGGCCGGTCGGCCTGAAGCCCAGTTTTCTAAGCACCTTTCCCGAAGCCGGATTGTCGGCGAAATGCTCGGCCCGGATTTCCGGATGGCCAAGCGCTCTGGCGATATCGAGGACCGCGCGGCCGGCCTCGGTTGCATACCCGCGGCCCCAGTGGTCACGGGCAATCCAGTAGCCCAGCTCGAGATGTCCTTCTTCCTTGTCGCCAAACCCGATGCTGCCCAGCAGGACCGGTGGCTGGCCGTTGCGGCTGAAGATCAGGAAATTGGGATGGGTCGCGGGGCGGGGCGTCGCCAGAAAATGCTCGGCATCGTCAGGCCGGTAAGGCCAGGGGGCGCTGGCCAGATTGCGGATCACCGTTTCATCGTTGATCGCGGCAAACAGGCTGCCCCGGTCCTCGGGCCAGCCGGGCCTTAAAAGCAATCTTGGTGTTATGGCAAACATCGGGACTCTCCATCATCATATTCGCGGCGCCCCCGACCTGAATGATGTTTCCGCTAGAGCGGACCCGTTACAAGATCGTGACGCTATGACAGGGAGACATAAAAAAAGGGAGAGGATGACCCTCTCCCTGAAATTGCCGGTTCCGTAGAACCTGCCGGGTCATCCCTCTGGTGGATAACCCTTTATTGATTATCCGGTTATTCTGCGGCTTCAGCCATGGCATCGACGGACACATATTTGCGACCGAGCTTGCCTTTGTGGAATTCCACCTTGCCATCAATGAGCGCGAACAATGTGTGGTCCTTGCCCATGCCGACATTGCGACCCGCATGGGTCTTCGTGCCGCGCTGGCGGATGATGATGTTACCGGCGACAACGGCTTCGCTGCCAAATTTCTTGACGCCCAGGCGACGACCTTCGGAGTCGCGACCGTTGCGGGATGAACCACCTGCTTTTTTATGTGCCATGGTTTAGTCCTCTTTCTTCGCAGCCGGCTTTTTGGCTGCTGGCTTCTTCGCTGGAGCCTTCTTGGCCGCAGCTGCTTTGGTTTCGGTCTTGGCAGCAGCCTTTTTCGCTGGTGCCTTCTTGGCTGGTTCAGCCTTGGCTTCCGCAGCCGGAGCAGCCTTGGCTTTCGCCGCTGGCTTGTCTTCGGCAGGCGCAGCTTCCTTCTTGGGAGCAGCCTTCTTCGGAGCTTTTTCAGAGCCGATGGCGCTGATCTTCAGAACCGTATGCTGCTGGCGATGGCCGTTTTTGCGGCGATAATTATGCCGGCGGCGCTTTTTGAAGATGATGACCTTCTCGCCTTTTTCCTGGGCGATGATCTCGGCCGCAACGGTCAGACCCTTCACGTCCTTGATGTCGCCACCGTCACCGGCAAGCAGAACGTCGTCGAGGGTTACCGAATCACCAGCTTCACCAGCTAGTTTTTCGACTGCGATAATATCTCCTGCGGCAACCCGATATTGTTTGCCGCCGGTGCGCACAATTGCGAACATGGCTATTTTCCGTTTCAAATTTATGGTTCCAGCGCACAAGCCCGTCAACGCGAGTCTTTCGGCTCACGCTGGAAAGAGTGGGCAGCTAACCGATGGGACCGGCACTGTCAACCGGCTTAAGGCGATTTTGGCTATTCAGGGCGACCCGGCACCACTCCGCTTCCTGGCCGGAGATTCGCCGTTGCAGAGCGGATAAGCCTCTCGTAAAGACAGAGCAATGAAAAAACTCCCAGCTTTGGTGACAATTATCACGGTAACGCTGTCCGGTTGCGCAATGCAGGAGGGCGATTTTCCGTCGCTTCAGAAGCGACCCTATGAAGACGGGGCAACCATGGACGCAGCGGCAGCCCCTGCTACCGCGATTTCCTCTCTTTCAGCCGATCAGCAGATCAAGCTGGACGCAGCCATCGCGCAAAGTCGAGCAGCGCATGATCGTTTTCAGGTCCGACTGCCGGCCGTCAAAAGCCGAGTCGATGCGGCGCGCGGTGCGGCGGAATCCAGCGAGGCCTGGGTGGTCGCGCATATGGAACTGGCCGCGCTGGAGATAGAGCGCAGCCCGTCGGTCGAGGCGCTGGCCGATATCGATGCGCTTTACCGGGAGCAGCTCGAGCGCGAGACCGCCGCGGACGAATCGGGCGGGACCGCCATTATCAGCGCGCAGCGTGACCTGGTGCAGGCCCAGGTCGACCGGCAGCAGGCCGATATCGAGGCGATGAAGAACCGGCTGCGCTGATTCGCGGCGGCCGGCCATTCCTCCCGGTTCAGCCGGTTACTTCAAGCACCATATTGGTCGGCGTTTCCGTCGCGCGCCTGACGTTCGAGAAACCGGCCTGATTGAGCACTTCGGTCAGCCGCTTTTGGCCCGCCTGTGCGCCGAGGCCGAGGCCAACATCCTGCGCCAGCGAGGCGGGTGTGCAGATGGTGGTCGAAAAGGCGTAGAAGATCTGGCCGAGGGGGTGGAGATTGTCTGCCATATTGTCCCCGGCGAGCGGTTCGACCAGCATGAAGCTGCCGTCCGGACGCAAGGCCTTGCGGATATGCGCGGCGGCGCCGACCGGATCCCCCATGTCGTGCAGCGCATCGAAAATGCAGACGAAGTCGAAATCCTCGCCGCGGAAATCCTGGGCCGAGGCGACCTGGAATTCGACATTGGTCACGCCCGCCGCAGCGGCCTTGGCGCGCGCCTCGATAATCGACGGTTCGTGAAAGTCGATTCCGTGAATTGTCGAGTCGGGATAGGCTTTTGCCATCAATACGGTGGAGGAGCCGTGGCCGCAGGCGATGTCGGCGACCTTGGCCCCGGCCTTGAGTTTCGCTTCGACGCCGTCCAGCGCGGGAATCCATTGATCGATCAGACAGGCCTCGTAGCCGGGCCGGAAGAAGCGGTCGGTGCCGCAGAAGCAGCAAGTCGAATGGTCGCCCCAGGGCCTGCCCTTGCCGGACCGGAAGGTTTCCACCGCTTCGGCCTGGGTTTCGAACTGGGATATGACGCTCTGGAAAAAGCCCTGCATGCAGGCCGGCTGGCCTTCGCGGGAAAGGACCAGCGCCTGTTCGGGGCTCAGGGAAAAGAGATCGCCGTCGGGATGGTGCGTGACATAGCCGGCGGCGGCGTTGGAGCCGAGCCACTGCAGCAGATATTTCGGGTTCAGTCCGGTTTTCTCGGCCAGCGCGTCGACTGACAGCGCTCCGGCCCCGTCCATGGCGGCATAGACGCCCGCCTGATCGCCGAGATAGGACATGAAAACGGCCATCGCGCCGGCAACATCCCCGATGACCTTGCCTGCCAGCTGCTCTACCTTGCTTGCGTCAATTGCTTCCGTCATCTCGCCGTCTCCTGAAGAACAGCGACCCGGTCAGGGCGTTAGCATAAAAAATCCATAAGCTACAGCGCGTCGATCGCGGCCTTGTGCGCTTTGGCATTTTCCACATAATGGGCGACGCCCATCCGCATGCCGGCAATCGCCGGTTCGGTCAGGTCGCGCATATATTTTGCGGGCGATCCGGCCCAGAGCTGTCCCGAGGGGATTCGCTTGTTCGGGGTCAGCGTCGCACCGGCGGCGAGCATAGCGTCGCCCTCGATCACGCAGCCGTCCATCACCGTCGTGCTCAGGCCGACAAAGGCGCGATCTTCCAGCGTCGCACCGTGCAGCATCACCATATGGCCGACCAGAACATCATCACCGATGATCGTCGGATTGCCGTTGGGCGTCGCCGGCGTGGCGCTGTCGCAATGGATGGTGGTGCCGTCCTGGATATTGCTGCGCGCGCCGATCCGGATGAAATTCACGTCAGCGCGAATCACGCAATTATACCAGACGCTCGATTCGGGCCCGATTTCGACATCGCCGATGATCTTGCAGCCCGGCGCGATAAAGGCGCTGGAATGGATTTTCGGGCTTTTGCCGTTGAACGGCAGAATGAGGGCTTGGGTCATGCGTTGGAGCTCCAGTCTTCGGCTTCGATTTTGTAGACAATGGTCGG
The DNA here is from genome assembly GCF_002776575.1 of Sphingorhabdus sp. YGSMI21. GTDB lineage: Bacteria > Pseudomonadota > Alphaproteobacteria > Sphingomonadales > Sphingomonadaceae > Parasphingorhabdus. Next base: position 823,369 of record NZ_CP022548.1, on the reverse strand, counting down.
GTTCAGGTCTTCGCCATAATCGGGATCGTGAAAATCCAGTTCTGGACGGTGGGTCATGCCGAGGCGTTTCATCAAGCCCCAGCTCGGCTCGTTGCCGGCGACCGTCAGGGCAACGACATAAGGGGCGTTCCAGCGGCTGAAGGCAGCGTCCAGACAGGCCGTTGCGGCTTCGCGCGCATAGCCTTTGCCCCAGGCATCCTCGCGCAGACGCCAGCCGATTTCATGGGCGCCGGTCAGCTTGGGTTGCGGTGCGTTGACCCTCTTGAGGCCGCAAAAGCCGAGGATTTCTCCGTCGGACTTGCGCTCGACGATCCAGAATGTGTGGCCGAAGTCGCGGTCATAGCCTTCCAGCCGCTGCATCGCGGCGTCGAATTTCTCGCGGCTCTGCACCCCGCCCAGCCAGCGCATGACATTGCGGGTGTTGAGATGCTCCATGAACGGCTCGATATCGCTCGCGCGCCATTTGCGCAGGATCAGCCGCTCGGTTTCCAGGACAATATCGCCGGTTTTCTCAGCCATTCAGCAAACGCGCCGCATCGGCGGCGAAATAGGTGAGTATGCCCGAGCATCCGGCCCGCTTGAACGCGAGCAGCTTCTCCATCATCAGCGCGTCATGGTCGCCGACGCCGGCTTCGGCGCCGACCTTGATCAGCGCATATTCGCCGGACACCTGATAGGCGAAGACCGGCACGTTGAATTTTGACTTGGCGCGATAGATGATGTCGAGATAGGCAAGGCCCGGCTTGACCATGATGCTGTCGGCGCCCTCGGCGATATCAAAGGCGATTTCGCGAATTGCCTCGTCGCTGTTGGCCGGATCCATCTGGTAGGTTTTCTTGTCGCCCTTGAGCAGCCCACCCGAACCCACCGCGTCGCGGAACGGGCCGTAAAAGGCGCTGGCATATTTGGCCGAATAGGCCATGATCTGGACATTGTGATGATGTGCGAGTTCCAGCACATTGCGGATTGCACCGACCCGGCCGTCCATCATGTCCGATGGCGCGATAATGTCCGCGCCGGCATTGGCCTGGTTCAGCGCCTGCTTGGTCAGCATGTCGAGCGTGCGGTCATTCTCGACATAGCCATTGTCGTCGATCAGCCCGTCCTGGCCGTGGCTGGTATAGGGGTCGAGCGCAACATCGGTCAGAATTCCGATATCGTTGCCCAGCGCATCCTTCACCGCCCTGGTGGCGCGGCACATCAGATTGTCCGGATTGAGCGCTTCCTTGCCGTCATCGCTGCGTTTATCCGCCGGCGTGTTGGGAAACAGGGCAAGACAGGGAATGCCAAGATCGCGCGCTTCCCTTGCCCGTTCGACGATTCCGTCGACCGACCAGCGCGAGACGCCGGGCAGCGCGGCGATCGGTTCTTCCACGCCCTCTCCGCCGGTGATGAACAGTGGCCAGATCAGATCGGAGGGCGTCAGGCGCGTCTCCCGGACCATATCCCGGCTCCAGGAGTGGGTGCGCGTGCGGCGCAATCGGCTGTGCGGGAAAGAGGCTGGCTGTGACATGGGAAAGGCTTAGCCGAGCCGGAAGCGCTGCTCAACTCTTCTGTAAAAACTTTGCTGCGGCAGAGCCGGCCTAGCTTTTCAGGGGTTTGTTCAGCCGGTTGATCTCGCGTTCCGGTTCGCTTTGTACCGAAGCGCTTTTCAGCGGCGCGAGGGCCGCGCCCGGTGCCACTTGCTGCAGCTTCTGCAACTCGCCCTTGAAACGGCGCAGTTCGCGTCCGCCCAGCTGCGCGCGTTCGACAAATTTGACCGACTGTGGATTGATGGCACGTCCGCCGCGATAAAGTTCATAATGAAGATGCGGGCCCGTCGACAGGCCGGTCGAGCCGATATAGCCGATGATCTGGCCCCGGCGGACTTGCCGCCCGTTGCTCACCGCAATGCGGCTCATATGGGCATAGCCGGAAGCCAGGCCGCCACTGTGCCGCAGCTTGACATAATTGCCAAAGCCGCCCTTGCGTCCGGCATAGGTGACGGTGCCGTCGGTCACGGCATAAATGGGGGCGCCATAGCCGCCACCGAAATCCAGTCCGCTGTGCATACGCTTGTAGCGCAGGATCGGATGGCGGCGCATGCCGTAGCCGGAGGTGATCCGTCCGTTGGTCGGCCGGGCCAGTTCGCCGCTGGACTGGCCAACACCCGAAGCTTCGAACCAGTTGGTCCGGCCGCCGCTCTGCCATTTCAGCATCTGCGCCTGCGGCTTGCCGCCGCGATCGAGGCCGGCGTAAATCAGGTCGCCAACTTCGACCTCTCCGGTTTCGGCGCGGCGATAGGACAGGATGATATCAAATTCGTCGGTGGCGCGGATGTCGCGGGATACCGACAATTTGGAGCCGATGACCTGGAGATATTTCTGCACCGCATCAGCCGGTGCGCCCGCGGCGCGCGCCGAGCGATAGAGGCTCGAACCGACCGTGCCCCTGATCCGCAACGGCGTGTCGTCGACGAGAATAGGCTTGCGGTTCAGTTTCAAACCCGCGCTGTCGCGCAATATCTCGAGATTGAGGTCAAAGCGGGCGCGAAAGGCCAGCTGGTCGAGCGGTCGTGCCTGATTCTTGGCCGGGCGACGGCCCAGTATCACGTCGATCTTGGTGCCGGGCTTGATATCACCAAGCGGAACGGCACGGCTGATCAGGTCATTGGCCTGGGCGGCTTCGTCGCTGGCGACCCCGGCGCGCTGCAGCACCCGGCGCAGGCTGTCGCCGCGACCAAGCGTGGCGACCAGTTCGATCGAGGGCCGTTCGGGACTTTCCGCCAGCGGGCGCACCGCGTCCGTCGCCGCCATCCTGATGCCGGTGTCGGAGCCATAAGCGAGCGGGGCAATCATTTGCGAGCGGGCCTGGTCGGCGCGGTAGCCGCTCAGCGGCTCGGCGCGATGTCCGGCAATCGGACCAAAATCGGGAAGCGCGCTGATCGCAAAGCCGCACAGCGCGGTCAGCGTTACCAGCCCGCGAAACCAGGTCGGGCTGCCGATGTCGACGCCCAGATCGGGCACCCAGTCGAGTTCGGAAAGATATTCACGCCATTCGGCGAATTTTTCTCGGGAAAGGCCGGTTCGGGCTGGCGACGACGAAAGGGGATTGGCTGCGATCGCTGCAGACCCCTGAATTTGCATGTCGATATCGTCGATACTCTTGAACAAACGAACCCCTTGCGATGCAAATTCATGACTTTGCATCCTGTATATGAGCAACCTCTGTGCAGGAACTTGGTTAAAGTCAAATTAAGCCGCCGTGCAGGCCGTTTACATGCGGTGAATCGTGTAAAATCAAGGTTATCCGGTCAGCGTCCGCGCTTTTTGCGCCAAGCCTCTTGCAACTGCGCGCCTGATCGGCTGTTGTATCGGCAATGTCCCCGTTTTCCCAGTCGTCTCTTGTCGCCGTTCTCGGCCCGACCAACACCGGCAAAACCCATCTTGCCATCGAGCGCATGTGTGCCCATTCGAGCGGGATGATCGGCTTTCCGCTGCGCTTGCTGGCGCGCGAGGTCTATGACCGGGTTGTGGCGCTGAAAGGTGTCAACCGGGTAGCGCTGGTCACGGGTGAGGAAAAGATCATTCCGAAAGACGCGCAATGGTTCCTGTGCACCGCAGAAGCGATGCCGATGGACCGGGAATTCGCCTTTGTCGCGATCGACGAGGCGCAAATCGGCATTGATCCCGAACGCGGCCATATTTTCACCGACCGGATGCTGCACGCGCGCGGCCGCGAGGAAACGATGATCCTCGGGTCCGAGAGCCTGCGCCCACTGATCGAGGCCTTGCTGCCCGATGCCGAAATCGTCACCCGGCCCCGGTTTTCGACCCTCAGCTATGCCGGCCCGCGCAAGCTCTCGCGCTTGCCGAGGCGTTCGGCCATCGTCGCCTTCTCGCTCGAGGATGTATACGCGATCGCCGAAATGCTGCGGCGCCAGCATGGTGGCGCGGCGATCGTCATGGGCAGCCTGTCGCCGCAGACCCGCAACGCCCAGGTCAAAATGTACCAGGACGGTGAAGTCGACTATCTTGTCGCCACCGATGCGATCGGCATGGGGCTCAATCTCGACGTCACTCATGTCGCCTTTGCCGCGCTGAAGAAATTCGACGGTCGCCGCCGCCGGCCGCTCACCCTGGCGGAAATCGGACAGATTGCCGGGCGCGCCGGCCGGCACCAGAAGGACGGTAGTTTCGGCGTGCTGACCGGCCTTGCCACGTCGGACGAACTGCAGCCGGAGGATATCGAAAATCTTGAATCGCATCATTTCCCGAAGCTGGAATGGCTCTACTGGCGCAACGCCGAGCCGGATTTCGGTTCGGTCGACCGCCTGATCGGCTCGCTGGAGGAATTTCCGCAGGGTCGCCGGTTGCAGGCGGCTCCGGAAGCGGTCGATCTGGCGGTATTGAAACGGCTGGCGCAGGATCAGGCGGTGGCCGGTCTCGCGCAATCACCCGACAAGATCCGGCTGCTCTGGGAAGCGGCCTCCATCCCAGATTTTCGCAAGGTCGGTGCCGATCACCAGGCGCGCTTCGTCGCTTCGCTCTGGCCGCATCTCGCCAGCGGATCGGGTCGCATTCCCCACGCCCGGATGGCGCAGGAAATTGCCCGGCTGGAAAATGTCCAGGGCGATATCGCCACTTTGGGCGCGCGGATCGCTGCCGCGCGCAGCTGGAGCTATATCGCGCAAAAGTCCCGCTGGGTGGAACAGCCCGAAGCGATGGTTGACCGGACCCGGGCGCTGGAGTCGCGCCTCAGTGATGCCATGCACAGCCAGCTGACCCAGCGTTTCGTCGACAAGCGGACACGGGTGTTGATGCGCGGTCTGCTGAAAGATATGTTGCATCAGGATGTCATCGTCGATGACGATGGCAAGGTCCTGGTCGAGGGACAGGAAATAGGAACACTCAAGGGCTTTCAATTTGTCGTGCCTTCCGATAGCCGGAGAGAAGATCGAAAAATGCTGCTGGCTGCGGCAGAAAGATATTTGGGACGGATTATGACGGACAATGCAGACGCTCTTGCCAAGGCACCGGACTCCGTTCTGGAGCTGGTTGCCGATTCGGCCGGACAGCCGGCAATCCTCTGGGGCGACAGCCGGCTTGCGGTCCTGACGAAGGGCAAGACGCTGTTGCAACCCGAGATCAGGTTCGAGCGCTCGATCAAGGATATGACGCCCGAGGACAGCCAGAAGGTCATGGACCGGGTCAAGGCCTGGGTTGATTCGATGAAGGCGAAGCATTTGCAGGGGCTGGTCAAGATTGACGCTCTTGCCAACGAGCCGGCAACGCCGCCGGCGGTGCGTGCGCTGTTCGCGCAGATTGTCGACGCGGGCGGGATTCTCTCGCGGCGCGAAATCGATCAGGCCGTCCGGGCGCTCGACAATGATATGCGCGGGCACGCGCGCCGCGCCGGTCTGGTATTCGGCGCGCTCGATATTTTTCACCACGCGCTGATGAAGCCCGGTGCTGTGCTCTGGCGGACGGCCTTGTTTGCCGCCTATGACGAAGAGCCGATGATCGAACAGGCGCCAGACAATGCGGTGCATCTGAAACAGGGGACATTCTCCTCTGCCGGCCATGCCACGCGTCTCGGTTTCCGCAGGATTGCCGACGAATATGTCAGGGTCGACATGGTCGAGCGACTGGTCAAGCAGGCACATGAGGCCCGCAAGCAGGACGCGGTATTCGCTGTGGACTCGGCTCTGGCAACATCCCTCGGCCTGTCGAAAGCCTGTCATGAAGCGCTGCTCGATCTGGCAGGCTTTGTCAAAACCGATGACAAGCCGGCGCCGGTCGAAGCGCCTGCCGCTGCGGCAGATCCGGTGGTCCCGGCGGACGCGGAGGCCACGGCGTCACAGGAAGCCAGTGCTGCCGACACCGGCACGGAAGCGGAAAAGCCTGCCACACCGGACGCGGTTGCCGACACGGCGGATGCGGCGAAAGCGACAGTGGAAGAGGTTTCTTCCGACGCAGAATCCGATCCGGCAGAACCGGCACCGGCCGTTCAATATTGGCGCTGGAAAGGCATGGCGCGCAAGAAAAACCAAAGCTATTTCAAACCCCGCGAGAAGCACCAGAAAAAGAACAAGGGCGCGCCCGCCAAGCGCAAGGCGGAACCGGTTCTCGCCACCGCTGGCGGGGCCTTTGCCGAGCTGGCGGCGCTCCGGGACAGCATGAAGAAATAGGATGCAGGCTTGAGCGGCAGGGCGGAGCAACGCATCCTTGCAGCACAGCCCGTGCTGCGGATCGACAAGCTGCTCTGGTATCTGCGCTTTGCCCACAACCGGGTGATGGCCCGCAAGCTGGCTGAAAAGGGACATGTCCGGCTGAACGGCCGGCGGATCGAACGGGGCCATGTCCGGGTTCGGCAGGGCGATATTCTCACCGTACCGCAGGGCCATGACGTGCATGTGGTGCGCATCATTGCGCTACCCGAACGTCGCAGCAGCGCTTTGCAGGCGCAATCCTGTTATGAGATATTGCAGACTGGTAATTGAAATAGCGGCCAAACCAACTGTTGACGTGTCAGAAATTGCGCAATAGCTAGGACAAATTCTGCCGTCCTGAAATCGTGGGCCGGTATTGGGGAGTTTAAGACCAGATGACCTATGTTGTTACCGAAGACTGTATCAAATGCAAATATATGGACTGTGTGGAAGTCTGTCCGGTGGACTGCTTTTACGAAGGCGACAATATGCTGGTCATCAACCCCAGCGAGTGCATTGACTGCGGCGTCTGCGAACCCGAATGCCCGGCCGAGGCGATTCTGCCCGACACCGAAGACGGGCTGGAAAAGTGGCTCGAGATCAACACGAAATTCTCCGAAGAATGGCCGAACATCACGGTCAGCCGCGACCCGCCAGCCGATGCCGACGAATATAAGGGCATGGAAGGCAAGTTCGAGGCCTTCTTCTCCGAAAAGCCCGGCGCTGGCGACTAAGCCCGGATTTGGCCGGAACAGCCGTTCCGCGATATTGTTGCGCCAGGACAGATAGAATTTGTCATCCAGATGCCGGAAATGGGCATTTCTGGTCATGATGAGTTGTGCAATGCAACGATAAATTGCTTTTTTGTGACGAATCTGCTACATAAGCATCACTTGGCGGCTGGACACCTGAGGAAGCGGGTGGTGTTCGGTCGTTAAACATATGTACGGAAGGGTTTTTTCGTCACTTTGTACGAAATTCGAACGTTAGCAGCGTTCTTTTCCATTTATTCAAGAAAGGCTTTTTATGGCTGCGAATGTGCTGTCCTTTGATGTGGGCGATTATGTTGTTTACCCAAAACATGGCGTTGGACGGGTTATTGAACTGCAAAATGAAGAAATTGCGGGCATGCAACTCGAACTTTATGTTTTGCGCTTTGAAAAAGAACGGATGACCCTTCGGGTTCCGACCAACAAGGCAGAAGGCGTAGGAATGCGCAAATTGTCTTCCGACAAAACACTCCGTGAAGCCATGGAAACCCTGAAAGCCAAGCCCAAGGTCAAGCGGTCGATGTGGTCGCGCCGGGCGCAGGAATATGAAGCGAAGATCAACTCGGGCGATCTGGTCTCGATTGCCGAAGTGACCCGCGATCTTTTCCGCGCTGACGACCAGCCCGAACAGAGCTATTCCGAACGACAGATTTTCGAAGCGGCATCGAGCCGCCTCGCCCGCGAACTGGCGGCGATGGAAGAAACCGACGAGCCGACGGCTCTGGCGAAAATTCTCGATATTCTCAATATTGCGGCACCGCAATATTATGAAGTGAAAGAAGATTAATCGATAGCGTTCCGGCGTTTGTCGAAATTGAAAAGGGGCTGACACAGAGATGTGGCAGCCCCTTTTTTTTGTCCGGAGGAGCAGCATTTTTCAGTTGATCTCCATCCGGCGCGGGCGTATTAGTCGATTAATACAGCAACGGAGGCATGGATGAAGAGAATATTGTTTTTGGCACCCTTATTGGCGCTCGCGGCTTGCGAAGGGTCGATTGTCGATGCCGTGGGCGATGCCGCATCCAGCTCCGGCAGCAGCTTTGCCGACGGCAGTGCCATCGGCACCAGCGCCAGCAATCCCGGAGCGTTCGAAGGCGTCACTCTGGCCGGTCCCGATGATGTGATCTTCACCACCGCGGATGATTTCTCGATCCGGGCGGAAGGCGATTCAGACGCGATCGAACAGTTGCGCTACAAAATATCCGGTGACGAGATCAAAATCGGTCGCGATGGTGATGACAAATTCTGGGGCGATAGCGGCAAGGCCACGATCTATATCAGCGCGCCGTCGCTGAAGAACGCCAAGCTCGCCGGATCTGGCGATATGCAGGTCGATGCGATGACCACGGATTCGTCCGCGCTGAGCATTGCCGGTTCGGGCAATATCAGCGTGGCAAAAATCAATTCGGCTTCGCTCCGTTCCAAGATTGCCGGTTCCGGTAATCTGGCTCTCGCGGGCACCGCGGAATCCATCGAGATTTCGATCGCCGGTTCCGGTGATATCAGCGGCAAGGATCTGAACGCGAAGAGCGCCACCATAGCGGTTGCCGGCAGCGGCGATGTCGAGCTGTCCTCCGACGGATCGGTCGACGCTAATGTCATGGGATCCGGCGATGTCCGCATCCATGGCGATGCGAAGTGCAAGTCGCGGGTAATGGGCAACGGTACCGTCAAATGCGGTTGATCGCCCGGCCATCTCGCTGAAATCGCTTGGCGATCTGTCGCCGCTGTGGCAGATTCGCCCGCGATGGCAAATCTATGGGATAAATATGCGGTACCGAAGCTGATCCGCTTCGCCTGTTCGCAGCCGGCGGTGATGAAGGACCGCAGCCAGATCGTGCCGAAAGCCGATGGCGATGTGCTCGAACTGGGCTGCGGCGGTGGCATCAATCTGCAATTTTACGACCGGTCCAGGGTCAACAGGCTGACCGGACTCGATCCCTCCGCGGGACTGCTCGACTATACCCGCCAGGAAGCGAGCGAGCGCGGTTTCGACATGGAAATATGCGACGGTATCGGCGAGGACATGCCCTTTGCCGATGCCAGTTTCGACACGGTGCTGACCACATTCACGCTCTGCTCAGTTCAGGATGGCGATCGGGTGATGTCGGAAATGCGGCGGGTCCTGAAGCCCGGCGGCAAGATCCTCTTTCTCGAACATGGCCGGGCACCCGACAAGGGGCCGGAAAAATGGCAAAGGCGCATCGAACCCGTGTGGAAGCATATCGCCGGCGGTTGCCATCTGCACCGGCCGGTGGCCAGGGCATTTGAAGCCAACGGCTATAAGCTGATCGAAAATGCCGGCCATTATGCGCCGAAGACCCCGCGCTGGCTCGGCTGGATGGAATTCGGCGAAGCGAGGCCGCTATGAGGTTCCTCTCGATAGTTTTGCTTTCCGTCGCCTTGCTGCTGCCCGCTGTGGCGCAGGCTGCAGAGCGGAAATTTTCCCTGTTCGGTTTTGACGATATCCGGATCGGCAATGGCGTGAATGTGGTGCTGATGTCGGGCAAGGGTCCCTCTGCCCGCGCAGAAGGAGAGACTCGCGAGCTTCTGGATCGGGTATCGCTGCAGCGAAACGGCAAGCAGTTGATCGTCTCGGTGCGACCCAAGTCGCTGGACCGTGACAATTATGATGGTGACGGACCGGTAACCCTGTATCTTAGCAGCTATGCGATCAGCAATATCTTGCACCTGGGATCGGGCCGGGTGACTCTCGACAAATTGTCTGGCCGCAATCCGCGCGTCCGTCTTGGCGGCTTTGGCACATTGCATATCGATGCCATCGATGCGGACCGGCTGGATCTGGCAATGACCGGCGGCGGGCAAGTGACGATGGCGGGCGAGGTACGCGACGCCCGGATCGAACTGCAGGGAGCCAGCATGTTTGAAGGCCCGGAACTGACGGTTGAAAAGCTGACGCTGATCCACCGCGGACCTGCGAGCAGTCAGATGACGGTGACGCGGGAAGCGATCATTACCAACAATGGCACCGGACGAATCAATATCGCCGGCAGGCCCAATTGTACGGTGAGAACCGACGGGGCCGCCACGATCGTCTGCAACCCCGACCGATAGCTAGTGAACCGTGCCGATTGACTGGTCGATTGCCAGCAAGATGCAGAGCCGTTCGACCTGCCGCCATTTGCAATAATGGAGATGATTGCCCAGAGACCGGCTCTTGTCGGCGCGGTTGGCTGCTTCCAGACCGGCTTCCTCGCCATAATTGGTGATCAGTCGCTCGGCATCGCTATAATGGGTGGAGTCAATGAATACGGGTAGTTGCATTTATGGCTCCTGTTTCGGGAGACTTCTTCGTCTCCAAGCTCATCACCGTCTTTACGGTCGACCGGTGGAAATATCTTCAAAAGCTAAGGTTACCAGAACGTTAAGCATAGTCATGCGGGAAGCTCTGGTCATTCTCCACGTTGTGGTTTAGGGCAGCGGCCATGAATCCAGAAACCCCCGAACCTGCTTCCAAATCTTCCGCAGACGGCGTGAAAAACCGCAGTGGCGGCGGCATATTCATTGCGATCGGCGCGATAGCCGGCGCTTTTATCGGCGGCTATATGGGACAGCCTTCTGCCGGCTTGCTGGCCGGACTGGCGCTGGGCGTGCTGGCGGCACTGCTCATATGGTGGAAGGGCCGCTGACCATTTCAGACCGCGCTTGTCAGGACGATTGACGCCACCTATTATCCGCGCATGCTGAAACATATTAGAAATATCGCGATTCTGCTCATCGTTCTGGGGATCGGGGCAGGATATTATTTCACCCGCGGCGATACCGCGCGCTTGCCGCTCGATGCGACCACCGGCGTCGAACCCGATCTGACCAATGTCCGTACGGAAAAATTCCCGACCATCAATATCGCCAAGGCCGAACCCTGGGGCGAGGGTGAAGGTCCGGTGGCAGCCGAAGGCTTTGTGGTTGAGCGGTTCGCCGAGGGGCTGGACCATCCGCGCAGCATGTTTCGCCTGCCCAATGGCGATGTGCTGGTGGCGGAAACCAACAGCCCGCCGCGGACCAACAGCGGAATCGAAGGCTGGATCATGCGCAACCTGATGAGCAAGGCCGGAGCGGGCACCGAATCGGCCAACCGGATCAGCCTGCTGCGTGACAGCGACAAGGACGGCAAGGTCGACGAGACATTCGCCTTTCTTGAAAATCTCAATTCGCCGTTCGGCATGGCGCTGATCGATGATACGCTTTACGTCGCCAACACCGATGCGGTCTATGCCTATCCCTATGCGGAAGGCGACACGAAAATCACAGCCGAGGGTCGCAAGGTTGCCAATCTGAACGCGAAGGCTCCGAACAATCACTGGACCCGCGATCTGCTGGCCAGTCAGGATGGTAAATATCTCTATATCTCGGTCGGTTCGAGCAGCAATATCGGTGAAAACGGCATGGATGTCGAAAAACAGCGCGCTGCCATTTTGCAGGTCGAACTCGCGACCAACAAAAAGTCCATCTACGCCGATGGCATGCGCAATCCGGTGGGCATGGCCTATCTGCCCGGTACCGACAAATTTTATACCGTGGTCAACGAACGTGACATGCTGGGCAGCGATATGGTGCCCGACTATCTGACCGAAGTGCGCTGGGGTGCGCATTATGGCTGGCCCTGGCATTTCTGGGGCGGTCATGTCGACCCGCGGGTCGATCCGAAAAATCTTGATCACCGGCAATATGAGCGGCGTCCGGATTACGCGTTAGGCGCGCATGTCGCGCCGCTTGGCCTCGCCTTTTCCCATGGTCAGGCGCTGGGCAAGCCCTTTGCCACCGGTGCGGTGGTCGCGCGCCATGGTTCGTGGAACCGCCAACCCCTGTCCGGCTATGATGTGATCTATGTCAATTTCAACCAGCGCGGCGAGCCGGAAGGCAAGCCGGTCACGATCCTGAGCGGTTTCGTCGATGACGAGCAGCAGGCGCGTGGCCGTCCGACAATGGTGGCCTTTGACCAGACCGGCGCCCTGCTGGTCAGCGACGATGTCGGCGGCATTATCTGGCGGGTCTCGCGCAAGGATGCGGCCAAACCGGCTGCGGTGGCCGAGGAATAGGCTAGGACAGAAACGTGCCGGCCCGTCCGGCCAGTTCGACAATATATTGCCATGCCACCCGGCCCGACCGGCTGCCGCGCTGTTTCGCCCAGAGCAGGGCATCCTCGCGATCGAATTCCAGCCCGTGGACCTCGGCATAGCGGGCGATGATCGCGAGATAGTTGTCCTGTGATGCGGCGTGGAAGCCGAGCCGCAGGCCGAAACGGTCGGAAAGCGCCAGCTGGTCATCGACTGCGTCGCGCGGGTTTACCGGATCGTCCTGCTCGCTCATCTGGCGCGGTACGATGTGGCGGCGGTTCGAAGTGACATAGAGGCGGACATTGGCCGGCCGCTGGCTGGCACCGCCCTCCAGCATCGAGCGTAGCGTGCGCGGTTCGCTGCTGCCCTCGGAAAAGCCGATATCGTCGATAAAGATAACAAACCGCCGCTGCGACGATGCCAGAAGTTCGAATAGCGCCGGGAGCGTCTCCAGATGGTCCGACGGTGCCTCGACCAGGGCAATATCCTCGCCTTGCGCCTGCAGCGTCCGGACCACCGCCTTGGCGAGGGCTGATTTTCCCATGCCGCGCGAGCCCCAGAGCAGCACATCATGGGCGGCGTGACCCTGCGCGTGGCGGGTCGTATTGTCCAGCAGGCGGTCTTTCTGCTGATCAATGCCGGTGAGCAATTCGATTTCGGTCGGCTGGAACGGCGCAATCGCCCTTGCGGTGCGTCTGTCCCACAGAAACGCCTCACCGGACGCCAAATCGAGCGGTTCTGCAACTGGCGGAGCCAGACGTTCGAGCGCATCGGCAATGCGTTCCAGCACGTCCCTGTTGCCCGTGTCGGTCATGATCAGCCGGCCAGCTCGGCGCTGCTCAGGCTGTATAATATATCCGCTCCGCCCGTTGCTGCCGCTTTCAGGCCCAGCGCTTCGGGGACGATATGATCGAGATAATAGCGGGTGGTCACCAGCTTGGCCTTGAGGAAAAGATCATTCCCGCCGCCCAGTTCCGCCTTGGCAATCCGGTGCTGCTTCTTCATCAGCATGCCGCAGGTCGCGGTCGCCAGCATGGTCATGAAGGCATAGCTTCCCGCTAGCCGGTCATCGATCGACGCGTCGCCGCTCGCCATCCACTGTCTGATATTCTCGCAGCTGTCGGCGAGCGCCAGCAGGCTCTCTTCATCCTTCGCCTCGTTGCGAATTTCGGCGATAAATGTCTGCATAGCCTCGCCGCCGTCCAGCCCCAGTTTCCGGCCAACCAGATCGGCGGCCTGGATGCCGTTGGTGCCTTCGTAGATCGGGGCAATCCGGGCGTCGCGGAAATGCTGTCCGGCCCCGGTTTCCTCGATGAAGCCCATGCCGCCGTGCACTTGCACGCCGAGCGAGGCGACTTCATTGCCGACATCGGTGCCATAGCCCTTGATCAGCGGTGTCAGGGTTTCGGCGCGGGACTTGGCTCCTTCGATGCCGAGGGTAGCGCGGTCAACGCTCGACGTTGCATAATAGAGCAACGCGCGGGCAGCCTGCGTCAGCGCCTTCGACCGCAGCAGCATCCGCCGGACATCGGGATGTTCAATGATCGCAACCGGTTCCTTGCTACCGCTTCCGGCGCGGGCCGACTGGACCCGTTCCGTGGCATAATGGCTGGCCTGCTGGGTGGCGCGTTCGGCGATCTGCACGCCTTGCGAGCCGACATTGATGCGAGCATTGTTCATCATCGTGAACATCGCCTTCATGCCGCCGAACTCGCCGCCGATCATTTCGCCGATACATTCGTCCTGCTCGCCATAAGCCATGACGCATGTCGGCGAGGCGTGGATACCGATCTTGTGCTCGATCGACACGCAGGTCACATCATTGGGCGCGCCGGGCTTGCCGTCGGCATCGAGATGGAATTTTGGGACGATGAACAGCGAAATCCCGCGCGTGCCCTCGGGTGCTCCCGGGGTACGGGCAAGCACGAGATGGATGATATTGTCGGTCAGATCATGTTCGCCGAATGTGATATAGATTTTCTGCCCCTTGATCCGGTATTTGCCGGCATGTTCGCCCTCCGTGATCGGTTCGGCAGTCGAGCGCAGCGCGCCGACGTCGGAACCGGCCTGCGGCTCGGTCAGGTTCATCGTGCCGGTCCAGGCGCCGGAAATCAGATTGGGCAGATATTGGGCCTTCTGCTCGTCGGACCCGTGGACATGGATCGCCTCGATCGCGCCGAAGCTGAGCATCGGGCACAAGGTGAAAGCGAAATTGGCCGCGCCGCAGGTTTCGAGGATCAGCGCCGAGAGCGAATAGGGCAGGCCTTGGCCACCAAAATCTTCCGGGCCGTCAATCGATGCCCAGCCGCCTTCGACGAATTGCGCATAAGCCTCCTTGTAACCCTCGGGCATGGTCACGCTGCCGTCCTGCCAGCGCGCGCCGACCGTGTCGCCGATCCGGTTGAGCGGTGCAAATTCTCCAGCCGCAAATTGTCCGATGCCTTCGACAATCGCTTCGACCATATCCTCGCTCGCACCGGCAAAGCGCTCGTGGCTCGCCAGTTCGCCGATATTGGCGATATGTTTGAGCACAAAATTCTGTTCGCGACCGGGGGCTGTAAAACTCATCTATTTGCTATCCGTTGTTGCCTGATTTTCCGCTGGGCTATAGCGCAGGGTCATGTCCGGCTCAAATGATCATATTGGCGGCGAAGCGCGCCGTTACGGCAATGCGACTATTGGCGAGGCCGTGGCCCGTCTGCGCGCAGGCGGACTGGTCGCTGTGCCGACGGAAACCGTCTATGGTCTGGCTGCCGATTCGACCAATGCCGCCGCCGTGGCGGAGATATACAGGACCAAGGGCCGACCGGATTTCAATCCGCTGATCGTTCATGTCCCGGATCGCGAATCAGCCGGAAAACTAGGCAAATTTGACGATCTCGCGTCGTTGTTCGCGGACGCCTTGTGGCCGGGGCCTTTGACGATTGTGGTGCCGAAGCGTGACAATTGCCCGGTTGCGGCTGCTGTTACGGCCGGTCTCGAAACGATCGCCCTGCGCTGTCCGGCGCACCCGGTGATGCGCGAGTTGCTCGAACAGTCGGGGCTGTATCTCGCCGCGCCGTCGGCCAACCGCAGCGGCGGGATCAGCCCGACAACGGCGGAGCATGTCACGCGCAGCCTGGGCGCCAAGGTGCCGTTGATACTGGATGGTGGCCCCTGCGAACGGGGGATCGAATCGACGATAATCGCCGTGGCCGGCGGAGAATACCGGATATTGCGACCCGGTCCGGTCACAGAAGCGCAACTGGAAGCCGTCGCCGGGAAAGCGCCGATATTGGCAGACACCAACCTGATCGAGGCGCCCGGCCAAATGCTGTCGCATTACGCGCCATCGAAGCCGTTGCGCCTCAATGCTGAAACCGCTGCGGATGATGAATATCATATCGGCTTTGGAAATCTGCCCGGTGACCGGAATCTTTCACCGGATGCGGATCTCGCAGAAGCCGCCAGTCTTTTGTTTGCCGCGCTTCATGACGCTGACGCGAGCGGCAAGCCGCGAATTGCCGTCGCACCCATCCCGAACGCCGGCATCGGAAACGCACTGAATGACCGGCTGCGTCGCGCTGCAAGCCCCAGATAACCGCCAGTTTACATAACATTACAGGCCATCGCCTTGGAGAAACGGGATATCTGCCATAGGGTAAGGCGATATGGCGCGAGCTGATGCTGCGCTTCGACCGGAGAGGGAGAGATATCGTGACTGCTTTGCAAAAATCCTTGGCTGAGTTTCTGGGGACATTCTGGCTTGTTTTCGGAGGGTGCGGGAGCGCGGTGATCTCGGCCGCCTATCCAGAGGTCGGTATTGGTCTATTGGGGGTTTCTCTCGCCTTCGGACTAACTGTTGTCACCATGGCCTACGCTATTGGCCATATCAGCGGGTGCCACCTCAATCCCGCCGTCACCATCGGCCTCTGGATGGGAGGGCGTTTTCCAGCGCACGAAATTCCCGTCTATATCATCGCACAGGTCGCTGGCGCGACGATTGCCGCCGCCGCGCTCTATCTGATTGCTTCGGGCAATGCGGATTATAGTCTTGCGATAAACGGCTTGGCATCCAACGGCGTCGGCGAACATTCGCCCGGCGGTTTCGCGATAGGCTCTGGCATCGCGATCGAAATATTGCTGACCTTCTTCTTCCTGCTGATCATATTGGGTGCGACGGACGGCCGGGCACCGGCTGGCTTTGCACCACTGGCGATCGGCTTGGGATTGACGCTGATCCACCTGATCAGCATTCCTGTAACCAATACCTCGGTTAATCCGGCGAGAAGCACCGGTCCCGCCCTGATCGAAGGCGGTATCGCTTTGTCGCAGCTATGGGTTTTCTGGGTGGCACCAATCGTCGGCGCGGTCCTGGCAGGTATCGTCTACAAGGTCATGGGCGGTTCCGGCCAGGAGATCGTCGGCACAGAAAATTAATACTGACTCTTTAATAGCACATTTCACGGGCCGGGTTTCATAATCCGGCCCTTTTTGGTTTGAATTCGCAATTTTCTATTGGACCGCGCCCGATAGCGACTTAAGACAAATTGATTAGGGGTGATAGTGCGCAATATGACGCTTGGCAGAACGATAGTATCGATTTTCGGCGGTCTGGTTTTCATGACCGGATGCAGTGTCAGCGAACCAGAGGCAAAGCCCAGCTCCTCCGAGCCGATCCCGGCAGCAGTGGCCACGGTCCAGCCGGCGAGCGAGAGCGAAGTCCTGAATGCCGCCGGGACCGTTCGCTTGCGCCGCGAAACTGCGCTGGGCTTTACCACCGACGGTAAAGTCGCTTCCGTCCGTTATGAAGAAGGTGACAGGGTCAAGCAGGGCGCGATTCTGGCGGCTCTGGACGGCAGTACAGTGGCTGCAGATCTGAGCGTGGCGCGCGCCGAGCGGGATCGTGCCGAAGCGGAATATGAGCGGATTGCGAAATTGTTCAAGGACGGCTGGGTAACCAAATCCCGGCTCGAACAATCCGAAGCGACAGCGCGCGCGGCGCGGGCCCAGATCGAGGCCACGGAATTCGCCAGCCGCACGTCCTATATCCGCGCCCCGAGTAGCGGTATCATTCTATCGCGCAATATCGATGAAGGGCAAATAGTGACCGCCGGCATGACCGCAATGATATTGGGTGAAATCGACAAGGGTTTCGTCTTGCGGGTGCCGATGACCGATGCCGATGCCGCCCGTATCAGCGTCGGCATGCCGGCCAAGGTCTTGCTGTCCGCGGTTTCCAAGACGCCGCTGGATGCAGTGGTCAGCGAGAAGGACGGGCGGGCAGACGAGCGGACCGGAACTTTCGAGGTGAATTTCCGGCTCCCTGCGAGCGATCGACTGCGGTCCGGGCAATTGGGCATGGTAGCAGTGCAGGTGCCCCGCGAGGGCCAAGCGACCTTCGTCATTCCCGCCAACGCGATATTCGGGGTCCGCACCGGTGAAGGCCTTGTGTTCGTGGTCGATGACAAAGACCGGGTGAAGCAGCGCAATGTCCAGATCGGAAAATTGACCGACAGGAATCTTGAAATTCTCGCTGGCCTGTCGGCGGGCGAGGTGATCGTGACCCGGGGCGTCGAGAAGCTGAGAGACGGCGATTTGATCAAACCCATCCGGCCAGTACGATGAGCATCAACTTTTATCAAAAGGATTGCCGGGTCTGAGATGCTTGCCCGCTTCGTCATTTCCCGCTGGCAGCTCTCTTCGGTCCTGTTCATCCTGCTCACACTGCTGGGGCTAACCGCGCTCAGTGGTATTCCAAAAGCCGTCGATCCGCATTTTCCCATACCTGCTGTCAATATCATCGCAATCCAGCCGGGCGCCGATGCGCAGGAAATGGAAGAGACGGTTGCCAAGCCGATCGAAGACGTCGTTCAGGGACTGGACGATATAGCGGAAGTGCGATCAACGAGCACCGATGGCGGAACCGTCATCCGGGTCGAATTCAGCCGATGGTCCGGTGATGTCGACGGCTATTTCGATGACGTGGTGCGGGAAGTATCCGCGATCCGGGACGAGATGCCGGCCGGACTGCAGAAGCTGGAGTTTCGCAAGATCCGCACGACCGAGGCTGCGGTCATGCAGGTGGCGCTGGTCAGTGAAACCGCTTCGTGGCGGCGGATGGAAAAATATGCCGAAGATATGGCCGATATTTTTATGCGGAATTCCGGCGTTCGGGAGGCCAGAATTTTCGGCCTGCCGCAGCCGGAAGTCAGCGTGGAGGTAAAGCCGGAGCGGCTTTCCGAACTGCGCGTTCCGGCCAGTGCAATAGCCGATGCCGTCCGTCAGGGCGGGGCCGACTTGCCCGGTGGAGCAGTCCAGAGTGGCGAACGCAGGCTGAATGTGGAAGCAGGCGGCGCGTTTCGGGACCTTGATGCCATTCGCGGATTGCCTTTGCGGGCATCGAGTGGATCGCTTTTGACCGTCGATGATGTTGCAGACGTCAGCTGGGGCGCGGAGGAGCAGCTTTATCGCGCCCGTCACAATGGTCAGCGCGCTGTGTTTCTTACTGTTACACAAAAAGATGCTGTTGATGTCACGCGACTGAAGCAAGAACTTGATGTGGTAATGGATCAGCAGCGGCTGGTGCTGCCTCCGGATATCGAGCTGGTCATGCAGTTTGACCAGAGTCGCGACGTGAAACGGCGATTGAACGAACTGACGCGCGACTTTTCCATTGCTATCGCTTTGGTGATTTTCACACTTTTTCCGCTTGGATTGCGCTCTTCGGGCATCGTCATGATCTCGATTCCGCTCTCGCTCGCTTCGGGTCTGCTCGTGCTTTATGCGATGGGATATAATCTCAGCCAGCTTTCCATTGCCGGCTTTATCGTTTCGCTGGGGTTGCTGGTCGACGACAGTATCGTCGTGACGGAAAATATCGCGCGTCATTTGCGAATGGGCAAAACCAGAACCCAGGCGGCGATCGAGGGCAGTCTGGAAATCCGCGCTGCGGTTATCGGCTCCACCGCGGTGCTGGTGCTGGCATTCGTGCCATTGCTGTTCCTGCCCAGCGGTGCCGGCTCCTATACCCGGTCTTTCTTCATAGCGATCATTGCGACGGTCATTTCTTCGCTGATAATCTCGCTGTCCCTGATCCCTTTTCTCGCCAGTCGCATGTTGCGACGGGATGAAAATCCGGAAGGCAATCGCGCGCTGCGCTGGGTTAACGACAAGATCCAGCGCTTCTATCGTCCCTTCTTGCACATAGCTCTGGCGGCGCCGGTCAAGACGGTGGTGCTGGCCATGGTCTTGTGCCTGTCGGCTTTTGCGCTGGTGCCAAGCCTCGGCTTCTCGCTATTTCCTTTTGCCGACGCTCCCTATTTCCGGGTTTCGGTGGAAGCGGAACAGGGCAGCAGTCTGGATCGTACCGACCGGATCGTGGCTGAAGTGACGAAAATTCTGGAGACGGAACCCAGCATCAAAGTACGGGCGGAAAATATCGGCAACGGCAATCCCCAGGTATTTTACAATGTCGGTCCGAGGGCCGAGCGCATCAATTATGGCGAAGTGTTGGCGGTGCTGGACGAATGGGACACCCGGGAAGGTCCGGAAATGATCGACCGGTTGCGCAAGCAGCTCGACCAGATTGCAGGCGCGCGGGTGAAGATCGAGCTGTTCCAGAACGGTACGCCGGTGGAAGCACCGATTGTCATCCGGGTGTCCGGCCCGGAACTGGATACGCTCAAGCAATTGTCAGGGACGATTGCCGATGTTCTGCGCAAAACGCCGGGTGCCCGGGATATCGTCAATCCGGTGGAGACCGACAAGATCGATCTCGACATCGGGTTGAACGAGAAGAAAGCGGCCCTGCTCAATATTCCATCGGGCGAACCGCGGCGCGCCATCCGGCTGGCGATCAGTGGCGAACGGGCAGCCTCTTTCCGGGATCAGGAAGGGGATATTTATCCGGTGACGGTTCGCTTCCCGTTTGAGGGTAATCTGCCGATATCGGTGCTGGACAAGATCTACGTCGCAACGCGCGCCGGCGACCCGGTGCCGCTGGCCCAGATCACGGATCCCAAGCTGACCAATGTCACTCCGCAAATCCAGCGGCATCAGTTGCGCAGGACGGTGCTGGTTACCGCCCAGGTCGATTTCGGCGAAGTTCCCTCGACGGTCAATGACCGTGCCGTGGAACAGCTGGAACAGATCAAGTTTCCCGAAGGCTATGATTGGTCCATCGGTGGCGAGGCCGAGAAAATCGGCGAAACATTCGGTAATTTCGGTCCCCTGATCCTGACCGCATTCATGTTGATCTTTGCGGTTCTGGTGGCCGAGTTCAGGCGGTTCCGCGAAACGATCGTGGTGGCGGGCGTTATCCCGCTGGGCACGGTTGGCGGCATTCTCGCCCTCTATTTCACCGGCAACTCGCTGAGCGTCATGGCGCTGATCGGCTTTATCGCGCTGATCGGGATTGAAATCAAAAACTCGATTTTGCTGGTCGATTTCACCAGCCAGCTGCGCGCGCAGGGCATGGGATTGCGCGACGCGATCGAGAAAGCCGGGGAGGTCCGGTTCCTGCCGGTGCTGCTGACATCGATCACGGCGATCGGCGGCTTGACGCCGCTCGCACTATGGGGCGGAGCACTTTATGCGCCATTGGCGGGGATCATCATCGGCGGGCTGATCAGTTCGACCCTCTTGTCTCGGGTGGTAACACCCGCCATGTATCTTCTTGTCGCCAGGCGCGATGAAGCGCGGGGCATTGCAAATGAAGGGGGCGAGACTGCCACCCTGTAAAGGAGTTTATATGGCCAAGCAGGAAGCCATTTTTGCCGGTGGCTGTTTTTGGTGCACCGAAGCGGTGTTCAACGATATTGCCGGAGTCACTTCCGTCGAAAGTGGTTATATTGGCGGCGCCAAGCCCGACCCGACCTATCGTGAAGTCTGTTCCGGGACCACGGGGCACGCCGAGGCGATCAAGATCGGTTTCGACGATGCGGTCGTCAGCTATGCCGATCTGCTGGATATTTTCTTCGCTACCCATGATCCGACCCAGCTCAACCGGCAGGGCAATGATATCGGCACCCAGTACCGGTCGGCGATTTTCCCGCTCGACGACCAGCAGCGCGCCGAAGCCGAAGCCGGCATCAAGCGGGCGGCAGAGGGGCGTGCCGAACCGGTTGTGACCACTATCGAGGGGCCGGCCCCCTGGTATGTGGCGGAAGACTATCATCAGCAATATTGGGCTGACGAAGGGCGCTCCAATCCTTATTGTGTCGCCACCATCCCGCCGAAACTGCAAAAATTGCGGACCAGCTTCGCCAACAAGTTGAAGGACTAGGACAGAAATATGAAACCGATCAAAAAAGCCGTGTTCCCTGTTGCCGGCATGGGCACCCGTTTTCTGCCGGCGACCAAGGTCATGCCCAAGGAACTGTTCCCGATCGTCGACCGGCCGTTGCTGCAATATGCCGTCGACGAGGCGCTGGAGGCCGGGATCGAGCAGATGATCTTCGTCAACGGTCGCGGCAAGGGCATGATCGAGGATCATTTCGACATGGCGTTTGAACTCGAGCGCAATATGGCTGACCGGGGAAAAGACCGGTCGGTGCTCGAAGGAACCCGGCTCAAGCCCGGTGACTGCGTTTTTGTCCGGCAGCAGGAGCCCTTGGGGCTCGGTCATGCCATCTGGTGCGCGCGCGACATCATCGGTGACGAGCCATTTGCCATCTTCCTGCCCGACGAGTTCATGGTCGGTTCGCCTGGTTGCATGAAGCAAATGGTCGACGCCTATAACAAGCTTGGCGGCAATATCGTCTGTGCCTTGGAAATTCCGATCGAGAAAACGCCCTCATATGGTGTCATTGATCCCGGTTATCGCGACGGTCCGATCACCGAGGTCAAGGGGCTGGTCGAGAAACCGGCCGCCGGCACCGCGCCATCCAACCTCATTCTGCCCGGCCGCTATATTCTGCAACCCGAAGTGATGCGGATCCTGGAAACCCAGGCAGCGGGCGCTGGCGGCGAGATACAGCTGACCGACGCGATGGCGCAGATGATCGGCCAGCAGCCGTTCCACGGTATGACCTTTGACGGCAAGCGCTATGATTGCGGGTCGAAACAGGGCTATGTCGAAGCCAATCTGGCGCTGGCGCTGGCCCATCCGGAGATTGGCAGCGACATCAGGGAAATAGCAGAGAAATTGCTGGCGGAGTCCTGAATCTTTCAGGCGATCACGATGCCGGCACGGAGCAATTGAGGAGCATATCATGCGCATATCACCCATATTGACGGCCGCTCTTGTTCCCCTGCTCTTGTCCGGCTGCGTCAGCAAAATCGTAACGGCGCCGTTCAGGGCCGCCGGTACGGTTGTCGAGACCGCAGTGGATGCGACCACCCAGACCCAGTCCGAGAGGGAAGAGGATCTGGGACGCAAGGCGCTGGCCGACCGGAAAAAGCAGCGCGACCTGTGCCTTGATGAAGCGCGCAACAAGCGGGAACGCCGCAATTGCAAGGACGCCTACAAGGACGACAATTGAGTCAGTCGGACCCGGTCAGCAGTGGCGGCGCATATTTGCCATCGACAGGTTCCATCGCGTCCATTTTTGCAATTTCTTCTTCGAATAGTTGCACCCGCTTCTTCCAGCGGTAATGAGTCGAGGCGGAGAAGATGCCCTTGCCATGTTCCTTGCCGTAGCGGGTCCAGAAAAGGATCGCCGCCTGCGGGTCATAGCCGGCATTGGCCATCAGCCAGACCGATAGCCGGTCCGCTTCAATCTCGGTTTCCCTGATCCGGCCGGCGCTCTTGCCCAATTGGCCGAAAAAGCCGCGATTGACCTGTTGCGCGTCGAGCCGGTCGCGGTGTTTCAGCAGATTATGCGCCAGTTCATGCGCGACAACGGCAGCAAATTCGTCATCGCTCAGAAAATATTCGGCAAGCCGCGAGGAAACGCTGACCAGCCGACCATCGGCGGTGGCGCTTCGGTCGGCGCTGACCCGGATCTGGAATTGCCCTGCACATGTCTCGACCGGTTTGATCGGTACCGTCCGGCGGACGCCACCTTCCGATATGGTCAGTTGCACTTCGCCCGCGGCGAGCATCTGTCGAAACACCCGGTTGATCGTATCGATCCGGCGATAGGCCGGTTCTTCGATCGACGACTGCGAGAGATCGACCGCGATATCCTCGATCGCCTTGTTGTTGATCGCCAGAAGGCTGTTCCCCGGCGACAGTTCCGCCGCCGCAGCGGGGCTGTCCGGAGCCACGGCCGTGATCCCTATCGCGCCATCGAATCCGAGCGCGAAACGGGCGGTTTCCTGATCGGCATATTGGGCGACATCATTCAGTAGCAGGCCGGTTGTGGCGGCTTTTTGATCGCAATAAGTGGCATTGGCGCTGATCAGGCGAAAGCCGATGGTGTTCATCCGCTGGTCCAGCAGTTGCAGGCCTTTCAAAGCCAATATCGTTTCCGCGCTAACCTCACTATCGGGCTCCTCCTGCGCCGACAGCGGCGCGGAAAAGCTCAGGACGAGGAGGAAAGGCCATATTCTGTTCATCATATTTATCTAGCCAATCGCGCCTTGCGGCAGGTTGAGCGCGCTCTGCAGCGCGCTGTCATTGAGGTTCCACAATGCCAGTATCAAGGCTGCGCCCAACAATATAGCCGCAGCGATTTTCCGGAACAACGGTTGAGCCTGGTCGGCATTGCCGAGATTACGCGCCTTTGACGCGAGCGCGGCATAAAAGGTCAGGCCGGTGGTTTCGGTAAAGACGGTTAGCGCGGCGAGAATAGCGAACTGGAGCAGCAGATTGCCGTCCGGGTCGATGAAGGGCGGGATGAACGCGGTGTAGAACAGCAGCGCCTTGGGATTGGACATGTGAACGGCCAGACCATTGACCAATCCCTTGGCAAAACCGGCGCGGCGGGCGGTCTGGCTGGCAAGCCTGCCGGCACTGCCCTTCAGCATCCCTATTCCCATCCACGCCAGATAGGCGACGCCGATCCATCGGAGGACTGCATAAGCCGTAGGCACGGCGTTGATCAGGGCAATGAGGCCAAAGGCGGTCAGAGCGTACCAAATGAAATTGCCGAGATTGACCCCGACGATCGGCCCCAGGGCCCCGCGCATGCCGCCCGCCGGACCATGGGGCAGGGCATGGCTGACGGTGACCATGGTGGCCGGCCCCGGCGTGAAGCAGAACATCAGGTCGGCGATGACAAAAAGCAGGATGGTCTCGAGCGGCATTAATTATCGGGCCTGTTTTCCTGATGAACTTTACAAACTTTACAGTGTTATGAAAAAATCAAACTCTTCACGAAATTTGCAGATTCAATCCGTCGGGAACAACCCCGATATATGGCGGAAAAGTCCCGTTCGCAGCAAGATGGATCGGCATTTTCCAGGTCATGGGGAAAGGCTACTAGATCCGGACGATGTAGGACAGCAAAACTGTGCGCAGCTCTGGCTAGCGCAAATTGTCCTTCAGAAAGTCCACCAGTGCATCCACCCGGGCCGGTCGCAGGCGGGACGGGGGCATGACGATATTGAGGGCAATATCGCCGATGTGGCATCCCGGAAGAATATTGATCAGGTCACCTGCGTCCAGTGCCTTCTGGCAGAGAAAATCGGGCAGATAGCCAATCCCGCGTCCGGCAATCAGCGCCGGCAGCATGACGTCGCCATTGTTGCTGCGAAACCGGCATTTGGGCCGCACATTGGTGATATGGCCATCAGGGCCGGTTACCGGCCAATGTTCGGGGCTCGGCGTGTTCGAGTAGATGAAGCAATCGTGATTGCCCAGATCATCCGGACTTTCCGGCTCGCCCTTGCGCTCGACATAGCTCGGGGCGGCGATGAAATAGCCGTCCATCCTGCGCAGCTTGATCGCTCTCAGGCTGCTGTCGGGGAGCGCGCCAATCCGGATCGCGCAGTCAAAGCCTTCCTCGACCAGATCAATCCGCGCGTCATTGAGCTGCAGGTCGACGGTAATTTCGGGATAGGCGCACATGAAGTCGGCGATCACCGGTGCGAGATGCGAGAGGCCGTAGCTGAGGGGAGCGGCCAGACGCACCTGTCCCTGCAACAAATGGGTTGTATCGCGCGCGGCCTCCATCGCTGCTTCACCGTCCATAGCGATCTGCCGCGCATGCGGGAGCAGCGCCTTGCCTGCAGTGGAAAGCGAAATCCTGCGCGAGGTGCGGTGAAACAGCACGGTGCCGAGCGACTCTTCCAGCCGCGATATGGCCTTCGAGATCGTGGGTTTGGATAGTGCCAGTTCCTGCGCGGCAGCGGTAAAGCTGCCGAGCCGCGCAACCGCCGCAAAAATCGCCCAGGCTTCGTAGTCGGGTAATGCCATGGCATCATATTAAACAAAAAATGGAAACAATCAAATTCAATATCGGCTATTTCCGAAACACTGAGGTCGCCCTATCTCTTTCTCAAGCAGAGCGGAAACAAGGCCCGCTCGAACAGGAGAAATACAATGATGGAGAAACGAGAGTTCAAGGATCTGGCCCATGTCGACCATGAATGGCTGCAGGCCCGGCATCATTTTTCATTCGGCAATTACTGGGACCCGGCCCGCATGGGCTTTGGCCCGATCCGGGTGTGGAATGATGACGAGATCAAGCCGAAGACCGGATTTCCGATGCACGGCCACAAGGATATGGAAATCATCACCTATGTCCGCGAAGGGGCGATTACCCACCGCGACAATATGGGCAATGAAGGCCGTACCGAAGCTGGCGATGTCCAGGTGATGAGCGCCGGCACTGGCGTGATGCACAGCGAATATAATCTGGAGGACGAGCAGACCCGTCTGTTCCAGATCTGGATCGAGCCCCGTGCAGCCGGCGGTGCCCCCCGCTGGGATGCGAAAGCTTTCCCCAAGGGCGAACGCTCCAACCAGCTCGAAATCCTCGCCAGCGGCTTCGAGGAGGACATCAAGGGTGGTGCACTGATGATCGGAGCGGATGCACGCCTCTATGGTGCTACGCTTGGCGAAGGAACGACGATCGAGCACCAGATTGCCGATGGCGCCCATGTCTATCTGGTCGGTTCCACCGGCCAGGTCCGGGTCAATGGCGAGCTTGTCGGTCCTCGCGATTCCCTGGCGATCCGGGACGTCGCATCGCTGCAGATCGAAGCCATTGACAAGGCCGAGTTCGTCTTTGTCGAAGCGTGGGAGCCCCAAGACTAACTCCCCGCACCCGGAGGGGCGCTCCCTATCCCCCTGATCCCCGGAGCGCCCCTTCATTTTTCCGTCTCATTCCACAGCAAAAGGAACAATGCCATGACCCAGTCCAAGAATATCCTCCGTGTAGATGCCAGTGCACGCAAAGCCGGTTCATCCTCCCGTGCGCTCGCTGATGCCGTGATCGCAAGGCTGGCGCCGGACAATATTGTCACCCGTGATCTCTCCGAAGCTTTGCCCTTCGTGACAGAAGATTGGGTAGGCGCGAACTTCACCGACGAAAGTGAACGCACCGATGCGCAAAAGGCGGAACTGGCTTTGTCGGATAGGCTGGTCGACGAGCTTGTCGCAGCCGATACGTTGGTAATTGGCACGCCGATCTACAATTTTGCCGTGCCGGCGGCGCTCAAGGCATGGATCGACCTTATCGCCCGCGCCCGCAAGACCTTTCACTATACCGCCAATGGTCCCGAAGGGCTGCTGAAAGACAAGAAGGCCTATGTGCTGATTGCATCGGGCGGCACTGAAGTGGGCAGCGAGATCGACTTCGCCTCCGGCTATCTGCGTCATATTCTCGGTTTTGTCGGCATCACCGACGTGACGATTATCGCTGCTGACCAGCAGATGATGAAGGGCGAGGCGGCGCTCGACCAGGCGCTCGGAAAAGTCGCTTCGATCTGATCGGCTTGCCGACCAGCATAATCACATAGTCCGCCGGCCAACCGCCGGCGGACTTTTCGTTAAATATGGAAAGAACCATGGCAACCATGGCCGTATTGTGCCAACCTTATCCCGGGTCGCGCCAAAAATAATGGGGAATCCATGAAATTATTAAACAGAGCGGTGGCAATGGGCCTGACCGTTGCCGCGCTGGGCCCGACGTCCCTGATCTTTTCCGAAGCAGCAGTCGCGCAACGGCAGCAGCAGGGCGTGAATGGCTATAATGTGTCGGAAGTACGGTTCAACGGCGGGCTGTTTCGGGAAACCGGGAGAGGGCACTGGACCGAATATGGTGGTGACGGCCGTGTGAAATTTACCTTCAACGAAACCGGCCGCGATGACTGGTCGGTCTATCTCAACGATCCTTCACGCAGCGTGCAGTTGCAGATCGATATCCACCGCAAGTGGATTCGGCTTGGCGACAACGGAGGTCCCAAGCGCGACTTTTATCCGATCGTCAGCGCCTATCGCAACGAGGGGCGCGTGCGTTCGCCGTCGCCGGCTCCACGCGCCGTGACCAACGGCCGCAATGTCAAACAGGTGTTCTTCTCTGGCGGCAGCTTCAGACAGACCGGACCGCGGCGCTGGGCCGAATTTAACGACCGGGGGCAGGCCACGTTCCGTTTCACGGAAACCGGGCGTGATCAATGGTCGGTCTATCTGAATGACAGCTCACGCAATGTCCAATTGCAGCTGGATCTGCATCGCCAGTGGGTCGGCTATGGCCAGAACGGTGGTTCCAAGTCCGATCTGTACCGGATCACATCGACATCACGGCAAGGCACGCCGTCCCGTCCGGCTCCACCTCCGGCCAGTCGAACACGCGATGTGAATGCCGGACCGATCTGGAACCAGCAGGATGCACGCAGGAAATGTCCGGCCGTCGCCGCATCGCAGGGTGGCGAGTGGACCGGCCAGTGGCGGACCACTGTGCAGGGCAAGATGTCGGTCTGCGAGATCAGATTCTAGCGGACAGAAATGTTCGCGCCGGTCTCACCAACATGAAAAAGGCCCCGCTGGAGATAATCCGGCGGGGCCTTTTTTAATTCGCTTTCAGACGGGTAAGACTATTCGTCTTTGTCTTCGTCGCTCTGGGCGGCTTCGGTATCGCTTGCCTCGATGCCTTCACCCATGGTTTTCGCCATGTGGGAATCGCCGGTAGCGGCTTCATCGCCCTGGGCCAGTTCGGCTGCATGCTGTTCCTCGGAGCTATCCGCAGCAATCAGGGCTTCCTCGACCGGAGCTTCGCCGAACACATCCGCCGCAGTTGGCTCTGCATCGGCAGCCGGAGCGGTCGCCGCAGCATTGGACACTTCTTCCGCCTTCAGATCAGCCGCAGCCTGCATCGCGTCCAGCATTTTCTGCTGTTGCGCCCGCAGGGCTGCATCGCGGCTGGTTGCGGCGATACGCGCACGGTTCATGCCCGCACCGGTACCGGCCGGGATCAGGCGACCAACGATCACGTTCTCCTTGAGACCGATCAGCTGATCCTTCTTGCCCTCGACAGCCGCCTGGGTGAGCACCCGGGTGGTTTCCTGGAAAGAAGCCGCAGAGATGAAGCTGCGCGTCTGCAGGCTCGCCTTGGTGATACCGAGGAGAACCGGCTTGCCGGCAGCAGGTTCCTGCTTCTTGGTCAGCTTGGCGTTATATTCCAGCATTTCTTCGAGATCGACCTGTTCGCCCGGCAGCAGCGTCGTATCGCCGCCATTGGTGATTTCAACTTTCTGCAGCATCTGACGAACGATCGTTTCAATGTGCTTATCGTTGATCTTCACGCCCTGCAGACGATAGACTTCCTGGATTTCCGAAACGAGATATTCGGCCAGCGCCTCAACCCCGAGAACTTCCAGAATGTCATGCGGGTCCGGAGAACCGGAAACCAGGTTGTCGCCCTTCTTGACGAAATCGCCTTCCTGCACGTCGATGACTTTCGTCTTCGGCACCAGATATTCGACTGGTTCGCCTTCTTCCGGCACAATCGCGATCTTGCGTTTCGCTTTATAGTCGCGAACGAATTCAATCCGTCCGTCGATCTTGGCGATGATCGAATTGTCCTTCGGAATGCGCGCTTCGAACAGCTCGGCCACACGGGGCAGACCACCGGTAATGTCGCGGGTCTTCGCAGCTTCGCGAGAGACACGCGCCAGCACGTCACCGGCAGCAACCTTGGCACCGTCTTCGACGGACAGGGTTGCACCATTGGCGAGCATGTAGCGGCCGGCTTCTCCGCTATTCTCATCCAGCAGGGTGAGGCGCGGGCGAAGGTCTTCCTTATTGGCTCCACGGCCGGAAGCGCGATACTCGGTGATCACACGCTGTGCGATACCGGTGGCTTCATCGGTCTGTTCGGTCATCGTCTTGCCTTCGATGACGTCCTGGAACTTGATGACACCCGGCTTCTCGGTGATCATCGGCATGGTGAACGGATCCCATTCGGCCAGACGATCGCCCAGTTTCACCTTGGCGCCATCCTTGACCAGCACGCTGGTACCATAAGGCACCTTGTCGGCAGACCGTTCGCGACCGTCATTGTCGATCACGGCGATGATGCCGCTACGCGCCAGCGAGAGGAAGCGACCGTTCTTGTCCTCGATGACCGGCATGTCGCGATATTCGACAACACCTTCTGCCACCGATTCCAGATTGGACTGCTCGTTGAGCTGTGCCGCGCCGCCGATGTGGAAGGTCCGCATCGTCAGCTGCGTGCCCGGCTCACCGATCGACTGGGCCGCAATAACGCCAACCGCTTCACCGATATTCACCGGTGTACCGCGGGCAAGGTCACGACCGTAGCAGGTGCCGCAGACGCCCATCTTGGATTCGCAGACCAGCGGCGAGCGAATGCGCGCGGACTGGATGCCGAGCTCCTCGATCACCAATATGGCGGCTTCGTCCAGCAGGGTGCCGGCCTTGATCACGACGCTGTCGTCTTTGCTGTCGACAATATCTTCGGCCATGGTCCGGCCAAGGATACGTTCGCCAAGCGAAGCGATGACCGAGCCGCCCTGGACGATGGCTTTCATCTCCAGCGCATTTTCGGTGCCGCAATCTTCCTCGACGATCGTGCAATCCTGCGAAACGTCAACCAGACGACGGGTCAGATAACCCGAGTTGGCCGTTTTCAACGCCGTATCCGCAAGACCCTTACGGGCACCATGGGTGGAGTTGAAATATTCCAGAACCGTCAGGCCTTCCTTAAAGTTCGAGATAATCGGTGTTTCAATAATCTCGCCGGAAGGTTTCGCCATCAGGCCGCGCATGCCGCCCAGCTGCTTCATCTGGGCTGGCGAACCACGGGCGCCGGAGTGGCTCATCATGTAGATCGCGTTAATCTCGCGTTCGCGGCCATGTTCGTCCTCCGGCGTCGCGGCCAGCTCGTCCATCATCGCGTTCGCAACCGTGTCACCACAGCGGGACCAGGCGTCGATCACCTTGTTATATTTTTCCTGCTGGGTGATCAGACCATCCTGATATTGCTGCTCATAGTCAGCCACCAGGGTGCGGGTTTCCTCAACCGTTGCATCCTTGGAATCCGGAATGATCATGTCGTCCTTGCCGAAGGAAATGCCGGCGCGGCAAGCGTGGCGGAAACCAAGGCCCATGATCGCATCGGCGAACAGGACGGTGTCTTTCTGACCGGTGTGACGATAGACCTGGTCAATCACGTCGCCGACTTCTTTCTTGGTCAGCAAGCGGTTGACGATGTCGAACGGCACGAGGTGCGATTTCGGCAGACATTCGGCGATCAGCAGACGGCCCGGCGTGGTTTCGAAACGCTTGAGGATGGGGTTGCCTTCCTCGTCGGTTTGCGGAACCCGGGTGGTGATCTTGGAGTGCAGGGTCACCGCACCGATTTCCAGAGCCTGATGCACTTCGGCCATGTCGGCCAGCATCATGCCTTCGCCCGGCTCGCCTTTGCGATCCATTGTCAGATAATAGATACCGAGAACCATATCCTGCGAAGGAACGATGATCGGCTTGCCGTTGGCTGGCGACAGGATGTTGTTGGTCGACATCATCAGCACGCGCGCTTCCAGCTGGGCCTCGAGGCTCAGCGGAACGTGGACCGCCATCTGGTCACCGTCAAAGTCGGCGTTGAAGGCGGAGCAGACCAGCGGGTGAAGCTGGATGGCTTTACCTTCGATCAATACCGGTTCGAACGCCTGGATGCCGAGACGGTGAAGCGTTGGTGCGCGGTTCAG
Organism: Sphingorhabdus sp. YGSMI21; assembly: GCF_002776575.1. Lineage (GTDB taxonomy): Bacteria > Pseudomonadota > Alphaproteobacteria > Sphingomonadales > Sphingomonadaceae > Parasphingorhabdus. Next base: position 792,290 of record NZ_CP022548.1, on the reverse strand, counting down.
CATCACCGGATGTTCGCGAATCACTTCCTCAAGAATGTCCCAGACTTCCTTGCGCTCTTTTTCGACCCATTTCTTGGCCTGCTTGAGCGTCATCGAAAGGCCCTTGGCATCAAGCCGCGCGTAGATAAACGGCTTGAACAGTTCCAATGCCATTTTCTTCGGCAAACCGCACTGATGCAATTTCAGTTCGGGACCGGTCACGATCACCGAACGGCCGGAATAGTCGACGCGCTTGCCGAGAAGATTCTGGCGGAAACGGCCCTGCTTGCCCTTGAGCATGTCGGACAGGGATTTCAGCGGACGCTTGTTGGCACCGGTGATGGTCCGGCCACGACGGCCATTGTCGAACAATGCGTCGACCGATTCCTGAAGCATGCGCTTCTCGTTACGGACGATGATGTCCGGCGCGCGGAGCTCCATCAGGCGCTTCAGACGGTTGTTCCGGTTGATCACGCGACGATAGAGATCGTTGAGATCGGAGGTCGCGAAACGGCCGCCATCCAGAGGCACCAGCGGGCGCAGCTCGGGTGGAATCACGGGAATGATTTCGAGGATCATCCATTCCGGCTTGTTGCCGGAATCGATGAAGCTTTCGACCACTTTCAGGCGCTTGATGATCTTCTTGGGCTTCAGCGTCGACTTGGTCGTCCGCAGCTCTTCCATCAGGTCGTCGCGTTCCTGCTTCAGGTCCAGGTCCTGCAGCATGATCTTGACCGCTTCTGCGCCGATGCCGGCGGAGAACGCGTCTTCACCATATTCATCCTGCGCTTCGAGCATTTCGTCTTCGGTCAGCAGCTGGAATTTTTCCAGAGCCGTCAAACCGGGTTCGATAACCACATAGCTTTCGAAATAGAGCACGCGCTCCAGCTGCTTGAGCTGCATGTCGAGCAGCAGGCCGATGCGCGACGGCAGCGATTTCAGGAACCAGATATGGGCGACCGGAGCAGCAAGGTCGATATGACCCATGCGTTCGCGGCGAACCTTGGTTACCGTGACTTCGACACCGCATTTTTCGCAGACGATGCCTTTGTATTTCATGCGCTTGTACTTGCCGCACAGGCATTCGTAATCCTTTACCGGACCGAAGATACGCGCGCAGAACAGGCCATCACGTTCCGGCTTGAAGGTCCGGTAGTTGATGGTTTCAGGCTTCTTGATTTCGCCAAAGGACCAGCTGCGGATACGCTCTGGCGAGGCAAGGCCAATCTGGATCTGGTCAAATGTTTCCGGTTTTGCGATCGGATTTGCAAAATTTGTTACTTGATTCATGTCTTAATTCCTCTTGGGCTTTCGCCCCAAATTTGAAATGCTGCGTGGTGTGAAACTAGCGCTTCACTCCGCCGCTATCGCAATCCCGTCGTCGTCTTCATCATCTTCGTCACCAAAGCTGGAGAGTTGGATGTTGAGGCCGAGCGACCGCATTTCCTTGACCAGAACATTGAAGCTTTCCGGAACGCCGGCTTCGAACGTATCGTCACCCTTGACGATCGCTTCGTAAACCTTGGTCCGGCCAATCACGTCATCGGACTTGACCGTCAGCATTTCCTGCAGCGTGTAAGCCGCGCCATATGCCTGCAGTGCCCAGACTTCCATTTCCCCGAAACGCTGTCCGCCGAACTGGGCTTTACCGCCGAGAGGCTGCTGCGTGACAAGGCTGTAGGGGCCAATCGAGCGAGCATGGATCTTGTCGTCGACCAGATGGTGCAGTTTGAGCATGTAGATATAGCCCACGGTCACCTTGCGGTCGAACTTGTCACCGGTACGGCCATCATAGAGATTGACCTGACCGCTGCGATCCAGACCTGCCAGTTCGAGCATGTCGGAAATATCGCTTTCATGCGCACCGTCAAATACCGGCGTGCCCATCGGAACACCGTGACGCAGATGGCCGACCATTTCAACGATCTCGGAAGTGTCACGGCTGTCGATATCTTCGTGATATTGTTCGCCGTAAATGACCTTGAGCCGCTCCTTGACCGCATCCGGTGGCGGTGCTGCCTGTGGATCGGGGTTGGCAAGCTTCCATTCTTCCAGAGCTTCGGTGACCTGCTGGCCCAGACCACGTGCGGCCCAGCCCAGATGGGTTTCGAAAATCTGTCCGACGTTCATTCGCGAAGGCACACCCAGCGGGTTGAGCACGATGTCAACCGGCGTACCGTCTTCGAGGAACGGCATGTCTTCCTGTGGCAGGATGCGCGAGATAACGCCCTTGTTGCCGTGACGGCCGGCCATTTTGTCGCCCGGTTGCAGCTTGCGCTTCACCGCGACAAAGACCTTGACCATCTTCAGCACGCCCGGTGCGAGTTCGTCACCGCGTTCCAGCTTCTCGCGACGGTCTTCGAACCGTTCGTTGATCAGCTTGATCGCTTCGTCATATTGCTGACGGGTGGCTTCGAAATCGGACTGAACCTGATCATCCTTGACGGCGATCTTCCACCAGTCGACCTGTTCCAGTTCGGACAGGCTTTCCTCGGTGATCGTCGCACCCTTCTTCATCGGCTTGGGCGCGGACGTCGCGGTCTGGCCGATCAGCATGTCTTTCAGCGTGTTGAAAGTCGCACGGTTGAGAATGGCGCGTTCGTCGTCGCGATCCTTGGTAAAGCGACCGATTTCCTCGCGTTCGATCGCCAGCGCGCGTTCGTCCTTGTCGATGCCGTGGCGGTTGAAGACACGGACTTCGACGACCGTCCCGGCGACGCCGGGCGGCAGGCGCAGGGAGGTGTCACGGACGTCAGACGCTTTTTCACCGAAGATGGCGCGCAGAAGCTTTTCTTCCGGCGTCATCGGCGATTCGCCCTTTGGCGTGATCTTGCCGACGAGAATATCGCCAGGCTCGATTTCCGCACCGATATAGACAATGCCTGCTTCGTCGAGGTTGCGCAGGGCTTCCTCGCCGACATTCGGAATGTCGCGGGTGATATCTTCGGGGCCAAGCTTGGTATCGCGGGCCATGACTTCAAATTCTTCGATGTGGATCGAGGTGAAGACGTCGTCTTTCACGATCCGTTCGGAGATGAGGATACTATCCTCGTAGTTGTAGCCATTCCAGGGCATGAAAGCGACGAGGCTGTTCTTGCCGAGTGCCAGTTCGCCCATGTCTGTGGACGGACCGTCGGCGATCGTGTCGCCCTGCTGGACGATTTCGCCGACCTTCACCAGCGGACGCTGGTTGATGCAGGTGTTCTGGTTGGACCGCTGGAATTTCTGCAGCGTGTAGATGTCGACACCGGATTTGCCGGCTTCGACAGCGCCCGATGCGCGGATGACGATACGGGTGGCATCCACCTGATCGACGATGCCGGCGCGGCGGGCCGCGATGGCTGCGCCAGAGTCGCGGGCCACGGTTTCTTCCATGCCGGTTCCGACAAACGGTGCTTCGGCTTTCACCAGAGGCACAGCCTGGCGTTGCATGTTCGATCCCATGAGCGCGCGGTTGGCGTCATCGTTTTCCAGGAACGGAATGAGCGAGGCAGCAACCGAAACCAGCTGTTTCGGGCTGACGTCCATCAGCGTGATGATGTCGCGCGGCGCCATCAGGAATTCGCCAGCCTGACGCGAGGAAACGATTTCCTCGACGAAGCTGCCGTCTTCGGTCAGCTCGGCATTTGCCTGAGCCACGGTGTGCTTCTGCTCTTCCATGGCGGAAAGATAGACAACGTCATTGGTGACCTTGTTGTCCACGACTTTCCGGTATGGCGTTTCGATAAAGCCGTACTGGTTGACGCGGCTGAACGATGCCAGCGAGTTGATCAGACCGATGTTCGGGCCTTCCGGCGTTTCAATCGGGCAGATACGGCCATAATGGGTCGGGTGAACGTCGCGGACTTCAAAGCCGGCCCGTTCACGGGTCAGACCACCGGGGCCCAAGGCTGATACGCGGCGTTTATGGGTGACTTCCGAAAGCGGATTGGTCTGATCCATGAACTGCGACAGCTGCGAGGAGCCGAAGAATTCGCGAACGGTAGCAACCGCAGGCTTCGCATTGATCAGATCGTTCGGCATCACGGTGGATACGTCGACGCTGCTCATGCGCTCCTTGACGGCGCGCTCCATGCGGAGAAGGCCGACGCGATACTGGTTTTCCAGCAGTTCGCCAACGGAACGGACACGGCGGTTGCCGAGATTGTCGATGTCATCGACTTCGCCCTTGCCGTCTTTCAGATCGACCAAGGTTTTGACAACCGCGAGAATGTCTTCCTTGCGCAGGATGGTGTAATCCGCTGGCGCATCCAGCTCGAGGCGCATGTTGAGTTTGACACGGCCCACAGCAGACAGGTCATAGCGTTCCGGATCGAAGAACAGGCCTTCGAAAAGAGCTTCGGCGGTTTCGCGCGTTGGCGGTTCGCCAGGACGCATGACGCGGTAGATATCGGAAAGCGCGCCGTCGCGGTCTTCGGCCTTGTCGACCTTCAGCGTGTTGCGGATCCACGGACCGGTTGTGACATGGTCGATGTCGAGCAGTTCGAGCGCGTCGATGCCGGCACCGTCAATCTTCTCGAGATTTTCGGCGGTTACTTCGTCACCGGCTTCGATGTAGATTTCGCCGGTTTTCTCGTTGATCAGGTCAAAGGCGCTGTAGCGACCGAAAATTTCCTCGGTCGGGATGACGATGTTTTTCATGCCATCGGATTCGGCCTTCTTGGCAGCGCGCGGGGTGATCTTGGTCGCTGCTTCAAAAACGACTTCTCCGCTCTGCGCGTCGACAATGTCAAAGGTCGGCTTGATGCCGCGCCATTGTTCGGCGACGAAAGGAATGGTCCAGCCGTCTTTCGCGCGCTTGTAAACGATGCGCTCGTAGAACAGGTTGAGGATATCTTCTTCCGAATAGCCCTGCTTGACGATCTTGACGATTTCGGCGCTCTTGGTGCGGCCTTCGTCTTCGATCTTGCCGCCGTTAAATTCGATCGCGCCCATGGGTTCGCGGATCGTGATCAGATTGCCGTCAATCTCGAGAATTTCGGCAGGCTGTTTCATGCCGCTGACACGAACCATCTCGCCGACCTTGAAATCAGGCTTCTTCTCTTTGACTTCCAGAATCGCGTCACCCAGCGAACGCAGCAATGCGGTCACCGGCAGCTTGCGCTTGCGGTCGATACGGACGTTGACGATATCTTTGGCGTCAAATTCAAAGTCGAGCCAGCTGCCGCGGTATGGAATAACGCGGGCGGCGAAAAGGAATTTGCCGGACGAGTGTGTCTTGCCGCGGTCATGGTCAAACAGGACACCGGGCGAACGGTGCATCTGGCTGACAATGACGCGCTCCGTGCCGTTGATGACGAACGTACCGTTCTTGGTCATCAAAGGCATGTCGCCCATGTAAACGTCTTGTTCCTTGATATCGAGAACCGAGCGTGCTTCTGTTTCGGGGTCGACCTCGAACACGATCAGGCGGAGAGTGACCTTCATCGGCGCGGCATAGGTGATGCCCCGCTGGCGGCATTCCTCGACATTATATTTGGGATCTTCGAGCTGATAGTTGACGAAGTCCATTTCGGCAGTACCGGCAAAATCGCGGATCGGGAATACGCTGCGCAGCGTCTTTTCGAGGCCGGAGACATATCCGATCGAAGGATCAGAACGCAGAAACTGTTCATATGATTCGCGCTGAACCTCGATGAGATTCGGCATCTCGATGACTTCGTGAATGTCGCCGAAGATCTTGCGAATGCGCTTCTTGCGGGTGGGGGTCGGAGCCGTCGTTTTGACCGAAGCTGCTTGGGTAGCCATATAATTTTGCCTTCTCGCCATCGCCGGAAAACCGGCGGAAAATCAATTTATGGAGGCGCTTCAAGACAACAAAAGCCGCATGTCTCCCGAAGCGGGAAACTGCAGCTTTTTAGCGTCCTGAAAACCGTGCAAATTTCATTTCTTCTGGCGCGCCGCGCGACTGCACGCCCTGTCTCGAAATCTGTGGTGAGCGCGGGATATAGGGAGATAGCGGCTTTGGGTCAAGAGGCGTGTCCGAGATTGGCGTGCCGGAGACACCGACATTGTGGCGGTTGCGCTCAATCGCGCTCCGGATCGCTCCGGTTCTGCCATCTTGCCGATCCCCAGACGCGGATCAGCCGGTCGACGCGGTCCCTGAAAGCTCCGGTCAGGTCGCCGGCGCCGGCGCATTGTTTCTTTTCGACCATACAGGCCTCGCCGGTGTCGAGCCGCAGCGAAGTAAGCGTCGAGGCGCTTTCGGCGATGCCGATCTGTGTCGGCCGTTCGAGGTCGCCGACCGTCATCAGCACGGGTTCTGCCGGGATCTCCGGTTTTTCGCCCTTGAGCAGCGACAATATGATGGTGCGATAGTCGCTCATGCCAATCGGGCCGCTGGCCTCAACGCCCGGACGGTTGGTTACCAGAAACGTGCCATATTGGCGAATGTTGATATTGTGGCCATGGCCGAGAAATCCGTCCTCGAACAGGTCTTCGCCATGGTCGCCGGTAATGACAACCACGCTGTCCTCCCACAGGCCGTCCCGCTTCAGGCGGGAAACCAGAATGCCAAGTTGCTGGTCGGAATAGTGGACCGCGTTCCAGTAGGTCCGCTGCAGCCGGTCCCGGTTACCGGCGTTGATCTCGGGCCGGGGCAGGGGCCTGTCGGTCAGTTTGACGGGCATTCCCTCGTGAAAATAGGGAAAATGCGGAGACTGGAAATTGAAATAGAGAAATTGCGGTTGCTGCCATTTCGCGGGCTGCCGATATTCTTCGGCAAAGGCTTTCAGCAGATGTTTCTCGTCGACCAGGATCGAACCCTGGGCACCATTGCCGAAAGCGCGCAGATGTTTCAGCTTCTCGCCATCGATAAAGATATCGGCATTCTCGCGCATGCCGACGGTCTCCGAAATATCACCGAAATCCTCCGGCTGCCCGGAAAAGACCGCGATTCCATAGCCGCTGGACTTGAGTTCGCGGAACAGCGAGGGTGATCCGTCTGCCGGTTGCAGGGCCCCGCCAAACAGCGATTTGAGCGATGCGGTGGTAAAGCCCACATGGCTGAAGGCCGGAGAGACAAGGCTGCCGGATTCGGCAATGGCTTCGAGATTGGGCGCAACCGGCTTGCCATCGATGCGCTTGCCAATCACATCATAGCGCGCGCTCTCCATGACGATCAGGATCAGATGCGGACGTTTGCCCGTTATCAGGGTGGCCGGCGGTTGCGTTGGCATGGGCGCCAGTTCCAGATCGCCGCCATAGCCATCCTCATCGATTCCGTTCCCCGGGATATCCAGCGCCAGCGGATAGCGGGCGCTGTTGAATGGATGCCGGTCCGGCATGCTGGAGACCCAGCCATAGCCGTCACGGTCAAAGTCGGTAATCTGGTTGGCTGCTTGCGTGAACAGCCCCCAGGCGAGCGTGCGGTTGAGACCATTTTTCACATCGGCTGATGCCGCCGGCACCGCGATCGCCAGCAGAAGCGTCGAGACGAATGCAAGCATGGCCCGGCGGCCATGGGCTGGCCATTCGCGATGGCCGGCGCGCGTCGGAAATTTTCGCGACAGTAGCCGGAATGAATAGACATAGGCGATCAGGCCGATGACCAGCACCGCGGCGCCGAGAACAATCTCGTTCGAGGCAAATAGCAGCGCATCGGTCAGACTGCCGCCGCCGAGATTGGCCATAAGAGCGAAACTCATCGTGTCGCTGAAATATTGGTGTAGCTGGAAAGTAAGAGCGAGCAGCAGGACATAGGTTCCCCCTGCAATCGTCACCAGAAGGAACAACGGAGGCCAGGACCTCCGGCTTCGGAACAGCCGGACGATGATCCACCAGATGCCGAAAAGCAGCAACGCCATCGCGGAGAAATAGCCGGCAAGGAAGATCATGCGCTCGGTCAGCGTGTCGACCGCCTGCGACTGGCCGAAGCCACCGGTGAAAAGTCCGTATTTGCGGTCGGCCAGGGCGAGCTCGAGCGCGGTAAGCACCCCCATCAGCCCGAGAATTATTCCGGTATAGAGCTTGGCCGGCAAGTCACCTTTGGTGAAGAAATCTCTCATCCGCCTGTGTCTTGATCCCCGCCTCTTGTCCGGGGTGGAGGCCTAGCAGAATCAGGTAAAAGGCAGGTTAAGCACAGGAAGGCCGGCTTTGGCGTTTGTCGCTGGCGTTCAGCAGTCGCCGAAATCCTTCATCAGCACCACCTTGCGCACCATCTCGGGATCGTAGGCCACCTGCCCGTCGAGGATCAGCATGGCGAGACCGTGGACCAGCGACCATGCGTGGAGAGCGGCGGCCGCCCGCTGGTCGTTCGGCATATCGTCCGGCATGGTTGCGGCGATGCCGGCGCGCAGCTGGTAAAAGGCCTCGCCCATCGCGGTAGGATCATCGGCAGCCAGATCGACCTGGCCGACGCGGTTGTAGATCAGCCGCAACAGGGCGGGGTGTTCGACCGCCCATTTGACATAGGTTACGCCGACTTCGCCGAAACCGTCGCGGCCGCCGCCGGCTTTCGCGGCCGCCTCTGCCTGGTTCCCGCCGAGCCGGTTGAGGCCTTCCAGCGCCAGCGCATCCAGCAGGGCATCCTTGTTCGGAAAATGGCGGTAAAGCGCGGTTGCCGAGACCCCGAGATCGCGGGCAAGGGCACGCAGGCCAAGATCCGGCTGTTCCTGATTTTCCAGCCGCTCCATCCCCAATTGCAGCGCCGCAGCGCGCAGATCCCCGTGATGATAGGGCCCGCTCACTGTAAGAATTGGAAGCATGTTCCACCTTCCGCCACTCTTATGTTGACACTGTTATCATTGTCGGTCATGTTAACAGCATAAACATTGCGACTCGGTTTGCCAAGCTGGAAGAGGGGAATTGCCAATGATGCACGCGATTTCCTTTGCATGGTCCAAATCTTCTGTTGCCGACTGACAGCTGTTTCAACCCGGAAGGAAATATCCATGGCCTCTGCAATTGAAAAAACTATCCGTGCCGCCGTTACGCCCGTCATGGGCGCCGTGTCGAGCTTCAACCGCAAGCGGCTGGAAAAGCCCGAGGGCGGGCATCCCTATCTGACCGGTGTCCACAAGCCGATGACCGAAGAGGTGACGCTGGCGGACCTCGACGTGGACGGTACAATTCCGGCCCAGCTTGACGGTCGCTATCTGCGGATCGGTCCCAATCCGGTCCAGGCGCCGGACGAGGCGAGTTATCACTGGTTCACCGGCGACGGCATGGCCCATGGCATCCGGATCGTTGATGGCAAGGCGGAATGGTATCGCAACCGCTGGATCCGGTCGAACAAGGTGAGCGATGCGCTCGGCGAAGAGCGCAAGCCGGGCACCCGCAAGCCGCGCACCGACAATGCCAATACCAATATCGTCGGCATCAACGGCCGGACCTTCGCGATCGTCGAAGCGGGGGGCTTTCCGGTCGAAATGTCCGCAGAACTGGACACGATTGCGCATAATCCGTTCGATAATACACTGAATCACGCCTTTTCTGCCCACCCCCATCTCGATCCGGCCACCGGCGAGATGCACGCCATCTGCTATGACGCGCCGGTGATGGACAAGGTCTGGCATGTGGTGCTGGACAAGGACGGCAAGGTCCGCCGCGAGGAACCGATTCCGGTGCGCCAGGGGCCATCGATCCACGATTGCCAGATTACCGAAAACCATGTGCTGGTTTTCGATCTGCCGGCGACTTTTTCGATGAAGCGGATGCTCGCCGGATTCGAATTCCCCTATGACTGGAACCCGGAGCATGGCGCCCGCGTCGGCCTGTGCCCGCGCGAGGGGCTGGGTATGGAGACCATCTGGTGCGAGCTGGACGAGCCCTGCTATGTCTATCATCCTGCCAATGCCTTCGAAACCGCCGACGGCAAGGTGATTGTCGATGTCGTGGTGCACGAAAGCACCTACGCACGAACAACCTTCGGTCCGGGCGGCGAATGGTCACGGCTGGAACGCTGGACCGTCGATCCGGTGAGCAAGAAAGTCGACCGCAAGATTCTGGACGACCGGGCGCAGGAATTCCCGCGCTATGACGAGCGGAAAACGATGCAGCCCTATCGCTATATCTACGATATCGCGCTGGCGGGCCGTCCCGATGAACTGGATATGGCGGGCACCGAATTGTTCAAACATGATCTGGAAGAGGGCAGCAAGCTGGTGCGCGATTTCGGTCTGGGCTGCCATCCGGGCGAATTTGTCTTCGTGCCCCGCTCGCCGGATGCGGCCGAGGACGAGGGCTGGCTGATCGGTCTGGTGATCGACGCGGAGCAGGAGAAAACCGAATTGCACATCCTCAACGCCGACGATTTTCTAGGCGAGCCGCAGGCGGTGATCCATCTGCCGCATCGCATCCCTCCGGGATTCCACGGTAACTGGGTGGCGAGCTAGGTTTTCCTGCTGCTGGAGTTCCGTCTGTAGCGGTCCTTCGACGAGCTCAGGACGAACGGAATGGGTCGTCAATTGACCGGTTCAGGGCGAACGGGTCTGGCTACAGCAATTCTATAAACCGCGCTGCCTCGCTGGCGGCGCGGTTGGCGGCCCTTTCGAGATTGGCGTGAAAGTCGCCGGAACTGTCGCTGTTGGCGCCGTCGGTTACTGCCTTGATCCCGGCCCAGGGCAGGCCGAGCAGCGCGGCTATCTGGGCCACCGCAGCGGTTTCCATATCTACCAGATCGGCCTGCAAGACATCGCGCAGATAGCCTGAGCGATCGGGGCATTTGACGAAACAGTCGGCGGTGGCGATGCGGGCATGAGGAAGGTCGAACCCATTTGGCTGGGCTAGTGCTGCAAACGGAGACCAGTCGGCCGGGCCAATCGGCCATGCGCCCGCATCATAGTGGGTAAAGCCTTCATGGTCGCCAAATCTTTCCAGCGTGCCATAGTCGGCTTGCAGGCTTTGGTGCAGATAGAAACAGTCCCCGTCTATGTCGCTCACCTGTCCCGCTGTTCCGATAACAAGGAATAGATCCGGTTTGAAATGCTGCCGCAAAAACATCGCGGCAGCACCTGCATGGACCTTGCCGATACCCGAACACATGATCGCAAGCTTGGCCGGGACCTTGTTCAATCTTGGATGATCGACCGTCCGGTAATCGCCGAAAGGGCCGCCATGCCTGGCAGCGTTGTGACCGCGCAGAAACGCATCGGCTTCATCTTGGACGCCGGTTATGACCGCTATTCGATCAATCTGGGGTTGGAGATCAATCACCGGCAAAGGCCATCAGGGTCATTGGCTTTACCCCTGCGGCGGCAAGGTTCTCCGCGCCGCCGAGATCGGGCAGGTCGACAATGAACAGTGCCCTTTCGACCACGGCACCCTGGCCACGGAGCAACTCCACGCCCGCCATGGCGGTGCCGCCGGTGGCGAGCAGATCATCGACCAGCAAAACCCGCTGACCCGGCAGGATCGCGTCGTCATGCATCTCGATCCTGTCCGTGCCATATTCCAGCGCATAGTCGATGCTTACCGATTTTCCGGGAAGCTTGCCCGGCTTGCGCAGCATCACCTTGCCCTTGCCGAGCGCATAGGACATTGCCGCCGAAACGATGAAGCCGCGCGCCTCTATACCGGCGATCAGGTCGAAACTCTCCGGGTCGACCAGCGCGATCATCCGGTCGATGGTCTGGCGAAAGGCGGGGCCGTCGAGCAGCAGGGTCGATACATCGCGAAACTGGATGCCCGGTTTCGGATAGTCGGGAATCGTGCGCACCAGCGCGGCGAGATCATCATTATCGGTCATCCGCGGGAGTCTAGAGCGGCGCGGGTCCGCTGCAAGGAAAAAGGCGCGCGATCAGATTTTCATCGCGTAGCGCCGGCGGGGATCGCCTTTCGCCAGATAGCGCGACACGAAAAACATCGCGACTGTCAGGATCGCAAAATTGGTGGCGATGAAGCTCAGCCAGAATTGGGAAGGGGTCAATGCGTTGACGAGGCCGAAGCGGGGATTGGTCGAAAGCTGGCTGACGCCGGCCATCAGCAACCCTGCATAAGAGAATGCGAAGCGGATCTGGTGATTGCGCAGCCAAGCCGGGTCGCGCGTCCTGCGCCACTTGAACAGGGCGAAAATCCCGACAAAGGCGCTGACTCCGCCGACCAGAATGAACAGGTGGAAAAAGCCCCAGCCGCTGTCGCCAAATTCCAGCACCGTTGCCGGCACGAATATGACTATGCCGGTGGTGACCATCATCGCGGTGACATAGACGCAGGCCCAGAACCGGTGGCGCCTGTCACCCTTTGGCAGCGAGAAGACAACCGTCCCGGTGACAATCGCGACGACAGCAGCGATCACATGAATTTGAATGAGTAGCGGAAATGTGAACATCCGGTGCCTCCGATCCTGGTCGAAACCAATATCGCCCAGAATATACCGGTGCACCATTTTAGTCAAAGCTGGCGAGGGCAGGGTCCGGACAGGCAAGTCGCAACCGACAAGAGCGCGCGCCGGTGGGCAGGCGGGCCGCTTTGGATCAGGCCGCCCATCGGGCCGTCACGCCCAGCATGAAAAAGGGCGGCTCCCGAACCGGAAGCCGCCCCAAATTTTTGCAATAAACCGTCAGGCTTATTTGAGTTCGACGGTACCGCCGGCTGCTTCGATCTTCGCTTTGATTTCTTCAGCTTCGGCTTTCGCAACGCCTTCCTTGATGGCTTTAGGCGCGCCTTCGACGAGGGCTTTGGCATCGGTGAGGCCCAGAGCGGTAATCGCACGGACTTCTTTAATCACCTGGATTTTCTTGCCGCCGTCGCCGGTCAGGATTACGTCAAATTCGGTCTGCTCTTCAGCAGCTTCGCCGCCGCCTGCAGCAGCAGGACCAGCAACAGCAACTGCAGCAGCAGCGGAAACGCCCCACTCTTCTTCCAGTGCCTTGGACAGTTCAGCCGCTTCCATGACGGTGAGTTTCGAAAGTTCTTCGACCAGTTTTGCAATATCAGCCATTTTAAATACGCTCCAATTTTCTAAATATTTGAGAAGTTAAATTCATTCACCCGTAGCAGCATAAGCGCTGGTTACGCGTGCAACACTGGTCGCCGGCTCGACGAGAACCCGTGCGATCTTGGTTGCTGGTGCCTGAAGCAGGCCAACAATCGTTCCGCGCAGTTCGTCAAGCGAAGGCATGGATGCCAGTGATTTGACGCCAGCTTCGTCGAGAAGGGTGTCGCCCATTGCACCGCCAACGATTTCCAAACGGTCGTTGGTTTTTGCAAATTCCACTGCGATTTTTGCAGCGGCCACCGGATCATCCGATGTGGCAAGCGCGACCGGACCCGTCAGCATATCTGCTATCGGGGCATAGTCGGTACCTTCCAGAGCCAGCTTGGCAAGGCGGTTTTTAGAGACTTTGAAGCTTGCGCCTTCGTCCCGCATTTTCGTCCGCAGCGCCGTTGATTGCGCGACAGTCAGACCCAGGTTGCGTGTCACCACGACCACCCCGGCCTCTTTGAAAAGTGCGTTCAGAGCGGCAACCGCTTCGGTCTTTTGACCACGATCCATATTTTGCTCCTTCACGTGGATGGGGGCCGAAACCCACATCCGATTCAAGTTATCGTCATCCTGAACTTGTTTCAGGACCCCGGGAGGCAATGTGCGTCCCCGAGAGATGCTGAAACAAGTTCAGCATGACGAGCGAAAGGACTGATCGAAACCAATCCTGTATAATCCGAAGGGGGGGTTTTGGTCGCTCTGCCGCGTTAGAAAACGCTGGCTGCGTGCCCGTGTGTTGCCACACGAAAAAACTGATCCCCGTCTAGGCTGGAAATTAAGAGGGCCAAATTACCCTCACCCGCTGTCTCGGACGGAAATTGCGATTCTTTTGACGGAAGCACAATTTGTAGGGGAGCCATTAACGGGATTCTCTGCAATGTCAATGTTCAGCAGCGATTTTACGACGTGCTTATTCCCCTCTCCCGTGAGGGAGAGGGATGTGGAGACTTGGCAACTTGTTGCCTAGTCGTAGCTGGGTGAGGGTGTTCCGGGCCGTCGAGGGCAGAACGCCCTCATCCAACTGCGCCTAATCCGCTTCGCGAATAAGGCTTCGTATCCTTCTCCCTCGCGGGAGAAGGTTTACCGATCCCGCTGCAGCACCCCCGCTTCAATCTCGTAATAGTCCCCCTTGTCGGCGACGAAGATATGGCTCCAGATCTTGGTGTCCGTCGGCTGGTCGAGACAACCCATGGCGATGGCGATCTTGTCGTGGTGGATCGGGTCCCAGAACAGGGAGGAGCCGCAGGTGTCGCAGAAGCCGCGGCGGACTTTTTCGGAGGACTGGTACCAGCGGATATGGTCTTCGCCGTGGATGGTGACGGCGCTGGTCGGGACGTCGATCGAGGCCCAGTAATGGCCGGACTGCTTGCGGCACTGGCTGCAGTGGCAGGCATCGGCCTCGGGCAGGTCGCCGGCGACTTCGATCTGGATGGCGCCGCAGAGGCAGGAACCCTTGTGCATATTTTCCTCCCGCGAGTTGTTCGGGAGCAATATTACCGGAAAACGGGCGCGCTTTGAAAGCCGGAAATTGCGGGTCGCGGCTCAGATGCGTCTTACGTCCACTTTCTGCTCGACCATTTGCATGCTGCCGAAGGCCGTCAGGAAAGAGACGTCGGTGGCGTCGCGGCCGATGCCGATGACCGCCATATCCGATGCCTGCGCCATGCCGGTCGGGTCGATCAGGTGCCAGCGGCCGTCGAGAAATATTTCGGCTACGGCGTGGAAATCCTGCGGGCGGACGTCGGGCGCATAAGTGCTGGCGAAGCGGGCCGGGATATTGGCGGCGCGGGCCATGCTGATCAATATATGGGCATAGTCGCGGCACACGCCCTTGCGCGCGTCAAAGCTTTGCCGGGCGTTGCTGTTGGCATTGTCGACATCCGAGCCATAGGTCATGGTCTGCCCGATATAATCGGCCATCGCCGACACGAGCGGACCGCCGGTCAGGCCGGGAAATTCTCCGGCCACCAGTTCGTCAAAGGCATGGACCGAACAATAGAGCGAGTTGAACAGATAAGGCACGGCCTGGCCGGGCAAGTCATTCAGCGCGGTCGCGGGCAGGGTAGCAAAATCCGGGGTGGCGCGATCGATCGCGACCTGCGCGGCATAGGAGACGGTGAGCTGTTCCTGTTGCGTGGTCCACAATCTTGTGCCGATACTGTCATGGGCCGGGACCACCGCTTGGCTGTTGGCCGGTCCGATATGGATGTCCGTGCGGGTGAGTGTCTGGTCGGGTGTCGCCGCCGCCTCGAGCTGGACCAATATCGTGCAGGGCGCGGGCAGGCGGTAGCTTAGGTCCGCGCTGATCTGCAAGTGGGTCATGTCGGTCCTTCTAAAATTATCGCGCATGAAAAAAGGCCGGGATCGCGCCCGGCCTTTTTCTATAAGCTTTGTGTATCATCCCTGCTCGCGCCGGGATGAGCCATATCAATCAGGCGCCTTCGATCTCGCCGAGATCGATTTTCAGGCCCGGGCCCATGGTCGTGCTCAGGCCGACCTTGCGGACATATTTGCCCTTGGCGCCGGCTGGCTTTGCCTTGATCACGGTGTTGACCAGCGCATCGAAATTCTTGCGCAGATC
Organism: Sphingorhabdus sp. YGSMI21; assembly: GCF_002776575.1. Taxonomy (GTDB): domain Bacteria; phylum Pseudomonadota; class Alphaproteobacteria; order Sphingomonadales; family Sphingomonadaceae; genus Parasphingorhabdus. The sequence goes on along the minus strand of NZ_CP022548.1, from coordinate 776,805 downwards.
GGCTTCGGAGAAGCTGACCTTGCCAATGCCGTTGTGGATGATACCCGCTTTTTCGACGCGATATTCGATCTGGCCGCCCTTGGCGTCCTTGACCGCTTGCGCGACGTTCGGGGTAACCGTGCCGAGTTTCGGGTTCGGCATCAGGCCTTTCGGACCGAGAACCTTGCCGAGACGGCCGACAACGCCCATCATGTCCGGGGTAGCGATGATGCGATCATAGTTGAGATCGCCGCCCTGCATGGCTTCCATCAGGTCTTCGGCACCAACCGTGTCAGCGCCCGCTTCCCGTGCTTCGTCCGCTTTCGCATCCTTGGCAAATACTGCAACCCGGGCGGTCTTGCCGGTTCCGGCTGGCAGCGAGACCACGCCGCGGACCATCTGGTCAGCGTGGCGAGGATCAACGCCGAGATTGATCGCGACGTCGAGCGTCTCGTCAAATTTCGAGTCGGCAGCGAGGCCTTTCAGCGTCTTGATAGCTTCGTCGATGCTGTACAGTTTTTCGCGATCGACTTTCTCGTTGATCGCCTGCATTTTTTTGGAGAGTTTCGCCATGTTCTTATCCCTCCACCACATCTACGCCCATCGAGCGTGCGGTGCCTGAAATGATTTTCATAGCCTGGTCAATGCTGTTGGCATTGAGGTCGGCCATTTTCGTTTCGGCGATTTCCTTGATCTGCGAAGCCTTGATCGACCCGCCGGAAGTTTTGCCCGGTTCGCTCGAACCCTTTTTCAGCTTGGCGAGCTTCTTGATCAGATAGCTGGCCGGTGGCGTCTTGGTTTCAAAGGTAAAGCTGCGATCGCCATAGACCGTGATCTTGGTCGGGATCGGCGTGCCTTTTTCAAGCTTGTCCGTAGCCGCGTTAAACGCCTTACAGAATTCCATGATATTAACGCCGCGCTGACCCAGTGCAGGGCCGATTGGCGGGGATGGATTTGCAATACCGGCCGGTACTTGCAAATTGATATAACCATCAATTTTCTTAGCCATTTGGCAGTCCTTTCATTCTTTCGGTCCTTCGACAAGCTCGGGATGAGCGGGTCTCCGAAACCTCAAATTAAGCGGTCAGACAGAAGCCGAAACTTCCTCCCGCGGTGGTATTCGGCAGCTGAAAGCCACCAAATTCTGTTGTGCTCCGGACTTGGGTCCGAAGCATGAAAACTAGCTGATCAGGTCGACTTCGCCGAAGTCCAGTTCGACCGGGGTTGCGCGACCAAAGATGGACACGGAAACCTTGACCTTGTTCTTGTCGAAATCCAGTTCCTCGACAATGCCGTTGAAGCTGTTGAACGGGCCGCTCTTGACCTTGACCTCGTCGCCAATTTCGTAAGCGACCGTGATCCGTTCTTTCGGAGCGTTGGCGGCTTCTTCCTTGGTGTTGAGAATGCGGGCCGCTTCGGCTTCGCTGATCGCCTGCGGCTTGCCGCTGCTGCCGAGAAAGCCGGTTACCTTGGGCTGGTTCTTGACCAGATGATAGACATCATCGGTCATTTCCAGCTTGGCCAGAACATAGCCGGGGAAGAATTTCCGTTCCGACTGGATCTTCTTGCCGCGCTTGACTTCGGTGATGGTCTCGGTCGGGACTTCGATATCCTCGACCAGCTCGGTCAGGCCGAGACGCTTGGCGTCCGCCTCAATGGCTTCCTTGACCTTGTGTTCAAAGCCCGAATAAGCGTGAATGATGTACCAGCGTGCCATGCGAATAACCTAAAAAAACTGAGTGGGGCGTTTAGGCAAGGCTGAGGAGCCAGGCCACGATCCCGTTAAAAACCGAATCAACGCCGAGAAAAAACAGACCAAGAATGGTGGTCATGATCAGCACGAGGATCGCCGTACGGACGGTCTCGGGCCATGTCGGCCAGACGACCTTGTTGGTCTCGGCCTTGACCTGATTCATGAATTCGCCTGGATTGACTTTCGCCATGCTTGATTCCCTAAAATTTCTCGCCGGTTTCCACATAAACTCCGGGTGTCAGTCATTTGACTGTGTTCGGATATATGCATGGTTTCGGAAAGAACCAGCCCTTTATACCCAGATTCCCGGATTCGCAAGAAAAAGAACCGGATTTTACCGGACGGTCGCCGCTTTGATCAGCGAGCCGATCCACGGGAGATGCTCGCGGCCGACAAATAGCTGGTCTGCAATGACATAGGAAGGCGATTCGAAAATGCCGGATTCTTCTGCCTCGGCGCGGATGGAATCCAGCGTTTCACGGGCCGACTGCATGTCGGGAAGAGCAAGGTTCACATCTGACAACAGGCCCGCGACCACCGCCTCGTCATCAAGGTCCGCCTGATCCGTCCAATAGGCATCAAAGGCGGCGCGGAGAAACGGCACCGGGTCACCGTCCAGCCCGGCCAAGGCGGCAAGAGCGGCACCGCTACCCGCCGGAGCCTGAGCGAAATGCATCTCCCGCCCCTGAACCGCAGCATAATGCAAATGGGTGTCGCGCCGGGCGATGGCGCGGACGCGGCGATGGCGCTCGCCGACCGTCTCGTCGGCCTGTTCTTCGGGGATCACAAAGGGGCGGACCGAGAAGGGAAGCCAGTCGACAGGAACGCCGGTTTCGCGCGCCAGAGCCAGTGTCGGTTCGAGTGCAAGGAAGGACGCGGGCGATTTGAAATCGATGAAGACGGTCAGCATGGCAATGCCTCCGCGCCGTCAATTTCGTAAGCGATGTCGGGCGCCGGACCTTTGCGGCCCTGCAGGTGCCAGCGGACATAGGGGAGATGTTCACGGCCAAACAGGATGGTGCCGTCAAAGACATAGGTCGGGACACCGTAGATGCCACTCGGGTGAAGCTGCGCTTGCAGCGCGTCATGCTGCGCGCGACCCTCGCCGTTGACGAAGGCCGCAAAGCCGGTCGAGTCGATACCGGCCTGTTCCAGACAGGCCTCGACCACCGCAACATCCTCGATATCAAGCTCCCGCCGCCAGAAGGGTGGATAGACCGCTTCAAAATAGTCACCCAAGCGGTCACGGTCCGTCTGCATCGCCCAGGATATAGCGATATTGGCGATCGACGAGTCCCAGATTTTCTCGGTGCCTTTGAGCATCAGGCCCTGACGCTCGGCATAGCGGCGGGCATCGCGATAGCCATATTTAATGCCCACCCACTGGCTGGCGCTGCGGGTGCTTTCGACGACCTTGCCCCCGCTTTTACGCGCCGACCCCAGATAGCTGGGGATATCGAGCGTCAGCGGCCGCCAGTCGAAACGCATGCCGAGCGCTTTTTCCAGTGCCAACGTCGGCCGGATCGCCACAAAAGCATAGGGACTCTTGATGTCGACATAGACGATCAGTGGCGCGTCGCTTTTCAGGGCTTTCATAATGGTCTCCCTTCGAGGGCAGTTCAGATCTGCGTCAAAACCCTGCCCGGGTGCATGCCGTCAACATAGCCCATGAAGGGTGGGTGGATATTGTAACCCAATAGTTCCTGCACCCGCTTCGGGAGGCGCGCAACTTTTTCGGGAGAGACCGCGAGCAATTGCTGTTCCAGCGGACGGCACCATCCCTTGCAGAATTGCGGCGTCACGATCAGGCGTTGGTCGTCCGAACTGTTGCCGCCGCCGCGATGCCACAAGGTCCCCTTGGCGATCATTAGTGAACCGGCTGGCATGGTCGCCTTGATCATGTCGGGATGGCCATCATCTGCACCTGTCTTCTTGTCAATGACACCGGTCTGGAAGTCGGAGCCGCGATTGGCGCCCACCGGCTGTTCGGCGCCCCATTTGTGGCTGCCGGGGATGATTTCGGTGGCACCATTGGTCTCGGTCGTGTCGCTGATCGACCAGAAAGTCGACAGGCTGAGCGGATCGCGCGGCCGGGCCAGACCGCAATGGCTGTCATCGAAATGCCAGGGCTGGACGGTTTCGCCGGGATGCAGGTTGATCGCCAGACAGGCATAGAGCAGACAGCTTTTCCCCAGTTCCCGCTCGGCAAAGGCCAGTTGCAGTGGATGGGAAATCAGGTCGGCAAAGACCGGATCCTTGTCGAGCATAGCATATATGCGATTGGACTGGTCACCTTCGAAATTGTTGCGGCCGCGGATATCGGCATCGATCCAGGGTTTGAGCGCCGCGCGCTGCTGTTCCAGCTGCTCGGGACTCAGGACATCGGGGAAGATTACATAGCCTTCCTCCTGATACTGGTCCCAGGCATCGTCTAAACTGCGGCCATGCAAGTAGCGGCTCAGATCTTCTGCCGCTGTTTCGATCTCGCTCGCTATAGTCATCGATCCGCTCCGTGCTTTGCTTATGGAGCCTGTCTAGCGACTATTTGAATTGAATTCAATTCAAATAGTCGCTAGTGGAACGGGATAGCGAATAGGGAAGGCGGGGCGTGGCCGGTCAAGGCAAGACAAGGGAAAGTTCGGACCGCAAGATCATGCGCGCGGCCAGGATATTGGCGGCGGCGGAAAAGATCTTGCGCGAAGGCGACGGAGAGCTTGAAATGGGTCAGGTGGCCGAGCAGGCCGGTGTGTCCGTCGGGCTCGCCTATCATTATTTCGGTTCAAAATCCGGTATGCTGGGCGCGATCATCCACGCCTTTTACGATCGCTACAATCATGTGGTGAACCAGTATATTGATCCGGATATCACCTGGCGCGTGCGGGAAAAAAGCCGGCTGATGGCCGCTGCAGAATTTCTCTACAATGATCCGATGGCGCCGGTCATCCTCGGGAAAATGGCCCGGACCAACCAGGTCGCGGCGGTGGAAGCGGCCCGCCATGAAGAAATGGTCGAAATGGCGATCCGCAATATCAATTTCGGCATCAGGCGCGGCGATATCGGTTCCCATATCGATCCGACGATAGCCGGCGCAGCGATCACCGGTGCGATACGCAGTGGGATCATCCACGCCATGGGTATGGAGCCGAGGCCGGACCCGGCCAAGCTGACCCACCAGATATGGGGTATGATTGCCGGAGCACTCGATATCGAGCGATAAGCCTTAATGCCGTTCGATCAGGTCCCATTTGTTGCCGAACGGATCGCGAAACACCACCACTTTGCCGTAGCTTTCGACTCGCGGCTCCTCGATTATATCGATGCCGGCCCGCTCCATCAGCGCAAGATCGCCGTCAAAATCATAGGTTTCGAGAAACAGGAATACCCGGCCACCGGCCTGTTCGCCGATGATCTCCTCCTGCGCTTCGTTGGTCGCCTTGGCCAGCAGCAGTCGCGTTTCGGTGCTTCCGGGCGGCGCCACCAGCACCCAGCGCTTGTCCTCGGAAATCTCGGTGTCTTCGATCAGTTCAAAACCCATCAGGCCGACATAGAAAGCGATAGCCTGATCATAATCGGGAACAATCAGGCTGATGGCGGAGATAAACTGGGTCATGAGGATTTCGGTTGTTGAAGGGGGAAAATGGCAGGAGTGCACGGACTCGAACCGTGGGCCCTCGGTTTTGGAGACCGATGCTCTACCAACTGAGCTACACTCCTGCACGGGCCGTATCACCCTTGCGAAACAGCCGGTTCGCGCGCCTTAGCGTCCCGAGACGATTTCGGCAAGCGTGATTGTTCGCTCCTGTGTCGAAATGCAATATGGTTAAATTTCCCCCGCCCGCTGTTTACCGAAGCTCGGAAGAGGGGATTTACCCGGGAAGACGAAACAGCTTCTGTCGCGGTTTCTTCATTGACCAGGTGAGCCACCGCCAAAGCCGAAGCCCACGCTTAGGAAGCAGACATGACAGATTCACTGGTTCACAGATCACCGATTTCCGCAGTCAGCCCCCAGCCGGCCATGCCCTATGCCGTCCCATCCGGTGAAGAGTGCAGTGCGCCCCAGCACCGGGTTGCGATTCCGGCCAAGATGCGCTTTTCCTGCTCCAGCAGCTTTGCGGTGGAAGTCACTGCCATGTCGCTCGCCGGCTTTACATGCGACGCCCTGCAGAGCGCGCATCCCGGTACATTATGCTGGCTGACATTGCCGGGGCTCGGCGCGCTCGAGGCCGCGGTCGTCCGCAACGGCAACCAGGGCATCGCCTGCTCTTTCCGGAACAAGCTCAATCCGGCGGTACTGGACCATTATATCGCCAAATATCAGGCCCCTTAGCTGGTCCTGACATTTTGTCGGCTTTCCCGGACGGGGTGACTGCTGTTAGGGTCATCATCCCATTCTGCTCCGGAGGAAGAAATGACAGACGCTGCTCCCGTTCCCAACAAGCCCGAACCGCTGAAAGTCATGCGCATTTTCCGTGGGAAGGACGCGCCCAGTCTCGATGAGGCGGGGCACATGACCTATGTCGATGACGATCCGGTCATTCTCGATGGCGCAGCGAAGCTTGGCGAAGCCGGGATTGGCGAGGGGGCGGTGCTGAAATGCCTGTTCAGCGGCTTCGGCTTTTCGCTCCACTATGTCTGGTTCAAGCCAGGCTATCCGCTACCGCTGCACAGCCATGACAGCGACTGTCTCTATTATCTGATCAGCGGCGATATCCGCATGGGCACCGAGGAGATGGCCGCGGGTGACGGCTTCTTCCTGCCCGCCGGTACGCCTTACACCTATACGATCGGGGATGAAGGCGTCGAACTGCTCGAATTCCGGACGCAGGAGGATTTCGACATCCAATTCAAGGGCAAAACCGAATCCTATTGGGAAAAGATGCTCGAAAAGCTCCGCGCCGAACAGCCGAAATGGAAAGAGGCGCTGCCCCCGGTCAGGGACTATCGCAACGCCTGAACCGGGGGCTGTTTCCCCTTATTCTGCGGCTTGCAATTGCGGCGCAAAAATCCGGTTCAGTTCGTCATCATCCGCCTCGGTCAGGCGATCCACCCACTGGTGAAAAGCCTGCCCGCCGCCTTCGTTGCGGCCGAACCAGACCTTGTCGATAAGGCCGGATTGCAGGGCTTCGTGCTGCCGTTTTCCGGTTTTATAGTCCTCTTCGGCGACCACGACTTCGAGAAAATCGAACTGCTCGCGCGCGCCCTGGCGGACGGCGTCATCGGTCGGTTCATGTTCCATCACATAGAACTGGGTCGTGTAACTTTCGCCGACCTTCTCGCCCGGGAACAGCTGCGAGATCATCGCTCCGCGCCCGCCGCCGCCATAGAAGCTGGCGATCGAGATATGCGGGAAGATCGTCCAGACGCCCTGTAACAGCGCGTCGATCGGCCAGTCTTTTTCATCCATCTCGGTAAGGTCAAGCTGCTCGTCGCTGCCGGTTTTCTGGATGAATTTCGATGGGGAGGAAAGGCGCTGGTGCGGACCCCAAGCGAAATAGTTCGCCCGGTTGAAAAAGTCGGAACCGAACGTGTCTTTATGAAGAACCGGCAGATGGTAGAAATCGAGATAGCCGTCATAGGCGGTCTTCCAGTTCGGCCCCGGAATGGTCCGCTGGTCAAACAGGTGCCAGCCATCAAAGCCGAAATGCTCGAGCAGGCTGTCATAGCCGCAGAGATAGGATTCGATATCCAGTTTGCTGTTCGGATCGAGCGTCACCCAGATCAGGCCCGCCCGCTCCAGCGTCGGGAATTTCTGCAGGCAGAAATTCGCCTTGTCGACCGTTCCGAAATCTTTCGGCGAGGCGATTGCGAGCAGGTCGCCATCATTTTTGAAGGTCCAGCCGTGATAGCCGCAGGTGAAGCGTGACGCCTTGCCGCTGCCCTGCGCCACCGGATTGCCGCGATGGGTGCAGCTGTTGAGAAAGGCCTGGGCGGTGCCGTCTTTCTGCCGCGTGATCAAAACCGGAATGCCGGCCATTTCCATAGCCTTGTAGCAGCCCGGCTCGGGCAGTTCGCAGGATGGCGCCATCATCAACGGCAGCCGCTTGAAGATCAGTTCTTTTTCGCGCTCGAACCGTGCTTCGTCGGTATAGTCGGACGCTGGCACTGCGACCACGTCATCGACCAGTTCCATTGTATCCGCCTTGCCATGCTCGACCAGCGAACGGGTCATTTCCAACAATTGCTGCCGCGACATTTTTCTCTCCTCAGATTCCGGCAGAGATTATCAGATTCGCGCGCGCCGCAAACTATTCTTTATGCGAAGGGGGGTGGGCCGGCAATTTCGCCGGATCGGGCTCGTTGCGGGTCCAGATCCAGCTGCCACTGATCAGCGCAGCGGCGATCGGGATGAGGTTCCACGGCAGTTTGACAAACAGCAGGGCGAGCACACAGCTGACCGCAAAAGCCACCGTGGCGGCCCATTTGCCGCGCCGGGTAATTGCCCGCCGCTCGCGCCAGTTTTTGATATGATGGCCGAAGACATGATGCTCGACCAGCCAGGCTTCCAGCCGCGGCGAACTGTTGGCGAAGCAGAAAGCGGCGAGAATCATGAACGGCACCGTGGGGAGCAAGGGCAGGATGATGCCGATGCCGCCCAGGCCAAGCGAAGCCAGTCCGGCCACCAGATAGAATTGTCGCTTCATTCGGTGCCGATAGCACGCAATTGCGCAAATATCACGGTATCTGCACTTGCAATATTATCAAGAATGGAACAAGTAACATATACTATTCATGTAGCAGGGTCGGGATAGGGGATAAATAAATGAGCATCGTAGATACCAATTTCATGTCTCATCTTGAAAGCTTTCAAAGTCAATTGAAAGTAGACAAATTTGATAATGCTGAAGATGCTGAAGCCTATGTCCGATTGAAGAAATTTTCTGCATTTCTTGCTGATTGTCATCTTGATCTGCGCAAGGCCGTGGAGAATATCGATAGTCCGGTTACGCCACTGGGCTATCTTCACCTGACATCGAAAACGGAATTCGGGCTGATGGTGCATTGGCTGAACAAATGGGAGACCTCCCCTCCCGCCTGGTTTTCCGAATGGCTGGCGAAGAGCGAGCTGCACCGGATGGCGTTCGATATACTTCGATATTTGACCAGGGATCTCGCCGCAATCGAAATGAGCGAGCAGGAATATCAGCAGCTGATGGCCCAGGCGAAATCCCCGGGACTGGTGGGCGATGACGGCACGATATTCGGACTGGCGCGCTACGAGCAGCTCGACCCGAAATGGATGGTCGCAACGCTCAACTATGTCCTCAACCTCGTGCATCCTGCGGATATTTATCATCCTTTCCCCAATCCGGAACTGAGGCCTATAGCGTTGTCACCGAAAGCGCGGGGGCCGGAGAAGCCGGACAATCCCGAACCCGTTCTGGGGATTATCGGCGATTGGGGCGGCGGCAATTACGCGGAAACGGGCAGGAACAACGCCTCTGTGGCCAGTCCTGCGATGCGGGTCATCGAAGATGTCAAAAAGCAGCCGACCGACTATCTGATCCATCTGGGTGACACCTATTATGCAGGGACAGCGGAATCGCGACTCGGTCCGGACTCTGCGCACGAGGAGCTGGACAATCTTGTCAGCCTATGGCCGGATCAGGGCCAGGGGCGTAATTTCACGCTGAATTCCAACCACGAAATGTACGGCGCCGGCAAAGGCATTTTCGGTACCGCGCTGACCCAGTCGGAATATTTCGCGGCGCAGAACGGGGCGAGCGTTTTTGCGCTGGAATATCCGATCCGGCCGACCGATGGAAAAGAAGGCCAAAGCTGGCTGGTGCTCGGGCTCGATTCGGCTTATTATTCGGACACCAGAAATGGTATCAAAATGTATATGGAAGGCGCGATTGGCACCGACGGCTTTCTCTTCATTGACCGGCATCGCAAGCAAATCGAAATGATCGAGAATGTCTGCGCAGGGCATCAGGGACCGATCATGGTCATGACCCACCACAATCCGTGCGACACGATCACCGCAGAAACCAATATCCTCTATGATCAGGTCTGCAAGGCAATCGGTTCGCCTCCTTCCTTATGGTATTGGGGGCATGTCCATAATGGGATCGTCTATGACCGGATGATCGTCGGCAAGGACACCACTTCTGTCACCAAGAGCCGCTGCTGTGGCCACGGAGCTGTGCCCTTTGGTCCCGCTTGGGGCCTCGAGAATGCGGCGGTGAAGGACAATATCGATTATTACGCCCATTGCCACGATCCGGCATTTTCCGACGATGTTCCGCGGATGAAAAACGGTTATGCGCTGGTCACCCTGCATGATGATGGCGGCTTCACCGAATCCTTTTACGAGGTCGGTGATACCGAAAATCCGGCCTATTCACGGCGCTGGACGGCCGCAGAAATCGGTCTTGCCTGATAGATTCAGCCCGTTTCAGCCTGCGCCTCTCCGACCCGCTTCGCGCCTGTCGGAGGAGCAAAGCGCAACAGGCAATATCCGAGCAGGCCGGAAACCACCGAACCGCTGATTACGCCCAGCTTGACGGTTTCGATCTGCCCGGGATCGACAAAGGCAAGATTGCCGATGAACAGGCTCATGGTGAAGCCGATGCCGGTCAGGCAGGCGAGACCGTAAAGCTGCAGCCAGGACACGCCGGCGGGCCGTTTCACCAGACCGGTCCGGGTGGCCAGATAGATGCAGCCGAACACGCCAAGCTGTTTTCCGACCACCAGACCGGCGGCAATGCCCAGCGCCAGTGGCGCCATCAGGTCGGATATCTGCAGACCTGCCAGCGATACGCCGGCATTGGCAAAGGCAAATATCGGCAGCACCAGAAAGGCAGTCCAGGGATGCAGGATATGTTCGAGATGTTTCAGCGGCGAGCTGCCGTCCCTGGCGGAGAGGGGGATCGCCAGCGCCGCGATCACCCCGGCGAGCGTAGCGTGGACGCCGGATTTCAGGACGCAGATCCAGAGAAATATGCCGACCAATATATAGGGCGCGGTGCGGATTACGCCCAGCCGGTTCATCGCGAACAGCAACACGGTTCCGCCACCGGCCAGCAACAAGGAGATGCTCGAGACGTCGGCGGTGTAGAACAGAGCGATGATGATGATCGCGCCGATATCGTCGATAATCGCGATCGCGAGCAGCAGCACTTTCAGCGACACCGGTGCATGTTTGCCGAGCAGGGCCAGCACACCGAGCGCAAAGGCGATGTCGGTCGCCGCCGGGATCGCCCAGCCGTTGACATTTTCCGCAATATTCCAGTTGAAATAGAGAAATACCAGCGCCGGGAGCGCCATGCCGCCAACCGCGGCGATAGCCGGGAGCGCCGCTTGCTCAATGCTGGAAAGCTGCCCCTCGATCAGCTCGCGCTTCACTTCCAGGCCAACCAGAAAGAAGAAGATCGCCATCAGGCCGTCGTTGATCCAGAGCGACAGCGGTTTGGCGATTTCCAGCGCGCCAAACTGCAAGGCCACCGGAATGTCGAGAAAGGCCAGATAATAAGGATTGAAGGCGCTGTTCATGGCAACCATTGCCGCCACCGCCGCGCAGAACAGGATGATGCCTGCGCTGGTTTCCCGCGCGATAAATTCCTGCAGCGCCGCGTTCATCTTTCCTACCATCAGGCCATCGTCCTCTTTCCAGAATAGCGGTTACAAAAAAATCGGGGCGGCCAGCCGTCGAGGGGGAAGCTGCCGCCCCAGTGGGGGGAAGGGTAAGCGTGACTAGGCGGTTTCGCCCTGCTGGCGATATGCGGCGCCCCGTTGGATTTTACGGATGCGTTCGGCCAGGCTGCGCTGCAACCGTTGCAGCTCGCGGACCTGTTCGCCATGGTTCTTATGATTGGCGATCTGATCGCCCAGCTTGCGATGTTTGCGGATCAGGCTGTTGCTATATTGTTCCACGACTATCCTCTTTCTATCGTGCATCGGCATCGATAGTGTTGATATGATGCAAGGCAGGTGATAAGTACAATCGAATGAAATTGTCTTTATCAATAGACTGTTTCTATAACATGGAGCAGCGTCATGCCGACATTACGCCAGTTTGAATATCTCGTTGCGGTCGCGGACCAGGGCCATTTCGGCAAGGCTGCACAAGCGGCCGGAGCCTCGCAGCCGACGTTGAGCCACCAACTGCGGACGCTCGAACAAAGACTGGGTGTAACCCTGATCGAGCGGCGCACCCATGGCGCCGAACTCACACCGGTGGGCCGGGAAATTGCCGCGCGTGCGCGGCAGGTTCTGGTCGAGGTCAAGGATATCCGCGATCTGGCCGAACGGGCCAGCGACAGTCTGGCGGGCATATTGCGCTTCGGTGTGTCGCCAACCCTGGGCCCCTATCTGATGCCGCCGGTGATTGCGGCGCTCCACCGCAGCCGTCCGGACCTGCGTTTTTACATGCGCGAGGGGATACCCGATCTGCAGGCAATGGAACTGACCAAAGGGTCTATCGACATGCTGCTGGGGCCGTTGCCGATCGAGGGCGAAAATCTGCATATCGAACCGCTGTTTCGCGAACCGTTGCTGCTGGTCGCGCCTCCCGACCATCCGCTGGCCGCGCACGACCATCTGACCCTGTCCGATCTGGCCGGCTCGCCGGTGCTGAGCATGGACCGACGGCATCACCTTCACCGCGACGTGGCCCGGCAGTGTCAGCAGCATGATATGAACCTGCTGCGCGATTATGAAGGCACCAGCCTGGACAGCGTCCGGCAGATGGTCGCATCCGGGCTGGGACTGGCGATATTGCCCGCGCTTTATGTGCGATCCGAACTGCCCCGCGGCGGCGACGTTGCCTTGCTCGATGTCGAGGGCTGGTCGGTGACCCGCAGCATCGGCGCGGCCTGGCGCACCAATGCCGGCTTTGCCAGCGAATATGCGGCGATAGCGGAGAAAATCGCCGAGGAAGCACGCGTTCTGATGACGGCCTGACGGCTGGAAATCTTTATCGCTTTCACTCTGGGCGAATGATGTTCGCCGCGTTATCCCCTGTCCATGACCATTGATCTTGATCTCCTCGTCAAAGCCTATGCATCGGGTATTTTTCCGATGGCGGACGCCCGGGATGATCCGGAAACCTTCTGGGTCGAGCCCAAGGCGCGCGCGATCATCCCGCTCGACAATTTCCGGATGTCGCGCTCGCTGCGCAAGACCATCAGGTCGGACCGGTTTCGCGTTTCGACCGACAGCGCCTTTGCCGACGTGATCGGGATTTGCGCGAGCGAGGCCGCCGATCGCAAGGAGACCTGGATCAATGCCGAGATCGAGGAGGCGTTCAACCGGCTGCACGAACTCGGCCGTGCGCACAGCGTCGAATGCTGGCTGCAAGATGCCGAAACCGGCGAGGAAAAGCTGGTCGGCGGACTTTATGGACTGGCGATTGGCGGGGCCTTTTGCGGCGAAAGCATGTTCTCGCGCGCCAGCGATGCGTCGAAAGTGGCACTGGCCTGGCTGGTGGCCCGGTTGAAGGTCGGTGGATTTCCGCTGCTCGACTGCCAATTCATGACCGACCATCTGGCATCATTGGGAGCGGTTGAAATCAGCCAGAAAACCTATCTCGAGATGCTCGCGAAAGTGCGGAATTATGCGCCGTCATCGGTATCGGCGATCAAGTCGCCGATCAGGTCTTCTGGCGGGTTGCTGACCGGCGGTGCGGGCCTGGCCGCTGGCGCGGGAGCCGGCGCAGCTCTCGGTGCTGCGGCTGAAGGCGCCGGGGCTTCCGGCACGGTTTCATTTGGCGCGCTCGATATATTATTGGCCAGATTGGACGAGGATGTGCGTGGCGCCGTCGGATTGCCCGAATCCTCGGGCGGATCCTCTTCACCGGGGAAGCTCATCGCGCAGCTTTTAACCCAGACATCATAAATCGGATGCTCGACGACATTCAGCGACGGTGATTCGCGAAACAGCCAGCCGGAAAAAACCCTTTTCCACTGGTCTTCGCCCGACCGGTTGGAGGGGCGGTCGTTGACCAGCAACTGGACAAAGGCGCCCTGTTCCGGGGTTAGTTCCCAGGGCGCCGTCCGCTCGCACGCGCGCAGGCGGACGATTGCGCGGCCGATGCGGATCGACTGGCCCGGCCGCAGCTCGAGATCGCGCGTGAGTCCGTTGCGCTTGTTGAGAAAGCCGAGCGTGGCGACGCGTTCCGCCATCGGTGTTCCGATCTGCTCGGTAACCGATGCGACCAGATCACCGTCGGTGGCAGCAACCTCCCCTTTTTCAGCAGCCTGGCCGGTCGCGTTTTCATCGACATTGTCGTCGCTGAACCACCCGCAACCGGTCAGCAGCAGCATGGCCGCCAGCATCGGAAATGTCACGGAGTGGCGCATCATGCCCGTCATTCCGCTTCGGCGGGGTTCCAGGATTCATAGTCGCCGGTTGCTGCGGCACGGTGGCCGCCTTCTTCCAGTGCCCCTGCCGGGCGATAGGCACGCGCGGTGCCGGTCAGGTTCCCGCTCGGTTCTTTTTCCCAGATGCGCGCTTGCGGCAAATGGCTTTCGGGGATTTCGTCATAGCTGTGATGCAGCCAGCCATGCCATTCCGGCGGCACGCGGCTTGCGTCATTGGAGCCATTGTAAATGACCCAGCGCTGCCCCGCCGGATGGCCGGTCCCGGGCTTTTTCGCCTGATAATAGATATTGCCAAACACATCTTCGCCGACGCGCTTGCCTTTGCGGGCGCTGAACAGGGCGGTGCCGATCGTTGCGCCGTCCCACCAAGTGAATATTTTCGCCAATATGTTCATGCTGTGCGCTTAGCCCCGCAGCCATGCGCTTCGCAATGAAAAAATGTCAAACAGGACGGATGTAAGCGGGCGTCGGGACGGTCACTACCAGGTGACGGTGTCACCCGGCCCGATGCCCAGTTCCGCTGCCCGGCCGGCTGCAATTTCGAGCACCGCACCCACCGGTTCGTTGGAGCGGACCGATTCCAGCGAATAGGGAGGCGTATTGGCGGCGATCGATTCGATTGTCCCGTCCCTGCGAACGAAAATGATATCCAGCGGGATCACCGTATTCTTCATCCAGAAGCTCGCGATGCGATCCTGGGGAAAGGGGAATATCATGCCCTTGTCGGGAGCCAGGCGGGTGCGGAACATCAGACCCTGGGCCTGCTGGGCGCCGCTTTCTGCCACTTCGACGACGAAATCATGCCGGCCATCCGCGGTCCGGACGCTGAGCGGTACCTGTCGGAGTCCCGCCTCGGATACTGGCAGTTCCGCTTGCGTGCTGGCCGCCGCGCTGTCGCCGGTCCGGGCGTAGCAGCCGGAAATGCCGGCCGTGCCAAGCAGGGCCAGGGAAAGCGCGATCGCTTTTGAAATCTTGATCATTCGGGAGGGTCTCTTTTTCAGTCCGACGGGGGCAGGCAGACTTGCACCGCCATATGCCCGCGGTTTCCGTCTCTTATTCGGGTCAGCAACAATTGGCCCGGAGCAATTTCCGCAATCCCGGCGTCACGCAGGGTTTCCATATGGAGGAATATATCGCCGTCGAAATCGTCGCTCACCAGAAAACCATAGCCTTTGGCCCGATTGAACCATTTTACCTCGGCATTGACGAAAGCGGAATCCTCGTCGACGATGTGCATCGCCTGGCGCGAGCCTGTCGGTGGAGACGTATCTTTCTTGGGTCCGCAATCGGAAAGATCAATGTCGAGAATTCTCGTCGCCTGCAGGCCTTTGGGCGCGACGGCATATTCGCAGGTGACCATCGCCATTTCCGGCAATTCCCGCGTGCCGAGCGATTCCAGCAGGCTCCAGTGGACCAATATGTCGGATTGCGGAGCGGGACCGTCTGTGTCGCTATTTTCCGGAACGATGAAGCCGAAGCCGCGATGGCTGTCGAACCATTTTACGCGGCCGGTGGCGCGCAGCAACTCGCCGCCGGTTGATATATGATCATGCTCGCTGTCACCGGGCGCGCGATTACCCGCAGGGTCAGGTTCCGCAAACAAGCTTGCCACTATGCATCTCCGAACAAAACTAAGCCAAATCAAAAATCTAACACATTCCGACTCGGTCGGCACTATATATCATAATATTATTAGGCTGGCGATTCTTGCCGCCAAAGCGCCCGATCCAATTATTGGGCAAAATCTACTTGCCCAGATATGAACTAGTCTTCCACTGTTATTTCTTCGCCGGGTCGGGCGAAGACAAAGCGGGATGCCAGGTCGAAATCATGGCCCGCCCGCAGAAAAGCCTGCAATTGCTTGCGACATTTGTCCGCGTCCTGCTCGGTTTCGGCATAGCAGCCAATTTTCCGCTTGCGGGCAAATTTGTCCGCCGCGGCCCATTTGTTCGCTTCGCTGATCTGAAAGGCTTCCCGCCCGTCCGTTTCACTGATGCCGGCCTGGTAAAGCGCGTGCGAGACCCGGCGGGTTCCATAGCCGCGCCGGATGAGCGACGCGGCCTTGGTCTGGGCATATAATGCGTCGTCAATATAGCCCTGATCAACGAAACGCGCGATCAGCTGTTCGACTGCCGGCGGCTCGGTATCCAGCCATTCCCTTTCGCGGATTTTCCGGTGCAGATAATCGGCGAGTTTTTTGCGGCTCGTTGCATATCGTTCGACATAGCGTATAGCCAGCCGATGCAAGCTCTCCTGATCTAACGTTTTAACGCTGTTTTTCAACGGTTTGACCTTCAACTATGCCCTTTGCCCTTTTTGTGCCACAGTCGGGCCGAAATTTAAACGCCAGAGGTTAGCAATGACATTGGCAGATGCGGCTGAATGGGGGGAAAATGACTATTCCTTCCCTGTTAGCGCGAACGAGATTGATTTTGGGAAGGCTGGACCTCCCGGAAATGGATATTGAATGACCGAATTGACACCAACCCCGACCCTGGATGAACTTCCGCGCCGCTTCTCCGATTTCGAGACGCTGGGGGAAGCTCTGGACTATGCGGCCAGAGGGGAAAAGGGCTTCAACTTTCACGATGCCCGCGCTTCGCTGGTTCGGGCCTATCCGTTCAGCGAGTTGCGTGACGACGCACTGGCGGCGGCAAAACGCCTGATCGCTGCTGGCATAAAACCGGGCGACCGGGTGGCGCTGATCGCCGATACCGAGCCGCAGTTTTGCGCGCTTTTCTTCGGCGCTGTTTACGCCGGTGCGCTGCCGGTGCCATTGCCATTGCCGACGTCTTTCGGCGGCAAGGAAAGCTATATCGACCAGATCGGCGTGCAGCTGGACAGCTGCGACCCCGCCCTGTTGCTGTTCCCGGACGAGATTGCCGAACTGGCAGGCCCGGCCGGCCAGTCCCGTTCGATCCCGATCTCCGGCTGGGACGCGTTCGCGCAACAGGACGCATCTGAGGTGGAATTGCCGACAGCCAGCAGCAGCGATATCGCCTATTTGCAATATTCCAGCGGTTCGACCCGCTTTCCGCATGGCGTTGCCGTCTCGCACAAGGCGCTGCTGCACAATCTGGGTTCGCACGCCCACGGCATGCTGATCAATGGTACCGATCGCTGTATCTCCTGGTTGCCTTTTTATCATGACATGGGTCTGGTCGGCTGCTTCCTGTCGATGGTCGCCAACCAGGTGTCGACCGACTATCTCAAGACCGCCGATTTCGCCCGGCGGCCCCTGTCATGGCTGGACCTGATCACCCGCAATCCCGGCACGTCCTGCAGCTTCTCGCCGACCTTCGGCTACGAGATTTGCGCGCGGCGCATCGGCAGCCAGTCCAATGTGCAGGAGCGGTTCGACCTCTCGCGCTGGCGGCTGGCGGGCAATGGCGCCGACATGATTCGGCCCGACGTGATGCAGCGCTTTACCGATGCGTTTGCGCCCGCAGGATTCGACGCCAAGGCCTTCTTGCCGAGCTACGGTCTCGCCGAAGCGACGCTGGCCGTAACCCTGATGCCATCCGGCGAAGGCATGGAAGTCGAACTGGTTGAAGAGACCGAACTGTCCGGCGAGAAAAAGAGCGACGGCAGCCGTCCGAAACGCTATCGCGCGATCGTCAATTGCGGGAAACCGGTTCGCGATACGCAGCTTGAAATCCGTGAGGAAAACGGAGCGGTGCTCGCTGAAAAGGCCGTTGGCAAGGTCTGGATGAAGGGCCCGGCGGTAATGGAATGCTATTATCGCGACCAGGAGGCAACCGATGCCTGTCTGGTCGATGGCTGGCTCGATACCGGCGACATGGGCTATCTGTCGAACGGCTATCTCTACATCGTCGGTCGCGCCAAGGACATGATCATCATCAACGGCAAGAACCACTGGCCGCAGGATATCGAATGGGCGGTGGAACAACTGCCCGGTTTCAAGGCCGGCGATATTGCTGCCTTTGCGATCACGACGCCGGGCGGCGAAGAAACGCCGGCGGTGCTGGTGCAGTGCCGGACATCCGACGAGATCGAAAGGTTGCGGCTGCGCGACGAGATTCGGGACAAGGTGAGGGCCATTACCGGTATGAATTGTGTGATCGAGCTCGTGCCGCCCCGGACCTTGCCAAGAACCAGTTCCGGAAAACTGAGCCGTGCGAAGGCCCGGAACCTGTATCTCTCCGGTGATATTCAGCCTTATGCGGTGGCCGCCTGAAGCGGGACTGCACAAGCGGTCCGGATAGGGCAGAAAAAATTAGCCCGATCCTTACTTTTCGCTAAGAATTTCGTCGTAGGGACGAGCGGTGTTAAGAACATTCGCTCAAACCGGCCTGCCTCGGGTGATCCCGCTCAGCGTGCTGTTAGGCCTGTCCGATCCCCCCGGGGTCGACTGGGGCCGTATCCGTGCGTTGCAGTTCAATGGCAATAACCAGCATGGTCTGCTGAAGATTGTTGCTGCGGTCGTGTGCGGTCTGCTGACCCTGCAACTGGGTGTCGGCCAGGTCAATATCCTGCTGCTCGGTGTCTGGCTCGTATGTTTGTGCGCTGTATATGTCTACGCCCACCTGCTGTACCGAAAGCAGTCTGCCTGGCAGCGGAAATCGATCCACCGATCCGAATTGACGGCTTTCTACCTCATTTCCCTGGCTGGCGGCTCACTGTGGGGCGCTGGATTCCTGCTATTTGCCTTCAGCTCTGACCTGCTGACCATGATACCGGTGTGGGCGACCATCATCTGTCTGATGGTGGGCTCGGCGATGCTCTTGTCGAATATGCCGCTCAGCAGCATCTTGTTCATATCATCGTCCAGCGCAGCGCTAATTTTCGGCTGGCTCTATATCGGCAGCCCCCATCTGGCCTTGGCCACTCTGGCAATCGCGGTCCTGCTGATTTCCGGATGCCTGATGTCCGGCCGGTCGTTCATTGACCGGCGGGTCGCGGAAGCCAGTCTCAACGAGAAAAGCGAAGTGGTCAGCCTGTTGCTCAAGGAATTTGAGGATACCGGCGCCGACTGGCTCTGGCAGACCGATACCTCCCGCCGCATCATGCATGTTTCGCCGCGATTCGCCCATGCGATAGGACAGCCTACCGAAGAGATCGAAGGCAAGCCGTTTCTGCAGCTGGTCGCCGGAGAAGCCTGGGACAGCGGGAAATTCTCGACCGCCCTGCACGAACTGGCGGAAAAGCTGAAACAGCGCGACAGTTTCAGCAACATGCTGGTGCCCGTGCAGATCAATGGCGAAACCCGCTGGTGGGAATTGTCCGCTTCTCCGAAGCTTGATGACAATGGCGTGTTTCATGGTTTTCGCGGTGTCGGCTCGGACATTACGGAACAGCGCCAGTCGGCGGACAAGATTTCGCAACTCGCCAGATTCGATACGCTCACGCGTCTCCCCAATCGCCTGCAGCTGACCGACGCGGTCAGCAAGGCTATGCAGACAGCCGAGAAATGGAACGGCCGCTGCGGATTCATGATGATCGATCTCGACCGGTTCAAGGCCGTGAACGATACGCTCGGCCACCCGGTGGGCGACCGGTTGCTGGCCCGCGTAGCCGACCGGTTGCGTTCGATCATGACCGACAACGAGCTGTGCGGGCGTCTCGGAGGGGACGAATTTGCCATCGTGATCAAGGAAGCGAGCGACACCCAATATATGGAATTGCTGGCCGAGAGGATCATCGACACCCTCTCGCGGCCCTATGAGGTTGACCAGCACACGTTATATATCGGTGCCAGCGTCGGTACGGCGATTGGTCCGCGTGACGGGCGCACGGTCGAAATGCTGATGCGCAGCGCCGATCTCGCGCTTTACCGGTCCAAGGATCAGGGCGGCGGGGCCTACACCCATTATGAGCCGAAGCTTCATGTCCAGGCAGAAGAACGGCGAGTCATGGAAATAGCGCTGCGCAAGGCGCTTGAGAATGACGAACTGTCGCTCAATTACCAGCCGGTTGTCAGTGCGGACTCCGGCGGCGTTGTCGGCTTCGAGGCTTTGTTGCGCTGGACCAGTCCGGAATTCGGCGTTGTTTCCCCTGCCAAATTCGTACCGTTGGCCGAAGAAGCGCGGCTGATCGTTCCGATCGGCGAATGGGTCTTGCGGACGGCATGCAAGGAAGCGCTGGCCTGGCCCGCCTCGGTCAAGGTCGCGGTCAATGTGTCGGCGGACCAGTTGACCGAAGTGAATTTTCTTTCGATGCTGGTCTCCGCGCTCGAGGAAAGCGGGCTTCCGCCCAGCCGTCTGGAGATAGAGGTTACCGAAAGCATCTTCATGCGCGAGGGCAACGGCGCTGCAGAAGTGCTCGATCAGATCATTGCACTGGGCGTCAACCTCTCGCTTGACGATTTTGGCACCGGCTATAGCTCGCTCGGCTATCTGCGCAAAACCCGTTTCAACACGATCAAGATCGACCGCAGTTTCGTTCAGGGTGCCGCCAAAAATGCTCCGGAAAGTCTTGCCATCATCCGGGCGGTCGTCGCCATGGCGGATTCTCTGGGCATGTCCACGACCGCCGAGGGCGCGGAAACCGAAGAAGAAGTGCAGATGATCAAGCGGCTGGGTTGTCGCAAGATCCAGGGCTATTATTTCGGTCGTCCGATGATCCCTGCCGATGCCAGGCAATTGTTCCGTTCATATGAACCGGGACATCTGGAATATAGCAAGAAGACCGCCTGAGTCCGTCCAGCCGGACTATTTTTTCGTCAGCCTTTTCTCGATGCCGCGCCAGATCCGGGCATAGGCCTGTGCGGCAGGGCTGCGCGGTGCGAAGCTGCCGACCGGCTGCTGCAATTTGGTCATATGTTCAACGGCGCTCGACATTGGAATGACCGGCCATTTCGGTTTGCGGGCCAGGCCCTCGTTGTGAATCGAGCGGCGTCTGTCGACCATCGTATAGACCGGCAGCAATGGCGCGTGTTTCTTGCTGTTGCTGTTCAGAAACATCTGGACATCGGTGAGCGCGCGTTCCGACAGCGGGGAGGGGATTGTCGGTACAATCACAATATCGGCGTTGCGCAATATCTGTTCGCTGGTTTCGGTCAGTCCGGGCGGGCAATCGAGAATGATCCGGTCATAATTCTTGCCGATTTCCTTCAGCAGCTTGCCGAGATGCCGTTTCTTGCTGATCTGGAAGAACAGCCGGTCGAGACCGCGCAACGATACGTCGGCGGCCAGAATATCGAGATTCTCCACGTCCGTATGCTTGATCAGCTTTTCCGGTTTGACATCGCCGGCGACCATGGCGCGCGCGCGGTCCTTTTTCGACTTGTCGCCCTTGAGAATGAACGAAGCGGCGCCTTGCGGATCCAGGTCCCAGAGCAATGTCCGCCGTGAGCTGCCGACGGCGCTGTTCCATGCCAGATTCACTGCGGTGCAGCTTTTGCCGACGCCACCTTTCATACTGTACACTGCGATTACCGCCATTGTCTTTCCCGGTCCGTTCTATCCCAATCCGCCGGAAGCAAATCGCGTCAGAGTATTTCCTGTACGATATCCTGCGGCCGGCACAGTCTGACTCCCTTGTCGGTCTCGACCAGCGGCCGGTTGATCAGGATCGGCTCCCTGGCCATGGCATCCAGAATCTGGTCGGCAGTGGCGTCATCTTTTGTCAGCCCCAACTCCTCGGCCGGGGAACCGCGGACTCGTAGGCCTTCCTGCGGCGTCATTCCAGCATCGCTGTACAGCTGTTCCAGCTTGGCACGGCTGGGCGGGTTTTTCAGATATTCGACAACGGTCAGGTCAACACCGGGCGTTTCTTCCAGTATCGCCAAGGTCTTGCGCGACGTCCCGCATTTCGGATTGTGCCAGATGGTTGCTTTCATATGTCTTTCCCGATTCGTCAAAAGACCTTCATAAACACGAATTGACGGGTTGGTTCAAAGAAAACCGGAGCGACGCGAGCTGGCTTTTGCGTTCGAACGGGCTCAATCCTTGGGGGTGAGCGCCGGAACCGCCTTGGCGGCATCTTCGGGGTCGATCCCCGGCGGCGGGGCGGCGCTGAGCACGGTTTCGCCGCGGGCCACGCGTCCGGCCCGCTGAATCGCCTCGCGGATGCGCGGATAGGTGCCGCAGCGGCAGATATTGGTAATTGCCTCGTCAATCGCCGCTTTCGACGGATTGGAATTTTTCTTCAGCAATACCGCCGCCGCCATGATCATGCCGGACTGGCAGAAGCCGCATTGCGGGACATTCTCTGCCGCCCAGGCCTGTTGCACCGGATGGCTGCGATCGCGCGACAGCGCTTCTATCGTCGTGACAAAACGGCCCTCCATCTCGCCGATGGTGACCAGACAGGAGCGGATCGCCTCACCGTCGACCTCGACCATACAGGCGCCACAATCGCCGGTGCCGCAGCCATATTTGGTACCGGTAAGATTGGACGCGTCGCGCAGCGCCCATAGCAGGGGCGTTTCCGGGTCCATCCGGTACTGGACCGGACGGTCATTGACGGTGAATTTGGTCATGGCGTCCTGCTCGTCATCCTGAACTTGTTTCAGGACCTCCTGCTAGTGGCTTATGCAATAAGAGATGCTGAAACAAGTTCGGCATGACGAAAGCGGTTATTACTCCCGCCAGCTTTTGTCTTCGCGATCGATCAGCCGTACCATCGCGTCGAATTCCGGGACGCCCTGCTGCAGCGGATCGATCGAGGCCTGCGACAGATTGTCGAGATGCTTCCGGATTACCTCTTCGCCGATCATCACCGGCTTGCCCATCGACAGGGTCTGCATCTGGATTTCGCAGGCGCGTTGCAGCACCCAGTGGTTGAGAAAGGCCTGTTCCAGCGTCCGGCCCATCACCACCGGTCCGTGATTTTCCAGCATCATCATCCGTTTCTTGCCAAGGCTGGCGAGAAAGCGCGGGCCTTCATCCTGGTGCACCGTAATGCCTTCAAACTTGTGATAGGCGAGGCGCGGGACGATGGCGGCGGCGTAGAAATTGATCGGCTGCAGGCCGCCTTCAACCGACGATACCGCCATGGTCGCGGTCGTGTGGGTGTGGATGATCGCGTGGACGTCCGGCAATTCGCGATGGAACAGGCTGTGCTGGGTGAAGCCGGCCTTGTTGACCGGAAAGGTCGAGCCATCGAGCGTGTTGCCGTCGATATCGATCTTGACCAGGTTCGAGGCGCTCACTTCGCTGAAATGCAGACCATAGGGATTGATCAGAAAGGCGTCATCTTCGCCCGGTACCTTGAGCGTGACATGATTGAAGATCATCTCGTCCCAGCCGAGATAGGCGAAAATCCGGTAGCAGGCTGCGAGCCGCTGGCGGGCTTTCCATTCTGCTTCGCTGCAGCTGGACTGGACGTTGATCGCGGTTGCCATTTCTCTCTCCTCGAATCGGCTCTTATTATCTTTGTTCGGCATATTATAGCAAAGCCCCGAAAAGACGAATGCAAAGCGCCTGTCATTCGCGCAAAGAATCGTGTAAAAGCTTGCCTCGGTTCCAAGAAATTGATAGGCGGCGCGAGATTGAAGCAGATTGATTCTGCTGCAAACCCTTTTTTATGGCTTTTACACTAATATTGGCCGGAAGAAATTGCTTCTGGACCGCTACGAAATCTGAACGGAGTTACTCAGTCTTATGCAAATCATGGTTCGCGATAATAATGTTGATCAGGCCCTCCGGGCGCTCAAGAAAAAATTGCAGCGTGAAGGCGTCTATCGCGAAATGAAGCTTCGTCGCCATTATGAAAAGCCATCCGAAAAGCGCGCTCGCGAAAAGGCTGCTGCCGTTCGCCGCGCCCGCAAGATGGACCGCAAGCGCATGGAACGCGACGGCCTTATTTAAACGCTTCGGCTCCACGAATATAAGGTAGCCTGCCCATGTCTGTTACGACGGTTCCGATTCACCCCATCAAAAAGGGTTCGCTGACCAAGATCTGGATCGGCGTGCTGCTGGTTGTCGCTGTCGCGCTCGGCCTTGCCTATGCCGGGACCCAGAATGCCGTTGTTGTCGGCGCCTCCAACGAACAGTTTCTGGCAGCCAATGCCGATGAAGATGGCGTCGTGACGACCGATTCCGGGCTGCAGTATAAGGTTATAACGCCCGGCGAGGGACCTTCGCCGATCGCTACCGATACCGCTCTGGTGAGATATGAAGGCACGTTGCGCGATGGCACGGTTTTCGACGCCAACGAGCAGGCGCCGATGCCGGTTGGTGCCGTCGTGCCCGGATTTTCCGAAGCGCTGCAACTGATGCAGAAGGGCGGCGAATATCGCATCTGGATCCCATCTGAACTCGCATATGGCGAAGCGTCTCCCGGCGAGCAGATTCCGCCAAACAGCCTGCTGATCTTCGACGTCGCACTGATCGACTTTATCTCGCAGGCGCAGATGGAAGAGTTGCGCCAGCAAATGCAGGCACAGGGCGCTCCCGGAAATCCGTAAATTCCGGGCCGCTAGCGACCTCCATATTTTCATAATAGCGTTTCCGGATTTTTTTGGAGAATAATGCGTGCCTGATATCGCCTCGAATCCGCAAGCCAGCCGTCCGTCGTCCTCTGTCAGGCCGTTTCTGTTCGGGCTGCTGCTGGGGATGATTTTCCTTGCTGCGCTCGCCGCTGCGATCCCGGAAAAAACCAGTCCGAGGGAATTTGTCCAGTCGGGATGGGAACAGCTGTTTCCGCCGCCAGGCAATGACGAGTTTCTGGCCGACAATGCCAAGCAGCCGGGCGTTGTGGAAACCAAGTCGGGGCTGCAATATCAGGAGATCAAGGCAGGCAAGGGGCCGTCTCCGGTGGCTAGTGACACCGCTCTGGTCAAATATGAAGGTTCGCTGCGCGACGGTACTATCTTTGATGCCAATGACCAGGCCCCGATGCCGGTTGGCGCGGTCGTACCCGGATTTTCCGAAGCGCTGCAGCTGATGCAGAAAGGCGGCGAATATCGCCTCTGGATTCCGTCCGATCTGGCCTATGGCGAAACCTCACCGAGTGAACAGGTCCCGTCGGGAAGCCTGCTCATTTTCGATGTGACGCTACTGGATTTCATTTCCGCCGAACAGATGGAGGAATTGCGTCAGCAGATGCAGGCGCAGGGCGTCCCCGGCGGACCACCGCCCGCTTCCTGAAACAGGCTGAAGCGGGCGTCAGGTCCGTTCTGCCTGGGCGACCGCTTCCGACGCGCGCAGGGCTGACAATATCCGCATCAGATGGTGGACATTGTGTACTTCCAGATCAACATCGAAGGTATGGAACGGGCCGTCCCGGTGGGACAGGCGCAGGTTCAGGATATTGGCGTTGTGAAAGCCGAAAATCCCCGCCATTTCGGACAGCGTCCCCGGCTTGTTGTGCAAGACCACGCATAGCCGCGCCGCTGCGCCATCGCTTTCATTGCCCCAACTGAGATCGACCCAGTCGGCATCGACCCCGTCCGCCAGACTCTGGCAGTCGATCGTGTGCACCTCGACATTCTGGCCGCTGCGACGCAAGCCGACGATCCGGTCGCCGGGTACCGGGTGACAGCATTCGGCGAGATTGAATGCCACGCCGGGCGTCAGCCCCTTTATAGAAATCGCGCGATCCTGTTCCGGCCATTGCCGCTCGTCGTCATTGTCGTGCACGCTGCCCGGGATGATCGCTTCCATAACTTCCCGATCGCTGAGCTGGCGGGTGCCAATCGCGATCATCAGGTCGTCTGGCTCCTTCAGGTCCAGCCGTTTGAGCGCGGCCTTGATCGCGCGTTTGCCGATCTTGCCGGGCAGGCGCTCGATGATTTCCTCGTAAAGTTCCGTGCCGATCGCGATAATCTCGTCACGCTCCTTGAACCGGACGTTGCGGCGGATCGCTGCGCGGGCCTTTCCGGTGATGACAAAGGATAGCCAGCCCGGCTGCGGTTCCTGTCCCTTGGACTTGAGGATTTCGACGACATCGCCATTTTGCAGCTGGGTCCGGAGCGGCACGTGCCGGCCGTTGACCTTGGCACCAACCGCCTGGTTTCCGAGATCGGTGTGCACCGCATAGGCAAAGTCGACGGTGGTCGATCCGCGCGGCAGCTGCAGCAACGTACCTTTCGGGGTGAAGGCAAAAATCCGGTCCTGATACATTGCCAGCTTGGCGTGCTCGAGCAGTTCCTCGGCGTCCTCCGCCTGATCCAGAATTTCGATCAGGTCGCGAATCCAGCCGGCCTGTCCATCGGGCCGGTTGCCCTGTTTATAGGCCCAGTGCGCGGCAAGACCGAATTCATTGTCCTCGTGCATGCGCTGTGAACGGATTTGGATTTCCACCCGCATATTATTGCCGTGCATGATGGTTGTGTGGATCGACCGGTATCCGTTGCGCTTGGGCGTGGAAATATAGTCCTTGAACCGGCCGGGGACCATTTTCCATTTTTCGTGCAGGATGCCCAGCGCCCGGTAGCATTCGGCGCTATTGTCCGTAACCACGCGAAACGCCATGATGTCGGTAAGCTGCTCGAAACTGACGTGTCGTTCCTGCATCTTGCGCCAGATCGAATAGGGATGTTTCTCCCGGCCGCTGACTTCCGCTACCAGCCCGCCGCTTTCGAGGGCCTTCTGGATTGACTGGGCAATTTTATCGACCTGGCCCTCGTCGCCTTCCTTGATCGCCTGCAGCCTTTTGGTGATGGTGTCATAGGCTTCGGGCTCCATATGCTCGAAAGCCAGCAACTGCATCTCGCGCATATATTCATACATGCCGATCCGCTCTGCCAGCGGCGCATAGATATCCATGGTTTCATGGGCGATCCGCAGCCGCTTCTCTTCACTCTTGATGAAATGCAGCGTCCGCATATTGTGCAGACGGTCGGCCAGCTTGACCAGCAGCACGCGGATATCATCCGACGTCGCCAGAAGGAATTTGCGCAGATTTTCCGCGGCTCTCTCGTTGTCGGTCTGCGCCTCGATCTTGGAGAGCTTGGTCACGCCATCGACCAGCCGGGCGATTTCCGAACCGAATAATTTGCTGATTTCTTCCGACGTTGTGAGCGTATCCTCGACAGTATCGTGGAGCAGCGCCGTCACAATCGTCTGCTGGTCCAGCTTGAGATCGGTCATCAGGCCGGCAACCTCGATCGGGTGGCTGAAATAGGGGTCGCCGCTGGCCCGTTTCTGGCTGCCATGTCTTTGTACGGAAAAAACATAGGCACGGTTGATCAGATCCTCGTCCGCATCGGGATCATAGGATCTTACTCGCTCCACCAGTTCATATTGTCTTAGCATGGCTTAAAGATGGTGCGCTTTTAAGGCTGGGGCAACAAAAAAGAGCGCCGAAGCCGCCGCTTGTTTCCGGGGAAGGGAAGCAAGTCCGGGCTTCGGCGCTAAAGCTGACCGGCGGGGGCCAGAAATCTGGCAGTCACGGGGAGCGAGAAAGCCGGTCAGACGGGGATGGTCAAATCAGTTGTTGCACTTGGCGATCGCTTCGGCGTCAAAGGCCTCGCCTTTGTAGGCGAAACTCGTCACCGGGCCGAATTTGTCGGCGATCTTGGCGCAGATCGTCCGCGGCGCGGAGCTGCTTTTCGTGCCGATACATTCGGTCCCGGTGCAGCGAACGACCGCGCCCCGGATGATTTCCTGGCCGGCTTCCACCGGCGCCTGCAATTCGGCGGTATAGGCGACTGGCGTAGTGCGCGCTTCGGCGGTCGTCGCCGTGAACAGGGTCAGGGATGTCATCGCCGCGATCGAGAATAATATGGAAGCGCGAAGCGGGCTTTGGGAGAGAAGCATGATATTTCCTTTCTTCTTTATCAGTTGCGAAACCCGGGTGCCCGGGCCGCAGGGGAGAAAATTACGGTTGCAATTTAGGTTGCGAATCACTACTTAGATTATTAGGTTTTAAGTTGCAACTAAAAACGTATATTTTTTTCGCACTCGCCAGAAAACTGGTTTAGGAATGGCTATATGGACAAAATCAGAGAAGATTTATCGAGTCTGACGAGCGGGGAGTGCAGCCTTCCCGTATCGCTGGAAGTCATCGGCGAGCGATGGTGCTTCATGATATTGCGCGCGGCACTCAACGGCGTCGGGCATTTTGAGGATTTTCTCTCTGAAATCGGCATCGCCCGGAACATATTGGCCAATCGGCTGACCCGGATGGTCGAGGCGGGGATCATGACCCGCCGGCCCTGTGATCACGACAAGCGGAAAGTGGAATATCGGCTGACCGACAAGGGGCAGGATCTTCTGCCAACCATGATCGCTCTGCGGCAATGGGGCGAAAGATGGGAAACCGGCGTCGCGTCCAATCCGATTTTATGCGATTCGCGTGATCGCCAGCCGATCGGACCGATCAGCATCCGGGCGCATGACGACCGGGTTCTGGAAATGGAAAATCTGTGCTGGATCGACGAAGCGGAATTGAAACTGGATTCCGAAGGTGCCAACCGCGACGATATGGTGGTCCGTCACCTGAAGGAAATCGGCGAATCCTCGGCGGCCTGAGGCCGTTCGCCGCCTTGCCCTATTCGGTCGCGTAAATACTGTTGATCGGCCGCGCCATGACGCGGCGAACCATCGGTTCGAAAAATTCCAGCGGCGCCGTGTCATAATTGGCGTCAAAGGCCGTCTGGTCATATTTTGCGCAGAATTCCGCACAATCCTCGAAATGTTCATGGCCGCGATATTGTTCGCGCATGTCGCGGTCCTGGCCGAGATAGTGGAAGAAATAATAGCCCTGGAAAATGCCGTGTTTCTCCGTGATCCAGTGGTTCTTCTCGCTGACAAAGGGTTTGAGGATCGCGGCGGCTATATCGGGATGGTTATAGGTGCCAAGCGTATCGCCGACATCGTGCAGCAATGCCATTACAACATATTCTTCGTCCCGGCCATCGCGGTGCGCGCGGGTGGCGGTCTGCAGACTATGTTGCATCCGGTCGATCGGGAAGCCGCCAAAATCTCCGTCCAGCAATTTGAGATGGTCCAGCACCCGGTCGGCGACCTTGCTGGCGAAAGGGCCGAAATGGCCGCCGATGATCTGCCAGTCTTCCTGCGTTCCTTCTTCCATCGAAGGAAATTTTGCCCGGACTTCGTTTGGACCACCCATGATATTCTCCTTTGTATTTTGCCGATCTTTGGTCCCATTTTGTCACCGAACAATACAAATAGCTTTGCATTTGCGTCGAAGAACGGAACTTTCGTCGTCTTATTTGCGCAAATGATAGGCGATTCTTTCCCAAGCGGCAATGGCCCGCTATAGATGGCGCAATGGCCGTTATGGAAATCCGTCCCCAGCCGTTTTTTGGCAACAAGAACCGGGCATTCTGGAACCTGCAATCCGCGGGCTGGGCCGGCGCGCTTATTCTGCGCGCGATTGGCGGGATATCCAACGGATTGCCACTTGGTTTCCTGGTGCCGGTCATCATCTCGACCATTACCGGCTATTCGATCTCCCTGCTGCTGTCGGTGGTCTACAAGAATCTGATCCACCGCCGCCCGATTGTGACATGGAGCAGCACCGCCGCGATATTGACGGTTGCATCGGCGCTCTATGCATTCATCGACGCCTGGGTCTTTCTTATCCAGAATCCGGCGTCGGAAACCGCGTTCGGTACCTTGTTTCTGGGTTCTCTGTTTCTGGGCATCATGCTGCTCGGCGCATGGTCGGCGCTCTATTACGCGATCAATTTCTTCCTGCGGGTGGAGGAACAGAATGACCAGCTGCTGCAGCTGGAAGCGCAAGCGACCCGCGCGCAGCTGGCAATGCTGCGCTATCAGCTCAATCCCCATTTCCTGTTCAACACGCTGAACAGCATTTCGACCCTGGTGCTGCTGCGCCAGACCGAACCGGCCAACGCCATGCTGTCGCGCCTGTCCTCTTTCCTGCGCCATACGCTGGTCAATGAAGTCCACAGCCGGGTCACGCTGGCGCAGGAGGTGGAAACCCTGCATCTCTATCTGGATATCGAGAAAATGCGTTTCGAGGAACGGTTGCGGTCGCATTTCGATATCGATCCCGCGGTGCGCGATGCCCTGCTGCCATCGCTATTGCTTCAGCCTCTGGTCGAGAATGCCATCAAATATGCGGTGACGCCGCAGGAGGAAGGTGCCGATATCTCGGTGTCGGCCCATCGCGACGGCGACAAGCTGCGTATTGTCGTCTCGGATACCGGGCCCGGAAAAATCGGCGGCACGTCGGGTAAATCCGCATCGACCGGTGTTGGCCTGGGGAATATTCAGGAGCGATTAAACCAGGCTTATGGAGAAGGCGCGATATTCGAAACGCGCTCGTCGCCTGGCGAGGGCTTTTCGGTATTCATCGCCTTGCCATTTGAAACCAGAGAACAGATCGAACGGGAAGCGGCAGACCATTCTGCCACCGATGAGCAATTGAGGAACGAGACTATTTTTGGAGAGCATGCATCCAGTGATGACCATCAGCGGGAGCCGGTAAATGCACGGTCGATGGCATCATTTCAGCATAAGGATTTAAAAACATGACGATCAAGACAATTTTAGTCGATGACGAGAAGCTGGCGATACAGGGTCTGCAGATCCGGCTCGAGAAATTTGACGATATCGAGATTGTCGACACCTGTCGCAATGGCCGCGAAGCGATTCGCAAGATCAAGACCCTGAAGCCCGATCTGGTGTTTCTTGATATCCAGATGCCGGGCTTTGACGGTTTTTCCGTTGTGCAGGGAATCATGGAGATCGAACCGCCGCTGTTCATCTTTGTCACTGCCTATTCCGAACATGCTGTCCGGGCTTTCGAGGCGGAGGCGATCGACTATCTGGTCAAACCGGTCGAGGAAGACCGGCTGGCCGACGCAATTGACCGAGTGCGAAAGCGCCTGCTGGAGAAACGCGGCGGTGCCGAGCTTGAAAAGCTGAAAAATGTGCTCAGCGAAGTGGCTCCCGACGCGATGGCCGATATCGAGGATACCGATGAGCCGGCATCGGCGAATCGCTATGAGAAGCTGATCAATGTGAAGGACCGCGGCCAGATTTTCCGCGTCGATGTCGACACGATCGAACGGATCGACGCCGCGGGCGATTACATGTGCATCTATACCGCGGACAACAGCCTGATCCTGCGCGAAACGATGAAGGATCTGGAGAAGCGCCTCGATCCGCGCCATTTCCAGCGGGTGCACCGCTCCACCATCGTCAATCTGAGCCAGGTCCGGGAAGTGAAGCCGCATACCAATGGCGAATGTTTTCTGGTGCTCGGGTCAGGCGCGCAGGTCAAGGTCAGCCGCAGCTATCGCGATGTCGTCGCGCGCTTTGTGCACTAGGCTTTAGTCGCGGCGCCCGCGGAAAAAGCCCAGCAGCATTTCGGCGGAATTCTCTGCTTCTATCCCGGCGTAAACGTCCGGCCGGTGATGGCAGGTCGGCGCGTCGAAGAAGCGGACACCGCTGTCTACGGCACCACCCTTGGGATCATCGGCGCCATAATAGACTCTGCGCAGCCGGGCATGGGCAATTGCGCCGGCGCACATCGTACAGGGCTCGAGCGTGACCCACAGGTCGCAATCGTCCAGCCGGTCATTGCCGAGAAAGCGGGTCGCTTCGCGAATCGCCACAATTTCTGCATGGGCGGTGGGATCGTTGTCGATGCGGGTGCTATTGTGGCCACGGCCAATGATTTCGCCGTTCCTGACGATCACGGCACCGACCGGCACTTCCTCCACGGCGATCGCCGCGCGAGCCAGATCCAGCGCATCGCCCATGAATGAAGTATATTTTGCTGCCGTCATGCCGATGGAGTAGCGCGGAAGCGGTTCGAAGGCTATAGGAAGCCGGAGACGGACCGGTTCGCGCAAAATGGCTCGGACATGCTTGACGCATGGCTCGATTATGGTTAGGTGACCGCTCTTTCCCGCTGGGAATCACTCAATAACAAGAAATTGGACTTTTACGATGTCGCGGATTTGCGAACTGACAGGTAAGACTCGGCTGGTAGGCAATAATGTGTCGCACGCCAAAAACCGGACCAAAAAGACATTTTTGCCAAATCTGCAAAATGTGACTCTTTTGTCCGATACACTCGGCAAGGGCGTGAAACTGCGTGTTTCGACCCACGGCCTGCGTTCTGTGGAACATGTCGGCGGCCTCGATAACTGGTTGCTGAAAACCAAGGACGACAAGCTGAGCCTGCGCGTCAAACGCATCAAAAAGGAAATCGTGAAAAAGCAGGTTGCGACCGCTTAAACGATCAATCCGATTCGAACGTTGAAAAGCCGGGGTTAGCCCCGGCTTTTTCGTTTTGGCTTTCGGGACCGGTCTTTTTCAGTCTGTTTTCGCCATCCAGCAGCTGGAACTTGAAAAACAGCGATTCCTGCAGCGTGCTGAAATTATCATCCGACGCGATCCAGACGATTATCTTGGCGCCTTCCCGGGTGACCGCGAGAGCCTCCATATTGTCGACCTTGACCGGCGGTTTCAGCGTGGCGACCGGCTGCGAAGTAGCGATCTTCCCCGGTTCGAAATCCGCCAATCGCGCAACCGACAATATGGCCGAAACCCCGTCGAGCGGCGTAAAGCGCCGGTGCAGCATCAAGGCTGTTCGGTCATCAAGTAATGCTGCGTCGGTGAGCTTATAGCCTTTCGGACCCCGATATCCCATCAGCTTTGCCTTGCTGCCCGGTTCGGATGCGTCACCCTCGAAGACCAGTGCCTGATAGCCGCCTTCGGAATATTTCGCCGATTCCGAAAAGACCAGAAAACGGCCGTCCGGTAAACGAAGCATGGCCTCTGCACCGCCATTGTCCGGCCATTCCTGCATCGCTTTCGGGAAATTAACGGATTCCTTGCGGGCAAAAGAGGGGCCGTAGCGCCAGATACTGTGCTGATGCTCGTAGCCGACCCAGAACTGACCGGTCCCGGGGTCATGGAGAAAGGATTCGGAGTCCCAGTTCTTCTTTGCATAGTCATTGGGCGGAGCAGGACCCTCGGGCAGGGGGGCAATGAACGGCCGGATCGCTCGATGATTTGCTTCGTCCAGGGTGAAACCGACCAGTGTGCCGTTGTCGCTGAGCATCAGGAAGCGGTTGTCCGGCAATGCCAGCATCGAGGATATGCCGCCGAACTCGCCATTGTCACTGGTAATTTTCCAGCCACCCAGAAAGGCGAGACGGCCGACGCGGATACGTTCCGGGTCTCTGGCATCCAGGGCGATCGGTTCGAGCGCGATATATTGACTGTCATTTGCCGGCGGTACCGGACCACGCACATAAGTGACCGGCACCAGAAAGAAAAATAGCGACAGACAGGCAAGCACACGCAACATGGGATTGCGCATAACCGATTCGCATCTTCAAACATATTCTATTCTGGACGCTCGTGCGCCTCCTGCGCTAGACGGCAGACAACCAGTCAGGAAAGCAAGTTTATGAAAAAAATCTATCCGGATGCGGCGGCCGCTCTCGAGGGCCTTTTATTTGACGGAATGCATCTCTGCGTTGGCGGTTTCGGCCTGTGCGGAATTCCGGAAAAGTTGATTGATGCGATCCAGGAAGACGGCGTCAAGGGGCTCACCATCGCATCCAACAATGCCGGCATCGATAACGAGGGGCTCGGCAAATTGTTGCGTTCGCGCCAGGTGAAGAAAATGATCTCCTCCTATGTCGGCGAGAACAAGGAATTTGAGCGGCAGTTTCTCTCCGGCGAACTGAAAGTGGAATTCTGTCCACAGGGAACGCTGGCCGAACGGTGCCGGTCTGGTGGCGCGGGTATTCCCGGCTTTTATACCAAGACCGGCGTCGGCACGCAGGTGGCCGAGGGCAAGGAGCATAAGGAATTCGATGGCGAGACCTATATTCTTGAGCGCGGCATTTTCGCCGACCTCTGCCTGATCAAGGGCTGGAAGGCCGACAAGGCGGGCAATCTGATGTTTCGCAAGACGGCGCGGAATTTCAATGCGCCGATGGCGACCGCAGGCAAGATTTGCGTCGCCGAGGTCGAGGAAATCGTCGAAGTCGGCGAACTGGATCCGGATTGCATCCATTTGCCGGGCATCTATGTAAAACGCCTGATCGATGGGTCGCCCTATGACAAGAAGATCGAATTCCGCATGACCCGGGAACGCGCAGACGCCTGATGGCTGAGGAAAAAAAATCTGAGGGCCGGTTCATCAACGCAATTGCAGTCGATGAATATGACTTTCTGGATCAATCCCATGAAGTCGCGAGGCTCTGGGTAGAGGATAACGGTCCTGCTACGTGTCTGATTCAACCTGACAAGCTGGCTCAGCCAGAGATGTTCGGCATGCTGATGGTCGATGCCATCCGGCATGGGGCCAGAGCTTTCGCCCAGGCCCATGATATAAGCGAAACAGAAGCGTTGCGAAGAATTTGGTCCGGGCTGGAAGCCGAACGCGATCGAAATACAACCGACCTCGATACCGTTCAGGATTATGAAAAACCGAACTGATGTCGAGAGCTGGCCATATATTTCTATCTTTATCAGCTTGCACGCTCTTGTCAGGTTGCGTCGCAGCGCTGCTGCCGCTGGCCGCTCTGGGGACGATTGGCAAAAACGAGATCGATCGCGGCCGGGCGAAGCAGGAGCTGGTTGCATCCGGTGCGATTGGTCTGGGAATGCCGGTCGGCTCCGTGACGATCGGGCTCGACGGCGACAGCGCGGCAGGTTTGCCGGTGCCCTCTGACGACCTTGCCGGACAGGGCGGCGCATTTGAAATTGCGGAGCTTGATCTGGAAAGTGGCTCGGCTGACCGGGAGTCTCAAAATTTTCAGCCGTTGGTGCCGGGCGCTTCGCCTTATGCCAATTTTGCAGCTCATGCCCTGAAACAATCGGCCAGACTGGAAACGGGAGAGGGCGTGGAATCGGTGGTACTGGTTCCGCGCGTGGATATTTTTCAGCCCGAAACCATGGATTGCGAAGGCAAACCACTGGCCGTGCTCATTGATCTCGATGGCCCGGCAGCTGCCGGGCTCCTGAAGGCCGAGACGCTTTACCGGCAAAATGGTCTGGTCGAAGCGCTCAACCGTCTGCATTTTGCCCAGATCAGCGTGATTTGGCTGTCCGATCATCCGGTTGCTGCATCCGGGAGAATTTCCGCCATTCTCAACGAAGCTGGTTTTTCCCATTCCGAATCGGATGATTTTCTTTTCCTTGACCGCGGCGGGGAAGACCGCAAACAGGTTCGGCGTTGGGATGCAGCACGCAACTATTGCATTGTCGCCATTGCGGGCGACAACCGTGCTGATTTCGACGAGCTTTATGATTATTTGCTGGAGCCCGACGGAGCCATTACGCTCAATCATATGTTCGACAACGGCTGGTTTCTAACGCCGCCCCCACTTGTGGAAGCGACCAAGGAAATGGTAGCCAAACCAGATGACAAAGAAGGATGACTATGCCCTGGACTCGCGATGAAATGGCCGCTCGGGCGGCAAAGGAACTGCATGACGGCTATTATGTGAATCTCGGCATCGGCATTCCCACGCTGGTCGCCAATCATATTCCGCCGGGCGTGGAGGTCACCTTGCAGAGCGAGAACGGGATGCTGGGTATCGGACCCTTTCCCTATGAGGACGAGATCGATCCCGATCTGATCAACGCCGGCAAGCAGACGATCAGCGAACTGCCCTCATCGAGCTATTTCGGTTCGTCCGACAGCTTTGCCATGATCCGCGGCGGCCATATCGACCTGACCGTTTTGGGCGCGATGGAAATTGCCGAAAATGGTGATATCGCCAACTGGATGATTCCCGGCAAGATGATCAAGGGCATGGGCGGCGCGATGGACCTGGTTGCGGGTGTGAAGAAGATCATCGTCGTGATGGATCATTGCGCAAAGGATGGCAGTCCCAAGTTCATTCCGGAATGCACCTTGCCGCTGACCGGCACCAATGTCGTCGACATGATCATTACCGATCTATGTGTGTTCCAGCGGCCCGACCATGACAGCCCGTTCCGGCTGATCGAACTGGCTCCGGGTATCAGCGCCGAGGATGTCGCCGCGAAAACCACCGCTGCCTATGAAATAGCATTATAAGTTACGGGACGTGAAAAAATCTCTGGTGCTGCTGTTCGGGCTGGCGGCTCTGCTGCTCGTTGGCTGGTATGGCTATCGCGCGCTGGTCGAACAGCGAACGGGTTTTCCACTGCCCTTGCTGGCGCAGCCGGAAGCTGAACAAAAACTACCCGTCGCCGCCGATGACTGGCACGGCAGAATCGATTATCGTGGCCTCGACCGCGATTTTACCGTGCTGGCGGCGCGACCCGAAATGGCAGGGCTGGCGGTCGCCATTGTCGAGGAAGGCGAACTCCGCTTCATCGGCACATATGGCGTGGCCGACAAGGAAAGCGGCAAGCGGGTGATGCCCGATACGGTATTCCGCTGGGCTTCGGTTTCAAAAGGCGTGGCGGGATCGCTTGCGGCCAAATTGTCGGAAGAAGGTGGGCTCAATCTGGACGCACCGCTGAGCAGCTGGCACTCCTCGCTGCAACTGCCTGGAAATGCCGAAACGCAAATCACGCTGGCACAACTGCTCTCGCACCGCACCGGTCTCACAAAAAATGCCTTTGATAGCAAGCTGGAGGATGGCCAGGATCCGGGGCTGCTCCGCAAGCAGCTTGTCGACGCGCCGTTGCAATGTGTGCCGGGCAGCTGTCACAGCTACCAGAATATCGCCTTTGATGCGGCGACCGAGATATTGGGGCAGGCAGCGGGAACCCTATATTCTGACGCGGTCCAGAAAAGGCTGTTCGAGCCGCTTGGCATGAAAAGCGCGCAATTCGGCATGGCCGGCCTGACCGGGTCAAAAAGCTGGGCGCGGCCGCATCGCGGTGATCAGGTGCGGACCCTGTCGGAATCCTACTGGCGGGTGCCTGCAGCTGCCGGTGTGAGCAGCGATATCGTCGATATGGCCCGCTGGATGCGCGCGCAGATGGGCGAGAATAAAGATGTCCTGTCGGAGAAGGCGCTGATGCTCGCCCACGCACCGCTGGTCCGCACCCGGCGCGTCTATAGCGGCGATCTGGCCCGGGCATTGGGTGATCCGCATTACGGGCTCGGCTGGCGGAGCTTTACCTATTCCGGCCGGCAACTGGTCGGGCATAGTGGCGCCGTGGACGGCTTCCGCTCGACGATGATTTTCGATCCGGTGGCGAAGACCGGCGTGGTCGCGATGTGGAACAGTGGCTGGGGACGACCCTTCGGCCTGCCCTTCGCGGTGCTGGACAGCTTTTACGGCCAGTCCGCACATGATTGGCTCGATCTGTCGGACCTGCCTGTACCGAAGGTATCACAACCCCCGGCATCCTAGCCCAGCAATTTGCGACAGCCGTAGACCGCGCGTTGCGCCCAGACCTCTGCATCGCAATCCGCTGGCCCGGCAAAATTCGGTACCTCGATGTCGATATCGACTTGTGGTCCCAGCAGGGCGACCAGTTCCGCCAGTGGAAATATTCCCTCACCGGGGACCATCCGGTTCATCGCTTCATCCAGATAGGCGTCCGACAGCCGGAAATCCGGTCCGTCGCACAGCTGGGCATAGCCGATGATCGCCGGGTCCACGGCCTGTAATTGTGCTAGGTCGCCGCCGGTGCGAAACAGATGGAGTGCATCGATCGCGATTTTCAGATTGGGCCGGTCCACACAGCCATGAAGCGCGACGGCATCCTGCAGACTGTGGCAACCAGCAGAAAATCCCGTGAACTCCAGACCGACCTCCATCCCGTGGTCGAGCGCCAGGAGGCATAATTTCGCAAGCTGGTCTTCCGCACGGTGCGCATCGGTTTCGTGGATATGGCTTACCAGCCGCCTGGCGCCCAGTTCGGCGGCCAGACCTATCGCGGGAAGATAGTCCGCCACATCCTGCGCCGCCATTACCGGGAAATATTCTGCGTTTACGAGATTCATCTGATGATCGCGAAGCAGACGCTTGAAGGATGAAGCGGTCGCCGCATCGACGACCGGGAACATGGTCTGGCCATTTGCATCGCGCGGCGTGGCGGTGAACAGGCAGACCCCGTCCAGTCCGGCTTCGGCGGCAAAGTGAACCAGACCCTCCGGCCCGCCCTCCATCAAGGTGATCTGATGCAATGCCAGTTTGCGCATGGATTTACCCTAAAGCAGCTTGCATTGCTTTTGCCACCGGAGTGGGGGCTTTGCGGCTAGTCAATCTGCTAGCTGTATCATGTCATGGCGTCTCTATGTATTCCATGGAAAAGCCGATCACAGAATCGCGCCAAGAGGACCGTTGCATGACCGAAGAAGATATTATTTCCGTTGCCGATGTGGTGCGTTTTCACGCGCAGGAACAGCCGGTTTCCGTCGTTTTCACCTATGAAGGCGATGAGATGACCTATGCGGCGCTCGACGAAGGCAGCAGCCGGGCAGCGCAGGCGCTGAAATCGAGAGGCGTCGGCAAGGGCGACCGGATCGCCTATATGGGCAAGAACAGTCACCTCTATTTCGAGATTCTGGTCGGCGCCGCGAAGCTGGGTGCGGTCATGGTTCCGGTCAACTGGCGACTGGCCCCGCCGGAAGTGGCCTATATCCTCAATGACTGCCAGGCCAGCATCCTGTTCATCGGCCCCGGTTTTGACGATCTGGTCCGCAAGATCGACGCCGATCTCGAACATGTCCGGCTGATCCTGGGCAGCGAGAAGGCCGAGGGCGAATATGGCAGCTACCCGGAATGGCGCGACGGTTTTGACGCTATCGATCCGATGGTGCCCTGCGCCGAGGAAGATGACGCACTGCAGCTCTATACTTCGGGCACGACCGGTCACCCCAAGGGAGCGATCATGACCAGCGGGTCGATTTTCTCCTCGCGCAGTTCGGGAATCTCCGAAGATGATCTGATGGACTGGCAAAAACCGATCCCGGGCGAGATTACCCTGCTGGCCATGCCCTGTTTCCATATCAGCGGAACCGGCACCGGACTGGGCGTGATGTTCACCGGCGGCAGCGCCGTTGTCCTGCCGGAATATGATCCGACCCAGGCGCTGGACCTGATCGAGAAATATACGATCTCGAAAATCTTCATGGTGCCGGCGGCGATCCAGATATTGCTCAACCACCCGCGCGCCAGGGAGGTCGATTTTTCCGATCTGCAATATATCACCTACGGAGCATCGCCGATTCCGCTCGAACTGATGAAACAGGCGATGGATGTGCTCGGCTGCGGCTTCGTCCAGATGTACGGCATGACCGAAACGTCAGGGACGATCACCACGCTCAATCCCGAAGACCATGATGTCAACGGCAATGAGAAGATGCGCTCGGTCGGCACACCGCTGCCCGGCGTTGAACTCAAGATCATCGACCCCGAAACCGGAGAGACATTGCCGCCGCGCACGATTGGCGAGATTTCCACCCGGTCGGCAAAGAATATGAAGGGCTATTGGAACCGTCCGGAAGCGACCGCCGAGACCATCGATGCCGACGGCTGGCTGCGCACCGGCGATGCCGGCTATCTCGACGAGGACGGTTATCTCTATATCCAGGACCGGCTTAAGGACATGATCATCTCCGGCGGCGAAAATGTCTATCCGGCGGAAGTCGAAAATGCGCTTTATGCCAATCCCAAGGTTGCCGACGTTGCGGTGATCGGTGTTCCTGACGAAAAATGGGGCGAGGCGGTGAAGGCCTGTGTGGTTGTCAAAAAGGGCGAGACGCTGACGGAAGCGGAACTGATCGCCGATGCGCGAAACCGGATCGCTGGCTATAAATGTCCCAAGTCGATCGATTTCATCGACGCCCTGCCGCGCAATCCCTCGGGCAAGATCTTGCGCAAGGATCTGCGGGCGCCTTATTGGGAAGGCAAGGATCGGGCGGTCAACTGACCGATCGAGCAGGCGGGGACCAGTAAACCGTTCGCCCTGAGTCTGTCGAAGGGCACTTCTCGTCGAGAGGT
This sequence comes from Sphingorhabdus sp. YGSMI21, assembly GCF_002776575.1. GTDB lineage: Bacteria > Pseudomonadota > Alphaproteobacteria > Sphingomonadales > Sphingomonadaceae > Parasphingorhabdus. The sequence goes on along the minus strand of NZ_CP022548.1, from coordinate 736,985 downwards.
GCTTCGACAAGCTCAGCACGAACGGAGTCCGACAAAGGGAGTGAATCCATGACGAATCTCGTACTGCGTGAAGATCAGGATGGCTGGGCGCTGTTGACGCTCAATCGCCCCGACAAGCTCAATGCTTTGACCGTGGCGATGTTCCGGGAGCTGCGCGGCCATGTCGAGAATCTGCGTAAAGATGACAGCATCGGTTGCGTCGTGCTCCGCGGTGCGGGCAAATGTTTTTCCGCCGGGCATGATCTCGGCGATATTGCCGCGGGCGAAGCGGTGCCGTCGGCCGGCTGGCATTCCGAAACCTTGCGGATGCTTGAAAAACTGCCCAAGCCGGTGATCGCGGCGGTGCACGGCCATTGCTACACCGGGGCTCTGGAAGTGGCTTTGGCAGCGGATTTCATTCTCGCAGCGGATAGCGCGCGCTTTGGCGACACCCATGCAAAATGGGCGCTGACCCCGGTGTGGGGGATGAGCCAGCGGTTGCCGCGGCGAGTGGGCGTTGCCACCGCCAAACGGCTGATGTTTACCGCCGACATGATCAATGCCGAGGAAGCGGTGCGCATTGGTCTTGCCGAATATGCGGTGCCGCTCGCGCAATTTGACGCCGAGATTGCGGCGCTTGCCGGCAAGATTGTCGCCAATTCCGGTTTCTCTCACGCTGCCAACAAGCGCCTGCTCGAAGCAACCGATGGCGGTCCGCTTGATGCAGGGCTGCAGTGGGAAGTGATGGAGAGCGAAGGCCATGGTCCCGATATGCATCAGAGGATTGGAGCTTTTACCAGCAAAGGGAAGTGATGGAGAGATGAACCGCGTGTTTTCGGGGGCTGTATTATTCTGAAAGCGGACAGCAACTCTGGCACTAAGTCGAAATTCGTCTAGAATTGGCAGCGCAACTCGCAAGTCGTGATTTGCGAACCTAGCCAGTGAGACCAGAATGAACGGCACCCCTTTTTATCCGATCGGAACTTCGGGCCAGCCATGGGGAGATGAGGAGCGGAAGCAATGGCGGGCCGGTCAATCCACCCGGCGCCGCTACGCCGAGGATGTGGTGCCGCGGATCGAGGCTCTGGCTGACCAATTTGAAATTATCTCCTATGGTCAACTCGATTACGCTGACGATATTTATTCGCTCTTCGCTCTTCGCAACGGTCCTCACGATCCGGCTCTGCCCACAGCGCTGGTAACTGGCGGAGTCCACGGATATGAAACGAGCGGAATCATGGGCGCGCTTGAATTTCTGGAAAAGTACGCAGCCAATTATGCGGGGAAATGCAATCTTCTGGTAGCACCTTGCGTGAGCCCCTGGGCCTACGAGCGCGTAAACCGTTGGAATTACAACGCGCTGGATCCCAATCGCAACTTCAAGACAGGCAGCGAAGCGGCTGAGTGTGCCGCGCTGATGGCATTGGTGGCTGCGCAGCCCGGGCCGTTCCTTCTGCATATCGACCTGCATGAAACAACCGACAGCGACGAGACCGAGTTTCGTCCCGCGCTGGCGGCACGAGACGGGAAAAACTATGTGCCTGATACCGTGCCGGACGGATTCTATCTGGTTGACGATAGCGAGAGCCCGCAACCTGCCTTCCAGCAGTCCATCATTTCGGCGGTCGAACGGGTAACCCATATCGCTCCGCCGGATGAGAATAATATGATTATAGGCTCGCCCGTAGTCGCGCACGGTGTGATCGAATATCCGCAAGCCCAATATGCGATGTGCGGCGCCATCACGGATGCCCGGTTCAAGACGACAACCGAAGTCTATCCGGACAGCGAGCGGGCGACGCCCCGGGAATGCAACAACGCGCAAGTGACTGCCGTTTGCGCAGCTCTCGATTTCGCGCTCGCTCATATGTGAGCCGACTGAAATGTCGGTTTTAGCGGATCGCTAGATTTGCTTGCCGGTGCAATCGCCCATCTATGCCGGTGCACCGGGAGTGGCGATCGGATTGTCTGATTCTGTCGTCAGGAGCGCGCCGATAGAGGCTATGACTATACAGCCGATGGCGAACCATTGCAGGCCGCTGAGTTGCTCATGGAGGATGACCATGCCTGCGACCGCACCTATGGCCGGTTCCGCAGATAGCATGACGCCAAACGTCCGCTCCGGGATATGGCGCAGGGCAATCATCTCGAGGGAATAAGGCAAGGCGCTGGATAGCAGGGCAACACCCAGGCCCAAAAACAGGACGGAGGGCAACAGCAAGGCCGTTCCGGCGCTCATGACGCCGAAGGGCAGGATGACGATAGCAGCGGTGCTCATTCCCAGTGCCACGGACTGTCCTGCGTGCATGTGCGACAGGCTTTTTCCGAAAATGATATATAGAGCCCAGAACAGACCCGCTGCGGCTGCGAAAGCAATGCCTACGGGATCTAACGCATATATGCCGCCGCGGAGAGGGAGCAGAAGTCCCAGGCCTGCCACTGCACAGCCTACCCAGAGAAAATGGATCCAGCGCCGCGCATGAATTAACGCCAGAGCCAATGGTCCGGTAAATTCGATCGCGATGGCCGGTCCCAGCGGAATGGTCCGTAGCGACAGATAGAATGTAAGGTTCATAAGCCCCAGCACGAGCCCGTATAAGAGCACACGCACTGCATCGGCCCGGTTCAGCCTGAAACGCCAGGGGCGCCAGATGCAGAGCAATATCAGCGCCGACAGGCTGACCCGCAGCGCGGCGGTTCCCTCCGCGCCAATCACCGGAAACAGCTGTTTCGCAAAGGAGGTCCCAACCGCCAGGGACACCATCCCGCCAAATAAAGCGAGATAGGGCACGGCTTTCCAAAGCGCCGATGTTCGGGTGATCTTTGATAGCGGGGACGACATGACGCGCGCTATAATGCGCTTTGGATCGCTTGCATCATAAAATCATTGGGTGAGTGATCACAATGATGGTTTTGGCGAGGTAGCCTGATCAGCGGAAGCGACCGTAAATCGGGCTTACGCCCTCGGTGGTGATACGGAAACCCGTAAAGGGAAGATCAAGCTTCCCCCTCCATCAGGAAGGGGAAGCTTTTCAATTTAGAATTGTACGCGTTTGGTAAAGCCGCCGTCGATGACCAGATGCGCGCCTGTGGTGTAGCTGGACGCCGGGCTGGCGAGGAAGACGACGCCGCGGGCGACGTCATCGGCGGTGCCGAAATCACCGAGAGCAAAGCCGGCTTTCGTGCCTTCGTAAAATTCCGGCATGCCCTTTTCGATCTGGGACCAGTTGCCGCCCGGGAATTTGATCGGACCGGGGGAGACCATGTTGACGCGGATACCCTTGGGGCCGAGCGCCTGGCTGAGCTGGCTGCCATAGGTGATCAGCGCGGCTTTCATCGCGTTGAAGGCCTGTGGCGCGACGAAGGTTTCGAAGGCTGCGGTAGAAGACATGAAGATCACGCTGCCGTCGTCCGATTTTTCCAGATGGGGTTCGAGAACCTCCATTGCCTTGACCGCGCCGAGGATGTCGGTGTTGAAGGTGACTTCCCAGTCACCGGTCGCGCCGGCACCGGAGGAGCTGACATTGTGGATGAAAATATCGCAGCCGCCGAGATCGCCTGCGGCTTTTTCCAGCCATTTGGCATAGCCGTCGAGATCGGTCATATCGAGCGCATCAGCGAACACCTTGCCGCCATGGGCTTCCAGTTCCTTTTTCGCCGCCGCTACCTGTTCGGCATTGCGCGAGAAGAAGGCGACATCAGCGCCTTCTGCTGCAAAATGTTCCAGCGCAGCGCGCCCGAGGCCACGGCTTCCGCCGGTGAGAATGACTTTCTTGCCCTTGAGTCCTAAATCCATTGTCTTCTCCTTTGTGTTTCGTGAAATCGGGGTTAGAATTTTGCTATGGCCGGTTCGCAGCTCCAGCCGATGCCGCGGCGGAGCAGATCATAGATGATCGGCTGCTGCCAGCCGGAACGGTCCACTTCCGGCCACCAGTCGAGGACCGGCTCCATATCATAATGGCCGCGGCAGTGACCCATGGTCAGATAGAGCACGGCGCCTTCGCCCATCCGGCGGATATAGAAGACCGGGTGGCGGCTTTTCTTGATATCGCTGTGGACGAAGCCGCTGATGTCGTCGGTGCCATTATATTCGGTGTCGAGCAACACATCGAGTTCGGCGCGGGTCTCGACCAGATATTGCTCGTCGACGGTTTCAAAGCTCGGGATACCCTTGACCAATGGATGATCGGGCTGGGCATTGTCGACGGTGAACGGAATAATCGGTGGGTGCGACAGGAAGCGGGTACCGAGCGTGTCGGCAAAGACCGGCATTTCGTCCGGCGCGTCGACCAGGCCATTGTCCAGAAATTTCAGCACCGCGTTGGTGCCGTGCAGAGCAAAATAGCGGCCACCGCCGTTGACGAAATCCTGAATATTCTTTTGGGCTGCCTCGCTGGGCTGCAGGTCGCAGGTATAGCTGACCAGAAAATCTGCGTTCTGGATCGCTTCGAGATTTTCATAATCCTCGAACACCCGCACCCGGATGCGGTCATCCTCGGCGAGCAGTTTCATCACCTCGAGACGGGCGTAATCAATATCATGATATTTGCCGGCAGCGACCAGCACGCACTGGATCGGTTTCTGGTCGGGGCGGCGTTCGGGCGCTTCGCTCATCTATTCTTTTCCTATCACGGGGTTTGTCTGGCCATCCCAGTCGAGATGCATCTGGCGCATCGCAGCAAAGCCGTCGAGGCCGGCCTGCGGGATCTGCAGATATTCGATAATCGTACCGGGGCCGCCGCCATAGTCAGCGTAGAAAGCGCCGCCGACACCGCCGGGTAAGCTGACTTCCTGAATGACCTCGCCGCCGGCCTCTTCGGTCAGCGCGCGGGCATGGTCGAGATCGTCAACCACCAGACACAGATGCTGGACGCCCTGAAGCCCTTTCTCGCGCCAGTCCTTGAACATGGAGGGCGCATCATTATTGGGGCGGATCAGCTCAACCTGAACATCACCCCAATAGCCGATCGCCATGGAGAACTGGATATCGGACGGCTCGCCGCGATATTTGACATTTTCCACCTCGACTTTCTCGGTGTGGAAAAACGGGCCGGCGCCCATTTTCTGGGTCCAGTAATCGAGCGCCGCATCATAATCGTCCGGCACATAGCTGATCTGCATGATCGTGCCGAGCTTGGCGAGAGAGGCTGGTTTCTCGCTCATTCGCTGTCCTGCCAGACTGTCGAGGAGGGGCGCTCGCCGATCCGGTCGACAAATTTCGCCAGATTGTCCGTTCCTTCTGGCAGCGCCCAGCCGACGGTATAGCCGAACTGGATGAAGCAATAGGCGATGAGGTCGGCCATGGTGAACTTGTCCTGGCAGATATAGTCTCTGCCCTCGAGCTGGCCGTCGAGCCATTTCCATTTATTGTCGGCCATACGCGACAGGTCGGCCGCGCCTTCCGCGCCGACGACATCCATCCGCGGTTCGAACATCGGCCGTCCGGCACCGCCACGGAAGCCGAGGGTCATCGGAACGGCGATTTCAAGATCGATCCGGCGGGTCCACATCCGCACTTCGGCGCGCTCCTGCGGCGTTGATCCGATCAGCGCGGGTTCGGGATGGGTTTCTTCCAGATATTCGGCGATCGCCATGATCTCGCTCAGCATGAAGCCATTGTCGAGTTCGAGCACCGGCGTTGTGCCCAGGATATTCTTGTCCGCGAATTCCGGTTGTCGGTTTTCCGCTGTCAGAATGTCGATATGGACGCGTTCGACATCAAGCCCCTTTTCGAGGATGAACATGCGAATGAATCGGGGATTGGGACCAAGGCTTGAATAAAGCTTCACGTGAGATTTCTCCTTCGGGGCGGATTCGCTTCCGTCTCTATATGATGTAAAGATACACAGGTAATCGCCGAGGGCTATCCTCTCAAAAACAACAGGCGATGCTGCCAGATTCACTAGTGGCCGAGCGGCCTCTTTAGGTTATTTTGATCGAAACAAAGACGTTTAGTTTTCAGGAGAAGATGATGGTTGAGACTTTAACCGGACATAATCGGTCGAACGGCATTTCCTATACCGAATTGCTGGAAGGCGACAAAGTTGCGCCTCCCGCTGTGTTCCTCGAAGAATCTCCCATGGAGCCGGGCGTCACCACCGTCGAGGTCAGCCGCTACTGGTCCAAGGAAGAGCATGACCGCGAAGTCGAGAAGCTCTGGAAACGCGTCTGGCAGATGGCTTGCCACAAGGATGAAATCAAGAATGTCGGTGACACCTTTGTCTACGATATTGCCGAGCTCTCCTTTTTGGTGGTCCGGGTCTCCGAAGACGAGATCAAGGCCTTTCCGAACAGCTGCATGCATCGCGGCCGGGCGATCTGCGACAATCACAAAAAAGGCCAGAAGGCGCTGCGCTGCCCGTTCCATGGCTGGTCATGGGAGCTCAATGGCAAGCTCAAGGAAGTGCCGTGCCAGTGGGATTTTCCGTCGGTCAGCGAAGAAACGCACAGTCTGAAGGAAGTCAGTGTCGGTGAATGGGGCGGTTTTGTATTCATCAATCCGGACCCGAATTGCGAGCCGCTGGAGGATTTCCTCGGCGATATCGATCGCCATTTCCAGATTCCGTTCGAGCGGCGCTACAAGGCGGCCCACATGATCAAGCGGTTGCCGTGCAACTGGAAGATCGCGCAGGAAGCCTTCATGGAATCCTATCATGTGGTCGGCACCCATCCCGAACTGATGCCGGCCTTCGCCGACGCGAACAGCAAATATGATGTCTGGCATAATTTTTCCCGGGCCATGTCTGCTCACGGCCAGCCGAGCCCGCATACCGATCTGGTCAATCCCGATCCGACCGCCTTTCCGGATGCAAAAGCATTCCAGAGCTTCATCCACCCGATCAGCAAGCACAAGTTCGAGCGGCTGGAAGAGGACCGGGTCAAAGTGACCCTGCCCAATGGCAAGAGCGGCATCTTCGACATGAACGCCAATTATATCGAGGGCGATGTGACATCGGCCGATCCGCATATGTGCAACTGGATCGGCGGCAAGATTGCGGCCGCGGAAGAAGATATGCCGATGGTCTATAGCGATGTTTCTGCCCATGCCTTGCGGGATGAGGCGGCGCAGGCGCGGCGCGAGGAAATGCGCCCGACCTGGGGTGATATGGTCGACGACATCAGCGATGCCGATCTGGTTGACGCCATTTTCTACAGCGTCTTCCCTAACATCAGCCCCTGGGCCGATTTCAATCCCATCTTCTACCGGTTCCGCCCGGATGGCGACAATCCCGAGCAATCGCTGCATGAAGTCATGTTCATGGTCGCCCTGCCCGAAGGCGCGGAGCGCCCCGAGCCGGCGAAATGCACCTTCCTGGACCTACATGACGACTATACCCAGGCGACGGAATTCGGCAGCTATCTGAACAAGATTTTCAATCAGGACTATCTCAATCACAAGGCGATGCAAAAGGGCGTGAAAAGCCAGCCCGACGGCGTTTCCCTATTTGCGCAATATCAGGAATCCAAACTCCGCCACTTCCACGAAACGCTGAACCTGTGGCTGAATTCCGACGAGCCTCCGAAAAGCCCGAAAAGAGCGGCTGCCTGACTTTGGATAGTCTCTCTGCCGATAATATCCCGGCCGGTTTTGAACGAGCGAAATTTTCCAGCCCGTTTCTTGACATGGCCGGGCCATATTATGAGCGCCAGGGTGAGGGTGGCATCATTGTCGCGACCCGGATCAACGAGGGGCATATCAATCATATCAAGGTTGCTCACGGCGGTGTGCTGGGTACGTTGGCGGATGTTGCGCTCAGCTATCAGGTACACCGCGCCGAAAAGCCTGCGCTGCCGGTGGCAACGATGAACCTCAACACAAATTATCTGGCCGGAGCAAAGCTCGGTGACTGGGTAGAGGCCTATGCCCGGATAGACAGGATCAGCAAGCGCACCGCCTATTGCAGCGGCCAGATTGTGTGCGGCGAAGCGGTGCTGATGACGATGACCGCGGTCTTCGCGATATTGCGGAAATAGACCCTAGTCTGTCGCGCCGAGATAGCCCAGCTGGCCGGCCTTGAATATCGTCTGTCCGCGATTGACACTGTTCAGCTTCTGCCCGGCCCGGTTCACGTGATAACGGATCGTCGCGTGGCTGAGCGACAGGATCATGCTGATTTCCTTGTCGGTCTTGCCGATCGCGGCCCAGTGCAGGCATTCGGCTTCGCGCTTCGACAGGATGCAATTGGCCGGCATGCGGTGTTTCTCGCGCATGGCGAGGACATAGCCGGTGACGAACCGGCCGGTCACGATGCCGAAAAAGTCGGAATAGAGCCGATAGGCTTCGGTGAGATCGGTGATACCATGTTCAAGCGTTGAGAAGCTGACCGCAGCGATCTGCCCGAACGGCAGATGTACGGGAATGAGGATGTGCGATTTCGAAGTCTGGGACTGGGCGTAGAAATCCTTGAGATCGATCTTGTCGAGATATTCGTTCGGCCAATGTCCGTGAAAGCCCTCGGCGTTGCACCAGATCGGCTCGCTTTCGTATCGGCAGGCCCGGGGCAGGGGAGAGCTGAGCGCAAGACGGGTGTCTTCCCACCAGCGCTCGCCTTCGGCGACCCAGCCGAACACATCCTTGTTGATCAGATTGCCGTCCGCATCGACGAGATGCGCCTTGGACGAAATATCCGCCGAAACCGCAATCCGGAATCCATAGGATTGCGCGATTTTGTTAACCGCCTCCGCAGCGGGACGAATTTCCGCCGGATTGGTGATGGTAACACTGTCTACATCTTCCCGAAAACGTTTCCGTCCAATCTCGGGAATTTCGGCAATAAAATTCTCGGCCATCCAACACTACTCCTTGCGACGCTTATAATTATTCGCAGTGTGTCGCGTCGTTTGGTTTTGTAGTCAACCAAACATTCCTAACGATAGTGATAGGATGGGTAGAGACTTGTGGCCTTTGCTATTCGATCGTTCCGATCAGTTCGCCAACCGGATATTCCTCGCCGTCGGCTTGGATGATAATCTTCAGCTTTCCGCTGGCAGGGGATTCGACTTCCTGGGTCGATTTTTCGTTTTCCAGGGCGTAGATTTCCTGACCCGCCGTGACGTCGGCTCCGTCCTCGACCAGCCATTCTGCGAGGATCCCGGATTCCATGCTGAAGCCCAGTTTCGGTATTCTAATTTCAGTAGCCATTATATTTTACCCTAAGATTTTGTGCACTTCGCGTTCGATATCGTCCTGGCTGAACATCCAGGCCTTTTCGATCGCGGGAGAGAAAGGAACTGGTGCATAGCCGGAGCCGACGCGGCCCACGGGTGCCTTCAGTTCGGAGAAAAGTTCTTCATGAATGCGCGAGGATATTTCGGCACCCACACCGAAATTCCGGACCGCTTCATGAACGACGACCGCTGCCTTGGTCTTGGCGACGCTTTCCAGCACGGTTTCTTCGTCAAATGGCGCGATCGTGCGGAGGTCGACAATCTCGCACGAGATGCCGTCGTCCGCCAGCTTCTCTGCGGCGGCGTGGCAGCGGCTGATGCTGCTGCCATAGCCGATCAGCGTGATGTCCGTGCCTTCGCGAGGAACCGATGCCTTGCCGAGCGGTACCACGTGGTCCGGTGCGGGGGCAGGGCCCTTGACGAAATAGCCTGGCGTATTCTCGATGAAGATCACCGGATTGGGATCCATGATCGAGGAGTAGAGCAGACCATAAGCGTCAGCCGGATTGGAGGCAGCGACGACTTTCAGTCCGGGCACGTGCGCAAGCCACGCTTCGAGCATATCGCTATGCTGGCCACCAAGACCGGTACCGGCACCGGTGGTGGTGCGGATGGTCAGCGGGACGGTCGTCTGCCCGCCCGACATGAACCGCAGCTTGGCCGCGTGGTTGACGATCTGGTCCATGGCAACGGTGATGAAGTTCATCAGCATGATTTCCGCAACCGGCTTGTAGCCGACCATCGCGGAGCCCACTGCAGCGCCGACAATGGCCTGTTCGGAAATCGGGGTGGAACGGACGCGGTCGGTGCCGAATCGCTCGGACAGGCCGAGGGTGACCTTGAACACGCCGCCGCCTTGCTCGTCGGCGATGTCTTCGCCCATCAATATGACTTTGGGATCATCTTCCATCGCTTTGGCCATGGCCATGTTGCAGGCCTGGGCGAACATGATGTCTTTTGGTTTCTCGCTCATGCTGCAATCTCCACGTCGAGGACATCGATGCGATATTCGTCGCCCGGAGGATAAGGTGTATCCAGCGCAAATTGTGACGCTTCTTCGATGATTGCGGCATTTTTCGCCTCAATCGCTGCAATATCGGCTTCGCTGATCTGCAGGTCGAGCAATTGCTGGCGCAGGATCGGCATCGGATCGTCCTTCTTCGCCTGCTCCATTTCCTCTTTCGGAATATAATGGCTGGTGTCGCCGAGCAGATGGCCGTGGAAACGGAAGGTCATCGCCTCGATTAGGGTCGGTCCATGGCCTGCCCGCGCATATTCGACGGCTTCTTTCGCAGCAGCATACATGGCGCTGGCATCATTGCCGTTCACCTGGACAGAACGCATGCCCAGGCCTTCGCCGCGCTGCTTGATCGAATCCGAACTGGTCGCAAATGCCATCGGTGTATGTTCGGAATAGAGATTGTTCTGGCACAGGAAAATGACGGGCAGTTTCCAGATCTGCGCCATGTTCAGCCCTTCGTGAAAGGCACCGATATTGGTCGCGCCATCACCGAAGCAGCAGACCGTGACCTTGCCGTCCTTGTCCAGCTGGCTGGCTAGCGCGAGGCCGTTGGCAATGGGAATGCCGGACCCGACGATACCGGTGGTCACCATCACTCCGGTTTCGGGATGGGTGATATGCATCGGTCCGCCCTTGCCCTTGCAGGTTCCGGCCATCTTGCCGGCAAATTCGGCCCAGAGATCCTTGGAAGGGATGCCCTTGGCGAGCTGGTCGTGCAGGCCGCGATAGATCGTAACCAGATAATCTTCCTTGTTCACCGCGGCCATCATTGCCGACGAGACAACTTCCTGTCCGCGCACAGGATAATAGACGATTTGCAGTTGACCCGCTCCGATCATCTGACGGAATTTGATATCCGACTGCATGATCAGGTCGGCGCGGGTGAAAATATCGATGAGGACGTCTTTGTCCGCCATGTCACTATTGGCCAAGGCTTTGCTCCTTTGTAATGCGGCCCTCTGGAGGGGACGCTTTCCTTAAAAACTTCATAGCGCGAGCGGCCCGACCCGCCACTATTGTTATAGGGAGTGAGCCGCGAACAGGCGAGCTCCGGACCGGACGATCTCTGTCCGGTACTATGGGGGAAAAGCGCCGGTCATGCGCGGAAAATATTTCCGCCAACGGCGCGTGACCGCCGTTTTAATCGATCAGCTATCAAAGCTGGCAGTTCGGTTGAGCGAAGAAATCCGTCTAACAAGATTTCAAGTCTTCCAATGGAGAGAAAAAATGACCGACAACAGGCAATGGTTGATCAACGGACGTCCCAAGGGGCGCGGGCTGGTGGACGATGATTTCAAAAAGGTCGTCACCGAGGTTCCGGAATGCGCCGAAGGCCATGTGCTGGTGAAAAACGAGATATTGGGATTCGATCCGGCGCAAAAAGGCTGGATGGAGAATATCGGCGGCTATGTTGCGCCGACAGAGATCGGCGAGGTTATGCGCGGATCCGGTATCGGCACCGTCATCGAATCACGTCATCCCGGCTATTCGGCTGGCGACAAGGTGATGGGAATGCTGCGCTGGCAGGATTATGCGCATGTGCCCGGCGGCGAATTGCACAAGATTCCCGATGACGATCTTCTTGCGGCCAACCTGGGTGCGCTCGGCACGACCGGCATGACCGCCTATTTTGGCCTGCTGAAGCACGGCCGGCCCCAGCCCGGTGATACGGTTGTCGTGTCCGGCGCGGCTGGCGCGACCGGCTCGATGGTCGGGCAGATTGCCAAAATTGCCGGCTGCCGCACCATTGGCATCGCTGGCGGTGAAGAGAAATGCAAATGGCTGACCGACGAAGTTGGCTATGATGTGGCCATCGACTATAAGAATGACGATGTCCGGGCGAAGCTGAAGGAGCATTGCGCCCAGTCGATCAATGTCTTTTATGACAATGTCGGCGGCAAGATCCTGAACGACGCGCTGGCCCATATTGCCATGCATGCCCGCGTTGCGATCTGCGGTGGTATCTCCCGTTACGAACAGGGCGACATGCCGGCCGGTCCTGAAAATTACTTCAACCTGATCTTCAAGCGGGCCAGCATGTCGGGCTTTATTGTATCCGACTATGCAAGTGAATTTCCCGAAGCGCAAAAGCGCATGCGGCAGTGGATCAAGGAAGGCAGAATAACCTTCAAAGAAGATATCCAGGAAGGCTTTGACAATATTCCGGCCACATTGAAGCGGTTGTTCGCGGGCCAGAATTTCGGCAAGCAAATGCTCCGTCTGGACTGATGGTTAGGATGATATCGCTAACTAAATGCGCAGTGCCCGCATCATGCCGGCTGACATATGACATGGTTGTCACGAGAGGTTAAGTCATGAGCGATCTAGAAAATTTCCGCACGGAAGTGCGGGCATGGCTGCAGGAAAACTGTCCCGAGGAAATGCGCGACGGGGATATTACTGCCGAAAACCAGTGCTGGGGCGGGCGGCAATGGGAATTCCAGTCCGAAGCCCAGAAAGTCTGGTTCGAGCGGGCCTTGGCAAAAGGCTATACGGTACCGACCTGGCCCAAAGAATATGGTGGTGCCGGACTTTCGGCCGACGAAGCCAAGATACTGGATGAAGAGCGTCAGGCCATCGACGCCCGCAAGCCGCTGAGCAATTTCGGTATCTCGATGCTCGGCCCCGCTTTGCTGGCTTATGGTACCCACGAACAGAAGGCGCAGCACCTAACCGCAATCGCGCGCGGCGAAATCCGCTGGTGCCAGGGCTATTCCGAGCCGGGAGCCGGTTCGGATCTCGCGTCGCTCAAGACCAAATGCGAGGACAAGGGTGATCACTGGCTGATCAACGGCCAGAAGATCTGGACGTCCAACGCCGATATTTCCGACTGGATATTCTGTCTGGTGCGGACCGATTTCGATGCTCCCAAGCACAAGGGCATCACGTTCATCCTCATGGACATGGCGAGCGAGGGGATCAGCGTGAAGCCCATCGTCCTCATTTCCGGCCATTCGCCCTTTTGCGAGACATTTTTCGACAATGTCAAAGTGCCGAAAAGCTATGGCGAGAATAATGCCTCGGTCGTCGGCGAGGTCAATCGCGGCTGGGATGTGGCGAAGAATCTGCTGGTGCACGAGCGCGGCATGCTCGGTACGATGTCGCCCCTGCGCGGCACCAGCGGACCGGAGAGCCTGGGCAAATATGCAGCCGAGAAAATCGGTCTCGATGCTTCCGGTCGTCTGGACGATCCCGCATTGCGCCAGAGCATCGCGCAGGCGGAACTGGACAATTGGGCTTATAATCTCACAGTCGAGCGGCTCACGGATGAAGCCAATGCCGGCAATGGTCTGGGCGCGAAATCCTCGATGCTCAAATATGCTGCCTCGGAACTCACGAAGCGCGGTACCGAATTGCGTATGGACATAGAAGGCACGACTGCGGCCACCATCGGTGAAGATGGCATTGAATATGGCAGTCTGGCCAATAACTGGCTCTATAACCGGGCCTATTCGATCCTCGGCGGTACCACCGAAGTTCAATTTAACATCATTTCCAAGCGTGTCTTGGGATTGCCGAGCCAATAGGGCGAATTTGTCATGCCGTTGATACTGAGCGAAGAACAAGAAATGCTGCAGGATGCAGCGAACGGTTTCCTGGCCGAGAAAGCGCCCGTGTCCGCCTTCCGCAAGGTGCGCGACAACAAGCCGGCGGACGGTTTCTGCCGCGAACTATGGTCCGAGATGGCGGAGATGGGCTGGGCCGGAATCATCGTCGAAGAAGAACATGGCGGCAGCGGCTTCGGCTATGTCGGTGCCGGGGTGCTGGCCGAACAGATGGGCCGCAATCTGACCGCCTCGCCTTTTTTCTCCACGTCCGTTCTGGGCGCTACGGCGATCCAGCAATATGGGACGGAGAAACAGAAAGAGGAAAATCTGGCGGCGATCAGCAGCGGTGAAAAGCTCTATGCGCTGGCCGTGGACGAGGGCCCGCGGCACAATCCCAGCCGGATTGCTTTTTCCGCCAAGCCGTCGGGCAACGGCTTCACTCTCTCCGGGGCCAAGACTTTTGTTGCCGATGGCCATGTGGCCGACAAGCTGATCATCGCGGCCCGTACTTCGGGAGAGCAGGGCGATCCGCAAGGCATCACGCTGTTTCTCGTGGACGCCAATGCGCCGGAAATCACGCGCGAATATACGCCGATGGTGGATAGTCGCAACGCTGCCAATATTTCGATCGACGGCCTTGAGGTTACCGGGGACGACATTTTGGGCGAACTGGATGGCGGCTATGGCGCGCTCGAGGGTATATTGTCGGCCGGCCGTGCCGTGCTGAGCGCGGAAATGTCCGGTTCGGCCCAGCAGGTTTTCGGGGTGACTACCGACTATCTCAAGGAACGCGAGCAATTCGGCCAGAAAATCGGCTCTTTCCAGGGGTTGCAGCATCGGGCCGCCCATCTGGCAACCGAGATTGAAATGATGAAATCGGCGGTGCTCAAATCACTCAAGGATCTCGATGCGGATTTCGACAATGCCGGCATGACCTGTTCGCTGGCCAAGGCCAAGACCGGTCAGGTCGCTCAGCTGGCGACCAAGGAGGCCATCCAGATGCATGGCGGGATCGGCGTGACCGACGAATATGACGTCGGGCTGTATTTCAAGCGGGTCCATGTCGCCCAGCAGATGTTTGGCGATGCTGGTTTCCACAGTGACCGCTGGGCAAAAAATTCCGGTTTTTGATCGATTCTGGAAAGGTCTAGGCGGTCTTCACCGTAACATTGGCAGGTCCAAAATGCGCAGTCATCTTGTCGACTTTGCCGTCCGGGTTAAACTCGAAAATATCGATGACTTCCACGACCAGAACCGCTCCGCCTTCCTGGTTGATCTCGGCGCGGAACGGAAAGGCCGCTGCTTTTGCCGAAATGCGCACGGGGCCGGTCAGTTCCACTTTCGCGCCGCCGGAAAAGGCATTGGTGTAAAATTGCAGGATATCGTCGCCACGCTTGGGCTCTGTGCCGGCCGGATCCTCGACCGCAGCGTCATCGGCATAGATTTCCATGACCGCGTGCATGTCGCCATCGTTGATCGCGGCCAGATACTGGTCGACAATTTGCTTCATATATTCCGGAGTGAGCATCATGCATCCTTTCGCATTATAGATAGCGGGAACTAGAGCGCCGGGGCAGGATAAGCCTCTGCTGAATTTGATAGGGAGAAGAATATGTCGGGTCAATTGGAGGGGAAGATCGCCATTGTCACCGGGGGAGCGTCCGGTATCGGAGCCGCGACGGTCGAGCGCTTTGTCCGGGAAGGCGCCAAAGTGCTGTCTACCGACGTACAGGAGGCCCTCGGCCAGTCGGTTGCGGAGGAAGCGGGCGCCTTGTTCATGGTGCAGGATGTTGCCGACGCGCAATCCTGGGATGGAGTGATGGAGAAGGCGCGCAGTGAATTTGGCCGGCTCGATATCTTGGTCAACAATGCCGGAATCGTGATCGGCAAGACTATCGAGGATGTCGATCTCGAAAGCTGGCACCATTTGCTCGGGATCAATCTGACCGGGGTGATGCTCGGTTGCCAGAAGGCGATTGCCGCGATGAAAGCCAATCCCGGCGGCTCCTGTGGTTCGATTATCAACATCGCATCGACCAGCGCTTTCGCGGCGCTCCCCGGTGATGTGACATACACGGCTTCCAAAAGCGCAGTGCGCATGTTGTCCAAATCGGTGGCCGTCCATTGCGCGCAAGCGGGATTGAATATCCGCTGCAACAATCTGGTCCCCGGCGCGACCCATACAGGGATTATCGACACGGCCGCCAAAAGCGTTCCCGGGATGGTCGAAATGGCTGCGGCCATGTCGCCGTTGAACCGGATCGGGCAGGGCAGTGATCTGGCCGCTGCCGCAGTATATCTGGCCAGCGATGACAGCAGCTTCGTCACCGGTAGTGACCTACTGGTCGATGGCGGCATGCTGGCGGTACATCCGGGCTACTAGCGCGTGAATATCCTAGCCGTTTTGGCAGTTATTTGCCGCCCGCTTTCCCCCTTATAGGACTCGCATAAAAGGAGAGATCTTCGTGAGTGCACAACCGATTGCTGACAATCTGTTTACCGATGACATGAGCGCGCTATTGGGCGCGCGCAACAGGGAAACCGGCCAGATATTCTTTCCGCTGCCATTGACTCCCGATGACAATATCGAGCCGGTGGCGCTCGGTACGCGCGGAACCGTCTGGACCTATACGGTCCAGCGATTTCCGCCCAAGCCGCCCTATATCGGACCGACCGATCCGGAGAAGTTCAAGCCCTATGTGGTCGCCTATGTCAGCCTGCCGGGCCAGACGATGGTGGAATCGCGATTGACCGGTGTTGATCCGGATGATGTCCAAATCGGCATGGAGGTGGAATTTACGGTGATCCCGCTGGATCCCGAAGCGCCGCCCGAAGAGCAGAAGCTCATTCATGCCTTCAAACCTGTCCAGGGAGAATAATCATGTCAGACGTTTGCATCGTAGGAGCAGGCATTCACCCGTTCGGCCGGACCGAAGGGCGCGATGGCATGGACCAGGGCATTTTCGCCGTACGGCAGGCGCTGGCCGACAGCGGCATCGAATGGAAAGATGTGGAGTTCGCTTTTGGCGGATCGGCGGCTTCGGGCAGCGCGGACAATATGGTGTCGCAGCTCGGCCTGACCGGTATCCAGTTCATCAATGTCTCCAACGGCTGCGCAACCGGCGGATCAGCGCTCAACGCTGCGGTGAGCGCGATCAAGTCGGGTGAATATGAAATGGGCATGGCGGTCGGTTTCGACAAACATCCGCGCGGTGCTTTCAACGCCGATCCGTCGGCTTACGGACTGCCAAACTGGTATGGTGAGGCCGGCTATATGCTGACCGTCCAGTTTTTCGGCGCGAAGATCATGCGCTATCTGCACGAGCATAATATCAGCCGCGAGACATTGGGGCGAGTTGCCGAAAAGGCATTCCGCAACGGGGTGAAAACCGATCACGCATGGCGACGCAGCGAAGTGGACCTCGACACGATCATGAACGCGCCGATGATCTGCGATCCGCTGACCAAATATATGTTCTGTTCACCGGCCGAAGGCGCCGTGGCGCTCATTCTCGCGAGCGAGAAAAAGGCCCGGGAACTGGGCGTGCCGATCATCCGGCTCAAATCTTCGGTGATGCGCACACGGCCTCCGGGCTCGTTCGAAGTATTTGCCGCATCGATCGACAACGAGCGCGGCGGTACCGCAACCGAAATCGCCTCCAAGGCTGCTTTCGAACAGGCCGGCATGGGCCCTGAAGATATTGATATCGCGCAATTGCAGGACACCGAGTCCGGTGCGGAAATCATGCATATGGCGGAAAATGGTTTCTGCAAGCCGGGCGATCAGGAACAGTGGTTGCTCGAAGGACGCAGCGATATCACCGGTGAATTGCCGATCAATACGGATGGTGGCTGTCTTGCCTGTGGCGAGCCAATCGGCGCTTCCGGCTTGCGCCAGGTTTACGAGAATGTCGTGCAATTGCGGGGAACGGCGGGAGCGCGGCAGGTGCCGGGCGATCCGAAAACGGCCTATACGCAAGTCTATGGCGCGCCGGGCGTATCTGCCGTAACGATTCTCCAAAGATAGGAGATTCGATGACCAAAGATATTAGCGCCGAGGCGCATGACATGGCTGAACGGGTTGAGAAATTCGTTCGCGACAAGATTTTTGCTTTTGAAAAAGACGAGCGTTGCGAGGACCATGGTCCGACCGACGGTCTGGTGCAGGAAATGCGCGCGCTAGCCAAAGAGGCCGGCGTTCTGACACCGCATATCCGCGAGGACGGCAGCCATCTGACCCATCTGGAGACAGCGCTTGTTCTGCGCAAGTCCGGATTGTCGCCACTGGGTCCGCTGGCGGTAAACACGTTCGCGCCGGACGAAGGCAATATGTATCTGCTCGGCAAATGCGCCTCGCCGGAGCAGAAGGAGCGGTTCCTGGAACCGCTGGTGTCCGGACGGGAACGCTCGGCCTTTTTCATGACCGAACCGGCCAGTGAAAATGGTGCGGGTTCCGACCCGATGATGATGCAGACGACCGCGAAGCCGGACGGCAATCATTGGGTGATCAACGGTCGCAAGACCTTCATCACTGGTGCCAAAGGCGCGAAGGTCGGGATCATCATGGCGAAATCCGACGAAGGCGCGACGATGTTCCTCGTCGACCTTCCCGATCCTGCAATCAGGATCGAACGGGTGCTGGACACGATCGACAGCTCGATGCCGGGCAGCCATTCGGTGGTGCAAATCGACAATCTCCGCGTGCCGGCCGACCAGATGCTTGGCGAAAGCGGCGAAGGCTTCAAATATGCGCAAGTGCGATTGTCTCCGGCCCGCCTGACCCATTGTATGCGCTGGCTCGGCTGCTGCGACCGGGCGCAGGAAATTGCCATTGATTATGCCTGCAAACGGCAGGCCTTTGGCAAGCCGCTGATCGATCATGAAGGCGTTGGTTTCATGCTGGCGCAGAACCAGATCGATCTGAAGCAGGCCGAACTGATGATCGACTGGTGCGCCACGGTGCTCGACACCGGTGCATTGGGAACAACCGAGAGCTCGATGGCAAAGGTTGCCGTTTCCGAAGCCTTGTTCCGTATCGCCGACAATTGCGTGCAGGTGATGGGCGGTACCGGACTGAGCAAGGACACGGTCGTCGAACAGGTGTTCCGCGAAGTGCGCGCCTTCCGTGTCTATGACGGCCCGACCGAAGTCCACAAATGGTCGCTCGCCAAGAAAATCAAGAAATCCCACAAAATCGCGAACGAAGGATAATATATGACCAAGAACCGCAAATTCACGCTTGTCAGTCGCCCGGTAGGCGAGCCCAAGGAAAGCGATTTTGCGCTGGTCGAAGAAGACTTGCCGGAGCTGTCCGACGGTTCGTTTCTGGTGCGCAACCATTATATCTCGCTTGATCCGGCCCAACGCGGCTGGATGAGCGATGCGGAAAGCTATATGCCGCCGATCGCTTTGGGGGCTGCGGTCACTGCCAGCAGCGTCGGTCGCGTCGCCGAATCCAAAAACCCGGATTTTCCAGTCGGACAATGGGTTGTCGGTCTTGGCGCGATGGAGGAATATTCGGTGGTGGAAGCCGGCGGTTTTACATCGCCGGTAGATGCTTCGCTGGTTCCTTCGCCGACCAATTTTCTGTCGGTACTCGGCGCGGTCGGGATGACCGCCTATTTCGGCATGATCGATGATGGCAAGCCCAAGGCAGGAGACACATTGCTGGTGACTGGTGCGGCCGGTGCGGTTGGTTCGCTGGTTGGCCAGATCGGCAAGATCAAGGGCTGCCGTGTTATCGGTATTGCTGGCGGCGCGGACAAATGCCGTCGCCTGACCGAAGATTATGGTTTCGATGCCGCCATCGATTATCGCGGCAAGAGCCAGGCCGAACTCGAAAAGGAAATTGCGGCGGCTGCTCCCGATGGTGTCGATATCATCTGGGAAAATGTCGGCGGTGAAATTCTTGACGCCGGGATTACTGCGATCAACGAATATGGCCGTGTCGTACTCTGCGGCTTGATTAGCGAGTATAACAGCCCCGAACCGGTCGGTATCCGCAATCTCTGGTATCTGATCTCGCGTCAGGCGACGATCAAGGGCTTTCTCGTCCGCGATTATCCGCCACGTTTCGCCGAAGGCATTGCCGAAATGGGTAAATGGCTCGCCGAGGGGAAGATCAAGCATGACGAAGATATCGATAAGGGCATTGAGAACAGCTATGCTGCTTTCATGAAACTTTTCTCCGGGGCCAATCAGGGCAAGATGATCCTCGACGTGTCGCCGGAAGACTAAGGGAGAATTTCGCCATGGCCGACAACAAGCAACAGGTGCTCGATTTTATCGATGCGTGGAACCGGCTGGATTATGACGCGATCTACGCGGCCATGGCGGACGATATTTTCTACCATAATATCCCGATGGAACCCTGTGTCGGCATCGATGCGGTGAAGGCCTTTTTTGACGGTTCGGGCATGGGCTCCGACGGCGCGGAATGGATCGTCCACCATATCGTTGCCGAGGGTCAGACCGTTCTTACCGAGCGGACCGACAAGTTCCGGATCAACGGGCAATGGATTGCCATCCGCGTTATGGGCACGTTCGAAATGCGCGACGGCAAGATCGCCAAATGGCGTGACTATTTCGATCTCGCGGAATTCCAGAACCAGATGGCGGCAGCCATGGGTGCTGCCGCCTCCTGAGATTAGGCAGGCTTATACAGCACCCCGTTGTCGACCGGATATTCACCGGCAGTCATGAAGCGGGATTCATCGCTCGCCAGATAGACGCATAGAGCGGCAACATCGTTGGGGTGGCCCAGTTCGCCAATCTTTATCATTCCGGTTTCCGGCGTTTCTCCGCCACCAGCGCCAACGGCTTCCTGACGCACCATCGGCGTATCAATGCCGGCGGGATGCAGGCTGTTGCAGCGGATCGGATAATCCTGTTCCTTGCAGTGCAGGGCCACCGATTTGGTCATCGACCGCACGCCACCTTTGGCGGCGCTATAGGCGACAAAGGGCGAATAGCCCTGCAAGGCCGCCATCGAACTGAGGTTGATGATCGAACTGGGCTGGTCATTGGATTTCATGGCCCGGACCGCGCTGCGGCACCCGAGGAACACGCCGTCGAGCATGACGGACGTCTGCTTGCGGAACAGTTCGAGCGAGCAATCCTCGATCGTGCCGGGAATGACCAGCCCGGCATTGTTGACCAGAATATGCGGCGCGCCGAAAGCGTCGGCCGTAGCCGCGAATATTTCGTCCCAGCGCGCCTCATCGACAACATCCTGCTGCAGCGCGATGGCATTAGCGCCGATCGCGTCCGCCACTTTTGTCGCGGCTTCGATATCAATATCGGTCAGAACGACTTGCGCGCCTTCCTCGGCGAATGTTTCACTGATCGCCTTCCCGAGTCCGGAACCGGCGCCAGTTACGATTGCAATTTTTCCACTGAGGCGAGCCATTTTCTTTTCTCCGATTCTGAATTCCTGGCGCCTATAGGCGGGGAGTTTCCGGCCGACGCAATCCCTATTATCGTTAGCACTATCGCTAGGACCGTTGCCGTTTAGCTGCGTGAAACGTACAATTGTTGCGCAAAAAACACAGTTCTCCGTATTTGCTATCAAATTGGCTAGCAGAGCGATCCGGAACTGCGGCTTAAGATAATCCCACAATAAGGCGGAAAAACCGCCAAAAATTGGAAAGGTACCGACGGATCAGGTCGGACCATTTTGGGAGAGAGTAATGACCAGATATCCGCTACGCCACAAATCCGTCCTGAAATCCAGAGCGATCCGATCGCTTCTGCTGGGTTCCGCCGCCGCAACCGCCTGTGCGGGTCTCGCGTCGCCGGCAATGGCTCAGGATTCCGACGAGATCGACGAGTCTACGGTAATTACGGTTATCGCGCGCAAACAGACTGAAACATTGCAGGAAGTCCCGGTAACCGTAACTGCAATCGGCAGCGATACGCTGGAAAAATATCAGGTCAATGAAATTGCCGATGTGGTCAGCCGCGTGCCCGCGTTGAACGTGCAGGTTGGCGGCTCCGGTTCGGGCGGCCAGATCAGTCTGCGCGGTGTTGGTTCTTCCAACATATCCGCTTCTTTCGACTCCGCGGTCGCTTTCGATTTTGACGGTGTCCAGGTCAGCACGATGCGGATGGTCCAGGCCGGCTTCTTCGATGTCCAGCAGATTGACGTCCTCAAGGGGCCGCAATCGCTGTTCTTTGGCAAGAGCGCCTCGGCAGGCGTGTTCGCGGTTCGGTCTGCCGATCCCACTCCGTTCTGGGAAGTGGCCGGAAAGGCATCCTACGAGTTCGAGGAAAAAGCCTATACGGTGGGCGGGCATATTTCCGGTCCGCTTACCGAAACGCTTGGTATCCGCGTCGCTGCGCAATATCAGGACATTGATGAATATGTGAAGCTTGCCCCGGACACGGCCGCTTTCAATCCGGATGGCAGCATCCGCGATGCCCGTGGACTGCAGAGCTTTGTGAGCCGCGTAACCCTGCAATGGGATCCGGTCGACAATTTCAGCGCCAATCTGAAGTTGAATTATGTCAAAAATGAAAATGACGGCGCGGTTGGCCATTCCGATATCAATTGCGGCGCCAACGGGGTGGCGGATCCTGTATATCTGCTCTCCGGCGGTCTGGTCATTCCTTCCAACGCCGACTGCAACGACAGCGATGGTCTCTACCATCACTCTGACGGTGCCGCTGCTCTGACCGGTCAGCTTCCCGACGGTTCGGCCGGAAAGCCGCGTTTTGAAAACGGCGTTCCCTATGGCGAGACGGAAATTTTCTTCGGCAGGCTCAAATGGGATCTCGATCTCACCGACTCGCTGACCCTGTCATCGGTTTCCGGCTATCTGAGCCTCGATGCGGTAGATACCGACTGCTATGCCTATGTCGGTCAGTTTTCGCCCACCGTACCGGCCAATGCCGGCTGTAGCGATCCGCAGAACAAAACGGAGCAATATACGCAGGAACTGCGTATCTCCAGCGACTTTGACGGAATGTTCAACTTCATGGTCGGCGCTTTCTACGAAGACCGCACCATCGATTTCAATACCTCGCAACAGGGTGTGAACATCTCTTTCGTCGGACCCGATCCGGTCACCGGCAATACCTATGACTGGTTCAAGAAGCAGAATACCAAGACCGAGGCGCTGTCGCTATTTGCCAGTGCGACCCTGGATCTTACCGACCAGCTGGAACTGTCCGGCGGGATCCGCTGGACCGACGAGAAAAAAGTCTCGCGCATCAGCGTTCCTTATGTCCACACGTTCCTTTCCGCGACGCCGGCCTTTATCAGCAGCGGCTTTTTCTCCGGGCCGATTACCTTCAAGGACTCCAATTTCTCGCCTGAAGTCTCGCTGAAATATCAGGCGACGCCGGATATCAATATCTATGGTGCGTTCAAGACGGGTTTCAAGTCAGGCGGTATTGACAACAGTGCGCTGCCATCGAACAGCCTGCTGGGCTTCAACGATCCGGATCCGGCCGTCCGTCAGGCGGTTGCAGACGCGCTGAAATTCAAGTCCGAGACGGGCCTTGGGGGTGAAGTAGGCGTCAAGGCGCAGTTTGCAGACCGGACCGTCACGTTGAACACCTCGATCTTCTATTATGTGTTCGACGATCTGCAGGTGCAGAATTTCGATGCCGCCACGGTCCAGTTCCAAACCTTCAACGCCAGCCAGCTGACCAGCCAGGGTGTCGATGTCGAATGGGGATGGCGCACGCCGGTCGAGGGCCTGAATCTCTCCGGTTCGATCGCTTATACGGATGCCAAGTTCACAGCGCCCTTCGTGACAACCTCGGGTGAGGATATCGATGGCCGCAGAGCGGCGCGCGCGCCGGAATTTGCTGCCAACGCGGCCTTTGACTGGACGGTACCGATGGGGGACTCGATCGAGCTCGGTCTCAACGGCAACATTCAGTATAGCGGTTCCTATTTCACCAATGAGGATTCCATCTCGGATCTCAAGCAGGACAGCTATGTGTCCATCGATGGCTCGATCTCGGTCGGTGATCCGGAAGGCAAATGGAAGCTGTCGCTGGTCGGGGTGAACTTGACGGATGAAATCTGGATCAACACCAGCGGCGGTCGTCCGTTCCTTGAACCGGGCGTCGGCGACGATCTTGTGGTCACGCAGAACCGTGGTCGTCAGGTCTTCGTGGAGGCCGCCTTCAAGTTCTGATAGACGCTTCTGTTGAACAAATCGGGCCGGGGCAGCGCAAGCTGATCCCGGCCTGTCAATTTTGGTAATAGGGCAACGCTCCAAATAGCGAAAGTGACAGTAGCAGGCACCAAGGGACCTGTTAGTCGCTTGCAATTAAGGCGGCAAATAAAAAGCCGTCAGTTTTGGATGTACCTCAGGTTCATAGCTGAGGTATTTTTTTTGGAGGTTCTTATGAGTTCACAATCGACACGTCTTGATACAATATTGCCCCGCAATTCCGTCCGGGGGTTGCTGATGGGTTCGGCAGCGAGTCTGGCCTTCGCCGGCATCGCCGCACCAGCCCATGCACAAGACGCTGCCGAATATGACGACAGCAATGTCATTACCGTGATCGCGCGTAAGCAGACCGAAACCTTGCAGGAAGTGCCTGTGACCGTCTCCGCCATCGGAGGCGATACGCTGGAGAAATTCCAGGTCAATGAAATCGCCGACGTAGTCAGCCGTGTGCCCGCGCTCAATGTGCAGGTTGGTGGCTCCGGTTCGGGCGGCCAGATCAGCCTGCGCGGCGTCGGGTCATCCAATATTTCCGCAGCATTCGATTCCGCCGTTGCCTTCGACTTCGACGGTGTCCAGGTGAGCACGATGCGTATCGTGCAGGCCGGCTTCTTCGACGTGCAGCAGATCGATGTCCTGAAGGGGCCCCAGTCGCTGTTCTTCGGCAAGAGCGCCTCGGCCGGTGTTTTCGCCATCCGTTCCGCCAATCCCACGAGGAGTTGGGAAATGGGCGGCAAAGCTTCCTACGAGTTTGAAGAAAATGGCTACACCGCCGGTGGTTATATTTCCGGTCCGGTTACCGACACGCTGGGCATCCGCGTGGCTGCGCAATATCAGGATATCGAGGATTATGTGAAGCTTGCGCCGGGTACGCCAGCCTTCAATCCCGATGGAAGCATTCGCGATTCCCGCGGAATCAGCAATTTCATCAGCCGCGTGACCCTGCAATGGGATCCGGTTGACAATTTCAACGCCAATCTGAAGTTGAACTACGTCAAGAATAAGAGCGACGGCGCCATTGGCCATACCGATGTGAACTGCGGCGCCAACGGCGTGGCGGATCCCGTTTATCTGCTCCAGGGTGGGCTTGTCATTCCGTCCAATGCCGATTGTAACGACCGCGATGGCCTCTATCATACATCCGACGGTGCCGCGGCGCTTGTGTCGAACGTACCAGCGGGTTCCGGTGGTGACACGCGCTTTGAAAATGGCGTTCCTTATGGCGAAACGGAGATTTTCTTCGGGCGCCTGAAATGGGATCTGGACATCTCCGACTCGCTGACCCTGTCGTCGGTTTCCGGCTATCTCAGCCTCGATTCCATCGATACGGACTGCTATGCCTATGTCGGGGAAATCGCGCCGGGCGTTCCGGGCAATGCGGGTTGCAGCGACCCTGTCAACAAGACCGAACAGTTCACCCAGGAACTGCGCGTTACCACCGATTTTGACGGCATGTTCAATTTCATGGTCGGCGCATTTTATGAATCGCGGGACATTGATTTCAACACCTCGCAACAGGGCGTGAACATTTCCTTTGTCGGACCGGATCCGGTCACCGGATATACCTATGACTGGTACAAGAAGCAGAACACCAAAACCGAAGCGCTTTCATTTTTTGCCAGTGCGACGCTGGACCTGACCGAACAGCTGCAGATTTCCGGTGGTGTGCGCTGGACCGACGAAAACAAGACCAGCCGTATTTCCGTGCCCTATGTCCACACATTCCTGTCATCGGGCCCGGCGTTCATCCAGAGCGGCTTCTTCTCCGGACCAATTGAATTCAGCGATGACAATTTCTCGCCTGAACTTTCGATCCGTTATCAGGCTACCCCGGACATCAATATTTACGGTGCTTTCAAGACCGGTTTCAAATCCGGCGGTATCGACAACAGCGCTTTGCCATCTTCCAGCTTGCTGGGCTTCAACGACCCGGATCCCGCCACTCGTCAGGCTGTAGCCGATGCGCTGAAATTCAAGTCGGAAACCGGTCTCGGTGGTGAAGTCGGCGTCAAGGCACAATTTGCCGACCGTACGCTGACGCTCAACACTTCGGTTTTCTACTATGTGTTTGATGATCTTCAGGTGCAGAATTTCGATGCCGCTGCGGTCCAGTTCCAGACGTTCAACGCCAGCCAGCTGACCAGCCAGGGTGTCGATGTCGAATGGGGATGGCGGACGCCAGTCGAAGGTCTGAACCTTTCCGGTTCGATCGCCTATACCGACGCGAAATTTACCGCTCCGTTCGTGACGACCTCGGGTGAGGACATCGACGGCCGGGCCGCAGCGCGTGCGCCAAAATTCGCTGCCAATGCTGCCTTTGACTGGTTTGTTCCGCTGGGCGATGCCCTCGAACTGGGACTGAACGGAAACCTCCAGTATAGCGGATCCTATTTCACCAACGAGGATTCCTTCTCGGATCTCAAACAGGACAGCTATATTTCCATCGATGGTTCCGTCTCGATCGGCGATCCCGAAGGAAAATGGAAGTTGTCGCTGGTTGGCGTTAACCTGACCGACGAAATCTGGATCAACACCAGCAGCGGTCGTCCGTTCCTCGAGCCAGGCGTTGGCGACGATCTCGTGGTCACGCAAAATCGCGGCCGCCAGGTATTCGTGGAAGCTGCTTTCAAGTTCTAGTCAACTCCCGTTGATTAATCTGGGCCGGGTTGACGCGAGTTGATCCGGCCCTTTTTTTACGCAGGGCAATAGCCATTGTGAGAGTAGTGCCCAGTTGGTGAACGGCTAATATGGCGCAACGCATAACAACTGGATTGGAGGAGCAAGTCTATGGGACGTCTGGAAGGAAAAAAGGCGATAGTTTTGGGGGCCGCAGGTCGCGACAATATGGGGCAGGTGATTGCCAGGCGGTTTCGCGATGAAGGCGCCGATGTGCTGGTCGCGGGGCGCAAGGAAGAAGAACTGAAGCGCTTTGCCGAAGAGATTGGCGGCCATTATGCGCTGTGCGATCTTACCAGCGAAGCCGATATCAAGGCTCTTGGCGAGACAGCAAAAAGCAAAATGGGCGGCGTTGATATCGCGGTTAACGCGACCGGACTGGGCTTTCTCAAGCCCTTCCTGGAAAATACCAAGGAAGAACTGGAAACCATGTCGGCGCTGCAGCTGGTCGGGCCGTTCCAATTCTATCAGGAAATGATCAAGGCGATGGGCGATGGCGGATCGTTGATCCAGATCAGTTCGGCCACGGCAACGATCATGCTCAACGACCATGCTGCCTATATGGGAACCAAGGCCGCGACCGACCATATCATTCGCTGCGTGGCGCATGAATTCGGCGAGCAGGGTATCAGGGCCAACAGCATTTCTCCCGGTCTCACGCGGACGCCGATGACCGCTGGCGTCGATCAGGTGCCGGGACTGGTGGAGTCCTTCGAAGCGCGTTATCCGCTAGGCCGCATCGGAACCAGCGACGATATCGCTGCCGCTGCTGTATTCCTGGCCAGTGACGAATGTTTCATGACCGGTGAAAATTTGCAGGTTAACGGCGGGCTGTGCCTACGCGGCAACCCCACCCGCAAGGATCAGGAACTGATGATGGGAGCTGTCGCCGCAGCTTCCTGAGCCTAGTCTATCGGCTTGAACCGCTTCTGGATGTGCGGCCGGACCTTGAGGAACTGTTTATACAGGGCTTCAAGGATCGGCAGCACGCCCGGAATGCGCGCGACTTGGCCAAGCGGCCGCATGACTGGGATGGCGCGCCACATGGCGGCAAAGGCGGCGGCGCCTGACAATATCTGCCCGTCTTCCGAAGCGTGAAAGCGGTCGAGCATCAATTGCCGGTCGAGCGGACAGGATGTGGCGGGCGTTGCGATATCTATGAAATTGATGGCATCGCGCCGGTCTAGCTTGCGCATCAGGGCGATTTCCCGAATGCACAGCGGGCACGCACCATCATACCAGACGGTGGTTACGCGGCTCACTGATCCTTCCCGTTATCGCAATCGTGCTTCATCCCTGTCTCGCCATCATCATGGCAGACAGTTAACGATCGGGATGCTCCTTCGCAATATGCCCCAAAGGCCTAAGGGCAGCAGAGGCTAGATATCCAGATTGGCGACGTTCAACGCGTTGTCGACAATGAACTCGCGCCGCGGTTCCACGACTTCGCCCATCAGCTTGGTGAAGATATCATCGGTCACGTCGGCCTGTTCAACCGTTACCTGAAGCAGCGAGCGCACTTCCGGATCGAGCGTCGTTTCCCACAGCTGTTCGGCGTTCATCTCGCCAAGACCCTTGTAGCGGGATATGGCGAGGCCCTTGCGGCCTGCGGCCATCACCGTATCGAGCAGCTCGGAGGGTCGCGTGATCAGCGTGCCTTCGGAGCCGATGCCGGCATCCTCGCTGCTATCCGCGTCACCGCTGGCCGATTTGACCAGACGGCTGCCGCTGCCATAGGTCGCGGTTTCTTCCGAGGCGAGCTGGTGCAGCTTGCGCGCTTCGGCGCTTTCCAGAAATTTCGCTTCGATGATATGGTGGTCGGTGACCCCGCGCCAGAAACGCTGGAACAGATAGCCGCCTTCTTCGGACACCTGGCCCGACCAGCGGCCTTCCTCGTCAACCTTGTCCATCCAGGCGGCGGTCGCGTCGACGGCAGCTTGCCGCTCCGCCTGCCCGTGATCCGGATTGAGAGCGCCCGTGAGGGCCATTCCCTCGACAATGGTGCTGTCGTAGCGCCGCGGCACATAGGTCATCAGACTGCGCATTCTGCGGGCATGTTCGATCAGGCCGCGCAGGTCTTCGCCGCTGCGCGCGCCCTCGGCGGTGTGCAGGACCATGCCGCTCAGACCGGCTTCGACCAGATATTGATCGAGCGCATTGTCATCCTTGAGATAGACTTCGCTCTTGCCCTTGCCGACCTTGTAGAGCGGCGGTTGGGCGATGTAGAGATGGCCGCCAAGAATGATTTCCGGCATCTGCCGATAGAAGAAGGTCAGCAGCAAGGTACGGATATGCGCGCCGTCGACGTCAGCGTCGGTCATGATGACGATCTTGTGATAGCGCAGCTTTTCAAGATTGAAATCCTCGCGGCCGATACCGGTGCCCATGGCCTGGATCAGCGTGCCGACTTCCTTGGACGAGAGCATCCGGTCAAAACGGGCGCGTTCGACGTTGAGGATTTTGCCCTTGAGCGGCAGGATCGCCTGATACATGCTGTCGCGGCCCTGTTTGGCCGACCCGCCAGCGGAGTCCCCTTCCACCAGGAAGAGTTCGCATTTGCTCGCGTCTTTTTCGCGACAGTCGGCGAGTTTGCCGGGCAGCGAGGCAATGTCCATCGCGCCTTTGCGGCGGGTCAGTTCGCGCGCTTTTTTCGCCGCTTCGCGGGCAGCAGCGGCATCGATCACCTTCTGGATGACCATTGCGGCATTCTGCGGATTTTCCTCGAGCCATTCGGCGAGCTTGTCGGCCATCAGGCTTTCCAGCGGCTGCCGCACTTCGGAGGAGACCAGCTTGTCCTTGGTCTGCGAGCTGAATTTCGGATCGGGCAATTTGACCGATACAATCGCCGACAGGCCTTCGCGCATGTCGTCGCCGGTCAGCTTGACCTTCTCTTTCTTCAGTGCGCCGGAGCTTTCGGCATAATTGTTCAGCGTCCGGGTCAGCGCCGAGCGGAAGGCCGCCAGGTGGGTGCCGCCGTCGCGTTGCGGGATGTTGTTGGTGAAGCAGAGGACATTTTCATAATAGCTGTCATTCCACTCCAGCGCGACGTCGATGATGACATCGTCGCGGTCGCCGTGGATGGCGATCGGTTCGGGGACCAGTGGCGTCTTGTTGCGGTCGAGATATTGCACGAAAGCGGCGATTCCGCCCTCGTAGAAGAGATCGATTTCCTTCACCTCTTCATGCCGTGCGTCGCGCAAGATGATATGCACGCCGCTGTTCAGGAAGGCGAGTTCGCGATAGCGATGCTCGAGCTTCTCGAAATCGAAGTCGGTGATCTTGAAGGTCGCGGGAGACGGGAAGAAAGTGACTTTCGTGCCCTTCTTGACGTCTGATGCATTGTCGGCAGGCGGCGCATCGCCGACCACTTTCAGTGGCCTTACCGCATCGCCGAATTCGAAGCGCATGTTATGCGCCTTGCCGTCGCGCCAGATGTCCAGTTCCAGCCATTCGGACAGGGCGTTGACCACCGATACGCCGACGCCGTGCAGGCCGCCGGAGACCTTGTAGGCATTGTCGTCGGAGGTATTCTCGAACTTGCCGCCAGCGTGGAGCTGGGTCATGATGACCTCGGCTGCCGAGACGCCTTCCTCGCTGTGCATGCCGGTCGGGATGCCGCGGCCATTATCCTCGACCGAGACGCTGCCGTCGGCGTTGAGGGTGATCAGGATCAGGTCGCAATGGCCGGCGAGGGCTTCGTCGATCGCATTGTCCGATACCTCGAACACCATGTGATGCAGGCCGCTGCCGTCATCGGTGTCGCCGATATACATGCCAGGGCGCTTGCGAACTGCATCCAGGCCCTTGAGAACCTTGATGGAATCGGCGCCATATTCGTTTTGATTGGAAGATTTGGAAGCATCTTCCGGCTTATCGTCATTGCTAATGTCACTCATTCCCCGACCATAGCCGCTGGAACCGGCAAACCCAAGGAAAATGTAGGATTTCGGGATATTAAAATCTTTAAAAATCAGATGCTTATATTGACTTTTATTCGCGCGGAAAATTTACGCGAAATGCCGTGATTATCAAAATGGATAGGGGGTCAAAACGGCGCGCCGGCAAGAACTTTTGAGTCCACGGCCAAAAGCGCTTTGTCGCGGCGCACCTTCGTGCAAAACAGCACCATTCTAGCCGTTTTGCGCCGAATAATGATCGAAAAGGATCCAAATCATGACCAATCCAGCCGATATGGTGCCCTTTGCCAAAACCATGGGCATCACGATTACCGAGATGGACAAGGACGTCGTGCGCGGCGAAATGCTGGTGCGGCCGGAGATTTGCACTGCGGGTAACGGAAGGGGCAGCCCCAGCATTCACGGCGGCGCGGTGATGACCTTCGCCGACGTGCTCGGCGCATTCGGCGGTTTTGCCAATCTGCCCGAAGGGTCGAACGGTACGACGACATCGGAGAGCAAAACCAATTTCCTGAGTGCGGCCCCCGAAGGCTCTATCGTCTATGGCGAGGCCACGCCGTTCAAGGTCGGCCGCCGCCAGTCGGTCTGGCAGACGAAGATCACGCTGGAGGACGGCACGCTGGTGGCCGTGGTCACGCAGACCCAGATCGTGCTGTGAGGGATTGCCATGCAATCCGTTCGTCCTGAGCTTGTCGAAGGACGCTGGAGACCGCGCAGGTGCTTCGACAGGCTCAGCACGAACGACAAGTCGGGGGTACCGATCGGGTTCAGGGCTAACGGCGGTGGGCCTTAAAGAAATCATTGCGAGCTGGGATGCAGGTCCTTCGACAAGCTCAGGACGAACGGTAGGCAGGCAGGCTTCGATCCGCTCTGCGCCCGGGCTCTTCCTGCCCAATTTATTCGCAGCTTCCCAAAGTGCCCGCTTTTGCGCTAAACCTCTGGCATGAACAGAACCCTGCTCGCCGCTTCCCTTCTATGTCTGGCAACCATCGCCTGCTCCGAATCCACCAAGGTCAGCGACGATCTGGCCGAAAGCAGCTCCTATATCGACAATCCGACCGGCCGGACCGAACGGGTCGAGACCGGCCCCACGGCCAAGCCGGTGCGCATCGGCGAAGGCGGTCCCCGCTTTGATGCCTGCCAGTCGACCGGCGAAGTCGGCCGCCATGTCAGCGGCTCGCTACCGGTGCTCAGTGCGCCCTTTGACGCCGCCGAAAAAATCGACAGTCTCGCCGCCGGCCAGACCGTCCATATCTGCACCCGCAGCATCGACCAGCAATGGTTTGGCATCGTCTATGACAAATCCTCCGATCCGGCGAACAGCACAGCGGTCGACTGCGGTGTTTCCTCTCCGGTGCGCGCCAAACGCAATTATGACGGCCCGTGCAAGAGCGGCTGGGTCGAGAGTACCTATGTGGTGCTGGTGGCGGGGTAGTTTTATCACGCGAAGACGCTAGGGCGCGAAGAGACTGGTGATTGGGGCAGTGAAGATGAGTGTTTTTACACTTGTCCCAAGGACGTCATTGCGAGCGCAGCGTGGCAAACCAGGGCGGCACGGGCTGATGATTGGGGTGAGACGCTCTGGATTGCCGCGTCGCTGCGCTCCTCGCAATGACGATGGTCTGTCCAGATTTTGGAATTTCGGCGCACCGACTTTCAAACTGGGTCTCAAACGTATCGTCAATAACTATCACTCTTAGCGCCTTTGCGTGAAAATCGTCTCCGCATGTTGAAAAGAACTTCGGCCATGGTGTGGATTTTATCAACTCTCATGCAATCGAACAGCGAATGTGCTGCTCAAGGCGATCTGGGTGGAATTTTATCACGCGAAGACGCTAGGGCGCGAAGAGACTGGTGATTGGGGCAGTGAAGATGAGTGTTTTTACACTTGTCCCAAGGACGTCATTGCGAGCGCAGCGTGGCAAACCAGGGCGGCACGGGCTGATGATTGGGGTGAGACGCTCTGGATTGCCGCGTCGCTGCGCTCCTCGCAATGACGGTGATCTGGCCACGCAGCTGATTTCCGGTGCGCCAACATTAACGTTGGATCGCCGCCGCATCGTCAATAACTATCACCCTTAGCGCCTTCGCGTCTTCGCGTGAAAATCTTCCCTACCTGTTCAAAAGAACAAACCGCGCGGAAAGCCATTGCATCTCAAGCCGATATGCGGAATTAATCGCTCGATGAAACACCTAGACCCCGCCCGCTATCTCGAGCAGCCGTTCGGCCAGCTCGCTGATCTGATCAACGCCCATGCGGTCAACCAGCCCGACCGGATCGCGCTGGATGACAGTGCGGAGAAGCTGAGCTGGGCCGAGACCGCGGCGCAGGTTAACCGGATTGCGGCGCAGCTGCAGGCGGATGGTCTGCAGAAGGGGCAGGCGGTTGCGATCCTCGGGACCACCACGGTTCGCTATGCGCTGGCCTATCTCGGGGCGATTGTCGCTGGCGGTTGCGCAGCACCGCTGACCACTTCGGCGACGCCGACGCAGCTGGCGAACATGATGCGGGACAGCGGGGCCATGCATCTGTTTATAGACCGCGTGAAGCGCGCCGAGTTGCTGGAGAGTGGAGAGGCTTTGCCACCGCTCAAACATGTGATGCTTGATAAGGCCGTGGACGATGCGCCGCTGATGTCCGACTGGATGGCAAGCGAGGGAGCGATGCCCGCCGATCCCGATGTCGGTCCGAAAGACCCCTATAATATCATCTATTCCAGCGGCACCACGGGCACGCCCAAAGGCATTGTCCACAGCCGCCAGATGCGCTGGTATCATGCCGCTGTCGGAGAGGCGACCGGCTATGGCAAGCCCGGTCAGGTCACATTGCTGTCGACGCCGCTCTATTCGAACACGACGCTGGCGCTGTTCACGCCGACCATTGCTTATGGCGGGACGCTGGTGATGATGGGCAAATTCGACTGCCAGCGCTGGCTGGAACTGGCGCAGGAGCATCGCGCCAGCCATACGATGCTGGTGCCGGTCCAATATCAGCGCCTGATGGATTATGAGGGTTTTGACGATTTCGATCTGAGCGCCATGACCCATAAATATTGTACCAGCGCGCCCTTCTCGGCGGAGCTGAAGGCGGAGGTTCTGAAACGTATGCCCGGCGGACTGATCGAGATTTACTCGATGACCGAGGGCGGCGTGGTCTGCCTGTTGCTGTGCCACGAACATCCGGACAAATTGCACACGGTCGGTATCGCCTGGGGTGGCAGCGAGGTGATTACCGTGGACGAACAGCTCAACCGTCTGCCCGCGGGCGAAATGGGCGAACTGGTCGGCCGGTCGCAGACGATGATGTCGGGCTACAAGAACCAGCCGGAGAAGACCGAGGAAGCCAGCTGGTATGACAAGAACGGCGACCGTTGGCAGCGGATGGGCGATATCGGCAAGGTCGACGAGGACGGCTTCATCACTTTGATGGGCCGGACCAAGGACATGATCATCTCGGGCGGCTTCAATATCTATCCGCGCGACCTGGAAGAAGCGCTGATGGCGCAGCCGGGTGTCGCTGATGCGGCGGTGATCGGCGTGGCTTCGCGGCAATGGGGCGAAACGCCGGTTGGTTTCGTCGTAGCGGAGGCTGGTGTGACGCTTGATCTGGAAGCGCTGAAAGCCGCCACCAATGCCAATCTCGGCAAGACCCAGCGGGTTTCGGAACTGCGGCTGATTGATGAACTGCCGCGCAGCCATATCGGCAAGATATTGAAGACGGAATTGCGGGATATGGCCGAGGGATGAATTGTGCCCCCGCGCAGGCGGGGGTCCATCTCCAGGTCTCGTGTCGTCAGACAGCGGTTGCTTTTCGACTTGTGGCCGCGGCATTGCGTGTACAAGTACCGTCGGGATGCAACGATATTTTCGGAGATGGGCCCCTGCCTTCGCAGGGGCACTGCTTGGCACTATGGGCTCGGGCAACCTAGTTTGAAGAGGGGCGTTATCCCGACATGTTGATGACCTTTCTTGTCGTGGTGGTGGTTTCGGCGGCGCTGATTGCCGGCGCGCTCTGGGGCGTTTACGGAAAGATATCGAGCAAGACCGAGGGCTTTGTCATCGCGCTCGCCGGGGGTGCTCTGATCGTCTCTCTGGTCAGCGAGATGATCCAGCCGGCGGTCGAACAAAGCAATCTCTGGGTCGGGCTGGGTTCGGTTGCGGCCGGAGCGGTTGTATTCTCCGTCGTCGATTACTGGATTGATGAAAAATGGGGCGCGGAAGGCGGCGGCGGTTTGCTGGCCGCGATCACGCTGGACGGTGTGCCGGAAAATCTGGCGCTCGGGGTGGCGCTGATCGGGGCGGCGCCGATTGAAGTGGCGGCGCTGGCCGGATCGATACTGCTCTCCAATCTTCCCGAGGCCGCTGGCGGGGCCAAGCAGATGGTCGGCAACGGGCTGTCCAGGGGCAGGACGCTGGGGCTCTGGGCACTGACTGCATTGTTATTGTCGGCGGCAGCGATCATCGGATATTTTGCGCTGGAAGGCGTCTCGCCGCATGTGCTGGCGGCGACCCGCTGTTTCGCCGCCGGTGCGGTGGTTGCCTCGCTGGCGACCGAGGTGTTTCCCAAGGCCTATAAGGAAGATCAACATATGGCCGGCGTCGCGACTGCAATCGGAGTGATTTTGGCGGTCTTTCTCGGCGAGCTTGCCACCGCCTGAGACGGGCCGGATTTTGCGCCGACAGGCGACAAAGGCACTGGACTCGAATGGGGTGGCCCACTAAGCGCCTAAGCCATGTCCATAGCTCATGAAGAAACCATCCTGATCGTCGATTTCGGCTCTCAGGTCACGCAGCTTATCGCCCGCCGGGTGCGCGAGGCGGGAGTCTATTCGGAGATCGCTCCGTTCCATATGGCGGAAGAAGCCTTTCACCGGCTGAAACCCAAAGGGATCATCCTGTCCGGATCGCCCGCCGGGGTGCCGGACGAAGGCAGCCCGCGTGCGCCGGATGTGATTTTCGAAAGCGGCCTGCCGATCCTCGGCATCTGCTATGGCCAGCAGGTGATGACGCACCAGCTGGGTGGCACGGTGGAATCGGGTTCGGGCGGCGACTTCGGCGGCGAATTCGGCCGGGCCTTTATCGAAATCAGCGAAGAATGCGTGCTGTTCGACGGCCTGTGGAAGGTCGGCGAGAAACATCAGGTGTGGATGAGCCACGGCGACAAGGTCACCGAATTCGCG
Source organism: Sphingorhabdus sp. YGSMI21 (assembly GCF_002776575.1). Classification (GTDB taxonomy): domain Bacteria; phylum Pseudomonadota; class Alphaproteobacteria; order Sphingomonadales; family Sphingomonadaceae; genus Parasphingorhabdus. Next base: position 701,312 of record NZ_CP022548.1, on the reverse strand, counting down.
CCCGGCTTCCGGATTGTCGCGACCACCGAGGGCGCTCCCTTCGCGCTGATCGCCGATGACGAGCGGCGCTATTATGGCACCCAGTTCCACCCCGAGGTTGTCCACACGCCCGACGGCGGCAAGATGATCGCCAATTTCGTCCGCCATGTCTGCGGCTGTGCCGGTGACTGGACGATGGCGGAATATAAGGATGCCAAGATCGCCGAAATCCGCGAGCAGGTCGGCGACAAGAAGGTGATCTGCGGTCTGTCCGGCGGCGTCGACAGTTCGGTGGCTGCGATCCTGATCCATGAAGCGATCGGTGACCAGCTGACCTGCGTGTTTGTCGACCATGGCCTGCTGCGGATGAACGAGCGCGAGCAGGTCGAGACCCTGTTCCGCGACCATTATAATATCCCGCTGGTTGTGGTCGATGCCGAGGATCGCTTCATGAAGGGGCTGGCCGGTGTGACCGACCCGGAAAAGAAACGCAAATTTATCGGCGGCGAATTTATCGAGGTGTTTGACGAGGAAGCCGCGCGGGTTGGCGGCGCCGATTTCCTCGCCCAGGGCACACTCTATCCGGATGTGATCGAGAGCGTCTCGTTCACCGGCGGGCCAAGCGTGACGATCAAGTCACACCATAATGTCGGCGGCTTGCCGGAACGCATGAACATGAAGCTGGTCGAGCCGCTACGGGAATTGTTCAAGGACGAAGTCCGTGATCTCGGGCGCGAGCTCGGCCTGAACGACCAGTTCGTCGGGCGTCATCCATTTCCCGGACCGGGTCTCGCGATCCGCATCCCCGGCGAAGTGACCAAGGAACGCTGCGACATCCTGCGCAAGGCGGATGCCATCTATCTCGAGGAAATCCGCAATGCCGGATTGTACGACGCGATCTGGCAGGCCTTTGCCGTATTGCTGCCGGTGAAAACCGTCGGCGTGATGGGCGACAGCCGCACCTACGACAATGTCTGCGGTTTGCGCGCTGTCACCAGCACCGACGGCATGACCGCCGACGTCTACCCCTTCGACGCCAGCTTCCTGACCCGCGTATCGACGCGGATCGTCAACGAGGTGAAGGGGATCAACCGGGTGGTTTATGATTATACCAGCAAGCCGCCGGGGACGATTGAGTGGGAGTGAATCGATGGAATCGTGGACGAACTTAACCGAAGGCCAAGGATTAGTTTTATCGGGGTTTCTAACTGGTTTAGGAGCTATAATTGCCGTATTATTGGCACAGTCCTTTTTCCGATCAAAAGTCAGTGATCTTAAAGCTGCCATATTGGAAACCGAAGAAGCAGTTATAGCATTTCAGAACGAAATCGTTGCTCGGTTTAAAGATTTCGAAGAATCGTTTAAAGAAATAGATATAACAATTGCCGCTTTGCAGGAAACAGCTGCTAAAACTCAGGCGTCTATAAGGGAGCAAGAGTCGGACGATGAAGGACTGTCTGAGGAAGTCAAAGAGCCGCATGATCCGAAAGAGAGAACATTCGCAAAGTGGTATGAGATTTCTGATCACTTAGAAGAAATAGCAAGTTCTCCAAATATTGATGGTAGAACTCGTGCTCGATACGGTCGGATCGACCGACGCAGCTATTACGATTTGATTGATGCTCTGGATTATGACGGTCGGCTTGGGAACATGCGAGATATTGCAGATGAAGCTACTGAACTTTGGTATTCATGTCGTCGGCGCGATGATATCGACGAGGAAGCATCTCGACGCATGTCTGATTATGCCCTGAAAATTAAGGGCATCCCAATGCCATAAACTCCGTAACAACGAATTTAGTATGGGGACTGGTCTGTGCCTGAGTCTTCATCGACAGCCTCAAACCAAATCCCCGTAAAGCCCCTCAAACCAATCCGGAACCTCACCAGCCCGCCGCGCCACCTGTCCTTGCGCTAGCTCCAGCAACATCACCGGCCGCTCGTTTAGGGCCGAGGCATCAAAAATCATCGCCCGGTCGGCGAGCAACGCGGCTTGGCGGATCAGGGGAGCGTTGCGATCAAACCGCTGACGGATTTTGCTTTCCGGCACGGGGTGGCCACCTTCGTCGATGCGCGCGGTGACGCGGGCTACGGCCAGATCGGCGGAAGCCAGAGCCAGGTGAAAGACGATGATGCGAAATCCCGCGTCGCGTGCATCTTGCAGCAGTTCGAGTTTCGAAGGGTGCGAGAATACGGTTTCCATGACGAAGGACTGGCCGGCCGCGAGATGGTCGCGGCGTCGCTGGTCGGCGATTTTGGCAGCGCGATAGGAGGCTTCGGGCGAGGGGTCGCCTAGTTCGTCGCGCTGGATGATATCGGCGTTGATGAACGGCGCGGCGATACGCGGTGCCAGCACGGTGTCATAAAAGGTCGATTTGCCGGCGCCGTTCGGCCCGGCGATCAGGAACAGGGTCGGACGGCCGGCGACGATGGCCATCAGTTGGCGGAATCGCTTTCCCGGCTAATCTCGCCATCGCGCAGGCCGACGCCCAGACCTTCTGCCTTGCGGCCGGCGAACAATTTGCGCTGCTCGACCGTGCCGGACCGCGCGGCGTCAAACAGGCTGTCGATATAGGCTTCCTGTTCGCCGGCAGTCAGCGCGTCGGGCGCCAATTTCCCGCTCAACGCCTCGACCACCCGCGACTGGTCGAAGAAACGGGATTTCTCTATGCTCATCCCGATCCGCACCCAGTGGCGGACCTGCCCGGCCAGGGAACGGCTCATCATCTCGGCCTCGCGGCCAATGACTTCCATAAGTTCATCGTCAATCTTGATCGTCTTTGCCATGGTGTCAATGTGACACCTAAGTGACTATTTGTCAAGATGCCGAGCCTGATCCGGCAGTTGTTGACCCCCCGTCACCGTCATACTAGACCTGAATTTAATCAAACAATTAAATTCAGGAGAGACTCGCCATGAAAGCCATCCAACTCCATGCACCCGCCTCGCTCGACAATCTCAAGCTGGTCGACTTGCCCGATCCGGCGGCGCCCGGCCCCGGTGAAATTGCGGTACGGTTGCGCGCGTCCAGCCTCAATTTTCATGACTATGCGGTGGTCAAGGGGATGATCCCGACCGCCGAGAACCGCATCCCGATGTCCGATGGCGCGGGCGAGGTCACCGCCGTGGGCGAGGGCGTTAGCGATTTTGCGGTGGGCGATCTGGTGGTTTCGACCTTCTTCCCCGAATGGATCGACGGTGCGCCGCCCGAAGGCGGTTTCAAGCGCGTGCCCGGCGATGGCATTGACGGCTATGCGGTCGAGCAGGCGGTCGGCCTCGCCACTGCGTGGACCAAGGCACCCGAGGGCTATAGCGCTGCCGAGGCTGCGACCCTGACTTGCGCCGGCCTGACCGCGTGGCGGGCCCTGTTCGTTGATGGCTGCGTGAAGCCGGGTGATACGGTGCTGGTGCAGGGCACCGGTGGTGTCTCGATCTTCGCGCTGCAATTTGCCAAGGCGGCCGGCGCGACGGTGATCGCGACGTCTTCGTCCAATGACAAGCTGAAGCGGCTGAAAGACCTCGGCGCTGACCATCTGATCAATTACAAGGAAGTCGAGGCCTGGGGGCCGAAAGTGCTCGAACTCACCGGCGGCAAGGGCGTCGATTGCGTTGTTGAGATCGGCGGGCCGGGTACGCTCGACCAGTCGATGATGGCGACGCGCATTGGCGGGCATGTCGCGCTGATCGGTGTGCTGACCGGTTTTGCCGGACCCGTGCAGACAGCGCTGCTGATGGCGAAAAACCTGCGCGTGCAGGGTCTGACCGTGGGTAGCCGGGCGCAGCAGCAGGACATGATCGCAGCGATCGAAGCCAATGGCCTGAAGCCGATACTCGACAAGTCTTTCCCGCTCGCCGATCTGGGCGATGCTTTCCGTCATCAGGAATCGGGCCAGCATTTCGGCAAGATCATCATCGATATCTGATCCATGACGCGGCTCGCCACACCCGAGGATCGCGAACCGGTTGTCGCGCTCTGGCAGGCCTGCGGTCTGACGCGCCCGTGGAATGACGCGAGCGCCGATTTCGATCGTGCGGTTGGCGGCGTCTCGTCCGATATTCTGTTGCTGGAAGAAGCAGGCCGACTGGCTGCGACGGTCATGGTGGGGGATGACGGCCATCGTGGCTGGGTCTATTATCTGGCGGTCGCGCCGGATTGCCAGAAACGAGGTCTTGGCAGAAAAATGATGGAGGCCGCCGAAGCTTGGCTGCGTGAACGCGATGCGCCGAAAATACAATTGATGGTGCGGGACGACAATGAAGCGGCGATCGGGTTTTACAAGGCGCTGGGCTATGATGTGCAACCGGTGGTGACCATTGGTCGCAGGCTGGACTGATCGGCAAGGGGCGGCGGTTGCAGGCCTCGGAGTCTTGCTACTAGACTATCGTCCGCCCATATCCCGCTGATGCAACTAGACTTGGGCCCCGATCATCGCACCGAAATATTGCGCCGGATGCACAACAGGCTGGTCGCGCAGTTCGGCCGGGTGATCCGGCCGGATGACAAGCGCCGTGATCCCATGTGGACGCTGGTGCAAGGCGTCATCGGCGCCCGCGCGAAAACCGCTGTGTCCAATGACAATACGGACCGGCTGATCGCCGAATATGGGTCGTGGGAGCGGGTTGCAGCGGCGCCTCTCGAGGAATTGAAGGCCCATCTGCAAACGGCGACTTTCCCGGCGATGGCGGCGGAGCGGCTCAAGGCCTGCCTGCAGGACATTATCGCGCAGCGCGGCAAGGCCAGTCTGGATCATCTTGCGACCATGGAGACAGAGGATGCTATGGCCTGGCTGGAGACCTTGCCCGGGATTGCGCGGAAGATCAGCGCCGGCATCATGAACACCAGCCAGTTTAATCGCAAGGCGCTGGTGCTCGATACCGGCCACCGGCGGGTGGTGCAGCGCATGGGTCTGGTGCCGCCCAAGGCCGATACGGCACGCGCTTATGATGAGTTGATGCCGCTGTTGCCGCCCGAATGGTCCGCTGAAGATCTGGACGAGCACCATCTGCTCGGGAAGCGCCTTGCTCAGACCATTTGCCGCCCGAAACAACCGGATTGCCCGTCCTGTCCGGTACGGGCTGATTGCGAGACGGGCAGGACCTCATGATAAACGATCAGCAGGTCGAGACCGTTTACCGCCGTCTCTCCGAAGCCATGCCGGGACGGACGAAGGACGCCAAGGGCCCGAAGGGCCAGCCCGACGCCTTCCGCTCCTGCATATCCTGCATGCTCTCGGCCCAGTCGCTCGACCGCAATACCGCCATGGCCGCGCGCGCCTTGTTCGCGCTCGCGCAGACGCCAGAAGCGATGCTGGCTCTCGACGACCGCGATATTGCCGCAGCGATCAAACCCTGCGGGCTTTATAATATGAAAACGCGCAATATCCGGAAATTCTGCGAACATTTGCTGGCCGAACATGGCGGTGTCGTGCCGAATACCCGTGAAGGCTTGTTGTCGATGCCCGGCATTGGCCGCAAATGCGCGGATATTGTCATGAGCTTCACTTTCGGCGCCGATGTGATCGCTGTCGACACCCATGTGCACCGCGTCTGCAACCGGATTGGCCTGACCGATGCGAAGACTGCGGACAAGACCGCACAGCAACTGGAAGAACGCAGTCCCGATTGGGCCTTGCGCGACGGGCATTTCTGGCTAATTCAATTCGGGAAGCGAATTTGCACCGCCCGGAGCCCGAAATGTGACCTTTGTCCGGTCGCTGACCTATGTCTCTGGCTCAAAGTGCAGCAAAAAACAGGACCAGGCCCATGAGCAACGAAACCAAAATGTACGGCATTTCCAATTGCGACACGATCAAGAAGGCGCGCAACTGGATGGAGAAAAACGGCATCAACTATGTCTTCCACGACTATAAAAAGTCGGGGATCAGCAAGGAAAAGCTGGAAATGTGGGTGATGCAGGTCGGCTGGGAAGCGCTGGTCAACAAGCGCGGCACGACCTTTCGCAAGCTGCCGGACATGGTGAAGGAAAATATCGGTGACGATACCGCGGTCATGGTGATGGCGGAGAATCCCAGCATGATCAAACGCCCGGTGCTGGAACATGGCGACGAACTGGTCGTCGGTTTCAAGGCAGCCGATTATGAAGCGGCGGGGCTGACTGCGCGCAACAGCTGATGCCGACGATCATGTCCCATGCCGCTGTGCCCCTCGTGGGCGCTGTGATATTGGGACGGAGCAGGCTGTCTTTGCCGGTGATTGCCACCGGATTGCTATTCGCGATGCTGCCGGATGCTGACGTGGTCGGTTTTCGGCTGGGCATCGAATATGCGGACAGCTGGGGGCACCGGGGCGCAACCCATAGCCTGCTTTTTGCCGCCGTTGCGGCCCTGTTCGCAACCGCCTTGCTGCGGCCCGAGCGATTTGGTCTGGCGGCGGCTTTCCTGTTCGTTTCGATGGCCTCGCACGGACTGCTGGATATGCTCACCAATGGCGGGCTGGGCGTGGCTCTGTTCTGGCCATTTGATCCCTTGCGCCATTTCGCCCCCTATACCCCGATTGCCGTATCGCCGATTGGCATTTCTGATTTTATCAGTAGCCGTGGCATCAAAGTGTTATATTCCGAAGCTATATGGATTTGGATACCGCTGACACTGGTTGCCGCAGGTTTCGGTATCAAGAAAAGGACAAGCAAATGGTTCAGGCAAAATGGAACGGCGCGGTGATTGCCGAGAGCGACGATATAGTGATGGTCGAGGGCAACCATTATTTCCCCCGCGATTCGGTCTGGTCGAAATATCTGATGCACAGCGATACGACCAGCCATTGTCCCTGGAAGGGCGATGCATCCTATCACAGCCTGATCGTTGACGGCGAGATCAACGAGGATGCGGCCTGGTTCTATCCCGCACCCAAGCAAGCCGCGGCCGAAATCGAGGGCCGGATCGCCTTCTGGAACGGCGTCGAGGTCGCCTAGCGATGCGGGTGCGGCCTGTTGCTTTGTTATTGATCGCTCTGGCGCTAGCAGGATGCGCAGCCGGAACAGAACCGGCGGGAGAAGCAAAGATGAAGGCTGCAACATTGTCCGGCGAACCGCCGATTGTCATTGCCCATCGCGGTGCGAGCGGAGAACGGCCGGAACATACGCTGGCGGCCTATCAGCTGGCTATTGAACAGGGTGCCGATTTCATCGAACCCGATCTGGTGCTGACCAAGGACGGCGTGCTGGTGGCCCGTCACGAGAATGAGATCAGCGGGACGACCGACGTTGCCGATCGTCCGGAATTTGCCGATCGCAAGGCGACCAGGCTGATCGACGGTCAGGAATATTCCGGCTGGTTTACTGAAGATTTTACGCTTGCCGAATTGAAGACATTGCGTGCCAGAGAGCGTCTGCCCGACTTGCGGGCGGGGAATATGCAATATGATGGCCGGTTCGAAATCCCGACCTTTGAAGAGGTCCTGCAACTGATCGAAACACATGCGGTCGAAAGCGGCAGGCGGATAGGTGTCTATCCGGAAACCAAACATCCCGGCTATTTCAAGGCTCTGGGACTGGGACATGACGAACCGTTGCTCAAATTGCTGACACAATATGGCTATGACGACAAGGATGATCCGGTGTTCATTCAGTCGTTCGAGGTCGGCAATCTGCAGGCCCTTGCGAAGCAGACGGATGTCCGGCTTGTGCAACTGGTGGCCAGCGAAGGCGGCCCGCCGGACATCGCCGGGCGGACCTATGCATCAATGGTCACGGTGGCGGGCTTGCAGGCTATCGCCGCCTATGCCGACGGGATCGGACCGTCCAAAGATATGGTGATTGGCCGCAACGCCATTGGCCAGCTGGGCGCACCGACCGGACTGGTTGAGGCCGCGCACAAAGCGGGTCTGGTCGTTCATCCATGGACATTCCGCCGCGAAAATTACTTTCTGCCGACCGATTTCAAGAGCGGCGTCGATCCGCGCGAGCCGGGTGATCTGGCAGGCGAAATCCGCGCCTATATTGCTGCCGGCGTCGATGGCCTGTTCAGCGACAATCCGGCTCAGGCGGTGTCGGCTGCCGAATAGTATCTGCGGGTGGTGACGGCGTAAATCAATATTGAGACGACCATCAGGGCGGCGCCCAGAATGAAAGGCGCGCCGGGAAAATAAAATCCGTCCTTGTCGGCATAGGCCCCGAAGACTCCGGTCATCATTACCGGCCCGATGATCGAGGTCAGGCTGATCGTGCTGGCGATCGAACCCTGCAATTCTCCCTGGGCATCTTCGCTGATCCGGCTGCTCATCATCTGCTGCATCGCCGGGAAGGCGAACCCGCTGGCCGCACCAACGATGATGCCGAGGAACACGAACCAGTCGTTGGGCGCGAAGGCGAAGATCAGATAGGCGGGTATCCCGAACAGCAATCCGAACTGGCCGGCGCGCCATTCACCGATCTTCTTGATCAATGGCCCGGTCAAAATGCCCTGCACCAGCGCCAGCAATATTCCGAACAGGGCGACGCTCAGCCCGATCTTCAAGATGCTCCAGTCAAACCGTTCGATCAGCCAATAGGCCCATATCGCGATCTGCGCCTGCGCCGCCAACTGGAGCACGAATATCGTCGACAGAAAGCCCAGAACGAGAGGCGTTCTGCTCATCTGGAGGATGCTTCCCATCGGATTGGCGCGGGCGATAGAAAATGGACGGCGCTTTTGCTTTGGTAGCGTTTCTTGCAGTATAACAATGCCGACGCCCGTCCCGAGGAGGGCAAGGATTGATGCGGCAATAAACGGCAGTCTTTCTCCATATTCGCCCAGCACACCGCCGATACCGGGGCCGAGGACAAAGCCCATCGCGCCGGCACCGCCCAATATGCCGAAATATTTGCCGCGCTCGGCTGGCGAGGTAACATCCGCAACGCAGCTATTGGCAGCGGCCCAGCTTGCGCCCATGATTCCCGACACTATCCGGCCTATGAACAGCCAGATCAATGTCGGTGCCCATGCCATGATCGCATAGTCGAGCCCGAGCAGAAACAGCGTGACCAGCAATACCGGCCGGCGCCCGAACCGGTCGCTCAGGCCGCCAATGACCGGGGCGAACAGAAATTGCATCATTGCATAGGCGAATAGCAGCCAGCCGCCGATTTCCGCGGCGCGATCGATTGTCGTGCCGGTGATCCCCTCGATCAGCGCAGGCATGACGGGCAGGATCAGACCGATGCCCATCATGTCGATGAAGACGATGAAGGCGACAAACAGCAAAATGGACTCTGGCTTGCGGGCCACAGGCATGACTATTTCCAATGGATGGAGATCAGATTTTGGTGAGTCGCGAGACACGGGAAGTGTGCCGCAATACTATTTGCAAGGCAATGGACAATCGCGGCAACAGGATACTGGCCTTATCTTGCAAGGGAGGCTAAACATCCTCCATGTCCACAACCTTCAAACTCGATACATCCACCAGCCGCGCCACGCCGCGACCACAGCCGATGCGGCGCCTGTCTGTTCCGAAAATCCAGGGCCGCAAGGTCGACGGGGTGACGGCGGAACCGGTGGTAATGCTGACCGCCTATACTGCGCGGACGGCGCAACTGCTTGATGCGCATTGCGATATGCTGCTGGTCGGCGATTCGCTGGCGCAGGTGATTTACGGGCTCGATTCGACGATTCCGGTCACGCTGGAGATGATGTGCAACCATGGCGCAGCCGTCGTCCGCGGCAGCTATCATAGCGTGGTCGTCGTCGACATGCCGTTTGGTTCTTATGAAGCGTCGCCAGAAAAAGCCTATGAAAGCGCCGCCCATATCCTGAAGGAAACCGGGGCAGCGGCGGTCAAGCTGGAGGGCGGAGAAGTGATGGCCGAAACCGTCGCATTCCTTGTCCAGCGCGGCATTCCGGTGGTTGGCCACGTTGGTCTGACGCCACAGGCGATCAATGTGCTCGGCGGCTATGCCGCGCGCGGGCGCAGCGATGCCGAGGCGAAGAAGATCGTCGGCGATGCAGTAGCGCTGGACCAGGCCGGCGCCTTCGCGATCGTGCTGGAAGGCGTGCTGGAGCCGATCGCGATCGAGGCGACCAAGGCGGTCAAAGCGATTACCATCGGCATCGGCGCGTCGGCGCAATGCGATGGCCAGGTGCTGGTGACCGAGGATATGCTGGGCATGTTCGACCGCACCGCGCGCTTCGTGAAACGCTATCACAATATTGCCGAACAAATTGACCAGGCCGCGCAGCAATATGCCGGCGAGGTCAGGGAGCGCAGCTTCCCGGGGCCGGACCAGCTCTATCAGCCGAAAAAATAGCGATATTTCTCTTATTCCGCCGATCCTCCGTTCAGCCTGTGGAAATGGTCAATAGACTTTTACATTTGCTATTGCGGACGCTAAAGGACAGCCGATTGCATGTTGCCTTCGTCTGACCGGCGAACCGGGCACGCGAAACAGATTTGAGGAAGCCAGCTTGGCCAAAGACAAAGATAAAGCACCGGAAGAGAAGCCGGACCAGCAAGAACAGGTATTTCTGCGCGAAGTGGATGAGGCGGTGCGCGAGGACCAGCTGAAAACCATCGTCACGCGTTACGGGATCTGGATTTTCGCCGCCATCGTCATTGGTCTGGGCTCGCTGGCCGGCTGGATATTCTGGCAGAACAGCCAGAATGAAGATTCCGGTCTCCGCAGCGAGGAATATGTCGCGGCCATCGACAGCATCCGCCAGAATAATCTGGATGGGGCCGCAACTGCGCTCGAGCCGTTGATGGAGGCCGAACAGAGCGGCTACCGCGCCGCCGCGCAAATCCTCCGCGCAAGCATCGCGCTGGAGAAAGATGATCCGAAAACAGCGATCGCCGGCTATGCCAAGGTCGCATCCGACGACAGCCTGCCAAAGCCGTTTCGCGATCTCGCTTTGATTCGCCAGACCACCGCCGAATTCGATACGCTCAAGCCGCAGCAGGTGATCGACCGGCTGAAGCCGCTTGCGGTGCCGGGCAACCCCTGGTTCGGCAGCGCCGGCGAAATGGTCGCAATATCCTATCTCAATATGAACAAGTCCGATCTGGCGGGCCCTCTGTTCGCCCAGCTGGCGAAAGACGAGGGCGTCCCGGCAACCATCCGGTCGCGCGCCTTGCAGATGGCCGGGGTTCAAGGCATTGATGCGGTCGAACTGGACAGCGATGATAAAAAAGTTGCACCGCCGATCGGGGTAGCGACTGAGGGAGAATCCAAGGAATGATTTCCGGCAAGACACTTATCGCCAGCCTGCTGGCTGTTTCCTTATTGTCCGGTTGCGGCATTCTGGGCGGCGGCGACGGCGAAGACAAGAAGAACACGCCGACGCTCGGCAAGCGCACGCCGATATTGAGCGGTGAAAGCGGCGCGGAAGTCGATGCCGGACTGGCCTCGATTGCCGTAATCCTGCCGGCACCTGTCGCCAATAGCGAATGGGCGCAGTCGGGCGGAAACGCGAGCAAGTCGATCGGCCATGTGGCATTGCCCGGCAGTCTCGACCGGGTCTGGACCGCCAGCATCAGCGGTACCAACAAGCGCGAACGGCTGGCGGCGGCACCGGTAATATCGGGCGGACGGCTCTTCGTGACCGATACCGAGGCGATGGTTCATGCCTTTGATGCAACAACCGGCGCGAAAATCTGGTCCTCGCAGATCGAGGTCAAGGGTGATGGTGCCTCTTCGCGCTTCGGCGGTGGAGCGAGCATATTGGGCGAGGTTGTCTATGCGACCAATGGCGTTGGCGATGTTGTCGCGCTCAACGCGGCCGACGGCAGCCAGATATGGAAAGTGCGTCCGGCTGGTCCGCTGCGCGGGTCGCCAACGATTTCCAACGGTAATGTCTATGTGATGACGCAAGACAACCAGATATATGCGCTGAGCATGGTTGACGGCTCGGTGCAGTGGAATGAAGCGGGTACAGTCGGACTGGCCGGCATTTTCGGCGTTGCGGCACCTGCTGCGGGGCAGGGTACGGTTGTCGCCGGCTATTCCTCGGGGGAATTGACTGCCTATCGCTACGAAAATGGCCGCAATCTCTGGAATGATGCGCTCGCACGCACGAGCATCTCGACCTCTGTGGCGACCCTTTCCGATATCGATGCCGATCCGGTGATCGACCGCGGCCGGGTCTTCGCGTTGGGGCAGGGCGGCCGTATGGCGGCCTATGAACTGGTTTCGGGCCAGCGGATCTGGGAATTGAACATTGCCGGGATCACCACCCCGGTGGTGGCCGGTGAATGGGTTTTCGTGCTGACCGATGACGCGAAACTGCTGTGCATCGCGCGGCCGAATGGCAAGGTGCGCTGGATCAGCCAGCTCGCTGCCTTCAAGAACGAGAAGAAGAAGAAAAACCCGATCAACTGGACAGGCCCGGTACTGGCCGGAAATCGTCTGATCGTGGCCAGCACCGAAGGCGATGTTGTTTCGATCTCGCCGGGTGAGGGATCGAGCCAGACGCTGTTCGAACTGGATGACGGCGTTTCGCTGCCGCCGGTTGTTGCGGGTGGCATGCTATATATTCTCGACGACAGCGGCCGGATTTCCGCGTTCCGCTGAGATTCAGAAGCAAAGGACAGGGACCGGCTTTATGCTGCCCAATATTGCAATCATAGGCCGACCGAATGTCGGCAAATCCACCCTGTTCAACCGTCTGGTTGGCAAGAAGCTCGCGCTCGTCGACGACATGCCCGGGGTAACCCGTGACCGTCGTGAAGGCGCGGCCAATCTGCTGGGTCTCGAATTCAATGTCGTCGATACCGCCGGCTATGAGGACGAGGATGCCAAGAGCCTGCCCGGTCGGATGCGCAAGCAGACCGAGATGGCGGTCACCGGAGCCGAGCTTGCGATCTTCGTAATCGATGGCCGCGCCGGCCTGACTCCCCTCGACGAGGAAATCGCGCGCTGGCTCAGAAGCGCGAAAACGCCGGTCGTCCTGCTCGTCAACAAGGCGGAGGGCAAGGCGGCGGAATCCGGGATATTGGAAAGCTATTCGCTCGGTTTCGGTGATCCGATCCCGTTCAGCGCTGAACATGGCGACGGCATGGCTGACCTGTTCCAGGCGATCCAGCCCTATGTCGAGAATTTCAAGGCTGCTGCCCGTGACGAACCCACCGACGAATCGGCCCCGCTGAAGCTGGCGATTGTCGGTCGTCCCAATGCGGGAAAATCGACGTTGATCAACAAGATGCTGGATGAAGACCGGATGATCACCGGTCCGGAAGCCGGGATCACGCGCGACAGTATTACGGTTGACTGGGTCTGGCACGACGACGCGCTGACCGAGGAAGAGAAGCTCGACGGCATAGAGCCCGAGCGACAGGTGCGGCTGATCGATACCGCCGGCATGCGCAAGCGCGCCAAGGTCAACGACAAGCTGGAAAAGCTGGCCGTGGCCGACGCGCGCCACGCGGTGGACTTTGCCGAAGTGGTGGTGCTTTTGCTCGACGCGACCAAGGGGCTCGAGGCGCAGGATCTGCGGATCGCCGACCATGTGATCCAGGAAGGCCGCTGCCTTGTGATCGGGATCAACAAATGGGATGTCGCCGAGGGGCCGAGCAAATTGTTCAACGGCATCCGTGCGGCGCTCAACGACGGGCTGGCGCAGGTGCGCGATGTCCCGCTGATCGCCGTGTCCGCCTTTACCGGCAAGGGTATTGACCAGTTGATGAAGGCTGCCTTCGAGGTTCGCCGGGTCTGGTCGCAGCGGGTGTCCACCGGCAAACTCAACCGCTGGTTCGAAGACGCGATTACCGACAATCCGCCCCCGGCGCCCGGTGGCAAGCGGATCAAGCTGCGCTATATCACCCAGGCCAAGACGCGGCCGCCTTCCTTCGTGATTTTCGGGACGCGTGTCGATGATCTGCCCGAAAGCTACCGCCGCTATCTGATCAACGGCATCCGCCGCGAACTGGGTTTTGGCGGTGTTCCGGTGCGGCTGATCATCCGCGCGCCGAAAAACCCCTATCATGAAAAAGAATGATATCTCCGCAGCTTGCGGAATTGCGGGGCGAAATACGGCCTCCGGTAACTAAGTTTTTACAGGTTTTGCGGTAGGTTCAGGAAGATTAGCGTATTTTCGCTATTTTCCGGGAGCGTTCGGTGGGACCAGTGGAAAGCGACTTGATTGACTGGAAGGTCTGGGCCGAAACGCGTTCGGCCCTGGGGGCGAATTTTGTCCGCATTTTGGGTTATTTCCGCGAAGACGGAATCCAGTCTGTCGACAAGATCGAAGAGGCCATGCGCGCCCATGACCCTGCCGCGATGGTGCTTGCCGCGCACAAGCTGAAAGGCGAGGCGCTGCAACTCGGTGGCCTGCAACTGAGCATCAACGCGGAAACAATCGAGATGACCGCCCGCGCCTGCGTCGAGCATCACGAGACGCCGGACGAGCTTATCGAACTGGTGGTGGCCCTACGACCGATGTTCGAGGACACGCTGGCGATCCTGGAAAAGGGCGCGAGCCCGGTGGTCCAGCAACGCCAGCCGACCGGCTTTGGCCGCCGGTTCGGCTGAAACGCCCTCCCGCAGCCTATTCGACCGATTTCGACTGCAGCTGGATGTAATTCTCGATTCCCATCCGCTCGATCATGTCGAACTGCTGTTCGAGGGAATCGACGTGATCTTCCTCGCTTTCAAGGATTTCCGCAAACAGGTCGCGGCTGACATAGTCGCGCACGCTTTCGCAATGTTCGATAGCGTCCTTGAGCATCGGCAGCGCCTCATATTCCAGCTCCAGATCGGCCTTGAGGATTTCCTCGACCGTTTCGCCGATCTTCAGACGGCCCAGAAGCTGGAAATTGGGCAGGCCGTCGAGGAAGAAAATCCGCTCAGCCAGCTTGTCGGCATGTTTCATCTCGTCGATGGATTCGTGCCGTTCGAATTCGGCCAGTTTCGTCACGCCCCAATTGTCGAGCATGCGATAATGCAGCCAATATTGGTTGATTGCGGTGAGTTCGTTTTTCAGAGCTTCGTTGAGAAACTCGATGACTTTTGTATCGCCCTTCATGGCAGTGTCCTTCCCGACTGACAGTGGATCTGTTGGGAAGGTCTATACAGCATCCTTCGCCGAAGCGAAAGAGCAGCATTTACAGAAAAAGCAATTATTTCAATGATTTGCTAACGAGAATGCTAAGCGGTTGCAAGTTGTGATTTTATAATCGTCTGGGCGAAAGCGAGACATTGTCCGCATTTCGGTTTGCGACCGAGCTGGGCATAGACCTGGGACGGGCGATCCGCACCGCTGCGAACGGCGGCTCTCAGGTCTTTTTCCTTAATCGCATTGCAAACGCAAACAACCATCTCGGTTCCTCTCTGCGACTCGTATATCGCTAATGAGAATAGATCGCAATATCAAAATAACGATAGATGGAATCTTCCCAAACAGGAAATATTGGTTAAACCGGCCCATGGCCAGAGCATGAGGTTTGTGATGCGTAGAATATACAGTTCCATTGTTCCGGTTGCGCTGGCCCTGGCGTCAACGTCGGTCGATGCTGCCAATGTGCCTGAATCGACGCAGCTAATGGTCGAAAGGGAAGACGCGGGAAAATCGACCGCTCCGGAACCGTTTCCGGTTGTCGAATTTTGGCAGATAATGCCATCGAAAATAGCCGAGGACCTGGAAGAGTTTCTGGAATCGGTTGAAAGCGAGCTTCGCGCCGCCTTGGTGCCGACCGGAGAAACAGAAGCAGGTTGGAACACCAGAGGTATAGACCTGATCGGACATATAGAGTCCTTGCCGGGCGGCATTGCCAATAACGGTCTGTTGACCCTTGGAGAGGTGCCGTCGCTGGAGCTTTTCGGAAAAATTCCTGCCGACATTCTTGCCGATTGGGAATATATTCAAGCGGGGCCGAAAGCCGTAAGTCCGGTCGATGCCAAGGGCGGCATCTTTGTTGCTATCAGTCCGGTCCATGTTGTTTTCCTGGAGGCTGATGAAATACAGACCGGCAAAGCCAGTTGCATGAAAAATCCCATAGCAAAAGCATCGGATCATCTGACCGTGTATCGATATTCCGGGATACCGTTTGATCCGGCAAGCGATGCCTCTCTGGAAGCAGAGACGGAAGCGATCGTGATGCACAGCATGATGGGCGGTCTCGACTCGCCGGTAATTTGCTCGATATATCGCCGGGATCAGAAAGGCCATCTGCTGAACTTTGCATATACGCCGGATGGGCGGCCGCTAGGGCTGATGGACGATGCCGGGGACCGGCTGGAGATTGTCTCCGGGTTCAATCTGTACGAGCAGCTAAACGCCAATTATACCAGCGCGTTCACCGATGATGAACAATCGGGTCCGGCAGAAGCGGTCAGCGATCCTTCATGACAGGCGCATCGGCTGCGCCCGTTGCCGCGCCAGGCTGCGCCACAGCCATTCCAGCGGTCCATAGCGGAAGCGTGTCAGCCAGGGTTTTGACCAGATCAGCATGAGCACCCAGGCAGCCAGCACGAACAGATATAATTCCGCGCGCCCGACCGATCCATATAATCCCAGTCCCCAGCCGTAGAAGAGGAAGGTCATCAGCAGGCTGGTCCCGAGATAATTGCTAAAGGCGGCGCGGCCCACCGCGGCGATTCGCACCACCCAGCTTGCGTTCTGGAACGTCCGGATCAGCCAGATCAGCAACGCGGCATAGCCGGTCGTCATCAGCATCTGCGACGGCCAGTTCCAGGCATAGCTGGCATTGACCATCCGCAATATCTCGAAACCGCCGGCGATCAGATAAATGGCGATTGCCGTCACTATGGCGGTTCCGATAACGGTCAGCCGGATACCCCATGAGCGATATGCTTCCGCCGTCCACTGACCGGTGATGAAGCCGTTCCTGTAAAGCGCCATGCCGATCATCATCAGCGGCAGCGTCTCCGCCAGATTATAGGTCAGCAGAACCAGCGGTCCGAACAGGTCGTTCCGGATCTTGTCGAGCAATATCGGGAGAAAACCGGACTGATGAAGCGCGATATCCGCGGTGATGGCGCTGGCCGTGCTTTCAAACCCGGCAATGACGTCGGCGACCTCATCGATCAGGCCGGCACTGGCTCCCGGGAGGCTGGCCTGATATTGCATATAGAGTAGGCTACCGAACATCAGGGTATAGCCCAGAAAACCTATGGTGAAGATCAGCAGCGCGCGACGGATCAGGTCCTCTGCGTTCAGCCCGCGCAGAAAATAGGCGATACAGCCGACGGCGGCGTAGAGAAATAATATGTCGCCGGCCCACAGGAGAAAGAAATGCGCGAGGCCGAACAGCGCCAGCCAGAACATCCGGGAAAAATGCACCTTTGCCGGATTCTCGCCATGTCTCTGCGCCCGTTCGATGACCAGCATCATGCTTGCCCCGAACAATATGGTGAAAAGGCCGCGCATCTTGCCGTCGATAAATATGAAGGACAATGCCCAGACGATGGTGTCAGGCAGGTCGGTGCCACCATGGACCGCCGGGCTCACATAGGCCATTTCCGGCATCGCGAAGCCGACGATATTCATCAGCAAAATGCCCATCACGGCAAAACCGCGCAAGGCGTCGAGCTCGATATAGCGGGGGGTGGTGACAGTGTTGTTCATATCAAGCCCGTTCGTCCTGAGCTTGTCGAAGGACTTTGACCTGCGGGACCCGCTGCTACCGGTTGTGCTTCGACAGGCTCAGCACGAACGGCATATTCCGGACGAAGGTTGCTCATAGCCAGCTGGCGATCTGGTCCAGCGGTTTCTTGATCGTCGCGTGGACCGGAACCGTCGCGTCGGGGGCTGGCTTGCCGACGACGAGCACCATCATCGGCTTTTCGCTGCTCGGCCGGTCGCATATCTGGTTGAGAAACTTCATCGGATTGGGCGTGTGGGTGAGGGTGGCGAGACCGGCATCGTGCAGCGCCGTGATCAGCACGCCGGTGGCAATGCCGACGCTTTCGTTCACATAATAATTCTGCTTCGTCTCGCCCGGGTTCATGCCGCCTTTGCGCTGACCAAAAATGACGATGAGATAAGGTGCGATCTCGAGGAACGGCTTGTCGGCGTCGGTGCCGAGCGGCGCCAGCGCCTCCAGCCATTCTTCGCTGCCCTTGCTCTGGTAAAAGGCGCGCTCCTCCTCCTCGGCGGCGGCGCGCAGGGCTTTCTTTTTTTCCGGAGATTCGATCACCGCAAAGTGCCAGGGCTGGTGATTGGCGCCATTGGGCGCGGTGCCGGCGGCGAGTATCGCATTTTCGATCACTTCCCGGGGCACGGCCTCGTCGCTGAAATAGCGGCAGGTTCGCCGTGTCCGGATCGCTTCGTAAAAGGCGCGGGACCGGGCAATGCGTTCCGCGTCGGAATAGTCGGGAAGCTCGGTATAGGGCAGGGTGTCATGCGGTTTCATTCTACCATCTCCTGCGGTCAAAACGCGTCATAGGCTTTTGCGGCACAGGGATAGCGCAGCGACTGCGTTCGGGAAAGCCACTAAGCTCTATTGACATAGATGTTAGTAAGCGACATATAGATCGTATGAAAATTGACCATAAATTCTCGGCCCCCGGTGATTCGCAAATGCCATTTGTCCACCCGGAACGCCCCGCAGCCCGCTTTCGTCCCCTGAAAGCGCTCCATCATTTTCGCGAGCTGATCAAGGACAAGGAAGATACCGAACAGGTCTTCCATATTTTTGAATCGCTGCCGCGGCCCGGTTTCCGCAAGGATGCCAGAAAATTTGTCGAAAGCGACAAGGGCAGGGCGCTGCTGCAAAGCGAACCGGAGCTGGCGCCTCTGCTTGACGACCATGAGCGTCTGCGCAAGATGCCGGCGGGCAGTCTGGCCCACGCCTATTGCGACTTCATGGAAAAGGAAGGCCTGAGCGCCGCCGGCCTGATTGCCGAATATGACCAGTTCAGCCCGCGCAAATATGGCGATATGATCGAATGGTACGGCTTCCGCCAGCGCGACACTCATGACTTGCTCCACGTGCTTACCGGCTATGGCCGCGATGCGCTGGGCGAAGCCTGCGTATTGGCCTTCACTTATGGCCAGAACCCGTCATTGGGCAATGTCTTCATCGCTTATGCCGCGGGTCTCAACATGAAGAAGCAGGTCAAGAGCAACGCGCCGATCTTCAAGGCGATCCGCGAGGGCCAGAAAATGGGCAAGGCCTGTCCCAAGATCAACGAAGAATCGATCACCGATCTTCTCGCCCAGCCGCTGGACGCGTTGCGCGAGCGGTTGCATATCAAGACGCCGCATTTCTATCACGAGGCCCATGCGAAGTTTCGTGCCGGAAATGTCGATCCATACGATATGCTGGCGCAGACGGCTTAAATAGATTTCCTCCTTATACCGCAGGTATGGGGAGGTGGGCCGCGAAGCGGCTCGGAGGGGCAATATGCGTCAATACCCCTCCACCATCCTCCGGATGGTCCCCCTCCCCAAAGCTTCGCTTCAGGGAGGATTTATCAGCGCAATTCCTTGCGGATGACCAGTTTCAGGCCGGACCATATCGCATCAACGGCACAGACCTTGATATCGACAAACCCCATCGGCAGGGCGACTTCGCGGATCGTGTCTTCGCTGATGTCGGTCTCGACCTTGGACGCCTTTTTCGGCCAGCTCACCCACACCTGACCGGCGGGATCGATCATATCGCGCAGCGTGGTCAGATGCTTTTCCATTGCGGTCCGATCTGTCACAAAAATATGCGCGGCGTGCAGCCCGGGAGCAGGGATTTCATCCTCGGACAAAGTGAGGCCAGCCGCCTCGATCTCGGCCCGGACACTCTCCGGCATGTCAAGAAACCAGACGCGCATGCCGTCCTTGAGGGAGAGCTTTTTGGCCAGCGCCGTATCCGAATATCCTGAAGCCATGTTCGGCATCCTTTCGCGTTAGATGATTATCCACATCAACGGTTGGATGCCAGCGTGGTTCCCTATGCTGGGGGTGGGCCTGTTTCCGTTGGTTAGGGGAAAGCACGGCTGAAACCCCTCCACCACGCTTCGCGTGGTCCCCCTCCCCATGCCTGCGGCACAGGGAGGAAAGGCACAGCTTGACAGTTTTGGCCTGACCGTCCCTCATCACAGAATTTTATGTTACATCTTTCCTCCCTGTTGCGCAGCAATGGGGAGGTGGCGCGCCGAAGGCGCGACGGAGGGGCAATTGGCACAAACGACAAGACAAACCATCCTGAAGGCCAAGGAACTGCGCAAAACCATGAGCAAGCCGGAGATCATGCTATGGCAACAACTCCGTAAGAAGCCTCTCGGCATCAAGTTCCGCCGTCAACATCCGATTGGATCCTATATACTGGATTTCTACTGTCCATCAGCAAAGCTGGGTATCGAAGTCGACGGAATGGCGCATGACATGGGCAATCGCCCAGAGCGTGACGAGCAGCGCGACTGGAATCTATCCCAAGACGGTATCGAAATTATCAGAATATCTGCGCAGGACGTTCTCGATGATCCGGCAGATGTCGCCGACCGGATATTGCGATATATTCAGAGTTTGCGTTAGGCCCCTTCGTCAGCCTTTCAGGCTGACACCTCCCCATTGCTACGCAACGGGGAGGAAAATGGTGCGGGAATATCTTCCTCCCTGTGCCGCAGGCATGGGGAGGGGGACCGCTGCGAAGCAGTGGTGGAGGGGCTAGTCTTCCATCCAGTCGCGGAAGAAACTCTCGTGGGCCTCCCGCAAATCGCTCACCGCAACAGGCTTCCCGTTCAGCACCAGCTTATCGCTCTTCACCTGGCCGATCTTCTCGAACGGCACCTTTTCGCGATCCAGATCATCTTCGTTGCGATAAGTGATGACATAGCGGCCCTGCGCTTCGCTGAAGGCAAAGGCGCTGGTCATCGGGTCAATTTCGGCGCCGAGATTGCCGGCCAATGCCATTTCAGCGAGCGTCACGGCCAAGCCGCCGTCGCTGATATCGTGGACGGCGGTGACCTTGCCGTCGGCGATCAGTTCGCGGACGATCCGGCCGGCCCATTCTTCATCCTTGAGATCGACCTTGGGTGGCGGGCCATCGGTGCGGCCGTGGATTTCGCGCAGCCAGGTCGACTGGCCGAGTTCTTCATGGTGAAACCCGATGGTGGCGATGAAATCGCCTTCCTGCTTGAAACCGATGGTCATCATTGTGTCGAGATCGTCGATCAGCCCGACTGCGCCAATCGCCGGGGTCGGCAGGATCGCGTGGCTGACGCCGTCGGCGCCGGTGGTTTCGTTGTAGAGGCTGACATTGCCCGATACGATCGGCATGTCGAGCGCCTTGCAGGCTTCGCCCATGCCTTCGATCGTGCCGACAAATTGCGCCATGATATGGGGCTTTTCCGGATTGCCGAAATTCATGCAGTCGGTGGTCGCCAGCGGTTTTGCGCCGACCGCGCAGAGGTTGCGATAGGCTTCGGCAATTGCCTGTTTGCCGCCTTCATAGGGATCGGCCTTGCAGTATCTTGGCGTGCAATCGGTGGTGATCGCCAAGCCCTTGTTAGTGCCATGGACGCGGACAACCGCGGCATCGCCACCGGAGCGTTGCGCCGTGTCTGCGCCGACCTGTGAGTCATATTGTTCCCAGATCCAGCGGCGCGAGGCGAGCGCGGGGCTGGCCATCATCTTGAGCAGGTCTGCGCCGATATCGCTGCTTTCGGCTATGTCGCCGAGCGGCTGGACATTGATATGCGCGGCATATTCTTCGCGGGTCAGGTGCGGGCGGTCATAAAGCGGCGCGTCGTCGGCGAGCGGGCCGAGCGGGATATCGCAGACGGTTTCGCCCTTGTGGGTCAGCACCATCCGGCGGCTGTCGGTGACTTCGCCGATGACCGCGAAATCCAGCTCCCATTTGGTGAAAATCGCTTCGGCCATTTCTTCGCGGCCGGGTTTCAGCACCATCAACATGCGTTCTTGCGACTCGCTGAGCATCATTTCGTAAGCGGTCATGCCGGTTTCGCGGCAGGGCACCTTGTCCATATCGAGAATGATGCCGACTTCGCCATTGGTCGCCATTTCGACGGATGAAGAGGTCAGACCAGCTGCGCCCATATCCTGGATCGCGACAATCGCGTCGCTGGCCATCAGTTCGAGACAGGCTTCGATCAGCAGTTTTTCGGTGAACGGATCGCCGACCTGCACGGTGGGGCGCTTTTCATCGCTGTCATCATCAAATTCGGCGCTCGCCATGGTCGCGCCGTGGATGCCGTCGCGGCCGGTCTTGGAGCCGACGTAGACGATCGGATTGCCGACGCCGCTGGCGGCCGAATAGAAAATCTTGTCCGCGTCCGCCACGCCAACGGTCATTGCGTTGACGATGATATTGCCATCATAGGCCGGGTCGAAATTGGTCTCGCCGCCGACCGTCGGGACGCCGACGCAATTGCCGTAGCCGCCGATACCGGCAACCACGCCTTTGACCAGATGCTTCATCTTCGGATGGTCGGGTCGGCCGAAGCGGAGCGCGTTGAGGTTTGCGACCGGTCGCGCGCCCATGGTGAATACGTCGCGGAGGATGCCGCCGACGCCGGTCGCCGCGCCCTGATAGGGCTCGATATAGGACGGATGGTTGTGGCTCTCCATCTTGAAGATCGCCGCCTGACCGTCGCCGATATCAATCACACCGGCATTTTCGCCAGGGCCGCAAATGACCTGCGGGCCGGTGGTCGGCAGCTTCTTCAGGTGCAGGCGCGATGATTTGTAGGAACAATGTTCCGACCACATGACCGAGAAGATGCCCAGTTCGGTGATATTCGGCTCGCGGCCGAGCGCGTTCAATATGCGCTGATATTCCTCCGCGTTCAGGCCATGCTCGCGCACGGTTTCGGTGGAGATCTGGGGCTCGGCAATCAGCGTGTCTGTGGTCATGAAGACCCTTTAACGGCGCGGGACAATTTCGCCTAGAGGGAATTGATGTTTCGTGGCGCTGCTTTAAGGATAGGTTCAAAGGAGCAACCTAATGTCCAAAACCATCGAGCTAATTTTCGATTTTGTCAGTCCCAATGCCTATCTGATCTGGCAACCGCTCAAGGCGCTGGCGGAGAAACATGGCGCAGCAATCGAAATCACTCCGGCCTTTCTCGGCGGAATGCACAAGCTGACCGGTAATGCGCCGCCGTTCATCCGCGACGCGGAGGTGAAGGGCAAGAATGAATATGCGATGCTCGAGTTGGGTCGTTTTGTGAAAAAACACGGCCTTTCCAAGTTCAAGATGAACCCGCATTTTCCGTTCAACACGATCACGCTACTGCGGATGCTGGTTGCGCTTCCGGCCGAGACGCGGGTGGAGCTTATCGAATTGCTATTGCCGCCTATCTGGGAAGACGGGCTGGACGTCACCGATGCTGAAACGCTCGGCAAGATTTTGCAGGATGGCGGTTTTGATGCGGCGGACCTTCTCGCGCAAACACAGGATCCGGCAATCAAACAGGCCCTGATCGACAATACGGAAAATGCGGTCGAGCGCGGAGCCTTTGGCATCCCGACCATCTATATCGACGGCGAGATGTATTTCGGCAAGGAACGGCTTGGCCAGATTGACGAGCAGCTATCCGCTTGAAATCGCCCTGCAATGATATCTGTACCATTGATCGTTCGAGCAGGCTTTGTGTTGGCTGTGGGCGCAGCCTGTCGGAAATTGGCGAATGGGGTTCTGCCTCGCCCAGCCGGCAGCGGGAGATATTGTCCTTGCTGCCGGACAGGATGAGACAACTGGCCGCGAAGGCGAAACGCTAAGGAAAGCGCGTTAGGCCTTTACGAATTTCAGCACCAGATAGGCGGTCAGCGCCGCCGTCACGCCGGTAGCAAAGGCACCCCATGCTATATCGTACAGGCTGATCTTGGTCGACCAGACCTTGAGTACGGCCTGGCTGGTCAGATCGTAAGTCGCATAAGCGATCCCGCCGAACAACGCGCCGTTGAGCAAGGCCGTGGACCACTGGCCGCTGGCAAGCGCCGGCTTGATCCCGAACCAGACGATTCCGAACAGGTAGATCGCATAGAAAATCATCGCCGGAGCCTTGCGGAATTCATCCGCCATGATCTCGCCGATCACCGGCCGGTACAGGCTCTGTGCCATATTGCTGAGCCAGAGAAAGTCGAGAATGCCGAAGACGATGGCGGCGATGAAATAGGCGGCGATATATTGGGTCATATTTTATCTGCTTTCCTGTCTTTGCGCTTGCCCGCTCAAACCTGCTTCAACATGCGCGTCTTGCCGACCAGAAATGCGACGGCGGATGCGATGGTAAAGGCGATCAGGGCGGTTATCATCATGCCCGGAGTTGCGGCTTCCGGTTCCGGAGCAAACCAGTTAACGGCCTGAAATAGAGCCAGCAATATGGCCAAAAGCACTAAGACAAATTTAGAGCTGGGCGCAATTGGGCGGGTGCGAATTACGAAAAAGGTGAGCGCGCCAAAGGTGATCAGCAGTTCCAGCGGCATCTCGATCATCGGATAGTTCCACAGCGCAAGGCCCATTTTCGGCGGTGATCCGGCGAGCGTCAGGTCAGGCGCATGGACCAGCAGGTCGAGAAACCAGTGCGATAGCACCACCGCGCCGCCGATCAGCGCGCCGGTCCGGTTGCGGGTAACCAGCCAGATCAGCAGCGCAAAGGCCGCGGCCCAGATCGTGCTCCCGAGCAGGCTGTGGGTATAGGGCATGTCATAGAGGTCGAGCGGCACCATTTTGGTAATTCCCGGGGTGATCCGGAAATTTTCGATACCGGCCAGCGCTAGGCCGAAAAAGCCGAAATCCACCAATTGCCCTGCGACAAACAGGGTGCCGAGACCCGGTGCCTTGGGGTGGGTTGCGGCGACCATCGCGGGCGCAAAATGACCGATGAACATGTTTCTTCTCCCAGCTTTTCTTTCGGGAGCTACACCGGAAGTGGACGATAGTGAAGTCCAGCCCTTGACCGCGGCTCAAAGCCTCGTCATTGAATTGCGCCATGAGCGAAACCAATGAAGATTTTTCTGCCCTGAATTTCGAGGATGCGCTGAAGCGGCTCGAGGATATTGTCCGCAAGCTCGAAAGCGGCGATGTGCCGCTCGACCAGTCGATTGCGCTGTATAGCGAAGGCGAGAAATTGCGTGGCCTGTGTCAGCAACGGCTGGAAGCCGCGCAGGCCAAGATCGAGAAAATCACCCTCGACCGCGATGGCAAACCGCAAGCTACTGCACCTTTTGACGCGGACTGAGCCCGTGGCGGCCAATAATAATTCGGATCTTTTGCGGGAAATGGGACGGGTTGCCACCGCTGTGGACCGGCAGTTCGACACGCTTCTGCAAGTTCCGGACGATGCCCGTCGCGAACTATACGAAGCGATGCGCCATGCCGCGATAGGCGGCGGCAAACGGATGCGGCCGCTGCTGGTCATGGCCACCGCGCGATTGTTCAACGTCGATGAATCCTGCGCCATCCGGGCGGCGACCGCGGTCGAGGCCCTGCATGTCTATTCGCTGATCCACGACGATCTGCCCTGCATGGACGATGATGATCTGCGTCGGGGCAAGCCGACCACCCATATCGCCTTTGGCGAAGCGACCGCGGTTCTCGCCGGTGACGCCTTGCACGCGCTTTCCTTCGGATTGCTGGCCGACGAACGCACCCACCATGATCCGTTCGTGCGCGCCGAAATGACCGCCTGTCTGGCCAAAGCCGCCGGGCCTGCCGGTATGGCGGGCGGCCAGATGATGGATCTGGTGGCAGAAAACACGACCTTCGATCTGCCGACCGTAACCCGACTGCAACAGCTGAAAACCGGCGCGCTGATCGGCGCCTGTGTCGAGATAGGGGCTATTCTTGGTCGCGTGGCAAACGAGGGCCGGACCAGCTTGCGTGGCTATGCCCATGATCTGGGCCTCGCATTCCAGATCGCCGACGACATATTGGATGTAGAGGGTGACGAGGAAAAGGCCGGCAAGGCGCTGCACAAGGATGCCGAGGCGGGCAAGGAGACTTTTCTCAGCCTGATGGGACTGGAACGGGCCAAAGAACAGGCCCAGATGCTGGTGGATCAGGCGAAATCGCATTTGAATGGTTATGGCGAGGAAGCGGACCTGCTTCGCGCCATTGCGGAATATACAATCACCAGAGACCGCTAGGCGGGAAGGACGGGACATGAGAATCGGCGTTTATCCGGGGACTTTTGATCCCATTACATTGGGCCATATGGATATCATCAAGCGCGGCATGCGGCTGGTCGACAAGCTGGTGATCGGCGTGACCACCAATCCCTCGAAATCACCGATGTTCTCCGACGAGGAGCGACTCGAGATGGTGCGGCGGGAGACGGCCGAACTGGGCGATGGCGTCGAGGTCGTCGGCTTCAACATGCTGCTCATGAAATTTGCCGAGAAACAGGGCGCCAATGTCATTGTCCGCGGTCTGCGGGCAGTTGCCGACTTTGAATATGAATATCAGATGGCGGGCATGAACCAGCAATTGAACGATGATATTGAAACAGTGTTTTTGATGGCTGATGTGTCGCTGCAACCAATCGCCTCGCGACTGGTCAAGGAAATCGCCATGTTCGGCGGCGAAATTCACAAGTTCGTGACGCCGCTTGTGGCCGATGAAATCACCGCGCGGGTAGAAAAGATCGGTCTGAAGGGCGATCAATAGGCTTCACAGCAATTCATTGCAGTGAAAGGTAGAATCGTCCAAAGGCTGTTAGCTTTCCCATTCCGCAATACCAAATCGAGTATGCCATGCTGCGCAAATTTCTATTGACCATCTCCGCCCTATTTCTGGCTTCCCTTCCTGTCCACGCACAGGAAGCGTCTGAACAGACACCGGCGCCGGCGTCTGTTCCTGCCGAAGAAAATATCCTTTATCTTGATCTGTCGACCGGCGGCCGGGTGACGATACAGCTCTATCCGGCCATGGCTCCCAATCATGTCGAACGAATCAAGACGCTGACGCGCCAAAGCTTTTATGACGGCATTATTTTTCACCGTGTCATCGAAGGCTTCATGGCGCAGACCGGTGATCCGACCGGCACCGGTACCGGCGGATCGGAATTGCCCGACCTGAAAGCCGAATTTGGCCAGTTTCCACACGTGCGTGGCGTCGTCTCTATGGCGCGCGCGCAAAGCGAAGACAGCGCCAACAGCCAGTTTTTCATTGTCTTCTACCCGCGTTTCTCGCTCGACAAAAATTACACGGTCTTTGGCCGCGTGACTGGCGGGATGGAATATGTGGATGCGATTGAACGTGGAGAACCGCCGGTCAATCCGAGCCGGATCCTGCAGGCATCGATCGCTGCCGACAACAAACCTCCGGTCCTGCCGAGCGCGCTGGACAATGTTTCCGAGACGCCGTTCTCGGTCGAAGACCTGAACGCGCCGATCAATCCCTAGAATATTTCGTGCGCGTTGACCTGTTCGATTTTGCGCTGCCGCAGGAGCTGATCGCGCTGCGTCCGGCGGTCCCGCGGGACAGCGCAAAAATGCTGCGGGTCGATGGCGACCGGATGTCCGACCATAGCGTTAGCGACCTGCCGCAATTGCTCGGCCCGCAGGATATTCTGGTCTTCAATGATACCAAGGTGATTCCGGCGCAACTCCAAGGCACGCGCGGGGAAGCAAAAATCGGCGCCACGCTGCACAAAAGGGTCGATCTTCGCCGCTGGCAGGCTTTCATCCGCAATGCCAAACGTCTTCGCGTCGGAGAGATCGTCGATTTTGGCATGGATGTGACAGCCGAAGCAGAAGCCAAGCTGGACGACGGCAGTTTCATTCTGCATTTTCTGGGTGATGAGCCGGTCGAGCTGATGCTCGAGCGTGCGGGTACCATGCCCCTGCCGCCCTATATCGCCAGCAAGCGGGCGATCGACGCGCGCGATGCGGAAGATTATCAAACCATGTTTGCCCGCGAAAAGGGCGCGGTTGCGGCGCCGACAGCGGCGCTGCATTTCACCGACGGACTGCTGGACGCTCTGGCGGCCGCCGGCATAGGCAGCGAAACGCTGACCCTGCATGTTGGCGCGGGCACTTTCCTGCCGGTCAAGGTCGATGAAACCGACGACCACCAGATGCACAGCGAGTGGGGCCGGATCGATGCGGCAACGGCAGACCGGCTGAATGCCGCGCGCAAAGCGGGAGGCCGGGTGATCGCGGTCGGCACCACCAGCCTGCGCCTGCTCGAAAGCGCGACGGATGAGGACGGGATCATCCGTACGTTCGAAGGCGACACCGATATTTTTATCACGCCCGGCTACAGGTTCCGCGCGATCGATGGCCTGATGACCAATTTTCATCTGCCCAAATCGACTCTGTTCATGCTGGTCAGCGCATTGATGGGGCTGGAGACAATGCAGGCGGTCTACGCCCATGCAGTGGCGGAAGGATATCGTTTCTACAGCTATGGGGATTCCAGCCTGTTGCTGCCAAAGCGATAGCCGTGCTGGCCTTGTTACTAGTGGAATAGCGAAGCGAATCAGGGCATGATCGCACCTGATATGGAAGTTTCTAAACGGAGAGATGACAATGGATAGCTACGAGCAGAATTACATCAACGGTCAATGGGTCGATTCTATTGGCGGTACGCCGCACCAGGTCATCAATCCGGCAACCGAAGAGCCGGGCACGAAAATCGTGCTGGGCACCAAGGCCGATGTCGATGCCGCGGTTGCCGCAGCGAAAGCCGCGTTCAAGACTTTCAGCAAGACCTCCCGCGAGGAAAGGCTCGCCCTGCTCGAGCGGATTATCGCGGAATATAAGAAGCGCATGCCGGATATTGCTGCCTCTCTGGCGGTGGAAATGGGCGCGCCGGTCAGCTTGGGCAATGCCGCACAAGCACCAGCCGGTCTCGGCGGGTTCCTTGGCACGCTGGAAGCGCTGAAGAATTTCGAATTTTCCGAAAAAGTCGGGGCCAACAGCATCGTCTATGAACCGATTGGTGTGGTCGGCATGATCACGCCGTGGAACTGGCCTTTGAACCAGATTACCTTGAAAGTCGCTCCGGCCCTGGCGGGCGGCAATACGATGGTGTTGAAACCGTCCGAAGAATGTCCCGGCAGCGCCGCGATCCTGGCCGAAGTGATGGATGCTGCTGGTGTTCCGCCGGGCGTATTCAATCTGGTGCAGGGTGACGGCCCGACCGTAGGCGCCGCGATTTCCTCGCATCCCGATGTCGATATGGTCAGCTTCACCGGCTCGACCCGCGCCGGTATCTTGGTCGCAAAAGCGGCCGCCGATACGGTCAAGCGCGTGCATCAGGAACTGGGCGGCAAGTCACCCAATCTGGTCCTGCCCGGCGCCAAGCTGGAGGAAGTTCTGCCGCCGACCATCGCCGGAGTGATGGTCAACACGGGCCAGAGCTGCATCGCGCCAACCCGCGTATTGGTGCACAAGGACCAGAACAGCGAGGCGATCGCGGTGGTCAAGAATATCGTCGAGAGCCAGGAAGTCGGCGACCCGACCGTCGAAGGCGGGCATATGGGACCGGTTGTGAACAAGGCGCAATTTGGCAAGATCCAGGATCTGATCCAGTCGGCGATTGACGAAGGTGCCACACTGGAAACCGGCGGCACCGATCTGCCGGCCAATGTGAACCGCGGCTATTATATCAAGCCAACCCTGTTCAGTGGCGTGACGCCGAATATGCGGATCGCCAAGGAAGAGGTGTTCGGTCCGGTTGTCACTCTCATGAGCTATGATAATCTCGACGAGGCGATCGAGATCGCGAATGACACGGAATATGGTCTGTCTGCGGTCATTTCCGGTGATCCGGCTGCTGCCGCCGAAGTGGCTCCGCAACTGAAGGCCGGGATGGTCATCGTCAACAATTGGGGGCCGGCTCCCGGTCTGCCTTTCGGCGGCTATAAACAGTCCGGCAACGGCCGCGAAGGCGGCGTGTACGGTCTGCGCGATTTCATGGAAATGAAATCGATCAGCGGCCTGCCGAGCTAAACGCGCGCTACGGAAACAAAAAGGGCGGCTCAACCGAGCCGCCCTTTTTTTCTTTACTGACCGAAAGGCTCAGCCTTCGGCAGGAGCCGGTGCAACCGGTGGGTCATTGTCGGCAACTTCGGTGAGCGAGCCACCCATGGCTTCGCATTCGCCTACATCGGTGTTTTTCCAGGCATTGCCCTGATAATCGACGACAGAAGTGCCGGCACAGGTTGTGCCTTCACCGGCTTTGCAATCATTCTGGCCGGCCAGCGCGATGCCGTAGCATTTCTCCTGGTCCGCCGCGGCGACTTCGGTCACTTCGCCGCTTGTTGCTTCCGCGCCTTCGCTGGCCGTTTCACCATTGCCGCCGGAGCAGGCGGAAAGAGCGGCTGCCGCGATCAGTGCGGTTGCCGCGGAACCCAATGTTGTTGCTTTTGTCATAAATTACTCCCGATTTAGGTCTTTGAGAATCTGCGCCCATCCTGCACAGATGTCGAAATATTCGAACAGGACAGACCATTGGTTACACCAACAACAGTAAAACACAAAATCGAGGCCGTAAAATCTGGTTTCACGTTGCGAAGCGGGCATGTCCATGGCTGAGCGCTTTTCCTTTTCCATTGCGGCGACCGACGGCAAGGCGCGGACCGGCACAATCAGCATGTTGCGCGGTGAGATTCGCACGCCGGCCTTCATGCCGGTGGGCACGGCGGCCACGGTCAAGGCGCTGAAGCCGGAGACCGTGCGCGCGACGGGTGCAGACATCATTCTCGGCAATACCTATCACCTGATGCTGCGCCCGGGCGCGGAGCGGGTGGCGCGGCTTGGCGGTCTGCACAAGTTCATGAACTGGAATCGCCCGATCCTGACCGACAGCGGCGGCTATCAGGTGATGAGCCTGTCTGAGCTGACGAAATTGAGCGAGAACGGGGTGGAATTCCAGAGCCATCTCGACGGTTCGCGGCATATGCTGACCCCTGAACGGTCGATGGAAATCCAGCGGTTGTTGGGCAGCGACATCGTTATGGCGTTCGACGAATGCACCAAAAATGGTGCGACCCGCGAAGAGGCATTGGCCTCGATGGAACGGTCGATGCGCTGGGCCAAGCGGTCGCGCGACGGTTTTGACAGCGGTGAGGAGCATGCGGCAAGAGCGGCCTTGTTCGGGATCCAGCAGGGTTCGCTGGACAAGGAAATGCGGGCGGCCTCTGCCGAAGCGCTGATCGAGATCGGTTTTGACGGCTATGCGATTGGCGGACTGGCCGTGGGCGAAGGGCAGGAAGCGATGTTCGACGTGCTCGACTATGCGCCGGGACAATTGCCCGCTGACAAGCCGCGCTACCTGATGGGTGTGGGCAAGCCGGATGATCTGGTCGGTGCGGTAGAACGTGGCGTCGACATGTTCGATTGCGTGCTGCCAAGCCGGTCCGGCCGCAACGGGCAGGCGTTCACCGCGCAGGGACCGATCAATATCCGCAACGCAAAATTTGCCGAGGACCTTGCTCCGCTGGACGAAAATTGCGCCTGTCCGGTTTGCCAGAACCATAGCCGCGCCTATCTGCACCATCTGATCCGGGCCAAGGAGATATTGGGCGCGATGCTGATGACCGAGCATAATATCGCATATTATCAATCGCTGATGGCGGGCATGCGGGACGCGATTGCCGCCGGAACATTTGCCGATTTTGCCAAAAATTTCCGCAGCGCCTATCTGAAACCATGATCATCGGACTGCCGGAAAAGACGAGTCTGCAGGATGCGCTGGACCGCGCGCGTGATCATGCGCCCTATCTCGGGATGGCGATGCAGGTGCTGCCCGAGCTTACCGATCTGCTTGCAGAGGATAATCTCGACGGGGCGCTGGACTATGTGCGCGACGCGGGAGCGGGCGCCGCCAATGTTCGGCAAAAGCTGCGATGGGAAAAACGGGCGCTGGCGCTGACGCTGGCGATTGGCGATCTTGCCGGCCAATTGTCGCTCACCGACGTGATCACCCGCCTGTCCGATTTTGCCGACCGGGCGCTCGACGAGGCTTTGGCCGATATATATGCGACCCGCTATCCCGATGCGCCGCTGGAAGGCTTTTCGATCATCGGCCTCGGCAAGCACGGCAGCCGCGAACTCAACTATTCTTCGGATATCGATCCGATCTTCATCTACGATCCCGACAAGATCCCGGTGCGCGGCCGGGAAGAACCCAGCGACGCCGCGCGGCGGATCGGCCAGCAGCTGGTCGAAGCGCTCAACAGCCGCGATGCCGACGGCTATGTGTTCCGCGTCGACATGCGCTTGCGCCCTTCGCCGGAAGTAAGCCCGGTGGCGCTACCGGTGGAAGCGGCGATCAGCTATTATGAATCGAGCGCGCTCGCTTGGGAACAGGCGGCCTATATCCGCTCGCGCGCCGCTGCGGGGGATCCGGAGCTGGGGCGCTATTTTCTAGAGACGATCAATCCGTTCATCTGGCGGCGCTCGCTGGATTATGGCGCCATCAAGAATATCGGGTCGGTCACCGCGCAAATCCGCGATCATTATGCTGCCGGCCAGAAATTCGGCCCGGGTTTCGATCTGAAGCGCGGGCGCGGCGGCATTCGCGAGACGGAATTCTACGCCCAGATGCACCAGTTGATTTTTGGCGGCCGACAACCGGACCTGCGCGCACCGGCAACGCGCGATGCGCTGTCTGCGCTGGTCAAGGCCGAACGGATCGATGGCGACAAGGCGCGGGTGCTGAGCGAATCCTACGAACTTTACCGGGTCATCGAACATCGCCTCCAGATGGTCAACGACCAGCAGACCCACAGCCTGCCAGACGCGGCCGCGGACCTTGACCGCGTGGCACGACTGCACGGGCTTCAGAGCGGACAGCAGCTGCTCGACCTGCTTGCCCCCCATGTGGAGGCGGTTGGCACCATCTACGATGATCTGATCGAGCCGGAAGACGACCGGCGACTGCCGCTGGATGAGGAGAAGCTGGCCGCGGTGATAGCGGAGAAGAATCTGATCGAGGGGGACAGCTTCCTGCAGGCGATCCGGCGCTGGCGGAGCGGCAAGGTTACCGCCTTGCGATCCTCGGCCGCGCAGGAATCCTTCGAGGCGATATTGCCCGATCTGGTCGATGCGATCGCCACGGCGCCCAATTCGACCAAGGCGCTGGCGCGGCTCGACAGTTTGATCGAGAAATTGCCGACCGCGATCAATTTCTTCCGGATATTGGAAGCCCGCCCGGCTCTGCTCGACCTGCTTGGCAAGATTCTCAGCCACGCGCCGGTGCTGGCCGACGCGCTCGCGCAGCGGGCGGAATTGTTCGACGGCCTGATCGATGCCACGGCGCTGGACCTGCCACCATCGGTGGAGGAACTGGTCGAACAATTTGCCCGCATGGAGCCGGGCGATGATTACCAGATGCTGCTCGACAGGGTGCGGGCCCGGGTCGGCGACAAACGCTTTGCGCTCGGCGTGCAGCTGATCGAGGGCCATCATGATGCGCTTGCCATTTCGGCGGGCTATGCCCGGGTGGCGGAAGCGGCAATCCAGGTGCTGACCGACGCGACCATAACGGAATTCGAGGAAATACACGGCAAGGTCCCGGGCGGCACGCTGCTCATCCTCGCGCTGGGGCGGCTGGGCGGAGAGGCGCTGACGCATGCGTCGGACCTCGACCTGATCTTCCTGTTCAGTGGCGACCATAGTGCCGAATCGGACGGCGCAAGATCATTGGGCGCTACGCAATATTATAACCGCCTCGCCGCACGGCTGGTGACGGCTTTCTCCGTTCCGACGGCTGCTGGCCCGCTCTATGAAGTGGACACGAGATTGCGGCCCTCGGGCACGCAGGGGCCGCTGGCCGTCACGCTGGAGAGTTTCTACAAATATCAGCGGGAAAATGCCTGGACCTGGGAGCATATGGCGCTGACCCGGGCGCGGCCCGTCTATGGCGATCCGGCCGCGCGGGCCGAGCTTCAAAAAGAAATATGCGACATCCTGGGCAAGGAACGCGAACCCGAAGCTTTGCGCAAGGCGGTCCGGAAAATGCGGCTGGATATTGTCGAGCATAAGCCGCCCAAGGGGCCGCTGGACACCAAGATGATGGAAGGCGGGCTGGTCGACTGGGAGTTTATCGTCCATTTTCTGCAGCTGAAAACGGGTGAGGCGCTCTACCCGCAATTGGGCAAGGCGGTCCGCGCGCTGGTGGACGCGGGGCATCTCGACAAGGAAATGATCACCGCACATGAGCTGATGACCCGCCTGCTGGTGGCCCTGCGGCTGATGTCGCCGGATTGCGACTTTCCGCCGGAAACCAGCCGGGCGTTGATCGCCAAGGCTGCGGGACAGGAAAGCTGGGACGCGCTGCTCGACGGCTATGATCGGGCGCGCCAATGCGTTATCGACGAGTGGAACAGGCACTTGCGGCCGGATCCCGATGAAATATTAGGAGATATTATATGATCGATGTGGGCGATAAAATTCCGGATATGGAACTGGTGGCGCCGGATGGCAGTCCGGTGAGGATTTCCGACTATGCCGGGAAAAAGCTGGTGCTGTTTTTCTATCCGAAAGCCAGCACGCCGGGTTGCACGACAGAATCAAAGGATTTTTCGGCGCTCCTGCCCGAATTTGAAACAGCCGGCGCTGCGGTGCTCGGCATGTCGGCGGACTCGCCGAAAAGACAGCAGAATTTCATCAACAAACAGGAGTTGACCGTCGATATCGCTTCCGACGAAAGCACCGAGTTTCTCGAGAAAATCGGCGTCTGGGCGGAAAAGAAAATGTACGGCAAGACCTTCATGGGGATCATCCGCTCGACATTTCTGATCGGGCCGGACGGCATCGTGCTGAAGGCCTGGCCGAAAGTGAAGGTCAAGGGCCACGCGGAAGAGGTGCTGGCTGCGGTACAGGCGGCATAGTCCCCTGAAATGACCGAACAGCTTGATGTCGGCAGCGCGGTTTTGCGCGTGCTGCAGACCGCCGATCCGCTCACCAAGGTAATGGCTGCCCGTCATGCTGCGCGGGAATGGCGGCTGGGGCGGCTGGCGCACGGATTTGGCGAGGCCATGCCGGATATACCGGCGCGCCCTGATCATCCGGTCTTGATGCGGCCGCGCGACATGCCGCGACGCGGCAAGGGCACTTCCGTGCCCCGGCGGATCGCCCTGATCCACGCGCTCGCCCATATAGAATTTGTCGCGATTGATCTGGCCTTCGACATGATCGGCCGGTTCGGATCGCAATTTCCGCGGGAATTTACCGATGACTGGATGCGGGTCGGTGCGGAAGAAGCGATGCATTTCGCTTTGCTGGATCGCAGATTGCGGGATCAGGACAGTCATTACGGAGCGCTGCCCGCTCATGATGGTCTCTGGGATAGCGCAAAAAATACCGCTCATGATGCGTCGGCACGGCTGGCGATTGTCCCGATGGTACTCGAGGCGAGGGGGCTGGATGTGACACTGGAAACCGTCGAGCGTTTCAAGCGGCAGGGTGATGATCTGACGGCGAAGGTTTTACATCGCATCTATAATGACGAGATTGTTCACGTCTCTTTCGGCACGAAATGGTTCGAATATGATTGCAAAAGGCATTATCGGGCCCCGCATGCGCATTGGAAAAATCTTGTAAAAACCCACTTCACCGGCGGGTTAAAGCCTCCATTTAACGACTCAGCGCGCCAGACAGCCGGTCTGACCCGAGAATATTATTATGGCATTGAATAATTAACCGATATGAATTTACACCCGTAAACGCACAACGGGGGCGAAGGTTCCGCCACAAAATTCAAGCCATGGATTTCATGGGTCGCAGATAAAGGTTCGATCATTATATGACCGAAAACATAGTAGTTTTGTTCAAGAAATCTGTGACCAAGATCACAGCAGTTGCCCTCCTCGGTTCGGCAATGATCTTTTCCACCGCTGCCTCAGCGGAAGACGCTGCAGAAGCGGCAGAAGCCAGTATCCCGGTCGATGTTCTGAAAAGCCAGGCCGCCGAAAGCGCACTTGGCGAAGCTGACCCCGCTTTCAAACTTATTTTCGACAAATGGAGCGGCCAGGGGAAAAAGGAAGAGGTCAAGCTGACCATTCCATCTCGCAAGCCGGTAAAAGACTTCACACTGACAAGCTCCTACGGTTTCCGGTCCGACCCCTTCAAGGGCCGTCGCGCCAATCACAAGGGCCTCGATATGGCCGGCCCGATTGGCACACCAATTTACGCCACCGCTGACGGTATCGTCGGACGCGCACAATGGCTGGGCGGCTATGGCAAATATATCGAAATCAATCACGGCAACGGCATCCAGACCCGCTACGGTCACATGTCGCGGCTTAATGTCGAAGCCAATGCACGGGTCAAGAGCGGTGACCTGATCGGCTTCATGGGTTCTACCGGTCGTTCCACCGGCAGTCACCTTCACTACGAAGTGCGGATTGCCGGCGAAGCGGTCAATCCGATCCCGTTCATGCAGTCCAATGATTTCCTGATCGCGCAGAAGCTGAATTCCGGCGTTGCATTGGGCGGCCCAGCGGAATAAGACAGATTTTACACCTTTGGGAGAGGGTGCATCAGGGAGCGGTTAAAGCTTAAGGCTTGCCGCTCCTTTTGATTCTCCCTATCTAAAGATCATGAACCAACTGCTCGCAACCACCGAACAGGATATTATCCTGACGCCCAACGCCGCAAAACGCGTGGCGGCCATTGCCGAAAAACAGGGCAAGGCAGCCATTTTGCGGCTGGCTGTCGAAGGTGGCGGCTGTTCCGGTTTCCAGTATCGCTTCGGCTTGGCGGACAGCATCGAAGAGGATGATATTGCGGTCGAAGAATCCGGCGTGACGCTGGTGGTCGACGAAATCAGCCTCGATCTGGTGCGGGGCAGCGCGGTCGACTTTGTCGAGTCGCTTGGTGGCAGTGCTTTTCAGGTGACCAATCCCAACGCGGCATCTGGTTGCGGCTGCGGCTCCAGCTTCTCTATCTAAGTGAAAATAGCCAGCTTCAATATAAACGGCATCAAGGCGCGTCTGCCGCGCCTGCTGGAATGGCTCGAAGAGACCAGGCCCGATGTTGCCTGCCTGCAAGAAATCAAGACGCAGGACGAAGGATTTCCCGCCGACAAGTTCGAGGAAATCGGCTATGGTGCTATCTGGCACGGCCAGAAAAGCTTTAACGGCGTCGCCATTTTGGCGCGCGATCAGGTTCCGGACGAAGTGAAGCGCGGGCTCGATGGGGAGCCCGAAGACGAGCACAGCCGCTATCTCGAAGCCAATATCAGCGCCAAAGACGGTTCAAAAGTGCGCGTATCCAGTATCTATCTGCCGAACGGCAACCCCCATCCCGGACCAAAATTCGATTTCAAGCTCCGCTGGATGAAGCGTCTGCGCGAGCGGGCTGCCGAAATCTGGGCGGAAGAAGTGCCTGCGGTGCTCGCCGGCGACTATAATGTCATCCCGCGCGACAATGATGTCTATTCGGTCAAAGCGATGCAGAATGATGCTCTGATGCAGCCGGAAAGCCGCCAGGGCTATCGCCGTATATTGAATGATGGCTGGACCGATGCGCTGGGCGTCACCTATCCGGCCGGCAATATCTGGACTTATTGGGATTATCGTAGCGGCGGCTGGCAGCGGGACCAGGGCTTTCGTATCGACCATCTGCTGCTCAGCCCGCTAGCCGCCGACCGCCTTGCAAGCTGCGGCGTCGACAAGGAATATCGCGGGCGGGAGAAGGCCAGCGATCATACACCGGCCTGGGTTGACCTGGATATCTGACGCCCCCGCCGGCGACGGATCGCTTTTTCTAGCTGATCGGCTTTTCGTAAATCAGATATTCGCGGTTGATGGTCGCTTCGATTGCTTCGGCAATCGCCAGCATTCCCTGATTGTCTTCCAGTATCCAGCCGATTTCCGCGCGTTTTGTGCCGAAATTGAGCTTGGCATCGCGGCGAATATATTCGATCAGCATGAACACCATCTGGCTGGCCAGGCGGCTGTTCTGCAATTCCTTTTTGACCCCCATGAGCGGCACGCGCATCGAGTTGGATTTGGGGAAATTCAGCCACCAGAGCAGCTTTGCCCAGCCGAACGGCCATAGCGAGCCGTTCATTGTCTTGATCGCCTCGTTCATGTCGGGCAGCGTCATCATGAAGGCAACCGGTTCGCCTTCCAGTTCCGCGATCCGGATCAGATCTTCGTGAACGATCGGTTTCAGGCTCTTGCCGGCATGTTCGATCTCACGGTCGGTCATCGGGACAAATCCCCAATTGCTCGACCATGCATCGTTGAGAAGATTCATGATAATCGCGGCATCACGGTCGAAATTCTTCTTGTCGACCTTGCGTATTTTTAGTCTTTTGTTGCGCTCGCCCGATGCCACGATCCGTTTGACCAGTTCGGGAAAACCATCCTCTACCGGCAGGTGATAGGTCACCAGCCGCTTCGCGACACGATAGCCCAGATTCTCGATCCATCCCTGATATTCCGCATTGTGGTGCCCCATCAATATCATCGGACTATGGTCATGGCCTTTGGTCAGAACGCCGGGTTCTTCCCAGATCGACATGCTGATCGGGGCAAGCACTCGCGTCATGCCCTGGTCTTTCAGCCATGACTCGGCCTGACGGATCAGTGCGTGCATCACTGCTTCATCGCTGGCTTCCATCATGCCCCAGTTGCCGGTTCCTGGCCCCATGCCCTGTTCGGGCGGCTGTTCGAGCGCCAGTTCGTCGATATGCGCGCTGATCCGGCCAACCACCTTGCCCTGTCTGAGAGCGAGGAACAATTGCACCCGGGCATGTTCGAAAAACGGGTTTTTGCCCGGGGTTATAAGCTTGGCGACTTCGGATCGGAGCGGCGGAACCCAATGCGGGTCATCGGCGTTGAGCTTGTAGGCAATATCGATGAACTCTTTGGTCTGGGCCTTGGTAGTGACAGGTTCTACGACTATATCCTGAGTGGCCACCATATTTTATCCTTCTATATATGCGGCTGGCTGTGGCGTTAATCGAGGCGCAATGTCAAGGGCAGGCGCGCCATTGCGGTCTTGCCCTTGCCATGATCTCGCCACGTTATGTTGCTCTAGGCCAACCAACGATAATGCAGGTGTTTATGAGTTCGACAACTATTTCTCCGAAAAATTCGCCAGCGGCAGCGGCAGATCCGCGCCGGATCAACGCGGCTGTGCCCGTTCCCGAGGATGTCGAGCTGATCCGCACGGCGGCCAAGGTCACGCGCGACCTCAATACGCCCAGGCCGGTCATCTATTGGGCGGATTTCCTGGCATCGGTGGCCGTGGGCTATGGCTCGCTCGCCGGCGCCATTATCAGCCAGTCGACCGGTATCGCCATCGCGTTCGGTCTGATCGCGGTGCTGGCGCTATACCGGGCTGGGAGCTTCATTCATGAACTCACCCATGTCCGGCGCAATGCGCTGCCCGGCTTCCATTTCGCGTGGAATGCCCTGTTTGGCGTGCCGATGCTGATTCCATCTTTCATGTACGAGGGCATTCACAGCATCCATCACCGGACCAAGAAATATGGCACGGTGGAAGACCCGGAATATTTGCCGCTGGCGCTGATGAAGCCCTGGTCGGTGCCGTTGTTCGTGATTGTCGCGGCGCTGGCGCCGGTGGCGTTGTTGTTCCGCTATGCCGTTCTCGGCCCGCTGTCCGCTGTGATACCGCCACTGCGCAAGCTTGTCGTCGAGCGCTATTCGGGCCTGATCATCAATCCCGAATTCCGCCGCAAGCCGCCCGAGGGTGACCTCAAACGCCGCTGGCTGGCCTGCGAAATCGGTGCCAGTGTCTGGGCGATCGCTTTGCTGGCCATGGTCGCGACCGACGTCATCCCGCTGCGCGCCTTTCTGATTTTTCTGGCGGTTATGTCGGGCAGTGTGGTGCTGAACCAGATTCGCACGCTGGTTGCCCATCTTTGGGAAAATGACGGACAGGAAATGAGCGTGACCGCGCAATATCTCGACAGCGTCAATGTCCCGCCGCCGGCAACCCTGCCTGCCTTATGGGCGCCGGTGGGCCTGCGCTATCACGCGCTGCACCATCTGTTGCCGGGGGTTCCCTATCACAGCCTGGGCGAAGCGCATCGCCGTCTGGCGGCGGAATTGCCGAGCGACTCCAAATTCTACCGGGCGGATCATGACAGTCTGTGGACTCTGATCACCGGACTCGTGCGGGGCAGCGCCGGGAGAAACTGAAGCGGCTATTCCTCGGTCCGGATCAGCACGGTTTCGCCGATCAGGAAGAACAGCATGAACGGTGCCCAGGCCGCCAGCAAGGTCGGATAAGCGCCGATATTCCCCATCGCGAGCGCGAAATTGTCGGCGACAAAATAGGCAAAGCCGAGCGCCATGCCGATCACGGCGCGCAGGAACAATTGTCCGGACCGGGCCAGACCGAAAGCGGCGACAGCCCCGAGCAACGGCATCAGGATCGAGGACATCGGTCCGGAAATCTTGTGCCACCAGCCGGCCTTGAGACTCA
Source organism: Sphingorhabdus sp. YGSMI21 (assembly GCF_002776575.1). Taxonomy (GTDB): domain Bacteria; phylum Pseudomonadota; class Alphaproteobacteria; order Sphingomonadales; family Sphingomonadaceae; genus Parasphingorhabdus. Next base: position 661,071 of record NZ_CP022548.1, on the reverse strand, counting down.
TCGTCGGACGGCCCGCACGTTCGAGTTCGTCAATCGCCGTGCGCAATGCAAAAATCGACAGGCTGTCCGCATCGACATTGGTCAGCGTGAACTGGTCCGGCCGGATCGAATCGCCGATCATCAACTCGGCTTTTGTCTCCTCCGTTCCCGTGCTGACATCAAACTGGGTGACGTCGGTGACTTTCCAGCCTTCGCCGGTGAATCGCGCTTCCTTGCCCTGCATCAGGCTTTTGAGCCCGTTGCCGGTGCGATTGTATATAGTGATGTCCTGCAACAGGACATCCTTGCCGCGGCCGGTCACGGTCCGCGCGTTTATCAGATTATTGCCATCCTTCACCCAGACATTGGTGCGGACATTGCTCTCCGCCGGGATCGGGCCAAATTCGACTTTCTCCCATTGCGACAGTCGGGCGGTGGCAGGCGCGACAATGGTTTCATTGAATATGAAGGACAATAGCGCCACGCCCATGCTGGTGACGATCAATGGTGCGAGAATCTGATGGGCGGAAAGACCGCCCGCCTTCATCGAGATGACTTCGCTGTTCTGGTTCAGGGTGGCGAGGGTGATGATCGTTCCGAGCAGAACCGAAAAGGGCAGAAAACGGGCGACAAGCTGCGGTGCGCGCAGGGACACATAGGTCCATAGCTCGGCTTCGCCATTGCCTTCATAGGCCATGATTTTGCCGCTCTCACCGAGCAGGTCGAGCGCCTGCAGCACCAATACTAACAGGGCAAGAACGGCCAGCGTCCGGATGATGAACATCTTGGCCATATAGATGGCAAGGGTACGGGATGGGAAAAAATCCATGTCCGACTATTCCTTCATCAATGCGCGTTTGCGATTGAAATTGAGCAGCCCCTTGAAAACCCCACCGAATTTGGAGAAGGCCTTTTCCAGAGCGCCGATCGGCTGGCCGCCCGGCACATGGGCTGCGACATGATACATCCATATGATCAGCGCGGCGAACAGGCAGAAGGGCAGCCACAGGGCGATGATCGGATCGATAAGGCCGAGAGCCCCGACGTCCTCGCCATATTCGTTGACCTTATGATAGGTCACAATCATGATGATCGACAGGAATACGCCGAGCGCGGAACTGGAGCGTTTCGGGGGAACCGCGAGCGCCACCGCCAAGAGCGGCAAGAGCAGCATCATCACCACCTCGACCATGCGGAAATGGAAATTGGCGCGGCTTTCGTTGCGTTCGGCAACCGGCCGGTTTTGGTCCTGTCCGACCCGGACCAGTTCGGGTATCGTATACTCCAGATCCTTGCCACCGCGCGATCGGAACGTCTCGATATCGGGCAGGTCGATCGGCAGATCATGGTTGCTGAAGCTTAATATCCGCGGCTTTTCGTAATTCGGTGCGTCATGGACCAGAACGCCGTCGGTGAGCCGCAGGATGATCGTGTCGGGATCGTCAGTCGCCAGAAACTGGCCGTTTTTCGCAGTGACCGAGACAGTCTGCCCTTTCTTGTTCTCGGCGCGGACGAACATCCCGCTCAATTTCGTCCCGTTGTCGCGACTTTCCTCGATCCGCAGGGTCATCCGGTTCCCCAGATTGGTGAATTCGCCAACCTTGATCGACGCGCCGAGCGCGCCTGACCGCAATTCGAAGCGTAATTCCTCGTAATAATAGCGCGAGAGTGGCTGGATAAAACCGACCAGCGCCAGATTGACCAGCATCAGGGCGATGGTGAACAGATAGGGTACCCGGAGCAACCGTCCGTAACCCTGTCCTACTGCGCGGAAAACATCGAGTTCGGAACTCAGGGCAAGCTGGCGAAATGCGAGCAGGATCCCGAGCAGCAGACCGATCGGAATGCCAAGCGACAGATATTCGGGGATAAGATTGGCCAGCATCCGCCAGACGACGCTGACGGGGCCGCCTTCTGCCGCGACAAAATCGAAAAGACGCAGCATTTTTTCCAGCACCAGCAGCATCGCCGCGATCACCAATGTGCTGAACAGGGGCACCGCTATCAATTTTGCCAGATAGCGATCAGTGGAAGTCAGCAGTTTCAACTTGTTGTCTACCTCTCACCATGTTTTCGCCGCAAATCAAATCCATAGCAATCGGTAGATCGGGGGGCTGATTCTTGTCCGTGCCGGAGTAATGGCGCGGGTATAACGACTAGGAGTTACTACGTCATGTTGAAATTTGCGGCATCTATCGCATTATCGACTACTATTTTGCTTTCTTCTGCCCCTGCATTTGCCGGCGGCCGCGTCATACCCAATGACATGCGCCAGTGCCAGTCCGGCAAGGGACCCGCTGTAAAAGTGGAAATCGAAGGTCTGAAAGAAGCCACTGGCAAGGTTCGCGTCCAGAGCTATCGTGGCACCAAGGACGAATGGCTGAAAAGCGGCGCCTGGCTCTCGCGCATCGAAGTGCCGGTCAGCGCTAAGACCATGACTTTCTGCCTGCCGTTCAGCCAGACCGGCGAATATGCGATTGCGGTGCGTCACGACCTTAACGGCAACGGCAAGACCGACCTGTCCAGCGACGGCGGCGGCATGTCGAACAATCCGAGCATCAACATCTTCAACCTTGGCAAGCCAAGTTACAAGAAAACCAAATTTGCCCTTGGCAATGAGGTTAAATCCATCCGCATCACCATGAAATATATGTGATGTATTCAGCACGCGGGACAATTTGGGGCTAATTCATGGCAAATGTCGCACTTCTTTCCAATCCGAACTCAACCGGAAACCGGTCGATTTTGCCAGAAGTGCGCTCCTACTGCGTGAAGAACAGCGATGTTTTCCACTATGAAGTCGATCATGTCGATGAAATTGCCAAGGCGCTGGAGACCATCGCCCGTGTGAAGCCGAAGGTGCTGGTCATCAACGGCGGTGACGGCACGGTGCAGGCAGCGCTGACCGAATTGCACCAGGGTGGTCATTTCGGCGACAATCCGCCACCGGTTGCGGTACTGCCCAATGGCAAGACGAACCTGATCGCACTTGATCTGGGCGCCGAGGGCAATCCGCTGAAGGCGCTGGAACGGATCGTCGAGCTGGCCAAACACGATTTGCACGAACATCTCGTCGACCGGGAACTGATCGCGCTGTCCGACGGCAGCAAGGATAGCAAGGTCGTGCTCGGCATGTTTCTCGGCGGAGCCGGACTGTCGGAATTCATTCTCTATTGCCGCCACAAGATCTATCCGCTGGGCCTGCCCAACGCGGCCGCGCATGTGCTGACGGTTTTCGCCGCACTGGCGTCCGTTTTGTTTGGAATAAAGGGCAAGTTTTTGCCGAAGCGGTCGACGCCGATCAAGATATCGCTGATTCGGGATGGTCAGTTCCAGGGCAATTTTGCGGTGTTGATCGTCACCACGCTGGAGAAGCTGTTGCTGATGAAGCGATCCATGCGGAACAAGAATGCGATTGGCCGCATGCAGTTTCTGGCCATTGACCAGCAGGCCGGAGCGATAGTGCGTTTTCTGCTCTCGGTGATTTTCGGTCGGCTGGGAAGAAATGTCCAGAAGGGTATCCATCTGGAGCGCGGAGACATGATCCGGATCGAGGGCGACGGCAGCAATGTCCTGATGGATGGCGAGCTTTTCTCCGCCCAGCCGGGACAACCGATCGTGCTGAAATCAACCAAGCCAGTATCCTTCCTTCGGCTCGCTGCCTGAGCTAAGGCGTTTCGCGTGAGCGAACTCAAGACATTGATTGCACAGGAACTGGCCCAGCCCGTCGACAGCCGGGTGTCGGCCTTTGCCTCCTCGATTGCCGCGCAATATGGCGAGGCGTCGCGGGCGGTACTATTCTACGGTTCCTGCCTGCGGTCCACCGAGCTCGACGGGCAGATGCTCGATTTTTATCTGATCGTTTCGGATTACGAGGCGGCTTATGGAAAAAGCTGGCTGGCGGCAGCGAACAGGCGCTTGCCGCCCAATGTCTTCCCGGCGGAACATGACGGACTGGTTGCCAAGGTGGCGGTCCTCAGCGAGAAGGATTTTCACAGGCTGAACCGCATTGGTGCCAGCGCGGTCAGCGTCTGGGCCCGATTTGCCCAACCCTCGCGGCTAGTGTGGCAGGCCGACGAAATGGCGCAGACGAAGGTGGTTGAAGCGATAGAAGGCGCTTCCATCACCTTGTTCGATATGACTTTTCCGATGATGGATATCGACACGGAACATCATATCGTCGATCTCTGGAAACGGGGTTTCGAACTGACCTATGGTGCGGAGCTGCGAGCCGAGCGGAAGGACCGCTCCGGTTCGGTGGTGGACTCTGATCCTCATCGCTATGCCCGCTTTGGTCCGGCCGTGATGGCGACGATTGCCGAACGGGACGAGGCGCGAGGCCGGAAACTCAAAATTGTCGCATCCCGTGATGCGGTTGAAAAAAGATGGCGGCAATTGCGGCGCAACGGCAAAATTCTCACGCTCGCCAGACTGGCCAAGGCGTCCGCCACCTATGCCGGCGGGATCGACTATCTGGCGTGGAAGATCAACCGCCACGCCGGGACGGATTATGTGATCAAACCGTGGCAACGCAAGTGGCCGATATTGGGCGCGCTGGTGATGCTGCCGCGGTTGATTGCGGGTGGAGCGATCAAGTGAGCCCGTCATGCAAATGATTCCGTCACCCTGAACTTGTTTCAGGACCCCGGGCGTCCGAACCGCAAGATGGTGGCAAGAGTGACGAGATCCTGAAACAAATTCAGGATGACGAGATGCTAACGGTCCTTGTAATCCGGCTTCCTCTTGGCAAAAAAGGCCTTCGCCGCCTCGCGGCTGTCTTCGGTCATCGAGAGCATCACCTGCTGCCGGTCCTCGATGGCGAGCGCCGCCTCGAAACTTTGCGCATCGATATTGCGGTTCAGGGCATCCTTTGACAGGCGCAGGCCCATTGGCGCGGTGTCGAGCATCTCCTCGGCCAGGGACAGGCCGGTCGATAGCAGCTTGTCCTCTTCGACCATCTCGCTGATCAACCCGTATTTCTCCGCCCGTTCGGCATGGATGAAACGGCCGGTCAGGATAAGCTCGGCAGCAATGGAAGCACCGACCATGCGCGGCAGGAAATAGCTGGAACCCATGTCGCAGCCGCCGAGGCCGATCTTTATATAGGCGGCATTCATCTTCAGCGAGGGCGCGCCAAAGCGGACATCGCTGGCCAGTAACAGCGAAAAACCGCCGCCGCAGGCCGCGCCTTGCGCCAGCGCGATAATCGGCTGCGGGCATTGCCGCATCAGCTGCATGACCGTGGCGATTGATCGCTGCGTCCGCCAGACATGCTGCACCTGGCCCCGCGAGCCGTCATTCTTCCAGCCACCAATGTCGAGACCGGCACAAAAGGCGCGGCCTTCGGCGCGGAACAATACGACCCGGACCTCTGTGCGTTTTTGCAACTCGCGGAAGTAATCCTGCAGCGCGAAGATCATTTCCTCGTTCATCGTGTTGAGCTTGTCGGGGCGGTTGAGCGTCAGAATCTCGATCGCGCCGCGTTGTTCGATTTGGATAGAATTGGTCATTTGCAGGTCCTAGCTGACAGAGGCATATGTGGAAATGGCGACCAGTCCTGCTAGCAAAAATGCGATGACCGCGAACACGATATATATCAGTATCGCCAGCATCAAGAAGGTGCCAGACTGATTGTCAAAACGCCATGCCAACCACAAGGGCCAGGGAAGCATTAAAATAGCAGCTGCGCGCTGCCCGAAAATCAGTCCGGCGAGCAGAGCTACGACTGGGATACATAATACCGCAATAATCCAGTGCCACCGCAATGGATTGAGCGGCGGCAACACTAGATTGCCCCAACAGCCTTGCCAGCCGCTTCAAACATGCCCAATATCTGGTCGACCTGCTCGCTCGTATGTTCCGCACAAAGCGAACAACGGAGCAAGGTCATATTCGCCGGCGTCGCCGGTGGTCTGGCGAGATTGACATAGAGTCCTTCAGCCAGCAGCGCCTGCCACATCATTGCGCCTTTTTCGAGATCCGGCATGATCACCGCAATAATCGCGCTCTGCGCTTCGGGCGTGCCGAGGGTGAAACCCAGATCGCGCAGGCCCTGATGGAGTTTCTTGCTGTTCTCCCAGAGATGCGCCCGCTTGTTGCCGCTGTGCATCAGCTTGCGGATCGAGGTGCTGGCCGTTGCCATAACGCTGGGCGGAAGCGAGGCGGTGAACACATAGGGACGGCAAACCAGCCGCAAGATTTCGAATTTGGGGTGGTTGGAGACGCAGAAGCCTCCGACCGTGCCGACGCTTTTGCTGAACGTGCCGATGATGAAATCAACGTCGTCGATCACGCCCTGCGCTTCGCAGACGCCGCGGCCGTTTTCGCCGATGAAGCCCATCGAGTGGGCCTCGTCGACCAGCACCATCGCGCCGTTTTCCTTGCAGATGCGGACCATTTCCTTGAGCGGTGCGACATCGCCGAGCATCGAATAGACGCCTTCAAGCACGACCAGCTTGCCGGCCTCGGCGGGCAGGCGTTTCAGCCGCTTTTCCAGCGCTTCGACATCATTGTGACGGAAAGCGACGATCTCGGCATTGCCCATCGCGCAGCCATCATAGATCGACGCATGGCTGTCGATGTCGAGAATGACATAGTCGCCCTTGCCGGCGAGCGTGGAGATGATACCGAGATTGGCCTGATAGCCGGTAGAAAAGACCATCGCGTGGTCCATGTCGTAAAATTCCTTCAGCGCATCCTCGCAATCGCGGTGCAGGCTGTAGGTCCCGTTGAGCACGCGGCTGCCGGTGGTGCCGGAGCCAAATTCTTCCAGCGCTTTCAGGCCGGCCTGACGAACGTCATCGTCAAAGGTCATGCCCATATAATTATAGGTGCCGAGGAGAATAGTTTCCTTGCCGTTGCAGACGGCGACAGTGGGCGAGATAACCTCTTCCATCACCAGCGAAAACGGGTCCTTGACGCCCGTCGCGAGGAGATTCTCACGCTCCTGGATGAGCGGGTCAAATTTACTGAGTAGATCGGTCATGCTTTACTTCCGTTAGTCCTGAGCCTGTCGAAGTACCAACCACCCGCTCGTGCGACCCCTATTCTATCTCAGGGCGAACGGGTGTCTGGCTCTAGTTTTCCATCAACTTCGCGACGGCATCGGCGAGCTGGCCGACGGTTTCGATTTCGGCCTGCATGTTCATGGTGATGATGATATCAAATTCATCCTCAACGGCAGCGACAAAGTCCATGACCGTCAGACTGTCCCATTCGAGATCACCCTGAAAGGTCGTACCGGCGGCCAGCTCCACGCCCTTATTGTTGAATGGACCGATCAGTTCGCTGATCTTGGTCATGATTTCTTCGCGATGTGCCATAATATGCTTTCAAAATTGCTATTCCCGACCTTTGCCAAGACATGCGCACCATTGGCAAGCGAATAAGGCGCAAAAGCGGCACAATGCGTGCCTTGTCTTGCCCAATCATGTGCTTTCTGCCACTCTTCTGCCTTATCGCAGTCCACCATTTGGGGAAGTAATCATGGACGAAGGCAGCAAATGGCCGGACGAAGTTGTATATGCGCTGGGAACAACCCAGCGCCATCATGTGCAATTGAGCGTTATGGCCGATAACAAGGCAAATATGCTGATCGGCGCGACCTTTGTCGTTTTCACGCTGGCTATCGGCCAGAGCCAAGCCGGGACAATTTCCCTGCCGCTGCTCATCCTCGCGATTTCGGCTTTCGGGTCCGCTGGTCTGGCGGCGCTGGCGGTGATGCCTTCGGTCAGGCCACGGAAAGACAGCTCTCCAAACATGCTGTTTTTTGGCGGTTTTTCGAAGATCAGCGAAGACGAGTTCATCGACCATCTGCTGGAAACCGAATTGCGCACCCAGGAATCAACCTATCGGGCGATGCTGCGCGATATCTACCAAATGGGGCAGATTCTGGAACACAAGAAATATCGCTTTCTCGGCTGGGCCTATCGGGTGTTTCTGATTGGTCTCACGCTGACCTTCGTCACCTATGTTTACGAACAGTTCGCCGGACCGATTTTCCAGTCCTGATTACAGCCAGTCGTTGTGGCGATACCATGTTGCGGTATCCTTCAGACCCTGGCGCGTCTCGATCTGTGCCTGCCATAATTGCGTCGGCAGACGCCTTCGCGGGTCTATCGTCCAGTCGTCATGGCAAAAATAATTGACCCGGTCTGCGGTAAGCTTGGCCTTGTCGCCGCGCGCCAGACGGTCCGCCCTGGCTGCGAAACGCAATAGGGATTTCGGTATACCGACCGTGGCGACGCGTTTGCCCATCGCCTGGCCTATCGCCTTGGCAAAACCGGCCTGCGTCCAGCCGCCCGGCTTGCCGTCATCGACCTCGAAAATCTGGGCGGTAAAATCTTCCTGTTCCGGCAACAGGGCAAGCAAAGCCTGACACAGATCATGGACGTGTATCACCGATAAAAGGCCGTTGGCATCGGGGGGCAGGGTCACGAACCCGAGGCGGGCCATTTTGAAAAGGTCGAGAAATTCACCGTCACCCGGACCATAGACCGCGGGTGGGCGAAGGATCGTCCAGTCGAGGCCGCTGGTCTTGACCAGTTTTTCGGCCTTGGCTTTGGTCTCGCCATAGATGGACAGCTGCGGCTGGGTGGCGGCGAGCGAGGACACATGGATGAAGCGTTTGGTTCCCGCCCGTTTTGCAGCCTCTATGACGGCCAGTGTTCCCGCAACATTCCCCGCTTCAAAGCCTGCCCGGTCCGGTGCGTTGACCACGCCGGCAATGTGCAAAACCATATCCGCGCCGCTGCATAATCTTGCGAGGCTTGCCTTGTCGTCCAGCGCGCCGCGCACCCAGGTGACGCCCGGACGGTCATCCTGCTTGCGCCGGGTCAGCGCGCGCGCGTCATATCCTTCCCGAACCACCAGATCGAGCATGCGGCTGCCCACAAAGCCGGTCGCGCCGGTGATCGCGACTGTCTTGCGAGCGGTGCCGGTCATCGCGACTAGACCATCACCATCTGGTTGCGATGGACCACTGCGCTGCGCGGCGCATAGCCGAGCAGGGCCTCCAGTTCCGAACTGCGGCGACCGATGATCTTGGCGCAGTCGAGTGCATTATATTCGGCCAGACCGCGGGCGATTGTCAGCCCATCCTCGTCCCTGATCTCCACCACATCGCTACGTTCGAACTGGCCATCAATCGTGATGATCCCGGCTGCCAGAAGGCTGTTGCCGGATTGCAGGGCAGCGACCGCACCGGCATCGACAGTGATCGATCCGGCCGAGGTGAGACGCCCGCCCAGCCACGCCTTGCGGGCATTGGCACCGTCGCGGGCCTTGAACAGGGTCCCGACATTGGTCAGTGCATAGCGCTCGAGCGGATGGTCCTGGCGCCCGGAGATGATCGACAGCTCGATCCCGGCAAGATTGGCAATCTTCGCCGCTTCCAGCTTGGATGTCATCCCGCCCGAACCCAGTCCGGAGGACGAGCTACCATCGGCCATCGCCATGATCGATTCATCGACCGTTTCAACCACGCCGATAAACTGTCCGTAAGCCTCGCTATCCTCCCGGCGGTCGTAAAGACCGTCGATGTCTGAGAGCAGCAAGACCCGGTCGGCCGATGCCGCCTGGCCGACCCGCGCGGCAAGCCTGTCATTGTCGCCAAAGCGGATCTCGTCGGTGGCGACGCTGTCATTTTCGTTGATCACGGCAATGGCGCGATGCTCGATCAGCTTTTCCAGCGTCGCGGTGGCGTTGAGATAGCGCTTGCGATCTTCCATGTCGTCCAGCGTGAGCAGCATCTGGGCAGCGGTGATCTGATATTCTGCCAGCAATTCCGACCACAGGCTGCTCAGCGCAATCTGTCCGACCGAGGCCGCCGCTTGTGCGTCGGACAAGCTGGAGCGGCCGCCATGTTCGAGGCCGAGCTTCCGTGCGCCGAGGGCGATCGAACCCGATGACACGATGATGAGATTGTCGCCCGCCTGATGGCGTTTGGCGATATCGGCGACCAGCGTTTGAAGCCACTCCCGCCGTGGCTTTCCGTCCTCTCCGACCAGCAGCGACGAGCCGACCTTGACGACAATCGTTTCCGGCTTTGCAGCGTTCACAACGGTGACCAGTCCTTGGGTTTATCCTCTTCATCAGAGGCTGGCGACGCCTGACCCTTGCGCTCGATCGAACTATTCTCGCCAACCGCTTCCAATATCTTGTCGAGCGCGGCATCGAGACCCTCGCCGGTCGCGCCCGATACCGGGAGTACATGTTCCGCACCGGCGGCGCGCAATTGACCGGCGATGTCGGTCATCAGTTCTTCGTCCAGCAGGTCCGCCTTGTTGAGCGCCAGGATTTGTGGCTTCTCGGCAAGGCCGCCGCCATATTTTTCCAGTTCCTTGGTGACCGTTTTCCAGGCTTTCACCGGATCATCACCGGTCGCATCGATGAGATGGAGCAAAATCTTGCACCGCTCGATATGACCGAGAAAGCGGTCGCCGATACCGGCCCCGTCGGCTGCGCCCTCAATCAGACCGGGAATATCGGCAAGCACGAATTCGCGGCTCTTGTGCCGGACCACGCCGAGTTGGGGATGGATGGTGGTGAACGGATAGGCGCCGACCTTGGCACCGGCATTGGTCACCTTGTTGATCAGGGTCGACTTGCCGGCATTGGGCAGGCCGACAAGGCCCGCGTCCGCGATCAGCTTCAGTCGCAACCAGACGGCTGCTTCCTCACCCGGTTCACCGGGCTGGTGCTGACGGGGCGCACGGTTGGTCGAGCTTTTGTAGCTGGCGTTGCCGCGGCCGCCGATCCCGCCTTCCAGAAAGGTGGCGCGCTGGCCTTCGCGGGTGAAATCGAGCAGCACATGGTCCTTGTCTTCGGACAGGATCTGGGTGCCGACGGGCACTTTGATGACCAGATCATCGCCACCCGCGCCGGTCCGGTTGCGCCCGGCGCCACCCTTGCCGCGCGGCGCTCTGAAATGCTGGGCGTAGCGGAAGTCAATCAGCGTGTTCAGACCTTCGACGGCCTCGAACACGATATCGCCGCCTTTGCCGCCATTGCCGCCATCGGGGCCGCCATATTGGATATATTTTTCACGCCGGAAACTGACAGCGCCAGGGCCGCCCTGGCCCGAGCTGACATAGATTTTGGCTTGATCGAGAAAATGCATGTTGCAGCATTTAGGGATTTGGTGCGGGAAAGGCTAGGCTTTGCTGCAATATAACGACATTGTCCTTGTCCGCTGGCTGGCCGGACAGGCTAGATGCTCAGACCCCCGTCGACCGCGAAGGCGGCTCCGGTGGCGAATTTGCTTTCATCCGAAGCAAGATAGACGATCAGATGCGCGATATCATCGGGTTCGCCCATATGACCGACCGGCTGGGCGAGCGCGAAGGATTCTTCGGTTTCGGCAGGGTTGGGCGTCCCGTCGATGACGCTGCGGACGTTGGGCGTCATGATCGTGCCAGGTAGGACCGCGTTGACCCGCACCCCGTTCTTCTCGCGCGCACAATAGAGCGCGATCGATTTGGTCAGCATCGGAATCGCGGCTTTGGCGCTGTTATAGGCGACCAGATCGGCGCTGGCGTTGATGGCTGCGGCGGAGGAAAGGTTGATGATCGACCCGCCCGTCTTGCTCATCAGCGGCAGCGCGGTCTTGCAACCGAGAAATATCGAGTCGACATCGACGGTGTAGCAGCGTTTGAAATCCTCGTAGCTGACGTCCGCTATCGAACCGAAAACCGTGACCGCGGCATTGTTGACCAGAACATCAAGCCGGCCATATTCACCCTCGACATGGGCAATGATTTCGCCCCAGCGATCCGGATTGGTAACATCCTGCTCCAGAAACTCCACCTTGTCGCCAAGCTCCGCTGCGGTTGCGGCGCCCGCTTCGGCATTGTGATCGGTGATGATCACCCGCGCTCCCTCTTCGATCAGGCGCTGTGCAGCGGCCTTGCCCAGTCCCATGGCCCCGCCTGTGAGCAATATAATCTTGTCCTGAACGCGTCCCATAAGTCTCTCCCGGTTGTCGCCCTGTCGCTAATGCGTCCAGGTGCTATTCCGCCGCTTCCATCTGGTCCATCTGCGCGACGCGCGGATCATTGGGATAGACCCACTCTTCGCCGATCACCTGCTCGACGGCGAGATGTTCCGGGACCCGGTTGAGGCCGATCATCTTGTCGCAAGTCTGGTGGAAGCTGTAGATGCGCGCTTCCTGATAGCTGAGCGGCACGCTCTTGAAACCGTCGCTTTCCATCGATTTCTGGATCATCTCGCCAAATTGCGTGTCCTCGAGGATGATAGGCGACATATCGCGACCGTTGGGCTTGCTCTCGTCCGGCACGGTCCAGAGATCCGGCGCGGGGCCATCGCCCCAGTCCATCGCCATGGTCACCAGCTCGATCCGCGTCGTATTGAGCGAAGTCGGCCAGAAAATCAGCGGCGGGACGAAATAATTGCTCAGCGGCGAAACCCAGTTGGGGAACATCGTGTAGCTTTGGGTGCAGGTCCGGCCAAATTCGCCGACCCCTTCAATCTCTTTCCAGTCCGGTGGATTATCAATGGCGCGGACATGCTCGCGGTCGGTCTGTTCCGGGGCAGGGGCGAGCATCCGGGCATGGCCATTGGGATAGATGGTGTTCACATTGCGCTTGCTGTCGACGAGCGGCGCTACCGTGTCGGGATGGATGAAGGGTACGTGATAGACCTCCATATTGGCCTCCATCGCCACCTTCCAGTTGCACTTCAGGTCGAACGAGTAGCGCGCCGCCAGCCTGATCTTGTCAAAACGGAATTCTTTCCACTCGTCCCAGACAGGTCCCAGCCACTGTTTGAGTGGCATCGCCTCTTCATCGAAATTCACGAAAATCAGATTGCCCAGCATCTCGCAGCGGACCGGAATCAGGCTGCGGCAGGACATGTCGAAATCAGGGCCGAAGTCCTGTTTTTCCGGAACGCCGACCAGGGTCCCGTCGGTCTTATAGGTCCAGTTGTGATAGCCGCACATCAGTCGCGGTGATCGGCCTTTTTCCTCGGTGACCACCGGTGCGCCGCGATGGCGGCACGTATTGTAGAAAGCGCGTATTTCACCATCCATGCCGTGGACGATGATGATCGGATCGCCGATCTGTTCCCATTTCATGAAACAGCCGGGTTCGGGGACTTCGTCAATATGACCGGCGAACAGCCAGGTCTTTTTCCACAGATGTTCCTGCTCGAGGTCGTAATATTGCTGGCTGGTATAGCGGCCAGCCGGCAAATCAGGCAGATGCGGGAAGCCCGCGGGCGGCGCGGCGCGGCTTGCTTCCCACTCCATCAGACGTTTCATCTGGTCGATATAATTCTCGCTCATCGGCATGATATCAACTCCCTAGGCAGCGGCAATCCTGACCGGTATCGCGCTCTGCATCGCCTGCCCGGTAATCGGATCGAGATGGTCATTGTCGACGATCAGCCGGTTGGTCGAGCCGCCCTTGGTCATCACGTCGCCTTTGCCGGCTTCGCTGTCGCCAAAGGCATGGCTCATCGAGATGACTCCCGGCCGGACTTTCTCATCGGCCTTGGCGAGACCGAAAATCGAGGCGGTGGGAGAGCTGATCTCGATGATCGCGCCATCTTCGATGCCTGCAGCGGCCAGATCCCCGGGGTTGAAGAAGGCCGGATTGGTCGGCATTTTTTCCACCAGTTTCGGGAAGGTGTGGCCGTTGCTGTTATAGCGATGCTTGGAGCGGCGGGAGATCAGGCGGAAATCGAAGCCGCTCTCGACCGGGTCATTGGCAGCATAGTCGAGAAGCTCGCTGGGCATGGCGCCGGCGTTGAGATCGAATTTCTCCTGCGCATCCGGATCGGCCGGGCCGACGACGGGGTGCAGTTCGTCGTATGTGATGGCCGCGCCCTTGCGCTCCAGCGCCGCCGCATCGGCCTTGGCCTTGCTGGGCTTGAGCAGCGAACCTTCGGAAATCAGGTCGAGAACGGTCGCCTTGTCAGGGCAAGTCTCCATCGACACGGAGCCACCGGGGAAGTTCATCTCGATGCCCATATGCTTGGCGAGCCACCAGAGCATCTCATATTCGTCCATCGTGTCGCCGGGCGGCGGCACCATCGCTTCGGTATAATGGCCGTAGGCTTCCTCGGTAAAGGCGTCCGAGACATTGTTGATGTCTTCGCGTTCGAGGCACATCGAGGGTGCAAGGATCATGTCGGCGCGTTTGGCGCTGGCGGACATCCACGGATCGACCTGGATGAACAATTCGCATTCATCCAGCGCGCGGCGGACTTTCTGCTGGTCCGGGAAGGCGATTTCGGGATTGCCGCCGATCGAGATCAGCGCCTTGATCTGGCCTTCGCCGGGCGTCAGGATTTCATCGGCCAGCACGTTGCACGGCATTTCCTTGCCGAGATGGCCGAGGCCGCGGATGCGTGATTTCGGAAAGCCTTCGCCAAAGGTTGGCATTTTCGGTGCAACCTGAGCCTTTTTCGGGCCGCCCATCAGCGGGTTGAAGACCATCGGAGCGGAAACCCGCTCGCCTTCCTGATTGAAGCGGGCGCAGAGAATGTTGAGCGAGGCCACCAGATATTCGGTGAGCGTGCCATTGCCGGCCATTTCTGGACCAGTGCCGGTGACGACGCGGCCCTTGTTGGCGCCGGCGAACATGCGGGCGGCGGCGATCAGCTGATCCTTGTCGACCCCTGCGCGCTTGGCGGCGACATCGGGCGTCATCGGTTTGACGGCAGCTTCCAGCTCGGCAACGCCATCGACATGGGCGGCGACGAAATTCTGGTCGTAGAGCTTCTCTTCAAAAATCACGTTGAGCATGCCGGCGAGCAGGGCAGGGTCTTCACCCGGTTTTACCGGCAGATAGATGTCGGCCAATTTGCCCATTTCGCTCACCCGCGGGTCCGCCACAATGACCTTGAGGCCGCGTTCCTTGGCATCTCTCAGGCCGCGTGATGGCGAGGATGTCGGCATGCCGCCGGAATAATGGGAGACGATCGGATTATTGCCGACAAACATCGCGACGTCGGATTCGGTGAAGGCGTTGCCGCCGCCCATCCACATGCCATAGCGCGCGGTGGTAAACACCTTGGCCGGCTGGTCGACGGTGACGCTGGTATACCAGTTGCGCGAGCCAATGCCCTGGGCGAAGGCATAGGAGGTGCCGAGTACGGCGCTGTTCTGGAAAGCGTTGGTGCCGCAATAGACCGCGATGCTGTGCGGCCCGTGTTCCTCGACCATTTTCTTCATCTGCGCGCCGGCCAGTTTGAGCGCTTCTGCGGTCGGGATATCCTTGAAACTGCCATCCGGCTGGCGGATTTTGCTGGTGATCATCCGGTCTGGAAGATTGTGCATGTCGGGCAACTGGCGCCCCTTGATGCAGGTATAGCCGTGGAACAGATGATCCTGCTTGTCGCCGCGCACGGATTTCACCTTATCGTCTTCCACCTCGACGATCATTGCGCAACTTGCGTGGCAAAAACGGCAAAAACTACGCTTGGTCTCGACAGCCATGAATCTCTCCTATTTCGGAGAAGTCTAGGCGCGACAAATGGTGCAGGCGACTGACAAAAATGCTCGTAAAACCGCTTTTCGGTCCACAGCAGAATTTCGTCCATGCGGGCCCCAGATGGGCCTGCAAATCAGCCGCTGTTGCGCAGTGCTGTCGCAATAGCGTTGAGCGACAGCTGGATGCCTTCGCCGATGCGCGGGTCGTCTTCCCCGGCGCGCAAGCGTTTCATCAGCTCGATCTGGAGATGGTTGAGCGGCTCGATATAGGGCAGGCGCAACTCGATGCTGTTGAACAGCGCCGGGCTTTTGGCCAGCAGGTGCGGCTGGTCGGTGATTTCGAGCAATATGTCGCGGGTCTGGTACCAGCTGGACCGGATGCGGCCGAAAAAGGCCTGCCCCATGTCCTTGTCCTCGACCAGCTCCGCATAGCGGGCGGCTATGCCCATGTCGGACTTGGCCAGAACCATTTCCATATTGGAGAGCGAGGCCTGGAAAAAGGGCCAGCTTTGCGCCATTTCCTTCAATTTGGCCTTGTCATCGAACGCGGTGAGCGCCTGTCCGACACCATACCAGCCGGGCAGCATGACGCGGGCCTGGGCCCAGCTGAAGACCCAGGGAATGGCGCGCAGATCTTCGATCTTGTCGCTCTTCGTCCGGCTGGCCGGGCGCGAACCGATCTTGAGTTTGGCAATTTCCGTCAGGGGGGTCATCTGCCGGAAGAAAGTCCGGAAGCTGTCGTCGCCATAGACCAGATCGCGATATTCGGTGAATGCGACCTGCGAGATTTGGTCCATTGCCTCGGCATGGTCGGCCAGCACCTTGCTATCGGTCCGGTCGGGCTCGAGCGAATTGATCAGCACGGCCGAAGTCATCGCTTCCAGATTGGCTTCCGCGACATCTTCCGTGCCATATTTGGCGGCAATCACTTCGCCTTGTTCTGTGATCCGTATACGACCGGCGACGGTACCCTTGGGCTGCGCCTTGATCGCGCCAAAGGCAGATCCGCCGCCACGACCCACGGCTCCGCCGCGTCCGTGGAAAAGCTGCATTTTGATACCGGCCTCGGCAAATATCGGGGTCAGTGCGTCGCTCGCCTTGAACAGGCTCCAGGTCGAGGTCAGATAGCCGCCATCCTTGTTGCTGTCCGAATAGCCGATCATCACTTCCTGATGACCGCGGCCCTTTGCCAGAGCGTGCATTTCGGAAAGCGCGAAGAAATCGCTCATCACCTGCGGTGCATTTTCCAGATCGGCGACGGTTTCGAATAGCGGCACCGCCATAACCGGGCAGGACGGCGATGCATTGTCCTCGGTCGGCGCGTGATAGAGGCCCGTTTCCATCAACAGGACATAGACTTCCAATATATCGGAAACGCTTTCGCCGTTGCTGATATTATAATTGGTAATGACCTCGGGGCCATATTTGCGATGCGCTTCGGCGGCGGCGCGGATGATCGACAGTTCCTTCGCGGTCTCGTCGCTATAGGTGATCCACGGGCTCGCCAGTGGCCGGTTGTTGGCCAGCTCGGCGCGCAGGCGCTTGACCCGTGCCGCCTCGTCCAGCGCTAGATAGTCATCTTCGACACCCGCCTGTTTCAGCAGTTCGGCGACCACGCGTTCGTGAACCTTGCTGTTCTGGCGCATATCGAGGGTTGCGAGGTGGAAGCCGAACAGTTCGACCGTCCGGATCAGGCGGCCCAACGCTCCGGATGTCGCGAAGACGCCCTTGCCGGCCGATTTCAGGCCTTGCGCCAGAATGACCAGTTCCTCGCGCAATTGCTGCGGATTGTCATAGGCCTCGGCGGTAATCGTCGACGCGCGGCCGGGCACATGGCCGCAAAGCTTGAGATGGGTGGCCGACAATTTTGCATAGATGCCCGACAAGGCGCGGCGATAGGGTTCGTCCTTGCGGCTCAGCGAGTCATCGCCACTGGCCTCGGCGAGTTCCAGCACCGCTTCGGGTACTTCGGCCAGTTCGGTGGAGATGGACAATTCTGCGCCCAATGTGTGCACGCACATCAGATAATAGCCGATGACGGTTTCGGCTGCCCGCGACAGAGCCTCCTCCATCGCGCCCGCGTCGACAAAGGGATTGCCATCCCGGTCGCCGCCGATCCAGCTGTTGAGTTTCAGGAAACTTGGCAAGCGCGCGCCCAGGGTCCGTTCCCATTTTGCATAGAGCCGGGGCAGGACGGGGAGGAACACGTCTTTCATATAGCTTTGCGAGATCTGCACTTCGTCGGTGACGAACAGGCGCTCGCGGCGCAGCGGGCGGGTCTGCCAGAGCAGGGCGATCTGGCGCAGGATCGCGGCGTCGAGCATGTCGCCCTGCGGGGTTTCTTCCTCTCCCTCGTCCTTCATCAGCAGCAGTTCGGCAATGCGGGATTTATGGTCGATGATGCTCTTGCGCCGTACCTCGGTCGGATGGGCGGTCAGCACCGGCGCGATCAGCGCGTCATCGAGCAGCTCCAGGATCGCGTCCCGGTCAACGCCCTCGCTGGCGAGCAATTCAATCGCCTCGACCACCGTGGCGCCTTTTTCGGCTGCCACGCCCTGCCGGTCCTCGGCAAGATTGGCGAGCAGGGAAAACAGCATGAAGCCGCGGACAAAAGCGAGTGTTTCGTCCAGTGACAGCGCGTCGAGGCCAGGATCAATCGCATCCGCATCGGCCAGCCCGCGATGGCGATCGACGCTGGTCGACCGGATATATTCGGTGCGCCGGTAGAGCTCCTCCCCGCCATAGGAACGGATGACATCACCCAGCAATTTGCCGAGATATTTGATGTCTGGATTTTGGCGGACGGTGAGGGATTGTGTCATGCCGATATGCTGCACTGCGGCAGATAATCGGTCAAGGGGTATCGATGCATCAATCGGGCAGTTTTCGCTGCTGGATCAGGGGCGGAAGCGATATCGGGAACCACAGGGCGGGCCCGGGACAGCTCAGCCAGCACGCGAGCGATGAAAGCGGCTGCACATATCATGGTTAACGAGAGGAGATATTTCCGACAAGGCGCGTATTCGCGAATTAACCAAAGCCGCCCAATAATGGGCTGGTTTCGCTGCATTTTCCGGCAATGGAGAATTTGGCCATGCAGCTGCCGCGCTCGATCGGCAAGCGCGCTGTTATCGTGGGGATAGTGCCAAGAAGTGGCAGAAATCTCTGGCTGGCGCGCTTCTGAAAGCGACCTGATCTCCGTATGCAGACTATAGGAAAAATAATTAACCAATTTCGGCTATCTTGTCCGATCAAGGAGATTTTTATGGCGCGAATTATTTATGCCGAGGATGACGAACTGGCCGCAGAGCTCGTTCGTGACACGCTGATGGATGCGGGTCATGCCGTGGGCGTGATCGGTGACGGCCTGACAGCGCTCAAGGTTGCCAAGGCGAAAAATCCCGATCTGATCATCCTCGATTGCAGCATGCCGGGAATGGGTGGCGTCGAAGTGGTTCGCCGGATTCGCAACCATCACGAACTCTTTGCCACGCCGGTGCTGATGCTGACGGGACGCTCGTCAGCCGCCGATGAACGTATCGCGCTGGAAGCGGGAGCGACCGACTATCTGAAGAAACCGTTCGATCCCGACGAACTGGTCGTCGTTGTCGAAACCATGCTGGACAATGTCCAGAAGCGCAGGGAAACGCAAAAACTGCCGATGCGTTACGTCTGAAATCAGCTGCCAGGGCCCGGCGCGGCCTAGCTTTCCAGCTCGATATCCCAATATAACCAGTCATGCCACGTATCGTGCAGGAAATTGGGCGGAAAGGCCCGGCCATGTTCCTGCAAATGCCAGCTGGTCGGCTTGATCGGCCGATTGGCAAGCTGCATATGTGCTTCCTTGGGTGTCCGGCCGCCTTTCTTGAGATTGCAGGGCAGGCAAGCGGTGGCGACATTCTCCCATGTCGTGCGGCCTTTCTGCCGGCGCGGGATAACATGATCGAAAGTCAGATTATCCGGTGATCCGCAATATTGGCACTCGAACTTGTCGCGCAGGAACAGGTTGAAACGTGTGAAGGCTGGATATTCGGACGGCTTGATATATTTCTTCAGGGCAATCACCGACGGGATTTTCATGTCGAGATTGGGGCTGTGCACTTCGCGCTCATAGCTGGAAATAATGTCCACCCGGTCGAGAAATACCGCTTTGATCGCGGTCTGCCATGGCCACAGGCTGAGCGGATAATAAGACAGAGGCGTATAGTCAGCGTTGAGGACAAGCGAGGGGCAGCTTTCCGGATGCCTTTGCAGGTCGGGGTGATACATTAGCGTCTGTCTCCCTTGTCCTTTACTGTCTGCTCTTTATGCCTAAGAACGTGACATGACTGTTACACAAAGAACATTATCCGGCTTATGACGTCAAGTGGGCAATTGAATCGACATATTGTGGTGCGTTTTGCCCCTAGCCCCAACGGATTGTTGCATTTGGGTCACGCCTATGCCGCAATGGTGGCGCATGATTTTGCCCGGTCGCGCGGAGGCCGGTTCCTGCTCCGGATCGAGGATATCGACAGCGGTCGCAGCCGACCCGAATTCGTCACGGCGATCATGGACGACCTGCGCTGGCTGGGTCTGGACTGGGACGGGGATGTTATTTTCCAGTCCCGACGACTGGAAAGCTATGCGGCGGCGGCGGCTCGGCTCAGGTCGATGGGCTTATTATATCCCTGCTTCTGCACTCGGTCGGATATGCGGAAGTTGCAGGAAGACGGTCCGCAGCCGGAAGGCCCTGACGGGCCGATCTATGCCGGAACGTGCCGGCATCTCGATCCGGAACTGGCAAGGGACCGGGCAGCGACCGAACCGCATAGCTGGCGGCTCGACGTGGCGAAGGCGGCTGCGATGACTGGGTCGCTGGAATGGGTCGACGAACGGCATGGCAATCAATCCAGCGATCCCGGACGGCTAGGCGACATAATTCTTGTGCCAAAGGACACGCCAGTGGCCTATCATCTGGCCGTGACTCTCGACGACGCGCGCGATGGCATCAGTCATGTCGTGCGCGGCGATGATCTCTTCGCATCCACCGGCATCCATCGATTGCTGCAGGCGTTATTGGATTTGCCCACCCCTATCTATTTTCACCATCCGCTTCTGCTCGATGACAAGGGTGGAAAGCTGTCGAAAAGCCGGGGTTCTGCCTCTTTGTCCGTATTGCGGACTGCGGGCGAAGACGGATATGGACTAGTGCAGGAACTCAGAGCGGGAATCTTCCCTGTTGGAATCTCCCTTTCGCAGGCTTAAGGTGAATATATGAGCTATATTTTGATATTGATGATCATCGCAGCCGCAGGCGCTGTCATTTACGCACTCGTGCGCGGGCTGATCGCCTTCGCCAATATGGAGCCGGGCGACGTCGATGCCGAAGGCGTCACTGCTTCGCACAAGAAGCAGAATGAAATGATGTTTGCCCGCGTCAAATATCAGGCGATTGCAATCGTGCTGGTGGTGATATTGCTGGCTGTGGCGGGTGGCCAGAGCTAGTTCGCTCCCCCGATGGTAAAGCTCAACAAGATTTATACGAGAACCGGCGATGACGGCACGACCGGGCTGGTCGACGGATCGCGCATTGCCAAGAACGACCCGCGCATGGCGGCAATCGGGGATGTCGACGAATTGAACAGCGCGCTCGGTGTCGCGATTTGCGAAATCACCGACGAGGGGCTGGTGCAGACATTGCGGGTGATCCAAAACGACCTGTTCGATCTGGGTGCCGATCTTGCAACGCCGGCATCCGACGGGGACGATTTCAGTCCATCGGAAATGGTGCTGAGAGTTGTTCCCTCACAGGTGGAACGGCTGGAAAAGGCAATCGACGCGGCCACTGCCGAGCTCAATCCGCTGACCAGTTTCATTTTGCCTGGTGGCAGCAAAGCCGCAGCCGCCATCCATCTCGTGCGCGCCGTCGCCCGTCGGACCGAGCGGACCTGTGTCGCAGCGGCCAGAGATATTTCGATCAACCCGCAGGCGCTGGCCTATATCAATCGTCTTTCGGACTATCTGTTCGTGCTGGGCCGGGCGCTCAACAATGGCGGCAAGGACGATATATTGTGGGTGCCGGGAGCGTCGCGCTAGCGCAAAAGCGCAACAGCTTGCGGATATTTGCAACCAACTGGCGCGAATATGCGTTGTTGACCTAATCATCGTTCGCTCTATGTTCTGGCAAGAACAGGAGCTTCCACCGGAGTAGGATTGATCGCAAGCCAACCGCAACGCCCGTTCCCGCCTTCGCCCGACGCCGAAAACGTCTCCCGATCGCGCGTGTTGCTGGAGCGATTCCGGGATGTGAGACATCATTCCCTCGGACTTGCCGAAGGGCTGAGCGATGCCGATGCAACGGCGCAGTCGATGGACGATGCGTCGCCGACAAAATGGCACCTGGCCCATGTCAGCTGGTTTTTCGAAACCTTTCTGCTGCGCGATCACGTCCCTGGCTACCGGCTTTTTGACGAAGCCTATCCCTATCTGTTCAACAGCTATTATGAAGCCGAAGGCGCACGCCACGCGCGCCCCGAGCGCGGTTTGCTGACCCGCCCGTCGCTGGCGGACGTGATTGATTATCGCCATCATGTCGACAGGGCGATGGCGGAAGCAATGGACGGCTTCTCTCCAGAATTACTCGACCTGGTCGAGCTCGGTCTGAATCACGAGCAGCAGCATCAGGAATTGTTGTTGACCGATATTCTCCATCTCTTTTCCCGCAATCCGCTGCGGCCCGCTTATTCTTCTACGGTGCCTGTTTCCGCGGCAGACCCCGGACCATTGCAATGGATCGAAGGCAAGACGGGCGTACAACAGATCGGCCATGACGGGACCGGCTTTGCCTTCGATTGCGAAGGCCCGCGCCATCAGGTGCTGCTCCATCCGCACGCGTTGGCAAATCGGCCGGTGACCAACGGCGAATGGCTCGCGTTTATCGAGGACGGCGGCTATCGCGATGCCCGCCACTGGCTCTCCGACGGCTGGGCCTGGGTGCAGGAGCAGGCAATTGAAGCGCCCTTATACTGGGTTCAGGCATCTGACGGCGAGCGGGCGGAGTTCGGACTGTCGGGCCGTCGCGCGCTCGATCTGGCAGCACCCGTAAAACATGTCAGCCACTATGAAGCGGATGCCTATGCCACCTGGGCCGGCGCCCGCTTGCCCACCGAAGCCGAATGGGAAGTGGCGGCCAATCATGGCCTTCCGCACAATGGCGCGGTGTGGGAATGGACGGGAAGCGCCTATCTGCCCTATCCCGGATTCCGGCCGGCCGATGGTGCAGTCGGCGAATATAATGGCAAGTTCATGTCGGGCCAGTCCGTTCTGAAGGGCGGCAGCATTGCCACGCCGCCCGGTCATATTCGGACCAGCTACCGGAATTTCTTCTACCCTCACCAGCGCTGGCAGTTCTGCGGATTGCGGCTCGCAAAAGACCTTTGACGTAAAGGACGACCCCCATGGACATGACCACTTCCCTCGTCGATGACAGTTTCCGCAAGGACGTCAGGCGCTGTTTCGAGAAGCAGACTTTTGCGATTCCCGCACGCTGGCTCTATGACCGGCGCGGGTCGGAATTGTTCGAGGACATTACAGAGCTTCCCGAATATTATCCTACCCGCACGGAGACCGAATTGCTCAAGGCCAATGGCCCCGCTTTTGCGGCATTCGTCGGTCAGGACCGGGCGGTGATCGAATTTGGCTCGGGCAGTTCCACCAAGACGCCCCATTTACTGAAGGCGATTGAACCTGCCGCTTATGTGCCGATCGATATTTCGGGTGAGTTTCTCGAGCATAGCGCATCGCTGCTCCAGGAGGAATTTCCCGAATTGCCGATATATGCAGTCGAAGCCGATTTCATGAAGCGGGTTGCCCTGCCCGAGGCCGTGGCCGACATGCCGAAGCTCGGCTTCTTTCCCGGTTCGACAATCGGCAATATGATTGCCCGCACCTCGGTTGATCTGCTTCGCTTCATGCGCGAGACCCTGGGCGAGGGTGCGCAGCTTTTAATCGGTTTTGACCGGATCAAGGATGTCCAGACGCTGATCGACGCCTATGATGATTCGGCCGGCGTGACGGCGCAATTTTCCCTCAATCTGCTCGACCGGATCAACCGCGAGCTGGATGGCAATATTCCTGTCGAGCAATTCCGCCACAGGGCCGTCTGGAACGATCTCTATGCGCGGATCGAAATCTATCTGGAGGCGCAGGCCGACGTCGAGTTTTCAATCGATGGCCATGGCTATGCGCTCCGCAAGGAACAGAAAATCCATATCGAGAACAGCCACAAATATGGCTTGCGCGATGCCCGGCTGATGCTGCGGGCCGGCGGCTGGACGCCGTTGCAAGAATGGAGCGACGAAAAGGACTATTTCACGCTCATGCTGGTGGAAGCGCATCCGCTCAAACACGCGCCTTAGGATTATTCGGCAGGCGCAGCGGTCTCTTCGAGAATGCGGTAGTTCGCGCGCCAGATCGTGATCCATGCATAGGCGCCGCGACATTCCGGCATCGCGCTGGCGTCGATCATGCGGAACATGTCTCCGTCCCAGATATAATTTTCAGCGCTGCCGCAATCGCCGAGCCCGCGGCCCTTGCCATAACTGCTGAGCTTCTGGTCCAGTTCGTCCCAGCCTGCATTGACCAGCAAGGGGTCGGTGCCTTCGCCGCCCCAGCTGGGCTGGCGGTCAAATCGGGCCGGAGTGAATGTCCAGCCGCTGGTGGCGTGGGGATTTTCGACATATTCCCCGATATAGGGCGCGCTGGAGAAATTATAGGCACCCGAGCCACAGGATATCAATACCAGTGCGCGGAACCGGTTGCCGCGCTTGCCCAGAGGAAAGATTTGATCCTCCACCAGCCCGTAACGTTCGTCCTTGCATCTGGACTTTTCGACCAGAGCCACGATATCGCCGGTTTCCGGGGCCAGCGTGGAGGCCTTCCACCGGTCGACCAAGATGGTCGGAACTTCGATATTCGCAGGTCGAAACGCGCGCGTGCCCTTGGCGACCAGTGCTGTACCGGTTCCGGCGCGCTGCTGTTTCTCGTCGATATAGCGCAGGGCTGCCGACGAGCCGGCCAGCGAAATCTGGGTGATATTCTCGCCGCCAGGCCCTTCGATGACAAGATCTTTGCCATTGATGATCGCCTTTGCCACTTTTTCGGCATCCGTACCGACAATTTCTATTGGATAGTCGCCCTGGACAATCGCCCCGGTATCGACCAGCTTTCCGTCAATGATCATCCGGTAACGGTCCATGTCTCCGGGCTGAAACAAAACGCGGATCTTGAAAATATCGTCACTGCCCGCGGTCCGGACGATCGAGATCGGGCCATCCCAGTCGTCAAAACCGGCGCCGCCCTCATCTGGGACCAGTGAAACAGCCTGACAATTGCCGTTATTGTCACAACCGACGCTCCAGTCCCGGAAGGTCCGGATTTCACCCGGTTGCACTGGCGGATGTACGGGCGGCTGGGCCGCGGCAGCGGCGAGAGTGGCGAAGATTCCAACGATGAAACTGATAGGGGACATAATTGCAATCTAGCCAGTTTGGCCGACAATCGCTAGTGGCTTGTTCAAACACATCGAACAGCATGAAGGGCATGATATGAAAGCAATTGGTATTATCGGATCGGGACAAATGGGCGCCGGTATCGCGCAGGTTTCGGCTCAGGCAGGCTATCATGTCTATCTGTCGGATGTCAGCATGGAGATTGCCGAACGGAGCAAGGCCGGTATTGCCAAGCAACTGGCACGGCTGGTGGACAAGGAAAAGATCGAGCAGCAGGCCGCTGAAACGGCGCTGGGTCGTATCGAGCCCATCGTCCAGCTTGACCCGATGGCCAATGCCGACATCATCATTGAAGCCGCCACCGAGCGCGAGGAAATCAAGCGCCAGATTTTTGCAGCAGCGTCGGAAGTTCTGGGCCATCAGGCGATATTGGCGAGCAATACCTCATCGATTTCGATCACCCGGCTGGCGCAGTCGGTGAAAGACCCGTCGCGCTTTGTCGGCGTGCATTTCTTCAATCCGGTGCCGTTGATGGGGCTGGTCGAAGTCATCCGCGGGCTTGCAACCAGCGACCAGACGGCAGCCATGGCGAGTGATTTTGCCAAGGCCGTTGGCAAGACCCCGGTCATGGCCAAGGATTCGCCCTGTTTCGTCGTCAACCGCATCCTGCTGCCGATGCTCAACGAGGCCTTCTTCGCGCTCGGCGAAGGCACGGCGTCGATGGAAGATATCGACCGCGGCGTGCAGCTTGGTCTCGGCCACCCGATGGGGCCGATCACTCTGGCAGATCTGATCGGGCTGGACACGTTGCTGGAGATACTGCGCGTGCTGCAGAATGACTTTGGCGACCCGAAATATCGCCCCGCGCCAATTCTGACGAAATATGTCGAAGCCGGCTGGCTGGGCCGCAAGACGGGCAAGGGATTTTACGACTATTCGGGCGAAGTGCCGGTTCCGACGATGTAGGAGGAATGTGGTCAATTCCGGGTTGTCGGAATCAGACAAGGATGGAGAATTCGCCCGGCGACAAGATCAGGGCGAACGGACAGGAAGAGGATAGTTTGTGACCGACGACATCAGAGATTTTGAAATCGATATCCCGAAGACGGCACTGGACGATCTCGACATAAGGTTGCGGCATGTACGCTGGCCCGATCCGGAGCCGGTTGATGACTGGTCGCAGGGCATCCCGCTCGACTATGTGAAAACCGTCGTCGAACATTGGCGGACCAGCTACGACTGGCGGCGCTGCGAGCAGGAACTCAATCAATATAACCACTATCTAACCGAGATTGACGGCGTTGATATTCACTTCATGCATATACGCTCGCCGGAGCCTGACGCGCGGCCTTTGTTGATGACGCATGGCTGGCCGGGTTCGATTGTCGAGTTCATGGAGGTGATCGGTCCTTTGACCGATCCGGTGGCGCATGGCGGGGAGGCGAAAGATGCCTATCATCTGGTGATGCCATCGCTGCCCGGATATGGTTTTTCCGGCAAGCCAACCACGATCGGATGGGGGCTGGAAAAAATCGCGCAGGCGTGGGACAGCCTGATGACCCGCCTCGGCTATGACCGCTATTTCGCCCAGGGCGGCGACTGGGGCGGTATGGTGACCTCGGTGATCGGCGCACAAAATCTCGGCCATTGTGCCGGCGTGCATGTCAATCTGGTGGTCGTTGGACCACCGTCGGACGAGATGATGGCCAGCCTGACCCCCGAAGAGCAGGCGTCGCTGGCCCATTTTGCGGTCTATCAGGAGCAGGGGGCCGGCTATGCGGAAATCCAGCGGACCCGGCCGCAGACCCTGGGCTATGGCCTGGCCGATTCCCCGGTCGGTCAGATGGCCTGGATCATGGAGAAATTCCAGGGCTGGGCAGAGGATGCCAAGGCGCCGGACGAGAATTTCGACTGCGACCGTCTGCTCGACAATGTGATGATCTACTGGCTCAATAATGCGGGCGCTTCCTCGGCGCGCCTGTACCGTGAAAGCTTCGGCGCGCCCAATGTCGATCCGGTCACCATCCCCTCCGGTTGCAGCATTTTCCCGCACGAAATCATCACCCCTTCGCGCCGCTGGGCGGAGCAACGATTCCGGAACTTGCGCTATTGGGGAGAGCCCGAGAAGGGCGGCCATTTCGCGGCGATGGAAGTGCCGGAACTGTTCGTGCAGGAAGTGCGCAGCTGTTTTGCCGGGATGGAGCTCTAGCGGCAGGTGCTTGCCCTGATCACCCGGCGGCTGATGACGGCCATACCGACGCTGCTGGTGATCATCTTGGCGTCCTTCTTTCTGATGCGGCTGGCGCCCGGTGGACCGTTTGACGGGGAACGCCCGCTCGATCCGGCGACGCAGGCGGCCTTGCAACAGGCTTATGGTCTGGACCGGCCGCTCTGGGAGCAGGCCTGGCTCTATATTTCGCGGCTGGTCCAGGGAGATTTCGGACCTTCGCTGGTCTATCGCGATTTTACCGTATCGGAACTGATCGCGCAGGGGCTGCCGATTTCGCTAACGCTCGGAGGGCTGGCGATAGTGCTGGCACTGATGATCGGGGTGACGGCCGGCCTGTTTGCTGCCGTGCGGGCCGGGCAGGCTGCGGACAAGACGATCATGATGCTGGCAACGGTCGCAACCGCGCTGCCGACCTTTGTCACCGGACCCGCGCTGGCGCTGTTCTTTGGTCTGTGGCTCGGCTTGCTGCCGGTATCGGGAACGGGACAGGGCGCGGCCTGGCTGATCATGCCGGTCGTCGCCCTGGCGCTGCCGGTGTCGGGGGCGATTGCCAAACTGACCCGCGCCGGTCTGGCGAGCGTGCTCAAGCAGGATCATATCCGCACAGCGCGGGCGCGGGGACTGCCCGAGGTGAAAATCCTGTTCAAACATGGCCTTCGGCCCGCTCTCGTTCCCGTCGCCAGCTATCTTGGTCCGGCGGCGGCAGGGCTGCTGACCGGGGCCGTGGTGGTGGAAACCGTCTTCGGACTGCCGGGGCTTGGCCGCTATTTTGTCCAGGGCGCGCTCAACCGCGACTATCCGCTCGTGCTCGGTGTGGTCACGCTCTACGCCGCGCTGATCATATTGTTCAATCTGTTTGCCGACCTGATCTACGGCTGGCTCGACCCCAGAATGCGGGAGGGCTGAGCGCATGCTGAGACGGCATTTCCCGCTTGCTCTGGTGCTGCTGATTGCCGCTCTGGCGCTGTTGCTGCCGTTCCTTCTGCCCTGGAGCTATGACCAGATCGACTGGGATGCTGTCCGCGCGCCGGCCTTCAGCGGATCGCATATATTCGGCACCGATGACATCGGCCGGGATCGCCTGGCGCGGTTGGCAGCGGGCACCCGGATCACCCTGATGGTGGCGATGGCGGCGGCGCTGGTGTCGCTGGTCGTGGGCATCGCCTGGGGCGCAACCGCGGGCTGGATCGGCGGCAGGGTCGACGAGCTGATGATGCGGATCGTCGATGGTCTCTATGCGCTGCCCTTCATGTTCATCGTGATCCTGTTGATGGTGGTGTTCGGACGCTCGATCCTGCTGGTCTTCGTCGGTATCGGGCTGGTCGAATGGCTGACCATGGCGCGGGTGGTGCGGGGGCAGGTGATGGCGCTGAAACAAAGGCCCTTCATCCTCGCGGCGGAGGCGGCCGGGACCCCCTCCATTACGATTATGATACGCCATATATTACCCAATATCGCGGGCGTCGCTCTCGCCTATCTGATGCTGACCGTGCCGCAGGTGGTGATGGTTGAGAGCTTCCTCTCCTTCCTCGGACTGGGCGTGCAGGAGCCGCTGACTTCGCTCGGCATATTGGTCAAGGAAGGCGCCGATGACATGGATATGGCTCCGCTCGGCCTGCTGCTGCCCGGCGGCTTGCTGGTGCTGATCCTGGTGTGCCTGACGATAGAGGGCGAACGGCTGAGAGACCGTTTCTCATGAGCCTCTATGAAATCCGTAATCTGGCGGTCGATATCGCGGGCAAGCGGCAGGTCGAGGATGTCAGCCTGACTGTCGAGGCGGGAAAATGCACGGCGATCATCGGGGCGTCCGGTTCCGGGAAAAGCCTGACCTGCCTGACGCCCTTCGGTCTGACTCCGGGCACCGCTGCCGGTTCGATCAAGCTGGATGGTGTCGACCTCCGCACAACGGATGCCGGCCACCTGCGTGATATTCGCCGCAGATTGGCTGGCTTCGTATTTCAGCAGCCACTGACCGCACTGACACCGCATTTGTCTGTTGGCGCGCAATTGCAGGAAGCGACGATGCAGGCCGGAGCAGCACGGCCGTCGCGCCGGGAACTGGCACAAAAGCTGGAGCGGGTCGGCCTCGCGCGGGCGGACGAGCGACTGGACCAGTTCCCGCACCGGCTGTCCGGTGGCGAACGCCAGCGGGTGATGATTGCTGCGGCCATCGCCCATGATCCCAAATTGCTGATTGCCGACGAACCGACCAGTGCGCTGGATGCTTCCTTGCGCCAGGAGATCATGGACCTGCTCGACGCATTGCGCGCGGAACAGGGACTCGGGATGCTGCTGGTCAGTCACGACCTTGCCTCGGTCGAGGGCCATGCCGATCAACTGGTGGTGATGGAAAAAGGGCGGCTGGTGGAAATGGGCCCGACTCGGGAAGTCATCGCCCATGCAGCAGAAGATTATACCCGGCGCCTGATCGCCGCCACGCCGCGTCTGGACGAAGCGGCACCGAAGCTCAGCCGGCCCGGCGACCTGTTGCTCGAAACCCTAGATGTCGGGGTCGAATTTCGCCGGCCCGGCTGGCGTCGCGGCACGATTCATGCGGTGGCAGAAGCAGGTCTCACGATCGGACAGGGCGAATCGCTGGCGCTCGTCGGCGGTTCCGGATCCGGAAAATCCACGCTTGGGCGGGCGATTGCCGGCATCGGCCCGGTGACCAGAGGAAAAATCCTGTGGGAGGGCGCGCCGCTGCCCGAGCGCCGCAAGCGCGATCTCGATATGCGCCGGCTGATCCAGCCGGTCTTTCAGGACCCGGTCGCCAGTCTTGATCCGCAATGGCGGGTCGGCGATATCGTGACCGAGCCTTTGCAAAACTTGCGACCCGATCTGACGCGTGCCGAACGGAGCGAAATGGCCCGCCAGGCGCTGTCCGAGGTCGATCTTGCGGAAGAGTTTCTGGCCCGCACACCGGCCAGCCTTTCGGGCGGGCAGGCGCAGCGGGTCGCGATTGCGCGAGCGATCATTGCCTCTCCCAGGCTTCTGGTGCTGGACGAAGCGACCTCGGCGCTCGATCCGCTGGTCGGAGCCGAGATCCTGCAGTTGCTCCGGCGGCTGCAGGCCGCGAACGGTTTGAGCCTGCTGTTCATTGCGCATGATATCGCTGCCGCGCGGCGATTGTGCCACCGGATCGCGGTTATGGAAGAAGGCCGGATTGTCGAAACAGGGCCGGTTCAGAGGGTGATCGATCATCCCCGCCATCGGGCAACGCGAAAGCTGGTGGCCGCCAGCTAAAAAAAGGGCCGCCCGGTTGTCCGAGCGGCCCCTTGTTTCAGCGTGACGATTTGTGAATTTAGAAGGATACGCCGAGAGTGAAGACGAATGCAGAGTCGGTGAAATCTTTCTGTGCCGGGGAATCGTCGGTGTCCGTATAGGCCACTCCCAGCGTCAGGTTTTCGCTGATTGCATAATCGACGCCCAGCGACCAGTCGATATAGTTGCTGTCGGAGCCTTGCAGCGTGCTGAGGAAGCTGTCGCCATCCGAATAGCCCAGATGGGCATTCACGGTGACTGGAGTGTCGGGAATGCCGGCGCTCAGGTCGGTGTAAAGATAGATATTGTCTTCATCCGCCAGAGCGCTTTGACCGCCCCAGGCATAGGCTGCGCCAACCGTGGCTTCCACCGGGCCGAGAGTTGCCGAAAGCGATGCATAAGGCTCGAAGAAGTCGGTTGCACCGCCGCCAACGCCGCCGGCGTCAGGGTAGAAATAATAGAGAAGGCCGACATCGGCAGAAATGCCGGATGCGATCTCACCGGACCAGCCGCCGTAGATGTCAAGCTCTGTACCGCCGGCAAAGTTGATCGAAGATCCCCAGGTGCCGATGTAAAAGCCGCTTTCATGGCCGATATCGATACCGCCCTGAATGGCTACGTCGCCGCCCGACTGGGCAACACCGCGAAAGCGATAGTCACTTGTAACTGCCGCGTTGCCCGAAATCGTGATCGGGCTGGCAGATTCTTCCGCGTCCTGCGCCAAGGCTGGAGCAGCGGTAGAGGCTAGCAAGATGGCCGAAAGGCCTAGAACAGTTGATTTGGCTTTTCCGCCAAGATTAGCTTTATTGGACGTGCGCATGGAAATCCCTTTCTCGTTAATGCGTATCGCCCCTCCTACTTTTTTGTTTCCGCTGTTATTATATTGCGCCAGATGCCCCGAACGCGAACAGTCTCTAAACATGCCCAAGAAAGCTGCTCCATATTATTGCGCTGCACAAGAAAGAATATGGCAGCAAAGATGACATAATTCTGAAATGTTGCACTTGCGCCACATAGTTGTTTTTGATCGCTTAAAAATTAGGCGGATTTGGGTGTCGGTGACTAATAAAGCGTCAACCGGGCTGACACGGGGAGTGCGGGCCATGGGTTCTCGGCTGTCTCTTTAGTCGCCCGCACTCGATTCTGTCGGGGCGGCCAGAGGCTTTGATCCGGCTTCGAGCGTGACGGTTCCGCCTTGCGGCAGCGACTTGATATGGACATCGCGCTGCGGGAACGGGATTTCGACGGCATGTTCCTTGAACAGGTCCCACACGCGTTTCAGGATCGCCGCCTTGAAATTTCCGACGCCCGATTGCGGGTCCTTGATCCAGCAGCGGATTTCGAAATTGACGCTATTGTCGCCAAATTCGAGCATCCAGACAACCGGCTTGGGATGGTTGAGCACGCGCGGCACGTCGACGCAGGCCTGCTTCATCAGATCAATCGCCTGATCCATGTCGGTATTGTAGGATACGCCGACCGGGATGCTGATCCGCACATTTGGGCTGGAATAGGACCAGTTTTCCACTTCCCGCGTCATCAGATCCTCGTTCGGGATCAGATGTTCCTTGCCTTCGCGCGTGAGCACCGAGACGGCCCGGACGCCGATCTTGTTGACCCAGCCATATGTATTGCCGACCGCGATCACGTCCCCTGGCTTGATCGAACGGTCCATCAGCAGAATGATCCCGGCGATCAGGTTGCCGATGGTCTTCTGCATACCGAAACCGATGGCGAGACCAAAGGCACCGGAGAAGACCGCCAGGGCGGTGAGATCGATTCCGACCACGTCGAGGCCGAGCACAAAGGCCCCGGCCAATATCGCGACGGTGGCCAGTTTCTGTCCCAATACTTTCTGGGCGCCGTCGAGTTCGCTGTTGCTGATGATATAGGCCACCAGCTTCATCAGCACGCGGGCCACCGCCAGCAGGATGACGGCGGTCATCGCCAGTGTGACGATCCAGAGCAGAGATATCCGCCTCGAGCCAATGCCGAATCCCACCTTGTCCAGCGCCAGGGTGATCGGTTCGATGCCGCCGACCAGACCCGATCCGATGCTCACGAACAGGGCGAGGCCGATTGTGGTGCCCAGCCAGTTGGGCATCCGCACGCCACGGATCAAGTCATTGGCGAACAGGCCGACAGTTATCGCGATCGTGAGCGAAAAGACCACCTGGGCGATCAGATGCCACGGGTAGAACGCGAGGAAAATGCCGCACAGAATGAACGTCGTGGCCCGCCGGGTCATGTCGCGGATGCGTCGGCCGGCCAGCTCGCTTTCGTAGCCTGCGCGCGCTTCCCACAGGTGGCGCAGCTTGGGGCCGATATATTTGCTGAGATACCAGCCCAGGGTCAGGGCGATCGCGACCAGCCCTGCAGCGACGACCCCCTCGATATACTGGACGTTGCGCGGCGTGTCGGGAGCCAGCATTTCCAGATATTTCAGAGCTTGGTCAATCATGGCTTGGCACTGTGATAATGTTCAAAGCCTTTGGCAAGGTCCGCTATCAGATCGTTCGGGTCTTCCAGGCCGATATTCAGCCGTACCAGCGGACCCTTTCCGGTCCAGCTGGTCGCGGTCCGATGCTTGGCGGGATCGACCGGCAGCGCAAGGCTTTCGAAACCGCCCCAGCTGTAGCCGATGCCGAACAGGGTGAGCGCATCGATGAAAGCGGCGCGCGACTGGTCGTCGCCATCTGCAAGCTCGAATGAAAATAGTCCCGATGCTCCTTTGAAATCCCGCTTCCATATATCGTGGCCGGGACAATCGGGCAGAGCAGGGTGGAGGACCAGGCCGACTTCCGGCCGCTCTTGCAGCCAGGAGGCTATTTGGAGAGCGCTGGCTTCATGCTGCCGCAGCCGGACATCGAGCGTCCGCAATCCGCGTGCGGCCAGATAGGCGTCATCAGGAGAGACCACTTGGCCCAGTTGCTGGGCGGTACGGCGGAGCCGGGTCCAATATTTGCTATGCGTCGTAACCGCGCCCATCATCACGTCGCTATGGCCGACAATATATTTTGTCGCGGCGGTAATCGCGATATCGACGCCATGTTCCAGCGCCGGAAAAAAGCGCGAAGTCGCCCAGGTATTGTCGAGCAGGGTGACGATACCCGCCGCGCTGGCCGCCTCGCAGATAGCGGGCACATCCTGCACCTCGAAGGTCAGGCTGCCCGGGCTTTCCATCAAAATGGCTTTTGTGTCGGGTCCGAACAGGCTGGCAATATCGGCGCCGATCACCGGATCATAATAGCGCGCCTTGATGCCCATGCGTTTGAGAAAGGCATCGGCAAAACTGCGGCTCGGGTCATAGCTGCTGTCGGTGAGCAGAATTTCGTCGCCGGGTTCCAGCACTGCAAGCAACGAACAGGAAATGGCAGCGACACCGGACGGGTAAAGCATGGTCCCGGCGGCTCCGGGTTCCATTTCCGTCAGCGCTTCGGCCAGAGACCATTGGGTCGGCGAACCGCGGCGGCCGTAAAAGAAACGGCCGTCGTCATTGGACTTCATGCCCTCCCGAAGGTGGGCGACATCGTCATAAAGATGCGTGCTGCCGCGCCATACGGGCGGATTGACAACGGCTCCGGTCCAATTTTTCTGGCGACCCCCGGTGACAACCTGGGTCGCTGGTTTTTTCGAACCGGAGTCGTGATCTGCCAATTATAGTTCCAGCGGCGCCGGCATGTTCAGACGGATTCTTTGGGAGTATCGGCGTCGGCGCCCCATTCGGCCCAGCTGCCGTCATACAGCGCGGTCTTCTCTGCGCCCGCAAGAGCGGCAGCGAAGGAGACCACCGCCGCGGTCATGCCCGAACCGCAGGTTGTAACCAGCGGCTTGGCAAGATCGACACCGGCGTCGCTGAAGATCGCCTTGATCTCGTCGCTGCTTTTCCAGGTGCCGTCGGCATTGAAGAAGCTGCTGTGCGGGATATTGGTCGAACCGGGAATATGTCCCGAAGCGATTTCGCCACGCGGGTCTGGTGATTCGCCGCTGAAACGGTCGGCCGGGCGCGCATCGACGACCTGTTCGTCCTTGCTGTGCAAATTGGCCAGCATATCGGCCTTGGTGCGGATGTCCTTGTCGTCTTTCCAGACGGTGAAATGCCGGTGGCGTAACGTTTCCTTGCCGGTTTCCAGCGGCCGGCCTTCGGCTTTCCATTTGGCAATGCCGCCGTCGAGGATAGCGACTTCATGCGCCCCGAACATGGTCAGCATCCACCAGGCGCGGGCGGAACTTTTCAGCGGGCTGTCGTCGTAAAGGACGACGCGGCTACCATCGCCCAGTCCAAGAGACTGCATGCGGCTGGCGAATTTTTCTGCAGGTGGGAGCATGTTTTCAACGGGATTGCTGCTATCAGTCAAATCGCTGAGGTCCATGAACACGGCACCGGGAATATGGCCCGCTTCATATTCGGCAGCCGGGTTGCGTCCGGCATCCGCCATGAATTTCGTCGCGTCCACGATCCGCAGATCGGATGCGCCTAGCTCGTTGGCCAACCATTCGGTCGTTACCAGCAATTCCATATTAAACTCCTCATGTCCGCAAATATTTGCGTTGTTCCAGCCGCCGTTTAGCGACTCGATTTCAAGCCGTCGAGGCTATAACGCATTGCCTGACGAATCCACCGCTTATGTGGTTTTTCGGCAATTCAGTTTTCCTCCAGTTGATCGAGGAACCTTTTCGCCTGCCGGCGAATATCGTCCCGCGTTTCCGATTCCATTTTTTCCCAAGTCCGGTACGGCATCACCAGGCGATTGTTATCGGCCAGCCTGTTCTGGTTGCGGTCCAGAAAATCCCAATATAGCGCGTTGAAGGGGCATGCCCTCTCACCAACACGCTTTTTCACGTCATAATGGCAGCTCTGGCAGTAATCCGACATTTTGTTGATGTAATTGCCGGACGAAGCATAAGGTTTGGATGCGATGATGCCGCCGTCGGCAAACTGGCTCATGCCCAGCGTATTGGGCAGTTCAACCCACTCATAGGCGTCTGCATAGACTTCCAGATACCATTGGTGGACCGCCTGCGGTTCCAGACCCGCGATGAGCGCGAAATTGCCGGTTATCATCAACCGCTGGATATGGTGGGCATAAGCCAGGTCCAGCGTCTGCCCGATGGCTTCGGACAAACAATGCATATCGGTGTCGCCCGAATAGTAAAATTCCGGCAACGGCCGTTTGGCCTCCAGAAAGTTGCGATCAACATATTCGGGTCCCTCGCGCCAGTAAATGCCGCGCATATATTCACGCCACCCGATGATTTGCCGGATGAATCCTTCCGCGGCGTTGAGCGGCACATCGCCATTCCGGTAGCGCTGTTCCACCTCGTGACAGAGATCCAGCGGGTCGAGAAGCCCTGCATTGATATAGGGAGACAGAATCGAGTGCCAGAGAAACGGCTCTCCGCTGAGCAAGGCATCCTGATAATCGCCGAACTTCGGCAAAGCCTCATCCAGAAATTTGCGCTTTTGCCGCATGGCTTCTTCATGGGTTACGGCAAAGTGGAATTGGTCCAAAGATCCCGGATGGCTGGGAAATTCTTCCGCCACCATGGCCAGAACCTGCTCGGTTAGGTCATCTGGCCGAAAGCGGATCGGCTGGGGAATGGACAGGTCGCCCCTGGCTGGCTTGCGATTGGCACTGTCATAATTCCATTTGCCGCCTTCCGGTTTGCCGTTCCGGTCGAGAAGGATGCCGGTCTTTCGCCGCATTTCGCGGTAGAAATACTCCATCCGCAGCTGCTTTTTGCCCTCTGCCCAATTGGTGAAATCCTGATGCGTCGCGATAAAACGGCGGTCCGGGCACACAGAGACCGGAATGGCGAACTGGTCCTCCCAGTTTTCGATCATAGCCATGACCCGCCACTCACCGGCCTCTGTAATCCGTATCCGGTCGATGCGATGCCGCTCCAGCGCTCGTGCGATTTCTCCGGAAAAGCTGCCGTGGTTATCGGGGTCGGTTAGGTTCACATAATCGACGGACCATCCCCGCTCTGCCAGCGCCTTGGCATGGTGGCGCATGGCCGACAGGATATAGGCAATTTTGGCCTTGTGGTGCCGGACATAGGTCGTTTCGTCCTCGACCTCCATCATCAGCAAGATGCAGTCTTCCGGATTTTGTCCCTTTAGGGACGAGATATCCATCGAGAGCTGATCGCCCAATATCGGTATGAGAATTTTCTCTGACATGGCGGACATCATGTACAAACAGGCGGCTTTTGACGATCTGTGCTTTGGGGCAATATGAAAATGGTGCTGGCTAATGACATGGCGCGCGGGCTGCCCTAAAAGACTGGCATGACCCATGATGACACCCAAAAACCCGCACCGAAATTTCTGGGACAGGACAGCGCACTTCCTGCTTCGCCTGAGAGCGCCGTGCTCGACTATGTGCCCAACCCGCGCGCCGGCGAGCTCTATCTGACGCGCTTTGCAGCGCCCGAATTCACTTCGCTTTGCCCGGTCACCGGCCAGCCGGATTTTGCGCATCTGGTCATCGACTATGCGCCGGGAGAGACCATCGTTGAATCCAAGTCGCTGAAGCTGTTTCTGGGTTCCTTTCGCAATCATGCCGCCTTCCACGAAGATTGTACGGTCGGAATCGGCAGGCGCCTTTTTGACGAAATGAAACCCCAATGGCTTCGGATCGGCGGCTATTGGTATCCGCGCGGCGGGATACCGATCGACATTTTCTGGCAGTCGGGCGAGCCGCCCAAGGGCTTGTGGGTACCGGATCAGGGCGTGGCCTCCTATCGGGGCCGTGGTTGATGCCGCATAAATTCTACGGCGGGCCGCTTTCCCTCTATTCGGGCAAGGCGCGGGCCTATCTCGACTGGAAAGGGGTGGATTACGAGGAGTTTCTCAGCACCACCGAAGTCTACAAGACGATCATCGTTCCCAAAGTGGGGCGTCCCGTCATTCCGGTAATGGTGACCGAAGAAGGGGAAACCCTGCAGGACACAACGTTGATCATCGATCATTTCGAAGCCGAGGTCGGCGGGCCGTCCGTCTATCCCGACACGCCGAAGCAGCGGCTCGTGGCGCTGCTGATGGAAGTATTCGGCGACGAATGGCTGGTGATCCCGGCGATGCACTATCGCTGGAACTATAATGAAGAGTGGGTCTACGGCGAATTCGGCGCCGTCGCGGCGCCGGAAGCCAGCAAGGAAGAGCAACTGGCCATCGGCCGCGAGCGCGGACAGACGTTCAAGGGCTTTTGCCCGGTACTGGGCATTAACGCGCAGACAATCCCTGCAATTGAAGCGAGCTACGAAGCGCTTCTGGCCGATCTCGACCGGCATTTCGCGCGATATGATTATCTGCTCGGTTCACGGCCCTCGATTGGCGACTATGGCCTGATCGGCCCGCTCTATGCCCATCTCTACCGCGATCCCGCATCGGGCGAGATCATGAAGCGGCTGGCGCCGAAAGTCGCCCAATGGGTCGAACGGATGGTGGATGTGCGCGAGCCTCTATCCGGGGAATTTCTGGCCGATGACGAGGTTCCGGAGAGCTTGCTGCCGGTACTGGAGCGGATGATGGCGGAGCAGATGCCCTTTCTGCAGCAAGTCGCCGATATGTTTGCCACCTGGGCCGAGTCCAATCCCGATACGGAAATACCGCGTGCCGTCGGCATGGCGGACTTCAGGATTGAGGGCGTGACCGGACAGCGGATCGCGCCGCCGTTCAGCTTGTGGATGCTGCAGCGGCCGCTCGACTATTATCGGACCTTGCCGGATGCGGACAGGGCTGCGGTGGATGATTTCCTGTCGAATATTGACGGAGCAGCGGCTTTTTCGGACTTCACGATGCATCAGCCCCTGGCGTTCGAAAAGTTCAAGCTGGTCCTCGGCTGATATCGTCCGGCTGGCCCTGATTCGGCGATAGAATCCAGTTTGCCCTATCAATCGGTCCCCGCTGATCTTATATATTGCTGATATGAGCAGCAATTCGCACCATCATAACATCGCAATCGAACCTTCGGACATCGATTTCATGGGTCATGTCAATAATGCCAATTATCTGACGTGGGTGCAGGATGCTGTGGTCGCGCACTGGCAGAAATTTGCGCCTTCCGAAGCGGTCGCTGCCCATCTCTGGGTCGCGATCAAGCACGAGATCACCTATCGCAAGCCGGCCTTTCTGGAAGATGACGTCATCGCCGAAGTGTTGCTGGAAAAAGTCCACGGCGCGCGTGCCTTTTACAGCACGATCATTCGCCGCGGCGAAGAAGTGCTCGCCGAAGTGCAGTCGAGCTGGTGCTGCATCGACGCTGACACGTTGCGCCCGACCCGTCTGGCGAAAGATATTGTCGCCCGCTTTTTCGGGTAAAATCTCGCAGCGTTCCAGTCCGCCCGCACGGCGATAGTCAGCCAGCCATCAGCGCATCAGGCCACCGATCAGATTGCGAACAAAGCGCCCCGCCACGGGACCGGCCAGATCTGTCACCACTGAACCCACTGCCGAAGTCACGCCGGTCCGCATCGGATTGGCGCGCGATTTCTTGCCCAACATGGTTGAGGCGGCCATGCCCGCGGCTGAACCCATGGCGACCTTTGCCCCGCGGCTGAGCGCCTTTTCCCAGATACTCTTGCTCTTGCGCGGCTGTTTGCGGACTTCCTCTTCGCCTTTTTCCTCTACTTCCTTCGCCGTTGCCGTGGCGTCGATCACCTTTTGCGCGAGTATTTCCTCGGCGCTGTGCCGGTCAACCTCTTCGTCATATTTGTTTTCATAGGGCGAGATTGAATTGATGATGGCGCGCTCTTTTGCCGAGATCGGTCCCAGCCGTGACCGCGGCGGTTTGATCAGCGTGCGCTGGACAATCGACGGCGCACCGTCTTCCAGCAGAGTGGAGACGAGCGCTTCACCGACGCGCAATTCGGTAATGGCTTCCTCGACATCCAGTTCGGGGTTGATCCGGAATGTGTCGGCCGCCGCCTTGATCGCTTTTTTATCGCGCGGAGTGAAAGCGCGCAGAGCGTGCTGCACGCGATTGCCAAGCTGGCCGGCGACTTCCTGGGGTATATCAACCGGGTTCTGGGTGACGAAATAGACGCCGACGCCTTTCGAGCGGATCAGGCGCACGACCTGTTCGATCTTGTCTTCCAGCGCTTTCGGCGCATCGTCGAACAGCAGATGCGCTTCGTCAAAGAAGAAGACCAGCTTCGGTTTTTTCGGATCGCCGACCTCCGGCAGGCTCTCGAACAGTTCGGCGAGCAGCCAGAGCAGGAAGGTTGCGTAAAGTTTCGGGCTGCGCATCAGCTGGTCGGCGGCGAGGACGTTGATATAGCCGCGACCCTGGTCGTCGCATTTCAGAAAATCGTCGATTTCCAGCGCCGGTTCCCCGAAAAACTGGCCGGCGCCTTGGCTGTCGAGCTGGAGCAGCTGGCGCTGGATCGCGCCGACGCTGGCCTTGCTGACATTGCCATATTTGGCGGACAGCTGTTTCGCATTTTCCGCGGTGTAGGCGAGCATCGACTGCAGATCGTCAAGGTTCAGCAGCAGCAATCCTTCTTCATCGGCAAAGCGGAAGACGATATTGAGCACGCCCTCCTGCGTGTCATTCAGGTCCATCAGGCGGGCGAGCAGCAACGGCCCCATTTCGCTGATCGTGGTGCGGATCGGATGGCCCTGTTTGCCATAGAGGTCCCAGAATATGGCCGGATTGTCGGAATAGGCATAATCCTCCATGCCGAGTTCCTTGGCCCGTCCTTCCAGCTTGTCGGCATGTTTGAACTGGGGAGAACCGGCCATCGAAATGCCCGCAAGATCGCCTTTTACATCGGCGACGAAGACCGGGACGCCATTGGCGGAGAAGCTTTCGGCCAGCCCCTGCAGCGTGACCGTTTTACCGGTGCCGGTTGCGCCCGCGATCAGGCCGTGCCGGTTGGCGCGGGAGAGATTGAGGCTTTGCCGTTCGCCGCCGCCCAGTCCGAGAAATATTTCTGTTGCATCGGCCATCGGCGGATCCCCTCAATCATATTGCAAAGCTGGCCTCGACTTGACGCAAAAAAAAGGCCGGCGTCAAGCGCCGGCCCTTTTCTGTTACATCTGTTTATACGCGTTTAACTGTCCTGGAGGCGGACCGCGACAAATACAGGGTCGCGGGCGCCGCGACGGATCTGGAGAAGCACGGCTTCGCGGTTCGCGCGTGTCGCGTCGCTGATCGCCTGATCCAGCTCGGTGACGGTGGTCACCTGTTTGCGGTTGACGCTGGTAATCAGATATCCGCGCCTGATGCCCTTCTGGGCTGCATCGCTGTTCGGGTTAACGGTGGTTACCACGACGCCCTTTTGCGTAGACGGGACACCGATCTGCCGGGCGATGGCCGGCGTCAGATCAATCACCGACAATCCGAGCGCGTCGGCGGTTGCCTGCGCGCTCGTGCCATCGTCATTCTGGCCCATCGCATCATCTTCTGCATCGGGATCGAATGTGCTGCCGGCAAGTTCCTCTTCGGAAGGCCGTTTGCCGAGCTTGGCATTGACCTTGATCGTCTTGCCGTTGCGGATCAGTTCGATCGGAACTTCGGTGCCGATCGGAAGATTGGTCACCAGATAGGACAGGGTCTGGTCGGGTGTGACCGTCTTGCCGTTCACCTTGGTGATCACATCGCCCGCCTGGATGCCGGCTTTGGCCGCGGCTTCACCGGGTTCTACCCGCTGGACAAATTCACCCCGGTTTTTCTCCAGACCCAGAGAATCGGCGAGATCCTCGGAAAGGGCGCTGATCTGAACGCCGAGATAACCGCGTTCAATAGCCCTTCCTTCTTTCAGGGTTTCTACAATCGGCGCAGCGACCTCGGCGGGGATGGCAAAGCCGATTCCGACATTGCCGCCGGTCGGTGAAATAATCGCATTGTTGATACCGATGACATTGCCGTTCAGATCGAACATCGGGCCACCGCTATTGCCGCGGTTGATCGAAGCGTCGGTTTGCAGGAAACGGTCATAGGCGCCGCCCTGGCCGGTGTTTCTGTGAATGGCAGACAGGATGCCGGTGGTTACCGTTCCGCCGAGACCGAAGGGATTGCCGATGGCAATCACCCAGTCGCCGACCCGGGCACTGGTGCTGTCACCGAATTTCACAAAAGGCAGCGGCTTGTTGGCCTTGATCTTGAGCACGGCGATATCCGAAGCCGCATCGCGGCCAACCAGTTCCGCCTCATATTCGGTGCGGTCCGGCATGATCACGGTGATCGATTCGATCGTCGCGTTGCGATTGCCCGGCGCCACAACATGATTGTTGGTGACGACATAGCCATCGGCAGAAATGATGAAGCCGGAGCCGAGCGAC
The DNA here is from genome assembly GCF_002776575.1 of Sphingorhabdus sp. YGSMI21. Classification (GTDB taxonomy): domain Bacteria; phylum Pseudomonadota; class Alphaproteobacteria; order Sphingomonadales; family Sphingomonadaceae; genus Parasphingorhabdus. The sequence continues at coordinate 619,366 of NZ_CP022548.1, read as the reverse complement.
TGGGCCTCGCGGGTCTGTGCGCTACCGCCACTCTGTCGATTGCCGAACAGGCCGTCAAAAGGGGTGCCGGCGAACGGGTTGTTGTTAACCCGGACACGCTGGGTGGTGGAGATATTGACCACGGCAGGCTGTAGCTGCTCGGTCAGGTCGGCAAAGCTCATCGGCGCGCCGGCGCGTGGCACGACGTTGCGCATTACCGTGCTGTCATTGGCGGCGGTCTGTGCTCCAGCCGGACCGATCCCGGTCAGGGTTGCTGCACTGCCGGCCAAAAGCATAGCTGCTGAAATTCCGTAAGCGTAACGCACTATTATCTTCCTCTCAAATTTCTGGCGATACCAGTGGTTTCAATCGCCAGATCCGTCCAAAAATCACGAAATCAAATGGCGCAATTTTCATGAACGGAAATTGAATATTAGCATATATGTCCGCCGATCCTAAGCGCAGAACTGCGGGACATTCCCGATGCCCATCTATTTGGGTGCCCAAAAGCCCTTTCGCAAGCCGGGAATCGCTGTTTCGCAGAAAAAAACCGGCATTGTGCAGAAAAGACGACATTTGTAGTCGACGGAGGGCATTTCCGTACTTTCGACCGTCAGAACGCAAAGGAGCCGTCATTTTCAAAAGTCGGTTTTCCCGCAAAGCCCAGCGCGTCATTCGCCAACTGGGTGTCGAAAAATTCATGGACCGAAGCGATTTTGCCGTCGCGAAACGAGAAAATATGAACGTAGCGCTGGTCATAGCGTTCGCCGTTCCGCGCGATGCCCCTAGCTTCCATGATGGCGGTGGCTCCATCCGGACCTTCGTTCATCACCCGCCACTTGTCCGCGAAGCGGAACTGTTCGAAGTCCAGTGCCTCGAAAATCGCGGGCAACACTGCTTTCAGGGCGGCGAAGCTGTCATAGCGCCCGGAAATGATCGTGTTCCCCGAGACATTATACACGACATCGGGATGGTGCAGCGCTTCGAAACCATCGACGTCCATCACCGACAAAGCGGTATAATAGGCGTCGATAATTTCGCGGTTCGAAGGCAAGATGCGTTACCGGCCCCGGAACTGGCGCAGATATTCGTTGTCCGGCGACAGCACGAACGAGCTTTGCGGGCCATTCTCACCACCGTCCTGGAAGGTCGTTTCATAGCTCTTCATGGCGCGGTAGAAATCATAGAAGGCCGGGTCCTTGCCAAAGCTTTCGGCATAGGTCCGTGCCGCGCTGGCGTCCGCTTCAGCGCGAATGATCTGCGCCTGCTTTGCGCCCTGGGCGCGAATCGTCCGCGCTTCCTGGTCACGGGCGGTGCGCATCCGCTGATAGGCGCTGTCGAGCGGCGTACCGTCCGGAAGATCCGCCCGCTTGATCCGCACGTCGACAATCTCCGCACCATATTGGCGGGCGACGCGATTGAGACCGGCCTGGATATTATCCATCACCTGGCCGCGTTCCGGGCTCAGCAGAGCGGCGAAAGGCCGCTTGCCCAGTTCGTTTCTCAAGGCGGAGCCCAGAATAGGGCGGAGCTCGTCGGAAACCCGCTCTTCGCTGCCGGCAGCAATATACATACGCAGCGGATCGGTGATCCGGAAGCGGGCGAAGGCATCGACCTGCAGGCGCAACTGGTCGGTTGACAGCACTTGCTGCTGTTCCATTTCGACGTCGCGGATCCGCTTGTCGATCCACACGATCTGCTCGAAAAACGGGATCTTGGCGATCAGGCCGGCGCCGGTTTCACCAAAGGCTTCACCTGACTGGTAACGATTGACGATTCTCTTGGGTTCACCGAGCTGGACCACGACGCCTTGCCGGGTTTCCGGCACGATGACGATGGTGTTGAGCAGGATGAACAGCGCCGCAATGGCGATCACGCCGAGCGCCACGGGATTTTTCATAATCTGTCCCATTATTTGCCCTCCACGGTTGTTATCGCGGGTTGCTGCGCGCGTTTCTTCAGTTCGGGCAAAGCGAGATAGGGGGTAACGCCCCTGGCCTCGATCACGGTCTTGTCCACCTTGGACAGGACGCGTTCCATCGTTTCATAATACATGCGCTGTCTGGTCACCGTCGGTGCCAGCCGATATTCTTCGTAGACCTTGTCAAAAGCGGCGGATTCACCCTGTGCCTGAGCGGTGAGCTGTTGCGCATAGGCGCGCGCTTCGTTGAGATAGGTCTGCGCCGTCTGCTGCGCGGCGGACACTTCCTTGAACGCGTCGTTGACCGCGGCCGGAGGATCGGCCTTCTTGATGGCGATACCGCGAATGACCACGCCGGCGCCATAGCCGTCGAGCAATTGCTGCATATTCTGTTCGACCTGCTGCTCGATTTCGGTCCGTTCGGAGCCGATCGTGTCATCCAGCGTGAAATTCGCGACCACTGCCCGCATTGCCGCTTCGGCCACTTCCTTGATCGTTTCTTCCGGTTCGGCAATCTGGAACAGGAACAGTTCCGGTGCCTTGATGTTCCAGCGCACCGAATAAGCGAGATCGACGATATTCTGATCACCGGTCAGGATCAGCTTCTCGGCTTCACCTTCGGGAATGTCGATCGTCCGGATGTCCTCGACGTCGAGCTTGACGACTTGCTCCAGCGGAGTGGGAAGGGAAAAGTGCAGGCCCGGTTGCAGGGTCCGTGAATAGGAACCCAGGAATGTCACGACACCGCGTTCCTGAGGGCTGACCCGGTGGATGCTGGTCAGCAGCACCCAGAGAATGATGAAGCCGATGGCCATGAGAGGCCACCAGGAACGCCCGCCGGGACGTTTGGGGATGCCGCCCTTGAAGCCGCCGCCGGTGCCTTTTTTGAAAAGTTCCTCGAGGGAGCCTGCGCCCTTGCGGCCACCACCGGATGATCCGCCGGAGGGATTGCCCCATGGATTGCGCGGGCCACCGCCGCTGCCGCCACCATTGCCGCCGTCGCCGTTATTGCCCCAGGGGCCGGCCATGTTCAAAATTGAGCCCAAAATCGATTTGCGGCGTGCGTCACCGTTAATATTTTCATTCATAGTTTCTTTATAGGTAGCGCGCCGCCAGAAAAACAGTGTCAATCCGAGAAAAGTGTAACTATGTCGATCCGATGACCGATATTTCCACAATCGAAACCGCGCTCGAAGACGTTGCCAAGGGCCGTTTCAGCGCCGTAAAATTTACCGACGGCCGCATCACTCTGGTGCTCAATGTCGGTGGCCTCGATGTGCGCGAGCGCGGCCAGATCGAGATCGCCGTGAAAGGGAAGCTGCTGGCGCTGGACGGTGTCGAGAAAGTCGATATCGCGATGACCGCGGAGAAGGTCGAACGCCGTCTGATCGCCGTGGCGAGTGGCAAGGGCGGCGTCGGCAAGTCGACGCTTTCGGCCAATCTGGCGATTGCCATGCAGCGGCTGGGCCGCAAGGTCGGGATGGTCGACGCCGATATATATGGTCCCTCGCAGCCGCGCTTGCTCCATTGTGAAGGGCAGCGGCCCGAGGCCGAGGGCAAGCAGCTGATCCCGGTGCCCAATGACTATGATGTGCCTGTGCTGTCGATGGGCCATCTGGCGAAACCCGGCCAAGCGATTGCCTGGCGCGGTCCGATGGCCGGCAAGGCGCTGGAACAGCTGATCGACGCCCATTGGGGCGATGTCGCCGAGCTGATCGTCGACATGCCGCCCGGTACCGGCGATGTACAATTGTCGATGATGCAGCATCACAAACCGGTCGGCGCGGTTATCGTTTCAACGCCGCAGGATCTGGCGCTGATGGATGCGACCCGTGCGGTCGATCTTTTCAACCAGGCCAAGATCCCTATCATCGGCATGGTCGAGAATATGGCCGGCTACCAATGTCCGCATTGTGGCGAGGTCAGCGATCCGTTCGGTGCTGGTGGTGCGGAAGCCGCTGCCAAAACCATGGGCATGCCCTTTCTTGGACGTATCCCTCTCGATATCGAAATTCGCAAGTCCAGCGATGGCGGCACGCCCCCGGCCTGTGGCGATGATGTGCACGGGCAGGCATTCCGTGATATTGCCAAAAAGCTCGCGACATGGCTGGATGATCAATAGACCGGAAAGAGAACGACATGCTGCTGGAACAAGATCGGGACCTTATCGAACTGCTGACATCGACGCGGCGCATCGCCCTAGTCGGGGCGTCGGCAAAGCCTGAACGGGACAGCAACCGGATTTTCAAATTTCTCCTGGAACAGGGTTATGACGTGGTGCCGGTCAATCCCGGGCTGGCCGGCCAGCAGCTGCACGGTAGGACAGTGGTTGACTCCCTGTCCTCGATTGGCGGCGAAATCGATATGGTCGATATTTTCCGCAACTCCGAAGCCGCAGGTGATTTTGTCGACGAGGCCATCGCCGTCGGAGCCAAATCGGTGTGGATGCAGCTTGGCGTGATCAACGAAGCTGCGGCACAGCGCGCGTCCGACGCGGGCCTGAAGGTCGTCATGGACCGTTGCCCGAAAATCGAAATACCACGCCTGGGCCTGTTGAAATAATTCGATGGCGGCTGAACCCGACATTGAACAGCCTGATCAAGCGCCGACTGGACTGAACCGTCGCAAGTTCCTGATCGGCGGCGGCGCCCTGGGCGGTTTGGTGCTGGCCTGGGCGATCTGGCCGCGCAGCTACGAGCCCAATGTCGCGGCGACCGAGACAGAACAGGTTTTCGGGGCGTTTCTGAAAATTTCCGAAGCCGGGCAGGTGACGGTGGTCGTGCCGCAAAGCGAAATGGGCCAGGGTGTCTATACCGTGCTGCCGCAAATCCTGGCCGACGAACTCGGCGCAGACTGGCGTACCGTCGCGGTGGAACCGGCGCCGATCAACCCGCTCTACAGCAATATTCCCCTGGCCGAGCAATGGGCCGAATCGCTGATGCCTGCGGGCAGCGAGAAACTTGCCGAACATGCCGTCGTCCGGTGGATGGCGCAAAATGTCGCGATCCGCGAACAGTTCATGGTTACCGCCGACTCCACATCCATCCCTGCCTTTGCCACCAGTTTCCGCGAGGCGGGAGCAGCGGCGCGCGTCCTGCTGACCAAGGCGGCCGCCGCCCGGTGGGATGTCCCTTGGGAAGCCTGCACGGTCGAAAACGGCATGATCTCCAATGGCGAGAAGACATTGCGCTTCGGCGAGCTGGTGCGTGATGCTTCAGGCCAGAGCCTGCCCGATCCCGTGCCGCTGCGGACATCGGGCACCGGCAGCCTGATCGGACAGGATGTGCCGCGTCTCGACCTGCCCAGCAAGCTCGACGGGTCGGCCAATTTCGCCGGAGACGTCCGGCTGCCGGACATGGTCTATGCCGCTGTCAGGCAGGGTCCGATCGGCGAGACCAGGCTGAAATCCTTCAACCGCGCCGGCGCTGGCAAGATCACCGGCTTTATCGACGTCGTTCAGGGCGGCCAATGGATCGCGGCGGTTGCGACCAACTGGTGGGCCGCAAACCGGGCGCTCGACAAGATGAGTCCGGTGTTCGAAACCCGAGGCTTCATGGCCGACAGCGACAAGATCGATGCGGCCCTGCAGGAGGCGCTGGACGAGGGACCGGGAACGCGATTTGTCTCGCGTGGTGAAAATCGCGGCATGCTCACCGAGGAGAATCTGTTCCAGGCCCGCTATCATGCCAATGCGGCGCTACATGCGCCGGTCGAGACGCGGACCGCCACCGCAGAATATAAGGACGGCGGCCTCGAACTCTGGATGGCGACACAGTCGCCGGTCGCGGCGGTGCGGGCAGCGGCCAGAGCGCTGAATATCCGGCAGGACCGGGTGACGCTATATCCGATGCTCAGTGGTGGTTCGTTCGACCGCAATCTGGACAATGAAATCGCTGCGCAGGTCGCGCTGATCGCCAGACATATGGGCCGGCCGGTGCAACTGGTCTGGTCCCGCGCCGAGGACATGATGCACGACCATTACCGCGCGCCGAGCCAGGCCAGGCTGGATGCTGCCATGGCCAAGGGCGGCCGCGTGGAAGCGATGCAGATCAAGATCGCTGCTCCGCCATCCGCGCGTGAACAAGCGAAACGCCTGTTCGACGGCATGGACAATGTCGAGGCCATGCGCTCCTCGATCGGAGAAGCCGACAGCAAGGCGGTCGAGGGGCTCGAAGTTCCCTATGACGTCCCCAATCTGACCGTCGACCACCATAACGCCTTTGTCGGCGTGCCGACCGGCAACTGGCGCAGCAACGCGCATAGCAGCAATGTCTTCTATCTCGAATCGTTCATCGACGAACTGGCAGCGAAGGCGGGCATCGAACCCTTGTCCTTCCGCATGCAGATGATGAACAACCAGCCGCGGCTTGCCCGTTGCCTGACCAGTGTCGCGGCCATGGCCGCATGGGACGGCGGCCTGGATCGTAGCGGTCAGGGTATCGCCTGTCACAGCATGCGCGGAGGCCATATCGCGGTTATCGCGAGCGCCAGCCGAGGCGGCAGCGGCCTGGAGGTTCGCCGCATTTCGGCAAGCGTCGACATCGGCCGGATCATCCACCCCGATATTGCCCGGCAACAGATCGAGGGCGGCATTGTCTTCGGGCTGGCAATGGCGCTGGGCAGCGCGACCCGCTTTGACAAGGGTCTGCCGACGGCCAAGCGACTGAGCGATCTGTCGCTGCCGCGGCTGGCCGAAATTCCGCCCATCCAGATCGAATTTGTCCGAAGCGAGGAAGAGCCGGTCGGTTACGAGGAACTGGGCGTACCGGCGGTGGCACCGGCAATTGCCAATGCTCTGTTCTCGGCAACCGGCGTTCGGCTTCGGCAATTGCCACTCTTTGGGGAAGTATCTTAAATCATGCGTGAAACCGGACCATTGCCAAAAGACCACCCACCCGTCGCGGCCAAGAAAATCGGCCTGTTGCTGGTCAATCTCGGCACACCCGACGCGCCGGAAAAGAAAGCGGTCAAACGCTATCTCAAACAATTTCTGTCGGACAAAAGAGTGGTCGAGATACCCTCGATCATCTGGCAGCCGATTTTGCGCGGGATCATTCTCAACACCCGCCCGGCCAAATCTGCCGAAGCTTATGGTCTGGTCTGGACCGAAGACGGTTCGCCGCTGGCTTCCTACACGCGCAAACAGTCCGAAAAGCTTGCCCCGAAAATGGACGGTGTGATGGTCGACTGGGCGATGCGCTACGGCAATCCGAGCATTGCTTCCCGGCTGGACGCAATGAAAGCCGCAGGCTGCGACCGCATATTGATCGCGCCGCTCTATCCGCAATATAGCGGCGCCACGACTGCCAGCGTGCATGATGCGGTGTTCGACGCGATTGCCGCCATGCGCTGGCAACCCGCGATCCGGCTGTTGCCGGCCTATCATGATGATCCTGCCTATATAGACGCATTGGCAACCAGCCTGGAGCGCGATATTGCGGCGCTGGATTTTGTGCCCGATGCTATCATCGCCAGTTTCCACGGCATGCCGCAGCGCACGCTGGAACTGGGCGATCCCTATCATTGTCATTGCCGGAAGACCGCGCGCCTTTTGTCCGAGAAAATGGGCCGGGAGCTCGTGGTGGCCTTCCAGTCGCGCTTTGGCCGGGCAAAATGGCTCGAACCGGCAACCGACACGACGCTGGAAGCCCTGCCGGGTCAGGGGAAGAAGAATATCGCGATTTTCGCGCCTGGTTTCTCGAGCGATTGTCTCGAGACCTGCGAGGAGCTTGCGATACGGGGCAAGGAACAGTTTCAGGCCGCCGGGGGCGAGAAATTCGCCTATCTGCCCTGTCTCAACGATAGCGATACCGGGATGGATATGCTGGACACACTGGTACGACGGGAATTGGCCGGGTGGATCTAGAAAAGCCCGAATTCTTCCACCCGCCGGTCAAGCGCAGCATTACCATTGCCGGGCATCAGACATCGATTTCGCTCGAGCCACTGTTCTGGGATATGCTCAAATCGGCCGCCGACAGTCGCGGCCTGCCGCTCAACGCATTGGTCGCTCGGATCGATGTCGAACGCATCGCCGCGGAGCAACCGCCCGGCCTCGCGACCGCCATCCGCTTGTGGCTGACCAATGATATGCTTGGAAAAACCGCGCAAGCCGACTAAGGGACGCCCATGAACGCTACCCTTCTTGTCATGGCAGGCGGTGCGATGGGTGCGGCTGGACGCTATCATCTCGGCCGTCTTGTCTTCCATCTTGCTCCCGTGGGTTACCCTATTGGAACATTGGTGGCTAATGTCATGGGTGGCCTTTTGATGGGTGTACTGGCCGGTGTGCTGGCGCGCAGCAGCTTTATCGACGAGCCGTGGCGGCTATTGCTTGGCGTTGGCCTGCTGGGCGGTTTTACTACTTTTTCGGCCTTTAGTTTGGAAGTTCTCAATATGATCGAGCGCAGTCAATGGGGCATCGCTATCGCTTATGCCCTGGTCTCCGTCGTCGGTTCCGTACTGGCCCTGTTTGCCGGCCTGATGGCCGTGAGGGCGCTGGCATGAGCGGCTTTGACCCCACAGCCGAAAGCGGCTCCGAGGAAGAAAAGCCGCAGGGCTCGACCAAGGAACAGATGAATGCACTGAAGACACTCGATGTCCGGCAGTTCACCATATCTGCCGATGATGACGACATCCGGGTCGATCGCTGGTTCAAGCGGCATATGGAGGATGTACCGTTCAATATCGTTTCGCGCTGGGCGCGCACCGGGCAGTTGCGCCTGGACGGCAAACGTGTTTCGCCAGGTGATCGCGTGCAGGCCGGACAGGTTTTGCGCGTACCCCCGCAGGAAATCGAACGACCGGGCCGTGTTGCCAAAGCCAAGACGGACCTGTCGCAGGACCAGATCGATTTTGCCCGCGAACTGGTGATTCACAAGGACAAGGCGGCGATCGTGGTCAACAAGCCGCCGGGTCTGGCGACCCAGGGCGGCAGCAAGACGACCACCCATCTCGACGGCCTGCTGGATGCGCTGACCTTCGATGCCAAATCGCGGCCCAAGCTGGTTCACCGGCTCGACAAGGACACCAGCGGGGCGATCCTGCTGGCGCGCTCTCCCGGTGCGGCCTCTTTCTTTTCCAAGCGCTTTTCCGGCCGCGACGTGCGCAAAGTCTATTGGGCGATCGTCATGGGCGTGCCGGAAATCGCCGATGGCATGATCGACCTGCCACTCTCCAAACAGCCGGGGTCCGGTGGCGAAAAAATGCACGTCGATGAGGAAAACGGCCAGTCGGCCAAGTCGCGCTACCGGATCATCGAACGCGCCGGCAACCGGGCCTGCTGGGTGGAATTGCAGCCCTATACCGGACGGACCCACCAGTTGCGCGTGCATATGGCGGCGATCGGTCATCCGATTGTCGGCGACGGCAAATATGGTGGCAAGGACGCCTTCCTGACCGGCACGATCAGCCGCAAGATGCACTTGCACGCACGGCGGTTGCGGATCGAGCATCCCGACGGGCACAATCTGGATGTGACCGCCGACCTGCCCCCCCATTTCGCCGAAACCGTGGAAAATCTCGGGCTCGATCTGCTGCTCGGCGATCTTCCGCTCGACGAAAAAAAGCCGGGCGGCAAGCTGGTGCGCAAGCAGCAGGCCAAGGCTCATGCCAAACAGATTCGCAAGGACAAGCGTGGCGAGCGTCGCGGTCGCGGCGAAACCACAGGCAAACCGACGAAAGCCGGCAAGCCGACCAAGCGCGAGCGGCCAAACGCCGGCAAGGCAACGCACAAGAAGAACATGCCGCACAAGGCAAAGGTCAAACAGGCTCTTCGCAAGAAACCCAGATAATGCATCCCGATCCCGCCTTCCGATGGCCCAAATCGGCCAATGACCATCACGACGCCGACGAGCGGGCCGCGCTCGAAGCGATGATTGCCAATATCGGTTTCGGGATGGTCTTTGCCGGGACGCCGGACGGGCCAAGGGTTGCGCATGTTCCGGTCTTTTCGACCGGCGATGGTGCGCTGCAATTTCATCTGTCGCGCGGCAACGCGCTGACCCGCCATATTGCCGAGAACAAGGCGCTCTGCGTGATCAACGGTCCCGACGCCTATATCAGTCCGGACTGGTACGGCCTCGACGATCAGGTGCCGACATGGAATTATCTGGCGCTGGAGCTGGAGGGCACGGTCCGCCAGATGGAACGGGAAGGGCTGATCAGCCTGCTCGACGATTTGGCCGAGCAGAATGAAGCCAAACTCGCGCCGAAAACGCCGTGGCACCGGGACAAGATGGATGCCGCCAAATTTGACAGGATGGTCGATGCGATTGTCGGCTTCGAGATGGAAATAGTGGCGTGGCGCCCGACCGCCAAGCTTGGCCAGAACAAGCCGGCTGAGGCGCGGAAAAATGCGGCTGCGGCGCTCGATGCCACGGGGCGGCGGGCGATGGCCCATTTGATGCAGGAATTCGGAGATACATGAGCAACAAGCTGGCCCTTTTCGATTGCGACGGTACCATGGTCGACAGCCAGGCCAATATCTGTGCCTCGATGGATCAGGCTTTTGAAAAACACGGCCTGATCCCGCCGGATCACCATCAGGTGCGGCGGATCGTCGGCCTCAGCCTGATCGAGGCGGTGTCGCGGCTGCTGCCGGAAGGGGACAAGGACATCATCGCGGCGGTGACCCAATCCTATAAAGACGGCTTTTTCGCAATGCGTCAGGCGGGCGGAGTGCATGAGCCGCTCTATGACGGGCTGCTCGAGACACTGGAAGAACTGGAAGCATCCGGCTGGGTTCTCGGCGTGGCCACAGGCAAGTCCGACCGCGGTCTGCACCATGTGCTGCAAGCCCATGGCCTGCTCGACCGCTTTGTAACCCTGCAGACGGCAGACCGGCACCCGTCCAAACCCCATCCGGCGATGGTCGAACTGGCGATGGCCGAAGCCGGTGCGGCGCCGGAAACCACCGCGATGATCGGCGATACCAGTTTCGATATGGCGATGGCGGTCAACGCCAGCGTGCGCCCGGTCGGAGTCGACTGGGGCTATCATGACGAGCATGAACTGATCGAGGCCGGCGCAGAAATAGTAGCGGCCACTATGGCCGACTTGAGTGGAATATTGAACCGATGACCGATCCGATCGAAGAGCAGGCCGAACGCGACGAATATATTCCCGATCCGGAGAAGGAAAAGCAGGCGAAAGCCGTGCACTGGCTGATCAGCATCATCCGCTTGCTCGGCGTGGTACTGGTGATGCTGGGTCTGGCGATCGCGCTGGACAAGCTGCCGCCGGTTCCGGGTCCGGCCGGCTATGTGCTGATCATTCTCGGCCTTATGCAAATGTGGGTCATGCCGGTCTGGATCATCCGCAAATATATCCGGGCGCGGGTTGCCGAGGAAGAAATCGCGAAAGCGGCAGAAGGCGCAGACGCCCCATGAAGCGATTTTACAAGGAAGCATCGGTGTCGCCGGCCGGTGACACCTTTGCCATAACGCTCGACGGGCGTCCTATGAAGACGCCGCAGCGTAATCCGCTGGCTGTCCCGGCCCCCGCGCTCGCCGACGCGATCGCGGCGGAATGGGCTGCGCAGGATGAGGATATTGTCCCGGCTTCCATGCCGCTCACGGCTCTTGCGCAAGGCGCGCTGGACCAGGTCGGCAACGAACGCGCGCGGATCGTCTCCCGTATCGCGGCTTTTGCCGACAGCGACATGCTCTATTATCGTGCCGACGAGGGGCAGCAGGCGCTGATCGACCATCAGGCCGAACATTGGGACCCGCTGCTCGAATGGGCGCGGCAACGCTATGATGTGGGGTTCAACCTGATCCACGGCATCCGCTACCAGGCACAGCCGGAAGAAACTGTTGCCCGTCTGACCGCGGCGGTCGAGGCACAGCATGGCTTCACCATCGCCGCGATGCTGTCGCTTGTCGGCCTGTCCGGCTCGCTGATTGCCACGCTGGGCCTCGTTGAACAGGCCCACGACACCGAAACGCTCTGGCCATTGGTCAATCTCGAAGAGCTTTGGCAGGAACGGCAATGGGGGCGCGACGATCAGGCGGTTGCCCTGCGGGATCGCAAAAAAGCCGAATTCGATGCGGCGGCCCGCTTTCTCGATCTATCCCGTAGTTAGTTTTTCCCTTTGTCCGGTTTTTCCGTTAAAGGGTTGAAACTGTAACGGAGACTGCATGACAACCCAATCTACTCTATGCGCCACGCCTGCCGAAGCCGTGGCCCTGCTTGAAAAACTATACGCCGAACAAATTGAAATCACCGCCGCCCGCTTTCGCCGCTACGCGACATCGAAGCTGGCCAAGGATGACCGGCAGCAGGGCCTGTATCCGCAGATCAGCGTTGAAATTCCCGCCGATCAGGCGACCGAAACCAGCCATCTGGCGTCCGGCCATCTCGCCGATATCAACACATATCGCACGACAGTTACTGAGCCGAAGCTGTACCGCGAATATCTGCTGGACCAGCTGCAGCGGATCGACAGCACATTCACCGCGAAAATCTGGGTGGAGCTGTCCGACACGCCGATCCCGCTGGCCTTCGCGCTGGAGGATGCGGGCGCTGGCCTGGACCGCGCGAAAAAGGAAAAGCTGCCCAATTATTTTCACACGCCGAATCTGGTCAAGACCAATGACGAGATCGTCGACGGTGGCCAGATTTTCCAGGGCGAGGAAGCTTCCGCGCTGGCGCTGTTTACGGCCGAACGGGTCGATTATTCGCTGCACCGGATTCGCCATTATTGCGCGACCGATCCCGGCCATTTCCAGCCGTTCATCCTGTTCACCAACTATCAGCGCTATGTTGACGAATTTATTGAATATGGCCTCGCCGAAGTGAAATCGGGCAAGGCCAGGATACTGGTCGAGCCGGGCAACCGGATCACCGGCAAGGATGGCAAGCCATCGGCTCCTCCGATCGCCAAGCCGCCGCAAATGCCGGCCTATCATCTGGTCCGCGGCGACGGCCGTCCCGGCGTGACCCTGGTCAATATCGGTGTCGGCCCGAGCAATGCCAAGACGATCACCGACCATCTCGCGGTGCTGCGTCCGCATGTCTGGCTGATGATCGGCCATTGTGGCGCGCTGCGACGGACCCAGCGGCTCGGCGACTATGTCCTCGCCCACGCCTATTTGCGCGACGACAATGTGCTCGACGACGTGCTGCCGCCCAGCATCCCGTTGCCGACGATCGCGGAGGTGCAGCTTGCCCTGACCCAGGCGGTGCAGGAAGAGACCGGCATCGACAAGTCCAAGCTCAAGCAGCAATTGCGCACCGGCACAGTGGTGACCACCGGCGACCGCAACTGGGAACTGCGCTTCGAGCAGATCGCCCGTCGCCTCAACCAGTCGCGCGCCATCGCCATCGACATGGAAAGCGCCACGGTCGCCGCCAATGGCTATCGCTACCGCGTGCCCTACGGGACGCTGCTCTGCGCCTCGGACAAACCGCTGCACGGAGAAATCAAGCTGCCCGGTATGGCCGATGCCTTTTATCAGGAGCGGGTCGGCCAGCATCTCGCCATCGGCCTGCGCGCCATCGATCTGCTGGCGAAAGAGGCGGATGAAGGCACGTTGCACAGCCGCAAGCTGCGGAGCTTTGGCGAACCTTTGTTTAGGTAGGCATAGTCCTCTCCCCCTGGGGAGAGGACATGGCCAAGGCAAAGTGAAGGATTTAACCCGGCGCTTTGAGGAAATCATTTCGCGGTAAAGTGGAATCAGTGTTCCGAGCCGCCAGTTCAACTGGTTCTGCTGGCAAGCGCCGGCGATGCCGAGGGGCTGGCGCGGAATGCGACCGGCCTCCCGTCAGGACGTCCGGACTAGAGGATTTGCTCGATGAAATCCGTATGAAATTGCGCCATGACGCCGTCCAGTTCCTTGTTACCGCTGGCGGTCAGCCGGATATTGCCGTCATCCGTTTCAATCAGTCCCTTGCTGACCATCAGATCGAGATAACGGCGCGTTACCGAAGGCCCGCTGGAGATATAGTCGGAAATTTCCGCTTCGTTCATCGGCGCGCCCTTGGCAGAATGCAGTGCCAGCAGGATATCGAGGCAGGGCGCGGCCGGAATGCCCAGATTGTCAAAGAAATGCTGGGATATCTGGCGCCGCGTTTTGGCTACGATCAGCACGAAGCGATCTAGTCTTTGTTTGGACAGGTCGGTCAAGAGAATTCAACGATTGTTACGGGTGAGGATGCTACTATCAAAATCATATTTGCATTCAAATTTTTTCTCGAGGACTGAAAATCTATGCGGCGATTAGGCCATTTTCGTCCAGCAATAGAGAATTATGCCAACGACACAATGATATGCCGCGTAAATAGATGTAACTTAACTTCTCGCGCATGATGTTGCAGGCGGGCAGCCAACGCCTTAATAGAAATCAGCGCCGCCCCTGCAGCATAAAAAGCGGTAGATTCTTGGCTAGACGCCGAGTGCCGCCGCCGCTTCCCTGATCCGCTTCGCCTCTGCACCATCATTTTTGAACGCCTTCAGCCCGCGATCCAGTGCCTGCTTTGCCTGCACCGTCTGGCCCAGCTGCATGCGGCTGCGGATCAGCATGATCCAGCCGTTGGCATCATTGGGGTCGGCTTGCAGTCGCTTGTCGAGCCCGTCGACCATATTGGCAATCATCGCTTCCTGCTGGCCGGGCGGCAGTGCGGCTGCTTCCTGCATCTGCTGGCGGCTGGGACCGGGAATCGCCGCTGTGGCGACTGCGGGGCCGTCGGTGGTGATGCCGCCGGTTGGTGCAGCTGGGGCTGCCTTGGCAAGCCGTGCGGCTACGTCGATGCCTTCATTTTCTGCCACCTGCCCGATGACACGCCGGATATCCGCGGCATAAGGCGCGTCGGCGGGTGTGTCTTCGAGCAGCGCGAACCAGTCGTTGATCGCGCCCCTGTGGTCGCCGGCCATATCTTTTTCTACCGCGAGGAAATAGCGCGCGCGCGGATCTTTCGGGTCATGTTTCAGGGCATTGCGGAAAGCGGCCGCGGCATCGGCGGGCACCTGCTGTCCGTTGCTCGACATGACCAGGGCTTCTCCCAGCATCGACCAATATTCCGGATTGTCGGAATCGAGCGTTGTCGCGCGCTTCATCGCTGTAGCCGATTCCGCAAATTTCCCGGTCTCGAAATAGCTCCAGCCCAGCATCCGCCAGCTTTCCGCATCGTCAGGATTTTCCTGCAGCTTCTTTTCAAGGCCGTCGATGACCTCGTCGACGCTGGGCGCCGTTTCGGTCTCGGTCCCGGCAAGCGTGGTGCTGGCGCCGGTTTCGTCATTCATGCTGCGATAGACCTGCACAGCGACCGCTCCCAGCGCCAGCAGGGCCGCAACTATCAACGCGATGCGGCTGATGTTAATCGATGGAGCTGGTTTCGCCATGGTCTGTCCTCAAGCTGTTTTGCAGGTCCTTGTTCCCGCGCAGGGATAAGGAGCCGTTCCCTGCCTGACAAGCACGGAGATAGCTGTGACATTTTGCACTGGCAATGGAGGGGCTTTTTGGTAAGATACTGCCAAAGTTCAATCTTTTGGGTCGCGCTAAAGCCGAATTACAAGCTGAACCGGATCGCTTTGACGTATGAGGGTGCGTTGGTCGGGAGAAGCAAAGGGGGGAAGCAAGCGCGTGTCGGACAAGTTTCGAGTAGTCATTATCGGGTCCGGACCAGCGGGCATGAGCGCGGCTGGGCGCGCTGCGCAGCTGAAGCTGAACCATGTGCTGCTGGAAAAAACCGACCATCTTTCCGACACCATCTACAAATATCAGAAGGGCAAGCATGTCATGGCGACGCCGAGCCAGCTGGTGCTGCGCTCGGACATGGATTTTGACGCTGGGAAGCGCGAGGATATTCTCGGCACCTGGGACGAGCAGACCGCAGAGCGCGGCGTCAATGTCATGTATAATGCCGAACCGGTGAAGATCGAGGGCGAAGAAAGCAATTTCACCATCACCCTGAAAAACGGCGATACGGTGCTGGCCGAAACCATCGTCATGGCGATCGGGACGCAGGGCAATCCCAATCTGATGCGCTGCCCCGGCGGCGACAACAAGCTGGTACAATATCAGCTCGACGATCCTGGCGAATATTATGATGAGCATATCACCGTGATCGGTTCCGGTGATGCGGGAATCGAGAATGCGCTGGGTCTGGCGGCCGATGCCGCGCAGAATAATGTCGTGACCATTCTCAACCGCTCGGCCGAATTTGCCCGGGCCAAGAAAGCCAATGTGAAGCTGCTGATGGAAGCGGGCGAGCAGGGCAAGGTGATGATCCGCAACGAGACCACGCCGGCCGAGGTCAGGGATGGCGAGCTGGTGCTGGAAACCCGCGACGGCCAGGAAGTGATCAAATGCGACCGGATCATCGCGCGCATGGGCAGCGCGCCACCGCGCAAATTCGTCGAGGAATGCGGGATCGAATTTACCAGCGAGGACCGCGAGGCCTATCCCAAATTGTCACCGGCCTTCGAAAGCACCAAGAAGGGCATTTATGTCATCGGCGCGCTCGCCGGCTATCCGCTGATCAAGCACTGCATGAACCAGGGCTATGATGTCATCGAGTTTATCAACGGCAATAGCGATCTGAAGCCCGCCGACGAGCCCATACTCGAAGCCAAATTTGCCAGCCTGCCCAGAGGCCGGACGGTCGATGAATGGCTGGAATTCTTCTGCGCCAATGTGACCATTCTCAACGAGCTCTCGCCCTTGCAGATGCGGGAATTCATGCTCGATAGCGAGCCGCAAAGCTATGGCAGCGGCGAGACGATTTTCGAACGCAGCGATCCGGGCAGTTCGCTGTTCGCCATCGCCCAGGGTTCGGTCGCGGTGGAAATCAATCCCGACGATCCCTCGATCACCGTGCCGATTGAACAGGGTTCGATCTTCGGCGAGGTCGGCCTGATTTCCGGGCGACGTCGCGGCGCTACGATCAAGGCGGCCGAGGATGTTATCGTGGTGGAAATCCCGCGCACCGCTGCGCTGAAACTGCAGGCATCGGTGCCGGCGGCCAAACGCGCCATCACCCGCATTTCCACCGAGCGGCAATTGCTGCAGATGTTCGGTTCCGGCCTGACCAAGGAGGATATTGCCGAGGTCGTCGAATCCAGCGAGATCATCAACGTTCGCGCTGGCGAGACGATCATCGAGGAAGGCGCCGAGGGCAATGATATTTACGTCATTCGCGTCGGGTCGATGGTCGTCGAGAAACAGATCGGCGGCAAGCCGGTGTTCCTCTCTTATCTGCCGGCCGGATCCTATGTCGGGGAAATGACGCTGATTGCCGGGGGCTATCGCACCGCGACGGTCAAGGCGGCGATCAAGTCGGAAGTGATCAAGATCAGCGGCGACGCGTTCAAGAAAGTGCTCGACGCCCACCCCGACCTGATGCGCAAGGCGAAACAGGAAATGGCCGCGCGCCAGGATATCAACGCCTTTGTCGAAGCGAAGAAGGACAGCTTTTCGGGCGTCGTCGACATGTATTCGGGCATTGCCAATTTCCTCGTCGACAATGGGATTGGCGAAGCCACCGACGTGCTGCTGATCGACGAGAATCTGTGCGTCGGCTGTGACAATTGCGAGAAGGCCTGCGCCGACAGCCACGAAGGCCTGTCGCGGCTCGATCGCGAGGCGGGAAAAACCTACGCCCATCTCCACGTACCGACCAGCTGCCGCCATTGCGAGCATCCGCACTGCATGTCCGACTGTCCGCCCGACGCGATTCACCGCGGTCCCGACGGCGAGGTGTTCATCGACGAAAGCTGCATCGGCTGCGGCAATTGCCAGCGCTATTGCCCCTATGGGGTGATCCGCATGGACAAGGTGCCGCCGAAGAAGCCGGGTCTGCTCAGCTGGCTGTTCTTCGGCGCCGGTCCGGGGCCGGGCGAACCCGACAAGGTCTGGAGCGCCGAACATAGCGATCCTGCGGTCGAAAAACCGAAGAAAGCGATTAAATGCGATATGTGCGCCGGGATCAAGGGTGGACCCGCCTGCGTTCGCGCCTGTCCGACCGGCGCAGCGATCCGCGTCGCACCGGAGGAGTTTCTCACCGTCTCCAAGCTGGAAGGGGAAGAGGTGTGATCTGTTTGTTTTTGCAACATCCCGTTCGTCCTGAGCTTGTCGAAGGAAAGATGGCAAGACGCGGTGCTTCGACAGGCTCAGGACGAACCGTACATCCAATCACCAAACCCGCAGCCAAGAGGGGAGCCCTATAATGGCCAGCAACGCCATCCCCGCCCCGTCAAACCGCAAGAAAGTCGCGATGCACGACGGCTTTCTGAAACATGCCGGTTTCCGCTGGCTGAAGATTTCCTCGGCGATCATGCTGGTCTGTATCGTCAGCTATCTGCTTGTCGATGTGTCGCCGCGCCACAATGGCGGTAGCTGGTACGGCTATACGCTGGGCACGATCGGCGCGCTGCTGATCCTTTGGCTGACCATGCTGGGCGTGCGCAAGCGGGCGATGACGCCGGGCCAGTGGTCGCTCAAGGCGTGGACCTCCGCGCATATCTATCTCGGCCTCAGCCTGATCGTGATCGGCACGCTGCATACCGGTTTCCAGCTTGGCTGGAATATCCATACCGCCGCCTATCTGTTCATGATGATTGTGATCATTTCCGGCATTGTCGGCATCTATTTCTATATGACCATTCCCAAGGCGCTGTCCGACAATCGCGACGAGATGACCGAGACCGAGATGCTCGAAAATCTCCGCTCGCTCGACCGGCAGCTGCACGAGGCGGCGCAGCCGCTATCGTCGGAACATGCCACTTTGGTGCTGCAGTCGCTCGAACAGGATCCGTTTGGCGGCGGTTTCTTCCGCCGCATTTCCGGCAAATATCCCGATTGCGCCACCCGCCAGGCGCAGGCCGACCTGCGCCGCGAGCGGGCCTATCAGCCGAAAATGGGCGGCGATGATCCGCTCGACAAGGTCGAGGCCCTGCTCGAGAAAAAGGAATCCACGCTGGGCCGCGTCCGCCGCCATCTGAAGCTCAAGGCGATGCTGCAGGTCTGGCTCTATATCCATGTCCCGATGACTTTCGCGCTGATCGCCTCGCTCACCGCGCATATCATCAGCGTGTTTTTCTACTGGTAGGATGGAGAGCCCGATATGACCTTCATTGTTCGCCAGATCACGACCACTGCCGCCGGCCGGGATATCACCCGGTCCAAGCCCTTTGCGACGGATGAAATCGGCGTCGGCCGCAGCACCGAAAATGCGATTCATTTGCCCGATCTCGCGGTCAATCCGCATCACGCTGTCATCCGCAGGCGCGATGATGGGCAGATCATTGTCGAAAGCACGTCGGGGCAGAATTTTACGCTCGACGGCAAGCACCGGATCTCTGTCACTATTGATCCGTCCGCCGGCGCGGAAATCGGTTTCGGCGGCCATGTCATCGTCGTCAGCGAGGAGGGCGATGATATTGTCCTGACCGTAAAGCGGGTCGAGGCCTTGTCCGATTCTGCCGAAGCGCGCAGTGAAACGTCGCTCTACACGCTCAAGGGGTTGCTGCCCGGCAAAAGGGTCAGCGCCTGGGGCTTCATCGCGCTGGTACTGGCGGCTTTTCTGGTCTGGCCGATCTACACCTGGGCCACCTGGCGCGGAGTCGAGGAGCGGCCCGACCAGTTCCACGCCGACACCATGTGGTCGGCCGGCGCGCTGAGCAGCGCCCATCACGGGCTGGAGCAGGATTGCCAGGCCTGTCATGTCGACGCCTTTGTCACGGTGCAGGACAAGACCTGTCTCACCTGTCACGAGGATGACGCCCACGACCATGCCGCCAAGCCGCGGCTGCTGACCGCGCGTGGCGAGCCGGAAGGTTTCGGCAAGATCGGCGCCGCTTTCGCCTCGGCGTTCAACAAGCCGCCGGGCAGGTGTGTCGAATGTCACAGCGAGCATGAGGGGGCCGGTGCTATGGAACCCACTGCGCAAAAATTCTGCGCGGATTGCCACAATGGGATGGACACGCGGTTGACCGACACAAAATTGGAAAATGCGTCGGACTTCGGCATCGAACATCCGCAATTCCGGCCCGCCGTGCTGGTCAGTCCGGGCGGCAAGAATCCGCCGCGCAAACGTGTCTCGCTCGATGACAAGCCGACCGAGAATAACGGGCTGAAATTTCCCCACGACCTGCATTTGTCGAAGACCGGCGGTGTCGCGCAAATGGGCCGGCGTCTGGCGGCCGACTTTGGATTCGGCCCTTCGCTCGTCTGCAAGGACTGCCACACGCCCGATCCCAAGGGCGTGCGCTTCGAACCGGTCGACATGAAGGAAGACTGCAGCATGTGCCACAGCCTCGCCTTTGACGAAATCGGCGGGACGGTGCGGACCCTGCGCCATGGCGAACCGGCGATGGTCCAGGCCGATCTCAGGGCCTATTATCGGTCCACCGGGCCAGCCCGGCCGATCAATCTTGGCGGGATGGCGCGCCGCCGTCCGGGCGAGAGCAACAACATCCGCGTCGCCAGCGACTATGCCCGCGCCGTCCGCTTCCGCCCGAGCCGCGCCAATCTGGCGATCAGCGAGGTATTCTCGCGCGGCGGTGCCTGTTTCGACTGTCACGGCGTGACCCCGCCAACCGCGCGCGGGCGGGTCGATTATGGCATCAAGCCGGTGACCCAGACCGACCGCTATATGCACAAGGGCTGGTTCAGCCATGACGCGCACAAAGAAGAGACTTGCGAAAGCTGTCATAATGCACCGGCGTCCAAACAGGCCACCGATCTGCTGCTGCCGGGCATCAAGACCTGCCGCGAATGTCATGGCGGCGAATTCCAGCAGGCGTCGGATGTGCCGTCGACCTGCGCGATGTGCCATGACTATCATGCCGACGACGGAGCGCCCTGGCTGATCAAGGAACAGCAGAAAGACAAACAGACAAAGCCGGAGAAACAGATTGCCCGGCAATAGGGCAGAGGGAAAAAGGGGAGGGCGTCCATGCTGATGGCGCAGATCACGGATATTCACCTGGGCTTTGACCCGGACAATCCGGCAGAATTCAACCGCAAGCGGCTCGACCAGGCGATCAAGATGATTTGCGCGATGACTCCGCAGCCCGACCTGTTGCTGGCAACCGGCGATCTCGTCGACCGCGGCGATCAGGAAAGCTACCAGCGGCTGCAAAATGCCCTGTCCGTGGTGCCTTTCCCGGTCCACATGTGTCTCGGCAACCACGATTTGCGGGCGCCGTTCCACAAGCAGTTTCCCGATGTCCCCGCTCCCGACGGCTTTGTGCAATATGAGGTCGATACGCCCGAACTCCGCCTGCTGTTTCTCGACACGCTGGAGGAGGGGCGTCACGGCGGCGCTTTCTGCGAAACCCGCGCCGCCTGGCTTTCCGCTAGATTATCGGAGCAACAGGACAAGCCGGTAATCCTTATTCTCCACCATCCACCGGTCGAAAGCGGCATAGAGTGGATGACCACCCACCCCGACGAGCCCTGGGTCACGCGGCTCGCGGATACAGTCGCTGGCCATGATCAGGTCAAGGGCATGATCACCGGCCATCTGCACCGCAATATTTCAACCTGGTGGGGCGATATCAGTCTGGCTATCTGCGCCTCTACCGCGCCGCAGGTGGCGCTGGATCTCAATCCGATCGATCCGGAACGTCCCGATGGCCGCAACATGATCGTTGCCGACCCGCCGGCGATCGCGCTGCATTACTGGAACGGCCGCCAGCTGGTCAGCCATTTCGAAAATGCCGAAGAACATGTCATGCTCGCCCGCTACGACGAGAATCTGCAGCCGCTTGTCCGCGCCCTGCTCGCCGAGAGACCGGAATAGCCATATTTCCCGATGTCGTTCATCGACAGCTAATAGCCGTTCGTCTAATAATTGATTTCCAACGCAACCTTTTTTGCGTTTCCGCTTCGCTTTGGCTAGACCGGTCCCAAATACACATCAGGTGCTTTTGCGAGATCCGCGAGAGCGGGTCCCTATTTGGAGAAAAATACATGCGATTCACGATATCCACCCGTAAAATCTTTCTGGGCGTGTCCAGCGCCGCGCTGATTGGCGCGACCCCCGCTCTCGCCGACGATCATGGAAAAAAAATGACAACAGCCGAATTGAACAAAATGAGCGCGATGCAATCTGCCCCCACCGATATCAGCGGGAATAGCGTGCTCCAGCCCTGGACCGGTCCCTATGACGGCGTGCCGGCCTGGGACAAGATCCAGGTCTCCGACTTCCCCGCCGCTTTCCAGGCGACGATGGACAAGGTCAAGGCCGAGGTGGTCGCAATCCGCGACAATCCCGCGCCCGCGACCTTTGAAAATTTCACCCTGCCGATGGAACTGGCCGGAAATGACGCGAATGAATTGTTCGCAATCTGGGGCGTTCACAGCAGCAACCTGTCGAACGAGGAAATCCGCAAAATCCAGGGCGAGTGGCTGCCGAAGGTGTCGGCTTTCTTCGACGCGCTGACCCTCGATCCCAAATTGCTGGAAAAGACCAAGACGGTCTATGACAACCGCGAAACCGCCGGTCTCGACCCGCAGCAGCTGCGTCTCGTCGAGCGCAATTACGAACAGCTGGTGCGCAACGGCGCCTTGCTCGAAGGCGCGGACAAGGAAAAGCTGATCGCGCTGAACACCGAATTGTCGAAAGCGTTCAACGATTTTTCCAACAAGGTGCTCGCTGACGAGGAAACCTATATCTATCTGACCGACGAAGCCGATCTGGCCGGTCTGCCCGCCAGCTTTGTCGCGTCGATCAAGGCCGCTGCCGAAGCGCAGGGCAAGCCGGGCTGGGCGCTGAAAAACACCCGTTCGGTGATGCAGCCCTTCCTGCAGAACTCGACCCGTCGCGATCTGCGCGAAAAGGTCTACAACGCCTATATCAACCGCGGTGACAATGGCGGCGAGAATGATACCAACGCGACCATCGCCAAGATCCTGAAGATCCGCGCCGACCGCGCCAAGCTGCTCGGGTTCAAGACCCACGCCCATTATCGCATGGCCGACACGATGGCGAAGGATCCGGATGCCGCGATGGAGCTGATGATGAAGGTCTGGCCCGCGGCTGTCGCCCGGGTGAAGGAAGAAGTCGCCGACATGCAGGCGGTGGCTGACGCGGAAGGCGCCGGCATCACCATCGCGCCCTGGGACTATCGCTTCTATGCGGAGAAGGTCCGCAAGGCGAAATATGACCTCGATGCGGCCGAGATCAAACCCTATTTCAAGCTCGACAATATGGTCGACGCGATGTTCGATGCTGCGGGCAAGCTGTACGGCATGACCTTCACCGAAAATACCGGCAGCGTTCCGGTCTTCGATCCCGAAGTGCGCACCTTCGAGGTGAAGCGCGGCGACAAGCTGGTCGGTCTCTTCTATCTCGACAATTATGCCCGCGAGGGAAAGCGGTCGGGCGCATGGATGACCACCTATCGCAGCCAGCATGATCTGGGCGGCAAGAACCGCTATGTTCTGGCCTCGAACAACAATAATTTCGTCAAGGGCGGCGACGGACAGCCGACGCTGATCAGCCTCGACGATGCCTCGACCCTGTTCCACGAATTCGGTCACGCGCTGCATTATCTCAACTATGACATCACCTATCCGGGCCTCGCCGGCACGCCGCGCGATTTCGTCGAATATCCCAGCCAGGTGAACGAGAACTGGCTGCTGACCCGCTATATTCTCGACAATTATGCGAAACATGCCGACACCGGAGAGCCGATGCCGCAGGCACTGGTCGACAAGATCAACAAGTCGAAAACCTTCAACGAAGGTTTCTCCACGGTCGAATATCTGTCGAGCGCGATTGTCGACATGAAGCTGCACAACCGCGAAACCCCGGTCACCGATCCGGACGCGTTCGAGCGCGAGACACTGGCCGAAATCGGCATGCCGAAGGAAATCGTGATGCGGCACCGCCTGCCGCAGTTCAACCATCTCTTCTCTTCAGACGCCTATTCGGCGGGCTATTACAGCTATCTCTGGTCGGAAACGATGGATGCCGACACCTGGGCCGCGTTCGAGGAAGCCGGCAGCCCCTGGGATGCCGAAACCGCCGAGCGCTTCCGCTCCGTCATCCTGAGCACGGGTAATGAAACCGACCGCGCCGAAGCCTATCGCGAATTCCGCGGCCGCGATCCGGAGGTCAAATATATCCTCAAGAAGCGCGGTTTTCCTGTACCGGGTGAGTGAGGTCGAGGGCGACGCGGTGAATGGAGTCGCGGTTGTCCGGATAAAGTTAGGAGAGGGGAGTGCGATTGCGCTCCCCTTTTTTTGTCCCTCTCCCTTGAGGGAGAGGGCTGTGCAGACTTGGCAGCTTGCTACCTAGTCGGAGCTGGGTGAGGGTGCACCGGAGGCAATGACGTTATCGTTGATGGCCCTCTGATTCTGCTACCATTCGAAGCACCTAGAAACCTGTTTTGGTAATGGAAAACTGTCACCACAAGCCCTGTTTTCTATAACCGATATCAGGTTGTTCAAATCGGTCTGCCCTGCCGATAATATTCGACTTGGCCGATCAACTCTGGTTAAGCTGGAAACGATGACACCGCATGAATTCATATCAAAATGGCGTAGCAGCGAGCTAAAGGAAAGCGCCGCAGCGCAGAGCCATTTCAATGACTTATGTGCATTGCTCGACCTAGCCGATCCCGCGACCGCCGATCCAAGGGGCGACTGGTTCACCTTCGAAAAAGGCGCATCGAAAACCGGTGGCGGTGGCGGCTGGGCCGACGTCTGGCGCAAGGGCTGTTTCGGCTGGGAATATAAGGGCAAGCGCAAGGATCTCGACGCTGCCTTCGCGCAATTGCAGCAATATGCCATCGCGCTGGAAAATCCGCCGCTGCTGATTGTGTCGGACATGGACCGGTTCCGCATCCACACCAACTGGACCAACACGGTGCAGGAAGTGCATGAATTTACGCTCGACGAATTGGCCGATGCCGCGACGCGCGATCTGCTGAAAAAATGCTTCACCGATCCGGAGGAGCTGAAACCCAGCAAGACCCGGCAAATGCTGACCGAGCTTGCCGCGCGTGAATTTGCCGAACTGGCCCAGCGTCTCCGCGACCGGGGCCATTTACCGCATGATGTCGCGCATTTCGTCAACCGGCTGGTCTTTTGCATGTTCGCCGAAGATGTTGGCCTGCTGCCGGACCATATGTTCACCAAGATGCTCGAAGCCAGCGGCTCGCATCCGGACCGATTTGCCGAAAATGCCAGCCAGCTGTTCCGCGCAATGGCCGAACCCGGTGGCAGTATCGGCTTTACCAAGATTGACTGGTTCAACGGCGGGCTGTTTGATTCCGACGAGGCGCTGCCGCTGAAACAGGCGGATATCGACAATCTGCGGACCGCAGCACATCTTGACTGGTCAGAGGTTGATCCGTCGATCCTCGGCACCTTGTTCGAGCGCGGTCTTGATCCGGCCAAGCGCAGCCAGTTGGGCGCCCACTATACCGACAGGGCAAAGATCATGCAGATCGTCGAGCCGGTCATCATCCGCCCGCTGGAAGCAGAATGGGACGAAGCGCGCACCCGGATGGAAGCGCTGATCGACAAGGCCCCGAAGGCGACGGCAGAGAAATTGCTGCGTGGCAAGGAACTGGCCAAGCGGACGAAGGCGCTGAACGAGGCGGCAACGATCCATCGTGATTTTCTAACCCGGCTGACCGCATTTCGGGTGCTCGATCCCGCCTGCGGTTCGGGCAATTTCCTCTATGTTGCGTTGCTGTCGCTGAAAGATATCGAGCATAAGGCCAATCTGGAAGCGGAAGTGCTCGGGCTGACCCGCGAATTCCCGCGCGTCGGACCGGAATCGGTGCTGGGCATCGAACTCAACCCCTATGCTGCCGAACTGGCGCGGGTATCGGTCTGGATCGGCGAAATCCAGTGGATGCGGCGCAACGGCTTTGCGGCGGCGAAAAACCCGATCCTGCGGCGATTGGGAACGATTGAAAATCGCGACGCGGTCCTGACGATTGATCGTGACGGCAATCCGATGCGGGCTGAATGGCCGGAAGCGGATGTGGTGGTGGGAAACCCGCCGTTTCTGGGCGACAAGAAGATGATAAGGGAGCTTGGTGAACAATATACGAAAGCTCTACGCGACGCCTATTCCGGCTTAGTCCCGGGCGGAGCTAATCTTGTTTGTTACTGGTTGGAACGAGCAAAACATTCGCTCCAACGCAAGTCTGTTCAGCGTGTTGGCCTTGTTACTACAAACGCTGTTCGAAGTGGCGCAGACAGGCGCGTACTTGAGCTATTATGCCAAAAAGCTGAGATATTCGAAGCATGGTCCGACGAACCGTGGATCGTTAACGGAGCGTCTGTTCGAGTTTCTTTGATATGCGTTTCAGCGAACCCGTTACCCAAAAGGTTGAATGGTGAAATAGTCGAAGCCATCACCTCATCGTTAAGCCAATTCTCTCAGCCTCTGCCGATGACCTTGAAACCCAATAACGGAACTTCTTTTACGGGAACATATTTGAACGGTCCATTTGAAGTTGAAGAACAGAAAGCAATCAGTTGGCTGTTGGCTCCAACAAATGTAGCTGGGCATATCAACAAAGATGTGATTAAGCTGACAGCCAATGGACAAGATTTGCTCCAGCGAGGAGATCGCAAGTGGCTTGTTGATTTCGGTACCAGTCTCACCGAAAACGAGGCGGCTCTGTATGAAGCGCCTTTTGAGTACGCTCGTAGTGAAATAAAGCCTTATCGACAGCGGGTAGGCGATGATGGAAAATTCGAAGTTCGTCGTCGGAATCACCGAGAAAGGTGGTGGATACACGCCGAAGCAAGGCCAGGAATGAGGCGAGCATTGGCGGGCTTGTCGCAATTCATAGTGACTCCAATGGTGTCCAGCACCCGTGTCTTCTGTTTTATGGATTCGGCCTTTTTACCCAACCAAAAATTGGTAGTTTTCCCAAAGGATGATTGTCTATCTCTTGGATTGCTTTCATCTATCTTTCACGAAGTTTGGACCCTTGAATACTGTTCTTGGATCGGTGCAGGCAACGACCCAACTTATGCAACAAAGTCTGTTTATTTAACCTTCCCTTTCCCGGAAGGCCTGACCCCCGATATTCCCGCCGCCGACTATGCCAATGATCCTCGCGCGCAGGCGATTGCGGCGGCGGCGGCGCGGCTCAACGAATTGCGTGAAAACTGGCTCAATCCATCCGATCTGGTCAGCCGCGAGCCGGAGGTGGTTCCGGGCTATCCCGACCGGATATTGCCGGTCGATGAGGACGCGGCCAACGAACTGAAAAAACGCACGCTGACCAATCTCTACAACGCCCGCCCCGCTTGGCTCGACCATGCTCATGCCGCGCTCGATGAAGCGGTGGCAGAGGCTTATGGATGGGGCGACGACTGGCGCGCTGGTGTGCTGACCGAAGACGAAATGCTCGCGCGCCTGTTCCGGCTCAATCAGGAACGCGCCGCTGCAGAGCGCGCATCGTAAACTAATCACTGTGGCTGAGTTCTAACTTAGCGCCGCTGACCGGCCTTTCAAAAAAAAAAAGGGCGCGCCGTCCACTGAACGGCACGCCCCTCAATCGCTAGCCTAGCTCCAGCTTAAAAGCGGAAACCAACACCCGCGACAACCTGATGGCGGTCGAGGTCGACGCCGATTTCATTGTTGTCGTTGAACAATGTGTCGTTATATTTGAGCGAGCTATAGTTGGAATAGCGATACTCGAGCTTGACGAACGCGCCCGAGCCGTCGCCATTGCGTCCGGTGCCGATCACCTGCTCGATGCCGGCGCCCAGACGATAGCCGTCAACCTGCTGGCTGTCGTCGAAGTTGAGATCGACGCCATCGGCTTCGGCGCGGTCCTGGAAGCGGGATTCAACGGCGGTGTTGGTATAGCCACCCTTGGCGTAAAGCAGGGTGTTGGGGCTGACCTTGGCACCGATACGCGCGCCGAGATAGAGGTCACGCTTCAGATTGACGCGGTAACCGAACGGCGCGTTGATATCCTCGTCGCCTTCCTGCTCGCCGGTCGAGTCCATATATTCGCCTTCGATACCGAAGACCACAGGACCCGCATCGAAGTCATAGCCGAGCGCCACGCCATAGGCGAAACCGTCAACCGACTGGTCGAGCGTATTATTCTCGAAAATGCCGTCATTGTCGGTGTCGACGTCGACATCACTGCCCGAACGCAGCGTGTCATAGCCGCCCAGGATTTCGGCGCGGGGACCGGTGAAGGGGGAGTCGGACTGCGCGGCTGCCGGGGTGGCAACGGCAAAGGCGCCGACGACGGAGGAGAGGATCAGGGGGGTGATCATGGGGGATTTCATAATTTTACTCCAACTAACTAAACATGGAACAGGATCGTTCCGGCCTTGCCCGCTATGGCTGCGGGCTTCCCGCCGATGCTGCGCCGGATACAGGGCGCGCTAGATCGACGAGTAGAGGAAACGGCCCAGAAGCAGCGGCGTTCCATCGGCGATGCAATAAGTCGAGATTGTCCGTTTTTGATGCAAAAATATCACAACGGGCCGCCGGCGCAGCGGACGATCCGCTGTCCTACACGGGCTCTCTGCGCTTATGCTGCGCATCGTGACGAGTCTTTGCCGGACATGTGTCCCCGCCGGCCGACGCGCCGGGGCGGGGCGTTGCAAAGGTTACACTAGGCCGGGCTGTTGTTGGAGAAATATGGCTGTTTTCCGGGGCCTCGGGGCAAAGGTCGCAGAAAATAATAACGGGCTGTCCTGTAAACTTCCCGCAGGGCAGGGGCGCGGCTATCCGGCCGGCGCATCCGCGCGCTATTTATAGACGATATCATCCGGGAAGCGCGCGGCCTGGCGCAGCGCCGACAGGGCGGGGTGGTCGGCGTCGTGGGTGGTGGCGGCATTCTGGCTCCAGCTCATCACCGGTTCGCGATGTCTGATTTTCCAGACATCGCCGCGCTTCTCGAACCGGTCGAGATAGCGGCCGAAATAGGTCATCTCGCTGTCCGCGCCATCGGCTCCGGCGAGATAGTGAAAGGCGATGAGATAGCTCTCGACGCGCGCCTGCGGGCCATCGAAGGCGTAGAGAATGTTGGTGACCATATGGTGGGTCTGGCGGAACGCCTTGATCGCCGGCACCAGCTCCGTGCAGAATCCGTGGGCAGGCACGGCTTCCGGACCATAAGCGGTGGTGGCATCGGGCCAGTAGCAGCTTTTCAGCGTCGCTTCATCCGCCCGGTCGACGCCGCGACAGTGCAGGGCGATGATCCCGGCGATGGCGGCGCGATCGGCCAGTTCCGCTGCGTCTGGCACGCGGCCCGGTTCCTGCGCGCCTGCTCGATTGTCGTCCGCCATGGTCACCCTCCTGCTATCGATAAGAGTAATTTACCCGATCCGTCCGGCTCCTACTATGCCTCAAAAGAACAGGAGAGATGCGATTAGGGCGACCGAACTGGAGGCCTTGACGGCCAATCTGGCGATCCGCGATCTGGCGGCGCTGTACATGCGCGGGCTGGACCGGCTGGACCGCGACCTGCTGCGCGCGCAATTCTGGGACGACGCCTATCTGAGCTACGGCATCTATGAGGGCGGTCCGGACGGCTTTGCGGACTTCTGCATCGACGCCCTGAAAACGCACGAGCGCAACCATCATATGCTCGGCCAGCATCTGATCGAGCTGTCCGGCGATGAAGCCTTTGGCGAAGTCTATTATCAGGCCTATCACAAGCTGACCAATGAGGCGGACGAGCCGCGCGATCTGTTCATCAGCGGGCGCTATGTCGACCGGCTGGAGAAGCGCGGCGGCGTCTGGAAATTCGCCTATCGGTCGGAACTGGTCGACTGGGTCCGCGACGATCCCTGCACCGACGCCTTCCTCGATGGTTCGCCGATGATCCTCGGGGCGCGCAAGCCCGCCGACCCGCTTTACGACCGTATCGCCATGACCCGCACACCGGAGCCCGACCATGACCTATGACCTGACCAAACCGTCCGATCCCAATCTCGCGCCGGGCGAGGCGCGCTGCCCGGGCCCCTCGATGCAGGATATCATGGACGCAGACGGCGACAATCCGCCGCCGGCAATGCGGACCGAACAATATGAATTTCTCGGCGACGAGGATATCAGCTTCGACCGCTATATCGACCCCGCCGTCCATGAGCGCGAAATCGACCGGATGTGGAACCGGACCTGGCAATGGGCCTGTCGCGAGGAGCATATTCCCGCGCCCGGCAACCAGCATGTCTATGATGTCGGTCCCTATTCGATCCTGGTCGTGCACGGCGATGACGGCAAGATCCGGGCGTTCGTGAACAGCTGTCCGCATCGCGGCATGAAATTCGCTACCGAAGGCAGCAGCAGTGCCAGGCGCTCGCATATCCGCTGCCCCTTCCACGGCATGACCTTCAATCTCGACGGATCGCTCAAGGAAATCCCCTGCCGCTGGGACTTCCCGCATCTGAACGAGGATAATTTCGGCCTGACCGAGATCCGCTGCGAACTGTGGGGCGGCTTTGTCTTCATCAATATGGACGACGATGCGCCACCGCTGGCCGACTATCTGGAAATATTGCCAGACCATTTCAAGCAATGGCCGATGGACGACCGCTATGTCGCGCTGCACACGCAGAAGGTGCTGCCGGCCAACTGGAAAATGGCGATGGAGGCCTTTCTCGAGGCCTATCATGTGCTGGAAACCCATTCGCAGGCTGTCTACACCGCCGGCGACGCCAATGCGCAATATGATATTTTCGGCAAGAATGTCAGCCGCTTCATGCATGCGATCGGCGTGCCCAGCCCGCATCTGAACCAGCCGGTCAGCGAGGCCAAGCTGTTCGAGAAGTTGGGCCGCGATCCGAAGGACCTGCCCGAGGGGGCATCGGCCCGGAAAGTCCATGCCGATATGCTGCGCCAGGAACATGGCAGCGAGTTTAATGTCGACCTGTCCGGCGTCTCGACCAGCGAGATGATCGACAGCCTTGAATATTTCCTGTTCCCCAACATGTTCTTCTTCCCCGGCATCAACATCCGCCTCTGCTACCGGTTCCGGCCGATCGACGTGGATCACTGCCTGCACGAGATACTGGTGCTGCAACCGCTGCCCGAAAACGGCGAGCGCCCCGCGCCCGCAAAGCCGATCAGGCTGGAGATTGAGGACAGCTACACCAGCGTGGAAGGCTTCGTGCTTGCGGATATCCTCGATCAGGACACCGACAATCTCGCGATGCAGAGAGATGGCGCCAAGGCCTCGAAGAAAGGCGCTCAGTCGCTCGGCAATTATCAGGAGGCCCGGATCCGGCGCTTGCAGATGACGCTGGATGAGTATCTTGCGTGAGCCTAGGTGCCTATGTGGTCCGTTCCTATGGTTTGTGACTTCTGCTAAGCCGGATAAAAGCAGATAATAGGAGACTCGTTATGCCCATCGCCGCCCTCCGCACGCCTGAAGACCGCTTTGCCGATATCCCGGACTTCGATGTTCCGGTCCATTATGCCGATGATCTGCCCGGCTATGAGGGGTTGCGCGCCGCTTGGGTCGATACCGGGCCGGTCGATGCGGAAACAACTTTCCTGTGCCTGCATGGCGAGCCGAGCTGGTCCTTTCTCTATCGCAAGATGATCCCGCATTTCACTGCGACCGGTGCGCGGGTGGTGTGCCCGGATTTCTTCGGCTTTGGGCGCTCCGACAAGCCGACCGAACTGGAAGCCTATACATTCGACTTCCACCGCAATCATATATTGGCGTTGGTCGAGCGGCTGGGCCTGACCAATATCACTCTGGTGGTGCAGGATTGGGGCGGGTTG
The DNA here is from genome assembly GCF_002776575.1 of Sphingorhabdus sp. YGSMI21. Classification (GTDB taxonomy): domain Bacteria; phylum Pseudomonadota; class Alphaproteobacteria; order Sphingomonadales; family Sphingomonadaceae; genus Parasphingorhabdus. Next base: position 587,784 of record NZ_CP022548.1, on the reverse strand, counting down.
ATCGGGCTGACGTTGCCGGTGGACGAAGCATTCAAGGCGCGGCTATCGCGGCTGATCATCATGAACACGGCGCTGGGACTTGGGACAGGCGCGGGCGACGGCTTCAATGCGTGGAAACAATATGCGCTGACCGTTCCGGTTTTTGATGCCGGCCAGATTATCGCGCGCGGCACGCCGGAAATGAGTGAGGCGGAGATTGCTGCCTATAATGCGCCCTATCCGGATGACCGCTATCAGGCCGGCGCGCGGAAATTCCCGGCTCTGGTGCCGGTCGAACCGGATATGGAAGGTGTCGAGGTCAGCAAGCAGGCCGCGGCTTTCTGGAGCAGCGAATGGACGGGCCCCAGCTTCATGGCGATCGGCGGCTCCGACCCTGTGCTCGGTCCGCCGGTGATGAAGATGATGCACGGCTTGATCAGGGACTGTCCCGAGCCGCTGCTGATCGAGGAGGCCGGGCACTTCGTGCAGGAATGGGGCGATATTGTCGCACCGGCTGCGCTGAAGTCGTTTGGTGATATTTAGGGCGTGGTGGGGCCCAGTGGTGCACCGGTGGTCGAACCTAGATTTTAGACGAGAGCCGCCCTTCGACAGGCTTAAGACGAACGGAGATCATAGCCGTTCGTCTTGAGCCTGTCGAAAGACCATCCAGTCGAGAGGGGCCGCTGATTTCGCAACCTTCGGTTCGAAACGCTCGGGATGAACGGCACGGATTGATCAAGGCTGTCCTACTGCAGCCGGATCCGCTATAGTCCGGCAAAAGATAAACGGTCGCATGTTCTGGTTCCTGAAGATGGAGAAGCCACATGCCGCAATATTATTATCTCAAATATATTCCGAAAAGCGATCGGCCGCGCGTCGTCGGTAATCTCGAGCGGCTGATCGGGCAGCTCGATCGCGAAGTGCCTGACAAGGACAGCGAGCAGACATTGTTGCTGGCGACCTGGAATATCCGCAATTTCGGCAAGGTCCGGCGGCTGCCGGAGAGCCTGATGTATATCGCCGAGATATTGTCGCGCTTCGACTTCGTCGCGGTGCAGGAAGTGGTCGATCTGGACGACTGGCATGCGGTGATGGACCGGCTGGGCCCGGATTATGATTTCATCGCTTCGGACAAGACCCATCACAAGCTGGGCAGCGGCGGCGAACGGCTGCTCTATCTCTATGACAAGCGCAAGGTGCGCTTCCAGAATATCGCCGGCGAAATCGTCTTGCCGACCGAGATGCTAATCACCGATGATACGGCGGGAGAGGGTGGCGAGCTATTCCAGGGCAAGCAGTTCCGGCGATCCCCGTTCATCACCGCCTTCCAGTCCGGCTGGTTCAAGTTTGATATCTGTACAGTGCACCTTTTCTACGGTTCCTCATCGGGATCCAAATTGCAGCAAAGGGTTCAGGAAATCGACCGCGTCGCCGACTATTTCGCCGATCGTGCCGAGCAAGCCCAAAAGGAGGGGCGGTCGTTGATCCTTTTGGGTGATTTCAATATCGTCCATCCCGATCACGAGACCATGACGGCGCTGAAGCGGCACGGTTTCCGGATTCCCAATGCTCTCAACCGGCCGTCCAATCTGGACCTGAGCAAATATTATGACCAGATCGCCTTCATGACCGATGACGACACGCTGAATTTCATTGACCGGCAGACCGACGATCCGAAAAAGGCCAATGCGGGCATTTTCGAGATATTCAAATCGGTCTATCGGGATGGCGATACGCTGGAATATGAAAAGGAATTGAGGAAGAAAGCCGGCGGCAAGGACAAGCAGGGCGCGGCGCTGGGCAAATATTACAAGGGCAGCTGGCGGACATATCAGCTATCCGACCACAAACCGATGTGGGTGCGGATCAAGTCAAATGCAGCGGCCGCCTATCTGGAACGCATGCGGTCGAACTGAATCGCAACCCGCAGTCAGGCGACCATCGCGGTTTTGCTGAGATGTTCGGTAAAACGCGGCTGCATCGGCTGGCTTGCGACCATCGCCAGCGGGAGCGCGGTTTCGCAATGGGCGCATTCGGCGCTGATCCGTCCGACATGCCAGTGCGATTTGCCACAACCTGGGCAGCGGTTGACGATATCGAGATGATAGAGCGGCTGATAGCCCCGCTCCTGTCCCTGTTCGGCCAATGGTTGAACAGGCTGATTGATGAATGATCTAGGAGATAAGTACATCGTTTCGTCCTTCCTTTGTTGCGCCGAACCTATTGTGCTTACTGCGTATCAAATGCCATTTGGTTGCTGTACCAGCGATGAACCGTTTGTTTTGGTAGATGAAATGATAATCCCATCATCCGAAAACGATAGGATGTTTTCGTCATTTCCCGGTGATAGCTATCACAAGACGAAGCAATCATCTGATTTTAAATGGTAATTATTCACGATTTTACATGGTGCTTGGCCACCATGAACTTTTCGACAGGGTTAACGCCCCTGAGGTCCTTCGGCGCCCCCGACCGCGCCGATGTGATCCCGAACAAGCGCTGCCGTGATCAGCCTGTTCCCAGCTTGCGCCAAGCCAGATCGGCAAATTCGCAGAGCAGTGGCCGCGTGTCGCGCGGGTCGATGATATCCTCGACACTGAACTGCTCGGCGGTACGGAAGGGCGAAGTGACCTTGTCGAGCTTCGCCTTGATCTCCGCCAGCCGCGCGGCCGGATCTTCGGCGCTTTCGATATCGCTTTTGTAGGCGACCTCGAGGCCCCCGGCGATCGGCAGCGAGCCCCAGTCGCCCGAGGGCCAGGCAAAGCGGTACTGGAAACTCTCGGCATTGCTCATCGCGCTGCCGGCGATGCCGTAGGCGCGGCGGACGATGACACTGGCCCAGGGCACGGTCGCTTTATAGACCGCGTTCATCGCCTGCACGCCATAGCGGATAGTGCCGGTGCGTTCCGCTTCGCCGCCGATCATGAATCCGGGATTGTCGACCAGATGGACGACTGGCAGATGGAATTGTTCGGCCAGCTTGGCAAAGCGTTCAACCTTTTCCGATGACTTGGCTTCCCACGAACCGCCGAGAAAAGACGGATCATTGGCGAGCACCGCGACTGGCCAGCCGTCGAGCCGGGCAAAAGCGGTGATCGCGGCGCGGCCCCAGCGCTTGCCCATTTCGAATACCGAGCCTTCGTCAAACACGGACGTCATGATCTTGCGCATCGAATAGACCTGCTTGTCCTCGCGCGGCACGGCGGACAGCAGGCTTTCATCCCTGCGGTCGATGGGGTCCCAGTTCTCTGTCCGGGCGGCGAGCTGGTTTACATTGCTCGGCAAATAGGACAGAAATTTGCGGGCGGTGACAAAGGCTTCGGCTTCGCTGGCGACTTCTTCGTCAACCACGCCATTGGTGGTGTGGATGTCGGAGCCACCCAACTGTTCCTTGCTGAGATCATCGCCAATCGCGGCGGCCACGGCCGGGCCGGCGGCGAAAATCTGGGACAGTCCCTTAACCATGATCGAATAATGGCTGGCGACGGTGCGTGCCGCGCCCATGCCTGCAGTGGGTCCGAGCGCCAGGGCCACCACCGGAACCGTGTCCTGGTTCTTGATGATATCTTCCCAGCCGGGAACCGCAGGCACATAGGTAAAGCCCATATCTTCCAGCGATTTGACCGAGCCACCGCCGCCGGTGCCGTCGATCATCCGGATCATCGGAATGCCCAGCGTGTGGGCCATTTTTTCGCACTGGGTGAATTTCCGGTGCAGCGCCGCATCGGCGGCCCCGCCGCGTACGGTAAAATCATCGGCAGAGGCGACAACCGGGCGCCCCTCGATATTGGCACGCCCGAAAATCAGGTTGCTCGGCGCAAAATCCTCGAATGTCCCGTCCTCGGCATAGGTGCCGCGCCCGGCAATCTTGCCGATCTCGCGGAAACTGTCCTCGTCGACAATACCGGCAATCCGCGCCCGTGCGTCAAGTTTGCCACGGCCATGCTGGCGGGAGACTTTTTCCTCGCCGCCCATTTTCTCGGCCAGCCGCTGGCGCTCGGCCAGTTCTTCAAGTTCGGGTTTCCATGTCATGTCCTGCGTTTAACCGACTGGTTAAGGCAGGGGAAGCGGGAATCGCGCTCTGGCATCAAGACCCGTCCAATTCGCGCCCGAGATATTCCAGCGCGCTGCGCATGGCGGGGTCACTGCCGCTCGCATCCCGGTCCGCCGATTCCAGCGGCATATCGGCGATATAATCCTCGCGCGGCGTGCCATTGACGTGAAACAGCGTTTCCGTGCCGAGATCCATGCGCGCTCCGGATTTCTCGAGATTGATATTGGAGAGGGCGCCCAGCAGGTCCGCCATGTCGGAGGAAATCGTATAGGCACCGGCTGCGGCATCCAGACCGATGACCAGACCTTCCCCCATGCTGCCGGTCCAGCGGCCGCCGAGCACGACGAGCGGCCCCTGATATTGCGGGTTGCGCGGCTTGACCTGCTCGATGAAACGGCGGGGCACGGTAAATTCCCGCTCTAGACTGGGAATTTCGTGAATCTGGTAGGATCGTGTGTCCGTCACGAAATGACCAATGATGCTGCGCGCCACCTCGGTATTGCCGCCGCTGGGCGTGTTGCGCAGGTCGATGATCATCGCCCGCGTGTCGGACAGGCCTGCAACAGCCTGATCGAAAGCCGGGATCAGGTCATTATTACCCAGCGCATTGTTGATGCGGATGATGCCGATATCGCCATTTCTGTCCGTCTCGAGCAAGGGGCCGGCGCTTATCGATTTGCCGAGATCATAGCTGGCCGGCAGGCTGATCGTGCGGCTTTTCCCGTCGACCTCAAAGACGAGAGTGCGCGGCTGATTGCGCAAGCCGCTGACTGCCAACATCGCGCCATAATTTCTCTGCCGGTCCGTCGGCTCGGGCAGCAGTTGCCCGTAAGGCCGGATCGCAGCGACGTTCATTGCGATTCCGTCCGCCGAGACAATTTGCCAGCCGGGGCGGATGCCGGCCTTGTCCGCAGCGGAACCGGCGCGGACATCGGCGACATGAAAGCGGCCGCCGGCATAGCGGGTTGCGATATCCGATCCGGTGGGAATGATTGAATAGTCGGTCTCGTCGAAGGGACCTACTATGAAATGCGGGTCGGAAAAGGTTAGCGCTGTCTGATGCAGGGTCTTGCGAAATATGTCGCGGTCGGGGGCTTGCACGGCCAGAGCCTTCGATCGTGCAAGCTGGGCATCAACATCGATGTCGCTACGCTGCGCATAAGCGTAAAACAGACGAAACTGGTCTTCAAACTCCTGCCAGGCTTGCCCGGCATCAAAAGTTTCGGCGCCTTTGGTCTGCGCAGAGGGTGCCTGCGCCGCTGCATATACCGGCGCGACCATGAACAGCGCCAGCACCGGTGAAATCGCTTTGGCCATTATTTTCATTCTTGCTCCTCATGCATTGCGAAATTTATCCTGTCTCTGTCGCAAGTCCGCCCGTCTGTTGCAACATCCGCTTTCAGGATTATTGCCGGTCCGGGTGAACTTTACACAAAGAGGGCTGGTTATTTTCTGTGACCTTTGGCTGGATAGCGCAGAAAACCGGTGTGCGCACCAAGGTCGGGATCCGCCGAGTGTGACCTTTCAAAAAGGCGGTCTTGATTGCATAGTCTGATCCTGCGTCACCCATCTGACCGGTATAGCGCGATGCAGCAATGTAGGACAGGATCATTGGACGCTATCCATTGTTCCGACTTGATGTGGCATGTTCCATTGACTGGCATTCCACCGCCACGTTGCACATCCAGTGGCGTGAACGGCTGCACAGGCGTTGCTTGTGCTGCTATTGTATTCTGCACCTTTCGTTTTTACTTCAGTAGCATGAGCGGGTTGTTCTTCCTCCTTGGTGCATTGGCAATTGTCGCAGTGCTTTTATATCGGCACTGGGCGAGAAAGCGTCGGCGCGAACAACTGTTGGCGACACCGCTGACTTCAGACCAGCGCGAAGTGATCGCCAGGCTGGTGCCGATTGTACGCCGGCTACCGGAACCATTGCGGCCCAAGTTGGAAGGGAAGATCAATCTATTTCTCGATCAGGTCACCTTCCGAGGCAATCAAGGTCTCGAAATAACCGAGGAAATCAGGCTCTCGATCGCCGCTCAGGCCTGCTTGTTAATCGCCAACAGTCCGGCCTGGTACAACACGATCAGAAACGTGTTGGTCCATCCTTCCGCTTTTCACATCAACCGCAACACCCACGACGGACTTGTCGTCCATGAGGGCAGGCACTCGATGCTTGGCGAAAGCTGGGCCCGGGGGCCGGTTATCTTGTCATGGGAACATGCGCTTCACGGGGGTCTCGGCGAAGACGATGGACACAATGTCGTCATCCACGAGTTCGCGCACCAACTGGACAGCCTGACCGGCGACACCAATGGCATACCGATCTTGCGCAAGGGGCAAGCGTATAAGGGCTGGGAAAAAGCCATGCTGGATGCCTTCCACAAGCATGTGGAACGTGTTGAACGTGGACACAACACCTTGATCGACCCTTATGGCGCAAACAACCATCAGGAGTTTTTTGCCGAAGCGATTGTCGCGTTTTTTGAAAAACCCCGATTGATGCACCGTGAGGAGCCAGCGCTCTATGCGCAGCTGTCGGAACTGCTGGCGCTAGATCCCGCGCATTGGGATTAGGCAAGGCTGACTGTGAATCCCGGCTATCGAGCAATGCAGCCAATATTGGAGACCCGACAACTGGGTCATGAGTGAACATATTATCCGAGTATTTCCGACGTCCCTTTTGCGTCCTTTACAGCCATTAAATCGTGCCAACGCCAACGCCAACGACCGCTAGCGTGGCGAAAGCCGATGTTGCTCACGCGCGATCCGCAACGCCCGTTTTTTGCTTCTTCAGCGGATATTGGCTTTCGCATTTCTATGCTGTCGCCTGTTCATTCTTCATCCCCGTAAATCGCGACACTTGGTTCAGCCTCGCTGGTCGCCCGACCGCGGTACATGCCGGCGGTGTTGAAGCTGTAGCCGGCCTGGCCCCAAGGGGTGGCGTAGATGATGCCGCCGTCGCCACCCAGTTCGCCGAGTTCGGCGATCACGTCGTCGGCGATCTGCTGGATTTCCGAATCTGAGAACATGAATTCGCTGGCGTGAACGATATAAGTGTCATTACCGTCGGCATCCTTTGGCACCGCCCGTTGGGCTTCCTTGAGCGCTTCGGGAAAGCGCATCCGGATACGGGTGCAAATTTCGTGGGCGACGCCGAGGCGGATGAAATATTCGCCCGATCCGGTTGCCGAAATCGCGCAGCTGCGGTCGTCAGCATAGGTGCCGGCGCCGATGATGGGACTGTCGCCGATCCGGCCCCAGCGCTTGCCGGTCATGCCGCCGGTCGAGGTGCCCGCGGCCATATGACCCTGCCGGTCCATGGCGACCGCTCCAACCGTGCCGAACTTGTAATCCACATCGGCGGCGCTGACCTTTTGGGCGCGCAGGTCGTCAATCTGTTTCAGCCGATAAGGGGTGGCATAATAGTCCGGCGGCACCTGCTCCAGCCCCTGTTCGCGGCTGAACTGGTTGGCGCCTTCGCCGGAGAGCATCACATGCGGGCTGTTGTCCTTGACTGCGCGCGCCAGCAATATCGGGTTTTTGGTGCCGTTGATCCCGGCCACCGCGCCCGCCGACAGGTCGCTGCCGTCCATGATGCTGCTGTCGAGCTCGTTGGTCCGGTCCCAGGTGAACACCGCGCCTTTGCCAGCGTTGAAATTGGGATTGTTTTCCAGCGAGATGATGGAGGCGGTAACAGCATCCATTGCGGTGCCGCCATTTTTCAATATGTCTGAGCCGATCGTCAGGGCCGCGTTCAGTGCTGTCCTGATTTCCGCATCTTTCTCAGGCGTGATCCTGTCGCGTTCGATCGTTCCGGCGCCGCCATGAATGGCAATCGACCAATCTGCTTCCCCGTCCAGCCGATCCTGCGCATTGACGGTTGTTGTCGCGGCCGAGAGCGCGAGGGACAGGCCCAGCCCTTTGAGTAAATAGCGGATCATATCGATGCTCTCCCGATTGGCTCTTATCATTTGGCGGTGGACAGCGTATATGTTCGGCAAACGAGCCCTTCTGACAAGAGCAAAGATATGACCTCAAATAATCCATCGCTGCGACCCTGGCGCGATATTGATCGGCGCAAGTCCCGCCAGATCATGGTCGGCGATGTTCCGGTCGGCGGCGACGCGCCGATTACCGTGCAGACGATGACCAACACGCTGACGTCCGACGCCAAGGCGACGATCGACCAGATCCGCCGCTGCGAAGAGGCGGGCGTTGATATCATTCGTGTGTCCTGCCCTGATGTCGAGAGTACGACGGCGCTGAAGCAGATTGTCCGGGCGAGCAATGTACCGATCGTCGCGGATATCCATTTTCACTATAAGCGCGGGATTGAAGCGGCGGAGGCGGGTGCGGCCTGTCTGCGGATCAATCCGGGCAATATCGGTTCTTCGGCGCGGGTTCGCGAAGTTATCGACGCGGCCAAGTCCAATGGCTGCGCGATCCGCATCGGGGTCAACGCGGGCAGTCTGGAAAAGGACCTGCTCGAGAAATATGGCGAGCCTTGTCCCGAAGCTTTGGTCGAAAGCGCGCTCGACCATATCAAGATATTGCAGGACCATGATTTTCACGAATTCAAGGTCGCGGTGAAAGCCTCGGACGTGTTTCTTGCCGTCGCGGCCTATTCGCAGCTGGCTGACGCGGTGGACTGCCCGCTGCATCTCGGCATCACCGAGGCGGGCGGCCTGATCGGCGGCACCGTGAAAAGCTCGATCGGCATGGGCAATCTGCTCTGGGCCGGGATCGGCGACACGATCCGGGTGAGCCTGTCTGCGGAGCCCGAAGAGGAAGTGCGCGTCGGCTATGAAATGCTCAAGGCGCTCGGTCTGAGAACCCGCGGTGTCCGCGTGGTCAGCTGCCCGAGCTGCGCGCGCCAGGGCTTTGATGTGATCCGCACGGTGCAGAAGCTGGAAGAACGGCTGCAACATATCCGCACGCCCTTATCGCTCTCGGTGCTTGGCTGCGTCGTCAACGGTCCGGGCGAGGCGCGCGAAACCGATATCGGCATCACCGGCGGCGGCAAGGGCAAGCATATGGTTTATCTGTCCGGTGTTACCGACCATCATGTCGCGGATGCAGATATGGTCGATCATATCGTCAAGCTGGTCGAAGCCAAGGCGGCGGAGATCGAAGCGGGGATTAGCGAAGCGGCTTGAAGCGCCATGCGGTCAGGATTGCTGACAAGCTGAAATTTTTCAACGAACATCTAAGATAATCACCGTTCGCCCTGAGCCTGTAGAAGGGCCTCTCTCGGCTCGCGCTTCGTCAGCGTTGCGAGGAACGAGGTGCTTCGACAAGCTCAGCACGAACGGCATTTGCAAAAATGCATTCTCTGCTATGCTCTGGCGAGTTTCTGCCCATTTTCGCTGAAGGATGATCCATCATGACTTCGACCCGCAAACGCGCAAGCGACTTTCACCCGCATATTCTCGAAATTTTTGACGGCTATGTGCATGGCCTGATCTCGAAGCGCGACTTTATCAGGCAGGCCGGGAAATTTGCTGCCGCCGGCGTGACCGGGGCGATGATCCTCGATCAGCTGCAACCGAATTATGCCTGGGCGGCGCAGGTGGAACCGGATGATCCGGCGATCACCTCCGAGCGGATCAGCTACGACAGTCCGGAAGGCCATGGCAAGATCAACGCGCTGATGGCGAAACCGGCGGGAGCGACGGGCAAACTGCCGGCGGTGCTGGTGATCCACGAAAATCGCGGGCTCAATCCCTATATCGAGGATGTCGTACGGCGGGTGGCCAAGGCCGGTTATCTGGCGCTGGCGCCCGATGGATTGTCACCCTTGGGCGGCTATCCCGGCAATGACGATGACGGACGGGCGATGCAGCGCACGCTCGATGGCGCCAAGCTGATGGAAGATTTCTTCGCCGCTTTCGAATTTCTGCGCGACCATGACGGTTCGACCGGCAAGGTTGGTGCGGTCGGCTTCTGCTATGGCGGCGGCGTGTGTAACGCGCTGGCGGTGGCCTATCCGGACCTTGCCGCCTCGGTGCCTTATTACGGGCGCCAGCCGGAAGCCGCCGATGTCCCGGCAATTGAGGCACCGCTGATGATCCATCATGCTGGCAATGACGAGCGGATCAACGCCGGATGGCCTGCCTATGAGGCGGCTCTGGCGGAGCATCAGAAAGAATATAGCGTCCATTTCTATCCTGATGTGAATCACGGATTCCACAATGACACGACGCCGCGCTATGACGAGGAAGCGGCAAGCCTGTCCTGGCAGCGGACGCTGGCCTTTTTCGACACCCATCTGCGCAGCTAGAGGCGCAGGCGGCCGGTTACGTCTTTTCGCTGAGCGGCATCGTCTCGCTCTCGAGCCAATGGCCGACATCGGACAGATGTTCGGGCCTTGAATTCTGTACAACCTGCGCGCCCAAATCCGCGATTGTTACCGTTTTCAGACTGTCCCTAAACGCGCGCTCGGCGACTGCAAAAGCCGAGGCAATCTGGCAGGGCTTGCTACAGTCTTTCTTCTTCAAGCCACAGGGACCGTTCTGCCGGATTTCGGTGCAGCGGAAGGCAGGGCCATGGCCTTCGATCGCGGCGGTTATGTCCCACAGCGTGATATCCGTGGCAGCTTTCGCGAGCCGGTAACCGCCATGGGCGCCGCGCGAGGATTGCACGATCCCCGCCTTGCTGAGCGCCTGCAATTGCTTCGCCATATAGGCGGTCGGTACCTCGTGATAGCGGGCGAGCGCCTCGGCTTTCAGGCCGCGACCCTCCGGTAGCGCAATCATCATTACCGCGGCATGGGCAGCCCATTCGACGCCCTTGGAAATCTGCACGTCTTGACTCTCTCTATAAATCGGACAATAAATATCCGAATAACATGGACTCGGGGCATTTTGAAGGAGAAATTGCATGCTGATGGGAAAACCGGACTGGCTTGATCGTATCGCCCAGCTGCTGGTGCTGGGGGTTGGCCTGTTTGCCTTGTTCTTCGGCCTGTTCATGATCATCGCGCCGCTCGACTGGTATGTCGCGATCCCGACGGTGATTACCACCGGCCCGCCGAACCAGCATTTCATCCGCGATATCGGGATTGCCTACGTGGCCTGCGGCGTGATCCTGCTCTATGCGAGCGTCAATATCCACATGCGTTGGCTGGCGGCTCTGGCGGGTGCATTGTGGCTGTCGCTGCACGGCATATTGCACATTTACGAAGTGTCAGTCGGGATTTGCTCGCCGGATGCCTTTATTGCCGATGCGCCCGGCGTTCTGGGGCCACCGCTGCTGTTGTTCCTGGCACTTGCTATCCTGTTCGCGCGGCAGCGGATCGCGCCGGCCGGTATTCCCAAATCCCTTTTTCTCAAACTCGCCAATGCACAGGCAGAGGAAAGCGAGCGTGAATATCATGATGCAATCGCCGCCGCGCCCGGTCATGCGCTTGAAAAATTCATGCATTTCCTTCCCGCCTCGATGCACCGGCACGCGGCGCCGCCATTGCTGTTCCACGCCGCGCGGATGGGGGCCAATATGGTCGAGGATTGCGGGCCCTGCGCGATCACCTGCGCGAACTGGGCGCTCGCCGATGATGTCCCGAAAGATACCGTCAACGCCTGGTTCAAGGGGCCGGACAATTTGCCGGGGGAGGAAGCGCTGGCCTTCCGCTTCGGTCAGGCGATCGCGACCCAGTCGCCCGATGCTTTCGAACTGGGTGACCGGATCGAGGCGCAATATGGCCGGGATGTCCGTTTCGAGCTGGCGATGAGCGCGGCGATGGTGCGCAGCTTCCCGGCGATGAAGCGTGGCCTTGGTCTGACAAAAGCCTGTTCCCTCACGCCGCTGGAAGTGTAATAGCCGGTGGATGAGATTTTTGCTGCTTGTTCTGGCCGGTCTGGCCCTTGTTCCGATATCCGCGGTGGCGGCAGAACCGCATGGCGGTGATCATCCGGAAGCCCGGCCTTTTGAGCAGGAAGCAGACGCATCGGCGCTCATCGACGCAGCGCTAGCACGGGCACAACTCGCCGAAAAACGAGTGATTGTCGTCATGGGCGCCAACTGGTGTCACGACAGCCGCGGGCTGGCGGGCTGGTTTTTACAGCCGCGTTTTGCCGCGATGCTCGAGCCCCGATATGAAATCGTCTATGTCGATGTCGGCTTCAAAGACCGCAATATCGATATTGCCCGGCGTTTCGGGATCCAGGCAATCAAGGGGACACCGACGGTGTTGGTGCTGTCTCCGCAAGGTGTGTTGCTTAACCGCAAGTCCGCTCCCAAATGGCGCAACGCGGCGAGCCGGACGGAAGAGGATATTTTTGCCTATTTCGACCAATTTTCCCCCGAACTCTGATCCGAAGGAAAGCAGGTGCCGCGCGTCTTGACCTATGTTCTGATCTTGTTGGCGGTGATCGCCGTGGCGCTGTTCTTTCTGCCGCTGAGGCTTGCCGTCGGATGGGCGGGGCTGGAGGAAACAGGTTTCTCGGCCAAGACGATCAGCGGCTCGGTCTGGAGCGGCCGGATCAAAGGCGCGCAACTCGGGCCGTTTTCGCTCGGCGATCTCGACGCCGGGCTGCGACCTTTGCCGTTGTTGACGGGCCAGGTGCTGATGGATCTGGAACGGTCGCCGGCAGCCGGCGATCCCGGATTGGTTGCGACGGTCGGCAAAGCCGGAAACCGTCTGCTGGTGCAGGATTTGACGACTGTGCTGGGCCTCGGCAGCCAGCTGGCGCCCTTGCCGGCCTCTGCGATTGAACTGCAGACAGTCAGCATCAGCTTCGCCGGCGGTCGCTGTCAATCGGCCAGTGGTCAGGTGCGGGTATCGCTCGACGCCAATATCCCGGGGCTGAATCTCAAACAGGGGTTGCTCGGCAATGCCGAATGTCAGGACGGGGTGCTGGTGCTGCCGCTGCAAAGCGGGTCCGGGATGGAACAGCTGACGCTGAAGCTCCAGGGGAACGGCTTCTACACCGCGCGACTGTCCTTGTCGGGAAGCGACCGCGCCTGGACCCTGCTGTTGCCGACGCTGGGCTTTCGCAAGGTGCCGGACGGCTATGCGATCAAAGTGGCAGGGCAACTGGCTCGTTGATCTCGATCGGTGAAACGCGGGACTTGCCGCTTTCAACGGCCGGAAAAGAAGGCGTAATATTTTCGTTTGCGTAGTGTCTTTTTGCCCGACAGTTTCTCAAAAAGGAACCGCAGCAGGCGGACCGGATATATGAACATGTACCAGGCCATTTTCAGCAGCAGGGCAAAAATGGCTATCAGCGGGATTATAGGAAAAACATAGAAATGGCGCCGCACCGATCTGGCGAGGGCGGACTGGCCGGAAAAGCGTACAAAAAGGGCCGTGAAGAAAAAGGCGAGGACCAGATAGATGCCAATCAAGGTTTCAACGCTGATCGGAGATAGCATAGATAGTTCCCTTCTAACTATGTTCGCACGGCTCTCCTGGTCATAGAGTGTTTCGAATCGTTCTGAAAATGCGGTGGTTTACACGAATTTACATAGATGAAATCCGAAGATAAAGCCATTTTTCCCCACCCGCCGATATTTTCCCGGGAGTTGATATAAGGCGCTATAGACTTCACTTGGTATTTCAGGAGCAACGTGAATATATGGCAGGCAAGATGAAATTCTCTATTCTCGACCTCTCTCCGGTGCCGCAGGGCAGCGATGTGAAAAGCGCGCTCGACCGGTCGCTGGCGCTTGCCCGGCATGGTGAGGCGCTGGGCTACGAGCGGTTCTGGATGGCCGAACATCACGGGATGGAGGGTATTGCCAGTGCCGCCACGGCCGTCGCTCTGTCCCATATCGGCCACGGGACCAAGACAATCCGCATCGGTGCCGGCGGCATCATGCTGCCCAATCATGCCCCTATGGTGATTGCCGAACAATTCGGCACGCTGGAGGCCCTGTTTCCGGGGCGGGTGGATCTCGGTCTGGGGCGCGCGCCGGGATCGGACCAGCGCACCGCGCAGGCCTTGCGTCGCAATCTCAACAGCGATGCGAATGAATTTCCGCGCGATGTACTGGAGCTGCAGGCCTTTCTGGCCGGGGATGACCGGCTGGGCATCCAGGCGACACCGGGGCAGGGCAGCAATATCCCGCTCTATATTCTCGGTAGCAGCCTGTTCGGCGCGCAACTGGCGGCAGCCCTAGGGTTGCCATATGCCTTTGCCTCGCATTTCGCACCGCAGATGCTCGACGAGGCGCTCAGGATCTACCGCCGTGATTTCAAGCCGTCCGCGCAACTGGCCGAACCCTATGTCATGTGCGGATTCAATATATTTGCCGCCGACAGCGACGCGGAAGCGGAATATCTTGCCAGTTCGATGATGCAGAGCTTTGTCGCGCTGCGCACCGGCAATCCGGGCAAGATGCCGCCACCGGTCGAAGGTTATCGCGAAAGCTTGCCGCCCCAGGCGCAATCGATGCTCGAACAGATCATGCAGGGCAGCGCTGTGGGCTCGCCGGAGACGGTAAAGCAGGGGGTTGATCGCTTCGTTGAACGGACCGGGGCCGATGAGCTGATCATCTCCGGTTCGATCTTCGATCAGGCAGCGCGCGAGAAAAGCTATACCATTGCGGCGGAAGTTCGAGATCTGGTCGCCGTCTAGAGCCAAATTCGCTGCATACAGGTCTTGATTTTACCCTCCGGCCTGCGCATGACCCGGAAAATCGTAATTCCGAGACAGACCCCCCAAGGGAGAAAAAAATAGTGCCACGCTCAGGTAGAAATTCAGCGCTTCGCGACTTTCTGAAAAGCGAAGCGGCGGGCGGCATATTGCTGATGGCCGCTGCCGCGCTGGCGATGATCGTCGCCAACAGTCCACTGTACGACATGTACCACCATTTTCTGCACGAGATTAAGGGCCCGACCCTGTCGAGCAAATTGGGACCGATGACTCCGCATCTGTGGATCAATGACGGACTGATGGCGATCTTCTTCCTGCTCGTCGGGCTGGAAATCAAACGCGAATTTGTCGATGGCCGGCTCAACAGCTGGGATCGTCGGCGTCTGCCGGTCGTCGCTGCTGCGGCCGGGATGGCGGTTCCAGCGCTTATCTATCTTGTAATTGTGCAAGATATTCCCGCGCTTTACAATGGTTGGGCGATCCCGGCTGCTACCGATATCGCCTTTGCGATCGGGGTGCTGGCCTTGCTCGGACCGCGCGCGCCCACCTCGCTCAAACTGTTTCTGGTAACCGTCGCGATCGTTGACGACATGGGGGCAGTGGCGATCATCGCTCTGGTCTACACGGCCGAGATCAACGGTGCAGCCCTGCTTGCCAGCGCCGCAATATTGGCGATCATGTACACGATGAACCGCAATGGGGTGCTCAAGCTCTGGCCTTATCTGATCTTTGCCGGGTTGCTCTGGTATGCGGTGCTGATGTCCGGTGTCCATGCGACCATAGCCGGCGTGTTGGCGGCGATGGTCATTCCGATCGTGGTCACACCCACCTCGCCGGATGCGGAACATTCACCGCTACACCGGCTGGAACATGCGATTGCGCCGTGGAGTGCGTTCCTGATCGTACCGATATTCGGCTTTGCCAATGCCGGCGTGTCGCTCCAGGGCATTGGTATCGAACATATTTTTGCGCCGCTGCCGCTCGGTATCGCTGCCGGTCTGTTCTTCGGCAAGCAGATCGCCATATTCGCCAGCGTCTGGATTGCGGTCAAAACCGGTTTTGCCGGCCGGCTGGGTGGAGCGAGCTGGCTGCAGGTTTACGGCGTTGCCATGCTCTGCGGGATCGGCTTCACGATGAGCCTGTTCATCGGAGCGCTGGCTTTCCCCGGAAACGAACTGCTGATCGAGGAAGCCAAGATCGGTGTGCTCGGCGGCTCCCTTCTGTCAGCCGTTGTCGGCTACTGCGTCCTTCGCTTTGCACCGCAGGACCGGCATTTGAAATCGCTGGACGAGGGCGAGGCCGAGGAATTGCTGGACGTCCTTCCTGATGCAGCGGTGAAGAAGCTGAAAGACACCCTGTGAGGATGTTCGGGCTCGCTGCCGCTGCCAGCCTGGCGATTGCCGGCCCGGCGGCGGCAACCGGGCCGGCAGCGCCGCCGGTCATTACCGATACGGCGCGGCTGAAAGCAGCGAATGCGCTCGATTCCATCGCGACGGATTATGTCAAGTTGACGCTGGCGCTGGGCGAGCAGGAGCCTGGCTATGTCGACGCCTATTATGGTCCTCCGAAATGGGCGGAAGCAGCGAAATCCGATCCCCGCGACATGCGCGAACTGGGCAACGCGATAGTTGTCCTGATGGAACGGCTGGATGCGTTGCCGGAGGGAGAGTCTCCCCTGGCCGAAGCGCGCAAAGGCTTTTTGTCGGCACAACTCGAAGCGGCACTGACTCGTCATGCGATGATATTGGGCGAAACCTTCTCCTTTGCCGACGAAGCCAAGGGCTTGTTCGGGGTGGTGCCGGATCTCAAGCCGCTGGCCGAATATGATCCGGTGCTCGAGGAGATCGAGAATATCATTCCCGGAGACGGTCCGCTCAGCCAGCGGGTGGCGGATTTCGAAAGTGGCTATATCATCCCCAAGGACCGGTTGCAGACCGTGTTCGACACGGCGATTGCCGAGTGCAGGGCACGGACGGCCCGGTATTTCGACCTGCCTGCCGGCGAGAATTTCCGGCTGGAATTTGTCACCGGCAAGAGCTGGAGCGGCTATAATTATTATCAGGGCGGTTACCAGAGCCTGATCCAGGTCAATACCGACCTGCCGATCTTTATCGGCCGCGCGGTCGATCTCGGCTGCCACGAAGGCTATCCCGGCCATCATGTCTATAATATGCTGCTCGAGCAGAATCTGACCAATGGCCGCGGCTGGACGGAATTTTCTGTCTATCCGCTTTACAGCCCGCAGAGCCTGATCGCCGAGGGCTCTGCCAATTATGGCATCGAGCTCGCGTTCAGCGGCCAGGAACGGCTGGATTACGAGCGCGACGTGCTTTACCCGCTCGCCGGCCTCGATCCCGACACGGCGGCGGCTTACTGGGCCGTGCAAATCGCCAAACAGGCGCTGAGCGGCGCGCGGATGACGATTGCGCAGCAATATCTCGATGGCGAAATCACCCGCGACCAAGCGATTGCGCTCAACCAGAAATATCAGCTGGTCTCGGCCGAGCGCGCGGCGCAGATGACCGATTTCAACGAGCAATATCGCAGCTATGTGATCAACTACGGTCTCGGCATGGAAATGGTCCGCGACTGGATCGAAGCCCAGGGCGACGCGCCGCTGTGGCGCTGGAAGGCGATGGAGCGGTTGCTGAGCGAGCCGGTGCTACCGGGTGATCTGGTGATTGAGGAGTGATCTCGTCATACTGAACTTGTTTCAGTATCCGGAGCGGCTAAGCGCGAAATTCTCGCGGGGTCCTGAAACGAGTTCAGGATGACGAAGGAGCGATCGCCCCCAAAAATTTGAAAGTCCCGTTTATGCCGATGATCCACAATCTTCTCCGCGCTTTGGGCAGCTTTCTCCTGTCGCTTGCAGTTATCGCCGCCATTGCCGGTGCGTTTCGGTTCGGGGTGGAGCCGGTAATTGCCGGGCTATTCGATCTTGACGAACAGTCGCGCGGATATGTCAGGCGGATCGGCATGCTCTGCGCCTTTGTGCTGGGCTACTGGATCTACACGAAATATATCGAGCGGCGGGCCGGCAACAGCGATCTCGCCGTCGATATCCCGTTGATCGGACTGGGCGTCCTGTCGGGCGTTGCGATCATCGGCATACCGATGATCCTGCTCTATCTCATGGGCTATTATCAGTATATTTCCTATTCCGGCTTCCACGCGGTGCTGGGCGTCGGTCTGGTCATTCTTGCCGCGGCCATATTGGAAGAGCTGCTGTTTCGCGGGGCCCTGTTCGCCATTTCCGAACGCTATTTCGGCACCATTGTCGCGCTTGTGTCGCAGACCCTGCTGTTTGCCGGCCTGCATATGTTCAACGATAATCTGGGGGGCTGGCTCAGCATATTGTCGACCGCGCTGATCGGCGGAATGTGGACGCTGATGTATATGGTTCGCCGCAATATCTGGATGATCGGCCTGCACCATGCCGCTTGGAATTTCACGATATTCATGACCGGCTTGCCGTTGACCGGTCAGGAAGACTGGCGGGCTGCGGCGCCGGTGCAGAGTGACTTTGTCGGGTCGAGGTTGATGACCGGCGGGGCCGCCGGACCGGAAGAATCGCTCCTTGTCCTGATCGTTGTGGCCGTCATAGTCGGGCTGCTGATCAGGAAGAGCATGGACGCGAAGCTGATCCGGCCGCTGCCACGGCGATCCGTGTCGTTCTGGCCGAAGGATCGGGTGGTTGACGAGTGATATGGTCATGCTGAGCGTGTTCCTGCATCCGGAATGACCACAGGCGTCCTGTCTTTCCGGATCGTGAGCCAGGTTCAGGATGACGAATTTTTTTGTCAGAAAATACTCCCCCTCTCTCCCTCAAGAGAGAAGGACAAACAACCAGTTCGGACCCGAAAAATATCTCCCTATCGGCGCGCAGAATAATTGCGCACAGCCCCGCCGAATCCCTCTTGCGCATTGTAAAAATCGGCGTAATCCAAGCGCAGTTTTTCGGGACAGGATTGCTGCATGGCTTTCAATCTTTTCGGACGTATCAAACCCCTCGACGCAATATTGGAAACGGCAGAGAAAAAGGCGCTCACCCGCTCTCTCGGCCCCGTTCAGCTGACCTTGCTGGGGGTGGGTGCGATCATCGGCACCGGGATTTTCGTGCTGACATCGGAGGCGGCGCAGAAGGCCGGGCCGGGGATGATGTGGAGCTTCGTGATCGCCGGGCTGGTCTGTGCGGTTGCGGCGCTCTGCTATTCGGAACTGGCCTCAATGGTGCCGGTATCCGGTTCGGCCTATACCTATACCTATGCGGTGATGGGCGAGTTGCTGGCGTGGATGGTCGGCTGGGCGCTGATCCTCGAATATGCGGTGGCGGCGAGCGCGGTTTCGGTCGGCTGGTCCGGTTATTTTGTCGGCTTGCTGGCCAATGCCGGGATCCATTTGCCGACGGCGCTGACCATTGGCGGCTATGCGCCTGGCGGGCTGATCAATCTGCCGGCGTTGGTCATCGCGCTGCTGGTTACCTTCCTGCTGATGATCGGCACCAGCGAGAGCGCCAAGGTCAATGCAGTGCTGGTGGCGATCAAAGTTGCGGCTTTGACCATGTTCATCGTGCTCACTCTGCCGATGATGCAGGGGCAGAATTTCGATCCGTTCCTGCCCAATGGCTGGTTCGGCGAAAGCCGCGGTTTTGGCGCGGTCGGCGCGGCGGCCTCGATATTCTTCGCCTATGTCGGTTTTGACGCGGTATCGACCGCGGCGGAGGAAACCAAGAATCCGCAGCGCAATGTGCCGATCGGTCTGATCGGCAGTCTGGCGATCTGCACGGTCTTCTATCTGCTGGTCGCCGCCGGTGCGATTGGTACGGTCGGGGCGCAGCCGATCGTCGACGCAGCCGGAAATGTGCTTGCACCGGGCAGCACCGCATTTGCCGCGCAATGTCAGGCCTTGCTGACAGCTGGCCATGAACCGCTGGTCTGCAGCCACGAAGCGCTGGCCTTCGTCTTGCGCACCATCGGCCAGCCGGCATTCGGCAATGCCATTGGTATTGCCGCCTTTCTGGCGCTGCCCTCGGTGATCCTGATCATGCTGTTCGGCCAGACCCGGATTTTCTTCGTGATGGCGCGCGACGGATTGCTGCCGGAAAAGCTCGCTACGATTCATCCGAAATGGAAGACACCGCATATCGTGACGGCGATTACCGGCGTCGCCGTGTCGATATTTGCGGCTTTCCTGCCGGTCGGGAAGCTCGCGGATATTTCCAATTCGGGGACCCTGTTTGCTTTCCTGATGGTCGCGGTGGCGGTGCTGATCCTGCGCCGGACGGATCCGGGCCGGCATCGTCCGTTCCGTACGCCTCTGGTCTGGCTGGTCGCACCGCTGGCCATCGTCGGATGCCTGGGTCTTTTCTACAATCTGCCTCTGGAAGCAAAGCTGGTCCTGCCGATATGGGGCGGGATCGGATTGTTGCTCTATTATGCTTATGGTTACAGAAAGAGCCATGTCGGGCGCGGCCATGTCGAGGTGCACGAAGTGGATATCGATGCACCGCCGCAGCCGGTGCCACCGATCAGCGACCAGTGAGCCACGCGGACGGCCTGCAAATTTCAGAGCGCCATTAACTATCTGCTAACCAATTTCGTTCACTCCTGTTTCTGAAACATGAACGGCGCGGATATGCGCGCGCCACGAACAGGGAACGGACTTTATGACCAGACAGAGCACGCCCGCAAATTCTCCGGTAGACGTCGCCATCATTGGCGCGGGGCCGGCTGGCCTGACCGCCGCCTATTTGCTTTCCAAGAAAGGCTATTCGGTCACGGTGATCGAAAAAGACCCCAAATATGTCGGCGGGATCAGCCGGACGGTGGAGCATGAAGGCTTCCGCTTCGATATCGGCGGGCACCGCTTCTTTTCGAAAAGCCAGGAAGTGGTTGATCTGTGGAATGAAATCCTGCCCGATGATTTCATCCAGCGCCCGCGGATGAGCCGCATCTATTATGAAGGCAAATTCTACAGCTATCCGCTGCGCGCCTTTGAAGCCTTGTGGAACCTCGGTATCTGGCGCTCGACTTTGTGCATGCTCAGCTATGCCAAAGCGAAAGTCTTCCCGAACAAGAATGTAAAGAGCTTTGAAGACTGGACGGTTAACCAGTTTGGGCACAAGCTCTATTCGATCTTCTTCAAGACCTATACCGAGAAGGTCTGGGGCATGCCCTGCGACGAAATGTCGGCGGACTGGGCGGCCCAGCGGATCAAGGGATTGAGCCTCTGGAACGCGGTGACCGACGGCTTGAAACGGTCGCTCGGCCTCAACAAGAAACCCAATGACGGACAGGAAGTGAAAACCCTTCTCGAAACCTTCCGCTATCCCCGCCTCGGACCCGGTATGATGTGGGATGCCGCCAAGGCCCATGTCGAGGCCAAGGGCAATGAAGTGCTGATGGGCCATAGCCTGAAACAGCTCGCCCAGGATGCCGAAGGCAACTGGCGGGTGAGCGCGACCAGCGCCGATGGCGAGACCATCATCAATGCGAAACATGTGATCTCGAGCGCGCCGATGCGCGAACTCGCGACCCGCATCCACCCGCTGCCGCAGTCACTGCCGGAAGCGCAGGATCTCAACTATCGGGATTTTCTGACCGTGGCGATCAAGGTGAAATCCGACGATCTGTTCCCTGACAACTGGATCTATATCCATGACGATCGCGTGCAGGTCGGTCGCGTGCAGAATTTCCGCAGCTGGTCTCCCGAAATGGTGCCGGACGAAAATATCGCCTGTGTTGGCCTGGAATATTTCTGTTTCGAAAATGACGGCCTCTGGTCCTCGTCTGACGAGGATCTGATCGAGCTCGCCAAGAAGGAAATGGCGATCCTCGGCCTGTGCAAGCCTGAAGATGTCGTCGGCGGTTCGGTTGTCCGTCAGGAAAAGGCCTATCCGGTCTATGACGATGCCTATGAACAGAATGTCGCCACCATGCGCGATGATCTGGAAAAACGTTTCCCGACACTGCACATGGTCGGTCGCAACGGCATGCACCGCTATAATAATCAGGATCACGCGATGATGACGGCGATGCTGACGGTCGAAAATATCGAGGCTGGCACCCGCAAATGGAATGTCTGGAACGTCAACGAAGACGCCGAATATCACGAAGCGGGTGATGAAGGTGCGCAGCAGGTGATCGCCGAGGAAATCAGCGAGGACCGCGTTGCAGCGCTTGAAAGCATGCGCGATGTGCCAAAGCGGATCGGGGAAGCCGCGCCAGAAGCCAAACCATCCAAAGCGGCGTAAGCAGGATGGAACGCAGTGGCGCAGACAGACGGTCAACCATCGGCAGCTGGATAGGCAATCTGCCTGCTCCGCTGGCGCTGCTCAACCGTTTCTCGATCACACGTTATCTGCTGGCGAGCGTCGTCAGCCTGGCGTTTGACGTGGCTCTTTTCATGATCTTGGTCGCCTTTCTGTTCGATCCCGGATGGGCGTCGGCTGCGGGCTACAGCGCGGGCATTGTCGTCCACTGGTTCATTTCTTCGAACTTTGTATTTCCCGGCAAACGCCGCGAGGGCACCGCATTGCAGGTGCAACGCTTTGGTTTCATCGCTACTGCGCTGCTGGGGCTGGGCATCACCGTCAGCATGGTCAGCGGACTGACCAGTGCAGGTGTGCTGCCGGTACTGGCCAAGGCGGCAGCGGTGGCTGTCAGCTTCTTCGCGGTCTATTTTGCCCGCAAATATGGCGTGTTCCGGTGAGCTATATGGATATGGCCATCGAAACGCCGGTGACCCAGCATCGCTTCAGCCCGGACTTCAGGAAATTTCTCAACTGGGCTTTGGTCTGGATAATGCTGGCCAATATTCCGTTCATGGCGATGTGGATGGTCGGCGCGCCGCCGCGTGCTATTCCGATCGCTCTGGCAGGACTCGTCGGCCTGATTGTCAAGCGTATGCCGAGAGCGGTGCAGTGGGTCGCCTTTGTAGCCGTGATGACCTATTCCCTGCTGTCCTTTGTATCCGGGCTGTTCAGCCTGACGCTCGACTCGCTGGTCTATTCGCTGCAGTTTTTCGCCGAAATCAAGCCGGGCAATTCGATTGAATATATTGCGGCAACAGTGGTCCTGTTCGGCATTTTGATCGGCAGCTGGTTCCTGCTCAAGCGCGACACCAATTTTGCCAAACCGCTGCATATTCTGCTCGGCGGAGCGTTGATCTTCGGACTGGTCGGCGCGGACGCCGCAGTCGGCGAGGGCATGCGCGGCCATTATTTCCGGCCCGCCCCGGTCGGCGCGGCTTTTGAATCGGCGGTCAACAAGTCGGGTTTTGCCGCCCGTGCCGATGGCAAGCGCCATCTGGTTCTGATCATGGTGGAATCGCTGGGTGTCCCCAAGGATAACCAGGCGATGTCCGACAAACTGTTCGCTCTTTATAACAGCAGCGCCGTCAAGGAGCGCTATGAAGTCAGTCAGGGTACGAGCCTCTATTATAACAGCACCACGTCCGGCGAGATGCGCGAACTTTGCGGCCGCTGGGGCGACTATTATGAATTGCTCAAGAGCGATGACCCGAAGACGTTCGATTGTCTGCCGGCGCAGCTTGCCGAAAAAGGCTATGCGACCCAGGCGATGCACAGTTTCAAGGGGCCGTTCTTCAAGCGCGAAACCTGGTATCCGAAAATCGGCTTCCAGAAGCGCGAATTTGCCGCCGATCTGGAACAGCGCGGCGCGGAATGGTGCGGCGGGGTTTTCGCTGGTGCCTGCGACCGTCAGGTGCCAAAGATGCTGGCTGACAATCTGAAGCGTGCGACACAGCCGACCTTTCAATATTGGCTGACCCTGAACACCCATCTGCCGGTTCCGACAGGGCAGAATCTCAACGCCGAGAATTGCGAAAAAGTGTCGGTCGAACTGGCCCGTGACTATCCGATGATCTGCAGACAATTCGCGATATTTGACGATATCGACAGGGCGCTGATCGCCGAAATTACCGCGAGCGATTTCCCGGAAGCGGATATATTACTGGTCGGCGACCATATGCCGCCCTTTTTCGACCGCCATCATCGTTCACAATTTGACCCGGAGCGCGTTCCGTGGCTTTATCTGAAAGCCAAGGGCTCAACGCCCAGGGGGTAAGATTTTGGAACGCTTGCGCGGCAACCTGCCCATATTATTGATCTGGCTCGCAGTCTGCGCGCTGCTGGTTCTGATCACCCGTAGCCAGATCATGAGCGGCTTTGGCTGGGATCCGGACGACCAATTGCGCATGGTCCAGCTGCGCGACTGGCTCAACGGGCAAGGCTGGTTTGACACCACACAATATCGGATTGGCGAACCGGACAGCCAGCCGATGCACTGGCCCCGCTGGATCGAACTGCCGCTGGCTCTCGTATTTCTCCTGCTCAAGCCACTGGTGGGAGCAGCAACCGCCGAAACCGCGGCAATGGTCATTGTACCGTTGGTCACGCTCGGTATCGCCATGTGGCTGGTTGCAAAAATCACGGAACAGGTTTTTGATCGCCCGATCGCAATTCTCGCGGCGACCCTGACGGCGACGGCTGTCCCGATAGTCGCGCAAATCCGGCCGATGCGGGTAGATCACCACGGCTGGCAGATCGTCCTCGCGCTGGCGGCATTGTGGACCATGTTCTGGCCCGACAAGCGCAAGGGGGGCATCGCGCTGGGCGTGGCGCTTGCGCTTTGGCTTTCGATATCACTGGAAGGACTGCCGATATCGGCCGCTTTCATCGTGCTTCTGGTCTGGCGCTGGCTTTTCCGGACCGAAGAGGGAGTCCGGCTTTTCTGGACCCTGCTGAGCTTCCTGATCGCGAGTTTTCTGCTTTATCTTGGTAGCCAGGGCTGGTTCGACATCGCGATCAGCTATTGCGACGCGCTGTCGCCCGCGCATCTGCTTGCCTGCGCGGCCGGGGCCGCCATCATATTGCCGGCGATCAAATGGCTGCCGGCGAATATCCCGTTGCGCGTTGCCAGTCTGGCCGTCGCCGGACTTCCGGCTTTAGCCATATTCTACGCTCTTGCGCCGCAATGTGTCGGTGGAGCGTTCAACACGATGGATCCGCTGGTCCGCGAATATTGGCTGGTCAATGTCCTTGAAGGTCTGCCGATCTGGTATCAGAATGGCAAGACCATGGTCACTCTGCTGGGCGGCTCGATCATCGTCGGGCTGGGCAGCCTGATCTACATCGTCTGGACCCGGCCCGACCGGATTGACGGCAGCAAATTATTCATTCTCGGCTATGCCTTTCTCTGGGCCCTGCTGCTCTCCCTGTTCGTCCAGCGGGCCACCGCGGTTGCGGCGGCCTTCGCCCTGCCGTTTCTCGGCTGGGCGGTGCATCGGGCATTCGTCTGGGCCCGGGGCATAAAGAGAGTGCCGGCACGGATATTCGCCACCGCAGCGGTCGTGTTGCTGATCATGCCGGGGCCGCTGGCGGTCGCCCTGTTCAACGGTGTCGGCGATGACGAGCAGAAGCCCGAAAACAGCCCGGAAAATGCCATGTGCAGGAGCGATGAGTCACTGGCCCGGCTGAATGCCTTGCCCCGCTCCAATATTCTGGCACCCTTTGATTTCGGCCCGCGCATTTTGCTGCTGACCCCGCACAGCGTGCTTGCCACCAGCCACCATCGCAACGATCAGGCAATGGGTGACCAGATCAGGATATTTACCGCATCGCCGGACGAAGCCCGTCCTTTGATGGAGGCCCACAATATCCGCTATATCGTCACCTGCGACGGGGAAGCCGAGCTGGGCATTTATGCGAAGAAACATCCCGACGGCCTGTGGGCCGGTTTGGCGAAAGATGAAAAGCCGGACTGGCTGCAATCTGTCCACATTCGGGACAATGGCCTTAGAATCTGGCGGGTGACGGCAAAAGGCTTGCCTAACGATATCTAAACCATGATAGGTTTGGCTCGATGGTCGCACATTGAGATGGTCGCAGGCAATAAGAACCACGGAGTTTTAAATGGCAAGGGTCACCGGTCTCGGTGGAGTTTTTCACAAGGTGAAAGACCCGGCAGCAACACGGAAATGGTATAAGGACTATCTCGAACTGGACGGCGAATATGGCCCGATGCTCAACTGGTCGGATGAAAAGGGTGACAAACCCTATAGCCTGATCAGCCATTTCCCGGACACCACCGAATATCTGAAACCCAGCGAAGCGAGCTTCATGATCAATCTGCGCGTTGATGATCTGGATGCCTATGTCGAAAAGCTCAAGGGCAAGGGCCTCGAGATACTCGGCCATATTGACGAAGGCTATGGCAAATTTGCCTGGATCCTGGATTGTGACGGGATCAAGCTGGAATTCTGGCAGCAGGTAGACGCGCCGGAAAGCTGAATCTTGCAGTTCAGGCAGGAATGAATTTCAGCGCCAGTCCGTTGAGGCAATGACGCTTGCCGGTCGGTTTCGGGCCGTCATTGAAAATATGTCCCAGATGCCCACCGCAGCGCGCGCAATGGACTTCGGTCCGCGGATAACCGATCTTGTAATCTCTTGACGTGCCGATCCGGTCCTGGGCGATAGGGCCCCAGAAGCTCGGCCAGCCGGTGCCGCTGTCATATTTCTTGTCGGATTTGTAGAGGCCGAGATTGCAGCCCGCGCAGGCGTAAACACCCGCGCGTTTCTCCTTGTTCAGCGGGCTGGAATAGGCCCGTTCGGTGCCTTCCTCGCGCAAGATACGGTAGCGGACGGGCCCCAGGCGACGTTTCCAGTCCTCTGCCGAGCGGTTGATCGCGAATTTCCCGCCCGCCCGCGCTTCCGCATTGCCGAACAGCCCCGAGACGCTGGCAGCGCCGACTGCTCCGGCCGCGACCAAAGTACCGGATATAAGAGTGCGCCGGTTGAGCGATTTCATCTGCAATCCTTTCCGCTATTCCTGAATCATTCGACGCAGGACGGATAAAGGTTACAGATAGGGGCCTGAACGGAAACTGATCAATATTTCGAAAGCTCGACTTCCAGTTCGCGGAAGCCGTGGACGAAACAGGCATGGACGCGGCGATGCTTGCCGGTCGGATTGACCTGCATCCGGCGCTTGTGCATTTCCTCCAGCAATATCCGGATCTGGAGTTCGGCGAGACGGGCCCCGACACAGCGGTGGATACCATAGCCGAAAGCCAGATGCCGCCGCGCATTTTCTCGGTCGACGATGATCTTGTCGGCTTCCGGGAAAACCTCTTCATCGCGGTTGGCCGAAATATACCACATGACGACTTTGTCGCCCTTTTTGATCTGATGCCCGAACAGGTCATGATCTTCCAGAGCGGTGCGCCGCATATGGGCGAGCGGGGTCTGCCAGCGGATGATTTCCTGCACGGCATTGGGGATCAGGTCCGGGTTCTCCTGCAGCTTTTTCCGCTCTTCGGGAAATTGCCCAAGACCATAAGCTACACCGGACATGGTATTGCGGGTCGTGTCATTGCCGCCGACGATCAGCAGCACCAGATTGCCCATGAATTCCATGTGATCCATGTCGCGCATATGTTCCGAATGGATCATCATCGAGATCAGGTCGGGTGTCGGCTCGGCATTGACCCGCTCGTTCCAGAGCTTGGTAAAATAGGCGCCCATTTCGAAAAGAATCTGGCGGCGCTGTTCGGTCAGGTCTTCCGCGACCGACAATTCGACATCGCCAGCCCAGTCGGACCAGTAGGTCAGCAGCCTGCGGTCTTCCCAGGGGAAGCCGAACAGGATTGCCAGCATGCCGGTGGTTAGTTCGATCGACACCTTGTCGACCCAGTCGAATTTTTCACCCCATGGCAGGCTGTCGAGCACTTCTTCGGTGCGCTGGCGGATCTCGTCCTCCATCCGCTTCATCTCGGTCGGCGTGAAGGCCGGCGCTACGGTGCGGCGCTGTCCGGTGTGCTTGGGCCGGTCCATTGCAATGAACATCGGCAGCTGGAAATCGGAGTCGTCGAAATCGGGTTCCGCGATGGTGATGCCGCCATGGGCAACGTCGGACGAATAGATATCCGGCAGCGCCTCGACATGCTGGATCGGCTTGTAGGTGGTGATATTCCAGAAATCCCCGTGCACACCGCCCTCGATCTTGTTGATCGGTGCCTGTTCCCGCATTTCGGCGAAAGGCTTGCGCCACAGATCCTTGCTGTACAGTTCCGCGCGGCTGACATCCCAGGGGTTGGCATCGGTGTCCGCGATCGAAGGGTGGGTCTTGTACCATTCTTCCAGCGCCTCGTCGGCGGTAGGGGATGTGGTCAGATTATTGAGGTCAATTTGCGGTACGGATGCCATAAGTCTCTCCTGCCGTTGCTTGTGTCAGCAATCGGTTGCGTTTCAAAACTCGTTCAATCTGCCGCTATTGACAGTAATGTCAATGTCTTTTCGGCAAATGGCGTGAATCGCGCGACTATTTTCCGGTGACGCGGGCGAGCAGGCCCTTTTTGCGTGCAGCCTGGCCGGATTTCATCACATTACGGCGGAACAGCATCACCGAAAAGCGGATGATGATGATCGTGAAAACAGCCTGCCAGACCAGCGCCAGGCCATGTTGCCAGATATTGTCCATTTGCGCCGCGCGAGCGATCATCGCGAACGGTGAGCTGAACGGGAACAACACGGCAAACCATTCGACCGGTTCGCCCAGCTTGGTGATCGAGGAATAGGCGAGAAAGAAGACCAGCAATTGTCCCATGGTCACCGGCATCGACAGGGTTTGCACCTCGCGAACCGTGGTGGCCATCGCGCCAATCCCGAGAAACAGCGAGCCGAGCAGCAGATAGGCCATGGAAAAATAAAGGATCAGCAACAGGCAGAACAGGGGCCAGCCGACGGCGGGTGACGGCAGCGCGGCCCAGTTGCCGCCAGCCAGAAGCGCCACGGACAAGCCCATGGTGCTCCACACCGTAATTCCGACGAGCGCCATGCCCAGCATCGCAAAAAGCTTGCCGAGAAATATTGCGTCCATCGGGATCGCTGCGGCCAGGATCTCGATGATCTTGTTGGTCTTTTCCTCCACCAGGTTGGACAGCACCATGCCCGCGAGGATCATCGTCAGCAATATCAGGATTGCCTGACCGGCCTGGGCCGTCAGCAACTGGTTGCGCTCGCTGGAACTGCTCGTCTGGCCCACGAATGTTGTCGTGATATCGACTGTGGCAGGCTGGGACAGCGCGGTTTCCGCTAGCAGGGCGACTTTGCCCTGCCATCGCTTGACGTCGCGTTCCGAGCCGGTCAGCACCGGCTTGTTCAAGGTCCCCGACAGAATGGCGGTCAGAGATGTCTCGCTGTTCAGTTTGGCGATTATGTCGGTTTCCTGTCCGGAAATATCGGCCAGGACAATGAACTCCGGCAGGGCTTTTGTACCCAGATTCTCCGACAGGCGGGACCGCGCCGACATCAGGCTCTCCGCTGCTTCGCTGCCCATGGCAATGCCGATGACCGGATTGTCGATATCCTGAGAAACTTGCGCTCCCAGACCGCCCGCAGCTACCGCGATTCCGATGGGAAACAGAGGGCCGAGCAAAAAGAAAAAGAAGGATTTGGAAAATATGATGGCGGTGAAATCGCGACGGGCGATGACAAAAGCGGCGCGGATTGTTTCGATCATGCTGCTGCCTCCACATCATTGTCTTCGGCGTCTTCGTCCATCTTGCGGGCAGCCGCTTCCCCGGCGATCTCGACAAAGGCGTCGTGCAGGCCGGGCCGCTCGATCGACAGGGATTCGATTCCCGCACCGCCTTCCACCAGTGCGTGGAGCAGCAGCTCCACACCGCTTTCCGGCAGGGTGAAATGCCAATTGTGTCCGAGGGGTATGCAGTCGGCTGGGATAGCCGTGCGCCAGGGCCCGTCAAGATTGCGGGTTTCGAGATGGACTTGCGGGCGCAGCCGGTCCCGCGCTGCTGAAACCTTTCCCTTGAACGGGATTTTGCCGTCGGCGATTATCGCGATTTCCTCGCAGAGCCGCTCGGCATGCGCGATTACATGGGTGGAGAAGATCACCGTCACGCCCTTGTCTGCCTGGGCCCGGATCAATCGTTCGAGCTTGCCCTGGTTGAGCGCATCGAGTCCCGAAAACGGCTCGTCGAGAATGATCAGGTCGGGATCGTGAACCAGCGTGCCGAGCAATTGTACCGTCTGGGCCATGCCCTTGGACAGTTGGCGGATTTGCTTGTCGGCGGCATCGCCAAGTCCATGATCTTCCATCATCCTGCGCCCGCGCTTGCGCCCCTCGGCGAGCGGCAGTCCACGCAGCGCGCCCATGAAGGCAATAGCGTCATAGGCTTTCATCGACTGATAAAGCCCCCGCTCCTCCGGCAGATATCCGACCTGATGTGCTTTTGAAATCGGTTCCGCCGAGCCCAGCAGGTAGCGTTCGCCTTCGTCGGGGTCGATGATCCCGAGCAGCATGCGCAGGGTCGTGGTCTTACCCGCTCCATTCGGTCCCAATATGCCAAATATGCTGCCCTTGTTGATGGTCAGGTCGATGCCGTTGACAGCCGCTTCACCATCAAATCTCTTGACGATATTGCGGGCCTCGATGGCATATTCGGAATGGGGTGCGTGCATTTACGGCTTTCATAACTGTCGGGAGTGTTTGATAGGGAAAGCCTATGCCGGATGACAAGTTAAGATTGACCAAAGCGCTGGAAAACAGGGCGAAGGATGAAGGCTTTGCCGCTGTCGGTATCGCTCCGGCCAGACTGGCACCCGAAACCGGGTTGCGTCTGCAGCAATGGCTTGATGAAGGCCGTCAGGGTGACATGCTATGGATGGTCAACCGGGCGGACGAACGGTCCGATCCGGCAACCCTGTGGCCCGATGTACAGACGGTTGTCATGCTGGGCATGAGCTATGCGCCGGCGGTTGATCCCTTTGCCCTGGAGCCCGTGTCCGATCACGGCCGGATTTCGGTCTATGCCCAGGGTCGGGATTATCATGATGTTGTGAAAAGTGCGCTGAAGCGCACCGCCCGCTGGCTGGTCGAGCAGGCGGAGTGCGAAGTGAAGGTCTTTGTCGACACCGCGCCGGTGATGGAAAAGCCGCTCGCCGAAGCTGCCGGACTCGGCTGGCAGGGCAAGCATACCAATGTCGTCAGCCGCGAACATGGCAGCTGGCTGTTTCTCGGCGCAATTTATACGACCCTCGATCTGGAACCGTCCAAGCCGGGAAGGGACAGTTGCGGCAGTTGTTCTGCCTGTCAGGATATTTGTCCGACCGGCGCCTTCCCCGCGCCCTATCAGTTAGATGCCCGGGCTTGCATTTCCTATCTGACGATCGAGCATAAGGGGCCGATCCCGCACAAATATCGCAAGGCAATCGGCAATCATATCTATGGCTGCGATGATTGTCTCGCGGTCTGTCCGTGGAACAAATTTGCCAAGGCAGGTGCGGCGAACAAGGCATTTCTGCCGCGCGCCGAACTGGCCGCGCCCGCTCTCGTGGACATTTTGGCGCTCGACGATGCCGGTTTCCGGCAGGTTTTTTCCGGATCTCCGATCAAGCGAACCGGCCGAGACCGCATGGTCCGCAACGCGCTGATCGCAGCGGGGAACAGTGGCGATACTGCGCTTATTCAACCGGTTCAGGCGCTGCTCGAGGATGAGGATGACGTGATCAGGGAAGCGGCCGGCTGGGCGCTTGATCAGTTGGCGTCAGCGCAGCCTTAGCGCATTGACGCAGCTGACCCGGTCGACCGCTGCGCCGTCGCTGCGGCGAGTATCGATATGCGTCACGCGCTGGCTTCCGCCGTTTTCCTGCGGATAGAGATAGGCGTCGAGGATGCAGGCACCGCTGGCGAACTGCAGTTTCCGCGCAGGTGGTTCCGATATGTCCAGTTGGGGATTGCCGAACAGGCGGGTCAGCTGGTCAGCGGTCTTGCCCATGACGATTTCCAGCCCTGCCACGGAACTGAGCGGCGATCCCGACACGGCAGGCAGTCCTGTGCTTCGGGGCGTCGTGGCGGTCGAGGCGCAGGCGGCCAGCGCCGGCAGGCTGAGCAGGACAAGAAACTTGGCTTTCATGCGGATCATTCTCTTTTCTTTCCGTGCACCAGATGGGTAGCCATAGCGGCTGCCAAAACCGGCGCAAGAAAATTGACGAAGGGAATGGCGAGCAACAGCGCGGCGGCCAGCCCGAGAACAAATCTTTTTGCCTTCGGAAGGCTCCATTCCGTGGCGAGGCTTTGATGGTCGCTGGCATGGCGTGCCGCGACCATGTCCTGCAGGTCGCGGCCCAGAAGAATGGCATTGATCGCGAAAAAGGCAATCGGAACGCCGACGCCGGTGACCAGCAGCAGGACGTAGAGCGGTATCGCAAGAATATTGTAGCCGAGCGCGCGGGCCGCGGACGCCAGCCCCATTCTCATGCCCGCTCCATAGCCCGGCGGCTTCGCACTTTCTGCCCGTCCCGGATAATATCGCCGTTCCACCGCATCGACAATGTCGTCCGAGAAGATGTTGAGGACAAAAATGGCCACGATCCGGAACAGCAGGACTCCTGTCATTATGGCGATGATTGCGGCGGCAGCGGCGGCGGCAAATCCGCCATCGGACCAGCCCAGCCATGCAAATAGCCACAGCAAGCCAAAATAGGCCGCAACGCCGAATAGCGCGAATAGCAACAGGGTGAGCAGAATGACCTTCAGCAGGATCTTCAATATCGCGCGGTCGGTGAGCTGCGCCAGAGCGCGGGTAAAAGCCTCTATCATGTCCGCTTCATGTCACGATTGGCAAGCGGGCGTCAATTCTGCTTGATGGTCCAGACCCAAATCCCTAACGCAGCCGCAATAGTGCAACCAGCCCAGAGGTATATTTATGACCACCGAAGCCCGCTATGATATCGTCGCCATCGGCAACGCGATTGTCGACGTCATCTCCCAGTCGAGCGACGAATTTCTGGAAGAGGAGCAACTGGTCAAGGGCAGCATGGCGCTGATTGATGCCGACAGGGCGCAGGAATTGTACCGCGACATGGGGCCGGCGCGCGAAATCAGCGGCGGTTCGGGTTCCAACACGCTGGCCGGCGCGTCCACCCTGGGGCGCCAGTGCGCGCTGATCGCGCAAGTGGCAGACGACCAGCTCGGAGAGGTCTTCGCCCATGATATTCGGGCCACCGGGATCGATTTTGACGTGCCGCCGCTGGGCAAGGAGCCGCCAACGGCGCGCTGCCTGATTTTCGTCACACCCGACGCGCAGCGGACGATGAATACGTTCCTTGGCGCATCGCAATTCCTGCCGCCGGCTGCGGTTGACGCCGATCTGATCGCCAGCGGCGCGATTCTCTATCTTGAAGGCTATCTGTGGGATGCCGATGAACCCAAGGCCGCGATGGCTTTGGGGATCGACATTGCCCGGGAAAATGGCCGGAAGGTTGCCTTCACCCTGTCCGACACTTTCTGTGTCGACCGGCACCGGGCGGAATTTGTCGGTCTGATCGATGGCGGCAAGATTGACATTCTCTTCGCCAATGAAGCGGAAATCATGATGCTGGCCGAAACCGAGGATTTTGACGCTGCGGTCGCGCAAACGGCTGCCAAGGTCGAGACGCTGGTCGTCACGCGAAGCGAAAAAGGGGCGATCGCGGTCCGGGACGGTAAGACAACCGCTGTTGCCGCCGAGCCCGTCGACCAGATCGTCGATACCACCGGTGCCGGCGACCTTTTTGCCGCAGGTTTCCTCAGCGGTTACATTGAAGAGCGCCCGATGGACGAATGTCTGACCATCGGCGCGGTCGCTGCAGCGGAAGTAATTTCCCATTATGGCGCGCGTCCGGAAGCCGATCTGCGGGCGCTGGTGGAAAAACGGCTGGGCTAATCAGCCTTTCATTTTGAATAGCGTCCGGTCCTCCGGTCCAAAGCCCCATTTCCAGATGACCCAGGCGTAGCTGCCAAGGATCATGGGTATGCCGACGATCAGCTCTGCCCATTCGGGCAGGCGCGTCGCGAGAAAGCCGACGGCGCTGGCAACGCCTATGGCGATCAGCAGGGTCCAGCGCCAGCCGTTGACGGGCGCATCGAGCAGCTTTGACAGGAATATTGCCTTCACCACCGAAGCATAGGCGAGGGCGACCATCAAGGCCGCCGCGACCGCCGCTGCCTGATACAGGGGGCCAAGGCCGAGATAGACGCAGATCTGGATGAAGGCGACGCTGAGCGCAGCCTGCAGCAGCAACATCGACAGCGAAATCAGCAGATTGCGATGGCGGGCAATATAGACCAGCGCGGATTCGCTGACCACGGCGGTTGCGGCCACGGCTTCGGCTGCCAGCAGGAAGGCCAGCGCGCCGGTGCCGCCGACAAATCCCGGACCGACAAGGCCCATCACGGCTTCGCCTGGAATCGCCAGCGCCAGGGCAATGCCGACCTGCGCTGCAATGATCCAGAATCCGACCTGGCTGACCTGGCTGGCGATAGCCTTCATATTGCCGGCCTCCAGATTGCGCGTGATGACCGGCCCGAGAATGGGGTCAAAGCTGGTCTTGAGCTTCTGCGGCAGGCTCGCCACCTGCTGCGCGATATAATAGATACCCACAATCGCCGGCGATGCGAACAGACCGAGGATCGCCAGATCGAGACGGCGCGAACCCCATTCGGCTGCGTCGGCAGCGGCAAGGGGCATGTTGCGGCGGGCCATCCGCGCGATTTTCAGCGGCTCCGGCCGCCAGCCGTGCGGCAGGCCATAGCTTTTGAACAATGGCCATAAAGAGGCCGCCAGTGCGGCGATCATCGACACGACATAGGAGAGGATCAGGCCGTCGCGCAACGAATAATAGGAGAAGAGAAAGGCGGCGATGCTGATCGTCCACGGCTCGACAATCGACCGGGCGCGCACGGTCGAGGCAATATCGTAGCGGTAGGCGAGCGCGGCGAGCGCGATATCGGCGCCGACAACGGTAAATATCACCAACGGCAAAAACCGGTCGAGACCGTTGATTTCGCTGTTCGGGAACATGATGAAGGGAAAAGCGATAAGAATGCCTGCGGCGATCCCCGACGCCAGAAAGCTTACCAGCAGCCCGTCCCAGACGACATGGACATGCGGCCTCTGGGTCTTGCTCAGCTGGGCCGCCAGCCCGCGCTTCAGCCCGAGCGTTGCCAGTTGAGCGGCGAATTCCACCACCAATATTGCATAGGCAAAGCGGCCTAGCGCTTCTGCACCATAGATCCGGCCGGCGATGAACAGAAAGGGCAGGCGCGCGGCGAGGCGCAGCAGAAATCCGAAAATATTGGTCCGCCCGCCTTTGGCCAGCGCGGCAATATCGTCCTTGCTCTTGTCGGCGGGTGTGTCGCCATCAATTGGCGGTGCACCAGCCGTGCCTGATGATTCAGGACTGTTCAAATCGCTCTCCGGCTGGTCCGCTCCAGGACAGACTGTCTATAGCAGTTTCGGTATTTTGTCATCATCATGGCTCGCCGGTCTATCTGCGTTCGGAAACCAGCGGCCTTTTCATGAGCTGGGTGACTACAGACTGAACATCGGCCTTGCCGGCAAGCAGGGCGCAGACGGCGTCGACGATCGGCATGTCGACCTGGCGTGCTCTTGCGTCCTGCTGGAGGACCGGGGCCGTGGAAGCTCCTTCGGCAACCGTTGTCCGGTCCGACAGAAGCGATTCGGCTGACTGGCCCTCTCCCAGTCCACGGCCGAGCGAGAAATTGCGCGAACTGGTCGAGGAACAGGTGAGCACCAGATCGCCAAGGCCGCAAAGCCCGGCAAGCGTGTCCGCCCGGGCGCCGCGCGCTGCCCCATAGCGGAGCATTTCGGCAAAGCCGCGACTGATCAGGGATGCACGGGCATTTTGCCCCAGCCCCGCCCCGTCGACCACGCCGCAGCCAATCGCCAGCACATTCTTGACCGCGCCGCCGATTTCCGCGCCGACGACATCGTCGGAATAATAAGGCCGGAAACGCGGCTTGGCGATCAGTGGTTTGAGCCGCTCCCAGAGCGCTTCGCTTTCGCAGGCCAGCGTCAGGGCGGTCGGCAGGCCTTGCGCCACTTCATGGGCGAAGGTCGGGCCGGACAAGACAGCGAGGTCGTTGTCCGGTCGCACGATCTTGGCAACTTCGCTCAACAGCAAGCGGCTGCTTGCCTCGATCCCCTTGCAGCACAGGATCAGCGCAGCACCGGAATCGGGTAGCGCTTGCAATGTGGTGCGCAGATGTTGTGCCGGCGTGACCAGCAGCAGCACATCGCAGGCCGCCATTGCGCCTAAATCCTGCGTTGCGCGGATATTGTCGCGGAGCCGATGGCCCGCCAGAAAGGATTTGTTCTCGTGGGTGTGGTTGATCTGGTCAACAACTTCAGGTTCGCGGGCCCACAGAAGGAACTCGTCCTGATCTTCCGACAGAACCTGCGCCAGGGCCGTGCCCCAGGCGCCCGCGCCGATGACGCCTATTCTGGTGATTGCCGCACTCATGCCTTCACTCCCGCACCGCGCGCTTTTTCAGCCGTAGGGTCCAGCGGCCAGCGTGGCCTCGCGACGAAATCGAGGGAATCGGTCATGCCGGCGGCAAAGCGCTCTGCGCCAGCCCAGGCAATCATCGCGGCATTATCGGTGCACAGCCACTGCGGCGGCGCGGTAAAGGCCATGCCATTCTCTTCTGCGACTTCTTCGAGCATGGCGCGGATCGGTGTATTTGCCGCGACACCGCCGGCGACAACGAGATGAGCGCAGCTGGCATGATCGCGAATCGCTTTTTCCAGCCGGTCGCGCAGACAATCCACCACCGCTTGTTGGAAAGACGCAGCAATATCTTCCGGCCGGTACGCACCGTTTTGGTGGGCGCGGACCACCGCGCTTTTCAGACCGGCGAAGGAAAAATGCGGTTCGGCTGATTTGATCAGCGGACGGGGCAGGGGAACCGCAGCCGGATTGCCCTCCCGCGCAAAGGCCTCGACCCTGGGGCCACCCGGATAGCCAAGACCCAATATTTTCGCGGTCTTGTCGAAGGCTTCGCCCGCGGCATCATCAATCGTTGTGGCCAGCCGCCGATACTGTCCGACGCCTTCGACGCGCAATATCTGGCAATGGCCGCCGGAAACGAGCATCAACAGATAGGGAAAAGCCAGATCGGGATTGACCAGTCGTGGTGACAGGGCGTGGCCCTCGAGATGATTGACAGCGACCAGCGGTTTGCCCGCCGCCATCGCCAGCGCCTTGCCGGTAACCAGCCCGACCATCACCCCGCCAATCAGGCCGGGGCCTGCTGTGG
This sequence comes from Sphingorhabdus sp. YGSMI21, assembly GCF_002776575.1. Taxonomy (GTDB): domain Bacteria; phylum Pseudomonadota; class Alphaproteobacteria; order Sphingomonadales; family Sphingomonadaceae; genus Parasphingorhabdus. The sequence continues at coordinate 551,014 of NZ_CP022548.1, read as the reverse complement.
CAGCGATCGCGTCGACATCGTCCAGCGATTTTCCCGCTTCTTCCAGTGCGGCCTCGATCAGCGGCGTCAGAATCTCGGCATGGGCGCGGGCTGCGATTTCGGGGACCACGCCGCCATAGGGGGCATGTTCCGCCTCCTGGCCAGCGAGTTTGTGCGCCAGAATCTCCCGATCAGACGTGACTAGCGCGGCTGCCGTTTCATCGCAGCTTGATTCAATTCCCAAGATCAGGCTCATGACGCTTTTACTTAGGCGCTCAAGCCATTAGGACAAGCGCTATCATGAGCGACAACGCCAAAAAAGAGATTCTCGCCGGTCTGGACCGGCCCTTGCGTATCGGTACGCGCCAATCCCCGCTGGCCATGGCGCAGGCGCAGATGACCGCCAATGCGCTGCTAACAACCCATGGATGGCGGCCGGATCAGGTTGAACTGGTGCCGATGATCGCCACCGGCGACCGGATACAGGACCGCGCGCTTGCCGATGTGGGCGGTAAGGCTTTGTGGACCAAGGAACTGGATCACGCGCTCGGGAATGGTGAAATTGACTGCGCGGTGCACAGCATGAAGGATGTCGAGACCATCCGGCCGGAGGAATTCATTCTCGCAGCGATGCTGGAGCGGGCCGATATCCATGACCGGCTGATCGGAGCGGAGTCGATCGATGCGCTGGCGGAAGGAGCCATTGTCGGCACCGCATCCCCGCGGCGCAAGGCACAGCTTTTGCGGCAGCGGTCCGATCTCGATATCAGACTGATTCGCGGTAATGTGCAGTCCCGGCTGCAAAAAATTGAAAATGGCGAATATGACGCGACGTTGCTCGCTGCCGCAGGCCTGAAACGTCTTGATATGGAAGATGTGGGCAGCGAAATTTCCGATGAGGTCATGCTGCCAGCTCCGGCGCAGGGCGCGATTGGTGTTGAAGCGCGATCCGAAGACCCGCATGTCCGCAAGCTGATGCACGCGATCTCCTCGACGAACACATTTCGTGCCGTCATTGCCGAACGCATGCTTCTGAAACAACTGACTGCAGATTGTCACAGCCCGGTGGCAGCCCTGGCGACGATTGACGGATCCACCATTCATCTGCGGGCAGAAATTTTGCTGCCCGATGGATCGGAGCATATTGAAGGGACATCCAGTTTCGACACCGGCGATGTCTCGGCGCCCGGCATATTGGCCGACAAGCTGCTGGGTCAGGCGAGCGCGGAGCTAAAGGCCGTATTTGGACGATGACGCTGCCGCTGCTGATTCTCCGGCCGCTCGACGGGGCGCTGCAGACCGAACGGCGAGCGGGGGATCTGGGGCTGCAAACAGTGGTTGATCCGCTGTTCACGGTTGAACCGATATCATGGTCCGGTCCGGTGGCGGCTGATTTTGATGCCCTGCTGCTGACCAGCGCCAATGCAGTAAATTATGGCGGAGACCGGCTCGGCGATTTAGGATCGCTCCCCGTGCTTGCGGTCGGTCAGGCAACCGCTTCGACCGCACGACATGCAGGTTTTAACGTGCTGCATAGCGGCGATTCCGGCGGACAGCGATTGCTGGACCAGCTGGAGGACAATCGTTTCCGTCGCGTCCTGTGGCTGGCTGGCGAGCAGCATAGCATGCTGGACCCGGGCGATCGGCAAATGACGGTCGTTCCCGTATACCGGTCGCGGGCCATGGCATTGGGGGAGAAGGCCATAGCCTGCCTGAAAGGCGAAACGATAATCCTGCTGCACTCGCCGCGGGCGGCAAGGCATCTCGTCACCGAACTCGACCGGTTGCACATAAAGCCGGATCGGCATCAGGTGTTGGCCTTTTCCGAAAAAGTCGCGGCCGCAGCAGGAGCGCAATGGAAAAGCCTGCAGGTCGCGGACCGTCCGGATGACGAGTCTTTACTGTCTCTGGCGACCCGACTATGCCAGAGGGAATGAGAATATTTGGTTCGCCATGACGCCGGGCCGGGAAGGAAAGCCGGAATGAGTCGCGATTATGAAAGGCTTTCGCCATCGACAGGCAAGAGCAATTTGACGCGTAATGTGCTGATTTTGATGGTTGTGGCTTTTGTCGGCGGGGCGATCCTCACCGGATGGATATTGTCCCGCTACAACCCGTTCGACACCAGCTCGGACACGGAAGCTGCGGCGGTTGCCGAGGGGACCGGTACCCAGGCGGCGCCTGATCCTGCAACCGCGCTGGCCAACCGTATCGATGCCGACGGCAGCGTCCTGCCGACGCCGGCACAAACCGCAGAGGCTAGTCCTGCAGCTACCTTGACACCCGATCTGGAGCGCGCGCTGGCGGTGCGCGTTGCCGATCTGGAAGATCGCCTGTCGCGGATCAATGTGCAGGCGCAGGCCGCATCCGGCAATGCGGCGCGGGCCGAGGGCCTGTTGATCGCCTTTGCCGCCCGCCGGGCGCTGGATCGCGGTTCGCCACTTGGTTATATCGACCCGCAGTTGCGGCTGCGTTTCGGTGATGCCCAGCCCAAGGCGGTAACGACTATTGTCAACGCCTCCCGCCAGCCGGTGACGCTGGAAGAACTGTCGGCAGGACTGGACGAACTCGGCCCCACGCTGATGACCGGCTCGAGCGGTGCAGGCTTCTGGGCCGACTTCCAGCGGGAGCTGTCCGAACTCTTCGTGATCCGCCGCGAAGGCACCCCGTCGCCGGCTCCGCAACAGCGCCTGATCCGGGCAAAACGCTATGTCGAAACGGGCAATGTCGATGCCGCGATTGCGGAAATCGAAAAATTGGCCGGAGCCGACAAGGATGAAGAATTCTTGCAATGGATGGAAAAAGCCCGGCGCTATAATGAAGCACGGCGCGCGCTTGACGTGATTGAAACTGCGGCGATACTCGAACCGCAACAGTTGCGGACCGCCGAAGGGGAAAGGGTGGACCAGCCCTCACCGCTTGCTCCGTCCACGGCGATACCCGCGCCTTAGGTTTCCAGAAACAGCGCCGCTAGATCGGCAGGAACCCGCACCGGCTTGCCGCTTGCCCGATCGATGATCGCCCAGTTGGTTTTTGCTGCGACCTTTGTCCTGCCGTCAGGGTCGGTAAAACAGACGTTGCGCCAGAAGCGGGCACCTTTGGGCGGTTCGGAAATCCAGGTGCGTCCGGTCACGGTTTCGCCGGCTTCGACATTGCCGCGATAGTCGATTTCGTGCCGCGTCACGACCCAGATATATTGATCGATAGCCTGTTGCGGTGCGACGGCGTTCCAATGGGCTGTCGCCATATCCTGGATCCAGCGCACCCAGACCGCATTATTGACGTGGCCGAGTTCGTCTATGTCCTCCGGTCGGGCGGTGATCGAAAGAGCGTAGGCCGTTTCCGGCGGTTTCATTCGGATATGCCCATCTGCCAGAGGATGAAGGCGAATTCCTCTGCGGTTTCTTCCAGCGCGTTCCAGCGACCCGACTTGCCGCCATGGCCGGCGCCCATATTGGTCTTAAGCAGCAGGATATTGTCATCCGTCTTGGTGGCGCGCAGCCTGGCGGTCCATTTCGCCGGCTCCCAATAGGTCACGCGCGGATCATTGAGTCCACCGGTGATCAGCATCGGCGGATAATCATGCGCTGTCACATTGTCATAGGGCGAATAGCTGCGGATATATTCAAACGCTGCCTTGTCGGTGATCGGATTGCCCCATTCCGGCCATTCACCGGGGGTCAGCGGCAGGCTTTCGTCCTGCATGGTGTTGAGCACGTCGACAAAGGGCACATGCGCGACGATCGCACCCCATAGGTCAGGATCGCTGTTGACGATCGCGCCCATAAGCTCGCCGCCTGCTGAACCGCCCGAAGCAGTGATCCGGCCCCTGCTGGTGTAGTTTTTGGCAATCAAGCCTTTTGCCACATCGACAAAATCGTTGAACGTGTTGGTCCGTTTGGTCAGCTTGCCGTCCAGATACCAGTTCCGGCCCAGATCATCGCCGCCGCGGATATGGGCAATGGCATAGACGAAACCACGGTCGACCAGGCTGAGTCGCGTCGTCGAGAAGCTCGGCGGCACGGCATAGCCATAGGCACCGTAGGAATAGAGATGCAGCGGCGCGCTGCCGTCGATCCTGGTATCCTTGCGATATACCAGAGAAACCGGCACCATCGTTCCGTCGCGCACCTCGATCATCAGCCGCTCGGTGACATATTGGCTGGCGTCATAGCCGGACGGAATTTCCTGCACCTTGAGTGTTTCGAGGGACTGGTCGGACAGATGATAATCGAAGACCGTGCCCGGGGTGACCATCGAGTCATAGCTGAGCCGCAGCTTGACGACTTCATATTCCGGATTGTCGTCGAGCCCGGTGCTGTAGCTGGCCTCGGGAAAGGCGATGCGCTCGACCTTGGCGGGATCGTCATAGGAACGGATTTCAACCTGATCGAGACCGTTTTCGCGGCCCTCGGTGACGTAGAAATCTTTGAAGGTAGAGACGTCGGTCAGGTAAAATTCATCCGAACCGGCGATCAGGGTCGTCCAATTGTCGGGATCGGCGACCGGTGCCGTCGCCAGCCGGAAATTCACATGATCGTCGTTGGTCAGGATATAGAGCATATCATCATGCTCCTCGACCTCATATTCGCGACCGGTCTTCCGTGCGGACACCAGAATGGGGTCGGCCAGCGGATTGTCCGTTGGCAGCAGTCGCACTTCGCTGATTTCGTGATCACCGGTCGAGATCACGATATATTTTTCGGAATGGGTCAGGCCGATGCCGACGCGGAAGCCCTCGTCATCTTCGTGATATAGCTCGACATCCTCGGCAATATCGCTGCCCAGTACATGCAGGCGGGCATTGTCGGTGCGCCATTGTTCATTGGCGAGGCCGTAGAGCAGCATTTTGGAGTCGGCGGACCAGACTAGACTCGACAGGGTGCCCGGAATGATATCGGGGAGTAGCTCACCGCTGGAGAGGTCCTTGATCCGCGCTTCAAACCGTTCCGAACCATTATCGTCATAGGAATAGGCCAGCAGGCGGCCATCCGGAGACACCGATGCCGCGCCCAGACGGAAATATTCCTTGCCTTCGGCCAATATATTCTCGTCGAGCATCAGCTGGTCTTCGCCGCCCGATACCGCCTTGCGCCAATGCTGGCGATATTGCATACCCTCCTCGAACTTGGCCCAGTAGAGCCAGTCGCCATCCTTTTGCGGCACCGAGCTATCGTCTTCCTTGATCCGCGCCTTCATCTCGGCGAACAGGGATTTGGTCAGCTCTTTTCGCCCTTCCATATTCTGTTCGAACCACTGGTTCTCCGCCTTAAGATAGGCAAGTACATCCTCGTCCTCGACAACCGGATATCGCGCATCTTTTAGCCAGTGCCACGGGTCGTTGACGACGTATCCGTGCCGTTCGTAACTGTGGGGACGCTGTTCTGCAAATGGCGGACGAGTCAGCTTTTTGGTCATATTCTCTCTATATCTCCAGCCGGATTTAGGTGGCGAATGGGGCTCGGAACTCCTATGTGTTCGACGATAAGCTAATTCAAGGAGTTTGCTCGGCGATGTTGATGTCTACCTACGAAGCGCGCCTCAAGGCGTTGCGGGAACAAATGCAGAAAGACGGTCTCGATGGCTTTGTCGTGCCGATCTGTGACGAGCATATGAGCGAATATGTCGGCGAATATGCGCAGCGCCTGGCCTGGCTGACCGGCTTTGGCGGCTCGGCCGGCTCGGCTGTCGTGCTGAAGGACAAGGCGGCGATGTTTATAGACGGGCGCTATGTCGTTCAGGTCCGCGACCAGGTCGACGGCAATCTCTATGAATATGTCAATGTAGCGGACCAGAAGCCGCATGAATGGCTCGCCGCCAATGCGCCCAAGGGCTCGAAAATCGCTTATGACAGCTGGCTGCACACTCGCGAATGGGCGGAAACGGCCAGCAAGGCATTGACCAAGTCGGGCGCTGAACTGGTCGCGGTGCAGCACAACCCCGTCGACGCGGTCTGGGAAGACCAGCCCGAGCGTTCGCCAGAGAAGCTCGCGGTCCATAGCGATCAATATGCCGGAAAATCGGCGCGGGAGAAGCGGGCAGATGTCGCGACATGGCTCAAGGACAAGGGCTATGACGCCACCGTCATCGCCGCGCTGGATTCGGTTTCCTGGTTCTTCAATGTCCGCGGCAAGGATATTGCGAACACGCCGGTACCGCTGGCTTACGCGATCGTGCGCGCGGACGAGACGGCGACCCTGTTTGTTGCACCGGAGAAGCTGACCGACGCGGTGCGTGAACATCTCGGCAATCATGTCGAGATCCGCGACTATGACGAGCTGGCCGACGCCTTGTCGGACATGGCCGGCAAAACCGTTGCGGTTGATCCGGAACGTTCGGTGGCCGCCATTTTCGAAGCGCTCGACAATGCGGGTGCCACTATCGTCAAGGACCGCGATCCGACCATTCTCGCCAAGGCGATCAAGAACGAAACCGAGATCGCCGGCCACAAGGCCGCGCAGAAGCGCGATGGCGCGGCGCTGACCAAGTTCCTGCACTGGATGGCGAACGAGGCACCCAAGGGCGGACTGGACGAATTGTCGGCGGCCGCCCGGCTGCGCAAGTTTCGGGAGGAGAATCCGGAACTCAAGGATCTCTCCTTCAACACGATTTCTGCCGCCGGCGATCATGGTGCGCTGCCTCATTATAGTGTGAACGAGGAGACCAATCAGCCGATTGAGTTGAATTCGCTCTATCTGGTCGACAGCGGCGGCCAATATCTTGACGGCACCACCGATGTTACCCGCGTGGTTGCTGTCGGCGAGCCGACCGCGGAAATGCGCAAGCGTTACACTCAGGTCCTGCAGGGCCATATTGCGCTCGACCAGGCGGTGTTTACCAAGGGCACGACCGGCGGTCAGCTCGACATATTGGCGCGGCAATATCTCTGGGCCGATGGCGTCGACTATGGTCACGGCACCGGTCATGGCGTCGGCAGCTATCTATCGGTGCACGAAGGCCCGCAGCGGATATCCGGCGCCGGCGGTCTGAGCGAAGCGCTGCAGCCGGGCATGATCCTGTCCAACGAACCGGGCTATTACAAGGCGGGCGAATTCGGCATCCGCATCGAAAATCTCTTTCTTGTCGAGGAACGTGAGATCGAAGGCGGCGAACAGACCATGCTCGGTTTCGAGACGCTGACCTTCGCGCCGCTCGAACGCAAGCTGATTGACGTCGACATGCTCTCGCAAAGCCAGCGCCAGTGGGTTGATGATTATCACGCCAGGGTGCGCGCGATGATTGCACCGCAGCTCGAGGGCGAGCCATTGGAATGGTTGGAGGCACAGACTGCCCCTCTTTGAATCCGTTGACGCCACTGGTTTGTTCCTGTAATGTTCTTGTCTGATAAGGAGGGAAGAACATGATCGGCTATGTCACATTGGGTACCAATGATCTGGAGAAAGCGGCGAAATTCTATGATGCGCTCGCCGGTGAAATGGGTGTCGGACGCATGATGGATTTCGACCAGTTCATTGCCTGGGGCACGATGGGCGGCGCGCCGGGTATTGCCGCGACCAAACCGTTCGACGGACAGCCCGCCAGCGTTGGCAATGGTGTGATGGTCGCACTGGAAGCGAAGGACATAGAGCAGGTGCAGCGTCTCTACGATATCGCGCTCGCCAATGGCGGAAGCGACGAGGGCGCGCCGGGACCGCGCGGCGACGAGGGTTTCTACGCTGGCTATTTTCGCGATCCCGACGGCAACAAGCTCAATGCCTTTTGCATGACCGCTGCCAAAGCCGGTTGACAGTCAGGCGGCGCTGGGGAAAGAGCCGGCGCCATGACCGAACAGAAAAACCCCCGCGACGGCTTTCGCCTGATCACCCCGATTCGCGTGCGCTATGCCGAATGCGATTTGCAGGGCATTGTCTTCAATGCCCATTATCTCGCTTTTGCCGATATCGGCCTGACCGAATATATGCGCGCGCTTATGGCGGAAAGCGGTACGCAGCCTAGCGGCGAAATGCTCGGCGGCTTCATGCAGCATTTCGGCGGCGACAACTGGGTCCGCCACGCCGATGTCGATTATCGCGCGCCGGCGCGGGCCGACGACCTGCTCGATATAGCGGTCCGGATCACCCGTTTCGGCCGCACCAGCTATTCTCTCCTCGTGCATCTCTTGCGCGGAGACGAGCTGCTCAATGTGGTCAAGCTGACCTATGTCTGGTTTGATCCCGAAACCGACAAGGTGGCGCCAGTGGCCGCAAAATTTATCGAGGCGGTCAATGATTTCGAGATCATCAAACCGGAGCGGGCGGTGGTAAACGCCTAGGGTGCGATTCTAGGACTGCGCTTCGGCATCGGTGTCGCCGTGTACCATCTGTTTTGCCTGGGCCTTGCGAAGACGCAGATTGGCGCGCAACTGGGCCGCCAATCGCTCGGCTTTCTCCGCTTCCTTGCGCATTTTTTCCGATTTGGGCTGGGGTTTTGGCATGGCGTCTGATTGCATTATCCGGTGAAAAACGCAACTCCGCTTGACAAGATCGCACGCATTTGGTCTTAGCGCCTCGGTTCGGTCGAAACCGCCCGTCAGGACGGCTATCGCCAACGCATCAAAATGGTCCGGCTGCTGTAGCTCAGTGGTAGAGCGCGTCATTGGTAATGACGAGGTCGAGAGTTCAATTCTCTCTAGCAGCACCACCATTTTTATTCTTTAAAAACAACTACTTAGTTGTAGAGGCATACCTGGATATTGTCGCGCAATGTCCGAGGGTTACACTCCATTGCTGCACCGGCTCGGTCGCCAGAGACGCTCTGGAAGCCACGGATATTATGCTGAGTTTCCATGGATTATCTCTAGGGCCCAAATATTGGAGTCCAGATGCAGATGGATGGATTTGGCGTAGAGATCATTTTGAGGGGTAATTTCCCCTGAGTTTCTAGCTTATGCGAACCTGAACATGATACGCTGGCTGGCCCAGTCCAGTGGGATATTGTTCTTCCGCATGATCTGGCGGCCGGTAAGTTGCGGCGGCTGGGTCCCGTTGATAATAGCGGCGATGATATCGGGAGCCAAATAACTGAGGCGAATGAGCTGGTTGATATGTCGTTTGGAATAATCAGAGACCATCGGCTGCGGAATATTGTGAATGACATGATCCCTTGCTGCAAAAGCATGAGATATGAGGCGGAGCAGTATGGGGTCGGCCTCGCAAGTCGCGGAACCCCGATCAGGAGCAATAGCGAGTTTCCGTTCGATGCCCCTTGATACCAGCTTGGCTTCGACGCTAAATTTGTGCCTGGATTAATGGTCGTTGAGGAGCACATTGAATAGCCCTTAGTTTTCTAGACACCTTCAGTTTTCATTTCGTTTTGCCGTTCGAACTTTGCGGGTGACAGCATCCCGTTCCTAGTGTGTTTTCGCCTCGGGTTATAGAACATCTCGATGTAATCGAAGACATCCTGCCGAGCCTTTATGCGTGTTTTGTAGGTCCGGCGCCGTATTCGTTCACGTTTCAACAGATTGAAGAAGTTCTCGGCAACAGCGTTGTCTTGACAGTTTCCACGTCGGCTCATGGAGTGTTCCAGATTGTGTGCCCTGAGGAACGCAGCCCAGTCCATGCTGGTAAACTGGGAGCCTTGGTCCGAGTGGATCAGCACCTTGCGCTTTGGTTTGCGGCGCCACACGGCCATCAGCAATGCCTGCAAGACGACATCTGTCGTCTGCCGGCTCTGCGGCGACTAACCGACCACGCGGCGGGAGTAGAGGTCGATTACGACAGCCAGATAGGCAAAGCCTTCCAACGTCCGGATATAGGTAATGTCCGTTACCCAGACCTTGTCAAATGCCTCCACATCAAACTGTTGGTTCAGCGTATAGCTGATGGCCAAAAACGGCTTGCCGCCATATCTGCCCGAAATCTAGGGGCTACTCAAGAGTTGGAGCTGCCGGCAATCCCGGGGCAGTTCATTTCCAGGCCTTGACCGTTGTCATCGCCAAGGCTGCAACGAGCGCGGTGACCGCGACCAACAGGAGCAATTTGTGAAACAATTTAAGTGTCATAGATTGCTTCTCTATCCATCCTATCCCGATTTATAGGGAGCAATTGTGGTCGTAAGTTGAGCAGGCCGCCCTCCCGACATAACGCACATGGTGACGTGCGCTTCACCCCTGGCGCATATCCGGGGTGATCAGCGTTTGTCGAAGCAGAAGAATTGTCTTTGCCGTGGGCTTGAAGTGGACCTTTGCCGGGGTCTTGTTCGTGACGCTTTTGGCCAACCGGAAAGGCCAACAGCCCTGTTTCCCAATTGCGACCTGAAGCTCTTTAATGGCTTTCCCGCGGAACGCAGGCCGCCCGGGAGCAGCTGTTCCGGAGGGCAAACTGTGCAGTAATTGCGGTATATATAATTGGTATGACAATAAAAATTATAAAGGTATGCTATATAGGTTGACAAAATGTTCAGACCAAGGCAGTTTCCCATCAAATATAAGAGTACAGGGAGAGGATTCGATGAAAAAGGCAAGTATATCTGCGTCCGGCAAAGTTTTGCGGCGGCGCGCGTCGGCGTTTCTGTTGGCAGGGACGGCAATGACTCTGGTGGCTGCGCCAGCCTTCGCCCAGGAAGCGGAGGATGATCAGGCAGATGACAATGTAATTGTGGTTTCCGGCATCCGCGGCTCGCTCGCGAAGGCGCTGGATGAAAAGCGCAATGCGGAAAGCCTTGTCGAAGTCATTCAGGCCGAGGATATCGGCAAGCTGCCCGACCAGAATCTGGCCGAGGTTCTCGAGAATATCACAGGGGTGCAGATCACCAGAGAGGCCGGTATCGGAACCGGAGTCCAGATCCGTGGTTCCAACGATAACCGCATTGAGATCAACGGGGTCGGTACCGTCGGGTCCGGTTCGGGGCGCAGTGGCATCAATTTTGAAGATATCAACGCGGCGATCATTTCTTCGCTCGAAGTTATCAAGGCGCCAACGGCCATGACAACCGAAGGTTCGGTCGGTGGCACCATCAACCTGCGCACGATCCGCCCTCTGGATCTCCGGGATACGCTAATCGCTTTCCGCGCCCAGGGCGAATATAGCGAGCAGTCGGAAAGCGTTCAGCCCCGCATATCAGGTAGTTTTGGCAAAAATTGGGACACCGGTGCGGGCCGTATCGGTATCGTGCTCAGTGGGAGCTATGCCAAGCAGGATGCTTCGTCATCGCGTCCTCGTGTCGACCGGGATACTCTGATTCCCCAGGGAACCAGCGTGACCGCAGCGGGGGCTCCTGGTCCGGATTTTGACTATCTTGGTATCCAGTTCCTGAACCAGGAGTTCGAGATTTTCAACTACGAGACTTATAATGTCGCCGGTTCGCTCGAATGGGCGCCGTCAGACAGTCTGAAATTATATGTCGACGGTTTTTACAACAAGCAGACGCGCCGGCAGCAGAGTACCAGAATTCAGGGCTCAGGCGTGAGTTCAGTCCGTAATACCAACGTCCCGGATACCTTTGAAACGATCAATTTCGGTTCTCTCGGCGGTGTCGATCTGGGCAGCATCCAGGCGGCAGAAACCGGTACGCTTCAGCCGAATGTCCCGAATGAACCCAATTTGCGCTTCTCAAGCGATACCGGCGCCCGGCTGACCGAAAGCAATCTGATAAGGGCTGGCGGAGAATGGGAGAGCGGCCGATTCAAGGCACGGATCGAGGGGTCGCGTACGCTCGCCAGTTCGCGCACTCCCGACCTCAGCACGACGCTGAATTTCATCAACCCGAACACGCCGATTACCGGATCTGCGAACGATAACGGCACGCCGTTCGCTTATGATCTGTCCGGCGGGTCGCTCGCATTCGGAATAGATACCAGTTCGCCCTTTGCTCCGACGGTTGCCCAGCTGCTTGACCCGAACAACGTTGTGCTCGATGCCGTGTCGGTCAGCGACAATAGCAACAGGAATGTCGAATATACCGGGCGCATGGACTTCACGCTCGATCTTGAAGATCTGACTGGCTTTCTGACATCTTTTAATTTGGGTTATCGGTATAATGACCGGTCGACGGAGTTTAATGAAATAACGTCCAGCATCGGTCTGTCAGCACTGGCCGACAGTCCGAACGGGTCGGTGTTTTCCCAGCTGCTGGTTGCCGGGCCTTCTAATTTCGGCAAGGCCGATGGCCGGTCTCTGTTCTTCGGTGATTTTCTGATCATCGATCCGAATCTCGCCTATTCCGATCAGGCAGGAACGCTGGCCACATTGCAGGCCGCATTGCTGGCCGAACCGGGCGGGCGTGTATTGGCGGATCCCAGCTTCAATCCGGCTTCCTTTTACCGGATCACCGAACAAACCCACGCGGTGTACGGCCAGCTCAATTTTGCAGCGGGTATTTTTAGCGGGAACGCCGGCTTGCGCTACGTCGACACGGCCATCAATTCGGTGGGCAACAATGTCGATGCGAACGGCAATATAATCAATCAGACCAATACGCCGGGCAAATATCGGTTCCTGTTGCCAAGGGTCAATCTGGCGGCCGATTTGACCAGCGATATCGTGCTCCGGGCAAGCTATGGTCAGGATATCAATCGCCCCGATTTCGATTCCCTGAAAACATCTGTACGGTTTGGAACGGGTCCGAATACGCCGGTCGAAATCGGTAATCCGGGTCTGGTGCCGGAAAAAGTGACATCTTATGATGCTTCGCTGAGCTATTATTTCGCTCCTGCGGCGGTGGTCAGCGTTGGTGTCTTCCACAAACGGCGGACCAACCTGTTCGTAACGCTGGAAACTGCGCCCTTCGTCGATCCGGTTACCGGCTTCAAGGATATTACCGCGCCATGTGAAGGGGGCGGGATATATAATCCGATCGCCGATCGAAACGTATTTTCGGCCTCTCCCGGCAACGGGCTGTGCGTGCCGGTTTCGACCACGATAAACGATACGGGCGTGACCAAGCAGACAGGTGTCGAAGTTGCTTTCCAGTACAATCTGTCAGCTTTTGAAGACAGTATCGGCTTTGCATCCGGTTTTGGTTTGGCGGCCAACTATACCTATCAGAAGTTCAGCGGCGGGCAGGCAACCGACACATCCGACGCGGACAGTCGCGGAACGGCTATTCTTGAATCGAGCAGCGGTCTTACCGGTCCCTTTACAGCGGTTCAGGGCTTGCTCGATTTCTCGCCGCATGCCTATAATGTCACGCTGTTCTACGAGAAATATGGATTGTCGGCTCGTGCGCGTTACACATGGCGTGATGCGTTTCGCACGCTGGACACCGCTGGTGGGGCAACCCAGGGCAGCACGATTGGTTTCCCGGTCACTACTGCGGCGCGTGGACAGCTGAACGGCAGTATCACCTATGATCTGACCGATAATATCAATATCGGTGTCGAAGGCGTCAATCTGACCAAGTCCAAAATCGAGCAATATTGTGTGAACGATGGCGCGTTGCTGTGCTTCCAGGGTTTGCCGGACCGGAGACTGACATTTGGCGCCAGCATCAAGTTCTAGCCGTATCTGATCGCATCCGGGGGTTGGGATGGGCCAATATATCCCGGTTCTGCTTCCGGACTGACCCGGCGTGCGAAGGATGTCTGGTCTCAGCGGCCGTCGCTGTGCTGGACAAGGGTTTGCGATCACCAATTTCCCGGCTTGAACGGGAATGTGACGCGGCGGGAGCTTGAACCCGCCGCGTCATTCACAATCGGAATATTGAAAGCAGGATGGCATTGGTATGATGCCTGTATTTTGATTGGTATAGATTAAAGGTTGACATATAGGTAGGCAGGCGGCAGCATACCACAAAAATATAAAAGCAAAGCAGAGGGGATTTTATGAAACAGGCGGCTGAATTTGCGCGCGAGAATGGATCGCGGCGACGTTTTTCTACAGCACTTCTGGCGGGGACGGCCATGGCTATGATCGCTACGCCTGCCTGGTCGCAATCGACCGGAGCGGACGAAGGCGCGATTGTCGTTACCGGCATCCGAGCAACCATTCAGGACTCGATTGAAGCGAAGCGTGAGTCGACCGAGGTCTTTGATGCGCTGTCGGCCGAAGAGATCGGTGACATACCGGCGCTATCGATTGGCGAGGCTCTAGAGACCCTGACCGGTGCGGCTTCTCACCGGGAGCAGGGCGGGGCCACCGAAATTTCAATCCGTGGCCTAGGCCCGTTCCTGGGCTCTACGGTGATCAACGGCCGCATCGCATCTAACGGCAGTGGCGACCGCTCGGTCAACTTCAGCCAGTTCCCTTCCGAGCTTTTCAGCAAGATCGGTATCTACAAGACGCAGGCTGCCAGCTATATTGAAGGGGGCGTGGCCGGCCAGATTGCGCTCGAATCCATTAAGCCACTCGATTATGGCAAGCGCAGATTCCAGGGCAATTTCAAGCTGAACGCCAATCCTGACAATCTTGATATCGATGCGGATCAGCGGTTCCAGAAATTCGGCTATCGTATCACCGGAAGCTATGTTGATCAGTTCCAGCTGGGTGATGCCGAGCTCGGTATTTCGCTGGGCTATTCCCGCAACAAGACGACCAATCCCGAGCAGGAAGCCAATGTCTCCAATACTATCCGGGCCTGCGTGGTTGATCCAACGGACACTGGCGACGGCGTGTTTGATGATGGCAATTGCGATACCAGTGGCGGTACGATCGACGGCCTGCGCGATGGCACTGTCACCGATGATTTTGTCATTGCCCGGAACAGCTATGCCTTCCGGTCCAATATTACCGATGATACGCGCGATTCCTTTTTTGGCGCTTTGCAGTTCAAGCCAAGCCCCGATGTCGACATCAACGCGGATTTCCAATATTCCAAGCGTCTTTTCAGAGAGCAGCGCAGCGATCTGAACTTCGCCGAAGGACGTCGGATTGACGGTCTGGGCGACGCCAATGCCATTCCGGGATATCCGCTTATTTATACGGAAACGGGGGCGTTGCGGCAGTTTACCAACGAACAGCGGATCGAAGCGGTCAGTGAATATCTGGAGCGCGACGAGGAATATTATGGTGGCGGGCTCTCGCTGGACGCGCAAGTCAGCGATCGCGTGAAAATCTCGCTCGATGGCTCCTACTCGAGAACCCAGCGGGTGGAGCAGGCGGTCCAGATCCGCTTCCGCACCGAAGATAATGAAGATATCACCGGTGCCGCTGCATGGCCGAATGCGTTTGAAAGCGATGGCAGCTCGACCAATGACCGGGTCGAAACGGCTGTCCAGATCCTTCAGAACGGATCGCAAGGCTTGAATTTTGTCACCCAGAATTTTGATGTGACCAATCATGACCTGTTTGCCAATGATCCGCGACTGCGCGCTGATCTGGAGCAGGACCGGTTCAATAGTGTCTGGGCATTTCGCGGCGACGTCGAATATGAAATGGATGGATTTGTAAACACGCTCCAGGCCGGCGCCCGTTATCAGCAACTCCGCTACCGGGACGTGCCCGGTGCGCTCGGCGCCAGCCGGTTCGAGAATAGCTATAATGACACCGACGGAACCGGTGCCCTGGCCGTAGCGAACCGGGAATGTCGGACAAGCTTTCCCGAAAGCGGCTTCCTTTCCTCCATTTCCGGTGGGAATCCGCTCATTACGAATGTCGATTCATCGGGCAATGTGATTGGCACCTACAACAGCTTCGCAACCTTTGATGCGCTGTGCATTGCGCAGGTTCTCGAGCGCGAGGATCCGTCGGGTCTGCAGTTTGATGAAGATGGCGTTCCCATCTATCCGTCCGGAAATTTCGATTCCGCGCAAAATACGGATGTGACCGAGCGCAGTATGGCGGCCTACATACAGGCCAATTTTGATGGTGATCTTGGTGACACCCCCATTCGCGGAAACGCCGGCTTGCGGGTGGTCAAGACATTGGTGAATTCCACTGGCTTCCGTTCGGATTTCAATGTTGTTCTCGATGATGTTGATGGTGACGGCACCGCCGGATTCGTGCTGGTCGAGGATACTACCAACCTGATCCAGCGGCAGACGAAAAATTCCTACACGGAATTTCTGCCCAGTCTGAACATCGTTGCAGAATTCCAGCCCAATCTGCTTGGACGCTTTGCCATCTATCGCTCCCTGTCGCGTCCTGACCCTTCGTCGCTTGGAGACGGCCGGGTCTTTAGTTTTAATGACGATGACGAATTTGCGACGCCGGCAGACGCCATTGCCGGAGGCTTCAACAATGTCAGCGCGACGGGCAATCCGCTGACGGAGCCACTGCTTTCTTGGAATTTCGACGCAGGTCTCGAATGGTATCCCAACGAGGATACGATCCTGGCTTTCAACGCCTATTACAAGAGTTTCGACGGCGGATTTGATGCAATCGGCTTTACCGAGACGTTCACTATCAACAATCAGGACATCGACCTCTTCACGACATCGGTTGCTACCAGTGACGACACAAGCAGAATCTATGGTGTCGAGATAACAGCAGCCCACCGTCTTAGCTATCTGCCGGAACCGCTCGATGGTCTCGGGTTCAAGGTCAGCTATAATTATGCAGATTCGAATTTCGAGTTCGAAGACGATACATTGGGAGCAATCACGACCCCGACCCCGACTGGAACGACGGTTAGCAACGGTCTGATCGTGCCTTCAAACCTGTTCGGTTTTTCCAAGCACGTGCTGGCGGCGCAGCTATATTATGAAATCGGTCCGTTCGATTTCCAGGGCGTCTACAAATATCGCAGCAATTACTTCCAGCAGTTTGTCGCAACTCCCGGACGCGTCCGGTATGTTGACGATGTCAGTGTTTTCGAAGCCCGTGTCTCTTTCCGGTTGAACAAGAATGTGAAGTTCACGCTCGAAGGGATCAACCTGTTCAACGAGCCGCGGACCAATTATCGCGGCGCGCCAGACGACTTCGGAGCGATCCAGGTATACGGGCCACGCTATTTTGCGGGGGTACAGTTCAAGTTCTAGAAACCAACGGGGGATGGCGCAGCGGGAGTTTGAACCTGCTGCGCCATTTTGTGCAAAACTGTCACGCAGAGGCTGGAGTAGACAATTGGTATGGAGATGCGCTATCAGGAGAAAGCGGGTCGAAGTAACAATCTTTCAATGGGATAGACAGGGAATATGGGCGAAAAGCGACTTTTCCATAGTGTGGCAGAGCAAATCACTGATCTAATCAAGGATGGCGTTTTTCCGGTTGGTGCGCGGCTTCCCGGCGAGCGCGAACTGGCTGAGCGTTTCGGGGTCAGCCGGGTCACCATACGAGAAGCCGAAATTGCGCTCCAGGCGATTGGCCGGATTGAAATCAAGACCGGTTCCGGTGTCTACGTCAGTGAAAAACAGCCTGGTGACGACAGTCGTCTGCCAGACGTCAGCGCCTTTGAATTGACCGAAGCGCGGTCGCTCTTTGAAGCCGAAGCAGCGGCTTTGGCTGCCCAGAATATTTCTGATGAAGATATCGCCAAGCTCGGCAGATTCATCAAGGAAATGGATTCGCAAGACGAAGAGGTCTCCACGCAGGCGGATCAGCATTTTCACATCACGATTGCCGAAGCTTCCGGTAACGCCGCGATCGTTCATACGATAAAAACGCTTTGGCGGATGCGCGAAGAACTGCCCGATGTGAAGGCCGCTTATGAATCTGTTTGCGAACATGATGTCCGCACCAGAACCAGCGAGCATCAGGAAATTTACGATGCCTTGGCGACGCGCAATCCGCTTGCGGCGCGGCAGGCCATGCACAGCCACTTCCGGCGCCTGATCGAGGCGATGCTGGACGCGACCGAAAAGCAGGCTCTGGAAGAAGTCCAGCAGCGCGCCAATGAGAGCCGCGAGCGCTTTTTGTCCTCGGTCAAACTCGGCTGATAAATTCCCGGCGGCCAAGCAGTTATACCAATTGGTATGAACAAAAATTGAATTTGGTAGCATCAATTGGTTGACTCACGTCGACTCTCCTGATAGCCCCGTTCCCAGATAATAAGAGAGGGTGACGGGGAATGTGGACAGGGCGCTGCCTTGCTGGCTTATGTATTTGGCTCATGGCGGTCCCCGCGCAGGCCGAACAATATTTCGTTAAAAATATCGACGAATATAACGAGGCGGCAAAGAAGCTCGTTGCCGGCGATATCATCATCCTCGCCAACGGCAGATGGCATGATTTCGAAATCAAGATTTCCGGCAAAGGTACTAAAGAAAAGCCCATCACCTTGATTTCCCAGGATCCGGGTAAAGTTGTAATTACCGGCCAGTCAAATCTGCGGATTGGTGGCGAATATATACTGGTCACCGGATTGGTATTCCTGAACGGCTACAGCCCGACCGGCGAAGTCATTTCTTTTCGCAGGTCGAAGGATGATCTCGCCCGGAACAGCCGTGTGACGGAAGTGGTGATCGACGGGTTCAGCAAGCCCGATCGCTATGAGTCCGATTACTGGGTCGGCATGTATGGCAAGAACAACCGGTTTGACCATAATCACTTGGCTGGCAAGACCAACAAGGGTGTGACCCTGGCGGTTCGTCTGGATAGCAAGGACAGTCAGGAAAACGGCCACCGCATCGACCATAATTACTTCGGACACCGGCCTGTTCTCGGTTCGAATGGTGGCGAGACATTGCGCATCGGGACCAGCAAATATTCAATGTTCGATTCCAACACTCTCGTGGAGAATAATTATTTCGATCGCTGCGATGGCGAAGTTGAAATTATCTCGTCGAAGGCAGGGCGAAATATTTTCCGGGGCAATATGTTTTTTGAATCAAGCGGGACGCTGACGCTGCGCCACGGGGATGGCAATCTGGTCGAAAACAACGTGTTCTTCGGCAATGGCAAGGACCACACCGGTGGCATCCGGGTCATCAACCGGGACCAGACGATCCGGAACAATTATATGGAAGGTCTGCGCGGTACCGGCTTTGCCAGCGCCCTGACCGTGATGAACGGCGTGCCCAATTCGCCCGTGAACCGCTACGTCCAGGTCGATAATGCCATAATCGAGAATAACAGCGTTGTGGACAGCACGCGCATCACATTCGCGGCGGGTGCCGATGCGGAGCGATCCGCAGTCCCGGTTAACAGCCGTTTCGAGAACAATTTGCTCGGCGGTACTGGCGCCGGTACATTCTTGAAGGTTCAGGACGATATCAGCGGCATCGCATTCGCCGGAAACATGCTCGTCGATGGCAAGCTCGAGAAGCCGATAGCCGGGATTTCAGAAAGCGAAACGGCTCTCATCCGGGCGGAAAACGGTCTGCTCTATCCCGAAGGCTCCGATAGGGGCGTCTCGCGTGATCTGGTTCCCGTTACCCGGGATCAGGTCGGCGTCAAATGGTATCCGAAGCCGTCGGCAGGTGACCGGTTCGGTGCGGGAAAGTCTATTTCCGTGGCACCGGGCGAAGACACGCTGACCGAGGCATTCGCTCTGACTTCCGATGGCGATCGTCTGATGTTGAGCGCCGGCGACTATCTGGTGAACAAGATACTGCCGCTGGACAAGGTCCTGTCGATCGCGGGACCGGAAAATGCTGTGGCTAGAATCAGCTTCGCCAGGCCCTCGCTAGTCGAAATCAGGCAGGGGGGAAGTCTGCGTCTCAGCAATCTTGTTATTGATGGTGAATTGGCCCCGGATTCGGTTGGCAATGCGGTTATCCGGACTACGATTTACCCAATCCAGTCCAATTTTCTGATCGAGCTTGACGGCGTTACGGTGGCGAATCTGGACGTAAACAAGTCCTTCCACGTCGTCGCACTGGGCAAGAGTTCGTTCGCGGATCGGATCAGCATCAGAAACAGCAATTTTACCAATATTTCCGGTTCTGTCTTGCAGGCGGCGGCGGAGGCCGAAGATTACGGCCAGTATAATGTCGAATATGTCGACGTGGCGAACTCCAATTTCAAGGATATTGGCGGCGAGATATTCAACATCTACCGCGGCGGTCGGGACGAAAGTACATTTGGCCCGCATTTTTCCCTGACCGGTTCCGCCTTCATGAACGTCGGGCGCAGCAGCAATAATGTCACGGGGGCATCCGTGGTTCTTCACGGGGTCCAGCATAGCGATATCAACGACAATGTTTTTCAGGACGCCGCTCCGATCAAGATCACCCATACCGTCGGACGTCCACGGACCCGGATAACGAACAATATATCCAGAAACATGCCGGCACCCATTCTTGAGGAACTGAATTATCAGGGCGCACATCGCGCCATTCTTGCCGGAAATCAATTTGAAGGCGCAGCACGGCCATGAAGGGTAAGCTCATCGCGGTCGCACTATGGAGTGCTGCATCTTCTGCCGCCGTGGCAGGCCAGGTCGAATCCTCCCCGACCGGTTCTGCTGCGGCGGCGCAATATTACAGCCCGCTTTTCAAAGACGAACTGGATCGCGCGCGGACCTTTGTCGATCAGATGATGGCGGCTGGTGTCGTCGTTCCCGTTCCCAGCGATCCCGGCGGCGGCTACACGCACGAACAGCACAAGCGCAATTACAAGGCGATCTACGAAGGCGGCCAGCTTTACCGGATTACCGGCGAGCAGAAATATGCCGACTATGTCCGCGACATGTTGCTGGCCTATGCCGATCTCTATCCAACTCTGGACGAGCATCCGGCACGCAAGAATAGCCAGAGTTCCGGCAGAATTTTCTGGCAGGTGCTGAACGATGCGATGTGGATGGTGCACGGCATCCAGGGATATGAAGCCATTCGTGACAGCCTGTCAGAGGCCGACCGCAAGAATATCGACGACAATCTCTTCCGCAAGGCAGCCGCATTCCTCTCCACCGGCTCGGCGGTGACGTTCAGCAAGATCCATAACCACGCCACATGGGCCACGGCCGGTGTGGGCATGACGGGCTATGTTCTGGGCGACAAGGAACTGGTCGATATCGCTCTGCTCGGGCTGGACAAAAGCGGCGAGACCGGATTTTTGCGGCAGAGCGAACTGCTCTTTTCCCCCGACGGCTATTATACCGAAGGGCCTTATTATCAGCGCTTTGCATTGAAGCCCTTCGTGGTTTTTGCCGGGGTAATCGAAAAGAACGATCCGGCGCGCAAGATATTCGAGCATCGCGACGGCATATTGCTGAAGGCGCTGCGCACCACGATCCAGCTGACCTATGACGGCTATTTCTTCCCGTTCAACGATGCGATCAAGGACAAAAGCCTTCAAACCGACGAACTTTATCACGGCGTCGCCATTGCCTATCGCAAGACACGCGATCCGGGACTGCTGTCGATCGCGCAGTGGCAGGGGCGCACGGTGCTGACCGATGACGGCAAGCTGGTTGCCGATGATCTGGCCGCCGGCAAGGCTGGCCCCTTCCCCTTCAAATCGCTGCTGTTGAGTGATGGACCCGAAGGCGAACAGGGCGCGGTCGCTATCCTGCGCGAAGGCGATAGTACAAGCGGTCAGGCACTGGTTGCCAAGAATAGCTCGCAAGGCATGGGACACGGTCATTTCGATAAGCTGAGCTGGCAATATTATGACAATGGCAACGAGATTGTCAGCGACTATGGCGCCGCGCGTTTCCTGAATATCGAGGCCAAGGACGGCGGCCGTTATCTGCCGGAGAATGAAAGCTGGGCGAAGCAGACCATTGCCCACAATACGCTGATCGTCGACGAAAAAAGCCATTTCGATGGCGATGTGAAGGTTGCGGATACCATTGCGCCAAAGCAGCTTTATTTTTCTAAAGCTGAGGGCGCGCAAATCAGCTCCGCCGTGATTGAGGGCGCCTATCCCGACACCCGCTTCACCCGGACATTGGCGCTATTCTCGGTCGACGGCCTATCTGCGCCGCTCGCTCTGGACATCGTGCGCGTGCAGTCCGACAGCCCGCATCAGTACGACCTGCCGCTGCATTATCAGGGGCATATCATGCGGGTCGGCTTTGACACCGAATCCCATATCGCGGCGCGGCCGGTGCTGGGAACCGGCAACGGCTATCAGCATATCTGGGTCGATGCCGTCGGCAAGCCGCAGGGGCAAAATGGTTTCGTTACGACCCTTCTCGATGGACGCTTCTACACCTATCGATTTGTACCACAGCGGGGTGCGGAAGCGATTCTGGCGGAAATCGGCGCCAATGACCCCAGGTTCAATCTGCGCCGCGAGCCGATGGTCATCCAGCGGATCAGGAACGCGCAAAATACGACCTTTGTTAGCATATTGGAATCCCACGGGCGCTATGACGGGGCGGCGGAGCAGACGGTTGGCAGCGACAGCCTGATAAAATCACTCAGCCATGAAAGCGTCAATGGTTCTGACATCGTCATCGTGGAAAAATTGGACGGCAAGAAGATCGCTCTTGTTGTGTCCTACGATTCTGATGCCGAAAAGAAGCATTCGGTGAAGCTTGGTGATCAAATGTTGAACTGGACCGGATTTGCAGCGCGCATCGATCTGCCAGCTGGAAAGGCAAAGCGATGACCGCAACAATGCAAAACCGCAGCGAGACATTTGTCCAGGCTTCGGACGTTCCGCTGGAAACCGTGGGTGAGGGGATTACGCGCCAGATATTGAGCTATGGTCCCGATCTCATGCTTTGTCGTCTGTGGTTTGAAGCGGGTTCCGTCGGCGACGTGCACCAGCACCCGCACGGTCAGATCAGTTACATCGAATCGGGCCGGTTTCTCTCGTTTGTGAATGGCGAGGAACAGGAACTCGACGTCGGCGACAGTGTGATCATATCGCCCGATACCGATCACGGTATCAGCTGCATCGAGGCCGGTTCGCTGCTCGACATATTCAATCCGGTACGGGAAGACTTTTTGGCAACGGGGGAAGATGAATCGTGAGCGCTGTGAAAAAAGTCGGCAATTTCCGCTGGGCCATTGTCAGTCTCGTCGCGCTGGCGACGATCATCAACTATATTGATCGCGGCGCGCTCGGCTTTCTGTGGCCGGAAATTTCCGAAGATATCGGCCTTACCAAGACCGACTATGCAATCATATTGAACGTATTCACTTTTGCCTATGCTTTCGGGCAGACGCTGTTTGGCAAGATATTCGACTGGATCGGCACGCGTCTCGGCTTCGTGCTGTCGATCGTCGTATGGTCGGCGGCGACGATGTTGCACGCCGCTGCAACCGGCTTGATGAGCTTCGCTGTGTTTCGGGGGCTTCTCGGCCTGTCCGAGGCGGGTAACTGGCCGGGTGCGACCAAGGCCAATGCCGAGTGGTTCCCGATCAACGAACGTGCACTGGCGCAGGGTGTTTTCAATTCCGGCGCGGCGATTGGCGGCATCATTTCCGCCCCGATTATCGGGATTCTCTTTGTTTTTCTGGGCAGCTGGCAAGCGACTTTCATCGCCGTCGGCGCGCTCGGTTTCCTCTGGCTCGTGCCATGGCTGATCATTTACAAGTCCGGCCCTGAAAGCCATCCCTGGCTGACGGAAGACGAGCGGCAATATATCCTGACCGGCCAGAAGAATGCCGAAACCAACGAGGCCGCCACCTACGCGCCCAATTCTGGCGAAATTCTCTCGCGCAAGGAAAGCTGGGGCGTCATCATGGCATCCTTTTTCCTCGATCCGATCTGGTGGCTGTTTGTCGGCTGGCTGCCGCTCTATCTGTTTGAAACCTATGGCTTCGGTGTCGAGGAAATCGCCACCTATGCCTGGGTGCCCTATGTCGGCGCGATGTTCGGCGCGTGGTTCGGCGGAATCCTGGCCGGGCGGCTGATAAAATCGGGCTGGACCGTCAACAAGACGCGCAAACTGGTGATCGCTCTCGGCGGACTGATCATGCTGGTTTCGCTGTTGCTGACCATCGTCGCGGCTTCGCCCTTGATAGCGGTATTGCTGATGGCGGCCATTTTGTTCGGTTTCCAGACGGCGGTTGGCAATATCCAGACATTGCCGAGCGATTTCTACAGCGGAAAATCCGTCGCCTCGCTGGCTGGTTTTGCCGGCACGGCTGCCAAGCTGGCCGTGGTGGGGCTCAACTTCCTGATCCCGGTCATCACCGTCAACAGCTATGCACCGGCCTTTGCGGTTGGTGCGGGACTGGCGATCATGACCGTCTTGTCTGTTCTGGTCCTCTGCACCGACATCAAACCTCTGAAACCAAAAAATTCTTGATCACTTCCTCCTCCTCCTCATCTGAAAAACAGGGAAAATAATATGACCAAATTTAAAGGCAAAACCGCGATCGTAACTGGCGGCAGCCGTGATATCGGCCGCGCCGTTTCGGAAAAACTGGCCGCCGAGGGCGCCAATGTCGTGGTTAATTACTGCAATAATGAAGCGGACGGCCAGGCCACGCTGGACGCGATCAAGGCGGCAGGCGGCAGCGCGATACTGGTCCAGGCCGATGTCACGAAACAGGCCGATGTTGATCGTCTGGTCGCGGAAACGGTGTCCGCCTTTGGCGACACGATCGACATTCTGGTGAACGTCACTGGCGGGCTGGTTGCGCGCAAGGGCCTTGCCGAAATGGACGAAGAATTTTTCAACCAAGTCATGCAATTGAACGTCACGTCGACGTTCATGATGACCCAGGCGGTCGCGCCCCATATGCCCGAGGGAAGCGCCATATTGAACTTCGCTTCGCAAGCCGGCCGTGATGGCGGCGGCCCCGGCGCGGCGGCCTATGGCACGTCAAAAGGCGCGGTGATGACCTTCACCCGGGCGATGGCCAAGGAACTCGGACCCAAAGGCATCCGCGTCAATTCGCTGTGCCCCGGTATGATCGCCACCGCCTTCCACGATACGTTTACCAAGGACGAGGTGCGCAGCGCTGTTGCCGCCGGTACGCCGCTCCGCCGCCAGGGCAATACGGCAGAGGTTGCGCGTACGGTGGCCAATCTGGTGTCGGATGACAGCAGCTTCATTACCGGCGCCAATATCGACCTCAACGGCGGGACATTTTTCTCCTGATCTCCAGAATTGCGAGCATGAAATGACCAGTGATATGGACAAACTACTAGAGGCGAAATTTGCCGCTGCGCCGGTGGTGCCCCTGATCGAGGCCAGTGACCCGGCGGTCGCGGTGGCGACGGCCAAGGCACTGCAGGCGGGCGGCCTTGATGTGGTCGAAGTTGTCCTGCGCACCGATGCCGCACTAGAGTGCATGTCGGCGATTATATCGGAGACTTCGGATATCGTTGTTGGCGCCGGCACGGTGTTGACGGTGGATCATGCAAAAGCGGTCGCGGATCGGGGGGCGCAGTTTGTCGTTTCGCCCGGCCTTGTCGACGATGTGGCGCGTTTCTGTCTCGATCGGGACTTGCCATTCTATGGCGGTACAATGACGGCTGGCGAAGTGCAGCGCGCTTATGCTTTGGGTTTGCGGACGGTGAAATTCTTTCCGGCCAAGCTGGCGGGCGGCGTGCCGATGCTCAAGGCCTTGAGTTCGGTCTTTCGCGATATGCGTTTCATGCCGACCGGCGGCGTGTCCGCAGACAATCTCGGTGAATTTCTGGCCGTGCCTTCCGTTGTTGCCTGCGGCGGGAGCTGGCTCACGCCCAAAGCGGCGATCGAAGCGGGCGATTACGATGCAATAACCAGGCTGGCGGGCGAAGCTGTTGCTCTCGCAAGCGCCGCCAGATCATAAGGATTTTGAATATGGCGGAATATTTGTCATTTGGTGAAATCATGCTGCGGTTGAAGACGCCGGGGCACGAGCGGTTTTTCCAGTCGCCCGCGTTCGAGGCAACATTCGGCGGCGGCGAGGCCAATGTGGCCGTCGCGCTGAGCAACTATGGTCTGTCATCAGGCTTCGTTTCGGCGCTCCCGGACAATGATGTCGGCGCTTCGGCGATTGGCGAGCTCAAGCGTTTCGGCGTGGATACCTCCAACATTCGGCGCTCCGGCGACCGGGTTGGAATTTACTTCCTCGAAACCGGTGCCAACCAGCGGCCCTCCAAGGTTATCTACGACCGGGCCCATTCGTCAATCAGCGAGTGCAAGATCGGCGATTTCGACTGGGCGAGCATTTTTGCCGGCGCGAAATGGTTGCACATCACTGGCATCACGCCGGCGCTGACGCAGGATTCGGCTGATCTCAGCATCGAATGCGTGAAGGCGGCAAAACAGGCAGGTGTGACGGTGTCCTGCGATTTCAATTTCCGCGGCAAGCTCTGGAAATATGGCAAGAGCGCGCCAGAAGTAATGAGCGAACTGGTCAAATATGTCGATGTCGGCATTGCCAATGAAGAGGATTGCCAGAAATCGCTCGGCATCAGCGTCGACGTCGATGTCGAAACCGGCGAACTCGATACCAGTAAATATGAAGCGCTTTCGGACAAGGTGCTGGAATTATATCCCGACATGGCAACCATCGCGATCACGCTCAGGGAAAGCCACAGCGCCGATCGCAACGGCTGGTCCGCCTGCCTGCGTGACCGGGAACAGGGTTTCAAATTGTCGCGCCACTATGAACTGACAGATATCGTCGACCGGGTTGGCGGCGGTGACAGCTTTGCTTCTGCATTGATCTATGGCCTCAACGCCTATGACGACAAGCAACAGTCGCTCGAGTTCGCGGTGGCGGCAAGCTGCCTGAAACATTCCATTCTCGGTGATTTCAACCGGGTCACGGTGCCGGAAGCCGAGAAGCTCATGTCCGGCGATGGATCTGGCCGCGTGCAAAGATAAGCGCCAGATGTTGCTCAGCACACTCAATGTGACGGTTGGCCGAAGGGCAGCACAGGGTGGCTGCCACTCCATCCGCGTCGCCAACGACAACCCGTCCCGCGAGCAGATATTGTTCGAGAAATGCGTGCAGAGAGAATTGGGCGGGACAGGCGTAGATGGCGGCAAGTCGATATGCCAGGATCAAGGCAAAGCAGATCCTCTATCCTAACGGCCGGCTGAGCAATTGATTTCTTCTGCGCCGGATAGCGGATTAGCTGTGCTGCAGAAAATCTGATGGATGGGCCGTCACCGCTGCGGAGCCGACCGCAGCGCTTTCGCTATGGCCCGGTGCATTTTTTTCGGTCTCAAGCGGTCGTCATAGGGATGACCCCGCAAGGCCAGGCCGTCGGCGCGCCTTTTATAGGCCGGATAGCCCGGCCGGTTCATATAGCTGACACCATCGGCCAGTGACCAAGTTATGATTTGCTTCACATTGGCAAAATCGAGCGTGAGATCGAGATAGCCTCTGGTGAAGGCGGCGGTCTCCGCATCGCGTCGCCCGGGATCCGGATCGTCTATGTTGCGGTCGCTGCAATCGAGTTCGGTCAGGATGATATCCAGACCCATAGCCTCTATTTCCTGCAGAAACAGCCGCCAGCCAATCTCGTCCCTTGGCCTGCCTAGCGTATTGCCGAGGTGGCTCTGGATACCCAGCGCATCGACCGGAACGTTACGCGCCAACAATCGTTCCAGCAGTCGCAACAGCGCATCGCGATGCAAAGATGAAGCTTCCCAACTGATCGTGTCATTGTAAACCAGCTGAGCCCTTGGCGCTTTTCTTTTCATGATTCTGAAAGCCAGGTCGATGAAGCGTTCCCCCATCAGCCGGTTCAACGCAGAATGGCGGATCTTTCCGTTGCGCGGATTGATAGCCTCGTTCACGACATCCCAGGATGTGATATCAGGATATGTCCGGCCAAGATAAGCCGCGTGCCGCCACATGTGTCTGGTCAATGGTCGCGACCGACCGCGGCGCAATCCATCGGTCATTTCGACGAGCCATGCCGGCATGCGTTCGTCATGGTTCCATATGAAGCAATGGCCGCGCGTATCCAGGTCCCGATGCCGCGCGAATTCCGCCAAAGCCTTTGCCGGCAGGTCCTCACGAATGTTCCGGTCGGGTTCCAGATATTTCCATTTCAGGCTGTTCTCGGTAGTTATGGTATCGCATTCGCGAGCAATGAGGCCGGCGAATTTGTCGTGGTCCAGCCACCGTGCCGATACCGCGCTGCCGAAGGAAAGACCGCGGCTCGCAGCGATAGCAGCCAGCGAGCCATCCGGTCGGGGTGCCGCCAGAAGCGGACACGGGCTACCGAGGGCGAATCCCGCACCGACGGCGCCGCGCATAATATCCCTTCGTGTGAAAAACGGCTCCAATGGTGAGGTATCTCGACGCATGCCCAAGGTTAAGCTGATCCGGTCGCAAGAAGTCAACTGCAATTGATTCTCAAGAAATTGTAGGAAGTTTACAGTAGCTTAGCCGGCCAATTGTTGAATTATTTTATTCTGACACTGCAATCGCCAAATGTAAACAAGTCTAACAGAATGTAATTTGCCCTTGTTAGACCGCGCGGAAATCTGCAGTTCAACCGTGCGCAGAGAGTTGTTGCGCTCCAGTAGTAACTGGCCGGGATGCTAGCCCGATTGAACAATAATATTTGAAGAATAGGGCCTTATCTTATGAACGGCAAAAAAATACTTGTGCTTGGCGGAGACGGATTCTGTGGTTGGCCAACCGCATTGCATCTGTCCTCCTTGGGTCATGATGTCACCATCGTGGATAACCTGTCGCGTCGACGTATCGACCTTGAACTTGGCATCCGCAGCCTCACCCCGATCGAACCGATCGACGTCCGGGTCGAGGCATGGCAGGAAGTCTCCGGCAACCGGATCGACTATGCCGTTATCGATATTGCCAAGGAATATCAGGAATTTTGTGATTTTCTCGCGGAACTGCGGCCGGATACTATTGTCCATTTTGCCGAGCAACGCGCTGCACCTTATTCGATGCGCGGCGCCAAGGAAAAACGCTATACCGTAGACAATAATCTTTCGGCGACCCACAATGTTCTGGTGGCATTAAATGATCTGGGACTGGAAACCCATCTGGTGCACCTTGGTACCATGGGTGTATATGGTTATTCCGGTGCGGGTTTCGAATTGCCCGAAGGCTATCTGCCGGTTGAAGTCACCGATGATCAGGGCCAGCGTCACAAGCGCGATATACTGTATCCGACAAATCCGGGCAGCGTCTATCATCTGACCAAATCGCTCGATCAGCTGTTGTTCCAATTTTATGCCAATAACGACAAGATGCGCATCACCGACCTGCATCAGGGCATTGTCTGGGGTACCCAGACCGACCAGACCCGTCGCCACCCGGCGCTGGTCAACCGGTTTGACTATGATGGTGAATATGGCACGGTGCTGAACCGCTTTCTGGTGGAATCCGCAGTCGGCCATCCCCTGACGGTCCATGGTACGGGCGGCCAGACGCGCGCGTTCATCAATATTCAGGATACGGTTCGCTGTGTCGAACTGGCGGTCAATAATCCGCCGGCAGCCGGCAGCCCGGTCAAGATCCTTAACCAGGTTGCTGAAACCTTGCGGGTCAAGGAACTGGCGCAACTGGTTTCGTCGATCACCGGCGCTGAAATTGCCTATGTTCCGAACCCGCGCAAGGAAGCGGAAGAAAATGACCTGAACGTCAGCAACCGGCATTTGCGCGCTCTGGGCCTCGACCCGATTTTGCTCGCGGCAGGTCTGCTCGACGATACGATAGAAATATCGTCGCGCTACAAAGACCGGATCAATCTCGACAAAATTCCTGCCCGTACGGCGTGGAATGAAGACCGGTCGCAGGCGCTGGGCGTGGATGCCGAAGAAAGCGAATATGAGTCGGCGATTGAGCAGCAAAGCCAGCAAGCCGCATAACGATCAAATGAAAAGAAGAATGTAATGAGACTCATAGGCGTAGGATTGCTGGCGTTTGTACTTGCGGGAGTTCTTGTCCTGTTGGGGCAGGGCGGTGCCTTCAAATCAGGCTGGACCAAGCTCAGCGGTGGCGAACAGCAGCAATTTTCCGACTATGAAGGTGCGGCGGGTCTGGGTTCTGATATCAGTGGGACCAGCGTGTTCACGACGGGACAGGACTCTGACACGCCGCTCATTCTCAGCGGACTTCCATCCTATACCGGGCTGGTCTTTCATTTGCCGAACGATGCCCGACCGGTCAGCGGCCGGTATGAACTGGTATATTCCAGCCGTGTCACCGAAGGCGTCGAAGGCGTTCTGCGCGTCTCGATCAACGGGGTCAAACGCGCTGATATTCTTTTGAACCAGAGCAAGGGCCAGCAGAAAGCCGAGATCGAGTTGACTGCAAGCGAGCTGTCGAGTGGTACGCTCGACGTCGGGTTGAGCTTGCAGGGCCGTGGGGAGATCGCCCAATGCTCTCCCAATGATTCCATCGCCGCCGTGGTCGAGATAAAGCCACAAAGCGGATTGCGTCTGGAACTCGCCAAGCCGGTTGAAACGACGAGCGACCGTCTCGCCCTTTGGGGTGGCCGGGTTCCGGTTTCATGGAATGCACGCAACAGCAATGAAGAGGCGCTGATATCGTTGGTGCACGGTGCCCGGCTGGTGCAGAAGGGCTATTTGCTTCACTTCGGTCCCAATGGTCTTGATAGCGTCGCTCTGACAAAACTTTCCGGCGAAGCAAAGCCCTATAGCGATGTCTTTATCCAGCCCGCCTATCCCATCCCGTTCACCGGCAAAAATATCAATCGCGGCATGCGCAAATTCGACCGGCAGACCAGCTGGCGCTATCATTATAGTGTCACCGATCTGCCCAACCAGATATTGCCATCGGCTCTGGACATGCGTCTCGTTGTAGGGCCGACGGGCAATGATACGAGCTATGACCTTACCGTCGCTCTCAACGATCATTTGCTCTTCTCGCGGCGTCTGTCATCCCAGACGGAACGCGTCAGCCAATCGATACCGCTCCCGGCCGGTCTGCATCAGGCTGATAACAAGGTGGAAATATTGCTGGCCTCCGGCGACAGCAATCTTAACCGATGCGGAACCGATACGCAGTCAATTGCCGAGCTGCTGCCCGACACCGTGTTGAAAGGGGGAGGGCAGCGCGCGTCGGACAGTCTTTCCCTGCTGCGGGCGAAACTATCGGCTGTCGATACGGTCGCTCTGCTTGGCAAGATAGAAACTGCAGTCGACGCCCAGGCCGCCGCCCAATTGCTGGGGCAACTGGACCCGCGTGGCCTGTCCTTCGTTACCGGTAGCACAGCAGCGAAAATCCGCGTTGTCAGCGGCGACATTGTTGCTGCAATCGCAAAAGAAGGTGTGCAGCCCAGTGACTGGATCGTCTACAAATCACCGGATCGCAATGGCGGGGTCGTCGCTCGGCCGGTCGGCGAAATCGTGACGCTTTCCAGTTCGGCTGTGGCATTGCTCGTGTCAATATCCGGAGATGGCGGAGCATCCGGTCCGGCGGGAAATGATGGTTGACCACCCCGCTGACCAGTGATTCCCGGCGAGAGGCACAATATGGATCGGTCGACAGCCGCCCGCGCGGGCTGGCTGCGTCGGTATCGCCGCTGCGCGTGCCGGCAATGCTGCTCACATTTTGCCTGCTGGCATTGCTCCAGCTGTGGGCCTTCGGCACAGGAGAATTCGACTGGCTCTTTCCCCAGCGGGATTATATTTTCGCGCCCTATGCCGGGCAGCATTCCATCGCCATCCGCACCTACATCGTCTCCTTCTATATCGCTTTCGCCTGTTTCGGCAGCGGATCAGCGATTGCGCGGCTATTGTTCGCCTTTGATCTGGTGCTGCGTTTTCTCCTGATCTGCTGCTTGCTCGACCTGCTGAACACGATTTTCCTGTCGCTTGTCGGTGATCCCTATGCGTTGGCGGTCGTCCAGATCATCGCCGGTTTGATCGGCTTCGGCCTGTTTTCGCTGATGCTGCTGGAACGCGGGTCGATGCCGGAAAAAGTGGACATGGATATCGGCGAGCAGAAAAATCTCCGACCGGTCTTGCGTCTTGCATCCACCGCGGTGATTGCGGCCTCCCTTTCAGGTTTTGTCGGCTATTCCGACTTTGCCGTGGTGGAAGGATTGCGGGACATCACCCTGCTGGGCGGGATCGGGCCCGGCGTTCTGCTGTTTCTGCCACTGCTGTTTCTTCAGCTCTACCTGATCAGCCTGATCGAGCGGCGGCTGGACGCCAAAGATGATTTCCGCGCCCCGGTCAGCATCATAGTGCCAGCCTTCAACGAACGCTATATCATCGCAGAGACCATCCGCCACATCGACAAGGCGGCCCAGCATTATGGCGAAACCGTCGAGCTCATCATTCTCGACAATGGCTCGACCGATGATACGGAAACGATAGCGCGGCAGGCGATGGACGAAGCGACCGCTTTGCAGGGACGGATCATTCACGTTGCGCAGAGCGGCAAAGCCCATGCTCTCAATCGCGGGATCATGGAGGCCAGCCACCCGATCACCATCCGTATCGATGCCGACACGCTGATCGCGCCGGACAATATCACTCTCGCCGTACAGAATTTCTCCGACGAGGAAATCGGTGTGGTCGGTGGCATACCCTTGCCACCGGGCGGCGCGATGTTCGATCGCGCCCGGCTGGTAGAGGTGCTGGTGAAGCACGGCTATTATTCCCCGGCGCTCAGCGCGCTGTGGGGCCTTGTCGGCGTGCCGGGCATGTTCGCGGTCTATCGAACGGGGCCGCTGAAAAGCGTCGGCGAGTTCGCGTCGGGCATGAACGGTGAAGATACCGACATGTCGCTTCGGATCGGCGAAATGGGCTATCGGGCGATTGTCGACCACCGGGTGCGCTATGTTTCGGAAGTTCCGACAAGTTTTGCTCATCTGCGCGAGCAGCGACTGCGCTGGTTCCGGTCCGTCTATCATGTTTCCTCGCGCTGCCAGGATATTATTACATCGTCATCGATGACGATCCGCGGGAAGCTCGTCCTGCCCTATATGCTGCTGAATTCTGCCCGGCGGGCGATGATGGTGCCGATTTTGCTATTCGGTATCTTCCAGTTTTTCACCGATACAGACCCGACCAGTCCGTTGGTCTGGCAGGCCATTGCTGCCGTGCTGATCGGCGCTCCGATGCTGGTGGCCGTGGCCGCAATCCTGATCAACGGCAGGCCCGCTGCGCTTCTGGGGCTGCCGGAATATATCTTGTTCCGGGCCATGCGCGCCTGGTTCACGCTCGAATCCGTTCTGACCATTCCGATCAACCGGAGAGCCAAGTCTTTCCGGCAACCTTCTCTCTCGACGCAAAGTGACGCAAGCCCATGAAAAGATCATTGCAGATTATCACATACGCCATCGCAGCCTCTGCCAGCAGTGCAGCCATCGCAAAAGACGACGGTTTTTTTGTCACCGCAGAAGTGGCGGCCGGACAGGACGTTGTGCCGGCCGATATCATCGAAAACGGGATCGACCAGGATCGCATCGCCGGTGCCTTCGAGAGTGACGTCCGGCTGGGCTATGATCTGGGCCCGTTGCTGCTGGACTTTGGCGCAGACATGGCTCTCTATCCCGAAGACAGCCGGTTTAATCGCTATGCATTCGGACCAGGAATTCGCGCCGACTTCCCGCTGGACGAAAACGAGGCTACCAAATTGCGCCTCGGCGCCGAATATCAATATGTTCTGGGCGAAGACGGACGCGTGTTCGACCGTCCGCGGGCAGAGGCGCAACTGATCCATCGTCACTCGAAGGAACATGTGACCACGGCGCGCCTGCGCTTTGGTTTCCGCAACCAGTCCGAGGACCGCTTCACCGGATTTGATCAATCCGAATGGTTGGCCGAATTGCGCCACAACTGGCGTCCGGAGGGCGGCCCGACGTCCGTCAACCTCTCGCTGCTCGGGTTGAAACATGACGCAGATGACAATCGCTTCAGCTATACCGGTTACGGTTTCCGCCTTGTCGGTAGCACGCCGCTGGCGGAAAAGCTGACCGGACTCGCCCGCATTTCTGTCGTGCAGCGCGATTACGAGGATGATTTCTCTCAACTATATCCGGTAAACCGTTCCGACACCCATATACGCGCAACCGCCGGTCTGGACTATCAGGCATGGGACCGGGTCTCAATATTTGCCGAAGCCGGATATGTCAGCAATGCTTCGAATATTCCGGTGCGCGATTTTGACGGATTTGTCGGCCGCCTCGGGCTGCGCTTCACGTTCGAAGACTGATGGCCGATTGTGCGGGCGGTGACTTGAGGATATCCTCCGCAACCACCCGATGCAGGCTGTCGCTCCCGTAGCTCTGCGTTCCGCAACATGCTCCAGTCCGGTGAAAATCGCCCCCTGGCAGAGCCGGCCTGCCGGGAATGTCCAGATCGGCCGATCTTGCCGTCTCCGTTTGCCAATCGCTTTTTCCAATGGCATGACAGGCTATGCGGTTACGACAGATTGAAATATTTTATCACGTCTATCGAGAGGGTTCGATCAGCAGCGCAGCGCGCGAATTGCATGTGTCGCAGCCTTCGGTAAGCAAGGTGCTCCGCTATGCGGAAGATCAGCTTGGATTTGCCCTGTTCAGACGGGAAAAGGGCCGGTTGTTTGCGACGCCCGCCGCCGATGAACTGTTCGTGGAAATCGAGGACATCTACAACCGGATCAGCGCATTCGACCGGACCACCCGGAATATCAGAAAGCGTAAAGGCGGGCATATCCGCTTTGGAGTTCTGCCCTCGCTCAGTCTCGATCTGTTGCCCGAGTGCATAGCGGCCATGCGCCTGGCCGACCCGGAGATGAGCTTTGAAGTAACGACCCTGCATTCCAGCGAAATGAATCTGTCGTTGCTGGAAAAACGGTGCGATATCTGTATCGGCTTCGGCAATGAAGCCGACGAGCGGCTCGCCAGTCAACAGCTTGGTAATGCAGAATTGCTGCTGGTTGCACCCTCCGGTTATGAGGGCATTCCTGAAGGGAAGGTAGACCTCGGCTTTCTGCATCAGGCCGATTTCATTGGTCTGCAGGATAGTGGCCCGGCGGGCGTTCTATTATCCAAATCCATGGCTGAGCGCGAAATCCTCCCGCATGAAGTCGTTACAGCGCATACCTACCACATCGCTCTGTCGCTGGTCGGCAAGGGCGTCGGCATATCTGTCGTCGATCAGTATACAGCGGCCAGTTCCTGGGTGGATGACCTGACCAAGCATCATTTTGTCGACCCGCTGGTTCTTCCGGTGTGCGCTGTGAGCCACAAGGATAGCCAGCAGCCCGAACTCATAGAAAGCTGCCTCTCTGCGCTTTCCGAAGTTATCGAAAAGATGTCTTCCACCGGAAATTGAAAGACTTACAGCGGAAATCCCGGATTACGGTGATGGCCAAGGCATAGCCTTGGTCTATAACTTTGGCCCCAAAATGTCGGGTCCCCGGCGTTGCCAATGCGGTTGCGTTTATGCGACAACATGCCGGGGCAACTGGAAAAATCAGTAATCCATAGACAAGTAAAAACGGCCGGGGTCGCCGAAACAGGGAGGCAGAAATGTCACAATCAAGAACACGAATCTGTGCGTTAATGTGCACAACAGCTTTATTCGCGACGGGGACGGGCACCGCATTCGCGCAAGAAATAGCGGCGCAGGATGCGGCGGCACAGGATGTTGCAATCGATGAAAATGTGATCGTAGTCACCGGCTCGCAGATCAAGGGCGCGAAAATCGATGATATCCTGCCGGTAACGGTGCTTGATGAAGTGGCAATCGAAGCCACGGGTGCGGATTCGGGCGATGATCTTTTCCGGGCCATACCGCAAGCCGGTACGGTCGAGTTCAACGATCAGAGCAGCCAGTCGAACAGCCCGAACGCTGCGCGCGGCGACATTGCGTCGATCAATTTGCGCGGATTGGGCACGGGCAACACACTGCTTCTGATCAACGGTCGCCGGATGGTTCTCAATCCCGGTTTCCAGACCGAATTGTTCGTTCCGGTCGTATCGTCGGACACGAACGAAATCGCACCCGGTGCCGTCCGCCGCATCGAAGTCCTGCGGGACGGTGCCTCCGCGCTCTACGGCGCTGACGCCGTTGCCGGTGTGGTGAACACGATCCTGAAAGACAATCTGGACGGCGGGTTCCTGCGCGCGAACTATGCCGCGTCCATGGGGACGAGCCTTTACAATTCGAGCATTCGTGGCGGCTATGGCTTCGATTTCAACGAAGGCCGCAGCAATCTGACGCTTTACGGCTATTATTATCATGAAAATGGCGCGCCGACTTCGATGCGCGACTATTCTGCGAGCAGCGATCTCCGTCCGTTCGTCGAAGGTACGGAATTCGAAGGCGACGCCAATTTCCATAACAGAACCTCGGATACCCCCTGGGCGACATTCGACATTCAAGGATCGGGTGCGACTTCCAGCAATATCTGGGCCATACGCGATGACGATTTTCACATCCAGCCATGCAGCTTCCTGACGGCAGGCGACACGCGATCTGTCGAACTTGGCAACGGCCTTTGCGCAGATAACGGATCCAGCGTGGATTCCGATCTCCGATATGATTCAAACACGGACCGGAGCCTCTATTCCGAGAAAGACCGCTACAATATCTCCGCGCTCTTCAACCACGAACTGAGCGATGCCGTTGAATTTTACGCCGAAGGGTCGTTCTATCGATCGAAGTCGACGCGCGTTCGTGAACAAAGTGGCCCACTGTCAGCCGTGCCGCTGGGCGTTCTGTCATCGGCCTATTATAATCCTCTGGGCGCCACGACATTGCTCGACGGGTCTCCCAACCCGAACCGGCTTGACGGACTTGGGTCCGGAGTGAGCGATTCCGGTCGCGACCTGTTGCTGGAAAATTATCGTGTAATCGACGCGGGGCCGCGCAGCATCACGGTGTCAAAAAACACCTATCGTGTGGTCGCAGGCCTGAAAGGTGACTTGTGGGGCTGGGATTTTGATACCGGCTTTCTCTATTCGCAGGCCAATACCACCGATCTGGCCCACAACCGGATATCCAGCAGCCTGTTGCAGGATGCGATCAACCGCAATGACGCGACCGCATATAATCCGTTCAACGGGGGCTGTCTCGATAATGTAAATGTCGGCGATTGTACCCCGAGCAACGCCCAGGTTCTGGAAGATATTTCCATTGACGTGTTCCGCAAGGGCGAGACGACATTGGCGCTCGCCGATTTCAAGGTCTCCAGACCCGATATCTTCACCCTGCCAGCGGGTGATGTCGGCTTGGCTGGCGGGATAGAGTTCCGCCGGGAGACTTTTCTGGATGATCGCGATCCCAGACTGGACGGAACGATAACCTTTACCAATGCCGTCAATGGCGCAACCAACGGCAGCGACGTGGTCGGCAGCAGCCCGACGCCGGATACCAGCGGTAACCGCGAAGTATATTCGGCCTTTGTCGAAACATTCGTGCCCCTGATATCGGAGGACATGGAAATTCCGCTGGTCCATTCGTTGAACCTGCAGCTGGCCGGCCGTTTTGAAAGCTTCTCGGATACCAGCAGCACGTTCGTTCCCCGGGCCGCCGCTGCGTGGACGCCCTTTTCAGGTGTGATCCTGCGCGGTGCATGGTCGCGAGGATTCCGGGCTCCGAACCTGATCCAGGTCAATGATACCGGCACGACCCGTTCGAACTCCGAACGGCCGGCAGTGGAATGTGTTGCCGAGCTTATCAAGGGCATCGAAACGGATGCTGGAGATTGCGGCACCCGATCGGTTGTCGACTATCGGACCGGCGACGATCTTGAGCCGGAGAAGAGCCAGAGTATCAATTTTGGTGTCGTCGTTTCCCCAGCTTTCATTCCCGGGCTAACGCTGACGGCTGACTATTGGCGCGTCAAACAAACCGGCATAGTCGGCATTTTTGGTGCCCAGAACGCCCTGTACCTGGATTTGGTCGAGCGTCTGCAAGGCCGGAGCAATCCGAATGTCGTGCGCGCTGATCCAGATGCTGATCAACTCGACCTGTACGCCGGAACCGGCATTCTGCCGGCCGGTGATATTATCGAGATCTTGAACCCGTATCGCAATCTGGATTCCAGAGTCAGCAAAGGCTTTGATTTCGGCGTATTCTATACCGTGCCGGACTTCGGCCTCGGCAAATTCAAGCTCACCCTGAACGCCGCGCGACTGAAGAGTATTTACCAGACGCCTGGCGCGGACGGCCTGCCGCTGCTTACCGAACTGCCCGATCTGCTGGCGGCGATTCCGGAGGTTTCGGCTGGCAGTATCGCAACCTTGCGGCCGGAAGGCTTTGGCGAGCAGCTCGAACTGGATGGTCGGCCGAAATGGCGGCTCAGCGGATCGCTGAACTGGCGGTCGGGTCCGGTCTCGGTCAACCTGTTTGGCCGTTATGTCGGCAAGATATTCGATGTCGGTGCCGTTCAGGATGATACCGGCGCCTTCTACCGGGTCGATGACTGGTTCACCATGAATGCCTCGATCAGCTACACGATCAACAATGATACTGCGCTGGATGGAACGCGGCTAAAATTCGGGTTCAACAACATCTTTGATGAGGAACCGCCGCTGTCTGACGAATTGTTCGGTTTCGACGGTGCATTGCACAGCGCCCGGGGCCGTCAGTTCCGCTTCGAGATCCAGAAGAAGTTCTGATCAATGTATAAAGTAGCTGAAATGATGCCGGGTCGCATTTTCCGTTTCGATCTGAAAATGATTTCGATCGGGATGGTGGCATTTGCTTTGGCCGCTTTTCTGCCGGCTCCCGCGCATGCCGCGGGGGCCGACAACAAAATCCGGTGTGAAACGGACAATGTTGCGCTGGACACGGCTTTCCCTTCCGGCAACGTTGCGTCTTGCAGGCCTTCGGGATCGAAACGAATCGAGGTCACACTGGCACCCGAGGACAAGCCGCCGATCAACTGTAGTGCCTGGTACGCATTTCGTCTGACACCCCGCAAGCCCGGCAAGATTACCCTGATGCTGAATTATGAAGCCTGCGGACATCGCTACTGGCCCAAGATCAGTAAGGACGGGGTTAACTGGGACTATCTGCCTAAGAAATTTGTAAAGGCCGAAGAGGTAGACGGACTGAAGCGGGCGCGGGTTACCGTAAAGCTCAACAATGTTCCGCTATTTGTTTCCGCCCAGGAAATTTTGCCACCGTCGGTGTACAATGCCTGGCTTGGCCAGACGGCGAAATCACCGGCGGCCGAAAGCTGGCTGCTCGGCAAATCCGCGGAAGGGCGGGATATTCCCGCGCTTACAATTCGCAAAAAGGAGACGCAGCCGCTCGAGCAGGTCGTTCTGATCGGTCGGCAGCACCCTCCCGAGGTGACCGGCG
This sequence comes from Sphingorhabdus sp. YGSMI21, assembly GCF_002776575.1. Lineage (GTDB taxonomy): Bacteria > Pseudomonadota > Alphaproteobacteria > Sphingomonadales > Sphingomonadaceae > Parasphingorhabdus. The sequence continues at coordinate 512,176 of NZ_CP022548.1, read as the reverse complement.
CGCTGGCGATTTTGCCCTTCGTCGAAACGCTGCTGGCGGATACGCCGCTGGCAAAACGCTACCGGGAACGATTCGAGACAATCGTCGTGCCGATGCTCAATCCCGATGGCGTCGTGCGCGGCTATTGGCGCCACAGCACCGGTCATGTCGATCTGAACCGGGACTGGGGGCCGTTCACGCAGCCGGAAACGCGACTGATGAAAGACCTGCTGGACGGTATTGAAGAGGAGCCGAACAAGAACCTCCGTCTGTTTGTCGATTTTCATTCCACCAGATATGATATTTTCTACACCATCCCCGACGATTATCAGACGACGCCGCCGCTGTTCCTGAAAAACTGGCTGGATTTGCTGCAACAGCGGATGCCGGGCTATGAGATCAACCGGGACGCTGGCCATAATCTGGGTCAGTCCAATTCGAAAAATTATGTCCACAAGAGATATGGGGTTCCCACCATGACCTATGAAATGGGTGACGAAACGGATCGTCGGCTTGTCCGCAAAATTGCCGTTGCGGCAGCGACCTCGATGATGGAAACGCTGCTGGAAACCGAAACGCCCCGATGAAAGGGCGCGAAAGCTTTGCGCCTCTGGTCGCTGGTCTCGCGCTTTTGCTGCTCTCGGCCTGTCAGACAACATTCAAGCCGCCGCAACGGATTGCAGCCGACTATCTGATCGAAGATGGTCTGGTCTATGATGGCAGCGGCACCGCGCCCCGGATCGCCGATATCGCGGTCAGATCGGACCGGATCGTCTTCATCGGCGACGCGACTGACGATCAGTTCGCCGATGCCAATAGAATCGACGCTTCGGGCTTGATCGTGGCTCCCGGTTTTATCGACCCGCACACCCATGCCGACAACCAGCTGGCCTCGGCCGATCCCGAGCAACGCCAGAACAAGGCCTTCGCCTTTCAGGGGGTTACGACCGTCCTGACCGGTAATGACGGCTATGGCAGCAGCGAAATAGCGAAGATGGCAACCGGTGCGCGACAGCAGGGCATCGGTACGAATGTCGCCTATCTCGCCGGCTTCGGCTATATCCGCAAAAGCGTGATCGGCGATGATGATCGTGCGCCGTCGGAAGCCGAACTCTCACGGATGAAGGATATGATGACCCGGGCGATGTGCGAGGGCGCATTCGGCCTGTCCGCCGGGCTATATTATACCCCGCAAAATTTCGCCAGAACCGCGGAAGTCGTTGAACTGGCCAAAATTGCCGGTCGCAAGGGCGGCTATTATGACAGCCATTTACGCGATGAAAGCAGCTATAATATCGGTCTGATCGGCGCGGTGAGCGAAGCGATCGCCATCGGTAGGCAATCCGGCGCGGCCGTGCATATTTCCCATATCAAGGCGCTGGGACCGGCTGTCTGGGGACAGAGCAGCCGGATAATCTCTCTGGTCAATACGGCACGAGAAAAGGGGCAAAGCATAACCGCCGACCAATATCCCTGGGCCGCTTCGGGTACGCGGATAAGCAACGCGCTCGTCCCGCGATGGGCGCTGGATGGAGGTCTGGCCGGTTTGCGCGAGCGGCTGGAAAATGCGGCGATGCTGGACCGGATCAGGAGCGAAATGGCGGGGAATCTGGTGCGGCGCGGCGGAGCGGAAAAACTGCTCATCACCGGTGGACTGGGCGACGCTGCAATCGAAATCGGCCAGACGCTGGCCGAGCTTGCCGCCCGAAGCGGGAGCGATCCGCTGGATGTCGCGATCGATATCCTGAAGACCGGTGATGCGCGTGTCGCCTCCTTCAACATGCATGCGGATGATATCAGAGCCTTTGCCCGGCAAGACTGGGTGGTGACAGGGTCGGACGGCAGTACGGGGCATCCGCGCAAATATGCGAGTTTTCCCAAGGCCTATCGGGACCTTGTGGTCGACGGGAAATCAATGTCCCTCTCCCGGTTCATTCGTCGGAGCAGCGGGCAGACGGCCGACATTGTGGGTCTGACGGATCGCGGCTATCTGAAGGTCGGGATGGCGGCAGATATTGTAATCTTTGATTCGGAATCATTCGCACCAAGGGCGACATATGAACAACCGCGCTTGCTATCGACTGGCGTGCGGCATCTGTTTGTCAACGGCCAGCCCGTGATATCCGGCGGACAATCGACCGGAGCATTGCCCGGAAGTCCCCTGCTTAAGGAAACCCAATGTTGAAATTCTGGTTCAAAATCCCCTTGTGGCAACGGGTCGTCGGGGCGCTTGTGCTGGGCATAGCCGCGGGATTGTTCTGGGGGCCGGGAGCTGAAAGCATCAAGTGGATCGGCGATCTGTTCATCCGCGCAATCAAGATGCTGATCGTGCCCCTTATTTTCTTCTCGCTGGTGTCCGGTATCGCGGCATTGGGGGATTTGAAGAAACTCGGCAATGTCGGCGGCAAGGCCTTGCTGCTTTTCGTTACCACGGCGATCATTTCGGTTTCGCTCGGCCTCACCATGGGGACGATTTTCCAGCCCGGTATAGGGCTGGACATAAGCCTGCCGACCGGCGTTGAAATCCCGCAACCGGCCGCGACATCGCCAACGGACATGATCCTGGCACTGATCCCGGAGAACCCGGTTATGTCGATGGCGGAGGGACAGATATTGCCGCTCATCATCTTTGCCATGCTGTTCGGCATCGCCTTGCTGATGGCCGGCAAGGATGCCGCCCCGATCATCCGCGGCGTCGATGCCGGGTCCGTCGTCATGCAGAAGATGACCATGCTGGTGATGGAACTGACACCCTTTGGCGTGTTTGCGCTGATGGCCTGGGTCGCCGGGACCTTTGGTTTCGAGGCCCTGCTGCCGCTCGCGAAAATGGTGGCGCTCAACTATGCCGGCTGTTTCATCATCATATTGGTGGTCTATCCGGTGATCTTGAAGACCATCGCCAAGCTTCCCGTCATCGATTTCTTTCGCGGTATCGTTGATGCACAGGCGGTTGCCTTTTCCACCGCATCGTCGAACGCAGCTTTGCCGGTCACCTTGCGCTGTGTGCAGCGCAATCTTGGCGTGTCGAAAAGCGTTGCCAGCTTCACCGTGGCTTTGGGCGCGACGATCAACATGAACGGAACCGCCATGTATCTGGGCTTGGTGGCATTGTTCGGCGCGCAGATATACGGGATCGACCTGACCTGGACTTCCTATCTGCTGATCGGATTAACCGCGACATTGGGATCCGTCGGCGCTGCCGGCATACCGGGTTCCGGGCTGGTGATGATGAGCCTCGTGCTCAGCTCGATCGGCGTGCCGCTTGAAACCATCGCCTTTGTCGCCGGTATCAATCACATCATGGACATGATGCGCACGATGACCAATGTTACCGGTGATGCGACAGTGGCCGTTGCGGTTGGCCGGATGGCGGGCGAGATCGACGTCGAGGAATATATTTCCGCTGACGATGTCTAGCCTCGCGGCTAGCTTTCACAAATCAGTTCAGCCAGCTGTTCACCCGATCCCATGGCGAGCGTCCAGCCGAGCATCCCGTGCCCGGCATTGATCGCCAGTGTGGCGCTTGGCCGCGCGATCACTGGCAGCGAATTGGGCGTCATGGGGCGAAGACCGGACCAGTGGTTCCGGGTTGCATCATAATCTGCCGCCTCGGGCAGGGACGCGCGGGCGGATGCAATCAAATCGGCCATTCTGTCTGGTCTGACAATGCTGCTGTCATCACCTAGGTCGGCAAGTCCGGCAATCAGCATCTCGTCCCCGATCCGGGTGAAGACCAGTTTCCGCGCCACATCGGTGATACTGACCTCGGGACTGGCAGCGGTTGCCGGAGCGATGAAGGAATATCCCTTCATCGGGTAAATCGGCGTGTTGACTTTCGTTTTACGCAATAATTTCCCCGCCGCGGCACCCGAACAGACAATCGCCAGGTCGGCTGTCAGCTCTTCGCCGCTATCCAGAATGACCCGGGCAGATTCGCTATCTGTAGCAATCTTGCAGACCCGCGCATCATATCGGAATGATGTGCCATATTCCCGGTGGAGAATGTCAGCCAGATTTTCGGAAAAAACAGCTGCATTGCCGGTTTCCTCTGTCGGGGCGTAGATCACGCCGGCAAAGGTGCTGCCCGCAGCATTGAGAGCGGGTTCTATCTCCCTGGCGACATCGGGGCTCAGAGCCATCTGCCGTTCCTGGTTGCTGACCTTCATGTTCATGATTTCGCAGCCCCGGGCGAAAGACTGCGCGTTGCCGAAGAGCAGCATCTTGCCTGCGGTCCGGTGACCGAATTCAATCTCGTGCCGTTGCAGCAGCGCCGCCATGGCATTGCGCGATTTGCGGGCAAGTTGCAGACTGGCCAGGCTGTTCTTGCGGAATTTCCGTTCGGTACAATTGGCCAGAAACTGCAATTTCCAGCGGATCGACGCGAGATCGAATGCGGGATATATCCGGAAAGCCGGATCCCTGCCGAGCGCCAGGCGCGGAATCTTGCGCAGCAGATCCGCGCTGGCAAGGGCATCGGTATAGCCATAGCTCAATTGCCGTCCGTTGCCGAAGGATGCTCCCATGGCAGGGCCGGGCATGGCGTCGAGAACCGTCACGGCGATTCCGCGCCGCGCCAGTGCATAAGCGCTTGCTATGCCGACAACGCCGGCGCCGATGATCAAGGCTGTGCGAATTTTGCTCAAACGTTCTTCCAATGACTAGAGCAGCTACTCTGTGCATATTGCCGGCGATCATCCAATATCGTTCGACATGTCTGGCATAGCCTTTGGCTATGCGCCTTTGAACGATGAGCATGTTGGATGTTTTCCGGCTTTCGGTTATCAAATTGTCGACGTCGCCTGACTGGAAAAGGCACGCATATCGGGAAAGCGAGGGTCATCATGAGTTTTGGGAAGCCGCAGGCTGCAAGCCGGCATCAGTTCAGCCTTGTCAGAGCTGGCTGCCATATCCTTGCGTTCGCGTTTATGGCCTGCCTCGCCGCTTACATGCCGCTTCTCGCCAGCCAGCCTGAAATGGTTATGATCGAGGGAAGGGTGGTCGCCGATGAAGGACCGCTTTCCGCCGATGATGTGTCGATTTCGGTCAACGGTCAAAAACTCGGGGCGCAGGATGACGGTCGCTATGCCGGACGCGTGGTGCAGGCGGATATCTATCAGCTTCGTTTTGACAGCCGGTCGCTCTTCACAGGCATCTATACGTTCGCCCAGACAGAATTGCAGCGTTCGGACAATGGTCATTATATCGTTCCGAAGATCGAACTTGTTGCACGCAAGCCGGGCCGGGTCGAAATGATCTTCGGCGGTGATGTCATGATGGGGCGCCGTTATGAAAAGCCCAGCTTCCGCGCGTCGCCGCTGATCCGCCCGGCTAGCAGGGCCAGCGATATGCAAGCGCTGCTGGCGCCAATGGCGCCCTATTTGCAGGCATCGGATTTCGCCGCGGTGAACCTGGAAACAATAGTTTCGGCCAGCAAGCCGGCGCAGCGGGCGCCGAAATCGATTACCTTCTACAGCCACCCCGATAGCGCTGCGGCCCTGAAAAACGCCGGCATCGACTATGTGACCTTGGGCAACAACCATATCTACGACTATCTCGATGTTGGCCTGGAATCGACGACGGCGGCGCTGGATGCGGCAGGTCTGCTGTATTCCGGCGCGGGCCGCAGGGCAGAGCAAGCGCTCAAGGCCGCACAAATTGATATTGGCGGGCATGATTATTCGATGCTCGGCTTTGTCGGATGGGCGGGCAGAGTCTCTCCCAATCAGGTTGCCGGCAAAGACAAGGGCGGGGCGGCCCACGGGAGCGCCGGCAATATAGGCCGGGCGGTGAAACGCGAATCCGCTGCCGGCAGGATCGCGGTCGTGCAATATCACGGCAGTCGCGAATATAGCGATTCACCGACGGAAATCACGCAATCCCGCCTGCGGACGGCCGTCGACGCGGGGGCCGACCTGGTGGTCGCCCATCATCCGCACGTCACCCACGGGCTGGAGATATATCAGGGCAAACTGATCGCCTATTCGCTGGGGAATTTCGTCTTCGACCAGTATTTTTTCGAAGCGCAGCTCGCCTATGTGCTCAAGGTCTGGATGGACGGTGATCAATTCTACCGAGCGGAAGCCATTCCGGTGCAATTGCTGGACTATCGACCGGTGCCGGCCGTTGCCGGCATGCGGGAAGGTGTGTTGCGCCGGCTGTTCAGCCAGTCACGGGCCCTGGGCACTGAAATGTCGATGTCAGGTGGTCATGGAGTTATCAGCAATAAAGCCCATATCTCCGGCAGTCCGGCTCCGGCCTGCCCTGTTGCAGAAACCGCCGAAAACGGAATGTGGCGCTTGCCTTTCGACCTTGAACAAGGTCCCGTGTCCTGCGCCGGTCAAGATATCGGCAATCTGGCTGCAGCTAAGGATATCTGGCATCGTGGGGATTTTGAGGCAGCCCGCTATGAAGACGCGGTTGACCAGAGCTGGGAGGTTCGAAATGCCGAGGCCGCGCTATCCCAAGACAGCCGGTCCGGCCGATACGCACTGGCGCTTCAGAAAAGGCCGGGCGGGGACGAGGTCGCGATAATGCCACGGACATTCCTGCGGGTACTGGAAGGCTCGGCTTATTCCGTTGCCGGATGGATCAGGGCAGACGCGCCACTACAGCTTTCGCTGTCCCTGCAATCACGATCGCCGGGCGTTGGACGGTTTCTGTCCCTGAAGGAAGCCGAGTGGAAAGCGGCAGGATCAAAAGCGATAGCGGCGGGAAGCTGGCAGCATTTCCGCTTTGATTTTCCGCCACCGCGTACAGCAAAAGGCAAGCCGTTGCCGACCCGCCCGATCCTGCAGATGAAAGGAGACGGAGAAGGCGCGATCCTGCTTGATGACTTCGTGGTTATTGAACAATCGGAACCGGACAGCAGCGCCGGTGCAGATGATCCCTTGCGCCAGAATTTCTGGATTGACGGCCCGGCTCGCTGAACGACCATGATTTTCCGTAACCTTGACTGATGCGCTTTCGAGCCTGTCCATGGACACTGAATTGGTGATATGACCGGTTATTGCCGGCAAGGATGGATGGCCCATGACAACGATATTGATCACAGGAGCGAACAGGGGGCTGGGACTGGGGCTGGCCAGATCCTATGCGGGAGAGGATGACGTATCGATCATCGCATGCTGCCGTTCGCCAGCCGATGCTGACGAATTGCAGGCGCTTGCGGCCGAAACAGGTCGTATTCAAATTGAAAAGCTGGATGTTGCCGACGAGAAATCGATCGAGCGGCTTGGTCAGCGGCTTGATGGGATCCCGATCGACATATTGATCAACAATGCCGGAATTTTCGGCAAGAACCCGCCTGCTACCACGGGATTCACCGATCAGACTTTTGGAAAATCGGACTTCGAAGCCGACTGGATCGCACCCTTCCGGACCAATGCAATCGGACCGATGAAAATGGTCGAAACGCTGTTCAGGAATGTCGCTGCATCGGGGGAAAGGAAAGTGGTGATCCTGACCAGCATCATCGGATCGATCACAACCGCACATGGCTTCATGTTCGGCTATGCGGCGTCGAAAGCGGCGGCCAACATGACCGCCAGCAATCTCGCTGTGGCATTGAAGCCCGAGAAGATCATCGTGAATCCGATACATCCGGGCTATGTCAAAACCGACATGAGCGGCGAAGGAGCGGATATCGAGGTGGAAGAATCGATCGCCGGCGTGCGCGCCCGGATCGATGCCATGACGCTGGAAAAATCGGGCTCTTTTCTGTCCTACGACGGGAATGAATTGCCCTGGTGACACACCGGCGGGAGCGATAGTTCCCGATCGCACGCTGTTCCGGTTTGGCGCAATGGAAACAGCAGTGGCAATGGGCCGGAAGGCTTATTTCGAAACGAAGCAGCCCACCGACGTGAATTGTCCAAAGCTGCGGCCGCCGGTAACATTGACACGGCCCGACACAACCCATGCATGGGCCTTGATCTCGCCCCGATCCTCTTCCTGCTTGCTGCGCATCAAGCCGAAGAAGAGCGCATAGGGGATATCATATAGTCCCAATATCAGCCGCGCGGTGATCGCCTGGGGAAAACAATTGGCTTTCCAGGGTGCAAATTTCGCCGCGAAGATGATTGCGCTGCTGATCGCCCGGGCGCGCTTTTCCTGAGCAGCCGTGATCAGCGGTGTGCGCGGGGCGAGACCGTCGTGCATGCCGAGCCAATGGGCGAAACGTTTGAACGTCATGGTCAGAATGACGAAGCGGCTCAGTCCCAACAGTACCCACGCCGGGCCGAGCCAGAGATAGAATAGGGGCGGCAGTTGCCTGGCCGTCGCAAATTTTCTTTTCAGGGTCTTGATCATGTCCGTTGCAACGGGAGGAGAAAACCCTCCATTTGCTATCCTGCCAACTGCACCAGATTGCGCTCGCGCAAATCTGTCAGCAATTCCATGACATCGCTCTGGCAAGTCGCCAGGTCGATATCGAAATTTCGGGTCACATGATCACATAGGGCGGTAACGCTTACAGGTTCTTCCATGGCCTCCCACAGATTGGAGCCGACCGCGTTCAACCCGTAATAGGCGCTGTCTTCGATGCTCATCATCACCATTTCGCCATCCATGTCGGCGGACACCATTTCAGGGTTTCTCCGGACGATGCTGTCGAGTTTCAGTTCGCTCATAAAAAATCTCTCGTGATTAGATTTGCCACAGCACTATCAAAGGCAAGTCTGGCTTGCAATCCATACGAGCGGGTGAGGGGAAGAGGCTTGCCGCATTGTGAAAAGCGCTGGCCTCAAGCGCGATATCGCCCTAGTTGTCTTGAAGACCCTATCAACAATCGTGTGATCAAATATATGTTTGCCGGACTGCTGTGTTTCGATAATTCTCCCCCGGTTGAAGCATGGATTACACCGGACGTCTGGGTCTCTTCCCTTTACCCTCGGTACAAGCCGGACGTGAGTGGCTACCAGCGCGATGAGCATGGCTTGCTGGTCGAGGCGGATATTTTCAATACGCCGTCATCCCGTCATATCGGATCGGTCCCGCTGGTGTCAGACCGGCTCCGCGTCGCGTTCTGGGGCAGGCTGGACAATCGCGATGAATTGGCCGCGCAACTGTTACTCGACCGGCCACTGGATGAAACCCCCGATGCGAGACTTATACTTGCCGGATGGTTGAAATGGGGGGAGAGCCTGCCGGAGAAGCTGACCGGCGATTTTGCGCTGGCCATTATGGACAGCGAACGGCGGACGGCCTTTCTCGCCCGCGATCCGGTCGGAGTAAAGCCGCTCTATTACTGGCCGCATGAACAGGGTCTGCTTTTCGCTTCCACTTCAGCAGCGCTGCTCAAACTAGGAAATGCACGGCCAACCCCCGATCCGGAATGGATCGCGCGCTATGTCATCGGCCAATCAAAGAGCCATGACCGGACGGCCTTCAAGGAAATCATGAAATTGCCCGGCGGTCATTCGCTGAGCATCGGCGAAGGGCGCCATGAATTGCGCCGCTATCATCATTGGCGCGATGATGCACCGGATGTCTTTACCCGCGACCCGCAACGTGTCGAGGCCTATCGCGCGGTTCTGGAGGAGACAATGCGCTCCCAGATGGTCAGCGACTATACGCTTGGCACGGAAAATAGCGGTGGTATCGATTCCGCGACCATCACGGCCTATCTTGGCAAGTTCATGGGCGATCCGGGCGATCGGTTGCACAGTTTCGGCTTCGCGCTCTCGGAAGAGGAGCCGGCCTATATTCTGGAAACCAGTCAGGCGGCGTCAATCGTCCATAACCATATCAATACTTCCCAATATGGGAGGTCCGGCTTTTCGGACGAGCAGATGCGGGAAGATCTGGAAATTCTCGGCTATCCGGAAGAACATGGCAATGCCACGTCGCACCGGCCGTTCTACGATCAGTGCCAGCTATACGGCATCAGGACATTGTTCTCCGGCTATGGTGGCGACGAGGTGGTCACCAATTACGCCAACCACATCCAGCGGGAACTCATCGACAAGGGCGCTTACAAGGCCGCGATAGACTTGATGCGGGGGAAGCTGCCGCTGCGCATCTACCGGTTGCTCAGACGTATATATAAGGAGCGCAAAAATGCCGGATACAATGCGAATTTTCTAGCCGTCTGGAAAAAAAGATGGCCGGAGCAGCCGCTCCGCGACGAGATTGTCGCCCGCTATGATCTGGAGCGGGAATATATGGAAACGGCGCGCTACGATGCCGTGCATCGCAAGCATAATGACTGGATCATCAGCGGATTGTTGCAGATGGCCTATGTGCCGACGCGGCTTGAGAATTGCACGCTAATGGCTGCATCTTACGGGATCGACTATCGCTGGCCGCTTTGGGACAAACGGCTGGTCCAGCAATATCTGTCCACGCCGATTATCGAGCGCGCAGGTCCGGGCGGTATTGGCCGCTATTTGCACCGCCGGGCCATTACCGGAACAGTACCCGATCGGGTGGCATGGAAAAGATCGAAATATATGGGGGAGCGACAGTCTCCCTCGCGGAACAACAGCAGCGAAATCGTGAAGACGATGAAGCAGATTGATGACGAGCTGCACCCGCTGCTGGCCGACATGATAGATCGGGACAAATGGCGGGCGAAGATCGACCAGATCGAGAAACATGGCTTTGATGCCGAGGCGAATTTCCAGATCAGGCGGCACATGTTGGCTGTGAAGTGGCTCAACGTCTGGCTCAATGGCCTATCGGTTGCCTAGCAAGGTCACAAGATGGCTCAAGGCGCTTCGTCGGGAGCTTTTGTGGCGCAACATCCCGCACGGGATGGTCAGCTGGCGCTATTTGTCGACCAGCAATCCGCAGATTGAGGCGCACAGGCAGATATTCTGGACTGCCTTGCCCGGTATGCCGAAGCCGCTCTACGTGCTGGTTGAAGCGATATTATGGCTGAAATGGGCAGGGTTGTTCGGCTGGCTGGCCCTGTTCAGGGCGCTGCGCGGTTATGGCACCAGGCTTCGCGACGAACGGGGTGTTTCACGACCACGCCAGTTCTGCACGCTCGTCCGGATCAGCATCGGGGCGTGCATGCCGCCCGGTGAGGCCTATCGCTTCGGACTTGTCGAACATCCCGCGCGCCTGTGGAACTATGTCAGCGACCGCCATATCGCTGCGTTCCATAGATGGCGGAATAGCCGCCGGGCCATATCGCCGGAGACGACGGCCCGGCTGGCTGACAAGGCTGCCGCCACGGATTTCCTGCAGGCGCGCGGCATACCGATGGCGCCGATCCTGGCAATCGCCTCAGCAGACACCGGATTTGATTTTGCCGCCGCTCTTGAAAAACATCGTCGGCTGTTTTGCAAAAGCAGATCGGGTAATCGCGGGCTCGGTGCTTTTGAATGTTGGAAAATGGGACAGGTCATAGAGGGGCGGACGTTCGAGGGCGACCCGCTGCCCGATCGACGATCCGTGATGGCGGCATGGGAAGCGTTGCTGCAGCTGGACATTGGTCTGGTGCAGCCGGCGTTGCAAAATCATCCGCAACTGGCACCGCTGGTACCGGATGGGCGGGCGATCACCGTCCGCTGTATTACCCGGCGAAGCGAACAAGGCAGCAGCATTTTGTCTGCGACACTGGAAATTCCGACCATGCGGAAGCCGTCCGACAAGCGCGACGTCTATGTCATCCTGCCAGTCGATGCAGAAAGCGGGCTGGTACAGCCGATAGTAGACGATATGCTGCTGCTTGCCGAAGCCCGGCAGAACCAGCGCGATATGCTGGCGCAACGCGACGATCACTTGCCGCTGCCCGATTGGCAATCGCTGATTGATCACAGCCTGGCGGCGCATGATCACTATGCCGATTTTTGGGCCATTGCCTGGGACTGGGTCTTGACCCCTCAGGGGCCGATATTGCTGGAAGGCAACAACGGCTTCGGCGGTAGTCTGCCACAAATCCTGACGGGAGGATTTCTGTCGGAGCTTCAGACGAGAAATCGTCTGGCTTCCTTGCCAGGGTAAACAGGCTTGCGATGTTCCGCCCTGCCTTTCGGGATGCCGGGCAAAATATCCTTAAGGCGGAAATCTACAGCGGGTTGTCGTGCTCGTCGAGATAGTTGAACCGCCGCATCACCGGTCCGTGATCGGCGATGATTCGGGTAATCTGTTCCTCGTTCAGTTCCTGCCGCCAGCCGCCGCTCTTGCCCTGACGGAAAAAGGAAGGCGTGTTGGCCGGTTTTTCCTTGAATCCGGTAGATTTTTCCTGTTCCTGCAAGCGATCAAAGCGACTGAAATGGATCGCTTTCTCAACCCGGGGCTGGTCATGGGGCAGTTCGAGAAAGCGCGCTGCCCGGGTGAATGTGGCCAGGCTGTCTTCGAGCATATCCTCGTAGCGCAGGATTTCCAGATTGAGATCGGGCGCATCGATCCAGCTCAGCACGTGGTCGGACCAGCTGAACAATTTTTGCCGTACCTGGCCGTTCAGCCTCTTTTCCGACTTCACAAAGCTCATCTTCGGAGATGCCATCCGCACGATCGCATCATCGACGCTGCACTGCAGGTGATTGGCAAAGGAAGATGCCACGTCGAGCGGATTGCGAACGAAATAGACTGCGCCCCGTGTTGCCCTGCTGCTGACCAATGGCTCTCCGGACGGCAGAAATGTATAGGCATCATGAATCTTGTGATATTCCAGATCCGGCGATTGCAGGCTCCAGTCGTATACCGCGGGCCGCAGGGCATCAATATCGTCATGCCGCATGTCGGCGGTGTCAAATCCCAGAACTTCGTCCAGCCAGCCACGGCCACTGGCAATGGAGCCGGTATGCAATTCGTTGATGTCAACCGGGGCATCGCCATCCTGTTGAAGATTCTGCAGGAACGTGCGGAACCACGTGTTGCCGGATTTGGGATAGGAGGAAAGCCAGTAAATAGCGCCCATGTCTAAACGCTTTCGGACAGGTCAGCCAGAATATGGTCGACCAGCTGATCGACTTCAAACCCCATTCGCGGCCGGACAACACGGGTAATCGCTGTTTGCCCCGAAAGCTTCCCGCAAAGATTGAGATGGTCCGGACGCAAATCCATGCTGTCGAGAAATTTCTGGCGATAGGTATTGGCATGGAGGGCCGGGAATTTTTGCAAGCCCTTGATAGCGGTAGAGGAAAAGCCATCCTCATCGTCGCTGCGCAAGATGTAGATATGTTTCACCGGCAGCGGCTCGGGTACAAAATTGTCGGTGATCGGCAGGTTGAATTTTTCCATGTCCGGTCGGATCCGGGTGAGGGGCGTGGTGTCGATTTCCAGCTTGTCCGCCGCATCCTGCCATAGCTTGATCCGTGGGAAGCCCGGGATGGCAAGGCAATCATTGTCGATTGGCACGACATCATCGGCCAGCAATTTATAGCCCCGCTGCATGAAAGCGGCGGCGAGCGTTGATTTTCCTGCGCCCGAGTGACCGACGCAGATGATGCAACCGTCGCCGATCTGAACAGCGTTGCCGTGCAGCACAAGATAGCCGCGCTGGAATAATAATGCACCGAGCGCCGAACCGAGCATGAAAACCCTCACGCTGTCCTCGTCTATGCCCGGTGCCGGATCAAATACGATGCTGTTGCCGTCGCGAACCAGAAAACGGGCGACATCCGGAACGTGCAATTGCAGGGCATTCGGCGTGGCCCACAGGAAGGGACCGATTTGCTCGGCCCCTTCCAGGCCATCCGGATTGATCGCGCCCTGCGTGATGCGCACATCTATGGTTTCCGGCGTGTCGGACAAGGCGACCATTTCGGATAGGGCCAATTCGCTTTCGATGGCCAGATCATAGCAATTGTAAAAATAGTTCATGGACGCCTGTAACTTTAAGTTCTGAAGGTAAAATTCGACATGGTAATGATGAATTTCCTAAAGATTTACCCCGATCAATCAAGCCTGTACATCTTTGTCAGGGCGAGTTCGGTGAAATCGTCGGAGGACCATCGCGTTCTGGCGAAGAAAGTGGCCAAACCGGGCGAGGACCGTTTCGGATAATCTGCACATGTCCAGCCGACGCCAGCCGAGAACCACGTTCGTCCCATAGGTAAACGAACAACAGGATATTTGGCCGCCCGGTTCATGATCAGTAAATTAATGAGAATCACTTGCAATAGCAATAAGAAGCTGTAATTGGCCTCTCGTCGATGCGAATGATTCGCATGAGTCATATCAGGGGGCAACAGTGGCCAAGAGACTTATGGGACATGTTATAAAATCCGTGGCAATTGCAGCGTTGCTGACATCCGCCGGCGCAGCCGCGGCGTCTTCCCTGTCGACCATCCCCGTCGAGCTGAGCGTGGGCGGCATGTTCGCGCAGGCGGACTGGATCGTGAAGATCGTCATTATCGGCCTGATCATCGCTTCATTGGTCAGTTGGACAATTTTCATCGCCAAGCTCTCCGAGCTGCGCAAGGCCATGGCAGCAGAGCGTCTCATCCATGATGAAGTCGCCAAGCTGCGGTCTCTTGATGATGCCAACGGCGATGCGGTTTTGTCCAAAACGGCTCTGGTACAGGAAGCGTCGACCGAGCTCGCGCTGTCCGCCGATGCCCTGCAGGACGGCGATGGTGTCAAGGAGCGCATTGTTTCCCGCTTCGAACGTTATGAAGCGGCGCTTTCCCGCAAGATGACGCGCGGCGTCAATATTCTCGCGACCATCGGCGCGACGGCTCCCTTCGTAGGACTGTTCGGCACGGTCTGGGGCATTATGAACAGCTTCATCGGTATCGCCGAAAAGCAGACCACCAATCTCGCCGTTGTGGCTCCGGGTATTGCAGAAGCCTTGCTGGCGACGGCGCTCGGTCTCGTTGCGGCTATTCCTGCGGTCGTCATGTACAACCATTTCTCCCGCCAGATATCTGCCTATCGCGCGCTTGTTTCGGACACCGCCGCCGCCATTTTGCGGCTGGTCTCGCGCGATCTCAGCCGCGGCACCGTGAAGATCGAAAAGGATTGAAACAATGTCGATCCGGCTCAACGACAATAGCGATGACCTTCCGGTAAATCACGACATCAACGTCACGCCCTTCATCGACGTGATGCTGGTGTTGCTGATCATCTTCATGGTCGCCGCGCCCCTGGCGACGGTCGATGTGAAGGTCGACCTGCCGGTCTCTACCGCCAATGCCGCGCCGAAACCCGACAAGCCTGTCTTCCTGTCGATCCAGGCCGACGGCAATATTCTCGTCAACGAAACACCCGTCTCCGAAGCCGGCCTCGGGGCCGCGATCGAAACGGCGACCCGTTCCGACAGGGAGCAACGCATCTTTCTGCGCGCCGACAAGACCATTACCTATGACACGATCATGGGCGCGATGAACTCCTTGCGCTCTGCCGGCTATCTGCACGTTGCCCTCGTGGGCGCGGAATCGGGTTCGGCAAAATGAACAAGGCGATGCTCAGTTCTGACGAAAAACGTCGCTGGGTTACCGCCGCAGCCATTGCTGTAGCAGCCCATGCCTTTCTGGGTGTGGCTGCCATGGCATGGAAGGCTCCGCACGACCGCCCCATCCCTGAACCGGTGGTTCTCGTGGAACTTCCCCCTGCGAGTGCGAGCGAGGCCATGTCTGAGCCGACGCCCGCTTCGCAGCCGGACTATATCCCGCCGCAACAGGCGCTGCCGTTCGAGGTCCCGACCGTACGCGCTCCGTTGCCGGATGATGCGGTCATATTGCCACCAGAGGCCAAGCAGCCTGCGGCCCCTGTCAGGCCGGTTCAGCAGGCCGAGGTTACGCCGGTCGCGGTGGCGACTCCCGCCCGAAGCGAAGCACCGCCGGTCGCTGCTACTAAGTCTGCGCCAAGCAGCACTTCCGGAAACAGCCCCAAAGCCAAGAAAGAGCGCGCCAACTATTATGCGATGGTCAGCGCGCATCTGAACCAGCGCAAGAAATATCCAACCGAAGCCCGCAAGGCCCGCGAACAGGGTGTGGTCAAGGTCCGGTTCACGGTCGATCGTACCGGCAATATCTCCAATGTGTCGATCACCGGCTCCAGCGGGCATACCATTCTCGACCAGGCCACTCTGGCGCTGATGCAACGCGTAGCACCCTTGCCGGCCATGCCCGCATCCATGGAGCGAGACCAAGTCACGATCTCGCTGCCCATTGATTATTCCCTCAGAACCCGTTGAAAAAAGGAAGTTTCACGATGAAGAAAGACATGTCCCAGATGCAAAGGCCGGCCAGTCTGCGCTTTGGCAGTTTCGGCAAGCGCAGCGCTGTTGTAGCGTTGGGCCTGACCACCGCGCTGTCGACCGCTCCCGCCTTTGCCCAGGATGCCGAGCCGGAAGAAGTCGAGCTGGAAACGCTCCAGATCGAAGACAATGCGGCAGACGTAAATCCCTACACCCAGAAGGGCGCGCCCTATAAGGCCCGCGTTTCGGGCGATTTGCGCCGCGTGAAGCCCCTGTCGGAAACGCCGGCAACGATTACCGTGCTGACGGAAAGCCAGCTCGACGAGCAGGGCGCCACCAACCTGCGCGATATTCTCGACAACCAGCCCGGCGTCACCGTCGGTACCGGTGAAAACGGCAACGCCTTTGGCGATCGTTACATCATCCGCGGCCATGAAGCGCGCAGCGACGTGTTTGTCGACGGTCTGCGCGATCCGGGCATGACCACCCGCGAAACCTTTGCGGTTGAACAGATTGAAATCACCAAGGGCCCAAGCTCTTCCTTCGCCGGTCGCGGTTCGACCGGTGGCGCGGTGAACTCAATCACCAAACAGGCCAGCACCGACTATAATTTCAACCGCATCGACCTGGGTATCGGCACCGACGATTTCTACCGCGTCACCCTAGACAGCAACTGGGCGCTGAGCGACGATATCGCGCTGCGTGCCAACCTGCTTTACGGCTATGACGAAGCACCAAACCGCAATTTCTCGGATCGCGAGCGTATCGGCGCGGCGATCTCCGGCAGCTTCCGGCTGAACGATACAGTGCGCGTGTTGCTCGACTATTATCATCTCGAAGCCGACGATACGCCGGACCTGGGCGGCTATGTTCCGGCGCCTACAGGCACCGGACCCGACGATGTCACGATCCATGGTCCATGGGACGATGTTCCCAATTACACCCAGACCGAGGACTTTCTCAACACGACCGTCGATACGTTCACTGGCCGTATCTTCATCACACCGTTTGACGGGTTCACGATCGTGAACTCCACGCGCTATGGCGAGACGTCCAACGGCTATGTGCTGACCGGCCTTCGCGGCGGTGCCTATGATACCGACACGGATACATTCGGCCCCCTGACTCTGAGCGACCATCAGGGCAATCAGGAAGTCGAATATTTCGTCAACCAGCTCAATGTTCTGGCCGATTTCAATACGGGTTCAATCGCGCACAACGTGGTTGCAGGCCTCGAATATTCGAACCTGAAAGTCGCGAACGGGACCTATGATACGACCAGCACCGGAGCGACAAATTGTATTACGGCGGGCAGAGGTGGCAGCCTGAATCCTTCATATTGTATTACCGATGAAAATCGCAATGTGAACGTTGATGACATCCACAACATCTTGCAGCGCGAGATACTCGATGGCGATGTTGACAGCGCTTGGCAGGTAGAGACCATGTCTGTCTATCTGATGGATACGGTCGATATCAATCCCTGGCTTTCCATCCATGGTGGTGTCCGGGTTGATGCGTTTGATTACAGCAATGATGTTGTCAGCCGCGGAGACGAAACCGGCTATCGTTACAAGGATACATTGTGGAACGGTCATGCCGGCATTGGCGTGAAGCCGATGGATGAGGTCTATGTCTATTTCAACTGGGGCACCGCCAAGAATATCAATGGTGGCGAGTCCGATCTGGGCGGCAACTGCGGCTATGGCGGCATTTGCGTCGATGACGGAACCGGCATCGGTGACGGACGTCCGGAAAGTTCGACCAGCTACGAGCTGGGCGTGAAGGCGGATCTGTTCGATGATCATCTCATGCTTACCGCGGCGGCTTTCCAGATCACCAAGAGCGACGTGTTTGAATCGGCTGGCGATGACTATGCCGCGGGCGGAAGCCTGAACACCGGTGAAAACCGTGTTCGCGGTATCGAACTGGGCCTCGTCGGCAATATCACGCCGAAACTCTCCGGCCAGGCATCGGTTACCTTCATGGATTCGGAAGTCACGGATTCGAATGACGCCTCCAAGATCGGTCGCCGTCTGAGCAACTTCTCCAACACCCAGGCATCGGCGCAGCTGCGTTATCAGGCGACAGAGGCCTTCGCCTTTGGCGGCACCGCTACCTACAAGGGAGAGATGTTCACCGGCCAGCCGGACGATGCGGCCAGCTATAATACGACGCGGGAAGTCTACACCTACCGCGTTCCGGATTACTGGACCTTTGACGCTTTCGCGAGCTACAAGGTAAACGAGAATCTCTCGGCCCGGGTGAATATGACCAACGTGACCAACGAGGACTATTATCTTGCCGGTTATCGCAGCGGTCACTTCCTCTACAAGGGTGACGAACGCCGCGCGACGCTAACGCTCACCGGACGTTTCTGATACGAGAAGGAGGGGCGGCGATTCGTCGCCCCTCTTTCAATTCAACAAACGGCTGGTCCCATGCTTACAATCATCGAAAATATTCTGGACGAGGAGCAGGTCCGGGATTTCAGGCGGAAGCTCGAAGCCGCCGAATGGTCCGATGGCGCGGCCTCGGCGGGTACCCGTTCGGTCAAGGTGAAGCAGAATTTGCAGATCGATCGGCAGAATGCGCTTTCGGTCGAACTGGGCAACGTCATATTGCGCAAACTGGGCAATGATCCGCTGTTCATCTCCGCCTCGCTGGCCGAAAAAATCTGGCCTCCCATTTTCAATCTCTATCAGGACGGCGGCCATTACGGCACGCACAGCGATGCCGCGCTGATGCGCCTCCCCGAAGCCAATCTGACCATCCGCAGCGACCTGTCGGCCACGATATTTCTGTCCGATCCGGACGAATATGACGGCGGCGAACTGGTGATCGAACAACAATATGGCGCGCAGCCGGTCAAGCTCGCGGCAGGCGACATGGTGCTGTATCCGTCTTCCAGCCTGCACCAGGTGATGCCGGTTACGCGCGGCCAGCGGATTTGCGCGATCACCTGGATGCAGAGCGCGGTTGCCGATGCCTCGGCGCGGGAACTGCTGTTCGACCTCGACCAGTCGATCCAGTCGCTGACGCCCGACCGGACCCATGATGATCCCGAAATCGATCGTCTGATCCACGTCTATCACAATTTGCTGCGGCGGTGGGCAACGCTATGAAAAGATATGTGACAAAAGGGCTGTTTTGGCTGCTGCTCGCGCTTCCAGGCCTGCTCATGCTCTGGTCCTTCTCGCAAGACGATGTCCTGGCGATGGACATGCTGCATCCCAGTGGGGAAATGTCGGTGCGGCTGATGATCCTCGCGATGTTGCCCGGACCCTTGTCCGAATTTTTCGGTCTCAACCGCTTTTTCAGGGGATGGATCAAGATCCGTCGCAATCTCGGCGTCGCGGCTTTCGGCTATGCCATGCTGCATCTGATATTCTACATATTCGACATGAACAGCCTCGCGGCGATGCTCGAAGAGTTCGGCATCCCCGGTATCTGGACGGGCTGGTTGTCGCTTGTGCTGATGTTGCTCCCCGCAATGATCAGCTTCAACTATGCGATGCGCCGACTAGGACGACAGTGGAAAAATATCCAGCGCCTCGTCTATCCCGCGCTGATTATCGCGCTGGTTCACTGGATTTTACTGGATTGGGTCTGGCAGCCAGCAATGGTTCATCTCGCCCCGCTCATAGTGGCCTGGATTTTACGCTACATCGGTCGCAGCCGGCGACAACGCACGCAACGGAGTATGACATGAGAAAAATTTCCCGCCAATATACGGCCGCCGCCGCCGTTCTGGCCACATTGATGCTGGCGCAGCCGGCCTATGCGGACGGCGATATCAAATGCAACGCCGGCCCGACCGAGAAATGGAAGCCGATTGCGAAACTGAAGAAAAAGGCTTGGATGGAAGGCTGGGAACTGCTCAAGACCCAGGTCGAGGGCGACTGTTATGAAGTCTATGCCAGAACCGAAAGCGGTCAGGCAATCGAAGCCTTCTTCCACCCGGTGACGCTCAAGAAGCTGGTCGTCTTCCGGCGCGGAACCGAAATCTACCGGGCGCCCGGTTTTACTGGCTAGACATTTCAGGCGCGGAGCAATCGCGCATTTTGCCAACCTGAATCCTACCGTAGCGCGACGGCGCGCTCATAGGCCGCTTGCAGCGTGTCGCGGATCAGCGTCGAAAATTCCTCGCTACCGTTCAGCGCGGCGAGGCCGGCTGCAGTGGTGCCGCCCTTGCTGGTGACATTCTTGCGCAGGTCCTCGAGCGACAGGTCGGAATCCAGCGCCAGATCGAGCGTCCCGCGGACGGTTCCCAGAACCAGATTTTTCGCGTCTTCCCCGCTGAAACCCAGATTCTCGGCAGCATCGACATAGGCGCGCAGCATCTCGAAAACATAGCCCGGGCCGCTTCCGGCGACTGCGGTCAGACGATCCAGCATATCCTCGCTGTCGACCCAGACGACGTCGCCGGAACAAGAGGCGAGTTGCTCGATGGTGCCGGATGCCATTTCAGGCACGGTCCCATGGGCGTAGAGACCGCTGACGCCCTTGCCGATGACAGCGGGCAGGTTCGGCATGATCCGGATGACCGACCGGCCGGGTGCATGGGCGGCCAGCTTTGCGGCGGAATAGCCGGCGGCGATCGAGCTTATGACGCCCGACGGCTTCAGTCTTGGCAGATAGCCGGGAAGCACATCATCGATCAGTTGCGGTTTCAGCGCCACGATCAGATAGTCGAAAAGCTGTTCGCCCAGTTCCTCGACCGAACCGACCAGGGACACGCCTTCCGGCAGGTCGGGGCTGGCCGGGTCTGCCACGGTAAATTCATGTTCGGTGTGAGCGGCCCAGGCCTTGAGCAGCGCTCCGCCCATATTGCCGCATCCGAGGAGTAATATTTTTGTCAATTCAATCTCTTGCCGTTGGTGAATATGGATCTTGCGATGTGCTTAGTATTCAAAACAGATATGTCAACAAATGCTTATTTTATATAGCTTTCACGCAAAATTAAATGTTTTGATCACTAAATTATTGCACTGGTCAGGTTCAATCCCTACCTCCGTCACAGAGTAATAAGGGCATCACGTCAAATGGTACAAGGCAAAACAATCGTTGTTAAAGTCGGCTCCAGCCTGCTCGCCAACGAACAGCGGCTCACGCCGCGCTGGGCTTTCATGCATAATCTGCTCGAGGATATCGCCCGGCTGCGGGAAGGCGGCGCGAAAGTCATCCTCTGTTCTTCCGGTTCGGTTGCGCTGGGCATGAACATGATCGGCGAACGGCCGGAGACGGCCGGTCTGCGCGACAAGCAGGCAGCGGCGGCCTGCGGTATGCCGCTGTTGCTAAACGCCTATAAGCAGGTGGCCCATGAATATAGCTTCGAAATAGCGCAGGTACTGGTGACCTTGCGCGATCTGGAAGACCGCAAGCGGTTCCTGAACACCAAGAATACGGTCGACCGTCTGCTCGATGCCAATATCATGCCGATCATCAACGAGAATGACACGATCACCACGGAAGAAATCCGGGTTGGTGATAATGACCGGCTGTCAGCAAAAATCGCGCAGATGCTGCAGGCCGACGAACTGATCATCCTGACACAGGTGGACGGCCTTTACGACAAGGATCCGTCCGAAGCCGGTGCGCAACTGGTTGAGAAAGTGACCGATGTTTCGCCCTATCTTGCGGTGACCGAAGGTGTCAGCAGCCTCGGCAGCGGCGGGATGCTGACGAAAATCCAGGCTGCCCATATGGCGCAAAATGCCGGCTGTGACACGCGGATCGCGCATGGCGAATATGAGCATCCGGTGACGTCGGTCCTGAACGAAGAACGGCGGCACACGAGAATAATGGCGAATGAACGGCCCGAATCCGCATGGGCCAACTGGCTGTCGGATCGTCTGCAAATGGCGGGCAGTATTGTCGTCAACGCGGCGACCGCCGAAGCTTTCAAACACGGACGGCGGAATATCGGCCGGGAAGATGTGCTTTCCATCCAGGGTCCGTATGTTAAAGGCGATGTGATCCATATTTATGGCGAATCCGGCGACGAGCTGGCCAGGGGTCTGACCAATTTCTCGTCCGACGAGACGATGGCGCTGGCCCGCAACCCGACCCTGTCGGCCATGCAGTTGCTGGGTTACAAAACCCTCGGCACGCTGATCACCGACAAGAATATGGTCGTGCTGGATGACCGGCACCTGACGTGGGACTTGCCGGCTGGCGAGGTCATGACCGAAGTCATACCGCAGAACTAGATTTCGCCAATCTCCAGTATTGGTGCGGATTCTATCTGGTTCGCGTCCATCATTACCGCGATGCGCTGGACCGAGGAGATCAGCAGATTTTGCTCCCACGGTTCGAGCTTTGACAGGGCGACCAGAAAATCTTCCTGCAGTAGCTCCGGCGCATTTTCGACGCATGTGCGGCCTTTGTCGGTCAGGACAATTTCCACCGAGCGCCGGTCATCTTCGCTTTTTTCGCGGGTGACCATCCCGGATTTTTCCAGCCGGTCGACAATCGATGTGACCGTGGCATGCGACAGATGCACCGATTTGGCGATTACCGACGGTTTGGCCCGCCCGTCTTTTTCCAGGGCTTTCAGGAGCAGGAGTTGCGGGGTTGTCTGGCCGGTCTCCCGTTCCAGTTTTTTGGACTGGAGATCGATCGCCCGGTTAATCTGCCGCAAGGCGACCAGAAGTGCGTTTGAATTTGACATGGCAGGTCTGATACAGATTTTTCCGTCAATCGCCCACAATATTGCTGATGTTTCGGCTGGTCGGGGTCGGACCGGATCCTTGCCAGACGGATATGAACCGCGCCTTGTCACCGACAATGTCGGCCAGGGTGTATCCGTCGAGATGCCGGAGGAATGCGTCGATTCCGTCGGCGAGTACATGGCGCAGGCCGCAAACGGGCGTCACGACACAGCTGTCATCGGCTTCGGGGAAACATTGCACGAAGGCACCATAATCCTCGAACGTGCGGACGACGTGGCCGACATTGATGGATTCGGCAGGCTGGGCGAGCAACAGGCCGCCGCTGCGCCCCTTCACGCTGTCGACAAAACCCTCGGCCGCCAGCCGCTGGGCGACTTTCATCAAATGGTTTTTTGAAATCCTGTATTGCCGGGCGATCTGGGCAATCGAATGGTGACCTTCATGCGCGGCCAGATACATCAATGTACGCAACGCATAGTCGGTTTGAACGGACAATCTCATAAAAGATGCATATCATATATTGCTTTTAAAGGCAAAGGGCGATAAAAGGTATATATAAAATGCATCTTAAGCGAGTCGAGACAATGACCGAACCAGGATATGCCGAACGCGCCCGAGCGAAGAAAATGGCGCAAGCCCATGCGATGGGCATCGACGATGCGCTTATCTCCGATCTGGTCGAAACTTTCTATCGCGCGGTCCGCAGCGACGCGCTGCTCGGGCCGATATTCGAGGCCCATGTCGCGGAATGGACACCCCATCTCGCGAGAATGAAGGATTTCTGGGCATCTGTAGCGCTGGAGCCGGGGCGGTTTCGCGGCAATCCGATGCTCAAGCATATTGCAGTCGGCGGTCTCGACCATGTGCATTTTGATCGCTGGCTGGTGCTGTGGAACCGGACGCTGGACGACGTTGCCCCCAATGATGCGGCGGGCCAGGTCTTTCGCGAGGCGGCCGGGCGGATCGCATCCAGCCTGCTCACCGGCATCAAGGTTCAAAGAGACGGCCTCGGGTCGGGCTCTTCTGCAAGGGAGACATTGTCATGCTGATGGATTTCCAGATCGAAGGCGGCCAGGCGGTTGCGGCAGAGATCAACGCGGAAATGCAGGGTTTGTCAGACCGGTATCGGGCGGCCGCGCACGAAAGCCGGACCTTTGAACTGCCCGCGTCGATATGGACCACGATGTTCGGTTCCTATGCCGTCTTTTTCGGAGCCCTGTTCGTCGCCACCGGCCGGGGCGTGGCGGCGATATTCGCGCTGCTGATCAGTATTGCCTATACGGTCATGTATTTTGGTACGGCGGCGGTGTTGAACAGAGTCAGCGCACGCGAACGGGAAATATTGCCGCAGGTTCATGCCACCGGCGGCATTGATACGCAGACCGGCTGGATGGATGATGCGGCGGTTCATGCCCAGATTTTGACCGTTCCGATCTTGCTGGCGGTCTTCGCCTGCGCCTTTGCCTTTATCCGGGCGCTGGTCTGATGGCCGGCCCCGCCGAGCCGGCGGTCCCCTATGCCGCATCGCCGATATACGACGAACAGAGCCTGCCCGACAAGCTGCGCAACGAGCATAGCACCAAAGACGGCACCTGGGGGCTGCTGCGGGTGCTGGAGGGCGAGGTCGAGCTGGTCTTCATCGACCCGCCATCACGGCGTCTGGTCACCGTCGACAATCCCGCGCCGATCCCGCCGCAGGATCTGCATTTTGTCAGGCTGACCGGTCCGATGAAGATGCAGGTCGAATTTTACCGCGAACATCCCCTGCCGCAGCAGGGCGGGGCCGCCTGACGATCAGCCGCCGGCCTGCGCATCGGCGCGCTTGATCTGCTTGTGGTCGTCTTCGATCAGGCCGCGCTTCCAGTAGCTTGAGATATAGAGGCGATCGGGCCCGAAACCCTGCTCGACGCGCAGATATTCACGCAGCAGCTTCATCGCCTCGAACTCGCAGGCAACCCAGGCATAAGCCAGATCGCCCACCGCAGGCAGCGCGCGCGCGGCATCGGCGAGAAGCGCGGGATTGGCGCCCAGATCGGCGTCGACCAGCCAGTGGACCGTTACGCCGTCCGGCTTGGTGAGCGCCTGCCTGTCGGCCTCGTCCCGGACAAGCAGGATCGCATCCCCGGTCGCGTCCGCGGGCAGGGCTTCCAGATTGACCGAAATGGCGGGCAGGGCGGTCATGTCACCGACCAGCAGGAATGGTCCGCACCCCTCGGGCAACGGCTTGGCATCGCCGGGACCGCCAAGCCGGATCATGTCGCCCGGCTGCGCCTTGAGCGCCCAGCCTGTCGCGGGCCCGGAATCCTCGTCCGACCCGTGCAGGGCAAAATCGACGGCTATGCCGTTTTCTGACTGGTGGCGGATCGTATAGGTCCGCACCAGAGGCCGCCCGCCTTCGGGCCCGGGCAGCATCAGCTTGACATAGCCGCCGCTCTGGCCGGCGGGGAAACCGGCCAAGCCGTCACCGCCCAGTGTCACGCGGTGCATATTGGGGGTGACGCGAACGCTGTCCGTCACTTTCAAATTTCTCGGTTCTGGTCGTGCCATATTTTTTCCATTCATTTGGTCTTGTGGTTATCCATTCCTGCCCGAAGCGCCATGTGCCACGGGCTCGCAAGTGTAGCGGCACGCGGGCCGGCCATTGTATCTGTCCCCTGCCATCAGGCCGGGACAGAGGGGGAAAACAGGTCGCTCCAATATCGTTTGATCCGCTGCTTGGCGCTATATTCCATCATGGTCATGGCGGGAATCAGCAGTTGCAATATGATCGCTCCGAACAACACGCCGAAACCCAGGCTTGCCGACATCGGGATCAGGAACTGCGCCTGTAGGCTGGTCTCGAAGGTGATCGGGGCGACGCCCAGGAAGGTCGTCAGCGAGGTCAGCATGATCGGCCGGAACCGCGATTTGGTTGCGCTGATGATTGCATCCTCGATTGCCATGCCCTCGCGGAGATTTTCGTTGGTAAAGTCGATCAGGATCAGCGACCCGTTCACGATCACGCCGGACAGGGCGATCATGCCGAACATGCTGAGTACGCCGAGCGGCAGTCCCAGAATCAGGTGGCCGATCAGCGCGCCGATGATGCCAAAGGGGATCACGGCCATGATGATCAGCGGCTGCATATAGGAGCGAAATGGTATCGCCAGCAGCGCGTAGATCATCAGCAAGGCCGCGCCAAAGGCGATACCCAGATCACCGAAGGAATCTTCCTGCTCCTGCTGTTCGCCGCCGAAACTGTACAGCAATTGCGGATAGTCCGCCTGCAGTTCGGGCATGATCTCGTCGGTCAGTTGCTTGGCGATTTCCTGGCTGGTGACGATATTGGTGTCGATATCGGCGGTTACCGTCGTGATCCGTCTGCCGTCGGTCCGGCGGATGACCGCAGGGGCCTGGCCGAAGGAGACCTCGGCCAAGGTGGCGAGCGGGACTTCACCGCCCGGAACGCGGACGCGGAAGCGCTCGACGTCGATGATCGAATTGCGTTCCTCTTCCGGCAAGCGGATATAGACGCGCATGTCTTCCGACCCGCGCTGTACGCGCAGCGCCTCGCTACCGAAGAAGGCGGCACGCACCTGCAGCGCGACATCCTGAAGGGTCACGCCCAGCGACCGCGCCTCGGGCTTCAGCCGCAACTGGATTTCCTTGAGGCCCTGATCCTGATCGCTCTCGATATCGAACACGCCGGAAAAGCGGTTCAGCCTCTCCATCAGTTTCAGCGAGGCGGATTCCACCACCGCCGGATCGGGATCGGAAAGCTGTACATCGACCGGCGCGCCGATCGATATCAGGTCCGATGCGAAGACCAGCGAGCGCGCTTCGACGACCGGTCCGACCTTTTCGCGCCATGCATTTTCAAAGTCCCGGGAAGCCAGCGCGCGCTCGTCCCCCGGGGTGAAGCTGAACTGGACGCTGGCAATATTCGAGGAGAAGCCGCCATTTGTGAAGTCCGGGCCGCTGCTCCGGGGCTCCTGCCCGATCAGGGTGAATATGCCGCGCAGGGGCGACTCAGCGTCCTCGTCTTCCCGCTTTTCAAATTCCGCAAATGTCTCGCGGCCCTTCTGCTCGATGAAGCGGGCCATTTTTTCGGTCTCCGCAATTGTTGTTCCGGTCGGCATTTCCAGACTGGCGGTGACGACATCGGCTTCGATAGCGGGAAAGAAGGAATTCTTGATAATGCCCGCCGGGATCAGCGAGCCGATCAGGATGAGCAGGGCCAGACTGCCGGCGAGGATCACGAACGGCATGCGCACGGCATAGCGGACCGCCCGATCGAGCGGTCCGTTGACGAACTTCTGATATTCGACATCGACCTTGGTCTGCACCCGTTCGAAAAAGCGGGTGACGGGATTGCGTGTCGGCGTGCCGGGGGCCGGCAAGTGGCTGAGATGATTGGGAAGAATCAACAGGCTTTCAACCAGCGACAGGAAGAGGACCGCCACGACGACGAGCGGGATGTCGGCCAGAATCTTGCCCATGACGCCGCCGATCGCAAACAGGGGGGAAAAGGCGGCAACGGTTGTCAGAACGGCAAAGATGACCGGCATGGTGACCCGCCGGGCGCCGCTGACCGCTGCGCCCATTCCGGTGCGGCCGGCCTCGCGCCGGGCATAGACGCTCTCGCCGACGACAATCGCGTCATCGACCACCAGCCCGAGGGCCAGTATGAAGCCGAACAGGGAGAACATGTTGATGCTCGATCCCGCCAGATCGAGCAGGAAAATCGCGCCGACAAATGTAACCCCGATGCCCAGCGCGGTCCAGGCCGCGAGCCGTATGTCGAGAAACAGGGTAAGTGCGATCAGCACCAGAAACAGACCGATCGCCGCGTTTTTCAGCAATAGCGTCAGCCGGTCGTTCAGCAATTCGCTGTCATCGCTCCAGATCGCATAGGAAATGCCCTCCGGCAGCGAGTGGGCGAACGGCCCTTCGAGATATTCCCTGGTGGCGCGGGACACATCAAGCACACGCTCGTCGCTGCTGCGGAAAACCTCGACAAAGGCCACCGGCTTGCCGTTGTACAGGGATACGAGATCGGCATCCTCGAACTCGTCGCGGATATTCGCGATCTGTCCAAGCCGGATCAGCGCGCCATTTTCGTTGCTCACCAGCACGATGTCTTCGAAATTCTGCTGGTTGTAATTCTGGCCGATGGTCCGGACGCGCACTTCTTCGCTGTCGGTATCGATCGAGCCGGCGGGACTGTCGAGACTGCTGGCGGCGACGGTGCGCGATATGTCGTTCAGCGAAAGCCCGAAAGCCTGCAGCGTATCCTGCGGCACCTCGATCGACACTTCGTAATCGCGGATCGAGCTGGTGTCGACGAAGGAGATTTCCGGCAGCGCAGCGAGCGAGTCCTCCAGCCGATAGGCGGTCTCCTTCAGCGCGCTTTCCGAAACATCGCCGAAAATGGCGATGCGCACGACGCTTTGCCGCGTGGTCAGTTCACGTACGCTGGGTTCTTCCGCTTCGGCGGGGAAGGACTGGATCTGGTCTATCTCGGCTTTGACATCATCCAGTGCCCGGTCGATATCGGTACCCAGTTCCAGTTCGATCGACACCGATCCGGTATTCTCGGCAGCAGTCGACTTGATCTGTTTGACATTCTCCACCGCCTCGACGGCTTCCTCGATCTTCTGGACGATCGACTCCTCTACCTCGTCCGGCGTGGCGCCGGGATAGGCGACGCTGACCTGGATCGTGTCGAGACTGTTCTCCGCGAACACCTCCTGGACAATCGTCCGGTAGGACATGATACCGGCGACGATCAGGAATATCATCAGCAGATTGGCGGCGACACCGTTGCGCGCCATGAAGGCGACAACGCCGCTCTGCTGCAATATCTCCGTGCTCGGCTGTTCCGGCAGGGACGGATCTCGATTGGCTGAATCTGTCATTTAACCGCTTTGGCCTTTGGTTCCGCCTTGGCGGCGGGCTTCGCAGCTGCAGCCGATGTCCGCGGCTGGGCAACCCGAACGCGCAGGCCTTCGGTCGCAACCTTCAGATTGCCGGTAACGGCGACCGGATCGGGTCCCAGTCCCTTGGTGCTAATCAGCGCGCTCTTGTCGGTTCGCTGATATATTTCCACGGTGACGATATGCAATTTGCCGTCCCGCACCAGCCAGACCTCGTTCCCCGCCTGCAGGGCTGCCAGCGGCAGCACGGCATATTCATCCAGCGCCCGGCCGCTGATCTCGGTGTTGACAAAACTGCCGACGAACAGGGGAGGGGCGGAGGATGCCGTGGCTGACTTTCCGTCATTTTCGGCAACAGCCGCCGGCGCGCCACCCCGCAGCGGATTCGGGATGCGCAGATATACGTCAATTGTGCGGGTCTGCGGGTTGAGCACGCCGTTGACGCGGTCAACATAGGCAGGCCAGCGATAGCGGATGCCGCCATAGTCGGAATATATCGCGGCTTCGATCCGGTTGCCCGAACCGGCGCGGAACAGCTGCGGGATAAGCGCCGCATCCTGTTCGGAGAGCGGAATAACCGCTTCATAATCTGCGGTCGCCACCATCGAACCCAGCGCCTGACCGGGCTGAACATAGCTGCCGACGGCTATGTCCTCGGTACGCACAATGCCGGAAAAAGGCGCGCGGACCACGGTGCGTTGCAGCGCCGTCTGGGCATTGGCCAGATTGGCCTGCGCCCGTCGCAGCCCGGCGCGGGCGGATTGCAGCTGCGGCTCTCTTGTTGCCAGACCATTGGTCGCGATATTCTGACGGGCCTGTGGCGTGTCCGCGCCGTTTTTCCTGGCCAAGGCATCCGGCGGCAGGATTTTTGCCGCATAGTCATTGCCGTCAACGCTGGCATAGGCATTGCCGCCGCTGACGGCGCGCTGCTGGAAGCGGTCGAGTTCGGCTTTCGCCAGAGTCACTTCCTCTTGTGCCTGCAGGACCGAAATGCCCTGCGATGCGACATCGGCCTGCGCGGTTTGCACGGCGTTGCGATAATCGGATGTGTCGATGCGGAACAGCACCGCCCCCCGCGCGATGCGCTGGCCTTCGCGCAGGTCCGGATTGACATAGACAAGCTTGCCGGAAACTTCTGCGGCGAGGGTCAGTTCCTCGCGGGCCCGCACGGTTCCCGCGCCCCTGACCATGAGATTGCCGGAACGGATTTCCAGCTTTTCCGCCTGGACCAGCGGGACGAGTTCATCCGGCGCCTTTTCTTCCGGATCGGAACGGAGCAGGATCAGGACCGCAGCGATCAATATTGCCGCGAGCAGGATCAGGCCGCCGATTACGCGTTGCCTTTGCACTTAATTTTCTCCTTGAATGGCCGAAGGGGCGGCCATGATATACGGCGCCTGGGGAACATCGTCCCAGCTGCCACCCAGGGCCCGGTGTACGCCGAGCCGTGCCAATGCCACGTCGCGCGCGGCCGATGAAAGCGATGATTCTACCTGATATTGCGCCCGCAACGCGTCGAGATAATCGACATAGCTGCCGACGCCATTGGCAAAGCGGCGGGACTGCAGGCCTGCTGCCGCTTCCGCCTCGTCCAGTTGGGAGAACAGGAACCGGTAGCGCTGCCGCTCTTCCTCATAACGTTCGATAGCCGTGGTGACTTCCTGATAGGCGGTCAGCACGGTGCGCGCATAGACGGCTGTCTGCTGTGCATATTCGGCATCCGCGACCTCGATATTGGCCTGGATCCGGCCACCCTGGAACAGCGGGGCGGTCAGGCCCGCGCCCAGGTTCAGCACCCAATTGTCAAATATGTCGAACACATCCGATGCTTCTCCCGCCTGGCTGCCGGTGCTCGCAGAAAGGCTGAGCGATGGGAAGCGTTCCGCTCGCCGCGCGCCGAGATTATAGCGTGCCGATTCGAGCCGCTGGCCTTCGGCAAAGACATCCGGACGCTGGGCCAGCAGGTCGATCGGCAGGCCGGAGGGGACCGGTGCGAAGTCCAGCTTGGGGGTCAGGCTCCCGCCGATCAGCTCGTCCATATTATTGGCATATCGGCCGACCAGAACGGCCAGTTGACCTTCCGTCGCCGCCAGCTGGCTTTCCCGCTGCGGCAGACTGGCCTGTACGTTGCGGAAATCCTGACGGATCTGATAGAGTTCGAAAGAGGTGATCAGGCCGCGGCTATAGCGGTTCTCGCTTTGCTCGACCCGATCACCGAGGACATCGATGATGCGGGTGGTGAGCGCGATCTGGTGGCGCGCATCGACGATGTCGAAATAGCTGGTGATCGCTTCCGCCAGCACCGCCAGGCGAACGGCTTGCAGATCGGCGGCGGAGGCAATGGCGTCGGCGCGGCCGGCCCGCGCATCATTGCGCAGCTTGCCCCAGATATCCAGCTCATAGGAAAAGGCGAGGCTGGAGGAATAGGTTTCGTTCTGGAGCCGTCCTCCTCCGGCCACCGCACCAAAGCTGGTTCCGGCGGTCGGCGAATCCGAATAGCTGCTGTCCAGTCCGGCATTGATCTGCGGGAACAGACCGCTTTTGGAGATACGCGCCCGTGCCTCGGCGGCGCGCAATCTGGCTGACGCCTCTGCCAGATCCAGATTCTTGCTCAGCGCTTCGTCGAGCAGATTGTCGAGCACCGGATCCTCGAACGATGTCCACCAGCGCGCGGGTTGATAGCGACCATCGGCTTCGCCCTGTTCAAAGGATGGCGGCATGTCGGCGGCGATCCCGGGGGCAGGCGAATCGGGTGCGAGACTCGCGCAGCCACTGACGGCGAACGCCATCGCAAGCAGCGTAAAACGGGGGCTCCTGAACTGTTTTGTCACAAATTTATCCGCGGTTGAATCGGCTTGGCCTTTACCAAGCATCAATAATATGTCATCAAAGAAATTGAACGTCAACGTTTAAATTGAACGCAAACGTTCAATTTGTGAATATTTTCGTCCGGAAAGGAATATAATCGTGGAAAATACGGAGGTTGATATGCTGAAAGAACGGGCCGACCGCCCTTCCAGCCAGCGCAAGATCGCCAAGATTCTGGCCGCTGCCCGTATCGAATTCTTCACTTCCGGCTTTTCCGCCTCCAGCATCGAGGCGATCGCCGCGCGCGCCGAAGTCTCGAAGGTCACCATCTATAGCTGGTTCAAAAACAAGGAAAATCTTTTTGCCGAGGTGGTCAAGGCGCAATGCCGTGAAATGAGCGAAAGCCTGGTCGGCGAAAATTCAAAGACCAGAAGTCTGCGCGAGACCCTGATCTCGGCGGCCGAAAATATGCTGAGCGCGATAATGGTAGAGGAAAGAATCCGTTTTGACCGGATAATGGCCGCAGAAGTCAATCGGGACCCCAAAGTCGGCGCCTATTTTCTCGACAATGGCCCCCGCGCGCTGTTGCAGAATCTCATCGATCTGCTCAAAATCTCGCGGGACAAGGGCGAAATCCAGAGTGACAATCTGGTCTTTTCGGCAGAAATGTTCGTGAGTCTCGTAATCGGGAGAATCGATGTGTTTCTTCGCTATGGCGAGACAATCAAGCTGACCACGCCACAGAAACGCGAGCGCGCCAAGCGGGCCGTCGATGCCTGGATGCTCATCCACCAGAAATAATCTGGCGGAAAGCGGTTTATTCCCGAACCGCGCCCAGCGCAGCACCCGCGACAAAAGGGGTGATGGCGACCAGCAGCAGCGAAATGGCCGAGAGAAACAGCAGGGCGCTGCTGCCCTGCGCCGAAAGGCTTCCCGCGCCGAAAATCAGCAGGGGAATGGCAAGCGGAACCAGCAGCAGTCCGCCCAGCGCGCCCGCTCCCTTCATCCCGGCGGTGAGTGCCGCGATCATCACCGCAAGGCCGGCTAGCGCCGGTGTCGCGATCGCCAGACTCGCGAGCAGCCTGCCAAAGGCTTCGCCTTCCAGACCCATCAGTCCGCTCGCCAGAAATGCAGCCAGCAACAGCGGCGGACCAAAAGCCAGCCAGTGGGACACCAGCCGCGCGGCGGCGATTGTCTCATCAGACAGGCCGCGGACGATCATCTGGTCGTAAACGCCATTGTCGAGATCGGGCTGGATCAGCCGGTCGAGCGGCAGCAGAGTCGCCAGCAAGGCCGCGATCCACAGGATGCCGCCGCCGGTCTGCAGCAGCAAAGCGCGGTCCGGACCCACAGCAAAGGGAAATAATGTTGCTGCCGAAAGATAGAATATCACCGGCAGCCAGGTTCCGCCGCTCGCATAGCTCTGCCGCACATCGCGCCAGATGATGGTGGCAAAGCTGTGCATCACAAACATGCCTCCAACTCTTCCAGCGGTTCGAGCTGCAGGGCGTAATCAAAAGCAATCGGAAGCGGGATATGGCTGGCCGCAAGAATGATCCCGCCGCTATCGAGATGCTCCTGTAACATGCGTCCCATTTGATCCACCGAATCGCTATCCAGGCCATTGGCTGGCTCGTCGAGCAGCCACAGCCTGGCATCTGCCAGATAGGTGCGTGCCAGCCGCGCCCGCTGTCTCTGCCCGGTTGAAAAATAGCGCACCGGCACTTCTGCCAGATGGTCCAGACCCGCCCGTGTCATCGCAGCAGCGGCATCGTCCGGTGTCTTGCCGTCCAGTTTCGCCCAGAAGGCCAATGCCTGTTCGAGCGGCAGATGCTCGTCCAGCGCCAGCCGGTCATCGCAGAGGGATTTTCTGTCCGGAGCCATGAAGGTTCCCGCCACCGGCTGGAGCAGGCCGGCCAGCAGCCGCAACAGGCTGGATTTGCCGACACCATTGGGGCCGGTGAGCAATCCGGCCTGTCCCGGTTGCAGCGAAAAAGTGAGGTTGCGGAACAATAGTCGCTCGCCGCGCACACAGCTCAACGCCTCGGCGACTAGCCGATCATGGCTTCCGGTTGACTGGGTCTTGCTCATCGCACAGACTTAAGACATGGATTGGCACGAAAGCCAAGCAAGGAGCGATAAATATGGTGGCGCAACTGAATGACGTCGAACGCAAGGCGGCTCTCGCCAAGCTGCCGGACTGGGAATATGACGGGGAGCGTGACGCCATCAGCCGCTCGTTCAAATTCTCCGATTTCACCGAAGCTTTTGCCTTCATGACCCGCGTCGCGTTGCACGCAGAGAAGACCGATCACCATCCCGAATGGTTCAACGTCTACAATCGCGTCGACATATTGCTGACCACGCATGACGCGGGTGAAAATGGCGGATTGTCGCAGCGCGACCTTGATCTGGCTGCTGTGATCGAGGCCTGCGCCTAGGCGCTAATTTTCTTCCGATCCGGCAAGAACGTCGCCGAGGTTGCTCGCCAGACTGACCGACTGCTTGCGCACGCGGCCGGGCATCCAGCGGGCGGCAAAGGCCAGCTGTTTTGCCATTTTGTTGACCGGTGTGTGCAGCTTGTCGCCATGAACGGCGCCCCAGGCCGCCGGACCGATGATAGAGACCGGACTGACCATGACGCCCGCTTCCTCAAGCCGTTCCTTGCCGCTCTGGTTGGTGCCCTCGACGACCTCGGAAATGATATTGGTGTCGATGAAGCCCGGCATCAGCGAGCGCGACTTGATGCCATATTTGCGCAATTCGATATCATGCGATTCGGCCAGGCCGCGCACGGCAAATTTGGTCGCGCTGTAGACGCTCAGGTCGGCGACCCCGTAAATGCCCGCTGCCGAAGCCGTATAGAGAATGCAGCTGTCGGGCGTGCTCTTGAGCATCTCGAAACAGGCGCGGGTGCCGCTAATTACGCCGGTCAGGTTGATTGCGATCATCCGGTCGATGGCCGCGTCTTCCATATCCTGGATCGCCCCGCCTTCGCCGATACCGGCATTGTTGAACAGGACATTCATCGTGCCGCCGGTGATCGCGCCAAATTCGGAAACCGCCTGTTTCCATTGCGCCCGGTCGGTCACGTCGAGCTTGTGGACAGAGCTTTGGCCTTCGGGCAACAGCGCTGCCGTTTCGGCCATGCCCTTGTCATTGACATCGGCAATCCCGACGAACCAGCCTTGCGCTGCGAAATAGCGACCGACTTCGCGACCGAGACCGGAGGCCCCTCCCGTGATGAAAATAGATTTCTGCCCACTTTGATAGCCCATGAATCCGCTCCCGCCTCGTTATTAACATTGATGTTCATTCGAGCGGTTTTTGACGCGAACGTCAAGTGAAGTTGGACATGCGCGATAAAGCGCGTCACTATATATTCCGATGCCTGTTTCCGGTCCTTCCATCAGCCTGCACAAGCTGAGCCGCCATTACGGTACGGTTCGCGCTGTTGACGGGGTTTCGCTGGAAATAGCGGCGGGCAGTCTGGTCGCTCTGGTCGGCCTGTCGGGCTCGGGAAAATCGACCCTGCTGAAGATGATAAACCGGCTGGTCGAACCGGATAGCGGTACAATTTTCATCGCTGACGAAGCCATCGACTCGGTCGATCCCCATATCCTGCGGCGGCGGATCGGCTATGTGTTCCAGAATATCGGCCTGTTCCCGCATATGACCATCGCGCGCAATATCGCCATCGGGCTGGAACTGGCAGGCGAGACAGAGGGCAGGGACGAGAGGGTCACCGAATTGCTCGATCTGGTCGAACTGCCGCAGGAGATGGCCTCGCGCCTGCCGGATCAGTTGAGCGGCGGCCAGCAACAGCGCGTCGGCGTCGCCCGGGCGCTGGCGACGCGGCCCGGCCTGATGCTGATGGACGAGCCCTTTGGCGCGCTCGACCCGGTGACCCGCGATAGCCTGACCGACCAGTATAAGGCGCTGCACCAGCGGCTAGGCCTGACCACGATCATCGTCACCCATGATATGGCCGAAGCGCTCTATCTGGCAGACCGCATCCTGGTGATGGAGGGCGGGCAGATCAAAGCGGATGCCACGCCCGCCGAACTGCTGTCCGGCGATGTCGGCGAGGAAGCCGAGGCGCTGGTCGCCATCCCCCGGGCGCAGGCCGCGCATCTCATCGTCTTGGGTAAAAAGTCATGACCGAGGCGTGGCAACAGGCTTTGTCGCGGGTGCCGGAATTGCTCGCCGCCCATGTCCAGATCAGCGTCTCGGCGCTGGCCTTGGCGATGCTCATCTGCCTGCCGCTCGCCATCTGGGCGGCGCGGTCACCCAGAGTGGCGGCGGTCGCGCTGACGCTTGCCAGCCTGATCCAGACGATCCCCGGGTTGGCGCTGCTGGCGCTCTTCTATCCGCTGCTGCTCGGCATATCGGCGCTGATCGGTGGCGGCCTATCCGCCTTCGGTTTTCTGCCGGCGCTACTCGCGCTGACTCTCTATGCCTTGCTGCCGATCCTGCGCAACGCGGTAACCGGATTGTCCGGGGTCGATCCGGCAGCGAAGGAAGCGGCGGACGGTCTCGGCATGACCAGCAGCCAGAAATTATATTATGTCGAAGCGCCTCTGGCGGCGCCTACGATCATGGCCGGTATCCGCACCGCTGCGGTCTGGACCATCGGCGCAGCGACGCTGTCCACCACGGTTGGTCAGCCCAGCCTTGGCGATCTGATTTTCGCCGGATTGCAGACGCAGAACTGGACATTGGTGCTGGCCGGTTGCCTGTTCTCCGCGGTGCTTGCGATTTCGGTCGATCTTCTGCTCGGGCTGATCGAGCGGGGCATCCGCGAACGGCGCCGGATATTGGCTTGGGCCGGGATGGCGATTATTGCCGCAGGCCTGCTGGTCGCGACGCTGCCGCTGATGATCGCCCGCGACAATATCGTGGTGATCGGGGCCAAGGGCTTTTCCGAACAATATATACTCGCCCGGCTGATCGGAGAGCGGCTGGAAGAGGCGGGCTATGCCGTTCGCTACCGCGACGGGCTGGGCTCCGCTGTGGTCTATCAGGCTTTGTCCGAGGGTGATGTCGATGTCTATGTCGACTATTCCGGCACGATCTGGACCAACCAGATGCAGCGCAGCGACAGCCAGCCGAAATCCGCGATGCTCGACACGATCGGTCAATGGACCAGCGCCAATCACGGGGTGAAAATGCTCGGCGCGCTGAGATTTGAAAATACTTATGCCTTTGCCGTGCGACCGGAAGACGCCCGGACAAAGTCGCTGCGGACGCTGGATGATCTGGCGCGGGTGTCGAGCGATTTCAATTTCGGCACCGATGTCGAATTTCTGGAGCGGCCCGAATGGCAAATGGTGCGCGATGCCTATCCGATCCGCTTCAAACATGCCCGCTCGTTCAGCCCGACCTTCATGTATCCGGCGCTCGCCAGTGGCGAGGTCGACGTTATCTCGGCCTTTTCGTCCGACGGCCGGATTGCGGCCAACGGATTTATCGTACTGGACGATATCAGGGGGGCGGTGCCATCCTATGAGGCGATCCTGCTGCTGGCGCCAGAGCGCGGTGGCGACGATAAATTTATTGCCGCACTAAAACCCCTGATCGGCGCAATCACGGTAGAAAATATGCGCGAGGCCAATTATACGGTCGACCGGGACGGGGACAAGAAAACGCCCCGGCAAGCCGCACGCTGGCTGAACGATAAATTGAGGGAATGAATGTGAAATCTGCTTTTGCCTGTCTGTTGAGAATCTCCGGTCTGGCTGCGTTGCTGTTCATGGTAAGCTTCTCGGTCGCGGCGCGGGCGGAAGTGACGGTCACGTTCTATTCGCATGATTTCGGCAAGAATTTCCCGCACGCTTTCTTTGTCGCGAAGGGCGAACTGGCCGATGGCCAGAAAGTCGACACCGGATTCGGCTTTACCGCAATCAACGTGTCGCCGGGCATCTTGTTCGGATCGGTCAAGGGCCACGTCAAAGCTCCATCCGCCGACTATATCGCCAGCAGCAACCCGCATTTCACCGTGAAAGTGAGCGACAAGAAATATCGCGAACTGCTCGGCGTGGTCAAAAAATGGCAGGCTATCCCGCAAAAAAGCTATAGTCTCAACAAACGCAATTGCGTGCATTTCATCAATGACGTGATCAAGACGCTGGACCTCAAGACCAATTTGAAAACGGCCAACTGGAAAAAGCCCCGGTCCTTCATGGAAGAGGTCATGAAACTCAATCCCTTTCTGAAATACTAAAAGAGGCGCGCGATATGACGGACGTTTGCATGATCATCGGGGCAGGCGCCGGCATTGGCGGCCATGTCGGCAAGCGTTTTGCGCAGGACGGCTATCATGTCGCCTTGTGTCGCCGCAGCGATCAGGCCGGACTCGACAAGATGGTCGCCGAAATTGAGGCTGCCGGCGGCAAGGCCTCGGGCCATTTGCTCAACGCGGTGGACGAGGGCGCGATCGAGAAGCTGATCGACGATGTCGAGGCCGATATCGGACCGATCAATGTCGTAGTCTATAATCTCGGCGCGCAGATCGGCAACCGGGCGCTGGCGGATACGCCGCTGAAGACCTTTGAACTGGGCTGGCGGATGGGCACGCTCGGCGTGTTCCGGGTGGCACAAAAGCTGTTCCCAAAGATGGTTGAACGCGGGGGAGGGGCGCTACTGGTGACCTCCGCGACCTCGGCGATGCGCGGCAATGCCGGACAGCATAGTCACGCGGCCGCGATGGGTGGCCGGCGGATGCTCTGCCAGTCGCTCAACGCTGAGTTCGCGCCGCAGAATATCCATGTCGCGCATATATTGATCGATAGCGCGGTCAACGCGCCGGACACTCTGGGCAAACTGCTCGGGCCGGAGCGCTTCGCCAAATTGCGGGAAGCCAAGGCCAATGGCAAGGACGAGATCATGGAACCGGCGGCAATCGCCGACACCTATTTCCATATCGCGCACCAGCATCGCTCGGCCTGGACCTTTGAGCTCGACATGCGCGCTTTCACCGACAGCGCCTGGTGGAATCACCCGGTCGATCTCTAGCCGCTACATCACCATCACATGATAATGGTGCCAGGTAAATATCGCCACGGCGCCGCGATGCGGGGACCAGCTTTGCGCGATATCGCGGACATCCTTTTCCGATGGGCGCGCCGGCAGGCCGAGAAAATCGCCAACACCGACCTGTATCGCAAGATCACCGGCCGGCCAGATATCGGGACGGCCCTGCGCGAACAGAAGATAGATTTCCGCCGACCAGCGGCCAATGCCCTTGACCTTGGTCAGTAGCGCAATCGCTTCCTCATCATCCTGCGGCAGATTGTCGAGGTCGAGGCCACCTGACAAGATCAGCTCCGCCAGGCTTCTGGCATAGCCCTGTTTCTGGCGCGACAGGCCGCAGGCGCGCAGCTCGTCAAATTCGGTGGCAAGGAGCGCTTCGGGGGGACAGCCATCGCCCAGCCGCGCTTCCAGCTTGTTCCAGACCGCTGCTGCCGACGCCACGCTGACCTGCTGTCCGACGATGGTGCGGAGCAAAGTTTCATAGCCTTCCGGCCGGATGCGCGGCTCGGGATAGCCGGAGGATTCAATGGCAGCCGCCAGTCGCGGTTCAACCGCAGCGGCATGGTCCAGTCCGGCTTTGATCATTTCTTTTGATAGGCCCATCGATTTCCCGCTCTTGTTTCGGCCCTTGATTCTTTTTGAAGGTCCAGACATAGCGTGCGGGATTTTCAATGAACAGTCACTAAGGGGTAGCTATGCCAACGATTCACGTAACCGGCCGCGATGGCGAAGAAAAAGCGGTTTCCGTCGATGCCGGAGTCAGCGTCATGGAAGCGATCCGCGACAACGGATTTGACGAATTGCTCGCTCTGTGCGGCGGCTGCTGCTCCTGCGCAACCTGCCATGTCCACATCGACGCGGACTGGAAAGCCAAATTGCCGGAAATGAGCGAAGACGAAGATGATCTGCTGGAAAGCAGCGATCATCGCGACGAATATTCGCGGCTCAGCTGCCAGATCGAATTGTCCGACGAACTCGACGGCCTGAAGGTCCGGATCGCCGAAGAAGACTGATTGCTTCAGACCGAATGCAAAAAGGGGCCGCTTTTCAGCAGCCCCTTTTTTTGTCCGGTTCAAAATCTAGTTGGCCAGTTTGACAATCGCGCGCGGGCTTCCTTCCGGACCGCTTGTCGCGTCTACCTTCCAGTGCATGTTCTTCAGCGAACCATCGACGGTGAGGCCATCTTCGGTATTGTTGGACAGCACGGTGCCATCGGTGACGATGGTGAAGGTCCCGTCGATCAGTTGCGCTTTTGATTCGTCCGATGGACCGCCCAGCGAAGGTGGGCGCAAATTGCCCACCAGTCCGCCAGCGCTTGCCATGGCCGGCGTCAGTATCTCGAGTTCGCCC
The DNA here is from genome assembly GCF_002776575.1 of Sphingorhabdus sp. YGSMI21. Lineage (GTDB taxonomy): Bacteria > Pseudomonadota > Alphaproteobacteria > Sphingomonadales > Sphingomonadaceae > Parasphingorhabdus. The sequence continues at coordinate 472,325 of NZ_CP022548.1, read as the reverse complement.
TTGCTGCGTCTGATGACCTGGACGAAGGGGAATTGCATCGTTGCCCCCGGTATCGTGGGAAAAGCCAGCATCCGGTCGAATTGGCCGCTGATGGCATATTCGACCTCGAACATATTGTCACCGATATATTCGACCTTGTTCCAGCCATCATATTTGGCGAGTTTCGCGGCAAAAAGCTTCAGGCCTTCATCATCGCCGGGTACCGCTCCTCCGAAAATAGAGCGCATCGCGGCGTTTTTCTGGTCTTCCTCGCTTGAACCGCTTTCAGCCTGCTCGCCATCTGCCATGCCGGACGGCGAAGACATGGCATCATCACCGCCCTCAGCGAGCTGCATCTGCCCATTATAGACAAAACTATAGCTGCCGTCGTTCATCAGGCGCAGTTCCGATTCGAATTTGCCCGGAATGAGCAGGCAGCCGGCCAGCAGCAGCGGCGCGACCAGAGCCAGCAGCCATTTGCAAAATCTCTCCACGGCTATTCTCCCCTTTTTCTGGTAAACTCCGCATATAAGGCGATGGCGGCGGCGTTCGACACGTTCAGGCTTTCCATTTTGCTGCTCATCGGCAAGCGGGCCAACGTGTCGCAATGGCCGGCAACATTCTGCCGCAGGCCTTCGCCTTCAGCCCCCATGACCAGCGCGATCTTGCCCGTGCCCATCGCCGGCTCGAGCTCGTCGGCAGCATCACCATCGAGTCCGATTCGCCAGTATCCGGCATCGGCAATATCGTCGAGGGCGCGGGCCAGATTGACCACGCGGACCCAGGGGACGATTTCCAGCGCCCCGGATGCCGATTTTGCCACAACCCCCGATTCGGGCGGGGCATGCCGGTCCTGGGTGATGATCGCCGCCGCGTCAAAGGCAGCGGCGGAGCGCAATATCGCGCCGACATTATGCGGGTCGGTGACCTGGTCCAGCAGAAGCAACGGTCGCTCGCTCTGCTGGTCGAGTATATCGCCGAGCCAGATATCGGGCAGGGGGTCGACATCGGCGACCATGCCCTGATGCGGAGCATCACGCGGAATCACGCGTCCGAGATCGGCAACGTCACTGATCACCACCGGAATATCGTCGGGAATCTCAAGCGTTGCCAGGGCCTCGCGGGTGATCGAGATTTTCTTGATCACCCGTCTCGGATTGTCGAGCGCGGCTTCTACAGCATGACGTCCCCAGAATTTGAGACCACCACCGGTTTTCTTTATCGATTTGTTCTTGCGTGCCATATTGGCTCTCTAGACGCTATGGCTGCTGCCGACAGCCTTTTTTTCTGCAAATTTCAATGGGCAGGCATTGACAGTTTGTCATCCCTTCGTCATTGAGCCGCTCTTGTCGCCGATGGCGGCCTTGGATACCCGGATGGACAGGTGGCCGAGTGGTTAAAGGCAGCAGACTGTAAATCTGCCCGCGTAAGCGTACATAGGTTCGAATCCTATCCTGTCCACCATTACCCTCTAGGGGCCGCAGAAAACCAACAAACCACTGATTTTCCTTAACTTATCCTTTCGCAGAGGGTACATTAAAAGGTACACAATCAGTGGGCATTATATTGAAATATACTAAGCAAAACCCGGCGACAGGTCGTATCGATTACCGCAGAAAGTATCCTGACGATGTGCGGGCTTTTCTTCCCGGCAAACCTGTGGAGCTAAAGCGCTCGCTAAAATCCAAAGATATTCAATCCCCTTCCGCATTGGAGCGATACCACGCTGCTCAAGCTGAATATGCCCGTAATTTAGCAGTAGCGCGAAAAACCAAGGATCGAGCATTCGATATATTGAAACCTCCAATGATTGCTTTGCTTGCGGTCGAATTTGAAAATGGTTGGAGGAAAGAGGCGGACGAGAATTGGACATGGACACCCCCTGACGAAACGGGATCATTGACTGTCACCGACATGATGCTGGTCGATTTCGGGGCTTGGAAGGCTGAACAAGACCTGACCGAGATTGTAGGCTACTGGACGTCCACCGCTCAGAGCCTTGCAGAACGGCAAGGCTTGGTATTGGACCCAACAGACCCTGACCGGCTGGATGGCCTTTGTTGGGCATTGAACGATGCCGCTGTTGAGGTTTGTGTGGCAATTCAAAACGGCACTCAGGGAACGCTGAAACCACAAAGTGAACCTCTAGTTTCCGTTCGACCAAAGGGTACCTCTGATAATCATTGCGAAGCCTTTGAGGCCCTCGTGGTCAAAGTAATGGACTTGCCCAATGTCGATATATCCCCTTCGGTCCGGCAAGAGACCAGCACGGCTTTGAGGTTCCTTCAGGAAGCGTTTGGTTCTCCCACTCCAGCCGAAATAACCCGACCGATGGTAACCGTGTGGATACAGCTTCTGGCCAAGCGGCCCCGACAGTTACCCAAAGAACACCGCAACATTCCCCTGAAAAAACTGGCAGAGATGTACGAGGGGAGGGTCGATGTAGAGCGGCTCGCTCCGCAGACCTATCAAGGACGTGTGTCCTGTTTGGCTAAACGATGGGATGAATTGGCTCGGACAGGTCTAATCGATCAAGACCTCGGTCATCTCGCCAACCCCTTTCGCGGTCACCCCCAAGCCAAGAAAAGGCCATCAAAGGCATCCAAAGGGTTCAGCCCGGAAGAGCTAAGCAGCATATTCAGCTTGCCGATATTCACAGCTGGAGAACGTCCCAACGGTGGGAAGGGAGAGGCCAGTTATTGGATACCGCTGATCCTATTTACGACGGGCGCACGGCCTGAGGAAGTTGCGCAGCTTCTAGTTTCGGATTTTTGGGAAGTTAATGGCCATTGGCTGATGAAGTATACAGATGAGGGGGAGCATCCTGTTAAAGGTCAGCAGTCGTTGAAAACAGATGGACAGTTGTCGGGCCGCAGAACGTTGCCGGTCCCTCAGCGTCTCATTGACCTAAAGTTACCCGAGTATCTTAAATACCTGAAGGCTCAAGGGGAGGTAGCACTGTTCCCTCTATTGCGCACTAAAGGCTCTCGCAATCTGCTCTTCTCGGCATACGGAGAGTGGTGGTCGCTGTACTTGAGGAGCAAGAAGGTCCTGCCCAAAGGAAGGAAGGCCTCTAGGGAGTTTCGGCACGTTTGGACGACTGCGGCGCGGGGAGCTAAGGTTTCATCAGAAGCGCGGTCTTATATTCAGGGACACCGGATCAACACAGGCAACTCACAGTCGGAATACGGGCATTTTGAGGCGTTAGGTGAACATATTCACTTAGTGGACCCGCAAGGGCCCGATTGGTCCAAGGTGATAAGCTGGAAAGCTTAAACCCCTGCATGTCAAACTTGACACCCATGAGATACTAAAGGTTAGTTCTGTAGGTATTATAGCCGCTCTAAACCTGAACACAATTGGTGTCTATCCGTTTGCGTGATGTCGCCAATCCTACTATGCAATATGTATGACAAAGCAACGGCACTCGGCAGAGTCCTCAACCAATTTCCGACAGAGGACAACGGCTTTGGTGAGACCGTTGAAGTTGACGAAACCTAGATCGGCGGCTCGCCATTAAGCATGGTGGGGAGGCACTTGCCGAAGCAGTGCGGGGAACTTTGGTCGGTCATTAACATTTCCCTAGTATGCGGTAATTTCTTTATAGGTATGTTCAGCATTGTCTGCCCAACCTCTTGGCGATGAAGTGTGCTTCAAGGATTTTATCCGCTCCCAGTATTCATCCGCACCCATTCTACCCCCAATCACCGTGAACAGAACAGACAGGCAGAATGTCGGTCTGATGCCCTTTTCTGGAATCAAATATGGTGCGGCGCGTAATATCAATGTTTCATCATCTTTGAGCAGTTTGTCCAGTTGGGCGAGAGTGGTCACACCCAGCGCCACCGCACTCTCTGCATAAGAAAAGGCCCCGATTTCTCTTTCTTTCAGGAGGGGCAAATCCATCCTCTCGGCAATCTTCTCATTAAGTAAACGAACGGTAGGAAAGCCTCTTATATAGGCTCCAAGCGATCCTTCATTTATCTCGGTTGGTGGAACTTCCGACTTGCTGCCCACGGAAGCGTTGACAACTTCTAGTTCGGTGGTTGCTTCCCGCCAAAGTTGATAGGGCGCGATGAAAAGCAGGTTGCCAAGAAATAAAATCAAAAAACCGATACTCAGCGCTTTAAATCCTGTGATTGTGATGGCCCATTCGTCACTAAATGCCCGGTAACCGCCTGGGCTATCTGAAGCCAAGTAGAGCAATAGCAACAACAGGCCACCCACTAGTGCCTTTCCCAACAGATCAAGCCAGTCACGTGCAATCAGCGTGTGCCACGCATTGCGAACTGATCGCTGTAGCAAATGCGAAATATAGAACTTGACCAAACTGATTGAATCCCTCCCGTTCATTGGACGGAAATACTACATATAGAAGCACATGACGCAAGGAGATAGCCCACAGCTCAATTTAGGTGCCAAAGGGCCTCTAAATGTCAAGCCCGATCCTACCGGTACATTCAGTGACCCGATTAGGTTTCTTGCCGTCCTCAAGGTTCTGAATGATCCCCCGAGCGATCCCCAGCAGTTCCTGTTGGTCTTCCATCTCCAGCGATTGATAGTGCCTTTCAAAATCCCAAAGACTGTCGATAGCCTCATGCCGTATCTCGCTGACCAGCATATCCTCTTCCGGTTGCCGGGGCTTGTACCCGCCGGGAAACTCAACGGTAACATCAAGGTCCAGCCCGCGTGCCTTCAGTTTCGTGCGGACAGTTTCGTGACTGTAGATGCCGTTTATGTCCGCTGAGATGGCACGACTGGATTTAAGTGTTCCCGCTAAGGCCGTTACGGGCATGGTTTCACCTTCGCTCCAGACATGTCTTCCCGCTACGATGTATCTTTGAAAGATGCTCGCCTTGTCGGCTTGTGAGAGGTTTTTCCCGTGAGTAGTGTTAGCCAGCAAGGCCCAATCTTTAGCCTCTGAGAGGGTCATTTGAGCAACCTTAGCGTCTATGGTTTTCCTGCCGGTCGCCTTGTAAACCTCCAGCCGGTGGAAGCCCTCAACGACGTAAAGGGCCTTGCCGATCTTAGCGACCTCTATGGGTGCTAGTCGGCCATCCTTTTCGAGTTGCCGTGTGAGGGTTTGGACGTGCTTCCCATCAATTCCTTTTACACGGTTTTGAAACTCTGGCTTCTGTCGAACATCCGCCGTCTCAAGTTCTTGTGATTTCCACCTAGGTTCTTTCGTCACTTGCTGGCCTCCAGCCGGTCCAGCCGGGACAGCAAGGCCCTGACCGACGCCGCGTACCATTTGCCGCCTCTAGGTGTCTTAATGCTTTTGCTGTTCAATCCTGCCGCAAGTTCCCTGAGAGACTTACAGCCTTCGCCTTCCCGCAATTCAGACACTTCTCTGGCCAGCTTGGTAGCGTAACGGTCCGCACGGGCCTTGATGGCTTCAAGTGCTGCCTTGTTCCCTTTTCCCGCCTCCCTGAGCGCTGCGGCACCTCGAGGGTTACCCAAGGCCACTCCACGGGCCTTAGCTGCTGCAAGCGCCTCCTTGGTCCGTGTAGAGATAGCCTTGCGCTCAGCTTGAGCAACCGCAGCGAGGATGTGGATGGTGAGTTCATTAGCCTCTGGCATGTCGGCAGCAACAAACCGCGCTCCGCTGTCCTGTAGGGTCGCAAGGAAGGCCACGTTACGAGACAATCTGTCCATTCTGGAAACTACAAGGGTAGCACCTGTTACCTCTGCCCTGTGTAGTGCTTTTTCCAACTCAACGCGGTCGTTCTTCCCGCCGCTCTCGATCTCAACGTATTCTGCCAGAACCTCACAGCCTCGTTGACTACAGAAAACTCGAACGGCTTCCCGTTGAGCATCTAGGCCCAGCCCAGACCGGCTCTGCCCTGCGGTGGAAACGCGGTAGTAGGTAACAACATTCATGTGGCTCTAGCCTTTGTATCAAACTGACTAATGACCGTTAGGCTATATCATACACTGCGTCAAACTCATCGAGCTACGAGTATTCGGCTGTCTTGATTTCTAGTGTGAAAACGAAGGTAAAGAGATTGCTGGCAGAGTACCTTTTTCGGTTAGCCATTTTCCGGAGGTGGAACGCATTTCCTCAGATTATCTGGAATTACATACATCCAGCCACTCTTTCCGAACGACCCGGGCAACACGTTGGCCTCTACTATATTATGATAATGCCGCATCAACGCTCTTTGTCTTCGACGGAAGTTATCCTCTGTCTCTTCATCGACCCGGCCTTCATATTCTAATGGGAAAGCTTTCAGCATTAACAAGCTGCGGTCGTCGAAAACTTCACGAATCAGAGCTTTTAATACCGCAGAGAAACGACCGCCCTTCGACATAGATGGCAGCATCCATGAACGCTCCAACTCCACAAGGTTGCCATACTCAAAAATCTTAGATGGCTCTTTCCAATTATCGCAAATTGCCTCCGCTAGTTCGGAAGTCGCTGCGGAATAGCTGTCCATTTCTTCGAATAAAGCTTCCGAACATATCCACGGCGGTCCTTGAAACTCGTTGAAAGTGAATGCCCCAATATTCTTTTGCGAGAAAGAAATGTGCCCTTGAGTTGTTCGACGTTCAATACCTCCATCACCTTCAATATCGACCGGAAGCCATGTGGATTGATGATATGTAACTTTGATATGCTCGCCATTGTGGTGGACATTTAGCGTCTGCATATTTGCGCTTATATTATTACTGAAATCAGACGGCTCTATTTCTTCTCGGAACACGCGCGGCATATAGCTTATCCTTGTCGCTAGGCTCTAAGGCCGACTGGCGATCTTGTACTATAATTTCCTTGAATACCCTAACGAGACATTTATTCTGTCTCCGCAGCACGGGCCAAATGACCAGACCTTTTGAAATTTCGGTGGCGGTGATGCTTGGACGGCCGACGTTGCCTATTGCAAAAAGAGTTTCCGTCCTCGATAGTATCCGAATTGTATTCAAGGTTCGGCGTTAGTGACCTTGGGCGTTACGGTTGGAGATGTTGGGGCGTGGCTGTTCGTTCTTTGGGCCTGCATTGAATGGGTTTTATATCTAGATGCAGCGAAGGAGACAATTATGGATTTCATGTTCAAGACTGGTATGGATGTTCTCGCGATTCTGTGGGCCTAGTGGGCGAGCAGCCACGCCATCAACAAGAAGATCTGACACGCTCTTGGTTTAGCCGGGAGAACGCGTGGGGCGGTGCAAGTCCGTCCCCCCACACCCGTTTAGTTTGAGCACAGGGGTCCCTCGGTCCCTCTCTCCCGGGAGTGCTGATGTGGTAATTCAAACACTATTAACATGAATGTTAGTAATCTACTAATAGAATGGCTAATGTCTCGCGGTACCGGCATATATCGTGGCCCAATGTTGCATAGGGTCTCTTAACTGCCTTTGCCGAAATGCGTTGGTGTCTCTTGAGGTTGATTGACAAGCCTTTGTTCAAAAGAACTTAGCAGTGTTTGGGTCCTTGTTGGGTCCCCTATTGAACCCCGAATGGTACCTGTCAGAGCATGACGAATGTCAATTCAAAATCCGGCATTTCGCTTACCTTCTCTGCGTATAATCCGAACCTAGCTAAGAAACAGTCAGTTTTCCTGTGTTTTCCGTTACCCGCTTATTTTTGGGTTCATTTGTGGTCCCGCAAGGTCCGTCAAGATCATCCTCGTCATTATCGGGAATTAAAGTTCATCTATTGAGTTGTGGGATAGCTAAGCTTTTTGCTGGTCCTATTTCTTGTGCTCTTTGCGTTCATCCAGTTCACTATTAACCACGGTAGCTGTACGTCCATTGGACTTCCGTGGATCAGAACCGTTTTCGGGTCTACATCGGAAGTCGCCTTGCGATTCTTTAGCGTCCTGTTCTTTGATCCACCTGTCTAAATTGGGAGTAGGGGTCTTAGGCCACGTCCTTCGGGGGCCGTCATGGCCTCCGGGCGTTAAAGCGTCATGGATTAATCCGACCACCACAAGGAGAGCTATGCCGATAATTAGGTAGGTCATGTTTCAGTTCCGCTGCTCATAGCTGCTTCCCGGTCTATGGGTCAGGCCTTACCGTTTACACGGTTTTGGTGTAAAGTCTACGAACGCCGAATAGCCTTTGCATGACCGGCAAGATTTCAGCTTCGCGGAAAGGGTTTCACAATGACCAGTATCGTGCCCTCATTCAGGCGCTGATCGACCAAAGAAAGTCTCTGGGATGGAGCCAGCAGCAATTCGCAAATGCGTTGGGTCGGCATCAGCAGTTCGTATCCCGCTATGAAATAGGGGAGAGAAGACTAGATATAGTCGAGTTTGTTGAAATAGCGGAGGCGCTAAAATTGGATACAATCGGGCTGATCAGAACAATTCTGTAAACTTCAAGCTCGCCAACCTACAAGCTCGCCAACCTAATGGTAAAACTCTTTCGTTGAACAGGTACGCATTCGGTGCGCATTATTTTGTGATTATTCAACGGGCAAGGGATACTCTGGAGCGTTGCCGCTATTCGTCCGGCCTCGCTAAGTCCACTTGCATTAGCGGTAGCGTTAGGTACTTAATCGGCCAATGAAAAGTGTAAGGCATTTCGACCGAGCAGCACTCCATGAGAATGCTGCAAAATCCATCGATAGGGAAGGACTGGCGCTTCTTGGCCTCGGAACGAAAGAGCCTTTCAAAAATCGCTTGCCCGATCCGTTTCCTACTCGCCAGAAATTGAAGACAATAACCGACAAAGATATAGAGGGTGAACCGAAGCTCTCCTATACAGATCGCACTGGTCGCACTGTTGCGCAGTATTTTGTGCGAGATAGGCATGAGATTGGATTATTTGACGAAGGCTACGCCGCGCTTAGGAGATTGGTCGAGCTAACACTCAAGGCCAAGCCATTCAATAAAGGCCTGTCTACAAAATTCGTCGAAGAGCAAATCTTCAACTGGTGGAAGGATGCTTACGGCCTAGACACACCTGCTAGTCTTACAGCGCACCTCTTCGAAAAGGCAGATGAGGCCGTTAGCGAGCACCATCTGTTGGTGCCCCTTTCCGCAATCGAAATTGAGCGGTCTTTTGAGATCGGTGATGTTTTGGTCGCTCCAATGGACTTAGCAATGCTGAAGCGTACGAGTGATAAAGCAAAAGAGAAAAATCCAGATCACGCCGAAATAATCGACCAACATTTCGACAAGTTAACTTCCGAGCTGGGACATCTCACAGTTGTTCACGTCAAAGTCGTGGGAGAACCCGAATTTGCGGAAGGCCATGCCGAACAGACGGCTTTTCAAATTGCCGAGATGTTTCGTTTCATGTCTCCAGCTGCTCTAAGCTGGAACGTCGCGTTTCCTTGCTTCCCACATGGTTGCTACCAGCGCAGAGCGCTAACCACATTAATCATTGTCGATGACAAGATAAATCGCCATTCTCAGGGGGCGCTGGATCACGGGCTATACTCTTGGCGATTAAAGTTCGTTGAATTGGACCGCTATATGAAGAGTGGGTTCTCTAATTTCAGTGTGTTCTTTGAAAGTAGTCCTTTGACACAGTTCCAAACCCGAGTTGGAAAAGCCATCAGCGCATTCTCAGAAGGGGTTGCAACACACAACGTCAACAATCGTCTAGTTTACGCTATGTCCGCACTAGAACATCTTTTGTTGAAAAATGGCTCGGAACCGATCCAGAGTAATGTAGGGGAGCGAATTGCATTTCTAATCGCAGAGGATGTTGCAACACGCCGCGCAATAATCGCTAACTTTAGCAAGGCATACGCTCTCCGTTCCAAACAGGTGCACCATCTATCGGCTGTAGATGACGAAAACGTACTTGCCGAGTTTTTCAAAAACGCTTGGCTTACTCTCCACAGAGCGATGCAATTGATGTCTGGATACGAAAAACACGCCGATTTCATAGACGCCATCGACAACGTGAAATTCGGCGGAGGATGAGCTTCAGGCACTAATCTCTCAGAGGTATTTCATTGATTGGCCTTGCTGGACTCTATGCGCATTCATCCACCCGTGATATCGCAGTTTGGACCATTGAAAAGGGTACACAGATGGCGTACACATACAATATTGGAGACGTTTTTAATACATGGAAATCAAGGGTTTATTCGACCTGCGGGACAGTCCTATCCTGTCCACCATTACCCTATATCAAAAATATCGCGCTTGAGCGCCCTAGCGGCGGCCCGCTGATGATTGCGGCGCTGTGACGCGCCGGGCTGTTGCACCATCCTGTTTGTCGCGCTCTGCCGGATTTTCGAAATTGCACATTGCATCAGGTGCGCTATCTGGGTAATACACCGTCTTGTTGACCGCGATTGAAACAGGAATCCGTGTATGCTGGAACTCAAGAATGTGACCCATATTTACCCGAACGGCACGAAAGCGCTGGACGATGTCAGCCTGTCGATCCCCAAGGGCATGTTCGGTTTGCTCGGTCCCAATGGCGCGGGAAAATCGACCTTGATGCGGACGGTGGCGACGCTGCAGACTCCCACGCAGGGCGAGATTTATTTCGGCGATCTGGATATTTTGCAGGAGCCGGAAAAACTGCGCGAATCGCTCGGTTATCTGCCGCAGGATTTCGGCGTCTATCCGCGTGTTTCGGCTTATGACATGCTCGACCATATGGCGGTATTGAAAGGAATCGCGTCGGCAGCGGATCGCAAGGCCACGGTCGAGACCCTGCTCAGCCAGACCAATCTCTGGGATGTCCGCAAAAAGGCGATCGCCGGTTTTTCCGGCGGGATGCGACAACGTTTCGGCATCGCCCAGGCGCTGATCGGCAATCCCGAGCTGATCATCGTCGACGAGCCGACAGCGGGCCTTGATCCCGAGGAACGCAACCGCTTCCTCAACCTGCTGGCCGAAATCGGCGAGAATGTCGTGATCATATTGTCGACCCATATCGTCGAGGATGTCGCCGACCTCTGCCCGCAAATGGCGGTCATCGCCAACGGCCGGATCGAGCTCGAGGGTGCACCGCTCGACCTGATCGAGAAAACCGGCGGGACGATCTGGTCCAAAACGATCCGGCGCGAGCAGCTCGACGACTATCGAGCCAAATATGAAGTCATCTCCACCCGCCTTTTCGCGGGCTCGACGGTCATCCACATCCTCAGCTCCAGCGATCCGAAGGACGGCTTCGCAGCGGTGAATGGCGGGCTGGAGGATGTCTATTTCTCGACTTTGGCCGGCGCGCGCAAGGATATCATAACCGAAGCCACGGCGGCCTGAGCGGGAGAGACAGGATGTTCGGCAAAATCGCTGCGTTTGAACTGCGTTACCAGCTTCGCAACCCGGTTTTCTGGGTGGTGACCACTATCTTCTTCCTGCTCACCTTCGGGGCGGCAACATCGGAAAATGTGCGCATCGGCGATGGCGGCAATGTCCACGCCAACAGCCCGGCGGCGCTGGCCGAAACAACGATCATATTGTCGATTTTCTTCATGTTCGTGACCACGGCCTTCGTCGCGAATGTCATTGTCCGGGATGATGACAGCGGGTTCGGGCCGATGGTGCGATCGACCCAGGTTAGCAAGTTCGACTATCTGATCGGCCGGTTCACCGGCGCTTTCGGCATATCCGCGATCGCTTTTCTGACGGTGCCCCTGGCGGTTTTTCTCGGCAGTCACATGCCCTGGGTCGACCCGGAAACGCTTGGTCCCAACCGGCTCGGTGATTATCTCTACGCCTATTTCCTGCTGGCCTTGCCTTCGATATTCCTGACATCCTGTCTTTTCTTCGCCGTTGCCACCGTCACCCGGTCGATGATGTACAGCTATGTCGCCGTCATCATCTTTCTGGTGCTTTATCTGGTGTTCAGCGCGGTCACCGAATTCGATCCCGCGTTGCTCTTGTTCAGCGCCTATGCCGAGCCGTTTGGCGGAGCCGCCTATGAATATATAACCCGCTATTGGACCGCAGCGGAAAGCAACAGCATGATGGCGCCCTTTGACGGGGTGCTGCTGGCCAACCGGCTGATTTGGATCAGCATTTCTCTGGCGTTCCTGGCCTTCGCCTATTCGCGCTTCAGCTTTGCCGAGCGCGGGGTGTCGAAACGCAAGCTGAAGAAGCAGCAGAAGAAGGCCGCAGCGCTCGCTAAGGAGAAGCCGGTACTGCTCGCAACCTTGCCCGCCGCCAGGCCGGGCGCAGCCACCTGGGCAAGACTGGCCGCCCGAACGCGCTTCGAAATGGCGCAGATCTTCAAAAGCCCTGCCTTTTTCATCATCGTCTTCATTGGCCTGTTCTCTTCCGGGGCCGCCCTTCTGCTGAATACCGTGCCCTATGGTACGCCTGCCTATCCCAGGACATTCTATGTGATTGGCATCCTCGAAGGCGGTTTCACGCTATTTCCGATGATCCTCGCCATTTTTTACGGCGGCGAGCTGGTCTGGCGTGATCGCGACCGGAAAATGCACGAGATCATTGATTCCACCTCCCTGCCGAACTGGGCCTATATGGTGCCCAAGGCCCTGGCGGTTATCGGTGTGCTGCTGGCTGCACTGGTCATTTCCATGTTGTCGGCGATGCTCATTCAGCTGGGCAAGGGCTATACCGATCTGGAATTCGGCAAATATCTGCAATGGTATCTGTTACCCGGCACGGTGGAAATGGTCACGCTCGGCATCTTGTCAGTATTTGTCCAGGCGCTCAGCCCGAACAAATATATCGGCTGGGGTATCATGGTCCTCTACATGGTGGCGACGATTGTCTTCAACATCATTGGATGGAATCATCCGCTCTATCTGTTCGGCCAGGGCATTCCGGTGCCGCTTTCGGATATCAACGGCGATATGGTCAGCGGTGTCGGCGCCTGGTGGGTCCGTCTCTATTGGGGTACCTTTGCTGCGATATTGGCACTGCTGGCGCATTTCATCTGGCGGCGCGGGACTGAAACGAGCCTGCTGCCGCGCATCCGTCAGCTGCCGCGCCGGCTGGTCAGTCCGGCAGGCGGATTGCTGGCGATATTGGTAGCGTTCACTGCCGCGACCGGCTTTTACATCTACCAGAACACCAATGTCGTGAACGAATATGTCGCGCGTGACGGCCTTGAGAAAATGCAGGCCGAATATGAGAAGAAATATCTGAAATATGAAGGGCTGAAGCAGCCGGCCTTCACCAGCATCAAGCTGGATATCGATATTTTCCCCGAAGAGAAAAAGCTGGACGTTTCCGGTTCTGCGGACATTGTGAACGACACAGGCGCTCCGGTAGAGGTTCTGCACGTGCGTTTCCAGGATCCTGTCGTCGAGGTCCTGTCCGTCGATATTCCCGATTCCAACCTCGAAATGAACGACGAAAAATATAAATATCGCATCTACCGGCTCGACACTCCTATGGCGGTCGGCGAACATAGAAGCATCGCCTTCAAGGCCCGTCGCCAGGCCAGGGGCTTTCGGGCCCGTGACAATGATGTGCGCCTCGTCCGCAACGGTACTTTCCTGAACAACAGCGAATTTTCGCCTCAACTGGGGATGAATCGCGCCGGATTGCTGACCGACCGGACAACGCGCCGCAAATATGGGCTACCCTCGGAACTTCGGCCACCGAAGCTTGGCGACGAAAGCGCGCGGGAGCAAAATTATGTTGGCAATGCCGACTGGGTAATGTCCGATATCACTCTGAGTACCAGCAAGGAGCAGACCCCGATCGCGCCCGGTAGCAAAATATCGGACGAGGTGAAGGGCGACCGGCGCATCGCGAGATTTGTCTCGACCAATCCGATCCTTGCCTTTTTCTCGATCCAGTCGGCAGAATATGCGGTCGCCGAACGCAGCGCCAACGGCGTCGACATGGCGGTCTATTATCAGCCGGAGCATGGCTATAATGTCGAGACCATGCTGGATGCGACCGAAATATCGCTGGCTTATTTCCAGAAGAATTTCGGACCCTATCAGTTCGACTATGCGCGGATAATCGAGTTTCCCGGCTATGCCAGCTTCGCGCAGGCCTTTGCCGGAACCGTCCCCTATTCCGAGCGGATAGGGTTTCTGGCCAATATAACCGATCCGGACAATATTGACTATGTGACCTATGTGACAGCACATGAATTCGGCCATCAATATTGGGCGCATCAGCTAATCAGCGCCAATATGCAGGGCGGGACACTAATGGTGGAAACCATGGCGCAATATTCGGCACTGATGGTGATGAAGCAGACCTACGGCGAGGATAAAATCCGCCGCTTCCTCAAATATGAGCTCGACAATTATCTCAACGCCCGGGGCAGTGAGACGCTCGAAGAGCTGCCGCTCAACAAGGTCGAGGACCAGGGCTATATCCATTATCGCAAGGGCGCGGTGGTAATGTATCTGCTGCAGGACCGGCTTGGCGAAGACCGGGTCAACAAGATGCTTGCCGCGCTGCTCGACCGCTACAGGTTCAAGGGGCCTCCCTATGCGACGTCCACCGATCTGGTCGAGGGCTTCAAGTCGCTGGCGCGTAACGATGCGGAGCGGCAGCTGGTTACGGATCTGCTCGAGAGGATCACCATCTATGATCTGAAGGCCGGTTCTGCCAGCGTTACAAAACTGGCGGACGGGCGCTATCAAACCGAGGTTTCAATCGACGCTGCCAAATATTATGCCGATGGTCTGGGCAAGGAAAGCAAGGCCGACCTGGCCGACGACATCGAGATCGGCCTGTTCGTTGCAAGACCGGGCCAGGGAGCATTCAACAGCAAGGATGTTCTGTACCGGAAGCGCCACCAGATCACATCCGGACCGCAGAAAATCCGGATCGTGACAGGAAAAAGACCCGTTTTTGCCGGTGTCGATCCCTATAATAAATATATCGATCGGGACAGCGACGACAATATAGTCGAGGTCTCGGACTAGCAGGTATCTTGACGCGCCAGAAGCGCTGAGCCATGCGCTGGCAATGCGATTTTTCTCTGACAATGCCGCGTCGGTCCATCCCAGACTGCTGGAAGCGCTTGCCGCCGCCAATGCGCAGGACACCGCCTATGACGGCGATGCCCTGAGCGCGCAGCTCAATGGCGCTTTTTCCGATCTGTTCGAAACGCAGGTCGAGGCGCTCTGGGTGGCGACCGGAACGGCGGCCAATTCATTGGCGCTGGCCGCAATGTGTCAGCCGCATCAGGGCGTGATCTGTCACAAGGAAGCCCATATCGAGCAGGACGAGGCCGGCGCCCCCGGTTTCTTTACCGGTGGGGCAAAGCTGATGCTGCTCGACGGCGCGGGCGCAAAACTGTCACCGGAAAGCGTCGAGGCCCATTGTGCGGCGATCCGTGACGATGTGCATCAGGTGCAGCCCGCCGCTGTCTCCATCACCAACGCCAGCGAATATGGCATGGTCTATCGCCCCGATGAAGTCGCCGGACTGGCTGAGGTCTGCGAATCGCGCGGGCTCGGCCTGCATATGGATGGCGCGCGCTTTGCCAATGCGGTGGCGACGCTCGGCTGCTCGCCCGCCGAGCTGACCTGGAAGGCAGGCGTCGATGCGCTGAGTTTTGGCTTCGTCAAAAATGGCGGAATGAGCGCCGAAGCGCTGATATTCTTCGATCGCGAAATGGCCGCTGACACGCATTATCGCCGCAAGCGCGCCGGCCATCTGCAGTCCAAGGGCCGGTTTCTGGCGGCGCAGCTGCTCGCGATGCTGGAGGACGACCTGTGGCTTGCCAATGCGCGCGCCGCCAATGCCGGTGCGCAGATTATCGCCGAGGTCGCTGGCGACAGGTTGATCTATCCCGTCCAGGCGAACGAGATTTTCATCAGATTGTCGGCCGACGAAGCGGCGAAACTGCGTGCGACCGGATTTGATTTCTACGACTGGGGTGAAGGACAGGCGCGGCTGGTGACCAGCTGGAACCAGAGCGCGGAGGATATTCGCCCGTTGGCTGAAGCGATCGCGTCTCTATGAGCGGGGACGAGAGCGCTGAACCCAGCCTGCTCACACCCCGCATCCTGATCCCATTCCTGCTGGTCTCGCTGATCTGGGGATCGACCTGGCTGGTGATCAAGGACCAGATCGCCGAGGTGCCGCCCAGCTGGTCGGTCAGCTACCGGTTCATCATCGCCGCCGCCGCGATGTTCGTGCTGGTGGCCTACAAGCGCCTGCCGTTCCGGCTCGACCGCACCGGCTATCTGTTCGCGCTCATCCTCGGGCTTTTCCAGTTCTCGTTCAATTTCAACTTTGTCTATAATGCCGAGCTGTTCATCACCTCGGGCCTGGTCGCGGTGCTGTTCGCGCTGCTGATGGTCCCCAACGCGATCATGGGGCGCATCTTCCTCGGCCACAGGATATCGGGCGCTTTTCTCGGCGGCTCGGCGATTGCCGCACTGGGCATCGCTTTGTTGTTCTGGCACGAGTATCGCGCCTCTCCGGCCAGCCTTGAGCAGGTGCTGATCGGCGCGGCGCTGGCCTTTGGCGGGATCATGTCGGCATCTATCGCGAACGTGATGCAGGCCGGCGAACGGCTGAAATCCTATCCGATGATCACGGTGCTGGCCTGGGCGATGCTGTTCGGCGCGCTGATCAATATCCTGCTATCCTGGATCACCGTCGGCCCGCCGGTCTACGAGACGCGCGCCGCCTATTGGGGCGGGATTGTCTATCTCGGTGTCATCGGATCGGTCGTGACCTTCCCGCTATATTTCTCGATGATCCGCGAAATAGGGCCGGGCAAGGCTGCCTATTCCAGCGTGCTGGTGCCGGTGGTGGCGATGATATTGTCGACGATTTTCGAGGCTTATGTCTGGACCTGGCTGCCCGCTGCGGGCGCGGTGCTGGCGATGCTCGGCCTGCTGGTGGCTTTGCGCGCGCGCAAGCCGAAGACGCCGCGTATCGCGGCCTGACGGTCAGTCGAGCAGCGCCTGCAACCCCGCCTTATAGTCCGGATATTGCGGCTGCCAGTTCAGCAGCCGTTTCGCCTTGCCATTGGCGATGCGCCGGTTTTCCTCGTAGAAGCCTAGCGCGGCCTGCGACAGATTGGCCTCCTCCAGCGAGAGCAGCGGCGGAACATCCATGCCCAGCAGGCGCGCGGCATGAGCGATCACCTCATGTTGCGGCGCTGGCATGTCATCGGAAATATTATAGACGCCCGCCGGCCCGTCGAACGAAGCGATCACAGCGCTGACAATATCATCGACATGGATACGGCTGAACACCTGTCCGGGCATATTGACCCGTCGGGCCTTGCCGCTGCGGACCCGGATGAGCGGGCTACGGCCCGGACCATATATGCCCGGCAGGCGCAGAACATGCACATCATCGCGCAATCCCTGCCAGCGCTTGTCGGCCTTGCTGCGCGCCTTGCGGCGGCCCGAACCGGTCGGCGCGCTTTCGTCCACCCAGGCACCGTCGACATCGCCATAGACGCCGGTCGCGGAGAGATAGCCGCACCATTGCAGCGACGCGGCCCTGATCTCTTCGCCATATCGTTCGAGCACCGGTTCGCTGTCATCGCTCGCTGGCGGAACCGAGGAGAGGACATGGCTCGCCGATTCCAGCGCCGCCAGCACGGAGGGCGCATCGTCAAAAGCCAGCGCGCCATCCTGCGCTTCCCGGCGGGTGCCGATCACCTCATAGCCCAGCGCCCGCAACCGGTGCGCCAGCCGCGAAGCCGTATATCCCATGCCGAAGATCAATACGCGCTGCATCGCCGGCTATTCCTGTTCCAGCTTGCCGGGGTTCTGAATCACCGGATTTTCGACATTGTCGGCCTTCCACTGCATTGCCATCCGCACACGCGTGGCACCCGAGGGATGATCGAAGAACAGCATTTCTTCGATCGGTCCCGGTTCGATCTTGCGATATTCCGACAAGCGCATCGAAACCTCGGCAAATCCGTCCGGTTCTCTCGCCGAATCCAGCCCGAATTGGTCGGCGTCGCTTTCGGTAATCCTGACGAGGCTATTGAGTGCCGGCGTCGCGGCGAAGAAATAGGCGGTCAGTATGAGGCTGAGCAACGGAATCGCCGCAGGATCCGACATGTTCCGGATGCCCCATCTCGCGCCATGGCGTTCGATCAGCCGGGGCGCGAGCCGCGCGATAACGAACAGTCCGAAACCAATGATGAGCGCCAGAATGAATATTGTGCGCCAGGTATGGCCGAGTACATAATGGCCCAGTTCATGGCCCATGACCGCCGCGACCTCTTCCGGATCGGTGCGCTCGAGCAAATTGTCGTTGAGTGAAATCCGGATCGTTGGTCCGATACCGGAAACATTGGCCGATATTCTCTTATGCTGTTTGGACTGGTCGAACACATAGATATTGTCAGCCGGAATATCATATTCCGCCGCCATCGCGACAATCCGGTCGCGCATCGGTCCTTCCGCCATCTCCTGATAGTCATTGAACAGGGGCGAAATGAACACCGGCCCAAGCATCATGCCGATAAACAGAAAGATCGAAATCACGCCGGTTCCCCAGAGCCACCAGGTCTTGGGCGCGCGCCGGATCACCGCGAAGATCGCCATGATCAGCAGCGAGAACATGATCAGCGAGATCACGAGGCCGATCATCTGCTCGCCGAACCAGCCCCCGAAAGCCTGGCTCATCAGGTCATATTGCTGTTCCCGGAAGAAGTCGGTGTAGATCGTCCATGGCAGGGTGATCAGAAAGCCGGCAATCACATAGGGCAGGGCATAGAGGGCAGGTTGCAGCCATTTTCTGCTGGTCACCCGTTCGGCCCAGTCGCGGAAGCGAGCCGACAGGCGAGACTGCAGGATCAGGAAGTCGACCAATATGCCGACGATGGCGCCCCAAAGGATCAGCCAATAGCCACCTTCAAAATAATTGTTCGACTTCTCGAGCTCTGCGCCCTGCAATGTGTCGATATAGGCGCGGCTGGCCTGTTCGACATCAAAGGCTGGTGCGCCGGATTGCGCGAAACCGCTTTCCACCGGCAGGCCGGCGACCAGCATGGCGGCGACAAATAGCATCAATATTCTCGACATGACCCACTCCCTTTGACCCAAGCCATAAACGCAATTGCGCGGGGTGCAAATGGCTCTTATGGCAAGGCCCATGCTTGATGTTCAGAAAACACCCAATGACGAAATGGCCGATGCCGCGCCAGCCCCCAAGGATCCCGCGACGATCCGGCGCGAGGACTATCGTCCGCCTGCCTGGTTCATTCCGGAAGTCGAACTGGATTTCCAGCTCGGTCTGGATCATACGCTGGTCCGTTCGAAACTGGATGTCCGCCGGTCGAAAAGCGCCCGGGCAGATGAACCGCTGGTGCTGCAGGGAGATGATATCACCCCGAACGCGGTCAAGGTGGACGGTGCCGCATTTACCGACTGGAAACTGGTCGAGGGCGATCTGGTCCTGCCGCTGAGCGGCGCATCGCATATCGTCGAAATTGAGGTCGAACTCGATCCGTCGACAAACACCCAGCTGATGGGTCTCTATGCATCGAACGGGATGTTGTGCACGCAGTGCGAGGCGGAAGGATTCCGCCGGATCACTTTTGCTCCCGACCGGCCCGATGTGCTGAGCCGCTATCAGGTGCGGATGGAAGCGGACAAGGCGAAATTCCCCGTATTGCTGTGCAACGGCGACAAGGTTGCCGACGGCGATGGCGAAAATGGGCGCCACTGGGTGCAGTGGAATGATCCATGGCCGAAGCCGAGCTATCTCTTCGCGCTGGTCGCCGGTGATCTGGTCGCCAATAATGACAGTTTCACCACCCGCTCGGGCAAGCCGGTAGAGCTCAATATCTGGGTCCGCGACGGCGATCTCGATCGCACCGGTCATGCCATGCAGGCGGTCAAGGATTCGATGCGCTGGGATGAGGAAACCTATGGCCGCGAATATGATCTTGGCCTGTTCAACATTGTGGCGGTCAGCGATTTCAACATGGGCGCGATGGAGAATAAGGGGCTGAATATCTTCAACTCCCGCTATATTCTCGCCGATCCCGAAGTCGCGACGGACGCTGATTTTGACGGAATCGAGGGCGTCGTCGCGCATGAATATTTCCACAATTGGTCGGGAAACAGAGTGACTTGTCGCGACTGGTTCCAGCTTAGTCTGAAGGAAGGTTTCACTGTCTACCGCGACCAGAGCTTCTCTGCCGACATGGGTTCGGCTGCGCTGAAGCGGATCGAGGATGTGCGGATATTGCGGGCAGCGCAATTCCCCGAGGATGCGGGGCCATTGGCCCATCCGATCCGTCCGGAAAGCTATCAGGAAATCTCCAATTTCTACACCGCGACCATCTATAACAAGGGCGCGGAAATCATCCGGATGATGAACACACTGATGGGACCGGAGAATTTCCGCAAGGGCACCGATCTCTATTTCGACCGGCATGACGGCGAAGCCGCGACCTGCGAGGATTTTGTCACCGCAATGGAAGACGGCGGCGATATTGATCTCAAACAGTTTCGCAAATGGTATGAGACGCCGGGCACGCCGCGGGTAAGCGCGACGCTGTCCCACGACCCGCAAACCGGTACGGCCACAATCCGGCTGACGCAGAGAATCGCGCAGAATGGCGAAAAGCCGAAGCCGTCCGAACTGCTCATTCCGCTGCGGACGGCGCTGCTCGATCCGGAAACCGGCGCGCACCAGGGCGAACAGCTGCTGTTGCTCGATCAGGCCGAGAAAAGCTTCGCGCTTGAAGGCTATAAGGAACGGCCGATCCTGTCGATCAATCGCGGTTTCTCCGCGCCGATCATATTGGACAGCGACCAGACCGCCGAGGAACTGGCCTTTCTGTCGGCCCATGACGACGATCCCTTCGCCCGGTTCGAGGCGATGCAGCAACTGATGACCAATTATCTGACGGCCAGGGTTTCGGGCACGCCGGTTGATCGGGATATTATCCTGCTGGCGGTCGCGAAAATACTCGCGGACACGTCAATCGACCCTGCCTTTCTCGCCGAGCTGATCCAGCTGCCCAGCGAAGCCTTTCTTGGCGACCAGATGGTCGAGGTCGACCCGCAGGCGATTCACGAGGAACGCGAAAAATTGCGCGGCAAGATCGCGGTGCAGTTCGAAAAGCAGTTCCGAAAATTGTACAAAAGCTGCTGGCCGGGTGAATTTTCGCTCGACGCAGAGGCCCGCGGCAAGCGCAAATTGCGCAATGTTACTCTGGGCTATCTTGCGGCCTCCTTTTCCGAAGATGCCGCAGAAATCGCCTTTGACCAGTATCGCGAAGCGGATAATATGACCGCCATGCAGGGCGCGCTGGCGGTCTTGTCCAATCTGGAATCGGAGGAACGGTCGGCAGCTTTTGATAATTTCTACAAGAGATTCAAGGACAACGCGCTGGTTCTGGACAAATGGTTCAGCCTGCAGGCGATGTCGCAGCGTCCGGATGCGCTGAAGCGGATCGACAGTCTGTCGCGGCATCCCGACTTCACCCTGTCCAATCCCAACCGGGTGCGCGCGCTTTATGGTGCGTTCACCGGTAATGCGGTGCGTTTCCACGATCCGTCGGGCAAAGGCTATCAGTTGATCGCCGATATGGTGATCGCGCTGGACAAGCAAAATCCGCAGACCGCAGCGCGCTTTATCCCGCCCCTCGGGCGCTGGCGCCGCTACGAACGGGGACGGTCGGAACTGATGCGGCTGGCGCTGGAGAAGATCGCTGGGCAACCGGATCTCTCGAAAGATGTTGCCGAACAGGTGCACAAGAGCCTTGCTTGATATCACTACGTCTCCCTTGCTTGAAGGCGCGAAACACGGTTTTCTTGGCCGGGCAGGGGATGTTTCGGAAGGGATTTATGCGGGACTGAATATCGGTCTGGGCAGCGATGACGATCGCGAGACGATCATGGAAAACCGCCGCCGCGCCACGGAAGGCGTGCTGCCGGGTAGCGAACTGGTGACGGTGCACCAGATCCACAGCGCGGAAGTCATGACTGTGACCGGACCCCTGCCGCTGGACCAGCGTCCGCAGGCCGATGCGATGGTGACGGACAGGCCGAACCTGCTGCTCGGGATATTGACCGCCGATTGCGTGCCGGTGCTGTTTCACGATCCCGAAGTCAAAATAATCGGCGCCGCCCATGCCGGGTGGAAGGGCGCTTTGGCCGGGGTTACCGACAATGTGATAACCGCCATGGAAGCGCTTGGTGCGAATCGCAGCAATATCGCCTGCGCCATCGGCCCTTGCATTGCGCAGACCAGCTATGAAGTCGACGCGGCCTTCCGCGCGCGGTTTCTCGAAGCCGATGCGGATAATGATCGCTTCTTCGCGGCGGGCAAAACGGACCATTTCCAGTTTGATATCGAGGATTATGTCGCCGCCCGCCTGCAAGCGGCGGGCATCACCACATTCGATAAACTCGGCCTCGACACTTATGCCAACGAGGACCGCTATTTCAGCTATCGCCGCTCCTGCCACCGTGACGAAGCGGGCTATGGCAGGCAGATTTCGCTGATCGGCCTTGCGGTTTAATATTGATTTCCGCCGTCACCCCAGCGAAGGCTGGGGCCTAAACCGATCTGGTCTCTAAGAAGGGCCTATCGATTTTTACGCCAGCCCATGCTGGCAAACGGGGAGAGGGCATGAACGCACAACGCATCGGTCTATGGGCGGGGCTCGCCGGATTTGGCGCCATGCTGCTCGTGCCGGCTCCGGAAGCGATGTCGACGCCCGCCTGGCACGTGGCCGCGCTGACCCTGCTGATGGCGACATGGTGGATGACCCAGGCGGTGCCGCTGACAGCGACCGCGTTGCTGCCGTTTCTCGCGCTGCCGACGATGGACGTGATGAGCGCGGGCGAAACCGCCAGTCAATATTATTCGCCGATCCTCTTCCTCATTCTCGGCGGCGCTTTTCTCGCTCTGGCGATAGAGCGTGTCGGCCTGCACAAGCGGCTGGCGCTGGCGATTATCGGCCTGTCCGGCAAGACCGCCTGGGGCATATTATTCGCCTTCATGATCGCCACCGCCTTGCTCAGCATGCTGATCTCCAACACATCTTCCACTCTGATCATGATCCCGATCGCGCTGGCGGTGCTGGTCGCGGGGGGCGTCAAGGACGGCGAGACTGAAGGCTTTGCTGGCGCCCTGGTCATGGGTGTCGCCTTCGCCGCGTCGATCGGCGGGCTCGGCACTCTCGTGGGCAGTCCGACCAACGCGATTGCCGCCGGTCTGATCAACAAGACATTGGGCATGAATCTCAATTTCCTCAGCTGGCTGAAATTCGGCATCCCGATCGTGCTCATTGGTATCCCCGTTCTCGCCGCCATTCTCATTGCAGTGCAAAAGGTTGGCCGGCACAGTTTCGACGGCGTGAAAGCAAAATTGGCGATCGGCTCGCCGGGTCCGTGGAGCGTGCCGGAGAAGCGCGTGGTCCCGGTCGTCGCGATCGTCGTGCTCGGCTGGCTGTTTCTGCCGCAGCTCAAAACGCTCTTCCCCGATGGTGCCCTGCACGATGGCAGTGTCGCCATTTTCGGCGGACTGCTTTTATTCTCGCTGCCCGATGGCACCGGTCGGCGGCTGCTCAACTGGGATGAAGCAGACAAGGCGCCATGGGGCGTGATCATGCTGTTCGGCGGCGGCCTTGCGCTGGCCGCAGGGATCATCGAGTCTGGTCTGGCAAGCTGGCTGGGCGGTGCATTGGAACCCCTGAAATCGGTACCGGTGCTGGTCATAGCTGTCGCCTTGGTCGCGCTGGTCATTCTGGTCACCGAATTTGCTTCCAACGTCGCCACCGCCAGCGGCATCATGCCGGTGGTCGCCAGCCTGATCCTCGCCACCGGCGTCGATCCGGTGCTGCTCGCTGTGCCTGCCGCAATGGCGGCCAGCTGGGGCTTCATGCTGCCTAGCGGTACCGGTCCCAATGCGATTGCCTGGTCGACCGGCCATATCGAGCTGCCGAAAATGCTGAAATCCGGCCTGCTGCTCGACCTCGCCGGCATCCCGATCATAATCGGCTGCATCTGGATGGTTTCCGTTGTAACCAGTTAGATTTTCAGGCAAGACTCGGCATAAATATTTGATTTGGAGAGACAGAATATGGCCAAGCAAGATGACCCCAACGCAGCCGTCCCGGTGACCCGCCGCATGCCGAAGGCACCGATCGAGAAAATCGGCGGCCGCAAGCTGAAACCGGCGACCCTGATGATGGGCCATGGCTATGATCCGGAGCTTTCGGAAGGCTCGCTCAAGCCGCCGATCTTCCTGACCTCGACCTTCGCCTTTGAAAATGCCGCCGCTGGCAAAAGGTTTTTCGAAGGGATTACCGGCAAGCGCCCCGGCGGTTCCGATGGCTTGGTCTATTCCCGCTTCAACGGCCCCAATCAGGAAATCCTTGAAGACCGGCTGAGCATCTGGGACGAAGCCGAGGACGCGCTGGTTTTCTCCAGCGGCATGTCGGCGATCACCACGGTGCTGCTGGCCAACGTCAATCAGGGTGATGTCGTCGTCCACAGCGGGCCGCTCTATGCCGCGACCGAAACCCTGATCAACAAGATACTCGGCCGCTTCGGCGTCACCTTCCTCGACTTCCCCGCCGGCGCGAGCCCGTCGGAAGTCGCCACGATGCTTGAAGAGGCGAAAGTGAAGGCCGCAGCCAATGGCGGCAAGGTCGCGATCATCTATCTGGAAAGCCCGGCCAATCCGACCAATGCTCTGGTCGATATCGAAGGCGTGGCTGACGCGCGCAAACAGGTGTTTGGCGATGAAGCCGCACCGCCGATCGCCATCGACAACACCTTCCTCGGTCCGCTCTGGCAGCAGCCGCTGAAACATGGCGCCGATATCGTCATCTACAGCCTGACCAAATATGTCGGCGGGCACAGTGATCTGGTCGCGGGCGGCGTGCTCGGCAGCAAGGCCCACATGGATCCGATCCGTGCGATCCGGAACACGATTGGCACGATCTGCGATCCGAATACCGCCTGGATGCTGATGCGCAGCCTCGAGACGCTCGAACTGCGCATGACCCGGGCCGGTGAAAATGCGGAAAAGGTCTGCGCCTTCCTGCGCGACCATCCCAAGGTCGATGGTCTCGGCTATCTCGGCTTCATTGAGAGCAAGAGCCAGCAGGATATCTACGACCGCCATTGCAGCGGCGCCGGTTCGACCTTCTCCCTGTTCATCAAGGGTGGCGAGGCGGAGGCCTTCCGCTTTCTCGATGCAATGAAAATCGCCAAACTGGCGGTGAGCCTCGGCGGCACCGAAACATTGGCCAGCCTGCCCGCCGCGATGACCCATATTTCGGTCCCCGACGAACGCCGCGCCGCGCTCGGTATTACCGACAATCTAGTGCGCATATCGATCGGTGTCGAAGATCCGGATGATTTGATCGCCGACTTCGACCAGGCGCTGGCGGCGGTTTGATCGCAGACTGAACGCTTCTCCAGATTAGCGCTTTCCGGTTCAGGCCGGAATGCTATATCACGACCATGGCAAAGCGACCCGTCTACCCCGTGATATGCACCGACCTGGATGGCACGCTGCTCGATCATCACAGCTATTCGGCCAAACCCGCGGATGGGCTGGTCGCTGATCTGGCCCGGCAGTCGCTGGCGGAAGTCGTCCCGGTTACCAGCAAGACCCATGCGGAACTGCTTCACCTGCAGCAGACACTGCCCCTGCCATTCTCACTCTGCGTGACGGAAAATGGTTCGGTCATTCATGGCCCCGAACGCTTTTTAACCGGCGAGGGCGGTCGATCTGGCAGGATCACATTGGGCATCGCATATCCGGCGATACTGGAACAGGTCAGCAAGCTGCCCCGCTCGCTGCGCAACCACTTTACCGGCTTTGCCGACATGTCTGTCGATGCGGTGGTCGAGGCGACCGGGCTGGCCCGCGACGATGCGCGGCGGGCGAAGGACCGTCAGGCGACCGAACCCTTTCTCTGGTCCGGCACCGAC
Organism: Sphingorhabdus sp. YGSMI21; assembly: GCF_002776575.1. Classification (GTDB taxonomy): domain Bacteria; phylum Pseudomonadota; class Alphaproteobacteria; order Sphingomonadales; family Sphingomonadaceae; genus Parasphingorhabdus. The sequence goes on along the minus strand of NZ_CP022548.1, from coordinate 446,599 downwards.
AGCGAGCTGGAATCGCTCGCTGCAATTGTCGTCGAAACCGGCCTGCGGATCCAGCGGGGCGGACGATTTTATCATCTGACCGGCCACGCGACCAAGGAGCAGGCGATGGCCCGGATCATCGAAACCATCGCCGGCCGAAAACCGGACTGCGACATTTTTTCGATCGCGCTCGGTGACGGGCCCAATGACCTGGCGATGATCGAGGCGGCCGATTTTGGCGTGATCATGCCCAATCCGCAGGGCGTCACAATTGTCTCGGCCAAGCCCGGCGTCCGCACCGCCCCGGCGCCGGGCCCGGAGGGATGGGTGAGCGCGGTCACGGAAATTCTGGCAGAATTGGGTTTAAACATTCCCGAAAGCTGATTAGGCTGGTCTCTCGGCAAACACAGGGACATATATGGCTGATTTTCATCAAAACGGTTCAATTTCCACGCTCCACAATCTGTCCGGTCGCTCGGTCGATTCGCTGGAGGCCGATTTGATGGGCTTTCGCAAAGCCAATCCCATGGCGCTGGTCCTGCCCAGTCTGTTTTCCGAACTGGAAGGTCCCGCGCTCGAAAATATCGTCGATGAACTGTGCAAGGTGCCCTATCTCGACGACATCATCATCGGGCTGGATCGCGCCGACAAGGAGCAGTTCGAATATGCGAAACAATATTTCTCGCGGCTGCCGCAACGCCATCATATCCTCTGGAACAGCGGCCCGCGGCTGACTGCGCTCGATGCGGAGCTGAAGGAATGCGGCCTGTCACCGGCGGAACCGGGCAAGGGCCGCAATGTCTGGTTCTGCTTCGGCTATTTCCTGTCTGCCACCAACGCCCAGGTGGTCGGGCTGCATGATTGCGACATATTGACCTATGACCGCGAATTGCTCGCCCGCCTGATGTATCCGGTCGCGAACCCGACTTTCCCCTATGTCTTCTCCAAAGGCTATTATGCGCGGACGACCGAGGAAAAGTTCAACGGTCGCGTGGTGCGCCTGCTGATCGGCCCGCTGCTGGCGGCGCTGAAAAAAGTCTGCGAGCCCAATGACTATATCACCTATCTGAACAGCTTCCGCTACGCGCTGGCTGGCGAGTTCGCGATGGGCCGGCAGGTCGTCAAGAATATCCGTATCCCGTCGGACTGGGGTCTGGAAGTAGGTGTTCTCTCCGAAGTGTGGCGCAACCAGTCGACCCAGTCGATCTGCCAGGTCGAGATTGCCGACAATTATGATCACAAGCACCAGTCGGTCTCGCATGACAATCCCGAAGGCGGTCTGTCGAAAATGAGCATCGACATCACCAAGTCGCTGTTCCGCAAGCTAGCCACCGACGGGCAGGTCTTTTCCGCCGGCACCTTCCGCACGCTCAAGGCGACTTATTTCCGGATCGCGCTGGATCGAATCGAGACGTTCTATAACGACGCGGTAATGAACGGCCTGACGCTTGACCGGCACGAGGAAGAAACGACGGTCGAACTGTTTGCGCAAAATATCATGACGGCGGGCGAAGTCTTTCTGGAATCACCGAACGAGACGCCCTTCATGGCCAACTGGAACCGGATCAACAGCGCTATTCCCGACTTTACCGACCGGTTCAAGGAAGCGGTCCGGCTGGATAACGAAGATTAGGCCGGGGGAAGACTAGGCCGGTTCGGGGGCCACGTTGCTGAACCATACGGTCCGATAAGGCGACAGGCTAAACTCACCCTCGATATCGGTGATGATATGGCCGGAAATCAGATCCCACCAGTGGTCACCGGCGATCAGATTGATGTCCGCCAGTGACAGCATCTTCTCTTCCTTCGTCACATTGGTAATGGCGAAGATGCTCTGTTTCCGCTCCCGGCTCTGGCGCCAGATGCCGAACAAGCCTTCGGGCAGCGCCAGCGTGAATTGCACCGCATTGGGGTGAAAGGCCTGCTGCTGTTTGCGGGTTTCGACCAGTGAGAGAAAACGGTTGAATACCTGCGCCTCGACGGTTTCCGGATCGGCCAGTTTCGCGGAAATTTCATCATAATCCAGCTGGCGCCGGTTAATCGACCGGTTGTGGCCGGTCCGGTTGACCTCTTCATAGCCGTTGGGGGTTGCCAGCAGGCTGTGAATATAGATCGCCGGAATGCCCTCCAGCGCCAGCATGATCGCCATCGCCGCCATGAACCGCTCGATCTGATATTCGTCCGGCCCGTCCAGCGTTCCCTGCATCGCCTCGAAAAAGGAGATGTTCATCTCATAGGGCTTCTCGGTTCCGCCCGGCCCGCGCCGCATCGACACCCGCCCGCCAAAGCCCTGGATAGTGGCCAGCATCTGGTCGACCTCGCCTTGCGGCAGGGCGCCTTCGGTCGGACGCAGGCCGATGCCGTCATGGCTGGCGGTGAAATTGAGATAGGTGCAGCCGGTCAGCGCCGGCGGATTGCTGCGGGTTAAGCGCTTCAGATAGAGCGCGTTGCCGGTCAGCAGCGCGTGGACCAGCAGCGGCGGCAGCGAGAAATTATAGATGACATGCGCTTCGTTCTGGTTGCCGAAATAGGTCAGATTCTCGTGATTGGGGATATTGGTTTCGGTGATGATGACCAGCGTCTCGGCATGATGGTCCATCAAGGTACGTAGCAGCCGGATGATCTCGTGGGTTTCGTCGAGATTGATCGAGGGCGTGCCGATTTTCTTCCACAGGAAGGCGACCGCGTCGAGCCGGAATATCCGCACGCCATGGTCGATATAGGCGGCGATAATCTTGACAAACTCGATCAGCAGCTCGGGATTGGTGAAGTCGAAATCCAGCTGGTCGCTGCTGAACGTGCTCCAGACATGGCGGTCGCCGGATGCGGTCCGAAACGGTGTCAGCAGGGGATGAGCGCGTGGGCGCACCACCTGTCCGAGATCGGTGGCCGGATCGGCGGTATAATAATAATCCTTGCCCGGTGCCTCGCCGGACAGAAATTGCTGGAACCAGACGGATTTGCTCGATCCGTGATTGATCACCAGATCGCCCATCAGACGATAGTCGCCGGCGATTCTCTCGATATCGGACCAGTCGCCCAGCTCCTCGTCGACCGCGAGATAATCGATCACCCCGAAACCGTCATCGCAGCTATAGGGGAAAAAGGGCAGGATATGCACGGCGCCGATGGTCTGGCCGATATGCTGCTTTAGGAAGCGGTGCAGAGTCCGCAGCGGCCGCTCGCCCTCCGACCGGATGGTGCCGCCATAGGTGATCATCGCGACATCGCTCTCGTCCCACAAATGTTTGTCGGCGATTTCCGAGCGCGGGATCATCTGGCTCTTGTCGGGCCAGAACAGATCGACGATGCGCTCCGCCAGCGCCTCGCAATCCTGATCGGGGTAGAGCGCGCCCAGATGCGCCGTCAGCCGGTGCAGAAGATGGTCGATAGTGGCGCGATCATTCATGGCTGCTTCTGTCACTCCGAAAATCTTCTTGACCCCGGCGAAACAATCGGGCCCTTATTGTGCAGTGCATCAAACAACAAATCCTGATTCAATAAAAGCTTTTTTAGAGGATCTCTATTTGCAGGCGCTGCAACCCGCGCTGCCTGCCAACGCCATGCGCGATGTTCAATGGCCCCGGGTGGCGGGCCGGACCTATCTTCTTTCCATTGGCAAGGCGGCCACGCAAATGGCTGCTGCTATACTGGATCGCCTGCCCGAGAATGCCGACGGCCTGATCGTGACGCGCCAAGGCTATGTCCAGCCGGGATTCGCGCCGGATAATCTTCAGATCATCGAGGCGTCGCATCCGGTCCCTGATTCCCTCGGCGCCGAAGCCGCGCAAAGCGCCCTGCAGGCAGCGGACGCGCTCGGCGAAGAGGATCTATTGCTGGTACTGATGTCCGGCGGGGCAAGCGCCTTGCTCCCCGCGCCGGCCGACGGGATATCGCTGGCCGAAAAACAGGCCGTGACACGCGCCCTGCTGCGCAGCGGCGCGCCGATTGGCGAAATGAACAAGGTCCGCAAGCATCTCTCGGCGATCAAGGGCGGGCGGCTGGCCGCGAGAGCCTGGCCGGCGGCAACCCATATGATTGCCATTTCCGATATTCCGGGCGACGATATCGCGATGATCGGGTCGGGGCCGACGGTTGCGGACAGCTCGACCTGCGCTGACACGCTCGCCATCGCCGCGAAATATGACATCGAGCTACCGCCCGCGATCAAGGCGCACCTTCTGTCAGGCGCGCTCGAAACCCCAAAAGCGGATGATCCGAAAATGCAACGCGCGACCGCCGAACTCTGCGCCCGGCCGGCGGACATGTGCGCAGCGGCGGTCGAAGCTGTCCGGTCCATGGGCTATGAACCGGTCATGCTGGGCGACGCGCTCGAGGGCGATGCACTGGAACTCGGGACGGACCATGCTGCGCGGGCGCTGGCCGCCAAGGCCAGTGGTCGAAAGGTTGCGCTGATATCGGGGGGCGAGGCGACCGTGACCTTGCGCAACCGCAACGGTCGCGGTGGCCGTTGCACGGCCTATCTGCTGGCCTGTGCCCTGGCGCTGGACGGGGAAGCGGATATCTGCGGATTTGCCGCCGACAGCGACGGCATAGACGGATCAGAAGACAATGCCGGCGCCTTTCTGTGGCCGGGCGTTCTGGACAAGATGGGCGGGGCAGGACAGGCACGCGAGCTGCTCGAACAGGACAATAGCTATATTGCCTTCGAACAGGCCGACGCTCTGCTGATGACCGGAGCGTCCGGCACCAATGTGAACGATTTGCGGGTGCTGCTGATCGGCTAGCGAGCGAGCGCAGCATCGATGACGGAAGCGGCGGCCGCCTTGGCATCGGCAATGACCTGCTTGTGATCACGCAAATGGGCGAGCACGATCGCGCCTTCCTTGATCACCAGCAATTGTCTCGCAAGGCTCTCGGGATCCCTGGCAACGGTTTCCCGGGCTATGCCGGTGAAATAGAGCGACAGGAGTCGTTTATGTTCCGCGGCGGTCGCGTGGATCGGGTGGCTGCTGTCCTGATATTCCGATGATGCCTTGATGAACATGCAACTGCGAAAATCCGGCTCCTCGAACCATTCGCCCAGCGCATCAAATATTGCCAGCAGCCGGTCTTCGCCATCGGTCGCCAGGGCTTCAACCCGTCGCCTGAGCCAGTTGCGAAACTGCTCGTCGCGCAAGCGCAAGGTGGCGAGGATCAATTCCTCCTTGGTCCGGAAATGCTTGTAGATCGCGGTCTTGGAGACGCCGGTTTCCTTGGCCAGCCGATCCATGCCGATCGCGTGGAAGCCACCTTTGTAAAAGGAGGCGAGCGCTTTTTGTACCAGCTCGTCGCGTTTGGAAGCGCTCACAGATAATTCTCCATTACCATTACTGATCGGTAAATAGCGATTCGACCGAAAATTTGCAATGACCTTCCGAACATCGCTCAGAAAACAAAAATTTTTATGACCTGATTCCAATGGGATCGGAAATCTCGGAGGTGGCTTTTCTTATTAACATTGACAGATCGGTACAGGTTGCATATCCGGACATTAACCGATCAGTACATGTTTGGGAAGCAAGGCCTGGTGAGTCGCAAGGAAAGGAAATGCCAAATGTCGTTCCGGAAGATCGATCTTACTGGCCTCACTTGGGACGTCACCTTCGGCCAATCAGCGAAGCGTTCCTATTTTCCGCGGCGCGTTTCCCTGCCTGTTCAAACCGCGACGTCCTCCCCCCGGACTGATCCCCGCGCGGTTTCCTGCGGGGCGTTCACCCCCGGCGCCCCGCAGGTCTCTCTCTCCTCGATTTGGAAGTTGATATGACCGAAATTCTTGTCCCGCCCTTCACCGAAGCGACCGCCCGCGCCAAGGTACAGGCTGCCGAAGATGCCTGGAACAGTCGCGACCCCGAACGCGTCGCGCTCGCCTACACAGCGGATAGCGAGTGGCGCAATCGCGACCGTTTCCTGACCGGGCGCGATGAAATCAAGGCCCTGCTCACCGCCAAATGGCAAAAGGAGCGCGACTATAAGCTGCGGAAGCAATTATGGGCCTTTGCCGGCAATCGCATCGCGGTCCGCTTCGAATATGAGTGGCGTGACCAGGAGGACCAATGGTGGCGCAGCTATGGCAACGAAAACTGGGAATTCGCACCCGACGGGCTGATGCAGAAACGTTTCGCCAGCATCAACGACGTACCGATCAGCGAAAAAGAACGCCGTCTTTAGCCGCAAGGAGAAACATCATGGCCCGTGCCTTTGCCGAAATCGCATTCACCCCCTCCGTGCGATCGATCCAGGAAAAACAGGGGTCGGCCGACAGCTATGGTAGATTGCTGCAGCCGGAGGTTAGGGGCGGCGACCGGCTGACCGCCCGTGAAGCGGAGTTTATCGCTGGGCGGGACGGTTTCTACCAGGCCACCGTGTCCGAAACCGGCTGGCCCTATGTCCAGTTTCGCGGCGGGCCGCGCGGCTTCCTGAAAATATTGGGCGAGACACAGATTGCCTATGCCGATTTTCGCGGTAATCGCCAATATGTCAGCGTCGGCAATCTCTCGGTTGATGACCGGGTATCACTGATACTCATGGACTATCCCAATCGCCGTCGGCTCAAGATTTGGGGCCATGCAACAACCGTCGGTGCTGCGGAGGCACCGGCCATGGTGGGGGCATTGCAGGACGAAGATTATCAGGCGCTGTCCGAACGCGCGGTGATCATCACGATTGCCGCCTTTGACTGGAACTGTCCGCAACATATTCCGCAACGATATAGTCTGGATGAGCTGGAGCAGCTGAAATTACTGGATTGACTGGCGGGCCCCAGGTGGGCGCCATAATGGGCATATGTTGCATGCCATCGCCGTTAATTGCCTTTCCTACACCCGGCTCAATCGCTTATCCTCGCGACCGGTCCTTCGCCAGGCCAGGGACGGGCTCTTTGACATCCACTATGGCATGGAGGGAAATACTCCGCCCGCTGGCCGGAAACGCGCCGGATTTCGCACCCCGTCGAAAGGTCACACTAGACGCCGGGATAAGGACCGAAATCGCGCAGAAATCTGCGCTTTTGCGACAAAAGTCACGGAAAAGAAAAGCAGTCTTTTCTGTCAGTTTTCTTTTGATCGACTGCCGCGATATTTTTGCGCGGAACGGCCAACCCGTCAGTCTTGTGGCTGCGCGACGACCTCGATCGACAGCACTTCAATCGCGTCCTCCCGGTCGGCAAAATCGCCGAGATCGCCGGGTTGGAGTCCCATCAATGCCCGGCTGACCGGCGCGGAAAAGGATACCAGCGCATGGGCCGGATCGGCTTCGTCATCGCCGACGATCGAAAGGGTCTTCTGCCGACCGTTGAGAAGGAAGGTCACTCTGGTTCCAAATTCGACCTTTTCGCCGTTCGGTATCGGTGGCAGCTCTGCCGTCGACTGCCGGGTGTTCCAGTAGCGCAGGTCGCGTTTGGCGATCTTGAGCGCGGACTCGTCGGTCAGTGCGGCAACCTCTGCCTGTAACGCAGCAACCCGGTCCTTGATCCGTTGCAGGCCCCGCGCTGTGACCAGATTGGGGCCGACGGGAATCGGATGCTCGAACTTGGGTTCGAGATGCTCGTCATCACCTTCTCTGCGGAAAGCAACGCTCATCGATCAGCTCTTGGCTGTCTTGGGGGTGACCCAGATCGATACCGGCGCGACAAATTTGCCGTACGCCGGCGTGCCGACATCGATGCGCTCGGCGGTGACCAGTTCACCGCTCTCGAGGCTGAAGGAGGCCCAGGGCTTGGGCATGCGGCCAAAGGTCATTTTCTGGATCGGCTGACCGGTGCTGCTGTTCATAATGGTTGCGATAATAGCCATGCCGCGCCGCTTGCGATGGATGGACCGGACTGTCAACCGTCCGGTATTGCATGGCACCGGGACCATCAGCTGTTCGGTATCGTATCAGCCCGAATATAGGGAAACATGTGCGGAATATAATCAGCTTTGCCGAGTTCGATCTTCTCGCTGCGCAATATTGCATAAGCGGTCATCAGGTGGAAATAGAACTGGCCGAGCGCCCAGTCACGGGCATATTGTACTGCGGTGAGATCAAGTACCATGCCGTTTGGAAGTTCGTGCGCGATGGGTTCGTCCGGGTCTTTATCCAGCGCGTTGGGGCTCAGCTTCTCCAGCAATGCAATGGTTTCCTCGATCCGCGCTCTTGCTTCCGCCATCGAACCGGGCTGTTCTCCCGCATTGCGTCCTTCATCCACAAGTTCGCCGATGGACGCGGGGAAGGATTTTCCTTGCAGCCGGAACACGGCTTCCTGCGCTTGCACGCAGGCAAAGCGAATCTGGGTGGAAAGGGGGAACATATCGGGGGCGAGGCGCGCCGTTAGCAAGGCTTCCGAACCAGTATCGGGAAACTGTAACTGCGCCTTGTCCAACCAGCCCGCGAGCGCTTTGAGCATTTGTGTATAGGTCGGTACGAGCAGCTTCGTGAATGACATGTCTTTCCTTCTTCGGCATGGAATTTACAGCGGGGCAATCCGGTCTATTTGATTCATCGCCGGTCGGCTGTCCACAGAAATCAGATTGCCGGAATTTGCGGAACAAGTCGCCGGCCCTTGGTTCCCGGGTTCCCTGTCGCTCTCGGATCAGCGCCAGTCGACGATTTTCCAGCCGCGCTGCTTGGCCAGGTGGCGCAATCTGGGGGTCGGGGTGGTCGCAATCGCCTCGTCCGCCCATTCCAGCATCGCCTGGTCGCTGACATGGTCGGAATAGGCGCGGACATGGGTGTCGGCGCGCTGCCAGCCCTGCTTGGCGAATAATGTTTCGATCCGGTCGATCTTGGCATCGTCGTAGCAATTTTCGCCAATGATCTCAGGCAGCACGCGCCCGTCGCCGTCGACCACCAGCTGCGTGCCGATCAGATGATCGAAGCCCAGCCGGCGGGCAATGGCTTCGGCATAAAGCTCATAGGATGCGGTCACCAGTACCAGTGTCCGTCCGTTGGCGCGATCGGCCTCCACCTGCTCGATCGCCTTCCGGTGGCGATTCGAGCGCAATACCCTGTCGGCAAACCGTTCGATAAGCGGCTGCAGTGCCGCAAGTTCCGGCGAACTGCCCAGCAGCATCCGCTGGTTGAAAGTCTTCAATCGTCCGCGGCTGATCAGCTTGAGCCCATAAGCGATAAAGCCGAAAGGCAGGATCGGCAGAAAGATCAGGCGCCATGGCGACCGGGCGAAAACCATGTGAAACAGGAAAGGCGTATAGGTCCCGCGCACGGTGATCGTGCGATCCATGTCGTAAAGCGATATTTTCTGCATGCCGTCCCGATAATCCCGTTCGCGCCGTCCATAGCAGCCCGCTGGAAAATGCACCAAATATTTGAGCCGTTTAATCTCTTGAGCTTTGGTGCAATTTCGGTCACCTATGGATGCGATGTCGATACCCAGCGATTTTGTCGAAGAGACAGCCGAAGATGGTGCGGTTACGCTGCATTTTTCCGGTGACCTGTCGATCGCCAGCATCGATGATCTACCCGAACGGCTCAGACAATATGAAGGCGAAGCGCAGCGGCTGGATATTTCCGCCACCGGCTATGTCGATACCGTTGGCGCATGGCTGATCCACCGCACAGCGCGTGACTGGCAAGCCGAGATTGTTGGCGCGAATGACGATGCGCAGCGGTTGATTGCCGCGGTCGCTTCGGCCGATCAGCCGACCGAGATCCGGCCGGAACCGGCCAATCCGGTCATTCGGGTGCTGGGCGAAATAGGCGAGGCAACGGCCACCGCCTTTACCACGATGACCGGTCTGATCGGCTTTTTCGGCGCGATCATGATCGGCTTTCTGGGTCTCGTAAGACATCCCGGCAGAATAAGATGGAATGCGGTGATCCAGCGTTTTGACGTGGTCGGCGTCCGCTCGCTCGGGATTATCGGGCTGATGAGCTTTCTTATCGGTCTGGTGATCGCGCAACAGGGCGCGGTGCAATTGCGGCAATTTGGCGCCGAAGTGTTTACCGTCAATCTCGTCGGCCGGCTGACCTTGCGTGAGCTGGGCGTGCTGATGACCGCGATCATGGTTGCGGGCCGGTCGGGCTCCGCTTTTGCCGCCCAGATCGGCACGATGAAGCTGACCGAGGAAATCGACGCGATGCGCACGATCGGAGTATCACCGATCGAGGCGCTGGTGCTGCCGCGCTTTATCGCTGCGGTTGTCATGCTGCCGCTGCTGGGTTTTTACGCCTCGATCGTGGCGATCATCGGTGGCGGCCTGCTCAGCTGGGTCGAACTGGATATCCCGCCGGCAACCTTCTTTGCTCGAATTCGTGAAGTCGTCCCGCTGACCGATGTTTATGTCGGGCTGGTCAAGGCGCCGGTGTTCGGTGCAATTATCGCAGTGACCGGCTGCTATCAGGGTATGCAGGTCAAGGGCAATGCCGAGGATGTCGGCAAACGCACCACCGCTGCGGTGGTGCAGGCAATTTTTCTCGTGATCGTGCTCGACGCCTTTTTCGCGGTCTTCTTTACCTGGATCGGATGGGACTGATGCTCGATTCACAAACCATCACCTATGATCCCGATTATGAAGGGCCGATTGTGAGCGTCCACGGCCTGCGCAATGCCTTCGGCGAGCAAGTGGTCCACGACAATCTCGATCTCGATGTGCAACGCGGCGAAATTATCGGTGTGGTCGGCGGGTCCGGCACCGGAAAATCGGTTCTGATGCGCTCGATCATCGGTCTGCAGACCCCGCAAGAGGGCGAGATCAAGGTCTTTGGCGAACCGATATTGGGGAAATCCGACGCCGAAACGATCGAGATCCGCAAGCGCTGGGGCGTGTTGTTTCAGGGCGGCGCGCTATTTTCGACGCTGACCGTAGCTGAAAATGTGATGGTGCCGATCCGCGAATTCTATCCGGATATGGACCGCGATTTCCGGCGCGAGGTGGCCAAATACAAGGTCTGCCTGTCCGGCCTGTCGCCTGACGCCGCCCCGAAATATCCGTCCGAACTGTCCGGCGGCATGCGCAAGCGGGCCGGCATAGCGCGCGCTTTGGCTCTTGACCCGGAACTGCTGTTCCTCGACGAGCCGACCGCAGGTCTGGATCCGATCGGCGCAGCCGCATTCGACAAGCTGACCAAGGAATTGCAGCAGACGCTGGGTCTGACGGTCTTTCTGATCACTCATGATCTCGATACGCTGCACGCCATTTGCGACCGGGTCGCGGTGCTCGCCGACCAGCAGGTTATTGCGGTCGGAACGATCGACGAACTGCTCGCGCTCGATCATCCGTGGATCCAGGAATATTTCAACGGACCGCGCGGCCGGATGGCATCCGCCGGAAAGAAGATGCTGGGATGAGAATGATGAAGCGGATCAGAGAATTGTTGCAGGTGACGGCACGGCTCGTCATAGAGGTGAAATAGATGGAAACGCGCTCCAACCATATCCTTGTCGGTGTTGTCACTTTGGCGATGCTGGCCCTTGTGGCCGCCTTTCTCGTATGGATCGTCCGCTTCGGCGACGGCACGACAAAACAATATGACATCTTCTTTGCCCAGTCTGTCGGCGGGCTGGCTTCGGGCACCGGCGTCACCTTTGCCGGCGTGCCTTCCGGTCAGGTTCTGAAGGTCGAGCTGTGGAAGAAAGACCCCAATTTTGTCCGCGTCCGCATCGCGGTGAGCGAAGATACGCCGATCCTGGAGGGGACCACTGCAACGATCCAGAGCGTCAGCTTTACCGCACCGCCCAATATCCAACTCGATGGCGCTAAAAAAGGGGCACCACCGATCACCGATCTCGGGCCCGAAGGGGTGCCGGTGATTCCGACCAAGCCAGGCGCGCTCGGCGAATTGCTCAACAGCGCGCCTTTGGTGGTGGAGCGACTGGCGACGCTGACAGACCGGCTGACGCTTCTGCTATCAGATGAAAACCAGAAATCGATCACCGGTATATTGGCCAATACCGACAAGCTGACCGGAAGCTTGGCGAAACAGGCGCCGGGTCTGGAAGCGCTGATGGAAGAATCGCGTATTGCCATCCGCAACGCCGGGCAGACGGCGGAGAAGCTGGGGCTGGTCGCCGACAACACCAATGCTTTTCTGACCAATAACGGCGAGCCGGTGGCGAAAAACCTCGCTACCACACTGGATTCCGCCTCCAAAAGCCTTCTCGCTCTGGAAGGCGTGCTGAAAAATGCGCAGCCTGGTGCGGAGCGGTTTTCGAAGAAGACATTGCCGGAAATCGATCAGCTGGTCGAGGATATGCAGGCGCTGACCAAATCTATGACCAAGGTAACCGAGCGGCTGGATCAGGGCGGGGCAGGGTCCTTGCTCTCGGCTCCGGCGCTGCCGGACTATGAGCCAGGAAAATGAAAGGGCTGATATGATGAGCAAAATCTGGAAAGCCGTCAGTCTGCTGGCCGCAACTTCAGCGCTGGGCGCTTGTGTCAGCTTTGGCGGGGCGGAGCCTCCACCGTCGCTGCTGACCATAACCCCGGACCAGAAATTGTCGGCCGGCGCGGTGCAAAGCGGACCGCAAACCGGTTCACTGGTGGTGGCGCTGCCGGCTTCTCCGCAAAAGCTCAACACTATCCGCGTGCCGGTGCAGACCAGCGGGACGGGTATCGCCTATCTGAAAGACGCCGTGTGGGTCGACAAGCCGGCGCGCCTCTTTCAGGATCTGCTCAGCGAAACCATTGCTGCCAACAACAACCGGCTGGTGCTCACCGCCACCGAGGCGGGTGGTAACGCGCAAACCTATATTACCGGCGAACTGGTCGATTTCGGCCTCGATGGCCCCAGTCTGACCGTTACAGTCACCTATGATGCGGTGAAAATGGTCGTGGACAAACCGGTCGAGAAAAAGCGGTTTCAGGCCAGTGAAAAGGTCTATGCCGCGGAGCCCAATCCGGTCGGAGAGGGCTTGAACCGGGCCGCCAACCGGGTGGCGTCGGAAGTAGCCGAGTGGGTGGGCTAGCAACCTAGAAAGCCTGGCTATTCCTCGCCGTAGCTGAATCCTTCGGGCTCGGGCCAGTCGATCGCGGTCGCCGCCATCACGCGAAACAGGCGGCCCATCTCGTCGACATGGGTCAGCCGTTGATGGGCGGCAAGAACAGTGTCCGTCTCTTTCGGAGAAGCGGCTATCAAAGCCTCGGCGCGCTGGTCTATTCCAAGCGATTTCAGCCATTGGCCCTGTTCGGCGGGACCGTGAATCTTCAGCATCCGCGTGCGGGCGATATTGGCCAATGTATGAAAATCGACATGCGCGGTCAGATCGGAGCTTCCCGGACTGTCGAACGGGCTGACCGGCATATGGTCCTTCACCGCCTGCAGGGTGCTGCCCGTGCCCGGCTTGGTGTAGCCATAATCAATGATCAGCATGGTACCGCCCTGTTTCGCAATCCGGCTGGCGATATGGCCCATCACCTCCACGCTGACCGGAGAGCGCTCGAGGATCGTGTCGTCCGGAAAGCCGCTCATGCTGCTGCCCACCCGCTCCTCGGCCACCTCCTCGCTCGGAACCCCGACAAATTTGCTGCGATCCCTTGCTACCATTTGCCGCCGCCAGCCGGCCGAGGTCGCGACAAATTGCTCGATCGGCAGGGCATCGAAAAATTCATTCGCCACCATCAGCAGCGGCCCGTCTTCGGGCAGGCTGGATATATCATCATGCCATATGGCGTCCGGGTGCAATTGCGCCTGTTTGGCCTTAAGAAGGGGGCTGGTCTCGACAAAATGGACCGATGGATGGCAGCCAAATTTGCGCATGGAGCGCAACGCGTCCTTGGCCAATGTACCGCGTCCGGGCCCCAGTTCGACATAGTGGCAATGATCCGGTGATCCCTGGCGAAGCCACAGATCGGCCAGCCAGATACCGATGATTTCGCCGAACATCTGGCTGATTTCCGGTGCCGTGACAAAGTCGCCTTCTTCGCCGAGCGGGTCCTTGCTGGCGTAATAATAGTCATTAGCAATGGCCATATAGTCGCCGAGCGGGATCGGCCCTTCGCGCTCGATCCTTTCGGCAATGATATGCGCTGCGCTGGGAAGGTCCGCCTTTATGCCGTCAGGCAACGCTCTTGTCTCCGGCCACCGGCTCGACGCGTGCGCGCCGGCCTTTCGCGGTGAACACCAGCCAGGCGCCGAGCAGGATCATAGGCACCGTCAGCCACTGGCCCATGCTGAATCCCGATTGCTCGACCAGCCAGGTCAGCTGGGCATCGGGCTGGCGGAAAAATTCGACGAAGAAGCGGCTGCACCCATAAACCAGCAAGCCGGTGCCGACCAGCTTGCCTGGCTGATAGCGGGCATCGGTCTTCCAGAAGAGCAGCGAGAGAATGATGAAATAGAGAATGCCTTCCAGCCCTGCTTCATAGAGCTGGCTGGGATGGCGCGCGACGTCGCCGCCCATCGGGAAGACAATAGCCCAGGGAACATCGGTTGCCCGGCCCCAAAGCTCGCCATTGACGAAATTGGCCAGCCGTCCGAAGAACAGGCCGAAGGGAATGACGCAGGCGATATAGTCGCACATACGCAGAAAATCGAGCTTCTCCCGCCGCGCGGTCCACCACAGGGCGAGCACAACGCCGATCGTGCCGCCGTGCAGCGACATGCCGCCGTTCCAGACCTGCAATATCCGGATCGGTTCCTGCAAAATCTCGGGAGCGTAGAAAAACACATAGCCGAGCCGGCCGCCGACGATGATGCCGAGTGTCGCCCAGAAGATCATGTCATCGGCATGGCGGCGGGCCATGGGCGAGCCCGGCTGATCGACCAATTTGGTGAGATACCAGTAACCGATCAATATGCCCGCGAGATAGGCCAGCGAATACCATTTCAGCTGGAAGTCGACACCAATCAGTTTTTCAAGATCCAGAGCATTTGGAGATAGGCCAAGATCCGTAAACTGCGTAAACTGTGCCGCATTGGCCAATATAATATCAATCAACTCTTTTCCCCGCGTGGTTTCCTGTCCATATAAAGGGAAATTCCCCTTTACCAAGAGGGAACAACGGGAGACTTGAATAATGGCGACCTCTGAACTGGATCTGGTAATCGACAAAACGCTGGAAGCGCTGACCCAGCCTGGTCAGTTACTGGAACTGGACACGATCAACAAATACGGCGTCGATATGCCGATCTTCAAGAATGCGCCGCAGAATGTTTCGGATTATTTCGCCTATTTCTGCAACGAACATGCGGACAAGGAATTTCTGGTCGACGGTGATATTCGGCTAACCTTTGGCGAAACCTACAAGGCCGCGCGCGTTCTCGCCGGTGGACTGGTCGAGGGCTATGGCGTGCAGAAGGGCGACCGGATCGGTATCGCCGCGCGCAACTCGGCCAACTGGGTCGTTCTCGACATGGCCATCACCATGGCGGGCGGCGTCTCGACCAAGCTGAACGGCTGGTGGCAGGGTGATGAACTGGCCGACGGGATCGAGGATGTCGGCTGTTCCTATGTTTTTGCCGACTACCAGAGAGCGCAGCGTCTGGTGGACTCCAAGCGCGATCATGGCGCGGAGCTGCTGATTTTCGAACATGACAAGATGCCGCTGGAAGGGCTGAAAATCATGCTGGAAAAAGGTGGCGGCGCGGAAACACCGCTGCCGCAAATGGCGCCGGAAGACAATGCGACCATATTGTTCACCTCCGGATCGACCGGTCGCTCCAAGGGCGCTTATGCCGAGCATCGCTCGGTGGTGCAGGGCGCGATGAGTTTCGTGGGTACCGTGCTGGTGCTGGTTCATATCATGGAGAAACAGGGCAAAATGCCCGAGGGACAGCCGACCGCGATGGTCTGTGTGCCCTTGTTCCACGTTACCGCTTCCGTGCCATTGGTGCTCGTCAGCTATGCAATTGGCCGCAAACTGGTGTTCCTCAACAAATGGGATGCCGAAGAAGCCATGCGTCTGATCGAAAAAGAGCGGGTCACCTATTTTGTTGGCGTCCCGCTGATGAGCATGGAAATCTATTCGCATCCCCATTTCGACAAATATGACCTGAGCAGCTGTGTGACCATGGCCGCCGGTGGCGCGCCGCGTCCGGTGGAACATGTCAAACGGATCAAGGAGAAGATGGGCGATGGCTATCCGGTGATCGGCTATGGCCTGACTGAAACCAATGGTGTCGGCTGTTCCAACCAGAATGAAAATTATCTCGCCAAGCCCGACAGCACCGGCCGCGCGACGCCGCCGATTGTTGATGTCGCTATCCTCGACGATGACGGCAACAAGATGCCGCAGGGCGAGCGCGGCGAAGTGTGCATCCGGACCGCTGCCAATTTCACCGGCTACTGGAACAATGAAGAGGCAACCAAGGACGCGTTCACCGATGATGGCTATTTCCGCACCGGCGATATCGGCTATCTCGATCCCGAGGGCTATCTGTTCATTGTCGATCGCAAGAAGGAAATCATCATCCGCGGCGGCGAGAATATCAGCTGTCAGGAAGTCGAAGCGGCGGTCTATGCCAACCCGGCTGTTGCCGAAGCCTGCATTTTCGGTGTTCCGGACGAGCGGTTCGGCGAAGTGCCGGCTCTGGTCTACCATACCAAGGACGGCCACAGCCTGACCGACGAGGAACTGATGGAATTTCTCAAGCATCAGCTCGCGCCCTTCAAGCTGCCGGTCCATATCTGGCAATATGAAGAGCCCTTGCCGAAACTGGGCACCGCGAAAATCGCGAAAATCGTGCTGGCGAAAAAACATCGCGACGAACTGGCCGGCACCGGATGAACGCTCGCGCCGATATCCCGACCGCACCGGCTGACCCGGGTACACGGATCGCCCGGCAGCGGGATATTATCAACCGCCGGGTGCTGACCGAGAAAATCGACAGCCTGATCAGCGAGCATCGCATGCCTGCCGCGCGGGCACATATCCTGCCGCTGCTGCAAGCCGCGCTCGATGATGGCCGGGCGGAAATCAGCGCACGCCTGTTGAAACGCCCTTCGGCGGGACACGAAATGGCGGCGGCGCAGTCGTTTCTGGTCGACCAGCTGGTCCGCCTGATCCACGATATCGCGGTCTATCACCAATATCCGGTAAGCAATCCGTCGTCGGGCGAGCGCATCGCGGTGATGGCTGTGGGTGGTTATGGCCGCGGTGAAATGGCGCCGCATAGCGATGTCGACATTGCTTTCCTGACCCCGCACAAGACCAACAGCTGGACCGAGCAGGCGGTGGAAGCCATGCTCTACTGGCTATGGGATCTCGGCTTCAAGGTCGGGCAGAGCAGCCGTTCGATCGACGAAATGGTGCGCATGGCCAAGGAGGATCTGTCGATCCGGACCGCCTTGCTGGAAGGCCGTTATATCTGGGGCGACACCGGCGTCTACGAAGAAGCCAAGCAGCGTTTTTTCAGCGATGTCGTGGCCGGTACCGACAGCGTGTTCGTGGCCGAGAAGCTCGCCGAGCGCGATGCCCGGCACGTGAAGATGGGGGACAGCCGCTATGTTGTCGAACCCAATGTCAAGGAAGGCAAGGGGGGACTGCGCGATCTGCAGACGCTCTACTGGATCGGCAAATATATCCACCGCGTGACGTCCGCGGAACAGCTGGTCGATGTCGGACTGCTCACCGCCGACGAATTCAAGCGCTTTCGCAAGGCCGCCAATTTCCTCTGGGCGGTACGCTGCCACATGCATGATATTACGGGCCGGGCGGAAGACCGGCTGACCTTCGATCTGCAACCCGAAGTGGCGCGGCGGATGCGCTTTGCCGACCGGCCCGGCAAGTCGTCGGTCGAACGGTTCATGCAATATTATTTCCTGAACGCGAAGGTCGTCGGCAATCTGACGGGCGTATTTCTCGCGCATCTCGATGAAACCCATAATGCCGGAGTGCGCCGCTTCCTGCCGTCGCTGACCCGCAAGCCGAAGAAGCTCAAGGGGTTCGTGCTGGATCGCGGACGGCTGGCCCTGCCGCACGACGAATTTTTCGAAGAAGACCCGGTACGGCTGCTGGAAATCTTCTGGCTCGCCGACAAGCACGAGCTGGAGGTCCACCCCATGGCGATGCGTGCGGCGCGCCGCGATGCCAAGTTGATCGACAACAAGATTCGCAAGGACGCGCGAGCAAACAAACTGTTTCTCGATGTGCTCTGTTCTCCGCGCGACCCCGAACTGGTCTTGCGCTGGATGAACGAGGCAGCGATATTTGGCCGCTTCATTCCGGATTTCGGCCGTGTCGTGGCGCAGATGCAGTTCGATATGTATCATCATTATACGGTCGACGAGCACACTATCCGGGCAATCGGCCTGCTCGCTAAGATCGGGCGGGGTGACCTGGCGGCCGATCATCCCAACAGCACCGCAACGATGAAAAAATTGCAGAACCGGCGCGTGATCTTTGTCGCCACCCTGCTGCACGACATTGCCAAGGGGCGCGGTGGCGACCACAGCGTCCTTGGCGCGGAAGTGGCGATGAAGCTCTGTCCGCGGCTCGGCCTGCGGCCGCATGAAACCGAATTGGTGGCGTGGCTGGTCCGCAACCATCTGCTGATGTCAGCAGTGGCCTTCAAGCGGGATCTGTCGGATTTCAAGACCATCCAGGATTTTGCCAGCCAGGTGAAAAGCGTCGAGCGCCTCCGCCAGCTTCTGGTCCTGACCGTCGTCGATATTCGCGCGGTCGGGCCCGGCGTCTGGAACAGCTGGAAGCGGCAGTTGCTCACCGATCTGTTCGAAGCCGCGCAGGAAATGTTGCTGCTCGGCCACAAGCAACGCGGCCGCAAGGAACGGATCGAGGAGAAAAAGGCGGTTCTGTCGGAGGCGCTGGAATTGCCGGAAGCCGAATTCAAGAAACTGGCAAAGCGCTTTACCGATGCGTACTGGATCGCCGAGCCGGATGATATCATTGCCCAGAATGCCCAGCTGGTCCTCGATGCCGGGGATACGGATCTCGCAATTTTCGCCGATGTATATCCCGAACGCGGTGCGACGTTGATTACCGTCTACGCGGCGGACCATCCGGGACTATTTTACCGGATTGCCGGGGGTATTCATGTTTCGGGCGGTAACATCATCGACGCGCGCATCCATACCACCCGTGACGGCATGGCGCTGGACAATTTTCTGGTTCAGGATCCGCACGGAAAGCCCTTCTCCGAGGAGGTCCAGCTGCTGCGGATCAAGCAGGCGGTCGAAGATGCGCTGGCCAACCGGACCAAACTTTCCACCAAGCTTGACGCCCGGCCACTGGCACATTCGCGGGCCGGTGCGTTTGCCATTACGCCCTTTGCTCTGGTCGACAATGACGCATCCAACCGGTTCACCGTGATCGAGGTCAACGCACAGGACCGTCCGGCCCTGCTCAACGAACTTGCCTACGCGCTGTTTGAGTCGAAAGTGACGGTACACAGCGCGCATATCGCGACTTATGGCGAGCGTGCGGTGGATACTTTCTATATCACCGACCTGCTCGGCAGCAAGATCACCAGCAAGCAGCGACTGAACGGATTGCAGAAACGCCTAACCAACGCGGCGGCCCGCAAGGACGAAAAGGAAGCCGCTTAGGGCAGCTTGTCCTTCAGCGCTGCCAGCGCGCCAAAGGGCCCGGCTTCTTCTTCCGATTTGAGCACTTCCTGTGCCACCGCATCGGCATTGGGACCGCGTGGAAAGGGATCAAGCGCCAGATAGAGCGTCTGGGCGATGGCTTCGCCAAGATCCAGCTGGCCGTTTTCATATTCGATGATGTCGCAATCTTCTTCGGTCAGTTCGATCTCCTCGTCCGCCCCCTCGATTTCCAGCTGCGGGACAAAGGCAATATCGAAATCCTCGCGGAGCCGAACCTGAAAGCTTTCCCCCGTGATCGAGCATCGTTGTTGCAGATCGGATTCGATCCGTCCGGTAAACCCGATGCGATTTTCGCCGGGTATCAAACTGTAGCGGGCATCCAGCGTGGAAATTTTCGGCAGGTCAAATCTTTCTGCCAGCTTTGCACGCTCTTCCTCGTTTGCGGACAGTTCGCCCGTGCGCGGGGCGGCTCCGATTTCCGACAATCTGACGATATGGGAAAATTCCGGCTTGTCCATTACGCAGCCGCTTCGCTGGCCGGCAAGTGGCCGGCGACAATGGCATCGCTGCTGCAATCGCCCAGCGCGGCATGATAAGCCGCCAAGCGGCTGGCGAGCAAATCGAGCGCCGCGTCATCCGGCTTCGCGCCGCGAAAAATATTGCGCACGATGGCGTCTTTCAGCTCCGCGCCTTTTTCCAGGGCATCGCGATAAGCACCAACCCGGCCGCCAAGAGCGCCCATCATCCGGCCGACATGCTTGCCGACCACCATGTCGCCGATGCCGATCTGCCGCAATTGTCCTTCCATGTCGCTGATGAAAATCTCGGTTAGCCAGGCGATATCCTGCCCCCGTTCCTCGTCTTTCTCCAGCCGGATCAACACCAGCGAGAATATCGCCGCAATCATGTCGAACCGCCCGTCGATCGTATCGGGTACCTGTGCCTCTTCATACCAGGCCAGTTGTCGTCCCTCGCCAACAATTGCGTTGTATAATGGCTGCATCCCGGCATTGGGATTGTCTCGGGAAAATATCTTGCTGAAAAAGGACATTGCTGGTTCCGCTGGTTGGATCGCATGTTTATGAACGATCGGGCCGGTTGTTAAGTCTGGATACAGGGCATATTGATATTTATCGCCCGAGATGCAATGGGCGATGACGAGTCAGGCTCCGATACGGTGCTGGGCGGATAGTGGAGAATGAGTGCAATGGTCGGCAATATCAAGAAATACAGTCTGTGGCTCGGCCTGGTGGCCGGCACGATGACGGTCGCCGGGTGCACGCAGGTGCGCGGGCATCAGGGATATATTGCCGATCAGATGCTGATGTCTACGATCCAGGCCGGCGTTGACAACCGGCAGTCGGTCGAGGCTTCGCTAGGGCGTCCGACCTTCACCGGCCAGTTTGACGACAATACCTGGTATTATCTGTCCCGCGATACCCGCCAATATGGCTTTAACAATCCGCGGCCCCGCGAACAGCAGGTGATGCGCGTGATTTTCGATGCCGATGGCAATGTAACCGCGGTCGATCGCACCGGCCTGGAACTGGTCGCGAGCATCAGCCCGGATGGTGACAAGACGCCGACCCTGGGGCGCGAGCGTTCCTTCTTCGAGGAACTGTTCGGCAATATCGGCGCAGTTGGCGCGCCCGGCGCGCAAGGCGCGAGCAACGATCCTACGATGCCCTGACCACTCCGCTGGTGAAGGCCCCGGCAGTCGCCGCTATTTGGCGATGCCGCTGGCGGCCAGCACCGCGAGTGTGACCAGTTCCGACGCCGTGGATGCCATGGTGGCGATCTGGACCGATTTTTCGAGACCGACCAGCATCGGACCGATGACCGAATCGCCACCCAGTTCGCGCAGCAATTTTGCCGAAAGATTGGCCGATTGCAGTCCTGGCATGACCAGCACATTGGCGGGTTGTGACAGGCGGCTAAATGGGTAATTGCCCATCAGCTTCGGGTTGAGGGCGACATCCGGCGCCATTTCGCCTTCATATTCGAAGGTGACGCGCCGCTGATCGAGCAGCGCCACGGCTTCGCGCAGATTCTCCAGCCAGCGTCCCTCGGGATTGCCGAAAGTCGAATAGCTGAGGAAGGCAACGCGCGGTTCGTGGCCCATTTGCCGGGCGACCGCAGCGGTCTGTTCGGCGATATCCGCCAGTTCATGAGCCGACGGCCGTTCATTGACCGTCGTGTCGGCCATGAAAACCGTGTGATGCTGGCCGACCATGACATGGATGCCAAGGGCGGTGCGGCCCTTCTCGACGTCGATTACCTTGGCGACATCGCGGAAGGTCTGCGAATAAGGGCGGGTCACACCGGTGATCATGGCATCGCCCTGATCCATGGCGAGCAGCGCGGAGCCGAAAATATTCCGGTCCTGGTTGACCATGCGCTTGATATCGCGTTCCATGAATCCGCGCCGGTGGAGACGTTCATACAGCATGTTCACCATGTCGGGAACCAGCGGACTGTTGCGGCTGTTATGGACCTCAAAACTGTCCGGATCGCTGACGCCCAGTTCGATAAGCTGCTGGCGAACACGATCATCGCGGCCGACAAGAACCGGCGTGCCATAACCGCCATCGCGGAACTGGATCGCGGCCCGCAATACAACGGCTTCTTCGGCTTCGGCGAATATGACGCGTTTCGGCGACAGGCGGCAGGCTTCGTAAGCCTGGGTAAGAACCGATGTGGTCGGATTGAGCCGCGCCTTCAGGCTCTGCCGGTAGGCGTCGAGGTCCTCGATCGGTTTCTGGGCCACACCGCTATCCATGGCCGCTTTGGCCACGGCGGCGGACACCACGTCCATCAGGCGCGGGTCAAAAGGTGCCGGAATGATATATTCGACGCCAAAGCTCGGTGCTTTTCCGCCATAAGCGGCCGCCACTTCTTCCGGAACCTGCTCGCGCGCCAGCTCGGCAATCGCATGCGCTGCCGCCACTTTCATTTCCTCGTTGATCCGGGTCGCGCGGACATCCAGCGCCCCACGGAAGATGAAGGGGAAGCCGATGACATTATTGACCTGGTTGGGATAGTCGGAACGCCCGGTGGCGATAATCGCGTCGGGACGCGCGGCCTTGGCATCGGGCGGGGTGATTTCCGGATCGGGATTGGCCATGGCGAAGATGATTGGCTGCGGCGCCATATCCTTGACCATTTCCGGCTTCAGGGCTCCGGCTGCGGACAGGCCGAGGAAAACGTCGGCACCGGACAGCGCGTCGGTCAGCGTCCGGTCATCGGTATCGATCGCATGGGCGGATTTCCACTGGTCGACATCGTCGCGACCGCGATAGATCACCCCGGTCCTGTCACACATGGTCAGATTGTCATGCGGTACGCCAAGGCTCTTGATCAGCGATGCACAGGCGATGGCAGCGGCACCCGCGCCATTGACGACAACCTTGATATCCTCGATTTTGCGATCGGTCAGCAGGCAGGCGTTGATGAGCCCGGCGGCGGCGATGATCGCGGTGCCGTGCTGGTCATCGTGGAACACCGGAATATTCATCCGGTCGCGCAAAGTCTGCTCGATGATGAAACAGTCGGGAGCGGCGATATCTTCCAGATTGATGCCGCCAAAGCTGGGTTCCATGAGCTGGACGGCATTGATAAATGCGTCTGCGTCCTCGGTGTCGAGCTCCAGATCGATCGAATCGACATCGGCGAAGCGCTTGAACAGGACGGCCTTGCCTTCCATCACGGGCTTGGCAGCCAGCGCGCCGAGATTGCCGAGGCCAAGAATTGCGGTGCCGTTGGAGATGACTGCGACCAGATTGCCCTTGGCGGTATAATCGTAGGCCTTTGAGGGGTCTTCGGCGATGGCACGGACCGGAACGGCAACACCGGGCGAATAGGCGAGGCTGAGATCGCGCTGGGTCGCCATCGGCTTGGAGGCAATAATCTCGATTTTCCCTGGGCGACCGTGGGAGTGAAACAGCAGAGCTTCCCGTTCGGAAAATTCTAGATCATTATCGTTCTGGTCGGCCAAATTTTGTCTCCGCATAGCTGTGGTCGGCGCGATTGTGCCGATCGAACGTTCAGGTTCCGCTCGGGACCTACTCTTTTTGTCCCTGAGCCGCAATATCAAGTAAAAATCAATAGGATGCGATCGCTACTCTTTTATGTCCAGCCGCAGTCCGCTATCGCAGGCCCATGGCAATCCAGACTCGGGACAAAGCAGAAAATAAGGCAAAAGACGGCGCGCCGAAAGGGGCCAAGGTCACGCCGATGATGGAGCAATATTTCGGTCTGAAGGAAAAGGCCGGCGATTGTCTGCTTTTCTACCGGATGGGCGACTTTTTCGAGCTGTTTTACGAGGATGCAAAGCTGGCTGCGGCAGCGCTGGATATCGCGCTGACCTCGCGCGGTAAAAATGCCGGGGATTCCATTCCCATGTGCGGCGTACCCGTACATTCGGCGGAAGGCTATCTGGCGAAGCTGATCCGGTCCGGGTTCAAGGTGGCGATCGCCGAACAGACAGAAACCCCGGCCGAGGCCAAAGCGCGCGGCGGCTACAAGGCCTTGGTGGCGCGGGACATCATCCGCTATGTGACCGCAGGCACCCTGACCGAAGACAATCTGCTCGATGCGCGCAGCGACAATATGCTGGTGGCGCTGGCCGAGGTGCAGGGCGAGATCGGACTCGCCGCGGCAGATATTTCGACCGGCAATTTCGAACTGGCGACGATTTCTGACGATGCGCTCGATGCCGAACTGGCGCGGATCGCGCCATCGGAAATCATCTGTCCTCCATCATTACTGCCGCGGCTGCACAAGGCAACCGGCTGGGCCAAAGACAATTTTGACAGCGGCCGGGCGGAAAAACGGCTGCGCGAGCATTTCGGTGTGGCGACGCTGGACGGAATGGGCGAGTTTTCGCGGGCCGAACTGGCCACCGCCGGCGGTCTGGTCGCCTATGTCAACCATGTGTCGCAAGGCCATGCCCCCTATCTGCATCCACCGAAACGGCGCGAAACGCGGGAGTTTCTCTCGATCGATGGACCAACCCGGGCGAGTCTGGAGATTGACCGGACGCTGGCCGGCGGACGCGAGGGCAGTCTGCTCCACGCGATTGACCGGACGGTTACCCCCGCCGGGGCCCGCTTGCTGGCGCGCGATCTGTCCGCGCCCCTTTTTGCCGAACAGCCGATCAACCGGAGGCTTGGGCTGGTGCAATGGTTCCACGACGGGTCGGCGATCCGCGACGATGTCCGCACCGAGTTGAAGGCGCTGCCCGATATCGGTCGGGCGCTTGGCCGCGTGTCGGCCGGCCGGGGCAGTCCGCGCGATCTCGGGCAGATTCGCGATGGCCTGGCCGGCGCGCGGGTGCTGCGCGAGCGGCTGGCGCTGGTGGCGGGCCTGCCGGAATTGCTCGACAATATCCTGCCCGCGCTCGACGGCCATGGCGCATTGGTCGACCTGCTGGAGCAAGCGCTGGTCGAGACGCCGCCGACCGAAATGGCCAATGGCGGCTATATTGCGACGGGGTTCGATCCCGCGCTGGATGAGTTGCGCAGCGCCGGTTCCGACGGTCGCCAGGCGATTGCCACGCTCGAAGCACGCTATCGCGAGGCGACGGGCATCAACACACTGAAGATCAAGCATAATGCCGTGCTCGGCTATTTTATCGAGGTGCCCGCCCGCCATGGCGACAGCTTGATGGCCGAAAATTCCGGTTTCACCCATCGCCAGACGCTCGCCGGGGTGGTGCGCTTCAATTCGACCGATCTGCACGAAGAGGCGGTGCGCGTGTCGCAGGCCGGAGCCCATGCGCTGGCCGCCGAGGCCGCGCATTTCGAGGAACTGGTCGACAAGGTGCTGGCCCGCAAGCAGGAAATTGGCGAAAGCGCCGACGCGCTGGCCCGGATCGATGTCTCCGCCGCGCTCGCCGAACGCGCCGCCGAGGGGCAGTGGTGCCGCCCCGAATTTGTCGATGGCAATATGCTCGATATTCAGGCTGGCCGCCATCCGGTGGTGGAAGCGGCGCTGTTGGCCAAGGGCGAGGCCTTTGTCGCCAATGATTGTGCGCTTGCCAATGACGAGCGTCTGTGGCTGGTTTCCGGTCCCAATATGGGCGGTAAATCAACCTTCCTGCGGCAAAATGCGCTGATCGTGATTCTTGCTCAAGCTGGCGGTTTCGTTCCGGCAGCGTCCGCGAAGCTCAGCCTTGTCGACCGGCTGTTCAGCCGCGTCGGGGCTTCGGACAATCTGGCGCAGGGCCGCTCGACCTTCATGGTCGAAATGGTCGAAACCGCCGCAATCCTGTCGCAGGCGACCGAGAAAAGCTTCGTCATCCTCGACGAGGTGGGCAGGGGCACCTCGACCTATGACGGGCTGGCGCTGGCTTGGGCTGTGGTCGAGGCGGTGCACGAAACCAATCGCTGCCGCTGCCTGTTTGCCACCCATTATCATGAACTGACCCGGCTGGCCGACCGGCTCGATGCGCTGTCGCTGCACCATGTGCGCGCGCGTGAGTGGAAAGGCGATCTGGTGCTGCTGCACGAGCTGGCGAAAGGCCCGGCGGATCGCAGCTATGGCTTGGCGGTGGCGAAGCTCGCGGGCATCCCCAAACCGGTGCTCAACCGCGCCAAGGCGGTGCTCGACAAGCTGGAGGCCGGCAAGGCAGAAACCGGTGGACTGGCCGCAGGTCTTGGCGATTTGCCGCTTTTCGCCGCGAGCCTCGCGGAAGCAGAAGAAAAATCCGACGGTTTGCGGGAGGCGCTGGGTGCGATAGATGTAGACGCGCTGTCCCCGCGCGAGGCGCTCGACCAGCTTTACGCCCTGAAGGCGCAGCTCGAACAGGAATGATGAAATGAAAAAGTGGATCGTGATCTTGTTGGCCGTGGCGATTATCGGCGGCGGAGCCTTCGTCTACAGCACGCGCAGCGCCAATGCCGAGCCGCTTGAGATCGGTGCTACTGCGCCGGATTTCACCACCAGTGGTGCGCTGGCCGGCGAGGAATTCCAATTTTCGCTGTCCGAAAAGCTGAAAGACGGTCCGGTGGTGCTTTATTTCTTTCCCAAGGTCTTTACCGAGGGCTGCACGATCGAAGCCAATATGTTCGCCGAAGCCACAGCCGAATTCAACGCTGCGGGGGCTACCGTGATCGGGATGTCCGGCGATGACATCGAAGGATTGAAGAAATTCTCCGTCTCCGAATGCCGCAACAAGTTTGCGGTTGCCCGCGCCGATGACCAGATCATCAACGGCTATCAGGTCCGCATGGCACCGGGCCTCGCGATGACCAACCGGACCAGCTATGTCATCGACCGGCAGGGCAAAATCGTCTTTGTCCACAGCGCGACAAAGCCGCACGGCCATGTTGCGGGCACGCTGGAAATAGTGAAAGCATTGGCCAAAGCCGATTAAATACTTGCATTTGCCGCAAGCCTGGATTGAAAGACGCCCATGACCGATCACGCACCCGATCCCGCCATGCTCGCCAAAGCGGAAACGCTCACCGATGCTTTGCCTTATCTGCAGCGCTATGCCGGCAAGACCTTTGTCGTAAAATATGGCGGCCATGCGATGGGCGACGCCACGCTCGCCCGAAATTTTGCCCAGGATATAGTGCTGCTCAAAGCGGTCGGGATCAATCCGGTGGTTGTGCATGGCGGCGGCCCGCAGATTGGTGCGATGCTGGCACGGGTCGGCGTCGAGAGCGAATTTGTCGATGGCCTGAGGGTCACCACGAAAGAAACCGCGGAAATCGCGGAGATGGTGCTCTCCGGCGCGATCAACAAGGAACTGGTCAGCTGGATCGGACAGGCTGGCGGCAGCGCCATCGGTATTTCCGGCAAGGACGGCGGTTTCGTCAAGGCAACGAAACTGCGGCGCACCAATCGCGACCCGGACAGCAATATCGAACGGATTATCGATCTCGGCTATGTCGGCGAGCCCAAGAGAGTGGATCGCAGCGTCGTCGACCGGATTTCCGCTGCCGGGATGATCCCGGTCATCGCGCCAATCGGCGTGGGTGACGATGGCGCAACCTATAATATCAACGCCGACACGATGGCCGGAGCCGTGGCCTCGGCTCTGCGCGCCGCGCGGCTGTTCCTGCTGACCGATGTTCCCGGCGTGCTCGACAAGCAGGGCGAATTGCTGACCGATCTCGACCCGACCAAGATCCAGACTCTGGTGGATGAAGGCACCATCACCGGCGGCATGATTCCAAAGCTCGAGACCTGTGTGAAAGCGGTTCAGGAAGGCGTCGATGCGGCGGTTATCCTGGATGGCCGGATTCCGCACGCGATGCTGCTGGAAATCTTCACCAGCAAGGGCGCGGGTACACTGGTGCGGGATGATTTCGATACGGTTGATTAAACCGCTCGCTGTCCTATATATGTGATACAGCAATTTTCTGGCGGAATCCGTGACAAATCACTGGCCGCTCTACCAGATTATCGATAAAGGGGCCGCCATGGCATTCGCAATTCTTCAAATCATCTCCATCCTGCTCAACGTGGCGATAACCGTCATCATCGTGCAGGCGATCATGAGCTGGCTGCTCGCGTTCAATGTGATCAATCTGCAAAATGATATCGCCCGGGCGATCTGGACCACGCTCGATGCGCTGACTGCGCCGATCTACCGGCCGATCCGGCGGATCATGCCGGACTTCGGAGCCATTGATCTGACCCCGATGGTTGTGATCATCGGTATCATCATATTGCAGGATGCAATCCTGCCCCCGATAGCCCAGGCTCTGCTCGGTTGACCGCAGCGCAGATCATTGACGGCAAGGCCTTCGCCGCCGGCCTGCGTGAACGGATCAGGGAGGCCGTACCTGCCTTTGTGAAACAGGCAGGGCGCGCACCGGGACTGGCCGTGGTGCTGGTCGGCGAGGACCCCGCCAGCCAGGTCTATGTTGCCTCCAAGCACAAGGCGACCATCGCCGCCGGCATGGAAAGTTTCGAACACCGGCTGCCCGCCGATGTCGCGCAGGAAGACCTGATCGCGCTGGTCGAGCAGTTGAATGCCGACGAGACGGTTGACGGCATATTGGTACAATTGCCGCTGCCCGAAGGTCTCGATGAAAAAGCCGTGGTCATGGCGATCGATCCGGACAAGGATGTCGACGGCCTGCACGTGATCAACGCCGGCCGGCTGGCCAATGGCGAAGAAGCGCTGATCCCGTGCACACCGCTTGGCAGTCTCATGCTGCTGAAAGATACATTGGGCGACCTCACCGGGCTGGACGCCGTGGTCGTGGGCCGCTCGATCCTGGTGGGCAAGCCGATGGCGCAATTGCTGCTCGCTGAAAATTGCACCGTAACCATGGCGCATAGCCGGACCCGGGACCTTCCCGACGTCGTCCGCCGCGCCGATATTGTTGTCGCTGCCGTTGGTCGCGCCGAAATGGTCAAGGGTGACTGGCTGAAAGACGGGGCCGTCGTGATCGACGTCGGTATCAACCGGCTCGACCCCGAACCGGGCAAGGAAAAAGGCCGTCTGGTCGGCGATGTCGCCACCGCCGAAGCCATGGATCATGTCCGGGCCATTACCCCGGTACCGGGAGGGGTTGGCCCGATGACCATTGCAGTGCTATTGCGCAACACACTGGTCGCTGCATCCGCGCGCGCCGGACTGGAGAAACCGGAGGGTCTGTAATGCGCCTGTTTGCCGCTATCGGAATCGCACTGATGCTTTCGAGCTGTGCCAGCGGCGGCGGGCGTCTCAACGACCGGGAACGCTATAACCGGGTCATTGGAAAGCCGGTCGCCAATCCCAGCGCCATCGTCAAGGCGGAGCTGTCCTTTGCCAGGCTGGCGCAGGAAAAGGGCCAGTGGACGGCATTTCGCGACACCGCCGCCGACGAGGCGATCATGTTCACCCCCGATCTGGTCAATGCGCAGCAATGGCTGAAGGGCAAGGCTGATCCGGCGCAAGCCGTCACCTGGCAGCCGCATAAAATCTACATGTCCTGCGACGGCAGCATCGGTGTATCCACCGGCGCCTGGCAAAGCGCGAGCGGAGCCACCGGCCATTTTACCACCATCTGGCATCAGGAAAATTTCGGCAATCGCAAGCCGAGCAAGGATGTGGAGTGGAAATGGATATTCGATGATGGCGTACCGCTGGCCGCGCCGCTGACGGAGCCCGACTATGTCGAAACCGAGGTCGCCTCGTGCAAAGCGGGGACTGCCGCAGCCTTTCCGCCTGCAGGGCCATCAGACAGGGGCAGGAGCGGGGCATCCGCCGATGGCAGCCTGATCTGGAACGCGTCGTCTGTTGATGGCGGCGGGCGCATCGTTTTTGTCGACCTTGCTGAGGATGACGGCAGCTTCAAGCGCGTGCATGAATATAAGGTCGACGCACCGGCATCATGATCGAACTCTTCATCTCCGCCTTCATCACTTTTTTTGTGGTGATCGATCCGCCCGGCTGCGCACCGATCTACGCCAGCCTGACCAGCAGCGCGCCACCGCGCGACCGCCGTGTCATGGCCATCCGCGCCATATTCGTTGCCGCGATCATATTGTTGGTTTTCGCCCTGTTCGGCGAGCAGATGCTGAGCGCGCTCGGCATCAGTCTCGACAGTTTCCGTATCGCCGGCGGCATCATGCTGTTCCTGATCGCGCTGGAAATGGTGTTCGAGAAACGCACCGAACGGCGCGAGGACCGGGCGCAGGAGATTATCGAACAGCCCGAGATCGAGGATGTCTCGATCTTCCCCATGGCCATGCCAATGATCGCCGGACCGGGATCAATTGCCGCAGTGATGCTGCTGACATCCCAGCACGACGGCATCGACAATGCGCTGGTCATTCTTGGCGCCCTCGGCTCGGTGCTGCTGCTGACGCTTTTCGGACTGATCGCGGCCGGACCATTGATGCGGATATTGGGCAACAAGGTCGAGGCGGTGATCACCCGGGTACTTGGTGTGCTGCTCGGCGCGCTCGCCGTGCAATTTGTGGTCGACGGGTTGAACGCCAGTTTCTGACGGTTGTTTCACGCATCCCGTGGCTAGCCGTTCATCCGGTTTTTCCTATTGCCGACGGCTCCCAAGCCGTTCTTGCGGGGCTGTCTGCCGGGAAGCGCTCGCGATGATGCGTGAGGGCTTCCCGGTCACTGGTTGATCACCCCCGCCCGCAGCAATACCTGAAAGGCGCGTTCGGCCAGTATCGGATTGGTGATCAGGCGCTTGAGCAATTGCTCCTGGCTTTCGTCACTTGCGTTGCCATAGGTGGCAACCAGCCGGTCCCACGATTCCCGCGAATCCTCGATCCGACCGTTTTTCGCATAAACCATGGCCATGGCGATATCATAATAGGGTCCGACACCGGTGCTCGACGGGATGATTCTCTCTGCGACTTCCAGCGCCTGCCTGTCCTTGCCCTCTGCCATCAAGGTCAGCACCAGAGCGGTTTCCGCAACCAGTGACCCGCGAGGATCGAGCGCGATCGCCCGTCTAAGATACTGGGTTCCGTCAGGGTCGCCGCACGCGAACAGGAAGGCCCCGGTCTGGGCCTGAATCGTTGCTTCATACGGGTCCAGTGCTGCGGCCTTTTCTGCGAATTCCTTTCCCCGAATGCAATTGCCGTTGAAAAAGCTCGATCTGGCCAGCGCGAAATTTGCCGATGCATTTTCGCGACCGCGAACCATCGCCCGGCGGGCATATTCCAGCCCTTGCTCGGGATTGGGGTCCCGGCCCGTCGCCTCTTTGCGCAAAAAGGAAATGAACGAGGCCGCGGCGAGAATCTGGCTGTCAAACGGATCTGCCACCAGCGATTTCTCGATGCAGGACTCGACCACCGGCAGTTGGTCGGGGTCGCGGTTGGCCCGGTAGCTTTCGAACCGGAGCAGGCAGGGATAGCCGATCATGGCATTGTCCGGCAGACGTTTGCGCTGGTCGGTCGCGATCAATCCGTAAATGCTGGTGATCCGGCTCGATATCGGTCCGAGCTTTTCGGGATAGTCCGCCGGAGAATCCGGCAGTGCGATTGTCGCTGACCAGATGGTCTCATTCTGGATCAACGAGGTCAGCAGGAATTTTATCTCCGGACCGCTCGGCCCGGCAACGATCTTGCTTTCGAACAGATATGCATTCTGTCCCTTTACCGAGGCAATGTCCGGACCGCCGGCCGCCGCCAGCCGCACTTGCGAGGAACGGGCAAAGGCGTCTTCGAAAAACTGCTGGATCTCGACAGACATGTCGCTGCCGACAACGCCGGCCTCGGCCGGTGACGCGGCAATATAGATTTTCGGAGGCAAAGTCTCGTTATCCGATGTCATCGCGGGCCCCGCAGCGTCCGGATTGGACGAGTTCATCAACCAGATCAGGCCGGCCGCAGCGATCAGCAATATGGCCGACAAGCCGATGAGAGTCAGCCGGTTGTTGAACCAGCGATCGCGAACGGGATCGACCGGCGGCGGGCTATCGCGATAGGCGTCGCCGGGTCCGGCCTCCGGTGCGGCGTTATTCTGCTCGGCTCGCACCGCATGATCGTCGGTTGCAATCTCAACGGCATAATGGCCGATCGGGATGTGCAGGCGTGTCGCGCTGTGATGCGCATTATAATATGTGCCGAGCATCTTGCGCAGCCGGCCGACCTGAACGCGGGGATAGCTGTCGGCCTGAACGTCAAAATCCTCGGTGCGGCCGAGTCCGTCCACGGCGACCTGATAGGCTTTCGGCGGATTGCCAGGATTGGAAATCGCCTCTTCGACCAGATAGCTCAACAGTTGCGACATGACCGGTGAACGGATGAAATCCGGTGATTGCAGCAAAGTGTGGGTTTCCGCGCGGAGCAGCCTCGCGCGTTGCTCATCGGAAATTGGTGAGGCCATTATCCCGGTCTCCCTTTGTTTGCAATACTATCAGATACTGCCGGAAACTGCACGATACTTATATTTACAGATCGAAATTTCACTGGAACGATACCCAGTCGCGCAGGCTGATCCAGCCTTCGCTGCCAACGATGATATGATCGTGCACGGTCAGCCCGAGTTCCTTTGCTGCCTTCAGCAGCCTGCGGGTCGCGTCGATATCGCCTTCGCTGGGGTCCGGATCGCCCGACGGATGGTTATGCGCGAGGATCAGCGCCGATGCGTCGACGGCGAGCGCCCGTTTCAAGATTTCCCGGGGATAGATGGGGGCTTCGGAAATCGTGCCTCTGCTGACGACTTCATCACAGATCAGCCGGTTCTTGCTGTCCAGAAACAATACCCGCACTTCCTCCACTGGAAGGCGCGCCATGGCGACAATCAGATATTCGATCACGTCATCGGCCTTGGACAGGCAAATGCGGTCCAGCATCTTGTCTCTGGAAGACACGAGCATCGCCTCGCGCACCAGCGATATTATGGCCTGGGCAGGCGCGCTTTTGGCGGGCCGGGATTCGGAATGCAGGACCGCCCCGATAGAGCCGAATTCGGCAATGAGCGCTGCGGCGACCGCAGATGCATTGTCTATTTTTGCAAGTTGGAAAAGTCGCTCCAGGATCTGTCGACCCCGTACCGCCGAAGACGTTGCTGATGACGGTAAGTGCCCATCGCCAGAACAATCAGCATCGGATAGGCCCAGAAAGCCACTATTACGTAATACGCTTGCGGAAGAAGTTCCGGAATAATCATCAGGGGAATATGAGAGAGCACTTGAATTACCTGCATGGAACATAGCCATAACGTCCAGTATCTTTCTGCATACAAGGCCAGTCCAATGAAGGCGGCCAACATTGCCATATCACTAATCAAAATACCGATTTCGGGCTGCGAGAATCGGAGGTTTGAAAGGGCGGCCGCGATCATCGACAATGCCACACCGACGATGAAGACAATCACGGCCCTTCTTTCGGGCTGCCCACCTTTGACTGTCGAATAAATACAGACGACCGCCAAGAGGGAGAAGAAGAATTCGATCCGGCCCATTATCTCTCAACCGGACCAAATAATCTTGGTGTGGTCAAGATTTGCCTGTATTTTTCAGGCGCTTTCGACAATGCGGAGCGGAGCTGATGTCTCGGCGCTGCCCGATGTAGGGTTCGGCGGGCATTCGGCAAAATCGCCCCAACTGACAGTGCGCAATCCGGCTTCTTCACGATCCGCGACAAGATGCCCATGTGCATCTACCACGTCGCGGTAGCACCGGGCCGTTCTCGCTGCAGCGGCGATCAGCTTTTCCGAAGCATCCATTCCTGCAGTCAACGAAAAACGCGTTCCGGGGGCCATGCGGGCAGCGGCGATACTGCTCATCAATTCTCCCATCTGGACCATGGTCAGATTGAGGGATTTCTCGACCTCATGGATTTTCGTGGCGATGGGGCGGGCGGCTTCAATACGTTGCTTCAACATGTAACTCTCCGGACGCCGGGGGAGGCCGGCGCTTACTAGTGACAAAACATGCAGAGATTAGTTCGAACCCAGCAACCTGCTCACGACTATTGCGGCGAGGCAGACGAAGGCAAATGCAAAGGCGAGTTTGACCGACAAGTCGGCAATTGCCCAGATTCGCGCTCCCTTGCTCAGATCGTTACCAGTTTCTCCCTGCCTGCGGAACGGCACCGAGAGCAGCGAGCCTGACAAAGTGGAATAAGACTGATAAGCCGATTGCACTTCCCTGACCCGGTCCGGTGACGCTGCCTGTTGTCCAGGCAAGGGATAAACTGCGTCGGAATGCGGCTTTTGCACAATCCCAATATTCTTGGGTACAAAAAATTTGGGTGCCAGACCTTCGTGATCGGCAAGCATCCGGGCCGCCGCCTTGCTGCTGGTCACTTGCAGCTTTTGCCGTGCAGACCGCAGGCGTTCGTTTATGACATTGGGGGTTACGCCGACCTCCTGGGCCGCGGTTTTCGCGTCATGGCCGAGCAAAAGCAGGTGAAGAACCTGCTTCTCTTTCTCGTTCAGATTATCGCAACGGGCTATGGTCATATGTCAATCTTATGTCAGGGGCGATCATTTGGCAAAAAAGAATGGTCCACTTGTTTGCTAACTGTCCGATCTCATTGGGTAACAAATATATTTCATCAGGTTAAGAAGGGGTAAAATTCTCTGTTACCGCTACAAAGCGTAAATGAAATTCGATAATTTACAATTAACTCCGTCGGATTCCTGCCGGTTGGCCGAGGGTAACATTAACTTGTTACATCCACGCGACCGGTGACACGGGTTGAAACTCATGCATATCCGGCGAGCCCCCCATATTCCTACCTGTTCGGCAAGAAGCCCTTGGCGACGACCTGACTTGGAACGGCTGCACGACGATTCCGGTTTCCGGAATTCCGTTCTGCCCGTTGCCGGAAAGGCGTCGTTTGGAGCGAAAGGAATATTCTGGTCAATATTTCTTCGCTGCAATGGGTTTCCGAGCCAGTTTGGAAGAAGCTATTGCACCCGCTATGCTTTTTTCGGACTTTCAAATCCGGGTTGATCCATCGCCTCCCATGATCGGATCAACCCGGAGATGATTTTTCGGTTCATGATGGAACCAATGTTTTTGGGTGGCGTTTGGTAGTTTAGAGTAGTGTAAAGATTGTAAACGTTATGATTAAGTTCCAACGCAGGGCGCTGAGCAAGAGAGAGAAAGAGCTATTTCTCGGGAATCTGGTGACCTGGGGATCTCTCTTATCTGCCGTGGCTCTTGCGATCGCTCTCGTCCCCGTCAGCGCAGCGGAAGGCGATCATAATGCAATGACCTCCAGTGTCGAGGCCGTCCCTCTGGACCTGTACAGCAAACAGGGCTGACGCCCGGGCGCGTTCCGCGCGCATCTCGTGGAAACAAATTTTCAATTATATATTGAACCGCGGCTATCCAGCCGCATTCAGAATCTACGCGCTTCCTCGACCAGCATGACCGGGATACCGTCGCGAATCGGATAGGCCAGCCCGGCCGCCTCGCTGATCAGCTCGCACGCCTCTGGATCATGCACGAGCGCCGTCCGGGTCACCGGACAGACGAGTATCTTCAGCAATTCCGGATCAATACTCCGAATTCCGGTGCCAGCGGGCTCGCTCTGTCCCGCCGGATCACTCATTGCAACGTGACCCGGTCATCATCGCCGTCCTGGCGTCCGAAAAACTGCAACAGCTGGATGATCAGCTCTGCCCGATTTGCCAGTCCGTCCACTTCGAGCAGGGCCTGTTTTGAGGCCGCATCGAAAGGTGCGATCTGGGCAATGCCGTTGACAAAAGCCGTGTCGTCGAGCCGGCCGATGCTGTCCCAGTCCACCTGATAGCCCTGGAGCTCGGCAAATTTGCGTGATTCGATCTCGAGCGCGGCGCGTTCGGCGCTGGCCAGCACCTCGTCCTTTTCCAGATCATCCTCGATTTCCGCCCGGACCTGGCGGAATGCCGTGGACGCATCGATCTCCTCGACAATCCGGAAACGGGCGACGCCTTCCAGAACGACGTTGAACCGTCCGTCGTCGAGCGCCTCGATATCGATAATCTTGCCGAGGCAGCCGACGTTGAACAGGGCAGGGTGATTGCCGGCTTCCTTGGGCTGGATCATGCCGATCTGCCGGTCCCGCGCCATCGCATCATTGATAAGCGCGCGGTAGCGTTCCTCGAATATGTGCAGAGGCAGATGCATGCCGGGAAACAATAGCGCCCCGGCCAGCGGAAAAATCGAGAGCCTTTTGGTTTCGCTCATCCGAACAGCACGGCGCTGAGTTTGCGGCGGGTTGCCGCAACCCATTCATCTTCCAGGCCGACCATTTCGAACAGGGACAGCAGTTTCTGCCGCGCGGCGCCTTCGTTCCAGTCCTTGTCTGCGGCGATGATGGTCAGCAGATGCTCGGCCGCCGCGTCATGGTCGCCGGTAGCGATCAGCGCACTGGCAAGGTCGAATCGGGCCTGATGGTCCTTGTCATTGGCGGCCACGGCAGCCTCCAGCGCTTCCAGGGCGCCTGCGTCGGGCTTGTCCTTTGCCAGTTGCAGCGTTGTCTGCGCCCGCTCGATCGCCGGGTCGCTGCGCAATTCTTCCGGCAGTCCGGCGAGCGCGGCTTCCGCCTGCTCTATATGATCAGCGGCGACCAGCGCGCGAATCAGTCCGCCGACCGCTTCGACATTGTCGGGTGCCATGTCGGCGATCTGCGCGAAAACCCCGGCGGCGCGCTCGGCGTCGCCTTCGGCCAGCACTTCCTCACCCATGGCGAGAAGGGGCGCGATATCCTGTTTCGGCTCTTCGCCACCGCCGACCGGCAATTGTCCGAGCAGCTGGTCCAGTGCGCCGGTCAGCTGGCTTTCCGAGCGGGCGCTGGTCAGGTCGGCCACGGGCTTGCCCTGGAAAATCGCGTAAACGGTCGGGATCGACTGCACCTGGAATTGCGCGGCAATGAATTTATTCTCGTCAACATTGATCTTGGCCAGCACCACGCCCTTGTCGGCATAAGCGGCGGCGACTTTCTCCAGCATCGGCGTCAGCGCCTTGCAGGGGCCGCACCATTCTGCCCAGAAATCGAGAATCACCAGCTTGTCCATGCTCGGCGTCACGACCTCGCGCTGGAAGACCTCTACCGCTTTCTGTTCTTCAACCGTCAGTCCTGCTGTTGCCACATCATGCTCCTGTTATAGCGCGGGACCAATGCCCGGACTCGCGCCCAAATCGTTTAACTTGTGCGCTTTATGTGGGGTGCGGGACGTCAATGCCAAGGATATTTTTGCATTTGTAGCGAACCAGTGTGTGATTGGGGCTTGCGGGGTATAAAAACCCATGCTAACCGCGCGCCTCAACTGCTGCTGACCAAGTGATTACCCGAGTGTCGCAGCAACGCCGAGCGGGCGTAGCTCAGGGGTAGAGCACAACCTTGCCAAGGTTGGGGTCGAGAGTTCGAATCTCTTCGCCCGCTCCAGTTTTTCCGGTAAAAGCGAACATGCGGCGCATGTTTGCCCGAAAAACTCCCGACCGCAAGGGAGGGTGGGGCACCCAAGTCTCCCGCAGCGCAATTGCCCTGCGAGTTTCCCATTCAAAAAAAATGGCAATCCGGCGGATTGTTATCCGGAAAACTTCCGGAACCAGGCAAAACGGGCTCGTCCAAATATCCTAGTCAATGCCCAGGGCCGCGAATCCCTCCTCGGTGAGTTTTATCTGCTTATCGCTGATCACCGGATAAGAGCGGATGAAAGTGTCGCGGTTCTTGCCAGGAAAACGGTGCTTGAACTCCTGCGCCAGTTTGCGGGCTTCCTCGCTGTGCCCGCCATGGTGCATGGTGACCATCATGCCGGCGACAATCTGCAGCGTCCGCTGCGGTGATTCGAGAATTTTTCGTGCCCAGACCACGGCTTCGTCATATTGACCCAGCGCATTATAGGCCGCGACCATGACCGTCTGCATATGCACTTTCCAGGGGTCCTGCGGGCTGAGACGCATCGCGATTCCCATATTTTCCAGAGCCCGTTCCGGCTGGCCGGACATCGCCTGGATGCTCGCCAGGCCGGAATAGGCAAGCGCAAAGCTGGGCGCCAGCGACTTGGCCGTCTCCAGATGCATCATCCCGGTGTCGATCTCGTGCAGGATCAAGTGCGACCGGGCCCGGATAAGATGGCAAAACGGGTCGAACGGGTCGAGATCGAGAGCGGTCTTGGCCTCCCGGCACATCAGCGCCGCGACCGGCCGTTCGTCATCAACCAGCTTCTGGAACAATTTCCAATATTGAATCTGCGCCAGTCCGGCATGCGCGCGGGCAAAGGTGGCGTCGCCCTCAATCGCGCGCCTGAAATGGGTTTCCGCCTGGCCGTAATCCGGCCGATCATGATGAAATGCCTGTGACAGGCCGAGATGGAACTCCTCCCACGGCGAGATTTCGGCCGGCGTATTGAGCCGCATTTTCTCGATTTCATGCTGGGTGAGGCGGCCTTCGAGAGTGGCTGCGATGCGGGCTACGGTCTCCGCCCGCACCTCATGCAACGCCTCGACCGGCGTGGTGAGCTGGTCGGTCCAGATGACCGAATTGTCATGGGTGTCGGCAAGTTCCACCAGGATCACCAGCTGGCCGGACTTGATTTCGATCATTCCGGACAGGCAATATTCCACTTTCAGGGACTGGCCGATTTCGGCGGGACTGGATTCGAAGGACGGAAAGCGGAAACAGGATCCGCGCGCGATCACCCGGACCCATCGCAGGCGGGACAGCGCGGTTATCATGTCATCGGGCAAGGCCGTAGCCACCGCTTCATGCCCCGACAGATCGCCGCGCCGGCTGAACGGCAAAATGGCGATAGTGGGCCTTCTCGATGAAGCGTCGCTTTTCTTCAGCGGCAGGGTTTCGCTGGCGACCTTCGTCTTGCTGGCGATGCGGGTGATGGCACAGAGAATCCGGAAGCCTTCACCATGAACGGTACCGATGATCCTGTGCGGTCGCACCGTATCGCCCAACGCCTTGCGCAGCGCCTTCACCTGGCTCGAAAGCGCGGTTTCGGATATCGACCGGCCAAGCCAGATCACCGCATTGATCTGCGCCTTGGTCACCAGCCTGCCATCGGCTTTCACCAGCAGCAACAGCAGTTTCATCGCCTGTGGTTGCAGGGGGACCGGCTCGCCGTCCCTGGTAACTTCAAATCGGCCCTCGTCGACCAGAAATTCTGCGATATTATACTGCATCTTGACCCTGATACTCGTCTAGGCAGGGTCTGGAAAAATCTCCAGACTATCCACGAAAAATCCAGAATTGGCCGCCGTTTTCTTATATTTCTCCGGCTATTCATAATCGCATTGAATATGAAAAACCAGTTTTGGAGGTCTGTGCGATGGATATCATCCGGGTCGAGGTTGACAGTCGCGTGTTGGTACACGAGCAAAAGCAGGAGATGCTGCTGCAGCTACAGCGGGCAGTCGACGCTATCTATGGCGGCAAGGCAAGCCTGACGGTGGAGCCCAATATCCAGCATTTGCGGCAGCGCTGGGCGAGCGAGCGCTCGCGGCCGGCGAGACCTATCATGGAGTTCGGCAGAAAACTCGGCGGCAGCACGACTGGCTAGGGCTGATCATCGCAACGGGTGCCGTCCGTT
The DNA here is from genome assembly GCF_002776575.1 of Sphingorhabdus sp. YGSMI21. Classification (GTDB taxonomy): domain Bacteria; phylum Pseudomonadota; class Alphaproteobacteria; order Sphingomonadales; family Sphingomonadaceae; genus Parasphingorhabdus. The sequence continues at coordinate 407,225 of NZ_CP022548.1, read as the reverse complement.
GCCTGGTGCCTGGTTCAGTCTGCCGGGCAGCGCTCCCGCTGCTCGAGAATCGCCGTAACCAGTGCCAGATCCTCCGGCTTGTCCACGTCGATCGCGGCTTCCGCGGTCGTCAGTATCACCGGTTCGGCTCGCAGACCCATGCGCTCGCCGGCCTGCGCCATCGCCTGACGGAAACCGATTGTCCGGCTGAGCGCGCGCAACAGCAACGAGGGGCCGAAATGGGCGAAAATCTTCCAGCCCTTCTTGCGGTCCTTCTCGACCGATGACCAGAAGGCCACCGCCGGCTTTGCACGATCATCGAGCAAGGCGAAGAGATTGGCGCCGCTATAGGCGCCGCCGCGAAATTTCAGCCAGGTGCGGCGGGCGTCGGGATAGGCGGCGAGCATGGTCCGGCGCTCGACCACGCCGACCGCAACATCCTGACCGCTGTGCCCCTTGAAAAAACCGTCCAGTATCTCTCCGGTCAGCAGCGCATTGTCTGCCGTCGTCACCAGCACCGGCCATGGCGCGATGTCGCTACCGACTACGCCGTGAATGCTGGTGGCGATGCCGTCGTTGGACGGGACGAAGGCAATTGCGCCATGCTCCGCGAGGTCGGGGCTGAGACCGGCCTGCAAGTCGCCGGGCGACTGGGCCATGATCACGATCCTGCCGATATGCGGCGATGCCATCAGCGTCCGTGTCACGCGTTCGAGCATCGTCTGCCCGTGGATCGGGATCAGCGCCTTGTAGCGGACGTTGCAATATTCGGCCATCGGATCGCCTTCGGGGCGCTGGCCGGCCAGGATTATCGCCGTCCACAGCGGTTTGCGGGCGGAAGACAGATCACCGGCAGACTTATCGGGTTTACTGGCTGGGGGCACGGGCGTCCTTGTCATGATCCGGCGCAACCGGCGAAAACCGGCTGCGCCGGCCATATGTAGCCGCGCCAACGGCTTTTGCAAAGCGGCGCTTGACGGTGCCCGGTCCGGCGAGCATCCGAACCGCGAGCCGGTAGACTTTCCCGCAAAATCTGTTCAAGGACAGCCAGCAGCGGATTGGGTCCGCTTGCGTCGTGGCAGAAGATGAGGTCGGGCAGCCGATGGAAATGATATGAGTTCCGAATCATCGCCTGATCCCCGGCGCATCGGTTTCCTGTTCAATCATGACGAACTGCACCAGGTCGCGCATATCGCGCCGATCATCCCGGCGCTGCAGCGACAGGCGACGTCCGCGCGGGTGGAAATCATCACGTCCAGCGACCGGCAGGCCGATGCCGTCCGGCAATTTCTCGATCCGGCCTTGCCGACTCCGGCCTTCTGGTCGATCCGGCCGAACCGCTGGAGCCGGCTGGCCGAGAATATGCTGGGCAGGATGGTGCCGCTCAACCGGCTGAGCAGCCTCAAGCGCAGCACCGAATTGTTCCGTCATTTCGACGCGCTGGTGGTGCCGGAGACCACGACCACCTTTCTCAAGAAAATCGACCCGTCGGCCCGGCCAAAGCTGATCTTTTTTCCGCACGGGGCCGGCGACCGCTCGATCGGATTCTCGCCGGAAATCAGCCTGTTCGACCATGTGCTGCTGCCCGGAGAGAAGACCCGCGACCGGATGCTGGCGGCCGGCGTGATCCGACCGGACAATCACCGCATCGTCGGCTATCCGAAATTCCAGGCTTATGCCGACCGTCCGCCGGTGAAGCTGTTCGACAATGACAAGCCGGTGGTCCTCTATAACCCGCATTTCGATCCCCTGCTGTCGTCCTGGTTTCGCTTCGGCGCGCAGATCCTCGACCATTTCGCGAATCAGACGGACTATAATCTGATATTTGCGCCGCATGTCATGCTGTTCCAGCGCAAGCTGCTGGCTTCGGTCGAGCATCGCATGCTGAAGTTCCGCCAGCATATCGATCCGCGCTACGCCGCGCTCGACCACATCCATGTCGATATCGGTAGCAGCCGCAGCGTCGACATGAGCTACACCAACGCCGCAGACATCTATATCGGGGACGTCAGCAGCCAGATTTACGAATTTATCCGGACGCCGCGCCCGGCGATATTCTTCAATTCCCACGATGCCGACTGGCAGGGCAATGCCAATTACGACCATTGGAATTTCGGCCCCGTGCTTGATGATGTCGCCGATCTCGGGCCGGCGCTAAAGGCCGTGTCGCCACTGCCGGATATATTTCGGGAGGCGCAGACGCGCGCCTTCGACTATTCGTTCGACAGGGATGACAGCAAAGCACCCTCGCAGCGCGCGGCGCAGGCGATCGCCGAATTTCTCGCGCTTTCGTAGCGCGACGGTTCTTGGCCTAAAGCGCAGCCGGTTCGACCGTCAGAAAATCCCTGATTTCGACCGAATTGGGACCGAGGGTGATCGGGTTCCGCACTCCGGGCAGGACACAGACGTCAAACAATTCGGTGATCGCGCCCTCGAAGCGCAGCCATTGTGCGACATCGCCGGTCGACTGGGATACGATCTGCATGCCGCACCACGCATCCTGATCCTTTTCCTGCAGCCGGTCGTCCAGCGCCAGTCCCTCGAAATGTCCCTTGCGGGGTTTCGACAGGGTGACGAAGGCATGGTCATTGTGGAACGCGAGGCCGCGCAGAAATCCGGGAAAGAAAACCAGCGGCACGAAACTGTGGTCGCCCGGATCGAGCCAGCCCAGCTCGCCGGTCCCGGAATTCAGCAACCACACGCGCCCGTCATGGACGCGCGGACTGTGCGGCATCGACAGGCCCTCGGCGATGATGGCATGGCTCTCGACGTCGATGATCAAGCCGCCATCGTCCCGGTGATTCCGCCAGCCGCCCGCAGTGTCCGAGCGTGCGGCGGCGCTGACATATTTTGGCCGGCCGCCGACCATCGCCAGTCCGTTGAGATGGCAGCGGTCTTCGGCGATAATCTCGCTGATGAAATCGGGCTTCCACACCGGCCTGAAACTGTGCGTCAGGCTGGGCTCGCACAGGCAGTTGAAGCGGGTGTTGACGAACAGGATCCGGCCATTGTCCTGTATTCCGATTTCGTGAATGTCGACATTGCCGGTGGTCTGCAGATTGCGCGGCACATAGACCTTGTCATGCACCTCGTTGGCGGTCTGGCCGGGGGCCAGAACATTTTCCATGCGGACGATCTGGGTCAGCGTGCCGAGATAGATGCGGCTGGCATCGCCGGTCACCCCCATCGCCTGCGGATAGACTGCTTCGTGCAGCGCCAGCTTGCCGTCCGGACCATGGCCGATCAGATAGAGCCGTCCGGTCTGGTAGGAGGTGAAGCCGATGGAGATATTGTTGTTTTTCAGGAAGGAAGCCAGCCCCGGCGAGAAGCTGATATCGATATTGCCCGCCTCGGCGGCAGCGTCCGGTACGACATCGGTCGGGACATTTCTGTTTTCCGGGGCGACGGTTTCGGCACTTTCCGCGTCCGGCTTGTCCTTGCTCACATTATCGCTCCCGCTCCGCATCCGTCTTCGGCCAGCAATCCTTCCATAAAAGTGCGGTGGCGCAAAGGTTTAAATGGAGAAGGTGGTGCGATGCAGAGTCCGGGACGCAGCCCCGCGGCCCGTCAGAAATCGACCGCGATGCCCTTGTGCTCCCAGTCGCCATAGCGGGTGGGGCCCTTGTCGGCGGCAATTTCGTCGGCCTTTTCCAGCGGATCGGGTTCCGGCACCGGCTTGCTCGGGGAAAGATAGGCGGGCGCCTTGACATGAGCAGGGCGTTCCCCGGGTTTTCTATCGCTATCGGTCATATTTTCGCCTGTCCGCCAAATTGAATCGTGCCGCTCCAGACCCTATATCGAGACCGTAGCGACCATATTCAAGCGAGTAGAGACGATGAATTTCATGAAGACAACCATGCTGCTGGCAGCGCTGACCGCGCTGTTCATGGCATTGGGCTATTCGCTGGGCGGCAGCGGCGGCGCGATCATCGCCCTGATCGTCGCGGCGGGCATGAACCTGTTCACCTACTGGAACGCCGACAAAATCGTGCTGAAAATGCACAATGCGGTAGAGATTGATGGCAAAAGTCACCCCGAATTCTACAATATGGTCCAGAATTTGTCGAAACGGGCCGGCCTGCCGATGCCGAAAGTCTATATTGTCGACCAGCCCCAGCCCAATGCCTTTGCCACTGGCCGGGACCCCGAACATTCAGCGGTGGCTGCCACCACCGGCCTGCTGCAGATGCTCAGCCATGACGAGATCGAAGGCGTGATGGCCCACGAACTGGGCCATGTGAAGAACCGCGATACATTGATCATGACCATGGTCGCGACGATCGCCGGTGCTGTCTCGATGCTGGCCAATTTCGGTATGTTTTTCCGTGACCGCAACGCCGGCGTTGCCGGTCTGATGGCCGTGCTGATCGCGCCCTTTGCCGCAATGATCGTGCAAATGGCGATCAGCCGCACCCGCGAATTCGGCGCCGATGCAGCCGCGGCCCAAATCAGCGGCAAACCCCTGTCGCTGGCGTCAGCACTGCACAAGATCTCCGGCGAAGCGGCCCGTATTCCCAATCCGGTAGCCCAGCGCAATCCCGCGGCGTCTCAATTGTACATCGTACCGGGAGGCGTGCGCCAGATGTTCTCGACCCACCCGGCGACCGAAGACCGGATCGCGGCCTTGCAGGCTATGGCGCAGGATGGCGGTTCCGGCGGCTGGTCCACCCGGCCCGACGAGATCGGCAACACGGGCCGCCGGCGCAAGCCGAGCGCCCTGGATCCTACGCGCTAGAAACAGCCGGGCTGGAGAGGAAATATTCTCCGGCCTAGCCATCCGCCCGGATGAGACAGTCAAAGGCGGACAGCGCGGCTTTCGACCCTTCACCCATCGAGATGACGATCTGCTTGTAAGGCACTGTCGTTACGTCGCCTGCGGCAAAGATGCCCGGAACGGAGGTTTCGCAGCGATGGTCGATCTCGATCTCTCCATAAGGGGATCGCTTGACCACATCGCCCAGCCATTCGCTGTTCGGCATCAGGCCAATCTGGACAAACACACCTTCCAGCGCGACATCATGCTCTTCACCGCTGTTGCGATCCTTGTAGCGCAGGCCGGTAACCTTCTCGCCGTCGCCTGTAATTTCGGTCGTTTGCGCCGAAACAATGGCGGTGACATTGGGCAGGCTGTTCATTTTCTTCTGCAGCACGGCATCGGCGCGCATCGCGCTGTCAAACTCGATCAGGGTGACATGGCTGACAATGCCGGCCAGATCGATCGCCGCTTCCACGCCGGAATTGCCGCCGCCGATAACCGCGACGCGCTTGCCTTTGTAAAGCGGGCCGTCGCAATGCGGGCAATAGGCGACACCCTTGTTGCGATATTCGGCTTCGCCGGGCACGCCGATGGTCTTCCACCGCGCACCGGTTGCCAGAATGACCGCTTTCGCTTTCAGCGACCCGCCGCTCTCGGTCGTGAGCGCAAACAGATCGCCGTCCTCGGCCGGGCGCGCCAGATCCGCGACGCGCTGCTGGCTGAACACTTCCAGATCATATTCGTTCACATGCCGCTGCAATTCCGCAGTGAGCTTGGGCCCCTCGGTATAGGGCACGGAGATGAAATTCTCGATCCCCATCGTATCCATCAACTGGCCGCCGAACTGTTCGGCGATGATGGCGGTGCGGATTCCCTTGCGCGCCGTGTAGATGGCCGCAGCCGCGCCAGCGGGCCCGCCGCCGACCACCAGCACGTCATAGGGTTCTTTGGCCGACAGTTTGCTGGCTGCTTTCTCGGCGCTGCCGGTATCGACCTTGGCCATGATCTCGGCCAGATTCATCCGCCCGGAACCAAAGGGCTCGCCGTTCAGAAAGACGGTTGGCACCGCCATGACCTTGCGCTCCTCGACCTCGTCCTGAAACAGCGCGCCGTCGATGGCGACATGGCTGACATTGGGGTTGCGGGCGGCCATGATATTGAGCGCCTGAATGACGTCCGGGCAATTCTGGCAGGAGAGCGAGAAAAATGTTTCGAAATGATATTCGCCTTCCAGCGATGCAACGCTTTCGAGCAGCTCTTCATCCTCTTTCGGCGGATGGCCGCCGACGTGCAGCAAGCCGAGAATGAGCGAGGAAAATTCGTGTCCCAGCGGCAGTCCGGCAAATTCGACTTCCGATTTGCCATCGTCCGCAGAAATCAGGAAAGATGGCACGCGCTTCGATTTTCCGTTGAGATCGACTTCTACAAGATCGGACATCGGGGCGATCGTCTCGAGCAATTCTTTCATCTCGGCCGATTTCGCGCTGTCGTCCAGAGTGGCGACCAGCCGGATCGGGCGGCGCAGGTTGACCAGATAGGCTTTCAGCTGATCGGCGGTGGATTGATCGATGATGGGCATGATATTTCTCTCATATGACCAGGGCAGGGCTATAGGCTCGCTGGCATTAGGTCGAAGCCAAGGGGGAGAGTGACCGGCACAAAGCCGGTCACTGCATTTTTCATTGATGTTGGATCGGGTTTAGATTTTGCCGACGAGTTCAATGGAAGGGGCAAGCGTGTCTTCGCCTTCTTCCCATTTTGCCGGGCAAACTTCACCGGGATTGGCGCGGACATATTGCGCTGCCTTGATCTTGCGGACCAGTTCAGCCGCGTTCCGGCCGACGCCTTCGCAGGTGATTTCCATGACCTGGATGACGCCATCGGGATCCACAACGAATGTCGCGCGGTCGGCAAGGCCCTGACCTTCACGCAAGACGCCGAAATTGTTGCTGATCGTGTGATTCTGGTCGCCCAGCATGTAGAAATTGATCTTGCCGATCGCATCGGAACTTGCATGCCATGCCTTGTGGCTGAAATGCGTGTCGGTGGAAACCGAGTAAACTTCAACGCCCATGGCCTGCAGCGCATCATATTGGTTAGCCAGATCTTCCAGTTCCGTCGGGCAGACAAAGGTAAAGTCTGCAGGATAGAAGAAAAATACGGCCCATTTGCCGGCGACATGTTCTTCCGTCACGTTGACAAATTCACCGCGGTAAAATGCTTCGGTAGAGAAAGGCAAAATTTTGCTGTTAATGGTGGCCATTCGTAGTCCTTTTCTTTCGGTTGAGATTTTTTGCACGCCAGCAGTGGCGAGCAATTATCCTTCTGTTTGAGACGCTTGAAATATGTTGTGGTGCAGCATTATTCAACAGCCAATCGGAGCCTATCCGGATAATTATGGCGATCACAATGATCGGCGATTTCAATCAACGCCAATCCTTGTCCGCTTTTCCCGCCTGTCGCGGAACGGTGCCGCCAGCAGGGCAGGCAAAAAAAGGGCCGGATCAAATCCGGCCCGCTTCATTCTCTTGGTGAAGGCACGGCAGAGAATGCGCTCCGCCATGCCTGCTGGAGGCCTGCTCCAGATTAATCCGCGAGCATTTGGTCATAGGCGGCGCAAGCTTCGGCAATGCCAAAGCTTCCGTCCGCGGCGCCTTGCTGCACCTGTTCCTGTACCGCCTGCATCTTGCCGGCCATTTCCTGCATGGCTTCCGGATCGCTGGCGAGAGCCTGCATCTTCTTGCCAAGTTCCTCGGCCTTGGCCATCATCACGTCCTGGGTGCACGCTTCGCTGGTTGCAACTTCAGCGGTTTCTTCCGTCGCGACCGTTTCCGGTGTCTCGTTGCTGCTACCGCATGCGCCGAGCGCAAGAGCGCTCGCAAAAACTGCCAAGGTTGCAATCGAATTTTTCATAATTTTTTCCTGTTTTTTGTCGTCGAAAGGCTCTGGATAAATCCAGACACGGACCTAACCTAACCGCGGAGCGCAGGAGTGATGTAAGTCACAACCGGGCGGGCAAGGTGACTGATCTGCTTTGATGACCTGTTGATCCAATCCGCCGATGGCTGCCCATCCGCAATCTTGGCTTCTGCGCCCCAGACCCCGCTCCATCCAAAAGCCTGATCGAAACGCGGGAAGGTCTATGCGGCGCGGCAGCGCGAGCCATAGGGCTTACGCATGTCCCGGCTTTGCGGGGCAAGCAGTGCGGAGCAAAAAGTCGCTCACATAATATTTCGATCCCTTCAACCGATGCTGCCGACCAATCAAACGAGACTGACGGATGGACCGCGATGTGAGACTTACTCTCGCAACTGTGTTTGGGAGTTAGCGGGCCGCCGATTCTAAAAGATGAATTTAGCTTTAGATCCTGAGAGTGAAAGACAACCTCTGGGGAACGGGTTGGTTTGACGTCGAAGACTGTTTCCTTCAACATACTGAAAGCTTGGAGGTTGCGGAGATGAATCTGTTGATTGGCAGAATGCTGGCAGGTGCTGCAACGCTTGGGCTTCTGTTGCAGGGGCCGGTTGCCCGGGCTTCCACCTGCAATATGTTCAGGGAAGTCGTGGCACTCGATCCTGACCGCTGGAGAGAGCCATGCTATAACGCCCTCCGCGACAGGACAGGATTTCTGGGCAGGATAACGCGCGGGGCGCTAGGTGAGGAAGAAGCCTGGGGATATGCAGAGGCATTTGCCACGGGCGACTCCGGTTGCACCGAAGATGATGATTTTGCCTTTGAAATCGCGAATGCTGCGATAGACTGGCCGCTCAACAAGAATATCCAACCGTGGAAGATCGATTTCCTGGACTATCACGTTCCGGAATATCTGAATGAAGAGCGAAAACGAATGATTTCCTGGTTCAAGTGGATAGGGAATCCAACGCGCGTTGACGGGCTTCCCCGGGGGTGGACCGAGGATGAAGCGCGGCAGCAGATCCTGCGCGAAGATCATTGGGAAAGGGTCCGCGCGCGCTTCGGAAGTTTTCTGGCCAATCCGCTGCAGGACAAGCTGTTATTCGAGGCATCGATTGATCCGGAGAGCGAAAGGTTCGATCTCGATGAGGCGTTGGCCATGGTATCGATACTGGGGGACGTTTCCGTCGAACGAAAAACCCGGATCGCGGAACTTCTTGTCGACCCGAGAATTGGCCATTTGGATTATCACAATGCCGCGCAGCTCGTAGCCTGGTATTCACCGTTTTTGCAGTCGGAAGCTGAACCGGTGTCAATTTCCAAAGCCAAGTGGATATGGGCACGTATCGCGCAAAATATGCTGGATAGTATTGACCCAGCGATCCGCAAGAAAGGGCAGGCGATATTGGCGACGGGTGATCCCTATCAGGACGAACCTATGGCGTTGAACGAGGTTCAGCTGCCGCAAATTCCTGATCTGATATTGCTGAAAAAATGGCCGGACGGTCTTGCGCTCACGCGCGGCCAAAATTTTGATCGCCTGGTCGCGGCTAATGACTATCCGTCGATCGCCATGCGCCAGGAACAGGAAGGAGCGGTCGGGTTGGCGGCCCTGTTTGGCCCCGACGGAAAATTTTCCGATCTCGTCATCCTGATTTCCAGTGGCGTTGAACGGCTGGACGAGGCCGCGCGAAGAACTGTCCTAAGGCGCCTTCAACCGGATTTTAAAGCTCTGATATTGAAAGGATTTTCCGGCAATAACGTGCTGGCACCGCTGCCCGTTATTGAATGGAAACTGCCGAGGGCCGGCGAGCCGCAACCGGGCAGCAAGAGATACCGAAATGGACGAATCATCGTCACGGCTCAAATGGTCGAGATGCCGGTGGCGCTGGATACATCTTATGGTTGCCAGGATTGGCCAAGCTGGAAGAATTAAGCCGGGCCTTATGATCGTCGTCTATGATGGGCCATATCGCGGCCGGCAATGAATCCTTTCGCATAGCCTGCTTCTGCGTCCGGAATTGTTGCGTGTCTCGGACCGCAAGCGGGCGAGAATTGGCGAGCGCTATTCGCTTGCCAATCCCGATGGCCTGTTGCAAATCATCCGGAATGAATATTTCCTGGAAAATATTATTGCTGATCATTGGCGTAGCTTCGCTGACTATACGTACGCTTCTGGACAGTGACTTCGGTCGCGGAACTCTGCTCTATATTCTGGTTCCGTTTGTCATTTCGCTGGTGCTGGCATTTTTTACGAAAAGCAGTGAGAATAGCGCGCTCCACTATCGTTATTTAAACCACTTGCGCATCGCGACGATCATTTTTTTCGCAACTTCAATCGTGCTGTTCGAAGGCTTTGTCTGCGTTCTGATGTTCATGCCGATCTACTATTTTTTCGTATCTCTGGGCTTCTTTTTTGCATGGCTGACGCGGGATCGGTCCGAAGAATCCAAGGACAAGTCTCTGGACAATATTGTCCGTGTTTCGGTCGTCCCCGTTCTGATATTCATGCTGGTGAGTGAAGGTCTGATCCCCAATACAACGGTCGAGCGCACGGGCAGCGCCACTTATGTGGCTGACAGTCCCTTGTCGATTGCGCAACTGCAGTCGAATATGGCGAAACCCATAGAATTTGGCAGCGAGCGCCACTGGTTTCTGCAGCTCTTCCCGATGCCGGATGCGGTCGCTGCGGGCAGCCTGAACAGCGGCGACGTGCACACAGTGCATTTTACCTACAAACGCTGGTTTTTCACCAATGTTCACAAGGGAGAAATGCATGTCAAAATTGCAAAAGTAACCCCTGAACATGTCCGAACAGAGATAACGCGCAACGACAGCTATCTTGCCAATTACATGGACATTGGCGGCACAGACATCCGCTTCACGCCGCTTCCCGGGGGCGGCACCAGAGTGGCGCTGACAGTCCGCTATGAAAGATTGCTCGATCCTTCATGGTATTTCGGTCCGATGCAGAAGGTTGCTGCAAAACAAAGCGCGAAACAGTTTTTGCGCGACATTATTTTCCGCCATCCAGTTGAGGAAGCGCAAGATGGGATATGATCTGCAAAGCGGCAGCGCAGCCTTCAAGGTTAATTCACTGACCGGGCTCGAAGTGGCGGATCCGGGAAAGGGGACTGTTCTCTGGGATGCGCCGCGTTCGATCTGGAACATGGCCTTTCTCTTTGGCGCAATCATCCTGGGACCGCTTTATTTTACCTGGGGTGCCTTCGCAATTTTTCTGGCTCTGTCGGCGGTGACGCTATGTGCCGGCCATTCAGTGGGTTTCCACCGCCGCCTGATCCACAGGAGTTTCGAATGTCCGAAATGGCTGGAACGGTCGATGGTTTATCTGGGAACATTGGTGGGCATGGGTGGCCCGATCTGGACCATCGGATTGCACGATAGCCGGGACTGGGCACAGCGGGAAGAAAATTGCCACTGGTTTCTGCGACATGGAAAGCCGCTCTGGATCGAAGGTTTCTACTATCTGAACTTCAAGCTCAAACTGGATCAACCGCCCGGTTTCGATCCCGGACCGGAAATTGCCGGTGACCCTTTCTACCGGTTTCTCCAACGGACGTGGATGCTGCACCAGATCCCGGTTGCTCTTGTCCTGTACCTGATCGGCGGTTGGCCTTGGGTGATCTGGGGCGTTGTTGTCCGGGTGGCGGCATGCCTGACGATGCACTGGTTCATCTCCTATTTCGCGCATAGCCGCGGGCCGCAAGACTGGCATCTCGATGGTGCCGCGCTGCAGGCCCATAATGTGCCGATTCTGGCGATTCCGACGATGGGCGAAAGCTGGCATTGCAACCATCACGCCTTTCCGCGCTCTGCAGCACATGGGCTATATCCGGGGCAAATAGATCTGGGTTTTCAATTCATCCGTCTGCTCGAGAAAATGGGCCTGGCCTGGGACATAAAGCTACCGAAAAACCTTCCGCCACGTCCGGGTATATCTCCGGTAACAGAGCGAGCCCTGTCCATCGCAGCAGCGGGCCAGGCGGAACTGTCCCGTCCCGATTCAGGGCAGACCGATGATGGCTGATGCCGAGCCGAAGAAGATAGCCACGTTCCGTCAGGAGAACGGGTTCGACCTCGCCGCGGAATCGTCTCCGGTCTGGATGGCGGCGCTTGGCCCGCTGGAACTGCCGCTCCCCAATTTCCGCTGGCGGCGAGAAATTCTGGCGCAACATGACGCGCATCATCTGATAACCGGCTATGATACGAGCGCCAGAGGCGAATTGCTTGTCGCGGCATGGGAGACCGGCATGGGATGCTATCAGGACTGGCGGGCGCGAGGGCTTTGTATGGTGCTGATGGCCCTTGGTCTCGTCCGCTATCCGGTGGCCACCTGGCGGGCGTTCGAGCGTGGACGGAATGGCCGTTAGATCAAGCTGAGCCCGATTTTGGCTGAGAGTGTGATAATTGCTCGGTCTTCTCCCGAAATGTCCTTCTGCGTCCCAGTCCCCGCTCCATCCAAAAGCTTGATCGAAACGCGGGAAGGTCTATGCGGTGCGGCAGCGCAAGCCATCCGGTTTGCGCCGGGCCCGGCTTTGCGGGGCAAGCAGTGCGGAAAAGATCAATGAACGAACCCAACAACAAGATTCCCGGCCTCGCTACACGCCAGTCCGCCATTCGCCTGCTCGACGCCGTCTGCCGGCGCGGCGAGACGCTGGATCAGGCAATGCCTGCGGCTACGGGAAAGCTGTCCAATCCGTCGGACAAGGCGCTGGCGCATAATATCGCCGCCAATGTGCTGCGCTGGATGAGTGCGCTCGACGCGATGATCGACAGCGCGACCCGCAACCGGCTGGCCGATGACGCGAAGGCGCGGATGGCGCTGCGCATCGCGCTGGCGCAGGTGCTGATCCTCGACACGCCGCAACATGCCGCGATTTCGACCGCCTTGCCGCTGGTTCATGGCGGCCCGCGCCGGTTGGTGCACGGTGTCTTCTCGACCGTCATGCGTGGCGTCGAATCGGGCAAGCTGAAACTGCCGGAATATCCGGAAATTCCCGGCGAAACGCTCGATCGCTTGACCAGCAACTGGGGCGAGGATGTCGCCAATGCCGCGAGCAAGGCCTGGGCCGCGCCCGCACCGCTCGACCTCAGCTTCCAGTCCGACGATGTCGGCACGCTGGAGGGCGAGAAGCTTGCGCCGAAACATCTCAGGATGCTTCCAACTCTTCCAGTGACCGAGCTGGACGGTTTTGATGCAGGCGCTTTCTGGGTACAGGATCTGGCCGCGTCAATTCCCGCCCGGTTGCTAGGGGAAGGCAAGGACCGGACCATATTCGATCTCTGTGCCGCACCTGGCGGCAAGACAATGCAGCTGGCCAGCGCCGGATGGAAAGTGATTTCCGTGGACAATAGCGCCAAAAGAATGGAGCGCTTTCAGGACAATCTGGCCCGGACCCAGTTGCAAGCGGAAGAAGTCATTGCTGACCTGATGCAATGGGAGCCGGCGGAGCCCGCCGATGCTGTCCTGCTGGACGCGCCGTGCAGCGCCACCGGCATCTACCGGCGTCACCCGGATGTGCTGCACTGCATCGGCTCCCGCCAGATCGAGGACCGCGCCGAAGTGCAGCGCGCCTTGCTCGACAGGACCGCAGCCTGGGTGAAGCCCGGCGGGACCCTGGTCTATGCGGTCTGCTCGTTGGAACCCGAAGAAGGCGAAGAGCAGATCGAGGCTTTTCTCGAGCGTCATGACCAGTTCGCCATCGATCCGGTCCGTGGTGACGAGCTGCCCGCCGGCATAGCACCGACCGAATCCGGCAGCGTCCGGACCTTGCCGACAATGCTCGCCGAACAGGGCCATGTCGACGGATTTTTCATCGCCCGGCTGGTTCGCAAAAGCTGATTTTCTATATATTGTGAACCTGTCCCCAATCTGTCCACAAGGGACTGTGGCACTGCCATAATAGCGTCTTGCTTGCCCGGTTCAAAAATCCTACTGCCGGGCATAGTTTAAGGAAGTGCCATGTCCGACAGCATCCGTATTGCCCCCTCCATCCTTTCTGCCGATTTTGCCCGGCTGGGCGAAGAGGTGCAGGCCATAGACAAGGCCGGCTGCGACTGGGTGCATGTCGACGTGATGGACGGCCATTTCGTTCCCAATATTACCATCGGGCCGGCAGTGGTCAAAGCGCTGCGGCCGCACAGTGCCAAACCATTCGACGTCCATCTGATGATATCGCCGGTCGACCAGTTTCTCGAGGATTTTGCCGAAGCGGGCGCCGACATCATCTCCTTCCATCCGGAAGCGGGCCCGCATCCTCATCGCACGGTGCAGACCATCCAGTCGCTCGGCAAGCAGGCCGGCCTGGTGCTCAATCCGGCGACTCCGCTCGACATACTCGACTATCTGATCGACGATCTTGACCTGATTCTGGTGATGAGCGTCAATCCGGGCTTTGGCGGGCAGAGCTTCATCGACAGCCAGCTGCGCAAGATCGAGGCGATCCGCAAACGGATTACCGCCACCGGCAAGGACATAAGACTGGAAGTGGATGGCGGCATTGATCTCAACACCGCGCCCAAGGCGATTGCCGCCGGTGCCGATACATTGGTGGCCGGCACCGCTACCTTCCGGGGCGGGCCCGATCAATATGCCGCCAATATCCGCGGCCTGAGGGGTGAATGACCACGGGCAGATCTGACCGGCTTGATCTGGGCGATGGCGACCCGGACCAGCCAGACACTAATGACGACAATGACACCATAGGCGAAGGCCGCAGCCTGACCTTGCGCCACGACCGCGACCGCGGCCAGTCGCTCGCCCAGCAAGCGACGATGCTCTATTACCGGATGACTTGGCGGATGCCGCTGCACCGGCTGCGCCTGTCGGGGAAATTGCCCTTGCGGCTGCTGGCAGTGCCGGTCGATCCGGTGGACGGCGACCGGGTCCAGGGCGTTGCGGTACGCGCCGGTTTCTTCCTGTTCCGAGGCCTCAAGAAGAAGCACGACAATATAGATTTTGCCGAGCTCAAGCTGCCGCCGCAATTCGAGGATTATGTTCACCGTTTCCAGTGGCTGCGCGATCTCGATACGGCGGCGTCCCGCGATCAGGCACTGCCGGTGGCGGAAAAGCTGATGACCCAGTGGCTCGACGCCAATGGCGACACGATTCGCCAACCGGCCTGGCGGCCCGACAATTGCGGCTGGCGATTGCTGATATGGGCCAGCCACGCGCCGCTCATCCTGTCCTCGCGGGATCTGATTTACCGTTCGAAACTGCTCAACAATATCGCCCGCACCGCCCGCCATCTCGACCGGACCGCCGACAAGGCCAACAGCAGTCTTGGCCGGCTGGTCGCGTGGAGCGGTGTCGTCGCGGCCTCGCTGCTGCTCCCCGAAGGACGCGTCCGCCAGATTGTCGGCGAAGCGGGGCTGGAAAAGGCGATGGGCGAGTTTTTCTTTGCCGACGGCGGCTCTGTCTCGCGCTCGCCGCTCAACCAGATCGATGCGGTGATCCTGCTGTCGATGCTGAAACAGGTCTATATTGCGCGCAAGGAAGACGCACCGGCCTTTCTCGAGGAAGCGCTCAACAAGGCGGTGCCGCCGCTCACCGCGCTCACCCATTTTGACGGAACCCTCGGCAACTGGCAGGGCAGTGGCGCCACTTCGGCGGAGCAGATCGCGCAAGTGGTGGAAGCCAGCGGCGTTCGGGCCAGGCCGCTGCGGCAGGCGCATGAATGGGGTTATCAGCGGGTTTCTTCCGGTCGCTCGGTGCTGGTCCTTGACGCGGCGCCGCCGCCGATCGCGCGGATGGCGGTGGCCGGTTGCGCCTCGACACTTGCCTTTGAATTTTCCAACGGCGACTGCCGGATCATCAGCAATTGCGGCGGGGCGGGGCTGGTTGGCGCGACCATCCCGGCGGCGCTCGCACGCGGGTTGCGCACCACTGCTGCTCACAGCACCCTATGTATCGCCGACAGCAACAGCACCTCGATCCTGCCCGATGGCAAGCTGGGCCGCGGGGTCAGCGAAGTCGAACTGTTCCGCCGCGACGTCGAAAATGCCACCCGGCTGGAAGCCAGCCACGACGGCTATGCAAAGCGCTTTGGTCTGATCCACAAGCGTTTGCTGCTGGTCCGATCGGATGGTCTGGAGCTGCGCGGCGAGGATATGCTGATACCGGATGGCAAAAAGCGCCGGCGGCGCAAAAATGATATCGAATATGCGCTGCGCTTCCATCTCGGGCCTGATATAGAAACCGACCTGATCTCGGAAGGAAAGGGCGTCTTGTTGCGCCTGAAGGACGGGAATCTGTGGCAATTCCGCTCGACCAGCGGAGAAATCAAACTGGAGGAAAGCGTCTGGGTCGACGGCATGGGCATAGGCCATGATGTCATGCAGATGGTAATTTCCGGAGCAGTGGGCAGGGGCGGCGGCGCCACCGGCTGGCTGCTCAAACATATGGGGTAAGAATGACAGAGAATATCAAAATCAAACGCGCGCTTTTGTCGGTTTCGGACAAAAGCGGCCTCGCTGATCTCGGCCAGAAACTGGCGGCGATGGGCGTTGCGCTGATCTCGACCGGCGGCACGGCCAAGGCGCTGCGCGAAGCGGGTCTCGAGGTTGCCGATATCAGCGATGTCACCCAGTTTCCCGAAATGATGGATGGCCGGGTCAAGACGCTCCATCCCAAGGTCCACGGTGGCCTGCTCGCCCGGCGCGATGACGCCGGCCATGTCGCTTCGATGGAAGAACATGATATTGCCGGGATCGATCTGGTGATCGTCAATCTCTATCCCTTCGCGCAGACCGTTGCCAAGGGCGCGGAACGCGACGAGATTATCGAGAATATCGATATCGGCGGGCCTTCGATGGTGCGCAGCGCGGCGAAGAACCATGACTTCGTCACCATCGTCACCGACCCTTCCGACTATGACACTTTGCTGACCGAACTGCAGGAGAATGACGGCGGCACCTCGCTGGCCTTCCGCAAGAATATGGCGGCCAAGGCCTTTGCTGCGACCGCCAGCTATGACAGCATGATCGCGCAATGGTTCGGCTTTGCCGATCAGGGCAAGATTTTCCCCGACACGCTGCCGGTCACCATGAGCCGTCCGGTCGAGTTGCGCTATGGCGAGAATCCCCACCAGAGCGCGGCGCTCTATTTGCCCGACGGCCCGTCCGCGAGCGGGATTGCCCAGGCAGAGCAGCTGCAGGGCAAGGCGCTCAGCTATAATAATTATAATGACGCGGACGCCGCGCTCGAGCTGGTCAGCGAATTTCGCGATGGCCCGCCGACCGTGGTGATCGTCAAGCACGCCAATCCTTGCGGTGTGGCCAGCGCGGACAATATCCTCGACGCCTATAAAGCGGCTCTGGCCTGCGACAGCGTCTCTGCCTTTGGCGGCATCATCGCGGTCAACCGGCCACTCGATGGCCCGGCGGCGGAAGCAATGACCGGTATCTTCACCGAAGTCGTTTGTGCCCCGAGCGCGAATGACGAGGCAAAGGCGATCTTTGCCCAGAAGAAAAACCTGCGCCTGCTGCTCACCGGCGAACTGCCCGACCCGGCCCGCACCGGCATGGGCTTCAAATCGATCGCCGGCGGCTTCCTGCTGCAGTCGCGCGACAATGGCCAGATTGCCGAGGCTGATCTGAAATGCGTCACCAAGCGCCAGCCGAGCGAGCAGGAAATGGCCGATTGCCTCTTCGCCTGGACCGTCGCCAAGCATGTCAAATCCAACGCCATTGTCTATGCCAAGGACGGATCGACAGCGGGTGTCGGTGCCGGCCAGATGAACCGGCTCGAATCGGCGCGCATTGCTGCGTGGAAAGCCAAGGATGCTGCGGAAAAAGCCGGTTGGAGCGAAAGCCGCACCATCGGATCAGCAGTCGCCTCCGACGCCTTCTTCCCCTTCGCCGACGGCCTGCTGGCTGCTGTCGAAGCGGGCGCAACAGCGGTGATTCAGCCGGGTGGTTCAATCCGCGACGACGAGGTGATTGCGGCGGCGGACGAAGCGGGTCTGGCGATGCTGTTCACCGGCATGCGGCATTTCCGGCATTAGGTGTTCTTCCCTCTCCCTTAAGGGAGAGGGTTGCGCAGACTTGCAAACTTGTTTGCTAGTCGCAGCTGGGTGAGGGTGTACTGCGCTTCAGATTGAAAAACACCCTCATCCAAGTCCGCCTAATCCGCTTCGCGCATAAGGCTCCCTATCCTTCTCCCTCACGGGAGAAGGGAAATAGTTAGACAATGGCAAGAAAGACATCATTCCCGCCCCGGTCCGAGATGCTCTCGTTCATAGAGAGCGGTGAATTGACCGTGAAAGTCACGCCCAATGCAAGCGACAACAGCATCAGCCTGCCGGGCGAGAACGGACCTGCCGGCATATTGCAGATCCGCGTGACCGCAACGCCGGAGAATGGCAAAGCCAATGCGGCCGTTCTGAAACTGCTGTCCAAAGCGCTCGGGCTGCCCAGGACATCGCTGGAGATTGTGCGGGGCGGCAATGCACGGACCAAGGTAATCTCGGTTCCTGATTGAACATTTTCTCTCCTTTACGGGAGAGGGTTGCGCAGACTTGGCAGCTTGTTGCCTAGTCGCAGCTGGGTGAGGGTGTACCAATCTCGAGAGAGCAGAACACCCTCATCCAATTACGCCTAATCTCGTTCCTCGATAAGGCTGCATATCCTTCTCCCTTACGGGAGAAGGGGGTGTGCCCCTGCGAAGGCAGGGGCCCATCTCCCGAACTATCGTCTGCACATTGGGGTAGCGAGTATAACGGGCTGAAGGCTCGAGCGCTTCTGCACTCCAACCATTATTATAACCTAAATTTCACGAGATGGACCCCTGCCTGCGCAGGGGTACAATCAATCCGGCGTAGCGGCCTGTGCGTTCTGGCCGTCGCCTTCGGGTGCGGCGATGATGTCGCGGGTGACGCTGCCCTTGTCGACGGTGAAGGTTTCCGGATCACCGACCGAAGAGCGAATGCCGGCGTCGGATTCACCGGCCAGGCCGACAACCGCGCTTTCGGTTACGCTGCGTGCCTGCGGGCCACCGAAAAGAGCTTCCAGTGTCTGCTGCTGCAAACCGCCGGCTTGCGGGCGAGGCTGACCGGGCTGGGGCGGGGTCAGCGTGAAATCGGGCGGGATGACCAGCGGTGGCTGGCGCGAAACTGCGAATTCGTCGGGCCGGTCGCGGTCAAACAGCCCGCTGGAGCCGCAAGCGGTCAGGCTGGCCAGCGACACAAGGCTGATAGCGACGGTGGATTTACGCATGATATTGTCCCTCAAAAATCTCTTACGGAGCCTGATAGCGCGCTCCTGACACAGGTCAACTTTCGTCAAGCTGAACATCCTCTTTTGTCTCATCCGTCTTTTCGCGGATTAACAGCGCCCGTGCAAGCAGGATCACCACACCGATGCTGATACAGGCATCGGCGAGGTTGAAAATCAGGAAGGGCCGGAACTCGCCGATATGCAGATCGGCAAAGTCGGCAACATAGCCGAGCCGCGCGCGGTCGACGATATTGCCCATCGCTCCGCCGAGGACCATGGCCAGAGCGAAAATATCCCATTTTGCCTTTTCCCGGTTCATCCAGATGAAAACGGCAAAGCCGATCAGACCGGTCAGCGCGACCAGCGCCCAGCGCTGGAAATCGGATGACGCGGTCAAAAATCCCATCGACACCCCGTAATTTTCGGCCCAGGTCAGGTTGAAAAAGGGGATCAGCTCGATCTGCCCTCTGGCCGGCAGCTGCAGCAATTGCATGACGACAAATTTGCTCGCCTGATCGAGGATGAAGATCAGAAAGGCGATGACCAGGCCGATGCGGCGGTAGTTTTTGATTTTATCGGTCATGATGCAAGCCTGATAAGAGTTTCGTCATCCTGAACTCGTTTCAGGATCCCGCCGGGCTTGGCGCTCTGTCGCGGGAGGTCCTGAAACAAGTTCAGGATGACGGGTGAGAGAGTGTCGTTCACGCCAAAACCTCCGCACAACGCCCGCAAAGCTCGCCGTCTTCTTCCACCTCGGGAAGCAAACGCCAGCAGCGGCCGCATTTGTGGTTGTCGGTCTTGGTCACGGCGATTTCCGCACCATCTGTGACATCCGCAACAATCGCCAGCTCGGCAAATTCTTCGGTGCTGATCGGCAGGTCGGCCATTGGATAGACAATCTCTGCTTCCAGGCTTGACCGGATGGTCTTTTCCCGCCGCAACGGTTCAATCGCCTCGGTCACCTTTTCGCGGGCATCGCGGACGAGGTTCCACTTCTCAACCTCATCGTCGCCCCAGCGTAGGCTGGGGTCCAAGCCGCTCGTCGATTGATTTGGGTCCCAGCCTTCGCTGGGATGACCTGTAGTGAGCGCCTTGAAATCAGGCCATTCCTTGAGATGGATACTATCCTCCTCATCCGGGAACCGGCTCTGCCAGATTTCCTCGGCGGTAAACACCAGCACCGGCGCGATATAGCGCGTCAACGCGTGGAATAAAATGTCCATCACCGTGCGATAGGCCATGCGCTTCGGATCATCCGGCGCGTCGCAATAGAGACAATCCTTGCGGATATCGAAGAAGAAGGCGCTGAGATCCTCCTGCGCGAAGGCGTTCAGCGTCCGCATATAGGGCCCGAAGGCAAAGTCATTCACATGCTGCTTCAGCTCCGCATCCACCTCGGCCAGCCTGTGCAGGATATAGCGTTCCAGCTCCGGCATGTCGGCCACCGCCACGCGCTCGGCATCGGTAAAGTCGCCGAGGCCGCCGAGCATATAGCGGAAGGTGTTGCGCAATTTCCTATAGCTGTCCGAAACCCCTTTCAGGATTTCATCGCCGATCCGGTGATCCTCGGTAAAATCGACGCTCGCCGCCCACAGCCGCAATATGTCCGCGCCCTGCACATCGATGATTTTCTTCGGATCAAGCGTGTTGCCGAGCGACTTCGACATTTTCTTGCCGGTCTTGTCCAGCGTCATACCGTGGGTCAGCACCGCCTTGTAGGGCGCGCGGCCTCTGGTGCCGCAGCTTTCGAGCAGGCTCGACTGGAACCAGCCGCGATGCTGATCGCTGCCTTCCAGATAGAGGTCGGCGGGGCTCTGCTGCTCCGGCCATTTGCCGCTTTCCAGCACAAAGGCATGGGTGCAGCCGCTGTCGAACCAGACGTCGAGAATATCGGTGATCACCTCATAATCGTCGAGCGCATAGGCGTTGCCAAGAAATTCCTGATGGTCGGCGTTGAACCAGGCATCGGCTCCGCCGGCTTTGAACGCTGCGATGATCCGCGCGTTTACGGCGGGGTCGTTGAGATATTCGCCGCTCTTGCGGTCGACATAAAGCGCAATCGGCACGCCCCAGGCGCGCTGGCGGGAGAGCACCCAGTCGGGACGGCCCTCGACCATCGATTCGAGACGGCGACGTCCGCGTTCCGGTACGAAGCGGACCTTGTTACGGATCTCGTCGAGCGCGACATCGCGGAGGGTGGCAGAGATGCCTTGTGCGTGTCCCACCTGTGTCTCGACTTCGCTCGACACGAACGGTGTTGTTTGGCCCCCAGTCCCGTTCGCATCGAGCGCAGTCGAGATGCCTTCAGGAAGAGGCCTGTCCATCGGCACAAACCATTGCGGCGTGCAGCGGTAAATAATCTTCGCCTTCGAACGCCAGCTATGCGGATAGCTATGCTTGAAATCGGCGCTGGCCGACAACAGCGCACCCGCGTCGCGCAGGTCCGAACAGATCGGGCCTTGCGGGCCGTTGAAATTCTTGTTGATCACCCCGCCGGCGCGCTCGTCCCCGCGCGGCAGCCAGGCCCAGTCGTCGCGATAGACACCGTCGGCATCGACCGCGAACACCGGATTGATGCCATTGGCCTTGCACAGATCGAAATCATCCTCGCCATGGTCGGGCGACATATGGACGAGGCCCGTACCCGCATCGGTGGTCACGAAGCTTGAGCCATCGAGAAACGGGCGCGGCTTGGTGTAGAATTCGCTGTCCGGGAATTTGTCCGCCATCGCGTGTTTTGCTGTGGCGCCGGCGAGTTGGGAGCCTTTGAATACGTAATACTTTTTGTCAAAAGGTGGCTTGATACCAACTGGTGGATAAGACAGCTCGATGGACGGATTAATCGCTTGTGTAGAAGGTATATCTAACTTGCTTAGTTGCAGGTTGAGTCGCTTTTGCAGTTCTTCGACGAGATGGCGGGCAACCAAAAGCTGCACATCGCCAACTGGAAGGCCTCCTGCCTCGGCAGCTTCGATTGTCGCAACTGTTCCTGCGTGAGGCTGGCTATTTTCTGGTGCTATTGCGTTGTAGTTTAGATCGCACACAACGTATTCAACATCTGCGCCATAAGCGAGTGCCTGATTGACCGGGATAGTCCAAGGTGTTGTGGTCCAGATGACGGCATATATTCCATCGCCGTGATCAATATACTTTTGTAGTTCCGGCGCGTTCGGCGCATCAACAATCTCGAACGCCACATCAATCTGCGTCGAGACGATATCCTCATATTCCACCTCGGCTTCGGCCAGCGCGGTTTTTTCGACCGGCGACCACATCACCGGCTTGGCGCCGCGATAGAGCTGGCCCGCTTCGGCGAATTTCAGCAATTCGGTGACAATCGCCGCTTCGGCGTCATAGTCCATCGTCAGATAGGGCTTGTCCCACTGCGCCAAGACGCCGAGCCGCTTGAACTCCTCGCGCTGCACATTGACCCAATTGTCGGCATAGGTCCGGCATTCGGCGCGGAATTCGCTGGCCGGAACCTCGTCCTTGTTGCGCTTTTTCTTGCGATATTGTTCCTCGATCTTCCACTCGATCGGCAGGCCGTGACAATCCCAGCCGGGCACATAAGGCGCGTCCTTGCCGAGCAGGCTCTGCGAGCGGACGACCAGATCCTTCAGCGTCTTGTTGAGGCTGTGGCCGATATGGATATTGCCATTGGCATAAGGCGGGCCATCGTGAAGGATGAATTTCTCGCGACCGGCGCGGGCTTCGCGCAGCTTTTCATAGAGACCAATATTCTGCCAGCGCTCCAGTATCGCCGGTTCCTTTTGCGCAAGGCCGGCTTTCATCGGGAAATCGGTTTTCGGCAGGAAAACCGTGTCTTTATAATCTGCTTTGGGATCGGTCATGATCGCGGGGATTAGGGGACGCGGGCCTTGGGTGCAAGCGGGATTTGTGCCACGCGCGAGCCTTGCAATCTGCTCGTCATTGCGAGGGCTGGAAGCCCGTGGCAATCCAGTGCGGCGAGTGGCGTTCTGGATTGCTTCGCTGCGCTCGCAATGACGAAAGGTGGCTCAAGCCAGCAGCTCTTTCGCCTTGTCGCAATCCTTTTCCATCTGGACCTTCAGCGCGTCGAGATCATCGAACTTCTGCTCGCCGCGCAGGAAATGGTGCAGTTCCACCTCGATCGTCTGGCCGTAAAGATCTTCGCTGAAATCAAAGAAAAAGGGCTCGAGCAATTCCTTCGGCGGGTCGAAGCTGGGGCGTATGCCCAGATTGGCCGCGCCGTTCAGCACGCGGCCGTCGGGCAGGCGCCCCTTGACCGCATAGATGCCATATTTAGGACGCAGATATTGACCGATGTCGATATTGGCGGTGGGATAGCCCAATATCCGGCCATTCTTGTCGCCGTGGATGACCTCGCCCTGTATCGCAAAAGGGCGGGTGAGCAGGCGGCCCGCTTCCTCGCAATGGCCTTCTTTCAGCGCCGCGCGGATGCGGCTGGAGGAGATGACATCATCGCTGTCGCTGACCGCGCTGACCGCTTCGCTTTTCAGTCCATGCGCCGCGCCGACTTCGCGTAATACGTCGATATTGCCTTTCGCGCCCTTGCCAAAGGTAAAATCCGCTCCGGTGACCACGCCGGCCGCGCCGAAGCGTTCGACCAGCAGCTTGGCAATAAAATCCTCTGCCGTGGTGGCTGCCAGACCCGCGTCAAATGCGAAGACCAGCATCGCACTCGCGCCCGCATCGGCGAACAGCCGCTGGCGCTGATCGAGGCTGGTCAGGCGAAAGGGTGCAACATCGGGCTTGAAAAAGCGCACCGGATGCGGATCGAATGTCGCAATGATCGCCGGACGACCCTCGTCCCGCGCCCAGTTCAGCGCCTTGCCGGCCACCGCCTGATGGCCGAAATGAAAGCCGTCGAAATTGCCCAGCGCAATGATCGCCCCGCGCAGCTCGCCTTCGATCCGGTCTTTTCCGTTCAGTCTGATCATCGAATCGCTATTGCGGGTTTCTTCGCATGTTTCAACAAACTCGTCATGCCAGCGCAGGCTGGCATCTAACCCGCATCCGAAGTGCGAGCATCGCTATCGGATTGACCCCCAGCCTTTGTCGGGGTGACGGCCTGAGACAAAGGTACAAGCCCCTGCCGGATTACCCGCAGCGCATTCAGCCCCATCACTGCGCGGATTTCCGCCTCGCTGAAGCCGGCGTCCATCAACGCCTGGGTGATCTGCACAACGCCGCTGGTGTCAAAGCGCGTGGTTACCGCGCCGTCAAAATCGCTGCCCAGCGCAACATGCTCGATGCCGACCAGATCGCGTACATGCTTCGCTGCCTTTGCCACGGTTGCCGGATTGGTGTTGCACATGGCGCCGTCCCAATAGCCCAGACCAATGACCCCGCCGGTTGCGGCGACACCCTTAATCTCTTCATCGGTCAGATTGCGATTGACCCCGCACACCGCCTGCACACCGCCATGGCTGGAGACCACCGGACGTCTGGCCATTTTCAGGATTTCGGCGACCGTGGCGTGGCTCGAATGGGCGATATCGACGATCATCCCCAAGTCTTCCATGTCGCGGACAATAGTCCGGCCAAAATCGGTAAGCCCGCCCTTTTTGATACCGTGCATCGATCCGGCCAGCTCATTGTCGAAAAAATGCACCAGCCCCGCCATGCGCATGCCCGCGGCATAGAGCTTTTTCAGATTGGCCCGCTCGCCCTCCAGCGTCTGCAGGCCTTCGGCGGAGAATAATACACCAATCGGGCCGTCTAATTGATTCCGCGCAGCCGCGAGCGTGTCAAGATGGCCGGGCTGGCCGATCGGCAACATCGCGCCCTCCGACACGGCGACCGCGCGGTCCAGCTTCTGCGCATGATAGAGTTGCCGCTCCAGCAGCGAGAACCAGGTCCGCACCGGCTGCATCTGGGTGATCGCCAGCAGGGTGATATTATCCGTATCGCCGCTGTTGCTGTCGTAATTCTGCCCCTTCGGCGTCTTGGTCACGCTGGAGAAAATCTGCAGCCCGATATTGCCCGCCTGCAGCCGGTCGAGATCGATATGGCCACGATCGACGCTGTCGGTAATCTTGCGCTTCCACAGCAAGGTGTCGCCGTGCAGGTCGACGATCATCAGGCTGTCGTGCAATTTCTGCGCCTCGGGGCGGATCTCCGGTAGCGGCTTGCCATCGACCATATTGGTCTGCTTCTCGAACTCGGCCGGCGCGAAAATCAGAAAGGCGGCGAGTAAAATTCCGACAAGCCCCAACAGCGCCAGCAGGAATTTCTTCACCCAATTTTCCTTTTCAGCGTGACGAAGCTGAAGGCCGGCTTGTCATTTTTCGCCTCGTGATCTTCGCGCGCAATTTCTTCCCACCGGGCTTTGTCGAAGGCCGGCATCTTGGTATCGCCCTTTGGCCTGGCATGCACCTCGGTCAGTTCGATCCGGTCGGCCTTGTCGAGAAAGGCCGCGTAAATCTCCGCACCGCCGATCACCGCGATATGGGGCGCGTTTGCCATTTTCAGAGCCTGCTCGATGCTGCCGGCAATCTCCGCGCCGTCGCCGTCCCAGCTCTTGTCGCGGGTCAGCACGATATGGCGGCGTCCGGGCAACATCCCTGGCAGGCTGTCAAACGTCTTGCGGCCCATGATCATCGGCTTGCCCATGGTCATCTGCTTGAACCGTCTCTGATCTTCGGGCAGGCGCCAGGGGATGGTGTCGCCGTCGCCGATCACGCCATTGTCGGCGCGGGCTAGAAAGAGAATGATTTCAGGATGGTTCATGGGCGACGCCTAGCGCAGTTCCGGCGGACTGCAAATTAGAAATATAATTTGGTGACATGACCCATTTTGCGACCCGGCCGGCTCTCGCCCTTGCCGTAGAGATGAAGGTGGTTGGCGCCGTCGGATAGCAGGTCCTGCCAGTCGTCGGCCTGCGCGCCGATCAGATTGTGCATCTCGACCTTTGCCGCCGCCAGTCCGGTGTCGCCCAGCGGCAGTCCGCAAATCGCCCGGATGTGATTTTCGAACTGGCTGGTGACCGCACCCTCGATCGTCCAATGGCCGCTGTTGTGGACGCGCGGCGCCATTTCATTGAAGACGGGGCCGTCGCTGGTGGCGAAAAATTCGCAGGTCAGCACGCCGACATAATCCATGGCCTCGGCCATTTTTGCAGCAAGCGCGCGGGCACCGTCCTGCTGTTCCAATATCTCTGTTGGAGCGGGCGCGCTGGAAACCGACAATATGCCGTCGACATGGATATTGTGCGGCGTATCCCAGAAGCGGATCTCGCCATTCCGGGCGCGCACCAATATCACCGAAAATTCATGGTCGAAGGTGACAAAGCCTTCGGCGACGCAAGGTTGCTGGGCGACGGCGTCCCAATGCTGGTCGAGATCGTCACCCGGACGGATGCGCGACTGGCCCTTGCCGTCATAGCCCATCCGAATGGTCTTGAGGATCGCGGGCGCGCCAATTTCGGCGATCGCCTTGTTCAGCCCGGCCCGGTCGGTCACTTCGGCAAATGGCGCCGTGGTGCCGCCATGCTCGCGGGCGAAATTCTTCTCCGCAACCCGGTTCTGCGCGATATCCAGCGCGGCAATCGGCGGATGGAGCGGCGCGCAGGCTTCGATCTGGTGCAGCGGATCGACGGGTACGTTCTCGAACTCGAAGGTGATGACGTCGCAGGCCTCGGCAAAATGCGTCAGCGAGGCAATGTCGTCATCTTCCGCGCAAGTGAATTCGGCCGAGACTTCTGCCGCCACGCTGTTGCTGTTCGGCGCATAGATGTGACAGCGATAGCCGAGCTGTGCTGCTGCGACGCCCAGCATCCGGCCGAGCTGGCCGCCGCCCAAAATGCCGATGGTGGATCCGGGAGCAAGTGTCTTCATGGCGTCTGCTTATTCCGGCTCATCGGCGACGGCTTCGGTCTGGGCCGCGCGCCAAGCCTCCAGCCTTTCGGCCAGCGCCGGGTCACTATTGGCCAGAATTGCGGCTGCCAGCAGCGCGGCATTTTTTGCGCCCGCGTCGCCGATCGCCAATGTGCCGACCGGGATTCCCGCGGGCATTTGCGCGATCGAGAGCAGGCTGTCCATGCCGCTCAGCGCCTTCGACTGGATAGGCACGCCGAGCACCGGTACCCGGGTCATCGAGGCCACCATGCCGGGCAAATGGGCGGCGCCACCGGCACCGGCGATGATCACCTGTAACCCGCGTTCGGCCGCTGATGTCGCATAGTCATAGAGCCGGCCAGGGGTGCGGTGCGCGGACACGATCTTCTGTTCGTGCGGCACCTGCAACTGATCCAATATGTCGCTGCCGAGCTTCATCGTTGCCCAGTCGGACTGGCTGCCCATGATAATACCAACAGGAGGAGATGCTTCGGCCATTTTCGTCCCTGACAATGCTACGGAAGCAATGCGGTTTAGTCATGAAATGGTGCGGACGCAATGACACATATGGGGGTTTTGAATTTTCGTGGTGACAAGTCCAGCCCCGGCCAATGGGATATTTCCGGACGATAATCGCTTGCCGCCACCGCCGCTTCTCTGGCACAGTGAAAGGGAATAATCCTGTTGTGCTTTCAAATATATATAAATATATATGCGCACAGGGCCTGGGAATCACAAATAAAATGCGACAGCAAAGAGCAAGCAATGATCAACATTGCGCCAACTGCGTTATATTGGAGCAGGAAATAGTTGCACTGAAAGAGGATCTCGCTGAAATGAAGCTGCACGCCTATAATGATGTGCTTACCGGACTTTCAAACCGCCGCCTTTTTGTTGAAAGCCTTGAGGATCGCGTCGCGCGATGTCGGCGATATGGCGACAATTGTGCGGTGCTGTTCCTCGACGTCGACAAATTGAAGGCGATCAACGACGAACATGGCCATGCTGCCGGAGACGCCCTGCTGGTGCGGCTGGCCGAAATATTGAAAACCCATACCCGGACGACAGATGTGGTTGCCCGGATCGGCGGTGATGAATTCGGCCTGCTGCTCGACAATCTGAACGGCGACCAGGTGGCGGACAAGATAGACTTTCTCCTCCAGCAACTGGCCAAGGAGAATATCAGCCATGAAGGCAGAAAACTGCCGCTGTCCGCCTCCATCGGCTATTGTTTCATCGGCCCCAAGGATACGACGGACGGCCTGATGTCCCGCGCCGACGCCGCTATGTACCGCGCCAAGGACAAGCCGGAATAGGGACCGGGGCTATCGCCCCGCCAGCCTATCGTTCGGAAAGATAATAGCGTTCGATCTCGTTCAGATCATCATCCAGTTCATAGATAATCGGCTGGCCGGTCGGAATTTCCAGACCGGTAATCTCGTCATCCGGAATTTTCGAGAGATGCTTGACCAGCGCGCGCAGGCTGTTGCCATGGGCCGAGATCAGGACTTTTTTGCCATTTTGCAATTCCGGTGCGATCCGGCTTTTCCAGTAAGGCAGCACCCGTGCGATCGTGTCCTTCAGGCTTTCGGTCGAAGGAACCTCGATGCCTTTGTACCGCGGGTCGCTCGACATCTGATAGGGGCTGTCCGACGCCATCGGTGGCGGCGGCGTGTCAAAGCTGCGCCGCCAGATATGGACCTGCTCGTCGCCATGCTTGTCGCGGGTTTCCTGTTTGTTGAGACCGGTGAGGCCGCCGTAGTGGCGCTCGTTGAGCCGGTAGTTTTTCTCGACCGGCAGCCAGAGGCGGCCCATTTCTTCCAGCGCGAGATTGAGCGTCTTGATCGCCCGCGTCTGGACGCTGGTGAAACAGACATTCGGATCGATCCCGCGTTCCTTCATCAGCTGTCCGGCCGCCTTGGCTTCCTCTACGCCCTTTTCGGTAACATCGACATCCCACCAGCCGGTGAAGCGGTTTTCGAGATTCCATTGTGACTGGCCGTGACGGAGCAGGATGAGTTGGGGCATTGATGGTCCTTAAATTTATGTTTCCCCTTCCTCTAGCGGTGATGGGGGAGGTCGCCAAGAGCGATTTCAGGTTGAAAATCTCATGCCCGCCGGCCCGTGCGGGCGACAGCTGCGCCATTGTCCCCCATCCTTTGGTTGTCCGGCATCGAACGGCAACAGCGCGAACCTTCTGTGCAGGGCCAGGGCGACCGGCATATTCCGTCGCCGCGGCTCGCGGTTGGTCCCGTGCCGGAGTTCGATTGATTGTCCATGGTAAAGGTTCGGCAAGGAAATCGCCCTAAGGGGGGAATCCATCCCCCTCTCTGCGCCATCAAACATAAACGACAGTGCTTCAAACTGGAGAATATTAGTGAACGAAGTCAATAAATTGCTCGCGGCCGCGCTTTGCGCAACCGCCCTGACGACTCCGGCGATCGCCCAGGACAATGTGCAGGAAGCCGAAACTTTCGACGACAATGTAATCATCGTCACGGCAACCCGCCGCTCGCAAGATGTCCAGAATATCCCCCTGGCGGTTACCGCGGTCGGCCCGGTCGAACTTGATCGCCAGGGCGTCGCCAATATCGGTCAGATAACCAATATATCGTCCAGCTACTCGGTATCCAATGCCCAGCTGGCCTCGGGTTCGGTGGTGCTGCGGATCCGCGGGGTCGGCACGACCTCCAACAATATCGGATTTGAATCGGCCGTCGGCATTTTCATCGACGGCGCCTATCAGTCGCGTCCCGGTGTCGCGCTTTCCGAACTTGTCGATGTCGAACGGGTTGAAATCCTGCGCGGTCCGCAAGGGACGCTGTTTGGACGGAATACGTCTGCCGGTGCCCTGAGCATCATCAACACACGGCCGGACCTCGACGCGTTCGGCGGCTTTGCCAACGCGACCTATGGCAATCGCGACCTGATGGGCGTGCAAGGAGCGGTGAACGTGCCGATCGTCGAGGGCCAGCTGGCGCTCCGTGTCACCGGTGCCTATCGCGAACGCGACGGCTATGTGACCGTGGTCGACGGCAGCGGTACCAAGATCGGCGATTCGAACGGCACAGACCAATATCTTGTTCGCGGTCAGCTCGGCTTTGAAACCGATGGCGGCATCACGGGAAGGCTGATCGCCGACCATTCGAAGAGCACGGCGGGTTGCTGCGCCGCGATTGAAGTGTTGCAGTCACCGCTCGAAACCGCCGGCCTGTTCGCGGCTGTCGGGCTGGGACCCCGGGGCGGCATGGCCGGCCCGGACGTCGCGCTCGATCCGTTCGACACGACCACGGCGGAAATCGCGGCCGACAATCTGATTGCCACCGCCAGTTTCGCACCCGAAACGCGGTTCGACCAGTGGGGCATTACCGGAGAAGTCGAAGTGCCGTTCGGCGACAGCGCCAATCTGACCTATATCGGTTCCTATCGCGAATATGATGCGACCGAGGCCTATGATAATGATTTCTCGGATCTCGATCTGTTCAACGTGACCGGTAACCGCACGGCGATTGACACCATGACCCACGAATTGCGGGTCCAGGGCGATCTGTTCGGCGGTGCGCTGAACTGGCTGGTTGGTGGCTATTACTCCCGTGAAGACATTACGCAGGAGCTGTCCCTGGCTCTGGGGGACAATTATGATCAGGTGGTCGGAGCCACGCTCGCCGGCGCGACCGGCGGCGCTACGCTCAACCCGCTAAGCCCGATATTCTTCGGCGCCACGCCCTTGCAGAATATCACCGGCTTCGATCCGGCAGCCATCACCAATACCAATCTTTATGCGCAAAATAGCGAAAGCTGGTCGATCTTCACGCATAATGTTCTGGAAGTGGCCGACGGGCTAAAGCTGACCATCGGTCTTCGCTATTCGGACGAAAGCAAGGGAGGGAGCTTTGCCAGTGGCGGCACCGATAATTCGGTCTGTCCGGCGGTGGTGGGGCAGCTTTCCCCTGGCGGACCATTGAGCGGCCTGCCGGCTTCGCTACAAAATGCGTTATTTGCCTTCGGTTGCTTTGCCCTGACCGCTCCGGCCGATGCGCCTTTCGCTGCCGTTTTGCCGACACCGCGCACGTTCAGCAGCAAGTTCAGTGACAGCGAGCTGATCTATACCGGAAAATTGTCTTATGCCTTCGCTGATCCGGTCAATATCTATGCCAGCTTTACCCACGGCTATAAATCGGGGGGCATAAATCTCGATTCGACCGCGACAGCCGGGGGTGCCGATCCGCGCTTTCAGTCGGAAGAGGTCGATTCCTATGAAATTGGTCTGAAAGCAAAATTCCTCGACAATGGCGTGACCTTGAATCTGGCGGCTTTCCGGGAGGAATTTACCAACTTCCAGATTCTCGAATATACCGGCACGCAATTTCGCCCCTTCAATGTTCCCAAGGCCGTTTCTCAGGGCGTCGAGATCGAAACGATGCTTCGGCCGAGCGATCATTTCACGGTCAACGCCGCGCTGACCTTCACCGATGCCCGTTATCCGGATGATTGTGCCGGCACCCAGACCACGGTCAATGTGCTGGCTCTTTGCGGCAATTCGCTCACCAACGCTCCGGACTATGTCGGTATTGCGGGTGCCACCTATGGCAATGACATCGGCGCAAATCTCGAATATTTCCTGAACGCGCAGGTCCGGTTCGAGGGTGATCGCCGCACGTCGACCCAGGCGATCGACACCACAGATCTGGCCGCGGAGAAGCCGCTTCCGTTTGTCGTGCAGGACAGCAATATCAAGATCAATCTGCGCGCGGGTATCGGTAGTCAGGACGAGTCCTGGGGGATTGAGGCCTTTGTGACCAATCTGACCAATGAAGTGACCCGTGGCGTCACCTTTGCGACAATCCTGCGCTCCGGTTCGCAATCGGTCTTCGTTCAGGAGCCGCGCAGCTACGGACTGACCTTGCGCAGCAAATTCTAGGACTGCTTCCATCCTGCGGTGTTTCCATATTGATGGGAGAGGCCGGCGTGTCCGGCCTCTCCCATCATACCAATATCCGCGTCAGCGTATAATAAGCGCCGAGCGAACCGACCAGGTAAAGAGCAGGGCGGGTCAGCCATATTTGTCGGTCAACCGGCAGGCGACCGATCAGCCAGTAACCGGCCAATATGGTCGCGACGAACAGGATCTGGCCGATTTCCACGCCCAGATTGAACAATAGCAACGCCCATATCTCTTGGCCTTTGGGCAGGCCGATGTCGGCCAGCGCGCCGGCAAAACCCAGTCCGTGCAGCAGCCCGAAAGCGGCGGCGACAATCCAGGGCTGGCGGATTGTCAGGCTGGTCTTGCCGGACCGTTTGCGCACGACCTCTACCGCGAGAAAGAATATGCTGAGGGCAATCAGCAGCTCGACCGGTTCGCTCGGCAGACGGAACAGGCCGAGAGCGGTGATGGCCAAGGTCAGGCTGTGGCCGGCGGTAAAGGCGGTGACGACCCAGAATATCCGGCGCACCGGCGTGAGCAGCAACAGGCCGAGAACGAACAATAGATGATCCCAGCCGAACAGCATATGTTCCGCGCCGATCCGCAGATAGGCGCTGGCGGGGGAATCACTGGTCTGTGCGTCCAACGAAAAAGCGGTGCTGGCCGGACGCAGGACCCGCGTCTGCTCGCGCCCGTCGGCAAATTTAAGGCGGACAAAAACATCGGTCAGCGTCTGTTCAAGCCCCTCGATCCTGACTTCGCCGCGGTCAAGGCGGCAGGCCGTCTGCCAGCTCTCGATAGTCGCCGTGCCGGTAAATTCCTGCTGCGTCTGCTCGGGCGGAGCGCATTGGGCGGGCAGGACGGGCCGCATCCTCAGCTTGCGGCCCGAAAGGACCGGCTGTTTCCAGATCACCGCGACCGTGCCTTCGGCCTGTTCGGTCAGCTCCAGCGCAGCCGGACGGATTTCATGGGCCGCTGCCGGACTGACCGCCAATAACAGGCAGAGTGCGATAAGCAGAATAGGCCATAACCAGCAAGCGCCGCTCAGCCGGTTCTGCAACTTCGAGGAGGCTGATACGGGCGGGCGCGTCATGGCTCGTTTTCGACCACCACTTCATATTTGCCGATCAGCTTCCCCAGCGCGGCGCGTTTCGCATCGCTGCGCTGCTCGTCCTGCCAGGCGGCCAGAACTTCGGCGCGGATCGGTTCGAAACGCGCCTGCGCGGCATTGTCGATGGCCTCGATGCGGACGAGATGCAGGCCGAAGGCGGAGCCGACCGGCGCGCTCCATGTCCCGGCCTTCAGTTTGAATATGGCCGCAGCAAATTCCGGTCCGAACAACCGCCCGACTTCCCGCTCGGGCACCGCGGCATAGCTGCGCTTCTGGATGAACGGATCACCGAGCGATTTCCAGTCTGCCCCGGATAGCAGCCGGACGCGCGCGGCTTCGGCTATCGATTCGATCCGTGATCCGTGTTTTTCGGGACTGAAATAGACATGGGTAAAGCTGCGCATTTCCGGTGCGGCAAAACGGTCGCGATGGTCGTTGAACCAGCGTTCCAGCTCGGCATCCGTGGGGTCGTCCGCTGCGGCTTCATCGCCGACCAGAAAGTCCATTTTCTGCGCCAGCCGCCGCCGGATGATCGTGTCGCCTTCACCCAGACCCAGTCGGCCTGCTTCGCGGACCAGAACCTCTTCCTGCACATATTGGTCGATGATCTGCTGCCGGTCCTCGCCGGTCGGCAGCCGTCCCGCCGTGCCCGCCCAGATTTTCTCCAGCCGGTCGATTTCTGCCGCACTCACGACGATTGTCCGGCCCTGCTCGCCCTGCCAGACGGTCCAGAAGTGGTTGATGGCGACCAGCGCCAGTCCGATCAGGACAAAATGCGTGATCGGATCACGAAAGATTTTCACGTCATATATCCTGTCGAATCAGGCGGTTGGCACATACCAGATTGGCGAAGACCAGGCGCGTTCCTGGATCGTCTTGGCCAGCGCGGGATTGGGCGCGACGCCCGCCCGCAACGCATCCCATGTCGACCAGCGGCAAACCGGATTTTCCAGCACCCGCACATAATAAGAGGCCCGCTGGCCCGCCTTGTGCTCGGGATCGCGCCAGAAGGTCTTCAGTTCCGGAGCGCCCTTGTCAGCGGAAATCGAACAATCTGCCAGATCCACTTTCGCGCCATTGTCGGGGCAGCGGAAATTTGCGTCGGGCGCGCCGCCATCGCTGCAGGCGACATCAAAGACTTTCTCTTTCGCCTCGCCGCCATCGGTCCAGACCTTGATGACCTGCAGGCGTTGCAGTGGCGCGCTCATCGCGTCGCGCATAGCCCAGATGATGAAGCCGGGCGTCTTGTTGCCGACCAGATCGCCGCCCATCGGGACACCGTCTCTATAGGCCTTGCTGACCATTTCCGGATCATCGAGCATTTTCTCGTCAAAGCCGAAGCCGCCGAAAAAGCGCAATTTTATGCGTGTGCCGGTGGTTGCATAGGTTTCCTTGCGCCGCATCGCATCGAAAATCGCCTCACGGCTGTTTTGTTCTGCCCAGACCGCGGCATAGCCAGAGGCGCTCCATCGCGAGAACCAGCTCGCTGCACGGGGATCGACGGTAATGCCTTGCCAGCTCTTCTTGCCGCCAGGCGGGATCGAGCCCCGCGATTCGGGCGATCCGTCGACGATGCCGATTTTCGACCAGAAATTCTTCTCGTCGAACGAACCGCCGGCGACATGGGTGTCGCTGGAACCGATGAAACCGAAATGAAACGGGTCGGCACCGATTTCCAGGGTCAGTTTCAGCCCGTTGGCGATCGCCTGTCGCACATAATCGCCTTCGCTGGTCCTGGACGTGACCATCGAGCTCAGCAATTTGTCGTAGATTTCGAAATCGGCCCACTCGTCATTGGGCGACAGCGACGGATGGGTTTCCGACGTGCCCTTGACCTGGGTGATTTCGACAATCGGCTCGTTGCGGATCCGTTTTTCTGCATAGGCCTTGGTCAGCGGCTGGCCGTTATAGGTTTCCATCTTGAACATCTCGCCGTCCGAGACATTGCTGTTGTGCGGGATCGACATCGCGTCATTGCCGGCCTCGCGCTGGTCGTCCATCCAGGACCACAGATCCTCCGGATTGGTCGAATCCACCGTGGCAAAGGGCATGGCGGGAGCAGAATCGCGGAATATGACGTTGCGGTGCAAATTGCCGCCGGCAAAGCCCCCGTCTTCGCCACGGGTGACGCGAACCGCTGTATATTCATAGCCGGCGAAGGTGGTGAACTTGCCGGGCTTGTTATATTTCTTTGCAGAATCGATTATCTGCTGCCAGACATTCCCGACGATGGCAGGATCATAGACGCCGTCCATCTTGCGGCCGTCGCGGACGGCTCCACCGATCAGCTGGAAAGCCTCGATAATCTTGTCCGGATCGGTGCTGAACATCTGCTTGGCGATGTCGAGCCGGGATAATGGCGTGCCGGCGGTGTTCATCGCTTCGAGATGGCCGAGATAGGCTGCATGATCGGTCACCGCCATGAAGTCGAGCGGCGGGCCTTCCAGCTTCAGATCATAGCCGAGCGGATGTTTTATCGTGCCGCCCATGCCGAATTCATAGGCATCATCCGGCGAGGTGCGGATGTTGAAAATATAGGCGTCGAAACTGTTCTTGGTGTGGATATGGAGGTCGCCGAAATAGACATTGCGGTCCGGATTGGCTTCTTCTCCGTAGGTTTCACCCGGAGCCAGCGCGATTTCCGCTTCGGCGCTTGCATCTTTGTCGGCAGAGCAGCCGCTGATCAGCGCGCCCAGTACGACCAATACAGACATTCTATGTGTCATTTTTTCATCCCTCCCGCGGGCAAAGGCCGATTTCCGCTCTTATGATCCCCAGCGATTGTTACATATTTGCAACGTCTGCGGTGGAATCGCCCCTTATCTGCCCGTCTCCGCTTGATTTAATGGCGCAATTAATCGACTGACGCAAGCACAGCTGACGTAAATACAAGCCATCCCCCCCAGGAAATTGGCGACAACGGAAGCAAGTATAACGGGAGAGTAAATATGAAAATGATCAACAAAATCCTCATGGCCGCACTGTGTAGCACTGCCATGACCACCCCCGCTTTTGCGCAGGACGCAGCGCAGGAAGCCGAAACCTTCGACGACAATGTAGGGTCAGGACTCATTAACTGAGCCAGAAGATGACGGTAGCTGCGATTGCGATGGCGGACATGAAGGTATGTGCGCATCGGTCATAGCGGGTGTGGATACGCCTCCAGTCCTTGATGCGTCCGAACATATTCTCGATTTTGTGACGTTGCCGGTAGAGGGTTTTGTCGAAGTCAGCGGGTAATATCCGTCCCTTTCGCGGCGGGATGCACGGCGTGATGCCTTTGGCCTGCAGGGCGGCGCGATACTCGTCGCTGTCATAGCCTTTGTCCCCGATCATGCAGAGGGCATGATCGGGTAGCGCGGAATATGTGAGCTTTGCACCGATATGATCGCTCATCTGCCCTTCGCTTAAACACAGGACCAACGGCCTGCCTGACCCGTCACACACGGCATGGAGCTTGGAGTTTAAGCCGCCCTTCGTTCTTCCGATATATCTGGAAACAGACCCTTTTTTAAAAGGCTGGCAGCGGTGCGATGCGCTTTCAAGTGCGTGGCATCAATCATCAGCACGTCATCGGCATCGCTGGTAGCTGCCAGAGCAGAGAATATCTTGTTGAACACACCCATACGGCTCCAGCGGATAAAGCGATTATAGATCGTCTTATGAGGGCCATAGGCTGCAGGGGCATCGCGCCAACGCAACCCATTACGGATCACGAAGACAATGCCACTCAATACACGCCGGTCATCAACTCTCGGAACTCCGTGCGATAACGGGAAATATGGCTCTATCCGGCGCATCTGCGCCTTGCTCAACATAAACAGATCACTCATCAGCGGCACCTCCTTTGATGCCACCATTGAATCAACCTTCTACCAATCATGCAAGCTATTTAATAGGTCCTGAACCTAATCATCGTGACGGCAACCCGCCGCGCAGAAGATGTCCAGGATATTCCTATCGCGGTGACCGCGGTCAGCCCGGCCCAGCTCGAGCAGCAGGGCGTGGTCAACGTGCAGAATATCGGCAGCGTATCTTCAAGCTTCTCGACTTCCAATGCGCAAACGGCGTCCGGTACGGTTGTTCTGCGGATTCGCGGTGTCGGTACGACCTCCAACAATATCGGTTTTGAATCCGCTGTCGGTATCTTCGTGGACGGCGCCTATCAGTCACGCCCCGGCGTTGCGCTCGGCGAATTTGTCGACGTTGAACGCGTCGAGGTCCTTCGTGGCCCACAGGGTACATTGTTCGGACGGAACACGTCGGCTGGTGCCTTGAACATCACCAACGTCCGGCCTGACCTCAACGATTTTGGCGGCTTCGTAAACGCGACCTATGGCAATTTTGACCATATGAGCATCCAGGGCGCCATCAACGCTCCCCTCATCGAAGACACTCTGGCGCTGCGCGTGACCGGTGCCTATCGGAAGCGGGACGGCTATGTCGACATTATCGACAGCGCCGGCAACAGCATTGGCGATTCCAACAATACCGACCAATATCTGATCCGCGGCCAGCTCGGCTTCGAAAACGACAGCGGTATTCGCGGCCGTCTGATTGCCGATTATTCCAAGAGCACGGCAAGCTGCTGTGCGGCAATCGAGGTATTGCAGTCTCCGGTTGAAACCTTCGGCCTGTTCGGTGCAGTCGGTCTCGGCGCCCGTGGCGGCATGGCTGGACCTGACGTCGCGGTGGACCCGTTTGATACCACGGCAATGCAGCGCGCGGTGGATAACCGGATCGCCACGTCCGATATGAGAGCGGATCCATCCAATGACCAATGGGGTGTGACCGGCGAAATCGAATTCCCGATCAGCGACAGTGCCGACCTGATCTACATCGGCTCCTATCGCGAATTCCGGGCGGACGAAGCCTATGATTCGGACTTCTCGGGTCTCGACGTTTTCAACGTTCTTCCCGGCGGTGGCACCGAAATCAACACGATGACCCACGAATTGCGTCTGCAGGGTGAAGCCTTCGGCGGTGCGCTGACCTGGTTGGTCGGCGGCTATTATTCCGACGAGGATATTTCCCAGACCGTCAATTTCGGACTGGGCGCGGATTATGACCGTCTGGTCGGCGCCTTGCTGGCGGCCGGCACCGGTGGCGGAACGCTCAATCCTGCCAATCCGATCTTCTACGGCAACGGCGAGACATTCCTCGGCGCGACACCGCTGCAGAATCTGACCGGCGTCGATCCGGCAACGATGCGGACCACCAACGCCTATACGCAGAGCAGCAAGAGCTGGTCGATCTTCACCCACAACACTCTGGAAGTGGCCGAGGGCCTGAAACTGACACTGGGTCTGCGCTATTCGGATGAAAGCAAGGATGGTTCCTTCTCTCAGCCAGCGACCAACAACACGCTTTGCCCCGCAACATTGGGACAAATCGGTGCGGGCAATGTCTCGGCGCCTTTGATCTCCAATATTTTTGGTCTCGGCTGTTTTGCCTTCCTGGCGCCGGCAATCGGAACGGACGCAATCCCATTCCCGCTGCCTCGGCCTTTCAACAGCAAGTTTAGCGATGAAGAGCTGATCTATACCGGTAAAGTGAGCTATGAATTTGCCTCGCCGGTTACCGTTTATGCCAGCTTCACGCACGGCTATAAATCGGGTGGTTTCAACCTCGATTCCACGGCCGCATCCGGCGGCGCTGATCCGCGCTTCCTGTCGGAAGAAGTCGATGCCTATGAAGTTGGCCTGAAAGCCAAGTTCCTCGACAATGCGGTGACCCTGAATGTTGCGGGTTTCCACGAGGAATTCACGAACTTCCAGGTTCTGGAATTCACCGGTGCGCAGTTCACGACGTTCAACGTTCCGCTCGCAAAATCGACCGGCGTCGAAATCGAAACGGTTATTCGCCCGAGCGACAATCTGACGGTCAATGGTGGTCTGACATATACCAATGCCAGATATCCCGATGATTGCGCAGGAACGCAGACCTCCAACAATGTTCTGAGCCTGTGCGGCAACACGCTGACCAACGCTCCGAAATGGGTTGGCATCATGGGCGCAACCTATGATCGCGACATTGGCAACAGCATGAACTTCTTCATCAACGGCCAGATCCGGATGGAGAGCGATCGCCGGACGTCAACGCAGGCCTTCGATCCTGCCGATCTGACCACGCGGACGCCTGTGCCCTTTGATGTTCAGGACGGCACGGTCAAGATCAACATGCGGGCTGGTCTCGGTGAAATTGACGGCGCATGGGGCATTGAAGCCTGGGTTACCAACCTGACCAATGAAATCACGCGCGGCGTTACGTTCAACACCGTGCTGCGTTCGGGTTCACGCTCTGCCTTCATCCAGGAACCACGGATGTACGGCCTGACCCTGCGCGGCAAATTCTAGGCGGGAATGCCATATGATGGCGAATAGTCGCCAGATGAACAGGGGCCGGTTTTCCGGCCCCTTTTTATTGCGCGGCTGAGCCATTGGTGCAAAGACTGGCACGATGAAAAACTTTATCTTCCAGACCGTCCCGGTGCTCCACTTTGGCGCAGGCTGCCTCGCCCAATTGCCCGGCCAGATTGCTGCCCTGCGCGCATCCAGACCGATGATCGTCACCGACAAGGGCATCGTCAATGCCGGCCTGATTGTGCCGGTCGAAAAAACGCTGTCCGAAGCCGGATTTGATGTCGTGATATTCGATTCGGTTGTGGCCGATCCGCCGGAGGCCATCGTCCTGCAGGCTATTGAAGCCGCGAAATCAGCGGGCGTCGATATCGTTATCGGACTCGGTGGCGGCAGTTCGCTTGATACAGCCAAGGTGGTTGCGGCTCTTGCGGTCGAAGGCGCGCAGCCGCTTGCGGATATTTACGGCATCGGTCTGCTGGAACGCAAGGGCCTGCCGACCATATTGATACCTACGACTTCCGGCACTGGATCCGAAGTCACCGCCATTTCGATCCTGACCACCGGCGAAACCACCAAGGCCGGCATCATCTCGCCACATCTGGTTGCGGATGTGGCCTTGCTCGACCCTGCGCTGACCGTCGGGCTTCCCGCCAATGTCACCGCCGCGACCGGCATCGATGCAATGGTCCATGCGGTTGAATCCTACACCAGCCGCAACGGCAAGAATCCGGTCTCCGACATGCTCGCGATCGAGGCCTTGAAACTGCTCACCGCGCATATCGAAACCGCCTGTTCCGACGGCGAAAACATGCAGGCTCGCGAAGCGATGCTGCGCGGTTCGATGCTCGCTGGACAGGCTTTTGCCAACAGCCCGGTCGGCGCGATCCACGCGCTCGCCTATCCGCTCGGCGGCATCTATCATATTCCGCACGGCCTCTCCAACGCGCTGGTCATGCCTTATGTCATGCAGTTCAACCTCGAGGCCGCTGCACCGCTCTACGCCGAGCTGGCCGATGCGCTCGGTCTGCCGCGCGGCAGCGAGAACAGCAGCGAAGCGCGGGCGCAGCAGTTGATCGACTATCTCGAGGCGCTGGCGGTCAAGGTCCAGGCGCCGCGCAAGTTGCGCGAGATCGGTATCGCCAAGGAGGCCACCACCGAACTGGCCGAAGCGGCAATGCTGCAAGGCCGTCTGCTGGATAATAATCCCAGGGAGGTCACGCTGGCCGACGCCAAAAGGATCTATGATGCCGCCTGGTAAGATCCCGCGGGCCGAGCCACCGGTCCGTAGCGACTATCGCACCGGCTCGCTCATCACCACGCGCTGGAACGACAATGACCCTTATGGTCACGTCAATAACGCGATCTATTATTTCTGGTTCGACACAGCGGTAAACCGCTATCTGGTGGAGCAGGGCGCGCTCGACATCACCGGCGGCGAGACCATTGGTCTGGTGGTCAACACCAGTTGCGACTATTTTGCGCCGATCGCCTTTCCCGACGATGTCATGGCTAGAATCCGCGTCGACCGGCTGGGCAACAGCAGCGTGACTTATGGTGTCGGCCTGTTTCGCGGGGACGAGGACGTGGCGTCCGCTGCCGGCAGCTTCACCCATGTCTATGTCGACCGCGCTACAAGGCGACCGGTTTCTCTACCATCTCGCTTGCGTTCCGCGCTGGAGGCGATAGAAGTTTAACCAGACGATTAAATCGCTGGAGAGACACAGATGCTACGCCCCTTTGACAATGACGAGCGCCGCCAATTCCGTGAAACCTGCCGCCGCTTTGCCGAGACCGAATTGCAGCCCTTTGCCAATGAATGGGATGAAGCGGGCGCAATCCCCTGGGAGGTCCACGAAAAAGCCGGGGCGCTTGGCGTATGGGGCTTTGGCGTCGACGAAAAATATGGCGGGCTCGGCATGGACGATATTTTCATGCGCGCGGCCTGGGGTGAGGAAGCGGCAAGAGCGCATAATGGCGGCACGCTGGCGGCGCTCGGTGGTCGGTCGATCTCGATAGGCCCGATCCACAAGCTGGCCTCGCAGGATATCAAGGAGCGCATCCTGAAGGATATCGTGCTCGGCAAAAAGGGCTCCAGCCTCGGCATCACCGAACCGGGTGGCGGATCGGATGTCGCCAATATGCAGACCACCGCGCGGCAGGACGGCAATCACTGGGTGATCAACGGGGCGAAGACCTTCATCACCGGCGGCATGACCGCCGACCATTATGTCATCGGCGCGCGCACCGGTGGCGAGGGCCTGAACGGTATTTCGCTGTTTCTGGTCGACGCCGATGCCGAGGGCTTTTCGCGCACCGCGCTCGACAAGAAAATGGGCTGGTGGGCTTCCGATCAGGCGTCGCTCTATTTCGACGAAGTGCGCGTCCCGGCGGAAAATATGCTCGGCGAGGAAGGCCGCGGCTTCATCCAGATCATGCACAATTTCAACCACGAACGGCTCGGCATGGTCGCCCAGTCTCTCGGCATGATGCGGGTCTTGCTCGAATATTCGATCGACTATGCACAGCAGCGCGAGACGTTCGGCAAACCGATGATCAGGCATCAGGTGATCCGCCACAAGATCGCCGACATGTCGGCGCGGGTCGACCGGCTCGATGGCTGGCTCAACCAGATCTGCTGGCTCGCCGATCAGGGCGAAATGCCGGTCGCGCAGATTTGCAAGGCCAAGTTCAGCGCCACCAAGGATCTCGAGTTCTGCGCCAGCGAAGCGATGCAGATACTCGGCGGCGCCGGCTATTTGCGCGGCAATCCGGTCGAGCGTTTCTATCGCGAGGTCAAGGTGATGGCGATCGGCGGCGGCTCGGAAGAAATCATGCGCGATCTCGCGGTCCGGCAAATGGGCCTCTGATCGCGCTTGCCATTGTTGCTTGCCGGGCGATAAACAGAGCACCTTGAAAAATCCGTTCGTGCTGAGCCTGTCGAAGCACCGCGCCCGGCAACAGCATCAGGCTGATGGAATATAATATGCCCGATCTATTATCTGCCGATAG
Source organism: Sphingorhabdus sp. YGSMI21 (assembly GCF_002776575.1). Classification (GTDB taxonomy): domain Bacteria; phylum Pseudomonadota; class Alphaproteobacteria; order Sphingomonadales; family Sphingomonadaceae; genus Parasphingorhabdus. Next base: position 365,098 of record NZ_CP022548.1, on the reverse strand, counting down.
CCAGCCAGAAAACGGCCCGATCCTGCTGCCGGCGGGTTCGGTGCTTTTCGGCCTGCTGACATTCGCGATGATGGACGTCGCGATGAAAAGCCTGTCGATCGAACTGGGCGCCTATAACGCGATCCTCTGGCGGGTGCTGCTCGCATTCGTGATTGTCTCGGTTGTCTTCTTCATGCGCCGCCCGAGAATGCCCGGCAAGGCCGCCCGCAAGGTCCATCTGCAGCGCGGCATCATCATCGTCTTCATGTCCTATCTGTTCTTCTGGGGTCTCGCGCGGGTGCCGCTGGCCGAGGCCATTGCGCTGTCGTTCATTGCGCCGATTATCGCGCTCTATCTCGCCGCCGTATTCCTCGGCGAGACCATCCACCGCAACGCCATATATGCTTCCGCGCTGGGCTTTGCCGGGGTGCTGGTGATCGCATGGGGCAGGGCGAGCGGCGAGTTCGAGAAAGAGGCGCTGCTCGGCATCGGAGCCATTCTTGTGTCAGCGGTGCTCTACGCCGGCAATCTGGTGATCCAGCGGCAACAGGCGCTGCTCGCCGGTCCGATCGAGATCAGCTTCGCCCAAAATCTTGTCGTCGGGTCATCCTTCCTGCTGCTCGCGCCCTTTTTTGCGGTCGTTCCGGAAGCGGAATCGCTGCCCTATATCGGGGCCGCAGCGATATTCTCGCTGATCTCCTCGCTGTTCATCGCCTGGGGCTATGCGCGGGCCGAAGCGCAGAATCTGATCAATCTCGAATATAGCGCCTTCATCTGGGCGGCGATTTTCGGCTGGCTGTTTTTCCGCGAGCCGATCACGCTGACCACCGTGGCCGGCGCGGCGATGATCGTCGTTGGGTGCATATTGGCGACCCGGCGCGACCGGAAAGTCGCGCATATCGAAACGACCGCGGTCTGATCGCGATGGCGCTGCGCATCGGCAACCGGCAGGCGCGCTGGCTCTGGTTGCAGGCGCAGGGCCTGTCCGAAACCCCGACCGGGCCTCTTGACCTGCCGGAGACGATCCGCCGCCTCGGCTATGTCCAGCTCGATACGATCCAGAATGTCACCCGCGCCCACCATCACATCTTGTGGAGCCGCAACCAGAATTACCGCGAGCCGATGCTCGACAAGCTGTTGGGTGAGGACAGGGGGGTGTTCGAACATTTCACCCACGACGCCTCGGTCCTGCCGATCGAATTTTACCCGATGTGGCAGCGCCAGTTCCGGCGGCTCGGCGCAAAGGTGGCGGGCCATGCCTCCTTTAAAAAGGCAGCGCGCGAAATCGGCGCCGAGGAGATCAAGGCCCGCATCGCGGCGGAAGGCCCGCTGTCGACCCAGGCCTTTGACACCAAGGTCAGCGGCAAGAAACAGATGTGGGACCGCCCGCCGCACAAGAGGGTGATGGACCAGCTCTGGTATGCCGGCGAACTGGCGACCTCCCATCGCGTCAATTTCAACAAATATTACGACCTCAGCGAGCGGGTGATTCCCCCGCATCATCGTGAATCAATCCATGACGACGAGGGCCAGATCGACTGGCTCTGCCGCAACGCGCTCGACCGGCTGGCCTTTGGCTCACCCGGAGAAATCCAGCGGTTCTGGGATGCTGTGAGCGCAAAGGAAACACGGCTCTGGGCAGATTCGGCGACGGACAGTGTCGCGGTCGAGGTGGAAAATCATGAGGGGCAATGGCTCAAGGCGCTGGCACCGCCCGATATCGAGACCCGTCTGGCCACCGCGCCCGAACCGACCGCGCGCCTGCGCATCATCAATCCCTTCGATCCGGTCGTCCGCGACCGCAAGCGCCTGCTCGCCCTGTTCGGCTTTCACTATCGCAACGAGATGTTCGTGCCCGCAGCGCAGCGGCAATGGGGCTATTATGTCTACCCTATACTGGAACGCGACCGCTTCGTCGGCCGGATCGAGATCAAGGCGGACCGGGCAGCGGGCCAGCTGCGCGTCACGCAATATTGGCCGGAGCCGGGAGTGCGGCGATCGGCCGCACGGCAGTCCAGGCTTGCAGCAGAACTGGCGCGGCTGGCACGACTGATCGCTGTCCGCGACGTGATTTGGGAATGCGAGGGAGCCTTGTAGCTGGCTTCAGGCCTATTTGACGGTACCGCGAAAACGCAGTTCGCCGGTTGCGCCTGGTTCGATTGGCGATGGCAGCACCCAGCGAATGTGGGTGACATCAGCCGCCACTGCGGGGCGGGATCCCTGCTCGTCATCCGCTACGCTCAGCGAAGACAAGGGACCGAAAATTTCGCCGCCATCGACCGATACCAGAGCCCAGTCTTCGAGCGCCTCGACGAAGGTGACGGCCTGATGCACGGGATTGTTGAGCACGAATCCGGTGACCGCCTCGTCGCCCAGATTGCGATAGCTGTTGGTAACCAGCAACTTGTCGCCCGGAACCACCTTGATGGCCGAAGGGCTGAGCAGTTGGGTTACGGATTCGCCATCTTCCGAAATTTCGGTGCGTTCGACCATGATCGAGCTGTCGATTTTTACATTCGCTCGCGGATCGGTCGCCGCTTTCTGTTCATCGGCGGAAGCGGTGGCCGCATAAGCGATCTGGGACGCTGACAATCCCGTCATCAAGACACCGGCTACCATGGCCGCTTCGAGCAAAATTACGCGCATATTGGACATTTCCAAAAATCCTGTTGAACCATTGCCGACCGGACACAAGCGCCCGGTTCCCATGGGGTGGAATATGGTCGATCATGGTTAATATGCGGTTAAAGCCGTCCGTGAAATTGGCAGCGCCGTGCAGGCTGGACCGAATATCCTACAAAAAGAAACGCTCGCCAGAAAAACGCGCTTATTCGTTGGCATAGCGATTCATCCGCCGCTAAAGAGATCGTCAATGGGTCTGACCGCATATTGTCGCTGCCTTGGCATGCTGGTTATCTTGCTGATGGGTTCGCTCATCGGGCCGGGCCATGCGCAAACCGCAGATATGCCGGCCGCCAGTGAACCGGACGAGCAGGACTTCGATGCGCCGCTCGATCCGGATCAGCCCCTGACCGAATTTCCCGATTTTGGCGTCGAATGGCCCGACCTTGACGAGGTGACACAGCCACTGGCCGATGAAAGCGAAGATACGACCGCGGTGGACGATGAAGCCGAAGCCGCCCCCGGCGACCAGGATATCGCCGAAGAGCAGCTGGCCGAACCGGCCCCGCTCAATGAATATCGGCCGACCGATGCGCTGGCGGAAACCGCCTATGGCATCAGCTTCGAAGGCCTGCCCGAGAAGATTGGCGAAGCTTTCGACACGCGCTTTGATATTTTGTCGGTGCTGGAACAATATCGCGGCGACGAAGCCAATTTCGCGCAGATCCGGCGGCGTGCGCAGAGCGATGCCGAGCTGGTCGAGCAGCTGCTGCGGATAGAAGGCTATTATGACGCCGTCGTCCAGACTCGCTTCGAGTCCGACGGTGCGGAGCGGATCGATGTAGTGATCCGGGTGCAGGCTGGACCGCAATATAAGCTCGACGCCATTGTCTTGTCCGGTCTCGAAGCGGCGGTTGATCCTGATCCTGTAGATTTCCGCGAAACGTTCGGATTGCAACCGGGCGATGTCGTAAACAGCGACCGCATTGTGGAAGCGATCGGCCGGATCGACGTTGCGATGGCCGAAAATGGCTATCCTTTCGCCAAGACCGGCGAGCCGGAGCTGGAAATCGATCATGCCGAACGGCTGGGCGACCTTGAAGTTCCGGTGACGCCGGGCGGCCGCTATAATTTCGGTTCCGTTGTCCTGGCGCCGACGGAATTGTTCGATGCCGATCATGTCCAGATGATCGCCCGTTTCAATCCCGGTGACCTGTATCAGGCCTCCGATCTCGAGGATTTGCGCCGTGCGCTGATCGCGACCGGCCTTGTTTCGACCGTCAATGTCGATCCGGTTGTGGCCGACGATCCGGAAGCGGTCGATGTCGCGGTCAAGCTGACACCGGCGCCATTGCGCACCGTGGCCGGCGAGCTGGGCTACGGCACAGGCGAGGGCGCCCGCGCCGAAGTCAGCTGGGAGCACCGGAATCTCTTCCCGCCGGAAGGCCTCTTCCGCGCTACTGCCGTGCTCGGGACCCAGGAACAGTCCGGCAGCCTGTCCTTTCGCCGCAACAATTATCGGCGTCGCGACAATATATTGAACGGCCGCACCGCGCTGAGCGTCGTCGACCGTCCGGCGTTCAAGGCCCAGACATTCTCCGTCGCCGCCAATATCGAGCGCCAGAGCAATTTGATCTACCAGAAGCGCTGGAGCTGGTCGCTCGGCGTCGAGCTGCTGGCATCGCGCGAAGAAGACGTCACCGGGCCGACGGATGCGACGGGCCGGGACACCTTCTTCATCGGTTCGCTGCCGGGGCTAGTCACCTATGACGCCAGCGACGATCTGCTCGATCCGACCCGGGGTTTCAGGCTGACCGCCCGGATCGCTCCTGAAGCGTCGCTTCAGGATGGCAGTTTCTTTTATGTCCGCAGCCAATTTGACGGATCCGCATATTTTCCGGTGTCCGACAAGATCGTGCTGGCCGGCCGCACCCGGCTCGGGACGATCGCCGGTGCCGGGAACAACCGGATAGCGCCGTCGCGCCGTCTCTACGCCGGTGGCGGCGGTTCGGTTCGCGGCTATGGCTATCAGAGCATTGGCCCGCGCGATGCCAATAATGATCCGGTGGGCGGCCGCTCGCTGGTCGAGTTTTCGCTCGAGGCGCGGGTCCGCACCGGCTTTTTCGGCGGCAATCTAGGTATCGTCCCATTCATCGATGCGGGCAATGTCTATACCAGCAGCACGCCGGACATCTCCGGCATGCGCTATGGTGCCGGTCTTGGCGTTCGCTATTATAGCGACTTTGGACCGATCCGCATCGATGTCGGCACGCCGATCAACCCGCAACCCGGCGATTCGCGTGTCGCGGTCTATGTCTCGCTCGGACAGGCATTCTAGATGGCCGATAGCAAGGACAGGCCGGGCTCCAAGCGACTGATCTGGCGCTGGTCCATGCGCGGCCTGCTGGGGCTGGCTGCGATCCTCCTATTGGGACTGGTTGGCGCGGCCATGTGGCTGGACAGCAATTCCGGCCATCGCTTCATCATCAGCCAGGTCGAGGCGCTGGAGCCGGAGGACGGCCTGCGCATCCGGATTGCCGATATCGAGGGATCAATCTACGGCGAGGGCAGGGTGCAGGGTTTGCGGCTGCTCGATCCCAAGGGCGAGTTTTTCTCCGCTGGCACCGTAGCGGTCGACTGGAACCCGCTGGCCTGGATATTCAACGAACTGAACATCACCGATGCGCTGATCCTGAAAGGGCGGCTCGACCGTTTGCCGGAACTGATCGACAGCGGCGAAGACAGCCCTCTGCTGCCCGGTTTCGACATCTATGTCGGCGCGTTCCGGGCGGAAAATCTGGCTCTGGGCGAAGCCCTGGCCGGCAGCGAACAATTTGCCGATCTGTCGGGCACTGCCGATATCAGGGCCGGCCGCGCGATGGTGCGTCTCGATGCGGCGACGACGCGCAGCGGCGACAAGCTGCTGCTGGCGCTGAATGCCGAACCGGAGCGCGAGAAGCTTGATATCGACGCCGAAATCATGGCCCCGGCCGGCGGCGTGATAGCCGGTGCCCTGGGGATGGATCGCGACCTGGCGCTGACCCTGAAAGGCGATGGCAGCTGGCAGAAATGGAACGGCGAACTGGTTGCGCTCAGCAATGACGAGACGCTGACGCAAGTCACGATCGAGGCGAAGGCCGGAGAATTTGCCTATGACGGCAAGCTGACCGCCGCTGTACTGCCCGAAGGAGCAGCGCAGAAACTGGCTTCGCCGGACCTGCTGATCAAGGGCACGGCGAGCCTCGCCGACCGGCTTCTCGCTCTGGACCTCGAAGCGCGTTCGGCAGCCCTGTCCTTTACCGCGAAGGGCGGGATCGATCTGGCGCGCAACAGTCTGGATGCGATGCGGCTGGAGACACGGCTGATCGATCCATCGGCGCTGTCGCCCAATATGCGGGCGCAGGACTTTGAGCTTAAGGCGTTGCTGAACGGAAAATTCTCGCAACTGCGCTACCAATATCTGCTGACCGCGCCACAGCTGGCTTTTGGCAAGACATTGCTGACCAATGTGCGGGGCGAGGGCGAAGGACAGCGGGATGCCGGCGGCTGGGATATCCCCGTCGAGCTTTCGGTCGGCACGGTAATCGGCAATGGCGAGTTGCTGAAACAATTGCTTTCCGGCTTCAGCGCGACAGCATTGCTCCGCTATGAAAAGGATCTGCTGTTCGCCGAGCGGGCACGCGTCGCGACCAATGTGGCAAAGGGCACGCTCGATGTGGAGCTGCGCCCCTCGACCGGCGATTTCGCCGTCAATATCGATGCCAATGCGCCCGGCTTTGCGGTTCCGGGCGTCGGCGTTGCGGACATCATTGCCGAGATCAATCTGGGTCCGGCAGCGAAGGGGATCGCACTGGACGGCCAGGTCAATGCAAGGCTGCGTCGTTTCGACATCGGCTTTCTGCGCGAACTGGCCGGCGGCTTGCCGCAATTGCAGACCGGCCTCGCCCTCGGCCCGGACGGACTGTTGCGCTTTACCAATCTCCACGTGTCGGCGCCGAAACTGTCCTTCCGGGGGTCCGGAAGCCAGACCGGCGCGGCGACCTTCGCGTTCCGCGGCTCGGGACGGCAGGACACATATGGCCGCTTTGATCTGAAACTCGACGGTGCGCTCGACCGTCCCAGGGTCGCCCTGCTGCTGGACAGCCCGCTGCCGGCGGCGGGTCTTTCGGCCGTCAGCGTGCAACTCGCTCCGGTCAAGGGCGGCTTCTCCTATGTTGCCTCCGGCGGCTCGACGCTGGGGCCGTTCAGCAGTGACGGGATGATCCTGACCACGCCCGGCCAGGACACGGCGGTGCGGGTCGACCGCCTGCTCGTCTCCGATACGCTGGCCACCGGTACGATCCGGACGACCGCAGACGGGCTTGCCGGACGGCTTGTGGTCAGCGGCGGTGGCGTGAACGGTGATGTGCTGTTCCGTCCCGGCAGCGGGCAACAGCTGATCCGCGCCAATCTCAAGGCCGAAAATGCCCGCTTTGGCGGCGATCCGCCGATCTCCATCCGTACCGCGGTGCTGGAGGCCGATATCCTGCTGATCGACGGTCAGTCCAATATCGACGCAACGTTGCGCGCGCAGGGGATCAGCCGCGGCGAACTGATCATCGGGCGGGTCGCCGCCAATGCCAAGCTGACCGACGGCAGCGGTACGGCAACCTTCACCGTTGCCGGCACGCGCGGCAGCACTTTCGAGTTCCAGGCCAAGGCGGACATCACGCCCGACCGCTACCGGATTTCCGGAAACGGACAGTTTGAGGGCCGCAATCTGCGTCTGGCGCAACCGCTCGAACTGCGGCGCGACGGCGATGGCTGGACCGTTCCGGCGACCACGATCAACTATGGCAGCGGCAGCGCGAAGCTGTCCGCTCGTTTTGGCAGCGGCAATTCCAGACTAGACCTGACGATGGCCAGAATGCCGCTGTCGCTGGTCGATATCGGCTATCCCGATCTCGGGCTGGGCGGCAGCGTCAACGGCACCGTCAAACTGACCCAGTCGGGCGCCCGGATACCGGTCGGTGAAGCGAAGCTGACGATCAAGGGGCTGACCCGTTCGGGTCTGATCCTGACCTCCGCGCCGGTTGATCTGGGTCTCAATATTGCCCTGTCCAGCCGCAACGCGGCGGCGCGCGGGATCATCAAGTCGCCCGAGGGCAAGACCATCGGCCGGTTCCAGGGGCGGGTGACCGGCCTGGGTGGCGGCAACTGGCAGGACGAGCTGATGCGCCGGCCACTGTTCGCGCAAGCGCGGTTCAACGGCGGCGCCGAGAGCCTGTGGCGGCTGACCGGGGTCGAGACATTCGACCTGACCGGACCGGTCGCGGCCAGCGCCGATGTCAGCGGCAGTCTCGCCAATCCGCAGATCAAGGGCCGGGTCAGCACCAGCAACGCGCGGCTCGAAAGCCCGCTCACCGGCACGGTCATTTCCAATATCAAGACGGTGGGCCAGTTTGACGGCTCAAGGCTGGTGCTGCCGAAACTGACCGGCACCACCGCCGGGGGCGGAACGGTAAGCGGCAGCGGCAGTTTCAACTTCGCCGTCGCAGAGGGCGAGGGCATCGGTATCATCATGGACGTCAATGCCCAGCAGGCCGCGCTGATTGCCCGCGATGATTTCGCCGCCACGGTGACCGGCCCGATCAAGATCCGCAGTTCTGTGGATGGCGGCCTGATTTCGGGCAATGTCGTGCTCAACCGCAGTTTCTTCCGCTTCGGTCAAGCCAGCGCGACAGCCAGTCTGCCGGATATCAAGACCCGGGAAATCAATCGCCGCGCCGACGAACGGCCGGTGGTGGTGCGCGGCCGGCCATGGCGCTTCGACCTGACCGCCAACGCCCCCAACCGGCTGATGGTCGAGGGGCTCGGGCTCGACAGCGAATGGAAGGCCAGTTTGAAGATTACCGGGCCGGTCGACAATTTTGCGATGGTCGGCACCGCTGATCTGCTGCGCGGTGACTATACTTTTGCCGGTCGCCAGTTCAGCCTTGAGCGCGGCCGCATCCGCTTTGTCGGCAATCAGCCGGTCAACCCGATCCTGGATATCGAGGCGGAGGCCAATCTGACCGGCCTGAACGCCACGATCAATGTCACCGGCACCGGCAACCAGCCGGAAATCGCCTTTACCAGCATCCCGGCCCTGCCTCAGGACGAGCTGCTGTCGCGGGTGTTGTTCGGCGCCTCCATCGCCGACCTGTCTGCTCCCGAAGCGGTCCAGCTGGCGGCTGCCGTGGCCTCGCTCAACAGCGGCGGCGGGCTGGATCCGATCAACCAGTTGCGCAAGGCGGTCGGTCTGGACCGGTTGCGGATATTGCCGTCCGACACTGATACCGGTACCGGCACATCGATTGCCGCGGGCAAATATATCACCCGCCGCGTCTATGTAGAACTGATCACCGACGGCAAGGGCTATAGCGCCACCCAGCTCGAATTCCAGATCACTCGCTGGCTGTCGATCCTGTCGAGCATTTCGACCCTCGGCCGCCAGAGCGCCAATTTGCGGGTGAGCAAGGATTATTGATGCTGTCGGCGCTGTGGAGGCAGAGAGGGCCTTTGCCGGCTGTATAAACTGCCGGTCAGCTTCCGCCCCATTGACGGACATTTGCGCCAGTCCGACCTAGTGTCCGCTTAGGGCGCAAAAGCGGACATTGAGGTAGTCGAAGTTGAATAGTCGAACTGGCGACCACATCATATTCAGGGTAGTTCACCTAAGTAAGGAAAGGCGCACCAGGACAGCAAGGCAAAGAGCGAAAAATTCGCCAGCAGTGTTGCAGTTTGAATTTTTTTCAAGTGTGCGTAAGTTGCTAGAACTAGTACAAAAGCAAAGCCTACGATATTCTCGATAGCGACGATCTGGGTATGAGATTCACCTTGATAACGTATTCCATAGTCCCAAGCGCTGTAGATAGACCAAGTGTTTAAGGCACCAAACATCAAACACAAGATTAAGATATATATCGAGAATCTCGGCGATTTTGTTCCCAAATACACAACCATGAAGTAACAAAAAGGCGTTAGCAAAATGGCTAGTGGCGGAATAATCCAGGCGAGAAGGATTATATAGAACGGCAATGGAGCGTAAACGGTCACCCCTTGCATTACTGTGAAACCACTGAGCAACGCTAAAGCGATAGCTCCACCATATGTCCAAATATTTTCATCTGATGTCATTTTCCATCGGCTCCCAAGCAACCGGGCCTTAAGCCTCTAGCCCCAATGATTAGACCTAACCAATAGATTTCTAATGTCCGCTTTCAGGATATTGCGGACTCTACGCTACCAGCCGTTTTCCCGCCCTAATTTCAGTCATTCAACCATGTTGACGCGCATGGAGATACATTGAAAGCCTGCGTGCGTGATTTCCCCAATGAAAGTACATTAAGCGGAAATACCAAGCCGCATCATCTGCTCCTAAGTTTTCATCACGCCAAATAACTTCTCGCAGGTCATTTGTAATATCAGCGATATCATCGATCGCGTCTGCGAGTGTTTGTTCGTCGTCAATTGTTTCTAAGGGGTCAACTACCGGATAGTACCCAAGAGCGGGGAATCTAACAGAAACTGCCTTAAACAGTTCGGGATAGTCTCTATCTGGAGGATCGAGGTCGATTTCGGCACAATCCGCAAACGGGACACTGTGTGAATTGTATAGCAATTGATCCAGTGCCGCGATCAACTCAGATTCGTCCGGTGGATTTCCATCCCATACAGCCGACAAAAAATGATGCGCAATTTTAGCAGCGGATTGATTCATTGTCGGTTTATTGCATAACTTTTACGAAAAGCAATGACCGCGATCCGTCCAACTGCTGTTGTTCCATATGCTGAATGCTAGCGTCCGCTTTCGGGATATTGCGGATATTACTAGCAATCGCTGTTCTCAATGTCCGCAATCCACCCACTTGTTGCCGTCCAGGACAATCAAAGCTCAGGGCCACGTTCGGAATGAAGCCGCGACTGGAGCAGTATTCCACACACACACAAAAGCCCGGAGCAATCGCTTGCCCCGGGCTTCTGTTTTCAATCTGACCGGAAAGGTCAGCTCGAATAATACATGTCGAATTCGACCGGGCTCGGCGTGGTTTCGAAGCGGCTGACTTCTTCCCATTTGAGTTCGGCATAAGCGTCGATCTGGTCTTTCGAGAATACGTCGCCCTTGAGCAGGAATTCGTGATCCGCTTCCAGTGCTTCCAGTGCTTCGCGCAGCGAACCGCAGACGGTTGGCACTTCGGCCAGCTCAGCCGGTGGCAGGTCATAGAGATTCTTGTCCATGGCTTCGCCCGGGTGGATCTTGTTCTCGATGCCGTCAAGACCGGCCATCAGCAAGGCTGCTGCCGACAGATACGGGTTGGCAAGCGGATCGGGGAAGCGGAATTCGACGCGCTTCGCCTTGTCACCCGCACCATAAGGAATACGGCAGGATGCGCTACGGTTGCGGCTCGAATAGGCGAGCAATACCGGCGCTTCAAAACCGGGGACCAGACGCTTGTAGCTGTTGGTCGTCGGGTTGGAGAAGGCGTTGATCGCTTTTGCATGTTTGATAACGCCGCCGATATAGTGGAGGCACATTTCCGACAGGCCGGCATATTCATTGCCGGCGAACAGCGGCTTGCCGTCTTTCCAGATCGACATATGCGTGTGCATGCCGCTGCCGTTATCGTCCTTGATCGGCTTCGGCATGAAGGTTGCGGTCTTGCCATATGCATGGGCAACCTGCTGCACGACATATTTATAGACCTGGGTCCGGTCGCAGGTCTGGGTCAGCGTCCCGAAGGTGATGCCCAGTTCGTGCTGCGCGGCTGCCACTTCGTGATGGTGCTTGTCCATCGGCAGGCCCATTTCCAGCATGGTCGTGACCATCTCGCCGCGAATGTCCATGCAGCTGTCAACCGGAGCGACCGGGAAATAGCCGCCCTTGGCGCGGGGACGGTGGCCCATGTTGCCGACATCATAGTCGCGACCGGTGTTGGTCGGCAGCTCGATATCGTCGATCCGGAAGCCCGAGCGGTCGTAGCCATTTTCGAACTTCACATCGTCGAACATGAAAAATTCAGGCTCCGGTCCGACATAGATGGTGTCGCCGATACCGGTGGATTTCAGATAGGCCTCGGCGCGCACTGCGGTCGAGCGCGGGTCGCGGCTGTAAAGCGATCCGTCGCCGGGCTCGACGATATTGCAGACCAGAATCATCATCGGGGTGGCCGAGAAGGGGTCCATGTACATCGCGTCAAGATCGGGACGCAGGATCATGTCGGATTCGTTGATCGCTTTCCAGCCCTCGATCGAGCTACCGTCAAACATGAAGCCTTCTTCCAGCACATCCTCGTCAATGACTTCGGCGCACATCGACAGATGCTGCCATTTGCCGCGCGGATCGGTGAAGCGAACATCGACCCACTCGATCTCATGTTCCTTGATCAACTTGATAATATCGGATGCTGTATTGCCCATTATTTAGTCCCTTGGTTCTGGTTTATTGGGTTTGGTTGGAATGAAAATCAGATGGCGTCGTTGTCGCGTTCGCCGGTGCGGATACGCAGCGCCGCTTCGACCGGAATGACGAAAATCTTGCCGTCGCCGATGCGGCCGGTCTGGGCTGCCGCGGCAATCGCCTCGACCGTACGGTCGGCAAGACTGTCCTCGACGACCACTTCCAGCTTCACCTTGGGCAGGAAGTCGACGACATATTCGGCGCCGCGATAAAGTTCGGTATGGCCCTTCTGTCGGCCAAAGCCTTTCGCCTCGGTCACGGTAATGCCGGATACACCGACTTCGTGCAGTGCTTCCTTGACCTCGTCCAGTTTGAAGGGCTTGATGATGGCTTCGATTTTTTTCATTTTTACGTTCCCGTGTACCGCTTCCTCGGCATTTCCCCCGAACAGGAGCAAACCACCTCGGCCGGGCAGTATTGCCCGTTGCTATTCAATTACCATGCCAGAATCGATTCGCGAACAGAATCGCCGGAATGCTTGGCTACATTGCTAATCTGTTATCGGACGACTGACAATGCTGCTCAAAAAACAGGCATTTATCGCGGCCTGTGAACAATATTTGGGCAGGCAATGGTCGTAAGATCACCGCGCCGTCGGAGCGGTCATCTCGGGCAGATTTTCCTTGGTCCAGATCGACCGGTTCACGACATAGTGGCGGATATTTTCCACCTGCACGTCGCTGAGCTGTGATCCGAAACCGACCATGCCGTGTTGCTTGAGCGCGCCGCCCTTGACCACCGAGGCCCAGGCCTGGGTATCCGGCAATACGCCGCTGACCCGCAGGTCAGGCGTGAAGCCGTTGCCGATCGCGCTGTCGCCGTGGCAGACGAGGCAATTGCGCCCGTACAGGTCCTTACCGGCAGCAATCTGTTCCGGGGTGCCACTCTGTACCGGCGGATCCCAGACCACTTCGCCTTTTTCAGGGAGCGGCGGGAAGGCAGCCTTGCCGCCGAGTTTCAGCACCACCAGCCGCGGAATATTGGGCAGTTGGCGCGTCACCCCGCCGGCAACACCGGCGACCAGCGGAAAGGCACCGCCCTTGCTGGTCAGGAAAGCGACATATTGCTCGCCGTCGATCATATAGGTGGAGGGCGCGCTGACGATGCCGGACTGCATCGGCAGGCTCAGCAATTCCGTGCCCTTGTCGGCCGAATAGGCCTTGAAAAAGCCGGTGCTGGTGCCCTGGAAAACCAGATTGCCCGCGGTCGTCATCGTACCGCCGTTCCAGGCCGCCGGATAATCGACGCCCCATTCGACCTTGCCGGTCTTGGGGTTGAAGGCCACCAGCCGTCCGGTGGTCGCCGCCACGGCGGCCTTGTAGACATCCTTGTCGTCGGGCAGCTGGCCGATGGCCCAGCCGATGCCGACATTGAAGCCGAGCCGCTCGCGCGCCTTGTCGATGTCAGAAACCGGCACTTCATAGCCCTGCGGGATTTGCTGGGCGGGAATGTAGACGAGGCCGGTCTGCGGATTGTAGCTCATCGGATGCCAGTTATGCGCGCCCAGCGCCCCCGGGATCGCGACAAAGGGCTCCTTGGTCTTGTAGAAGCGGGCGGCCGGATTTTCGATCGGCCGGCCAGTGGCCAGATCATAGCCTTCGGCCCAGTTGATCCCGTCGACGAAGGGTTCGGCGCTGATCAGCGTGCCGTCGAGCCGGTCGATGACGAAGAAAAAGCCGTTTTTCGGGGCGTGGTAGAGCACTTTGCGCATCTTGCCGTCGATCGGCAGTTCGGCCTGAATGATATGCTGGGTCGCGGTATAGTCCCAGGTCTCGGCGGGTGTTTCCTGATAGTGCCAGAGATATTTGCCGGTATCGGGGTCGACCGCAACGATCGAGGACAGGAACAGATTGTCGCCTTCGCCGCCCGAGCGCAGCCCGTGATTCCACGGGTTGCCATTGCCGACGCCAAAGTAGAGCTGGTCGAGATCCTCGTCATAGACGATGCTGTCCCAGACCGTACCGCCGCCGCCGGAGACTTTCCATTCGCCGTCCCCCCAGGTCTTGTTGGCTGCCTTGGCAAAAATCTCGTCGCTCGCCGCGCCGTCCGCTTCGCCCTTGGGATTGGGGACGGTGTAGAAGCGCCATTTGAGCAGTCCGTCTCGGACATTATACGCCGAGACATAGCCGCGCACGCCGAATTCCGCGCCGCCATTGCCGATGATCACCATATTCTTGACCACCCGCGGGGCGCCGGTGATCGTATAGGGCTTGCTGTTGTCGGTGGTCTGGGTTTCCCAGAGTCGCGCGCCGGTATTCGCGTCCAGCGCGATCAGCCGGCCGTCGATGGTGCCGAAAAACAATTTTCCGCGGTTGATCGCAACGCCGCGATTGACCACGTCGCAACAGGCGTCGACCGCTTTTTCGCCGGCCACCCCGGGATCATAGGACCAGAGTTCCTCGCCGGTCTTGGCGTCATAGGCAAAGACCTTCGACCATGCGGTGGAAATATAAAGCTTGCCGTCGACGACGACGGGGGTTGCTTCCTGGCCACGGGCGTCGGGTAGGTCCTTGAACCAGGCAATGCCGAGTTCGCTTACATTGCTGTCGTTGATCTGGGTGAGCGGGCTGTGCCGCTGTTCCTTGGCGTCAAAGCCGATATTGTCCCAGTCCGCGTTGACCACCGCGTCGGGCGTTGCCGGATCGCCGGTCTGGCTCTGGCAAGCCACCAGCAAAAGAGGTGCCAATAAATATCCCAGCCTGCGCATCACCCGTCTCCTAAAATCCGCCGGACGGTCCGCCGTCCGTGCAATTTAACTGACTAGCTAAATTCTGGGCGGATGGTCAAGGATTATAGCGGCCGCGGTTCCGCGATCTGTCGTACCCGCTAGTCCGTGCCGCTCGCCAGCCGCAATTCCATGCCCGTCCCATCGGCGCGCCAGTCGATCGATGCGCCGAGCGAGGTGGCCAGCGAACTGATCACCCGTGTTCCCAGGCCCGACGAGGACGCCGCACGCTCCGCATCCTGCCGGTTCGCCTTGCCATTGTCCTTGCAGACAATCGACCATTGCTCGCCCTCGCTCGCGATCACGAATTCGATTTTGCCACCGGCAGCGAAAAGGCCGTGCTTGACGCTGTTCGAGACAAATTCATTGACGATCAGCAGCAGGCCGTTGGCCAGATGCGGGCTGGCATGGTCGCCGCTGACCGCAGCCGAAAGCGCGATGCCGTCGGGAAGCAATTGCTGAAGATCAAGGCAGACCCGCAGGAACAGCGAGGAGAGGTCGACCAGCTGCCCCTGTTCCAGATCGTGCAGTTCGGCGTGCAGCGAGGACAGCGACCGGATCCGCAGGCTTGCATCCTCCAGCGCCAGGCGCACTTTCTCGTCCGGCGCGGCGCGCGCCTTCATCGCGAACAGCGAGCCGATCGAGGCCAGCGAATTTTTCACCCGATGGTCGATTTCGCGGCGCAGCACCTGCTCCCTTTCGAGTGCCTGGCGCAAGTCCAGTTCCCGCATCACCTGGTGCGAGAGTATCCGGATCACCTTGCGCTGCTGTTCGCTCAGCACCCGCGGCTTGGTGTCGAGCACGCACAAAGTGCCCAGCGGCAGGCCGTTGGCGGCTTTCAGCACCGCTCCGGCGTAGAAGCGGAAGCCGTCCTCGCTGGTGCACAGCGGGTTGTCGGCCATCCGCTCGTCAGCCAGCGTATCGGGTATTTCGACGAAATCGTCCTGCAGGATCACATGGCCGCACAGGCTGGTGTCGATCGGCGTCGACCGCACGCCCAGCCCGACCTCGGCCTTGAACCACTGGCGTCCCTCGTCGATGAAATTGACCACCGAAACCGGCGCGTCACACAATTGCGCGGTCAGCTCGACGAGTTCGTCAAAGGCCTGCTCGCGCTCGGTGTCGAGTATGCCGTAGCGGCGCAGTTCGCGGAGGCGCTCTGCCTCCTGGGGATGGAGTTGGGGCTTCATCGGATGCTGATAGCAGAATGGCAGAGAGAAGAAAGAGACTCCGGCGCTGGTGAACTTCCGCGATGGGTTTTGCAGGTCTGCCCGAAACGGTTCGCCGCAGGACCCGCTCGGGCTGCCTGCAGAAGCGGCGAATCTGACGAATATGTTCATCCGGGGGACAGGGTGGTCGCGCCAGTCCGGCCCTTGCTTGTTCACAGGCGGCGCCAGCGCCGTCCCGACCATGCCGCAGACCGAAAGGAAGATTGACAGGCGGCATCCCATCCCCACAGGTCCGGCCGGAGCACGGCCACGCGCATGGCAAGGCCGGACAGATTCGACCGAAGGAGAAATATAATGAACACCAGTTTCCAACCCCGGACAGCCGCCATGCTGCTGGCCACCGCCGCCCTGCTGACGCCCGGCAGCCTGCTCGCGCAACAGGAGACGCGCGACAATATCATCGTCTCCGGCCAGCAGGAAATCGACTTTGCCACGGCGATGGCCGAAGCGCCCGCCGGCCCCGAAATCGAAGGCATCATCTCCGCCCGCAGCGATGACCGCCTGCAGATTACCGCAGACGACGGCGCGCGGACGGTGATCGGCTTCAACGAGATCACCGAGATCAGGGCCAGCAAGGGCCTGTTCGGCATCGGCCGCGAAAGCCTGGGCGGCGAAGCGCTGCTCAACGGCCTGCCGGTCACCGTCAAGACGGTGCAGCTGGGCAGCGACCTGGTCGCCAGCCAGATCAAGCTGAAGGGCAGCGATCTGAAGACCGCCAACATGATCCACAATGGCACTGCCCAGGGCTTTGCCGAACAGACCGCGGCGACCGAGGCCTTGCGCAGCCGCGTCAGCGATATCGACCAATATAATGTGAAGCGCACGACCAACGTCTATTTCGACACCGGCAAGGCAAAGCTCTCCGCAAGCGGCAAGGCGGACCTGTGCGCCACCGCAGAAGCCGCGGACGATATGAACAACGCCCTGATCCTGGTCGTCGGCTATACCGATTCGACCGGCGATTATGAATATAACCAGCAGCTCAGCGAGCAACGCGCCAGCCGCGTGGTCAATTATATCCAGCAGAACTGCGGCTGGAAACCCTATCGCATGCTGACCCCGACCGGCATGTCCGAAGCCGACCCGATGGCGAGCAACGACACCGCCAGCGGCAAGGCCCAGAACCGCCGCGTCGCGGTCAATATCCTGGTCAGCAAGGGCCTCGACGGGCTCTAGGCCACTGAATCAAGCGGGGCGGGTGTAAGGCCCGTCCCGTCATTCCCCGCCAGACCACGCCGCAGCCCGATCAGCGCTGCTTCCTGGTGGTCGCCGCGTTGAAATCGGGGTCCTTTTTCGCCACCCAGTTCACAAATTTGCGCACCACCGGATCGGCGAGCAGCGCGTCGACGTCCATGCCGTGGCGCTGCAATTCGCTATTGGTGAAATGGGTGATGATGGTCTGCTGGCAGATCGGATGCATCGGCACCGTATCGCGCCCGCCCCGGCTTTTCGGCACCGGATGATGCCAGACAATGGTCTTCCCGGTCGGCCGCCCGCAGAGCCAGCAATCCGGCACCTCCGCCGGAGCCTCCTCCGCCTCGGGCAGATCCTGCCAGCCACCATGTTTCGAATGTTTGCGGGCCATGTTTTGGGGTCTCGGTTGGTGGGAGGTGAGGGGTGTGTCTAGGGGGATGGCGGCGGGATTGCTAGGGAAAGGTGGTTGGAGCCAAAACGCGCATCATCTTTACAATCCCGGCCTGCACCAATAGTATGACACTCCAGTCACAAGGAGCTTCACCCATGGCCACCGTCCGCAAAACCATCACGCTCAGCGAGAGCCAGGACGCATGGATAAAATCCCGGATCGCTGGCGGTGCCTTTACCAATGATAGCGAATATATCCGCGATCTGGTCAAGCGCGACCAGTCGCAGGAAGACCGGCTCGCCACTTTAAGAGCGGCGATAGCCGAGGGTCTCGACAGCGGCACCAGCGACCAGTCGCTGGACGATATATGGAGCGCCGCCGAAGACCGCGCTGCCCATGGCTGACCTGCGCCTCAGCAGGCGCGCCGCAAGCGATCTGGCCGAAATAGCC
Source organism: Sphingorhabdus sp. YGSMI21 (assembly GCF_002776575.1). Lineage (GTDB taxonomy): Bacteria > Pseudomonadota > Alphaproteobacteria > Sphingomonadales > Sphingomonadaceae > Parasphingorhabdus. Next base: position 347,030 of record NZ_CP022548.1, on the reverse strand, counting down.
GATTACACCATTGCCGAATTCGGCATCGATCAGGCGCGGCTCTATCGCGACCAGTTTCAAGCCTGTTTCCGGTCCCTGCTGGAGAATCCGCAGCTCGGCAGCAGCGCCGAGGAGGTCGCCCCGGGATTGCGCCGTATTCGTCAGCAGGCGCATGTTGTGTTTTACAGGGTTGAGCGGGATGAGCTGTTTATCGTGCGGGTGCTGCATCACAGCATGGATTTTGAGCGGTGATCGGGCTGTGTAGTGAATAGGCGTATTTGGCAGGATGTTAATGTAGACTAAAGACGCGCTGAATAAGCGCTCTTCACGTCATGTTCCCTTCTTAACCCAGTTTTCTGGAAATTCGCCGGTGTCAAGGTGAGGAGCGATGACATGCAACTCGTCTGTAATCCGCTTTAGAGAATTAGTCCCCTCAGCGACCACGGTCGGGAACTTCAGGTGACGGCAAACTGCGAGCATAGCCTCTACAAACGATTGAAGCCCGAATAGTACCATGAATATGCTGAAGATGTTGGCCTCCCGCTCCATCCTTTCCGCGATGTCATCTGCTCCTACAACACTGTTGGCAAAAAAGTGATTCAGCACATCCTCCGCGTCATGATGCGACTGTGAGCACATCGCGGCGTAGACCGTCCGATAATCGATCCTCCTTCCGAGAGCCGTTAGGCGATCAATTAGTCCCGGCCAATTTTTCGCCGTTTCAAGATCAATGCCGCAATGTTCGACAAAGAGATCGATGAACTTCTCATACGCATCCATCGCCTCATTCTTCTGGCTGATCCTTTTTTCGTGATCCTTTCGCACTGTAGGGGGTTCGGCCTCAACGTCGTTTGACCATTTGCGATTTTGCTCACGCTCTTGCCTCACATAATATTGAAAAAATTGGGCAAACCGCTTGGCTGGATTTTCTTGAACGATGTAAGTCGTCGTCACTGAGCTTTCGTATACCGAGCGGGAGAGTGTCTCGGCTTCACGTAAGTGGCCAATTGCTGCAAGCGCAAGCGAACCCGCTGCCGCTTCGTAGGACCTACTGACAAGCTTGATAAGAAGGCCCTGAGTAGGATCAGAGTCAAGCTCGTCAAGGCATTCGATCATTAGAAAATAGGGTGCTGTCACCGCACAGATCATGTCAGTCAATCCGGCGGGTATTGCCTTTGGCGACAGGGAACGTTGCTCGCAGAAATGCTCTAGTATGAATTTATGAGCCTCTTCATTCATTAAGTGCCTCCATGCATATATATTTTACAATTTGAGCAATAGTGAAAGAACTATTATTCCGCCGATAATTTATAAAATGCGCTAATTTGACGAACTTGGTCGCAATGCTTGAAGGTGGGTGAATGTTCAATAACCTAAATGCCCAAGACCGGTAAGATTATGACCTGAGAGGTTAGTACAAAAAGTGGATTACCACAGCAACTTCATCGGGTGGTGGTAGCGCCTGAAAGCAGAAATTCGTTTCGTTTTTCGAATTTTTCTTTTCCGTGTATTATTATTCGATACTATCGCCAAATGAGCAATGATAGCGAATATGAATTTTACAAGCTGCGTGAGCAAGGGAAGTTATATATCTCAAAGGTATACACTTACCATGCGCGAGATACGGAGCGTAAACGCAACGTTAAAATGGTGATTGAAGGAAGCGACCGAATTCATCTTGGCGAAATAGAGGGCGTGATGTGCCTTCGATTAACCGGGAATGTTCGCAAAACTCAAGTTTCTGCAATTGTCACTCAAGACGACAAAAAGATTCGGCGGCTCTCTCTTCAAACATTCAAAACTCGTGCGGGTGGCTGGATAGAGTCAGGCGATGATAACAAATTCGATTTTCGAGAAGACGAGTTTAGCCGCCTGCTCGACTTCCTTCATCAGATAGAATTCATAGACCTATCGAATGAAGGAACATCCCGGATTGAGGACATATCAACGACGGATGGGCCGAAAACGATCATAGATGCTTCTGATCGAGAAATTTTTAACAGCATAAAAGGAATGACTGAAGAACAAAGAAGCGGCTTACTCAATGCATTGCACGGATCGCTGACCGACGAGGAAATTAACATCCTTCTTGGCCGCAAGCAGGGGTTGGAAGAATATCAGGAGCATATGCAGCTGTCGGACTGGAACGAGGTACAATGGCAGGATTTCTTCGAGCGTGAACAATGGGTTTTTGGGTATGGTCTCGATTATCGTATTATGCGGCAATTTGGGCGCGAAATGACAGTCGGAGGAGGAGGTGCGGACAATCAGAACAAGCCCGTAACGGACTTCCTTATGAATTTCACAGATTACACCGTGCTTGTCGAAATCAAGAGACCTGACACCCCCATTTTTCGCAAACCGCGCGGCGGGAGGGCGGGAACGTGGGAATTCAGCTCTCAATTTATGAGTGCCGTTTCACAGATTCTTGAGCAGAAGGCAGAATGGTCGTCTTTCTCCGAGTATGGTGACCACCTCAACAAGGACGGAACCGAGCATCTTACGGCCCGCACCAGAAATGCCAAAAGTATTCTGATTATAGGATCCAGCACTGAATTTGCAAAAGCCAGCGGGGTTAGAGAGGCGAACCTAATGCGCGACACCTTCGAATTATTCAGACGAGAGAATCGCAGTATTGATATCGTAACATTTGACGAGCTGCTTGAACGCGCTCGTTTCATCACGAAGAATCGATCAGGTTAGGACGGTTAGATTAATCGACCTTTTTGAGATAGTCGCACCAGTCGTGGTGACCCCTCTTTTTCTCCTCAAAGCAGACACTGACGTCGATATCGATAACTATCCTCAATCGCCACCCCCTCAATAAGGCGGACAATCCAGTCCCGTCGGGCTCTTCGTAAATATCTCGTTCCCGTCCTCGGTAATCCCGATACTATGCTCGAACTGCGCGGTCAGCGAGCGGTCGCGGGTGACCGCTGTCCAGCCGTCGTCGAGCATCTTGCAGGCATATTTGCCGATATTGATCATCGGCTCGATGGTGAAGAACATGCCGGGGCGCAGTTCCGGGCCGGTGCCGGGGCGGCCGGCGTGGACGACTTCGGGGGCGTCGTGGAACATCTGGCCGAGGCCATGGCCGCAGAAATCGCGGACCACCGAATAGCGGTGGGCCTCGGCGTGGCTCTGGATTGCGTGCGCGACATCGCCCATCCGGTTGCCGGGCTTGGCTTGCTCGATGCCCAGCATCATGCATTCATAGGTGACCTGGACCAGTTTGCTCGCCTTGATCGGGGTCTTGCCGACCAGATACATGCGGCTGGTGTCGCCGTGCCAGCCGTCGACGATCACGGTCACGTCGATATTGACGATATCGCCCTCGTTCAGCTTCTTGTCGCCGGGGATGCCGTGGCAGACAACATGGTTGATCGAGGTGCAGCAGCTGTGCGTGAAACCGCGATAGCCGAGCGTCGCGGGGACCGCTCCGGCGGCAAAAGCCTGTTGCCGGACCATATCGTCGAGCGCGCCAGTGGTCACGCCGGGCACGACATGGGGGACGAGGCTGTCGAGTATCTCGGCGGCCAGCCGGCCGGCCTTGCGCATGCCTTCAAAGCCTTCCGGCCCGTGCAGCTTGATCGCGCCGGTGCGGGATTGCGGGGTGGTGTCTTCTACGGTCATATAGTCTGTCATGCGGCCTATATAGGCATCGCGGCGCGGTTTGGCGATACCCCAATATGCAGGGATTTTCGCTGGATATTAACCAAGTCGCGCTAGGGGCGCAGCGTGGGAACAAAAGGAATTACGAAAGCTTGATGCAAAACCGGCTGAAATATGGACTGATCGGGCTGAGCCTGCTGCTCGGCGGCGGCGATGTCTGGCGCCGGCTGGTGATGCTGGCGACACCGGATATCCAGCCTGTCGCCCTGATCGCCTTTGCCGGCCTGTTCGGCCTTTGCGCGCTCGGCCTGGTTGGTATCTCGCGGTTCCGCAACGGCTGGCTACGCTGGCCACTGGCCGTGCTGCTGGCGGCAGGATCGCTGCTGGTCGACGGCTATCAACGGGCGGTCGGCGATTTCATGAGCTACGAGAGTTTTGTCACCATGGTCGAGAGCGCCGGCGATCTCGGCAACGCGCTGGCGCAGCAGGGCGGGGGCATTGTCCTGGCGGCGGGCAAGGCGCTGCTGCTGTTGCTCGGCATCGGGTTGCGCCCGCCCGGTGGGGCGCCGGAGCGGCGGGGCGCCGGAGCGTTGGCGCTGCGGTTGGCCAAGCTGGCCGGGCTGCCGGTTCTGCTCGGTCTCTCGATGCTCCTGTTCCTTCGCGGCGGGGAGGGGGCGAGCGGCCTGCCATCCTCGCACAGCGGCACCAGCTTCGCCCTGCTCTATGGCTATGAACTGGCGACCGCCGACCACCGGCCGCGCCAGAAGGTGCAGCTGAAGCCAAGGGGGCCGCGACCCGCGTCCGATATCGTGCTGATCATCGACGAGAGCATTGCCGGCGCCTATCTCGATATCAACAGCGCACATGGCGTCTATTCCGGGCTGGGACCGGGCCGGGCAGGGGGCGCGGTGCCGATCCACAATTTCGGACTGGCGACCGCGATCAACCATTGCAGCGTCGGCAGCAATGTCACGTTGCGCTTTGGCGGGACCCGCGACAATTATCGCGAGACGGTCCGTTCGATGCCGTCGATCTGGGCCTATGCCAGGACTGCCGGGCTGGCCACCATCTATATTGATGCCCAGCGTACCGGCGGCCATTACCAGAACCGGATGGACGATGCCGAGCGCGCCCTGATCGATCGCTGGGACCAGTTCGCCGATGTGCCGGTTGTCGACCGCGACCATGCGGTGGCCGACCGGCTGGCGGATTATCTCAACGATGACGAGCCGCAGCTGATCCTGATCAACAAGGTCGGCGGCCATTTCCCGGTCAGCGACAAATTCCCGATGGACCACGCCCGCTACCGGCCGATGCTGGCGCGCGGCCAATATCCCGATGTCAGTGATATGGGCGGGACCGACGGTCTCGACGGGCGGGCGGACAACTGGCAGCTCTATCGCAACAGCTATCGCAATACGCTTCTGTGGAATGTCGGCGACTTTTTCGACCGGCTGTTCGCGCAGGCGCAGATCGGCGAGGCGACGATCCTCTACACCGCCGACCATGGCCAGAGCTTTCACGAGCGCGGCGACGGCGGCGAAGCGACCCATTGCACCCCCGACCCGCAGATCGAGGAAGGCGTTGTGCCGCTGGTGGTGATCGGCGATCCGGCCGGGGCGCAGCGCTGGACCAGGGCGGCGGCGGCGGGCCGGGACAAAAGCTCGCATTACCGGATTTTCCCGACGCTGCTCGGGCTGATGGGCTATGCGCAGGCCGACGTCGAGCCGCTCTACGGCCCCGATCTCTTCTCGGCCAGCCCCGATCCGTTCACCTTTAACACCCGCTTCAACGCGCGGCTGGGCAGCGAGCCATCGTGGTTGCACGTGCCGCTCGACCGGATTGCCCGCCCGCCGCTTTCGGACTATCGGGCCGACCCTCAGGCAAAGCCGGCCAGCGGCACCAAATAACATATTCCCAAAGCGCCCGGCATCGCTCTATAGACGGGCCATGAGCAAAGAAAAAATCTGGACCGCCGCCCTCATCGTGATCGGCGACGAAATCCTCTCCGGTCGCACCCAGGACAAGAATATCGCGCAGGTCGCCAGCTGGCTCAACGTGCAGGGCATCCGCCTCGCCGAGGTCCGGGTGGTCGCCGACGACATGGACCATATCGCCGAGGCGGTGAACATATTGCGCGCCCGCAACGACTATCTGTTCACCACCGGCGGCATCGGCCCGACCCATGACGATATCACCGTCGACGCGATTGCGAAGGCTCTGGGCGTCGATGTCGTGATCCACCCGACCGCCCGCGCGATCCTGGAGCAATATTACGAGAGTCGCGGCGGCCTGAACGAAGGCCGGCTGCGCATGGCCCGGGTGCCCGAGGGTGCCGAGCTGATCGAGAACCGCATGTCCGGCGCGCCCGGCATCCGCATCGACAATCTCTTCCTGATGGCCGGCGTCCCCCATATTACCGCCGGCATGCTCGACGCGCTCACCGGCACGCTAGAGGGCGGCGCGCCCCTGCTCAGCGTCACGCTCGGCGCCTGGGCCCCCGAAAGCGAGATTGCCGACGTGCTGCGCCAGGCGGAAAAGGCGCACGACAGCTGCGTCATCGGCAGCTATCCCTTTTTCCGCGACGGCACGGTCGGCGCGAATTTCGTCGTCCGCTCGACCGACCCGCACGAGCTGGAAACCTGCCGCGTTGCGCTGAAGGCCGGGCTGGAGGAAGCCGGCTACGAGGTTACCGACGGCGGGATTTAGCGTCGCCCCAGCGAAGGCTGGGGGCTAAACCAATCTAGCGACCGATCCCGATAGCGCGTCACCCGCTGCCATCGGTATGGATCCCAGCCTGCGCTGGGACGACGAGCACACAAACCCCCGTTCGTCCTGAGCCTGTCGAAGGACCTTTTGCGCGCTGCCCCGTCTCTCGACTGCGCTCGAGACGAACGGTGTGATTGCCTCACCGTCAGCCCAGCGAAGGCTGGGGCCTAAACCAATATTTCGACCGGCCCCGATAGTGCGTCACCCGCTACCATCGGTATGGATCCCAGCCTGCGCTGGGATGACGAGTTGCGCTCGCTCCCTTCGTCATCCTGAACTCGTTTCAGGACCCCCACCGGCACAGCCCAATCTCACGAGATCCTGAAACAAGTTCAGGATGACGAGTGCTATCACCCCGCACCATCATCCCCGCCATTCTCCCCCGCCCGCGCGGCCAGTTCCCGGAGCCGCTCCTCCTCCTTCGCCCGCCGCGCCAGCAGTTTCATCCGCATGTCGCCCAGCTTCCGGTCGAGCGACTTGTGTATCGCTTCCCGCTCTTCGCGCTCGTCGATCTTCTTGCCCTCACCATCAAAGCGCACGCCGTCCTGCCATTCCTCCCAGGTGATCACCTGGTCAGCGGTGCGCGCGCCGATCCGGCCGCCGAGATCGCCGCGCTTGATCAGCAGCGCCATCAGCGAGTCCGACGGCACCACCCGCCGCTCGACCTCCTCGCCGTCGCGGTAGATGATCGTCTCCTTGCCGACCACCGCATGCTGATGCGCCACCGCGACCAGCCCGCGCTGCCCGTTTGCCAGCGCCTCGTCCCACAGCGCCGCCATCTCCGGATCGCGCTCGCGCAGCCGGTAGGCCGACGTATCCGACATCCCCGCCACCCGGCAGGCATCGATCACGCAGCCACTCTCGCGCAGCACCGCCAGAAACGTCTTCTTCCGCGCCTCGGTCCAGCCGTCATGACGGGGTTTGCGGGGGTTTTTGTTCGGGGTTTGCAGGGGAACCAATGCCGTTCGCCCTGAGCTTGTCGAAGGGTCCCGTTCGTCGGATAGCTGTCCTTCGACCGGCTCAGGACGACCGGTCTTGCGCCCGTTCGCTTTTTTCCTAGCCATGCCGAATCCATATCAGAAGCGCCGGTGTGTAGGAAAGGATGTTGGCTCGGGGCAATTGGCGATGCGGGGAACGAGGTTGTTCGCCGCTGTAGAGCGGCGCCCAGAAGAGTCCTGTCCGATCGTCTGGACCCCGCCCTACGGCGGGGAACACGAACCGAGGGTAGGGAACCTCCCCCCGTTCGTGTCGAGCCCTTCGGCTGCCTGCTCAGGCAGGCGCTCAGGACAGGCCAAGGTCGAGACACCCGACAAAGCGCGCAAACGGATTGCGCCCTCAACCGAAAGCGTGAATATCGTCGGCATATTCCGCCATCAGGACCGGGAGATTTAACAAATGACCGCAAGAATATTCCTCGTCGCCTATCTGTTATCGGTCTTCCTCGCCGATATCACGCTCCAGTGGATCGGCAGGATGAACTACCCCAAATCCTGGGATTTTCTTTTGGCCTTCTACGGACTTCCGCAGATGCTGATGGCTGGCCTGCTGCAGCGATATTTGGAAAGCCCGCTGCTAAGCAGCTTCGTGGCGCTGATAGGGATAGCGGCGCTGATTGTGTTTCTGTCTTATGCTTATCGGAAATTTGGCCGGGGATTGTTGCAGCGGTTACAGTGATTGTAAGCGAGTCATGAAGCTTGTTCCCCGGCGAAGGCCGGGGCCCAGAACAGTCCTGTCCGATCGGCAATTAGTGCATTTAGTAAACTGTCACCGTAATCCACCGTAATCCCGGGATTCTGCAATTCTATTTCTTTGTTGTGCAGCGCTTTTGAGGTTCAAAGGTGCAGCCGTAAATGCACTATTTTACTGAACAGCTGGAGAAGTGAGCGCTTAGAAGTGCTGGGTATTTAACCGGACCTCTTGCAATGGCGATATTACTAGCGTGATCGACTACCAAAACGATATCAGTGGCGGAGGAAATTTTGCTCTTGAAGTAAATTCGATCGGCAAATTGCTCAATAGTTTCCGTGCTGCTAACTAATACAAAAGAGGTAGTTTCATCCCAAGGGTAAATCCCGGTATCAATTTTTAGCTGTTCCATCAGACTATTATATCTGGCAGCGTAGGTAGCATCCGCCCTAATTTCAAAACTTACCGCGTAACGATACATATTAACTCCCCTTCAAAAACAACTACAACTCATTCTTGGAAATCCGGATATTCTTTCTTGAGACTGTTCCAAAGTTCCAATATTATTGAATATCGATCGTCAAATATTTGCTGTTCCTTGCCTGTCAGTGGATGAGAATTTTGGGAATAATCTTTACCACGGATTACGTCCAATATCTTCATTTCGGTGATAGAAAACTCTGAAAGCGCCTGTTCCATAAGCCATAATCCGACTCGAGCCCACTTTGGCGTTAGCGATGGAATTTCGGGAAAATAGGGATAAATAACTTTGCTAATATCATTACCTACTTGCAAACAGAGAAGATTATCTACTTTCAAAACGAGGTCAAAATGAGGCACGGGATAGTGATTATGGATACTATTCTCGAGTATTCCAATTTTCTCATTTGTAGTCATGCGCTCCTTGTCCCACCAGCTCAAGAAACCGTCCCGCAAGTCAGGATAAAGCCTTTTTTTGTTTTTGTCTTTCGCAATTCTCTGTTCAGTTGCGTCATACAAATCAACGCCTTCGAACACGAAATTTTTTGCATCTCTCCAGAACGGTGGATGAAAGTCCCCACCTCCTGAGGTCTTTCCTTGCTGCCTACGGATATCAAGGCGAATATCATTACGAATTTCAGACACTAGCCTTTGTTCTTCAGCACCACACAACTGCAGGAGCTTTTTTAAGCTAATTGATTTCAGTGACACTACCACCCCCATCGATCTGCGTTTGTATCTCGCCGCTTGACCCTACTAAGCCGGGGGGATTTTTTTTCGAAAACTAGCTTGCTGGTCAGAACGATATAATCTGTCGGACATATAGTATAGACCGATCATTGTTGCGACAAATATTTGAGAAAGTAAAAAAAGAACGATTAATACGACCGATATTTTGGAAATATATTGTACGCCGGCGGGCAAAATTTTACTGAATCCAGGCGCGAGTGTTTCCACAGAAATTATCAATAAAAACAAAAAGAAAGAGGCAAACGATAAATAGCCGAACAGAATAGCAAGGAACCGAGCTCTTGTAAGGGACTCACCATCCGAGGGCAGTTTGGGAGCGTTAGAACCGATGATTTTTGATTTCAGGGCTTTGTGATCTTGTGTCAAAATCACAGTAAGTGCTGCGATGTAGAAGCCGCCCAAAATCGGCAAAAATTGAGTAAATTTATCAAATAGACCATTCTCACCCAAAATTTGGGCCTCCCCCGGAATCCCTAGAATGAGAAACCCTGCAGGCATCGCCATGCAAAGAGGAATCAACAGATCATGGGTTAGCTTACCTTTGTAAACCAGCCGATAATAGTTGAAAGGCGCATTGAATATTTTCATTATTCCACTTGTTGACAAATCGCTGTTATCAAATCGTCGCGCAAGCTTTCGCAAGCCTCGTCGAGAGGATGATCAACTCGCACCTTTACCTGTTTGACGAAGTACGTATCCCGAACATCTTGCTGAGCGGTCTCAACCCAAGCTTTTTCGGGCTTTCCTGCACCTTCTGGATCATTCCAAACCAGCCGCATTCTATCATAGTTTTCTTCTGCGGCCCATTGTTTTATTCTCTCTATCACAGGAGTTTTGTCTTGTCCCGGAACATGTGCCAGAGAAACTTTCAGCTCTCGACGAGTAATTTCAGCGCCGTCAATTTCGTCCATATGGTGAGTTGAATTACTATCTACCAAATGAATTCCGGTTATTGTACCTCGTTCCAAGGATGCTGTCAGTCGTTCGGATTTGTGCCCCTCCAAATCAGGTAGAACGTATGTTGCTACCTGTTCATTGGAATTATTGGTATATTCCAAATTGTAGTTCTCACTGATGACTTTGAGTTCCTTGGCTAACATATCGCGTAATCTGGTTCTTCCCAAACCTCTGATATCTTCCATAACCATTCTGTATCTTTGGGTCGGCCGCTCGGTCAATGATACTAGGCAGTGTGCAGCTATGGCCTTTCCTTCGTTTTCTTCTTTCTCAATGGTACGAATGGTTGCTGTTTTGGAATTTTCAAAACTTGGGTTGGCGCCGCGCGGATCGCCTATTGAAAAAAGCAACGCAAGCCCTTGACGATCGGCCGATATATTCACAATTCGTGCATCCTTAATCCTCATCCAAGGCGGCGGATAATCTTCGGAATCTGGCCTTAGAAACATGTAGGACTCGTTTTTTCTCACCCTTTCTATGATCGCAGGAGCCATTTCAGCCAGTGTCGGAAAGTCAATATTCTTCCGAGCCGTTCTAAGCTTTAGATCATATAGCAAAACATACCGTTCAAACGAATCAAGCATAAATACCCCCCCTGTGGATAGCTTAGTTAATGTGTTGTAGGACACATCGAACTCAGTTTAAATATAAGTAGAGAACCAAAGCACTTAAAGCAAATAAAGGAGGCGTTTCTGGATCGGCAAAATTTTTGGAGACATCGAGAGCATCGCAAAAAATTCAATGGAATCTATTGCGCTCTTCCACGAACGCTACCCCTTCCCCAATTCCCCCACTTCAGCTAAAGCGCTCCCGAACGCGATTCATCAACCGTCTGCGCTGCCTGCAACGCTCTCCCCATTCGGTTGAATCAACGACAAGAAAACGGAGCAACTATCCATGACAACCACCGGCAAAGACACCCTCGGCACCCGCTCGACGCTCAGCGTCAACGGCACCGACTATGCTTATTACTCGCTCGCCAAAGCGGCGGAAAAGCTCGGCAATATCGACAAGCTGCCTTATACGCTGAAAGTGCTCCTGGAGAATATGCTGCGGTTCGAGGATGGCGGCTTTACCGTGGACGCGAAGGATGCGCAGGCGGTGGTCGACTGGCAGAAGGAAGCCAAGAGCGCGGCGGAAATTCAATATCGTCCGGCCCGCGTGCTGATGCAGGATTTCACCGGTGTTCCGGCTGTTGTCGATCTCGCGGCGATGCGCGACGGGATCAAGGCACTGGGGGGTGATGCGGAAAAGATCAACCCGCAGGTGCCGGTGCATCTGGTCATTGATCACTCGGTGATGGTCGACGAATTCGGCACACCGCAGGCTTTTGAACATAATGTCGAGCTGGAATATCAGCGCAATATGGAGCGTTACGAATTTCTGAAATGGGGTAGCAAGGCGTTTGACAATTTCTCCGTTGTGCCGCCGGGAACCGGCATCTGTCACCAGGTGAACCTGGAAAATATCGCCAAGGCGGTCTGGTCCTCGCCGGACGCCGAGGGCAATATGGTTGCCTATCCCGACACGTGCGTCGGCACCGACAGCCACACCACGATGATCAACGGTCTCGGCGTGCTTGGCTGGGGCGTGGGCGGGATCGAGGCGGAAGCCGCGATGCTTGGCCAGCCGGTCTCGATGCTCATTCCACCGGTGGTCGGCTTCAAGCTGACCGGCAAGCTGGCCGAGGGCATTACCGCGACCGATCTGGTGCTGACCTGCGTGCAGATGCTGCGCGAAGTCGGCGTGGTCGGCAGCTTTGTCGAATTTTACGGACCGGGCCTGAAGGAACTCTCGCTCGCCGATCGCGCGACCATCGCCAATATGGCGCCGGAATATGGCGCGACCTGCGGCTATTTCCCGATCGACGAAAAGACGCTGGAATATCTCGAACTGACCGGCCGCAGCGCCGAGGATATCGCGCTGACCGAAGCCTATGCGCGGGAGCAGGGCTTCTGGCGCTATGACGAGACGACCAAGGACGCGATCTACACCAAGACGCTGGAACTGGACATCGGCAGCGTTGTGCCGTCGCTTTCCGGACCGAAGCTGCCGCAGCAGCGCGTGTCGATGGCCGAGCTGGACGAAGAGTTCAACCGCGACCTCAAGAAGGTCTTTGGCGTCGATGATGACGGCAAGCGGGTCGACGTCGAGGGCAGCGACCAGGGCTTTGCCCATGGCGATGTCGCGATTGCCGCGATCACCAGCTGCACCAACACCTCCAACCCGACGGTGCTGATCGCCGCCGGTCTGGTCGCGCGCAAGGCGCGGGAACGCGGTCTGCAGCGCAAGCCATGGGTCAAATCGTCGCTGGCACCGGGATCGCAGGTGGTCACCGACTATCTCGACAAGGCGGGATTGTCCGAGGATCTGAACTATCTCGGCTTCAACCTGGTCGGCTATGGCTGCACCACCTGTATCGGTAACTCGGGGCCACTGCCGGCGCCGATTTCCAAGGCGATCAACGAAAATGATCTGGTTGCCGCCTCGGTGCTGTCGGGCAACCGCAACTTCGAAGGCCGCGTGTCGCAGGACGTGCGCGCCAACTATCTCGCTTCGCCGCCGCTGGTTGTGGCTTATGCGCTGAAGGGCACGGTCCGCGAGGATATGTATGAAACGCCGATCGGTGTCGGTTCGGATGGCACGGACGTGTTCCTGAAAGATATCTGGCCAACCAACGCCGAAGTGACCGACATGGTCAACAGCTTCGTCAACCGCGAAATGTTCGAAAGCCGCTATGCCAATGTCTATGACGGCGACGAGCAGTGGCGGGCGATCGATGTGACCGGTGGTGACACCTATCAGTGGCGCGCCGGCTCGACCTATGTTGCCAATCCGCCCTATTTTGACGGCATGACAATGACGCCCGAGCCGATCAGCGATATCATCGAGGCGAAGACGCTGGCGCTGCTGGGTGACAGCATTACCACCGACCACATCTCGCCAGCCGGCGCGATCAAGGAGGACAGCCCTGCCGGAGAATATCTGAAAAATCATCAGGTTAGCAAGCAAGATTTCAACAGTTACGGAAGTCGCCGCGGCAACCACGAAGTCATGATGCGCGGCACTTTCGCCAACATCAGAATCAAAAACGAAATGGCCGACGGAAAAGAAGGCGGTTATACAAAATATAACGGCCAGATCATGCCGATCTACGACGCGGCGATGAAGCACAAAGCCGACGGCACCCCGCTGGTCGTCATCGGCGGCGAGCAATACGGCACCGGCTCGTCGCGCGACTGGGCGGCGAAGGGCACCAACCTGCTCGGCGTCCGCGCGGTCATCGTCGAAAGCTACGAGCGGATCCACCGTTCGAACCTCGTCGGCATGGGCGTCCTGCCATTGCAGTTCGTCGAAGGCACCGATCGCGAAATTCTCAGCCTCGACGGCACCGAGAGCTTTACCATCAAGGGCGTGGCAACGCTGAAACCGCTGCAGGAAGTCGAAGTCGAAATGACCCGCGCCGACGGCACGCAGTCGACCTTCAAGACGATCTGCCGGATCGATACCGCCAATGAAATGGAATATTTCCTCAACGGCGGCATCCTGCATTATGTGTTGCGGAATCTCGCGAGCTAGTCAGCCGCATCAAATTGTGCATAGTCGGGGCATAGGAGAGCGACTCTATGCCCCGACTGCGCGAAATACCGCGAGCAGAAGTCACCGACGACTATGTGCTCGGTCTTTACAATATATTGTTCGGCGATCGCGATCCGGTGGCGGAACCGAGCACGGCAACCGGCACGCCGGGCAACTGGTGGACCGTTTTCGCGCAGGTCCCCGACGCTTTCAAACATATCAGCGAGGGCTTCGGTTTCTACCGCTCTTCCAATCGCAAGCTCGACCCGAAACTGCGCGAACTCGGCCAGATCCGCGCCGGCTATGCGGTGGGATCGCAATTTGTCTATTCCCAGCACAGCAAGGCCATGCGCTTCGAGGGCTATTCCGAGGAACAGGTCAAGGCGATCCCCGACTGGTCGGTCGCAAATTGCTTCAACGAAGTCGAACGCGCCGTGCTCGCTTACACCGATTGCCTCGTGCTCGAACGGGGCAGGGTACCGGACGGTGTCTTCGCGGCGCTGAAAAAGCATCTCGGCGAAGTCGAGATACTCGAACTCACCTACATCACCTGCACCTATATGATGCACGCGGTGATGAGCCGGGCGCTGAAGCTGGAGTTCGACGATGTGCCGGAGCGCGTGGTCGAGGTGCCGGCCCCCGATGGCGCCACCGCCGATGTCATGGGCATGGTCGACAAACGGAAGGGAGCAAACCAATGAGCTATCACCATCTCGCCCTCGCGGCGAAGGACATGAAGGCGATCCACGCCTTTTACGAAGGCGTGATGGGTTTCGAACTGGTCAAGGTCGAGATCGCCCCGGTCATGGGTGGCGGCTGGGGCAAGCATTTCTTCTACCGGATGGACGGCGACGACAGCCGGTTCATCGCCTTCTGGGAGTTGATGGATACGCCGGGGGAAGGCGAATATAAGTTCGATCTCAACGAAGCCGCCGGAACGCCCCAGGGCACCAACCATTACAGCTTCGCCGTCGATACGCCCGAGGAACTCGTCGGCTGGCGCGAGAAATGGAACGCGGCCGGTCTCGACGTGCTGGAGATCGACCATAATTGGTGCCACTCGGTCTACACCCGCGACCCCAATGGCAATATGGTGGAATTCTGCCTGACCACCGGTAGTTTTACCGATGCTGACCGCCGGCGCGCTCTGGCCGCGCTGGACGAAAGCGAGATGAACCCGTCACCGCCACCGGCGATGATGAAACAGTGGCTGGCAAAAGACGCCTAGCTGGCGACGTAAAGTTCCGGCTTGGCGCTGACAGTTTCGCTGTTCGCCTGCAGCCCGGTCAGGATCGTATTGATCACGATCCGGAGACGATCTTCGGTCGCCAGATGCATCATCTGCATCATCAGCTGGGGATTGCAGAAGGGCTGCATCATGGTGTTGACCAGGGACACGACCGTGTCGAGGTCCAGCCCCTTGAAATAGCCCTTGTCCATCGCCTCGGCGAGAATAGAAGCCATATAGTGATCGGCCAGATCGACATAGCCCTTGATCACGTCGAAATGCTCGTTGCCAAGCTCCATATAGGATTCGAAAAGTTCGGGATCTTCCTCGTAACGCGCCCTTTTGATAACGACGCGTCGGGCGAAAAACTGGTAGAGCTTCTCTTCCACGGGCATGTCGGCAGACACCAGCTCTTCCATGATCGCCAGCAATTCGGCGAACCATTCTCCGGCCATGGCTTCCGCCAGCGCGTCCTTGTTCTCGAAGAAGCGGTAGAGATTGGAGGGCGACATGCCGACCGCGGTCGCCAGATCGCTCATCGTGAAGCTGATAGCGCCTCTTTCCTCGATCATCTTGTCGGCGGCAGCGATGATCCTTGCCCGCGTGGCGGCAATATCGGTTTCGGGACGTGGCATAGGATGACTCCTCCCAAGAGTTCCTGGCGCGGCATCATAGCCGCTGTGATCTATATAGGTGGTACAGTTTTCTGATAAAAGACGTAACCCTTCATTTTTCAACTACCCCGGAGGTAATCTTTAACTATTCGCCGACATTTTTCGCGGCTAAAGTGGCGCGATGACAGACGATCAGGCAAATGCGGCAAGTCCGGCAGAGTTGAAACCCAAGCCCTCATCCGGACCGCTGGATCCGGTCACCGGCAGCATTCGCCTGTTCCGCCGCTGGTGGCGGATGGTCGTCCGGGCCGATGTCGACCAGCAGGCGGTGATCGATAAAGTCCGGGAAGACAGCGGTTTCACGCCCCATTTCGCGTTCATGACGTCGATGTCGGCCGGTATCGCCATTCTCGGCCTGCTGTTATCTTCTCCGGCGGTCGTGATCGGCGCCATGCTGCTGTCGCCGCTGATGGGGCCGATCATGGGAGCGGGCTTTGCCCTGGCCGTCGGTGATTCGGCCTGGCTGAGAGAGAGCGGCAAGGCGATCGTTCTGGGAAGTATCATCTCGATCCTGTTCGCCGGACTGGTGGTTACCTTGTCACCGCTGCAAACCGTCACCGCCGAAATCGCCGCGCGCACGCGGCCCAATCTGTTCGATCTGCTGGTCGCGCTTTTCTCCGCCCTGGCCGGTGCCTATGCGATGATCCGGGGACGGATGGGAACGATTGTCGGCGTCGCTATTGCCACCGCTCTGATGCCGCCGCTGGCGGTGGTCGGTTTCGGACTGGCGACCTTCAACTGGGCCGTATTCGGTGGCTCCCTGCTGTTGTTTTTCACCAACCTGATGACGATTGCGCTGACCGCGACCGCGATGGCGTGGCTCTACGGCTTCCGCTCCTATCTGTCCGAACGGCAATCACAGTTCCAGATCGCCGCCATGGTGGTGGTGTTCATCGCGCTGGCGATTCCCCTCGGCCTTTCGCTGCGGCAGATTGCCTGGGAGGCCAATGTTTCGCGCTCCGCCAACGGTTATATCAAGGACCAGTTCGGCAAGCGCGCCAGCGTCTCGCAGATCGAGATCGATTTCGATGCCGACCCGATCACCGTCAACGCCACTGTCTTCACGCCCACGATTATCGCCGGAGCGGCCGAACAGAGCTCGCGGGTGTTGAGCCGCACGCTGGGCCGGTCGATCACCGTCAATGTCGACCAGTTCAAGGTGGAAACCGGGGAAGATGCCCAGTCGGCCGAGCTCGCTGCAGCCAAAACCCAGGCACAGGCCCGGGAAGCCGAAATCCAGGTGACCCGCTTGCGGGAAAATCTTGCCCTTATCGCCGGGGTGCCGGTCGATGATGTCACGCTGGACAGCAGCACGCGGCGGGCCATGGTCGTTGCCAAGCCGTTACCCGGCGCCACGCTCGCGTCCTATTATGCGCTGGAGCTGCGTGTCGCTGCGGGGGCCAAGGGCTGGGTGATCAGGCTGCAACCGCCGGCGGTCGCGCTGCCGGAAGTCAAGATCGCAGACGGCGCGATTGACCCGGCTTCCAGCGAAAATCTCGATTTGATCATCTGGGCTTCGGAACGGATCGCCCTGCCACTGGGAATGAGCGGGGCCGCCCCGGACCGGGCGGTGGCACGGGAGGCTCTGATGTCGAAAAATATCGTTGTGGCCGAAGAATTTGACAGGGTCATTCCGGGCGCTGGCGCAAGATTCCGCTGGCTGGCACCGCCGGACGGTTCCGGACCGGAGCAATGACTATTTAGCTCAGGTTCATTTTCAATGCGTTAGCGTCATGTTTCGATAGGGGAGAGACAATATGCGGCCTTTTATTTTAGCGGGATTTCTGATGGTGACCGCCGTGTCACCGGCGATCAGCCAGTCTTCAGGCCAGGGTGACGTCTCGGTCACCATATACAACAGCAATCTGGCGCTGGTTCAGGATGTCCGGCAGCTAAATATTCCAGCAGGCCGCTCAATCCAGTCTTTCCCTGGCGTCTCCGGGCAGATCCGCGCGGAAACTGTCAGTTTCACCGCTCCGAATAGCGGCATCGTCGAGCAGAATTTCGACTATGATCTTCTGTCTCCCTCCAAGCTGATGGAAAAGGCGGTTGGCGAAACGGTAACGATCGTCCGGATCAACCCGGCTACCGGATCAGAAACCCGCGAACGGGCCAAGGTGCTGGCCGCCAATGGCGGCGTGGTGCTGCAAATCGGGAGCCGGATCGAGGTGCTGCGCGATGATCGCCTGCCAACACGGGTGATTTTCGACAAGGTTCCGGAGAATTTGCGGGCCAGGCCAACCCTGTCGGTGACCCTGAACAGTTCGCGCGCAGGCACGCGACCTGCGCAGCTCAGCTATCTGACATCGGGGCTGGGCTGGGAAGCCGATTATGTCGCCCTGTTCGACGAAAAGGCCGGCAAGATGGATGTGCAGGGCTGGGTCACGCTGACCAACAATACCGGTACGACCTTCGACAACGCCAAGACCCTGCTGGTTGCCGGGACACCAGGCGTGATCGGTCGAAACAATTATTCGTCGCGAAACAATGTCCGCAGCGCAGGGATCGAATCGGCCGACCGGGAAATGCTGGGCGATTTCTACCTCTATCCGCTGGCGGCGCGCACGACCATCGCCAATGCCCAGACCAAACAGGTCAGCTTTCTGGATGTAACCGGCGCGCCGGCGCAGAAGACCTATGAATATTCCAATCGCTGGCTTGGCACCCAAGACGAGCCGCAAAGCGTGGACACGGTCTTGGAATTCAGCTCTTCCAGCGACGGTGGGCTGGGTGATGCGTTGCCCGCAGGTACCGTCCGGGTTTACATGAAAGATGCATCCGGCCAGCCGCAATTTATCGGCGAGAATAATATCGGCCACACACCCATGGGGTCGGAACTGGGGCTGAAGACCGGCGAGGCCTTTGATGTCAAAGTCAAACCAACCGTTACCGAGCGCAAGCGCCTGTCCGCATCGAAATGGCGCACCAGCATGACTTATGAAATCAGCAATGCGCGGCCCGATGCGGTTACGGTGTCGCTGATCCAGAACGGCCTCGACTTTTACTGGGATGACACGCGTATCGTGAGCGAGAGCATGACGAGCAAGCGGCGGTCATCCGATTCGCTTGTCTGGAAAGTACCCGTGCCCGCCAATGGGCGAACGACAGTAACAGCGGTTTTCGAGACCCGGTTCTGATATGGTGCGGCGAACATTTTTCGCCTTCCTGATCCTTGCAGTCTCGGCTCCCGCCGCGGCGCAATCCGGTCATGCGCATCAGGTCGTGACATCCGAAGGGCCAGGATCGGTCTCGGTGACCGTCTACCGCAATCCCCGCCGCGCACCGAACAATGCGATGAACCTTCGCTATCTTGGCGGCTATGCGCTGATCACCGAACAGCGCACGATTGACTTGCCGGTGGGCGAGGTGGACCTGCGGTTCGAAGGAGTCGCTGGGGGGATTATTCCGCAATCGGCGATCGTTACCGGTCTGCCGGATGACATCATCGAGAAAAACCGGGATGCGGCGCTGCTTTCGCCGTCGGCGTTGCTCAACAGCTATTTGGGGCAGGGCGTCACAATCCGGCGGACCAGTGCTGCTACCGGAAAAACCGAAACGTTCGATGCAATGATCCGGACCGATGCGACAGGCGGGATGGTGGTGCAAACAGCCGAAGGTTTCGAAGCTTTACAATGTACCGGTCTGAACGAGGCCATTGTCTATCCGGCGATACCGGAAGGTCTTTCGGCCAAACCTACATTGTCAGTGAAAAGCAGGGTGAAGACAGCAACCCGCGCAACGGTGACATTATCCTATCTGGCCACCGGCTTCGACTGGCAGGCCAATTATGTCGCCGATATTTCTGACGATGGCTCGCACCTGAACCTCTTCTCCTGGGTGACGCTGGCCAATGGTGACGAAACATCCTTTGTTCAGGCGCAAACCCAGACGGTGGCGGGCCAACCCAATAAGGGGCGCGACAATATAGCACCGGCGAGTGGCGGAAGCGTGAACCTGGCTTGCTGGCCCGACGGAACAAGCAGCGATATTATCGCGCAATATGCACAGCGACGCGAGGCCTTTGGCGCTGCTCCACCACCGCCTCCTCCTCCGCCGCCACCTGCCCCGGCGATGATGGCAGACAATATAACGGTCACGGCGCGCAAGGTGATGGCGAAGCAGGAGGACCTCGGTGATCTCAAGCTCTATCGGATACCGGTGCCGGTCACCGTGGCGGCGCAAAGCCAGAAGCAGGTTGCGTTTCTGGAGAAATCGGCGATCCCCTTCACGCAAATATTTGAAACTATAATACGGGCGACCAATGCCCAACCGGCCCGATCACTGGCGACTACCCTGCGTTTCGAGAACCGCAAGCGGGACCAGCTGGGCGTGCCGCTACCTGCGGGGAAACTGATCGCGTTCCGGAATGTTGACGGTGCGCGGATGCTGCTCGGCGAAGGCAGTTTTGACGACAAGGCGATCGACGAGCTGGTCGAGGTCACCATTGGTTCAAGCGACCAGGTGAAGATGATTGTCGAGCAATTGGCGCAGGTTGATGACGAGAAAAAACACGCGCGTGACATGCGGCTGACCCTGACCAATGCTTCCCGGTTACCCGCGCAGGCGGAAATCAAGCTGATGCGCAGCGACAGCGAGCGGTTCAGGAAAACCAGTCATAGGCTCACGCGCAAAGACGGCATGGATGTCTGGAAAGTAACGGTTCCGGCCAATAGCGAGCGGGTGCTGACATATCGGGTCGAGCGGCGCAAATAGCCGTTAGCCGAGATATTTTTCCCTGGAAGTCTCCGGGATCACGCGCGGATTATGATTTTCATCCAGGGCAACGAAGGTGAACAGGCCGCTGGTCACCGGAACGCGCTCTTCGCCAAGATTCCGCGACGCGATAACATCCAGCCTGATCGCAACCGATGTCCTGCCAATCCGGTCGACCCGGGCATAGACCGAAATCAGGTCGCGGGTCAGGATCGGGGCGATAAATTCCATCGCCTCGATCGCCACCGTTGCGGTGGAACCCTGCGCGACGCGCGCCGCCATGATCCCTCCGGCGATATCCATTTGCGACAGCACCCAGCCGCCGAATATATGGCCATTGTTGTTCAGATCGCGTGGCTGTGGCGCAACCCGCAATACCGGCTGCATCCTGGCCAGTTCCTCGAGGTCATCTTTACCCATCAGCGTCTATTTCCTTTGATACCGGATCGTCGATCGATTCGTCATGGCCGGTGCCGCTCGACAGGAACACAAGCCCCATCAGGCCGGCCATCAGCATCAGCGCGAAGGCTATCCCCGCCGCCGTGGCCAGATACATGTGGATCGACACGAAGCCGTGCAGATAGAAAAGAATGCCCAGGGAGATGGTGACGCAGATCAGGGTGAACAGCGCCATTCCGCGCATCAGGCGCCAGTATCGCGCCCATGCAAGGCTGGCATATTGTGGATCGTCAAGACGGGAATACTGGGGCAAGGGGGACTCCGGTGGTTTTCAGTGCATTGGACGGGAATCCTGTTACCATCAAGCGCCATCACTTTCAAAAATATGTTATAAGCATGCAATAAACAGAATCAGAAGCGAGGAGAGGTGCCATGACCATAGATTCGATCTTGCAGGGACGCAGCGGAGAAATATTCAGCTGCACCGCAGATATTTCGGTGTCGCAGGCGATCGAAATATTGGCAGAAAGGCGCATCGGCGCGCTCCCGGTGCTCGATGGTGAAGCGGTCGTGGGCATTTTTTCCGAGCGTGATGTTCTTCACTGCCTTCGCAAATTTGGCCATGGCGCAATGGATCATATCGTGCGCGATGTGATGACATCGGATGTGATCATCGTCGAACGCAGCAAAAGCGTCATGGGCGCGCTGTCATTGATGACAAAAAGACGAATTCGTCACCTGCCGGTCGTTGAAGAGGGCAAATTGGTCGGATTTGTCTCGATTGGTGATCTGGTGAAATATCGGATCGACAAGATCGAAAGCGAAGCCGCGGCGATGCGCGACTATATCCAGTCGACCTGAGGCGCGGGGCCTATAGCACCGCAATCTCGCTTTGCTTGAGATATTCCAGACTGGCCCCGCGCACCGCAATTGCGCGGTCGGTCGCATCCGGGAATCGATCCCGATAGGCTTTGGAGCGGATCTCCAGGCTGAGCGCTATGTCGCGCGGCAGCGCCCTTATGATGTCGGCCACCGGCAGCGCGCCTTCGCCCGGACAGCTGCGCAAATCCACCGCGTCTTCCAGATAGGCTTCAAAACGCGCCGCGCAGTCCCGCTTGCCATCGCAGATCTGCGTGTAGGGCAATAAAGATGCTTCCAATTCTTCCAATTCCCCGGGTCTATGCCCGGCCCGCTGGAAGTGAAT